>NZ_CP018573.1:0-169066 GCF_001908835.1 Marivivens sp. JLT3646 | reverse complement strand
AACATTGACTTTTCTTCTCTATGAACAACGCAAGGAGGCCGCCCTTATCAAGGGCGGCAAAGCTTGGCATCATATGAGAAAGAAAATCTTCATAAACTTCTCTTTATCAATTAAACACCGAAATGTCAATGACTTAACGGTAAGATTGGGGGATGCTACCCCCCCCTACCCTACTCAGGTTCAGGACCTGTGTCTAATCCCAATGAAGGTAAGACGTCATGCCTGTTGGTTAAGAGTAACTTGATAAACTCTAGTCTAATTTCCAGGGTTTTGCGAATAGCACCATCGTACGGTCCAAACTTGAGCAAATCAGCAGCGACAACATCCAGTCGATTTCTAATTTGATCGAGAGCCACCTGCTCGTCACTTGCCGGACCGTCGTAGTCTTCTCCTAGCCTGACTTCGTCTTGCCTTAAATCAGCAGCAAAAATAGATGTCATCACCGCCGAAAAAGCTTCGCACTGGCTATAAGTGATAAAATCACGATCAAAGTCTGTTTCTTTAGGATCTGGATCATAGATTACGTTGTCTGTCCAACCTAAGTCCTTGGGGCAGATCGCATAAAAACACCAGGGTCCTGTTTTGACCCCGTCTGGATTTACATCAAAAAACTCTGGCTGAAGCGCATCCACCTGGAAGCGCTCGAAGAGCAACCAAAAACCGTAATCAACGTAATCAGCGTCGTTGATTGCTTCACTTAGTTTCATTTTTTTATTCTTCATTGTTTAAATCCTTTTTTATTTGGTTTTTAAATTCTTGAATTTCTTCTTCCGTGTGTTCATTATCCATCACCTTAAGGATTAATTTCAAATGCTCTCGAAAAATTCCCAATGCCTTTAAGTCTTCTTTACTAAAACTGATAACAGAGGCTACGAGAAGATTCATTACCTTCTTAAAATTTGGAAGTATGCTCTTTGGCAACTCATCAGTAGAGCGTGTATCAATTTTTGAATCTTCACCCTCCAATATAGACATAAAACTGGTTTGTCGCGGATCGACTTGAATTTTTCGCGCTTCGTCAATCCTCAAGAGATTCTCAATTTCATCTATGAATTTATCTTCGCCAGAGATAAACTTTTTGAGTATACGGTTTGTTGTTTTTTTATCAAATTTATTGTCAACCAAAAACTTAATAAATTTTAGTAATGTATTTTTTTTCATTAAAAATTTTCCTTTTAAAGTTAATAAATAATAAATAACATAAAATAAATAATAGTCAATAATTAATTTAAATATTCAAGGAAAATAAATTAAATTTTTAATATTTTTTTAATATTTCAAACAATTAACTCGAAATTAATTTTTATGTTTTATACTAACAATATCAATTTACGATCAAAAGTCACATTTCAGCAAGCCATTCAAGGCACGACTTTTTTAAAAACAAAGGAAAGATATGAAGAAACAAGAAACAAGAGACATTAAAATTCGATTTACGATCGAAGAGTATCAGGAGGTTTGGAAACGGAAGGAAGCGCATCAACTGTCATTTACTGATTACGCACGCATTACAATGCTCGGCAGAGATGCTGCGCGGAAATTTCCGGATCGCAAAGTGCTCGGAGCGATCTTGACGGAACTGGGTAAGCTAAGTTTCAGCATGCAGCAGGTCGCCGCGCTATATCTTTCGGATCCCGCGTCACAGCACCTGTCGCTGAAAGACTTCGAACGCGTGCAGCATAATATAGAAACTATACGCGACTATATAGCGAAGGCGGTACGGCTGTGATCCTTAAACAAACGCGCGTACGTGTGGGAGGCGCCGGGAACCTTCTCGCTCATATTACAAGTCAGCACGGTAACGAGCACGTCGAAATCCTGCATGGGCACCCAAACCTACCATTATCAGGCGATATCATAGCGCGGATGAACAACAGGAAATATGGCAATAGGCATGTCATTATCAGCCCTGAGTTTGATTTAAGTTCAGAGCAATTACATTTTGCCCTCACCCTAATTTTTAGAGAGCTAGACCCAAAACATAGGAGAGCTGATAATTATTTACTCATCAAACACGAAAAGAGCCGCCATGATAAAGAACATGAAGCAGCTCACTTTCACATCATTCTCAATGAAACTACACTTTCCGGTCATCAGCTTGATCACAGGATGTCCTTTTTAAAAAATGAGAAGATTGCTCGCCTCTGCGAACTAAAATTTGGACATCCGGTTATAAAAGGACGGCACAACAAGGCAGTTGTCCGTCAGTTACAAAGTGAGGGGTTTCACTCGGAAGCGGGGTCACTTGTCGACCTCACTAAAGGACCGCCAGCCCGAGCGGCCTTTAGCAGTAAGCAACTACGCACTGCAGAGCGCTTGGGTGTTGATCTGCCAAATATCTATTATCAGATTTCGAGGGCGCCAGATGCAGATGAATTACAACAAACGCTTCTCAAAATTTCAAAGATGAGCGGTATATCATTTAAACAATTATCCACCCCCAACGTATTACTATTACAATATGAAGGGCAAACAATCGTAAACATATTTAAATTTATTAAAAACTTGGAGATACAAAATGACTACATCAAAAAAAATGGAACAGCGCAATTTAGATTTTCAGCGCATCACAATCAAAACTCTGGCACAAATTCACGAACAAATTTGTGAGTTAAACGCCCTCAGCTCTAAAGATCAAACAGATCATCCGATCACGAGTGTTCTTAATAATCTATTACGCCTCGAAGCTGCGGAAATCGACACACAAGAAAAGATTATTGAACTTCTTAAAGCTCATCAAAATCTGCTCGTCGAAAATGAGAAGGACAATCAAAGAATAAAAAAATCCATGTACTACCTAGGCATCGCGCTAAAACAGTTTTCTGATAAACTAGAGAACTTCATTAGAAATCAAAATTAATAGTGATGAATTTGGCTTTACTATAAAGAGTATGAAGCATCACCGCATCACGAACGGATCGGGAACCGGATCGTCGCTGGTGCGCAGCCAGACAGCCTTGGTTGTGGTATAGTCCAGCGCCGCTTCAATCCCGCCTTCGCGACCATGTCCGCTAAGCCCGTGCCCTCCGAATGGGGTCATGGGGCTGACAGCGCGGTAGGTGTTGACCCAGACAATCCCAGACCGAATGCCACGTATCATGCGGTGGGCGCGGGTAAGGTTTTGGGTAAAGACCCCTGCCCCAAGGCCGAATTTGGTGTCATTCGCTTTTGCGAGAGCCTCGGCCTCTGTATCGAACCCGATAACGGACAGGACAGGACCAAAAAATTCATTGCTGAGGCAAGGTGCGTCTTGGGCGTCCGAACAGTCGATGATTGTTGGCGGGAAATAGTTGCCTTCACGATCGAGTGGCGCACCGCCCGTCAACACCTTTGCTCCACACTCTACAGATTGGCGGATCAGATCGACAGCAGTTTCAATTTGGCGTTTGGAACAGAGCGGGCCTACCTCGGTTTCCATAAGGTCAGGTGCACCAATCACAACGGCTTCGGCCTTTTGTGTGAGACGCGCGAGGAAGGTATCCTTGATTGCGTTATGCACGACCAATCTAGAGCCAGCGACGCAGCTCTGTCCCGTGGCTGCGAAAATACCTGACACTTGCGCATTCACCGCGCTTTCAATGTCCGCATCGTCAAACACGATGAACGGTGATTTCCCACCGAGTTCGAGAGAGGTCGAAGCTAGATTTTCAGCCGAATTCCGCACGATTTGGCGGGCCGTAGATGGACCGCCTGTAAACGCAACGTGCGCTACCTTAGGGTGCGACGTCAGCACTGCACCACATTCAGCACCAAAGCCAGTGATGACGTTCAGAACTCCCTTGGGAAACCCTGCCTGATCGAAGATACGAGCAAACTCCAACAAGGGTGCAGGACCTTCCTCGGACGCTTTGAGTACCACAGTGCAGCCTGCCGCCAATGCGGGGCCGACCTTAACCGCCGACAGGAAGAGTTGCGAATTCCAGGGCACGATTGCGGCGACGACACCTATTGGTTCGCGGCGTAGCCACACCTCCATATCAGGTTTGTCGATAGGCAGGTGCGCGCCTTCGATTTTATCAGCGAGGCCTGCATAATAGCGATAATAATCAGCGACATAGGCAATCTGCGCCGATGTTTCGCGAATGATCTTACCTGTGTCTTTGGTCTCTAGTTCAGCAAGTTTAGGCGCATTTTCTGCAATCAAATCTGCCAGTCGATACAGAAGTTTACCTCGCGCCGTTGCGGTCATCAGTGACCATTCAGGCGAATGGAACGCATCATGTGCAGCCTCGACAGCACGGTTCACGTCCTCGGCGCGCGCTTCGGGCATTGTAGCCCAAACCGAGTTGGTCGCTGGATCGCGGCTTTCGAACCGAGCAGAGCCATCGTCAAACGTACCGCCGATATATTGCTGAAACTGCTGCATGTGTCGTCCTTTAGGAAAATGCTGGCATCACGTCCTGAATGAACCGTTCGAGTGACGCCTTTTTCCGATCAAAACTCATTCCGCTGTCAATCCAGAGCGAGTATTCATCATAGCCCATTTTCTCATATCCTTTGATCCGTGAGATAGCGTCTTCGGCCGTCGCTATAACGTTGTCACGCAGCATGGCCTCGGGAGTGTAGAAGGGGTGGGCCGCGATATCCTCATCCGACAGGGTCTCAATCAGGCCCTGAGACACAGGTCGTTCGTTTTTGAACCATGCCCCGAAATAGCAGTAGAACCTATTGATTTCTTCTGCCGCCTGCTGTGCGTCTGCGGCATCAGATGCAATGTATGTGTGGTTCAACAACATAATTTCTGGTCGAGGAACATCCGGAAACTTCGCGCACGCCGCGTTGAAGGTATCCATCAGTTTGATGATCTCTGCCTCACCCTGCCAGAGCGGTGTAACCTGAACGTGGCAGCCATTCGATACCGCAAATTCATGACTGTTCGGGTCGCGAGCTGCGATCCAGATCGGCGGGCCGTCTTTTTGAACGGGTTTGGGCGACGATGTCGTGGCAGGGAATGAATGGAATTGCCCTTCTTGCGCATAATCCCCTTTCCATAGGCCCTTAATCGCGGGCACCAGTTCACGCATCCGCAAGCCCGCTTCCCACGCATCCATGCCGGGCATCATGCGTTCGTATTCGTAGCTGTAAGCTCCGCGTGCAATTCCAAGGTCGAGCCGTCCATCGACAATCATGTCCGTCATCGCAGCTTCACCAGCGAGGCGGATAGGATGCCAAAACGGTGCGATCACAGTGCCCGTGCCGAGCCGCACATTCTTGGTCTGCCGCGCAAGGTCGATCAGGTTAAGAAAAGGGTTCGGTGAAATGGTGAAATCCATTCCGTGGTGTTCACCCGTCCAGACGGCATGCATCCCACCTTCGTCAGCCATTTTCGCCAGCTCAACAAACTGATCATATAGCTCTCTCTGATCCTGATCAGACGAGACGCGCTCCATATGAACGAATAACGAAAAACGCATTTTATTGTCTCCCGTGGGAAATAGGGCGGACCTCGCCGCTCTTGGTGTCGCCGTAATAAATACCGTAGGTGCCCAGTTGTGCTTCGGCCGCGAAACGGCGGAGCATCGTGACGATAGCAGGGTCGCCAACCTTGGCTAATGTCTCCTCGGTCAATGGGACGAACTCACCCTGTTGAGGGGTGTGTGCATCCGTTTGACAGAGGAAACAGATATGTTGGCGTTTGCGATCGCTGTCATCGAACACAGAATAAAGGAATGATGGTTGTGCTTCGACACCGACGGCGTCAAACAAACCACGTAACGTTGCCGAGGCGCCGTTATCTTTGGCTGCTTTTTCAGGCAGGGTTAACCCACCTGACTCATCATTGATCAAGAGCACCTCACCATCGCGTTCAATGAGCGCAGAAACGATCAGATTACCGCTGTGTTCTAGCGCATCAGCGGCAGTAGACGGCGTGACATAGGCGCCCCGTGCATACCCAAGGCCTGGAGCGGTATTGGCATCAAAGGCTCTTACCTCGCCAATAAGAATAACGTGGTCGCCTGCCTCGACGGTCTTAAACATCGCGCAATCGAACCACGCACTTACATCAGCCAAAATAGGACTGCCGTTTGGGCCATCTCTCCAATCCACATCGGCAAAACGATCCTCGACGCGGCTGGCAAACGTGTTCGACAGGGCGATTTGCGTGTCCGCAAGGATGTTCACAGCAAAGCCATTTGCGCCGATAAACGTGTCATAGTTCTTTGATGAATTCGCGAGGCAGACCAACACCAGTGGTGGGTCGAGCGATACAGAGGTGAAAGAGTTCGCGGTAAAGCCCAATGGCGTCCCGTTTCCGTCCTTCGCAGTCACTACGGTCACGCCTGTCATAAAGGTGCCAAAGGCATTGCGCAGGGCACGAGGATCAATGTCGGTCATTGCAGTTCCTTTTGGCTTACAGGGGCATGGAGCCAATCCAGCAAGTGAGTGTTCACCTCGTCGGCCGCCGTTAAGTTTACCATGTGACGATGCCCACGAATGATTACTGCCCGACCGTTTTTAGCCAGCGCTGCCATCGCACGAGACATCTCAGGGGTCGAATTTTGGTCGCCATCGGCTGTTAGGGCGAGGAACGGGCATTCGATTTCGGAAATCCGATCCGCGTAGGTGGCATCACCGTGAGCGAAAGCTGTATATGCAGTTGCATATCCATCTAGATTAACATCAGACAGCCATCCTGCGACTTGATTTCGTGCAGCCTGATCAACTGCACTGTCACCAAACCAACGATCTAATGGTGTTTTCAGGTCTACTTCGCCATCTCGAAGGGTTGATGCGCGCGCGATGACTGCATTGCGCGCGGTGGAATTACGCTTGAAGACCCCGTTTAGAAGGGCAACGCGGGTCACCCTTGAAGGATGCTCAACCGCAAACCCAGCAGCAATCAGCGCCCCCATAGAATGCCCCACCAGCGCGACAGGACCAAGCCCTAGCTCCTCAATCACTTGGCTGCACCACGCCACATAATCAGTCAACGAACTGCCTTCCGGCAAAGAGTCGCTACCGCCATGACCAGGCATATCAACCGCAATAACGCGATAGTCTTTCGCTAGCGCATCGATCTGTGGCCCCCAAGCGGCAGATTGCATTCCAACGCCGTGGACTAGAACCACAGGATCGCCCGCGCCATGGTCACGCAGCGCAACCGTTCGGCCTGACTTAGACAGCCGCAGGGTTTTCGACGTCATGGCCCAACTCCTTGAGGTCTTGATACCGATCACCGATGCGATGGTGTGGACGACCACCGATGGATGCACCCAGTGCGATCAAAATCTCATCCGCCGCAGGTGCATCGCAGACAGAGGTTTGGATCGTTAGGTAGTGTGACCGACGCCCACCGTCATTTTTATCCATAAGCGGGATCAACAGCGGCGCATTCGCCGGCCCCCGTGTATTGCAGAAAGAGAGATAGGATTTAGCACCAACCGCGTTACGGTAATGGTTCCCGAAATGCAGGGTATGGATCAGTGCCGAAGCGTGTTCGACTTCACCATTCAGACCAACAATGGCGGATTTACCGTATCCTTCGACACGCTCACCGCCCCCAGCGGCCTCAATAATCATCTTTGTCAGCATTTCACCCAAGCCGGGCGCGCAATCGCGGATCGCTGGGGATAAATCCTCAACAAATCCCTGCCCTGCCCATGGGTTCCGTATGACAGCCATTGCCGCGATCAGGGTCAAAGGCTGCTCTGCTGCCTTGCCGCCTTCGATCAGCGTATTTTCGACATAGAGAAGCGTCTTTCTGACTTCAGCTGGCATGGCGGATTCCTTTTTTGGCTGTGTTGGTAAATATATGGTATACCATAATACAATATGTCAATCATATCTTGTGAGAACCTTTCGCGATTGCTAACCTCTCCCTTATGACCGAACCCAAAACCGCACTTCTGAAAGTCGCCAAAGCGCCGCAAACCCTGCGTGATATCGTGCAGGAGCGGATGAGAGAGGCAATAATTTCAGGACATTTCGCACCAGGCGAACGGTTGGTGGAACGTCCTTTATGTGAACAACTCGGCGTAAGTAGAACCGTCATCCGCGAAACGATCCGGTTCCTTGAGGCCGAAGGTTTGGTAGAATTGGTGCCTAATCGCGGACCAACGGTTGCTTCACTCGACTGGGATCAGGCAAGGCAGATCTACGACATTCGTCGCCAACTCGAAGGATCAGCCGCCGCGGCCTGCGCTGAGAGGCACGATACCGACTGCGCCAAGTCATTAGGCGATGCGCTGAAACGCATTGGTGAAACCACACATACTGGTGAATGGCCGGAACTGCGTCGGACGACCACACAGTTTTATGAGATCATTTTTGATGCCGCCGGACACAGTGTTGCGTGGGACATTGTTCAGCGGCTCAACGGACGGATCAGCCGTCTACGTGCCCTCACGCTTTCTACTACAGATCGGCCTGTCTCGGGCCTCTCTCGCATGACCGCAATTTATGAAGCAATCCTAAGCCGCGACCCCGAGGCCGCGCGATCTGCCGTACACAATCATATCGATGACGCGTCGCAAACTGCACAACGCTACCTCAAAGCTGAAACAGGAACAGACAATGCCTAAGGCTTACTGGATTGCCCTCGTCACCGTCACTGATCCTGATGCGTATAAAGGGTATCAGGCCATCGCGCCCGCTGCCTTCAACAAATACGGCGGTCGTTTTATTGTCCGTGGCGGCCCCTCAAGTACTGTCGAGGGGGATGAATGGCAGCGCCATGTCGTGATCGAGTTCGACAACATGGAACTCGCGACGGCTTGTTATCATTCCGCTGAATACCAAGAGGCGCGCGGCCATCGCGATGCAGCCGCCACCGCATCCATCGTGATCGTCGAAGGCATGCCCAGCTAATCCGCAAAGGACACCACCATGACAGCATTCGATGAAGACCTGTTCCTGAAAGGGCTAGAGCAGCGCAAGGCAACTCTTGGCGCAGAATATGTCGAGAAGAACCTCGCAGCCGCAGATGATTTCACCCGCCCATTCCAGGAAGCCATGACCGCGTGGTGCTGGGGCTTTGGCTGGGGCGACGATGTCATCGATGCGAAAACGCGCTCGATGATGAACCTGTCTATGATCGGCGCGTTGGGCAAAATGCACGAATGGGAATTGCACTGTCGGGGCGCTATCAATAATGGCGTCACCAAAGAGGAAATTCGCGCGATTATTCATGTGATTGCTATCTATTGCGGTGTACCTCAGGGGCTTGAATGCTTTCGTGCCGCACGAAAGGTTTTTGACAGCCTTAAGGCGGAATAGAGCCTGATTTCGCGGCTTAGGGTTAGGAACGACAAATATGCTGACGGCGATCTGGACGATCTTTGCCTTGATTTGCTGAGGCTTTGTTCTGGCCCGCAAAGGCTTCCCGTCTGAGGCATTTTGGCCATCGGCGGAGCGTTTGAATTACTACATTCTGTTCCCTGCGCTATTGGTGTCGAACCTCGCCAATGCGCCGATCCGCGACCCGCAGATATTGCGGCTCGGTGCATCAGCTGTCACGACAATCATGATTGGGGCTGCAGTTCTCTTTATATTAGGTGCGCTCCGGCCAACACCGACCGCACGATTTGGCCCCGCGCTCCAAGGTGTACTGCGGTTCAACACCTACCTTGCCCTGTCCATTCTTGCGATGGTGGCTGGGATTCAGAGCCTCGAACGAGCGGCCGTATACCTCGCGATTTCGGTCCCTTCGGTCAATATTCTCGCTATCATTGCGCTAAGCGACGGGGTGGTCTGGCGGTCGCCTATAATGTTGGTCAAGAAGGTTGGCATGAACCCATTGGTTTTGGCCTGCATCACTGGCGCCCTCTTGGCGATCACGAACATTGGGCTGCCCTTCGGGTCGGAACAAGTGCTAAAATTGCTCGCCCAAGGAAGCCTTCCCCTCGGTCTACTGTGCGTCGGGGCAGCGCTCCGTCCCTCAGCCCTCGGTCAAGATATTCTCCCGCTCATAGGCAACGCTCTGGCGCGTCTTGTTCTCATGCCCTGTCTAGCCATAGGTGTCGCCTACATCTTTAACTTATCGAGCGCTGAGACCCTCGTTCTACTGGTGTTCTTCACAGTCCCAACCGCGCCTTCATCGTATGTTTTGACGCGCCAAATGGGAGGGGATGGAACATTCATGGCGGGAATTGTGACGTTGCAGACGGTTGGCGCGTTGATCACGATCCCAGTGGTGCTTCACCTTTATGGCGCGTCCTAATCAGAACCAAACACCACTCCCCATTATCCGCCTGATCATCGCAGGCTGCCCTGACACGCCAAGACGCGCAAAGATCACTTTTGACGTGCTGCGGGCTGTTTCTTCGGTCCAGCCTAACACCTCAGCCGCGCTGCGCAGGGTATGACCATCACAGAGTTGCGCCAACAATCGCGCTTCGCTGCGGCTCAATCCGAAGTGCCCTGCAATTCTATCATTCGACAATGCGCTGGCGGTTAATACATTGCGAAGAAACCCAACCACCTTAGGTCCGTCGGATTGATCCTGACGCGAAAGCACCAGTTCAGCATTGGGCAACTGTACCTTAACAGGCTCATCACTGACCAACGCCGTCGCAAATCCAGAACGAAACCCCTGAGCCGCGTCGGCATCGCGAAGTTCTAAACGCCGCCGGTCCATAATTCGAAGTCCTTCTCGGTCACTCCAATCCTGCGCCGCTACGGATAGCGACTGCACAACACCCGACCGATCAAATACGATCCAACCCGCACCGAGCCGCCCTGCAATCGTGTCAGATAGCCCAGCTTCCGCGCGTTCGTCGCCTAGCATCATCGACATTTGCGCTGCCTGTCCCAAGAATGGAGTGAGGGCGGAGAGAAGCTGACCATCTGCGCTGCGAAAATCTTTGCGATGCGCCCCACGATGAAGCCAGACCGTCACATGCGACGCCGCATCAATCCGAGCCTTTACCACCCGCAGGAAACCCTTGGTCCAGTCGGTCAGAGGTAGACCATCTTGGGCATAGACACGGTCAATCCGAAGCCGTCCGCGAAGGGGTGCATCAATAACAGGACAATCACCACGCGTCCAAAGCTCTCCGCTTTCTCTATCAATACAAAGCCCCGCACCATCCGCCTGTGTGATGGTGCAAAACTGATCCAGGAACATCGCCCAAGGTTGCTCACCCTTTGCCGCTGCGTCGGCAAAGAGCGATTTAGTCAGCTCTGTCTGGTCATCAAAACGGGCCATAACATTAGTTACCCCCCATTTGGGAGGTACGCCAGTACAATCTTACGTTTATCGCTGATCAAAACTTGCACCAAAGCGATTCGAGTATGACCCAAAAGACTTTGACCCACCTACAGCGCCTTGAAGCTGAAAGCATTCACATCCTTCGCGAAGTTGTCGCGGAAGCTGAAAACCCCGTAATGCTCTATTCTGTCGGCAAAGACTCTGCCGTCATGCTGCATTTGGCTAAGAAGGCATTTTACCCTGCCCCGCCGCCGTTCCCGCTTTTGCACGTAGATACCACTTGGAAATTCCGTGACATGTACGCGCTGCGCGACAAAGCCGCGAAAGACGCAGGCATGGAGCTGCTGGTTTACCAAAATCCCGAAGCGGCTGAGCGTGGCATCAACCCGTTCGACCACGGCGGACTTCATACCGATATGTGGAAGACCGAGGGTCTTAAACAGGCCTTGGATAAATACGGTTTCGACGTTGCTTTTGGTGGCGCACGCCGTGACGAAGAGAAATCCCGCGCCAAAGAGCGTGTATTCTCTTTCCGCTCGGCCAACCACCGTTGGGACCCGAAAAGCCAACGTCCGGAACTTTGGCGCCTCTACAATGCGCGCAAAGCCAAAGGCGAAAGCGTCCGCGTGTTTCCGATTTCTAACTGGACCGAGTTGGACATCTGGCAATACATCCACCTTGAGGGGATCGAGATTGTTCCGCTCTACTTCTCGGCACCGCGCCCGACCGTCGAACGCGATGGCCTAACCATCATGGTGGACGATGATCGCTTCCCGCTGCGTGATGGCGAGACCCCTGTGATGAAATCCGTAAGGTTCCGTACACTGGGTTGTTATCCACTGACTGGCGCAGTTGAGAGCACCGCAACCACCCTATCCGAAGTTATTCAAGAAATGCTTCTGACGACGACATCCGAACGTCAGGGCCGCGCGATCGACCACGATCAAGCTGCTTCGATGGAGAAGAAAAAGCAGGAAGGCTACTTCTAAGCCCCTGCCCGTCAGTCCGTTTCAACACATTTCACACCCCAAAGGTGACCCGCTATGACGACCGAACCTATTTATAAAACAGACGCGCTTATTGCCGAAAACATTGATGCCTATCTTGAGGCGCACCAGCACAAAACCATGCTGCGTTTCATCACCTGTGGCTCTGTTGACGATGGTAAATCCACGCTGATTGGACGCCTGCTCTATGACAGCAAGATGATCTTTGAAGATCAGCTTGCAACGCTTGAAGCAGACAGCAAACGCGTGGGCACCCAAGGCGGCGAGATTGACTTTGCCCTCCTCGTCGACGGCCTCGCAGCGGAGCGCGAACAAGGCATCACAATCGACGTTGCCTATCGTTTTTTTGCTACTGAAAAGCGCAAGTTCATCGTAGCCGACACCCCGGGGCACGAACAATACACACGCAACATGGTCACCGGCGCATCCACAGCCGACCTCGCCGTTATTTTGATCGACGCGCGCAAAGGCGTTCTGACCCAGACTCGTCGCCATAGCTATCTGGTGAACCTGATCGGCATTCGGCACGTCGTTCTTGCCGTGAACAAGATGGATCTTATCGGTTACGACAAAGCGACCTTTGACAACATCGTCGCGGAATACGGCGAATTCGCACGTTCTATCGGTATCGAAGACTTTACGGCCATTCCGATCTCTGGCTTCAAAGGCGACAACATTACTGAGCCGAGCGAGTTCACCCCATGGTATTCGGGCCCTGCCCTGCTGCCATTCCTTGAATCCGTTGAGGTGGACGTTACCGCGGATCAAGAGCAACCCTTCCGCCTTCCAGTTCAGTGGGTAAACCGCCCGAACCTCGATTTCCGCGGGTTTGCAGGCATGATCGCGAGCGGCACCGTCCGCCCTGGGGATCAGGTGCGCGTTTTGCCGTCGGGCAAGACATCCACCGTTTCGCGGGTCGTGAGCCTTGAGGGTGATCGTGATCTGGCAGTTGCAGGTGAATCCGTGACCATCACGCTGGCCGATGAAATTGACTGTTCTCGTGGTCAGGTGATCGTGGCAGCGCAAGCGCCATTGGAAGTCGCTGACCAGTTTGAATCCACCCTCGTTTGGATGGGCGAGACAGAGATGGTCCCGGGTCGTGCCTATTGGCTCAAGATAGGCACTCAGACCGTTTCGGCGACCATTCATCAGCCGAAATACGAGGTAAATATCAATACCCAAGAGCATCTGGCGACAAAAACGCTGGACCTAAACGCGATTGGTGTGGCGAACATCACCACTGACCGAGAAATCCCATTTGCAGCATATGCAGATAACCGCGACCTCGGCGGGTTCATTTTAATCGACAAGATCACAAATCATACCGTTGCGGCTGGCATGATCCACTTTGCGCTGCGTCGTGCACAGAACATTCATTGGCAAGCAACTGACATTGGTCGTGATCACCACGCCTCAATGAAGCACCAGAAACCTGCCGTCCTTTGGCTGACGGGTCTGTCAGGGTCGGGCAAATCGACAATCGCAAACATCGTTGAAAAGAAACTCGCACGGATGAACCGTCACACGTTCCTCTTGGATGGTGACAACGTACGCCACGGCCTGAACAAAGACCTCGGCTTTACTGAAGCGGACCGTATCGAAAACATCCGCCGCGTGGGTGAAGTGGCCAAACTCATGACTGACGCGGGTCTGATCGTCATCACTGCATTTATCTCTCCGTTCCGATCAGAGCGCGACATGGTGCGTGGCATGATGCAGCCGGGCGAGTTCGTTGAAGTGTTCGTTGATACCCCGCTCGAAGTGGCTGAAGCACGCGACGTCAAAGGCCTCTACGCCAAGGCTCGTTCTGGCCAGCTGAAGAACTTCACGGGCATCGATAGCCCATATGAAGCACCTGAAAATGCCGAAATGCGGATCGATACAACGCAGATGACCCCCGAAGAGGCCGCTGATCTCATCATCGCGCGTTTGATCCCGTAAGCAGATCACAAATACTAACAAAAAAGGGCGGCCCGAACGAGCCGCCCTTTCTGTTTGGGAGGACGAGAGATTATTCCGACAGAGTGAAAGGTGCGGAGTATTTGTCTACATTCTCCGGAGTGATCATGAGGCAGTCGAAAAGCTGTTTTTCTTCAGCAACCAGACGCTCGCCGGTCTTGATGAAGTGGTCAGCTTGGCGCACTGCTTCCGCGGAGAAGATAGCAACTGGCTGAAGAACCGAGTATGCCAGCTCGCCCGAACGGATTGCATCTGCTGCGTCCGGCGAACCGTCGAAGCCACCCACAACCACGCCATCCATACGACCTGCTTCTTTCAGAGCAGCGATCGCACCAAGAGCCATTTCGTCGTTACCAGCGATAACAGCATTGATCGTGTCATTTGCCTGGATGAGCGACTGCATTTTGGTGTAGCCCATGGTGCGGTCCCAGTTTGCAACTTCTTCAGCCAGCTTTACCATGTCAGGATACTGCGAAATTACAGTTTCGTAACCGTTCGAACGGGTCGCTGCGTTGTTGTCAGCCGGGTGGCCGAAGAACTCAACGTAGTTGCCTTCGCCGCCAGTCAGATCAACCCATTGCATCGCGCCGAGTGCCGCACCCTGTGCGTTGTTGGAAACCAGCTGAGCGATTGCAAGGCCGGATTCGTTGATTTCAGCGTTGACGAGGAAGACCGGGATACCAGCGTCGATTGCTTTCCGAACAGCGCCGATGGAACCGTCAGCGTTTGCAGGGTCAAGGATGATTGCAGCTGCTTGGTTGGTGATCGCGGTGTCGATCAGAGTGCTTTCGGTGTTGGTGTCACCTTTATGCGCCGCAACGGTTGCTTCGTAGCCGAGGCCTTCTGCAGTTGCTTTTGCAACTTCACCTTCGGTGAACCAGTAAGGGTTTGCTGGGTCGTTGACGATGATCGAGATCAGGCCTTCAGCCCAAGCCGAACCAGCCATCAGAGGCAGGGTAGCAACAGCAGCGAGCAAAGCGCGTTTGGTGATTTTTGTCATTTTGGTCTCCCTTTGGGGTTGGTGGTGCCGGAGGTCCGGCGTTTCTCCGCGGGCGGGGTCTCCTCGTCCCCGCGCCGACGAAATTTTACGGTGGGTTAGCGACGCTTTGCCCCGCCGTATTGGATGGAGTTCAACAGAACAGCGAGAACAATCACTGCGCCTGTGAACACGGTCTGCCAGTAGGAGGACACGCCAATAATAACGAGACCATCCGACAAGAAGCCGATTACGAAAGCACCGAGCATAGTGCCAAGAATGTTGCCGCGACCACCGGTCAACGCTGCGCCCCCAATCACAACCGCCGCAATTGCAGTCAGTTCGTAGGTGGTACCTGCAGTCGGACCAGCAGATGTCAGCTGAGAGCTAAGAACGAGGCCGGCGATGGCCGCACAAATCCCTGAAAGCATGTAAACAGAGACCTGGACCCGTTTGACTGGAACGCCCGAGAGTTCCGCCGCACGTTCGTTGCCACCCGATGCATAGAGCCAGCGACCAAAAGCGGTGCGCGCCAAGAGAAGTGCCGCAGCAATGGCGACGATAGCCAGGACGATTACGCCGATAGGCACGTTGAAAAGGCGGTTGAAGCCGAGCCAATCGAAGCCTGTATTTCCAAGGCCATCTTCGCCGGAAAGATTATTATAGGTCAAACCGTTGGTCATTAGGAGTGCTGCGCCACGGGCCACATAAAGCGATCCCAGTGTTGCAACGAATGCCGGTACTTTGAACCGAGCAATCAGAATGCCATTCACCAGTCCAACAAAGGCTCCCAACGCCATTGTCAGAATAACGACTGCCCAAACTGGCGGGAACAGAATGATACCCAGTGATGGAATTTCCACGCCTTGCATGAGGTAACCAGCGAAAACTCCTGAAAGGCCAAGAACTGAACCAACGGACAAGTCGATCCCGCCATTCAGAATAACCAGCAGCATCCCAATCGCGAGAAGGCCAAAGATAGCGACGTGGTTCGCCATAATCAGGAAGTTACCGACCGATGCGTAGTTCGGTGATAAGGTAGAAAAGGTGATAATGATCGCGATCAGCGCAAAGAATGCACGACCCTCGAGCAAAATATGACCGAGATTGAATCCGCGCTTAGCTTTAGCAGCTTTGGTTTTCGCGGAGGCTGTCGTATCCGACATCGTGTGAACTCCTTGCAGTCTATCAGGCGACCAATGACTCGCCTGAGGCAGCCATGATTGCTTCTTTTGTTGTATCGTGGGTGAATTCAGCCGAAATCTGTCCGCGCCGCATCACGATGATACGGTGTGCAATAGACAAACATTCGCTAACTTCAGACGTCGTATAGAGAACGGCTAGGCCCTCTTTGGCGCGGTCAGCCAGAAGCTTGAAAACTTCTGCCTTGGCGCCGATATCAATACCTCGGCTGGGTTCATCGAGCAGAATGACCGACGGGTTGGTGACGAGCATCTTGCCGATGACAACCTTTTGCTGGTTGCCGCCCGACAGCGATCCAATCGCAGCGTTTGGACCATCAGTCTTCACGGTCACATCACGAATGGAGTCTACGATGATTTGGTTTTCGTCAGACACCGAGGTGAACAACCGCTTTGTAAAATTCGCGATTGAGGCGAGTGACAGATTGCGACCAACGGTCATGGTTTGAACCAGACCATCGCGCTGACGATCCTCGGGCACGAGAACCAGACCTTCATTGATGCGTTCCGCAATCGTAAGGCCTGACACATTGTCACCGTGCAAGAGCACGCGCCCTGCGGTGTTTTTCAAACGGCCAGCGGCACACTCCAACAGTTCCGTGCGGCCAGCGCCCATCAGACCGTAGATACAAACGATCTCGCCCGCTTTGACTTCGATGTTGAGACTATCGACAGCGATGCCTTTGCCGCTCGACGTCGGCACCGTCAGGTTTTCGATGGTCAGGGCCGGAGTGCCAAAGTCATAGCCCACTGGCGGTGTGCCGAGGTCAAAGTTCTCACCGACCATGTTCACCACGATCCATTCCAGATCGATCTCAGCCCGAGGTGCATATGCAGTCATATTGCCATCACGCAGAACGACAGCGTGGTCAGTAATGGTCAGCGCTTCTTCTAGGTGGTGAGAGATGTAAACGATCGAAACGCCGCGGGCCTTTAGGTCGTGGATGACCTTGAACAGAACCTCAACTTCGGAGGCTGATAGCGCAGACGTCGGTTCGTCCATGATCAGGATGCGAGCGTCAACGGAAAGGGCGCGTGCAATCTCAACGATCTGCTGCTGGCCAAGGCGTAGGTCTTCGACCTTTGCCAGAGGATCAATGTCCTCTTCCAATTCTTCCATCAGGATACGTGTCTGGCGCTCCTCTTCGGCGTAGTCGACGCCAAAGGCCCCCATAATTTCGCGGCCCATAAAGATGTTGTCGCGCACGGTCATGTTGGGAGCGAGCGACAGCTCTTGGTGAATGATGCAAATCCCCATTTCTTGCGCTTCGGTGGTCGAGTTCAGCTCAACCGCTTTACCATCAAGGATGATTTCACCCGTCGTCGGCTTTTGAACGCCCGACAGAATTTTCATCAGGGTCGATTTGCCCGCGCCGTTCTCACCGAAGAGAGTTGTCACCTGTCCACGGTGGACGTCAAAGTTCACACCTTTCAGGGCTTGAACCGCACCAAAGGATTTCGCCACATTGCGCGCCGCAAGAACGACTTCAATGTTGTCTGGCTTTGACTGCGGGATATCTACTGGGCTTGGGTGCTGCATTACTTCACCTCGAACGAAACGGGCGTGATCAGCCAGTTTTTCGGGTTGATCAGAGTAAAGACGCCTGTGACCTCGATGGTTTTGCCCATCAACGTGTCACGATCCAAATCAACGAGGGTTGCCGACGACATCGCGCGGTTCAGTCCAGAGCCGGCATCCTGAAATTCGATTTGATTGGTGAACTGACCAAAGTTGATATCACCTGGGAAGTCGCGCAGATCAGTACCGTTGATTGCGGGGCCGCTCTGAATGCGGATTTTTGTGCCTTCGGGCATACCGTCGACTAAAACTTCGTAAACGCCGTTACGACCTTCACCCACAACGCCCGTGAGCTTCACCGCAACGATGCCGCCGATAGCAGTCGGCGTGCCGAATTCAGCAATTGCGCCTGCCTTGTCAGCGGCCAGCGCATCAGCGAGGGCAACAGCGTCGGGTGCACGGTCAACAATGAGGTCGCGAATGCGCGGGAAGTTCTCAACACCATATGCATCGGGATTGAATCCGGCCTGACGAGAGTCTTGATCAGAACCAATCCGAACGACCGTTGTGTCCCATGCGATTGCGCCAACAACGGTCACGACACACAGCGGTAGCACCCACTTCATACGGTTGGTGCGATTTTTTGTCTGACGTGTTGTACCGGCGTTCGCCATTCTTCAGTGCCCTCGTATATCGGACAGGAATTCCTGCCGCTTAGTCTCAGTCCATCAGCACCAACGAGGTGCAGCATTCAGGCCATCCATGGTCGGCGTCCTGACATTTCTAACGTTAGGAAGTGATCGCGATTCAGCGTCGCGAGCCACTCCTCCCCATTTTGCCCACTGGGTCGAGCCTCCTTCGATTCTCCCAGCAAAACTTGGCGTTCGAGCAGCATTGGCGTCTCGAAGTTGAATTGACCATAAGTGAAAAAAATTACGTTGTCTGCAAAAAAAATCACACAATGAAAATTTCCTGTGCTATTCAGACTGCAGAGGATCATATGCCAAAGCGACGTGAAATCGCGGTGACCCTTTGCGGGAGACGCCCACCAGATAGTGTCTGGAAAGGGCTCTGACGTTGGCAAAAGACAAGGGGAGCGCGGGTCACGAATCAAACCGCGAAACGTGCTCTGGGAGGAAATGACGTGACTGTAACCAAAGACATTATTGTCGGGATCGATGCTGGGACTTCTGTGATCAAAGCGGTGGCTTTTGATCGCAAGGGTGTTCAGCTGAACGCGTCTTCTGTCCGTAACAAATATACAATGGGTGCCGACGGTGCCGCGACCCAGTCTTTGTCCCAAACATGGGACGACTGTGCTGCTGCTTTGCGTGGCCTCACTGATAAGATTGAGAACTTTACCGAACGTGTTGGCGCTGTCGGTGTGACGGCGCAGGGTGATGGAACTTGGCTCATTGATGCGGAGGGCAAGCCCGTTTGTGACGCATGGCTGTGGCTTGATGCCCGCGCTGCACCAACGGTGGCTGAATTGTCCGCAAAAGACACCGATCAGGCACGATTTGCAGCGACGGGAACAGGTCTGAACACCTGTCAGCAGGGTGCACAACTTGCACACATGGATCGTCATCATCCTGAGATTTTGGACAAGGCTGCAACCGCGCTGCACTGTAAAGATTGGCTCTACTTCAATCTCACCGGCGTGCGGGCAACCGATCCATCAGAGGCGAGCTTTACCTTTGGCGATTTTCGCACACGAGACTTTAGCGACTCGGTGATAGAGGCGCTTGGATTAACGCATCGCCGTCACCTTCTTCCGCAAATAATCGACGGCACTACGATCACTCACCCGCTGACTGGTGAAGCGGCTGCTGCGACAGGGTTGCTGGAAGGCACACCAATTTCGCTCGGCTATGTTGATATGGTGATGACCGCTCTCGGTGCGGGAGTTCATACAGGAGAAACAGGGCCGGCATGTTCCACCGTCGGATCGACGGGCGTTCACATGCGGTCGGTTGATAAGGCCGATGTGCACCTAAACGACAACCGCACAGGCTATGTGATTTGCCTGCCCGTCCCAGATCGCGTGACACAAGTTCAAACCAATATGGCAGCGACGCTCAACCTCGATTGGGCGCTACAAGTCGCCGAAGACCTGATTGCGGAAATGGGCGATCGCCCGACGCATGCGGAACTCGTGGCCAAAATCGATGGCTGGATGCAAAAGTCCGAAATTGGTGCGCTGGTCTATCACCCTTACATTTCCGAATCTGGCGAACGTGGCCCATTCGTGGATGCCAACGCCCGCGCAAGCCTCATCGGCCTGAATACAAATCACCGTTTTGCGGACATCGTTCGGGCCGTGATCGAAGGTTTGGGCATGGCAGCCCGCGATTGCTATTCTGCGATGGGCGAGATGCCGACCGAGCTGCGGTTGACGGGCGGTGCTGCACGTTCTGCTGCGCTCCGCGCAGTTTTGGCCGGGGCACTAAATACTTCTGTGCGCGTTTCTAACCGCGACGAAGCAGGTGCCGCAGGCTGCGCGATGATGGCTGCGGTCGCGATTGGTGCTTACGACACGATGGAAGACTGCATCGCAGAATGGACAACGCCTCTTCTTGGGGTGGCAGAACAACCGGACCCGAAACTGGTCCAAGCATACGACACTTTATTTGAAACCTATCGCCAGACACGGGTCGCGCTCGCGCCTGTTTGGGGACGGTTTACGCAGCCCGCCCAATAGGGCCTGCGCTGACACACGAAAGGCAAGACAATGACGGCAATTCAAGATGTAGATCTGTTCGTGATCGGTGGTGGCATTAACGGTGCCGGTATCGCTCGTGACGCAGCGGGGCGCGGGCTGAGCGTTGTTCTCTGCGAAAAAGACGATCTCGCCGAAGGTACCTCGTCCCGTTCGGGCAAGTTGGTGCACGGTGGTTTGCGCTACCTTGAATATTACGAATTCCGGTTGGTCCGCGAAGCCCTGATCGAACGTGAAGTTTTGATGAACGCGGCACCGCATATCATCTGGCCACTACGCTTTGTTCTGCCGCACTCTCCGCAAGACCGTCCTGCCTGGTTGGTACGCCTTGGCCTGTTCCTTTATGACCACCTCGGCGGTCGTCAGAAGCTCCCGGGTACCCGCATGCTGAACCTGCGTCGCGATCCCGAAGGTGCACCGTTGCTGGATCAATACACCCGTGGTTTCGAATACTCTGACTGCTGGGTAGATGATGCACGTCTCGTTGTACTTAACGCAGTCGATGCCGCCGAACGTGGTGCAACCGTCCTAACCCGTTCGCCCGCTGTCTCTGCGCGTCGTGAAAACGGTCAATGGATTGTCACCACGCAGAATACGATCACAGGCGAAAAACGTGACTATCGCGCAAAGGTTCTGGTGAACGCCGCTGGCCCTTGGGTGACGGATGTTCTGACCCGCGTTGCTGGATCGAACTCCACCCGCAATGTTCGCTTGGTGAAGGGATCCCACATTATCACAAAGAAATTCTGGGACGGTCCGAACTGCTACCTCGTCCAGAACCATGATAAGCGTGTGATCTTTATCAACCCCTATGAGGGGGACAAAGCGTTGATCGGCACCACCGACATTTCCTACGAAGGCCGCGCCGAAGACGTGACGTGTGATGACGGTGAAGTCGAATATCTGCTGAATGCCGTGAACCGTTACTTCAAGGAAAAGCTGACCAAAGATGACGTGATCGAGACATTCTCTGGCGTTCGCCCGCTCTTTGACGACGGCAAAGGCAACCCTTCTGCTGTCACACGTGACTACGTGTTCGACCTCGACACCACGGGAGGTGCGCCGCTCCTGAATATCTTTGGTGGCAAAATCACCACATTCCGTGAACTTGCAGAGCGCGGAATGCATCAAATTGCCAAGTTCTTTCCAAATATCAAAGGTGATTGGACCGCTAATGCCACGCTCCCTGGAGGGGATATGAAAGACGCCGATTACGATCAGTTCCGCCAGAAACTAAAGGTCGACTACCCATGGATGCCGCGCGCCTTGCGTGAATACTATGGTCGTCGATATGGCACGCGGACCGCGATGATTGTTGGCTCAGCGACCTCTCTAGATGGTCTGGGTCGTCACTTTGGCGGAACGCTTTTTGAGGCCGAGGCCCGTTATCTCGTTGCGCACGAATGGGCGCTGACGGCTGAGGATATAACATGGCGCCGCACCAAACATCGTCTGGACCTGAGCGAAGCAGAAGAAGCTGCTTTTGCGGAATGGTTCACCACTGTAGCTGTCGAGGCAGCGTAAATGGCTCTCTCACTCTCTCTCAATACCAATCCGTTGGTAAACCGTTTCGCTGAACCGAAGGACCTCATTGAAACGACTGCACGGGACTTACGCATCCGTGACCTTCAGCTCACGCATGAGTTCATCAACCCGAGCTGGCCCGCGCCCGTCATTCGCCGCCTGACCCGCGAAATGGACCGCGCCTGTCAGCGCACCGGTGTCCGCTGCGCGTCGGGCATGACGGGTCCCTATGGTCGTCTAAACCACTTTGGCCACCCCGATGCGGATGTGCGCCGTTACTACGTCGACTGGTTCAAAACCTTTGCCGACATCATCGGCGATCTGGGCGGCAAATCAGTCGGCACTCAGTTCGCGATTTTTACCTTCAAAGACTTTGACGACCCTCAACGCCGCGAGGACCTGATCCAGATCGCGATTGATTGCTGGGCCGAAGTCGCTGAACACGCCAAAGGCGCGGGTCTCGATTACGTTTATTGGGAACCCATGTCTGTGGGTCGCGAATTTGGCGAAACGATTGCTGAGTGCATGAAACTACAAGACCGTCTGACAGCCGCTGATATGGCCATTCCGATGTGGATGATGGCCGATATCGACCACGGCGACGTCACATCGTCTAACCCTGACGACACGGACCCCTATGCTTGGGCGCGCGCTGTGCCAAAGGTCAGCCCGATCATTCATATCAAACAGTCGATGATGGATAAGTCAGGCCATCGCCCCTTTACCGCTGAGTTCAATGCGAAAGGTGCGATCCAGCCTGAACCGCTCCTGAAGGCTCTGGCCGAAGGCGGCGCGGTCAATAACGAAATTTGCCTAGAACTTTCTTTCAAAGAGCGGGAACCGAACGATCGACAAGTCATTCCCCAGATTGCCGAAAGCATCGCATTTTGGGCGCCTCACCTTGATACCGGCGAACAGTATCTGAATGTCTAAGACCACTGGCGGCACCTCAACGACAAAGCGCGACTTGCTCGCATGGCGTGATGCCGCCATTAATCCTGCAAACAATCCGCGGGGCAAGACATTCATATGACGACACTCTCAACATTCGGCTTTGCCACCGCATCCGAGATCACTTTCGGCAGGGGAACAGCGTTTGGGTCGATTGGGCGGATCGCGACCCTTAGCCGACATGCACTAGTCGTGACGGGCGCTACGCCTGATCGTGCGGGATGGTTGATTGATGGTCTAAACTCCCGTGGGATCGCGACGACGGTCTTTTCAGTTACCAAGGAGCCTGACGTTGACCTGATCGCCGCTGGGATTTTGGCAGCTGATGGCTGTGACGTTGTCACCGCCGTAGGCGGCGGTGCCGCAATTGATGCAGGCAAGGCAGTCGCAGCACTGGTCCCTGCAAAAGGCGACATGATGGATTACCTCGAGGTTGTGGGCAAAGGCCTACCACTCGAGACGCACCCCCTGCCCTTTGTCGCAATACCAACGACTGCGGGAACGGGTGCCGAGGCGACGCGGAACGCCGTGATCAATGTCCCGTCACATCGGCGCAAGGTCTCGCTGCGCGACACTCGGATGCTGCCTCGGCTTGCGATTATTGATCCTGCACTCACCGATAATTGCCCCAAGCCAATCACTCTGGCCTCTGGCCTTGATGCTGTGACGCAGGTGATTGAGCCCTACATTTGCAGCCGCGCGAACCCTATGACGGATGCCCTCTGCCGTGACGCAATTCCACGCGGGATGAAGGCGCTTGTTCGTTTGATGGAGGGTGAGGACCCAAACGCGAGAGATGATCTGGCCCTGACGAGCCTCTATGGTGGGATTGCCCTCGCCAATGCAGGGCTTGGCGTGGTGCATGGATTGGCTGGTCCTTTGGGTGGTTTGTCGAATGCCGCGCACGGCGCCATCTGCGGAGCACTTCTGCCGCACGGCTTAACCATGAATGAAACGCAGAGCGGCGGTCAAACACGGATCACCGAAGTCAGACAGTGGATTGCTGCCTCGTTAAATTGCGACAGTGAAATAGCTTTTGAAAAACTAGAACAATGGTCTAAGTCCAACGGACTATTTGGGTTGGATGCACTTGGCGTGTCAGAGGAGGACCGCCATCAAGCCGCACAAGACGCCGCAACATCGTCATCGATGAAAGCCAATCCCGTTGAGCTGACGACTGCGCATCTGGCGGAAATAATGGAAAAGGCGCGTTAAGCGTCAACTGGAGAGGATAACATGGCGCGTGAGCGGCAAGGTCAAGACGGTGAGCATAGCCTCGCTATTCGTGCAGCATGGCTCCACTACGTGGGCGGATTAACCCAATCAGCCGTCGCAAAAAAACTTGGCGTACCCTCAGTTAAAGCACACCGCCTCATCGCGAAAGCGGTCGCAGAAGGCGCAGTTAAAGTCAGCATTGATGGTGACATCGTCGAATGCATCGAGCTCGAAGAACAACTGATCGAAAAATACAGTCTACAAAGCTGTGAGATTGCCCCTGACCTCAGCGAAGAAGGCGTTCCATTTCGAGCACTGGCCATGGCGGGCGCGGGTCGTTTGCGCCGATGGCTAGAGGCTGGCAAACACACCACAATCGGCGTCGGCCACGGTAGAACACTGGCCGCATCCGTCCGCGCGATGCCGCATTTCGAAACTCAAGGGCTGCGGTTCGTGTCCCTCTTGGGCGGTTTGACCCGTAACTTCTCAGCCAACCCTCACGACGTTATGCACCTTTTGGCGGAAAAAACGAACGCGCAGGCCTATGTGATGCCCGTGCCGTTCTTTGCCAACACCGAAGAGGATCGTCAGGTTCTGTTGTCCCAAAATGGTGTGAAAGAAGTCTTTGAACTGGCCGAAAATTCTACGTTGAAGATCGTTGGGATCGGCACGGCTGAGGTCGATACGCAGCTCGTAAACTCTGGCATGATTGAACCCTCCGAGATCGCGCAGATCAAAGAAGCAGGTGCCGCGGGCGAAATGCTCGGCCACTTCTTTGCAGATGACGGGTCGGTGCTGGAAACGCCACTGACGTCGCGCACTCTAGCCGTTTCGATGGAGAAAGGTCGGACGGACCGCATTGTTGCCTTGGCGGGCGGACCGAATAAGGTCAAAGCCCTACGTGCGGTTCTGCGGTCTGGTCGACTGTCTGGTCTTATCACCGACGAACGAACAGCACGCGAGCTCCTGAAATAGAGACGGCGGCCCGAAGGCCGCCGTAACCCAACACACGAAGAGAGAGAGTCGTGTCGGGTGTTCCTTAGAGGATTTTCTGGCCAGTTGCGGCCCAATCCTTTGCGAACTGTTCGAGACCTTTGTCAGTCAGAACGTGGTTCGCTAGCGATTTGATAACAGACGGCGGGATGGTCGACACATCAGCACCAGCCAATGCAGCGTCCTTAACATGGTTCGCAGTGCGGATAGACGCCGCGAGGATTTCCGTCGCGAAACCGTAGTTGTCGTAGATTTCACGGATGTCGCGGATCAGGTCCATGCCATCGATATTGATATCGTCCAGCCGGCCGACAAAAGGCGAGATATAAGTTGCGCCCGCTTTAGCAGCCAACAGAGCCTGGTTCGCGCTAAAGCACAGGGTCACGTTGGTCTTGATGCCTTTGTTGCTGAAGTAACGGCAAGCCTTCAGCCCATCTAGCGTCAGCGGCAGTTTGATAACAACGTTTTCAGCGATCTGAGCGAGGTGGTCACCTTCGGCAACCATGCCATCGTAGTCCATCGCAGCGACTTCTGCCGAAACAGGGCCGTCCACGAAGGAACAGATTTCAGCGATGACTTCTTTGAAGTCACGGCCAGATTTCGCAATCAGCGACGGATTTGTGGTCACACCATCCAATAGGCCGTAATCGTTGAGTTCTTTGATGTCGGCAACAACAGCGGTATCGACGAAGAATTTCATTTTGTTTTCCCTAATTAACCCAAAAGCACGTTCGCACGGGCGACGATGGCATCAGCGGTGATGCCGAATTTTTTATAAAGGTCCTCAATCGGGGCAGAGGCACCAAAGGTGGTCATGCCCATCACGTCGTCCTCGGAGGCGACATAGCGTGTCCAACCGAACTTTGCGGCCGCCTCAATTGCGATGCGGGGCGCGGTTCCCAGAACCTCTGCTCGATAGTCTGCAGATTGCGCGTCGAACAATTCCCAGCTAGGCATCGAAACTACAGCAACCGATTTACCGTCCGCGTGCAGACGTTCTGCGGCGGCAACTGCAATCTCGACCTCGGTGCCGGTGGCAAGGATCGTCAAGTCGCGGCCTTCGCCAAAGTGACTAATGACATAGGCACCTTTGGCCGATAGGTTCTCGCCTGTCTCCGAAAAACGTAGCTGAGGAACGTTCTGACGCGACAGCGCGAGGAGCGACGGCGTCTTACGCGACTTCGCAGCAATTTCCCAACATTCGAGCGTTTCGATGACATCTGCAGGACGGAAGACAAAGAGGTTAGGCATAGCACGCAGCGAAGCCAGATGCTCGACCGGCTGGTGGGTGGGACCATCCTCACCAAGACCGATGGAGTCGTGTGTCATCACATAGATGGTGCCAACTTCCATCAGAGCAGACAGGCGGATCGCGTTGCGAACATAGTCCGAGAATACCATGAACGTGCCGCCATACGGCATCAGGCTGCCGTGGTTGTTCATTCCGTTCATCGCTGCACCCATTGCGAATTCACGAATGCCATACCCAATGTATCGGCCTGCTTTTTCGCGGGTAAATTGGCTATCGACCGCAGGAACGCGTGTCAGGTTAGAGCCAGTTAAGTCAGCCGAGCCACCGATCATTTCAGGCAGGACAGGTGTCAGAACTTCCAACGCCATCTGGCTCGCCTTACGGGTCGCAACCTTTTTCGGGTCAGCAAAGAGCGCGGCGCGGGCATTGGCGATAGCGACATCGAGGGCTGCAGGCATTTCACCGGACATACGACGGGTGAACTCTGCGGCATGTTCGGATGCAGAAACACGGGCTTCCCATGCTTCACGTGCAGCCGCGCCACGGGTGCCGATGGCCGCCCATTGGGCCGATAAGTCGGCCGGAATTTCGAACGGGGCCGAAGACCAGCCAAGCGTATCTTTCGCCAGCTGGCCTTCGTCCGCTCCAAGCGGGGAACCATGGGAGGAGGAGGTTCCCGCTTTATTCGGAGATCCAAAACCAATCACGGTTTTCATCGCGATCAGAGAGGGTTTGTCTGTGACGGCTTTCGCCGCATTGATCGCAGCATCTAGTTCGGCCGCGTTATGCCCATCACAGGATTGAACGTGCCAACCGCAAGCCGCGAGGCGAGCTGGAACGTCTTCGGAGAACGACACGGAAGTCGCACCATCAATAGTGATCTCGTTGTCATCATATAGGACGACGAGTTTGCCGAGGCCAAGGTGACCTGCGAGGCTGATCGCTTCCTGGCCAATGCCTTCTTGAAGGCAACCGTCACCCAGAAAAACGTAAGTGTTGTGATCAACGAGGTCAGAGCCGAACTCTTCGGCCAGCGCCTTTTCTGCAATCGCCATACCAACAGCCGCTGCAATGCCCTGCCCCAACGGACCCGTTGTGGTTTCGATCCCTTTGGCGTGACCGAACTCCGGGTGACCTGCTGTCTTCGCGCCCATTTGACGGAAGTTACGGATTTGATCGATGGTCATGTCCTCATAGCCGCTCAGATGCAGCACGGAATAGAGCAGCATCGAAGCATGGCCATTCGAAAGAACCAGTCGGTCGCGATCCGCCCAATCAGGGTTTTTTGCGTCGAACTTTAGGTGATTGCGAAACAGGACAGTCGCCGCATCAGCCATGCCCATCGGCGCACCTGGGTGGCCCGAATTTGCAGCGTTTACCGCGTCAATCGATAGAGCGCGGATACAATTGGCGAGAGCGAAATGTTCGGGATCAAGCGCAGCTTTGGCAGCAACGAAGTCAACATGGTTCGAATCTTTTGGCATCGAATTGGTCCTCCTGTTGGGGCGTGTCGTAACGATGCCTCGCAAAAATCACAATATAAAATCACAAAATCACAAAATTTTTGTTGTAAAATGTTGCTCGGCTGTTAGAACTATCACATCGCGCGCAACTGCTTTAAACAGGTGGTCGACGTGTGAACCGGAGGAGTTTCGTTTGAAACGCGAAGAACGCAGACAAGCAATCATGGACTTATTGGTCCAGTTAGGTGCCGTTGATCTAGACGATCTGGCGCAGCGGTTTGATGTGTCGAAAATGACGATCCACCGCGATCTTGATGATCTTGAAAACTTGGGGCTTCTACGTAAAATTCGTGGCGGTGCCACCATTGAATCCGGCACCCAATTCGAAGCGGACTACCGTTACCGTGCCCTGCAAAACGTCGACGTGAAACGGGCGGTTGCGGATAAAGCGGCGAGCCTGATCGAACCGGGTATGACTGTCCTGATCAATGACGGTACAACGGCTGGCCTTATGGCGGACGCGATTGTTAACATTCGCCCATTGACTGTGATAACTAACAATTTGGCTGCGATTAACACACTGACCGATGTGCAAGGTGTGAACTTGATCGCACTTGGCGGTACTTACAGTTGCAAGTTCAACGGTTTTTTTGGGATGATGACCGAAGAGAGCCTATCTCGCCTACAGGTCGACATCGCCTTTCTATCAACACCCGCCGTCAATGGTCTGACCTGCTATCACATGGATGAAAGCGTCACACGCTGCAAAAGGGCGATGATCGATGCTGGGGCTAAAGTTGTCCTACTAGCTGACGGTAAAAAATTTGGCCGCACAGCCCTGCATCACCTCTCTGATATGACCGCGTTCGATACTGTCGTTACGCTGGATCTAGACCTTCAACATGCTGCACCGCTTCGTGAGGCGGGCATCGAAATTCTGAACGCAAAGGACTAACCTATGGCCCAATTCTGGATTGGAACCAGCTGGAAAATGAACAAAACCTTGGCCGAGGCCAAGGTTTTTGCAAAGGCCCTCGTCGAAGCAGATGCGGCAAGTGATGATCGCATCCAGCGATTTGTTATCCCGTCTTTCACCAACGTGCGTGAGGTCAAGCAGATCCTCGAAGATACCTCGGTCAAAGTCGGCGCACAGAACATGCACTGGGCAGACGGTGGCGCGTGGACGGGCGAAGTGTCGCCCCTCATGCTCAAAGACTGTAACCTTGATATTGTTGAACTCGGTCACTCTGAACGTCGTGAACATTTCGGCGAAACCGACGAAACCGTCGGCCGCAAGACTGAAGCCGCAGTTCGTCATGGTTTGATCCCGTTGATCTGCATTGGTGAAACACTTGCAGAACGCGAAGCAGGGCGCGCCCAAGAAGTCATCGAAGCGCAAGTGCGCGGCGCACTTAGTGATCTGACTGACGACCAGAAATCCGCGCCGATCCTGCTGGCCTATGAGCCCGTTTGGGCGATTGGCGTGAACGGCATCCCTGCAACGTCTGATTATGCCGACGCACGTCAGGCAGAGATCATCGCTGTGTCCGAAGAGGTTTTAGGCCGCAAAGTTCCTTGTCTCTACGGTGGCTCGGTCAATCCTAAGAACTGTGAAGAACTCATCCAATGCCCGCATATCGACGGCCTCTTTATTGGTCGTTCCGCGTGGAGAGTTGAGGGTTACCTCGACATCCTCGCAAAATGCGGCGCTAAAATCTGACTCTAGGAGAAAACCATGAAAGTAGCACTCGCAGGCGATAGCGCTGGTGAAGGCCTCGCAAGAACCCTCGCTGACCACTTGGCAGCAAAATACGAAGTTACCTTTGTGCCGATGTCGGCCGCTGGTGAATTCTACGCCAACCTGTCCGACCACGTCGCTTCCCAGGTTGTAGCTGGCGAATTTGACCGTGCCATCCTGTGCTGCGGCACTGGCATCGGCGTTTGCCTCGCGGCGAACAAAGTGCCAGGCATCCGCGCAGCACAAACCCACGACACCTATTCCGCTGGGAAGGCCGCAACATCAAACAACGCGCAAATCATCACCATGGGTGCACGCGTGATCGGTGCAGAACTGGCGAAAGACATCGCAGAGGCATTCCTCTCGGCGTCTTTCGATCCAGAAGGCAAATCGGCAAGCAACGTCGATGCGATCAACGCAGTTGATGCGAAATACAATAAGGGCTGATTTGCAGCAGACGTTTATTGTGACTTTGTAGAGCCGAGAAAAGCCTGAACTAAAACGTATGTGTATTTTGTTAAGTTTAACCGCTCACACGTCTTAGTAATCCTTAGCAAACAATTAGTTTGGCAGCGGACCGGCTAAGCAGCCTCACTCTCAAAGTCCTAGAGGTCAGGCGCCGCGTCGATCCGCAAATCCCAGTTTGGGGCAACATCCATGAGCTGTTTGATCCGAGGGCCCAGCCACCATACCGCAAAAGACGGTGACACTCGCATGATGCAATGGCGGTTTTCCCGCTGCCGCTGAATTGCAGACCGCACGTCGCGCATCATCCGAAAGGCTTGGGTTGTCGTTTGGAATAGGCGTTCCCCATCGAGGGTCAACAAAAGCCGCCGCTTTTCCCGGCGGAACAGGCGTACCCTAAACTGCTGTTCGATCTGCCTAATCTGCGGGCTCACAGCCGAAAGTGAGACACCCAATTCTTCAGCCGCTTTAGATACACCACCTAGACGTGCCACGGCTTCGAAATAATTCGTCGCATTAAGGTTCAGATCATGTGCCATAACGATTGATCTAATTGAATTTGACAACGCTGAATAGCCTCGCGCTTCGTAGTTTGAATTCCAGATCAAACTGATATGGTTCCGGCCAAGAAAGAGGAGATACCCATGAAACTTCTGCGTGTCGGTCCGGTTGGACAAGAAAAACCCGCCATTCTGGACGACAAAGGCACGATCCGCGATCTAAGCAGGCATGTATCCGATTTCGCGGGACCATCGGTAGGTTTTGAAGCGTTGAACGCGATCCGTGCTATTGATCTCAGCACTCTGCCCGTTATCGAGAACCCTGATCGTATCGGGGCCTGCCTCGCCTCGGTTCCAAACTTTTATTGTATTGGACTAAACTACGCCAAACATGCCGCTGAGGCGGGCATGGACGCCCCCAAAGAACCAATCATTTTTAGCAAGGCCTCATCAGCGCTTTCGGGCCCGTTTGATCCTGTCATCATCCCGCGCCAGTCGACGAAGACCGATTGGGAAGTCGAATTGGGCGTGGTGATTGGCAAGGCGGCATCTTACGTCTCAGAGGCTGATGCACTGTCCTATGTAGCGGGCTACTGCACCGTAAACGACGTGTCGGAACGCGCGTTTCAAATCGAAAAGGGTGGCCAATGGATCAAAGGTAAATCCGCGCCAAGCTTTGGCCCGGTTGGCCCCTATCTTGTGACTGCGGACGAGGTACCTGATCCGCAGAACCTATCGCTATCGCTTTCGCTCAACGGCGCGACTGTGCAAGATTCAAATACCTCGGACATGATCTTTGGCGTCGCTGAAATCGTATCCTATATGAGCCAGTTCATGATGCTTCTGCCCGGCGATATTATCGCCACTGGTACCCCATCAGGCGTCGGCATGGGTATGAAACCACAGCGGTTCCTTGTTGAAGGCGATGTGATGGAGCTGGAGGTCGAAGGCCTTGGTCGTCAATGGCAACAGGCGACAAACGCGCAGTAACATCGAGCCTTAAGGGACAACTAAGATGGTCAAGCTAGACGTGATTTCGGACCCGATTTGCCCATGGTGCTATATCGGCAAGACCCACCTTGATCGTGCCTTGGCGAAACGTCCTGACCATGGGTTCGTGATCGAATGGCATCCGTTTCAATTGAACCCCACAATGCCACCCGAAGGCATGGATCGCCGTGCCTATCTCGAGACAAAATTCGGCGGACCCGAGGGCGCAACACGCGCCTATGCGCCCGTCGTTCAAGCCGCCGCCAAGGCAGGACTGTCAATAAATTTTGACAGCATCAAGACGACACCCAACACGATAGACGCCCATCGGCTCATCCACTGGGCTGGTCAAAAAGGCTGCCAAACTGAGGTCGTGGATAGGCTCTTTGACGCTTATTTTGTAGCGGGGAAAAACATTGGGGACCACGCGATTTTGGCCGATATTGCAGAGGCCAGCGGACTGGATCGGGCAGAGGTTATAGACAATCTCGACAGCGATCACGATCTCACAGAAACCCGCGCACGCGATAGCCATGTTCGCAAATTGGGCGTGAGTTCTGTGCCGACATTTATCGTCTTGAACCAACATGTTGTTTCGGGCGCACAACCGCCCGAAACTTGGATCTCAATCATCGACCAAATCGCGGCTCAAACCTGAGGGTTAGAGCACCTGATTGACCACACCCCGCAGACGTTCAGCTGTACCTGACACGTCGTAGAGTTTGTCCAGACCAAAGAGGCCCAAACGGAAGGTGCGGAAATCTGCCGGCTCGTCACACTGCAGCGGCACACCTGCCGCAATCTGCATGCCGAGGGCGGCGAATTTCTTGCCGTTCTGAATGTCTGGATCGTCGGTGTAGCTCACCACCACACCGGGCGCGCCAAAGCCGTCCGCCGCAACAGATTTGATCCCCTTTTCGCGCAGCATATCGCGAACCGCATTCCCCAATTCCCATTGAGCGTCACGCAGTTTTTCAAAGCCATAGTCGCGGGTCTCAAGCATGGTGTCGCGAAACGCCCGAAGCGCATCTGTCGGCATGGTCGCGTGATAGGCATGACCACCATTTTCATAAGCTTCCATGATGGAAGACCATTTCTTGAGATCGATGGCAAAGGAGTTCGACGTGGTCGCATCCAACCGCTCCTTCGCGCGGTTCGACATCATGACCAAGCCAGCCGACGGCGAAGCCGACCAGCCCTTTTGCGGGGCCGAGATCAACACATCGACACCCGTCGCCGCCATGTCGACCCAAACACAGCCCGAGGCGATACAATCAAGGACCATCAGCGCCCCAACCTCATGCGCGGCTGCCGCCAATTGCGTGATGTAGTCATCTGGCAGGATAATCCCCGCGCTCGTCTCCACATGGGGCGCAAAAACCACATCTGGACGCGCATCGCGGATCGCTTGAGTTACCTCTTCTATCGGTGCAGGTGCAAAAGGCGCGCGGGTTTCATTCCCCGCCTGACGTGCCTTGAACACGGTCGTTTTCGCGGTGAATTGGCCCGCGTCGAAAATCTGGGTCCAACGATAAGAGAACCATCCATTACGCACGATCAGCGCATGTGCGCCCGCTCCAAACTGACGCGCCACGGCCTCCATGCCGTAGGTCCCGCCACCCGGCACGAGGGCCACCTGATCGGCCTTGTAGACATCCTTGAGCATGCCGGAAATGTCCCGCATGACCTGCTGAAACACCGCCGACATGTGATTGAGCGACCGATCGGTAAAGACCACCGAGAATTCCATCAAGCCATCGGGATCTACGTGGGTATGTGCCATAAGTGCCTCCTATATTGCGCAGAAGGTATGGGACCTTGCGGGCCAGTGGCAAGGGGGCGCGGCACTTTGGCTGTGACTTATAGGCTGAGAGCTCACGTTATCGGGCATTTAGGGGGATTTTCGGACCTATCCTCTTGCGCCACTGTCTGGGGATGCGACTTGGGTCTAGCGTCTCGCCATACTCAACGCGGTTCCTGAAATTGACACTCTTCCTTGAAATTGCCTTCGGGCTCTCCCTCCTGCTGATCATAAGTGGCTACCTCATGGACCTCGGCGCCATTCGCGGCGGCATTGAGGGGGCAAATGGCCTGCCTATCTTTATGATGGCCATGATCTCCTTTGTGGGGTCCTTCCCCGTCGCCGTCATCGCCTGGATTTTTGGGGGTTGGGGATATGCCTGGCCGATTTTCCTCGGCACGGTTCCATACCACCTCGGGCTCGTCTTTATCCTCGTCAAGCACCTCGAATTTGTAGGGCGCCGCAGGACACGCGCGAGGGAGCGGCGGTCCAGATATTGAGCATTTCTCCAATAAGTTGAAATTGGGTTCGTTTGGGGATTTTGAGCCGATGGACGTCCGGCACAGTCGGCAGGGTGATGGATTACTGAGTTAAGCACGGCGGTAAACTCTGATCGGATGCAATCTTAAATGCCCAATTGGGCGCCAAGCCACGCGAAACTGATCGCCAGTCTTGCCTCTCCTAGGCCCCAACTAATGAGAACCCGAGCAATCTGAGGCCAGTTCATCTGCGAGGGCGCGCCTCTTGCGAGAGACATCAGCTTCTGCCTCAGACAGGTAGCGCTCGGCCAAATCTCGGCGCAGGACGCGCTCCTCCGTCAGGCTAATGTGTCTGAGGGCGACGTCGAAGACCTCCATGCTGCGCCCGTCAGCAAGCATCTCTCGCATGAGTGCCATAAGCTGCACTTGAAGTTGCGACTGCGACTGCATCTCGGACTGGACGTCCTGTGAGGCACGCGCGACAAGGAAGCGCCTAGCCTCGGCCCCTGCGAGGTTGAGCGCTGAGGCAGGGATGTTACCCTCCTCCCAACCGAAACTCCGTAGCACAACTCCCAGAAATTCGATCAGGAGCGCGTCTCCGACGTCACCGCGCAGCCCGTGGCGTCTCGCGTTTTGCGATGACGTCGCCCTGCCCCGATCCGTCCTCGGGCCAGTCGACTTTAACGCGTTGCGGCGGTTCGCAGAAATTTGGGCCTGGGTTGCCATCACGCAGGCTCGTGCTCATTAGCCTTGCGCGCACTCACGATACGCTGAAAATCTTCCAGCATGCGGCGGCGCTGGCCCGTGAGCTTTATGACCTTCTCGTCGTGCATACCGTAGCCCGAGGCGTTGAGGTGCGCGCGAGACAGTAAGATTTGCAGGTCAATGTCGCGACCCGCTAGCACCTTCTTGGCTCGCGCGACCTCCGCCTTATTACCCGAAAGCAAATCGCGGGCTGTTTTGGTCGCCAATTCGACGTCGGGCAGGTGCGTGCGAGGCTTCGCCTCGCGGGACAGCTCCTCAAAGTTAGACGTCTTCTGCCCCGTAAAGGCGTCTATTACCTCGTGAAACAGCCTGCCCCTGATGGACGCGTCGCGCATTGAGGCGTGGCGCTGAATGTCCCACTCGACGTGCGCCAATTGCGCGATGAGGAGATGTTCATAATCCGTCGCTGGCGAAAAGGCCTCGGCTAGGGCTTCAAGGAGTTTGTCGAAAGACCCATGCAACTCATCTGGCATAGGAACCCGAGGAGGCAGGAGCTCCCACTTTCGGAAAGTTTGGAAGACGGAAGTCGGCTTGGAGGAATTAGGCATTTGGTCACCCATTTGGCTGTCGATCGCCTAAGGGTGGCAAGAGGTGTGGGGTCGCGTCCAGACTAAATCTTGTGTAGTTTGTAGGAAAAATTCCGTTATGTGGTGTTACTCATTTGACACTGTGGATGCGGATGCCTGGGGCGTCGTCCGGCGAGCCGATGAATTCGATGCCCGCGGCTTCAAGAGTTTTGACAATTGTTTCAAGGTTACCACTACGGCTAGATGGCACATCATTTGTTGCCTCGTACCTGATTAGGGTACGCATCGAAACTCCGGAAAGGTCAGCCAAGCGTTCTATCGACCAACATAACGCGTTTCTCGCAGCACGCAGTTGAGAACCTGTTGCAATCGTCATTTTAGTGGCATAAATTGTGACACATTAGCGAACATTCATCACCTTCCAATTGGCGTACCGAAATCCAACGGCTACACGGCGCATATGCACCAGGCACGATACGCGCATATTACGCCGACCTAGAGGCCTTTGTCGACTGGTGTCTCGCCAATGGTGAGGAGCCCTTCCCCACAGATACGGACGTCCTCTGCGAATACATCGCGCATGTTGGACAGACCAAGTCCATCTCGACGGTGAAGCGGCGCCTCTACGCCATCCGCAAAATGCACAAACTCTTCAGGCTTCCCGATCCGACGGCAGACGAGGCGGTCAACATAGCTTTCAGGCGGGTTAGGCGCGCAAAATTAGCGAGGCCCAGACAGGCACGCGGCATCACTGCCGACGATCTGAGGAGTTTTATAGCAACTGAACCGGATACGCCAATTGGCTTGAGAAACAGCGCAATGCTGGCCCTGGGGTATGAACTCCTCACAAGACGTATGGAATTGATATCACTCACGACCGAAGACGTTACTTTCCAATCTGATGGGACACTTAAGGTCGTTATACGACGTGGGAAATCCGATCCCTTTGGAATGGGCAGAATTGGTTACACATCCAAAGAAACCGCCGAAAAACTCAAGGCGTGGATTGAGTGGCGCGGACCTGATATATTTTGGCTATTCTGCCCCATATATAAAAATAAACCCATTAATAGAGATTTAAGTCCAACGACGGTTAAGAGAATAATAAAAAATGCAGCGAAAAGAACCGGCTATGACCAAGCCACTGTAAGTGAGTTTAAAGGTCACTCGCTCCGAGTAGGAGCCGCACAAGAACTCCTACAGCGCGGATACGATACGGTTGCGATTATGCGTGCAGGTGGGTGGAAAACTGTTGCTGTTCTTGCGCGCTATTTGGAAAATGCATCACAAAATGTCTGGAAATAAAATTTAAATAGATTTAACAGAAATTAAATTAAGGAGAAAATCATGATCCTCGATAAAATCGACCTTGAACGAACTTAAAGATCTTCAAGATAAAGTAGCCATCGCAATTTTTGACTACAAGAAACGCCAGAAGGCGGAGGCACGCGCGGCCGCCGTTGCAGCGGCCCGGTCTTTTGGGTTTAGCCTGGAAGAGGTCCTTGGCGAGAGCAAGACGAGACGGGCGTCCAAAGTAGCGCCAAAATATGCACACCCGGAAAACGCAGAGCTCACTTGGACGGGCCGTGGCCGCAAACCAAAATGGATTGAGGCCGCACTCGCCTCAGGCAAGAGCCTGAAAGACCTCGAACTTTAATCTTATACGGCCCCTTGGTATCTTTACGAGGGGCCGAATTTTCTAATAACTCTAGGTCTGAGAAGAGTGTCGCACAAAGCGGCATATTTGGATCGGTAGACCGTGAAACCAACAAACACACTCGGCATTTTGAATGCCATAATGACTGCCCATACACTCAACAGTGCCTGGGATAAGTTATGTGAGGCGATGGCGAGTTACGGCTTCACTCGCCTGATGTACGGCCGCAGCCACTTCACTGTCGGGAAAAACCTGGGCGATGAAGCCGACTACATGGTCCTCAGCAACCACGACCCGGAATATTTTGACTTCTTTATTCGGACGGGACTGTTCAAGCGTTCGCCGTTTTTCCTTTGGTCTTTTGAAAACACCGGCTTCGTAAGCTGGTCCACCCTATTTAATTTGCCAAAGAACATATTGGCCAATTCAAACGAACTCCTCGAGGCTAATACTCGGTTTGGAGTGACGGCCGGATATACCGCTAGTTTTCCCAATGCGTTAGCAGGTCAAAAGTCAGTTGCATCAATTTGCTCAAGACAGGGAACGACCCAGCACGACGTAGACTTCATCTGGAATTCACACAGACAAGACCTGGAGGCCATCTGGAACGCCTTTGATCTCAAAGCCAGGTCCCTACCCTTCCCCTCAAGTGAGGGGAGGCTCACGGCCAAACAGCGTGAAATTTTACGCTGGGTAGCGAGCGGAAAAACGGGCCAGGAAATATCAATTATTCTTGGCGTTACAAACTCAACCTTCGAGAAACATTTGAAATCGGCTCGGAACGCACTCGACGTGTTAACCACGGCGCAAGCTGTCGCAAAACTCTCGTTCCTAAACCAACTTCACGTCGACCAAGACAGTGAAGAACGGGTTCTGTCTGAATTTGCTAAATTTTCAGCTGCCGGAACGAACGGTTAACAAAGACCATAGCTAAGAGGAGGACGACAGTCCCACCTAGATCGCCCAGCAAGAACCCTAGTAATTGCTCAATATCATCATCGAATGAGAATGCCGCGCGATAGGCAACAATATGGCCAATAGAATTAAAGACTGAGCCAACGCCAGCGAGCAATATTAGCATCCGCCATGTCACGGTCTGAGTTCCACCCTCAAAATATGAATTTTGGCCGGCTAAACTGAAAACTTCGAAGGCTATGAAGCAGGAAACTCCACCGACCACAGCACCCTGAAGAATGACACCCAAGGGAAGATGCAAGGTCGCCAGGAAGTACATGCCAAAGACTTCACCGAGCACGAGCGGAAGAATCGAGCGATACCCGAACAGCCAAACTCCGATAACTCGAACTCCATGGGGCAGAAACAAGAGGGCACCGACTAATGTCGGAGCAATGAAAGCGTCCTGTATGGGGCGCGTAATGTACTGCATCACGGCAAAGGCTACCACATAAGCAGCGAAAACGCTTAGTTCAGGTGAAACCGTCTTTAAGGTTAGTTCAAGCCGTTTCATTGATAACCATCCGCCTAATCTCTATCCATGATTAGGCAGAACTAAGCCCGGGCACACCTGCGGAAATCCTCAGTCGGTAGAGGACATAAGCTGTAAATGCCCGATAACGGGGCTTATCGGAACCCACAAGTTACTAATGATAAGAAGTTTATGAGTTTCAACAGTTGTATTCTTTACATCACAAAATCAGCCGAAAAAACAATCTTAAGGAGAAATCTAGTTCATTTCGGTAAAACTGTTTTTCTTCGGTCTGCGCACAAAAAACATGCGCAGGTGCGAGGCTTTAATAATACCGGAGTGCATACACTTAAAGAGCAGCACAAATCCAAAAAACGATCCTAAGCATAGGCCATCATTTTGATGGAATACCACACCCAGAAAAACTGGAAGCGCCGCCATTGGGAGAATGATAGCTGTGGCTAGTGGGTTTGCCAACTGCTTTGAAATACTTCCGTCCGAGAGTATCATTCGGCTCCACATGATGACGTGGTGGAGGTGCAGATAATCGGGGCGATCCGAGCGCATTTTCCTCATCCGGCACCGAAAAATTGAATGCCCGACATCGGCAATGAGCCAGATAATGAAACAAAATTAAATGATCTGGCTTTTGTAAATAAATATGTAAAAAAAATAAACTGCATGTATATATCCGCAGCGTCTTCTGATCACAAAATTTAAAAGATTTAGGACCAAAATTTTTTGTAACTTTCAATAAAAACGACTTAGAATAAGCCTTCACGTCCCAATAACAAAAATATACTGATGATTAAAATTCACTAATTGTGTTGAAGTACAACATGTAGGAATCTCAAGCCGAAATTATATTCATACAAAAAGCTACGCTAGCTCCTAAAATAATACCGGCAATAATTTCAATTATTGTGTGCCCCATGCGCTCTCGCAATTTGTGAAAGTCAGACAAGCTAGCAGTTAATTTATTGATGGCCTCTGCGTGATAGCCCACATGAAGCCGTAGACCATTTGCATCCAGCAATACAATAAGCCCAAAGGCCATGGCCACCCCGAAACTAGGATGGTCAAATCCCTCTTTCAGCGCGACGAGCGTAACTATGCTGCTCACGATCGCGCTATGATTGCTGGGCAACCCACCATTTCCAATAAGACCGAATGCTAGTTTTTTTACTTTAAAACTATTTACAATAAACTTTAAAAGCCCAGCAACGAACCAGGTCAAAAACGGCGTAAATGTATAAGACAAGTCCATCATCACCCCACTGAAGGCCAAAGCACCAAAATACTTACAGAGCCCCATAAAAAAATAGTCAACAATAGTTGCCAATCTGACGTCAAAGCATCAGTTGGCGATTCGCCACCGTCAAGAACATCGACGATATACCAGTATCGGAACAAACCGAAAACAACAAATGGCACAGTAACTGCCAAATCAGGTTTTACAGACATTACATACATGCTGTAATATATCATAGCACCAGTAGCGGAAATTAAAGCATACCGATCCATGAGCGAAACAGAATATGTTTCCAACACTTTACGTCCTTCTAAACCGCTATTGCTGATTTCTTGTCGCCGTTTAATAGCAGCCAGATAAAGAGCCAAACATAGGGAAGTGATTAGCATCCACGAGGAACTCGGTAATTGGATTGCGGTAGTGCCCGCAGCCACCCGCAGCACAAAACCAACGGCTATTACAAAAATATCGATTACTGGCATATGCTTTAATACAAACGTGTAGGCGAAATTCAGTAACAAATATAATACAATTATTATAAAAACTTCTACGTTAATAAAATACCCAAAAGTCAGAACAACATATAAGAACGCAAGAAGCAATAAAGCGAATTTCTGCGATACCAGACCCGCTGCCAAAGGACGAGTTTTGGATTTAACCGGGTGGCGGCGATCACGATCTATGTCTATGAAATCATTCAGAACATATGTTGCTGACGAAGCTAAACAAAACATCACTGATGCTATCATACAGTCTATAATTTTGGGAAATTCCGTCATCATTCCCGAAAAAATCAACGGCGCCAAAACAAACAAATTCTTAATCCAATGTTTGGGGCGCAATAGCTTAAAAAGCCCTGAATATGTATTCATAATATGAATCCCGTGTGTCTATACTTTAGTCAATAATTTTTCTACAATCGCGACGTATGTTTCCTCAAATTTGATATTAGAAAATTTTCTAAGTACCAAACCACGAACATCATCCCGAGAGGCGCGTCTCCGTTCACCTTGAGCCCTACGTATCGCATCAATTAATGAGGTTGATGATGCTGGCTCGCACAATTGACCAATTGCAGTTTTCAGTATGGCCTCCCGGACACCTGGCATATTAGAGGTAACGGGTATTGCTCCGAACGTCATAGCTTCAAGTTGCACCATACCAAAGGCCTCGTATCTATTAGTGCTTGGAAGTAATAAAATGTCGATCTCCTTATAAAAATTTATGAGCTCTTCATCACTTAACTTACCTAAAAGCCTAATATTTTCTCCTAACGAAGCAATATCATTCTTAATTTCATTATATATAGATCCTCCAGCTACACCTTCATAATCACCGGCCAACCAAAAATGGAAGCCTTCGCCCCTCAAAACCTTTGCAGCTTGAATAATTGTCTCAATGCCTTTCTCACGAACGAACCTACCTACAAAGCCACAAATTAGTGGTCTATCGTTGGTTGTTTTAGTCAAACTATATGGCATTTTCTCGAAACGATTTGGGGGCGCTACCTCAACAATTTTTGCTTCAAGCCCTTCTAATAATTTTGATTCTGAAGCGTAGTCCTGACTTAATACAACGATTGTGTCCGAGCGTTTTAACGCGAAGCGCATAGATAGCCTCACACACACGACGGCAATACGACTTAGCAAACTACCAACAATTGCTAAATCACACTGGTATGTTACGATTAAAGGCTTGTTCGTCAATATACCAAACAATCCGCATTCAAGCATTGGCAAATGCAGATTAACGATATCAACCTGACTAGATAAAGCTCTGAATTTTCTAATAAAATCAAATGAAACATATCCTTTATCCAAAAAAAATAAAGGTTCAGATCTTATTATCGTATAGCCTTCGAAATCCTCCATTTGTGGAAGATCAGCCCGATGTTTACCCGTTAAAACCGTGACATCGTACTGTTTTGAGAGTTCCCTAGCGAGATTTCTAGTATACTCGCTTACACCACTCACATATGGATAAAAATAATTTACGACAATCAATACCCGTTTCTTTTTCATAATTTTAACTTTTACCTACAATAACGATGCCACACATGATTAACGCAATTCCCAATAGCTTCGTAATACTCGGAACTTCTCCCAAAAACAACAATGCCAATACTAACGTATATAGGTATACAATAGACAAAGTTGGCTGTAACTTAGTTAGCTCCATGTATTTGAGTAAATAAGTCCAAAGAAATATTGGGGCAACATAACAAATACCGCCTAGCCAGATATTTGGATTTTTAATTGCGGAAGTAAAAATAATTAATAAAGGATCAGTGTGGTTCAATTGATCACTAAGCCGCTTAAGAAATATTCCTCCTGCTGCAGCTATCAAAGCCCCTATATTTATTATTATGAACTGTACAAATGTCATCGTGCAGAAAGCATTAAAAGAAAGTTAGGATTGTATTGACCCTCAATTAGCTGGTTATTTGATAGCTCATCATTAAATACATTAAATAAGTTGTGTGACATAGAGACTGGATCTTCACATTTGATAGTATCGATTCCTTAGTACTGTATATCAATTATTGCGAGCCTGGAAGCTTATTTTTGTTATCGCCAGGAATAGTTTGCGATTATCTCCTGAAAGCCCCAGTGATTTCGGAGAAGCAGTTAACCAATCACCGCTGACTGTGATTTTAGACCAGCCACTAGGTACTTTGAATTGTAGCGCGTTTTGATTTGCATTCGATCGCCCTAGCAGCTCGCCATCACTAGTTCTAGCGCTAACCGTTCCAGTTAAAGGGGGACTAAAACTCCAATACTCAAGTGTTAAGTTATATTCTGCGCCATCAGTATTAAAAATTTCTAATTCAAAATTGTTATCTGTCCAGCAATGGTCTACCTCACAATCATACCAATTCTTACCATGTGAGACTAACGGTAATTCATTTGCCCGGTACAGTTGGTAATCAGCCGTTTCCGAAATCAGTTCACCTCTAGTCGTATCAAGCCTCGACGACCCAGTTGCAGAGCCCCGGGCCTTAACCAACCAATCAACTTTATTCGCATTCATCAATGTATTGTTGACCGAATTTCGCCAATACCCCCCCCTCAAAATGTCGCTACTAATTTCTGGCATCAAGACCTGCGCACCCTTGTCATGTACTAATAACGTTAAATAGTGGCCCTTAAGAAACTTTTCCGTGCTTATCCAAGCGCTATCATCTATTAGTACAGTTTCGCCGGGCATGATGTGTGAAATGATGGAGTTAATACCAAAGTCGATCCCTCTTTTGTCCATTGAACCATAAAGCTGCATTACCGCATTGGCACTGAATTGAACTGAGATAATGGTGAGACAGGTAAACATGCTAACGCCAAAAATTGTAAAAATCAGGTTAACAAATTTGGCTTCCCTGATATACTCAATTCTAAATAACTTTAACACCGCAACAGCCACAATGTAGCTCCAAGCCGGACCAATTAAGTGCACAATTTTATGTTCGCCGTATTGGTACTCTTTGGTAATAACATATAGTACTGCGATGGAAGATAACGCAATTAGGCTAAATGTAGCCGATCTTGAGTCTTTCTGAAGGAGCAGATAAATACCCCCACAAAATGTCAAGAGCGTACCTAAAACTACCGACATTAACGACACATCACCCGCCATTAACAGACCAGAAATGAAACTCCCTATCCATAGCCATGTGGCGTGATGAAGATACCAACTAAACCATTCCCCCCCTGTGGAAATATCTGAAAAAAACAAAAGGTTTTTAATCGCCTGAAAGACAGTTATATTTGCAGATAGAAAAAGAACAATGAGAATAAATGTTGCCAAAACAAGGCTCATTAATACCTTAAGCTTCGAAATAGCTAGAAGGCGCTCAAACGAAAAAATAAAAAATATAAACAGCCCTGTGTAGAAAACAGACTCAGCATAGAAATGTGCACCAATCGCAGCCCATCCAGCCATCACACCATAGCGGTAAAAAATTTGAATATCTTTGCGAAGCGCCACCGCAACGACCATTAGTAACGCCGATTCTCCCATGACTGTAGCTAAGTTACTATTTATTAAAGCGCCCACCGCACCTGTTGATAGCACTAAGACTAGGGCAAACGCGTTGCGCCAAGTCTTTGGTGTTGGCAATAACCTTACCGCAAACCAAACGATGGTAGCCCAGTAAACGAATAATAAATAAAGGCCATTTGCCGTATTCACTGGTGAGAAATACTGTAACCAACCCGCCAGTGTATAAGTACCGCCTCGGTACAGCGGACAATCATAGCCTATCCAACCTCCGCCTTCTCCACATACACCCAACCCCCATCTTTCGTTAATTACATCCCTTGCAACAAATAGGGGCGATTCCAGTGACCATAGCATACCCTGATAATATACAATTGAGTCATGATTACTGGCTTCTAAAAGCCAAAATTTATCCATATGAAACGTGAAATAAATTGCAATTATTACAATGATTTGCACTAAAAACAACGAGAAACTTTGTTTTAGAATTTCAGCTATCACGGCCATATCAACACGCCTAATATGCAGGACCGTCACAATCGCTGAAGAAGCCGCAAAAATAGGATAAAGTACATTTCCAGAAATGAATTGGTTGGCATTTAAAAAAATAAGTAAGACAATGGTCAACCCAAAAACGTAGCGTATCTCAATTGGAAAACGCTCCAACCATGATATTTTACATATATGAGATACGGAAAAGATCAGACCGTTGAATAAAATCAAGCCAATTAATGTACTAATAACAATAAATAAATTATCACTCATTGATCATGTCCTATCGTTACTTAGGGAATCGTTATACAAGCTTTTCATCCTCGACAAGCTCAACAAACTGAACCTTTTAACTCACCACGCATGTGTTCAACGCAAACACGACGATGAGTGCAGCCAGAATACCGGCCCTACAGGCGCCTTCTGTCCGTCGCCGAATGAAATAGAACTTAAAACCGCTTTGAGCTTACGATACTCAGCCTCATCTGTGTGGTTAATTTTACAACCAAGAGTTTAAGACTGCGATAAATGCACGATAGCGAGGCTTGTAACGCTCGGCGACATCAGCACGTACTGAGCACACGGTCGTAAACCTGCACTGTTTGGCGAGCGCACTTTTCCCAAGTGAACTGCCGAGCACGTGACAGTCCCTTTACAACCAGGTCTCGCCTTACGGCCTCTTCACGTGCCAATGTAACCATTGCCTCGGAAAGCGCGGGCACGCTTAATGCGTCGACAAACAAAGCTGCATCACCAGCCACTTCGGGTAATGAAGTCGCGTTCGACGTAATCACCGGTGTTTGACTTGCGAATCCCTCCAGAACAGGCAACCCAAAACCTTCAAGTAAAGACGGGAAAAGGAGCGCGGTGGCCCGTTGCATCAGGACACGCTTTGCCAGTTCACCTACATTTTGCAACCACCGGATTTCTCCATCCGAGCCATTAGCTATCAGGCGAGCGACTAAAGCATCTGCTCCCCAACCATTGCGCCCCACAATAAGCAACGGAGTTTCCTTGCGCAACGCCGGAGGCAAGGCCTCATGGGCATCTAAAATGCGTTCGATATTTTTTCGCGGCTGAAGTGTGCCTACGAATAAGAAGAAACGATCAGGCAAATTCAGATCAGCAACAATATGCTCCACTTTGTCGTCAGACAGACGTTCGAAATAACATTCGTCGACACCCAGTGGAATTACAGAAATTTTATCAGCATCAATACCAAAATAGCGAACAATTTCATATTTTGAAAACTCTGAAATTGTTACAATATGATCGGCCCAATGGCCGCTCTTACGCCACATCCAATTTTTAAGTTTTCGCGCACGTTGGCTTGTCCACTGAGGATGCGATAAGGGAATTGCATCCATCAAAGTCGCAACGACCGGGATCTGCTTGAAACGTGGCGTATAGTGGTCGGGTGAATGAAATATATCGATGGAAGAAGTCATAGACGAGGTTCCGAAGAAACTCATACCAGAAACGGCTGACCAAGAAGCCTCAAAGCGGTAGCTAGGCAAATTCTTAACTTGATAACCGTCGAGAGTAGAACTGCCACTCGAACCAAAAACCACGGGCATAAGCTGCTGAACCTCAGCGCATGATGCTAAATTTCGGTATAATTCTTTAGAATAGTAACCAATTCCATCCATGTGACTATTCTGCTGAAGCCGAAACCAAACTGTCGAACCAAAGCCAACCTTCATATCATATCATCAATCATCCAAGTCAGTGTCTCTGCTAAGGACATGTTTTTCAATCGCCCCACGCAACCAATCAGCTTGTCAGGATTACCACACAATCGGCGCACCTCGTTCGCTCGCACAAAGGCTGGATTTACCTGAACGTCCAATCTATGCCCTGTAATCTGCTCTAAAGTGGCAATCACTTGCTTCAACGTATAGGGGTGGCCTGTGCACACATTGTACACTTGCCCCGGCAGACCATTGGTAAGCAAACCTAAGTAAGCATCACAAATCATCCGGACGTCATTGAACTCACGCTCTACATGCAAATTACCCAACTCAATAATTCGGTCTCGACGGGCAAAATGGTGTACCAATTTGGGTATCAGAAATTGTTGCCCCTGCCCCACTCCTGTATAGTTGAAAGGCCTAGCGATCACCAGCGGCACACGATCTCCATACGTTAGAGCCATATGCTCCATAGCAAGTTTGCTGTTGGCATAATGGTTCACTGGGTATGGCTGCTGCGTCTCAGTTATCGGCGATGTAATACAGTTTCCATAAACATTTGCGCTACTAGCCAGCAGAACTTTTTTTGGTTTCACGGGCAAGGCTGCCAAGGCGGCTAACAAATTTAGCGTTCCCAGCACATTAACATTATAAAAAGCTATCTCATCAACGTGAGCCACAAAACTGATCGCGGCCAAATGTACCACCGCCGTGGGGCGCACTTGCGCCACCTCGTCACACACAGCACTCTTGTCAGTAAGATCGGCAGCCAGTGGCCATACTGTATGACCTAAAGACTCTGCCACTTTTCTAAAGTAGCGCCCAGTAAAACCGTTCGCGCCAGTTGCCAAAATATGCATAGACTCTTTCAATTGGCCCCCCATTGGGCAAGCAACACGCCCTCAAATATCTCCCCTGGAGCCAAAACAACTGCTTTACTCACACACACCGGCTCTACACATAAAAATTTTTGCCAATCACCTGGTGGCAAATCGGTAAAATTACGAGAACCAATTCTGCCAGGGTTCCACACCATCCACTCCCTAAAGCCTACAGCTTGCAACCTAACGGTATGGGTCCCAACATCAAATTGTAGCATTCCAGTGTTGGGATAGAGTTGTTCTATCCCAGATTCGTCAAATCTGAGGCTACCGGGCACATTACCCAAGCCTACCAGGTGGGCTTCTTGCAAGCTAGCAATACGCCAATACGGATGAAGACCGCCAGTCCAAGGCATAGGCTGCGCACCCAAATTGCTTACCCTCAGCACTATGCGCAGTTCATCTGAGACTAAAAAAGCCTCGAGCTCCAAAGATGCGTCATGAAGCCAATCAGTGGCTGAATCAACCGGTAATTCAAGTTTGTAGACCACGCCACATTGGTTAATATCTTCCCAACGCCGCAGCAGCTTCCATGTCCGATTACGAGCAAAGCCGTGCTTATCAAAACATCCATAGTTTGCAAACTGAGGGAACAACACTGGCACACCACCGCGAACCGGTTTATCGTCGGCCACTGATAGAGGTGAAGCGTAAAGCAATTCTTTTATATCACTTGTTTTTGCACTAACTATCTGCGCACCAAAAGCTAAATCCAAAATCCCCAACATTAATAGTTCCAATTAGAATGAAAAGCCGACTTGGTTTCTACGCAGATCAGCCTCCACCATCATACCGCACAGCTGCTCCAGCGTGGTCTTGGGCTCCCATCCAAGCTTCGCCTTGGCGTGCGAAGGATCACCAATCAATAATTCTACTTCAGCTGGCCGATAAAACTTCGGGTTAATGCGCATGACCGTTTTACCTGTGCCGATATCAACAGCGGTTTCTTTTTCTTCACTACCTTTGAACTCCACCTCTACGCCAACGCCCTTGAAAGCCATACGCACAAAATCACGCACGGTCTCAGTGCGGTTGGTGGCCAGCACAAATGTATCGGGCTCATCTACCTGCAGCATACGCCACATTCCCTCAACATACTCTTTTGCAAACCCCCAGTCACGCTTGGCATCAAGATTTCCTAACTCCAGACAGTCCAACTGGCCGAGCTTGATTTTGGCCACGCTATCGGTTATTTTCCGGGTAACGAACTCGCGACCCCGCAGAGGGCTCTCATGGTTGAACAAAATACCACTGGCTCCAAAGATGCCATAGCTCTCGCGATAGTTTATGGTCATCCAATGTGCATAAAGCTTGGCCACACCATAGGGGCTGCGAGGGTAAAAAGGCGTGCTCTCAATTTGAGGCACGGCCTGCACTTTACCGAACATCTCGGAGGTGCTAGCTTGATAAAAGCGGATCTTGGGATTGACCAACCGAATAGCTTCGAGCAAATTAAGGCACCCAATACCAGTAATGTGCGCGGTAGTACTTGGCTGATCAAACGACACTCCCACAAAGCTTTGGGCGGCCAAGTTATAAATTTCGTTCGGTTCTACCTTTTGAACCAAAGCGATGCTGGCACCCAAATCGGTCAGATCGTATTCGAGCAAATTCATCTCGGGGTGATTGTGAATGCCCAACTCTTCGATTCGCCAGAAGTTGACCGAACTCGTTCGCCGATATGTACCAAAAACTCGATAGCCTTTTTCGAGCAGTAATTGAGCCAAGTAAGCTCCGTCTTGACCAGTAATTCCTGTAATGATCGCTGATTTCATACCCTAATTTTTCCCTAACTAGTTCTTGTTTTGAGGTCTAAAAGTTGTGCGAATTGAGCTGCGCTCTGTTTCCAACTTAACCATGGCATATCTGAAGTACGTGGATGTTGACCTTTTTCTTCGAGGCTCATCCACTCTAACAACGATTTTGCAAGCCCATGCGGAGTTCCATCAAAATAATAGGCGAAATCTTGCGCAACTTCGCGAAAAACGGGAATATCATTTGCTATCAATGGGACCCCGTATTGGGCTGCTTCGATGAGAGGTAAGCCAAAACCTTCCGCTAAAGATCCTGCAATGACGCATTTAGCAGACTTATATAATAAGTCCAAGTCATCGTCAGTTGCATTTTTCAGCCAAAATAGCCTGTTATTTAGTTCTGGGTGTGATTCAATACGACCCACCAACTCGGACACATTCCAACCTTCTTTTCCGACAATAACATATGCCACATTCGTATCTGCTAACCATAACGCGTCAAAAGCATCAAGAATAAGAGCATGATTCTTGCGTGGCTCAAGCGTACCAACACTCATAAAATACCCAGAGTTGAGAAGATCCTTTGGCACAGTTGTGTCAGATATACTATCACTTTTTTGGAAATTGGGAAAATCTGCACCAAGATGGAAGTAATTGATATCTGCGCATGAGCTGTGCCCCCCCAAAACTTCGTCGCTATAGAAATCCAGTTCATCCGCAACTGTTTTCGATATACAAATAACCCTATCAAAATCTAAAACTCTTCTTACCCAGCTTTCAAATAATGGTGCAAAATGAGGGTGTTCTGACCAAAATTCTGGAAACTTTATGGGAATTAAATCGTATAAGACTCCGACAAGGTGCACCCCAATGGCCTGGTAACGACTTAGGCAATTTAAGGTCTCATTCGAAAATTCTAAGTCAAGATTTAAACTTATAAAAATGTCTCCAGCTTGAGGCGAAATAACTTCTCTATCCTGAATGTCATGTGAAGCGTTAGTTATATCATTCACGAAAGTAATCGATTTGAAATAAGATTTTTTATTTAGCTCAGGACGCTCCAGTGCAAATGACGTAACAAAGATGATATCGTATACTGGTTCGATAACCTGCTCTAGGTTAGTAGCCAGTGATTTTACAACGCGCTGGATGCCTGTTTTCGCATCTACGAATTCAAGATTAGCAATATCGATATATATTTTTTTTCTGTCATATTTTTGCGGAAAATTATCTGCAGTGTTTTTTGCCAACTCAATTAACATCTGCTCAGAAACGATTGCATTATTTAATTTTTGTTCAAATGCGTCTATTAAATCATCCAAAGAAAATGCACTACGATCATAATTTGACACTGATCCAATTTTTTCAAGTGCATCCAAAGTTTTCAAAGAAACCTGATCCCAATTAAATAATTCAATCATTTTTTTTGCATGGCTGGCGAACTTAGTCCGCCATTTGCTATCGGTGAGAGCGAATTGTAAGGTGGCTGAAATATCGTTGGTTGAATATGGATTGAATGTTGCCTCTTTAAGACCAATAACTTCAGGCAGACTAGATAAATTACTGCAAATACACACGGCTCCACAGGCCATAGCCTCTAATGTAGGCAGGCCGAAGCCCTCATGTGTGCTCGCCAAAATGTGTATTGCACAGCTACTATACAGTGCAGCGAGTTCAATATCATTTACATGCCCTAAAAAGCGGAAATCTTCGTTTGTCAATCCACAATCAGAAGCAGTTTTCAGCAACATTTCTTGTTCAAATGGCGGGATGTCACCAGAAAAAACTAGAGAATATTTTTGACGTAATTTAGTCTCCATTTTGCTGTACGATATGATAATACTATTGAGGTTTTTACGAACATCAGCCCCACCACAATAAAAAATGAATTCACGCTCGATTTTAAATTTATTAATAATTGAATTTTTTGTTTCTATATTTAAGTTTGAGTTAAAGGTCGTCTGATCATAGCCACAGCCAATATTTTCCAAATGACCTTCGTAGCCTTTTAAAATTTCTCTGACTTCTTCAGTGGATGACTGTGAAATTGTGAGCAAAGCGCTAGCTTTTTGCAAATCATCAAGTTTGTCATTATAAAAATCTAATAACTTCGTATTCGAGCCAATGTAATGTTCTTTTTGGAGATATGGAATAAAATCATACGAGATTATGGCAGTTGGGAAATCACCAATGGCAGTAACACAGTTATTGCTAAAACCTTCGAAAAATGTTGTTATCAATACCACATCAGGCTGCAGTGAACTAATAAAAGCCAAATATGTATCTTGTGCTAATTGGTAGTTAAGTTTGTTTTCATCATCATTCAGATGCGTGACTCCGGTTGGAAACCAAGTTCGACATTTGATTTTTGCCGCAAAGATTTTATATCTCTCTTTTAACTTCTTCGCACTCTCTTGATATTGCCCGTTGAACACCAATATATATTCGTGCTTGTTATCAGTGCTTAACATGTGATCTATCAAGTTAACTACATACCGACCAATTCCCCTTCTCGAGCTTTCCGATTGCGCGCCTTGCATGTCAATTAAAATTTTCATCTCAGCTTACTTCCTGCAAAGTTTATTAAAAATTTCGGTCGCATACGGTGACAACATTTTTCTTGTTATTTTTGCATCGGAAAGATTTAATGATGGTAAGTTACTAAGATCGCGCATTCCAAATAGACTTGATTTGATTTTTTTTTCAAAGTATGGAAAATTTCGCAGTAAAACTTTAATGTTTGCGACAATCTTTGGGTACCGTAATAAAAATAAAATAAAGTATTTCAGGAGTTTAAAACAGCGCCGTTTGATAATGGCTGGGAATGCCTTTAATTTGCGAGAAATCCACCTCAAAGGAGAAGTAAGCCGCCAGGAGTTACTCGCTTCTAATTCAGCAATCCTTTTCGAAAGTTCAATAGAGCGATTATAGTAAACATGGTTCGTATAACTTAGATGTTTAAAGTTGTTTGAAAGTTCAAATAACTCCTGTTCCGCAATCTCTGCGCGATTGGCTTCCTCTTTTGCGCGATTGGCTTCCTCTTTTGCGCGATGGGCATCCTCCTCGATCTTAACAATCTGATATTGTTTTACGTCATCCAATATGCTTACAGGATATTTAAAACATTGCCCCAATTCTGCGCGTTCATTTGCAATATAAAATCTATTCAGGCCATCCGCGTAAACTAGTCTGTATCGGTTATTTATTAAGATGTATTCCCATTGTGAATGAGTTTCCACCTGTCTATCAGGAAGCATTGCTTCCAAGACGATTATCCAGGGCCTGAAAATGTTCAAATCCAGTCCCTGAAGGACTCTCTTTTCAAAACCTTCAACATCGATCTTTAAAAAGTGTATTGGCTGGTCTGCGATGAGCACTTCAGACAAAATACTATTGAGTGTCCGACATGGAACTGATATTTTTTGATACATTTCCCGCGGAAAATCAGAAAGTGCTAGGTAGTTCTCATCGGAGGTCGACCTTCCAGAGTTTCCATCGTCTATAATATGGATTATAGAATCGGGTTTATTTTCATTCGAAACTATACAGGATATATTTATGTCGTTGTTTCGTTCTTTTACCAGAGCGGAAAAGGCTTCTGGGGATGGTTCGATATTTATACCGTTCCAATTTTTATCGTAGAAAATCTTTGTTACGTTATCCTCAATGGGCCAACTCGCTCCGACATCAATATAAAATCCATTTTCGACATCTTTTAGTGCACGATATAAAATATAGTCTTCATAATTTTGAGCATAGGATATGAATGTCATTTTCTTTTCCTTTTTATCAAAATATTTGGTTCATTCCAGGAACATCCCTCAAATAAATTTTTGCTTATATTAATGACACTGAAAACAAGAGCTAAGTCTCGCCATTCATAATTAATATCTAAGTGCGTGTTACTATTCGTGAGTGCCGTTTGAACCGAATAAGTCCCCACACCAAAATTTGCGGCAAACGAAATTACAAACTGATATTCGTCACCAGGAATTGAATCGCTAATAACTTGTTTTGTATGCCATGTGTTTGTTCCATACATTACTTGACCGAGCCTGTCCTTTATACCATAGCCAAGCACCAAGCATTTAATCGCACCGTATACTTTAATCTTTATTCGTAATTCGACATCCTCGCCAACACCGACGCATTCAACCACCTCACCTTTACTATTGTGCAAGCTTATTGCATGAACCCTAGCTTCTCCAGTACCAGAACTAGTACGTTTTTTACCATCATCGAGCTGTGTCACCTCGATTGTACTGTTTTCCTTTTCTGCAATAAGTGCATTGTAAAAATCGAAAACTTCCTCAGGGTTACCATCTTTAATTATTGTACCTTTTTCCAATAAAATGGCTCGATCACAAAGAGTCTGAATAGCGCTGCGATCATGAGAAACTATGAGCAAAGATGTTCCAAGTTCCCGAAACTCTCGAATTCTGGCGAAGCTCTTGTGTTGAAAATAAGCATCTCCCACAGATAATGCCTCGTCAACAATGAGGATCTCAGGTCGCCAAGCAGTCGCAACAGCGAAGGCTACACGCACCTGCATCCCACTTGAATAGGTTCGGACAGGTTCGTCAAAATATTCGCCAATTTCTGCAAAGTCCTCTATTTGCGGCATAGCAAGTTCAATCTGACGTAACGAAAAACCCATTAAGCCAGCAGAGTTAATCACATTCTGACGTCCTGTCAGCTCAGGATTAAAACCCATACCCAATTCGAGGATGGAAGATATTCGACCATTAACATTGATCTTGCCCTCCGTCTGCTGCAAGGTTCCGGTTATCAACTTCAACAAAGTACTTTTTCCTGCACCGTTTTGACCCACGATACCAATTGCAGCACCTTGCTGAACGTCGAAACTAATATTTCGTAAAACCCAGACTTCTTCGGCGGGCTTAAATTTAAAACCAAACCAACCGGCAATACGGTAAAACTCGCTCGAGTACGATCTAAAGGCTTTACCCAGCTTGCTAACACTCAGTACACTCACAACACATCCACCATATCTTCGCTAGAACGGCGAAATAGAAGTAAAGCCAGAGTCAGCAATAAAATAGATAAAATACCAAGTACAGCTAGACCGCCCGCCGGAGGCAACTGCCCGTACACGATCACGTCGTGATAAGCATGTACGAAATGATATAGCGGATTGGCGCTCAGCAAATGCCGGAAAGCTTCAGGGATAATGCTTTCAGGATATACAATTGGTGTAAACCAAAACAACATCTGTAGACTTATAGGTACTACTTGAGCCACATCACGGATAAAGACATTCAAAACACCTAGAACAAGTCCGATTCCCAACGAAAAAGCGGCAAGCAGCATGGTTAGCGGCACCAAACAGAAAAGTACCAATTTAAAAGCATGTCCAAGAACCAGAAAAATGGCAACCATACAAATGAATAGAAGCAGATTGTTTAGGATGTTGCTCCCAAGTACAATCACAGGGAGTGTTATCCGAGGGAAACTCATCTTCTTCATCAAATTACCGTTTTCTATGAACAAATTAAGGCATTTACCAACAATTTCAGAAAAAAGAGTCCAAGACAAAAGACCTGCCATCAAATATATTGCATACGCATATTTGTTGTCGATGCCCGGCAATTTTGTCGCTAGTACATTTGACAAAATTAATGCGTAGATTGCTACTTGAGCAAGTGGATTTATTATAAGCCAAAACCCACCAAGTTTGCTGCTCACAAAACGGTTGACTAACTCATTGCGGACAGAATTGAAAATAAATCCACGATATTGCCATAAATTCTTTAGCATATATATTTTCCTAAATTAATCATGACACGGTTTTGACTTATTGACGACCGTAAATATCTTCCAAGCGCACAATATCATCTTCACCGAGGTAATCGCCGACTTGAACTTCAATTAGAACCATCTCCTCTTCACCCCAATTAGTAAGCCTATGCCTCGCACCGAGCGGAATATATTTATGTTCACCAGGACCAAGGTCAAATTCCACTCCATCAACTTCGACAGTCGCTTTCCCCTTCACAACGGTCCAATGTTCGGCTCTGTGGTGATGATACTGAAGACTGAGACGCTGACCAGGAGAGACAGTTATCCTCTTCACCTGATATCCGGGTTCCTCCTTCTTCAGCGACGTATATGTGCCCCAAGGGCGCTGCACAGTCTGTGGCAGTATGGCTGTCTGGCCTACCAAAGAATTCGGATCTTTTTGCGCGACTAAACCAACTATTTCTTTTATTTTCTGGCTCGATTTTTTTTCACATATGAGTATGGCATCTGGCGTATGCACAATCGCTAAATTCTCAATACCAATGGTCGCGACGACAGCTTTTGCACCCTGCGTTTCTACATGCAGATGCGTATTTTTCGTGTCGATGGATAGCCATTCAATCGGCTGATTTGAATTTGTCGTGTTACCATTGCTGTCAGGCGTGTGCGCTTCAGAAATAGAGTTCCAAGTACCCACATCGCTCCAGCCAAATCTCGCTGGCACAACCATCACAGCATCTGAACGCTCCATAACTGCGTAGTCTACGCTTATGTCGGGTACATTCAAAAAATTTGTCTGATTTATTCGCAACACATTCGCTCGGCCACGATTGCCGCCGTCTTGTGATGCCGATTTAAATGCGAGCTCAGCTGCATCATAGACTTCTGGACTGCATTTTTTAAGCTCGGAAAGAAAAGTGCCAGCAGAAAAACAAAACATGCCACTATTCCAGTAATATTGCCCAGAGGACAGATATTCCAACGCTTCGAACTCATTTGGTTTTTCAGTGAATTTCAAAACTTTTTGAGGGCGATTATCTTTGTTTTCAACTTTTATATACCCATAACCCGTTTCTGGGGATGTTGGCACGATCCCAAAAACTACGATCTCTCCCTTTTCTGCTTGGTGTTTAGCCTCAATCACGTCTGACGTGAATGCAGGCGTATTTGGTATCAAATGGTCGGCAGAGAGAACGAGCATTATTGTATCTCCGCCGTGCTGTTCCATTACACTAAATGCCGCCAGTGCAATCGCGGGTGCAGTATTACGACCCTCTGGCTCAAGAATGTATGATGGCTTACAGCACATTTTAGCTTTTTCACAGAGGAAGAAATGATCCTGATTACAGACAACGATGTGGTCACTGGCACCGCATGCGACACCTCTTGAGATTGCCTGTTCAAAAAGTGTACTTCCTCCAATTTTCATAAATGGCTTTGGCATAGACTTACGGGAAACTGGCCACAATCGCGAACCAGATCCACCGGCTAAAACTACCGAAACAAGCTTCATATTAATACCTCATTACTATTTTCTATCGCCTTCATGGTATCTTCGTTTAATGTCAAGGCAGGTCTTATTTTAAAACCTTAGCCCTTGATATATCTGATTGTATGTTTTGCACATCTGCGATGCAGTAAATAGTTTTTGATACCTGGCAACTGCGTTTTTGCCAAATCTTTCACAATCTTTATCACTGGCTGCGAGCAGCCGCATTGCGTTTACAAGATGTGGTACATTTTTAGGGGTTATGACATATCCTGTCTGATTTTGGAGATTAACAAAACTAGTTCCAGTTCCAATCTCGCATGAAATCATGGGGCGACCCGCGCGCGCAGCTTCTAATAGGGCAACGCCAAAGGCCTCTGATCGAAGGTGGGAAGGGAAAACGAATGCGCGACAAAGAGATAATAGACATTCCTTGTCGTCATCGGAAACTTCGCCAACATATTTAACATTTTTCGGTAAATTTATTTCAGGTAGCGAGCCACGCCCTGCTATAACAACTGGAAGCCCCGTTTCGCGCGCGGCATCAATAAGAAATGATAGTCCCTTGTAGTAACGCAGAGACCCCACGAAGAGAAAAAAACCCGTTCCGACGCGGGATTGCCACTTCTCAAAGTTTTCTGAATTAGGCATCGTACGATCTGGCAATCCGATTGGTATAACTGAAACTTTATCCTTGAATTTCATAAGGTTTTTACTCGACAGACTGTAGTTCGGAGAAGTCGATACTATTTTATTGACACTCCCCAAGAATAACGCCTCGATTGGAGAATAAAGTTTGCGTAAAAATTTTTGTTTAACAATATCTGAATGATATGTTATCAAGCTTGGTTTTTTTCGACCAAACACAAGATGGAGGACGTCACCCACAGGCCATGGGTAGTGATAGTGAATGATATCATATTTATCTATCAGTTTTCTAAATTTAAAAAATACATCCAAAGACAGACTAGCTGACGCCAACGTGACGTCTCGTCGTGCGTAATGAACCAAGTGATTTCCGAACCTGATAGAATTTCTTGGCGGGACATTAGTTAAACACAGAACCTCGCTTTCTACACCAAAGTCGCCCATGCCTTCACATAGATCCCAGATCACTCGCGGAATGCCTGTAAAGTCATCTGGCAGATAGACTTGATATACGTGCAGGATCCTCATTTTAAAGTTGATCACCCAAATTCATTCGTGATTAAGCATACTTGAAATTTTTGTAACTCGACTTTTTATGACGTCCGCACCGCCCCGGCTCTCGACGTTAAGGCGCACCAAAGGTTCGGTATTTGACTTCCTTAAGTTAAAGCGCCAATCTTTGAACGATAGACTTACTCCGTCCATGGCATCTACTGTCGCATCTGCCTTGTAACAATCCAAGACCCGCGCGATTGCCATATCCGCATCGGGAACGGTAAAATTAATTTCACCACTAGACGGAAATTTTTCAAACCGGTCAGTGACCCACTCACTAAGTGTTTTGTCCGAGCTCGAAATCAGTTCCGCGATAAGAACCCAAGGGATCATACCGCTATCGCAATAGGCGAAATCCCGAAAATAGTGATGGGCGGACATCTCGCCACCATAGATGGCACGTTCATTTCTCATTGCTTGCTTAATAAAGGCGTGCCCCGTCTTGGACTGAACCGGCTGGCCACCGAGTGATCCCACGATATCGATTGTATTCCATATGACGCGAGGGTCATGGACAATCTTGGCACCCGGCTCTTTCTTCAGGAACATAGCCGCCAACAAGCCCACAACATATTCACCCGGTACAAATTTACCTTCATCATCAAAAAAGAAACAGCGGTCGAAATCACCATCAAATGCAACGCCAAAATCCGCATAGTGCAACCGCACGACATCGCCGGTTGCGGCATGATTTTCAGGGAGAAGTGGGTTGGGGATGCCATTGGGAAAGGTTGCATCGGGGTCATGATGAACTCGGATAAATTCTAGAGGCGCCCCCAAGTGAGTAAGGCGATCGGCTATGGCGTCGAAGGTCGGACCGGCAGCGCCATTTCCCGAGTTTATAACGATGCGCAGCGGTTTGAGCTGCCCAACATCTACAAACTCAAGCACCCTTCCAACAAACTTTTCACGCGCATCACGGGAAATATCTCGGATCTCCCCACGCGAACCCACGTCACTCCAACTCTGTTCACTGGCAATTTTTCGAATAAGCTGAAAATCTGCGACGTCATCCAGCGGTCGGGAGCCGGATTTAACGATTTTCATACCATTATAGTTAATGGGGTTGTGCGAGGCAGTCACCTCAATGCCCGCACATGCTTCAAATTCCGTAACGGCCCAATACATCTCCTCGGTGCCACAGAGGCCTAGGCTCAAGACGTCACCCCCAGCTTCGCACACCCCACGCGCCACTGCTCCCGCAAAGTCTGGAGATGTCTCGCGCGCATCAAACCCAACAACGACACGCTTCGCCTTAAAATGCTGGGCAACGGCTCGACCAATCCGATATGCAATGTCCTGGTCAATATTTACGCCAATTTCGCCTCGAATATCATAGGCCTTGAAACAAGAGAGTAGATTAGTCGTCATTACGCACCGTCAAATTGATTAAATTTCCGCAAATGCCCGATAACACCGGCTAGCGATCCACAGGCAGAGAAGACCTGGCGCCATCCAGACCCGCCTCGCGCTCCAATGCCGCAATCTCGAGCCTCAGAGCCTCATATTCCGCAGCCTTCCGCTCCAGGAATCGCAGCGTCAGAACGGCCTTCTCGCGAATGCCTCGCGGCGTCAGGACGTAGGCATATTGCCCCTTACGCGGATTGTTCTTGAAATTCTCCAGCTTCACGAAACCCTTTTCAACCAGAGCCGTGACACAGTAGTAGGCCGCGCCCGTCGAGATCCCCACTTCCTTGGCGATTTCGCGGGTGGTCAGCTCAGGGTTTTGGGCCACGAGGCGCATCACCTGAAACTGCGCCTCCTCGCGGCGCGCCTCTCTCAGGCTTGCCACTTTATACCACCGCCACGGCTACCGCACTGGAGCCCGCGAGGGTCCAGGGGCGGAGATGGCTGACATGTGGCGCGGTGCGTTTCATGCGTTCACTTTTGAATAAACCACTCGCCCCCTTCGCAGCAAACAAAAAATGTCTCACAGAGAGACATTTACGAAAATTTTCACGCAACACAAATTGTTGATAAAAAATAATTTTTTGGAAATTTGGCAGACATTATGACTGTTTTGTAACAATACAAATCCCAAACCTATACAGATGCGCCATTGTACCACGTCTTCACGGCACGCCATTTTGCTCAAAGATGAACCCCCGGAGGGATGACATGGAAGACGCGAATTGGTATCTCCTCCAACTCAAACCAAATGCACACAAGACCGCCGTGAGAAACCTCAAGCGACAGAGCTTCGACACGTTTCTGCCACTCATGAAGGTGACACAACGGCGAGGCACACGCTTCATCGACAGCAGTCGTCCACTGTTTCCGGGTTATATGTTTGTCAAAGTTGCGGAGGGCCATACCCCCTGGCGATCCCTGAATGCGACACTTGGTGTCGCGCGCTTGGTCTACATTGGCGCAAAACCCCGTCCCCTGCCCGCCGCCCTGATGACAGAACTCCGAGGCGCATGTGACGAGGACGGCCTTTTAGCGCCACAAACCCTTAAACCCGGAGATTTGGTTCAAATAAAAACCGGACCCTTCTCAAATTTTATAGCAACGGTCGAGGAACTTACCTCCACAGACCGCATTAAACTGCTGCTGGAGATCATGGGGCAGGAGAGCAGGCTCGCCGTTGCCGCCCACCACGTGACACGGGTCTGAGGCTCAGTCCGACAGGCGATAGAGACCCGACCGCTCTGACCCGACACGAACCAGGCGCCTGAGTTCGACCAACCCCGAAAGCGCCCGAAAATAGGTCGCGCGAGGCACGCCCGCAGTCAATTCATGTGTCTGCAGCCTTGCGAGTGAGACCTCGCAACTCTCCTCAGCAATCAGGCGGCAGGCGTACAACATGTCGCGCTGGACCTCGGTGAGATCACTCAGGCGCAAGTCCTGCTCCATCGACTTAAGAAGCGATCGTAATTTAGCGGCAGAACTGAGAGACATGGCCTACCTTTTTGAATTGGGCTGGATTAAATTTTTAACAGACCTCACCCCTCCTCAGCAAGCGCCAAATTGAGCTTGGGTATGGACAGACAAGTCTCATTGCGATATCTAAAATTCTATTACAAGCACTGCCCTTTCGGGCAAATTTTTGAAGTCTCATCCCACCCAGGTCCGTGAGTGAATTGCCTGGGTGGGATTTTTATTTGTCACACGATTAGTCTGATGACATAGCGTGGCCCTAACACTGGCTTAGAGACCCCCTAATGTCGCAGCAGCACTCTTCCGATCGCCGTCTGTTAACCGCCCTTCAGGAGATGGGACTGGTCATGGGCGTCTACGTCGCTAGTTTTGCCGTGGTCGAATTCCTCTTCAAACCGGCACAGGACATGGCGCTTGAGCTGACACTTGTCGGAAGCCTCCTCTACCTTCCCCATGGCGTGCGCGTTTTGGCGACCTGGCTGTTTCACGCAAAGTCGATCCTCCCCCTGACCTTAGCGGAAATTTTCTGCACCCTCTACCTGTGGTCGCCAGATTTTGAGTTGGAGTACCTCATCCTAGCCTCCCTCATCGGAGGTGCGAGCTGCTTCATTGCCTATGAACTCTTCAAACTTTCTGGGATTGATCTCGACTTCTCGACCCTCTCGCGCCCGAACTGGAAGGCGCTCATACTCGTCGCTGCCCTCGGATCAGTCATCAGCTCCTACGGGCACGCCTTCGCCTATGCCGCCTCCTTCAATCCCCAACTCGTCTTGGTTGAAACTCTTACGTTTCTAGTGGGTGACGTGCTCGGAACACTGGCCCTGATTTTCCTAGCCCTTGCCGCGCACATCGGTCTGCGCAAGGTCGACTTGTAGTAAAGAGCCTAAAAGCATGGCAATTTCAGGGGTAGGGTATTCCTTACCAAGTGCTTCACGTACTGCCCTCCCATCGGCCGGAGTAGGCACTGCACTCAAAATCCCTACTTGAGACTTCCCATTACTATAATGGCTACCCACAGGTCTTGGCGCGCTCGGCCCCAAAACTCCCCAAGCGCAATTCAATGGACAACTCAGTCGTCGCATCGAGACCCGTCGTTGCATTCTGAACGCGCGTGACACCGGCCAGAAACTCTACACATTCATTGCTATATTCAAGCCCAACCCCAAGCCGGTTGGTCGTGTCGAAGTCATCTGAGTGGACGGCGTATAGGTCTCCACCCCAGTCCATACGCCTACGGATTTCCGCATCTACTTGGTCATATCGCTCGAGATCCCGATCATATCGCCCACTGATCGACGCGCGCCAGACCGATCCATCATCGTAATTCAACGACCCCATCGCAAATGAATCATCGGTTGCTAGCGCATTGAACGTCGTACCTATCGAAGCATTCAGATGCGAGGTCAGTGGCGCCGCAATATCAAGCGACCAACGCTCCACAGCCAGGGCATTTGCAAATGCCGGATCTACATCCTGCCTTAGATAGGCCCCCGACACCGTGAACCGCTCAATTGGCACAGAAAATGAGGCCGCGTCATAGATGCGATCGGCATCTTGATTAAACTTGGAGGTCAGCGCGTAGGTCAGACCGCTTCCCTCCCTCCCAAGGTCGAAGGAGTAGATGCGGCTGTCGTCAAGCGTCACATCACTCGACGACAGGACAAAGTCCTGGTTGATGCCGGCACCAAAATAAGCGCCACCGACGAAACGGTATCGATAGGTGAGATCGGCCTCCACTGTCGTGACATCATACGCCACGTTCTGGTCTCGATTAAGACGCCGAAAGCGATCGAGGTTCGAGTAATTATATGGATCGAGGAGATCAATGGTCGACCCGTCGACGGTCGGCAAGCTCAAACCGCCAGACTTAAAGGTCATAAATTGCAGGCTCGGCACCAAGGAGGCCACGCCCCAGTCAGACCCCTCAAATGCAATGGGCCGCGCCAATTTGGTGGCCGCAAGATAAGCCGCACCAGACTGTGTGGCATCCCAAGATACGTCATCATAAACGCGGTAGCCGTCGAGAAATACCCCAACATCCGAGTATAGCTTCAGATGATCACCGACATCCCGACTGTCGCGCCACGAGAGATTGACTGAGCCTCGCGCGATATCGACCTGACGCGCATTCGTGGACCCAAAGTCATTGGCATCAACTTGACCAACAACACTCAAACGCACTGTCCCCGGAAGCTCGCCAAAATTCAATTCCCGCATCCACTGCGAGTTCACCACTCGGTTAGGGCCGTCATAGAGATACGCCGGATCGCGGAGCGGCGTAAAACCAGCATAACTGAATTCGATGACTTCACCGTCACGGTGACGCGAAATCGTCACATTATCTCGGAGCCGGTCATCTTCGAAGATGATTTCGTCTCCCCGAAATGTCTTACGGTCACGCGCAAAGAAATCGTATGTGCCGATGTATGTCCGGTCGCTTGCGGTCTGCGACTGAAACTTGAGATCGATACCGCTCTCAAACAGAAAATGGCCATTTGTGAAAAGGAACGCCCTCAAGCCGTCGTCAGTCAGTTCATCTGAACTGACCGCGCCATTTAACTCAATGTAGCCATTGTGAAAAAACTGCCTATATCGACCCTCGACCGTCTGTGACGCGCTGCCGCCAATGGCAATGTTTGGGGCAACTGTCACATCGGCATAATCCCCAAGGGTTTTAAAATATGGCAGACCAATCCTGCTCCCGAGCCTCGAATTCACCGTCAATGTTGGGGGAAGGAAGCCATCGGCACGCGTGACCGAGGGGTCAGGCATTCTCAGCCACGGCGTATAGGCTACCGGAATATCCCGAATTCTGAGCTGAGCGTGCCGGTATGTGACAGTCTTGGTCTCCTCATCGTGTACCGCCGCCTCGGCCCTCACTTCCCATATGGGGATATCGGACCCGGAACAAATCCGGCACGAAGACGCGCGGACGCGGCTAAATTCGGTCAATCGGCCACCACTCCGGGTGACCTGCTGCGCCGCGACCTGGAGGTTCTCCTCAATAACCTGACGCACCGCGTAAATCACACCCTCGGCAAGATCTGGGGAGAGTTCGGCAAATTCACCGTAGGTGACGGAGGTGCCGCTCGCGTCGGACAAGACAAACGGACCATCGATGCTAAACCTATCCCCACCCTGGTCATAGGTCACACTCGGCGCCGTCAGTTTCGCGCCATCGAAATATACTTCCACGTTGCCGGTTGCTGTAAAAACCTGCCGCTCCGGATCCACCGTTAAGCTGTCGGAAATGAGGAGCGGTGCGGACTGAGGTGACGCCGCCTGAGACAAAAGGGACAGCCACAGCGCCGCAGAAAATATCCGAAGAAAAGATGTTCGCGATACCATGCGCCTTACCCGCTCCCATTCTATGGTTGGAGCGACACTACCTGTACTTGCCAAGCGGGGCCAGTGTGTCGCGAAGCAAAAATGAAACTCACAAAAAATGGGCAGGAACCGGCTTAGATTTTTAGTGCCCCAGGAGACGGCCCAAGCTGATGTCGTAGAGACCCCTCAATATGGCCCCTACATTGGCCCTCAATTTACGACGCCTGAGGACATATATTGCGCCAACGTACGAGCCCCAGAAAGCAAAGCCGGACGCAAAAAACACAGCTGCACCGACGGCCACGCTCTCAGCATACATGGCACCCAAGACGATAGTCGGCAAAGTCAGCGGCCAAATTGTAACAGTGGCGAGCGGATTAGAAACGGATCGATGCATCTTGCCCCGCGACACCAACTCCCACGCCCGCATGACCAACTGGTGGAAGTGAAGATGATCTGGCTTGTCCGCGGCACGACCAGCCCGCAGGCGCCTCACGATCGTGAAAACGGTATCGAAAATGGGCCAGGAAATAATACACAGGAGCGACCACGCCGAGATGTCGGCGTGCCGCTCATTCAGCAGGATCACCATCCAGGCCAATATAAAGCCAAGAGAATAGGCGCCCGCGTCGCCCATGAATATTTTCCCAAAGGGGAAATTTACGACAAAGACGCCAAACGTGGCCGCCGCAATGACAAGTGCCGCCTGAAAGAGGGCGACGTCGCCGTGTCTAAACGCCACAACAGAAAGAGCTGAAAATGAAAAAATCACCTTTGAGGATGCCAGTCCATTCACGCCATCGATGAGATTGACGCCATTCGTGAGCCCGACCACCGCGAACACCGTGAAGGTCACCGCAAAGCCACTAAGCTCGAAGAGATGATCGATCCCGATGACATCAATCGAGGTCAGCATCACACCCGTCTGACCCACAACGAGCAGGCAAGACAGGGACATGACGGCCAGTCGATAAAGTGGCCTCAAATTGAAACCCAAATCCTCGCAAAGACCGATGAGGAACACGGGGACAATCCCAACCATCAACCACGGACTGGTGTCCCGGTACCCCATCAAAATTGCGACGAGCACACCCACTAAGATGGCTACCCCGCCCAACCGGGAAGTTGGGACCAAATGCGACGACTGCAACGCTAAAATTGAATTATTCAGGCTGTTTCTAAAAGAAATGCGAAGGTTACTGAGCAACAAGGCACTTACCGCGCCGCCAAAGGCCGCAACACTCAACCAGCCAAACTGCGCCAACAAGGCTTCTAGGTATATCATATTCTCGGCAAACTCACGTGTAATCTCAAAAAAGTTATGTCGTACACTAATTTATGTCGTACACTTATGATACCAAACCACACATCGGCGGGAACCAGTCAACTCTAAACTACATTCAAACAGATTTTCCCAGCGACTACTCACCTCAAAAACATAATTTTGAAATTCCAGAGGCAGAGACTTTGAAGAAAAGTCGAAAAGATCGTGACCCTTACAGCTTTCGAATACATCTAATTAAGGTGTTGATTTTAATCACCATCTTCACAATCTTAGTCGCCTCATTTTTTATTGCAGGCACACATCTGAGCGTTAGGTTCACGACGCAATCCACGATAGCAGCACTATATAAAAGTGGCACTTTATCACAACCAAACTCCAGCGGCCTGATGGATAACGGCTCATCATACAACTTGACTGCATCCGTCGCGCGTGACGACATAGCCGTGGATAATTTTGACCGACTATTTGAGAACTTTCACCTTAATCTTGACACAAGAGATGGGCTAGTAACAGACGTGATTTCCGATATTGCCTACCAAAATTCTAATAATGACACTATACTGATCGTTGGGAACGCAAACATTCAAAATTCACGCAACGAAACATTTCACACCAGCGAGATGCTAATCAAATTCAATACGCGCCAGGCCAATAGTCTAGGATCAGTCCGAGTAACAACCAAAAACTTAACAATAGAGGCTGGACACTTCTCAATAGACAAATTCAATACCAGCGAAGAAATGATTAGGTTTTCAAATGGCGTGAAATTACTATATCACAATGTAGAATAAAATTCCTAAGATGAAAACACAACAAAAAATTACTTTTAATTATATTGATTAAAATTATTAATCTCACCGTCACTTTTAAATTCAATAAGCAGAGAAAAAACCAGACAGCACGCCCAAAACGTTGAATGCATATAATGTCCAAAAATTGCCGTTGTCATTCCATTTCCAAATAATGACGCAGCCACAATTAGTGAGACAAAAATTTCATCGCTGTTTTTTTGAGGTAATCTAATTTTTGTGTAAAGTGGAAATAGTACAAGAAAAATTAATATGACTACTCCCCAAACCCCAGCAGATAGAAGATGATTGAGAATGACATTATTTGAGTGGCCATTCTCATTTGAATACGTGTCGATATGAGGCTCAAGCGCATTCCATCGATTGGACATGCCATAACCTCGAAGAGGCGCCTCCCAGATAGCGTCCAGCGCCGCCTCGTAAGTGACAACTCGAGCGTACGCCGAACCATCAATTTCGATTGAAGTATCGAAATTAAGGACTTGGCGATAGGCACCCTGGAAGCGTTCTAGCTTTTCGACAGGCATAAGAGTAACAGTAAAGTATACAATCGCCACCAAAAAACTACAGAATGCTAGATATGCATTGCGGGCCCCTAAAGCCTCTCGTCGCCTTAGATATTCAAAGGCAATAGGCGACATCAGGATAAACGCCAACGCACCACCCCTACTATCTAGCTCAAAAACTAAAACAAAAAACCCTACAATATAACCCAGTATGCCTAATAATTTTCTCAGAAACGTTCCCGAATTAAGAAGGCTTAAATGGGAGATGACCAAAATCATCGATGCGACCATCAACGAATTTCGACTTAGAAAGCGCAGAGCTGGTGCCGCACAATTTTGCTTTTGAAAAATGGTACTGTGCAGAGAAAATGACGATAAAAATTCACAATTATATATGAGTATGAACCCAAATGAGGAAATAGTAGCGATTGCAATACCTGACCACGCGCCGATGTCACTGCTCTTGATAGGTCGGGATGGCAAAATTAGAAGAAGTGCCGAGGCCACCATCATTCCAGCATTCCAAGACAAGACAACTAGAGGATCCCTCTGATTGAAATTATATTCATAAAGCACAAAACCCAGAGAGTACGCCGCCATTATCACAAAGTATTTTTTGCGATATTTTTTCAGCTCTAGATACGTAAAAAGTCTGAAATATAGACTGAAAATAAAGATTAAAAAAAGTAATAAAATTGAGAGGTTGGCCCAAAGCGGAAATAATAATATAGTCAAAAACAGTAAAACAACTGAATTTTGTTTCCACCAATGTAACATCTTGCCTCGACGTGATTAAATTACCTAGGGGTGCGCCCACACACTCATGTTGCACGGAAAGTGTTTAAGTCATACACCAAATATGACAAAGCTACCAAATTGACACTTAATATACAACTGGACAGGCCTAAGGTGATGCACACCGTGAGAGAAAAATTTGTTTGCCTCGACCCAAAGAAAAAAAAGCACGCGGTGGTTGAGACTTCCCTCTCCCAAATTGGGTCGATTGACTGGCTAAAATTTGTCCCGATGGCTCTAAAAGATTTTCCCGAAACCGCCGAAAGGGCAGATGTTGCGCTGAGGTCGGCCACCAAGGTCCCAAGAAATTCCATAGCAATGTCGCTCAAAAAATTTCTGCTCAGCAAGCAATACAACTGGTCTCGACGTTATTTTGAAGAGAACAATACAACTGTTGCCGTAGTGTGGAACGGCCTGAATGGATCGAGACGGGTCTTCATGGATGGCGCACGTGACGCTGGCGCTCGGACTCTATTTTTTGAACTATCGCCACTCAAAAACCGGGTAACCATTGACCCAAATGGGGTAAATTTCATGAACTACCTCTCCCGAAACGCACAAGCATACGTGGATTGGGGGGCTAATAGAGGCTCCGACGCATGGCGGCAGATTAGGTCCACTATTACCGCTCGATCAGGATCCAAGACCTTCGGCGGTCCAAACACCGCAAAATCATTGAGTGAGCCATTCATATTCCTGCCCCTGCAAGTGCCAGGCGATAGCCAAATGCGGCTTTTTGGAGGCAGACACCGAACTCTTGATCAGGTAATCGATGCGGTCGTAGCCGCTTCCCATTTTCTCCCAGAAAATTGGTACATTCGGGTTAAGGAACATCCATCTGCTGAAATTTCCTATGCCGAGCAAATCAGAGCACTCAACAACCCTCGTATTATTCTTGATAATAGCACGGACACATTTTCCCAAGTGGAAGCGAGCATGGCCGTGTTAACAGTAAATTCATCTGTCGGGCTTGAGGCGATGTTTTTTGATAAGCCTGTTATTGCAATGGGGGACTGCTTCTGGGCACTTCCCGGCGTAGCTGAACACTGCCCAACACACGAAAAATTAGTAGCTTTGTTCTCGAGCGTGGAAACTCTTCAGTTTGATCAACGGGCACGTCATGGCTTCCTTGGCTATCTGGTTGATGAATATTATCCGAGGCTCGATCACTACAATGAGAGCGGATTGCTGCACCACGATGAGGTGGCCAAAATAAAGTCTCGCTTAGGAGCTGTCGAGAGGGTGCCGACCGCTAAAATCTTGGAGCCACTAAATTGAATTTTAGAAAATTCTTCCTTGGAAAGCGCAAACGCGCAACAAAAATGATACCTCAAGCACCAGCGCCCGACCCCAATCGTGGCGGCATTGCAATTGTGGCAATTATGAAAAATGAAGCCTCACATATCGAGGACTGGCTACGTTTTCACTCGTTAGCCGGTGTAAAGGCATTCTTCTTGTACGACGATGGCTCCACAGACAGAACCGTAGAACTCGCCAAAGCTTTTGGTGGGGCCAGGGTAAGTATTTTACCTTGGACATTACGAACAAGATTCAAAAGTCCAGACGTGAGTTTCGATAGGCAGGTCCTCGCATACTGTCACGCCATAGAAAATTTTGGGTCGGCATTTAAGTGGATGGCCTTTATCGATATCGACGAATACTTGGTGCCTCTTCGCGATAACTCGCTGATCGATGCCCTTAACGGACTAAATGATGGGAACATTTCACTCCCCTGGACGATGTTTGGACCTTCAGGTCACGAAAATCCTCCAGCCCTTTCCTCCCCATATGCTTACACCTTTAGGGCACGACATCGTCGGGGACCATTGCTAAATTTTAAATGCATCGTAGACCCCTGTGATGTAACGGAGGCTCATGTTCATCGCTTCAAGACAAGATCGATGGGCAATGTCTCGTCGAATGACGTTGGATTCCGGGCAGATAACAAGCTTCGATTTAGCCACACTTTCGTCTCGGCAGAGTGCATCCAACTCAATCACTATTACACACGCTCAAAACACGAACTTTACGAAAAAATCGAGAAGGGTGACCCACCAGATTCGGATAAATTAAGACGCCGTGATAAAATTCTGGAAAAGCTTTCACTTATAGAAGACGACCAAGTTGTGGACACATCGGCCGGCGATTTTTTGAGGCGCATCGGCGTATTCACAAATGCCGAGTTTTGCTCCACCGTACTTTAGAAAAGGATCTAAGTCGATGCAGCGGGGCAGTGCAGTATCAGGCGCGTTTAGGAATTGAACGTAGGCTCAGATTAGCTGAACTCACTGACGATGGATCGAACGCGTAACGATTTTCAAAAACGTTACTGGCTTGATCACTTATCCATTATGCAGCATCTAATACATCGATGAGCATACCCAGTTCGGCTATTTCTCTTATGGAGTTGCAAAGGTTACGCGGCAGTCGGTTCTCCCCATGGTCACCAAAGAACACAAAATCCATGCCCGAATTCAGCGCAAATTGAAAATCGAAGATCATGTCTCCAACATAGAGGACTTCCGCGGGCTTGACGTCGAAAGTCTTGAAAATGTCTCGTCCAGCGATTGGATCGGGTTTGCCACGGATGTAGTCATCTCCGCAGACGAGCAAATCATAATCGAACCCCATTTGTTCTACCACAAGCTCCGCATTCATGCGCGGCTTGGATGTGATGATCGAAAGGGAATATCCGCGGCTTTTAAGGGTCGAGAGCAGATCACTGGCCCCGTCAATCATAGATACTTCATGTCGAAGTGCTTTGGTCGTCGCAAAGTAAAGATCGGACAGATCACGCTCGTATGCCTCTAACCCAAGCTGCTCTATAATCTTTGGAAACGGTAAACCCACGTATTTCTTGTAATTTGAGAAGCCACATTTGATGGACAGCTCGGCCGTGGCGTGCTCCCACGCTTTCTTCATCACGGGGAACGAGTTGATGAGCGTGCCGTCGAGGTCGAATGAAACGTGCTTAATTTGGTGCATCACAGGACATTCGGCTTAATGAGTTCGAGAAACACCTTGTCACGCTCCATCATGCGGCAGGCTAGGGTGTAATCTTCTTGGGTATCAACCGACAGGCTGACGCCATCTTGCCTGAAGGTTCCGATTGCCACGCCCAGTTCAATGAGACGCATCAATTCGACGCGCTCGATGTTCTCAAGCGGTGTAGGCTCAGATGCCACGAACTTCTTGAGCCCCGACAGTCGGAAACCAATGATGCTGAGGTGTTTCTTCATCGGCTGCCTGATATCCCCGAAATAGCAGGGAATATCGCTGCGAGAGAAGTAGATCACCCGATCGCCGTGAGACACCATCTTAACGCGATTAAGATTTCCGTATTCGTCAATCATTTGGTGCGGAACGACACACTCATAGTCAGTGTTGCGGGTAAAATCGGCAACCTCCTGAATGTACTCAGGCAGCACAAAGGCCTCGTCGCCCTGGACGTCGATGATGATATCATCATCCTGCAGGCACATGACATCTGCAGCCTCTGCAATCCGTTCAGTCCCATTGCGATGGGTAGACTTTGTCATGCAGACATCTACGCCAAACTTTTCGCACACCATCAAAATTTCTGGCGAGTCCGTGCAGACCACAACGCGGTCCACACCCGTTGCCAGCTGTGAACGTTTTGCCACGTGCACAATCATTGGCAGGCCTGCAATTTTCTTAAGCGGCTTATCGGGAAGGCGGGTGCTCTCCATGCGAGCAGGAATGAGTACGACAGTCTGAGTAGACATTGATTGTGTGCCTTTTCCAAAATATGTTACCTGAGAGCGGTTATCTGAGCCAGTTCACTGACTGTTCTCGCAAATAGGTACCTCAATGAATGACATAATCGCAATCGATCAACGATCCAAGGATGACTATGTCAAAGCGACATTGCGACAGGTCCCTCTAGCGCAGCGCATCCTGCTTGGCGTCTATTTAACAATTACGCGCCTACTTCCGACAAGCTTGATTTTATACTTGGTTCGCCGCGCCTCAAAAAAGAACCCCGAAGAGAGCCTCGACCGCGCAAACGAGCGCGTCGCCATGAACTTACATGACCGCCCCGCTGGAAAACTCTATTGGATGAACTCCATCGGGCCGGGTGATTCAACGGCGAACCAGGCTCTACTTGCTAAACTCCTCGTCGAAGACCCAACTGCCATCCTCCTTGTCACGACCCGCACAGTCTCAGCACAAGGGATTTTCTCTCGATGGAAGGATAATCCTCGGGTTATTAGACAACTCGCACCGCATGATGGTCTCTACATCACTAGGCGGTTTCTCGATCACTGGAAGCCATCGGTCGCGATCTTTTGTGAACGGGATTTATGGCCAAACATGTTGACCGAATTGCGACAGCGCAGGATCCCAACTGCAGTCGTCAACGGTCAACTGGACGGCCGACTAATGAGAGATTTCGGAAAGCTGCAAAAACTAGGCAGGTGGTTCTTGGCTCACATCGACTACATTCATTATGTAACTGAAGCCTCCGCAAAGATCGCTGACGATATAATGAATCCCAATGCAGAGAAATTTTACGGAAAAAACCTAAAGCTAGATTGTGAACCCCTCCCCGCAAAGGACCAACTCTTCACTCAGCTGAAAACTGTATGGGAAAATTTCCAAATATTCACCGCAGCATCAGTAGCGACCAGTGAAGTCAATATTATTTTGGACGCCTTTTTACAGGCGCACATTCAAGATCCAAAATTGCGAATGGTGTTAGTGCCGCGATGGAAGGAACAGTCCGAAGATTTCCTAGCAGCCGCAAAAGAATTTGGACTGACAACACCGCGACGATCAATTGAGGGCATGCCAAAACGAGAGGATCCCATCTTTATCGCTGACAGCTACGGCGAACTGGGCACATGGTACGAGGCCTCATATGCGGCATTTATAGGTAATACCTTTTATCAGGGAGCCGGCCATAATGCTTATGAGGCGATCTTGAAGGGCATACCAATCGTCGCTGGCGGGATTGGGTGGCTATTCAAAGATGACTTTGAAGACTTGGTTTCGGCGGGTGTAGGAATGATAACACCCGACAAAGTCAAGTTAAGGGACGCCATCCTCCAGCTCACATCTGAGCCTCTAAGGCATGAAGTTGAGGCTTACCTATCAAACCAAGGCACGACAGATAAAGTCACACAAGCCTTAATCGGCTTGGCACGCAACGCTATCTAAATGCCCGATAACACCCACCCCCGGCCACCCAATACATCGCGTGACCCGTCGCAAAGCGATCAATCGATGGAGCCAAAATCAAAGCCTCACTATGAGAATGACGCAGCCAGCGCGACAACGCCCAGGTTACGTCTGATCAGCTCGCGTTAACCGCTTAACCTCGGACTTCGCGCCGAGGATCAGGCCAACCCGCTGGTGGTGATCTTCGGGCTGTAGGTCGAGGATATCGCTCACGCCATTCGTCGCGGCAGCACCCGCTTGCTCCATGATCATGGCCATCGGGTTTGCCTCATACATCAGGCGCAACCGACCTCCCTTGTCTCGTAGCTTTGAGTCAACGGGATACATGAACACGCCACCGCGCATCAGGATACGATGAACCTCGGCCACTAGGGACGCGATCCAGCGCATGTTGAAGTCCTTGCCACGAGGGCCTTCTTTACCAGCCAAGCACGCCTCGACATACTCCCGCACCGGCGCGTCCCAGAACCGCATCCGTGACATGTTCACCGCAAATTCAGCCGTTTCCTCGGCCACGCGGATATCACCATGGGTTAATCGGAAGTCTCCGGTCCCGTGCCGTGCAGAGAACCCGTGAACCCCCTGCCCCATCGTCAGCACCAACATGGTTGACGGGCCATAGATTGCATAACCCGCCACGATCTGATCGCGCCCTTTGCGTAGAACCGTTCGGTCCCCATCAGCCTGCACCTGCATGACCGAAAAGATCGACCCGACAGTCATGTTCACATCCAGATTGGACGATCCATCCAACGGATCGAAATAGAGGATGTAGTCCCCCGCCTGCGGCTCCTTCAACCACTGAACTTCATCCATCTCCTCGGACACGAGCGCAGCCACGCGGCCACCGTTGCAAGTCTCAAGGAAAATATCGTTCGCCACGATATCAAGCGGCTTTTGCGTCTCGCCTTGTACGTTTGTCTCGTCCGTCTGCCCAAGGTTCCCTTCGAACGCCATGTCGCGCACATGGCTGGCAATACGGGCACAACTAGCCGCAATGTCTTCGATCAGAAAAATGAGCGACGGATCCGTGTCCGAGGCTGTGAGGAAATGACGCAAACTCTGCATGACGGAACCTTTCAAATGCAGGGCAGATGTACCGCCCTGCAAAGATGGTCACAAGCGACGATCAGTCGTCGTCGCGGTCCGAACCGTGATCATCATCATGATCCGAACCATGATCGTCATCGTGATCGGAACCGTGATCATCATCGTGATCGGAACCGTGATCATCATCGCGATCCGACCCATGGTCGTCATCATGATCGTCAGTGCCGCTCGAATGATCGCTGTCATAGCTGCGGTCATCATAGCCATTGTCGTCAGAGCCGTAGTGATCATCCGATCCACCAACGTGGTCGTTATCATTGTCGGAGCTAAGATCATTTGCTTCGACATAAACTGTCTCACCGGTCGCTGTAGTTACAGCCGTATATACGTCATCGCTACCAGTGCGCGGCGCGCTGCGCAGTTCACCCGCTTCGACCGTGATGACTTCACCCGTTGCAGTCGTAACTTCAACCAGAACGTCGTCAGAGCCACGAACTTCACCGAGGTGCTTCTGTTCAATCTCTTGGATGGTGCCAGCAACGGTCGCTGCGTCATTGGTTTCAACACGCTGGCTCACGACTTCACCGGTCGAGTTATCTACAACGACTGTGGTCTCCAGACCGGTGGGCGAATAGGCCTCGACCGAAGAGTTCAGAACGCCACGACGAACCGAAAAGTGTGTATAGCCCTGTGCGAACAGGCTATCGATCTGAGCTTGCACAAAGTCCTGCGCAGAAGCGGCAGTGACCGAAAGTGCGAGCGCGATGGCGGCAATCGATAGTGTTTTCATATCTAGTCTCCAAATGTTCGACGCAACGTTGTCTCCTGCGCCTTCGATGAGACTGGTATGACCACCAACACCCTCATCCCAAATATGCCTAAGGTGTATTTTGCCTTGTTTTAGGCGCCTATACCTTCGGTTTATGGTGTTTACGCATCCCCTTAACTTATGGTCGGTCCATATAAAAAAGGGCGATCCGATGTACTCCACCACCAGACTTGAAAACGCAACGTTTGCCACAATCATTTTCTGGGGCATGGGGATATCGGGACTTTTCTTTGCCCAAGACGTCATTGTGGACCTTCGCGAACACATCAGCGAAGGCCGCGGCTACGTGCTTGGCGACCTCTCGCACCTCATTTTCGAGATCATCGCCGTCGTTGTCCTCGGATTCGGCATGGTACTTTTGTCCGTATACATCACCGAACTAAAGACAAAGAACGCCCGCCAGCGCGAAACTCTGCATTCCCTTCGGAACGACTTTGACAGCCATGTTCACGCTCAGTTTGAACAGTGGTCACTGACCCCATCGGAATCCGACATCGCACTTTTGCTGATGCGTGGATTAGCCTCCAAAGACATCGCCGAATTGCGAAATTGCACCGTCGGCACAGTGAAGGTTCATTCCCACAACGTCTTTCGCAAGGCGGGCGTTACGTCCCGTGTCGAACTCATGTCGCTCTTTCTGGACGAATTTATGGATGTGGGCATGCAATCCGCACCAAACCCAACCAGCTAATCAGCCCGCCAAAAACGCGATCAGCGCGTCGCTATCCAGCGGCTTTGCCATCACTAAATCGGCGCCAGCATCCCTGAAGCGCTCCATATCGTTACCGACCGCCGCCGCGGTCAGACCGATCATCACATAATCATGGTCCAATTTTTTCAGAGCGCGGATCAACTGATCGCCCTCCATCTTGGGCATGAACAGATCGGTGATAAGCAGATCAGGCTGATTTTCCTGCGCCATCGTCAACGCGTCCTCGCCGTTCCGCGCAAGTGTCACGTTTGCGAAAATCTTATTCAACCGTGACTGAGTGACCTCGGCGACCAACGGGTTATCTTCGACCAACAACACATGCAGCATCGACAGATCAATAGCCTCAACATCCGCTGGCTCTACCAGCTCATCACCAGTGGCGAGGTCCTCGGGCAGTCTGATTTGATAACAGGCGCCACGTGCCCGTTCGATATAGGTGATAGACCCACCCAACAGCTCTACCGCCGTTTTCGCGATATAGAGGCCGAGCCCGCTACCATCTGCCTGATTTCGGGGATCTTTTCCGCCGCGCTCGAATGGCTCAAACAAGCGATCGACCTCATCCGGCGGGATCCCTATCCCATCGTCGCGCACGGTCCAAACCGACCACATTTGCCAGTTATCATCCTTCTGCGCCTCATAGATGATCTCGACCGTTCGGCCTCGCGAATGCAACAACGCATTGCGGACGAGGTTTCCAACCAACTGTTTGGTCCGCAACTGATCGCCAATCCGCCGAACATCCGCGCCTGCCCCTAGCTTGAGCTTTATGTTCATATGGGTCTTTTTGGCCTGCGCTTGATACGTATTGCGCACCGTCTCTGCCAGTTCTGCAGGAACATAGGCTGACTTTACCACGGCGAGGTTTTCCTCGGGGTTCACCGCCTGCCGCATATCGCTCAACACGCCCAACAACTGATGCGACGCCTCAGCCAGCTTTGGCTTCATCGCTTCGGTCTGAGACGGCTCCAAATCTTCGATCAACATCGCCATAACGGACGCTGGCGTACGGATCTCATGCGAGATGATCGAGAACATCCGCCGCTGCTTTTCATCCCTCGCCTCAAGATCGGTCAACGCATGGCGCAACGCGGCCTCATTCGCCTGTTCGTCAGTAATATCGAGCACGAGGCCGTAGGCCAGTTTGGCGCCATTTTCGGCATATTGCGCCCAAATGAAAACGCGGATCACGCACTCATCGTCACGACCCCGAATAACCCGCAATACATGCTTGTACGTCTGCCCGGGTTCAACAATCCCCATCTCGAGCATCCGCTGACGCGACTCTGGCGCGAAACGGGCGAATATGTCCTTAACCGGTGTATATTCAGTATCAACACCCATCACCCGCATGCTCGTCGGGTCCAGCTGCACGATACCAAGCTTTTGATTGACCTGAAAAATACCAACGCCCGCAAAATCCCGCGCCGCATCAAGCCGCTCAATACTATCCCGCGCCAGCTGCAGCCGGCGATCGATGTATCCTCTTAAAGCGAGGATATAGGTCCCTAGGTTCAACAACGCGGTGCCATAGTAATCCATCGCATTGTCATGCGATGTTTCCGGCACCAAATCGTTCAGGAACGTGCCCGTCAGCACCGCATAAAACCCCACCCCGATCACAAGGCTCAGCGGCGCGATGGCTTGCGGCATCAAAAGCGCCATCACCATAATGAGGAGGCCCGCTTCCATCTGGTTGCTTTGACCAAAACCGGACGCATGGAAAACGCCGAGCGTAGAAAAAACGAAAACCGAAGGTAGCAGATAGAGCAGCTCTAATTTCTGCGGCCGATGCAGGAACACCATCAAAAAGACCAAAATCACTGCACAGCCGCGCAAAACCCGTTTCAGCGCGAGGTCGATATAGTTTTCATCGTAACCGACCAATCCCTGAATATCCGCAGGAAGGCTTTTCATCATGCTCACAAAAATCGCGATCATGATGAGGTTTACGATCAAAAACACGACCTGCGCCAAAAGCGCGAGCAACAGATCAGCCGTGTAGGGCCATAGCTTGTGTCGGAAAATCCCGATTGTCTCTTTCGCGACTTCACCAACGATCAAGGCCCCAATCAGGTTCACAACGATAAACGCAATGACCACATGCGGCGCACGTAACGACAGCTCATGCCAGATCGACATGTCGACAAAAGGCAGGAAAATCGGCGCGCAAAGTACGGACAAGAACACCAGCGCGGGAATCCACAGCAAACGGGTTGGATAAATCATCACACCCAGCGCGAGAACATAGAACGAAATCGAAGGCGAATATTGAACCGCAAAAGCGTTCTCGCCAAAGATCGCCGCCCCATATGACATCGGGTAGGTCCAGAGCAGGATAACGGGCAGGAAATACAGCAAAAACCCAAGCGGTTTTCGGCGCACGAACCGACGCATGCGGTAAAGCTGCGAAACCGCAAATCCATCGTGTAACGGTTCTGACCCAGCGGGACCGCCACCGAGATTGGTGCGCAAACTATTTAGAATCCCAAACAATCCTTGATCTGTAGCATTCCCCTAGGACAAGCCTATGCTGACAGGCGCAGAAATCAAGCCGATCTCGCGCCCGTGGGGGTCATAAGCCTTGATTGTTCAGTAAGCTAGGCCCTTTACCCTAGTTCGGCAGCGCCCCACAGAATCCACCTTCCGCCGACAACCCCGACCCAATGGCGAGAATGGGTGGCGCCGCATAGGGGTTCGGTGGGCTCGCCTTGAGATCCCACCCCACGAGCCCCGCAACCGCGATCACCGCGAGACTTGCTGTAAATCGTCTGGTCATGACCGTGCCTCCAATCCCAAAATGGGACGCAGTTTAATTCCGTAGATCGACCCGACAAAGGCGGCGGCGAACCAGACCCAGCCATGCAGGCTCCCCGTGGAAATTCCTGAAAAGAACGCACCCACATTACAGCCAAACGCCAAACGTGACGAATACCCCAACAGGAACCCCGCAACGATCGTCCCGACCCAAGCACGCGCAGGCAAGGACGGCAATTTGGCCGACAGGCCCCCTACCCTCCAACTCGCGACAAAGAACGCGCCAAAGATGATGCCAATATCGGTCAAGGACGTGTAATCGGTCAGCACAGAACTCGTGACCCGCTCAGCCGTGGCTGGCGCGGACCAAAACGCAGAACCGGACAGGTCCACACCCGCAGCGACCGCGCCCTTAGCGACCCAAAGGCCCAATCCGTAGACCACGCCCCAAGGCTGGCCAGAAATCAACAGGTTCGCCAACGCCAACCCAGCAATCACGACCGCAGCAATCACCAAACGACGCGGCAATACACGGGTCTGCGGGGTTGCAAACTTCCACGCAACCATTGCGACCGAAAACAGCAGGCCAACGGTGATAAAAACGCCGCTCCACCCTTCAAAATTCATGATCGGAAGCGCGCCCAATCCCGTCCACCAGAACAAATGGTACGCACCGGCAAAGCTCCCGATGGCAAAGAATGGCAGCGCGACCAGCGACACAGGGTTCCCTGATCCCGCGTTTACCAACGTGCCCGATCCACAGCCCAAAACGACCTGCATCGCGACGCCGAATACAAACGCACCCGCTACCATGGCAAAGCCAATCGGGGCCTGCGCACCGTTCAATTCTCCGCCATGACTTGCAATCAACGGCAGCGCAAAGACCGTCACAATCGCAATCGCCAGCAGTTGCGCCCACAGCCCCGACGGATCACGCCGTAGGATCATCGCGCGCCATGGCCCCGCAAATCCGAACCGCAATCCTTCGAGAGCGAGGCCAAAGCCCAAGCCAACCGCCAACATCAGCCCATATCGGGCACCAGCCAGTGCAGCCACGGCCAAAACAACAAACACGGCCGCCACAATCAGGCCGCCGCGTTTGACGAATGGACGGGGGGCCAAAGCCCCCTCAATCACATGTGTAGACATCTTAGAAACCAATCTGGTTCAACAGGTTACGGAACAGGCCCGGTGTGTTCTCCATCGGGAGGCCTGCGTTCGAATACTCCACCATCGAACCTGCGTAGAGTTTGACGTTCTCCAACTCAGCAAGTTCCGACAGGGCAAACCAGTTGGTCGCGGCCCAATGGCCAGTGTTGCAGAAGGACACGATGTCTTTGCCCTCTTCGACACCCAACGCGGCTTTCAGTTCTTCGACGTTAGACGCCCCACGGATCGCCGCGGCACCATCGTCAAAGAACGATGTGTAAACATAGTTGATCGCACCCGGCAGCGTGCCTGGACGGTCAGCCGCATCATGACCTTTGCGACCCATGTAGAAATCTTCGGGACGCGCATCGACGAGGATCGCCTGAGCCTCACCCTTGGTCACAGCTTCCACGTCAGACGTTTCCGCCAGCCAATCATGGCTAAAGGTCAGATCCAGTTCGGACGGAATGCTCGATTCAACACTTGCATTGATCGGCAAACCCGCCGCAGCCCATGCCGCCTGACCACCGTTCAGGATCGACAGATCGGTAAAGCCCGTCGATTTCAGAGTCCAATACACACGTGCAGCCGCACCGAAATCAGTGTCTGTCTTGCCCTCAGTGATGATTACGATCGGCAAGTCAAATTCAAGGCCCAGTTGCTCGAGGTTCCCCTCAAGAGCAGTCAGATCAACCAGACCACCCGGATTTTTCGCAGGCCCACGGAACATCCGGTACGGCGCCCAAAGCGCACCATCGACATGCGCCTCGGCATATCCATCGTTCCGAATATCAACGAGGATCGGTTGCACGTCTTCAATCGACGCAGCCAGTTCAGCAGGCGTCACCAGCGCTCCATAGGTCTTTGCCTCAACAGCAGAGCCAAAGCTAAGAGCAGCTACAAAAGCAGGAGCAAGGAATTTCATTTCGACACCTTCAAATCTTGTTCGAAGCCGCAGGTAGTAGGAATATTTTCCCCGATCAAGTCCAGCAAAGCCCACATATACAGAACATTATTCCGACAAAACACATGCAGATGTACTTAAATTCAGAAATTACCTCAAAAACAGAAAAAGCCGCCCAGCAGTGCCAGACGACTCACAACTCTGATCTTATTTCACGACAATCAAAGAAAAATGGCGGGTCAAAACCCGCCAATTCTTCAATTACTCTTTGTTGCCCATAGCACTTATCCGCGGAATGCTGCCCAACGTTGCTGCGAAACGAGGTGCATATAGACCACAGGCAGCGCGCCTGTCTTGCGCATCGCAAGGAAATCACCGTCAGAAAGGGCGGTCAGTTTCGACTCGTTCACGACGCGGAAACCACCAATACGAGACTTCACCCCATTGGCCAGAGTAACGTCGATCTGACGCTCCTCAAGAAGGTCGAGCGCCTCTAGCTGACGAATGATCGTCGCAGTGCGTTCCATGTCCAAGACAAAGGATTTGCTCAGTTCCAGCATCCGCTCGGTCGCTTTGGATGGCTGGTCGCCATCAAACAGCGGATCACCGATTTTCGCATGGATCATCTCGGATTCAGGATCAATCGCGAGGTTAAAGGTCGTGCCATCCTGCGACTTGATCAACATGAACGGATAGCGGCGCACATAGGCAGGAATATACGCGCCCTTTTTCCACACTCCGTCCTTAGACACGAACATGTTCTCGCCCGTCTTGCGACCTGTCACGGCAAAGGCGGTCGGTTCTGCACCCTTACCGCTGAACACGATGGGATAGTCATGGCTCGCCGCTGCAAATTCGGACCCAGCCAAAACAATCGAATTGGCCTTCGCGGCAAAGTTCATCGTTTTCGCAGGACGCAAACGCAGTTCGCCGTGGGCCGTTTTATTCAGCACCGCGAGAGATTTGTAGAAGATGGGCAGCTGCGGTGCTGCGGTCTCTGCTTTGGGGGTGTCGGTCGCCATGTTCGTCCTCAGTTCAAAATGCGTTACAGGCCCCAGCGGCCCGCGTTGCGCATAGTTTTAACCGAAACGACAGAAGCCTAAAGCCGAAAATCAGGTGGTCAGCTCCGCTTCGATCAAATCAATGATCTGACGACTGTTCGGTTTGGTCGTGCTGCCCCATGTGCCCTTCACCAAACCATCCGCACCAATCAGCACCTTGTTGAAATTCCACTGCGGGACAAAGCCGTGATCCGCAGCGAGCCATTGATAGAACGGGTGCGCTTCAGGCCCTTTCACGTGGGTGATGTCCGTCATCGGTAGTGTGAGGTTAAAGTTCAGCTCGCAGAACTCTTTGACCTCATCAATCGATGACAGCTCTTGGCGGAAGTCATCAGACGGAACGGCGAGGACGATCAGGCCCCGATCGGCATAGGCATCATAGACCGCCTGCATCGCGTCATATTGCGGCGTAAATCCACAACGACTGGCCGAGTTGATGACCAGCACAGGGTGCCCCGCCCAATCCGCGCTGTCATGCATCCCGCCATCCGCATTCACAAAGCTCACCCGCGGCAGAGGGCTATTCCCACCCGCAGAGGCCGTAAACGCGGCAGCAGCGCAAAGAGAGCCAAGAATGAAACGACGCGACAGGGTCATGGTGTCCTCCGATTGAGGTTTGCAACCTTAGATAACAATGGATGTAGCACGCTCTGCGGCGTCGGCAACTCTAGTCCGGTGGAACGGGTTGCGCTATGGATTGGTCATGTCTGTTGCCACCGCCCCCCTGCGCCTTGCGCCATCGCCAACCGCTCGATTGCTGTGCAACGGGGTTGAGGTGCCGCGTCCTTATGTGGCCCGCGCAACGGGCGGCCCTGTCGATGTGATCGCACCGTCACCATTGGCGACCACCCTACCCCGCCTCCTTATCGCGCTGCACAGCGGTCAGAGCTTCTGCATTTCGCCCCGCCCGTTCGAGGCCGATGACGAGCCAGAGTATATACACACGCTCACCTCAGGATCGACGGGCGCGCCTAAACGCATCCGACGCAGCTATGCCAGTTGGGTCAACAGTTTCGCGGTGAACCGTGACCTCTTTGGCATCACGCCTGATGACCGTTCTGCGATCCTCGGCAGCTTGGACCAGTCACTCGCGCTCTACGCGCTCTGCGAAGGTTTGTGGCAGGGCATCACGGTCGATGTGCTGAGTGACCTCCGCCCCGACCGTCAGACCGTCGCGATGGAGCAGACGACGATCCTCTACGCAACACCCACCCAACTGCGCAGCGCTCTGATCCGCCCCCTACCCGCGTTACGGCTCATCCTCGTCGGTGGTGGTCATCTCGATGCGGCGACCAAAGCCCGCGCGGCAGAGATGGCACCGAATGCACGGCTGCATGAATTCTACGGCGCTGCGGAAACAAGTTTTATCACCCTGTCGGACGCAACAACGCCAGAGGGGTCCGTCGGCGCGCCCTACCCCGATGTTGAGATCGACATCCGCGACGGCCTCGTTTGGGTGCGTTCGCCCTACCTCTTTGACCACTACGCCGAAGGGTCCAGCACCACGACGCAGCGCTCTCGTGGCTGGGTCACTGTCGGCGAGATGGGAGAGATGCGCGACGGCTATCTCTTTCTCACGGGGCGCGCGGATCGCATGTTCACTGTCGCGGATCGCAACTACCATCCCGAAGCCGTAGAGGGCGCCCTGTCCCAAATCGACGGCGTGCATGGGGTCGCTGTTCTGCCAATGCTCGACGCGATGCGGGGCGCCGTTCCTGTGGCGCTCTATCATGGGATGATCACGCCCGAAGACCTCCAGACCGCAGCCCGTTCCGCTGGCATCCAGATCCGCCGCGCCTATCGTTTGTCGGACTGGCCCGCCCTACCCGCTGGCAAACCTGACCTCACCGCACTCGCCGCACTGCTGAGGAACCTCACATGACCCCCCGCATCATCGCCGCCCGCCGCACCATCGTCGCACCGAAAGGTGGCGCATTGTCGGGATATGCGCTCCACGAACTTGCTGCGCCCGTGATGCTGGCCTGCCTTGCGGACGCAGGTTTACGCCCCGACGACGTGGATGAAGTCATCCTGTCCAACGCCATTGGCGGCGGCGGCAATCCCGCCCGTGTCGCCGCGCTCGCCGCTGGACTACCCGACCGTGTCGCAGGACTATCGATTGATCGGCAATGTGCCGGCGGCCTCGATGCGATTGGGATCGCGATGGCCTTAGTCCGTTCTGGTCAGGCCAAGGTTGTTTTGGCGGGCGGCGCAGAGTCCCACTCGAGACGCCCCATCCGCATGGCGCAAACGCCAGACGGTCCCGTTGCATATGACCGCCCCGCATTTACCCCCTGGCATGATCGCGACCCCGACCTCGCCGAAGCCGCAAATGCGCTGAACATACCGCGCGAACGGCAGGACGCTTGGGCGATGGACAGCCATGAAAAGGCCCTCTCTGCCCGCACCGCACTCCGGTTTGAAATCGTACCGTTGGGCGACGAACTGGACGATCCGTTCACCCGCCGCCTCGCCCCGCGTTTGGTTGCCCGCGCCCCCGTGGTCACCGGAGAGTTGACAGCTGTCAACACCGCCGTGGCTGCCGATGCTGCCGCGTTCTGCCTCGTCGTCGCAGAGGACGTTCTGCCCGACCGCAACGCGCTGATGCTCAACAACTACGCTTGCGTTGGCGGCGATCCGATGAACCCTGCGCTCGCTCCGATTTCTGCGATTAAGGCCGTCACTAATACCGTCGTCGATCAAGTCGAGATGATGGAGGCTTACGCGGCCCAAGCCATCGCTTGCGTTGAGGGCGCAGGGATTGACCCGCGCACCGTGAACCTCAAAGGTGGCGCGTTGGCTCGTGGTCATCCGATAGGGGCCTCTGGCACGATCCTCATGGTCCGTCTTTATCACGACCTTGCAGGGACAAATCGAACAGGATTGGCCGCAATCGCAGCAGCAGGCGGGATCGGATCGGCGATCAAAGTGCAGGGTTTTGGAAAAAGTTGACAGCTATCAACTTTCGGATCGGCTGGCAAAGTTGACAGCTGTCAACTTTCAAACCCACGGAAGGTCGCAAAGACATCCAACGGGTCACGTTCTGTCCTGAAATCGTTCACTGGGTGGTCCGCCGCATAGCCAATCGCAACCCCTGCGACGACCATTTCGTCGGCGTCTAGCCCCAGATGGTCATGGATCAGATCACCGTAATTCGCCATCGCACCAATCCCACAAGCCGCCAAACCCGCGTCATGCACGGCGAGCAACATCGTCTGGATCGCCATCCCGAGGTCCATAAAGCACCCCGCGCCCATATCGCGATGGATCGTAACGATCATACCGACGGGCGCTCCAAAGAAACGGTAATTGTGCTGAAACTGCGCCTTTCGCCCTTCGAGGTCGCGCTTTTCGATACCCAAAGCATCATACAGCGCGAACCCAGCCGCTCTCTGACGGGCTTTAAGATCGGCGGGCATGGGGCGGGGGAAGTAGCTGTATTCACTGACCTGAGGCCGACCTGCGGCAATCCCGTCGAGGAGGGCATCAGATAAGGACTTCAGCGCCGCACCCGTCAGGGCATGGAACCGACCAGGCTGAAGGTTCGCACCAGAAGGCGCACAGCGGGCCAAGGTCAAAATCGTCTCTAATATAGCGCGATCCACGGGTTTATCCGTGAACGCACGCACCGATCGACGATCCTCTATGGCCCGCCGCGTTTCCATTACTGACGCGACAAAAGGCTCTGCGGACGGGCCTTAACCAAGGCACCAATCACGATGGCCGTCAGGACAACTTTGACCAAATCACCGGGGATATAGGTCGCCATAATGGTGATAGACGCCATCAAACCCTTGTCCGTGAGCATCCAAAAGCCGCCGATGCCCATAGCATAGAGCACCACAATCCCGCCGATCAGCGATGCGATGCCAGATGAAACCATCGCATCAATGCGCAGCGACTGCATTACGAGGCCCGTTACAAAGGCAGCCACCGGAAAACCAACGACAAAACCTGCAGTCGGCGAAACAAACACACCCAAACCGCCGCGTCCACCAGCGAGCAATGGAAGCCCCAAAGCGACGAGGCCAATGAACAACAGCATCGACAAACCACCGCGTTTTGCGCCCAAAACGGCACCAGCGAGCATCACGCCGAGGCTCTGCGCTGTCACAGGAATGCCCCACGGCATCGGAATCGCAGGCAAAAGGCCTAAAACAGCAACGAGCGCAGCAAAAAGTGCGATCATCACGAGGTCGTTTTCTTTGGTTTGCATGATCTGTCCCCCTATTTGCGGGCTGACATATCAGGGTTTGAACGCCCCATCTAGTCCACCACGTGCCCGCAGAGCGAGTGCCACATGGTCCGCATCCTCCAGAACACTGATGATCAGCGGTAGAATGATGTAAAACGTCGGCCGTTTGGTCGAACGCGCACGGAAGGCATCCGACATATGATTGGCCCGTTCCAACAGGACAGGGACGAACCGCACGACCAACGCGATAGAGAGCGCCAGAGGCTTGGGTGACACGCCGACAAAGCGGGCAGGGGAGGCGAGCCAGATGACTAGGTCAATCAGATCGTCCAAACGGGTCGAAAGCGTCACTAAATTGGCCAAACTCACAGCAGTTGCCAACCGCAACACAATCGCAAATCCTGTCACGGGATCACCCAAAACGACCTGCCAGAGCAGGATAAACCCAAGGAAAAACCTTAGCGGCTTTAGCATCCTCAGCCCACGGGCAGCAAATTTGGTCCCAAATGCGAGGTAGAGTAGGGCAGTTAGACCCGCGGCGCCGGCTAATAAAATAGGCGAATTCAGCAGGAATAGGGTCACAATTGCGATAGATAGTAGGCTTAGTTTGTTGCCCGCGCGCCAGTCATGCAGCGGTGTACGAATTTCAGAGGTGAGCGTCAGCATCCTCAGCCTCCATCACACGCAAATAGTCAGGCAAAACCGTTTCTGGAGTACCATCAGCGATGACTTTACCCGCTTCGATCCAGATCACACGATCATAATCAGCAATAACTGAAGGATCATGAGTGATATGAATCAGTGTCTGATCTAGCTGATTTAGTCTCTTTTGGAGCGCCCTCGTGGTCGGAATATCCAACCCACTGAATGGTTCATCTAGAATGATCACAGCTGGGGCCATGGCGAGGACGGACATAAGGCACACAAGGTGGCGTTGCCCCTGACTTAGGGTCGAAACAGGCCGCTTTGCCCAATCCGATTTGCCAAAATTAGCCAGAAGATTGGACGTTTCTTCTGCCGCGTCCGATTTCGAACGGCCGAGCTGTCGCAGTCCGAAGGATATTTCTTCTTCAACGGTCGGGAAAATGATCTGATGATCTGGATTCTGGAACAAAATGCCCACAGCGGACAGCACTGCTTTTCGATCCTTCAGAACATCAACACCATTTATCAAAATTCGACCCTGTTCTGGACGAATTAGACCCGAAATTGCCTTTGCCAGAGTCGATTTTCCCGATCCATTGCGTCCTACAACAGCCACCCGCGCCTCGGATAGTTCGAGGGATACCGTGTCGAGCACAGCTTTGTCGCCGTAGTGGCATGAGAGGGATTGAATTTGGATCATATGGCTAAGGGGTCATAGCTGGTTAACGATGTAAAGAGGCGAGAGTTGACAGCTGTCAACTTTGTCGGCGAGCGAGGGCAATCATCATGGGCATTGGTGAAAATCCGCCTTCTTCGGCCTTTTGAGTTAATCGGCGAAGATAACCACCAGGGGATTTTATTTCCCCCATGCGCTGTAGAATACCCGCACAGACCACAGAGGTGTTTTTAGGTCCCATGATTTTCATGGCATGTTCCCACGTTTCTGCAGAGATACCCATCATGGCTTTGATGACTGACATTGCCGAAATGAAATCGTGCCAACTGCGGAGCGGTCTATTGGCAAAATAGGCCACGTCTGGACAAGCAGTTAGAACCATAGGCAATGGTACGCTGCTTTGTTCAGATTCAATGGAAGTGTTATTTGAATTAGATTGGTGGCGTTCATTTTGGCTGTCGGTGCCGCTCATTTCTGTTGTTTTACCAACAGCCATTCCCAGCAATTGATGCAGGTTTTCCACAAGAGCATGGAGTCGTGTTTTAAGCGAAGTTAGTGTCGAAATGTCCAATTTTCGGCGAAGCATTTTACCCAGTTCGATTAGGGCTTCACGAGGTTTCGTCCAGCGTTCGTCGGCGTGATCTTCCATGCCGAAGCTGATCAATTTGTCAGCGTCGCGTTTTAGGATGACGACGGTATCGCGCAGTTCTTTTTTTTGTGCGTCTTCTTCACGAATCTTGGTGGCTGTTTCGATGATTTCGTCTGCGCGCACCAAAAGAGGTCGGAGATCAAAGCCGTAGGCTCGTAGAACGCCCGTTCTGCTTTTTACGGCGTAGCGTTTACCATTCGGGCTGTCGTTGCGTAGAATGATACCGGCCTCGACCAGTGCTGCTATATGACGGCGCAATGTGCTCTCTGGCATTCCATGAGCACGGGAAGACAGCGTTTCGTTGGACGGAAACACAATCAATTGTTCAGATGCGGAAAGGTCATCACCGCGGTGAAAGGTTAACAGAGCGTTAAAGACCGTCAGATCGCGGTCAGAGAGCCCAAATGCCTTACGTGCGGTGCACAGTTCGCGGAAGAGTTCCCATTTATTGGCTGTCGGAAGGGCAGGGGCCTGTTGGCGAAGGGCGGCGCGTTCAATCAAACCAGCCGTCACGGGTCGCCGCCCAAAAGGCGTCGTTGCGTAAATGTCCATAGTTTATCACGGAGCAAAACTTTTTTGCCCGCCAGATTCGACGCCTGTTGACAGCTGTCAACTTTAGCCTGATATTCGGAAGTGCTAAAACACGAATAGGGCTCTCTGAGGTATCTGCTTTGGGGGGCCTTTTTCTTTGGGTTTTGCTGGGTCGTGCCTCCTAAGTTGTTGTTACTGCTCTATTATTCAGACGTTCGATTGTTTCCAATCGCGGTGAATTTCTTCCAGATGCTCTACCAACCAATCATCAAAGCCGTCTTTGGGGAGGGTGAGCACTGTTTTATTCGGTTTACGCGCAACCTGCGCGATCTCTGTACCGTTGGCGGTGATCCGGTTCGGTTTGGCTGCGGGCGTTTTGGGCAAGGTTAGAGACTTAAAGACGGCCTCGAACCGTTCATCTGATCCTTCGCCAACCGCGTTGACGGTGAGATCCCGACCGTTGAGCTGGTCGGCAAGTTTGCTCCACCGATCGCGGCCGATAGAGGGCGCTGCACCGATGGCTTCGATCAGGGACAGGGGGATCGAGTCGACGATCGACAGCATTCGCGAAATCACGGTTTTATCGACGTTGAGCGCGTCGCAGATCACCTTGCGTTCGTAACCAGCGTCCCGCATCTGACGGGCAAAGTTGGCGCGTTCAATGAACGACAGATCGCGACGGGCAGAGTTTTCCTGACCCTGAGCAATCACCAGTTCGCGGTCGTTTAAGACCCTAATCATGGCCGAAATGGGTTGTTTGAGCAGCTTCAGCGCCGCAACACGCCGCCGACCATAGACCACCTGATAGCGTTCTGGGTCATTCGGGTTCGGGCGCAGCAGTACTGGAACTTGTTGCCCGTAAAGTTTGATACTTTCCGCGAGGGCAGGGATATCATCTGTTTCCAGACGGTCCTGCATCCCCGCATCGTCGATCATCCGCGGGTCAACCTGAATGATTGATCGGGATTTGAGTTCGGCGATGGATTGGCTGACCGCGCCGATAGCGCCTTTGCCGTATCGGGGTTTGGACGGATCAACGCGGGTTTCAGTCGCGGGTGCGGCAGTGTTGTCCATTAAGCCGGTCAGAATACCTTTACGCGCCATTGGTCCGCCCCCATGCCTCTTGAACAAGTGTCTCTATTTCACCGCAAACGGCTGAAATACTCTCAATTGCACGGTCATAGGTCGACCGCGTGAACTGGGCCTTTTCGATCTCCCACAAGGTTTGTTTTGTCAGGCCAGCGTCCGAAATCGCGGTCGATTTCAGCATGGTGTGATTCAAAACATGTTCTCCGAACATGGAGCGCATGAACGACACCATTTGGTTTTGCGGACCATCGCCCGGTTCATAGCGGGTCACCACGTAACGCAACCAGTCGTAGGACATGTCACCGCCTGCTTCGGCGACAACGCCAAGGAGGTTTGATGTCATCAATAGGAACTGACACATCGACATAACGTCGAGCATCTGCGGGTGAACCGTCACTAATACGGCGGTAGCGGCCGATAGGGCCGACATTGTTAAGAACCCCAACTGGGGCGGGCAGTCTACGATAACCACGTCATAATCCTCTTCCACATCAGCGAGCGCGTCGCCCACTCTAGTGAAAAAAAGGTTACCATCCCGTTGGGCCAGCGCGCGGGGGGTATCGTGCTCGAACTCCATGAGGTCGAGGTTGCCCGGAATAATGTCCAGATTTCGGAAGTAAGTCTTTTGAATCACGTTACGAATTGGAACGGGGTTATCATAGCGGATCGCGTCATAGAGCGTTCCACCGTCCAGAAGGTCGAATTCTGGCTGGAACCCGTGCAACGCCGAGAATGACGCCTGAGGGTCGATGTCGATCGCCAAAACACGGTAACCGTCCAGCGCCATCTTCTGTGCGAGGTGGGCGGAGGTCGTTGTTTTGCCAGAGCCACCTTTGAAGTTGATGACCGAAATCACCTGCAGGTGATCGCCATCGCGGCGACCGGGCATATAGGTGCCGGGAGCCTTAGCGCCTTTTTCGAGGTATTCACGAAGAGCGACGATATCGTCTGGCGAATAATAGCGGCGTCCGTTGCCGCGGATCTCAGGCTCAGGTCCTTTGGAATCGAGACTAAGCTTGCGCAAATAGGCATCTTTGACGCCAAGAAGGTCGGCGACTTCACCACTGGTGAACTTGCGCAGCTCTTTGGTCGCGTTCGGCGGGAAAAGCTGGGCACGGTGTGCTTGCAACCGCTCTGACAGCATCGCGGCGTGTTGACCAACGATGGTATCAATACGTAGGTTTGTCTTGGGTTCTTGACCCATCTGACCCTCTCTTCTCGCCTCTGTGGCCACCGTTTGTTACGGTTTTTGCCGTTTTTTTCGTATTTTGCGTATATTACTGCGACAGGATTTGGATTCTGGCAAGAGTTTTCCACAGATTTTGTGCAAACTTCTTTTTAGGTTGAGTGGTTGCACTTCGCCCAAAGTTGAGACCAAAGTCGCGACGTTGCTCGATATGACTATATGTTAAGGCTTTTGCGACATGACTCGTAGTTCACATATCGACCGCGTGATGCAGTCCCTTTCGTCCGGTTCGGCGGCGGCACGGTCCCGTTTGGCAGCGTCATGGCTACGGTCGGCAAAGAACTACGGACTCGACCCTGCGATGCGCGAAATGCGCGACTCGCTCGATTCGACGTCGTTAAAGGATCGTTGCACCGCGATGGAGCGGGTGTTGCACGTGGCGGCACTGAAATTGGACAACCTTTTTGGTTTGATCGGGCATTCTGGTTGCGGCGTTCTACTGACGGACGCGGATGGCATCGTTTTGGAAAAACGCTGTTCCGATGGCGACTCTGAAGTGTTTAAGGAATGGGGCCTCTGGCCTGGTCACGATTGGAGCGAGGCGGCCGAAGGCACAAACGGCATCGGCACCTGTTTGGCAGAGCAACGTCAGATCACAATTCACCGCACAGATCATTTCATGGCGAAGAATATCGCGATGAGCTGCATGGATGCGCCGATTTTCGGACCTGACGGAGCGTTGATTGCCGCGCTTGATGTGTCGTCGGCGCGGGCGGATCAGACCGAAGGTTACAACCGTTTGATCGGTGCGATGGTGGTTCAGACCGCCCAGCAGATCGAGGCAGAGGTGTTTAGGTCGTCGTTTGCCGGAAAACGTATCCTCGTCGCCGAAGGTGACGCGACGGGTGCGGCGCTTTTGGCGGTGGATGGCGACGATATTGTCGTCGGTGCAACGCGTGCGGCACGTAAGGCCTTTGGTCTGAACGCGATGGGTCATCTTGCGCCACGTCCTGCGGTCGACCTTTTGGGGCGTGACGGGAAGGAAAGAGGCTTTGATCGCGGCGAAAAGGCTGCGGTGAAACGCGCGCTCGTCCGTGCGGACGGCAATATGTCCGCTGCCGCGCGTGCCTTGGGCATTGGGCGCGCCACGATGTATCGCCGTATGAAACGCCTCGGCCTCAGCGAAAGTGGCGCTGACCTGTCTCAGTAGTGAGACAGGTGGGGCAGGGCGGCTGAGACACCCCCCTGCACAAGGCCCAGTGATTCCATTCATCTCTTTTGCATACCGCGGCACACGCGGTTCTTAGGAGGAGAAATCACATGAACCATATGACCCAAGTCGTCGACTATTTCGTTAACCCATTTAAAGACCGCTACGACAACTTTATCGGCGGCAAATGGGTAGCCCCTGTTTCCGGCAAATACTTTGACAACATCACCCCGATCACTGGTGAGGTCGTGTGTCAGGTTGCCCGTTCTGACGCTGCAGACATTGAACTCGCATTGGACGCTGCACACGCTGCAAAAGACGCATGGGGCAAAACATCCCCTGCAGAGCGTTCGAACATCCTGCTGAAAATCGCGGATCGTCTCGAAGAAAACCTGCACCAGCTGGCATCCGCTGAAACCTGGGACAACGGTAAGCCGATCCGTGAAACCGTAAACGCTGACATTCCGCTGTCGGTTGACCACTTCCGTTACTTTGCCGGCGTTCTGCGCGCCCAAGAAGGCAACATGTCGGAAATCAACCACGACACCGTTGCGTATCACTTCCACGAGCCGCTCGGCGTTGTTGGTCAGATCATTCCGTGGAACTTCTCGGTTCTGATGGCGGCATGGAAACTGGCACCTGCGCTGGCTGCAGGTAACTGCATCGTCCTGAAACCAGCAGAGCAAACCCCTGCTGCGATCATGGTTCTGATCGACATCATCGCAGACCTTCTGCCCGCTGGCGTCTTGAACATTGTGAACGGCATGGGCGCAGAAGTTGGCGCACCGCTGGCACGTTCGCCGCGCATCGCAAAAATCGCCTTCACAGGTTCGACCGAAACTGGCCGCAAAATCATGCAGGCAGCGACCGAAAACCTGATCCCTGTGACTCTGGAACTTGGCGGTAAATCCCCGAACATCTTCTTCTCGGACGTTATGGCCGAAGACGATGCATTCCTCGACAAAGCCGTCGAAGGTTTCGTTCTGTTTGCCTTTAACCAAGGCGAAGTTTGCACCTGCCCATCGCGCGCACTGATCCAAGAAGACATCTATGATCGCTTCATCGAGAAGTGCATCGAGCGTGTAAAAGCGATCAAACAGGGCGACCCGCGCGACATGAACACAATGGTTGGTGCGCAGGCCTCCCAAGAGCAGCAGGACAAAATCATGTCCTACCTGCAAATCGGTCGTGACGAAGGTGCAGAAGTTCTGGTTGGCGGCGATGCGGCTCGTTTCAACGGCGACATCGCGAACGGTTTCTACGTTCAGCCGACCGTTCTGAAAGGCCACAACAAGATGCGCGTGTTCCAAGAAGAAATCTTTGGACCCGTTGTGTCTGTCACCACCTTCAAAGACGAAGCAGAAGCGCTGCAGATCGCAAACGATACCATGTACGGCCTTGGCGCTGGTGTATGGACCCGTGATGCGACCCGTTGCTATCGCTTTGGCCGCGCCATCGAGGCTGGCCGCGTCTGGGTGAACAACTACCACGCATACCCTGCACACGCTGCATTCGGTGGCTACAAACAGTCGGGTATTGGTCGTGAAACTCACAAGATGATGCTGGACCACTACCAGCAAACCAAAAACATCCTGATGAGCTACAACCCGAACAAGCTGGGCTTCTTCTAAGCCTTGCTTCCTCCAGCTGCGGACCCTTAGCCGGGGTCCGCAGTCCCTGTTATCTCAAGCGTTCGTTGGGAATGTTATTGAAATAGCGATTGATCACGTCCTCGGTGATCACCGACCGTTCCACCAGAATATCGAGCGCATAGAGCGTTACATCGAACAATCCCATGATCGCATCGCCGATGATGGCGAGCTTTTTGAGCTGTTCGTCGGTATATCTGTCCACGCGCCTCAGATCCCGAACAAAGAATGCGTCACCGTCCACCGCTTGCGCAAAGTCGTGGCGGCGGATGCGACCGCGATGACGACGGGCGAGGCTGACGTGTTTCATTGAAGCAAAGCGCAAGAATTCGAACCCTTGCGTGACGATTTCAGCCTCTAGCTCTCCGTATCGGGGCTCGTCGCGGTAGAGCGGGAACATGCGCACTTCGGTTTGGAGTGCGATGGCGGTAGAGAGCTTCTTTTTCCCATGTTCGAGGATTGTTTTCTCGCTGCCGTGGACATCGATTTTTAGAAAATCGACCGCGGGGATTTCTTTGAGGCTATCCATTTTCCGCGTTTTGATTTTGATAGCGTCTTTTTCGGTCATACCCTTTTCGAAGCCAAGGTAGCGGGCGCTGTCCTCATTGGCTGGAAAAATCGATGTAAAGCCGCCTTGTTGAAATAGGTGTAAAGTTTTTTCCTTTCCGTCGCCGAGCGCGTGCGGAAGGTAGGTTTCATTGTCTGATTTGCAGTCGTTCAACGCCGCGAGGGCGTCTTCTTGGGGTTCAAAACCAAACACCTTGGCATGTCCGTGATCGAGGAGCGGTTTGTAGGAAACATCCCCTTCGATCAGGGGGTTTGCGCCGATATCGAGGACACGCAGGCGTTCACTAGGTCCCAGATCCGCGATGAGCGTGTTCATGCGACGAATATCGGCAGGTTTCATGGAATTGTCCGTTTCCTCAGTCGTGAACAGGGTGACCCGTTCAGGCTGTGAGTTCAACAGTTACTTCCGGCCTAATCCTGCCTCAACCGCGCTGGCGTGTTTGCGGAAGTGACGGTCGATAAGGCGTGCGGCGTCATCGGCTTTGCGCGCTATGACGGCGTCAAAGATGTCTTGGTGTTCGGCGCGGCTGTCGATGGGCATTTTGCGCCACGGGGCCGCGATCTGGATGTAACGCATCCAGTGGGTCTGATGCAGATCGCGCATATCGGCCAGCCAACGGTTGCCATGTGCGGCGACAGTCGCATCGTGGAAATCACGGTTGGCTTGTTCCCAGTGTTTTGCGCGTTCGGCGGGGATCGACTCTTCAACACGGGCGAGGCGGTGGTGTGCGACCACCAGTCCGCTTTCCCAATCTTGGTCACCGCGTTCGATAGACAGGCGGACGCCCTGCACTTCGATCATGCAGCGCATATCAACCAATTCGCGGAAGTCGGACAGGGACACAGGCGCGGCCTTGAACCCCCGTTGACCTTCGGTCGTGACGAGGTTTTCAACGAGCAGCCGCGATAGCGCCTCGCGCACAGTGGAAGAGCCAACGCCATAGCGCGCGCGAAGCTCTTCAACTCGCATTTTGGCCGACGGCGCGATGGCCCCCGTGAGAAGGGAGTCGCGCAGGTCAGCGTAGACGCTTTCGATGGCGGTCTTGAAACCGTCTATGTCGCGTTGAAAAGCCACTGGCCCGTTTTTCCCGTTCTTTGGTCGTATGTGCGTATATCGGTTGTCCGGTCGCGTCTGTCAAAGGTCTGAAAGTGCCGTTGCGTCAAACTGCCGAAAAACAAAGGAAAAATCGCCGATTTGCAAAACGGTTTACTGATTTTCAAGTTTGTTGGTAAAAGATTTTACAAAAAAATACTGTTAGCGCTTATGTTTATGAGGCCGTTGACAGAAAAATGGTGTATGACCACAGTCAAGTAAGCTTGGGGAGAGGAGCCCCGAGCCGAGATTTACAAAATGCTCGGGAGGAATTTCATGACTGACAAGATGTATCCGCCGTCCGAAGAGGTGGTGAAGCGCGCTCATATTGATGCCGCTAAATACAAAGAGATGTATGCGGCTTCGGTGAACGATCCCGTCGCATTCTGGGGTGAGCACGGTAAGCGTCTGGACTGGATGCAGCCTTACTCTCAGGTAAAGAACACATCGTTCGAACACGGCAAGGTCGACATCAAGTGGTTCGAAGATGGCGTTATCAACGCAGCATATAACTGTGTAGATCGTCACCTCGCGACCCGTGGCGATCAGACCGCGATCATTTTCGAGCCTGACTCGCCAGATGAGCCTGCACAGCACATCACCTACAATGAGCTGTCCGAGAAGGTGAACCGTTTTGCGAACGTCCTGCTGAGCCAAGGCGTGATGCGCGGCGACCGCGTTGTGATCTATCTTCCGATGATCCCAGAAGCAGCTTACGCCATGCTCGCTTGTGCGCGTATCGGTGCTGTTCACTCGATCGTTTTTGCGGGCTTCTCGCCTGACGCGCTGGCAAACCGCATCAACGACTCTGGTGCGAAAGTGGTTATCACGGCTGACACAGCACCGCGTGGCGGTCGTCGTACAGCCCTGAAGTCCAACTGTGATGCCGCGCTGTTGCACTGCTCTGACAAGGTGCGTTGCCTCGTTGTGAAACACACGGGTGATCAGACCACTTGGATCGATGGTCGTGACGTTGACGTTAAATACCTCATGTCCCACGCATCGCCAGAGTGCCCTGCACGTCCGATGAACGCAGAAGACCCGCTGTTCATTCTCTACACCTCGGGTTCCACTGGTAAACCGAAGGGCGTCGTCCATTCGACCGGTGGTTATCTGGTCTACGCAGCGATGACCCACGAATACACCTTCGACTACCATGAAGGCGACATATACTGGTGTACCGCTGACGTGGGTTGGGTGACTGGTCACTCTTACATCGTCTACGGTCCGCTCGCTAATGGCGGCACCACCCTGATGTTCGAAGGCGTGCCGACCTATCCAGACGCTGGCCGTTTCTGGGCTGTTTGTGAAAAGCACAAAGTGACCCAGTTCTACACTGCGCCGACTGCGATCCGTTCGCTGATGGGCATGGGTAAAGAGTTCGTGGAAAAATACGACCTGTCGTCGATCCGCATCCTCGGCACCGTAGGTGAGCCGATCAACCCAGAAGCCTGGAACTGGTACAACGATGTTGTCGGTAAAGGGAATTGCCCGATCGTCGATACATGGTGGCAGACTGAAACGGGTGGTCACATGCTGACACCTCTTCCGGGTGCGACGCCGACCAAGCCGGGCTCGGCAACCACGCCGTTCTTTGGTGTGCAGCCGGTTCTGCTTGATGCGACGACTGGTAAAGAGATCGACGAAGTTGAAGCAGAAGGCGTTCTGTGTATCAAAGACTCTTGGCCGGGTCAGATGCGCACCGTTTACGGTGACCACGAACGCTTTATGCAGACCTACTTCTCTGACTTCAAAGGCTACTACTTCACTGGTGACGGCTGCCGCCGTGACGCTGACGGTTACTACTGGATCACTGGCCGCGTCGATGACGTGATCAACGTATCGGGTCACCGTATGGGCACCGCCGAAGTGGAATCCGCGCTGGTGGCACACGCTGCTGTCGCTGAAGCTGCCGTGGTAGGCTACCCACATGACATCAAAGGTCAGGGCATTTACTGCTACGTCACCTTGATGAACGGTGTTGAGCCGACCGCGGAACTTCAGAAAGAGCTCGAAGTTTGGGTTCGCACAGAGATCGGTCCGATTGCAAAGCCGGACGTGATCCAGTGGGCACCTGGTCTGCCTAAGACCCGTTCGGGTAAAATCATGCGCCGCATCCTGCGCAAGATCGCAGAAAACGACACCGGAAGCCTTGGCGATACTTCTACGCTTGCAGATCCGTCAGTTGTAGACGATCTTATTAAGAATTCGGTTCACAATAAGGGCTGAACCGTATGAACGCGGGAACTTCACCCGCGTTCTACTTAAACCCCGAAAGGGGGGAGGGAGCAGGGCGTACGCGCCCTGTTATATTACCCTTCGGTTGAGGGACCGAAGGTGGGGTAACTTGGAGGAAATTCAATGGCTAACAATGGCGACAACAACGCCTACTGGGCAGCCAACAAGCGGATCATCGGCATCAGCCTCGTGATCTGGTTTGTTGTTTCGTTCGGTTTTGGCATCCTGCTGCGTCCGGTGCTTTCTGGCATCGCAATCGGTGGCACCGATCTGGGCTTCTGGTTCGCACAACAAGGTTCGATCCTTGTCTTTCTTGTTCTTATCTTTGTCTACGCTGCAAAGATGAACAAGCTCGACAAAGAGCACGGCGTGGACGAGTAAGGAGCATTACCAATGGATCAGTTTACGCTTAACCTGCTTGTTGTAGGTGCGACTTTCGCGCTCTACATCGGCATCGCGATCTGGGCACGCGCCGGATCTACATCTGAATTCTATGCTGCAGGCCGTGGTGTTCACCCGGTTCTGAACGGTATGGCAACCGGCGCTGACTGGATGTCGGCAGCATCGTTCATCTCGATGGCTGGTATCATCGCATTCGGCGGCTACGACACCTCGGCTTACCTCATGGGTTGGACCGGTGGTTACGTTCTGCTCGCAATGCTTCTGGCACCTTACCTGCGCAAGTTCGGTAAGTTCACTGTGCCGGAATTCATCGGCGACCGTTTCTACAGCCAAACTGCACGTACCGTTGCAGTTATCTGTCTGATCATCGCGTCGGTCACCTACGTTATCGGTCAGATGACCGGCGTTGGCGTTGCGTTCTCGCGCTTCCTCGAAGTGTCGAACTCGACCGGCCTGTTTATCGGTGCGGCTATCGTATTCATGTACGCTGTTCTCGGCGGCATGAAAGGCATTACCTACACTCAGGTTGCTCAGTACGTTGTTCTGATCATCGCATACACCATTCCGGCTGTGTTCATCTCGCTCCAGCTGACTGGTAACCCGATCCCGGGTCTGGGTCTGTTCTCTGACTCTGTTGCGACTGGCCAGCCGATCCTTCAGGACCTCGAAGGTCTGCTGAGCGATCTCGGCTTCAAGTCCTACCTTGAGCAGTCTGACACCACCCTGAACATGTTCCTGTTCACCGTATCGCTCATGATCGGTACCGCAGGTCTGCCGCACGTTATCGTTCGCTTCTTCACCGTTCCGACCGTTAAGGACGCACGTTCGTCGGCTGGTTGGGCACTGGTGTTCATCGCGCTGCTGTACCTGACCGCTCCGGCTGTTGGTGCAATGGCTCGTCTGAACCTGATCAACACCTTCTACCCGAACGGCACTTCGGAAGCTGCGCTTTCGCTGGCTGAAATCGAAGCTGGTGTAGACGCACAGGGCAACGACGTGAACTGGGTGAACAACTGGGCTAAAACCGGTCTGTTGTCCTTCGACGACAAAAACGGCGACGGCGCTATCACCTACGCAAATGGCGACGCGAACGAGCTGACCGTTAACCGTGACATCATGGTTCTGGCTAACCCAGAAATCGCACAGCTTCCGGGCTGGGTGATCGCGCTGGTTGCTGCCGGTGGTCTTGCTGCTGCGCTTTCGACCGCTGCGGGCCTTCTGATGGCTATCGCATCGGCTGTTTCGCACGACCTGATCAAGTCTCAGATCAACCCGAACATCTCGGAAAAAGGCGAACTGATGGCAGCACGTATTGCAATGGCTGTTGCTATTGCAGTTGCAACCTGGCTGGGCCTTAACCCTCCGGGCTTCGCTGCACAAACCGTTGCTCTCGCATTCGGTCTGGCTGCTGCGTCGATCTTCCCTGCGATCCTGATGGGCATCTTCTCGAAGCGCATCAACAACAAGGGCGCAGTGGCTGGTATGCTCGCTGGTCTGATCACAACCATCATCTACATCTTCCTGCACAAAGGTTGGTTCTTCGTCGCATCGACTGCGTCCTTCTCGGATGCTGACCCGCTGCTTCTGTCGATCAAATCCACCTCGTTCGGTGCTGTAGGTGCTATGATCAACTTCATCGTAGCTTACATCGTGTCCAACGCGACCGACGAAGTTCCGGCTGACGTTCAAGAGCTGGTTGAAAGCATCCGCATTCCGCGCGGTGCAGGTTCGGCTGTTGACCACTAAGGTTGACGTAGGTCAGTGCAAAACCTGACGCGTGACAATATGATCGGGCGCGGGAGTATATCCCGCGCCCTTTTTTGATCACGAGGCTCCTTTGGAACACGCAGATATAATCCGGTTTCTCGCAACCACTCACCCTTATGACGGATTAGAGCGGCACGACCTCAAAACGGTCGGAGCCGGGCTGATCCGGCGTAATGTGGTGACGGGCGAAACGATCTACAGTCATGATGATCCACTCGACGGGGTCTATCTGATTGAGGACGGTACGGTTGAGATCACGGATGCCTCTGGAGCATTGGTGTCAATTTTGGGCGCACGGAACCATTTCGGTGAACGTGGGCTTTTGCGTGACGGGAAGGCCGCAACCAATGCCCGCGCAGCGAGCGACTGTGTGCTCCATCTCTTCCCTGCCGAAGCGTTCCTGAATGCAGTTAAACACTTCGCCACCTTTAACCGATATTTCACCCGCGGCGGTGCCCGTGGCATCACCCAAGGCGGGATTTTAACGCTGCATGTCGCCGACATGCTGGCTCATGAACCGATCACTTGCGCGCCCGATCTTTCGATCAAGGATGCTGCGCGACTGATGCGGGATGAACGTATCTCATCGCTCGGGATCGAGGAAAACGACCAGTTGATCGGTATCCTCACGGTGCGCGATATGAACAATAAAGTGCTGGCAGAGGGTCTAAATCCTGACCTGCCAGTGTACACCATCATGACCCGCAATCCTGTGACGCTGGACCCGTCCGCGTTGGGGTCGGACGTGATGCACATGATGATAGACCACCGCATCGGTCACTTGCCCATCGTTGAAAACGGCAAATTCCGTGGGATGATCACCCAAACTGACCTGACACGGTTCCTCGCGACGTCGCAGGCACATATGATCGCCGACTTGGGGCGGGTAACTAGTGTCGAGGAAATGGCAGAGGTGACCAAACGCCTACCTGATTTCCTGATGCAGTTGGTCGGTAGCCACCTCGCCCATGATGTTGTCACTCGCAAAGTGACGGATGTGGCCGATATCGTGACCCGTCGATTGCTCAAGATGGCTGAGGTGAAATTTGGTCCTGCGCCCGTTCCCTATTGCTGGGCGGCCTGTGGTAGCCAAGGTCGTCGGGAACAAACGGGTGTGTCGGATCAGGACAACTGTCTGATTATCCATGACAGCGCAACCGATGACGATATGCGTTATTTTGCGCAGCTTGCGACCTTTGTCTGCGATGGGTTGAACGCCTGCGGTTACGTCTATTGCCCCGGTGATATGATGGCGACGGCGGATCGTTGGCGGCAGCGTCTATCGGTCTGGCAGAGCTATTTCCGTATGTGGATCGCAAAGCCGAACGAAGAGGCGCAAATGCTTGCCTCTGTCATGTTTGATTTACGACCGATCGCGGGGGACGAAACGCTATTTACGGAACTTCAGGGTGATACTCTGGCGATGGCGGTCAAGGACTCGATCTTTGTCGCGCATATGGCCTCGAACTCGTTGAAACACGTTCCCCCGCTGTCGCTGTTCCGTGGGTTTGCGACGATCAAATCGGGTGAACACCGCAATACGCTCGACATGAAACATAACGGCGTGGTCCCGATTGTTGACCTTGGGCGGATCTATGCACTCAAGGGTCAGATCGGCGCGGTGAACACGCGGGCACGGATCGACAGCGCGATTGAGGCGGGTATCGTGTCCGAGGCAGGGGGCGCGGACCTTTTGGCTGCATACGATACCATCGCCAGCGTGCGCCTCAACCATCAAGCGGCACAGGTACGTGCAGGGCAAAAGCCCGACAACTACCTGACGCCATCATCGTTACCAGCATTCGAACGGTCGCACCTTCGCGATGCGTTCGTCATCGTAAGAACCATGCAAAGCGCTCTGTCGTCATCGGCAGCGCGTTAAGGGAGGACGCATGTTATATGAATTAGTCGCGGTCGTGATCGCGGGCGTGGGTATGGCAGGGATTGGTTTTGGTCTGCGAAAATTGACCGGCAATCGCGCGCCCCAGTGGATCGTGCCTGTGATGGCTGGCCTCGGTATGTTGGGGCTGAGCATCTACAATGAATACGCGTGGTATGATGTGACTTCGGGCGGTCTGCCTGAGGGTGCAGAAGTGATCGATACCGCCGAGGTAAAGGCGTTTTACAAACCTTGGACCTATGCATGGCCTCAAGTCGAAGGGTTCTTGGCCGTTGCTGACGTCACTGACATTGCGACGACAGGCGAACGCGAGGCGGACCTCTATCGTATGATGCGTTGGCAACCGGCGCAGATCATCTCTGTTCGGTTCAAGTGTGAAACTTCGGAAATTGCGCGGGTTTTGACGGATGGAAGTGCAGAGCCTTTTGCACCCCTTGATCCCCAAGACCCAATGATGCGGGCGGTTTGTTCCCGCTCTTAATAGTGTGTGGAGAGTACAATGGGTGAGAAGAAAGTCCTCTTGGTCGAAGATGAACGGCCAATAACCAAGGCAATCGCAACGATGTTGGGTGCGGATGGTTTGGTGGTCGACATTGCATCGACAGCGGAAACTGCGCTCACCTATATTGCCTCTCACAGGTATGACCTTCTGATCATTGATGCGAGCTTGCCCGACCAATCGGGCTTTGCCCTCTGTCAAACCATGCGCCTGCGCGACGATTTCGACGAATTGCCGATCATCCTGATGACCATTCGCGATACCGACATTGAGGCCCGCAAGGCCAAGGCGGTGGGTGCGACCGCGACCCTGACCAAACCCTTTGGGCCTGCAGAATTGCGCGCCACACTGGCGCCATTTGTGGAGTTGGAGAGCCTGTAATGAAGCTAGACCGCCTACATCTGCGTCTTAGGATTTTGCTGTTCTTCGTGCTTATGACCCTCGGGGGTCTTGGGGTTTTTGGCGTTGGGCTCTGGCTTGGCAGTCAGCGTGAACAGGACGGTTTCCTTTTTGCAGAGATCATCGGCGGTTTTGGTTTTCTGGGGCTGATGACGTGGATTTGGTATCTGTTCGATGAAAACCTCGCCAAGCCGATGCAATGGTTGGCTGGCGCATTGACCGCCCGGGCACATGCGGACATCGAAGAGGAATTAGACCCGAAAACGGCGCGATATCTGGGCGATCTTGCCCCTGCCGCACGTGAGGTCACACGGCACCTTGCGCAAACGCGCAACGCCTTGGCCGAGACGGTCGCGCAGGAAACCACGCGTTTGATCACCGAAAAACAGCAGCTTGTTGCGATGGCCGCCGACGTGCCGTTTGGTGTGGTGCTCTGTTCTGGCACGCATAAAATTGCGTTCTACAACAGTGTCGCGGCAGAGATGCTGGACGAAGACCATCATCATCCTGGCTTGGACCATTCTCTGTTCGATTTCCTTGAGCCTGAACCAATTTTGGATGCTTACAATCGTCTTTGTGCATACGGGCAGGGGCCCGATATGGTCATTCCGACCTTAGTCACCACGGTATTGGGTCATCGAACGTTGAGCGCACGCATGCGTTTGACCCACGCCGCCGACGAAAGCGATGTGACACCCAGTTATGTGATGTCGATTGATGATGTGACCCATGATTTGGCCGTGGTCGGACAATCGACGACCCTTCTCACGCGCGTTTTTGCTGATTTACGTCCGCATATGGCGTCACTTCGTACGGCAATTGAGTTCCGCAAACGGGACACCGCCCTTGCCGATGATCCTGACATGACCGACGGCCTGATCGACGGGCTTGAGATTATGTTGAACCGCATTGGCACACATTTCGCGGAGTATGACAGCAGTCGCGGATCGCTCTGGCCGATGGAGGATGTTTCTGCGCGTCAGATCGTGAATGCGGTGAAATCGCGGCTTGATGACACTGATCTAACGGTTGAGGGGCCAGATGCCACCCGCCTGCATGTCGCCGCATTGCCGATGATTGTTTTGCTGGCTCATTTGTGTGACCGGATCGTTAAACAACATGGCGGTCGGGTGCCGTCGTTGATAGTCGCGGACGAAGAAGATTGCCCGATGATCGCCTTGGGTTGGAGCGGTGAACCGCTGCCGTTTGATACCATGTCCCATTGGTTGTCAGAGCCGCTCGATTTTGGTGTGCCGGGAGTGTCTGGTCATTCTGTTCTGCGTCTACACGCGACCGATTGCTGGCCAGAGTTCGGGCGCTTTGGGCGGTCCGTGCTGAAAATTCCGTTGCCGCAACAGTCGGGTCGCATATTGCCGGCGCTGCAGCGGGGGGTCGAATATGACTTTGACCTCATGCAGAAAACACCGCCGGCGCAACTGACCAAGGCGCGGCTGTCCGATCTGACCTTTGTTGTGTTTGATACTGAAACTACGGGTCTTTTGCCGTCCCAAGGTGACGAGATTTGTCAGATTGCAGCGCTACGCGTTGTGAACGGTCGCATTGTCGAAGGTGAACAGATCAATCGGCTTGTGAACCCTGAACGTCCGATCTCTGCGCGGTCTACGGATGTGCATGGGATCACGGACGAAATGGTGGCGAACGCGCCCAATATTGATGTGGTCGGTTCGCAGTTTCACAGCTTTGCCCGTGGTTCCGTATTGGTCGCGCATAACGCACCCTTTGATCTGGAGTTCCTGCGCCGTCATGAGGCAGGCATCGGAAAGGCTTTTACGAACCCCGTATTAGACACTGTTTTGCTTTCTGCGATTGTCTTTGGTCAGGACGCTGAACACACGTTGGATGCGATATGTCAGCGGTTGGGGATCGTGATCCCGCCTGAACAACGTCACACCGCAATGGGCGACACAATCGCGACCGCCCATGCCTTTATCAAAATGACGGCAATTTGCGAGGCACGTGGAATTGAAACCTTTGGTGATGTGATCGCAGAGGGCCGCAAGCACAAACGGCTCATTCCGGATTTGAATACCGACCTAGAGGTCTAGCACTGATAGGCCCAGATGGCGTCGTTTACGTTGTCGAACCAAATCAGTTTCCCGTCCCGCAGCACCATCCCTGCGCTGCAGAGATTGCGCAGTTGGTCCATGTTGTGACTGACCATGATTGCGCCCGCGTTTTCCATCCGCGATTTGAAGGCAATCGCACTTTTTGCGCGGAATTTCGTATCGCCCACAGCGGTCACTTCGTCCACGAGGTAGAGGTCGAATGGCAGCCCCATCGACAGGGCAAAGGCCAAACGCGCGCGCATCCCTGATGAATACCCGCGCACTGGGTCATTGGCCGTAGGTCAGCGTGAGGCCCTCGTTCGTTTCGGTATAGCCGATTTGGGACAGGTTGCGGATGAGGCCCCAACTGCTGATGTCGATGCGGTCTTCTCCGATCGTGAAATCCGTGATTGTGTCGGGGCTGTTGTCGGGGACAAAGATGAACACATCTGCGCCCGCGCTACCCGTCAGGATGTCGATCCCGCCCCCGTCGAGGATCAGGTCATCGCCATCGGTGCCCAATAGCATTTGCGCTGAATTAGTGCCTGATATCGTCGCGCCGTTCGGGTCAAACGTCAGATGCGTGATGCCTGTTTCGCTCGCTGAACCAACGTAAATGTCGATCACTCCATCGGTGCTGCCCAGTTCCAGGGTCGATACATCCGCAAGCCCCGCGGTGACAGTGTCGGCCATATGAGCGACGGGTTCCAACATCCCGTTTGGCAAGAGAGCAAAAACGCTTACCCCATCATCCGATCCGCCCGCGGCGACCCAAGTTTCCCCGTCTATTTGGATCGTGGCCAATGCGGTGACGCCGGCAAAGCGTGTGTCGAGGTCGTCGATCACGTGGTCGATCACGGACATCGCACCAGTTGCGTCCAAGGTGACGACTGACAATGATCCGCTGCCTGCTGCGGCGACAATCATGTAGGTTTGTGCGTCGATCACGACGGTTTCGATTACTGTCGGCGCTGAGATCCAAAGTCCATCGGACGCATCGACTGTATCTTCGGCCCATAGATTGCCGTTGTCCGCGACCGACCACAGGGTGAGGCCGTTCATTTCTTGGGCCACGGTCACGATATACTGAGTTGCGTCAAATGTTGCCGTGGTCATCGCGGTGATCCCTGTTGCAAAGGACTGCGCCGTGTCAGGCGTATAACCCGTGCCGAGGAGTGTGCCGTTTCCAGAGAGTTGGAGCCTTGCGATGCCTGCCTCACCCCAGAAGCCACCGTAAAAACCGATACGCCCAGAGGCGAGGGTTACTGCCGCGCTGCTGGTAATGTCAGAGGGCCACGAAAATTCGCCATAGTCGATCACTGCCGAAAGGGTGCCATCTGTCACACTGATCAATTGCAGGCTGCCGTTCGCGCCACCCCCCGTCAGTAGGGCAGGGCCGTCGGAAAAGTTGACAACTGTCAACTCTGCCTCGCCTCCTGCGGTATCGCCACGGGTGTGGGCGAGGCTGTCGATTGGGGTGAGGTCGCTGGTCCAGCTTTCAATCGCGCCGCCATAGCGGGAGGTGCCAATCAGCTCGTCATCAATCATTACCAGATCGGTATAGAGCGCCGCCCCCGCGCGGCCTGCGTATTCGATGTTCATCATCATCCCCCGTGTTTCACCAATCAAAGGGTCTGACGATGGAGGGTCAGGGCTAGGGGCGAAAATGGGGCGGAATGGCGACCTTTGGTTCGGCTTTATTCCAAAGATTAATCGAGTTTTAAATTCTCTAACCGTGCAACAATCTTGCTGTCGGTGTCGTCGCTGTCAGCCGAGAGGGCCAGCCCGACCAATGCCGTCGCATTACCTCCAAAGGCTCTTTCATAGTCGGCGGCCAGATCGACTGTTTCCGTGTAGGTGCCTGTGCCCGCTGCCCTGCGTATGATCATGCGCCCTCGATCGCCGAGGTAGGGCGACGGGAGGACATCGCCGATCTGATGGTCGCCGCCAAAGACATACATCAGCACCCGCGCCTCTTCGACCGAGAGGAGCGTCCGGATCGAAGCGGATTGGTTTTGCTGGGCGATTTCTTCGGGCATGAACACGAAATAGAGCGATAGGTTGCGATCATCGCCGCCCTTTTGTGTCAGGTCGGTTGGTGGCACGCTCGTAGCGACGGACCAATCCCAACTTGCTCGACGGGTTGACCAGTCAGATGGGTCCAGCGCGGTCCACAACATCGACACTGTTCCTGCGCTTTGCACATCAACTGCGTTGGCAGTGGCCGTGTAGCCATTCGACGAAAACAGCGCAAATTTCTGCTCTGTCCAGTTCGGAAAGGGATTGGCCGCAGCGCTGGTGGCAGCGAGGGTCAGCAAGGTAGCGATTAGGTTGCGCATAGGTGTCCTCCGTCACGTTATAGGTAACGGGTGGGGGCAATCTGTAAACGCCCCTCTAGCGAACGTGATAGGCTGTCACAAAATCCGGTCGTGGTTTGCGCGGAGTAGGATCAATCCTAGCACCAGTGCGATCAGGCCAAAGCTGTAGCCATAACCGAGCGATGCGTAGGTGGCGTCATAGGTTGGATAGAAGCCCGCCCGAACAAGCCCGACGCCGTGGATCAAAGGGTTCCACCAGAGCCAACTTCGCAACGGCTCTGTCACATTATCGAGGAGGAAAAATACGCCCGACGCAAAGAAGATCGGGCGCGATGCCACGGCCCAGATCCGCCCCCAAAATTCGAACCGACCTGTCAGATAGCAGTTGAGCGTTCCAATGCCCGCGCCGATGAGGGCGACCATCCCGACCCCTTGAGCGATAGGGATCGGGTCAATGTCCGCTCTCGCCGTAGTCAAAACGATGATCCCACCGATCACGAGGATTAACACCACGATCCCCGTCAAAAGATGCAGTGCCACCCGCGCTAGGATTGCGTCGATCCAGAGGACTCTTGGATAGGCCAAGAGCATCCGCGAATAGCGCAGCGTGTTCATCACCTTGGTCGAGAGTTCACCGTAAATATGGATCGGCAAAAATCCTGTTGCATAAAACAGCATGAAATTGCTGCCCAAGGACGGTTTGTGGATCATCAGCGAAAAGCCGAACGCCATAATAGCGATGGCAGCGAGTGGTTCTAACACGGCCCAAAGATAGCCACCGGGCGACCGACCGTATGTCGATGCCATTTCGCGTAGGATCAAGGCCATGATCGAACGGAGCGTGATAAATCTGGGGCGCGATAGGGCTGCGGTCATCGGGCTGCTTTGGTTCGTTTGGGTCGACTATAGACAGCGATAGCGGCTTTGTCTTTCGGATCGGTAAAACAGTGGCGCGGGGTTGCTTGTGGAGGGTGTGATGCGGGGCTAAGAAGGATGTCCAGATCGCATTCGGAGGCCCCTTTGGACACTATAACCCGCATTGCAGCGACCATCGCGCAGGACATTAACGCCACCCCAAAACAGGTCACTTCTGCTGTTGCGTTGTTGGACGAAGGGGCAACAGTTCCCTTTATTGCGCGTTACCGCAAAGAGGTGACCGGTGGTTTGGACGATACGCAATTGCGGACCTTGGCCGAACGACTGACCTATCTGCGGGAATTGGAACAGCGCCGCGCGGCCATCGCGAAAGAGATCACATCTCAGGGTAAGATGACGGACGATTTGGCCCTGTCGATCCACAAGGCCGCGACCAAAGCCGAACTGGAAGACATTTATCTGCCCTACAAACCCAAGCGCCGTACCAAAGCGATGATCGCCCGTGAAAACGGGCTGGAGCCGCTGGTGGATTTGATCTTAGCCGATCGGGCGACCGATCCCGAGGTTCACGCGACTGGCTTTATCACTGAGGCTGTTCCCACGACAAAAGACGCGCTGAACGGTGCCCGTGACATTCTGGTCGAAGGGCTGGCGGAGAATGCAGGGCTGCTGCGGGAATTGCGCGAATTTATGAAGCGCGAGGCGGTGATCTCGGCGCGTGTCATTGAAGGCAAAGAAGCAGAAGGTGCGAAATTCGCCGACTATTTTGCCCATAGCGAAAAATGGGCGAACGTGCCGTCCCACCGCGCGTTGGCAATGCTGCGCGGTGCGAATGAGGGTTTCCTCACCATCGACATCGCCCCTGACGAAGAGGGCGCCGCGCGAGCTGTGTCGCTGATCGCCTCTGAATTGGGTGTTCGTGCAGGGACTGCGGGTGACAAATGGCTGGCAGGTGTTGCGGGTTGGACGTGGCGCGTAAAGCTGTCGATGACCATGATGCTCGATCTTTTGGGCGATATGCGGGGCACTGCACACGAGGAAGCGATCACCGTTTTTGCACGTAACCTCAAGGACTTGTTGCTAGCCGCACCCGCAGGGGCAAAGGCGACAATCGGGCTTGATCCGGGGATCCGCACAGGGGTGAAGGTCGCTGCGGTGGATGCGACGGGTAAAGTTCTGGACACCGCGACCATCTACCCGTTCCAGCCGCGACTAGATGTGCAGGGATCGCAGGCGGTGATCCTTGCTCTCATCGCTAAATACAACGTTGATCTGATCGCGATTGGTAATGGCACGGCGAGCCGCGAGACCGAACGATTGGTCGCGGACACCTTGAAACGCCTGCCATCGTCGGTGAAAGCTCCGACTAAGGTTGTTGTCTCTGAGGCGGGCGCGTCGGTCTATTCGGCCTCGGAATTGGCAGCGCGGGAATTTCCCGACCTCGACGTATCTTTGCGCGGTGCCGTGTCGATTGCTCGGCGTTTGCAAGACCCATTGGCCGAATTGGTCAAGATTGAGCCCAAGGCCATCGGCGTCGGTCAGTATCAGCACGACGTGGACCAGCACAAGTTGGCCAAATCGCTCGAAGCGGTGGTCGAGGATGCGGTGAACGCCGTAGGTGTGGATTTGAATACGGCGTCGGCTCCTCTCTTGGCGCATGTCTCCGGTTTAGGCCCTGTTTTGGCGGAAAGCATCGTGGCGCATCGCGATAGCAACGGTGCGTTCACATCTCGCAAAGACCTACTGAAAGTCGCGCGTCTGGGTCCGAAAGCCTATGAACAATGCGCGGGCTTCTTGCGGATTACGAATGGGAAAGAGCCTCTGGATGCGTCCTCTGTTCACCCCGAAGCCTATGGCGTTGCCCGCAAAATCGTTGCGGCCTGTGGGCGCAATGTCCGGTCGCTGATGGGCGATGCGCAGGCCCTTCGAGGGCTACGCGCTGAGGATTTTGTCGACGAAACATTCGGTCTGCCGACCGTTCGCGATATTTTAGCCGAATTGGAAAAGCCCGGACGCGATCCGCGCCCGACTTTTAAAACCGCGAGTTTTGCCGATGGCGTCGAGGAAATCACGGACCTGAAACCGGGTATGGTTCTTGAGGGAACAGTCACTAACGTGGCTGCATTCGGTGCATTTGTCGATATCGGTGTGCATCAGGATGGATTGGTTCACGTCAGCCAATTGGCCGATAAATTCGTCAAAGATCCGCATGAGATTGTCAAAGCAGGGGATGTGGTGCGCGTCACGGTGACCGAGGTGGACGTTCCCCGCAAACGCATCGGGTTAACTATGCGCAAAGACGGTGGGGCCAGTGCGAAAGAGACTCGCAACGAACGGGGTCAGGATCGACCGCGTGGTCATAATGGGTCGAAACCGCGGACCCAAGCCAGCCCGCCAAAACAGGCGGAAACGGGTGGTCTGGGGGCGGCTCTTCTTGAAGCGATGCGCAAAAAATGACGGATGTTCGAATTTAGGACTGCGGTTGCGCCGAACCCTTTGGGTGCGGCGCTCTGCTTTGAAAAAGCAGGTCGAAATTTCTGAAATTTCGCCGCTTAATTTAGCCAAAGGTGGATCAAGGCCGCCTCTGGTGTCTCCAATCCGCCGTTTTCTACGCCCGCCGCCCACAATGCCGATCCAGCGGCATAGGCGCCTGGCTCTAACCCGCCTGTGGTGCTTTGGCTGACGGCGCGAATGCGTTTTCCGTCCGCAATTGCGGCTCTGAGGACGTTGTAGAGTGCAGGATTGTTCATCGCCGTGCCTGCGCCAAACACCCGCAACACCGCACCATCTAATTCAGAGAGCATCGCGGCGAGTGCTGCGACCGGAAAATCGGGCGTGAGGGTGAGAACGGCTAGGCGTTTGGGGGAGAAGTGGCGGCGGGTTGGTGGTGTTAGCGGAGCCTGCAGAATATGGCGGAAAGCATCGTCCGCGTGGCTGTCGTATTTGGTGAGGCCATCAGCGGGTAACAGTTTGCCTGCAAAGGATAAATACACGCCCGCATCACTATGATTTAGTGCGGCATCGAGTGCGAGATCGAGGTTGCCTTCGGCATCTCCACCCGTATTCAGTGGCTGCATTGACCCACATAAAATGACGCGACGGTTCAGACTCGCGAGCGCTTGCGATAGCGCCGCGCCCGTAAAGGACATCGTGTCGGTGCCGTGCGTTACAATCGTCGGCATGTCAGGGTGGCTGGCGAGCACCGATAGAATTTCATTCCAGTGGACTGGGCCGACATCGGCGGAGTCCAACAGTGGGTCGAAGACATGCTGATGCAAGGTCACGCCCGCGGATAAACGCGCAGAGATCGCGCCTTCGACCACGCCGTTTTGGGGGGCGAGGCCATTGGGCGTTGGCACCATGCCGATGGTGCCGCCAGTGTGTATCAAAAGTAGGTCCATATGCATCACTAGCCTGATCCTGCGCGGCTCGGCAATCCGTCAAAAGAGGTCGTACCACTGGTTGCCATCATAACATCGGAGCGTCGTCGTCGTGCCGTCGAAGTACAGCATGCCCGCGGTGGGCGATGTTGGGGTGGGCGCGGGTGTTAAGGTTAATGCCTGTGCCAAGTTGACATTGCCGTTGGTTGCATCTACCGATAAAGCCGCCGTCCACGTGTTGCCATCTGCGCTGATTTTCACCGCGAAATCGTCAGTCCCAGACAGGCCCATCTCGGCTCGGCCTGACCAATTCGATTGGAAGAGGAGGCTGGCGGTGTCGGCTGTTGAGGCCTTGTTCACCTTCACCTGATGACCCGCACCTGCATGGTTCAATAGCACTGCGTCCGAGGAAATCGACAGACGATTGGTGCTATCTGCCGTCGCGTTGATTCCCAGTTCGGGTAGGTTTTGGAGAGCAGTTTGGTTGCGCGCATCGACCCACGTACCGCCGGAATAGAGTCTGATATCGCCTGTATCCGTGGTCGCAAGCCAACCGTTTTTCGGGCTGATATAGACCCAGCCGCCATTTTGAAAAACCGTAAGGAGTCCAGCGTTGCCGACCCATTCGCCCGTCGGAGTTTGACCAATCGCGTAGCACTCGCCTTCGGTTGGGCTGGTGGGGGGATTGGTTGCGTCGAACGCAGTGACGACGAGTTGCACAACCAGGTCTAAGCGGTCGAGCGCATCGTTATGTGTGACGTGTCTTTGCGCCTGTGCGGGCATCAAATAGGGGAGCGAAAGGGTGGCAGATGTATCGGACATTGGGACCTCAGACGATGAAATTTCCACCGACTTTACGGTTAAAATCCTTAGGTCTGGCTAAGGCTGCGGTCGCATTGGTAAGGGCATGTTAACCTTGATTGTCTTCCTATGGTGCCTGTGGTCGGGTAGGGATTAATCATGACGAAAGCGCCAGAAAAATTGCCCTATGACTACCTGCTGGCTGCTGGCTATCGGGTGGCGCCGTTTGTTGTGGAGCGTTTGCTCTATATGCGGGAACGCTTGTTCTCTCGTCAGATTCACGGCCATCAATGGAGCGTTCTGAACGGCGTTCTAATGGGTGATCGAACGAGGCCAAATCATGCAAAACAGCCTGCGATCCTCATTGGGATGCATTGGTTTGCCGTCGGCGGGGCCGAAGCGCTCGCACGGGATTGTATCAACTGGGCGCAGGAATTGGGGCTGCGTGTGTTTGTTGTTGCGGAACGTGCAGGTGGTGTTCCGCCCGAGGGTGTGACGGTTTTGGATTGGCATCATCGACCGCGGTGCGAATGGGGCACACTCATCCAAGAGCTTGTTTGCAAAGAAAATATCGTAGCGGTTCACATTCATCACTGCGTCCCGCTCTATGCTGCATTGCTTGTGATACGACAGAATTTTCCGTGGGTTTGGACCTATGACAGCACGCATATTGTGGAGCATATGGACGGGGGCTTTGTCCGGATTTCGGGGGTTTGGAGTAAGCACATTGATCGAACACATGTGATCAGTCGTGGTTTGGTCGAATTTTATCGCCAGCGTTTCAATCGCGCCGTTGATCTGGGTCGGATGATTGCCGACCGAGAGGTTTCGCCTGTTCGGTTGCGATCACAGCAGAGTACCCTACGTGTCGCGTTCGTCGGGCGAATGGCCTATCAAAAGCGACCGGTGACGGCACTTTGGACGATGGTTCGACTGGTGCGTTGGGGTCGAAAGACTGGCGTTGATCTGCGGTTTGATATCGTGGGCGAGGGGCCGTTTTTGCGGTTTGTTCAACAGATTGCGGCGGCTCAGGGCATCGCTGACCGGATCACATTTCATCCCAGCGGCGCAGATGTTCGGGCTGTGTTGCGTCGGGCTGATATTCTCATCCTTCCGTCATCGAACGAGGGTCTTGCGCTGGTCGCTATCGAAGCAATCGAAGAAGGGGTGATCCCGATCGGCACGGATGTAGGCGCGATGAAAGAGGTGTTACCGCAAGAGTTGTTGGTGCAGAGTTATCCAGCGCAAACTGTTCGAGGTATTGTGCGCATTATGGATCGGCTTTGGCGAGATAGTGCGTTTCTAGCAAAACAGGCTCTAACATTGCGGAAAAACCATGAAACACTGGTGTCAGAACCTTCGGCAAAGGACGTGATTACGAGGTATTACCGCGAGGCATTGGAGGTGAAATGACCAAGCTTGCCGCTGTGATTGTGACCCATAATCGAGCCGATAAACTGGCGAAGGTTTTGCAGGCTCTGCGCAGTCAGACGCGTGTTCCTGACCTGATTTATGTGATCGACAATGCGTCTACCGATCACACGGCTGAGGTTGTGGTCGGGGTGGAATATCTTCGTTTGCCTGAAAATATTGGTGGGGCAGGCGGGTTTAATCTGGGGATGAAACGCGCCTATGCCCATGGGGCCGACTTGGTTTGGGTCAGTGACGACGATGCCTATCCAGAGCCAATGGCTATCGGCCAACTAGAACAGGCTCTCGATCGCTTTGAAACGGATACGGGGCGGAGGGCGCCTTTTGCCTGTTCATGGGTGAAATGGACGGACGGAGGGCATTGCGAAATGAATACGCCCGCGCCTGTTTGGGATTGGCCGCGGTTTTATTCCTCTGATGCGCCTGTTTTCCTCGTGTCGTCCTGTTCTTTTGTGTCGTGCTTGATCCCGCGTTGGGCGATTGAGGCGCATGGGTTACCGATTGCGGACTATTTCATTTGGTATGATGACGCCGAGTATACTCAGCGGTTGGCCCAGTCACATCCCGGACTCTTCGTGCCCGACAGTGTGGTTGTGCATGACCTACCTGTTAACCAAGGGGTGAATTACGGGTTGATCACAGAGCAGTCGCTTTGGAAATTCAGGTGCGGGGCGCGGAACGAAACCTCTGCACGCCTGCGTATGATGGGTTGGGCTGGTGTGGCGGAGTTTTGGTTGCGTGCTCATCGACAGATGAGAGGCACACCTTGGCGGTTCCGTCGGGCAATTTACATGGCGTTTTGGAGGGGGCTATGGTTTCGGTCTGAGATCGAGAGGATCGAATGAGCCATCGTTTTGATACAGCCTATCCCAATCTGAAAGGTTGCATATTTATCGTTACCTACGGACGGAGTGGGTCGACGTTGTTGCAGAATTTGTTGATGACGATTGAGGGCGCGACCATCCGCGGCGAAAATCACAATGCGATGGAGTGTATATGGGCTGCGGCGCGTCGTGTTCGGATGACGCGTTTTTCGTGGGGTGAAGAACCCCGTGGTCCGGAACATCCATGGTATGGTGCGGATCAAATGCGGCCCGTTAAATTTGGGGCCGCGCTTGTTGATGCGTTTGTCGAAAACGTTCTTGCGCCACCCAATGATGCGCGGTGGTTTGGGTTTAAAGAAATTCGCTACAATGCGTTGGGTGATGATTTCCCAATGGTTATGGATTTCATGCATCATCATTTCAAAAATGCTCGGTTCATTTTCAACACGCGCAACGCTGATGATGTAACACGGTCTGGGTGGTGGAAGGATTGGGATCGAGACGATGTGGTTCGCCTCGTTGAATGGATGGATGCACGGTTTGCCGATTACGCAGCGCAGTATCCGGATCGTGCAACCCTCGTGAATTACGCGGATTTTTGTGATGATCCTTTTGGATTAGAGCCTGTTTTTGACTGGCTGGGCGAACCAATTGATCCGTTGAAAACGGTTGCGGTTTTGGCGCGTCGTCTGGAGCATTAGTGATAAGAAAAACTAATCACAGCAATCATAATATTAAATTTTTAATTATTCTAAACTCTCGTTAGGCTCACTCTAGATTGGTGCGGATCATCCTGCGCCCTTGCTTATGATGGAGAGTGTTATGGACGGAAATACTGGCGGTAAATGCCCTGTTATTCATGGCGCGATGCCGAATGTGCGGAATGACCGCCGCGGGAATCGTGATTGGTGGCCAAACCAGCTGAACCTGAAGGTGCTTCATCAGAACCAGCCTGCGGGCAATCCGATGGACCCCGATTTCAATTATGCTGAGGCGTTCAAATCGCTCGACCTGGATGCGGTCAAAGCAGACCTGACTGCGCTGATGACCGATAGCCAAGATTGGTGGCCTGCGGACTACGGACACTACGGTCCGTTCTTTATCCGTATGGCGTGGCACTCGGCCGGTACATACCGCACCGCGGACGGTCGCGGCGGGTCGCGTTCCGGTACACAGCGTTTTGCACCGCTGAACTCGTGGCCTGATAACGTCAACCTCGACAAGGCCCGCCGTCTGCTGTGGCCGATCAAACAGAAATACGGCAACGCGCTGAGCTGGGCGGATTTGATGATCCTCGCTGGCAACGTCGCGATTGAATCGATGGGCCTGAAGCCGTTTGGCTTTGGCGGCGGTCGTGAAGACATTTGGGAACCTGAGGAAGATATTTACTGGGGGCCTGAAGGCGAATGGCTGGCGACGTCGGACACCGACAACAGCCGCTATTCCGGTGAACGCGATCTAGAGAACCCGCTGGCCGCTGTGCAGATGGGCTTGATCTATGTGAACCCCGAAGGGCCTGATGGCACGCCTGATCCGGTCGCTTCCGGTCGCGACGTGCGCGAGACATTTGCGCGCATGGCGATGAACGACGAAGAGACCGTTGCGCTGGTCGCTGGTGGTCACACATTCGGTAAATCGCATGGTGCTGGTGATGCAGCCTTGGTCGGTCCAGAGCCCGAAGCTGCCCCGATCGAGATGATGGGTCTGGGCTGGGCATCTTCGCATGGCACCGGTATGGGTGGCGACACCATCGGTTCGGGTATCGAAGGCGCATGGAAACCAAAGCCGACGACTTGGGACATGGGTTACCTCAAGGTTCTGTTCAAATACGATTGGGAACTGTGCAAATCGCCAGCAGGTGCGCATCAGTGGCACCCGATTGATTGTGAAGACGAAGACATGGTCGTTGACGCGCATGATCCGTCGAAAAAGCATCGCCCGATGATGACCACTGCGGATATGTCGATGAAAATGGACCCGATCTATGGTCCGATTTCAAAGCGTTTCCTTGAAAACCCTGATGAGTTTGCAGACGCCTTTGCACGTGCTTGGTTCAAGCTGACCCACCGCGATATGGGGCCGAAAGCCTGCTATTATGGCGCGGATGTTCCAGCCGAAGACCTGATCTGGCAGGACCCGATCCCGGCCTGTGATCATGAGGTCGTCAACGCGGCTGAAATTGCTGATCTGAAGACAAAGATCTTGGGCTCTGGTCTGTCGACTCGTGAACTGGTTCTTGCGGCTTGGGCTTCGGCATCAACCTTCCGTGGGTCTGACCTGCGTGGTGGTGCAAACGGTGCTCGCGTTCGTCTGGCGCCGCAAGCGGGATGGGATGCAAACGAACCTGATCAACTTGCGAAGGTTCTTGGCGTTCTTGAAGGCATCAAGGCCGACTTTGAGGCTGGCGGTAAGAAAGTATCGCTGGCGGACCTCATCGTCTTGGCAGGTTCGGCTGCAGTTGAACAGGCTGCGAAAGCCGCTGGTCATGACATCGAGGTGCCTTTCACCCCAGGTCGGATGGATGCGAGCGAAGAGCAAACCGACGCAGAGTCGTTTGATCCGCTAGAGCCGCTGACCGATGGTTTCCGAAACTATCAACAGCGTCAGTTCAGTGCATCGGCTGAAGAGCTGCTTGTCGATAAGGCGCAGCTTCTGACACTTACGGCGCCGGAGATGACCGTTTTGGTCGGTGGTATGCGTGCATTGGGCGCGAACCATGGCGGCACAAAGCATGGTGTTTTGACAAATCGCGAAGGTCAGTTGACCAACGATTTCTTTGTCAACCTGCTCAGCATGGATACTGCTTGGGTTCCTGTTGATGGTGACCAGTTGTTCGAAGGCCGTGACCGTAAAACGGGCACAGCGAAGTGGACCGCGACCCGTGTTGATCTGGTCTTTGGTTCGAACTCGCAATTGCGGGCACTTTCCGAGGTCTACGCACAGGACGACAACGCTGGCAAATTCGTTGCCGACTTTGTCAAAGCGTGGACCAAGGTCATGGAACTAGATCGGTTCGATCTGAAGTAATCGTGAGAAGGCCGGTGGAAACACCGGCCTTTTTCAAAATAGGTAGATGTCGTCGATAATGTCGTTGGCATCTTCCCAGTCGTCGAGGGTCAGGGTGTTCCCTCCGCCAAAATCCCAGAAGAGAGCGGTGTCGAGTTGGGTCGCCATCGCGGCGATTTCTTGGGCCGTAAGACCGTCGAGCCCCAATGCAGCACTGTTTAACGAAAGGCGGTCGACGTCGTTCAGGAAATCCCCAATCCGGTCCTTACCTGCATCGTAAACAAATGTATCCGCGCCTTCGCCGCCGCGCATGAGATCATCGCCCGCCCCACCAGAAAGGGTATCGTTGCCCGTTGCCCCGTAGAGCTGGTCGTTGCCGTCCATGCCGTAAAGCGTGTCGTTTCCTTCGTTTCCAGCAAGGAAATCACTACCATCACCCCCACGCAGCAGGTCATTCCCGTCCCAGCCGTGCAGAGAGTCATCGCCTGTAAAGCCGTAGAGTTCGTCGTCGCCGGAAACGCCGATCAGGATATCGTTGCCTTCTTCACCTGCGATGAAATCGTTGTCGGCGCCGCCGTGGATGTAGTCGTCCCCTTGGCCGCCGTTAAGGATATCGCGGCCGCGGTCGCCAAAGATGCTGTCATTTCCAGCCTCACCGTAAATACGGTCGTGGCCGATGTAGCCGTACAGCTGGTCATCGCCATCGCCACCATAGACGGTATCGTTGCCCCATCCTGCACGCACATCGTCAGCCCCGTTCCCCGCGATGATCACGTCATGGTTCAGGTTGCCAAAGAGGAGATCGTTGCCATCTCCGCCATCAATCGTGTCATTTCCTGACAGCCCGCGGATGGTATTGGCGTATTCGTTGCCATTTATCGTGTCTGCTGCTGTTCAGCCGATCCCGTTTTCGATCACCGCGCCATAGGCAATCGAAACGTTGCCATCATATCCGCCGATGTTTGAAAATGCGCCGTCGTTGAGGTCAAGGAGTTGGCCCGTCGTGAACCCTGACAGGTCAATGGTGTCGGAACCGTCACCGTCCCAAATGCTAAGCAAAGGTTTGTCATTCGTCGAGAAATCAAACACCCCGCCGACGTTTGTATTAAAGCCGTAAACGGAGTCTCCAGAGTTTGCAGACGTGTTCACGCCGTAGAGCAATTGCAGCGCATAGATGTCATAGAGCATGTAGGTCTGAGGATAGAGACCCATGTTCTGCATGGTGTTCGCTTCGTCGAAATAGCTCATCACCGAATATTGGTGGCTGTCTGAAATTAACTGCGCGTTGGTCCCATAGGCGATGGTCGTGCCTGCTGCCGCGTCATAGTCCCCAGGGTGCGACAGGCCGATGGCATGGCCGAATTCGTGTAGAAACACAAAGTAAGAATAGCCACCCACGGGAAGCGCACTGGTCGATACCCACCGGTTATTCACCCATAGGTCACCTGCAGTGTTCGACGTTGCTGTGCTTCCTGGGAAATAGGCATAGGCGCCCGCGCCGTCGGTGGTCGATGTGTAACCGGCCATGAGGATCGTGGCAGAGTTGGTCGTTCCCCCCGTTGCAACTTGTGTCAGGGTGAGGTTGGACAGGCTCGACGCGTATGTTGCAACCTCTGTTGCGGCGTCCATCTGAGCGGTGGTCAGTTGCGCAAATGCGGTCGTTTTTCCGTCCGCGTCTAACGCGGTGCCGCTATCCCTAAATCCCCAAGTTATGGTTGCCCCAGTTGCCGGAGCGCTGGACCATGTGTAGCCCGATCGGATCAGCGCCGAGGATCCCATCGCGAGGTCATAGTCGGCTTTGGTTCCAACAGCCAAAGACACGGCATAATCCCCGCTGCTGCCGCCATTATAGCTGCCTGCTGAGACGTAATAGGTGTCGGTGGTTGTCGGGGTAAAGGTCAGATTGGAATAGAGCCCCGGACCGCTGTCGTCGTCGATTGAAATGCTGGTGCCAGACGACGAATATAGTGTCAGATAGGGATCTGATACAGCGCTGGACTGCGTCCCTAATCCTGCCATTGCAGCGGTATAAGTGGTCCCAGCGGTTAAGGTGACTTCAATCCAGTCTTGGTTATTTTTATCGAGGTAGCCGACAAAATAGTCACCCACAGAGATCGCGTAGGGCGTCTGTGTCGATGCGGGGGCATCGTTGGTTTCGGTGACATAGACCATTGGCAACCGCGACTGGATTTTACGTATGCTCCAGTATCTTATACGGCTCTTTGTTAACGACTGCCAAACTCAGAAGCGTAAACTGCGGGTTATTTGGCAAATTCTGGCGCAATGGGGCGTCTATTCCTGATTGGCATAATACTTGCGCTTTGACATCTTGCCCAAGCCCGGATTGAGGCTGTTCGTTGGGTCGATGGATTTGTAAAAATTGGCAAGGTCCGGTTTGGCCGCATAAAGGTGGCCGACATTATGCTCTGCGGGGTATTCGGCGCCGCGTTCATCGATCAGTTTGAGCATCTCAGTTTTGATTGCTTTGACGTTTGCACCTGCTTTGACCACGTAGTCCTGATGCATCACGTGGCACATGAAATGACCGTAATAGAGGCTGTATGTCAGGTGCTGCGTGATTTCGGGTGGGAGCCGTTCAAGGAAGTCATCATCATTTCGGCGCAACGCGATATCGAGGGCGATGATGTCCTCGACTTCTGCGGCGTGGATTGCCTTATAGCGTATGGCAGCTCCTGCAGCGGCAAAGCGCAGGAGGCCGGCCATTTTGGCTTCGCGCGGGTTGCATTCAAAGAATGATAGGCGGTCTTGGCCTGCCATTGTGTCGAGGAGCGCCCGCGCCTCTGCGATGCCATCATCGCGCATTTTTAGGATCAAGTGATGTTCATGTTTTGCCCGCATATTGCGGAGGGATTTGGGCAAAATGTCGGGCCAAAGGCGCGACAGGGTTTGCATGAACTGATCGGTAAAGCGGCCCATGAAGGGTACCTTTGCCAATCGAGCATCAACCCATCCTTTGATCGCAAAGAACATCGGCAAACGGTCGGTGCCCAACTTGTCGATCATCACCATGGTGTCTTTGCCGTAGCGGTCCGAGATGTCGAAAACATCGGCGTGCATGTATTCAGCGCTGACGGGGAGAGTGGTGAAATCCGACAGGATCGTACGGCGCAAATCAGTTAGCGCGGCGGTATGATCGGCGCCGATGTAAAAGGTCCGCTCTGACGCGTTCTTTTCAAAGGTATCTAGTCGCACTGCAAAAACGGCGAGCTTGCCCGCGCAGCCCGCGGCCTCGTAAAGGCGACGTTTATCGGCATTAAAGCGGGCAGGGGTGTCAGCGGTGACATCGCGGACGCGGGTGACGTAGTCAGTATCAGACCCTTTGCGGTTCGTGTCGTCAATGTCGGCCTCGGTAAAAGAACCGGATTCCAGACGGGTCAGGATGTCTTGGGCTGTGTTGCCCAAGTCGATCCCGAGGTGGTTCACGAGTTCGAGCGTCCCATCTGCTGTGATCTGCGCGTAGAGCGCCATTTCAGTATAGGACGGTCCGCGTTCGACCAGTGAGCCGCCAGAGTTATTGCAGACGCCTCCAACAACGGATGCGCCGATGCAGGACGAGCCAATCACCGAATGGGGCTGGCGGTTTAGCGGGTCGAGAAGTTTTTCGAGCGCAAAGAGTGTCGCACCCGGGAAGCTGATCACCTGTTTGCCGTCACGGATTAGACGCAGGCCATCCATGCGGCGGGTATTCACCAATACGACATCGCGATCATAGGTGCCGTTCGGGGTGGACCCTTCGGTCAGGCCTGTATTCGCTGCCTGCATGATAACGATTTTATCGGCAGCCACACAGGCTTTGAGAATGTTCCATTGTTCAAGGAGCGTAGCGGGCTGGACCACGGCTAGAACCTCGCCTTCACCAGACCGAAACCCTTTGCGGAACCGCTGGGTTGCGCGGGGAGAGGTGAAAATATACCGACGTCCAACGATCTGTCGTAGTTCAGCGAGAAGCGCGTGGTTGTCCATTTTCAACTCCGGTTAGCGGAACCGTAGGTTTTCGCGGGAAAGTTGGCCGACCGAGGTCACGCCCATCAGTTTCATCCCGCGTTCGATTTCGGCTTTCATAAGGCCAAGCGCGCGTTCGACACCTGCCTGTCCAGCTGCGGCCAGAGGGTACAGGTAGAACCGTCCGCCGCCAACAGCCTTGGCGCCAAGTGACAACGCCTTGAGCACATGGGTGCCGCGTTGGATGCCGCTGTCCATGATAACGTCGATTTCGTCACCGACCTCGTCCACGATTTCCTTGAGCTGGTCGAAGGGCGTGCGCGATCCATCAAGCTGGCGGCCACCGTGGTTCGACAGGACGATGCCAGTGCAACCGATGTCCACTGCACGGCGGGCATCCTTGGCGGTCATGATGCCCTTGAGGCAGAACTGACCGTCCCATTCCTGAACCATTTCCGCGACATCATCCCAGTCCATCGACGGGTCAAGCATATTCGAGAAGTAGTTGCCGATCGACGAGGCGCCGCCGCCCATGTTCACGAATTTATCCAGCTGCGGCATCGCGAATTTTTCGTGGGTAACATAGTTGATGCCCCACATAGGCTTCATTGCGAATTGCATCATCCCGCCAAGTGTCAGGCGGAAGGGGATGGAAAATCCAGTGCGCAAGTCGCGTTCTCGGTTGCCGCCGGTTATGCTGTCTACGGTCAGCATCATAACGTTCACGCCGCTTTCCTTGGCGCTTTGCATCATGGCGCGGTTCAGACCGCGGTCTTTGTGGAAATAGAACTGGTAGCACTGCGGGTTTTTGTGTTTGGCCCGCATTTCTTCGATGCTGACGGTGCCCAGAGAGGATACGCCGAACATCGTGCCGTATTTCTCTGCCGCCGCTGCAACCGCGCGTTCCCCGTCGTGGTGGAATAAACGCTGAAGCGCGGTGGGCGAACAGTAAATCGGCAGGTCGAGCTTCTGGCCCATCACCGTGACAGACATATCCACGTCCTGCACACCGGTTAGAACCGAAGGCAGCAGGTCACAGCGGTCAAAGGCGGCCGTGTTCTGGCGATAGGTCACCTCGTCATCGGCAGCCCCGTCGATATAGTTGAAGATCGGACCGGGCAAACGACGGCGTGCAAGTTCGCGGAAGTCGTGGAAATTGTGGCAATGGGCCAGACGCATTTTCAAGCTCCGTTAATAGGCGACAGAGGGCAGCCACGTTGCAAGCTGCGGCCAGAGGTAGACCAGCATCAGACCAGTGAGCTGTAGCAGTACAAAGGGAATGATGCCTTTGTAGATGTCGATCAGACGGATTTCTGGCGGGCAAACACCCTTGAGATAGAAGAGCGCAAAGCCAACGGGCGGGGTGAGGAAGCTGGTCTGCAAAGTCACAGCCACCATAATGACAAACCAGAGAAGCGCAGGTTCGTCGATTTCGCCAAAGCCCGGAATGTCGAGCCCGAGGCCATTCACGATCGGGCGCATCAGTGGCAGAACGATCAAGGTAATCTCGATCCAGTCGAGCACGAAGCCCAAGAGGAAGACGAGGAACAGGATCATAAAGATAGTGCCTTCGGGGCCAAAGCCTGCACCACGAATGATACCTTCGATCAGCTCGTCGCCACCCAGTTCACGAAGAACATAGGAGAATACTGTCGCACCGAGGAAGATCGCAAAAATGTAGGCGGTGGTGTTGAAGGTGGATTTCAGCACGTTGATCAGTTTGCGAAGTGTGAGCTTGCGATAGAGCACCGCCAAAAGGGTCGCACCCAATGCACCCACGCCTGAGGCTTCGGTCGGGGTTGTGAGGCCCGCAAAGATCGAACCGAGGACCGAGAGGATCAGAAGAAGCGTTGGAATAACGGCGATCATCACGTCTTTTACAGCGGCCCAATCAGGGCGAACGGCGCCTTCGGGAACAGGGGCAAGGTCGCGATTGATCAGAGCAACGACAAAAATGTACAGGAGGTAAAGACCACCGATAATCACGCCGGGAAAGACCGCCGCCATAAAGAGGTCACCCACCGAAAGTGCCATTTGGTCAGCCATGATCACCAGCATGATCGATGGCGGGATCAGAATACCCAGCGTGCCAGAGGCAGAGACAACACCAGCGGCCAATTGTGGGCTATATTTCTGTTCCATCATCGTGGGTAGGGACAGGACGCCCAAGAGGACGACCGACGCGCCGATGATGCCCGTTGATGCGGCAAGGATAATGCCGATTAGCGTCACAGTGATCGCCAAGCCACCGCGCACGGTGCCAAACAAACGCTGCATGGATCGCATGAGTTTCTCGGCAACGCCGCTTTCATCCAGCATGAGACCCATGAAGATGAACATCGGCAGTGCGACGAGGATCGGGTTCGACATCGTGGAATACACGCGGTTCACAGTCGCGCCCAAAGTCAGGTAGTCGAGCCCTGTTAGTGTGCGCTTTAGACCTGTCCACGCCATGAAATTGTTGTCGAACAGATAGGCGATGCCACAATACATCACGCCGACACCTGCCAGCGTCCACGCAACGGGGAAGCCCGTGAACAAAAGCATGATGAAGGTCAGGAACATCGCGATGACCAGCTTTTCCTCGGTATATTTAACGAGGAATGTCAGCGCGAGAGTAACTGCGATAAAGATAACAAGGGTGACGAGGATCGTGCGGAGGCTGCCGCCTTCGCGTTCTTCGGCATAGTTCATCCAGAGCGCGTGAACGTCGTGGATCAAACGAGCGACGGCAGCGAGGGCCAGAAGGCAGAAGCTGATAGGGATGATTGCTTTGAACGCCCAACGGTATGGCAAGCCCAAGGGACTAGAGGACCGTTCGTTGACGCGGAAGCTTTCGTAGAAATAGTCATACCCTTGGTCGATCATGAGATAGATGAAAGGGAACAGAAGGCACAGGATGCCGATAACTTCGATGACGCGCTGCCCACGACGGGATACTTGCATGTGGAGCACATCAACACGCACGTGGCTGTCGGTGACGAGGGCAAAAGAAATGCCGATCATCGTTACCAACCCATAGAAATGCCATTGGATTTCATCGAGTTGCGGAAAGTTCTGGTTCAGCGCGTAGCGGAACGCAACTTGCGTTACGATCGCAAGGACGAGCAAGACGTTGGCCCACATGACGACCAGACCAACGCTTTTGACAACGCTGTCTAGTGCGTTGGCAACAGGTTGAATGTCGCGGTCGGGGTGTTCTTGGAGCGCTTCATAGACTTCGACGGGATCATCGGACGAATGGATATTATTCGACATGGTTCCTCCTCCTTGGAAACGTGCGGAAAAGGGTCAGTGACCCCGTAAATTTTCGGAAATGTGGTTGCGGGAGGGCCTCCTCGACCCTCCCGCAGGGATAGCTTACCGCGGCAAGAACGCGTTCTCTTTCCAGATCTGGTAGCCTTCGCGGAACTCGTTCAGGTCAGCGAGGACAGTTGCAAAGAATTCGTCGTTTGCAGCTTGTTCCGCAGCGACTTCTTCCCAACCCGCTTTGAAGGTGTCGAGCATCTCTTGGTTCCACTGACGGATTTCGACGCCGTTGTTTTCGACGTTATCCATCATGACCGAGAACTGCATTGCTTCGCCTTCAGCGAAAGAGTCAGCCATCGATGCCTTACATGCGCTTTCGATGATTGCGCGCTGGCTGTCGGAAGCTTCGTTCCATGTGTCACCGTTGATCAGCAATTCAAAGATGGTCGCCTGCTGGTGCCAGCCCGGGAAGTAGTTGAACTTGACCAGTTTGTAGAAGCCAAGACGGGTGTCCACTGCAGGCAGCGAGAATTCGGTTGCGTCGATCGCACCGTTTTCGAGTGCGGAGAAGATTTCACCACCCGGCAGGAGCGATGTCGCAACGCCGAGTTTCTGCATGACTTCACCGCCGAGGCCAAAGAAGCGCATTTTCAGACCCTGTAGGTCCTCAGGCGAATTCACTTCGTTTGCGAACCAGCCCGACGTTTCTGGAGCGGTGATCGCACAAGGCAGAACGTGAACGTTGTAGCCAGCATCATCGTACATCTGCTGATACAGGGTCATCCCGTTGCCGTAGTAGAGCCACGCCATGTATTCGCCAGCCTCAGGGCCGAACGGAACGGCCGAGAACAGCGGAGCAGCAGGGATCGAACCGGCCCAGTAACCAGCGGTGGTGTAGCCAGAGTTGATTTTACCTGTCGAGACAGCTTCGAGGATTTCGAACGGCGGAACCAGCTCACCCGGCTCATAGACGCGCATGCGCAGGCTACCGCCCGACATGAGTTCGAGTTGCTCAGCAACGCGTGGGATCGGCGAACCGAGACCCGGTAGGGCAGTGTTAAACGCAACTGGTGTTTTGAGCAGGATTGGATCGTCTTCTGCCATGGCGGCGGGTGCTGCCAGTACCAATGCGGATACTGCAAGAGCGGTAAATTTATTCATTGTCTCTCCTCCATTTTAACTTTCGACATTCGGGGTTAGGGCCCGAATGGGATGGAGTGGTAAAAACAATGTACCTCTACATTCAGTCAACAATAAAATTTACCACTGTTATTATTTGGGGCGATGTTTGTGCCGCAAAATCGTGCAATGGGTGTGTATCACTGGGGTGCGTTGTGGCTATGAAGCCGCTTTTTTCTCGCGAAATTTCAATGCCAAAGCGTAGATCTTGGCATGTAATTAGGCGGTAGCTTGAATTTAGGTCTGGAAAAATTAACTTACCTCTCTACTCTAGACATCCAGCCGAGGAGGGGCCGTCCAATGGTGAAGCAAAGCGCATTATTCGAACCGATTTCTCACGATTCGGTTGCGGACGCGGTGGTTCATCAGATCGAAACGATGATCGTGAACGGCATCCTAAAAGAGGGAGCGCGTTTACCGTCCGAACGTGAAATGGCCGAACGGCTCGAGGTGTCGCGTCCCAAATTACGTGAGGCTCTCAAGCAGCTCGAAGACGAAGGGTTGTTGATCGTTCGTCATGGCGAAGGGTCGTTTATCGCGCAGTTAACCGGGACGGCGATGACGCCTGCGTTCCTTGATCTCTATGCGCGGCATCCTGCAGCTTTTTATGATTATTTAGAGTATCGCCGCGAACAAGAGGCCTTTGCCGCACGGCTTGCTGCACAGCGCGCAACCAAGACCGATAAGGACATCATTGCGTCGATCTTGGATCGGATGGTTAAGGCGCATGAGGATCAAGACCTAGAAGCATCAAAAGTCGCTGACATCAGTTTTCACGCGGCGGTAGCGGATGCGAGCAACAACTCCACGCTCATTCACATGATGGCGTCGATCTATGATCTCACCCGTAGAGGGGTGTTCTACAACCGCAATTTCCTGCGCACGATTGATACGGCGGGAGATCAATTGCTGGAGCAACACAAAGCCATCGCCGAGGCGATTTTTGCGAGCGACCCCGTTGCCGCTGAAACCGCAGCACGCGCCCATATCGACTTTGTCGAGGCATCGTTTCGGATGGGGCATGATCGGGAACAGCGTGAACGTATGGCAGAGAAGCGTAAGTTGCTTTGGGAAAAGCGTTGATGGTGTTTCGAATAATTAACGGGACAAATTCTAAATTTGCCTTAGGTTGACGCCTGTGCGGTCACCCCGCCGTCATGGGGCCAGAATAGAACCAGTTGGAAGGGAGGCTAACTGTCGTTCGTATGGAGTTCGTAGAGTTTTCTCATAACCTTTGGCTGATAGTGGCATCCTTTGCGGTGGCGCTCATGGCGGGCTTTACAGGCCTCAGCCTTACAAATGGGTTGTCTACCTATTCATATACACGGCGCAAAATCGCGATTTCGTTCGCGGCGATTGCACTGGGTGGCGGCATTTGGTCGATGCATTTTGTGGCTATGCTAGGGCTGCAGTTGCCGTTTGTGTTCTACTACGATGCGGCTGTAACACTGACCTCAGCGCTCGTTGCGATCCTTGTCGTTGGTACGGCGCTTTTGATTTTGCACTTTGGCAAACGTACGCGGGCCAAACTGTTGCTCGCCGGTGTGATCGTCGGGGTTGGGATCGGCGCGATGCATTATATTGGCATGGCCGCTCTCGAATTGTGTCGCGCGGTTTATACGCCGCTCGGTATTGTGATCTCGATCATCGCATCCTGTGTGCTCAGCGTGGTTGCGTTTGGTATCGCATACGGTCGGCGCAATCGGCGGAACATTTTGCTGGGAACCATTGTGTTTGGCGTGGCGGTCTGTGGTGTGCATTTCGTTGCCATTGCGGGGACTAACTTTGTCCAGATGATGGTGCCGTCGCAGGTCGGTCCGATGATTGGGAACGAGACTTTGGCGATTGGAGTCGTATTGTCGAGCTTTGCGCTGTGCGGGGCGTTTTTGCTTTCGACGACCACCTTTTTGCCGACTGAGACTGCCATTGCGACTAAGGCGACCGAAGCGCCACTTGTCGAAGAGGTCCCAGTAGCGCCACCGGTAGCGACGCGTCAGATTCCCTATGAAAGAGATGGACGCACGCAGTTTGTCGATGCCTCTGATGTGGCAGCGATCCGTGCAGAAGGCCACTACACCTATATCTACACCAAATCCGGTCAGTTCTTCTGTGCGTGGTCGATTGCCGATGCCACGAAGCGTCTTGCGACTTCGAATTTTATAAAGACCCACCGCAGCTATCTGGTGAACCCGTCGATGGTCACTGGCTTTGAACGGTTGAAGGATACGGGCGTCTGTTACTTTAATCTTAGCGAACTTCCGAAGGTTCCGGTGAGCCGTTCGCAACTCAAACCCGTGCGTGACGTTTTGGGCGTTTAACGCATTCGCATTTCGTGTGGGCCTATTCGCATTTCGTGAAATTTCCCTCGTTTTTCGCTGACGAAACGCTGACGGCGGTGTGCTTCGGTATGCAGTCTCCTCCCATCCGATCATTACCGGCAGGGAGGGCCACTAATGATTCCAGCCTCATTCGATTACCATCGACCATCCGACATGGACGGGGTCATCGCGCTCTTGAAAGAGCATGGTGACGACGCACGTGTGTTGGCCGGTGGGCACAGCCTCATCCCGATGATGAAGCTCCGCATGGCCGAGGTTCCGCACCTCATCGACCTTCAAGCTGTCGACAGCCTACGCGGGATTTCCATCAACGGATCGCGTGTCACCATCGGCGCGATGGTCACACAGCACGACATCATCAATCACGCTGAACTTGCGAAAGTTGCGCCGATAATGCGCGAGACTTCGCTGCAGATTGCGGACCCTCAGGTGCGTTACATGGGCACCGTCGGTGGCAATGTCGCGAACGGCGATCCGGGGAATGACATGCCCGGCCTCATGCAGTGTCTCGATGCGACGCTGCATCTTGTCGGTCCGGATGGAACCCGCGAGGTTGCTGCGCGTGACTACTACGAAGCGGCCTATGTCACTGCACGCGAAGAGGACGAAGTGCTCACCGCGATCAGCTTTGACGCACCGTCGGGTGGGTATTCCTATGAAAAGCAAAAGCGCAAGATTGGTGACTACGCCACTGCTGCTGCTGCCGTAACCATCCAAACATCGGGCGGCAAGGTGTCTAGCGCATCCATCGCGATGACAAACCTTAGCGACGTCCCTGTGTGGTCCGAAGCTGCCGCCAACGCGATCATCGGAACGGCATGTGATGCAGATGCGGTGAAGGCCGCTGTCAACGCCATGCTCGATGACATTGATCCAACCGAAGACAACCGCGGGCCAGTTGCGTTCAAACGCCATGTGGCCGGCATCATCCTCACTCGCGCGATCACCCGCGCTTGGGACCGCGCGTAAGGAGAGACCCATGTCAAACAAGATGCACATCAAACTCAACGTGAACGGCGAGGGCCATGAATTTTTGGCCGAACCGCGCGAATTGCTGATCTACACGCTGCGCGAACGTCTCAATATCACGGGCCCACACATTGGCTGCGAAACATCCCACTGTGGCGCTTGCACTGTGACCATCAACGGTAAGTCGGTCAAAGCTTGCACCATGTTCGTGGCCCAAGCCGACGGCGCAGACATTACGACCATCGAAGGTCTGGGCGGCCCCGACAACATGCACGTCCTGCAAGAAGCGTTTCGTGAACATCACGGGCTTCAGTGCGGGTATTGCACGCCGGGCATGATCACTCGGGCGTCGAAGTTGCTCGAAGAGAACCCGAACCCGACCGAAGAAGAGGTTCGCTTTGGCATGGCAGGGAATATCTGCCGCTGCACGGGCTATCAGAACATTGTGAAATCCATCCTTGCCGCTGCAAGCGAGCTGAACGCCGCGAAGGAGGCCGCAGAATGAAAGACCTTACCGAAGATCAAGTAGAGCGTTCCGCCAATCTCAAGGGGATGGGCTGCTCGCGCAAGCGGGTTGAGGACGCGCGTTTCACCCAAGGCAAAGGCAACTACGTCGATGACGTGAAGCTGCCCGGTATGTTGCACGGTGATTTCGTCCGTTCGCCCTATGCCCACGCACGGATCAAGTCCATTGATACGTCCAAAGCGATGGCACTGGACGGCGTTATTGCGGTTCTCACCGCCGCTGACCTCGCGCCACTCAATCTGCATTGGATGCCGACCCTTGCGGGCGATAAACAGATGGTTCTGGCTGACGGTAAAGTTCTGTTCCAAGGCCAAGAAGTTGCTTTCGTCGTTGCGAAAGACCGCTTTATCGCTGCGGATGCGGTTGAGCTGGTTGAGGTTGATTACGAAGAACTGCCCGTGATCGTGAACCCGTTCGAGGCGTTGGAATCCGATGTGGTTCTGCGCGAGGACATCGCCGACCAAAAGGAAGGCGCACACGGTCCGCGTAAGCATCACAACCACATCTTTACTTGGGAAGCAGGTGAAGAGGCCGCAACAAACGACGTGATCGACAACGCCGAAGTCGTGGCAACGGAAACCATGTACTACCACCGCACGCACCCGTGCCCGCTGGAAACTTGTGGTTCGGTTGCGTCGATGGACAAGGTGAATGGCAAGCTGACCGTTTGGGGCACATTCCAAGCACCACACGTTGTGCGCACCGTCGCCTCCCTTCTGTCTGGGATCGAAGAGCACAATATCCGTGTCATTTCCCCTGACATTGGTGGCGGCTTTGGTAACAAAGTGGGCGTTTACCCAGGTTACGTTTGCTCTATCGTGGCGTCTATCGTCACTGGTAAGCCGGTGAAGTGGATTGAGGACCGTATGGAAAACCTCATGTCCACTGCCTTTGCTCGCGACTACTGGATGACCGGTAAGATCGCTGCGACCAAAGACGGCAAAATCACCGGCCTGCATTGCCATGTAACCGCTGACCACGGCGCGTTCGACGCTTGTGCGGACCCGACCAAGTTCCCTGCGGGTTTCATGAACATCTGCACAGGGTCTTATGATATCCCAACCGCTTACCTCGCGGTTGATGGTGTCTACACAAACAAAGCACCGGGTGGCGTGTCCTACCGTTGTTCGTTCCGTGTGACGGAAGCTGTCTATTTCATCGAACGGATGATTGAGGTTCTCGCGATCGAGTTGAACATGGACGCTGCAGAGCTGCGTCGGATCAACTTTATCAAGAAAGACCAGTTCCCGTATCAATCGGCTCTTGGCTGGGAATATGACTCGGGTGACTATCACACGGCATGGGACAAGGCGCTCAAAGCGGTCGACTACGAAGGACTCCGCAAAGAGCAGGCCGAGCGTGTCGAAGCGTTCAAGCGTGGCGAGACCCGTTCGATCATGGGCATTGGTTTGACGTTCTTTACCGAGATCGTCGGTGCTGGCCCTGTGAAGAACTGCGATATCCTCGGTATGGGGATGTTCGATAGCTGTGAAATCCGCATTCACCCGACAGGGTCGGCGATTGCGCGTCTTGGCACGATTTCACAGGGGCAGGGTCATGCGACAACCTTTGCGCAGATCCTCGCCTCCGAGATTGGTCTGCCAGCGGATAGCATCACCATCGAAGAAGGTGACACCGATACCGCCCCCTATGGTCTAGGGACCTACGGGTCACGTTCGACCCCAGTGGCTGGTGCGGCGACGGCTCTTGCGGGTCGTAAAATCCGTGCGAAAGCGCAGATGATCGCGGCTTACCTTCTCGAAGTGCATGACGACGACCTTGAATGGGACATCGACCGCTTTGTCGTGAAAGGCGCGCCTGAACGGTTCAAGACCATGAAGGAAATCGCCTATGCGGCTTACAATCAGGCCATTCCGGGTGTTGAACCGGGTCTAGAGGCGGTCAGCTATTACGATCCGCCAAACATGACTTACCCGTTCGGGGCTTACGTCTGTGTCATGGATATTGACGTAGATACCGGTGTTCAAACCATCCGTCGTTTCTACGCTCTGGATGACTGTGGTACCCGTATCAACCCGATGATCATTGAGGGTCAGATACATGGTGGTTTGACCGAAGCTCTCGCAGTCGCACTGGGTCAAGAAATTGCCTACGACGACATGGGCAACGTAAAAACGGGGACGTTGATGGACTTCTTCCTGCCGACCGCATGGGAAGTGCCAAACTACGAAACCGATCACACCGTTACCCCGTCTCCGCACCACCCAATCGGTGCAAAGGGCGTGGGCGAAAGCCCGCACGTCGGTGGTGTCCCGTGCTTCTCTAACGCTGTGAATGACGCGTTCCGCGCATTCGGCAACCGTCACACCCACATGCCGCACGATCATTGGCGGATTTGGCAGACGGCGAACAAGCTCGGCCTGCACAGCTAAATCGGAACGGGCTGCCCTGTCACGGGGCGGCCCACCTTTGATGGGTTGAAGTCATGGATTGCACTGCACTCAAAACCGCTATGGCGGAACAGGGATACGTTGCCTCTGATGATCTGGCTATGGCTGTTCATCTGGCGCTTGCCCTTGGCCGTCCGCTGCTGCTCGAAGGGGCGGCAGGTGTTGGGAAGACAGAGATTGCGCGTGTTTTGGCATCAGTTCAGGACACAAAGCTGATCCGCCTTCAGTGCTATGAGGGTTTGGACGCGTCGCAATCCATCTATGAATGGAACTACCAAAAGCAGCTCCTTTCGATCCGCGCCGCCGCAGAAGGTGGCACCGCGAAAGAGGTTGAGGCGCGGATTTTTTCCGAAGATTTTCTTCTAGAGCGTCCGCTGTTGGCCGCGATCCGTCAGGACAAGGCGCCTGTTTTGCTGGTCGATGAGATTGACCGTGCGGATGAAGAATTCGAAGCCTATCTCCTCGAAATTCTATCAGATTTCCAAATTACGATCCCTGAACTAGGCACTATTCCAGCCAAATCGCGCCCTATTGTGATCCTGACCGCCAATGGGACCCGTGACTTGTCCGATGCGTTGCGGCGGCGCTGCCTTTATGCGCATGTGGGCTATCCTGACCGACATACAGAGCTATCGATCCTCAAGGCACGTTGTCCTGATGTAGAGGCGCATCTTGCCAATCAGATCATCGGTTTTGTGCAAAGCTTGCGCAAAGAACAGTTGGAAAAGACGCCGGGCATTGCCGAGATGCTCGATTTCGCAGCGGCGTTGATGGGCCTTGGCGTCAATGATCTGACCCACGATCCTGTGATCTTGCAGGCGACGATGGCGACGCTTTTGAAAACGGAGAGTGACCGTTTCAATATCACGACTGAGATCACCCAACGGATCGCGGGGAAAGCGGCATGACGCGGGTCACGAAATTCTCGGGCCGTGATGCTGGTCCTTCTGCGCGTATGGCAGGATTTATGGCGCATTTGCGGGACAACGGATTGCGCGTTGGGGTAAGCGAGGCTGACGCTGCACTTTCTGCCCTTACTAAGGTCGATGCATACGACCCAACCCAATCGCGCTGTGCGCTCAAGGCGGTCCTGACGGGGTGTGCCGAAGAAAACGCGCGTTTTGACGACCTTTTTGACAGTTTCTGGATGAACGGAGGCAAGGTGAAAGAGCGGGTCATGCCATCGCTCAACAGCTTGTCGGACAGCGTTCATTCTTCGCGCTCCGCAGAGGGCGAACAGGCGGGCGGTGGAGCGGGAGAAGCCACCGCCCCCGACGGATCAGACGGCGAGGCGGATGCCGACGGTGAAGGCAAACTCGTCGCCACGACCCTACGCCAAAAGATGAAGCGGGACCTGCGGGATGTGGTCCAAACGGATGACATCCGCGAAGCCGAAGAGATTGCGCGTCGGCTGGGGATTGCCTTGCGGCACCGTCGGTCACGGCGTCGCAAAGCGGCGCAAAAGGGTGATCGTATCCATTTTAGAAAACTCATCCGGCAGAGTCTCCAGACGGGGGGCGAACCCATTCGGTTGCCCAAGAAATCGCGCCCTGATCGGCCGCAAAAAATTGTGGCAATCTGCGACGTGTCGGGGTCGATGACGCTCTATGCGCAGGTCTTTCTGGCTTTTATCGCAGGGTTGATGCGGTCGGATGATACGGCGGATGCCTATCTGTTTCACACCCGACTTGTTCGTATTGCAGAAGCGTTGCGTGATCGCGATCCGCTGCGGGCTTTGGGTCGTTTGTCAGTTCTAGCTGATGGATTTGGCGGGGGATCAAAGATCGGCGAGTCCCTTATGCAGTTTTCACGAACCTATGCCCGTAAATTTGTAGATGGTCGGACAGTCGTGATGATCCTTTCAGACGGGTATGACACTGGATCGGCCAGTGAATTGGGCGAGGCGATGCGCCTTTTGAAAAAACGTGGCTGCAAAGTGATTTGGCTTAACCCTCTGAAAGGGTGGGACGACTACGATCCCGTTGCCGCCGGAATGGCTGCCGCACTCCCTTACATTGATCTCTTCCGTCCTGCCAATCGGCTGGCTGATCTTGCCGCCCTCGAACCGGAGTTAATGCGCCTATGATGACCGCTAAATTCTCTGACACGACGTTACAAGACCTCGCTCAAACGCTGTCCGAGCGGGGGGAACCCTATGCGATTGCGACTGTCATTCGAACGGTTGGCCTGACGGCGGCCAAACCAGGGGCAAAGGCGATCCTCAACCATGAAGGCCAGATCATCGAAGGTTGGATCGGCGGTGGGTGTGTTCGCTCCGCGCTGACCAAGGCGGCGTTAAAAGCTCTGGAGGCGGGAGAACCTCAACTGATCTCTTTGGCTCCGGCAGAGGTGTTGGCCGATTTGGCGGTTGAGGCGGGAACAGAGGTGAATGGCGTCCGTTACGCCCGCAATGGCTGCCCGTCGAAGGGATCGCTGGACATTTTTGTGGAGCCCGTTTTGCCGATGCCTGAATTGTTCATCTACGGTGTCTCTCCTGTGGCCCGTGCCCTTGCCAGTCTCGCGCCACGTTTTCAGTGGTCGGTTGAAACCGTGTCTACAGAGGATGGCGCAAAGCCGCTGCCTCAGGGTGCCCGCCGAATGATTATCGTTGCGACCCAAGGCAAGGATGACATTTCCGCATTGAATGCGGCATTGGCAACAGACGCAGAGCACATCGGATTTGTGGCGAGTCGCAAAAAATGGGCCGCACTATCCGAAAAACTGCAGGGTTCAGGTTTAACAGAGACTGATTTGGCGCGGGTTCAGGCGCCTGCAGGGCTCGCCATTGATGCGGTGACACCTGATGAGATCGCGCTGTCGATCCTTGCTCAACTCACGCAGTTGCGCCGCGCAAAACATCGGACGGAGGATGACAATGTCTGATCTAAATCCAACTGAAAAAACCGCGCTCCAGCGGTTGGTAGAAGCTGTGAAACCCCGCCCACTGACGCCCGAACAAGCGGCAGTTTTGGCGACCGTGAAATTCCCCTGTTGTTGAAAAGGACAAACTGATGGAACTGAAAGACGAAATTCTGATCGATGCCCCGAAAGAGCGCGTATATGCGGCTTTGAACGATCCAGAGATCCTCAAGCAATGTATCCCTGGTTGTGAGGAATTGATCCAGCATTCCGATACCGAATTGGAGGCCAAGGTTGTTCTTAAAATTGGTCCGGTGAAAGCCAAGTTCAGCGGGAATGTGACGCTTGATAAGTCAGGGGCACCAGATGCGTTTTCGCTCACAGGGCAGGGCAACGGTGGTGCGGCAGGTCACGCTAAGGGTGGCGCTGATGTTACCCTGACCGAAGTCGATGGTAAAACCATGCTGACCTATGAAGCGAGGGCTGAAATCGGTGGGAAGCTTGCTCAGCTCGGTAGCCGTTTGATTCAAGGTACTGCGAAAAAGCTCGCTGGGGCGTTCTTTACCAAATTTGCCGAAGTAATCACTGAAACGGCGGAAGTCTAAAATGACAAAGGGCGGTCCAGTTGGTGCCGCCCTTTTTAGTCCAGCGGTGGATTGGTGACGTGTTTTGGCATGATCAAAAGGGTCACCGCGGCCACTATTTTTAGTGCACAAGGCAACACGGCATAGAGCAGGGTGAGCTGGTCTAGGGCGCTGTCAGAGTTGTCGCCTGCCGGAACAAACCCGACAACGTCCAAGGCAGGTAGAACCATCAGCGCCGCCAGAGGCAACGACAGTTTCGTTGCAAAAGACCACAGTCCGAACGATTGACCAGTTGCGGTCCCCGCGCGGCCCAAGAGGGATGCAAATACGGCGGGTAAAATCACAAGTTCAGCACCGACCGCTGCGCCTGATGCAACGCAAATGATGGCAAAGGGGATCGCGTCACCAGCATCCAATAACGCCGATCCGATAAAGGCTGCCACGGACATGAGCATTGCGATTAGCAAGATAGGTCGAACGCCAAAGTGACGGGCGAGGCGGCTCCAGATAGGGATGGCCAGTCCTGATGCGGCAAAGAAAAGGATGAGCAATCCGCCCGACCAATTGGGGAGCATTAATCGGTCTTCGACAAAGAACAGGAACAGCGTCGATGTGATGGCAACGGGCAGGCTGTTTACAACTGCGAGGAGAAGGAGCCAGCCACCACCCGCTGCTAATAGTTTACGAATGTCAAACGGGGCAGGGGGTGTAGCTGGTCGATCCCATAGGTTTCTCGTTGCGAGGTATGACAGGATGATCAGCGCTCCGAGGGCCCAGCCGAAAAGTCTAAAACCATCGCTCAGCACAACTGGTCCAACGGCTGCAAAGATGACGCCGGCGATCAATCCGACTTCGCGGTAGGTGGCGAGGCTTAGTTGGTCCTTTGGATTTGTCGACCCCGCAAGTGCTGCACTATCGCCGTATAAGAGGATGGCACCAAAGCTGTAGCCAGAAAATACAAGCACTAAGGTCGCGATCAACCAGAGCCGCGCATCAATGACTGGCCTCACAGAAAATAAGAGCACAAAACCGACCGCCATCATTCCCAGCGCGATGGCCGCAAGCCTGCGACGTGGGCCGCGCCAATGGTCGATGATACGGCCTAAGATTGGGTCTTGGGCAAAGTCAAAGACACGGATGCCCATCACAATCGCCCCGACCGTCGCTAGATTAAGGCCAAGGTCTACGGCGGCAAAGCGGGGCAGGTGGATGTAAATTGGCAACCCCGCCGAGGCGAGCATCATTGCGAACAGGCTGACCCGCCAATAGCCATTCATAGTCCGCGTAGCTTTCTCGACAGAGAGGTGAACCGACTGTCATCTGACAGCCAAATAGAGAGGAACCGTTTGCGAATATCGGGATATGTCACGGTGCAGGTTTGGGTGCCGTTGCGCCAGAGATCAATCTGATCACTGGAATTGCCAACGGCAATATAGCTGTCGCCGTCCTCCACAGCGTAAAAGCAGGTCGACAAAAGCGAAATGACGGTTGGAATATCGTTCGTGTCGCCTTCGATCCGACGAATTTCTGTTTCGGTTCCTCGGAGCAAATCTTGGGCGGAAAACCCTCTTTTGTAATCCAATTCTAGGGCCATTGGTGACGCCCAATCAAACGGGGCGCCATTTGGTGTGTAAAGCCGTGCATCATAGGCCGTTATACCAATCACACCGAGACTTGCTTCGCCAATCACCACTGGATCGGCTAGGCCGGCGATCTGAACCCGTTCACGGGCAAAGGCGGGTCCTGCTATTAGGATGAGGGCTATGAAAATGCGGAACATGCGCGTTTATAACTCTGTGATCAACCAATGCGGGTCACAGATAGGGCGTTGGCTCTGCCAGAAAAGGTCTGATCAGTACGTTTTGACAGGCGCCGCTATCTGGCCAGTAGCCTCTGTCAAATTTCTACGCGCACTTTCCACGAGCATGGCCACGTCGAATATGCCTGCAACCATGCGGTATCCAAGCTGATCAAGCTCTCTCCAATCGCGTCCCGCGCTACGCACCGTTGCCAGCGGCATGTCGTGACGTTTTGCTGCCGCTTCGACCTTAGCGATTAGGTCGAGAACTTCAGGATGATCTAGGTGTTCAAGGTGCCCTGCGGACGCAGCAAGATCGTTTGGGCCAATGAAAATCATATCGACACCCTCTACAGCCATAATGTCGTCAATTTGATCTACGGCCTCAACATGTTCGCACTGGATGATGATTGTGATCTCATTGAAAGAGTCCACGAGGCCATAGTCTGGGCGTGCGCCCCAGTTTGATCCGCGCACAATTGACGCCGCATATCCTCTATGACCTCTGAGCGGGTAGTAAAACGCGGACACGATCTGTTCGGCTTCTGCACGTGTGTTGACCATTGGGACGATAAAATTGCGAAACCCGCGGTCCAAAGCCCGTTTGATCAAGGTATCGTTGCCGTCGGGAAGCCGTAGGATCGCAGTGCCGCCGCAAGCCTCAATAGCGCGAGCAACATTGACCCAATCTTCGAGTTCGCCGCGACCATGTTCGCCGTCGATAATGATGGTGTCCCAGCCGTGGGTCACGAGGATTTCGGCAATGTCGGGGCTGCCCAATTCGACCCAAGCGGCCGGGATCATTGCGGGTGTTTTTAGCCGCTGTTTGAAAGACGAGGTCATGGGGCATCTCCGGTCTAGGAATCTGGTGAACGGTATGACGCCGTTTGTGCTTTGTCCATTTGACCCTGCGTAAAATGGCTGATCACAATCGTCGGGCGCGACGGCCTGTCACAGATTTGGCGAGGGGCCTAGACTTGGCCGACTAGGGACACCAACATGGCGCAAATTTTGACAGATGAGAAAAGGACACCTCATGGACCCGATCGTGATCGTTAGTATGGCCCGTACACCTATGGGTGGCTTTATGGGCAGCTTGTCCAAAATCGCGGCACCTGACCTAGGTGCGAGTGCCATTGCTGCCGCTGTTGCCCGCGCAGGCATTGATGCTGATAAGGTCGATCAGGTCATCATGGGGAACGTTTTGCCTGCAGGATTGGGTCAAGCGCCGGCGCGTCAGGCATCGATGGGTGCTGGCCTTCCGTTGGATGTGCGCTGTCAAACCGTGGGCAAGGTTTGTGGTTCTGGTATGCAGGCGATCATGAATGCCCATGACATGATCAAGGCTGGGTCGTCCGATATCGTCGTCGCTGGCGGGATGGAGAGCATGTCAGGTGCGCCTTATCTGCTCGAAAAAGCGCGGACTGGATACCGCGCGGGCCATGGCAAAGTTATGGATCACATGTTCTTAGACGGGCTGGAAGATGCCTATGACAAAGGTCGCGCGATGGGTACCTTTGCAGAAGAATGTGCCGACACCTATGGATTCACGCGTGAAGAGCAGGACGCTTATGCGCTTCGGTCTTTGGATCGCGCAAAGACTGCGATTGAAACGGGTGCATTTGACGGTGAGATCGTAGCGGTCGGTGATGTAACGACAGATGAACAACCTGGTCGTGCCCGTCCTGAAAAAATCCCGACGTTGAAACCTGCGTTCCGTGACGGCGGCACTGTGACTGCGGCGAACTCTTCGTCAATTTCGGACGGTGCTGCTGCGTTGGTTCTGACGCGCAAATCGCAAGCTGAGGCGATGGGCCTTACGCCGATCGCTGTCATCCATGGACACGCGGGCCATGCCCAAGCACCGTCACTGTTCACCACTGCGCCAATCCCTGCGATGCAGAAGGTTCTAGCCAAGGTTGGCTGGACCGTGGACGACGTGGACCTTTTCGAAATCAACGAAGCCTTTGCCGTTGTTGCGATGGCTGCCATTCGTGATCTCGGCCTTGATGATTCAAAGGTGAACGTGAATGGTGGGGCCTGTGCCTTGGGACACCCGATCGGCTGTTCTGGCGCACGTATCGTCGTGACGCTTATTGCGGCACTTCAAGCGCGTGGTTTGAAAAAAGGCGTTGCGTCTCTGTGTATCGGTGGTGGTGAGGCTACCGCGCTGGCTGTTGAGCTACTCTAAGGCCTGATGCCGTATAAAAGGGGCCGCAGATCATTGTGGCCCCAATGTCTTAAACGACAAAGCCTTTAATCCGCCTGTGGCGGGAAGAGAGTTGGTGATGTCCAAAGGCTAACCTTTTGGACATCTCTCAAGATGACTCAAATCAAATTAGTTTTTTGAAATGTATTGTATCCTCTTGCTCGAACCCTTGCTCGTCGAGGTCAAGTTCGGTCGGGAGGCATACATTGAAACGTGTTTTAATTCTTGGCGCAGGCGTGTCGGGTCATACGGCTGCGAGTTACATCAAGAAATGGGCGGGCCGTAAGGCTGAGGTCATCGTGATGACTCCCAATAGCAAGTGGAATTGGATTCCGTCGAACATTTGGGTCGGTGTCGATATGATGACCACCGATGATGTGACCTTTGATCTTGCTCCAGTCTATGAAAAGGCGGGCATCACCTTTGTTCAGGCGCTTGCCCAAGAAGTTTTCCCAGAAGGTAGCGCTGACCATGAAAAGCCATTTGTTCGCGGTATGCGTACGGGTGATCGGACAGGCGAAATGGTCGAGGTTGAATATGATTACCTGATCAACGCCACTGGACCGAGATTGAACTTTGGTGCGACGGAAGGGCTTGGGAATGGATCGGAACTCGGTTCGCACACGGTATCTGTTTGTACTGCTGCTCATGCAGAACATGCTGCAAAAGAGTTAAAGACCCAAATCGAGAAGGCCAAACAGATGAATGCGGGGGACGAAAAGCTGCGCGTCCTCATCGGAACCGGAAATGCGACATGCACCTGTCAGGGTGCAGCGTGGGAATACATCAACAACGTCGATTTTGTCCTAAGAGAAGCTGGCGTTCGGGACCGTTTCGACCTCACGTGGATTTCTAATGAACAGGTTTTGGGTGACTTCGGTATGGGCACCGTGGCCCTGAAATCGAGCGGTCACTACGTATCGTCTAAGACCTTTGCAGAGAGCCTTTTTGTCGAAAAGGACATCAATTGGATCACCCAAGCTGGCGTCAATAAAATCGAAGAGGGTGTCGCGCATTACGAGACGTTAGCTGGTGAATTCGGTCAGGAAAAGTTTGATTTTGCGATGCTCATTCCACCGTTTAGCGGTGTGCCGTTGAAAGCCTACGACAAATCGGGCGCTGATATCTCGGACGATATTTTTGCCAAAAACGGCTTCATGAAAGTGGATGCGGATTACACGCAAAAACCCTATGAAGAGTGGAGTTCCGACGATTGGCCGAAAACCTATCAGTCACCAAAATACGATAATATGTGGGCGATTGGTATCGCGTTCGCGCCGCCTCACTTTATCAGTAAACCGATGCATTCACCGAACGGGACGTTGATCGCTCCAGCTCCGCCGCGGACAGGTCAACCGTCGGGAACGATGGCTCATGCTGTTGCCAAAACGGTCGTTGATCGGATCAAGGGACGCAAATCCCCAGCGCACGAGGCGCCAATGAGTAGAATGGGTGCAGCCTGTGTGGCCAGTACGGGCAAGAGCTTGCTGAAGGGTTCTGCTGCGACGATCTGCGTTTATCCGGTTGTGCCGGATTTCAAAGAGTATCCGCAAACAGGACGAGACGAAAACCTGACCTTTGGCGAGATTGGCCTTGCTGGTCACTGGCTCAAGCATCTCTTGCACTATCTGTTCATTTATAAAGCCAAAATGAAGGCATTTTGGTCGTTCATCCCAGATTGAGGAATTGGCATGTCACAACAGAAACCTACTGGCTTTGATGAACGGAACTTTGTGCCTCGTCCAACGCGGTTCACAGTGTTCTTGCGGAATTTTCTGCCCTTCCAAATTGTTCGGTTCCTCATCTTGAATATCAAGATTTTGCGGACGGTTGGTGTCGGTAAAAAGTGAGAGAAATATCGTCCAAATAAACTGCCTTGAGCCGTGGTAGCGGACTGGCTAGGGTTTTGACAAAACCCTCAGGAGGCACCGTGGATCATAAATATAATCAGCCCCTTGGTGGGAATGAGGTTCCTCGTTTCGGCGGCCCAGTCACAATGATGCGGTTGCCTGCGTGCGACGATGCAAGCGGGCTAGACGCATGTTTTGTAGGCATTCCGATGGATATTGGCGCGTCCAATCGGTCCGGTACGCGGTTTGGCCCCCGTCAGATCCGTGCAGAGTCTAGCATGTTGCGCCCCTACAATATGGCAACGGGTGCGGCACCGTTCGATCACATGCAGGTGGGCGACATTGGTGATGTGCCGATCAATACATTTGACCTCAAAGATACCATCGCGCGTATCGCTACGTTTTATCGGGATTTGCTGCAACATGATGTGGTCCCGCTGACCATGGGTGGCGACCACACGCTGACATATCCTGTCCTTCAGGCTATCGCTGAAAAACATGGTCCTGTCGCTCTGATCCACATTGATGCGCATGCCGACATTAATGATGAGATGTTCGGCGAAAAAATTGCCCATGGGACGCCCTTCCGCCGCGCGTTTGAAGAAGGGTTGTTGAACAACGAAAAGGTCTATCAGATCGGTTTGAGGGGTACGGGCTATGCTGCTGACGATTTTGATTGGTCGCGTCGGCAGGGCTGGACCGTTGTTCAGGCCGAAGAATGCTGGGGACAGTCTCTTAAACCGTTGATCAACCGTATTCGCAAAGAGATTGGCGATACGCCGACCTATATAACCTATGATATCGATAGCCTCGACCCAGCCTTTGCGCCGGGCACGGGTACAGTTGAAATCGGGGGCCTAACGACATGGCAAGCACTGGAACTGATCCGCGGCTGTGCGGGGCTGAATGTTGTTGGTGGTGACCTCGTTGAGGTGTCTCCGCCCTACGATCCTAGCGGAAACACTGCGCTGATTGGGGCAAACCTTCTGTATGAAATGCTTTGTATTCTGCCAAAGTGCCAACGCGCCAAAATTTGATGGGGCCTTCTGAAAATCCGAGTGTTGGTTTTGGGGATCAAACGGACTCTGGCAAATATAGCAAAGGGTCCAATATCTGTGGACCCGTCGGAAGGTTTGGTTCTCCAAGCACAGCTTTGATCATGTGATCGACCAAGTTGCGGCACAGCGTTTCAAGGGGCGTCGAGATTACCATCGTCATGTATCCGTCGCTTAGTGCAGCGCGTCGATCATCGGTGAGTTCGTTCCCGACAAGCGCTATTTTCCCTGCAGGACGGCTTTCGCGTAGTGCCGCAATCGCGCCCTCAATGCCTCCTCCTGCGACATAGATGCCGCGCAGGTCGGCATGGCGCGACAAAAGATCGAGCGTTGCCTCATAGGTAATCTGTCGCGTGTCGAGGTTTACAAAGGGGTCCAAGACATGGAGGTCAGGTGCATTGTCGCGGAAGTAGCTGACAAACCCAGTTTCACGAAGAATGTGCCCATGCCATCGACTGCCGCCAACAAAAACTGCGACCTTGCCTGATTGGCGAATTTTGGTGGCAAGCATCCAAGCGGCGAGGCGACCCACCCTCATGTTATCCATTCCATAGTAGGCGCTGCGTGAGGGTTCGGCAAAGTCATTCAGGATGGAAAAGAACGGGACACCTTTGGCGGCAGCTTCCGCCACGGTGCGGGTAACCTGGGGGTGGTTTAAGGCTGCTCCGGCGACGGCGTAGCATTGTTCGGAAAGGCCTTTGATCGCAGAACAAAAATCCTCGGGCGTGGTGGCGCGCACAAAGGTGATTTTTGCCTTGCCGCGAATGTCTCTACGGGCCGTGACAGCGGCTTCGATCTCGCGGGCGAGGTTTTGGTAGAAAGGTTGTTTTTCTTTCGAAAGAACAAAGCCAAACGTCATGGCAGGAAGGCTTCGCTTATCCCGCGCGGAGATGAAGCCAAGGGCATGATAACCGAGCTTCTCTGCAGCTTCGGCAACCCGTCGTGCGGTATCGTCCCGCACTGGTGCGCGGTTGTTCAGAACACGGTCGACGGTTGCGATGCCAACGCCTGCGGCGGTTGCGATGTCGGCTAAGGTTGGGCGTTTCGACATGATAAAAACCTATCAAATTGGCGGTCATATTTGATAGGTTTTGATAGATAATCAATGTTGAAAACTTAGAATATCGAAATTCATCGCGTAGTGTCCCTGAAATGAGCCCAAGGGAGGTCTGAATGGGTAAGCGCGATTATTCAATGTTGGGAGAAGATGCCCGCCGTGCGGTCGAGTCCGGTCTGGCCGCAGCGGAATGGTATCATACCGACATTCCCCGCAAAGAAATGAAGGATTTAATGCAGCGGTCCGATGGCCCTGCGATCCGAGATACGATTATTCTGTTTGGCAGCATGGCCTTGTTTGCGGGCATCGGTATCTATTTCTGGCCCACAGCTTGGTCGATTCCGTTCTGGCTGGCTTACGGCGTTCTGTATGGCTCTGCGATGGACAGCCGCTGGCACGAGTGCTCGCACGGGACAGCGTTCAAGACGCGCTGGATGAATGACGTCATTTATCAGATCGCAAGCTTTTGTATGGTCCGCAATCCGCATACGTGGCGCTGGAGTCATGCGCGTCACCACACCGATACGGTAATTGTGGGCCGTGATCCCGAGATTGCTATCATGCGCCCGACCGAGTTCGCAAAGCTGGTTTTGAACGTCTTTGGGGTTCTGGACAGCATTAATGGTTGGCTTCGGATGCTGAAGAACGCGGCGGGCCAAATCGATGCCGAAGAGGCAACTTGGATCCCCGAAACGGAATATCACAAGGTTATACGTGTCGCGCGTATTTGGGTGCTGATCTATGCAGCTACCATAGGCTTGGCCGTCTGGATGCAATCTATCTTGCCGTTGATGGTGATAGGTTTGCCGCGTCTTTATGGGGCATGGCACCATGTGATGACGGGTCTGCTACAACACGGTGGACTTGCGGACAACGTGATTGATCACCGGCTTAATTCCCGCACCGTCTATATGAACCCTGTGTCGCGGTTCATCTATTGGAACATGAATTATCACGTTGAACATCACATGTTCCCGATGGTGCCCTATCATCGTCTGCCAGAGCTGCACGCGAAGATCAAACATGACCTACCGACTCCGAACCCTTCTATTCCTGCCGCATTGGCAGAGATGGTTCCGGCCCTGTGGCGTCAGATGAAAAACGAAGACTATTTCCTTCTGCGTGCGCTGCCAGCGTCGGCCAAGCCATACCGCGAGGAATTCCATACTGCCGCTTTGGGCGCGGCTGAATAACACGACTTTTCTGGGGAGAACACACATGCCTTGGGTAGATGCCTGCGCAATCGACGACATCGACGAAGAAGACCTGATCCGTTTTGATCACGGCGACAAAACCTATGCGATCTATCGGTCACCTGATGATGAATATTTTTGTACCGATGGAAAATGCACCCACGAGGATGTCCATCTCGAAAACGGGTTGGTCATGGAATACGAGATCGAATGTCCCAAACATAACGCGACTTTCAACTATCGCACAGGCGAGGCAATGCGGGCTCCGGCTTGCGTGAACCTGAATACCTATGCGGTGAAGATCGAAGGCGACCGCGTTTGGATTGAGGTCTGATCGAATGGGTCTTTATCACAAACGTCTAACAGTCGCCGATATTCGGGCGCTCAAGGGCAAACGCAAACTGTCGATGCTTTTCGTCGATACACCCGAAGAGGCGGCTGCGGCTGCGGCCGCTGGCATCGATATGTTGTCAATTATCGACCCAGTTTGGACGCCTGAAATGCGTGAAGCTGCGGGTGATTGCTTTGTCCAAGTCGGACTATTGTATGGTCAGTTGGTGACCCAAGAGGATTACCTGCGCGCTGCTCATCGGGTCATGCAAATCGGCGGCGACTGTGTCTATTGCGCGTCGTCCTTTGGCACGATCAAGGCGATTGCCGATGATGGGATTCCTGTCGTCAGTCACGTGGGCCTGATACCGTCCAAGGCAACATGGACAGGTGGGTTCAAGGCCGTTGGCAAGACAGCACAGAGCGCGATGCAAGTGTATGAGCATGTAAAAGCGCTAGAAGAGATCGGCGTTTTTGGTGTCGAACTTGAAGTTGTCCCTGATCGTGTCGCGCTAGAGATTTCGAAGCGTACGAACCTCGTGCTGTTGGGAATGGGCGCGGGGCCGTATGCTGATGCGCAGTATCTCTTTGCTGAGGACGTGCTGGGCTACACACGAGGTCACAAACCGCGCCATGCAAAAACGTACCGCGATTTTCGGTCGGAGATGGATCGACTTCAGGTCGAGCGGATCGCTGCATTTGCCGAGTTTAAAGCGGATGTTGATACGGGTGCCTATCCTGCGGCGGACCATTCTGTGACGATGAAGGATGACGAATATCAAACGTTCCTGAGTGGGTTAAATTGAGTCTACAAAGAAATGACGTTTTTGCGTCATTTCAGCAATTCATATTGACGTCTTAAGAGCAATCCTTCACCCTTTATCGTCAAAGTGATGAGGGAACACAAAAATGAGCAATCGTCCGACTGTCAAAGATGTTGCGCGTGAAGCTGGGGTTAGCGTCACCACTGTGGATCGTGCATTGAATGGTCGGGCGGTTGTCCGCGAAGATACATTGCGCCGTATTGCAGATGCTGCGCATCGCATCGGTTATCACGCGCGTGGGCTTTTCGATCATCGGTTAAATACCGTCGCGCCCGAGAAAAAGTTCGGCTTTGTCTTGGTGAAAGAGAAGCACGAATTTTATCAGAACTTTGCACGTGAGATTGAACACGCAGTTGCCGCTAGGACGGATGTACGCGGCCATGCTGTGATCCGGTTCGCGCAGTCACAATCACCCGAAGAATTTGCAGAGTTGATCCAGTCGGTTGGGGAACGCGTTGATGCTTTGGCCTGTGCTGCGGTCAATCATCAAAAACTGAATCAAGTCGTTGAAGGATTGCGGCAAAAGGGTGTTCCAACCTTTTCGTTGTTGAATGATTTTGCTCAGGGTGTTCGACGTAACTATCTGGGAATAAACAATATGAAGGTGGGTAGAAGCGCAGCTTGGATGTTGACGCGCTCTGCAAAACTTCCTGGGCGGTTGGCTATTTTCGTAGGTGGGAATAGGTGGCACGGTCATGATCTTCGGGAGGTTGGGTTCCGTGGATACGTCCGTGAAAATGCGTCTGAGTTCACTGTGGTAGATACGTTGGTGAACTTAGAGGCGCGTCAGGTGACCTATGAGGCGACGCTCGATTTGATCGAACGTTATCCAGATCTACGCGGTATCTATGTTGCGGGCGGTGGTATGGAAGGCGCAATTGCTGCCATGCGCGAGGCGACAGAGCCGGGGCAAGTGCAATTGGTTGTGAATGAATTGACCGCAGAAAGCCGTGCGGGGCTGCTGGATGGGTATGTCACAATGGTGATAGGAACGCCCCTTCCGCAGCTGTGTAGTGACTTGATTGGGCTGATGATTTCAGAGAGTGCGGGGCATCTCGATGATACGGCAAGTCAGCACTTTTTAGAGCCAAGGATCGTGCTGCCAGAGATGCTTTAATGGCGTAAATACGTCATTTAGCGTGTGCAGAAAAACGTCATTTGTGACCTGAAAATGGCGTGAACCATTGACGGAATCGTCTCTGAAAGTCACCGTCTCCTCAGTTCCGGTTGCCCATGGGGTCGTGCCGGTTTGGAGGAAAAATGAAGTTCGCGCTTAACCACATGACCGTGCCCAATGTCGGGTATGCTGATTTTCTGGACTTGGCTAAATCGCTTGGCTGTGTCGGCGTAGAGGTCAGAAACGATATTGCTCGTCCGCTGTTCGATGGCATGGATGCTGCTGACGCTGGCGCGCTTGCCCGTGACAAAGGTGTCCGTCTCGTCGGTCTTAGCCAAGTCTACCCGTTCAATAGCTGGTCCGATGATATCGCTGCCGAAGTGAAGGCGTTGATTGCTACTGCGCAGGCTGCTGGTGCGGAAACGATCAGCCTGATCCCGCGCAATGATGGCACGCAAAACGCCAATGGCGAGCGGCAGGCGAACCTTCGGATTGCGCTGAAAGAGATCAAGTCAATGCTTGAGGATTCTGGCATGGTCGCGCTGGTCGAACCCCTTGGCTTTTTGCGGTCTTCGCTTCGTTCAAAGCAGGAATTGATCGACACCATCGTATCTCTCAACGCAACGAACCAGTTTAAAATCGTGCATGACACGTTCCACCATACTCTCGCTGAGGGTGGACAGATCTTCCCGGAACACACGGGAATTGTTCATATCTCGGCTGTGGTTGATCCATCGCTGGCGATTGCAGAAATGGAAGACGAACACCGTGTTCTGGTCGATGAGAACGATCGTCTCGGCAATGTAGATCAAATCGCAGCACTTTTGGCGGCTGGCTACGATGGCCCCATTTCTTATGAGTGCTTCTCACCCGTAACGCAGTCCATGGCGGACCCGTTTGGTGAGCTAAAGAAATCTTTCGAATTCATCTCTTCACAGGTCACTGCATCTGTCTGAGTGAACGACCTCTGGAGGGAGGTCAAATCCGGCATGTATCAGGGTGCGCCGGACACCTAATGGGAGGAAATAATGAAAAAGACCCTTATCGCTGCTGGCGTAACCGCTCTTATGTCCACCACCGCAATGGCAGAGAACATCGGCGTATCGATGGCTCTGTTCGACGACAACTTTCTGACCGTTCTGCGTAACGGTATGATCGAAATGGCTGACGGCATGGAAGGCGTTGATCTTCAGGTAGAAGACGCGCAGAACGACGTTGCAAAGCAGCTCGATCAAGTGAACAACTTTATCGCATCCGGTGTTGATGCGATCATCGTGAACCCTGTTGATACCTCGGCAACTCAGGCACTGACTGACGCTGCTGCCTCCGCTGGCGTTCCGCTGGTGTTCGTAAACCGTCAGCCGATCAACGTCGACACCCTGCCGGACAATCAAGCGTTTGTTGCTTCGAACGAAGTTGACTCTGGCACTCTTGAAACCATCGAAGTGTGCCGTCTGTTCGCAGAAGCTGGCAAGACCGAAGCCAGCGTTTATGTCATGATGGGCGAACTGTCGAACCAAGCTGCCGTTCAGCGTACCGCAGACATTCATGATGTGATTGCTGCAGGCAAATGCGCTGTGACTTTGAACATTCTGGACGAACAGACCGCAAACTGGTCGCGTGATCAGGCACAAACCCTGATGACCAACTGGCTGTCGACCGGCGCTGAATTCGACGGCGTCATCGCGAACAACGACGAAATGGCGATCGGTGCGATCCAAGCTCTCAAAGCGGCGGGCGTTTCGATGGATGATGTAGTTGTAGCGGGTATCGACGCAACTCAGGACGCTCTGCTTGCAATGGCAGCGGGTGATCTGGACGCGACCGTGTTCCAAGACGCAGCAGGTCAGGGCGCTGGTTCGCTCGACGCAGCATTGAAACTGGCACGTGGTGAGAGCGTCGATCAGAAGGTTTACATCCCGTTCCAGCTGGTGACCCCGGCAAACATCGGTGACTACACTTCGAAAAACTAAGGTCGGTCTTTTCGATCTTATCGACGGAACGGGAGCCTCCTGTTCCGTCTTTCGCTCTGACGGGCGATCCATAAAGACTGGGAGCAATTACAAATGGCGAATTCTGCACACGGCATTGGCGGGCTTGTGTTTGATGACAAGAAGAAGGCGCGTGCACCTGAATGGAACGTATTTTTTGCGCTCATTCTGATTGTTGTGGTGTTCGAAGTGCTTGGCATGATCCTGCAAGGTCAGAGCCTTTTGTTCGACACCGACGGACGGTTTGACAGCATTTTCAACGAACAGCGTGTGAAGATCATCATTCTTCAGGTGTCGATTATTGGGATTATCGCGCTGGGGTCGACCCAAGTGATTATCCTTGGCGGGATCGACCTTAGCCCTGGATCCATCGTGGGTCTGACGGCGATGATCTCTATGTCTTTTGCTCAGGTCGCTGAAGTCAACGGCATGGTGAACCCCAAACTGATGTTCGACGGTGTCGCGGACTTGCCGGTGATTGTCCCTGTGTTGATCGGCTTGGTCGTCGGGATCGCGGCTGGGATCGTGAACGGTGCCTTGATTGCCTACACGAAAATACCGCCATTTATTGCGACCTTGGGCATGATGGTTGCGGCACGTGGCGCGGCCAAGTGGTGGTCAAAGGGTCAGCCGATTTCCTTCCCGACCGAAAGCTATGCGACCATTGGATCGGGCATGATGCCTGTGGTGATCTTTTTCTCGCTGGCCGTCCTGTTTCACCTGATCCTGAAATACACCGTTTACGGTAAACACACCTACGCCATCGGTTCGAACGAACAAGCCTCGCGGATGTCGGGGATCAAGGTCGATCGCCATAAGGTGCTGGTCTACACAATCGCGGCCTCGCTTGCGGCCCTCGCTGCCATCGTGCTGTCGTCGAAAAACCTGACTGCACAAGCGGGCATGGGCGTGATGTACGAGCTCGATGCGATTGCGATGACGGTTATCGGTGGCGTGTCCCTTTCGGGTGGCCGTGGGTCGATCATCGGTACTGTGCTGGGGTCGCTGATCTTTGGGGTGATCATCTCTGGTTTCACCTTCTTGCGTCTCGATGCCTATTACCAAGAAATGGTCAAAGGCGTGATCATCGTCGGGGCTGTTGTTCTCGACCAATGGCGTCAGCAACGCGCCGCAGCGCGCCTGTAAGGAGGACGAAACATGAGCGATATCATCCTCGAAACCCGTGGTTTGACGAAACACTATGGCGGCGTTCATGCGCTGGAGGGCGCGGACTTTACCATCCGCAAGGGCGAACACGTGGCCATCATGGGCGACAACGGGGCCGGTAAATCCACCTTTGTGCGCCAGATCACGGCTGTAGAACAACGTACCCGCGGTGACGTGATCTTTGACGGGAAACCTGTGCATTTTGCGGGGCCGATTGAGGCGCGTGAAGCCGGGATTGAGACTGTGTTCCAGAACCTTGCTCTGGCTGATGATCTGGACGTTCCGTCGAATATGTTCCTTGGCCGTGAAAAAGTCCGATTCAAGCTCGGGCCGTTCTCGATCCTCGATAACAAAGCGATGCGCGAAGCGACGATGGGGGGCTTGGTCAAGACGGGTGTGAAGATCCCGAACATCCTGAACCCGATCCGCAATATGTCTGGCGGTCAGCGCCAATGTGTTGCCATCGCGCGCACGGCGGCGTTCCATTCGAAGCTGACGATCATGGACGAACCGACCGCCGCTTTGGGGGTTCAAGAAACGGCGCAGGTCGAGAACATCATCCGCACGCTCAAAGAACAGGGTGAGCCGTTGATTTTGATCAGCCACAACATGCGTCAGGTCTTTGACCTGATGGACCGTATCGTTGTGTTCCGCCGCGGCCGCATCTGCGCGAACCTGAACGTCAAAGACACCGACCCACAAGACGTCGTCGCCTATATCACCGGCGCAAAAACAGGCGCTGAGTTCGAAGACGTCTAGTAAGTATCTCAGGCGGTGGATAGACCATCGCCTGTCCTAAGACTCATATCATTGTTGACCTTTCCTGAAACGATTTAGGTAAGCTATGATGTGGAACAGAATAAAATAATCCAGACCCCTTCCGCAGGTTGTTCAACGCGGTAGAGGCCCGACACGACCCACATTAGTTTTCGGCACATGTCCGGAACCGGAGGAAAGAATGAGCCTACGTTTTGCTGTCCTTGGCGCTGGCCGTATTGGTCAAGTCCATGCCCGCGCAATTGCGTCTGTAGACGGCGCCGAATTGATCGCAATCGCCGAACCTTTTGAGGCTGCCGCCAAAGCTGCCCAAGAGAAATTCGGGTGCGAATTGCGCACTATCGACGAGGTTGCTGCCTCTGATGATATCGATGCGGTTGTGATTTGTACCCCGACCGATACCCATGCGGACCTGATCGAGAAGTTCGCGAAGGTTGGTAAGGCTGTGTTCTGCGAAAAACCGATTGATCTGGATGTAGAACGCGTGAAGCAAGCCATCGCAACCGTTAAGGCCGAGGGCACCACTCTGATGGTGGGCTTCAACCGTCGGTTTGACCCTGACTTCATGGCTGTGAAAGCTGCGATTGATAACGGCACCGTGGGCGACGTTGAAATGGTAACGATCACCTCGCGGGATCCTGGCGCACCACCAGCCGAATACATCAAAGTGTCCGGTGGCATTTTCCGCGACATGACCATTCATGACTTCGACATGGCACGTTGGCTGCTAGGCGAGGAAGTCGAAACCGTGATGGCGCAGGCATCGAACCTCGTTGATCCTGCGATTGGCGCATTGGGCGATTATGACAGCGTAAACGTTATTCTGCGTACCGCGTCGGGCAAACAAGCTGTCATCACCAACTCACGCCGCGCGACATATGGTTATGATCAGCGGATCGAAGTTCATGGTTCCAAAGGTATGGCCGCGGCCAAAAATACAGCCGAAGCTAATATCGAAATCGCAACCGGTGAGGGCTTTAAACAGCCGCCGCTGCTGAACTTCTTCATGTCCCGCTATACGGCGGCCTATGCCAATGAAATCGCGGCTTTTGTTGACGCTGTTGCGAAGGGTGGAGAGACTCCGACGACGGGCCATGATGGCTTGAAGGCTCTCGAGCTTGCTGAGGCTGCGTTGAAGTCGGCACAGACGGGCCAAGCTGTAAAACTGTAATCCTCCCTGTGGCTCTGGGCGAAGGCCTGGGGCCACGGCAATTTGGGTCTGTGAGTGAATTTTGCTCATCAGTTTAGACAACAGCGTTCGTCGTGTGAGCGATGTTCTGAAAGGCAGAGATAAATGACGAAGACACTTGATGTAATTACGATCGGGCGCGCTGGCGTTGACCTTTACGGCACTCAGATTGGTGGCCGTCTTGAGGACATGGGATCGTTTGAGAAGTACATCGGTGGCAGTCCGACGAATATTGCGTGCGGGACGGCGCGTTTGGGTCTGAAGTCTGCGTTGATCACCCGTGTTGGGGATGAGCACATGGGTCGGTTTATCCGTGAGCAGCTTGTGCGCGAGGGTGTGAATGTGGACGGGGTGATCACTGACCCTGACCGTTTAACCGCGCTGGTTATTCTGGGCATTCGCGACGAAGAGCAATTCCCGCTGATTTTCTATCGGGAAAACTGTGCGGATATGGCGCTGTGTGAGGACGATATTGACGAGGGGTTTATTGCCTCTGCGCGGTCTGTTCTGGCGACGGGGACGCATTTGTCGAATGTTCAGACCGAAGCCGCGGTGCTCAAGGCGCTGGAATTGGCGCGTAAGCATGGGGCGCGGACGGCGCTGGATATTGATTACCGCCCGAACCTCTGGGGTGTGGCGGGGCACGGCGACGGTGAGAGCCGCTTTGTCGAGAGTGCGGCGGTGACGGCGAAGCTGCAAACCTCGCTGCACTTCTTTGATTTGATTGTCGGAACTGAAGAAGAGTTCCACATTGCGGGCGGTTCGACCAATACGATCGAGGCGCTGCGTGCGGTGCGTCAGGTGTCGAACGCGACGCTGGTGTGTAAACGTGGCGCTGCGGGGGCTGTGGCCTTTGAGGGCGATATTCCTGACAGCCTTGATGACGGCCAAACGGGTCCGGGCTTCCCGATTGAAGTGTTCAACGTGTTGGGCGCAGGCGATGGGTTCTTCTCTGGTTTGATGAAGGGCTGGCTTGATGGTGAAGATTGGCCGACGGCGCTGAAATACGCGAATGCCTGCGGTGCCTTTGCGGTGTCGCGACATGGCTGCACGCCGGCTTATCCGTCGCTTGAGGAACTGGAGTTCTTTTTTGAGCGGGGTATCAAACAGCCTGACCTTCGCAATGATGCAGAGTTGGAGCAGATCCACTGGTCGACCAACCGCCACGGCGATTGGTCAACGATGCGGGTATTCGCTTTTGACCACCGTATGCAACTCGAAGAGATGGAGGGGTATAGCCTCGCTAAGGGCGGTGAGTTCAAGGAACTGTGCCTCAAGGCTGCGCAGCAGGTTCAGGACGGTCAGGCGGGCTACGGTATTCTTTGCGACAACCGCATTGGTCGTAACGCACTGCACGCGGCGTCAGGGTCGGGGCTTTGGATTGGTCGCCCTGTCGAATGGCCGGGATCGCGTCCGCTGACACTCGAGCCTGAATTGGGATCGGACTTTGGCGGTCTGAACCAATGGGCCAAAGAAAACGTGGTGAAGGTGCTGTGTTTCTGTCACCCTGATGACGATGCAGAGATGCAAGCCCAGCAAGAAGCGACGGTGAAACGTCTGTTTGAAGCGTCGCGTCGGAACCGTCTTGAGTTCCTGCTGGAGGTGATCCCGTCCAAAGTGGCCGCCGTTACTGATGACACCACAGCGACCCTGATCCGTCGGTTCTATGAAATCGGTGTCTATCCGGACTGGTGGAAGCTGGAGCCGATGAAAACCCATGCGGGTTGGCAGAATGCGATCAACGCGATTGAAGAGAACGACCCCTATACCCGTGGTATTGTGGTGCTGGGGCTTGATGCGCCTGAGGCGGAGCTGAGTGCGTCGTTTGAGGTCGCGGCCAGTTATCCTCTGGTCCGTGGGTTTGCGGTTGGTCGGACGATCTTTGGCGATGCGGCGCGGGCTTGGATGAAGGGCGCGATGACGGATGCAGAGGCGGTTGCACAAATGGCTGAGCGCTATACCAATTTGTGCAGGATTTGGGACGCGGCACGCGTCAAAGCGGGAGGACAGGCATGACACAAACGATCCGACTGACAGCCGCACAGGCCATGGTGAAATGGCTTTCGGTGCAGTTCAATGAAGATGGCGACCGTTATATCGACGGAGTGTGGGGCATCTTTGGCCACGGCAACGTCGCGGGTTTGGGAGAGGCCCTCTATAACGCCGCCGACACGATGCCGACATGGCGTGGACAAAACGAACAGACGATGGCGCATACGGCCATCGCCTATGCGAAAACGCTCAAACGCAAGCGTGCTCAGGCTGTGACCTCATCGATTGGACCGGGTGCGACCAACATGGTGACGGCGGCAGCGCTGGCGCATGTGAACCGTATTCCTGTGCTGTTTATTCCGGGTGATGTGTTTGCAAACCGTCGTCCCGATCCGGTGCTCCAGCAGATTGAGAGCTTTGAGGATGGCACCGTCTCGGCCAACGATTGCTTCCGCCCTGTGGTGCGCTACTACGACCGCATCTCGCGTCCCGAGCATATCATGACCGCTCTGCCACGGGCTTTGGCGACGATGACCGATCCGGCAAACTGTGGACCGGTGTGTTTGTCGTTCTGTCAGGACACGCAGGCCGAAGCCTATGACTACCCAGAGGCCTTCTTTGAGCCCAAGGTCTGGCGCGTGCGTCGACCCGAGCCTGATGCGGCCGAATTGGCGCAAATCGCTGACCTGATCAAAGCGGCAAAGTCGCCTGTGATTGTTGCGGGCGGTGGTGTGATTTATTCCGAGGCTGAGGAGGCGTTGGGTGCCTTTGCGACCGAGTTCGGTATTCCTGTTGTTGAAACGCAGGCGGGCAAATCGGCTTTGGCTCAGTCGCATCCGATGAACTACGGCGCCTCGGGTGTGGATGGCTCTGAGGCAGCGAACATTATGTCAAACGAGGCCGATCTGGTGATTGGTGTTGGCACGCGGTTCCAAGACTTCACCACGGGGTCGTGGTCTTTGTTTGAAAACCCGAACCGCAAATTGGTCTCGATCAACGTGGCGGCCTATGATGCGGTCAAACATGGGGCTTATCCGCTGGTGTCGGATGCGAAGGTCGCGCTGGAAAAACTGACGGGTCTATTGGCGGGCTACAAGGCAACAAATGCGAAACCTGCGGTGCGGTCGGACTGGTTGGCAAAGGTGGACGCGCATTGTGCGGACCGTCAGGGCGGCGAAGGCTACCTTCCGATGGATTGCGAAGTGATCGGCGCGGTTCAGCGTACATCGACCGAGGCCACCGTTGCGATGTGTGCGGCGGGGACGATGCCCGGTGCGCTCAAACTTCTGTGGCAGTCACCGCAGGGCGGGTATCACATGGAATACGGCTTTAGTTGTATGGGCTATGAGGTTGCGGGGGCGATGGGTGTCAAACTCGCCGCGCCAGAGCGTGATGTTGTCTGCTTTGTCGGTGATGGCTCGTACATGATGGCGAACTCTGAACTGGCGACAGCTGTGATGCGCCGTGTTCCATTTACTGTGGTGCTGACCGATAACCGTGGGTTTGGCTGTATCAACCGTCTGCAGATGGGCACTGGCGGCGAGCAGTTTAACAACCTTTACAAAGACTGCCGCGTTGAAACCCAGCCTGCGATCGACTTTGTGGCACATGCCGGTTCGATGGGTGCGCATGCGGTCAAGGCAGGGTCGATTGCCGACCTTGAGGCCCAGTTGGCGGCGGCAAAAACACGCGACATTCCAACGGTGATCGTGATTGATACCGACCCGATGCATGGCCCCGGTGAAGCGGGTGGCGGCAGCTGGTGGGACGTTGCAATCCCTGAGGTGCCGAGCAACGACAGAATGTCGGACGCGCGTGATCGCTATGTCCAAAATATGAAACGTCAGAACCTTGTGAACTGATCAAAGACCAAACGTTGGGGCAGGGCGGATCCTGCCCCACAACTATGCGGGCAAAGTGCCCTTTCGGAGTGATTGATAATGATCCAGTTCGGTACAAATCCGATTGCTTGGGCAAATGATGACGACCAGACCATCGGTGCGACTATCTCGACCGACCGTATTCTAGAAGAGGCGGGGCGTTTGATCGGGTTTGACGGTATTGAGAACGGCCACCGTTGGCCGAATGATCCCGCAGAGCTGAAGGCGCGCTTGGGGGCATATGGCTTGAAGTTCATCTCTGGCTGGTATTCGACGAACCTTTTGGTGCACTCTGTTGCCGATGAGATTGAGGCGGTGCAAGATCACCTCGCGAAGCTCAAACACAACGATTGCAAGGTCTGCATCGTTTGTGAGACCTCAAATGCCATTCACGGTTCGGACAAGCCTGTAAATGACCGGCCGACGCTGACCTCCGATGAAATGACCGCTTTTGGTGCCAAACTCGAAGAGTTCGCGCAGTATCTGGCGGATCAGGGTGTGACCTTGGTCTATCACCACCACATGGGCACGATTGTTGAGTCTCCAGAGGAAATCGACGCCTTCATGGCCGCGACTGGCCCCGCAACGCATCTTCTGTTCGATGCGGGTCACTGCGCATTCGGCGGTGGTGATCCTGTGGCTGTTTTGACCAAACACGTTGGTCGCGTCCGTCACTTCCACGCGAAAAACATCCGTCCTGCGATCACGGAAAAGGTCCGCGCAGAGGGTCTGTCCTTCCTTCAGGGTGTTGTTCAGGGTGCCTTTACTGTGCCGGGCGATCAGGAAGGTGGCGTTGATTTTAAGCCGCTCCTGCAGATCCTTGCGGACAACAATTACGACGGTTGGATCGTGATTGAGGCAGAGCAGGATCCCGAGGTGCGGAACCCGCTGTTGTATCAAACCCTCGGCCTGCATACGCTCAAGCGGATTGCAACAGAAACTGGCCTGATCTGATGTTTAAAATGAATGACCCCTTCTTCCGTCCTTTGTGGCTGCGCGTTCTTTTGGTCGCGATCTGTGTCTTTTGGATGGTGGTAGAGCTTTGGACAGGATCGCCGGGTTGGGCGGTCCTCTTTGGGGCTTTGGGGGCCTATGCGGCTTATTCTTTCTTTATCGTATTTGACCCCACTGACCCTGAAAAGGACACTGATGATGCCTGATCTTTTGTGCAAACCCTTTGGAACGCATGGCAAGGTGCATCAGATCACGCCGCAGTCTGCGGGTTGGCGCTATGTTGGGTTCTCGCTCTACCGTCTGCGTGCTGGCGAAGCCGTGGGCGAGGCTTTGGGGGGTAACGAAGCCATTTTGGTGATGGTCGAAGGCAAGGCGACCTTTGACGCTGCGGGGCAGTCGTGGGGGGAACTGGGCGAGCGGATGAACGTCTTTGAAAAGACGCCGCCGCATTGCCTCTATGTGCCGAACGGTGAGAGCTGGGAGGCGACCGCGACGACCGACTGCGTGATCGCGGTGTGTTTGGCGCCAGGCAAAGGCGGTCATGAGGCACGCCGTATTGGGCCGGACGGGATCACGCTGACGCAGCGTGGGACGGGCACCAACACGCGCTTTATCAATAATATCGCGATGGAAAACGAAGACTATTGTGACAGTCTTTTGGTCACCGAAGTCTTTACCCCCGCAGGGCATTGGTCATCCTATCCCAGCCACCGTCATGACGAAGATGACTTCCCGCGGATCACCTATCTTGAAGAAACTTACTATCACCGCATCAATCCCGCCCAAGGGTTCGGTATCCAGCGTGTTTACACCGAGGATGGCACCTTGGACGAGACCATCGCCGTCTCTGATGGCGATGTTGTTTTGGTGCCGCGTGGGCATCACCCCTGCGGTGCGCCTTACGGGTTCGAGATGTATTATCTGAACGTTATGGCCGGCCCCCGTCGCAACTGGCGGTTTGTGCCCGATCCAGCCGTCGAACATCTCTTTTAAGGCAGCATTGTTCACAATTTAGCTGAGGGTGATCTCATGCAACATTTTGTCGTGGTTGGCGCAGGTCAAGCCGGTGCAACGCTTGCGGCTCGTTTGCGGGCTGATGGGTTTGACGGAAAGATCACTTTGATCGGGGCGGAGCCGGTGCATCCCTATCAGCGTCCACCGCTGTCCAAGGCCTATATGTTGGGTGAAATGGAGCTGTCGCGTCTCTTGCTGCGGGCGCCCGAGTGGTATGCGGAAAACAACATCGATCTGATGCTCGACACCCGCGTTGTGGGTGTGAACGCCGAGGCCAAGACCATCACCCTGCAGGGTGAGGTTGAGATGGGATATGACGAATTGGCGATTTGCACAGGCTCGCATCCGCGCACCCTGCCTGCGGCGATCGGTGGAACTTTGGACGGTGTGTACACGGTTCGCGACCTCAAAGACGCGGACACCATGACGCGGGAGTTCACGGCGGGCCGCAAGCTTTTGGTCATCGGGGGTGGGTATATCGGCCTCGAAGCCGCCGCCGTTGCCGCAAAGAAGGGCTGCGAGGTCACGCTCGTTGAAATGGCGCCGCGCATTTTGCGGCGTGTGGCCTGCCCCGAAACCTCCGACTACTTCCGCGACATCCACACCAAACACGGTGTTAAGATCATCGAAGGTGTTGGCCTCGATCATCTGATGGGCACCGACCGCGTGACGGGTGCGGTTCTCTCGGATGGCACCGCGTTGGAGGTTGATTTTGCGATTGTCGGCGTCGGGATCATGCCCGCAACCATCCTCGCCGAAGCGGCAGGTGCTGTCTGTTCGAACGGCATCGACACCGACGCCCAAGGCCGCACGACCGTCCCGCATATATGGGCCGCCGGCGACTGCGCGAACCTGACCTTCAAAGGCCAGCGCCTCCGTATCGAAAGTGTCGGGAATGCCATCGACCAAGCAGAGGTTGTCGCCAAAAACATGATGGGCGGATCGGTCGAGTATAGCCCCAAACCGTGGTTCTGGTCGGACCAATACGACGTGAAACTGCAGATCGCGGGCCTCAACATCGGCTACGACGCCGTCCACGTCAAAACCTACGCCGACACCCCCGACGCCCGCGTCCACTGGTACTACCAAGGCGACACCCTCATCGCCGTCGACGCCATCAACGCAAGCCGAGACTACATGGTCGGCAAACGCCTCATCGAAGCCGAAAAATCACCCGCCCCCGAAATTATGGTCGATGAAACAACCGACCTGAAGGCACTGTTGAAGTAACAAAGGGCACCCCCGAATTTTTATGGTGCTAGAACGTTCTGCGTTTAGTCTGGCATTAACTCACGTAAGATATCGCGCGTTACCATGGTCATCGGGTTTATCGTCGCTTTGAGTATTTCGAGCCTGTCAAACTGATCAGGATGATCGTTCAAAGTTTGACGAAGTGCGGTGCCAAAGGTCATTCGCAGCTCGGTTCCAATGTTGAATTTACACACGTTCGAACTGTGAGCCAAAGCGCGGCGTTGCGCCTTTGGCACGCCTGAGCCGCCGTGGATCACAAGGGGTATATTCGTTGCGGCTTCGATGGCGCGTATACGGTCGATATCTAAACCCGTCCCTTCTGATTGTTGAAGATGAACGTTCCCGACAGAAACGGCCATTGCATCCACACCCGTTTGAAGTGCGAATGTAGCTGCCTCTGTTGGGTCCGTTCCCGCCGACTGTTCCCCGTTGGCATAGCCGACAAAACCAACTTCGCCCTCGCACGACACATTTGCATCATGGGCGAGTGCAGCGATGGCCGCGGTTTCATCAATATTCTGCTGCAACGGTTTGCGAGATCCGTCGAACATGACCGAGGTAAATCCCGCGTCAATCGCCATCCGACAGTCGTCGAGCGAATACCCATGGTCTAGGTGTGCGACCACTGGAACTGTTGCTTGCTCTGCGAGATGGCGGAACATTTTGCCCAGAATTGGTAGCGGCGTATGTGCACGGCAGGACGGGCCAGCTTGCAAAATCACAGGGCATCCCTCGGCTTCGGCGGCCTCAACATAGGCGCACATATCCTCCCACCCCAAGGTGACCAGTCCAGCCACCGCATAACCTTTATCTAAGGCTGGTTGCAGAACCTCAGCGAGCGTTGCGATGGTCATTTGAATTTGGCCACCATGTCTTTGATCCCGGGAATGGTTTCGACCTGATAGGCATGTGTAGGCTGGAAAAATTGAACGAGACTGCGCTGACTTAGACCACCGAGAATGGTGAAATAATACATCTCATAACCCGGCAGAACGGCGCAGGGGTGATACCCTTTGTCGATGCAAATGGTTGAGCGGTCCATCAGTTGATAGGCATCGCCAACCTTGCCTTCTTCGCGTTGAAGGATCTGAACGCCGCCGCCGTGGTTCGGACGAAACCGAAAGTTATAGGTTTCGTCGTGACGCGTCTCGATAAGGGTGCCATTTTCGTCCCAACGGTCCGTGTCGTGTTTGTGCGATGGGAACCCAGACCAGCCACCTTGGCCTACCGTAAAGAGTTCGGACACCAGTAGTCGTCCAACCTTGTCGTGTTGTTTTTGGCCAAGGATGTGTTTGATTTTGCGATGGGTTTTAGTGTTGTCCGAACCGTATTGAACTTTATCAATCTCAGCCACACGTACATCGAACGGGTCTAGGACTTTTTCATATCGGGCACCTGCGACAAAGGTTTCCGTGTCACGCTTCGCGACCAAAGTAACTGTGGCGCCAGAGGGGGCATAGACGCCTTCCGGCTCTCCGTCCCACACATCAACGCCCCGATTTCCGATGTCCGCAAAGCTCATCCCCTCGACATCCACATCAACCGTTCCTGTCGCGGGAACAATGCAGGTTTCATAATTTGGGACCTGATAGGTAAAGGCCTCGCCCGCCTTTAGTTTAACGATATTGAAATAGTTCAACGGAACCGTTGGATCATCAACATCAACGATAGGCTTGTTTTGGTTGTCATGCGGCGGAATATGCATCGAACTCTCCTTAAGCCACCAGAGTGGGGCCGGGGTGATTGGTCAAAAATGTGTCTAGTTCATCAGGGTAGGGCATGGCGGGCGCACATCCCGGTTTGCCGACTACGATAGCTGCGCATGCAGATCCGCGCAGAAGTGCCGTATGCAGGTCGTGCCCATCCGCGATTGAGGTCAAAAACCCAGCCATAAAGCTGTCGCCGGCACCCGTAGGTTTGACGGCGTCTACAGTATATACGCCTGTGCGAAGTTCATCGCCCTTATGGCACGTCACCGCTCCGTGTTCGCCCATTTTATAGACGACGATCTGGGCCGAAGTTGAAGCGAGCCGTCGCGCCATATCGAGGCCTGCATCTTTGCTGCCAGCCATAAACCCGAATTCATCGTCGTTACCGATGATCACATCAGACATAGTCCCTGCGCGCGACAGGACGTCTTCGGCGACCTTTGCACTGGGCCAACTGTAGGGGCGATAATCGACGTCAAAGATGATTGGCAAGCCAGCGGCTCGCGCCAACTCAAATGCTCGAAACGCAGCCGAGCGTGACGGTTCAGCGGCAAAAACGGTGCCTGCGGCGATCAACGCTCCAAATTGGGAAAAGTCCACGGCCTCAACGTCTGCGACCGTCATTTCAAAGTCCGCAGCACCGTTCCGGTAGATCACCGATTGATGACCCTCAAGGCGAGTTTCATACACGGCCAATGAGTTGCGGGCTTCACCACCTTGGGGGATCACGTACTCGCAGCCGACCCCGTAGTGTTTGAGTTTGCCAACACAGAAGCGACCAACAGCATCATCAGAAACCCGTGTGACAAGTGATGCCTTGCCGCCCAGTTTTGCAATGCCAGCCGCAATGTTGGCTGATGATCCGCCCATATCAGCGTTAAAGGTCGTCGCGTCCTCAATCGCGATGCCTGTGTCGGCAAAGAGGTCCATGCCGACACGGCCCAAGACGATAAAGCTATTGCGCTTTATGGCGTCGAAAATCTCCATCAATCAGCCAACCTCTTTTTATGCTCATTCATGCGGCAAAGCGTGTTTGCTGCTTGCACGACTCTGAACGGGAGGATACGAATATTGCAAGCGGTTGCAAACTGATTTTACGGGAGGGGCTGATGACCCAAATCGGGATAGGCATCATCGGTGGCGGATACATGGGCAAGGCACATGCGGTTGCCATGTCTGCCGTTGGTGCGGTGTTCAACACGACCCTTCGTCCGCGGCTTGAGATGGTCTGCGCCAGTTCCAAATCATCTGCAGAGGCATATCGTACGGCCTATGGATTTGCGCGTGGCACCGATGACTGGCGCGAGTTGGTTAATGATCCAAAGGTCGAAGCCATCGTCATCGCATCTCCGCAGGCGACACACCGCGCTATTGCGGAGGCAGCCTTTGCGCTCAACAAACCCGTGTTTTGCGAAAAGCCGCTGGGTGCCTCTCTCGATGATAGCCGCGCCATGGTTGCCGCTGCCAAGGGGCAGGTGAGTATGGTCGGTTTTAACTACATTCGGACGCCTGCCAGTCAATTCGCGCGCCAGCTCATCGCAGAAGGCGCGATTGGCGATGTCGTTTGGTTTCGCGGTGAACACACAGAAGATTTTTTGGCGGATCCTGATGCGCCCGCAAATTGGCGGACCCAAGGAGATGCTAATGGAACGATGGGAGATCTCGCCCCTCATATGATCAATGGCGCCTTAGCTCTTATCGGCCCTATCAAGTCAGTAATTGCAGAGGTCGAAACGGTGCACAACAATCGTCCCGGTGGGATTGTGACCAATGATGATCACGGGCAACTGATGTGCCGTTTTGCCAATGGGGCGATGGGGCAGATGTATTTCAGCCGCGTCGCACATGGTCGAAAGATGGGTTACGCCTATGAGGTTACAGGGACGAAGGGTGCTATTCGCTTTGACCAAGAAGATCAGAACGCGATCTGGCTCTATTCGATGGACGAACCCGAAGCGACGCGCGGTTTCCGCAAAATCCTAACGGGTCCAGCGCATCCCGATTATCTGCCGTTCTGTCAGGGTCCGGGCCATGGCACTGGCTATCAGGATCAAATCATCATCGAAGCCCGTGACTTTTTACGGGCCATTGAAACCCGTGCCCCCGTATGGCCGACCTTTGAGGATGGCATGGAGGTGAATCAAGTGATTGAAGCGTCGATGGTATCATCGCGCAGTAAGGCTTGGGTTGAAGTATCGTCTGTCTGATTGCGTTTGAAAGGCGCCAGTAAATGACTATCAAAATCGCAAACGCCCCGTGTTCATGGGGTATCGAATTCGCTAGTGATCCGTCCTATCCATCGTGGCAATCCGTTTTGGATCAGTGTGCAGGTGCGGGATATAAAGGGATCGAACTTGGCCCGATTGGCTACATGCCAGAAGACCCTGCAGTCCTCGCCCCAGCCTTGGCCGAGCGCGACCTTGAGATCGTTGGGGGCGTTGTGTTCCGTCCCTTCCATGATCCGGCGAAATGGGACGAGGTTATGGATGCGAGTGTCCGAACCTGTAAGGCTCTCGTCGCACATGGTGCCAAGCACCTCGTTCTGATCGACAGTATTTCGCCGCGTCGTGCGGCGACTGCAGGTCGTGCGAGCGAAGCCGAGCAAATGGACGCGGACGAATGGCGGGCTTTTCGGGATCGGATCGCGACAATCGCGAAAATGGGGACCGAAGAATATGGTCTCACCGCGAGCATTCATGCCCATGCGGCGGGCTTTATCGACTTTGAACCAGAGCTCGAGCGGCTATTGGATGAAGTGGACGAAAGCGTGCTTAAAATCTGCTTTGATACGGGCCATCATTCCTATGCCGGCTTTGATCCGGTCGCATTTATGAAGCGTCATATCGGCCGTATCTCGTACATGCATTTTAAGGATATCAATCCAGTCGTTAAGGCCGACGTTGTTGCCAATCGTACAGACTTTTACAAAGCTTGCGGTCAGGGCATTTTCTGTAACCTCGGTCAGGGTGATGTGGATTTTCCTGCGGTTCGTCAGGTTCTTCTCGACGCTGGGTTTGAGGGCTGGTGCACCGTAGAGCAGGACTGTGATCCGTCGATGCCAGGCACGCCGCTAGAGGATGCCCGCGCAAATCGTAACTACCTTCAATCCATCGGCTTTTGAGGAGACCGAACATGGCAAAGTTAAAATGGGGCATGATCGGCGGCGGTGAGGGCAGCCAGATTGGACCAGCGCACCGTCTGGGTGCTCAGGCTGATGCACGCTTTGAATTTGTCGCGGGGGCATTGGATCACCGTGCTGATGTAGGTCGCGAATATGCGCAACGGCTCGGTATTTCGGCAGATCGTGCTTATGGCGATTGGCAAGAGATGCTGGCTGGTGAGAAAGACCGCGACGATCGTGTCGATCTTGTGACTGTTGCAACCCCGAATGCCACGCACTTTGAAATTACTAAGGCGTTTCTCGAGGCAGGGTTCAATGTGCTTTGTGAAAAGCCGATGACGATGTCCGTTGAAGAAGGCGAAGACATCGTTCGCATCGCAGAAAAGACGGGCAAAATCTGTGCGGTGAACTATTGCTACTCAGCCTATCCCATGGTGCGTCAGGCCCGTGCGATGGTGCGCGCAGGTGAGATTGGAAAAGTGCGTTTGGTTGTCACTAACTTTAGTCACGGGCACCATGGCGATGCGACTGATGCCGATAACCCGCGTGTGCGCTGGCGGTACGATCCGGCTATGGCGGGTGTTTCAGGCCAGTTCGCGGACTGCGGTATTCATGCGCTTCACATGGCGACGTTTATTGCTGATGACACCGTCGAAAAATTATCGGCGGACTTTGCCTCTACGATACCGAGCCGCGTTCTAGAAGATGATGCGATGGTCAATTTCCGCATGGCAGGGGGCACTGTCGGACGACTTTGGACATCGTCGGTGGCGATTGGGCGGCAGCACGGGTTTGATATCCAAGTCTTTGGCGAAACAGGAGGTTTGCGGTGGGCGTCTGAGCAACCAAACCAGTTGATTTACACTCCTGTAGGTGGACGCACCCAGATCATTGAAAAAGGTGAAGCCGGTCTGCATGAGGACGCGCAGCGCCTGTCTCGTGTGGCGATTGCACACCCCGAGGGTTTCCCATTGGCCGTTGCTAACATCTATTGTGATCTCGCGGACGCAATCGGAGGCGAAACCCGTGACGGTTTGCCAAATGCGGCAGATGGTGTGCGGTCGATGGCAGCGGTTCACACCGCTGTGGCATCTGCCAAGAAAGACGGCGCGTGGATGGATGCCCGCCCGCCTATGTTCCGTTAACGGCTCTGGATCGGACGCAATGTTTTGCGTTCGACCACGTGGCAAGGGAACAGCCGTGCCTCTGGGTAGCGGTCAGGGTTTTCGAGCATGGCCACCATCAATTCGACCGATGATGCAATAATCTGCGCGATCGGTTGGTGGATGGTGGTCAGCGCGATGTTCTCCCAACCTGCCATTTCTATGTTGTTAAAGCCGATGAGCCCAACATCGTTTGGCACGTTTTTCCTAAGGTCCTGAAGACCACTTAGGATTCCAACAGATAAGACGTCATCGCCCCCGAAATATGCTTCTGCTAACCCAAATTCAGCAAGCCTTAGAATTTCAGCACGTCCTGCGTGAAATGAATAGGCCGAGGCGAAGCTATAGCTGAATGTGACGTCTGGATGGAGCGCCAATTCAGCTTGAAACCCTTCCAGTCGATCTAAGGTAGAGGTAGCCCGCTTCGGCCCCCCGAGAAAGGCAATAGACTTATAGCCACGCGATATTAATTCGCGCGCCGCCATACGCCCCGCAGCCACGTTGTTGATGCCCACCACATGCACGTCGGGGCTTGTCGCGTGACGTCCGAAGGTGTTGACGACCGGGATATTCTTATCTCGAAACGCTTTCGAAAATTCTGGGGGCAGGGTCGAAGAGGCCACCATCACACCATCGACCGAATACTGTTGCAGCATCCGCACCGAGTTTTCGGGATCTGTTTCATTGCTCAGGTTAACGAGAAGCGGTCGCAGGCCGCAGTCTTGTAAGGCGCGGGTGAAGCGATCAAAAACTTCGAGAAAAACAGGATTATAAAAGTTGTCAGAAACCAATCCGATCAACTTTGTTCGACGGGTTGTTAGGCTTCGTGCGATAAAGTTGGGACTATAGCCCAACTCGGCCGCCGCTTTTTCAACTTTCTTACGCATTTTATCCGAGACAGAGGCGCCATCGGTAAAAGTGCGTGATACCGCAGAGGTCGATACGCCAGCTCGTAGTGCAACGTCCTTTAACGTGGGAGTCATGCGTCGCAGTCCTCAGTAGTTTCTCGTGCCTCCAACCTACACAACTCGGATGAAAGGCTCAGTATAAAAGTGAAATCTTGCAAACGATTGCAGCATGTTTCTATGCTGAAATGTGCTCGTTGCTGTTATGAGGGGAGAGCTGAATGAGAAGGTTGGTTCGTTGTCAGGCTACCGTGATCAGATCAAGAGAGCTTTGGACATTTTGATCGACGGGGCTTGAACCAGAAATTGATTTCATAATCAATGTTATGTTAATAAATAGATAGTTGAGCACAGTGCCGACCCAGTAATCTGTCTCCGTATATTTGATTCAATCCATCTAGAGACGACTTCGAAGATCCGCGCTTTCCTCTCCAAGATACCGACTTTTTATTTCGGTGCCGATAAAAAACCGGTCGTAAAAATAAATCCGCCCGTTGCGATGACTTTCTTCGATACTCCCCACGGCCTCTGACTCGGCCTCGTCGAGGTGCATGCGCAATAAATCCTGATAGACAACTTGTGCAGTACGAGAGTATGAAACTGGCTTCACAACCATCCTTTGTGTATCAAAAACAACATTGATACATATAAACTGAGAATAAACTGCAGAAAGAGCCACCTCAGTAAGTGCTTAACAATCATGTAAGGTGCCGCTACCCGTGGGATATCTTGGATTACCGTTATGGTTTTTCTCTGAGAACTTCGTATTGCGGGACCCGATGTCGCCATCCGGACAACCTTCAATGATTTCATTGACGATGATATCGGATTATTTGCCCAATTTGATGGCACGCTTGCTCCGCGCATTTTCATGTTCGAAAACACCCTCGACAAGCAAGTCCTCGAAGTATTTCAAACAGGTGAATCGCCCAAATCCTATTCGCCCTGCGAAATCCTGTGGTCGGAGTAAAGAGTGTCGAATGAATTCCTGTTCTCGTAATTAAAACCGATACCGTTGTTGATGACTGTGAAACTCTCAACAGGCGGCTGGCAGCATTAAAGTTCCTGTTGGTTCGACCGTCTTCGGAGGATATCGACGCGGCCTTTCTCGATGGATGCGGCTTCTATGGCCTGGATCGTGTTCACGATGGTTTCGACAGGCGGAGTGTAGACGTTTGTTCCGGATCAAATGTTCTCGACGGCTCGTTTGACGTTGACGTTGCTCATAGCCTGTCTCACTCCGAAACGCCCTGAACGGCTTCGGACAGAAAGTCAGATGTTAATAGGCTGCCCTCGCTCACAATCTGATTGCTCAAATCGAAACTTCCTTAATGCTTTTGCAAGATTTAGTGGGTGACCAGACCCATGCACTTGGAAAACCCCCACTCAGTCGGCCCAACGAGAGTAGGGTTTCGTTTGGTCGGACGCTCTTGTGTCATCCGGTCCGCCCCCTCTCAGTCAGGTTCAACCAATATCTCGTATGGCGTCGCTCACCGGTTCGGCTGAGCGCACCTTTCTCGACCAGATCCTGCAGATCGCGGGTTGCGGTTGCGCGTGAGGTTCCGGTGATCTTGAGATAGTTCTCGGCGCTGAGACCACCTTTGAAACCGCCAGGGCCTTCCCGAAACATTCGAGTGATGGCCTTGACCTGGCGTTCGTTCAACTGGTCCCTGTGACGATCAAAGAAATGTGCCTTGCTGATGAAGAAGCCGACGCGGTCGAGTGTGACCTGTTGGGCTCTCAAGACAACTTCCGCGAACCAGACGAGCCAATCGGTCACTTGAAGCGTTTGTTGATGCTGCTCGAGCTGGTCGTAGTATGCCTTGCGCTCCTTCTCTATGGTGAAGGCGAGCGAGATGAGGCTCGGCTGGCCTATGTTTTGCGCAAGCGACTTTTCAGCAAGGGCGCGACCCAAGCGGCCGTTGCCGTCTTCGAATGGGTGGATGCTCTCGAAATAGAGATGGCCTAGCCCTGCGCGCGTCAGCGCAGGAAGCGGCTCTGATCCCCCCGGACCGGTCTTGCTGAACCAATCCGCATATCGATCCATCTCAAGCATGAGCCGCCCTGAAGGCGGCGCTTCGAAATGGATCGTGGGCCGGTCAAGGCGGCCGGAAACGATTTGCATCGCCTCGGCGTGTTGTCGGTATGCCCCGACGGTTTCCAACCGGCGGTCATGGGACAGTAGCATCCGATGCCAGCGGAAAAGCGTCTCATGGGTCAGCGGCTCTGCAAAACTGGAATAGAGGTCGACCATCATTTCCGCGACGCCCTGTTCGCGAGGTTTGGCAGGGTAGCTGTCCGGATCGAGGCCCAGATGGCGGCGCAGCGAAGACTGGACACTGAGCCGGTCAAGGATTTCACCCTCGATGGCGCTCGTCTGCATCGCTTCCTCGCTCAGCAGTTCGATGCGGAGTTGCTCGCGCTCCGGCTGGCTGACATGATGGAATGCGCCGAGGATTTCTCCGGATGACAGGAGAAACGTCTGCTCAAACGGCTCCAGAGCGGAGGCGTCATACCGGAAATCCGGCCAATCGGGCAGCGTCCAGTTCCAAGCCATGAGTTATAGATATCCTTTCTATAACTCATATATAAATCATTTGTGAGGCATACAAGTCATTCTATCGCTCAAAGGACCAGCAGGGATCGTCAAGTTGTTGCCCGGGATCGAAAGTTGGGGCGCGCTACCTTCTGTTACGCGGCCATGTTTTAGCACAGTCGTTCCAGCGCTCGAACGCAGCGGCGAGGCTCTGACGGAATCGGGAGGCGGTCATCTTTTGGCAATGAGGGCGGAGCAGGTTGGCGCTTTCCGCGTGGGCGCAGAGGAACCTTTGCGCCTGCCTTGGCGATTTGACTCGGCCCCAGATTTTCTTGCGCTTTCACGTGGGTCTGTGCGATCCTCAATACGATTGTTCAGTCCCCTGTGCGCCCGGTGATCCATGTTCAGCCGGAGCTGCCGCAGGGCCGCGCCATAGCTGCGCAGTCTGTCCGTCACGATGACGCGGGGCTCACCCCAGCGGGCAATCAGCCGTGAAAAAGAACGCTTCGCCGCCCGCGCATTTCGGCGTGTTTGCACGACGATGCCGCGTTAAGCCAGCAGATCCTAAACATCACGCAGGCTAAACGATAAGCGATAATACGCTCAGACCGCGTAGGACATGATGGAACGCGGAAAGCGGTGGCCTTTCAGGCGTGGTGCGGAAATTTGGACTGATCATCGCTCGGAGCTACATAACTGCCCTGCGGAGGACAATAACTTTTACGATTCCTCCACGGGTAGCCGCACCTTACAGTCCGAGCTGAATCTCCTCGCCGCAATCGTCATCTAATGGAAAACCAAGCATCTCGGTGTCGCCGTCGCCAATCGCCACCGCGAAGGCCTGGACTGCTCTCTCCACCTCATGGCGCATATCTTGCCCCTCGGCTGGGTAATATCCTGCTCACGGGTGAATACAGTTGCCCGAAAAGAGCTTAGTGTAGGATCCTGCCCCTCCGGAATCAGACCTCAGACTGGTCAAAGCATTCACCCATTTTACCGGAGAGCTAGGATCCCTACTCTCTTCGGCCTCAGCCCTCAAACGGTTTAAAACCTCTTAATAACCGTCAAAAAATTTCATATTGAGACCTAAGAACTTGTATTAAAGGAATTTCACTTTTCGAACCTCTTAGAGCTTACGAAAACCTTATTAGATTTACTTTAAGTTAAAATAGTTTGTGCAAAAGTGTTACATAACTATCTAAATCGTGAATTTTTCTGACTTTGGCCATTCGCGTGCTGCGGTCAACGCGCACAGGGGTGCGTGGCTATCAATACCCCTGCCCTCACGTCGAACGCGTCTTAATGGAGAGCTTCAGAGGGGCTTGGCCAATGGATCAAAGTGTTCTCCTTGGCCTCATCGTGATGCATTACAGGCAAACTTCTTGTAAGGCCTTCTTGCGAAGTAAAGCAGCAAAGGTCTGTTGCATTTTCGGATGCTCCCGTCTTTTGACTTAAGGACTTGTTTGATTTGTGTCGCTCTAATTGCGTGATAGCGGGGCATCCCTGAGCGCCAATTGAAGACAGATGATCCGCCACGATACTATCTAAAATCGGTCACTAAACTCAGCCCCAGGGCTCGCATCTGTACTACGATGAAACGGTCGATAAGCGGTCTCGGCATCTCAGAATGGTGTTTGCTGTGGCCCAAAAATTCACAAACCGCAGATCAACATTTGCCATAAGGCAACCGTCATAAAACTGACCATCAGCATTTAACATCGACAATAAGGTGGTCCAAATATGACGTTGCTTGCTCCATCTTTGGCCTTATCAATCTCATCGATCAAAATGACAGGGTTTGCACACTTATGACGGTGCATCGCCAAAAAGGGACCACATGGTAGTGTCGAAGACCAACCGCGCGACACGGCCTGCAAGCCACCTGAATCAGCGACACCTCCCGATAAATGTCCATGGAACCCCAGGATTTGACTCAGTTCAGTTGCAAACTTTGTTTTGCCACTGCCCGGCTGACCAACCAGCAAGAAAGGCTTCAGGACGGATGACAATCGAGGATCACCGTAAACTTGCTTCAGTGCAATTTCGCCGAGAACTAATTCGACAGCGTCTGTCGCCCATGGGAACTTGCTCTTTAAAATGTCTGCGATCACCCTAAAATCAACGTTAGGTTGGCGTACAAGAGTGGGATTCCCGATCAAATCCCCGTAGGCGCGATGCAATTTTTGAGCGTCATGGGTCTTTGGGTCACCGAGTGCTTCACAGACAGTGACTTCTAAAGCGGATTGAACACCTTCAAGGCGGCGGGAAGTGGAAGAGAGGCTCATTTTAACGTCCTTATGATTTAAGTCATGGATAAATGCGTTGGGAATTGAGCCTCATATGCCCAAACGCATCGCAAGGCTTGCTGAAAGCTTTGACTGCGAACATGACCTCTGCGGACGAAAGGATTTTAAAACTCTGCAAATACAGAATGGATCAAATATAGCGGA
>NZ_CP018572.1:2525000-2978145 GCF_001908835.1 Marivivens sp. JLT3646 | reverse complement strand
CGGCTCGTAATCATCACGATCAATATCTGCAAAGATATTGGCATCGTCGCCATCGACCAGAATTTCAGGCTCGTCATCCCACTGCGGCATATCCATGCCCATCTCGGGCGTAGGTTGGCGCATCAAAGGCGGCTCTACAGAATGGGGCACTGCCATGGCTGGCTGTGCAACCAAAGGGCGTGGGCCGCGACCCGCGACCAAGGTCGGCTCGATCCGTACACCATCTGCTGTTCGAACAATCGGCGGCTGCTTTTGTTCAACAACTGGCTGAACGTTCCGATTGCGGATCACATCGGAAATACGGGCGCGGATACGATCATCATCAGGTGCCTGCGCACCCGCCATCATCGGCGGCTCGGATTCGATCAGTTCAGGCTCCAAATCTACTTCAGCAGCGCGACCAAACATTTTCGGCATCAAACCACGCAGTCCAGACGCCTCTGCCTGCGCAGGACGCGCGGCCGCAGCCATCGATGCTGCCGCAACAATTTTCGGCATCTTGGGCATGGTGTCGGCAGTCACAGGGTTACTGCGAACCACATTCGCCACGCGCTGACGCTCTTCTGGATCGGGCACCGCGTAGAATGCATCAATCTCGTCTTGGGAGTGTTTGCGATCATTGCGGGCCTGATCACGACGGCTCTGCACATTGGCGTAACCAACCTGTGCTGCACGCACGGACATATCAGCACCACGCCCAACGAGGCGCAAAATCAGATCGTAGACGACAACAAGACCATAGAGGAAAAACCGCCAGCCCGTACGAATTTCTGGCATCGTAAAGCCCAGAACAAACGCGCCCAGCGCGAGCATCGCGATACCCGAAATCAAGGCCGCGACCTTCACCCACAGCAGGGACCCCGCCACAAGCGGCGTCAGGATCATGCCGAGAACCGTATCACCAAGCATCCCACCGTAACCAAACGAATGGGTCCAGCTCGGATCGGCCGAGTATGTTGCAAAATAGATTGCCGCAACGACAATCGGGATCGGGAAGAAGACCAGACGACCAAAGGCACGCTCTGCACCGTAGTGCAGCGTCAACCGCAGACCCCATACCATCGGGATCAGTGCCAGCCACCACGACGCCTTACCAACAACGAGCATCAACGGCGCAGCAATCGACGCGCCCATACGACCCATCCAGTTTTGAACAGGTGCGTCAGTGGCGAGCATCCAGCTTGGATCTTCGGGCGAATAGGACCCGACCATCAGCCCCACGATGACCCCAAGCGCAATCAGACCAAGACCCAAAAGCTCTTTGCCACGTTTTTCCAGAATAGCCTGCGTGGTGCTATCCAAGAGCGGGTCGCGCTGACGTGTCGAATAAGAGGCCATACCAAAATCCCTTTAATCGTAGAGGCATTCGCGGATCAAAGTCAGACCGCGTCGCATCTCTTCCATCGGAGCCACCATGGCGACCCTAATGAACCCCTTACCGGGGTTTTTGTCGTTAACATCACGGCTCAGATACCCGCCGGGCAGCACACGCACGCCGGTTTCTCGCCATAGCTTCAGTGCAGCTGCCTCGCCATCTTCGACAGGCAACCACAGGAAAAATCCGCCCTCGGGCGTGTGATAGCCGGGCAGGTTCCTTAGAACCTCTTCGGCCATCTTGTATTTCGCGTTGTAGAGTGCACGGTTCTCGATCACGTGCTCTTCGTCGCTCCAAACACGTGTAGATACACGTTGTATAGGCAACGGCAGCGGCGCGCCCGAATAGGCACGCAACTGACGGATCAACCGTATAGACTCTGTCCCGCCGGCTACGAAACCAGACCGCAAGCCCGGAAGATTGGACCGCTTCGAAAGAGAGTGGAAAATCGTGATGCGCTCAGGGTCTGCACCCATCTCCGCCGCCACTTCGAGAGCGCCAACAGGCGCTTCATCACGGTAGATCTCGGAATAGCACTCGTCCGCGAAAATACGGAAATCGTGCTTTTCGGCTAGCGCAATAAGCTCGCGCCAGTAGTCTCGCGACGCCACAGCACCCTGGGGGTTCGACGGGGAACAGATGTAAGCAATCGCCGTGCGATCCAGCACATCCGCAGGCATCGATGCGTAATCAGGCAGGAACCCATTATCGGCGGTCGCAGGAACGAATACAGTCTCCGCACCCACCGAAATCGAAGCAATCATGTAAACTTGATAGAACGGGTTCGGCGTCAGGATCACCGGCCGTTTACCGTTCTTCGTCTCAGGGCAGAGCGCCATTGCAGCGTTATACAGCCCCTCACGCGTGCCATTCAGCGCCATGATCCGATCAGGCCCAACGACGACGCCATAACGACGGTCAATCCATGCAGAAATAGCAGCCAGCAGATCAGGCTCGCCATCGTTGGGCGGGTATTTCGCAAAACCAGCGATGTTGTCGGCCAAGACATCCCCAACCCACGACGGGAACGCATGTTGTGGCTCTCCAATGGTCAACGCCAGAGGTTCTCCGCCCGGTTCATGGACGTCGAGTAGAGCCCGCAAACGCGGGAATGCGTAGTCCGCAAGGTTCGAGAACCGCTCCGGATAGATCATTTCTGCCTCAAAGTTGCGAGATCATTTTCGTCCCGCTTTGTACCTTGATAACCCCCGACCGCCTGCGCTGTCCAGAAAAACGGAACAAATCCAGAGCGCCCCGCGTCAGAAATGTGGCATTTAGGCCAAGGCGCGCTCTGCCGCTGCACCAATCCGCAGCAATCGCGCTTCGCTCATTGGGGCCGCGTTCAGCATGATCCCACAGGACGGAACGCCCGTAGGAAGCGTCAGAGAGCATTCGCCCATCAGATTGCCGACACGCGTATTGCGGAGCGTCATCAGGTTCTCTTGGATGAAAAATTCCCCGTCCTCCTCCAACCGTTTCGCATTCGGCGGCAAGATCGGAGAGGTCGGCATGATCACCGCATCAAAACCAGCCATCGCGGCGTGATATTCGGCTCGAATTTCATTCAGTTCGGCCCAGCCAGCCACGAAATCAACGGCATCAAATTCGGCACCAGCCCGAATACGCGTCAGGATTTGGTGATACATTTTTGACGGATCAGCTTCGATGATGTCGCGCCAGTAGGCATAGGCATCAACGGTATAAAGAATACCCGCCAATTCGAATGCTCGCCGAAGCGGTTCGAACCTCACATGTTCGACCTCTGCGCCAGCCTCCTCCAACCGAGCGACAGCCGCCATAAACGCCGCCTTCGGGGCTTCGCGCACATTTTCCATCGCAATCGTATCGAGGATGGCAAGCCGAACGCCGCTCAGGTCGCTTCCTTTAATGTCCGCAGTGCATCCACCCAATGCACCCAGCATCAGCGCCGCGTCTTCGACCGACCGACACAGCGGCCCAACGGTATCAAAGGTCTTACACAGTGGCACAACGCCCTTCAGCGACAAAAGCCCATGCGTTGTCTTTAGCCCAACCAGATCGTTCCAAACGCTCGGCACGCGCACTGATCCGCCGGTATCCGACCCAACCGCCGCCGCAGCCAGACCAAAGGCCACGGATGCCGCAGCGCCCGACGATGATCCCCCCGGAACAACCTCGGGATCATTCACACAGGGCGGCGTTGCAGTGATCGGATTTAACCCCAACCCACTAAAGGCGATCTCGGTCATATGGGTCTTACCCAAACACACCAAACCCATCGCCGTTGCGTTCCGCAGAACCTCTGCATCCCGCGAAGGGATCCGATCCTTTAGATAAAGCGTCCCCGCCTCTGTTGCCGTTCCGGCCGTGTCGAACAGATCCTTCCAGCTGATCGGCACCCCATCCAACGCAGACCGCCGCAAACCGGCTTTCGCACGAGCAGACGAAGCTTGAGCCTCTGCCAAGGCGCGTTTGGGTGTCACACGTGCATAGATGCGGTCGCGATGTTCATGTTCATCGATGGCAGTCAGAAATACCTTTGTCAGGTCAACGGGGTCAATTTCCCCCGATCCAATCCGGCGTCCTAGATCTGCCGCTGTCATCCACCGCCAGTCCTGCATGGCAATCTCCCTTGTGCAATTAACTCAACGCTAGCGGGACGATGTCGCATGGACAATCCCGCGAATTGGCCCATATTCACGCCATGATTTACGACCACGACCTCCTCATCGTTGGCGGCGCCCTAAATGGCCCCGCGCTCGCACTTGCTGCCGCTCACTTTGGCCTCTCGGTCGGGGTCATCGATACCGTGCCACTAGATACATACAAAGACCCATCCTTTGATGGCCGCGCCTATGCGCTGGCTCTCGCGTCTCAACGCTTGCTCAGAGGGATTGGCATCTGGTCCAAAGTCGCAGCCCACGCCGAACCGATGCTCGAAATCAAGGTCACCGACGGTGTCGCAGGCCAAGGCCCCGCGCCGTGGATGCTACACTTTGATCACGCAGAGATCGAAGAAGGCCCGATGGGCTACATGGTCGAAGACCGCCACCTCCGCCCCGCCTTCATGGAAGCGATGGAGGAAAGCGACCGTATCACCCTTTACGCACCTGAAACCGTGACCGCCCAAACGCTGACCGAAAACGGGATCAGCGTTACGCTCGCGTCGGGAAAAACGCTCACCGCGGCCCTATTGGTTGGCTGTGACGGACGCAAATCAGGCACGGCAGAACGCGCTGGCATCAAGCGCACAGGCTGGACCTACGGACAAACGGGCATCGTCTGCGCCGTTGCACACGAAAAACCCCACGGCGGCGTTGCCCATCAGTTCTTTATGCCGCACGGCCCGCTGGCCATCCTACCGCTCAAAGGCAACCGTTCCTCAATCGTGTGGAGCGAGACCGACGCCCGTGCCGCCGAATGTGCCGCAATGGATGACGCGACATTCCTTGAAGTACTGAAGCCTGCATTTGGCAGCTTCCTGGGTGATATCAGCCTCGAAGGAAAACGCTTCACCTATCCGCTGAACCTCACCCTCGCGAATAGCTTTATCGCGGATCGCGTAGCGCTGGTTGGCGATGCGGCCCACGGGATGCACCCGATTGCGGGCCAAGGCCTCAACGCGGGTCTTCGGGACATTGCCGCGCTTGCAGACGTGCTCCGCGATGCGCGCCACACGGGTCAAGATATCGGTAGCCCGATTGTTCTAAACAAATACCAACAGTGGCGCCGTTTTGACACCGCAACGCTCGCGGTCGCGACGGATACGTTCAACAAACTCTTCTCGAACGATAACCCGTTGCTGCGGGCGGTGCGCGATGTGGGCATGGGCGTGGTAAACTCCATCCCCGCATTGCGCCGCAATTTCGTCCGCGAAGCCGCTGGCCTAACTGGTGATCTACCCAGCTTGATGCGCAATTAGGCGCCTGTGTCGGCTTAGTAAAACATCGAAATGTTGTTGATCAGGATGATCCGGATTGCCTCTAGGCCCAAAAGAGCGACTACAGGCGACAGATCCAGCCCACCCATGCGCGGCAAGAAGTTGCGCAACGGACGGTAAATCGGGTCGAGCAACCGCTCTAGACCATACCAAACCTGCGCAACCAGAGACTGACGCACGTTCAGAACTTGGAAGCTGATCAGCCAGCTCATGATAAAGTGAGCGAAGATCATAAAACGAGCCACACCGATAATCATCAGCAGAATTTGGAAGATAGAGGTCATATCGCGTCCTTTCAGTTGCTCATCAGGTAATGTGCGCAAGGCCATTCGGCAATCCCTGCCCCAACGTTCCAGTTGACCTTGGGTGCGGCTGACGTTTCTTTGCATCTGCAGAATGAAAGGTCACACATGTATCCGTTCCTCCGATTGATTTGGCAGATGTTCGTTCATCGTAACGACCCAAAGGTAAACTTTGGCGAAACCTACGTGACCCACCATATCTGCTGGCCATGGGACCTCGACCTTTGGTGGGAACTGAACAATGGACGGACGCTGACCCTGTTTGACATGGGGCGTTTGCCACTCGGTCAGGCGTCTGGGCTACTCAAAGCGCTCAAACAAAACGGCTGGGGCCTGACGGTCGCGGGATCGACCCCGCGCTATCGCCGTCGTATCCGCATGTTTGACAAAATCACGATGAAATCTGTGCCCGTCGGCTGGGATGACAAATTCATCTACATTGAACAAAGCATGTGGCTCTCAAACGGGGAATGCGCGAACCACGTTCTGATCCGTTCGGCCGTGACGAGCAAAACAGGCATCGTTGCCCCTGAAAAAGTCGCTGCCTGCATGGGGCACACTGGCCCCTCGCCAGACTTGGGCGAATGGGTCAAAGCTTGGATCGAGGCAGAGACCAAACGCCCTTGGCCGCCCAAACACTGATAACGCCCTGTTACTAAAGGTTTGCTTGCCAGACCGACGGTTTCTCTGATCTATATCGAGCAAAGGATTGGGGAAACATCATGTCAGTATCAGCCAAAAAGCGCATCTGGGGCTGGATGGCCTTTGATTGGGCGCAACAGCCTTATTACACGCTCGGCCTGACGTTTATCTTTGGCCCCTATTTCGCTGCCGTCGCCGCCGACTGGTTCACCGCGAGCGGCTCGACCACACCCGAAGCCGACGCGCAATCGCTCTGGTCCCTCGGCTCTGCCATCGCGGGTGTCATCATCGCAATTTCGGCGCCATTTATGGGCGCATGGGCTGACTTGAGTGGACGTAAAATCCCTTGGATCGCTTTCTTTTCAGTGATTTACGTGGTGTCCTCTGCCTTCCTCTGGGGTCTGACACCAGACGGTGCCACCCTCACCATATCGCTGATCATCTTCTACATCGGCTTCATCGCCGCTGAATCGGGCCTGAACTTCGTCAACGCGATCCTTCCCTCGCTCGGCACGGACAAAGAGGTCGGCAAAATCTCTGGCTCGGCCTCGGCGTTTGGCTACTGGGGCGGCGTTATTTCGCTGTTCATCATGCTCTTGCTGCTGGCCGAGGGCGACAGCGGCAAAACGCTCCTCGGCATCGACCCCATCTTTGGCCTCGATGCCTCGACCCGCGAAGGCACCCGTTCAGTCGGTCCCTTCATCGCGATCTGGTATCTCGTGTTCATGATCCCGTTCTTCCTCTGGGTCCGCGACGACACCTCAACACCTCGCCGCAAAACCAGCATCGGCGAAGTCGTCCCCGAACTGATCCGCGCGGTGAAATCCATTGGCCAAAGCCGCAGTCTGACCTCGTTCCTCGTAGGCTCCATGTTGTACCGCGACGCGCTGAACGCACTCTATGCCTTTGGCGGCGTTTACGCGAAATTGGTGCTGGGCTGGGCCACGATGCAGATCGGCGTCTTTGGCATCATCGGCGCAATCACCGCAGCGATCGTTACATGGATCGGCGGCATTGCCGACAAACGCTACGGCCCGAAAACGGTGATCACATCGGCCATCGTCGTCCTCATGGTCGTCTGCACAATCATCGTCAGCATGTCGCGCACCCACATCGGCCCGATTGCCCTCCCCGAAGGATCGAACCTGCCCGATATCATCTTCTACATCTGTGGGGCCGCGATTGGCGGCGCGGGCGGTGCGCTCTACTCTGCATCGCGCTCTTTGATGGTGCGCCACACGAACCCTGAACGCCCCGCCGAAGCCTTTGGCCTCTTTGCATTGACAGGCAAAGCGACCGCCTTCCTCGCACCCATGATGATCGGCATCACGACCTACGCCACGGGCAGTAACCAGTTGGGCTTTATCCCTGTAATCATCCTTTTCCTGATCGGTCTTCTGATGCTACGCTGGGTCAACAGCGAAGGAGATCGCGCAGCATGGTCCGCACACTAGGGGCATTGTGTGTATTGCTGGCCCTCACGGCCTGCAAGGCAAACGACACCGCACAGACAACGACATCAACATCGGTGATGTCGTCACAATCTTCGAACGACACTCGCGTCGCCAAAGAAGTGTTCGGCCATATCCCGACACCCAGCAACGGCGCGTCAGAGGCCATCGGCTCCTATGCCCGCGGTTGCCAATCAGGCGCAATGGAGCTGCCTGAAAACGGTCAAACGTGGCAAGCCATGCGCCTCAGCCGCAACCGTAACTGGGGTCAGCCGCAGCTTGTGTCTTTTGTCGAAGACCTCAGCGCCTTTGCCGCGACCCAGCCCGGTTGGGATGGCCTTTACATTGGGGACATGAGCCAACCGCGTGGTGGCCCAATGCTCACGGGGCACGCGAGCCACCAAATCGGCCTCGACGTTGATATCTGGATGCTTCCACCCAGCCGCCTCGACCTATCCGAGGCAGAGCGCGAAAGCCTCTCATCCATCACGATGCAACGCGCGAACGGTGCCTACACCAACAACGATTGGTCGCCACAACACGAGGCCATCCTTCGTCGCGCCGCCGAAGATCCTCGCGTCGCCCGTATCTTTGTGTTCGCAGGGGCCAAAGTCGAAATGTGCAAGAACGCGACTGGCAACCGTGATTGGCTCCGCAAAATCCGTCCATGGTGGGGCCACCACTACCATTTCCACGTGCGTTTGAACTGTCCCGCTGGCGATGACTCCTGTCAGGATCAGGCCCCAATTCCTGCGGGCGATGGTTGCGAAGATGCGGAAAAATGGGTGAATGACATCCTCAATCCGCCGCCGCCCTCTGGCCAACCGCCTGCACCACCACGCGGTCCACTGCGGATGAATGACCTTCCCGATCAATGCGCTGCGGTGGCAGGACGCTGACATTGAAGCACTGGATTGTTGCTGTATTCATCCTGTTCGGGGCTACACCTGCATTGCCCGAAGCCCAGCTTGTCGCCAAGCTCGCCTTCGACATTGCGGGTGCTGAGGAACTTTCCGCTATTGAGCTAGACCCAACGGGCACGGCCTTCGCCATGGTCACTGACCGCGGCTATCTCTTGCGGGGGGAATTGACCCGAACCGACGAGGTTCTGAACGGTCTCACCATCAGTCAAATGATCCCCCTGAAGGGTGAGGACGGTCACCCCTTGGGTGACGGGCAAACCGACTCCGAAGGGATCGCGTTTGGTCCAAATGGCCGGCTTTATATCAGTTTTGAAGGTCGTTCCCGCATCATGGCCTACGATCAGCCGGAAGGCCCTGCCCTTCCAATCAGACGCGCCGCCACCTTTAACAACTTCCAATCGAATGCTGGGCTAGAGGCACTCGCCACTGGGCCAGACGGCACGATCTACACGATCCCCGAACGCTCTGGACGCTTCGATCTACCGTTTCCCGTCTACCGTTACCGCAACGATTGGGACGTTGCCTTTACCATCCCGCGCAGTGACTCTTTCCTCGTGACGGGCGCAGACATCGGGCCCGATGGTAAATTCTACCTACTTGAGCGCGACTTCCTCGGCGTCGGATTTCGGTCCCGTGTCCGCCGTTTCGACATGGACGGCAGCAATGAGGAAACCCTTCTCCAGACCGAACTGCGCACTCACAGCAACCTCGAAGGCATCGCCGTTTGGCGTGATACAACAGGCCATATCCGTCTCACCATGGTGTCCGATAACGGCCAAACCTTTGGCCCCAGCACATTGGTCGAGTATCAACTGACCGATTGACAGAAGGTCGATGCGGCACTAATCAGCCGCGTCCCCGTAAGGGGCCAAGTCGCCGCTACCTTGTAAAAACGGAATATAGACATGACCCGTATCCTCTTTGGCGTTCTCGCCATGGCCATCGTTGTGGTGGCCTCAAACATCCTGGTTCAGTTCCTCATCCTTGATGGAATCCTGACATGGGGTGCCTTCACCTATCCGATCGCGTTCCTCGTGACCGACATCATGAACCGCGTCTATGGCGCGCAGGCTGCTCGCAAGGTGATCTTTGCTGGCTTTGTTGTCGGTATCTTCTGCTCGCTGATCGGCAACCAGATCCAACTAGAGTTCGGCCCAGCCGTCCCGCTGCGTATCGCAATTGCGTCTGCAACAGCGTTCCTCGTCGCCCAACTCCTTGATGTTGCTATCTTTAACCGCCTGCGCAACGGCAGCTGGTGGAAAGCTCCGATCATCTCGACCGTCATCTCATCGACCGTTGATGCTGTGCTTTTCTTCACCATCGCTTTTGCGGCGTTCATCAATTTCGGGGAAGCGGCGAATGCCGAGATTTCTTGGGCTTGGGACGCGATGCCGTTGATGACGGTGGGCGCTGAGATGCCGCTTTGGGTGACTTTGGGCGTTGCAGATTATGCCGTGAAACTGGCGATTGCGCTTCTTGCGCTCGTTCCATTCCGCGTCATTGTCGGCCAAATGTTGGCGAAAAAAGCGGCAGCGTAACAAAAGTTTCACTAAATCTGGCACGAAAAGTTTTGACATACACGACATCTGTGTCACCCTGAGTTTACAGGCGAAACTCATTGAAAGGAGGTGATCCAGTGTCAAGAAAGGTATTGGAGAATGGTGTCGGGACAGCTTGGGGGGATCGCAGCTAGGGCAGCCCTTGGCTGACGACGAACTCAGGTGGGACGACCTAACCGCACCCACCTCCTGGACTTTCGAAGGGTCGCCTCATCGCCGGGGCGGCCCTTTTCCTTGCAATCGCACCTGTTTCGGGCAGATTCAGGACGTATTTGGGGCGCCGCGAACGGTATCCAGATACCGCAAAACCCGCAATCGCACCCTTTTCACCGCAAAACAGGTTTTATTTACGCTTATGATACGGATTTCTAACGAAATCACCCTGCAAGACTGGGAACTGACCGAGCAATTTGTCCGCGCCTCCGGCCCCGGCGGTCAGAACGTGAACAAAGTGTCAACGGCGGTCGAACTGCGGTTCGAGGCAGAGCGTAGCCCCTCTCTGACCGATGCGGTCAAACATCGGCTGCGGCGCATCGCGGGGACCAAATGGACATCCGAGGGCGCCATCGTGATCTTTGTGCAAGACACCCGTTCGCAAGCCCGCAACCGCGAGATCGCCCGCGAACGGCTCTCGGACATGATCGTCAAAGCCACCCACGTCCCCAAACGCCGCATCGCCACGAAGCCCACCAAGGGGTCGGTCAGACGACGGCTCGAGGCGAAGAAGATCAGAGGGGAGGTTAAGGCTTTACGCGGTAAGGTTGAGTAGATTACTCTACGCCTCAATGAATGCTTCCGACAAAAGGATTTGCGAAGTGACCATTGAGCCGCATTATATTCACCAACAACATTACACTCATTTCGGACGCTTAAACGATCTAATCTATAAATTGCCAATTTTATACTCGGGTCTTTTTGGAGGGCTTTGGTATTTCGCCTTTTCACAAAAAGATGCAAACCCTTGGGTAGCTGCTTTAGTTCTATTTTTCTGTTCTATTTTATCTTTCATTTTTAAAAAAATAACTGGACGCTTAGGTCGCGCCATGAGCGGATATATAGACAATATAAATAAGATGGATGGCGAATTTGCCGTGACCTTGAAAAACAACGACGGCAAAAATGAATGGTCAACCATCAATTGGATTAATTTTGCCCTTACAATTTCAGGCTTAGGATCAATTGTTTTCATTATAATAGTTCTTTTTCCACAAATACAACAAATCGTTGAAATCTATCTATGCCACGAAAAGTAAGTTGGTTTTCTTGTGGTGCCGCCAGTGCGGTTGCAACAAAATTGGCAGTACAAGCTTACCCCGACCTCGAAATTTTCTATTGCGAAGTTAAGGAAGAACACCCAAGCAATAAGATTTTTTTAGCCGAATGTGAGGCTTGGTTTGGAAAGAAAATTAAAGTCCTTAGGGATGAAGAATTTGATTTTTCGGCCAAGAACGTTTTTAGAAAAACGCGTTATTTAGTGGGCCCTTCTGGCGCTCGTTGCACAGCCGAATTAAAGCGAAAATTACGTTGGGAAGTGTCGAAACCTGATGACATACATTTCTTGGGATACACTGTAGAAGAAATAAAGAGACTTGAACGTATTAAAGCTGCGGAACCCTTAGTTAATTTCTATCCGCTATTAATAGAAAAAGGATTAACAAAAAAAGATTGCCTAAGCATCCTTGAAAGGAAGAACATTTCACTACCAGAAATGTATCGCCTTGGATACAAAAACAATAATTGCGTCGGCTGCGTTAAAGGGCAAGCTGGTTATTGGAATAAAATTCGGGTGGATTTCCCAGATGTTTTTCAAGAAATGTCATTAATTGAAAGAGAATTAAATAGAACTATCTGCAAGATTGAATGGAGAAGAGGAGGTAAGAGATTTCTAAAAAGAGTATTTTTAGACGAACTACCTCCTGAAGCTGGAAACTACACCTCAGAAAAAGACATAGAATGTGGTATTTTATGTCTGCAAGCCTCAGACGAGTTATCCTAAACCCTAACCTCCAGCGCCTCCTGCTCACCGACTCCGAACACGCGCTTGTAGCGGGCGACTTCGTCTTTGGGGCCCATGGCTTTGTTGGGGTTGTCGGAGAGTTTGACGGTGGGGGCGCCGTTGGCTTCGACGGCTTTACAAACGATCGAGAAGGGGGCGAGGGCGTCGCCGTCCACGAGGCCGATAAAGTCGTTCGTCAGCATGGTGCCCCAGCCAAAGGAGGCCTTCACGCGACCGCGGAATTGATCCGAGAGTTCGTGGATTTTGTTCACGTCCAGCCCGTCCGAGAAGATGATGAGCTTTTTCGTGGGGTCTTCGCCACGGGCCTTCCACCATTGGATCGCGTTTTCGGCCCCCTCGGCGGGATCACCAGAGTCGATGCGGATGCCCGTCCACTGGGCGAGCCAATCGGGGGCGTTGTCGAGGAACCCCTTGGTCCCGTAGGTGTCGGGCAGGATGATGCGGAGGTTGCCGTCGTGTTCCTCGTGCCAATCCGCGAGAACGTCATAGGGCGCGCGGCGCAGGTCATCGTCGGTTTTGGCGAGGGCCGCGTAAACCATGGGGAGTTCGTGGGCATTGGTGCCGATGGCCTCGATATCACGCTTCATGGCGATTTTGCAGTTCGAGGTGCCGATGAATTTGTCGCCCAAGCCTTCGATGAGGGCCTGCACGCACCAGTCCTGCCAGAGGAAACCGTGACGGCGGCGGGTGCCAAAATCGGCGAGTTTCAGGTCGGGGATCGTGCGGAGGGATTCCACCTTCTCCCACAGTTTGGTCATGCCGCGGGCGTAGAGCACTTCGAGTTCGAATTTGCCCATGGTGTTGAGGACCGCACGGGAGCGGAGCTCCATCAGGATGGCGAGCGCGGGAATTTCCCAGAGCATGACCTCGGGCCACGAGCCTTCGAAGGTGAGTTCGTATTGGCCGTCGTGTTTTTCGAGGTGATATGCCGGAAGGCGGAGGTTCTCGAACCACTCCATAAAGTCAGAGCGGAACATCTGGCGTTTGCCGTAGAAGGTGTTGCCGCGCAGCCAAGTGGATTCCCCACGGGTGAGCGACAGGGACCGTACGTGATCGAGTTGTTCGCGCAGTTCGCCTTCGTCGATCATATCGGCAAGGCGGATGTGTTTGGCGCGGTTGATCAGGCTGAAGGTCACGCGGGTGTCGCGTTTGTTGCGGAACACCGACTGGCACATCAGAAGCTTGTAGAAGTCCGTATCGATGAGCGACCGCACGATGGGGTCGATCTTCCATTTGTGGTTATAGACGCGGGTTGCGAGATCGACCATGACACGGGGCCTTTCGGGTTACGTTAGGGCCGCTTAGATCAAAGATCAGGGGGCAGGTGCAAGGTTCACTTGTCCCGAGGCGTCCAATCGGGTGGATTGGCGTTGCGGCGAAGGCGCAGAGCGAGGCCTAGGGTAACGCCTGTCCCGATGGCTATGGTGAGGTCGGTTAGGACGGTCAGGCCGAGTGTAATCAAGAGAAGTGCGACATTTGATCGGTCATCGCGCATCCATTCGCCCCATTTGTGGGGCTCTGCCATGTTCCACGCGGTAAGGATCAATAGCCCCGCAAGCGCCGGCATTGCTAAACCAGAGGCGAGCGGAGCTGCGACCCACATTATCACGAGGATCAACAGCGCGTGGATCATACCCGCGAGTGGCGTCCGCCCCCCTGCCCGCACATTTGTTGCCGTCCGCGCGATAGCCCCTGTGGCGGGCAGACCGCCGAAAAGCGGTGAGGCGAGATTGGCGATGCCTTGGGCCAAAAGCTCTGCGTTTGGTTTGTGGCGGTCGTCGATCATGCGGTCCGCGACGATGGCAGACAATAGGGATTCAATGCCTGCGAGGAAGGCGATGATCAGGGCTGAGGGGAAGAGTTCCCTCAGGCGTGCGACATCCATGTCGGGCAGCTGCGGGGCCGGCAGAGACGCGGAGAGCGTGCCAAAACGGTCGGCAATCGTATCAACGGGCAGATTAAACATCGGCACAGCGACCGAGGTTGCGGCTACAGCGACGATCAAGCCCGGCCAACGGGGGGCAGCGCGGCGCAGCGTATAGATTAATACCATCGTCACCAGCGTGACCCCGACAGCGGCGAGGGAAAGGGTTTCGCGAGCCTCCCATAGGGCGGGGATTTTCTCGATCATATCAGCGGGAAGGTGGTCCATCGTCAGGCCCAGACCGTCCTTGATCTGGCTGGATGCGATGATAACGGCGATGCCGATGGTAAAGCCGTTGATGACAGCTTCGGGGATGTGTCGGATGAGGGTGCCAGCGCGCAAGGTGGCGGCGATGATCAGGATGATCCCTGCCATAAAGGTCGCGATCAAAAGGCCGTCGAACCCGTGGCGGACAATCACGTCGTAGACGACGACGATAAACGCACCTGTAGGGCCACCGATCTGCACACGGCTGCCGCCGAAGGCAGAGATCAAGAAGCCCGCAACAATCGCAGTGACCAACCCCGTCGACGGATCAGCGCCTGAGGCAATCGCAATCGCGAGGCTAAGCGGAAGCGCCACCATCGCCACTGTGATGCCAGCAAACACATCGGCACGGAGACTGGCCAGCGTGGTCGCTGGCAGCGTCGATAGCAATTTGGGGGTCATAGGATCCATCCTCTCGGGCGGATGCTGCTCCTGAACTGCTGTTATTGCAAGGAAATTTAAAGGACGGTCACGCCTGCGCTTTTCATCCCCTCAATCGCGGCGGCAAGCGATCCGTCAAAGTCGATCCCACGGCAGAGGTCGGTACGGACGGTCACTTTGAACCCAAGGTTCGCCGCATCAACGGCCGAGTAGTTCACGCAGAAATCAGTCGCGAGGCCGACTAGGGTGACGTCGGTGATGCCGCGCGTCCGAAGGTAGCCTTCGAGGCCCGTTGGAGTGGTATGGTCGTTCTCAAAGAACGCAGAGTAGCTGTCTATGGCGGGGTTCATGCCCTTGCGGATGATGAGGTCGGCATCGGTGCGCAAGTCTGCGTGGAAATCAGCGCCCGTCGTGCCTTGGATACAGTGATCGGGCCAGAGGACTTGTGGACCGTAGGGCATGTCGACCAGTTCAAGCGGGGATTTGCCCGCATGAGAGGAGGCAAAGGAAGAATGTCCCACGGGATGCCAGTCTTGCGTCAGCACGACGACCCCGAAGTCATCCATCAGCGTGTTGATCCCTGCAACGATGTCATCCCCACCCGCAACAGCGAGCGCACCACCGGGGCAGAAGTCGTTTTGAACATCGATGACGATCAGCGCGTGGGATTTGGGGTGCATGGGACTCTCCGTTTTCGGCGTGGTCATACCCTAGCGGTTGCAGGGACACCGTCAATGCGCCTACCTCGTTTGGCCAGACTTGCCCGCACGCCGCGACAAGCGTATGGAAAACCCATGTATACTGTCTGCGCGCTCTATCATTTCACCCCATTCCCCGACCCCGCTGCAATCCGTGGGCCGCTCCTTGAGCTCTGCCAACGCGAAGGGATTACGGGGTCGCTCCTGCTGGCAAAAGAGGGGATCAACGGCACCGTTGCTGGCTCTGAGGCAGCGATCAATACCATGCTGGCGCATATCCGTGGGCTGCCTGGTTGTTCTGATCTGGTCTGGAAGAATTCGACCGCGAAGGATCAACCCTTTGGCAAAATGAAGGTGCGCCTGAAAAAAGAGATCGTGACCATGGGTCAGCCGGACATTGATCCGCGTGCTGCCGTCGGCCACTACGTAGAGCCGAAAGACTGGAACGATCTCATCACCGCGCCCGACGTTGTGGTGATCGATACGCGCAACGACTACGAATATTCGATCGGCACCTTTGAGGGCGCGATTGATCCGCAGACCAAATCGTTCCGCGAGTTCCCGCAGTGGTGGGAAGAGAACAAAGATCGGTTCCACAACAAACGGATCGCGATGTTCTGCACGGGCGGTATTCGTTGCGAGAAGTCGACGAATTTCGTTAAACAACAAGGCATTGACGAAGTTTACCACCTCAAGGGCGGTATCCTGAAATACCTAGAAGAGGTGCCTCAGGAGGACAGCAAATGGCAGGGTGATTGCTACGTGTTCGACGGACGTGTGTCGGTTGGGCATGGGTTGGTAGAGGGTCCGCACGAGCTCTGCCATGCGTGCCGTCGTCCTGTGATGCCAGAGGATAAATCCCGCCCCGAATGGGAAAACGGTGTGTCCTGCCATCAGTGCGTTTCCGAGACCTCGGACGACGATAAGGCGCGGTTCCGTATGCGCCAGAAACAGATCGATCTCGCGCGGGAACGCGGCGAAAAGCACTTGGGTCGTTAACCTGCGCGAAGTCCCGTTTCGACCAACAGGCCAAGGCGTTTGGCCTCATAATAATAGCCGCGCGCATACCACATGATCGCTTTGTCCTCGTCTCCGCCAGAGACGAGCCATGCGCCGCGCAAGTAACGGCCCGCGTACTGCAAGTTGGTTTCAGCGTCCAACAGCCCGCTGTCTGGGCCTTCATATCCCATCGTTCGTGCGGTTTGCGGCAGGATCTGCATAAGGCCGTAATAAGGGCCATTGCGAGCGCCAGCGCGGTAATCGCTTTCGCGCTGGATCACACGATGGAGCAGCGTTCTAGGAATTTCATGCGTATCCGCCCATTTGTTCACCAAGACCCGCATTTCTGGTGTCTCACCTGGGAAAAGCGGCGGGTTATAGCCGTGGTCAAAAGTGGTCAAATCCCCGCCTTTGCCGCAAGCAGCGAGCGCGGAGAGGGAAACGAAAATGGCGTGGCGACGTGTGATCATGGCCTGTCTTAGCGTGAGGCGATACCCTCGGATAGTAGGCGCGAAAAGATCGGCGAACTTGCGCCAAGCGGTTTGCCCCTTTACCCCTTAATCATACGACAGCGGGAGGCACGAGATGCTGGGCTATCTAACACTGATTTTCAGCTGCCAATTGATCGGCGAAGTCATCGTGGGCACGCTTGCCCTACCCGTCCCCGGCCCCGTGGTCGGCATGGTTCTGCTGTTCATCTATCTGATTATACGTGGTTTTGTCCCAGAAGATTTGGGCGAGGTCGCGGGCGGGTTGCAAAAATACATGTCGCTGCTTTTCGTCCCTGCGGGCGCGGGCGTCATGATGCATTTCGGCCTGATCGGCGAGGCGGCGGTGCCCATCGCGGCGGCACTGGTCGTCAGCACGCTGGCTACAATCGCGGTGACGGCTCTGATTATGAGCCGCCTGATGAAGCGAGGAAACTGATGGAAAACCTGCGCGATACTTGGGTTTATCTGAGCGCCTCGCCGCTGTTTCACCTGACACTGACGCTGGTCGCATTTCAGGGTGCGTTTTGGCTATTTGAAAAGGCGGGCCGGAACCCGATTTTGAATCCCGTTCTAATTTCGGTGATCGCAATCGTCGGGGTGCTGATTTCAACAGGGACAAGTTACCCGCAATACTTTGAAGGGGCGCAGTTCGTGCACTTCCTCCTCGGTCCTGCGACGGTGTCACTGGCGGTCCCGCTCTATCGACAATTGGCAAAGGTCAGACAGTCCGCCTTGGCGATTGGGGTGAGCCTGCTCTGCGGGTCATTAACCGCGATTTTCACCGCTGTGGGCATGGCGTGGCTGCTGGGTGGAGGGCCAGACATCCTCGCGACCCTTGCGCCAAAATCGATAACGGCGCCAGTAGCGATGGCCGTCGCGGAAAAGATCGGCGGTCTGCCGTCACTCACCGCTGTCGTCGTGATTATCACGGGCATTTTCGGCGCGATGTTTGGAACGTTCGTCCTGAATGCGGTCGGTGTCAAAGACTGGGCCGCGCGCGGGTTCGCAATGGGCACAGCGAGCCACGGGATCGGGACCGCACGGGCGCTTCAGGTCAACGAAGTCGCGGGGGCGTTTGCGGGATTAGCTATGGGCCTCAATGCCTTAGCGACAGCGATCTTGCTACCAGTGCTCTGGGCGATCGTGTTCTGATCAAACGTCGCCTTCGGTCCGAATGTAGATCGTTTCGCCGCAATGTTTACAGTGAACGGCGTCCGCATCGTGCAAGATGAGGCCACAGGTTTTGCATTCCTGACGGACTTTGGACGGGCGAAAGAGGACTTGGAGGAGGCGCAAAAACAGCGTCACGCCAAAGATCATGACGCCAACAGACAACATACGGCCCCACGGCCCCGTCAGGGTAATGTCGCCAAAGCCCGTCGTGGTCAGCGTCGTTACAGTGAAATAGAGCGCGTCGGCGTAGTTGCGGATTTCCGGGTTCACGTTGACTTGGGTCGCGTAAATGAGCCCCGTCATGACAAAGAGGAACACACCGAGGTTCAGGGAGGCGAGGACGATATCTTCGTTCTTGCGGAAGAAACTAAAGTCCTGTCGGAGCCTGCTAAGCAGTTGATAAGTATGCAGTAAACGAAGCGTACGTAGGATACGCAGGAAACCGACGCCTTCGCCTGTGATCGGCGCGAGGAAGGATAGCACCGCGGCAACATCAGCCCATGTCGCGAGGCGGAATGCCATGAGGCGTTTTTCTTTTTCGATCCAGAAACGGATGAAAAAGTCTGTCAGGATCAAAACGCCGAATACCGCGTCGATGATTTCGATGGTGACGGTATGCTCATAGAATGATGTTCCAATCACAAAGAGGATCGTCACGATGTCAAACACGAGGACGCTATAGCGAAACCGATGCGCGGCAACGGTATCGTCTTCGTAGAGGGAACGGATTTTTTCCATGTCGTCGGGCCGAAAGAAAAAGACCCGCCCATTTGGGGCGGGTCAGATTGATTAGAAGTCGAGGTTTTCGACGCTCAGCGCGTTTTGCTGGATAAAGTCGCGCCGTGGTTCAACTTCATCACCCATCAGCTTGCTAAAGATGTCGTCGGCCTCAACCAGATCATCGATCTTAACCTGCAAGAAAGTGCGCGCGTCTGGGTCCAGCGTGGTTTCCCAAAGCTGGTCAGGGTTCATCTCGCCTAGACCTTTATAACGTTGAATCGAAAGGCCTTTTTCGCCTTCTTCGAGGATCGCCTGCAGCAGGCCGAGAGGACCGTAGATGATCTGAACGCGGTCTTTGCGGATCAGTTTCGCGGGTTCGTTGTAGACCTCTTGAAGCGCCTCTGTGAAGGAGCCCGTTTTGCGCGCCTCGCCAGAGCGGAGCATGCCACCGTCGAGGGTGCGGACCTCTTCTACGCCGCGGAGAATGCGGGCGAGGCGGATGCCGTGATCCTGAGTGATGCGGCCCGTCCAACCGCGTTCGTATTCGAGCGCGATGAGATCCAGACGTTTCGCAACCTTATCGGCGACGCCCTGAAGGTCGGCATCCACTGCCCCCGGAACAAAGGCGCCAGCGACGGCGGCTTGTTCGAGGATGTGGCGTGGATAGTGGGTCGGGAAGGCGTCGATCACGCGCTTTAGGCTGCGTGCGTTTTCAACAACGCGGAGCAAATCCTGACCCGCCAGTTCAGCCCCATTCGACAGACGCAGGATCGCACCGTCAACGCCCTGCTGGATGAGGTATTCATCCATCGCGGCCTGATCCTTTAGGTAAACCTCTGATTTACCACGCGAAACTTTATATAGCGGCGGCTGCGCAATATAGAGGTGACCTGCTTCGATCAGTTGCGGCATCTGACGGAAGAAGAAGGTCAAGAGCAGCGTTCTGATGTGTGCGCCGTCGACGTCCGCGTCGGTCATGATGACGATCTTGTGGTAGCGGAGCTTGGATAGATTGAATTCGTCACGACCAATGCCAGTGCCGAGAGCCATGACGAGGTTGCCGATTTCCTGCGACGACAGCATGCGGTCAAAACGAGCGCGTTCGACGTTCAGGATTTTACCCTTTAGCGGCAGAATAGCCTGCGTGCTACGATCACGACCTGTCTGCGCGGAACCCCCTGCGGAATCACCCTCGACGAGGAAAACTTCGGTCTTGGACGGGTCTTTTTCCGAACAATCCTTGAGTTTCCCAGCGAGGAAGTTGACGTCCATCGCGGTTTTGCGGCGGGTCAATTCACGGGCTTTGCGGGCTGCCTCGCGGGCCAGAGCGGCCTCAATGATTTTGCCGACGATCTGTTTGGCTTCGTTCGGGTTTTCCTCGAACCATTCAGACAGTTTTTCACCAACGAGGTTCTCGACCGCAGGACGGACCTCGGACGAGACGAGCTTGTCTTTGGTCTGGGACGAGAATTTCGGGTCGGGCACTTTGACCGAAAGAACGCAGGTCAGACCTTCGCGGGCGTCGTCGCCCGAGAAGGAGACCTTTTCCCTTTTCGCGATGCCGCTTTCCTGCGCGTATTTGGTCAAGGTGCGGGTCAGCGCGGCGCGGAAGCCAGCCAAGTGGGTGCCGCCATCACGCTGAGGGATGTTGTTGGTAAAGGGCAGAACGTTTTCGTGGTAGCTATCGTTCCACCACATCGCGACCTCAACGCCGATGCCGTCACGTTCGCCGTTCACAAAGATCGGCTCTGGGAACATCGGATGTTTGGAGCGATCGAGGTATTTCACGAACTCTTTTACGCCGCCATCGTAGAACAGTTCCGTCTTGATCGCTTCGGCGGGACGTTCGTCTTCGACGAGAATGCGGACGCCAGAGTTCAAGAAGGCCAGTTCGCGCAGACGCTTTTCCAGAACATCATAGCTGTATTCGAGGTTGAGGAAGGTGCCGTCGGGCGTGTTGGTGCGCGAGGACGCCATAAAGCGCACCTGCGTGCCCTTTTTGCCCGGCGTGTCGCCCACCACGCGCAGCGGTTCGACGGTTACGCCTTTTTCAAAACGGACATAGTGTTCTTTGTCGTTGCGCCAGATGCGCAGTTCGAGCCAGTCGGACAGCGCGTTCACAACGGAAATACCCACGCCGTGCAGACCACCGGAGACCTTGTAGGAGTTCTGGTCGAACTTACCGCCTGCGTGCAGCTGGGTCATGATAACCTCGGCTGCAGAGATGCCCTCTTCGGAGTGCATATCGACGGGGATACCGCGACCGTTGTCGGTCACGGAAACAGAGCTATCTGCGTGGATTTTCACAGAAACATGGTCAGCGTGGCCAGCCAGTGCTTCGTCGATGCCGTTATCGACGGCCTCGTAGATCATGTGGTGCAGGCCAGACCCGTCGTCGGTGTCGCCAATATACATCCCAGGGCGCTTGCGGACAGCGTCCAAGCCCTTGAGAACTTTAATAGAATCGGCGCCATACTCGGCTGGCTGCTGCTCTTGATCGGACATTCGGTGTTTTCCCCGTATTCAGTTGCCAAAATATAGATAATTGGCGGGGGAATGTCACGCAATTCGCACCATATTTTGTGTTTATAAAAAGGGTATAAGAACCCCGACAGCTACCAGTAGCCACCCTGCCGTCAGGTTCATCCGTTTGAGCGCGCGTGGTGAGGTCAGAAGCGCCCGCACCTTGCCGATAAACGCGCCCATAATGAGGTTGCCGATCAGTGGCACGATGGCCGAGAGCGCACCGATAGCGACAATGTCTGCGACCGTCAGTTGGGACAGGTCAAAGAAACCTGGCAGCATGCCCATGTAGAACAAGATCGCCTTGGGGTTACCGATGATGACGGCAAGGCCCGCAACAAAACCTGCGATGATGCCTGGACGGGTGAGGCGGCTGTCAGAGGCGATCGTTTTGTCGGCGTTACGGATGACCATGTAGCCCATAAACAGGAACGTTACTGACGCCACATAGCGCATCAGGTCCAAGAAGCCTGCATATTGGCTCACGATCCATGACACACCTAGGATGGCGAGGACGGACCACATGACATCGCCGACCACCACGCCGAGGGCGAGCGGCCATGCGGCACGGAAACCGCCCGACATGGCACGCGCCATGAGCGCGACCCAGACAGGACCGGGAGTCATGAACAGAATGAAAAGAGCACCTGCGTAAAGCGCAAGCTGTTGAAACGTCAGGGTCATTAGGACCTCGGTAAAGTTAAGCTGCCATATTCAGAGAGCGGCCAAAATGGGTTGTGGGCGAGTTCCCAAACGTGGCCATCGAGGTCTGCGTAGTAGCCGGAGTAGCCGCCCCAGAACACTTTCTCGGGCCGTTTCAGGCAGGTCGCGCCTGCGGAAAGGGCGAGTTCAAAGGCGGCATCGACATCTTCGACGGTGTTAAAATTTTGGGCCAATGTGACCGCCCCCGTTCCAAGCGGCGCGTCTGGTCGACCTTGGTCTTTCGCCAGTTCGTCAAGCGGGAACAGCCCCAAGAGTTGACCGTGAAGCTGGTAGAACGCCACTCCAGGTTGCTCTTCGGCGGGTGACCAGCCGAGGGCCGCGTAGAAGGCTTTGGATTGTTCGAGGTCTGCCACCCCAAGGGTGATCAAGGTGACGCGCTGAGGGGTCATGGAAGATCCTTTTGGGTGGTAATGGACGTGCCATTATCTTCTGTAATTTCAATATATTGCGCGCGCGTTTGCAATTCGTCGAACAGTTCCGGACCTGTGCCAGTCATGAACGCCTGTGCCCCCAACGCGCATATTTCATCATAGAGCGCGGCGCGGCGGCCTGCGTCAAGATGAGCTGCAACTTCGTCCAGCAAAAGGATCGGCGGGGCACCGAAATCACGGGCCAAGGCGCGACCATTGGCGAGGATCAGCGAAATCAACAGCGCCTTTTGTTCACCCGTCGAGCAATCAGAGGCGGGGACGCCTTTGGCGCGGAACGTAGCGTCCAGATCGCTGCGATGAGGACCGATCAGGGTGCGGCCTGCGGACATATCGCGCTGACGGTTAGCCGCGAATTGATCGCGCAAGGCGATTTCGTCCTCGGCTAAATCCTCTGCGTGTGTCAGCGCCAAATCCGCGATGGGAAAGGCGGTTTCAGCGGCGTCTTGGGCATCCTGAAGCTCTGCAATGGCGCGGTTGCGGTTCGCAGTGATCGCGATGCCTGCTTGGGCCATTTGCGTCTCTAGAGCGGCGTACCAATGTGCGTCGCGTACCATGTCTTTGAGCAGGCGATTGCGTTCGCGCATGGCCTTTTCATAGGTCAAAACGGCCTCAGCGTGAGAGGGTTCAAAGCTCATCGTCATACGGTCGAGGAACCGACGGCGCCCATCAGCCCCTTCGATCCAGAGGCGATCCATGGAGGGCACGAGCCAGAGGACACGGGCGATACGGCCCAGCGCAACTTGTGGCGCTGCCTTTCCATCGATGCGAAGTTGGCGGCCCTTGTCATGCTCCATCCACGTCTCGACCTCGTGAAATTGGTGGAGCGAGGTGATTTCTGCGCTGATTTTCCAGCCGAGCGCCTCTTGCTTGCGGATCATATCCTCGGCTGCGGCGCGACGGAGGCCGCGACCTGGGGAGAGGAGCGAGACGGCCTCCAGAATGTTGGTCTTGCCCGCGCCGTTCGGCCCGTAGATCGCAACGGGGCGGCCATCAAATTCGGCCACGGCGCGTTTGTGCGACCGAAAATGGGAAAGCTTGAGCACATCAACAGAAAGGCCGCTCATGTGCGGCCCTCCCTCATTCCAGTCTGTCGGTGGCTGCTGACCAAGGTCAGACGCGCATCGGCATAACGACGTAGACGGCAGAGGTGTCGTTACCTTCGCGCATCAAGGTCGGATCGCCAGACGAGTTGAACAGGAATACAGCGTTTTCGCGATCAACTTGGGACGCGATTTCAAGCAAGTATTTGGCGTTAAAGCCGATTTCCAGACGTTCGTCATCATAGGCAACAGCCAGTTCTTCGGTCGCGGCACCGCTGTCAGGGGCGTTGACGGAGAGAACCAGACGGTCCTCGTCGAGCGAGAGTTTCACAGCGCGGGAGCGTTCAGACGATACCGTCGCCACACGGTCCACCGCCTTTGCAAAATCGCTCGCGTCAACTTCGAGCCTGCGGGTGTTCCCCTGCGGGATCACGCGGGTGTAGTCGGGGAAGGTACCGTCGATGACCTTGGAGGTCAGGGTGATGTTCGGGGTCGCAAAGCGGACTTTGGTTTCCGAAACCGATACGGCGATCTGCATATCGTCATCGTCGAGCAGCTTGCGCAGCTCGCCAACGGTTTTACGCGGAACAATCACGCCCGGCATATCGCTTGCGCCATCAGGCAGAGCGGCGTCGATGCGAGCCAGACGGTGACCGTCGGTCGCAACGCAGCGTAGCGCGGGGCCGTCTTCGCCCGTGGCGACGTGCATGTAGACGCCGTTCAGGTAATAACGGGTTTCTTCAGTCGAGATCGCGAATTTCGATTTATCGAACAGGCGGCGCAGAACTGGTGCAGGTGCAGCAAAGTTCGTCGCGTAGTCCGAAGACGCCATCACTGGGAAATCTTCTTTGGGTAGGGTCGCGAGGCTAAAGTTCGAGCGACCCGCTTCGATGGTCAGGCGGCCTTTGACGCCGTCTTCGGTCAGGGTGACCAGCGCTCCGTCGGGCAGTTTGCGAACGATTTCGTTCAAGGTGACGGCGGCGACCGTGGTGGCGCCAGCGCGTTCGACCATTGCGGATGCTTTATCAACGACTTCGATGTCGAGGTCGGTTGCACGGAACTGAACGCTATCGCCTTCGGCTTCGATCAAGACGTTAGCCAGAATTGGAATAGTGTTCCGGCGTTCAACAACCGATTGGGCTTGTGCGACTGCCTTGAGCAAAACCGCGCGTTCGATACTGAATTTCATGTCCCTCGCTCCGCTTCTCGGACCTGACAAGGCCGGGAGGTGAAAACTATACGTTTCCCCTCTCGGCTCAAGCTCTTTTTGTCACTGTTTAATACTGCGCGTGCAGCGTCAAGACGCGAGCGTGCGGCGAAGCAGTTCCAATTCGTCGGAAAGTTGCGAATCTGCCGCGGAAAGTTCGTCGATGCGGCGCACACCGTGCATCACGGTCGTATGGTCGCGGCCACCGAATTTCCGACCGATTTCCGGCAAGGAACGGTTGGTCAGCTGTTTCGCCAGCCACATCGCAACCTGACGCGGACGAGCATAGGCACGCAGACGTTTCGGACCGATGAGATCGGACAGGCGGATGTTAAAGTGCTCTGCGACCTTGCGCTGAATCTCGTCGATGGTCACGCGACGCTCGGACGATTTCAGAAGGTCGGCAAGGCAGTCTTGGGTCATCTCCAAGGTGATCGGTTTGCCGACCAGCGATGCCATCGCAAAGAGACGGTTCAGCGCACCTTCAAGAACGCGGACGTTCGTCGTGATCTTGTGCGCGAGGAATTCCAACACACCGTTGTCGATCTGAAGCCCAGGGAACTGCTCTGCGTAAAGTTCCGCTTTGGTCTGGAGAATACCAACGCGGAGTTCGTAATCGGTTGGATGCAGGTCCACGACGAGGCCGCACTGGAGACGCGATTTGATACGGTCTTCGAGGTCTTTGATTTCACCAGGAGCGCGGTCCGCGGAAATGATGATCTGTTTGCGGGATTCAACGAGCGCGTTGAACGTGTGGAAGAACTCTTCTTGGGTCGAGTCTTTGCCCGCGATGAACTGAACGTCATCGACCATCAGGACGTCGACCGAACGGAACATCTGTTTGAAGTCGATCATCTTGCGGTCTTTGAGCGCCGAGATGAAGCGATACATGAATTGCTCAGCCGACAGATACACCACGTTCTTTTCTGGCGAACGGCGGCGGATTTCATGAGCCACGGCGTGCATGAGGTGAGTTTTACCCAGACCCACGCCACCATAGAGGAACAGCGGGTTAAAGGTGACGGGGCCACCTTCGGCAACGCGACGGGCCGCAGCATGGGCGAGCTCGTTCGGTTTACCGACAACGAAATTTTCGAATGTGTAACGCGGGTCCAGCGTTGCATCGGGAATCGACGGATCGATGCTCGCAGGGGACTGACGCACAGGCGCCGCAGCAACAGGCGCGGGACGGGCGCTGTTGGCGGCAGGGCACACATCAAACGCAAGGCGTTCGACTTGGGCACCATTGCGGTTCAAATGATAGATAATCTGGTCCGCATAGTTCTGCGTGACGTAGTTACCAAAGAACGAAGTAGGCGCTGTAAATCGTGCCACGCCTTCGTTCACACTCACTAGTTCAAGCGGCTCGATCCAGTTCGCAAAATTTCCAGTCCCCACACTGTTTTTTAACGTTTCGCGAATCGTGCCCCACATAGTCGTCGTCATATCCCAATGCCTGTCCCATACGTTTCTTGCGAGAGGTTTCCCCCGACACATCAACTCCTCAAAAGACAAAGCGCCATCGTTTGCCCGATCCCAAATTCGGACAGCCAAGGTCACCTGCATCTCTGGTCTGGATCCGTTTTACCGCCTAACGGGCGGCACATAACGAGCCCAATATGGGGTGGGCGTTCGTCACCCTGCCAGAGTGAAAAACGTCAGAACATTATGGCCGTACGAAATGGTACTGACCAGGTGAGCGCACAAATCATGTTTCATCCAGAGCAGATCCAGATGCTACAATGACTTCACTTTCACCATGCTCCCCCAGGAACGATGTGAATCGCTGAGTGACACTAGCAACCTCACTCGGACCGCTTCAACACAACAACGATCTTGACTCGGACTTTGGCCAAAAAGAATCTGTTCGTTTTTTGAAAGCGCTTATAAAATTGGGGTTCGGTGGTAATCGAGCAACAAAAAACGCGCCCCGAAAGGCGCGCTTATTTTTTGTTTTTCTACCCTAAAGGATGGAATCAGGCGATCGCCTTAACACGCGATGCAAGGCGCGACATTTTGCGCGATGCGGTGTTCTTGTGGAAGATGCCTTTGGTGACGCCACGCATCAGTTCCGGCTGAGCAGCTTTCAGAGCTGCAACAGCTGCGTCTTTGTCGCCCGAAGCGATTGCTTCTTCGACTTTACGCAGGAAGGTGCGGATGCGCGAACGGCGCATTTTGTTGATGTCAGCGCGAACAACGTTCTGACGGGCGCGTTTTTTGGACTGCGGCGTGTTTGCCATGTGCGGTTCCCCTCTCTCGGGCTAATTTGAATATCGTTAATGCAACGGAGCCCGACCGGGTTTCTGAACCGGCTGATTCTGGCCAGAGCGGGCCTCACACGCATGTATCGGGCGGCGTTTAAGGCCCGCCGCCCCAAAAGGCAAGTGTTTTAGCGGTCGCGGAACTGCGGTTCGCGCTTTTCAAGGAAGGCAGCCATGCCTTCTTTTTGGTCTTCGGTCGCAAAGAGCGAGTAGAAAACCGAACGTTCGTAAGCGACACCTTCTGAGAGCGAGGTTTCGAACGCCTTGTTCACGCAGTCCTTTGCAGCAGCGGTGGCGATCAGCGATTTCTCTGCGATCTTACCAGCGGCAGCGAGCGCTTCTTCTTTCAGCTTTTTCGCAGGAACAACGCGTGACACGAGGCCCGAACGCTCTGCCTCTTCGGCATCCATAAAGCGGCCCGTCAGGTGCATATCCATCGATTTGGATTTGCCGACATAGCGCGACAGGCGCTGTGTACCGCCGATCCCAGCGATCACACCGAGGTTGATCTCGGGCTGGCCGAATTTGGCGTTGTCCCCTGCGATGATGAAATCGCACATCATCGCGAGCTCACAGCCACCGCCCAGCGCGTAGCCTGCAACGGCTGCGATGATCGGTTTCTTTGTGTTGTTGAAACGGTCGCTCTCGGTCGCGAAGAACTTTGCGCTGACCATATCAACGAAGGATTTTTCCGACATTTCGGAGATGTCAGCACCAGCGGCAAATGCCTTTTCAGAACCGGTGATGACGATGCAGCGCACCTTCTCGTTTTCATCAGCGGCTTCGAGTGCATCGCACAGTTCGCCGAGAAGTTTCGAGTTCAGCGCATTGAGAGCCTCGGGACGGTTCAGGGTTATCAGTGCGACGTATCCCTGAACGTCGACGATGATGGTCTCATAAGCCATGTGCAGCCTCTGTTATCATTTTCACAGGACCAACTGCTTAACAAAGCTGTGACACCGATCAAGCTATCTTTGGCATTGCGGACAATAGAAAGTTGAGCGTCCCGACTGGACGAATCGATGAATGACGCTAGGGCATCCCTCTGTTTTACAAGGGTTTCCTTCCTGATCGTAGACGCGGAAAGTATGTTGAAAATAACCTAGTTCTCCATCGGCCTGACGGTGATCTTTGAGCGAAGAACCGCCTGCTTCTATCGCCTCAGAGAGGACTTCGCGGATAATCGGGACAAGTGATGCGATACGAGCGGCAGAAATTTGACCTGCTTTGCGTTTTGGGTTGATGCCAGCGCGATAAAGAACCTCGCAGACGTATATATTCCCCAATCCAGCAACGATTCCCTGATCAAGAAGGGTCGTTTTGATGGGCGAATTCTTTCCCCTGAGTCGCTCGGTCAGGTAGTCTTCGTTGAAACTGTTGGAAAACGGCTCCGGTCCGATGTCCCGCAACGGCCAGTGTTCATCGGCTTTATCCGTTTCCATAAGATCCATCGCGCCAAACCGACGGGCATCGTTAAAGGTCACGCGTGCACCGTTCGCCATATCAAAGACAACGTGATCGTGTTTGGCGGGCACGGGGTGCCGGTGGTGGAATTCGCCGATGGTAACGCCAGACACGGTCATGCGGCCCGACATCCCTAGGTGAATCAGCAGCGTTTCCCCGCTATCAAGGTCAGCGAGGATGTATTTGGACCGCCTGCGCAGAGCGTTGATCCGCTTGCCTGTCAGACGATCCGCCATATTTTCGGGGAACGGCCAACGCAGGTCGGGACGGTTGACCGAGGCTTTCGCGATGATTTCGCCTTCCATCGCGGGTTGCAGGCCGCGGCGGACTGTCTCTACCTCTGGCAATTCGGGCATGGCGTGCTTCCTATCTGCGGGGGTCCAGTGTATGCCCCAATTGGCCCCTAAAGATGTGACGCAAGCACGAGGACGGCAAGTGCCATGACCGAGACACCAGAAAACACCACCCACTTTGGTTTCGAAACCGTGCGGGAAGACGAAAAAGCAGGCCGCGTGCAGGGCGTGTTTACTTCGGTCGCGTCGAAATATGACATTATGAATGACGTGATGAGCGTTGGCATCCACCGTGTTTGGAAAGACGCGATGATGGATTGGCTGGCCCCGCGTCCGGGACAAAAACTGTTGGACGTTGCCGGTGGCACGGGTGACATTTCGTTCCGTTTCTTGAAACGCGCAGGCAGCGGGCATTCGACCGTGCTCGACCTTACGGAATCGATGCTCGTGGCTGGGCGTCAGCGGGCCGAGGCCGACGATATGGCCGATAGCCTCGACTGGGTTGTCGGCGACGCGATGAAGCTGCCGTTCCCCGATAATACGTTCGACGTTTACACGATCAGCTTTGGCATCCGTAACGTGACCCGCCCCCAAGAAGCGCTGAACGAAGCCTACCGCGTCCTTCGTCCAGGAGGTCGTCTGATGGTGCTGGAGTTCAGCCAGTTGCCGAACCCGATGATGCAAAAGGCCTATGACCTTTATTCGTTCAACGTCATTCCGCGGATGGGCCAACTGATCGCGAATGACCGTGACAGCTACCAATACCTCGTCGAATCGATCCGCAAGTTCCCTGATCAGGACACGTTCCTGTCGATGGTGAAAAAGGCGGGCTTTGAGAACGCGAAGTATCGCAACCTGTCGCTTGGCATCGCGGCGCTGCATTCGGGGTGGAAAATCTAATGCGTGGTCCTCATAACATTTGGCGGCTTGTCCGCACGGGTGCCACACTGGAGCGCGCGGGCGCGATGAATGTCGTTCTAGACGCGTTTGAAGCTGGGACGCTGCTGCGGTTCACGGCGCGGACGCTGGCGCTACCGTTTCGCTGGCTCGGATATCGTGGTGATGCGTCTTTACCGCCGACCACGCGGGCGCTGACAGCGCTGGGGCCTGCCTACATCAAATTCGGTCAGATCCTTTCGACGCGTCCTGACGTGGTGGGCGATGACCTCGCACGGGAACTGCGTGTGCTGCAGGACCAGTTGCCCGCGTTTTCAGTCGATATCGCGAAACGCGAAGTCGAACACGAGCTGGGCATTTCGGTCGATGAAGTGTTTACCAGCTTTTCCGAACCCGTTGCTGCCGCTTCGCTGGCGCAGGTTCACAAGGCCGTTCTGCGGTCGACGGGTGAAGAAGTCGCGGTAAAGGTTCTACGCCCCGGCGTGGAAAAGGCGTTCCGCAAGGATATCGACGCCTTCTACTTTGCCGCCAACATGATCGAGTTTCTGTCACGTAAATCCCGCCGCCTGCGCCCGATTGAAGTGATCGAACATTTCGACGGTGTTGTACGTGGTGAGCTGGACCTAAGACTAGAGAGCGCGTCGGCCTCGGAATTTGCGGCGAACACTGAAGCCGACGAAGGCTTTACCGTGCCGAGCGTGAATTGGCAGTTGTCGGCGCGGCGCGTGATGACGCTTCAGTGGGCCGAGGGCACCAATATGGGTGACAACGCGGCGCTGGATGCAGCGGGGCACGACCGCAATGCGCTGGCGACCCGCGTGCTGCAAATTTTCCTGAGCCAAGCGCTGCGTGATGGGCTGTTCCACGGTGATATGCATCAGGGCAACCTAAAGGTCGCGGCGAATGGTGACATCATCGCCTATGACTTTGGGATCATGGGCAGCATCGATGAATATACGCGCCGTGTATACGCGGAAATCCTCTACGGATTCATCAAACGCGACTACAAGCGCGTGGCCGAAGTACACTTTGAAGCGGGATATGTCCCAGCAAATCAAGACGTTGATGAATTCGCACGCGCGCTGCGTGCGGTCGGTGAGCCAATCTTTGGCATGGATGCGAGCCGCATTTCGATGGCGCGCCTGCTGTCCTACCTCTTTGAAGTGACCGAGCGGTTTGGGATGCAGACCCGCACCGAACTGATCCTTTTGCAGCGCACCATGGTCGTTGTCGAAGGCGTGGCGCGGTCGCTCAATCCGAACGTCGATATTTGGGCCGATGCCCGTCCCGTCGTTGAGTCCTACATCAAGAACGCGATTGGACCCAAAGCGGTCATGCGTGACCTTATGCGGACGGCGCGGGTTCTGTCCCGCTTTGGTCCGCGCCTTCCCGAAATGGCCGAGGCCGCGCTGGTGCGTCAGGGTAAGAACTTTGGCGAAGAGGCAGAAGTGCGCAGCACCTCTGCCCTCTGGGCGATTGCGGGCGCGGCGGTTGTTGGGGCGGCTTGGGTCGCGACGCTGTTTATCTAGCACGCAAGGCGGTGACGGTTTCGACCGGCACCTCCGCCCCGTTTTCGAGAACCAGCACGGTCGCACCAGATTCGGTGCAGACCTCGGCCACGGTGCCGTAAACGCTCGCCTGTGTGGTCGCGATCAGCGTGTCAGTTTGGTAGCTTTCGACATAAAAACTGTAGTCGCCAGCGGTCATCGGCGACCCGTCATCATCCACCCCCGCCCACGCCACGCTGCCCGAGGTCGGATCAATGGCGATGCGCTGCACTTCGGCACCGTAACTGTTCACCACGACCAGATCGGCAGAGTCCGCCTCGGTGTCGACCGATGTCGTCACCGAAATGGGCGTGCCATCAAAGTGTGCGGCGATCGGAGCCCTGACGTCTTGGCCGATCCAGGCGCCCATATCGGACATGGCAGAAGAGGACATCACGGCCATCAACTGCGCCAAAAGATCGTTGGTTTTGACCTGCTGTTCGACTGACGAAAAGGTCGCCAATTGCACGGCATAGTCCGACGGGTCGGTTGGGTTCAGCGGGTCCTGATTCTGCATCTGGACCGTCAGCATGTTCAAAAACGTCTCAAAATCCGAACTGATCGCCGAGGACGAGGTCGGCGCCGCCGTGGTAGTCGTTGCTGTGGTTGCGGTCACATCCATTTTTTTATCCTTTTCAGAGCCTTATGTCGACGCCCGTCGTTAAAACTTGCTGCGCTGGGGCTGGGTCGTCGGGAAGGGCTTCGACCGCAATATGGGTCGGTTTCGGAACCTCTTTGGGAGAATTTCGACCACCCTCATCCGAGAAACCCAAATCGACAGATTGGAACCCAAGCGACCGAAACTCCTGCTGCAACACGTCCAAATGCCGCCGCATTAGGTCAGAGGTCTCAGGTCGTTCTGCAGCGATCACGATCTGCACGATTTGATCCGTCACGGTCAGATGCAACCGCACGCGGCCTAGCTCTTCAGGGTCGAGAGCAATTTCGGTGGTGCCACTGTCATCATTCGCGACCGAAACCACGAGCTGTTCGACGATGTGCCGAAAGGTTTGCGCAGGGACAAGGATCGGCTTTGGCGCCGCTATCGGAATAGGATCAATGCGATGGTAGGGCAGCGTAAATGTGGGCGTTTGGTCGATAGGTGGAGGCGTCGAGAGAGTCCTAGAGCGCCGCTCTATACCTTCCGATATTTCTGGTTCAGGTGCATTCACCTTGACCGGTTGCACCACCTCCACCCGTTTAGGAGGGGTTGTCAGCGCCAGCGCCTCTGAACTGTCAGGCGCGCGAAACACTTCGACCGCAGGCGTTATCGCATGTTTCGGTTTGGGCACAAAGTCCCCCAAATCCTCAGGCGCCATAGGTTGTTCGGTCTGGGTCTCAAAGACACGAGCAGGTATGAGAGGCAAAGCAAACTCCCGCTCAGGTTCGATCATTTCGTCGCCGACCTCTAACTCAGGCTCCTCTGTCTCAACCTCAGACATTTCCTGTAAAATCGCCGCGAAGTCGGGCAACTCTTGCGGCGTTGCCCCTGCAGATTCGACGGGAATCTGGGATAAAATCGGCAGCACGCAGATGAGATCGGGTTGAAGCATCATAGGTCAGGTTTAGCGCCCGATGCTTACCGAATCTTTACCGCCATCGATTTATTTCATCGCCGAAACCCACGGATCGGAGGTGCCGATGATCCCCCTTTTGACCAAACAGCCAAGCGCAGTCAGTCCGACCTCACAATTGCGAACGGTCGCCAATGAAATGGAAGCCGCGTTTTTGGCAGAAATGCTGAAATATTCGGGACTTGGCGATACGTCAGACGCGTTTGGTGCGGGAGCTGGCGGCGAACATTTCGCGTCATTTCTGCGCGAAGAACAGGCCCGAATTATGGTCGAAGGCGGCGGCATCGGCCTCTCAGAATCGATCTTCCGCGCCCTTTCGGAGAGACCCCATGACTGACCAGACACAACACGCATTGGACCTGCTGAATCAGGCGCGCAAAGCCACTTTATGCGGTGATTACCGCGCGTTAGACCAGCTATCCGCGCCATTAAACGCGATCACTGAAAAGGCCAGCACGGATGCCGTATTCGCGGCAGCAGTTCGACCAGCGGCAGAACGGAATGCGCGGCTTTTACAGATGGCGCTGAACGGGATTGAGAACGTACGAAAACGGCTCGCTGATCAAAAACAGCAGATGGCGAATTTCGGGACATATGACGCGGCTGGGCACCATGCCGTTCATGTGATGCGCCCCGAGTCCCTGCAACAAAAGATCTAATTTGAGCGATTTTTGAGACGGCGATTAGGAATTCGTTAGCCGACTCTGCCCAAGGTGGCTTCACATCCGAAATGGATTGTCGGGCCTGACCTGACCCCGTCAGAACGACGATTTCTCCGGCCGGAATGGCCATTGAACTCACGGCGCAAAAGCGCCCCTCCATGAAAAGGACTCGCACTTATGTCGAGCATTCTGACGAATAACGGCGCAATGGTTGCGCTGAACACTTTGAAATCGATCAACAGCAATCTGTCGAAAGTTCAGGACACCATTTCCACGGGTAAAGAGGTCAATTCGGCCAAAGATAACGCCTCGGTCTGGGCGATTTCCAAGGTGATGGAATCGGACGTCCAAGGCTTCTCTGCAATCTCAGACAGCCTATCACTGGCGGAATCTTCGGTTTCGGTGGCCGCAGGCGCAACCGAGACGGTGACTGACCTTCTTACTGATATCAAAAGCAAAATCGTATCTGCCCAAGAGGAAAACGTCGACCGCGACAAAATCCAAGCAGACATCAAGGCGCTGACAGACCAGATCAAATCGGTCACGGGCGCCGCGCAGTTCAACGGTTTGAACCTGATCGACGGGACTGACGACGTGAAGGTTTTGTCATCGATCGACCGTTCGGCGGATGGCTCGGTCAAGACCGCGAACATCACAGTTAACCGTCAAGACTTGTCCACCTCGGCAGGCACATACGGCACGGGCGGTTCGTTAAGTGCAAACTCTGTCGTGGCAGACAGCGCGACCGCCGTCGCATCCGCAGGTAACACCGCCGTCGTGACCTTTGCAGGTTCGAGCGCGGACTATGCCGGCGACGCGGCAACGCTGACCGTTGGCGGTGTTGCGCTGCAGTTCACTGGTGCAACTGGTCAGACCGAGACCGATGCCGCGAGTTACTTTGCAAGCGCCATCAACGCTTTGGGTCTCACAGGCGTGACTGCGTCGGCATCCAGCGCGGACCTAACCATCACATCGACCCTGTCGTTTGAAGACCTCGCCGTCGGCGTATCAGGCCTTTCTGGCGATGCAGCGGGCACGGTGATCAGTGCGCTCAACGGCTCGACCGGCCTGTCGTTGACCACTGGAGACATTGGTGAACGCGCAGAGCAGGTGGACTTCTCGACCACCGCGAAAGTGAACGAAGGCGACGGCTATAAGGTCACTATCGGCAGCGCGTCTTACAACTATGTCGCTGGCAAAAGTGAATCGATGGAGGACGTGGCACGCGGCCTGAAAACCGCGATCGACTCGGCCAATGTGTCGGGCGTGACCACTGCCGTGACCCAAGATTCTTCGACCGGTCAGTGGAGCCTCAAGGTCGACAATGATGGCACTGGATCATCCAGCCTGACATTTGCTGCGGCAGGTAACGCGGGCGGCAAGGCATCAGGTGGCCTGTTTGGTCTCGATAGCATCGACGTTTCGACGGCCAAGGGTGCGTCTTCTGCGCTGGACACCATCGACACGCTGATTTCCAACGCGATTGATGCCTCCTCTGCCTTTGGTTCGATCCAAGGCCGCCTAGAAACCCAGTCTGAATTCGTTGGCAAACTGAGCAGCGCGCTGAAGTCCGGCATCGGTAGCCTCGTGGACGCGGATATGGAGGAAACCTCCGCTCGCCTGCAAGCGCTTCAGGTACAGCAACAGCTGGGCGTGCAATCGCTTTCGATGGCGAACCAAGCGCCGCAGTCGATCCTGTCGCTCTTCCGCTAATGATCGGCGGGGGCGTCCCAGTGGCGCCCCCAATTCCCCGCGGTAAAACTGCGTTCCGCCCCACATCGTCCCGAAAGGACCCCACGTGAGCGTCATTGAAAAAGCCCGAATGGCCTATGGTCCCGCTGCAGCGATCATCCGCACCCCGCGCGCGACCGAACATCAAGTCTTCTCTCAAATAACCGCGCAACTGCGCCATGCGATTGGGTCGGGTAATCACCGCGATTTGGTCGATGCGCTGCATGCCAACCGTAAGCTCTGGACCACGCTCGCCGTTGATGTTGCCGACGACGAAAACGACCTGCCTCGCGATCTACGGGCGCGGATTTTCTACCTCGCTGAATTCACACAGCACCACACAGGCAAGGTCTTGCGCCAGCAGGCTGATGCCGAAGTGCTCATTGATATCAACCGCGCAGTCATGGCTGGGCTATCAGGACAGGAGGCAAAGGCATGAGCGGCCTCGTTCTAAAGCTCGGACCTGGTGAGCGGGTTCTCGTCAACGGTGCCGTCATTGAAAACGGGGATCGGCGGTCACGCATCGCGATCCTGACGCCGAACGCAAATATCCTGCGACTCCGCGATGCCATTCGCCCGACCGAAGCGAACACGCCCGTTCGGCGGGTCTGTTATATTTCGCAGCTCGTTCTGTCGGGGGATGTGGCCGAACCTGAGGCCCGCAAGCAGGTGCTAAGCGGGATTGAGCAACTGAGCCGCGTGTTCTGTGATCACGACAGCCGCAGCCACCTCAATGCTGCGACCGCCGCCGTGATGGAAGATGATTTCTACAAGGCGCTCAAGCTTTTGCGGGTTCTCATCCCCCGCGAAGACCGCCTGTTCGCAACCCAAGGAACCGCCTGATGTATCAACCCGTCATCCCCCTGTCAGGCTATGGTGGATGGCGGTTTTTATCGCGGACCATCGACCAGCAGAAAGAGGTCTATGCGGCCTCTGCTGCGGTTCAGCGGACGGAAACCTACTTTCGCGAGAACATCGGTTCGATCAATTCGGCTGAGGACCTTGTCAATGATCGACAGTTGCTAGAGGTGGCGCTGGGCGCGTTTGGGCTTGAGGACGACCTATACGCAAAGGCGTTTATTCAGAAAGTATTGGACGATGGAACGCTCGAAAGCGCTGCGCTGTCCAACAAGCTATCAGACAAACGATATGCGGCGTTATCCAAGGCGTTTGGCTTTGGCGATTTCGACACACCGCGCACGGTTCTGTCGGACTTTGCCGACGAAATTCTGACGCGCTATAAAGACCGCAGTTTTGAGGTCGCCGTTGGCGAGGTCGACAATGATATGCGCATGGCCCTGAACCTCGGTCCTGCGTTGAACGACATTCTAGACACCGCCAGCACGGACACCGGCCGGTGGTTTGGGGTCATGGGGAATACGGCACTGCGCACGGTATTTGAAACCGCGATGGGGTTCCCATCGAGCTTTGCCGCGATCGATCTGGACCAGCAGCTCGATCAATTTCGCGATAGGGCAGAGCGGATGTTTGGCACCTCGAAGGTCGAAGATTTCGCCAACCCTGAGCATCAGGAAAAGCTTATCCGCCTCTATATGATCCGATCTGAGGCGGCGAATTTCTCTGCGACTTCGGCAGGGTCGATTGCTTTGACCTTGTTGCAAGGTGGCTAGGCAATTGCTGCTTTTAACGCAGCAAAGGCGGTCTCCGCTCCTGCGTCGTTCATACGAGAAAATACAGCATCAATACGATCTTTCACGGCGATCGCACGGTCGAGCAAGGGGTCAGAGCCGGCGACATAGAGACCCGAACGGATCATCAATTCGGATTGTGCGTAGGTTCCCATCAGGTTCCTAACTTCCGCGATTATCGAGTTCTCAGTAGGGTTCGCTGCATCGGGCAGTGACCGCGAAACAGAACGCAGCACATCAACGGCGGGATAGCGACCTGCTTCGGCAATGGTGCGCTCCATGACCACGTGACCGTCCAAGACGCCGCGCACCATGTCGGCAACGGGTTCTTCCATATCGGATCCCGCGACCAAAACGCTGTAGATCGCGGTGATGTCGCCTTGGTCGCCCGAAGCTGGCCCTGCGCGTTCACACAGACTTGCGATGGCAGCGGCGGTTGAGGCAGGGAACCCTCGCAAGGCAGGGGATTCGCCCGCTGCAACGGCGACCTCGCGGTGGGCTTCGGCAAAGCGGGTGAGCGAGTCGACGAAAAGGAGAACCTGGCGCCCTTCATCACGGAAATGTTCGGCAATCGTGGTCGCGGCCAATGCGCAGCGCCGACGGATTTGCGGTCCCCTGTCCGAAGTCGCCGCCACGACGATACTGCGTGCCAATCCCTCTGGTCCTAGTGTCTTTTCAACGAATTCACGGACCTCGCGACCACGTTCACCAACGAGGGCGATCACGGCAATGTCGGCCTCCATCCCCCGCGCGAGGCCCGCGAGCAGTGTGGATTTACCGACGCCAGACCCCGCGAAAAGGCCAATCCTCTGCCCCCGCGTGATCGGCAAAACCGTGTCAAAGAGTATGTAACCCGTCGACAAACGTGCCCCCAACCCGCGCCGAGTATAGGCAGTCGGCGCAGGTGCGCGTATGGATTTTGTGGTGAGGCCGTGCAAGATTGGGTGACCGTCCAGTGGCATACCATCGGGATCAATCACACGGCCAATCCATGAGGCATCGGGCGCAAAGTTCGGCGTGCCGTTGAGCCGAACAGGGTCGCCAACCGTTGCGCCGTCCATCGGATCATCGGGCAGCAGCGAGACACCGTTTGGATCAATCCGAACGACCTCTGACTGCGTGCGATTGCCCGCATGTTGGATAGTCACACGATCACCTAGCCGGGCGGCGTCAGAGAGGCCAGCCACTTGGATCACGCTGTCAGACACGGACGAAATACGTCCCATCGGGTGGCAAATCTTAGCGCCTGATATCGCCGCGCTGGCGCGAGCGAAAACATCTGTACCCATTCTGGATCCCTTTCGTCCTCTGACAACTTGTTCTTAAGGAATCAGGGTTAAGCCTTGGTTTAGATCAATCGAGGGAGAAGCCCCGATGTATGAAAATATGAAGATTTTCAGCATGGCTGGACAGGTCGCCGCCCACGCCGGAGCACGGCAAGCGGTGACGGCGCAGAACATCGCGAACGCAGACACGCCCGGCTACAAGGCGCAGTCCATCGCGCCTTTTGCGAAGGCTTATGAAGAGGCAGGAACGCCAGTGCGGACGACCCGCGCGGGGCATCTGTCGACAGGCGGACTGGACGCGGCCTTTGCCATCAGTGACCGCACCACAGAGCAGAGCCCGAACGGGAACTCGGTCTCACTTGAGGAAGAAATGGTGGCGGCAGTGGATGCATCGCGCGAACACAACCGCGCCTTGGCCGTCTATCGGCACGGCATGACCGTTTTGCGCACCGCGCTAGGACGGTCGTGATGGTGGATTTCGCAAATGCGCTCAAGGTGGCTGGGTCTGGAATGCAGGCGCAAGCAACGCGGCTCGGTCGGTTATCCGAGAATATCGCGAACGCCGATACCCCTGGTTACCACCGCAAAACCATCAGTTTTCACGCGGCAATGTCAGCCGGCCAAACCGATGGAACGGTCGAAACTGGACCCGTTCGGCTGGACCAATCCCCGTTGGAACAGATCTACGATCCGTCGCATCCACTGGCAGACGAAAGCGGTCATTACAACGGATCGAACGTCAATTTACTGGTCGAAATCGCTGACGCCCGCGAGGCCCAGCGAAGTTACGAGGCGAACCTCAAGATGTTCGACCAGATCAGACAGATGTCATCGTCCTTGATGGATCTGCTGCGAAAATAAGGGAGAAACCCGATGGATATTCGCGCTACATCCGCGTCACTGGCCTATGCCGCCAACAAACCTGCAACCGCGCCGTCAGAGGCAGCAGGCGCGGTCAAAGACTTTGTCGCGACGCTACAGAACAGTGAGACCACGGCCATCGCGTCAATGTCGGGCGGGGCAGATCCGCATGCTTTAGTGCAAGCCTTGGCACAGACCGAGCTGGCCGTCGAAACGGCGGTCACGATACGCGACAAAGTCGTCGAGGCCTATCAGGAAATCCTGAGGATGCCGGTATGATGGCCGAGGCGGAATTCTACGACATCTTACGCGCTGGGCTATGGATTGCGGTGATCGTGTCGGTGCCGATTTTGACCGTGGCTCTGGCCTCTGGCCTCGTGATCGGATTGTTTCAGGCGCTAACCTCGATCCAAGAAAACACGCTGACGTTCGTGCCCAAACTCATCGCGATCGTTGCGGTGTTTTGGCTGACCATGGCGTTCATGTCCGAAACGCTCGTCGGGTACTTCCACGGTTCTATCATCCCGCTGATCGCGCGAGGCGTCGATGGATAACGCAGGTTACACCGCCCTCACGCGACAGTCTGGCCTCATGGCCGAAATGCGGACAATCGCGAATAATATCGCCAACGCGAACACCACAGGGTTTCGTGCCGAGGGCGTGATTTTCGCCGAACACATCAAACAGACGGGCAGCGATAGTCTGTCGATGGCCACGGCGAGCGTTCGGGACACTGTGCAGGCCCAAGGAGCATTGGCGCAGACGGGCGGGCCGTTTGATCTGGCGATTGAGGGCGACGGGTTTTTCCTCATCGACACGCCAAACGGTCAACGGCTGACCCGCGCGGGCAGTTTCACCCCGAACGAGGTCAGAGATCTGGTTACGATGGATGGCCATCCCGTGCTCGATGCGGGTGGTGCGCCTGTGTTTATTCCTACTGGGCTTGGACCCGTGGGGATTGCCCCCGATGGGACGATTTCAGCGGGGGGACGCCCTGTTGGGCAGATCGGATTGTTCCTGCCCGAAGACCCCCTCAGCCTGACCCGAGAGGACGGCGTGCGGTTTTCGACGAACGGCGTTCTACCTGCCGAGGACTCGCGGATGCTTCAGGGCTATGTCGAGGAATCGAACGTCGATCCCGTGCTGCAAGTGGCGCGGATGATCGAGGTGCAGCGGGCCTATGAGCTCGGTCAATCCTTCATGGAAAACGAAGACAAACGGATCCGCGGCGTGATCGACACGCTCGGACGATAGGAGAACCCTATGCGGGCCTTGGAAATCGCAGCGGCTGGAATGACTGCGCAGCAAACACGAGTTGAGGTGATCTCAAACAACCTCGCGAACATGAGCACGACGGGGTTTAACCCACGCCGCGCGGAATTCGCTGACCTTCATTACCAACAAGCCGTTCGCCCCGGCACGATCAACGCGAGCGATGGCACAGTGCTGCCAACGGGCGTCCAACTGGGGCTCGGCGTGCGGGCAACATCGGTCACGGTCATGTTGCAGCAAGGGTCATTGGCGGCAACGGGCGGCGATTTGGACCTCGCGATTGAGGGCGATGGATATTTAGAGGTGACGCTACCCAACGGCTCCTCTGCATTCACCCGCGACGGGGGGCTGAAACGAACGGGCGATGGGTTGATCGTGACCTCCGACGGCTATCCCGTGCAACCCGAAGTCACGATCCCGAGTGATGCGCGATCAATTTCGATCAACGCCGAGGGCGAGGTTTACGCCTATTTTTCCGACCGCGTGGACCCAGAGCTATTGGGTCAATTCACCCTGTCAGGCTTCACCAACCCCAAGGGGCTAGAGGCGCTGGGCAGCAACCTTTTTGCCGAAACCCCCGCCTCTGGACCCGCATTGGTTACAACGCCGGGCCAAGACGGGCTGGGCGTCCTGCGCCAAGGCTACCTAGAGGACAGCAGCGTCGATGCGGTGAAAGAAGTGACCGACCTCATCGAGGCGCAACGGGGCTATGAGCTGAACTCCAAGGTGATTTCAGCAGCCGACCAAATGCTTGGATCGATGGTGCAAATCCGATGATCCGCTTCGCCCTTATCCTCTGTGCGCTGCCCGTTCAGGCGGAAACGGTCTTTGCTATGCGGACCATTCCGCCGCAGACGATCATCACAGCCGCCGACCTAGACCTGCGCGACGACGTGATCCCAGGTGCAGCCCGCGCGACCGACGAATTGATCGGAATGGAAGCCCGCGTCGCGCTCTATGCGGGGCGCCCGATCAGCCCGACCGATGTAGGTTTTCCAGCCGTGATCGAGCGGAACCAGATTATCCCGCTGATCTACGACGCGGGCGTTATTCAGATCACGACCGAGGGTCGATCGCTCGAACGGGCGGAACCGGGGGCGGTGATACGGGTGATGAACCTAAGTTCGCGAACCACCGTTTCTGCCCGTGCCGGACTGGATGGAGCCGCCTATGTCAGCCAGTAACCGTCTGATTTTATGTATGATTGTCGCAGGGTGTTCGCCGTTGGAGCGTACGGGTCGGGCACCTGATTTCACGCCACCAGTGACCACATCCGAATACACGGCCATGATGACCCCTGCCCTTCCGATGGTCGCCGAACTGCCCGCTCGCGAGGTTGATAGAGCGTCGCTTTGGACTGGAGATCGCGGGTCGCTACTCGGTGATCGACGGGCGATGCAGCGAGGCGATATTCTGACCATCGTCATCGAAATTGATGACAGTGCGCAGATTTCGAATTCCACTGATCGGTCGCGGTCGGCAAGTCAGGACATGGGGATCGAAAACCTTTTTGGTTTGCCCCAGCGGGTTGATCCGCATTTGCCAAACGGGGCGTCTCTGGGGTCTGCGGTAGGTCTGAATTCGAATTCATCCGCCCAGGGCGACGGGTCCGTTCGGCGTCAAGAAAAGCTCACACTGCGTATCGCTGCCACGATCACGGACGTCCTCCCGAACGGCGTTCTAGCGATCCAAGGCAACCAAGAGGTTCGCGTGAATTTCGAGATGCGCGAACTTCTGGTAAGCGGATTTGTTCGGCCCGCCGACATCACCCGACAAAACGAAATCACCTATGACAAGATCGCCTCCGCCCGCATTTCCTATGGCGGTGAGGGTCAGATCACCGACATGCAGCAGCCGCGATACGGCCAGCAAATTGTCGAAACACTCTTGCCATTTTGAGGTCGATCATGAAGCCATTCATCCTCCCTATCGCATTTGTTTTGGTTGGCGGCGGAGCAGGCGCAGGGGCAGGCCTCGTGCTCTCACCGAAAGCGGAAACCACACATGAGGCCCCCTCTGAAGTCCACGAGGCTGCCGATCCTCACGCGGCACCGACCGACCACGGCGTCGAATATGCGAAGCTGAACAACCAATTCGTCGTGCCCGTCGTCCGCGATGGCACAACTCGCGCAATTGTCGCGTTGAACCTCTCGGCCGAGGTGGTGAGTGGTGGGCAAAGCGAGGTTTTCGCGGTCGAACCAAAGCTACGAGACGCGCTCTTCGCGGCCTTGCTCGACCACGCGCGAATGGGCGGATTTGACGAGGACTACACCGACGGGGAAAACATGCACCTGTTGCGTGATAGCCTGCGTCGAACAGCCGTTTCAGTCCTGCCAGAGACGATTACGGACGTGATGATCCTGGACGTGACACGAATGGAAATCTAACGACGCGGTTTTGTGCGTTCGACCAACTCCTGACATACCTGATCCCGGCCGAAGGCCCGCGCGAGCGTCGCGCGATGGCCGTCTTGTTCCGCTAGATTTCGGGCAAGGTCGATATTGATCGACCGTCGGCGGCTGTCCGCCCAAGCTTGATAAAGTGTATCAGCAGCCGCTTGCTGCGCAACACCGCTCGCAGGATCAATGGTCAAATCAGACAATGATTTTCTCAGGTTGGCCTCTTGTCTGCGCAAAATTGCCATACGAGTTTGCTCGGCGGCAAGCACCATTTGCGTGAGCGAGGCAAGCCGTTTCGTCTGTTCATAGTCGTTCATCGGCGTGCCTTTTTGCGGATCACTTCAGCAAATCGGATTGCGGCGGCGACCGCGCGATATTGGTCTGGTTTGATTGAGTCACCGATGTCGCAGGACGCATGGATCGCACGGGCTGTCGGAGGGTCTGACCGAATTGGCACTGCATTTTCGTTCGCCACCTGCCTGATCCGCGCGGCGATTTCATCCATACCCTTCGCAACAACAATCGGGGCCTGACCGGACGTAGGATCCCACTTGAGCGCGACGGCATAGTGGGTCGGGTTCACCATCACCACGTCGGCTGTTGCTGTCTCGACCAGCATCTTGTTCATCGCGATGTCGTAGCCCCGCTGACGCCGCTGCTGTTTCATCGCAGGGTCGCCGTCTGTCTGCTTGGTTTCCTGCTTCAAATCCTCGCGTGACATCATGTTTTTGCGACGATGTTCTGCATGTTGCCAAAGGAGGTCACCGCCCCCAATTGTGAGCGACGCAACGACGACAATTGCGATCAATTCGACCACCAAACCCGCCATTTCAGTTGAAATTTGGCCAGCATCGAACAGCATTGTGTCCGTCAATCGGTCAAAACGCGCCGCGAGGTAGGAACCCAAAATAACACATAAAATTATCAATTTTGATGCTCTTTTCGCAAATTCGAATAATCCTGAACGTCCGAACTTATTCTTTGCGTTTGAAAGTGGCGAAAGCCGAGAGAACTTGGGAGCTATTTTTTCGGGCGCAAACACAATCCCGCGCTGGGCAATCAATCCCAGCAACACAAGGCAGGCGGGTGGCACTAAAAGTGCCGCAATCATGCCGAAGATTGGTGCAGAAACTTGAATCAATATAGGTGCCGCGCTGCCGTGCAATATATCAGTCGATAGAGTGTCAGATCGCCCCAAGAGAGAGGCGAGCGTCGCGCCAAACGTCTGGATGATGCCCGCGCCAAATACGAGGACAGACATTAGAATGCCGCTATAGGAGAGGGCCGTGGTTAGGTCGGTCGACGATGGGATTTCACCGCGTTTTCGTGCCTCATCGAGCCGCTTTTGAGTCGGCTCATATTGTTTTTCGCTGTCGTCTTCGTCGCTCATTCAAAAACACCAGTAAGCAGCAGATCGAAACGGGTCCACCACAGATGCAGCATGATGGGGGCAGTGACCAAGAGGAGCAGCATACCCCCTGCCGTGATTGCGGGCGCACCTACGAAGGACACCATCAACTGAGGCATCGCGCGATTGATGAAGCCAAGGGTGATGTTGTAGATCAGCGCCCCGACAACGAACGGCGCGGAGAGGCTAAACGACAAGGCAAAAGCGCCTGCGATTTGCGTCAAACCTACGTCGAGAAGCACATCGGCAGAAATAATTTCTCCAATTGGAACAATGCCGTAGGTCGTCATGACATAGGTCGCCAAGCGAACATGAAGTCCCATCATACAAGCAAGGGCGAGCCCCGCGAGCACAAGAATACGACCCATCACAGGCTGTGGATCGGCGCCCGCCGTTCCACCGAAAATCTGCGATAGAGACGTCGATTGTGCGGCGATGGTTCCAGCCATTTCTAGCGCATGGACCATGAAACGAAGACAGAGGCCAAAGAACAATCCAGCGACCACTTCGGTCGCAAGGATTGGCAGAAAACCAAGAGGGGCAATGGGCATGGAGGGGGCTTGAACGGCTGGTGCAACCACCGATGTAAAGGCAATCGCGGCCCCCAATCGGACTCGCATCGGGACCATCTGTTCACCAAACGCCGGAAGGACGGCGGACATTGCGCCTATTCGGAGGAACACAACGAACCCAGACCACAACATTGATTGAGGCAACGCCACTATGTCTGTCATGCAGCGACCAATCCGACGATAGCGGGGCGTGCTTCGAGTCCGATTTCTTCGAAGCTAAAAACCGGATTTTGGATACCTTTTGCCCGCATCACGGTGCGCAAAAACCTGCGACGACGGGTTGAGGTAACGACCGCGGCTTGGGTGCCCGCTTCGGCTACTTTGTTCACCTTTTCAGCGATGGCCGAGGCAAGTCGATTGAACACCTCGGGCGGAAGTGCCACGTCGCCGCGATCCCCGCTCATTTGATAGGTCGAAAACGCGTCTTCCCAATCGGGCGACAGCTGGATCAGCGGAATGGTTCCGTCGGCACGCCGATAGTCGGCAATGATTTGAAAGCCCAACCGCTGCCGAACGTGTTCCACGATTGCCTCAACAGGGGCCTGCGGGGTTCGCGCTTCGGCAATCGCTTCGAGGATGAGAGGCAGGTTTCGGATCGATACGCGCTCTTCGAGCAAGAGGCGAAGGACGGACAGCAAAAGGTCAATCGGCGCGCGATCCGGCACCAATTCATCCAACATTTTTCGGTTCGCATCCGCGCGAGGACGGTCGGTCAGATTAACCATTTCATCCAGAAGCCGACGCAACGTTCGGAGCGTCATCAGACGCGGGAAGTTCCGCTTTACCGTTTCCAAGAGATGCGTCGCGAGGACTTCAGTCGGAAGAACAGTCGTCATCCCCTCCATCGCAGCGGTTTCCTGATCCTCGCGGGCGATCCAGCGGGCAGGTGCGCCGTAGACGGGTTCTTTAACATCCTCGCCGGCAATCGCGACGGGCGCTGGACCAGACAAAAGCGCCAGCACTTTTTCAGGGCGGAGCGTATCGCGCACTTGTTCCACACCTTGGATGCGGATCGCATAGCACCCTTTGGCGAGCGCAGCGTTATCGGTCAGGCGGATTTCGGGCAGAACCATCCCAAATTGGGTGGCCACATGCTGCCGCATATTGGTAATCCGCGCATCCAAACCAGTCGCTGGGTCCAAAACGATGTCGACCAGATCACGGGCAAAATCGATGTGAATATCGTCGAGGTCCAGCACGTCACCAAGCGAGGTCGTCGGCGGAGGAGACACAGCTTCAGCCTGTTCGACCTCAGTCGGTTTGGCCCGTCGCGCCACGAGATAAGCGCACCCGCCGAGAACCAGCGCGCCCATCATAAACGGTAAGAATGGCAGACCAGGCACCAAACCAAACAGTCCCATCAGAACCGCGACCGTGCCCAACGCCGCAGGGTGCCTACCAAGCTGCGCAACGATGGCCAAATCTGTTGCCCCAGTTGCACCACCACGGGCGAGCAAGAGCGCAGAGGCAATCGAAATAATCACCGCTGGAATTTGACTAACCAAGCCATCACCGACAGTGAGAATGGCATATGTTTCAATAGCTTGACCGAACGGCATCCCATGTAGAACGACCCCGATGATCAGCCCCATGATCAAGTTCAATGCCGTAATCAAAAGTCCCGCAACCGCATCGCCTTTGACAAACTTCGACGCACCATCAAGCGAACCAAAGAACGTCGTTTCCGCCTGTTCCGTTTCACGGCGGGCGCGGGCTTCGGCGTGGTCAATCGCTCCTGCGCTCATGTCGCTGTCGATGGCCAACTGCTTGCCCGGCATCGCGTCGAGTGCAAAGCGCGCGCCGACTTCGGCCATGCGGGTTGCACCTTTGTTGATCACCACAAAATTGACGATCAGCAGCACGCCAAACACCACGAGGCCCAGCAGGACCGATCCGCCCATGACGAAATTGGCAAAGCCTTGGATAACCTGACCCGCGGCGCCCGTTCCTGTGTGGCCTTGGCCGATGATCAGTTTTGTCGACGAGACGTTGAGCGACAGACGCAGCATCAAAGATGCCAACAGAACGGTCGGAAAGGCGGAAAAATCCAACGGTCGTTCGATAAACAGCGTGACCGTGAACATCAAAATGGCGAGCGCAAACGACGCGGCGAGGCCGATGTCCAAAACGATGGACGGCATCGGCAAGATCATCATGACGATCACCGTCATGAGCGCCAAGGCAAACAGCACGGTCGGCTGAAAAATGGCACGCACGTTCAATGCAGACACCAATTTGTTGTGCGATCCATCATCGTGACGCCTTCTGACATCCAAGTTGAGGCAGTCTAGGCGTCGATTGGTTTAGAAATCGTTGCCAGCCAACGTGTGTTCGATCTGGTTGCGAGTATCTGCTGCGCGATCGAGCGCGATACGCACGGAACTTAGATTAGAAAATGATTCTACTGATGCCGATGGAAGCTGCGTGACCCGAACCGCATCCATCTGCGGCGGCACCTCTGATCTAAATCCCATGTCTCGCAACCGTGCCTCCACCATAAGGTGGGAGGGCTCTGCAATCACTGGGGGCAATAAGGTCAAGGCGAGGCGCAGAAACTCAGCGTCGGGCGCGTCTTTGACAAAGGTTTCAATCACGGAGCGCGCGGCTTCTGACTGATGGTCGATCAATGGAAGTCGCTGAATCGCCTCTCGGTAATGCCCCGCAATCGCATGAGCCAAAGCGATATTTGAAGCCAGCTCGCGACCGACGTCGGTTTCCCTCCAGCTGAACTCGGCGGCCTCAGCGATAGCCATGATCGACGGTGCGAGGGGGTACTGATCCGCATTGGACAACTCGACCGCACGAAGGATCGCCTGTGGATCGTCGGGGGCCATCTCTGCAAGGGTTGTCCAGTATTTTAGCGCCACGTCTACGTCGCCCGTTGCTTCGGCGAGTTGCGCGGCAAGTGATGTGGTGTCACGGTCCGAAAGGTCCGCTTGAGAAAGAACCGACCGCGCGGAGGACAAAGCACCTATTTGTATCAATCGCGAGACGTAAGCAGGTGTAAGTTGCACGCGCAACGGATCTGGCAAACGCATAAATCCACGTTCAGTTTGTTCAGAAAGTTGAGCGTTTAGATCAATCAGGAACTGCCAAAACGCACCAAAGTCTGAGCAGTTTTCCGGAATATTTTCAGTTGCTTGCTCCAATTCCGCAGCGACTATGAGGCTCAAGACTGGATCATGATTTTGCATCAAGTGCGCGGCTTGCCTAGCCTCTTCGGGGAAGCCGTAGAACAGGTTCAACCGCACTAAATTACGCAGGGCTTGTTGGTCGATTTCATCCAGTTCCCGACTGATCGTACGACGCACATTGGCAATGTCAGCAGAAAAATCGCCAGTCGCCCCCCAGAGGTTTGGATCGTAGGGATCATGCTCTGGACATTCGGTATCGTGGGCGCTGAAAAGCGAAATACCAGTTGGATTAACCAGACGAACGCCGGCACTTTCAGGCAGGTTTTGAGGTCGCGAAAGAGGAAGAACTTCGGGCGCAGCATCCAGAACCCCAGCGGTGGTCGCTCGGGCCAAAGCGACCGACAAATCGCCTTCGATTTGGGACGGTTCCTGTTGGTGCCTCGGCATCATAAATGGCACGGGAAGCGTTTTTGGCTCAGTCTCAATAAAGACCGGAAGGACCGCCCTGTCCTGCGTGTTCGAAATGTCGATTACGAGGTGACGGTCGACAATGCTGCGCCGAAGAACGCAGTCGCAGGCAAGCCCGAGGGTCAGCGCACTCTCCCTAACCGCGATAGACTCCAAACGATCACGGGGGATTTTATCAAACGTCCGACTGGTATCGAAATCGGCGCCGTCGATGCGCAGAATGGCCTGTTGCCCCATCACCTGAAGATCCCAATTGGCACCGTCAGGCAGCGGAACGACGAGACGGGTAAAGTCAGCATGTTCCCCCCCCTGAACAGGCAAGGTCGCGGCAGACGCCATCGACGACAACAGGACGAATGCGATGGCAAAGCGGATCATGCGGCGTCCTGTTTCAAGGTTTTCAGCGCCTCCTCAACTTCGTTGAAATCGGGGCGCGCGTGGCCAGGAATGTTCTGCCGACCCACCTCAATACAAATGTTCGGCGCATGGGCATGAAGGTTCGCGACGAGGACCTCACGAATGAGATTGTAGAAGTGCGCATCATCTTCCAGCACGGTCTTTAGCCGTGCAGCAATCGGCCCCACGAGCCCGTAGGCAAGGAAAACGCCCAGAAACGTCCCGACCAGCGCGCCACCAATCATTTTCCCCAGAATTTCAGGAGGTTGATCGATGGCTCCCATGGTTTTAATCACACCCAAAACCGCAGCCACAATGCCCAGCGCGGGCAGGCCGTCTGCGATGGATTGTAAGGCATGAGTGGCATGCTGATTATGGTGCTGCGTCGCCTCCATCCGCTTTTCCAACACCTCTTCGACCTGATGTGGATCGTCGTAGTTCATCGTGCCAGATCGGAGCGTATCGCAGATCAATGCGACCGCTTCTTTGTCCTTCTGAATTTGGGGGTATTTACCGAAAATCGAGGAATCCTGGGGGGCCTCAATATGAAGTTCCAATGCCACGGGGCTGCTGCGGGCAACGCGGATCAATTCGAACAAGAGACAGAGCATATCGCGGTAGTCGCCATGCTTCCACTTAGGGCCCTTGAATGATCGCACTACCCCGCCCATCGTTGCCTTGATCGAGGCGAAATCGTTGGACAGAACGAATGCACCGAGCGCCGCGCCGCCGATCATGATCATCTCGAACGGCAAAGAATGCAGGATGATCGACATTTTTCCGCCCGCGAGGGTGTAGCCCCCAAAGACCATCACAAAGATGATCACAATGCCGATCACGCCAATCATCGATTCGTCCTTTTCGCAGTGTCGCCGCTAGTTTGCAGCGAGAGGGGTTAAGGACGCGTAACCCTAGTTCGTCGGAACACCGACATGACGCGCGGCCATAGTGACGCTGATCGCATATGCTGTTTCTGGCTCTAGTCCTGCCATGATCAAAGCGGCTGCATCAGGGGGCATTCGGATCAGGAACCCAGCGGCAAAGGCGGGTTCCATTTGAGCAAAGAGATCGGCGGCGTCACGTGGTTTCATATTCGCGTAAACCGTTGTGAGTCTTTCGATATCTCGGTCCGCTGCTCCATCGGCAAGGGCCAGCGTTGCCGTCAAACTCTCCTCTGCTCGGCGCAGTTCGTTTAGCCGCGCTGTGATCTCTGCCTCTGCCTCCGCGACGGTCGTTTCGCGAGCATTCAGTCGATCTTCGCGAGCGTCCAGGTTCGCCTCACGCACGGCGAAAGCGGCCAGAACTTCTTCGGCTTCTTGCGCGGGTGGACAGGCAACGGGCAAAGCGGACGTATCCGCAAATGCAAACGGCACCTCTATTTCCGCGCCCACACGTATAACCGCAGAACAAAGGAACAGCGCGCTGAGCGTAGCTAGCGTGCCGCGCCGTCTCATGCGTGCGGGCCTTCGGATCGACTGTAAAATGGGCTGAACGACTGTGCTGGCGGTTTGGGCAAATCATGCATGGAGGCCAACAGAAGCTCTAACCGTTTGGCTGCCGCCTCTGCACGCGTGCTGACGTCACTAAGCGTCGCAACGCTATCGCGCGCTGATCCACGCGCATGAGAGAGCGCCTTTTCCAGATCATCGACCTGCGCCGATAGGACCGCAACGGCCCCGCCAACACCGTTCCGAAGGTCGTTAAACCGCGACAGTCGGCGAGATAGAACGTGACAGTAGAGTCCCGCTCCAATCGCGGCGGCGAAGAGTAAAATGTCAGAGATTAGGTCCATTCTGTCCCTCTTAGTTCAATACAAATTCCATGATCAGCAAGTCCCGAACGGCACCGCCCCCGACAACGATTTCAATGCGCCGCAAGAGGTTCGCACGAAGCCGTGGCAGGGCATTCGGATTGGCAAAATCGGTCGGCTGAACGGCGCGCAGGTAGGAGTTCATTACGTCGATAATCCGAGGCCGCAACGCGGCGACAGTTGCCGCTTGATCGGGCGCGACCTCTAGCTGAGCCGTGAACCGCAAGAGCGACGCGCCATCACCGTTAATCGAGATCAATAACGGGTCGAGCGGTACGAACGTCACGGAACCAGCATCCGTTTGGTCCCCGTGATCGCCTCCATGGTCAGCACTCACCTCATGTGAATCCGACTTGGAACTCGACATGCCCGAGCTGACAACATACCCGCCGCCCGCCGCCAAAATACCAAGGACCAGCCCGATCAAAAGCGGGAGCTTTGACGATTTAGAGGGCGTGTCTGTAACGGCGGTCATGGTCGGCTCCGATTATCAACTCATCGCCGTTTTAGCAGCCAGTCACTAACCGATTGTTAAGACCAATGAGGCAAAGATCGGACCAAACAGGCAGAATGCCGGAGGCGATAGTGACCCCGTTTGAGACATTGAAAACATACGTAAAAACCTATCGGTCTTGGGTCACAGGCGGTGCGAGTGTCCTTGTTTTTGCGTTGATTCTGTTGCTCGCCCGAGGGGTGGGAAGTGCTGATATGGCCTTGCTCTATTCTAGCCTCGACGACCAAACGGCGGGCGAAGTCATTGCCGCGCTCGAAACCCAAGGCGCGACCTACGAGGTGCGTGGCGCGTCGATCTTTGTGACTGCGACAGAGCGTGACATCCTCCGCCTTCAACTTGCTGGAGAGGGGCTGCCGCGCGCGACGACGCAGGGCTATGAACTGCTCGATTCGCTGTCAGGATTCGGTACAACGGCACAGATGTTTGACGCCGCCTATTGGCGTGCCAAAGAGGGCGAGTTGGCACGAACGATCCTCGCCAGCCCCAATATTCGCGCCGCCCGCGTTCATATTTCCAGCAGCAATGCCCGCCCGTTCGGACGCACTGCGGATGTTTCGGCGGCCGTGACCGTCACGACCAATGGGATGACGCCAGCAGCAAAACAGGTGCAATCCCTGCAGTTTCTAGTCGCCGCCGCCGTTGCGGGTCTGTCGCCCGACGACGTTGCGATTATCGATAGTTCAGGTGGATTACTCAGTGGCGAAATCAATGACTTTGGCAACGACCGCGCGGCGGCGTTGCGGGACAATGTTTTGCGTTTGCTCGAGGCTCATGTTGGGTTTGGCAACGCCGTGGTCGAGGTGTCGATCGATACAGTCACGGATACTGAACAAATAATAGAACGACATTTTGATCCCGAAACCCGCGTGGCGATCAGCAGCGATGTACAGGAATCCACATCGGCGTCATCGGACAGCAGAGGCGGCGACGTCACCGTCGCGTCGAACCTACCCCAAGGCGACGGCGCGACGGGCGGCGCGTCAAACGGCGAAACCTCACAAACGCGCACGTTAACCAATTATGAGGTGTCGGAGACTCAGCGCGAAATCCATCGCGCCGCAGGTGCCATTCGTCGAATGACCGTTGCGGTTTTGGTTAACGACATGGCGACAGGCGATCCTCGTAGCACTGATGAGCTGACGGACCTGCGCGATCTGGTGGCCTCTGCTGTCGGATTTGATGAGGCGCGGGGTGATGTGATCACACTTCGTTCGCTTCCATTCGAGGCTAACGCGGACCTTGGTGCTGACGCCGTAATTCCAATCGCTCCACCCCTGAATATGATGCGCCTCATTCAGATCGGAGCTCTTGCCCTCGTCACGATCACCATCGGGCTTTTTGTCGTTCGTCCGGTTCTCTTACCCCAGCGTGCCCTACCCGCCCCGAGGGTTGATGATGAGCCTGCAACCATGCCCGAAATGGTTCTGATTGAAAACGCGGAAGACCCCGCCGAACGGCTCAGAAAGTTGATCGGAGAGCGCCAAAAAGAGAGCCTCCATATCCTGCAATCCTGGGTCGATGCCCCTGAACGCAAGGCGGGTGCGTGATGGCAGTTTCTCTTGTTCTGGATTGCTTTGACGCGACAGAAAACGATGCACCAGATCCAGCGCTCTCCGAAGCCTATGATCGCGGGTTCGCGGCAGGTTTAGAATCTAAAAATACTGAAATAGAGTCTAATACTGCAATCCTTGAAGACAACCTAATCGCGGCAATCTCGGACCTTGGGTTCGGCTATGTCGAAGCACGTGCACACCTCACGGACGGCCTTCGCGCGCTATTCGCGGCGATCACAAATCGACTGGTTCCCGAGATGTTAGAGGCGACCTTTGCCGCACATCTCGCGGGCGAACTTTTGGGCCATTGTGAGGCGGCTCTTGCCCGCCCAGTCACCCTCTATTTGCACCCCGACAAAATCGCGGCAGTGGCGCCATTTCTATCCGCCGCGACTGGGCTGACGATCACATGCGTGGGGGAAGAAGCGCTGAGTCCAGCCGAGGCGCGATGGGGCAGCGCAGGTCAAGAAGTAACCTACGACCTCGCGCCTCTCGCAGCCTCAATTCGGACCGCGCTGGACGCGGTTCTGTATGAAAACACAAAGGTAGATAACCATGGCTGACGCCGCATTTCCCGATCACCCCTTACGCACGGTCCCGATGGAGATCACGGTTTCGGTTGGCCGCGCTCGTCCCAAAGTCAGCGACTTGCTCGCCATGGGCGAAAATGACGTCCTTGCATTGGACCGATCCGTCGATGACCCCGTCGAACTCTATATCGGCAATCGATTGATCGCACGTGGCACACTGGAACAAATGGACGGCATGTCGGCTGGTCAATTGGGCGTCCGATTGACCGAAGTCATCGCTCCAAAGAGCGACACACAATGATCCGTTTGGCGATTTTCATTGGTTTAGCCCTTATTGCAGGGCCAGCGGGAGCCCAAGATCAAGCGTTCACGCTACCCGAAGACGGCACATTAGCGCTCAGATCGATCCAGATCATCACGCTGATCACCGTCCTTGGCATCGCGCCCGCCCTCGTGATCATGATCACGTGTTTTCCGTTCATGGTGACGGTGCTCTCCATCCTCCGCCAAGCCATCGGGCTGCAGCAGTCACCCCCAAATATGCTGATGATCAGCCTTGCGCTGTTCCTGACCTATTTCGTGATGGAACCAGTATTTCAATCGGCTTGGACTGCGGGGATTGATCCCGTTGTGAATGGCGACATGGCGTTTGAGGATGGATTTGCTGCTGCGATTCAGCCGTTTCGGACCTTTATGGCAGACCGCATTGATGGCGGAACTTACGATGCGCTTGCCGCGCTGCGCCCTGATGTTGCGATGGGTTTTAACGAGGAAACAGCACCCCTTTCGGTGATGGTTCCCTCATTCATGCTGAGCGAAATTGCGCGGGCTTTTGAGGTCGGATTTCTATTGTTCCTGCCATTCCTCATTATCGATCTCGTGGTGTCAGCGGTCCTTATGTCCATGGGGATGATGATGGTGCCGCCAGCGATCGTATCGTTACCGTTTAAGCTCGCATTTTTTGTGGTCGCGGACGGGTGGAGTCTGATTTCATCGAGCCTAGTTCACAGCTATTTTTAGGCTCTAACAAAGCTTAACGTATGACGAATTCAGCATGAAGCGCACCCGCGGCTTTGATGCTCTTAAGAATGTCGATCATATCGTGAGGTGCGACACCCAGAGCATTTAGCCCAGCAACAACTTCGGATAAGCTCGCGCCATTGCCGACCTCGGCCAATCCCGTTCCAGCCCCCTGGTCGATGTTTGCCGTGGTGCGTGGCACGACCACGGTTTCACCAGGAGCGAATGGGTTCGGCTGTACGGCCATCGGGGTCTCTTGAATACGGAGCGTCAGATTGCCTTGCGACACAGCCACGCGACTGATGCGGACATCTTCGCCCATCACAATCGTACCAGATCGCTGGTCGACAACCACGCGGGCACGCTGTTCGGGCTCAATATAGATGTTTTCAATGCGGCTCAGCGCATGGGCAGGCGACGGCATGTTCGTGGCATCGATGTCGATATGTACCGTGCCCGCATCGAGCATCACCGCGACCGAACGGCCAAATTCGGAATTCACCGCCGCTTCGACCCTTGCGGCGGTTGTGAAATCAGGCGTGCGCAATGCGAGCCGCATGTCAGACAACCCACTGAAATCGAAATCAACTTCACGCTCAACCGTAGCGCCCGATGGGATCACGCCAGAGGTCGGAACGCCTTGGGTCACTGACCCCGCGTCCCCCTCTGCGACGATGCCACCTGCAATGATAGTACCTTGTGCGACCGCGTAAATGTCACCGTCCGCCGCGTTCAGGGGCGTCATAATCAACGTGCCACCCATCAAGCTTTTGGCGTCTCCAATCGCTGAAACGGTCACATCGATAGGGCTACCTGCACGGGAAAACGGCGGCAAACTCGCCGTCACGAGCACCGCAGCTACGTTGCGCGGGCGAAATTGTTCGCCGGTGACATTCACGCCGAGGCGTTCGAGGATGTTAACCATAATCTCTTCGGTAAACGGCGAATTGCGAAGGCCATCCCCAGTGCCGTTCAACCCCACAACCAGACCATACCCAACAAGGTCGTTCGTTCGAACACCGTCAAATTCGACGAGGTCCTTCAAACGAACGGGGGTCGACGTCGCGGGCGAGGACAGCGCCATCAAGGCCGCTGCAAGAAGGGCGCTATATTTCATCGCATGTATCCCGTGAATGACAGGCCCGCGAGGCGCGCCGTGAGGGTGTAATGGGTTTCGAGCTGCAGTTGGACTTGTTGCAGGTTGGTCGCGGTTTCGAACGGATCGGCGTCCGTCAGCGAACTCTGCATAAGTGTGATCGCAGCCTTTTGGGCAGTCAGCCGCGCGGACTGGTCTTCAACGCTTTGCTCGGCTAATCCGACCTCGCCTTGAAGTCGCGCAATCCCATCCGACGCCGCAAATAGCTGTTCAGACGCAGCCGTCATCATCGCGATTTGGTCATCTGGGCTGAGCCCGATTTCCGAAGCAATTGCAGCCGTAACAACCGCTTTAACCGTAGCTCGGATGGCATCGTTGTCGGCTCTGGCTGGATTGGAAATTATGCGGTCAGCGCCTAGTCTGCGCGTCTGAAAATCGCCTGTGTCTCCCATATAGCCGATCGCTAGAAACCCCGCGGGATCATCAAACCATGCGTCGATTGCGGCAATTGGGTCGGACGACATTTGAGCGACCCCAGCCACAGCAGAGATGATGGTGTCTGCATCTGAGAGAGCTGGAACATTGGTTGCGGATCCCGCAAAGAGACTACGCCCTGCGAACCGGGTATTTAGACTCTGTATAAGGCTATTTAGAGTCTGTTTTGCGGAACTGGATACCGATTCAACATCGTCCGGACTGCTGGACTCTGTGATCATCATTGCAGACGATGACAGGTCGCCGCGCATCGTTTCGACCTCTGCCAAGACGGTCTGGACGGCAGCCAAGTGGTGGGCCGTTTCAGTGTTTGCCATTTGAAATGACACGATCCGCCGTAGGTCATTATCGGCACTGACGATCCGTGCGGTGTCACCCGACAAATGCCGCGTTACGTCTCGAACTTTGCCCGATGAAAGCTCTTCAGACAGTGTGTTCATCCGAGATTTGATGTCGGTGTTTTGGCGTCGGGTCGCAAAGTGTTGCGCGAGGTCCCCAATGGTCGTCATTCCCACGTCAGAGCTCCATCAAGGTTTGGACCATACTGTCGATGGTCTGGATAAGCCGCGCGTTGGCCGCGTAGGCCTGTTCGATCACCATCAGCGATTGAAGTTCGTGATCAGTATCAACACCATTCGCGAGTTCAGCGCTCCTCAAGGTGTCCCATCGGGCCGTGGCAAAGCTGACGCGATCCTCGGCGTCGAGGCGGGCAGAGCCGACTCTGGACACTAGTGCGGCCGCATGTTCAGCTGCGGATCGGGCCGTGCCGCCATTGATTGAGCGATTTTCAAACATCGCATCGATCTAGCGGTTGATCTGGGTCGCGTCGCCAACGGGTCCTTGCGTCGTGGCGCCAATACCGTCTCTAACGCGCCAGGGTTCTTGGTTAACGGTCGCATTCACAGCAATTCGGCCAGCGAGGCCCACATTATTGGTGCCGTTCGAGAATGCGCCGACATCGGTCAGAAGGCCCGCAGCACCCGTCGCAAGGGTCGGGTCCGCTGACCCCTTCAGACGCGTCATCAGATCGCCCGCAATGGCGTCGAGGTCGGATTGCACGGTGACAAAGGTGTCGTCGCGCAGGGTAAACGAGACGCTCAGCGTTCCGCCCGACAGTCGGGACATCGCAGTTTCTGATAGGGGGACACCGTTTTGGGAGAGGCCCGACAAACCGCCCGCCTCTTGGGTCATGTCTGCCGTAATGATAGGCGACCGATCGAAGGAGAATTCCGCCGCTTTGCCGTCGATCAAGGTCAAACCTGACGTCGTGGTTAACGCGATGCGCCCGTTGCCTCGGTCCATTTCACGAAGTGGCACGAAGCCAGAAATCCGGTCAATAATGACCTGACGCTGATCCATGAGGGCGGAGGCATCGACAGATCCCGTACGGACGATATCGCTGTTCAATTTCTCGATCTGTTTGAGCGACAGGTTCAGCGTATCGACCTGTTCGGCGATACTGGCATCCGCCTCTTGGCGAAGGGACTGAATACTGTCGCTCTGTCGGTTCAAGGTCTCGGTGACGGAAGCTAGTTTGTTAACCACATTGGTGAGCCGCACGTCTGACGACGGGTCAGAGCCCGCTTCGATCAAAGCAGCCTCAAATTCAGCGATCCGCGACGACAGCGAACCGTCATCATCCGCCGTCCCAATAATAGCTTCGAGCCGAGTTAGGGTCTGTGCTCGGCTACTTGCACCGTCGAGTTCGGCATCGGCCAAACGGCGATCAGACAGAACAGCGCGATCCACATATCGATTGATCCCGATGATCTGCACACCAGCCCCGCGCCCGCCGACATTCGACGCCGTGACCTCTAGCTCACGACAGGCGTAGCCTTCGGTCAGGGCGTTCGCGACGTTCGAAGACACGATCTCTGCGCGACGAGACGCAGCAGTCATGCCCGAAATAGCGTTGGCGAGGGAATGGGTCAGGCTCATCTAGCGTCACCGTTTGATGTTCGTGGTCTCTTGGAGCATTTCGTCCACGGTCTGGATCACTTTGGCGTTCGAGGAATAGGCCCGCTGGGTTTGGATCAGTTCAGTCAGTTCCCCTGCCACATCAGTCGAGGATTCCTCGCGTGCATAGGCCACGATGTCACCCGTCGGACCATCGCCTGCGTCCCAAAGGAAGAATGATCCGCTGTCGGGCGTGGGTCGGTAGCTCTGGTAATCGAGGGATTCGAGGCCGTTGATATTCGAGACATCGACGAGCGGAATTTGGTAAATCACCCGCGTGATCCCAATGTCGAACGCGGCAGAGACAAAGCCGTTTGCATCGACTTCGATTGAGGTCATATTGCCAACGGGTGTGCCATTTTTCGACACTGATACGGGCTGAAAAGCATCGGAAAGTTGCGTCAGACCTCCAGAAGTGCCCAGAATACCAAGGTTCAGATCCATTGGCCCGCCGTTCACGTTCAGGCTTATGTACCCGTTGGTCCCATCGTAAGCGCCACCCAAAACGGGAGTGACCGATTTCAGCGTTCCGCCAGCGCCGCGCGTGTCGTCGAAGGTCAGGTTATATTCGCCGACAATCGCATTGGCAGATGCACTGTCGCGCACGACCATTGTCCATGAATTGGACGAGCCGCTTGCAGGCACGATCGGCCCGAATTCGATGGTGAGGCTCTCTGATTTACCTAGGTTGTCGAAGTATTCGACCGATAGTTCTTCGGTCTCTCCGACGGCGGAAGAGTCCGTAGAAGTCGCGGGCAGGTTCACCGCGAGATCGACATAAGTCGTCGCCTCGCCCGCGAATTGGTTAGTGTTGATTTTGACAGGTTCCAGCCCGTCCGCCGTGTCGCGTGGATAGGTCGGAATGGTTCCATCGGTATTTGCGGGCCATCCCATGAGGATCAGCCCGCTCGACGTGGTGAGATACCCGCGATCATCGGTGCTAAACGACCCCGTCGTGGTCAGCATCATCGGGTGATCACCGTTATCGACGTTCACCGAGGCTTCGGTAGTGACAGGCAACATACCACGCCCACGAACGGCCAAGTCAGTCGCGCTCGACGTGGAGACAAGTGCGCCGCGCTGATCGATCAAACGCGTATTCGTTGTGCGCACGCCGCCGGCAGAATAGGTGCCTGTGCCTGTCTCAATCACCATGGAATGAAAGTCGGTCACGGCTCGTTTGTAACCATAGGTCGAAGAGTTCGCGATGTTGTCAGAGATCGCAGCCAGTCGTGTCGCGTTCGCGGCCAAACCCGCAACGGAAGCATTGAGCGAAGATGAAATCGTCATACGAAGCCTTTCTGCATCGGGACAATGATTTCGCCCAGAATACCCGCCACCTCTTAACAGCCGCCTAACGCAGCGGACCGCGAAGCAAGATGACCTCGAGTCGATTGTTCCGCAGGGCTGTCGGTATCGGGTCCGCAGGTTCGCGATCCGCATGACCTGTCACGCGGCGGAGCCGTTCTGGTGGCAAACCCGCCCCTTCGAGCAGGGTGCGGAAAATCGCGGCATGATCTGTGGACAACTGCCACACGGGATTGTCTGCGATGACTAGGGGCCGCGCCGCGACATGCCCTTCGATTGCGATGCCGTTTGTCACCATCGTAGCAACACGGGCGATGACCTTCGCCAGCTCCTGCGTTGTTTCGGACGGGCTCACACCATCGAACAGTGGCGCCTCCGGAACATCGAAGAGTTCGATGACAAGGCCCTCGTCGGTGATGCGGGTCACGACGTGACGCATCATGCGGTCTGATAGCAGAACCTCGCCGCCTTGACCGATCAGAATGGTTTCGAGCTCCTCAAGCGCAGCCACATCGGGAGGAACGGCCCCGCCATCCCCCCCGAGATCAGGAGTGCCGCCGTCCCCTGATTTGATAAACGTATCGCGTGTCGCGATGTCTTCACCGCCAAACATCCCCTCGCCGCCCGCAGACACCTGACTGAGCGGGATTGAAGGCGCAAAATAATCCGCGAGGCCTGTGCGTTGCTGTTCAGACGTGGAGTTCAGAAGCCACATCAGCATAAAGAACGCCATCATCGCGGTCACAAAATCTGCGTAGGCAACCTTCCAAGCGCCGCCGTGATGACCGTCACCGGCCACGACTTTTTTGCGCTTAATGATCACCGGCGCGTTCGATTGAACTGCCATCTCATCCACCTTTATTCACCCACGATCAGGGCTAAGGGGAGAGGTTTAACAGGCCGTAAACTCAGGACCGGCGGCGGTAGAGTTCATCTGGACCTGCGAATTCGATCAGATCATAGTCATTTGCGCGCATGATATCGGCGATCTCGGTGGTCTTGGAATTGTTCTCGATCGACCAAAACGCGACCCGATGCTGATCAAAGGGAAACGCTTTTAAAACAGCGGCTTCACCACCCTCAATATCCAACGAAATGAAGTCGGGATGGGGAATGCCGCTCTCGGTCAAAATGCGGGACAGGGTGCGCGTCTCTACGGTGACCAATTCTTCGTCGTGGCGGGGGTCGTCGCGGACAGTTTGAAGCAAATCCTCATCATATAAATCGGCAAGCCCGCTCATCTGCGTAAAACCCCGCGTCACTGCGATAAAAGATGCGGTGCCGTCGGTGGGGGCGACAGCCACTTCGACGCAGGGACATTTCCGTGCAATGCGTGCCTTTGCGATTTGGGACGCGACAGGTTCGACCAGAACCCCTGTCCACCCACGGATCTGTTCAAAAAACAGCGAATTCGACCCTGTTACGCCGTCATATCCACCCACATCGACAAAGGTTCCGCCCGTTTTGTGGTCCAGCAAACGATCGATGACCCAGTCCTGACCTGCTTGCGACATATAGTGATAGGTCGGATCGGAGGCACGGCGCAGTTGATGCAATTCCCGTAAAATCGCACCCCGTTTGCGGGTCTTTTCGGTAACCAAAAGACCGTTCAACTCGGCCTGCAATTGGGCAATTTCGGTTTTTACAGTACGTAGGCGGCTATCAATCGTCATTTTGGCACCTCGAAATAGGATTTTTCCTCAACGATGGCCGAGCCGAGCAGTAGGTTGATCTGTTTCTTAACCGCCGCTCGACGGTCATTGGTTTGGTAAACAGCGCGAGCCAGTCGGATGAACTCTGCGCTGAAATCCTGACGAGATTCACATTCGCGTATGTCATCTTCGATCACCCAAAGGCTCGCGTTAATCTGGTAAAGCGTTTCCCACAATAGGCCCAATTTCTTGGACTCAGGTAGGGCCTGATCAGCGATGTCCTGTAGAACTTTGCGCTCGTGGGCGACGTTCGCAAGCTTTGCAGCATCCGTAATACGTTCAGATTTCAGGCGGAGAATGGTCAGTTTATCGATCAATTCACCCGGTGCAGTCGGAACCAAAATATCATCCATGTGCCGCTACCTTCCGTTCCAATTCGACCCTAACACGGCCCATAACTTCATCCCATTTCAGCGCCTGATGTTGTCTGAACAAGCGCATCGTCGGATACCAAGGCGTGGTGTCCCCGCTGTGCCGATAGACCCAAAACGCATCGGAATGCAGAACCACCCACGTCGGCAAACCCAGCGATCCCGCAATATGCGCAGTGGCCGTGTCTGACGAAATGATCAGGTCCATTTCTTCCATCGTTGCTGCGCAATCGGCAAAGTCCCTGTCCGATGACGCCGCATCAACGATCAAACCCGCGCTTCCGTCGGCGTAAAAGGCATCGATCATTGGGCCCTTGTAGAGCGAAAACAACTGTACGTTTTTTAGATCTGTTAAGGGCAGGAAGTCAGTGTGACTAAATGACCGAAATGCGTTTGCTTTGTAGGTGACGGAGCCTGTCCAGACGATGCCAACCTTGAACTTATCGCGGAACGGTGCGGTGATCGCACGGGCGCGAACACGCGAATCTTCGGGGATCGAGAGCTCTGTCGGGTTGCGCAGATCGGCATCCGTTTTCAGCGCGATGCCACCCAAATCCATCATATTGATCCAATAGTCGGCTTCGGACTTTGGGTTGATTGAATTGACAACATGATCCGCCCCAGGGAGGCCTTGGAAAAGGCGTAGCAGCGGTTTTTCAGCTAAAACAGTCACGGTTTTCGCACCGAGACGTTTCAAGTCAGGCAGATGTCGCGCCATCAAAACGCAGTCGCCAAATCCTTGCTCTGGCAAGACAAGGATCGTTTTGCCGTCCAGCGGTTCGCCCTTCCATTCGGGAAACGACAAGTCACGCTTTGTTAGTTCGCCTAAGTCCCAACGCGCCTTGTATAGGTCAAATGCCTTTTCATAATCGCCCATCGCAAGTGCTGACATAGCCGCTTGAAGCGACATGTCGTGGTAGTCAGGAAACTGAGGGATCAGCGGAGAGAGATAATCGACCGCTTCTGCGTAACGCCCCATTCCGCGCAAACACCGCCCGATGAGGGAATGCTGTTCGGGCAGGTCAGGATCGTCAGCAAGTAACAGTTTTCGCAAAGCGATCGACTCTTCGTATTTGCCGAGATCTGACAGGATATTCGCAAAGTTCGCACGAACGACCGTATTTGCAGGATCGATGTCATAGGCGCGCCGATGTGCCCGTTCTGCGTTGTGATACTGTTTGATCCGTCGCAACAGCGCACCGTAGTTCGACCACATCTGGGCATCGTTGGGTCGCGCCGCCAGATAATCCGCATAGTCACGCAAGGCCGTATCCAGCTTGCCCGATTGATGGGCGCTGATTGCTGCGGAGCGAATATCTCTGAGCATCCGTTCAGTCATCTGATTTGCGGCGCTTCACTGGTTTGATCAGAGTGTCGGGGCGCACCTCTTCGGCACGTTCAAAAAGGCTAAACGTCTGGTTCACAAAGTTTACAGCGCCCGATACGAAATCAACATAGTCGGCCAGTTCTTTGGTCAATTCAGTCTCTACCAAAGCGACACTGCGGTCGGGCGTCGCGGCTTCGAACATGACGTAGAACAGGGGATCACCGCGATTGATCTTGAGTGGCTTCGACGTGTCGTGCCATTCAAACGCCCACATCAACGGGCGCGGCCAAACGTTGATCGGGAACCGCCCGCCAAAGATGGTGCCTGGCCAAGGGTCCTTTTGGTAGTGCATAAACGGCGCGAGTTGGGTCACATAAACAGGTTCGTCCGCGACCAAGACATAAGGCAGCGACAGTTGGATGGTCGGCACATTTGGATGCCGCCATTCCTTTTCGGGCGTCACATGGAGGCGCTGGCTGATCTTATTCGCCCGAACGGGGCTAAGATCACCGTTCAGGTTGCGCAGCCCAGGTTTGCCGTCCTTATCCCGCACGAATTGCAAGTGCAGGTCAAACGGAGCGCGAAATACGAAATACCTGCTCTCCATGTTGATCACTGCGGGACAACGCGACGCGGATTTGGCGTGGGCTTTATTCTTTTCAGTGCTACGGAACCGTTCGGGCGGATAGAAAATCACCCCCGCCTTTTGTGAATTCAGGAACCATCCAACGGTCACGGGACCTTTGTTTTCTGGCAAACCGGGAGCATTCTCGAACTTGACCGAAAATTCCATTCTCGTCGTCCTATTGGCGCAGTTGACGCTGCGCTATTGTTATACGTCAGGTATCGCAGCAAGCCGTGCTTGGGCCTCTGCATTACAGACACGTTGTCCATCACGGCCATAAAGCGGGAAACCTGTGACTGGCTCTGAAACCTCGATCGAATAGGCATAACAGCCATCGGCGGCCAAAAAGACGATCGCAGGTGGCACACCTTCAGGCAGAGCCGCGATGATCTCTGGCGGATAGATCGGTTGACCGTTCTCATCCAAGGGAAAATCGCTCATCACGCAGGCGGAGAGAGAGCTGCAGGCGAACAGCACAAAAGCAAACACACGGGTCATAATAAATCGTCCGGTTGTATTCAGTTACATCTAGTTAACCCCCAAGCAACCAATTGGTCCAAGGGAAAGTAAACCAATGTCCCACCGAAACGCTGATTTTCCGTTTCAATTCGCGTTGACTAAGGGTCATATAAGTAACGAGGATCTTAAGTATGGCAAAAGTTACTACACGCACACGTATTCAAGAGCGGAACCGCGGCGCGATTTTGGACGCCGCTTTGGGCATTTTTTCCCAATACGGTTTCCGCGGATCAACGCTTGATCAGATTGCGGAGGCATCGGGACTATCAAAGCCGAACCTCTTGTATTATTTCCCGTCTAAAGAGGCGATCCACGTCGAACTGTTGGAGAGTTTGCTGGATACGTGGCTGGACCCGTTGCGGGCTATGAAGGCGGATGCCGATCCGATCGAAGAAATCCTCGCCTATGTGCATGGTAAATTGGAAATGGCGCGGAAATTCCCGCGTGAAAGCCGCCTCTTTGCCAATGAAATTCTGCAGGGCGCCCCGCGTATCCTTAACGATCTGACCAACGGTCTAAAGCCGCTCGTCGACGAAAAGGCCGCGCTTATCCGCGAGTGGAGTGACGCAGGGAAAATCGCGCCTGTCGATCCCTATCATCTGATCTTTTCGATTTGGGCGATGACGCAGCACTATGCTGACTTTGACGTGCAAGTACGTGCCGTTTTGGGTGGCGTTGACCCGTTCCCTGGGGCTGATGCCTACCTCGATCAGCTCTTTCGAAAGATGCTAACGGTCTAACCTTAGTATTGCACCGCCAGCCGCCTGCGCGTCGTCCATGTCATGTGTCACCAATAAAACGGGCAGGGACTGCGCCTTTGCGTGGTTGAAAACCAGTTCCCTTACCTGCTGTCGCAAGTCCTGATCGAGCCGTGAAAAGGGTTCGTCCAAGAGAAGTGCCTTGGGGTCAGACAAAAGTGTACGCATGAGGGATACACGCGCCCTTTGCCCACCCGACAACGTGGCTGGATCACGGTCGAAAAAACCAGCAAGCCCGACGGAGTCGAGTGCTGCGTTGATCCGATCTTTTCTCTCCACTCTCGGGATTGATCGATCCAAGCCGAACGACAGGTTCGCACCCACCGACATATGCGGGAACAAGAGATCGTCCTGAAACAATATCCCGATTTGGCGCAAATGGGCTGGTTTAGTGTCGATTTCTTCGCCATCAAGGGTGACGCTGCCCGCCGCCTTAAAGGCTAGATCAAGCGATCCCGTGATGTAGGACAGAAGCGTCGATTTGCCAGAACCAGACGGCCCCATGATCGTCAGCGCCTCGCCTCGATTGATATGGGTATCAACGGACAACAGGCACGTTTCACCCCTGTGAATCGTGACATTGCTCAACCCCAATCCGTCAGCCATGCGACATTCCCCGTCTATTCCGCCAAAGGATCATCGGAAGACCCAAGGCGATCACAAAAGGCACCAGAGCGGCCAGCAATTGCAACACAGAAAAGACCGCAATCGCGCGTCGGTCACCGCCAGATGCCAGCGCCACAGCCTCGGTCGTTAATGTTGAAATGCGTCCACCGCCGATCAGCAACGTCGGTAAATATTGCCCCACGGAAACAGCAAAGCCGACGGCGAGGGAAGACACGAGCGGTGCCAAAAGCATTGGCAAACGAATGCGCCAAAAGACTCGGGCAGGTGACGCGCCAAGAGCATGCCCCACACGCTCGAAATCTCGGTTCCACGCGCGATAGCTGCCGCCTAAGGTCAGGATCACATAGGGCAGGACAAAGACCATATGCGCTGCAATCACGACCGCCAAACCGCCCTTCAGCCCCATATTCAACAGTAGAATTTGGACGCCAGGTAAGAATGCGACTTGGGGAATGATGAGGGGGAGAAAAATGGCCCAGTTTGGCACTGTTCGGGTCGATTCAAGGTAGAGAACCGCGATGGAAAGACTGATTGTCGCTGCTGTAAATCCAATGATCGCGGTTTGCCCTAATCGAACCTGTAGACCGTCGGAATGGCGGGCCCAGTTCGACAACGAAATACTATTGGGTGTGAGATCAGGAAAGGCCCAAAAGCCCGCAACTGACCACATCAAAAGACCGCATAGTCCAATCAAGAGAGCGCAGAACACTATCGCTCCGAGGCATTGGAACAGCCAGCGAAGCGGCTCCAAAATGGCCAAACGAAGCCCACCCATAATGATCCAGTTTCTCAGCCCGCCCATCAAATGCTCGAACAAGCGCACGGCCGAAATCGCGATGATGATCAATCCGAATTGAAGGATTGCCCCCGCAGCGGCTTGGCCTCGGAGCGATATATCAGGGTCGTTCGTCCATTTCAGGACTTGGACCGCTAAGGTGTTAGGTGTCGTAGGACCAAGTATCAGCGCAACATCAACGACCGACATTGAGAACGCCAAGACAAGGTAGATCGGCAACCGTATTTGTTTGTAGACGGCAGGTAGCACTGCAAGGGTCCAGCCTGCGATTACCCCATACCCGAGCGACGCGCTGACCTTGAGCCGCGATGGGGCATCGACTTGCGGTAGGGCCGCGATGATCATGAGAAGGAGGAACGGAACTTCCTTGATCACCAACCCAAGTACGAGCGCCACGCCCCACGGGTCATTTACGATGAGCAGGTCTGGTGGACGGTCCCACCCAAAAACGGGTGCCAGAACACGCGCGATCCAGCCCGATGGTGCGATCAAAAACACCGTCCCAAATGCCGCCGCAGCATGTGGCACAGCGAGCAATGGTCCCAATATCGACTGAACCCGACGCCACCAAGGTGACGCCATCATGGAGGCGGTGAACCCCAATGCGATCAGACAAGAGAGCGCCGTCGCAAATAGGCCTGTGGTGATGGACAATCGAACCGCGGACGCAAGGCCGTTCCATGCGAATAGGGCTTGAATAGGCTCTAAACTGAAATGGTTCGCGCCTGCTGCAGGGAAATAGCCAAGCGCTGGCAAAATCACCCCGATCAGACCAGCAATCACTGGCCCGATCAGGATGAGAATGACCGGCGCTCGGGCCACTTATTGATTACCGAACCGAAGCTGCCAATCGTCCGCGATACGGGTCATCCATGACGGATGGGGTTCAGCCTGCACCGTGCCAAGTTCGGCCGGTGTCAGCGTCGCAACGCCGAGGTCAAGACCGTCGAAAACGGTACGTTCATCGTCAGATAGTTTCGCCATATCCAACACGGTGCCATAGCCGAGGACATTCGGATCTTGGGCGCGAGCTTGGGCTTCGGGGGACATGAGGAAGTCTGCGACGACCATTGCGCCGGCTTTCGAGCCCGAATTGTAAGGGATCGCGACGAAAGAGGCGTTGCCGATCGTGCCTTTATCCAGAACGAAGGTCCGCACGGTATCGGGCAACTGACCATTGGCGATCGCGGTCGATGCTTCACCCGGACTAAAGGAAATCGCGAGATCCACCTCTCCGTCGGCAATCAACTGCAACTGCGCTGGACCAGTTTGCGGGTAGGCCTGCCCCTGCCGCCAGAGGTTCGGCGTCAACTCATCGAGCCAAAGCCAGAGCGGCTCCGTGACTTCAGCGTAGGTTTCATCCGTGGCGGGTTGCGACAGCACCGAAGTGTCGTCGGTCAGATCGACCAGCGCCTGTTTCAAGAATGTCGTGCCGAGGAAATCCGGCGGCTGCGGATACGTAAAGCGACCCGGATGTGTAACCGCCCAGTCGAGCAAGGCGTTCATATCACCCAGCGGCGCCATATCCGCCGTGTCATACATGAACACCACCTGCGCCATGGCCCAAGGGCTCTCGTATCCCTCAACGGGCACGGTAAAGTCTGTCTGAACAGTCTTACCATCAGTGTCTACATAGGCCCAATTCGGTAGGCTCTCGGCAAATGGACCAAAGAGAAGGCCCGCATCTTTCATCGCGGCAAAGTTTGATCCGTTAATCCAGATCATGTCGATAGCGCCGTCGTCATCTTGACCAGCCTGCTTTTCGGTCAGAACGCGGGTCACGGCGTCGGCTGTATCACTGAGTTTTACGTGCTCAAGCGTAACGCCGTAGTCCTCTGCAACGCGATCACCGACCCACGCGATAAAGTCGTTCGTCGCCGTCGATCCACCCCACGCGTTCCAATAGACCGTTTGGCCACGAGCCTCGTCCAAAACAGATGTCCAATCGGATGGATCAGGGTCAGCCAGAGCAACAGTCGGAAGAACACATGCCAAAGCTAGGCCAAGGTAATTCATCGCATTTCCTTTCATGAAACAAAGAGACGACGCGCGCCGTAGAGGCGCAAAGCACCGGTTAGAAAACATAGAGCTCCAAAAATCAGAGCAAGGATTGGGAAGCTCGTCGGTAAGATGCACAGAAAGACGAAGAACCCAATCGTTTCGGTGCCCTCAAGCAGACCGTTGGAATAGTAGAGCGATTTCACACCCTGCGCAGCGGTCTCTAGCCCGCGCTTTTCAGCGAGGATCGCGTAACCGAGGAAGCTCGCCCCGTTGAAATAAAAGGATGTCAGTAAGACGGCACCCGCAGCTCCGTTGGCCGATGGATCAACGATGACAAAAGCCATCGGAATCGCGCCGTAGAACAGGAAATCGCAAGTGATGTCGAGGTAACCGCCAAAGTCGGTGCGCTGACTGGCCCGCGCAACGGCCCCATCCAAACCGTCGGCGATCCGACTGAACAGAATAAAAACCAAGGCCCAAGTATATCCGCCCATGGCGACGAACCCTGCTGCGATAAGACCTAGCAACAGCCCGACAATCGTCACTAAATCTGCCGAAACACCCGACCGAGCGAGAACAGTCCCAGCCGTATTCAGCGGCGGATCGATGAGTTTTCGCACTGTCGCATCCAACATGGGGTTTCTCCTTAGGGTTCAGAACTTGTGACGAATGTTACGGCTCCGCGCAATTGCCCTGACGCGTATTTGAGGAGTTGACACAATCCAAAATAAACCGACTTAAATTGTCGGAATTGACAATCCTTATATTTTTAGTCAGGTAATAGCCATTCTGACTCGCCAGTCAGTTTAGCTGCATTGAAAGGACCACCATGTATCGATCATTTTTAGCCGGTTCAGCCACTCTCGCCCTGACCGCAACGAGCGCTTTGGCGGACGAACGCGCGAACGTTTTGTCCAATTACGCAGATATTGCTCTCGCTGGATATTCTGACAGCCTCGTGACCGCGCTGGCGCTTCAGGATGCAGTCACTGCGCTCGTTGCGACGCCTTCCGTCGAAACCTTAGATGCAGCGCGAAACGCATGGATCGCCGCGCGCGTTCCCTATCAGCAGACCGAGGTGTTCCGTTTCGGCAACCCAATCGTTGACGATTGGGAGGGCAAGGTGAACGCTTGGCCGCTCGACGAAGGGTTAATGGACTACGTGGACGCGTCCTATGGCGGGCCGACGGATGAAAACGAATTTGCAGCACTGAACGTCATTGCAAACCCAACCTTTTCCATCGCGGGCATGGATGTGGACGCAACGGACATCACTCCTGAATTGATCGGTGATGTCCTGAACGAAGCCGACGGAATCGAGACTAACGTCGCCCGCGGCTATCACGCGATTGAGTTTCTCCTTTGGGGTCAGGACTTGAACGGCACCGATGCGGGCGCGGGTGATCGTCCCTATACCGACTTTGTCGAAGGGGATGGTTGCACGGGCGGCAATTGTGACCGCCGTGTTGACTATTTGACGGCTGCGACAGACCTGCTGATCACCGACCTCGAATTCATCATCGACCAATGGGATGAAAACGGTGCGGCGCGGACTGATCTCCTTGCCGATCCTGACGCGGGGATCGTTGCAATGATCACGGGTATGGGATCGTTGTCCTATGGTGAACAAGCCGGCCAACGTATGCGCCTTGGTCTGATGCTGAACGATCCGGAAGAAGAGCACGACTGTTTCTCGGACAACACCCACAATAGTCACTATTACGACGGAAAAGGCGTGCAGAACGTGTATCTTGGACAATACGAGCGGATCGATGGAACCGTTATCGAAGGCCCCGGTTTGACCGCCTTGGTAGCTGCCGTTGATCCTGCACTCGACGACGAAGTGCGCGGTAAACTCGACACCACCATGGTTGCCCTGACCGCAATCGTAGCCGCAGCCGAAAACGGCATGGCGTATGACCAGATGCTTGACCGCCGAAACGCCGAAGGTGAGGCGCTGATCATGGCTGGTGTTGATGGCTTGATCGACCAAACGCGCAGCTTTGAGAGAATTGTAGGCGCGTTGTCTCTCCACGATGTGGCGTTCGAGGGGTCTGACAGCCTCGACGATCCGAACGCTGTTTTCCAATAATCCGCTATCGTGGGTCGCGCTCTGCGCGGCCCTCTACACCATAGGCTTGCCATGAAATTTGCTTCCGCCGTTTTTGCCACCGCCCTCCCCTTTGCCGCCATTGCCCAAGAGGTCAGCGACCTCCACTTGAACGTCGTGCCGCGCACTGCGGAAGAAGCGGCACGTATTGCCGCGATTGTGCAGCCAACGACGGATTTCACGGCCCCTGAACGGTTCGAAGAACGCCCCGCTGGTGCCGCGACAGTGCGCGTTCATTCGACCGCTGACGCGTTTTCGCAGCCGTCGGGCAATATCAGTTTTGAGCGCGAATTGGATTTCAAGGTCGGGGATGGGCTGTTTCGGAAGATCTGGGTTTCGGCCCCATCGTCGACGCTCGCTTCCGACGGTTTAGGGCCGCTTTATAACGCGCGGGGATGCCAGAATTGCCACCTCAAGGACGGGCGCGGGCACCCACCCGAAAGCCCGAGCGATAACGCGATCTCAATGTTCCTGCGCATCTCGATCCCCGCGTCGGACGACGAGGTGACACAGGCCATCGCCGATTTCATCCCAACCGCGCCTGATCCGACCTATGGTCTACAGCTCCAAGATTTCGGTATCGCTGGCCATAATGCGGAATACCGACTCGACATCGAATACGAGGACATCGAGGTCACACTGTCCGGTGGTGAAATCGTGACGCTACGCAGTCCAACCTATCGCGCCGCTGACCTCGGCTATGGCGACCTTCACCCTGATGCAATGCTGTCGCCACGTATTGCCCCGCAGATGATCGGGCTTGGTCTTTTGGAAGCGATTCCAGCGGCGGATATCCTCGCCCATGTTGACGAGACCGACGCTGATGGTGACGGGATCTCTGGTCGGGCCAATTTTGTTTGGTCTACCGAATTTGATCAACCAATGTTGGGTCGTTTCGGCCTAAAAGCGGGCGCGCCGACCATCCGTCAGCAGTCCGCCGATGCATTTGCTGGCGACATTGGCATCTCAAACCCGCTGCACACCAATGGGTGGGGCGAATGCACCGATACTCAAGACGCATGCCGCGCAGCGATTGATGGTGGCAATGATGTCCATGACGGTTTGGAAGTTGATGCGGACGGGCTCGACCTCGTGACCTTCTACTCCCGCAATTTGGCGGTCCCTGCACGGCGCGATCTGGATGATCCGGAAGTGCTACTCGGCAAAGAAGTCTTTTACGAGACGGGCTGCACCGCATGTCACACGCCGAAATTCGTCACTGCTCGGCTGGAGGATCAGCCAGAGCAGTCGTTTCAGCTGATTTGGCCTTACTCTGACCTTCTTCTACACGACATGGGCGAAGGTCTCGCCGATCACCGTCCCGAAGCCCGCGCAACCGGGACAGAATGGCGGACGCCGCCACTTTGGGGAATTGGTTTGACCGAACAGGTCAGCGGACACACCTATTTCCTGCATGATGGTCGTGCGCGATCCTTGCTTGAGGCTGTTTTGTGGCATGGTGGTGAGGCAAAACCGCATCGCGATGCCGTGATTGCCATGCCGAAAAACGACCGCAACGCCCTGATCCGTTTCTTGGAGAGCCTATGATACGCCCCCTCGCCTTTGCCCTGATCTGCGCAACTCCTGCAGCGGCGGATGTCGCGTCTGTGATGTCGAACAACGTGTTGCCAGATTTCGCAAAATTCGACACTGTTGCGGCTCAAATGGCAGAAACGGCTGCCACAGACTGCAGTATTGAAACGATGCGACCGCAGTATAACGCCGTGTTCGACGCATGGATGAACATTCAACATTTACGCATTGGCCCGACTGAGAATGGCGCCCTGAACATCGCCTTTTGGCCTGATGAGCGTGGCTTCACGGCCAAGACGCTTTCCACAATGATCGCGGACACTGACCCGTTGATCAACGATGCCGAAGGCTTTGCCGCGTCTTCGATTGCGGGTCGTGGTTTGTTCGCACTTGAAATGTTGCTCTTTGACGACCGTTTCGATGGCTACGATGCCGATAGTTACACCTGCGCCTACGTCCAACGCGTCGCCGCCGACATTGCCCGCGAAGCACACGCGCAGGCGATGGACTGGCAGGATCGCTATGCGCTGATCATCCAAGGTCAGGGCGACGGGAAAACACTGCCCATCGTGTCCGATGCCGATGCGTTTGCGACGCTCTATTCGCAAATTGTGAACTCACTCGAATTCACCGCCGACAGTCGGGTGGGTCGTCCTCTGGCCGATTTTGCCCGCCCGCGCCCGACGCGGACCGAGGCATGGCGTTCCGACCGTTCACTCCGCAATATCGTGCTGGCGGTCGATACGGCATATGCCCAAGCGGTCGAGCTCATGGGCGCACCTTTGCCCGCCACAGCACAGGCCGTGGCAGAATTCCACGACGCAGCGAACGCCATTCCTGACCCTAGTTTTTCCGATATCGCGGACAACTCCCAAGCCTGGCTAAAACTACAAATCCTCGGCCAAAAAATTGACGGGGTTAAGAACGCGGTTTCGAACGAAATAGGCGCTGTTATGGGAATTTCTGCGGGCTTTAACGCGTCTGACGGGGATTGATATGACCACACGCCGCCGCTTCTTAACCATGTTTTTAGCCACCGCCGCGACGCCCCGCATATCGTGGGCCAGCGTGGGCAACCCGTCCTATATCGCCGCCGCGAAAGAAGGGGACGACTACGCGTTGTTCGGCCTTACACCAGAGGGCGCGATCACATTTCGGGTCCCGCTGCCCGCGCGAGGACACGCTGGCGCAGGTCATCCAACGCAGCCCATCGCCGTCGCATTTGCCCGTCGTCCGGGGAACTATGCGATCGTGATTGATTGCGTCAGCGGATCAATCCTCCGAAACCTTCAGGCACCGGAGGGTAACTACTTCAACGGTCACGGGCTCTTTGTCGATGAAGGTCGTATCCTGATCACCACAGAGCAGCGTTCTAGCGATAGTGTTGGGCGATTGGGGCTTTGGGATACCGAGAACGGTTATTCTCGCCTCGGTGAGTTGGACACATTTGGGGTCGGCCCACATGATGTGCGACTGATGCCAGATATGCGAACGCTGGTCGTGGCAAACGGAGGCATTCAAACGGACCCCGGCGGACGGACGCCGCTGAATGTCGGAGCGATGAAACCGAACCTCGCCTACTTGACCTTGGATGGCGTGGAAGAGATCGTCACGCTCGACCCCGACCTGCATTTCAACTCCATCCGCCATTTAGCTGTGCGGAATGATGGCCTCGTTGCGTTTGCAATGCAGTGGCAGGATGACCCGTCTTATTTGCCCCCATTGATGGGGCTTCATCGTCGTGGATCCGACCCTATTCTGGCCCAAGCGCCCCTGACTGATGAATATCCGATGCAGGGCTACGCGGGGTCTATCGCCTTTGCCCCTGACGGTTCCGAGGTTGCGATTTCATCACCCAAAGGCGGCCGTTTGCATCGGTTTGATGAGAACGGAACGTTCCTCGGTGCGGTGATCCAGCGCGATGTTTGCGGCTTGGTCGCGGGTGTGAACGGCTACCTATCCAGCGATGGGTTCGGCAATATCGTCACCGTTCGCGATGGCATCGCAACGCAAATCGCGCAGCATCCCGTGAACTGGGACAACCACATTATCGCGCTCTAAGGTTTGCGGAACAGGCGTGCCGCTTCAAAGATTTCGTCGAGCCGTTCATAGCGGTCCTTAGCGCGCGGCCAGTTTTCCTCTTGGACCGCCGCGATCAAAGTTTCGAGCAACATCATCGTTGAAACATTAGAGTCCCAAGCCGAAGGGATTTCGACCCAGCAGTTAAACGTGTAGTCCGCGATACTGGCAATCGGGCTCGCCCATTGATCGGTCACGACGATCACTGTGACGCCTCGCTCTTTGGCCAGTTCAGCAAGGCGGAGAAGGTTCGTCTCGTAGCGGCGAATGTCAAACATCAGCAGCGTATCGCCTTTGACCATATCCAACACATAGTGCGGCCACGTTGCGGACGAGCTGGTCATGTGGGTGACGCGTTCGCGGATCGCCTGAAAGTGGGTAAACGCATATTCCGCCAAGGCCCGTGTTATGCGCCCACCAACGATATACAGCCGCCCGTTTGTATCTGCCAAACACCCTGCCGCTTTATCGAATTTATCGTGATCGACGTTGGATAGTGTCTGACTGAGGTTGCGCGTGATCGCCTGAGAGAAGCGATTCAAGAGGTGCGACTCTGGCGCTTCGGTCGCCCAATTCGCGCGACGCTGGGTTGGCCCTTGAACCTTCGCCTGCAATTCAGACAGCAAGGACTGATGGAACTGCGGAAAGCCCTTGAACCCGAGTTTTCCCACCATACGCGCCACGGTCGGCGTCGAAACATCCGCGTTCTGCGCCACAACCGTGATCGAGGCGATCCCCGCCGCCGGATAGTTCTCCAACAGTGCATTAGCGAGCTTCTTTTCAGACGCGGTCAACGTCGCGTATTTCTCGCGGATCAGTTCGCGCACGGTGGTTTTGGGTTCAGACACAACGCCTCGCTTTCACAAATGCTGCTTTCCTAAGCAGACGCTGCGATTGAGCAAACCGCAAGAAAAGATTCAACACCACCATTTAGGAAAATTATTGACGCATTAGCAAAGTGTGTGGAAAGATTTTTACAAACGACAGGAAAATCGCATGAACAAAGCGGCGAAAACGCAACGAACATCGGCGGTTGAGGTGTTTAATCCGGAGGGTAAATCTCCGGTCGTGATTCTCTGCGAACATGCATCACACGCCATTCCCGAACGCTATAATGGGCTTGGATTGGCGGAAAATGACCGCAAAAGTCACGCGGCATGGGACCCAGGCGCTTTACCCGTTGCCCAAATCTTGTCTGCTGCTTTGGATGCACCCTTGGTCGCCTCAACGGTGTCGCGCTTGGTCTATGACTGCAATCGTCCGCCCGAAGCGCCCAGCGCGATGCCTGAAACTTCTGAACTGATCAAAGTGCCCGGCAACCACGGTCTGACCCAAGATCAAAAGGACGAACGGACCGAGTCTGTCTACGCGCCCTTTTGCGAAGCGGTGGCCGAGTCCATCTCGACCCGCACCAAACCGATGGCGATCGTGACGATGCACAGCTTTACCCCGATCTATTTCGGGAAACCTCGTGCAACAGAGATCGGTATCCTGCACGACAGTGATACACGGCTCGCCGATGCGATGATCGCGCAATCCCATGCCATTACGTTGGGGGTTGAACGCAACCAGCCCTATGGACCGGACGATGGTGTAACCCATTCTTTGCGCTTGCATGGTATTTCTAACGGCATCGCCAATGTGATGATCGAGGTCCGCAATGACCTTATTGATACACCTGATGCCCAGCGCGATGTGGCGCATCAACTCTTGGCACTTTTACGTCCGGCACTCGCCAGTTTGGAGGTCATGAATGCCTAGTGTGATCGTTGGCTACATCCACGTGATTGACGCGATTAACCGATTTATCGGGCGGATTGCGATGTATGGGATTTTCGCGCTGATTGGCGTTCTGCTCTGGTCGTCGGTGTCCAAGACTTTCTTTACGCCGTCACTTTGGACGCTCGAGACAGCACAGTTCATCATGGTCGCTTATTATGTGTTGGGCGGGCCGTATTCGATCCAATTGGGATCGAACGTGCGGATGGACCTGTTTTACGGCAATTGGACAACCAAACAGAAAGCGTGGATGGACGGCTTTACCGTGTTTTTCCTGCTCTTTTATTTGGGCGTGCTTCTCTATGGCGCGCTGGGCTCTTTGTCTTATTCGCTGGGATATTTCGGCACCGAGCCGATCACCTATTTCAAAGATCTGATTGTCGCCTTTGTCACTGGCGGACCAACTGCCGCTGGTGAAGAACTCGGTTATCTAGAGCGTAGTTCTACCGCATGGCGCCCTCACATCTGGCCGGTCAAGCTGATCCTCGCCTCGGGTGTTTTCCTAATGATCCTACAAGTCCTTGCCGAATTCTTCCGAGATATTGGCCGCATTCGTGGAGTTGAACTCTGATGTCCTATGAAATGATCGCCATAGTGATGTTCAGCACCATGATGGTGATGCTCTTTACGGGGCAGCGCGTCTTTGGGGCTATCGGTTTTGTTGGTGCGGCTGCAGGGATGTTGCTGTGGGGCGTTGGTGGCGTCGATGTACCCTTCTCCGCCGCGATGAAGCTGATGAAATGGTATCCGATGCTCACGCTGCCGATGTTCATTTTCATGGGCTACGTGTTGTCTGAGTCAAAGATCGCCGACGACCTCTACAAGATGTTCCACGTTTGGATGGGTCCAGTGCGTGGTGGTCTGGCCATCGGGACAATTGGCCTGATGGTCCTGATCTCCGCGATGAATGGTTTGTCGGTCGCCGGCATGGCGATTGGCGCGACGATTGCACTGCCTGAACTGCTGAAGCGCAAATACGATAAAATCATGGTGACTGGCGTTATTCAGGCGGGATCGTCGCTTGGTATCCTCGTGCCGCCGTCTGTTGTTCTCGTGCTTTATGCGATGATCGCGCGTCAGCCTGTTGGACAACTGTGGCTCGCTGGGGTGGTGCCTGGTCTGATGATGGCTGCGATGTTCATCATCTACATCTACATCCGTTGCCGCATTAATCCCGAGCTCGGCCCTGCGCTGCCAGAGGACGAACGCAATGTCTCGACCGCCGAAAAGATGCGCCTGCTGCGCGCTGGTGTTCTGCCGCTCGTGATCTTTGCGTCAATGATGGTGCCGTTTGTGAACGGCTGGACCTCGCTGGTGGAAAGCTCTGCGATTGGCGCGATGGCCGCGTTTGTTGCTGCGGTGCTGAAAGGCCGCATGACGAAAGACGTCTTTGAGACCTCAGTCAAACAGACCTTGGGTATTTCGTGCATGTTCATGTGGATCATTCTAGCCGCGCTTGGCTTTGGAGCGATCTTTGACGGCTTGGGCGCGGTGAACGCGATTAAGGATCTGTTCACCGAACAAATGCACCTGAGCCCTTGGACGATCCTGATCCTGATGCAACTGAGCTTTATCGTTATGGGCACCTTCCTCGACGATACGGCGATGCTGGTGATTGTGGCGCCGCTCTACGTGCCGCTCGTGGATCAGCTCGGCTTTGACCTGATTTGGTATGGCGTTCTCTACACCATCACCACGCAGATTGCGTATATGACGCCGCCCTTTGGCTATAACCTCTTTCTCATGCGGGCCATGGCCCCGCCAGAGATCGGACTTCGGGACATCTACCGCTCCATCGTGCCGTTTGTGTTGTTGATGGTGCTCGCACTCGCGCTCGTGATGATCATACCCGACATCGCGATGTGGCTGCCGAACTCGGTTTACGGAAATTAACCAATAAAAGAGCCTGAACAGGGCCGATCAACCCCAACAAGGAGAAGAGAAATGACGACAAGACGTAAGTTTCTAGCCACCGCTGGTGTCGGCGCATTGGCAACGCCACTCGCGGCTCCGGCTATTGCTCAATCGACCATCACTTGGCGGATGCAGACCTATGCAGGTCCGGCTCTGGCTGAGCATGTTGTGAAACCCGCAATCGACATGTTCAACAAGATCGCAGGCGACCGCATGCAGATCGAACTCTACTTTGCAGACCAGCTGGTTCCGACGGGCGAATTGTTCCGCGCGATGCAGCGCGGCACAATTGATGCGGTTCAGTCGGACGATGACTCCATGGCGTCCCCGACCGAAGTGACCGTGTTCGGCGGCTACTTCCCCTTCGCATCGCGCTACTCGCTCGACGTGCCAGTGCTGTTCAACCAATACGGACTGAACGAAATCTGGGATGAAGAGTACTCCAAAGTTGGCGTAAAGCACATCTCGGCTGGCTCTTGGGACCCATGCCACTTTGCAACCAAAGACCCGATCAACAGCCTCGCTGATCTTCAGGGCAAGCGCATCTTTACCTTCCCGACGGCTGGCCGCTTTATGTCCCAGTTCGGCGTCGTTCCAGTGACTATTCCGTGGGAGGACGTGGAAGTCGCGATGCAGACAGGCGAACTGGACGGTATCGCGTGGTCGGGCATCACCGAAGACTATACCGTTGGCTGGGCTGACGTGACCAACTACTTCCTCACAAACAACATCTCTGGCGCTTGGGCTGGGTCGTTCTTTGCGAACATGGATCGTTGGAACGAACTGCCTGAGGATCTCCAGACCCTGTTCCGCGTCTGCACCGACCAGTCACACTACTATCGCCAGTGGTGGTATTGGGGTGGTGAAGCATCGCTGCGTGTCGATGGCACCAAGATGCAGCTCACTTCGATCCCAGATGCTGAATGGGCAACCGTCGAAGCCAAGGCGTTGGAATTCTGGGACGAAATCGCCGCAGAATCCCCGACCAAAGCGCGCGTTGTTGAAATTATCAAGAAATACAACGCGGACATGGCCAAAGCTGGCCGTCCTTACCGCTACAGCTAAGAGCAATCGCCCTGCCGGTATCCCATCGGCAGGGCACCTAAACGACGGAGAACATCGCCATGCTAGACTTCGACACGCTCAAGGCTCGGGTATCTGACGGCACATACGATACCATCTTGGTCTGCGGTATCGACATGCAGGGTCGCTTGATGGGCAAACGGTTCCATGCCCAGCATTTTATCGACAGCGCATGGGAAGAAACCCATTGCTGCAACTACCTGCTGGCCACTGACCTAGAGATGGCGACGCCCGACGGTTACGCGTCAACCTCGTGGGAAGCAGGCTATGGCGACTACGTGATGAAACCCGATCTGGGCACGATCCGCCCTGTGCCGTGGCTTGAGGGCACAGCGATGGTTCTGTGCGATCTGATCGACCACCACACCCACAAAGAAGTCGAACACTCCCCCCGCGCGATGCTGAAAAAGCAGATCAAACGGCTTAAGGCGTTGGGCTATACCGCGATGATGGCGACCGAGCTCGAATTCTTCTTGTTCGAAAAGAGCTATGACCACATCCGCAAGAGCGGTTTCCGCGATTTAGAGCCTATTTCGGGCTATAACGAAGACTATCACATCTTTCAAACGACCAAGGAAGAAGGCGTAATGCGCCCGATCCGTAATCACCTTTACGCTGCTGGAATCCCGATCGAAAACTCGAAAGGCGAGGCTGAGGCTGGTCAGGAAGAACTCAACATCAAATACGCCGAGGCCATGCTGACGGCCGACTATCACACCATCGCCAAAAACGCGATCAAGGAGATCGCTTGGCAGAACGGTCACGCGGCGAGCTTTATGGCGAAGTATCACCATAGCAAGGTTGGCTCCTCCGCTCACGTTCACCAATCACTCTGGAAAGACGGCGCGAACGCGTTTTATGACCCAGCAGACAAACGCGGCATGTCGGCGGTGATGAAATCCTACATGGCGGGTCTGCTGAAATACGCTGCGGATTACACCTATTTCCTCGCGCCCTACATCAATAGCTACAAACGGTTCCAAAAAGGCACCTTTGCACCAACGCGGATCATTTGGTCGGTCGATAACCGCACCGCGGGTTTCCGCCTTTGCGGTGAAAACACCAAAGGCGTGCGGGTCGAATGTCGCGTGGGCGGGTCCGATTTGAACCCCTACCTCGCTATGGCAGCGCAACTTGCCGCTGGTATCGCAGGTATCGAAGAGGGCCTGACACTCGGCGCCCCATTCACTGGGGATGCTTATGACGCAGAGGTCGAGTCGATCCCACAAACGCTCCGCGATGCTCGGTCGGCACTAGTGAAATCTGACATGCTCCGCGAAGCATTCGGTGATTGGGCCGTTGACCATTATGCCCGCGCCGCAGAAGTAGAAATCGAAGATTTTGACCGCATCGTGACCGACTACGAAGTCGCACGCGGCTTTGAACGCTCTTAACCCTATGAGGACACTATGACAGGGCAACTGAAGTGTATTTCGCCCATCGACGGGTCAGTTTACGCCACCCGTGATACGCTAAGCCGCGACGAGGCATTTGCCACCGCTGAACGCGCGCGCGCAGCACAGGCCGCATGGGCCGCGCGTCCGTTGAAAGAACGCATTGATCTGGTGCTGGCTGGCGTCGCTGCCGTTGGCGCAATGAACGATGAGGTCGTACCAGAACTGGCGCATATGATGGGTCGCCCCGTGCGTTATGGCGGCGAATTCCGTGGCTTTGAAGAACGCGCAAGCTACATGGCGCAAATTGCAGAGAGCAGCCTCGCCGATATGCAAGTGGGCGAGGACGCGACTTTTAAGCGCTACATCAAACGTGTTCCGCATGGCGTCGTGTTCGTCGTAGCGCCGTGGAACTACCCCTACATGACCGCGATCAACACGGTCGCGCCTGCGCTAATCGCGGGCAATACGGTTATCCTAAAACATGCGACGCAGACCTTGCTGGTCGGTGAACGCATGGCAAAGGCGTTCCACTCTGCTGGCGTGCCAGAGGACGTGTTCATCAACGTATTCCTCGATCACGACACGACCAATGATCTGATCGCAGGTCGGGCCTTTAACTTTGTAAACTTCACGGGCTCTGTTGGCGGCGGCAAGGCGATGGAGCGCGCTGCGGCGGGCACCTTTACTGGCGTGGGCCTAGAGCTCGGCGGTAAAGATCCAGGCTACGTCATGGAGGACGCCGATCTGGACGCAGCCGTTGATACACTGGTTGACGCAGCGATGTTCAACTCGGGTCAGTGCTGCTGCGGCATCGAACGGATTTACGTCCACGAAAGCCTCTATGACGCTTTTGTCGAAAAGGCCGTTGCGGTGGTCAAGGGCTACAAGCTCGGCAATCCTCTGGACAGCGACACGACGATTGGGCCGATGGCCAACGTCCGCTTTGCAACTGAGGTTCGTGCGCAGATCGCAGAGGCCGTTGAGGCTGGCGCAGTCACGCATATTCCGACGATGGAAGGTGACGACGGCGCTGCCTACCTGACACCGCAAATCCTGACCAACGTCACCCATGACATGCGCGTCATGCGTGAAGAGTCGTTCGGCCCAGTCGTTGGCATCATGAAGGTTTCGTCAGACGCCGAAGCCATTGCGCTGATGAATGACAGCGACTACGGCCTGACGGTTTCCCTCTGGACCCAAGATGTAGAGCGCGCACAAGCCGTGGGCGATCAACTCGAAACAGGCACTGTGTTCCTAAATCGCGCGGACTACCTCGATCCGGGTTTGTGCTGGACGGGCTGCAAAGATACGGGTCGCGGCGGTGGCTTGTCCGTGATCGGCTACCACAACCTCACACGTCCAAAATCCTACCATCTTAAGAAGGTGACGAAATGAACCTCATCGGTAACTGGTCCTATCCGACCGCTGTGAAGTTCGGCGCAGGCCGGATCAAAGAACTCCCTGCAGCCTTGGCCCAAGCAGGCATCACGCGCCCTCTGCTGGTGACGGACCGTGGGCTTGCCAGCATGGCGATCACGCAGCAGACCTTGGACATCATGGACGAGGCTAGTTTTGGTCGCGCTATTTTCGCCGAAGTAGACCCAAACCCGACCGAATTAAACCTCGCCGCGGGCGTTGAAGCCTACAAAGCGGGCGGTCATGACGGTGTGATTGCCTTTGGCGGTGGCTCTGGCCTCGACCTCGGCAAAATGGTCGCTTTCATGGCGGGCCAGAACCGTCCGATCTGGGACTTTGAGGACATTGGCGACTGGTGGACCCGCGCGGACGCAGACGCCATCGCACCGATCATCGCTGTTCCGACGACTGCAGGCACAGGGTCCGAAGTCGGCCGCGCCTCGGTCATCACCAATTCGGAAACACACGTCAAAAAGATCATCTTCCACCCGAAGGTTCTGCCGACCGTTGTGATTTCCGACCCTGAACTGACCGTTGGGATGCCGAAGTTCATCACCGCTGGCACAGGCCTCGATGCCTTTGCGCACTGTGTCGAAGCCTTCAGCAGCCCGTTCTATCATCCGATGAGCCAAGGTATCGCGCTCGAAGGGATGCGCTTGGTCGTCGAAAACCTGCCACGGGCTTACGCAGACGGCACCGACCTTGAGGCTCGCGCAAACATGATGGCTGCAGCGGCAATGGGGGCCGTTGCTTTCCAAAAGGGTCTCGGCGCTATTCACGCGCTGTCGCACCCCATCGGCGCGGTGTTCAACACCCACCACGGCACAACGAACGCTGTGTGCATGCCGGCCGTTCTAGAGCTTAACGCACCGCTGATCGCTGATCGTTTTGACCGCGCAGCAAGCTATATCGGCGTTTCGGGTGGCTTTAACGGCTTCTGCAGCTTTGTCCAAGAGTTCAACGATAGCTTCGCCATCCCGCGCAAACTCCGCGAAATGGGCGCAACTTTGGACAAAATTGACGAGCTGGTTCCGGCAGCACTCGCTGATCCGTCCTGCGGCGGTAATCCTGTTGAACTGAACGAGACTAACGTTCGCGCCCTGTTTGAAGCTGTCATCTAATGCCTATGCCCTGATCCAATCACCATTGGATCAGGGCAAATTCTGCATATCTGACTAAACTTTTCTGCGAAAACGCACCGAAATTCTGATCTGGATCAGTTACGAGCGCACAGAAACGTGATTTTTGACCTCTAGTCATTTGATGAGAGGAATTTTCCGTTGCGCCTCACCACCCGTACAAACCTAGCGATACGTGTTTTGATGTATTGCGGCACACATTTGGACCAGATCACGCCATCGTCCATCATTGCAGACGCCTGCAACGCCTCTGCCAACCATTTGGCGCAGGTCGTTCATACGCTGCACGTAAACGGGTTCGTGGATGCAACACGCGGTCGCACGGGCGGGGTACGGTTGGCGCGTGACGCGGCCAAAATCAACATCGGCGAAGTTTTCCGCATTTTTGAGGCGGATGTTCCGTTTACTGAATGCTTCTCTGAAGCCACAAACACATGCCCATTGGTCAAAGCCTGCCGCCTTCGCGTCGCCATCGGTCGTGCACTTGAGGCGTTCTTTCACGAACTAGACCTCGTGACCCTCGAAGATCTGGTCAAGGGAAATTGCGGACTGGTCGACATATTTGCCATGACCGCACCATTGGCATCAGTTGAATGCAACGCGATCGAAGCCACAAGCTGACGTAACGAAATGCACCCTTAAAGGGCCGATCCATTGGACTCTACTGTTCCAGATAAACTGGTGCCGCTGAAGGGCAGTCCAACACCGCCAATTTCGATGGTATTATCGTGGGTTAGTGGTGGGCGCTTTCGCAGAAGTGGTCCCGAAAGCGGTCCAGGGGTTGCTCAAAGCAATATCGACGAGGCGATGATACACAACCGGCCCTTAGCTGCCAGTCGCCGTTTTCAGGTCGTTTCACTTGCTTCAGCAAAGCTGCCGGTCATCTATGAAATGACGATTCAGAGAGGCAGCCCCAGCTCATGCCGGGCAGCAGGCATGATGCATCTGCCCGTGCGTCGTGCCCGTGCCATAATGTCGGGTCAGCGACCTCCTGACAGTTCGACATTGCCCCGTTTCCCGCCCCGAAGATCTTCGAGTGCCGTATAGAATGCGGGCAACACCAGCAGGATCAGAACCGTCGCAGCCAAGAGCCCGAAGACAACCGAGATCACCAGCGGCTTGAGCGTCTGGGCTTGAGTTGAGGTTTCCAGCAGCAAAGGCGCCATGCCCATGATCGTCGTCGAGACCGAGACGAAGATGGGACGGAACCGCGATCGCACAGCTTCGCCTGCGGCCAGCGCAGCTGACAATCCCTCGGCGCGGCGGGTGTTGATGACGCCGACCAGCAGGATCGCGTTGTTCACTACAATGCCCGCGAGCGACGCCGCGCCCACCAGAGATGGCATGGAGATGTTGTAGCCCATCAGAACATGACCCCAGATCACCCCGAGGAATGCCAGTGGAATGGTGATCATCACAATCAGTGGCTCGACATAGCTGCGGAACTGGAAGCTGAGCACAAGGTAGATGCCCACAAGCCCGATCAGGAACCCCCGCAGGATCGAGGCGACCGTTTCCGCCGAATTCGCGGCCTGCCCACCAATGTCGAAGGTCAGGCCGGAGTTGTTGGCCGCCAGAGTGGGCAGGAAGTCCTCGGCCAGCCGAGCGGTGATCGCGTCGGCATTGCCGATCCGCCCGTCGACATCGGCTGAAACAGTCAGCGTGCGTGATCCGTTGCGGCGCGTGATGCTGCCCCAGCCGCGCGCTTCGGTTATCGTTGCGACACTGGAAAGCGGCACGGTGCCACCGTTAGGCAGAGCGATTTCGAAAATGTTCAGGTTGGCGCGGGTGGCACGATCGTCATCAGACAGCCGCACCTCCAGATCCCAGGCCAGATCGCCGCGCCGGATTTCCGCAAGCTGCGTGCCAAGGAAAGCCGCACGAAGCTGGCTGGCCACATCCGTGGCGGTCAGGCCCAGTGCCTCGGCCCCTTGTGACAGGTTCAACCGCAACTCGGGTGCACCTGGGCGCAGGTCAAGGATGGCGTTGCGCACGCCGGCGTAGGTTTCCAGTTCTGCCAGCGTGGTGCGGCCAGTCGCCTCCAGCGTGGCGAGGTCGGGATGGCTCAGGCGCAGTTCTACCGCGATCCCCTGCGGGCCGATCCCGGGCTCGGTCAGAATCAGCGAGGAAACGCCTGCCAGAGCGCCGATTTCTTCGCGCCAGAGCGTGACGATATCATCAAGCGTGCTGGTGCGGGTCTCTGCCCCCAGAAGGTCTACCGCGACGGTGGCGACATTGGCCCCGCTTTCACCCGCGGACAGGTTGCGGCCCAGCCGGGTGATGCGGCGGATCACAAGCGGTTGCGCCTGCGGTTGGTCAGGGGTCAGGCGCGCGTTCACACGGTCCAGCGCCGCCTCGACCTGTGCGACCGCCTCGGTGGTGCGGTCCAGCGGTGTGCCTGCGGGCAACATCAGCCGCGCCTCCAGCACATCGCCGTCAATCTCGGGCATCGCCTCGCGCTTGACGACACCGCCGCCCAAGGCACCGACGGTCAGGATCAGCGCGCCGATGGCCAGACCGGCAACCAACCAGCGGCCCCGGATCGCGGTATCGGCCAGACGGCCCATGCCCTCGCGCAAGGCATCGAACCCTGCGTCAAAGCGGATGCGGAAACGCGACGGGGTGGTTTCCTTCATCCCGCCTTTCAGATGATGCGGAAGGATCAGGAAGGCTTCGATCAATGACGCAAACAGAGCGGCAAGCAAGACAACCGGCAGAACCTCGAGCACCGCGCCAAGTTCGCCCGCCAGAAAGGCGAGCGGCAGGAACACGGCGAGCGTGGTCAGGAAGGATGAGGTGACGCCAGGTGCCACAGCGGCAACGCCCGCGGCCACGGTCTCCACCGTTGCGCCCTTGGCTGCATGCACGGCGATGGAATCCGCGATCACGATGGAATCGTCCATCACGATCCCGATCGCCATCAGCAGCGCCACCAGCGTCATCATGTTCAGGCTGAGGCCCGTCAGGGCCATCCAGACGAAGGCCCCAGCAAAGGCCACGGGCAGGCCCATCGCAGCCCAGATCGCGAAACCGGGGCGGAAAAAGAGGCTCATCACGATCACGACCAGCACAAGGCCGATCACGCCATTCTGCACCAGCATCACCAGCCGGTCGCGGATGATGGATGTCACGTCCTGCACCACCTCGACCTTGATCGTGTCGGGCAGGCGTACGGTTTCCTCGGCCACCAGCGCCGCGACCCCGTCGAGCACGCGCAGCGCGTCGGCATCAAGTGCCTTCGCCACGTCGATCAAGATGGCCGGGGTGCCATTTACAAAGGCGCGGTCCTGCGGTGGCTCGAAGCGTTCTTCGATCACGGCCACATCACCCAGTGTCAGGGTTGCGCCATTCGGCAGGACCAGCACGGGGATGATCGCAAGGGTGATTGCCGTATCGCGCTCGGCGGTGAAGCGCAGGGTCAGATCAGCGCCCGGACCCTCCAGCGCTCCGGCGGGCAGATCGATGTTCTGTGCGGCGATGGCGGCGGCCAAAACGGCAGGTGTCAGGCCGTGGCTGTCAAGCACGGCGCGGTCCGCTGTGATGGAGAGAGTCCGGGCACCGAGCCCCCCACGCGTCACTCGCGCAACGCCGGGCAAGGCGGCCAGACGGTCGGACAGGCCATCGGCGTAGAGGTCCAACTCGCCCAGCGGCAGATCGCCCGAAATGGCGACCGATGTGACCGGATCGGAGCGGTGCAATTCGCGCACCACGGCAGGATCGGCGCGATCGGGAAAGCTGTCGATGGCCGAAACCTCGGTGCGCAGCGAATTGACGAAGCGCAGCGCGTCATTGGCCGGCGCCATGGTCGCTACGGCACGCGCGCGGCCTGTCTGCGCGGTGCAGGTGAAGGTCTCGAGCCCCTCGACACCCTGCACACCGTCCCAAAGCGGCGCGCAGATGGCGGTTTCCACATCTTCGGCGGCGGCCCCGCGATAGGGGACAGTGATCTCGGCCTCGACCGCGCGGAAATCGGGGAAGGTTTCGCGCAACAGGCCGGGTGCTGCAAAGGCACCGGCGGCAAGAAACAGCAGCAGCAGGAGGTTGCCCGCCGTCGGGTGACCGGTGAACCAGCGGATCATGGCGCGGCCTCGACGGGGGTCAGGGCCATGCCGGGGATAGCGGGAGCGATGTCGTCGATCACGACGCGGTCGCCTGAGGCGAGCCCTTCGGCAATGACCACGTGGCCCTCTTGCGCGAAGGTGGCGATGACAGGGCGCAGTTCCAGCAGGTCATCGGCACCGGCAACCCGCACAAAGCCGCCATGCAACGCCGCCTCGGGGATTGCGATGGCACCCATCAGGGTCGCGCCTGCGAAGGAAAGCTGCACCTGCATGTTTGGAACCAGCGGCAGGCGGTGTGGCGGATCCGCATCCTCGTAGGGAGCATCGACCGTGACCACCACGGGCACGGTGCGCGCGCGGGCGTCCAGTGCACCTTCGATCCGGGTCACACGAGCGGGCCACGTCTGGGACTGATCCGACAATGGGCTGAGGGTAACGTCGATCTGCGTGGCCGGCCCATCGCGCATCATGTCGGCAATGCTAATGCCTTCGGGCACATCTCCGATCAGGCGGCGAAAGCTGTCGATCGGCAGATGCGTTACGGCCTCGGCGGCTGCGATGCTGTCGCCACGGATCAGGACCTGTCCCGGGGCCACGGTCTGAAATTGTTCTGCGCCCACGTCGATCACGCGCAGGTCGAAGGGCGTGGCCAACGTGGTGCGTTCCAGCGATCGCTGAGCGCGATCAATAGCGGCTTCACTGCGGGCCACTTGCGCTGCGATCCGCGCCTCGCGGGGCGGGATCAGGGAGATGCTATTTTCCAGCTCGGCAACCGTGCGCCTGGCAAGAAGCGTAGCGCGCTCGGCCTCGTCAGCGCGGGATTGCGGGACGGTGCCCTGTTCGGCCAGCGTGCGGGTGCGGGTCAGGTCGACCTCGGCCAGTTCCAGGCGGGCACGTTCCAGATCAAGGATTCGGGCCGTATTGGCCGCCTCAGCGGTCAGTTGTGCGTGCTCGGCGGCAAGTGCCGCAAGATCGGCCTGCGATTGCGCAAGAGCCAGTTCGTAATCGGCAGGGTCTATCCGCAACACCTCGGTTCCGGCCGAGATCAGGCGTCCAGCTTCCAGATCAGGATGGCGCCAGATCACCTCGCCCTGCACCTCGGCCACGGCGACCCAGGTGTCGGCCGCCCTTAGATTACCCCAGGCGGTTGCGGTCGGGCGGATATCCTCTGCTGCGACCGTCATCACCCGGACGGGCAGACCGGGCGCGCGCCCTTCAATCTGCGCCGGACCGGGCGCGTTCGAGACCATCCAGACCGCAACCGCAGCACCAAGAGCAATGGGCGGAATGGCAAGAAGTGGGGCCAGACGCATGGGCTCAGTCCTGAGCACGGCGCATCCGCGCCAGCGTTCCGTCACGCAACACGAACTGATGGTAGAGCGCGCCGACCACATGCAGGGCGACCAAAGCCAGCAGGACAAACTTCAACACATTGTGCCCCTGCGCTGCGGCTTCGACCCCGCCGAACCACGCGACGGACCCGCTGAGCGGCATCAGGATCATCAGCGCGTAAAGGCCCACATGGGTAAGCTTGGCGAGAATGCCTTGGACTTTGCTGGCCTCGATCGCTGGGGGCACCCCGCGCCGCGCGCGCAGGGTCAACCGCCACAGCGCGAAGATCATCACCAGCGCGCCGCCCACAACGTGGGCAAGGACCAGCTGGTCGAATCCTGCCTCCAGCCCATCCGTGATGTGGTCCCAGGCAGCCGACATCGCGTCCTTGAAGAGATATTGCTGCGCGATCAACGCGAAGACGAGCCAATGCAGCGCGATCTGCAGGCGGGAATAGCCGGTGGGGGCAGTTGTGGCAGGCATGGCGAGGATCCTTTCGGTCTGGGCGCGCGACTCGGGATAGAGGTTGCGGTTGGCAACAGTATATGTTAGTGAGTTATAACTAACAAGGGGTGACGCATGTCGGGCCGTCAAAGTGCTGAAGAGAGAAAGGCGCAAATCGTGGCCGAGGTTCTGCGACTGGCCGATGAGATCGGACCCGACCGGCTGAGCACCACAGAAGTCGCGCGGGCCATCGGTCTCAGTCAGCCTGCGATCTTCAGGCATTTCCCGACCAAGGGCGCGCTTTGGCTGGCGGTGGCCGAGGATATCGCTGACCGGTTGCAGAGCTACTGGGCTGCGGCCGAGGCGGGGGCCACCGGGTCGCACGCGCGCCTGAAAGCGCTGATCAGTGCGCAGCTGACGGCCATTGCTGAAACGCCTGCCCTGCCGTCGATCCTGTTCTCGCGTGAGCTGCAGGTGGACAACCATAGCCTGCGCGACGTGTTCCGGGGCGTTCTAGGCGCGTTTCAGGGCCGGCTCGTGGTCGTGCTTCGTGATATGCAGGCATCAGGCGATTTGCGTAGTGATGTCAGCCCGGAGGATATAGCAATCCTTCTGACGTCACTGGTGCAGGGTGTCGCCATCCGCTGGTCCCTTGGCGCGCGGGGGTTTTCGCTGGTCAACGAGGGGCAGCGACTGTTCGATGTGCAGATGGCAATATTGTCAGCTTAGGAGGATGTTCTGTCCTCGGTGAGAAGCCGAGTGTCCGCTTCCAGCTTAATGCCGCTATCCTCAGCCGTGCTGGCGTCAGGCCGCATACCGCCCATCGTGCAAAAAAAATTATCATATTTGTCCCCCGTCCGATACCTCACATGGAGATACCGGACGGGGTGTTGTTTTGGGGTTACGTCAAAGGCGATTGAGGGACCGCGGCCCTTACCTCACTCTTCCGCTCTGGTTGGCACTGGCAGCCTTATGCCATCCACGATTGCTCGCTTTTGGTCGTCACTGATACCTGCGGAGTAGAGGCCGTAGGTGATGCGGTTGGCGGAGCGGGCGGAGGCGTGGCCGACGAGGGACGCGGTGAAGTGCTCCGGGGTGCCTGTGCGTTCGCATTGGGTGACGAACCACTTGCGGGTGGAGTGGAACACCGTTCCTTGGAGGGTCGGATGCTGGGTCCGGAGCTTGGCATAGGCCTTGACCACCCTGTCGACGGTCAGCCGTGGGAAGAGACGGTCCTCAGGGGTGTCAGTGGTGCTGAGGGGTGAGGGTGTGCGGTTCCCTCTCCCATCGAGATAGGCCTCAAGCGTGGGATGCAGAGGAACCTCCCGTTCGGCCGCCTTGGACTTCAGCGGTCTGTGCTGGTTGGGTCGGACACAGACAAACCGACCGAGGTTCCCCTTCCGGTGTATGTCACCCCAGGTCAGGCCACAGATCTCCCCAGAGCGCAGTCCTGCGAGAAGACCAAAGAGCAGTGCTCCATAGACCTGGGACTGACGGCTGACCGTCTGGAGCAGCAGACCAACCTGCTCATCCGTCAAGACCGCATGGGGCTTTGTCTCTGACCTCTCAGTCGCGATAAGAGTAAGCTTGCCCCAAGGGTTTGCAGAGAGCTCCCCTTGGCGGACACTCCAGTCGATCAGGGCTGTCATCTGCTCCCAGATCCGCCCTTGGGTCTTGGTGGTCAGGGTTTGGCTTTCCAGCTCCCCTGACAGGCGTGCAAGCTGGGTCAGGGGTTGTCCCCAAGCCACCCGATACTTGCGGATGTTGGGGGAAAGACGACTGATCAAGCTGAGGACCTCTCTCCCCTGTGCTTGGGTCAGGGCATTCAGGGGTATGGATCCCAGATGCGAGGTCAGGAGCTCCATCGCAAAGCGCACCGACTTGTAGCTCCCAGGACGCAAACGCTGGGACTGCTCCTCCAGATAGGCCTTGGCCATCTCAGCCACGGTCTTATCCCCTCGGAGCAAGACACGGGCATAGCGGGGGCGGGTGACGTTCAGTTGCACTGTGTCATGGGTGGTCGAGGGGGTGTTGGTCACTGTGGTGGTCTGTGGATGTAGAACCTCGTTCTTCTTCTCATCCTTCAGAGATGCCTCCGCCTCGGACACCACCTTGGCGAAGGTGGCATTCAGTTCCTCAACCCGCGTCTTGGCGACCCGGGCGTCGGTGGTCTTGAGGGATTGCTTCAGGGATGAGCCCAAGAGGGGCTGTAGGTGCCTCGGGTAGGTCCGGCGATAGACCCAGGTGTTATGCTGGAGGCTGGCATACGTAATACGTGTCGACATGAGGTCTCCTATCCGGGGCAGCGGCCCCGGTTTGTGCTGTGAGGTGAGATTTTGTGATGCGTGTCAGGGGCCTTCAGGGACTAGGCAGACCCCTGAAGACCGAACTGACGGGTTTTGTTGGTAAGGTTACGTGCTCGGGAGCACCTGCAGGATGAGCGAGAGGTCTGGCTCTCCGTACTCCCCTGCGAGAGGCCCAGTGAGGGCGATCCCGGTGACACAGTCCTCAAACACCTCCTCCACGCGGAAGGAATGCTCGGGGACGTCATCGAAGGCGGCAATCAGGACGATGCAGCCGGGAGTGAGGGGGAGGTCATTCTGGTGCTCTGTCATCGGTCCGACCTCGCAAAGAGGAGATCCGGCAAGAGAAAGCCCAGCACCAGTCCCGGTGGAAGGGGGAACGGCACAGGCTTCAGAAAGTCAGGCATGCCCGCCAGAACAACAAGTGCACCCGCCAGAACCTGAGGGACAGACAAGACGACCTGGGTCTTCTGGTACAAAACCAGTCCCAGGCCAAGACGAAGGGCACCGCCCGCAATCGCGAGCAGTGTGAGTGAGGTAAACATAAGCGTTCTCCATGATGGGTTGTTACCATCATAGATGCTCAAGACTCCTCAGTTCTGAGGGGGGATGGGACACCTACCCTGGGACAGGGAGTACGCATCGCTGTCCCAGCCAAAGATCCAGTAAACCAAGGCCAATGACCAACCCTGGGACAGTGGGACACCGGGACAGAGCAAACTCTGCTTCTGCATTGTGCACACCCGCTCTCTCATGCCCCCACCGACAAGATCAGTGAAGGCAGAGTGGGAGTATGAGCAGATGTGACGGGTCCATTGGTCACCGACCTCTATGGAGAGGATCAGCAGCGCCACACAGGACAGCAAGAGACCACGACATGAGGGGACTGCCCTAGGGTGGGGATGCACCAGACGATAGGGACCACCAGCATGAGAGCACCCAACCCATGAACAGAGTCACCCAAACCTATTGGTATGAGTGAAGTGGCTTGGACAGTTGGACAGTTTTGGCTCTAAGCCATTGATCTTATGGGAAACGGTCTGTCCAAAACTCAGATATTTTTGGACAGTTTCCTGGACAGTTTTTTGGACAGTTGACGCATAATGGACCGGTTTGGGGGAACTCCGCGCCTCACGAACTGGCAGGACAGCACCAGGTAAAACCACAAACCGTCGATAAAGATTCAGTCCCGTCCCAAAAGATCTCCAGCAGATTTTGCCACAAAATCACCCCTATTGTGATGATATCGTTCCGCTTTTGCGGACTTGGGACGGGGGCAAGAGACAGCGGCTACGTAAAGCGGTGCTGTGGTCCCGGACGCGATCGTGGTGGGACCTGGGTAAATGGACTGGGGACTGTCCCTAACAACTCGTTGTCGCTGCTACCCCACCACCTGCTCCCAGAGTGAAGTCCCAGTGTAGAGAGTAGACTTGCCTATGGTCGTTGTCTGGGCCCTGACTGAAAAATCCTCACCGCCGTACGGATCGTCTTCTCTCGCACCAGTGTCTGGGTCAGGCACAAAGAAGATCGGATCGTCATAGGGGTTCTCCCAGACCTCGCTGTCCTCTTTCAGTGGCTGTGCATCAGCAGAACGGAAGAGTGGAACCGCCTCAGCTCGGGTGAGCGCCCAGTCCTCAGGAGTGGGCACCTCTTCATAGGGGTCCACGAGGGATCCATCAGGGTATTCATGGTGCAGCTGTGTACGAGCGGGAGCACTCTGTGGCTCTCTGGGGGTCACTGGTGACAGGGTGGGGTGATACGCGGTCTGGGGCGCTAGGGTCTTCTGGGAGAGCCTAGTCTCCTGTATTAGGCTCTGATCTCGAACCCCATACTGATAGTGGTCCACCTCGAACATAGCATCTTCCCAGTCATGCTCGAGGCTCGCCATGTATTCGTTGAAGACACTCGCCACCCCCTTCTTGGGGCCCTGTCCCATGAGCAGAAGCTGGGCAAGAAGTGAGGGGAGGTGCCAGGTGTGGACCACCTCAGCCATCACCAGCCAGAGACAGTCCTTCTCAATGGACACCACCATATGGGCATTGTCAGCTGTGTTGTTACGGTTGCTCTGCTCATAAAAGCGCAGAACCCTTCCATCAGGCAGCGTCTCAAGGAGCTGCTCCACGATCCGATAGTGGTCACGAAGGACCTGTCCTGTCCGGACTTTCTGCCGCTGGTAGGCTTCTTTGTCCCGCTTAGGAGCCTCCGCATAGTAGTGCACTTGAGACCGGCCCTCTCCTTGGAGGGTCACCTTGGCCCGTCCTGAGGAGAAGATCTGCAGGTGGTAGCCTTGGTAGGTGGTTAGGATCTCAGGGGTAAACTGGGGATGAATGTACTGGGTCATAGGCAATAATTTTCTCTGTCATAATGGTGTCTGTGGAAAAGGATCAGGAACCATAAGCTACTGATAAGATGTAAAGAATAAGGAATAATCCATAATGGATAATATGTAATGGATAAGGAATAATGTATAATTCTTAATATATAAGATACAATATATAAGGGTTTGGGGGACACCAACCCTAAGGGATCATTTGGTTTGTGATCTTCATAAGAATGAGCGCTTCCGCAGGAAGGGTTCTTCTTTAGCGTCGGCTATATCTGGTGCCCTACTTGGTATGGTGAGACATGACCCAACAGGGGTAGGACCCGGGTCATACCCCGGGGACCAACAGCATCACATACTTCCTCTTTATGCGGCAGTATTTATCGGCCTTAGAGGTCTTGGGCTTAGAGGGATGTGGAAGGGGATGTGCTGAGTGTGATCTCCCCGGGGTAGGACCCGGTGACTAGGGCACATACCCTCACCAGACCTTCTGCATGTGCTCGCGCATGACCTCGATGGCATAGCCTGAGCCATAGTTGGCAGCGATGGTATTGCTGCTATGGCCGAGGATGGCGGTGGAGATTGCTTCCGGGCAGCCTGTGTTCCTCAGACGATCTTTCATCCGGTGCCGTAGGGAGTGCATGGTGATCTTCTTGTCCGTGATGACAGTCCTCAGCCGCTTCATCAGCATGGCGGAGGCCTTATCATTCCCACGAGGTTGAGCGTAGGTCTCGAAGATGGGGGCCCCTTGGGTGAGCCCAACCATGGCCTCCCGCAAGCACTCTGTGGCTCTGGGAGACAGAGGGATACTCCGGGTAGAGGTTTTGGTCTTGAGCCTTCGGTAGCTATTGGGTCGGATGTGGAGGACCTCAGCCTCCAAATCCACATCCTCGATCACCAGTCCGGCGATCTCTGACAGCCGCGCTCCTGTGTCGGTCAGCACAGTGAGAAGGATTGTCGCCGTCTTGTTGCTGGCATAGGCGGGCCAGAGCTTTGCTAGTTGCTCCTCTGTGACGGGGAGGCGGTCTGAATTGCTGGTCCCTGCCCCTTTGATCGGCAAGGCTTGCAGCACGTTACGGATATCGAGGTCATACTCGAGGATGGCATGATTGATGGCCGCCTTCAACGTACCCACGTTCCGCTTCACCGAGTTGGGTGACATCCGCGCCAACAGGAGGTCTCGGTAGCTGTTCATATCAGCGCGTGTGATGTCCTTCAGCTCCGTCCACTCGAAGCGGTTCTTCCCCAGACACAGAATCAGGTCTTTGCGGAGGCGATCAATCCGGGTGCGCAACCCATCATCTGCCTCCTCTGCTTTGTAGGCATAGTAGGTGTCCAGTACCCGCTTGAGGCTCATCGGTGGGGCTTTCGAGGCACCTGCGGTCAGTTGCTGCGTAACACCCTTAGGGACTGCGCCTCTCGTGTCCTCTGCCAGCTCTTGGAAGTCATCGAAGACGTCCCACTCCGGATCCACCACGCCCTCAATGAACATCGCCTCATGACGCTCGCCGAAGCGTTCCCTCACAATGGCCCGGGCTCTGTCCTCGTCACTGGTCCCCCGCTCTCGATCGAACAGGGCCTCGATCTCAGCATGGACTTTCGGAAGCGCCAGCATCGCCTCCTGATAAGTTCGGCCCAGCTGCCTGTAGACCGTTGCCTTTGGAATGACCGTTCTCAGATCCAGTGGCACATTCCGCTTGTACCGGAACGTCCCATTTGCGCGCTTGAATACATACCGGGGTAATCTGGGGGCCACTGTCTCTTCCATGGACATTACTGTTCCGCCCACCATGCCCCAAGGCAAGCGGAATCGACCGTCCAAACCTGACGAAAGCGGTCCCAAAACTGACAGAGTGGTCCCAAAAGCGGTCCCGAAACTGGTCCCGCAAAAACAGTAAACCCCAGATTACATTGATACTTATCAGAAAATCTGGGGAAAACTGGTGCCGCTGAAGGGCAATCTAACACCGCCAATTTCGATGAAATTATAGAGGGTTAGTGGTGGGCGCTTTCGCAGAAGTGGTCCCGAAAGCGGTCCCGGGGTTGCTCAAAGCAATATCGACGAGGCGATGATACACAACCGGCCCAAAGCTGCCGGTCGATTACTCTTCGCGGAAGCAGTCAAATGACGAGAATGCAGTCATTCAACCGAGCCCTATCGCGCTTGCCAGCGCAAACTTTTATATATGGAGTGATCAGGCTGCTATGGTCAGTTCATCGCGGCCGTTTCCACAACCCTTCCATCCTCGCGCCACTCCGGCAGACCGCCGTCAAGGCGGCGCGCATTGAGGCCGTGTTTGCGAAGTGCGGCGACAGCCTGGTGGGCATAGATGCAATAAGGGCCCCTGCAATAGGCCACGATTTCGGTGGCCGGATCGAGCGTCGGGACGATCCGCTCGATCTCCGTCAGCGTCATGTTGTGCGCACCCGAAATGTGACCTGCAGCGTATTCGTCCGCGGGGCGAACATCGAGCACGGTCACAGAACCTTCGGCGATCCAGGCTGACAGGTCTTCTCTGCTGACCGGCTCAGGGGCATCCTCGCCGCCCGAGAGCCCCCGCAAGATGCGCTCGACCTGCGCGAGGTTCCGCTCCGCAACGATGCGCAGAAGGTCCATCAGTTGAAGCGTCTTCGCGTCGGTCAGCCGGTAGATCACCGCCTTGCCGTCGCGGCGGCTGGTGACGAGTGCGGCGCGGCGCAACTGTTGCAGGTGCTGCGAGCAGTTGGCGATGGTCAGGCCTGTCTTGTCGGCAAGAGCCTCGACCCCGCGTTCGCCTTGCGCCAGTTGTTCCAGCAGCATCAGACGCGCCGGTGCCGATAAGGCGCGCGCGACGAGGGCGTATTCTTCCAGCAGGGCCAACTTCGGGCTGATTGACAAGTCGTGCCTCCTGACGCTACATCATTCAAGCGATAACTTGAATAATAGCGATTTCATCGCGTCCCACAAGTCCGAAGTCCACATCCCATGTCCGAGACCATCCTCGCCGCTGAACTAACCATTCGCCTTGCTGCCTTTCTCGGCGTCTTGGTGGCCATGGCGCTGTGGGAGGTGGCGGCGCCGCGGAGGCGTCGGGAGATCCCGCGCGTCATCCGCTGGACGAACAACCTCGCGCTTGTGGTGCTCGACACCGCGATCCTGCGGCTGACCTTCCCGATCATCGCCGTCGGGCTTGCCGTCATGGCCGAGGATCACGGCTTGGGCCTATTCAACAATCTCGATGTGCCGATCTGGGTCGCGGTTGTGGTTTCGATGCTGTTGCTCGATCTGGCGATCTACCTCCAGTACGTGATGTTCCACGCAGTGCCTGGGCTCTGGCAGCTGCACCGGATGCACCACGCCGATCTCGACTTCGACGCGACCACGGGACTGCGGTTCCATCCCGTGGAGATCCTCATCTCGATGGAGATCAAGCTGGCGGTGGTCGCGGCGCTCGGACCGCCCGCCGTCGCGGTGCTGCTGTTCGAGGTGATCCTGAACGCCACAGCGCTCTTCAACCACGCCAACATCGACCTGCCGCGCCCGGTAGACGGGGTGCTGCGGCTGATCGTGGTCACGCCCGACATGCACCGCGTCCACCATTCCATTGACCCGCGCGTGACCAACTCGAACTACGGCTTCAACCTGCCGTGGTGGGACCAGCTCCTCGGCACCTACATCGCCCAGCCCGCCAAGGGGCATGAGGGGATGGAGATCGGCATCGAGCAGTTCCGCACGCGCCGCGATCTCTGGCTCGACCGGATGCTGGTCCAGCCTTTACGCGGACCGGCCTCGGGCGGCGCGCTCGACCCGCGCATCACGACGAAGGAGCCCGCCGAATGACCGCGTGTGAGTACACGCGCGGCATCCGCGAGAACCGGGTCCAGGTCGCGCATCAGCTGATCCAGGTCATGCTGGTGGGTTTCGCCATCGGCATGACGCGCACGGTGGTCCCGGCGCTGGCCGAAAGCGAGTTCGGGCTCGAGCGCGGCTCGTTCCTGCTGCTGGCGTCCTTCGTCGTGGCCTTCGGTGCGGTTAAGGCGGTGATGAACTTCGTCGCCGGGCGGTGGTCCGAGCGGATCGGGCGCAAGCGGGTGCTGTTCTGGGGCTGGGTCGTGGCGCTGCCGATCCCGGTGATGATCTGGTCCGCGCCGGACTGGAACTGGATCGTCGCGGCGACTGTGCTTTTGGGCGTCAATCAGGGCCTTTGCTGGTCGATGACGCAGACCGCCAAACTCGATATCACGAGGGCCGAGGAACGTGGCCTCACCATGGGGCTCAACGAATTCTCCGGCTATGTCGGCGTGGCGATCGCGGGCGTCGTCACCGCATATGCCGCCGAGTGGCTGGGGGCACGTGTCGGCCTGCTGGTCTTCGGCATGGCGGTGGTCCTACTGGCACTGGTCCTGACGGTTGTCTGGGTGAAAGACACGCTTCCTTGGGCGAAGGCAGAAACTGCCGCGCACAAGGCAGCGCCGCCGAAAGCCCTACCGCGCTATCCGCAGGGCGTGTCCGAGAATCCCACGACGGGAGAGGTCTTCGCGGTGATGAGCTGGCGCGACCGTCGGCTTTTCGCGATCTCCCAGGCGGGGCTGGTCGAGAAGTTCGTCGATGCGCTGGTCTGGGCGCTGTTCCCGGTCTTCCTCGTGACGCAAGGCGCGACCTTGACCGAGGTCGGCTGGATCGTCGGCACCTACGGTTTTGTCTGGGGCGGCTCGCAACTTGTCACCGGGCGGCTGTCGGACCATGTCGGGCGCTTCTGGCCCAACGTGCTCGGCATGTGGATCTGCGGTGCTGGCGTGGCGATGGTGGTCATGGGCACCGGCGCGCTATGGTGGTCGGTCTCGGCCGGGGTGGCCGGCTTCGGCATGGCGCTCCTCTATCCGAACCTCGGGGCGGCGGTCGCCGACATCACCCCGCCGGCCTGGCGCGGCTCGGCCATCGGAATCTACCGCTTCTGGCGCGACCTCGGCTACGCGATCGGCGCGCTCGGTCTCGGGCTGGCGGCCAGCCTGACCGGCGCTGCGGAAGCGGCCTTCTGGTTCGTTGCGGTATCCATGTTCGTCTCCGGCGGGCTTCTGTTCTGGCTCTCCGAGGAAACCCACCCGCGACTGAACCCCGCCAGCCCACGGGAGCTTGCAGATGCCTGACACGCTTGCCCGCTCTCTGGGCTTCCTTTCGATCTTGTTGGGCGTCGCCTCAATCGCGCTTCTTGCAGTCTCTGTCTGGGGCTTCCGGGCGGGCGGCTGGCCCTGGCCGCAGGCCTATGACCTTGCCGGCTGGAGCGCCTGGGCGGCCGGTGCCGGCGTCATCGCCGCGCTGGCCGGGCTGGTGGTCTGGCTGCGCCGCAGGAACGGTCGCGCTGGCGCGGTCCTGCTGGGGTTGATCCTGTCGCTGCCGGTCGCATGTCTTGGTGCGGCGTTCGAGATCGCAGCCCGCAGCGCGCCGCCTATCTGGACGTACGCCCGCTGGACCTGCCGGTCTCCGCAGACGAGGCGTTCGCGGCGGCGCTCGCCCTCGTGGAACAGCGCGGCTGGGAGGTGCTGTCGGCCGATCCCGCGGAGAGCCAGATCGAGGCCATCGCCCGGAGCCGTCTGTTTGCCTTCGAGGACGAGGTGGCAATCCGCGTGACCGAAACCGAAAGCGGCGCTCGCATCGACATGCGCTCGCGCTCGCGCCTCGGCCAGATCGACCGCGGGGCCAATGCACGACGCATCGAAGCCTTCCTGTCGGAGCTTGAAACGCGCGCCCGGACCTGAGGACCCAAAATGAAACACCTGATCCTTCTGAACGATCCGCCCTACGGCAACGAGCGTAGCTTCAACGGGCTGCGCATGGCCCACGCGCTTGCCAAGAACGAACCTGAAGCGGAAATCACCGTCTTCCTGATAGCCGACGCGGTGCTTTGTGCCAAGGCGGGGCAGAAGACGCCCGATGGCTACTACAACCTCGAGCGCACACTCCGCAGGCTCTTATCCGCCAAGGGGCGCGTCCTTATGTGCGGTACCTCCATGGATGCGCGCGGCCTGACCGAGGGCGACATGATGGAGGGGGCGAGCCGATCGACCATGGACGAACTCGCCCAGGCGACGCTCGCCGTCGACAAGGTGCTGGTGGTCTGATGGCTCAAATGCTCACGCTCGCCGCCCTCGCGGCCAACCCGGATTGCTTACACATGATCGACGTCCGCGACGCGGAAGACTTCTCCTCCGCCCATGTGACGGGCGCCGTCCATATCCCGCATATCCCGCTGGCCGAACTCGAAGACTGCACCGGTGAAATGCCGGTTGGAAAGACACCCGTGACCATCTGCGGCAAGGGCGGCGGTCGGTCAGCAGAGGGTGCGGACATACTGAAGAAGTTGGGCCACCCGGACGCCCTCTGGCTCGAGGGCGGCACGAAGGGCTGGCTTGCACGAAACACCTGAACACCCGAACACCAAGAAACCGGAATGGAGGATACCCCCGGATGACCCTGAAACAACTACTTTTGGCGACGACCGTCGCGCTCGGGCTGCATGCAGCGCCCGCCTTGGCACAAGACGCAGCCGTTGAGGTCATGCAGGAATACATGATGTTCTCGGAATACGAATCCGGCATCATCCTGCCCCAGCAGATCGACCAGACCGTGTTCGAGACCGCGCTTTTCGTCGACACCCGCGATGCGGGTCAGTTTGAGGAAGGCACCATCCCCGGTGCCGTCAACATTGAGTGGCGCGAGGTGCTCGACCGGATCGACGAGATCCCCGAGGGCCGCATGACCATCCTGTTCTGCAACACCGGCAGCCTCTCGGCACAGGCGGCCTTCGCGCTGCGGGTCGCGGGACGGTCGAACGTCGTCGTCATGCAGACCGGCTTCACCGGCTGGCAGCAGGATGCTGCCTATCGGCCTTGACCACCGCGAACCGCGCCTGGGAGTTCATGCCGCGGCGACAAGTACATGTGTCCGAGTGGTGAGGGGCGGTGACACGACCAAACCAGGGAAGGTCATGCAGCCTCGTAGCGCGTGAACACCTCGGTGCTGCCGTCGTGCCGGATCAGGAACACATCGTAGGCCTCGCGGCTCTCTTCCAGGCCCATGCCTGGCGAACCGTAGGGCATGCCGGGCACCGCAAGACCGACAGCATCGGGGCGCTCGGACAGCAGCCGTCGAATGTCGGCGGGCGGGACGTGGCCCTCGATGAAATAGCCCTCGATCTCACCGGTGTGGCAGGAGGTTATATTCTGGGGGATGCCGTTCTCGAGTTTGTGCCGGATCAGGAGGGTGCCGAAACTGCGCTCGGTAGTGACGGTGAATCCGTCTTCTTTCAGGATATCGATCCAGGCAGTGCAGCACCCACAGTTCGGGTCCTTCAGCACGTGGATTGCGGGCGCAGTCTGGGCCATTCCTGGAAGGGGAACGGTGGCAGCGAAGCTCGCGGTAATCGCCAGCAGGGCACGTCTGGTGAGGGTCATGAATATATCCTTTCAAGTCGTTGCGGATACGCGGTCGGAGCGCGTGTTTCCGTTGTCATGGCTCGCATGTTGCGGCGTGTCGATCGCCACGGAGGGCCGGAAGAACAGCAGCCGGAGGGCGTTCATCGTTACCAGTACTGTGGCGCCCGTGTCTGCGAGGATTGCGATCCAGAGGCCGGTGATCCCGAGCAGGGTGGTCACGAGGAAGACCGCCTTCAACCCGAGTGCGATGGCGATGTTCTGGCGAATGTTTGTCATGGTCGCGCGGGCGAGGCGGATCTTGCTCGCCACATCGGTCACGCGATTGCGCAGGATCGCCGCGTCGGCCGTCTCCAGCGCGACATCGGTGCCCGAGCCCATGGCGACGCCGACATGGGCGGCGGCAAGCGCGGGTGCATCGTTGATCCCATCGCCGATCATCATCACGCGTGCGTCGGACGTCAGATCACGGATCGCCGTCACCTTGTCTTCCGGCATGAGTTCGGAGTGATGCGCGATCCCAAGCCCTTCGGCGATGGCCTGCGCCGTGCGTTTGTTGTCCCCGGTCAGCATCACGGATGAGATGCCAAGCGTGCGGAGTTGCGCCACGGCGACGGCCGCATCGGCGCGCGGCTCGTCCCTGAGCGCAATGAGGCCCTGGGGCACGTCATCGCGCAACACGATGACCACCGTCTTGCCCCCGGCTTCCAGTGCCGCCACGCAGGTCCGCAGGTCGTTCGTGAGCGCGCCACGCTCATCCGCAAGCCGCGGGGAGCCCACGCTGACGGTCACGCCGTCGATGGCGGCTTCCGCCCCCTTGCCGGGCAGCGCGTGGCCGCCGGTCGTTGCTGCCGCATCCACGCCGCGCCGCTCTGCCTCTGCGCATATTGCCTGTCCGAGCGGGTGGCTCGCACCGCTCTCGACCCCGGCGGCGAGGGACAGAAGTTCGTCCACGCTTCCCGAAAGAGCCGTGATGTCGGTGACACGGGGCTTGCCGTGGGTGAGGGTTCCGGTCTTGTCGAATGCCACATGGGTCGTGCGGGCCGCGGCCTCGATCACGGCGCCGCCCTTCATCAGCAGGCCGTTGCGGGCCCCCGTGGAGAGCGCCGAAGTGATCGAGGCCGGCACCGAGATGACCAGCGCGCAGGGGCAGCCGATCAGCAGAAGCGCCAAGGCGCGGTAGACCCAGTCGCCCCAGGCCAGCCCGAAGGCCAGCGGCGGAACGACGGCGACGAGGACTGCGGCTCCGACGACGGCGGGCATGTAGACCCGGCTGAACCGGTCGATGAAGCGCTCGGTCGGGGCGCGGGCGCTCTCGGCTTCCTCCACGAGGCGGACGATGCGAGCGATGGTGTTGTCGTCGGCTGCCTTCGTGACTCGCACGCGCAAGAGCGCCTCCGCGTTGATCGACCCGGCGAAGACCTCCGCGCCCGGCTCCTTGAGGCTCGGGACACTCTCGCCCGTCACCGGGCTCTCGTCGACACCCGAGGTGCCATCGATCACCTCGCCGTCACAGGGCACCCTGTCACCGGGGCGGACCTGAACGACCTGGCCGACCTGGAGCCGCTCCGCCGGGACCTCACGGATCTTGCCACCCACCTCGAGCTGCGCCGTCTTCGGCACGAGCTTCGAGAGTGCCCGGATGCTGTCGCGCGCCTTGCCGGCCGCGACCCCTTCCAGCAACTCGCCCACCGCGAAGAGAAAGACGACCAGCGCGGCCTCTTCTGCCTCGCCGATCACCAGCGCGCCGCCAGCGGCGATCGTCATCAGCATCTCGATCGTGAAGGGCATCCTTGCCCGCGCCATGGCGAACGCGCGCTGCGCCACGGGGACGAGTCCGATCAGGGTCGCAAGGATGAAGGCCCAATGGGCGATATCCGCGGGAAACGCGAAGCGAGATGCCCAGGCTGCCGCCAGAAGGGCCCCTGTGCCGATCACGAGCTGCCCCTTCGCTGTCTGATACCAGGACGGCGTCGGTGCCTCCTGCGGCTGCTCTGCGGCGTCTTCCGCAGGCTCGCCCTTGGGGTCCGGGGCTTCCGCGGCCAGGGGAAACGCACCATCGGGCAGGACGAAGCCACCCTTGGGCTTCTCTGGTTGCGCTCCCTTTGCCGCAATGCCGAACCCGACCCCGCGAACGGCTTTCTCGATGCTTTCGGGAGAGGTCTGACGCTCGTCGAGCGTCAGACGCAGCCGCTCGGCCATAAGTGCCACATCGACATCCGCCACGCCCGGCAGGCGCTCGACCGCGCCGCGCACCTTGGCGGCGCAGGACCCGCAATCCATGCCCGTCACGCGCCATTCGCGTAGTTCTGTGCTCCCGTCGGCCATGGTGATTCTCCGTTATTCTTCCGGTTCGGGCATAAACATAAGACCTGCAGCAACTGTAGCTTCAAGTGCTGCCTGCGCCACTTCGTATGGCGGCAGGCCGCTGCCGGCAGCGGCTATCAGCCGGTGGCTCCGTCAGGTGCGGCCATCGCGCGGCGGATCTTCGGCAGCGCGAAGTCGCGGGGCTCGTGGTAGTCGATGATGCTGACGAACGCGCCTTCGGCATCGAACAGGAACACGCCCGCGGTGTGGTCCATCGTGTAATTGCCACCTTCGAGGGATACTTTCTCATAACGCACCCGGAAGCCGTCCGCCGCGCGCGCGATCTCTGCCGGGCTGCCGGACCAGCCGCGGACCTGCGGATGGAAATAGCCGATATACTCGGCCATCGCGTCAATGGTATCCCGCTCCGGATCGACGGTGATCAGTACGACGTCGAGCGCATCTGCTTCGTCCCCAAGACCGTCGAGCCAGTGCGAGATGTCGGCGAGCGTGGTCGGGCAGACCTGGGGGCACCAGGTGAAACCGAAGAAGACGAGCGAGGCACGGCCGAGCAGCGTCTCCGGCCCGACCGGCTGTCCTTCGTGGTCGGTGAGGGCGAAGTCCATCGCGGTGAGCGGCAGCGGACGCCCGTCGCCCGTGGCGGTGTCCGGCGCGCCGGGGCCGTCGACCTGCCACCAGCCCGCGAAGAGCGTGGCCGCGGCGACGCCGAAACCGAGCGCGCCGTATTGCAGGAGCGCGCGCCGCCGCATCAGTTCGCCGGCCCCCGCGCCGCGATGCCGAGGATCGGCACGTCGACCGTTGCCTCCGTCCCGTCGGCGAAGATCACCGACAGGGTGTAGCTCTCGCCCTCGACCATCGGCCGCTGAAGGTCCATGAGCATGACGTGCAATCCGCCGGGCGCGAGCGCGACGGCCTCGCCCGCGGCGATCTCCACCGCCTCCATATGCGACATGCGGGTGACGCCCTGCGCATCGGTGGTGGTCGAATGGATCATCGGCATCATCGCGAGATCGGTGCGCAGGCCGGTCACCACGACCGGTTCAGCCCCGGTGTTGCGCAGCGTCATGTAGGCGACGCCGGGTCGGCCCGTCCCGATCGAGGCACGCGACCAGGCGTCTTCGACCACAACGTCCTCCCCGCCGGCGAGGACGGGGGGCGCGACAGCGAAAAGGCCAAGAACCAACGCGGCGCGTGAAAATCTATTCAACATTTCGTCTCCATGTCATTTGGGGCATCCTTGAGAACTCTAATTCCGCGCGTCGATCCGCGCGCTAAGGTCCGATGTGATCTCCGGGGCGGGCGTGCCGTAGCCGTAGAGCCGCACGAAGCCGCCATCCGGGTCGAAGAGGAAGACCTGGCTCGTATGGCCCATCATGTAGCCGTCGGGCGCGTCCTCCTCCGGCACGCGCTCGTAGAAGATCTTGAAGGACGCGGCGGCGGCCTCGATCTGGTCGGGCGTGCCGGTTAGGCCCAGGATCGACGGATGAAACAGCGGCACGTATTCGGCCAGATCCATCGGCCGGTCACGGTCGCTGTCCACCGAGATGAAGAGCGGCTGCACCGCGTCAGCCTGCGGGCCGAGGTCGTCCATGACCTGCGCGATCTCCGCCAGCGTGGTCGGGCAGATGTCGGGGCAGTTCGTGAAGCCGAAAAAAACGAGGGTCCACTTGCCCCAGAAATCCTCCTCGGTGCGGACAACGCCGTCATGGCCCGTCAATTCGAACTCGGCCACCACCAAGGACGCGGCGCTTGTGGCGACCTCCGGCGCGCGCGATTCCATCACGGCCTGTGCCCCCGCGCCGAGCGCGGCGACGGCAACCGCCGCCCACAATCCTTTCTGTAGTCTTGTCATCCGCCCGGAAAGCCTCGCAATTCTTCGATTTGGCGGCTACCTACAAGCTACAGTAGGTAGAGGTTCAAGCACTTTTTTGAACTGGGGCAGCCGTCATGACGCATTCGTGAGCACCCTTGTATGTGCCGATGGCAAAACCTACAATCGCTGTAGCAATCAGGAGGCCCCACATGCTCGCCATCGGCACGCTCGCCAAGCGCACCGGCACCAAGGTGCAGACCATCCGATACTACGAGCAGATCGGGCTTCTGCCCGAGCCGGGACGGACCGAAGGCGGGCAGCGGCGCTACGGCAATGCCGACCTCGACCGGCTCGCCTTCATCCGGCACGCGCGCCAGCTCGGGTTCACGCTCGAAGCGATCCGCGAGCTCCTGAACCTCTCCGACAACCCCTCCCGCTCCTGCGCCGAGGTGGATGTCATCGCGCATCGCCAGCTCAAGGAGGTCGAGGCCCGGATCGCCCGGCTGGAGGCGCTGCGCACGGAACTGAAGCGGATGCTGCGGGAATGCAGCCGGGAGACCATCTCGGATTGCCGGGTTCTCGAGGTCCTGCGCGACCATGGCGCCTGCCTCGCCGACCACCAGACCGGGGCCTGACGTGCCGGCCGCCGTGATCTACCCGCTGGCCGCGCTGGCCGAGATCGCCGGCTGCTTTGCCGTCTGGGCCTGGTGGCGGAGCGGCGCCTCCGCGCTCTGGCTTCTGCCGGGCGTGGCGAGCCTCGCGGCCTTCGGCTGGCTCCTCGCGCAGGTCGAGGTGGGCTTGGCCGGACGCGCCTTCGCCGCCTATGGCGGGGTCTACATCGCCGCATCGCTGCTCTGGATGTGGACCGCCGAGGGGCAGAGGCCGGATGGCTGGGACCTGGTCGGTGCGGCCCTCTGCCTCATCGGCGCCTTCGTCATCCTCGCGGCGCCACGGGCCGCCTGAAGGGGCTTGCGCAAGAGTGCATGCTGGGGCGTTATTATATATTTAAATCAATCACTTGATTCGGGTCAGATTCGGCGTCAGCTCCATCCCATCCATCGAATGGCTGCTTTAGAGACGCGTTCATAGAACCGCGCATCGCAGCGACTATCCGCTCCCCGCCCTTGTGCAAAAAAATATCTCATTTGCCCCCGCCCGATACCTCACATGGAGATACCGAACGGGGTGTTGTGTTGGGGTTACGTCGGAGGGACGGCGGTCCCTACCTCACTCTTCCGCTCCGGTTGGCACTGGCAACCTCACCCCATCGATAATCCTCCGCTTCTGCTCATCGGAGATACCGCCGGAGTAGAGCCCGTAGGTGAGCCTGTTGGCGGAGCGGGCGGAGGCGTGACCGACGAGGGTGGCGGTGAAGTGCTCCGGGGTGCCTGTGCGTTCGCACTGGGTGACGAACCACTTGCGGGTAGAGTGGAACACCGTGCCTTGGAGGGTCGGATGCTGGGTCCTCAGCTTGGCATAGGCCTTCACCACCCGATCGACGGTCAGACGTGGGAAGAGACGGTCCTCAGGGGTGTCGGTGGTGCTGAGGGATGAGGCTGGGCTCCTCCGATCGAGATAGGCCTCAAGCGTGGGATGCAGGGGAACCTCCCGTTCTGCCGCTTTCGACTTCAACGGTCTGTGCTGGTTGGGTCGAACGCAGACAAACCGGCCAAGGTTGCCTTTCGATCGAATGTCACCCCAGGTCAGGCCACAGATCTCCCCGGAGCGTAGTCCTGCGAGAAGACCAAAGAGCAGTGCCCCATAGACCTGGGACTGTCTGCTGACCGTCTGGAGCAGCAGACCAACCTGCTCATCCGTCAAGACCGCATGGGGCTTCGTCTCTGACCTCTCGGTGGCGAGAAGAGTGAGCCTCTCCCAAGGGTTGGCAGAGAGCTCCCCCTGTTGGACCGCCCAGGTCAGGAACCCTGTCATCTGCTCCCAGATCCGCCCTTGGGTCTTGGCGGTCAGGGTTTGGCTTTCCAGCTCCCCTGACAGGCGTGCCAGCTGGGTCAGGGGTTGTCCCCAAGCCACCCGGTACTTGCGGATGTTGGGAGAAAGACGACGGATCAAGCTGAGGACCTCTCTCCCCTGTGCTTGTGTGAGGGCATTCAGGGGTACGGATCCCAGCTGAGAGGTCAGCAGCTCCATCGCAAAGCGCACCGACTTGTAGCTCCCAGGACGCAGACGTTGGGACTGCTCCTCGAGGTAAGACTTCGCCAAGTCTGCGATGGTCTTATCCCCTCGGAGCAAGACACGGGCATAGCGGGGGCGGGTGACGTTCAGTTGCACTGTGTCAGGGGTGGTCGAGGGGGTGTTGGTCACTGTGGTGGTCTGTGGATGTAGAACCTCGTTCTTCTTCTCATCCTTCAGAGATGCCTCCGCCTCGGACACCACCTTGGCAAAGGTGGCATTCAGCTCCTCAACCCGGGCCTTGGCAACCCAGGCATCGGTGGTCTTGAGGGATTGCTTCAGGGATGAGCCCAAGAGGGGCTGTAGGTGCCTCGGGTAGGTCCGGCGATAGACCCAGGTGTTATGCTGGAGGCTGGCATACGTAATACGTGTCGACATGAGGTCTCCTATCCGGGGCAGCGGCCCCGGTTTGTGCTGTGAGGTGAGATTTTGTGATGAGTGCCAGGGGCCTTCAGGGACTAGGCAGACCCCTGAAGACCGAACTGACGGGTTTTTGGTGGTAAGGTTACGTGCTCGGGAGCACCTGCAGGATGAGCGAGAGGTCTGGTTCTCCGTACTCCCCTGCGAGCGGCCCAGTGAGGGCGATCCCGGTGACACAGTCCTCGAACACTTCCTCCACGCGGAAGGTATGCTCGGGGACGTCATCGAAGGCGGCAATCACAACGATGCAGCCGGAGGTGAGGGGGAGGACATTCTTGTGCTCTGTCATTTTGCCGACCTCGCGAACAAGAGATCCGGCAAGAGAAAGCCCAGCACCAGTCCCGGTGGGAGAGGGAACGGCACAGGCTTCAGAACGTCAGGCAGGCCCGCCAAAACAACAAGTGCACCTGCCAGTACCTGAGGGACAGACAAAACGACCCGGGTCTTCTGGTACAAAACCAGTCCCAGGCCAAGACGAAGGGCACCGCCCGCACAGGCGAGCAGTGTGAGTGAGGTAAACATAAGAGGTCTCCATGATGGGTTGTTACCATCATAGATGCTCAAAAATCCTCAGTTTTTGAGTGACGAAGGTCAGGCAAAAATAGCCAACTAGACTAGGGTCAGGACCCATTGATTTCCCTGGGATGGCGTGATTCACGGTCCGAAAAACGAGCGGTGAACATGTCTGATCTGTTTTGGCTGACCGACGCCCAGATGGCGCGTCTTGAGCCCTTCTTTCCGAAGTCCCACGGCAAGCCACGCGTCGATGACCGACGTGTGCTGAGTGGGATTATCTTCATCAATCGCAATGGCTTGCGGTGGCGGGATGCCCCCACCGCCTACGGTCCGCACAAAACGCTCTACAACCGTTGGAAACGATGGAGCGACAAGGGTATCTTCGCGCGAATGATGGCCGGTCTGTCTGCCGAGCACGGCGAGACGAAGACCGTGATGATCGACGCGACGTACCTCAAGGCCCACCGAACAGCGACCAGCTTGGGCGTGAAAAAGGGGGGCGTGGACGCCTGATTGGTCGGACGAAGGGCGGCATGAACACCAAATTGCACGCTATCTGCGACAGCCAGGGCCGACCGCTGAACCTCTTCGTGACGGCTGGGCAAGTCAGCGACTACATTGGCGCACGGGCATTGTTGAGCAGCTTGCCGGATGTTGATTGGCTGCTTGGTGACCGTGGCTATGACGCCGACTGGTTCCGGGAAGCGTTGAAAGACAAAGGGATACGCGCCTGCATCCCTGGCCGCAAACAGCGCAAGACCACCGTGAAGTATGACAAGCGCCGCTACAAACGGCGCAACCGGATCGAGATCATGTTTGGCAGGCTCAAGGACTGGCGCCGGGTGGCAACCCGCTACGACAGATGCCCGAAGGTCTTCCTCTCAGCAATCGCCCTCGCAGCGATCGTCATTTACTGGCTATGAGTCCTGACCCTAGCGTTCCCCTTGTCCGCGGAGCGAAGTGACTGCTCGCTCTTCTGCTCTGCCCCCTCCTGGTCGGTTGTCCCCATGCGTTGACCGGGAGGGGCACATACCCTCACCAGACCTTCTGCATGTGCTCGCGCATGACCTCGATGGCATAGCCTGAGCCGTAGTTGGCTGCGATGGTATTGCTGCTATGGCCGAGGATTGCCGTGGAGATTGCTTCTGGGCAGCCTGTGTTCCTCAGGCGGTCCTTCATCCGGTGCCGTAGAGAGTGGATGGTGATCCTCTTGTCCGAGATGACAGTCCTCAGCCGCTTCATCAGCATGGCAGAGGCCTTATCATTGCCACGAGGTTGAGCGTAGGTCTCGAAGATGGGGGCCCCTTGGGTGAGCCCAACCATGGCCTCCCGCAAGCACTCTGTGGCTCTGGGAGACAGAGGGATACTCCGGGTAGAGGTTTTGGTCTTGAGCCTTCGGACCCCATTGGGTCGGATGTGGAGGACCTCAGCCTCCAAATCCACATCCTCGACCACCAGTCCGGTGATCTCTGACAGCCGCGCTCCTGTGTCGGTCAGCACAGTGAGAAGGACTGTGGCGGTCTTGTTGCTGGCATAGGCGGGCCAGAGCTTTGCTAGTTGCTCCTCAGTGACGGGGAGGCGATCGGTGTTGCTCGTCCCTGCCCCTTTGATCGGCAAGGCTTGCAGCACGTTACGGATATCGAGGTCATACTCGAGGATCGCATGATTGATGGCCGCCTTCAGCGTGCCCACGTTCCGCTTTACCGAGTTGGGTGACATCCGCGCCAACAGGAGGTCTCGGTAGCTGTTCATATCAGCGCGGGTGATGTCCTTCAGCTCCGTCCACTCGAAGCGGTTCTTCCCCAGACACAGGATCAGGTCTTTGCGGAGGCGATCAATCCGGGTGCGCAACCCATCATCTGCCTCCTCAGCTTTGTAGGCATAGTAGGTGTCCAGTACCCGCTTGAGGCTCATAGGGGGTGCTTTCGAGGCACCTGCGGTCAGTTGCTGCGTAACACCCTTAGGGACTGCGCCTCTCGTGTCCTCTGCCAGCTCTTGGAAGTCATCGAAGACGTCCCACTCCGGATCCACCACGCCCTCAGTGAACATCGCCTCATGACGCTCGCCGAAGCGTTCCCTCACAATGGCCCGGGCCCTGTCCTCGTCACTGGTCCCCCGCTCTCGATCGAACAAGGCCTCGATCTCAGCATGGACTTTCGGAAGCGCCAGCATCGCCTCCTGATAGGTTCGGCCCAGTTGCCTATAGACCGTTGCCTTTGGAATGACCGTTCTCAGCTCCAGTGGCACATTCCGCTTGTACCGGAACGTCCCATTTGCGCGCTTGAACACATACCGGGGTAATCTGGGGGCCACTGTCTCTTCCATGGGTGTTACTGTTCCGCCCACCATGCCCCAAGGCAAGCGGAATCGACCGTCCGAACCTGACGAAAGCGGCCCCAAAACTGACAGAGTGGTCCTGAAAGCGGTCCCGAAACTGGTCCCGTAAAAGCAGTAAACCCCAGATTACATTGATAATTATCAGAAAATCTGGGGAAAACTGGTGCCGCTGAAGGGACTCGAACCCCCGACCCCATCATTACGAATGACGTGCTCTACCAGCTGAGCTACAGCGGCGCTGGGGCGGCTATTAGCACTGCTGTGCCGCCCCGAAAAGTGTTATTTTTGAACCTCGACTGAGGAAATGTCCTCAGCTTCGATTTCATCTTCCACCTCAGGTGACGGCGCAGCCCCCACGATAAGAGGTAGCATCTCATTGCCAACGGGCATTGCAACTTCTGCCTTGGCGGGTGCTTTCCACGATAGGGTATCGAACGATCCGCAGCTTTGGCAGACAGGCTCCCACTCGGCATGAATGCTCTGACATTTGTCGCAGATCCATTGCGGACCGCGTGGTGCGACGAGGGCTTTTGTCAGCCAACCACGAACCACTTGATCCTCAGCCCCAGACCCACGTTCAATCGCCGCCATGAGCGTGAGAACACGTGCGGTTGGCACGTCTTCGGGCAAGGTGCCCAGTGCGCGACGGGCCGCAGGGAAATCCTCGGCTGCGATCTGCAATTCTGCGAGAAGCATCTGCGTCTCGGGGTCGGTCGGGTTCACTTTTGTCAGCGCATTAAAGCGTTTCAGGCGCTGCGCGGGTGTTTCATCAGGCATGATCTCGGCAAAAGCAGCAGCGAGATCAGGATGCGGTTTCGCGGTCCAAGCCTTTGTCAAAACACGCGCAGCAAGCTTTGGTTTGCCTTTGGCGATATGCGCACGAGCGGCCATGACTGCCGCAGGGATCAAATCGGGCGACTGTTTATTGGCAGCTATTGCAGCTTCTTGAACGTCAATAGAAGACTCTTCATTGATGAGGTCTTTGGCCTCGGACAGAGCCAAGACCGCATCACGGCGACGCAGCACATCTTTGGGCAGACCACCCGACTTCGCCTTAGCGGCCAGAGTCGCACGTGCGCCCGTCCAGTCACCGCTATCGGCCTGCAATTTCAGGAGAGTGTCCTGAGTGGCCTCGTGCTTGGGTTTCAGTTCAAAGGCTTTCTGCGCGAGCTTCAGCGCTGTTTCAGTGTCACCTGCCGCAAGTTTCTGCTGCATCAATCCTCGAATGCCGACAAACCGTGTACGGTCTTCGGTCAGAAGGAGCTTGTAGGCGGCTTCAGCCTTCTTCTGATCGCCTGCAACCTCTGCGGCTTGGGCAATCAAGAGGGTCGTCAATTCAGGCTTATCGAGCAGCTTTTCAGCCTTGGCTGCTTTGGCCAATGCGAGATGACCTTCGCCAGAGGCAACAGCCATCATGCCTTCGGTCAGAGCTTGATACCCACGCTCCACACGGTTGCGGGTGAAGTAGCGCGATACAGCCGTTTCATCACCGTTTAGGAACTTGAGGAACGCCACCAACATGCCCAACAGCTTGAACATGACCCAAGTGAGTACGACCATGCCGACGAGAGCGAACGCAAGTTCAAGTGGGCCGAGCCTCATTTCCAAACCAGCAAAGGTGATCAGCACCTCGCCCTGGATTTGTGACAATTCCATTGCACCGTAGGTCAGTGCGGTTACGCCCAACACGAAGGCAAGGATCTTAATTAGGGACCAAAGCATCATCGGGGCCTCACTGGTTCATCGTTACAACTAGGTCATCAAGCGCGGCAAAGGCGGCGAGCCGCGTTTCTGCCAATTCGCGCCACGCAGCGGTTTGTGCCGCTGCTTGTTCGGGTAGACCATCAAGTTCTGCAATCGCGTCTGCAACACGTCCATCGCGGACGGCGGCTTCGGCACGGGACAGGATAGCGTCCACATCTGTGCCCTCACGCGGGGCCACAGAACGCACGTTGAACAGGTTGCTCATGAACCCGCCCACTGTTCCGCCAGTTTCGCCAGCCACGCCAGCGCGGCGGGCCGCATCGAGTGAGGCGCGAGCTGCGGCGGGGAAATCATCCTGCAATGTGACCAAGGTCGCGACGCCCTCTGCGGCGGGGGCTGCAAGTCCAGCTGGGATAGAGACACCAAGCACAGCCTCAAGATCAGGAAGCGCATCGGCAAAGGGTGTGCCTGCCTCCAACGCGGTTTGAACACGTGCAATCGCAACACGTTGCATCGCTGATTTTTCGGCCTCTGCAGCGGCGGCCTCATCGGCGGCGGCGGCATCGCGGGCTTGTTGCAACTGATCAGCCGTTGCAGAGGCAATAGATTGAATGCGCGCCTCTTGGTCCGCCAATTCTGCACGCAGCGCGTCAGATTGAGCCTGAACAGATTGTGTAATCGACGCGACCGTGGCTTCACCGCCGAGCGGGAGCGCCTCTACAGCAGCAATCCGCGTATCGATCGCATCCAATTTGGTTGCGATTTCAGCAATTGAGTCCGTCAAATCACGTTGAACAGCATCCGTACGAGCGCCAACCGTGCTGTCGATCATCGCTTCTGGGTCAAAAGCCTGCAGGGTCTCAATCGACCTCCGTAACTCAGCGATCTCTGCCGATTGGGCGTCAATCGCAGCGGGGTCAACTTTGGGCAGAGTATACCACGCCGCGCCATAGCCGATGCCACCAGCGATCAAACCGCCAAGCACAGCGCCCAAGAACCCACCCTTACGGGCCTTTTCGGGCTGCGCGGCTACATCTGGCGTTTCGGGCTTTTCTTCTTCGACAAAGGGGTGATCGTCATCTGACGGCTCTTCGGTCAGAGATTCATCATCTTCTGGCGTGTCGTCCTCGACGACTTCGGCATCTTCGATGTCATCGGTTTGTTCAATCGCCTGCTGGTCTTCATCAAGTTTCTCACCACTAGTGGCGTCACCTTCTGGTTCGACTTTCGGCTTTTCTTCCTCTGACACTGACGAATCCTCGCAACCCATTAAAATTCAAGTCCAACCTATGCCCTGCCGCATCGCGCCTCAAGCACGACCACGCCGCAAAAGGCGGTCCAGACGGCGACAGGTCGCCGCAAGCATGGCCTCAAAATTAGGGTTTTCAGCAATTGTAACAGTATCGGCACCAAGGTCGGCCACTTCAGCAGCAACAGCACAGCTCATGGCGATGACATGCACAGGGGCCTGATGAACCGCTGGAATAAGCAGTGCGCTACGCGGCGAAAATAAGGGCAAAACAATCGGATCAGTTCCTTGGAGAGCCTGAAGCGCGGCCTTTGTGGGCGGAATATCGCGCTGATCGTAGGCTATCACTTCTTTGCAGACGTGGCCCTGCGCAATGAGCCGCGCAGCGACCTGCCCCCGCGAATGGACCCCCCGAATGTGACAGAGCGTTCCAGTGCATTGTGACTGGATCAGTTCGACCAAGTCGTCTGCATTTCCATCGGCAGAAATAGGCTCTAATCCGGCCTCAAACGCGATTTTTGCCGTTCTTTGACCGACGCACCACGCCCGCGTTCCAGCTTTGACACCCAGCCGTTTCGCCTCTGCCGCCCCATTCGCCGAAGTTAGGATCACCTCATCATAGGACGGCACTTCAACAGGCAGTGAAACCACCTCTATCACAGGGGAAATGACCGCCTTTACAGGGCCAAACTTCGCCTCGACCGCAGCTAAAAACCGCTCGGAGTCGGCTTGGGGGCGAGTGAGAACAAGAATGGTCATAGCGGCTCCGGCATTGTTCAGGCGCGTGCAGAGTGATACCTGCCATTAACATCTAACCAACAGGACCACATGACAAAAGCCCTGACCATACTTGGCATCGAAAGCAGTTGTGATGACACAGCCGCCGCTGTCGTGCGTTTGGACGATACCGCGACCGTCCTCGCGTCGGTGGTGAAGGGTCAGAATGACCTGCATGCGGACTTTGGCGGCGTGGTGCCTGAAATTGCTGCCCGCGCCCATGCTGAGCGCGTCGATATTTGCGTCGAAGAGGCCTTGGCCGAAGCGGGCATGACGTTAAGCGACATCAACGGCATCGCTGTTACCTCTGGGCCTGGATTGATCGGGGGCGTTCTGTCTGGCGTGATGTGCGCCAAAGGTATTGCGACCGCGACAGGCTTGCCAATTGTCAGTGTGAACCATCTAGCAGGTCATGCATTGACCCCCCGCCTGACCGATGCGGTGACATTTCCCTATTTGATGCTGCTGGTTTCAGGTGGGCACTGCCAGTTCCTGATCGCGGAAGGGCCCGAAACGTTCCGTCGGATCGGTGGAACAATCGACGATGCACCGGGGGAAGCGTTCGACAAAACGGCTCGTCTCTTGGGACTGCCACAACCGGGCGGTCCTCATGTGGAACGAGCTGCGCAGACAGGTGATGCAAAGGCGTTTGCCCTGCCGCGCCCTCTATTGGATCGTGCTGGCTGCGACATGTCGTTCTCGGGGCTCAAGACCGCACTTCTGCGCACACGCGATGCCGTAGTTACGGAAAAAGGTGGGTTAACGGAAAAAGACCGTTCCGATCTATCTGCAGCGTTCCAATTGGCAGTCTCAGATATTTTGACCGAGAAAACGCGCCGCGCCTTGACTGAGTATTTTGGACTTCAGCCTGAAAAACGCGTTTTTGCAATTGCTGGCGGCGTGGCTGCTAACGGGCCAATCAGGGCCGCACTTATGGCGCTTTGTGCCGAATTAGAGACTGATTTTGTCGCGCCTCCATTGAACCTTTGCACTGATAACGCGGCCATGATCGCCTATGCAGGCGGTGTTCGACTACTCGCAGGTCAGAGCGATGACATGACGTTTAAGGCCCGCCCAAGATGGCCACTAGACGACCGTGCCCCCGCCCTTTTAGGCTCTGGCAAAAAGGGAGCGAAAGCATGACCATCGCAGTAGCAGGCGCAGGCGCATTCGGCACAGCACTGGCGGTTGCCTTGGGGAAAAAAGCGCCCGTTCACCTGTGGGCACGCGACACCGCGATGGTAGAGGCGATGCGTACGACCCGCACGACCCCCCGTCTACCCAATGTGATCTTGCCTGAAAATATCGATGTTTCCGCCGATTTAGAGACTGTTTTTCTGGCCGACACTATCTTACTCGCCGTTCCTGCCCAACAGATCAGCGCGTTTCTATCGACCCATACAGATCGCCTTGCTGGCAAAACCATCGTGTCCTGCGCCAAAGGGATCGACCTGACTACGCTCAAAGGCACGGCATCGTCGATCTCCGAACTGATCCCAAGCGCTACAGCTGCGATCCTCACTGGACCCAGCTTTGCCGCTGACATTGCGAAGGGGCTGCCGACTGCGCTGACCTTGGCCTGCGCGGATGACGGCGTAGGCACGCAGCTTCAAGCCGACCTGTCGACCAAAACTTTGCGGCTCTATCGCACGACAGATGTGATCGGCGCCGAACTCGGCGGATCGTTGAAAAACGTAATGGCAATTGCCTGTGGCGCCTGCATCGGTGAAGGCATGGGGGACAGCGCGCGCGCGGCTCTCATGACGCGCGGTATGGCAGAAATGATGCGTCTTTCCATCGCGATGGGTGGCCAATCTGAAACTCTGATGGGGCTGTCTGGCTTTGGGGACCTTGTTTTGACCTGCACGTCCGAACAGTCGCGCAATTATCGCTACGGCCTCGCTCTAGGTCGTATGGAAGGGTTCGATCTGTCGATCACCGTAGAGGGCCTCGCAACCACTCATGCCGTTGCAAAACTCGCACGCGAAAAGGGCATCGAGATGCCGATCGTCACCATGTTATCTGGATTGCTGGATGGAAAATCCAGCATAACAGAAGCCATTCAAGGGTTGCTGTCGCGCCCGCTCAAGGAGGAATAAAATGCGTTTTGCAATCATCACCAAAGACAAAGACGGTGCGCTTCAACTTCGCCTGAACAACCGCGAGGCTCACCTTGCCTACATCAAGGAAACTGGTGTGGTCGAAATGGCTGGTCCGTTCCTGAATCAAGCGGGCGAGATGCATGGGTCGATGATTATCCTCGACGTGGCGGATTTTGCCGCGGCGCAGGCTTGGGCAGACAATGATCCCTACGCCAAAGCAGGACTGTTCGAAAAAGTTCGTATCGAAGAATGGAAAAAGGTGATCGGCTGATGGCCTATTGGCTGTTCAAGTCTGAACCGGATGTTTTTGGCTGGGACCACCTCGTCGCCAAAGGGGACGCGGGCGAAGAATGGAACGGCGTTCGAAACTACCAGGCCCGCAACAATATGCGGGCTATGGCGATTGGCGACAAAGGGTTCTTTTACCATTCTCGCCAAGGATTAGAGATAGTCGGCATCCTAGAGGTCTGCGCCACATCACACCCTGACAGCACCGCCGACGATCCCAAGTGGGATTGCGTCGACGTGAAAGCTGTCACTCCATTCCCGTGTCCAGTGACGCTCGACCAGATCAAGGCCACGGCGGAATTGGCGGACATGGTGCTGGTTAAGAACTCTCGTCTCTCTGTCCAACCCGTGACAGAGGCCGAATGGCAGCTGATCTGCACGATGGGCGGCATTTAAACGGGATCAGGGTCCAGCCACATAACATTGGCTAGACCCCTTTCTCACCCGCGCTCCCACACGCTGGAAAAGGTCGGCCATTCTGGCTGTTTGACCTATCCTACGTGCAAAAAGGGCCTCTCCTCAAAGGAAAAGCCCTTAGCATTTTCGTCAATCCGTAAGGATTAGCCGTAAACAGCTTCTTTGCCGAAGTGTTTCACCAACATGTAGTAAACTACGGCGCGGTATTTGTTACGCTCTGACTTGCCGTAGGTTTCGATGACGGCATTCAGACCTTCACCCAGCTCTGGTCCGTCTTTAAGGCCAAGCTTTTTGATCAGGAAGTTCTTTTTCACGGTGTCCAGCTCGGACTCTTGCGAGGCCGCAACGGTGCTTGCGTCAGCGTCGTAAATCGACGGACCACAGCCGATAGTGACCTTTTTCAGCAAGTCCATATCCGGTGTCATGCCACATTTGTTCTTAAGATCGTCGGCATATTTGGCGATCAGGTCGTCCCGTTTACCCATTCTGGTGCCCCCTCGTTTGTTTTGCACGCGGGCCAAATTAATAAATACAGCCCTAGGATGAGCAAAGCCTATGCCCGCTGCCGTGTAACGGTAAAGCAAAATCCACCCATAAATCGCGATGCCTGCGAAAAATCGCATGTTTTGTGTTGCACTCTGACACCACCAAAACCGCAAACGAAAACCGCCGCCCCATTGGGACGGCGGTCGAATTCGCAAACCTACCGATGATTAGTAGCGGTAGTGCTCTGGTTTGAACGGACCTTCAACGGTGACGCCGATGTAGTCTGCCTGCTCTTTCGAGAGGGTCGTCAGCTTCACGCCAATACGATCGAGGTGCAGGCGCGCAACTTTCTCGTCGAGGTGCTTCGGCAGGATGTAAACACCCGGCTGGTATTCATCACCTTTGGTCCAAAGTTCGATCTGAGCCAGAACTTGGTTGGTGAAGGATGCGGACATCACGAACGACGGGTGACCAGTTGCGTTACCTAGGTTCAACAGACGGCCTTCGGAGAGAAGGATGATCTTGTTGCCAGACGGCATCTCGATCATGTCGACCTGATCCTTAATGTTCGTCCATTTATGGTTCCGCAGGCTCGCTACCTGAATTTCGTTGTCGAAGTGACCGATGTTGCCAACGATCGCCATGTTCTTCATCTCGCGCATGTGCTCGATGCGGATCACGTCTTTGTTGCCAGTGGTGGTGATAAAGATGTCAGCCGAAGACACCACGTCTTCAAGCAGAACAACCTCAAAGCCGTCCATCGCAGCTTGCAGTGCGCAAATCGGATCAGCTTCAGTCACTTTGACGCGCGCGCCAGCGCCTGCGAGGGACGCAGCAGAACCTTTGCCAACGTCGCCGTAGCCACAAACAACAGCCACTTTACCGGCCATCATCACGTCAGTTGCGCGGCGGATGCCATCAACGAGCGATTCTTTACAGCCGTATTTATTATCGAACTTCGACTTGGTCACAGAATCGTTCACGTTGATTGCAGGGAACGGAAGCTGGCCTTTTTTGTGTAGGTCGTAGAGACGGTGAACGCCTGTGGTGGTCTCTTCCGATACACCTTGGATCGCTTCTTTGGTCTTGGTGAACCAACCCGGGCTTGCCTTCATGCGCTTTTGGATCTGCGCTTTGATCACGGCTTCTTCTTCGGACTGCGGTACTGGAATGATGTCTTCGCCAGCCTCAGCACGAGCGCCAAGCAAAACGTAGAGGGTCGCGTCGCCACCATCGTCGAGGATCATGTTCGCGCCTTCAGGGAACATAAAGGATTTGTCGAGATAATCCCAATGTTCTTCAAGGGTTTGACCCTTCACTGCGAAGACCGGAATGCCAGCTTCAGCAATGGCTGCTGCGGCGTGGTCTTGGGTCGAAAAGATGTTACACGATGCCCAACGCACGTCTGCACCAAGAGCGACCAGCGTCTCAATCAGTACCGCTGTCTGAATGGTCATATGGAGCGAACCAACGATGCGTGCACCCTTGAGCGGCTTCGATTCACCGAACTCTGCGCGGCACGCCATCAGACCCGGCATTTCGGTTTCTGCAATATTCAATTCTTTGCGGCCGAATGCTGCAAGTGAGATGTCCTTGACGACGTAATCCATGGCGAAACGCCCTTTCCAATACAATTGTTGCGGGTCAGATAGCACTGTAGACCTACTACGACAACTTCGACGGACTGGAAAAATCATGGCAGCGAAACAACCCCGCGCATGGCAGCGTATGTTGTCAGGTCGGCGGCTCGATCTTTTGGACCCGACCCCGATGGATATCGAGGTCGAAGACATTGCCCACGGGTTAGCATTTGTTGCACGCTGGAACGGGCAAACAATCGGCGACTACGCCTATTCGGTCGCAGAACATTCGCTGCTGGTCGAAGAGATTTTCAGCCGTGATAACCCAGGTATTGCGACCAAATGGAAGCTAGCGGCATTGCTACATGACGCGCCTGAATACGTGATCGGCGACATGATCAGCCCTGTTAAAGCAGCGGTCGGTCCGAATTACGGCGAACTCGATGAACGACTGACTGCGGCCATCCACATTCGGTTTGGGCTGCCCGCAAAATTACCCACTGAGATAAAGAAGCGGATCAAGGAAGCGGACAAAGTCAGCGCGTGGTTGGAAGCGACCCAGATTGCGGGATTTTCGGCGAGCGAGGCGGACAAGCTCTTTGGAAAGCTCGACAAACAATTGGTTGCTAAATTGGGCATCCGTTTGCGTCCCCCAGTCGAGGTTCGCAAGGATTTCACCGCGCGTCACGCGGCCTTGCTTGCTGAGATGTAACCCTTACTTCGGGCTACGCTTTGCCAGAATACGCTGAAGCGTCCGACGGTGCATATTCAGACGCCGTGCCGTTTCGGACACGTTGCGATCACACAGTTCGTAGACCCGCTGGATATGTTCCCAACGCACGCGATCCGCGCTCATTGGGTTTTCAGGCGGCGGCGGTAGCTCATCACCCTTTTGCAGCAAAGCGTTGACGATGTCGTTGGCGTCGGCGGGCTTGGACAAATAGTCCGTTGCGCCGATTTTCACTGCAGCCACAGCCGTTGCAATCGCACCATATCCTGTAAGAACGACGATACGGCTGTCTGGACGGCGCTCGCGCAGCGTTTCAACAACGTCCAGACCGTTCCCATCTTCGAGCCTTAGATCGACGACCGCATAGGCACTCGGTCGAGCGGTCGCGATTGCCTTACCAGCAACGACCGACCCAGCGGTTTCCACAGAAAACCCACGTTTCTCCATAGCCTTGGCGAGCCGTTTCAAAAACGGTTCGTCATCATCCACCAAGAGCAGCGTTCTGTCTTCGCCCAGATCAATGGGTTCATTATCCATTAGGTCCGCCTCATATATCGCGCTCTCAACAGGTAGCGGGCAGAGGCCCCAAGGTCAATTCGCACCAACCATTTCGATCAGGCACTCCATCCTTTGCGCCACGTTTTCTGGAGTGTCGTTGTGACCGAAAACGTCAATCACACCATAGCCTGGGATGTTGAAATAGGACTGAACAGAGTGATCAACGAGGTAATACTCAGGATCACCATTAGCCTCTTTCTGGTAATAGGTCCGATAGGCTTTGGAGGCTGCATCGGTCTGTTCGGGCGTCCCTGTGAGGCCAATCATACGGTCGTGGAAGTTATAGGCGAATTCGCCCACGCGCTCTGGAGTGTCCCGCTCAGGGTCGATGGAAATAAAGACTGGCGTGACAGAAATCCCTTTTTCATCAAGGATCTGAACCGCCTGAGAATTGCGCATGTTATCGAGCGGGCAAACATCTGGGCAGAAGGTGTAGCCGAAATACAAAACGGTCGGGCCCGTGATGACATCAGTATCGGTGACGGTCACACCGTCCTTGTTCACCAGTTCGAACGGACCGCCGATCGAGCTGCCAGCGACTGCTGTTGCACCACATTGAGCGAAATCCTGATCAGGTGCGTTCAATTTCACCACGGCAAAGGTACCACCAATAAACAACGCGGCGACTGATACAGCAGCTAGAGCAATTTTCTTTTCCATCGAACTCTCCTTTGGTCGCGCATTGATTGCCGCTGCGGGTCCAAATAACAATAGTTCAGCATGACGCAGATTGGACGAAAATGATCCCTGACCGGCAAATCAAACATCACGATCGCGAGAGAAGCAGTTGGGTCCGCCTACGGACCTTGGTCATTTTGCGATGGATTGCCATTCTAGGCCAGATCACTGCGCTCGTTGTTTCGGTGCGGATTTTAGGCCTCGACCTTGAGGTAGGCCTTGCCGCGATGGCAATCGGTGCATCAATCATCGCCAACCTGTTTTCGACGTTCCTGTATCCCGAAACCAAGCGTCTGTCCGAACTCGAAGCGATGCTGATGCTTCTCTTCGATTTGCTTCAGTTGTGTCTGCTCCTGTACCTCACTGGCGGTTTGAACAACCCGTTTGCCCTGTTGGTGCTAGCACCTGTCACCATCGCAGCAACGTTCTTGCGTCTCCGCGATACTGCAATCCTCGGGATCATCACGATCCTTATTCTAACCGCCCTCGCTGCGTGGCACATACCGCTACGATCAATGGCAGGTGACGTATTGCAGATGCCCGACCTCTTTCGGTTCGGGTTCTGGGTCGCGCTTGTGATTGGTGTTGTATTCCTTGGCGCTTATGCGCGTCTGATCACGTCTGAGATCCACGAAATGTCTGATGCTTTGCTGGCGACGCAAATGGCGCTTGCCCGTGAACAAAAGCTCACCGATTTGGGTGGTGTTGTCGCTGCTGCTGCGCACGAATTGGGCACGCCTCTCGCGACGATTAAGCTGGTCAGCGGTGAGTTGTTAGATGAATTGGGGGATGATCCAGACCTTGCAGACGATGTGCGCCTGATCGGGGAACAAGCCAATCGCTGCACTGCGATCCTTCGGTCGATGGGCCGCGCAGGCAAAGACGACCTGCACATGCGCCGCGTTCCATTAGAAGGTCTCTTGCAAGAAGCTGCCGAACCCCACCTGATGCGTGGCAAACGATTGGAATTCGTAATCTCTGATGAAACAGAGATGCCAGCACGCCAACCGATCATCGAACGTCGGCCAGAAATCGTGCATGGACTTCGCAACCTTGTGCAAAATGCGGTCGATTTTTCGTCGGATAAAGTACTAATCGAAAGCACATGGACCGACAAATCCGTCAGTGTGCGCATTTCGGACGATGGACCAGGGTATCCGTCTGCCATTCTGGCTCGCATCGGTGATCCGTTCATGCGGCGTCGGGAAGACACCAGTCGCCCAGGTTACGAAGGCATGGGTTTGGGCCTGTTTATAGCGAAAACGTTGCTTGAACGGTCAGGGGCGCGGCTCGATTTTGCGAACGGCGGGGCGCTCGGTGGGGCCTTGGTCGCCGTCACATGGAACCGCGACCAGATCGACCCGTCCAAGGGCGACCGCGCTGGCGGTTTGGGTGAAAACCTGCCCTTTGGCGATTAACGCGCAATTAACCCTGATCCATAAAAGTTCCTTTGTTGCAAACAAGGGATTCGACCGATGTCGGGCATGTATCTTTTTGGGCTCTGCCTCATCTCTGTCGCGGCGGCGGGATTAATCATTACCGTTCTGGCGCGGTTCTTAGATCTGAAAAACCAAAGCGCCCGCGCCATGATCCGCGAAGCCGAAGATGAGATCGTGTTTCTCTTTGACGAGACGAAATTGATTGATGCGACGCCATCCGCTAAGGCCCTTCTGCGTCGCAGAGCGACAGAGAAAACGGATTGGGATCGCTTCCTCGGTTTCTTTGCGTCGAATTTCCCTCAAATCAGGACCACAATGTCCTCAATCCAGTCAGGTGGATCAATGGTGCTGACATCCCCCTCAGACCCAGACTTACGTCTCGATGTTGAGTTTTGTGACGGGATCATCCGCGTCACATATCAAGAAGGATTTCGACGCCGAACAGCCGTTGATATCGCGACGCTTACATCGATTGAGGACGAGCTTCATACCCTGCGCGGAATAGCAGAAAGCGCACCTCAGTTGATCTGGAAGCAGGATGACACGGGTACAATCACTTGGGCCAATCGGAGCTACCTAGACTTCGCCGCGCTGGTGGCTGGTTATGCGGAAACCGAAATCCCACCATGGCCGCCTGCGGAGTTGTTTTCTAATCTCGATACCCAAGACGACCTCATCCCAACACGTCACAGCATAGACCTAGGCACCGGTCGGCCGCCAAAATGGTTTGAAGTCACCAAGGCGCATCGCAACGCCGAGACGATCCACTTTGCCGTCGATGTAACAAAGGTGACGAAAGCCGAAGAAACCCAACGCAGCTATGTGCAAACCTTGGTCAAAACCTTTGCCCAATTGTCAGTTGGTTTGGCCATCTTCAACAGTGACCGCGAATTGATCGTGTTCAACCCTGCCCTTCACGATCTGACCGAAATTCCTTCCGATTTCCTCGCTTCTCGGCCCAAACTGCACACCTTTTTCGACAGGCTTCGGGACCAAAAGAACATCCATGTTGCAGCTGATCAGCGATCATGGCGCGATCAAATTGTATCGCTCGAGAAAGAGGCCAAAGCAGGACGTTATTCGGTGAATTGGGAACTTTCCAACGGTCAAGTGTACAGGTTTGTCGGACGACCTCATCCTGACGGTGCTTTGGCTTTTCTTGTCGAAGACGTGACCTCTGAAATCTCGCTCACTCGGCGATTTGAAGCACAAATCGAAATGGGTCAGGCCGTGATGGATAGCCTAGATGACGCTATCGCGGTCTTTTCGGCGGCAGGAACCATGATCATGTCGAACCAAAGCTACCATCAGCTTTGGAACTACACGAAAACTGCGCCCTTTGTCGGCTCTACCCTGCTTGATGAATCCCGCATTTGGCAGGACGCCTCAGCCCCAACGCCAATCTGGACGAGGCTGCGTGAAGGTGGTGGCCTTAGTCGATCTTCTCAGGTCTGGAGCGATACCATACGTCACAATGATGGTCGTTTACTGGAGTGCAGCACTCGCCCGATGCCCAACGGTGCGACGCTCGTTCGGTTCCGTCATACGGGCGATAGCAAGTCTGGACGCGAAGCCGTCATCGCACTTTGGGCGGCGCAAGGTTGATTGCCTCTTGCGAGTGCACCACCAACCCTTAGTTTGGGGGCATGACATTTACCAAGGGCCCGATTTTACTCCCGTCCGAAGCGGACACCGATGCGCTTGCGCAGCGGATCGCGCCGATTTTGCGGGCTGGCGATGTGTTACTCCTAGAAGGGGATATTGGCGCCGGCAAAACCGCCTTTTCACGCGCCCTTATCCGCGCCCGCCTTGGCTACGAAGAGGACGTGCCATCGCCGACTTTTACCTTGGTTCAAACCTACGAGGACGACGTCGATATCTGGCACTGTGACCTCTATCGACTTAGCCACCCTGACGAGGCGATTGAGCTCGGTTTGGACGAAGCATTCGAATCCGCAATTTGCCTTATCGAATGGCCCGATCGTTTGGCCGATCTTGCGCCAAAATCGGCTCTGACATTGCAGTTTGTGGCCGCCGATCCACACCATGTCACGTTTGTTGGCCCAGCGGATTGGGAAACACGTTTGGGCATAATCGATGTCTGATGTTGCTACATTTCTCAACGGAACCATTTGGCAGGACTGGCACCAAACCCCTGTTGCGGGCGACGCCTCTGCTCGTAGCTATCGACGGCTCTTCAGTCCCGATGGGGAAAGCGTGATCCTGATGATCGCGCCGCCCGAAGCTGGTGAAGACCTCGCGCCGTTTTTGCGTATAGCGACACACCTCGCAGGCATTGGACTATGTCCGCCAGAAATCCTGAAATGCGATGAAACGGCAGGCCTCGCGGTCATTGGGGACTTAGGCCCACGTCACTTTGCCGATTGGATTGCGACGGGTGATGGGGATGAACTGACCCTGTATCAAGCCGCTGCCGACTGCATCCAACAAATCAGCGCATGCCCTGCCCCAGCCGGTCTGAAAACGATGACGCCCGATGTCGGCGCTGACATGGTCGGGCTTTATTCCGAATGGTATGCGCCCAGCGCCGATGGGTCAAAAATCACCGTTGCAATGAAGGCTGCGTTAGAGCGTTTGGCCCCTCACCCTTACACCCTTTCACTACGGGATTTTCATGCTGAGAACCTGATTTGGCGGCCCGAACAAGAAGGGACGGATCGCGTCGGCCTGCTTGATTTTCAGGACGCATTTTTGGCGCACCCTTTGTATGACCTTGTGTCGCTACTGCGCGATGCACGGCGGGATGTGTCTGATCGCACGGTTGATGCACTGACCAAAGATGCCGATATGGCAGCCTTTTCGACGATCGCTGTGCAGCGAAACCTCCGCATACTCGGTATTTTTGCTAGACTAGTGCAGCGTGACAAAAAGCTGAAATATCAGCCACTAATCCCGCGCGTGATCAGCCACCTCAGACGCGATCTGGCTCATCCAGACTTGCGAGACCTTTCCGAATTGATCCTTCCGGACCTGACCACATGACACCAAAATCTGCTTTGTTCTTTGCTGCTGGCCTTGGCACCCGAATGGCGCCGCTGACCAACGACAGACCCAAGCCGATGGTGAATGTTGCGGGCAAACCGCTCTTATTTCATGCGCTCGATTTGGCAGAGAGGCTCACCCGCGTGGTGAACGTGCATTATAAGGCAGAGCAAATCCGCGATGCCGTCCCAGCGGATGTTCACATCTCGGACGAAACTGACCTTCTACGTGAGACTGGCGGCGGTTTGAAACATGCTTTGCCGTTGCTGGGCGATGGGCCTGTTTTCACGATGAACACGGATGCAGTTTGGCGCGGCGATAACCCCTTTGATACGCTGCACCAACATTGGCGCGACGATATGGAGGGGCTCCTTTTGCTCGTCAGCAAAGACAACGCGCTGGGCCACTCGGGTCAGGGTGATTTCATAACCGACCAGACGGGTAAAATTCAGCGCTGTGCTGGAGCGATCTATACGGGCTGCCAGATCATTCGAACGACTGATCTGGACGAAGTCACGGAACAATCGTTCTCTATGTGGGAGCTCTGGAACCGAATGCTGGCTAGAGGAACGCTCTACGGCGTCGAATATAATGGTAAATGGTGTGACGTTGGCCGCCCCGAAAGCATCGCGGTGGCCGAAAGGATGTTGAGTGATGATGTTTGAACCGACCGATAAGCCCCGCATTTTTGGTCTCCCCCCTGGGGTGGATTTCGCCGACTCCCTTACCAAAGGTGTGATGGAGCGGCTGCAAGGAATGCCACCCGAAGAGGTCGCTAAAGTTGAGATTTTCCTGAACACACGTCGTATGCAGCGTAGAATGCGCGAGGTGCTCGACAACGGTCCTGCGGGGTTGCTGCCACGACTGCGGCTGGTCACTGATCTTGCCCGCGATCCTGTGGCAATCGACGTGCCACCCCCTGTTGCGAGCCTGCGTCGTCGTTTGGAATTGGCGCCCTTGGTCGGTGCATTGCTAGACAGTCAACCCGATTTGGCGCCGCGCTCGGCGCTTTATGCGCTCTCGGATAGCCTCGCCAAATTGATGGACGAAATGCATGGCGAAGGGGTCGATCCGCAAGCCGTGCTAGACCTCGACGTGACTGATAGGTCGGGCCATTGGGCGCGTACCCAAGAGTTCATCGGCATCGTTCTTAAGTACTTCGACTTCGCCCAAGAACCACCAGACGTCGAAGCACGCCAGCGGATGGTGATCGAACGCCTCATTGCCAGCTGGTCTGACGCCCCTCCGACGCACCCAATCATCATCGCGGGTTCAACCGGATCGCGAGGCGCGACCGCGATGTTGATGGAGGCCGTATCACGCCTGCCCCAAGGCGCGGTGATCCTCCCCGGTGTGGATTACGACATGCCCCCCGCGATCTGGGACGCCATGACCGACCGCCGGCGGTTCGAGGACCATCCCCAGTACCGCTTTAAGCTACTGATGGAGCGGCTGGACCTTTCGATTTCGGACATCCGTCCTTGGGACACGACCGAACCGTTTAGCCCCGCGCGTAATCGGGTGATTTCGCTATCGCTACGCCCTGCTCCTGTGACCGATCAATGGCTGAAGGACGGCAAAGAATTAGGCGATCTGCCCAGCGCGATGGAAAACGTGACCTTGGTCGAGGCGCCCTCCCCCAGATCAGAGGCCGAAACGATTGCGCTGCGGCTCCGCGCTGCAATGGACGAAGGGATCACTGCCGCGTTGATCACCCCCGACCGAATGCTCACACGTCAGGTGGCTGCGGCACTGGATCGTTGGAACGTCGTTCCAGATGACTCTGCAGGTCAACCTTTGCACCTTTCTGCGCCGGGACGTTTGCTGCGTCAGGTCGCTGGTTTGCGGGTCGATCAGATCACGGGCGAAAGCCTGCTTGCGCTGCTGAAACATCCGCTGGTGTCATCGGGCGGGAACCGTGGCGACCATGTCCGCCTTACCAACGAACTAGAGCTCTCAATTCGCAAGAAAGGCCCAGCCTATCCAACGGGTGCCGACCTGCGCGGCTGGGCCGAAAAGGACGCGCAAAAGGACTGGGCCGAATGGATCGGGGGATTGCTTGATCAAATCCATAGCGGGCCAAAGCCTGACGATGATCTCCCACTCCCCGATCACGTTGCACAGCATTTGGCGCTGACAGAAGCCTTTGCCGCTGGCCCGATGGCTGGCGAAAGTGGGCTCTGGGATGAAGCCGCTGGTCGCAAGGCCAAGGCAGTGATGACTGATCTGGAACTTCAAGCCATACACGGCGGTTCATTATCGGCTCGCGATTATATCGAGATTGTTAATTCGATACTGTCAGGTGCCGTTGTACAAAATCCCGACATCAGCCATCCGAACATCTTGTTTTGGGGTACGCTAGAAGCCCGCGCTCAAAGCGCTGACCTAGTTATTTTGGGCGGAATGAACGACGGCACGTGGCCCGAAACGCCTACGCCTGATCCGTGGTTAAACAGGGACATGCGGCTAAAATCGGGGCTATTACTGCCCGAACGTCGCATTGGTCTGTCTGCGCATGACTACCAACAGGCCATTGCTGCGAAGGAAGTTTGGATCACTCGTGCAGCGCGATCCGAGGAAGCCCAGACCGTTCCATCGCGCTGGGTGAACCGATTGACCAACTTGCTCGACGGTCTGGCGGATCAGTCTGGACCCGAGGCGCTCAAAGCGATGCGAGAGCGAGGGTCGAAGTGGATCAAAACCGCCGAAGCCATCAGCGCTGCGGACAAACCACGAGGCACCCCTGCGCCACGCCCATCGCCCTGCCCGCCTGTCGAGGCACGGCCAAAAGAACTGTCCGTCACGCAAGTCCAAACGCTGATCCGCGATCCCTATGCGATCTACGCGAAAAAAGTGCTCGGACTTTATGCGTTGAACCCTCTGGTCCCGACGGCCGATGCCCCGTTGCGCGGCAACATCATCCACGATGTTCTGCAGAAGTTCATAAGCGAAGACCACGACCCCGCCACTCCTGCGGCCCGTGATCGTTTGATGCAACTCACCAAAGATGAACTGGATGCCCAGTGTCCATGGCCCGCAACGCGGCGACTTTGGTATGCGCGGATGGACAGCGCGGCGGATTGGTTCCTCTCGACCGAAATTGACCGACGTAAACGCGGTGCGCCAGCCAAGCTTGAAGCTTGGGGGGAAATCACCCTCCCCGACCTCGACTTCAAGCTCAAGGGCAAGGCCGACCGTATTGATAAGACCGACGACGGTCGGGTCATCCTTTACGATTACAAAACGGGCACCCCGCCGAGCGAGAAACAGCAACTCTATTTTGACAAGCAGCTTATCCTTGAGGCGGCCATGGTTGCGCTGGGCGCGTTCAATGACATTGGCCGCAAAGAGGCTTTGGATGCGGAATTCATCCCGATCAAAGCGGGCGCAAAACCAGTTCGGGCGCCCATTCTGACGGATGCGTCCCCGAAGAAACGCAAAGATGCGATCGAGGATCTATCCGTCGATGACGAATGGACGAAGTTCCAACTCCTAATCAAAGCTTGGACCGATCCTGCGCGGGGCTACACGGCGATGATGGCCGCCGAAACCTCGGCCTATGGCAGCGATTACGATCACCTCGCGCGATACGGTGAATGGAACCTGAGCCAAGCGCCCAAAGCGGAGGTTCTGAAATGAAAGACGACGCAACACTTCGCCAGATTGCCGCCGCCAATCCACGGGCATCTACTTGGGTATCGGCAAACGCTGGGTCGGGCAAAACACGGGTTCTGACGGACCGCGTGGCGCGGCTCCTCCTCGATAAGGTCGATCCCTCACATATTCTGTGTCTGACCTACACCAAAGCAGCTGCGGCTGAGATGCAAAACCGTCTGTTCAAGCGCCTCGGCGAATGGGCCATGATGCCCGACGACCAGTTGCGGAAAGATTTGCGGGATATGGGTGTCGAAGGCACGCTTCCGACGGAAGAGCTCGCCGATGCTCGTCGCCTATTCGCCACTGCAATCGAAGTCCCTGGCGGCCTCCGTATCCAAACCATTCACTCGTTTTGTTCGTCGATCCTGCGCCGGTTTCCTCTAGAGGCGTCTGTCTCTCCGCAGTTTTCTGAGATGGAAGATCGCGCGGCAGAGCTATTGCGCGCCGAAGTGCTGGACCAAATCGCAGAAGGCCCTCATGCCTACGTGATCGACGCCGTGGCCAAGCACGTGTCCGACGATCAATTGATGGCACTGGCCAAGGATGTGCTGCGATTCAAGGATGACTTTCAGCGTAATGTAACCCGTGATGATCTTGCCGCTGGGTTTGGTTTGCCCGCAGGTGCGCAGCCATCCGACGCAATCTCCATCGCCCTGATCGGTGGCGAAGATGCGCTAGCGGAAGAGATCGTTCAATGCGCGGCTTCTACGACCGATACATACAAGAAATTCGCAGCGACTCTAAAGTCGCTCGATTACAAGAATCCCGATTTCTCCCTGCTTTCATCTCTATTTTCCGAATTCCTATACGCGGGAAAGAACACCTCAAAGTCGGTGAACTACCCACAGTCAAATCACACGAAAGCAGTCGAAGCCTTCGCGCCTGTGATTGACGACCTACATGCGTGGATGGATCGGACAGCCGCTGCGTTCCAACACCTCAAGGCCTGTGCCGCACTCGACCGCACCATGCTCCTCTACGATTTTGCGAAGGTGTTTATTCCTGCCTATGAGAACCGAAAAGTTCAGCGTGGCTTGCTGGATTTTGACGATCTTATCCTGAAAACGCGCGACCTCTTGAAACGGTCAGAAGTGGCCGAATGGGTGCTGTTCAAACTGGACGGCGGAATTGACCACATTCTGGTTGATGAGGCCCAAGATACCAGCCCAGCGCAATGGGATGTGGTTAAGGCGCTGGCGGGTGAATTCGCAGCAGGCGAAGGCGCGCGCGCCGATCAACAACGCACTATTTTCGTAGTCGGCGATAAAAAGCAGTCGATCTATTCGTTCCAAGGCGCGGACCCTGAGAAATTCGACGACATGCGCCTGTATTTTGATGCGGCACTCAAAAATACAGAAACGCCGCTGATCTCGACAGAGCTTCAGTTTTCGTTCCGATCCTCCCACGCGATCCTGTCATTCGTAGACCATGCTTTCACTGGCGATTTGGCCGAAGGATTGAGTGACGAGGTGATCCACAGTGCCTTTAAATCAGAGATGCCAGGGCGCGTCGATCTCTGGCCGTTTGTCGAGAAAACCGAAAAGCCAGAGAAGAATGATTGGCACGATCCGCATGACCTCGTCAGCGATGAAGAGGCCGATGTTCAGCTATCCCAACGCATCGCACAGAACATTAAGGTGATGCTAGAAACAGAGACTATTCCAGCGGAAAACGGGAAAACCGGCACCTATCATCGGCGTCCTGTGCGGCCTGGTGACATCCTGATCCTCGTCCAACGACGCAAGACGTTGTTCAACGAAATCATCCGTGCGTGTAAGGATTTGAACCTGCCGATTGCGGGCGCTGACCGATTGATTCTGAACGACCAACTGGCGGTCAAGGATATCCTCGCGCTCCTGCGCTTTGTCGCTTTGGCAGAGGACGATCTATCCCTTGCGGCAGCACTGAAATCGCCGTTGTTTGGATGGTCCGAACAGGACCTCTTTACCCTCGCTTATGGTCGCAAAGGGTATCTTTGGGAGGCGCTACGCGACCAAACCGAACAGCACCGCAAAACACTCGAGGTCCTGCATGATTTACGAAACCGCGCAGACTTTCTACGACCCTATGACCTGATTGAGCGCATTCTAACGCGCCACGGCGGTCGTAAATCGCTCGTTCGGCAATTGGGCGCGGAAGCTGAGGACGCCATCGACGCGCTCTTATCTCAGGCGCTTGCTTACGAACAAGGAACAGTACCGAGCCTCACGGGGTTCCTGCACTGGATGGAAGCCGAAGACGTCACCGTAAAGCGGCAAATGGACGGCGACAGCGACGAAATTCGCGTGATGACTGTACACGGGTCTAAAGGCCTCGAGGCGCCGATTGTGATCCTGCCCGAAACGCAGACGCGAGACGTCAAGGCACGTGGCAGCATTCTGAAATCTGAGGTCGGACCCATTTGGCGTCCGCTCAGCGAGGACACGCCAGAGGCCATCGCCCCCCTTATCGACGACGCGAAAGCCGCCGAAATCCGCGAACGTCGACGGCTGCTCTATGTGGCGCTGACGCGAGCTGAAAAGTGGCTCATTCTTTGTGGCGCGGGTGATGTCAAAGACAACACAGAGGCATGGTATGACATCGTTGGTTCAGCGATGGAGCATTTGGGCGCTGAGACGGTGCCGTTCGGGGGAATGGATATTCTCCGCTATTCTGTTCACGATTGGAGCGGCTTAGAACTTAATTCTACAGTCGAAGTACCTAAAGCAACGATCGACATTCCTGATTTGCCAATCGTCGACGCACCACCGCAGCGGGCCACAACAATTTCGCCGTCTGATTTGGGCGGGGCGAAAGCTCTAGCCGGGGAACTCATCGACGTGGATAAAGAAGTGGCTCTTGCTCGTGGTCGCATGGTTCACATGCTGCTCGAACATCTGCCGAGCCACCCCGAATCTGAACGCCATCGGATCGGTCAGGCTCTTATGTCAGGCGATGAGGACATCGGATTAATCGATGATCGCGATACACTTCTCAATGATGTGATCGCAATGCTGAACAATCCTACTTTGGCCGCCGTTTTTGCACCTGATACTCTGGCCGAGGTCGAGATTACCGCTGAATTATCTGAGCTCGGCGGGCGAATTCATGGCGCAATCGACAGGTTGATCATCTCAGCGGACAGCGTAACCTGCGTGGATTTCAAAACAAATCGCATCGTGCCCGAACAGCCCGAGCAGACCCCAGAAGGGGTCCTTCGCCAAATGGGGGCCTATCACGCGGCAATATCGCAAATTTACCCAGATCGCCAGATCGACTGCTCGATCCTATGGACGACGACAGGAAAGTTGATGAATTTGCCATCTGAAATTGTCATGGCGGCGTTGCGTCGCGCCGCTACGGCTTGACCATCTGTTGGGGTCTGCATACCTTCTGACCCGACATCCTGTAGGAGAGACAAATGGCCACCGTAGCTGTCACCGATGCAACTTTCGACGCCGAAGTGCGTCAGTCCGATATTCCCGTCGTCGTAGACTTCTGGGCTGAATGGTGTGGCCCGTGCCGCATGATCGGCCCAGCTCTCGAAGAGCTGTCTGCTGAAATGGACGGTAAAGTTAAGATCGTCAAAGTGAACGTAGACGAAAATCCGAATTCCCCTGCTCAGCTGGGTGTGCGCGGTATTCCGGCTCTGTTCGTTTTCAAAGGCGGCGAAGTTGTCGCCAACAAAGCAGGTGCTGCTCCCAAAGCGGCACTGCAGGCTTGGATCGAAGACTCGATCTAATCCAACCGACTATCCTTTCGAAAGGGCGCCCTAGTCGGCGCCCTTTTGCGTTGCTCTTGTTCCAATGCGCCCTGCCCGCCATATAGGAACAAACGACAGGAGGCCCGATATGGCAGAGAGCGAATTCCCCGGATGGCACGGCACGACGATCATCGGTGTGCGCAAAGGCGGCGAGGTAGTTGTCGCAGGTGATGGTCAGGTCAGCCTCGGTCAAACCGTGATCAAAGGGACCGCGCGCAAAGTACGTCGTTTGTCTCCCGGTGGTCAGGACGTTGTTTGCGGCTTTGCCGGATCGACAGCCGATGCGTTCACCCTACTCGAACGTCTCGAAAAGAAGCTAGAGGCAACACCGGGTCAATTGATGCGCGCCAGCGTGGACCTCGCCAAAGATTGGCGGACGGATAAGTACCTCCAGAAACTCGAGGCGATGCTGATCGTCACCGACGGTATGGATTTGTTCGTGATCACAGGTGCGGGTGACGTTCTGGAACCAGAACATGACGTGGCGGCGATTGGCTCGGGCGGGAATTTTGCCCTCGCTGCAGCGCGAGCAATGATGGACACCGATAAAGACGCCGAAACCGTTGCGCGGGACGCAATGGCGATTGCGGCCGATATCTGCGTTTATACAAACGGCAAACTGACCGTCGAAAAAATCAAAGCTTAATCAGCGTTTTTGAGATTTCATATAGGCCCGCAGGACAGCGTTCATGCGGGTCTGATACCCCTTTCCCCCTGATTTAAAGAACTCCAACACATCGCGATCTACGCGCAGGGAAATCGCCTGTTTGGGTTCGGGAAGGTCGAGGGGGCTATCTTCCCAACTGGATACCTGCGATGCGGTTTCCTCGACCGCACGAGGTCGGACAGGCGATGTGACGCGCCGAACCATGATTTTTTTCTTCGGCAGGTTCTCGGTCATCTTTCGTCCTCCGATCACAGGTTATCACGTATATATACAAATCCAACACGACAGTGCGGGTTGGTTTTTGCCGCTCAGATGCCTAGATCGGAAGTGTTGAAAAGAGGACACCATGACAGACCTTACCCCGCGCGAAATCGTATCCGAGCTTGATCGCTTTATTATCGGCCAGAATGAGGCCAAACGCGCCGTCGCCGTTGCGCTTCGCAACCGTTGGCGCCGCAAGCAGCTGGGCGATGATCTGCGCGATGAAGTCTACCCAAAGAACATCCTGATGATCGGACCGACTGGCGTTGGTAAAACAGAGATCAGCCGCCGTTTGGCCAAACTCGCCCGCGCGCCGTTCATTAAGGTCGAAGCCACAAAATTCACCGAAGTTGGTTATGTTGGGCGCGATGTAGAACAGATCATCCGCGATCTGGTTGACGTTGCGATCCTGCAAACCCGTGAATTCATGCGCGAGGACGTTCGGGCAAACGCGCAGCGCGCCGCAGAGGAGCGCGTGATTGACGCGATTGCAGGCACCGAGGCCCGCGATGGCACTCGCGAGGCTTTTCGCCGCAAGCTCCGTTCGGGCGAACTGGATCAAACCGTTATTGAGTTGGAAATTCAGGACACTTCAAACCCGATGGGTGGCTTTGAAATACCGGGTCAACCGCAGATGGGCGGGATGATGAACCTCGGTGATCTGTTCGGTAAGGCGTTCCAGCGCTCGGTGAAGAAAAAACTAACCGTGGCTGAGAGCTATGATGTGCTCGTTTCAGAAGAAGCTGACAAGCTGCTAGACGACGAACTGGTGAAGAAAACCGCGATTGAAGCCGTTGAACAAAGCGGCATCGTGTTCTTGGACGAAATCGATAAGGTGTGTGCCCGTACTGATGCACGCGGCGCTGATGTGAGCCGCGAAGGTGTGCAACGCGACCTGCTTCCTCTGATCGAAGGCACCACGGTGTCGACCAAAAACGGTCCTGTTAAGACCGACCATATCCTGTTCATCGCGTCGGGTGCGTTCCACGTCGCTAAACCGTCGGACCTACTGCCTGAATTACAGGGCCGTTTGCCGATCCGCGTCGAATTGAATGACCTGACCGAAGGCGACTTCGTGCGTATTTTGACCGAAACAGACAATGCGCTGACGTTGCAATACTCGGCTCTGATGGGCACTGAGGACGTCACCGTCGAATTCACCGAGGATGGAATTGCGGCGATCGCGAATATCGCAGCGACGGTCAATAAATCGGTCGAAAACATCGGTGCGCGGCGACTTTACACGATCATCGAACGGGTCTTTGAAGAACTGTCCTTCAACGCACCAGATAGGTCGGGTGAAACCGTAAAAATCGATGCGGCTTATGTTGAAGCGAATGTTGGTGAGTTGTCACGCTCCACCGATATGAGCCGCTACGTGCTATAACCTTAGCGCGTGCGCCGCAGGTAAACGTAATATGCGCCATGCCCGCCGTGTTTGAGGTGGGCAGGCGTTGTCTGCAAGACCAGCCGCCCCAACGGCGGAAGCCGTAGCCATTGTGGCACTTGATGCCGCAAAACGCCCATACGGGTTGGGATCGGGCCACCTTCGTCGCGATCCTTACCCTTGCCTGTGATCACGAGAACCAAGCGGTGGCCTTTTTCATGCGATGACAGGATGAAGTGGGTCAGCTCGCCATGCGCCTCGTGCAAGGTCATGCCGTGCAAGTCGATCCGTGCATCAGGCGACAGCTTGCCCTTGGTCATCTTGCGGTGGGTTTTGTGGTCCATCGAAATAGGAGCAGCGGCTAGCGCTTCATGGATCGGGACGGCAATGCTGTGTTTAGGCTTTAAATCCACCTTTGCCCCAACCCGAAACCGTGGGATCGGCGCGGGCGCAGGATGATGGGACGGTGCCCGCACAGGGTCATCGGGCACAACTGTAGGTGCCTCAGGCGCTAGGCGGGTTGTCGTGCTGGCCACCTGATCCCAAAGAGCTTTTTCCTCAGCCGTTAGCTGACGGCGACGGCGGGCCATCAGATGACCTCAGGGACCAATGCATAGGCCATCTGGATCGGCAAAAGCATGATCATGCGACCCGTGTCTTTGATTTCGCCCGCTTCCAGACCAGCCTCAACGCCCGTGCCGATAAAGATGTCGGCACGCTGCGCACCTTTGATCGCAGAGCCTGTATCCTGAGCGATCATAAGACGGTTCATCGCATTTGCGCCGTGACGTTCAATCCACACAGGCGCACCGAGCGTCGTGTAAGCTGGATCAACAGCGATAGAGCGCATAGCCGAAATGGACCTGTTCATCGCACCAAGAGGTCCTTTTTCGGCAGGAACCTCGGTCACGTTGCGGAAAAAGACGTAGCTTTCATTGGTCCAAAGCAGGGCGCGGCCTTCGTCTGGGTTGTTGCGCACCCAATTCCGAATGACTGTCGCGCTAACCTGATGTTCGCTATAGATGCCGCGTCGGATCAGTTCTTGGCCGATCGACGAATAGGGACGGCGGTTGTTCCCCGCATATCCCACACGGATCACAGAGCCGTCTTGGAGGCGAATACGACCAGATCCTTGGACCTGAAGGAAAAACCGATCAACGGGGTCAGCGAGCCATGCAATCTCAAGCCCTTGGGACGCTAGAGCGCCGTTCTCTTCGATCTCTTGGCGCGTCAACCACGGACCAGTTGGGGGCAGGGCACTAGGGAGACGGTAAATCGGGTAACGAAAGGTCGCCGTTCGCTGAAGGCTGCCACGCAATTCAGGCTCAAAATACCCCGTGAACAGCATCGGTTCGCCATCGGTGACCATAACGGGCTTAAAGAACAACTCGAAAAATCCGCGTGCATCGGACACGTCGTTCGCGAGATTACAAAGCGTTGTCCATTCCGGATCGCTCATCAGGTCGCAAGTCTCTTTGAACGCAGTAAAGGCAGCGGAATGATCATCCTCTGCCCAACCATTCAAATCCGAGAAATCAAGAAGCGTGTAGGTCGTTTCGGCCATAGCCGCCCCCGAAAATAGGGTCAGACAGAACGCTATCGCGCGCCCGACCCGCCGCATCATTCACCTGTAGACACAAGGACCCAGTTCGGATCGTTGCTGCCCATAGCGCGTGCAAATGTCCAGACATCGCGCTGACGTTTGGTGCTGTTTGGCCCGCCTTCAACGATGTCACCCGCTTTGTCACGTACCGTATAGGTGTATTCACCCGTAAAGCGGATTGCGACTTCGGCTTCTTTAGTGTCGGCGTTGAACTCAACGTCCTGAACCGCAATTTCGGAAATCCCGATGAATGTCGCTTCGACAGTTAGACCTTCAGCTTCGCGCGTTGCGATCACGTCAGAGAAGACGTCGTAGATATCTTCAGAGATGAATGGGCGGATCGATGCCACATCGCCCTTTTCAAAGGCCATGAGGATCATTTCATACGCGCCGCGGGCACCCTGCAGGAATTCGGATACGGTAAAGTCAGGGTCCACACGCTTCATCGCAGCCAAAGCATCGGCGGCGGGACTGGCTTCGGGAACGTTATCAACGATGTCGCGGTCTGGGCCGCCCTCAATGACCTCGAAATTAGCACGACGATCGGGCGTTTCATTTCGCGTGACGGCAGGTTTTTCAAATCCCTCACGGGTCCCAAGAACGCTGCGCAAGCGTAGGATCAGGAAAACAGCAACGCCAGCTAGGACCAGCAGCTGAATTAGGACTCCGTTCATAAGAAAAACCTCTTGTTCGTTGGGTGGGCATTCAAAACTCTACCCACCCGACTTATGTATGGCAGAGGCCCGGTCAAGTCCACCACGGGTCAGAAAGGACTTATGATGTGGCTTTTGATACCTTTTGTTGCCGTTCCGATGATCGAGATCGCGCTTTTCATCTCTATTGGCGGGGCAATCGGGCTTGCTTGGACGCTTCTGATCGTGCTGACGACAGCCGTCATCGGCGCGAATTTGGTGCGGAGCGAGGGCGCAAAAGAGCTAGGTAAATTGCGGCAGAGCTTTAGCAGCCTCAGTGACCCATCAGAATCCTTGGCAAGCGGTGCAATGATCTTGTTTGCGGGTGCACTCCTGCTCACCCCCGGGTTTTTCACGGACACCGTTGGGTTCTTGCTGCTTATTCCGCAGGTGAGGAGCCGCGTTTTCCAGTATCTGCGCACCAAGGTAAACGTGCAGAAGTTCCAATTCGGCGAGCCGCCGCGCCAACAGCAACGGTATGACGATGTGATCGATGGCGACTTCGAACCTGTTGATCCAGACAAACATCCGACCCATCCATCGGGATGGACACGTCATTAAAAAGTCCATGAGCATTGAGGGTCTGGCAAAGGCCTGATAGACAATCCCCGACCTTTTAAATGTGGAGTTGCCCGATGGCCGAGACCCAGACCCCCGAAGCGGCGCAGCAGCCGCAGATCAAGAACCGCATCATCGCACAATTCGTGCGTGACATGTCGTTCGAGAACATCCTCGCTCAGAAGGGCGTAAAGGGTGATCCGCAGCCAGAAATGGGCGTGAAGGTTAGCCTTGATGCGCGTAAACGTGCGGACAACCAGTACGAAGTCATCACGAAACTTACCGTTTCGTCGAACACCAAAGCTGACAAAGAACCGCTGTTCCTGCTCGAGCTCGAGTATTCTGGCGTGTTCCACATCGAAGGGGTGCCGGAAGACCAGATGCATCCCTACCTGATGATCGAATGCCCGCGCCTGACCTTCCCGTTCATTCGCCGGATCGTATCTGACGTCACCCGTGACGGTGGTTTCCCGCCTGTGAACCTCGACACAATCGACTTTGTTGCGATCTACCGTGGTGAAATTGCTCGCCGCGTTCAGGCTCAGCAGGCCGAAGCGCCCGCACAGCCTAACTAAGCTTTTTCCAAAGCGCGCTGTCGCCCATCTTACCGATAAATTCGGCATGGGCGGCGGCTTCCTCTTCGGTGATCCGCGAGGGCAGGGGCGTCGACCGCGGTTTTGGCCGCCAGTCATCCACTTCAGCGACATTCGTTCTGCTCGATGATTGCGACGACGTTGCCAAAGCAAAGTCAGGCTGACGACCCCCGATCAGTTCGAGATACACATCCGCCAAAATTTCAGAGTCGAGCAACGCTCCGTGGAGCGTGCGGTTCGAGTTGTCGATGCCAAATCGACGGCACAATGCGTCGAGCGAAGCTGGTAAACCGGGGAACTTCTTGCGGGCAATTGCCAGCGTATCCAAAGCCTGATCGTTCGGGATCAACGGCAACCCCATCCATCCCAGCTCTGCATTCAAGAATTTCATGTCAAAGCTGGCGTTGTGAATCACCAGTTTTGAATCCTGTATGAAATCGAGGAACTTCTGGCCAATCTCGGCGAACAAGGGTTTGTCACGCAGTTTTACCTGCCCCGGCTGTGCCTCTTGCGGAGGTTCGAGAAGATCAGGACCAATCCCGTGGATCTTGAACGCATCCATCGGCATGGATCGTTCGGGGTTGATATAAACGTGAAACGTTTTGCCAGTCGGCATGTGGTTCAGAAGTTCCAGACACCCAATTTCAACGATGCGATCCCCACTGTGGGGTTCAAATCCTGTGGTCTCAGTATCGAGAACGATCTCACGCATGGGACTGCCTTGTTTTCAACTCTGCAATCAGGTTTCGCACAGCAGCACGGGTCGCGTCTAGCGTCAGCGTCTCTATAACGTGATCTGCGCGCGCGCGTTTTTCGGAATCGGGCATTTGTCGCGATAAGATCATCTGGAATTGGTCAGGCGACATTGTTCCACGATCCAAAACACGTTTGGCCTGAACATCTGGTGGGCAGGTCACGACCAACACAGAGTCAAGCCACTCATCAGCACCCGTTTCAAACAAAAGCGGAATGTCGAAAACGACGATTTCAGCTTTATTCGTGTCTAAAAACTCTGCCCTGTCGGCTGCAACAAGCGGATGAACAATCGCTTCAAGTCTTGGCAACACAGTCATATCTTTGGCGATGATTTGCTTTAGGTGATCGCGATCAACAGCCCAATCCACAATGGCATCTGGGAACTCTTGTTCAATCGGCGCAACGGCCGCACCACCCCTTTCGTAAAGCTTATGAACCGTTGCGTCTGCGTCCCAAACGGGCACGCCTTCATCGCGGAACATGGCAGCGGTCGTGGATTTGCCCATCCCGATTGATCCGGTCAGGCCAAGTTTCCACGTCATGCTAAAATCACACGCCGCGTTTCGTCGTCCACGTCAGGACGATGGCCGAACCAGCGTTCAAATCCTGGAACCGCCTGATGGAGCAACATTCCAAGGCCATCAACGGTATGACAGCCAGCCTTTTCGGCCTCGTCGAGGAGTGTTGTCCGCAGAGGGGTGTAAACAATGTCAGCGACCACTGTTTTCGGCTTCAGGCCATCAAGGTTCACCTTGAACTCTGGTCCGCCGGTCATACCCAGCGAAGTCGTATTCACAACCGTAGAGGCTGAGCCAAGATTCGTAGCAACCTGCACCCATTCGATAACTTTAATCTTTGCTCCGAAATCGTTTTTGAGCGCTTCAGCATTCGTCCGCGTGCGGTTCGCGAGCAGGATTTCGGGAACACCACTATCCAAAAGCGCAGTGATCACTGCCCGCGCTGCGCCACCAGCGCCTAAGACAAGCGCAGGTCCAGCATCAGGTTGCCAGTCTGGCGCACCTTGCCAAATGGACGCCGTGAAACCGTATCCATCTGTATTGTCGGCGTAGATTTTCCCATCGCGGAAGGTCAGCGTGTTTGCAGCACCAATCATTGACGCACGATCTGTCACAACATCAGCAATCTCGATCGCGCGGATTTTATGTGGGATCGTTACATTGCAGCCGACAAATCCGAGTTTGTGCATATTACGAACAGCAACTTCGAAATCGACGGCTTCGACGTGCATCGGAACATAGTGGCCTGCGATGCCATATTTCTTAAGCCAATACCCATGCAAGATTGGGGACCGCGAGTGCGAAATAGGGCAGCCGATAACACCAGCTAATGGGATCTTAACGTCACTCATGCGGGTAGTGCTCCTCGGACGGTCAAATAGTTTAGGAGCTCGATCATCGGAAGACCAAGCACGTTGAAATAATCACCTTCAATGCGCGACATCAATCGCACGCCTTCTTCTTCTAACTTATATCCACCCACTGACCAGCGGACGGACTCCCAATTGCGGACAACGTAGTCGCTCAGATAGTCGTCAGAAAACTCACGCATCGTTAAACGCACTACACCAACGTGACGCCAAAGTGGTTCACCATCTTTATAGATGACCGCAGCAGAAAGCAGACGGTGCGTTTTGCCGCGTAGGGCGGTTAGTTGCGCGAGACACTCGGACAAGTCTGCGGGTTTTGACATGACGGTGCCGTCGAAATCCAAGACCTGATCACAGCCGATCACCAACGCTCCGTTGGCCTTCAGGCTCACTTTTCGGGCTTTGGCTTCAGCAAGGAAATCTGCAATATCACGAGGCGATGCTTTTTCTGCTTCAAGCGACGCGCGGATCATCTCCTCGTCGACACGGGGCTTTTCAGTTGTGAACGGAACCCCTGCATTACGGAGCAGAGTTGCCCGGATTTCAGAGCTGGATGCGAGGATGATAGGGTCAGCCATGTGGATAAATCCTCGGATAAACCGATAAGAGTTTGGGTGTACTTTGGGGAGTTCTTAGGGCTTGACGGCGCTTGGGGCAAATAGCCCGTCATTCATTCCCGATTCCAGCACAGTTCACCAAGATGGGGATAGGATAACTTTGCCATGTGACGCGCAGACCAAGAATCGACAAAGGACTCCGACCGTTCTAAGAGTCAATTTGGCGCATGATACGTTAAACTATTATTAAATAATGTTAATTTTAATATCCACAGATCATTTCACCCTTGTGGATGCCTGTGAGTATCTGGATAAACTTGGGGAAAATCTCGAATAGCTGTGTTATCCACAGTACAACAATCAAAATCCTTTCTTCTTTCTTTATTTATATAAGTAAGAAGTACTGAGAGAGACAAAGAATGATCGACTGGATTCTAAATGCTCTAAGCGCATCCTATTTTTGGACAAAGAGCCTTCATATCGTTTCGGTCATGTCTTGGATGGCCGGACTGTTCTACCTCCCACGTTTGTACGTCTATCACGTCGAAGGACTGAAAAAGCAGGGCGTCGAAGCAGACAGTGATATGGACAAGCTGTTCCAGCACCAAGAACGGCTTTTGCTAAGAGCAATCATGAACCCCGCAATGATCGCCACATGGATTTTCGGTCTAATGTTGGTTTTCACACCCGGAGTTGTGGGGTGGAACATGGTCTGGCCCTACACCAAAGGCGCGTCCGTAATTGCAATGACATGGTTCCATCACTGGCTTGGGTATCGTCGCAAGGATTTCATGAACGGGAAAAACACGCTGACAGGGCGTCAGTATCGTTTGATGAATGAGGTTCCGACCGTTCTGATGTTGATCATTGTCTTCTCGGTTATCTTTAAATTCTAAATTTGACTCCGACGCGGTCCTGCGCGTAATAGAAGTGCCCTTTCGTCCGGAGGGGACTCTGTCTGTAAAATTTACCACTATGCCGGCCGGATGGCCGCGAAAGGGTTTGTCATGTCGCAAGACCGCCTGAACCTTGCCGATCTCAAGGCGAAAAGCCCCAAAGACCTGCTTTCTGTAGCTGAAGAGCTGGAAATCGAAAACGCATCGACCATGCGTAAGGGCGATATGATGTTCTCGATCCTGCGTGAACGCGCAGATGAGGGCTGGATCATCGGTGGCGATGGCGTGTTGGAAGTTTTGCAAGACGGTTTCGGGTTCTTGCGTTCGCCAGAGGCAAACTACCTACCGGGTCCAGATGATATTTACGTGTCCCCTGACATGATCCGTCAGTTTTCGCTTCGTACAGGGGACACCGTTGAAGGTGTGATCAAAGAGCCAAACGACAACGAGCGTTATTTTGCGCTCACCAGTGTTGAGAAGATCAACTTTGAAGACCCTGAAAAGGCGCGTCACAAGGTTGCATTCGACAACCTGACCCCACTTTATCCCGATGAACGCCTGAAAATGGAGATCGAAGATCCAACCGTTAAGGATCGTTCGGCTCGAATTATCGATCTCGTCGCACCAATTGGTAAAGGTCAACGTTCGCTGATCGTAGCTCCGCCGCGCACCGGTAAGACGGTATTGCTGCAAAATATCGCGCACAGCATCGAAAAGAACCACCCAGAGTGCTATCTCATCGTTCTTCTGATCGATGAACGCCCAGAAGAAGTTACTGACATGCAGCGCTCTGTGCGAGGCGAGGTGGTGTCGTCTACCTTCGACGAACCCGCATCGCGTCACGTTGCCGTGTCCGAGATGGTCATTGAGAAGGCGAAACGCCTTGTGGAACACAAACGCGACGTTGTGATCTTGCTTGACTCCATCACGCGTCTGGGTCGCGCGTTCAACACGACTGTTCCGTCGTCGGGTAAAGTTCTGACTGGTGGTGTGGATGCAAACGCGCTGCAACGCCCGAAACGTTTCTTCGGTGCGGCTCGTAACATCGAAGAAGGTGGTTCGTTGACCATCATCGCGACCGCGCTGATCGACACAGGATCGCGTATGGATGAGGTTATCTTTGAAGAATTCAAAGGTACTGGTAACTCTGAGATCGTTCTGGACCGCAAGGTTGCTGATAAGCGTGTCTTCCCAGCGATGGATATCCTCAAGTCTGGCACCCGCAAGGAAGATCTTCTCGTGGATAAGGTCGATCTGCAGAAAACCTACGTTCTGCGTCGTATCCTCAACCCAATGGGCACGACCGATGCAATTGAATTCCTGATCGGTAAGTTGAAACAAACTAAATCGAACGCTGACTTCTTCGATTCAATGAATAGCTAATCCCCACAAGGAGGATTTGGTTATGGACACGATCTATGCCCTGGCCACGGCGTCGGGCAAAGCAGGCGTTGCTGTCATTCGGATTTCGGGCGTTCTCGCGTTCGAAGCTGGACGTCGGCTGTGTTGTGATTTGCCTCAGGGCCGCGGATTGCGTCGGATCTTGGACGGGCAGGGCGATCTGATCGACGAAGCTTTGGTTCTGACCTTCGATAAGGGGCGGAGCTTCACGGGCGAGGAGGTTGTTGAGCTTCAATTGCATGGTTCGCCTGCAATTATTGCAGCTGTTTTGTCTGAGTTGTCTGGTTATGACGGACTTCGGCTTGCTGAGGCAGGTGAATTTACACGGCGCGCGCTGGAAAACGGGCGTCTCGACCTCGCGCAGGTTGAAGGTCTAGCCGACCTGATCGATGCAGAGACAGAAGCGCAGCGAAAACAAGCACTTCGTGTGTTTCAGGGTGCCTTGGGCGATAAGGTCATTGTGTGGCGTGAACGGTTGGTTCGCGCGGCGGCGTTGGTCGAAGCAACGATCGACTTCGTTGATGAAGACGTGCCCGTCGATGTGATGCCCGAAGTTACCGAACTGTTGCGCGGTGTTCAGACCGAAATGCAGGCCGAAGCGGAAGGTGTGCGGATCGCTGAACGTATTCGTGATGGCTTTGAGGTAGCAATCGTTGGGTCACCGAACGTCGGCAAGTCGACGCTCCTAAACCGGTTAGCAGGGCGGGAAGCGGCGATTACCTCGGAGATTGCGGGAACCACGCGTGATGTGATCGAAGTCCGTATGGATTTGGGTGGCCTGCCAGTCACCGTTCTGGATACGGCTGGCCTTCGCGAGACGGATGATATCGTCGAAGGTCTGGGGATCGAATTGGCACGGAAACGAGCCGAGGCAGCAGATCTCATTATCTACATGTTGGATATAAGTGAAGATATCACACAGCATTTTGATAATGATACGCTGATTGTCCGAGCTAAGCAGGATCAATTTGATGGCGCTGAGATTGGTGTCTCGGGTAAGACGGGCGCGGGTATTGATCGTCTTGTAGCTCTGATAGAAAAGCGACTAATCGCCAAGACCGCACGTGTTGGCGTCGCCATGCGAGAACGGCACCGAATAGCACTCCTTCGTGGGTGTGAGGCGTTGGATACTGCGATTGCGCTCGTGGACAGCGAAACGGGAATGACCGATCTTATCGCGGAAGAGATTCGAACAGCGGCACGGGCGACAGAGTCGCTCACGGGTCGTGTGGATGTAGAAGATTTGCTGGACGTTATCTTTTCCAGCTTTTGCATCGGAAAATAGGAGTGTTTCACGTGAAACATTTGGACTTTGATGTTGTTGTGATCGGTGGTGGTCATGCTGGAGCCGATGCAGCACATGCGTCGGCCCGAATGGGTGCGAAAACAGCGCTGGTCACTCTTAGCTTCGATTCTATTGGCGTTATGTCATGTAACCCCGCGATTGGTGGCCTTGGTAAAGGGCACCTCGTCCGTGAAGTTGACGCGCTCGATGGCGTCATGGGTATCGCGGCGGACATTGCCGGCATTCAGTTTCGCCTACTTAACCGCAAAAAGGGACCAGCGGTTCAAGGACCACGTGCGCAGGCGGACAGAGCCCGTTATAAGGCCGCTATGCAGCATCTGGTTCAGATCCAGCCAAATCTCACGGTTATCGAGGGTGAGGCGACCGATCTAATCATGAACGGTGACCGTGTTGCCGGTGTGATTTTGGACGATGGGTCAGAGATCAAAGCCTGCGCTGTCGTTCTAACGACTGGGACCTTCCTTCGTGGTGTTATCCATATTGGGGATGTTCGAAAGTCGGGCGGTCGGATGGGGGATAAGCCTTCGATCAAGTTGGCGGAACGCCTTGATGGATTTGGATTGCCGCTTGGTCGTTTGAAAACGGGCACGCCGCCACGATTAGATGGTCGGACGATTGACTGGAAAGATCTTGAAAGCCAGCCAGGTGATGATGAACCCTCACTCTTTTCGTTCTTGTCGAAATCCGTAACTGCGCCGCAAATTTCCTGCGGAATCACGCATACCAACGAGAAAACTCACGAGATTATCCGTGACAATCTGTCTCGTTCCGCGATGTATGGTGGGCATATTGAGGGCATCGGCCCTCGGTATTGCCCGTCAATTGAAGATAAAGTCGTGCGTTTCGCAGATAAGTCGTCGCACCAAGTATTCCTTGAGCCTGAAGGCGTGGATGATCCGACGATTTATCCAAACGGTATTTCGACATCGCTTCCTGTCGATGTGCAGGAAGCCTATGTTCGTTCGATGAAAGGTTTGGAGAATGTTGCGATCCTCCAGCCTGGGTACGCGATCGAGTATGACTATGTTGACCCGCGTGCGCTGAAACCGACTTTGGAGCTTCGTGACGTCGCAGGGCTATTTTTGGCCGGTCAAATCAACGGCACAACTGGATATGAGGAAGCTGCGGCGCAAGGGCTTGTCGCTGGTCTCAACGCTGCGCGTACTGCCCAAAGCGGTGAGTCAATCATCTTCAGCCGGACAAGCAGCTACATTGGTGTGATGATCGACGATCTGATCACCCGCGGTGTGTCCGAACCTTATCGCATGTTCACGTCACGGGCGGAGTTCCGCCTTTCTCTTCGCGCTGACAATGCCGACCAGCGGTTGACCGAATTTGGTCGGGATGCAGGCTGTGTCGGCGATAACCGTTGGATGGCCTTCAGCGAGAAAATGACCGCGATTACAAATGCACGTGATGTTCTGTCTGGGGTAGCATTGAGCGCGCGCCAGATTGCGGATGCGGGAGTTAAATTGAACCCTGACGGTCCCGGTCGCACGGCGCTAGACGCCTTGTCGCTTGCCGAGTTTGAAGATGCCGAGCTGTTGGCCCTTGTTCCGGAAGCGTCTAAGATCACGAGCGAGGTTCGCCAGCAGATCAAACGCGACGCCCTTTATGCTCATTACATTTCTCGACAAGCTAAGGATATAGAAAGCCTGCGTAGAGACGAAGAGGTGCAAATTCCCGAAGGGTTCGAATACACAGGCGTGTCTGGTCTTTCGAATGAACTGGCGTTGAAGTTAAACCGCGTGAGACCAACGACGATCGGACAAGCCTCGCGGATCGAGGGTATGACTCCAGCGGCTCTCGTTTTGTTGCTCGCGCGGATCAGGAAACATGAAAAGGCGAAGTCGGCATGATCTCAGGTGTAGATGTTTCACGTGAAACATTAGAGAGGTTAGGTGCTTTTGAGGACCTCGTTCGGAAATGGACGAAGAAGATTAACTTGATCGCTCGTAACGACGTTGATCACATCTGGGACCGCCATATCGTAGATTCTGCTCAGGTTTGGGCATCTGCACCAGACGAATGGAACCACTGGGTTGATATAGGAAGTGGCGGTGGTTTTCCTGCCATCATCCTTGCAACTATCGCCGTTGAGAAGAAGCCGGACGCACGCTTTACTCTGATTGAGAGCGATCAACGCAAGGCGACGTTTCTGCGCACAGCGATCCGTGAACTGAATTTGAATGCCATTGTCCTAGATGACCGTATCGAATTGGCGCCTCCACAGAATGCCGATGTGATTTCAGCCCGCGCGCTGGCGTCGTTAACCATTCTTCTTGGTTTTGCAGAGCGTCATCTGGCTCCGACCGGCATTGCTGTATTCCAAAAGGGGAAAATAGCAGACGATGAAATAATTGAGGCAAAGCATACTTGGGCCTTTGATTACAATAAGGTGCCAAGTATCACCAATGGCGATGCTTGCGTGATTTCAATCAAAGGATTTTCTCGTGTCTGATTTGAGCCGGACCACTCAGCCAAAAATTATCGCGGTGGCGAACCAAAAAGGTGGAGTTGGTAAGACAACCACCTCGATCAACCTGGCCGCTGCGCTTGCCGAATTGGGCCGGAATGTTTTGCTTGTCGATCTCGACCCGCAAGGGAACGCGTCAACTGGCTTGGGTATCGAGCCGGATGAGCGCAATGTAACAACTTATGATCTGCTCGTCGGTGAGGAATCACTTTTTGATGCGATCCATAAGACGAGCGTAGAAAATCTATTGGTTATTCCTGCGACGACTGACCTTAGCTCGGCTGATATTGAGCTTATTTCCAACGAGAAGCGGAGCTTCCTGCTCCATGACGCTCTTCGGCAGCCAGCAATTGATGCGTTCGCGCTCGACTATATCATTATCGACTGCCCACCCTCACTTAACCTGTTAACGATCAATGCTATGGTTGCTGCGGATTCAGTGATCGTGCCATTGCAGAGCGAATTTTATGCGCTCGAAGGTCTGTCACAGTTGATGTTGACGATCCGCGAGGTGCGTCTAACAGCTAATCCCGACCTTGCCATCGAGGGGGTTGTTTTGACGATGTATGATCGTAGGAATAATCTATCTCAGCAGGTTGAGGATGATGCGCGCGAAAACCTACGGGATTTGGTCTTTAAAACGGTCATTCCGCGTAACGTTCGCCTGAGCGAGGCGCCGTCTTTTGCGATGACCATTTTGGAATACGATCCACAATCACGCGGCAGTCAGGCTTACCGCGAGCTAGCCGAAGAACTGATCGAACGAGAAAAGAAATAGGGAGAGGCAGATGGCTCATAAACCGAACCGAAATCGTGGGCTTGGCCGCGGTCTTTCCGCGCTCATGTCCGACGTAACCGCCCCTGTAGATCGCAGCACCGGAGCGCCAGCGCCGCGTGCCCCTGATCTTATGGTGGCAATTGAGCGCATTGAACCGAACCCCGATCAGCCGCGCCGTTATTTCAACGAAGATGCGCTAAACGAACTTGCGTCGTCGATAAAAGAAAAGGGCGTTATTCAGCCCTTGATCGTACGCAAATCGCCTCGAGACGAGGCTAAATTCGAAATCGTTGCAGGTGAACGCCGTTGGCGTGCATCGCAGATCGCTAAACTTCATGAACTGCCTGTTATCGTTCGGGATTTCACTGATACTGAAGTCCTCGAAGTTGCGATCATCGAAAATATCCAGCGCGCTGACTTGAACGCAATTGACGAGGCGGCGGGTTACAAGCAGCTGATGGATCGCTTCGGGCATACTCAAGAACAACTGAGCCAAGCGCTTGGCAAAAGCCGTAGCCATATTGCGAACCTGATGCGCCTTTTGAACCTTCCACACGATGTGCAGACGCAAGTGATCGAAGGCAAGCTAAGCGCGGGCCACGCACGAGCGTTGGTTGGTAATGATCAAGCTTCTGCGATTGCGCAAAAGATCATACAACAGGGGCTGTCTGTCCGCGAAACAGAGAAACTGGTTAAAGTGGATCCCGCGAAGGAAAAAGTCGCGCAAAACAATCGTGTGCGCGCGGCTGCAAAAGACCCTGATACAGCCCAACTCGAACAGGAACTGAGTGCGAATCTCAAAATGAAGGTATCGATCGACCATCCCGTTGGTAGCGAAGCTGGTAAGGTGACGATCAGCTATTCGAACCTCGATCAACTTGACGACTTGCTGCGTATTTTGTCGGTCGGTTAATCGGCAAGAAGCTCTCGCAAAACGCCATTTAGAACGGGCCGCCCAGTTGCAGACACGCACAGGCGGCCCGCTTTCGTTTCAACAAAGCCCATCTCGGTCATACGGTTTATGTTGTTTGAGAACCGATCGCCGCCTAAAGCTTGAAGGCGCTTAATATCAACGCCCTCGGTGAGACGCATACCCATCAAGAGAAACTCAGTAACTGCATCTTCGGCGGTTAGCGCGTCGGATAGCGTTTCACCGCTGCCTTTTGTTTCAACTGCATTGAGCCACATCTGTGGAGCAGTATAGGTTTCGGTCGCATGCCTGACGCCGTTGAGCGTTAGTCGTCCATGCGCGCCAGGGCCGATCCCAGCGTAATCGCCGTAACGCCAATAAATCAGGTTATGTTGGCTTTCCGCGCCTTCGGGGGCGTGGTTCGAGACCTCGTATACAGGGAACCCCATTTGATCGCAGATCTCTTGGGTTGCGTCATACATGTCGGCAGCGGTGTCGTCGTCAGGTAGACCGCGGAGTTTGCCAACTGCGTAGCGATCACCAAATGCTGTGCCGTCTTCAATTGTGAGCTGATACAAAGACAGGTGATCAATAGCCAAAGACAGAGCCTGTTTCAGCTCAATTCGCCAATTTTCAAGCGTCTGGTTCTGTCGCGCGTAGATCAGATCGAAACTAACGCGGTCAAACACGTTTCTCGCAACATCAAAGGCTTTCATGGCGTCTTCGACACTGTGTAAACGACCCAAAGCACGAAGATCGTCGTTATTTAGAGACTGAAATCCCATTGAAACGCGGTTCACGCCTGCATCGCGGTATCCATGGAAACGGCCTGCTTCGACGGACGTTGGGTTAGCTTCGAGCGTGATCTCGCAGGAATTGGTCATACGCCACGTGGAGCGAACCTTATCAAGGATGGCCTGGACCAATTCTGGGTTCATGAGGCTCGGTGTCCCGCCGCCAAAGAAAACCGATTTGAGGATGCGGCCTTGGGTCAGCTGCCCAACGCGTTCGATCTCGGACAAATAGGCGCGCGCCCAACGTTCTTGGTCGATGGACGCGACGACGTGACTGTTAAAGTCGCAATAGGGGCATTTCGACTGGCAAAACGGCCAGTGAATGTAGAGCCCAAAGCCCCCGTTTTCCCAATCCTCAGGCAAAGCAACCCTTTACCAGTTTGGCGAACGCGTCCGCACGGTGGCTGATCTTGTTCTTTTCCCAACGGTCCATTTCACCAAACGTGATGTCGTAGCCGTCAGGCTGGAAAATGGGGTCATAGCCGTGGCCTTGATCGCCGCGCATCGGCCAAACGATTTGTCCAGACATGATCCCAGGGAACACTTCGTCGTGTCCATCTGGCCAAGCGAGGACGAGGGTGCAGCAAAAACGAGCGGTCCGAGGGAATGGGGCGTTAACCTCTTCCAGCTTGGCCCATGTTTTTTCCATCGCCATGACGAAATCACGACCGTTTGGCGTTTCGGCCCAATCTGCGGTGTAGACACCTGGTGCGCCATCTAGCCCATCGATCTCGATCCCTGAATCGTCCGAGAGAGCAGGCAAACCAGTCTCTTTTGCGGCGTAATGTGCCTTGATCCGCGCGTTGCCGACGAAGGTGGACTCGGTTTCCTCAGGCTCAGATAAACCATGATCCGCAGCAGAAGTCAGCGTGATCCCAAACGGGCCGAGGAGATCAGCGATCTCCTCGAGCTTGCCTTTGTTGTGAGTGGCGACAACCAGCTCTTTACCGTCAAACCGCCGTGTCATTTTACGGCCTGAAGCTGTGCGGCAACGAGTTCGGCAATGCCTTTGTCCGCGAGATCCATCAGCTTCGCCATTTGATCGCGAGTAAAGGTTGCGCCTTCGGCGCTCATTTGCACTTCGACCAGACGGTCGCCGGCCATGACAAAGTTGCCGTCCACGCCTGCTTCGGAGTCTTCTGGATAGTCGAGGTCCAGAACAGGTTGACCTGCGTAGATGCCACAGGACACTGCCGCAACAGGGTTCACCAGCGGATCAGAGATCACGTCGCCCGCTTTCATCAATTTGTTGACGGCGAGTTTCAGCGCGACCCAACCACCCGTGATCGATGCGCAGCGGGTTCCACCGTCCGCTTGGATCACATCACAGTCGATGGTGATCTGGCGTTCACCCAGCGCAACGCGATCTACACCAGCGCGGAGGGAGCGACCTATCAGACGCTGGATCTCAACGGTGCGGCCACCTTGTTTGCCTTGCGTGGATTCGCGACGCATCCGCGAACCTGTCGAACGCGGCAGCATGCCGTATTCAGCAGTCACCCAGCCAAGGCCCGAACCTTTGATGAACGGAGGCACGCGGTCTTCTATCGTAGCAGTGCAAAGGACATGAGTGTCGCCCACCTTGATCAGGCAAGACCCTTCGGCATGTTTTGTGACACCGACTTCGATTGAAATCGGACGCATTTCATCTATCTGACGACCTGAGGGGCGCATTAAACTCTCCTTTATCTGTTGAGGGTGGGATACGCTGGACGGGTCCGAAAACCAAGCCCGATTGACGCGCCGATCCCCAGCGTTTTAATTGTCTCGCTTTAGGGAAACGCTGAAATGAACAATACGCCACTGTTAAGTGAAATGAATGACCGCTCACGCGAAGTCTTTCGCCGTGTTGTTGAGGGCTATCTGGACACTGGTGCACCTGTTGGGTCGCGAACTTTGTCCCGCGAAATGTCCGAAAAGGTGAGCGCGGCGACGATCCGCAACGTGATGCAGGATCTAGAATACCTCGGCCTCGTTGGTAGCCCTCACGTGTCTGCGGGGCGAATTCCGACCCAAACGGGCCTTCGGATGTTTGTGGACGGGCTGCTTGAGGTGTATCTTAGCGGGGATGACCGTGAAAAGATTGATCAAACGCTGGACGCTGCGAATGGCGATGTGAATGTGCTTTTGGATCGGGTAGGGTCTGCGTTGTCTGGTGTGACCCGGGGCGCGTCTTTGGTTCTGACGCCGAAACACGAAGCGCCGATCAAGCATATTGAATTTGTTTCGCTCGGTCCCGACCGCGCATTGGTCGTGCTCGTGTTTGCGGATGGCCATGTGGAAAACCGTCTTTTCACGCCGCCCGCTGGTCAAACGCCGAGTTCACTTCGTGAGGCCGCGAACTTCGTCAATTCCTTTGCCGAGGGCCGCACGCTATCCGAACTGTCCACCGTCATGACCCGTGAGATCAATGCAAGGCGTCAAGAAATTGACAGTCTCGCCGCACAACTCGTCGAGAGCGGCATCGCTGTCTGGGAAAACAAGGGCGAATCGACTGAACGCCTTATCGTGCGCGGACGAGGCAATCTGCTCGCTGATCAAGAGAGCGGTATTGACCTCGAACGCATCCGAACGCTGTTTGACGACCTCGAACGCAAGCAAGATATCTCTGAATTCCTAGAACTTGCCGAAGAAGGCGAGGGCGTTCGCATTTTTATTGGCTCAGAGAACAAGCTTTTTTCACTTTCGGGTTCCTCTTTGGTGGTTTCTCCATATATGAACGCCGACCGTAAGATCATTGGCGCTGTTGGCGTCATTGGGCCGACTCGTCTCAATTACGGACGGATCGTGCCAATCGTAGATTATACAGCGCAACTGGTCGGGCGTGTCCTGTCCGGACAAAGTTGAGGAAAAGAAATGAGCGAAGAACCGAAAAGCCTTGATGAACTTGCCGCCGAGGCTGACGAAATTGAACTGGGTGCAGAAGATCAGGCCGAAGGCGAGGGCGAAGTTGATGTGCTTGCCCAACTGACCGCAGAGCGCGACGAGTTCAAAGACCGTTTCTTGCGTGCCGTTGCGGATGCCGAAAACTCGCGCCGCCGTGCAGAGCGTGATCGTCGTGAAGCTGAAAACTATGGTGGTTCGAAATTGGCGCGTGATTTGCTGCCCGTTTATGACAACATGCACCGTGCGATTGATGCGATCTCTGAAGATCAGCGCGAAGCTCAAGCCGCTCTGATCGAGGGCATCGAACTGACCATGCGCGAACTGCTGAACGTGTTCGCAAAGCACGGCATCACCAAGATTGAACCGGCTGTTGGCGACAAATTCGATCCGCAGCAGCATGAGGCGATGTTTGAGGCACCACTCCCGGGCACTAAAGCAGGCGATATTATCCAGGTTTCAGCTCTCGGCTTCATGCTCCACGACCGTCTGCTGCGTCCTGCACAGGTCGGTGTATCGTCGATGCCTGCGTCCTAATCGGACCCCAGAAAATCAAGCAAAACTCGGAGCTGGCGTTATTTTTGCGCCAGCTCTTTTAGTTCGTAAAGCAGGGATAGAGCCTCTTTGGGTGATAGATCGTCGGGGAAAATATTCTTGAGACGGTCTTCGACTTGGGACTGTTCGGGTTTCGCGGGCACAGGTGCTGGGGCACTGGCGGCAAAGAGCGGTAGGTCATCGATCAACGCTTTCTGGGCCGTGCCGCCTTCGCGTTCACCTTTTTCCAAAGCGTCCAGAACGACCTTGGCTCTATTCACAACAGAAGCGGGCAAACCAGCAAGGCGCGCGACCTGTACACCATAGCTACGGTCTGCCGTGCCGCGTTTTACCTCGTGGAGGAAGATCACATCGCCGTCCCATTCCTTCACGGTGACGGTTGCGTTGTCGACGCCGTCTAGTTTGTCCGCAAGCTGGCACATTTCATGGTAGTGCGTCGCGAACAGTGCGCGGCAACGGTTCACGTCATGAAGATGTTCTAGCGTTGCCCAAGCGATCGACAGGCCGTCGTATGTCGCTGTTCCACGCCCGATTTCGTCCAAGATGACCAGAGCGCGGTCGTCGGCTTGGTTCAGGATCGCTGCGGTCTCAACCATCTCGACCATGAAGGTCGAACGACCACGAGCGAGGTCATCGGACGCACCCACTCGGCTAAAAATCTGGCTGACCAAACCAATATGTGCAGACTGCGCAGGTACCCAAGCGCCCATCTGAGCTAGAACCGCGATCAGTGCGTTCTGGCGAAGGAAGGTCGATTTACCCGCCATGTTCGGACCAGTGAGAAGCCAGATGTTCGATTTGGACAGGTCGGTATCGTTCGCCACAAACGGGTCACCCGATTTTTTCAACGATTGTTCTACGACAGGGTGGCGCCCTTTTGAAATATCAAAGGCGCGGCTCGTATCGACGACTGGGCGGGTCCAGTCCTCGGCCTTCGCGAGGTCCGCGAGGGCGGCAGAAACGTCCAATTCGGATAGCGCCCGAGCGAGAGCCGACAGAGGGGCAGCTTTTGCAATAATGGCCTCTCTTAGGCTTGAATAGAGACGTTTTTCGATCTCCAGCGCCCGACCACCTGCGTTCAAGATTTTGGTTTCAATCTCACTTAGCGGAACGGTGGTGAAACGCACCTGATTGGCGGTGGTTTGGCGGTGGATAAAGGTTTCGTTCAGCGGTGGCGTCATCATCTTCTCCGCGTGGGTCGCGGTGGTTTCGATGAAATAACCCAGAACGTTGTTGTGTTTGATCTTTAAGCTTGGAATCCCTGAGAGTTCTGAATACTCCGCCTGCATCGCGGCAATTACGCTGCGGCCTTCGTCCCGAAGGGTGCGGGCTTCGTCCAGTTCCTCGTCATAACCCGGTGCGATAAAGCCGCCATCGCGGGTCAGTAGTGGCGGTTCTGCCACCAGCGCTTGATCCAAGAGATCCAAGAGGTCGTCGTGCCCAGTCAGGTCGCCCGTCACTGACTGCAGGTGGTCGGGTAATCCTTCGGGTAAACTTGCTGCGATCTGCTCTGCCTGACCCAGAGTGTTGCGGATTGCTGTCATGTCCCGAGGGCCTGCCCGATCGAGAGCGAGGCGCGAGAGGGCCCGGTCGATATCATGTACACCACGCAGCCCATCGCGGATCGATTGGCGCAGTTTTGTTTCTTCGACAAAATAACTCACTGCATCCTGTCGGGCCTGAATAGTCTCGATTGTGCGAGACGGAGAGGACAGGCGACGCTCCAGCAAGCGGGCGCCAGCAGCTGTAACCGTGCGGTCAATCGAAGCGAGGAGAGATCCAGCGCGACCGCCTGCTATAGAGTGGGTCAATTCGAGCGACCGACGCGTCGCGGCGTCGATCTGCATATTGGCGGTTTCACCTTCGGCAACAGGCGGGCGTAGTAGGGGCAGATTACCTTTTTGGGTAATCTCCAGATATTCAACGACAGCAGCCATGGCCGAAACTTGGGCGCGGGTGAAGGTCCCGAACGCGTCGAGTGAGGCAACATCATAGAGATTACACAGACGCTTTTCGCCCAGAGTGCTATCAAACGCAGCTTTACCGAGTTCCGACACGGCGGCGCCTGACTCTTCGACAGTTGTGCGGTGTGCGCTATCGTCGGACAGCAGAACTTCACGCGGAGTGAGGCGCGCCAGCTCGGGTCCGAGCCGAACCGCCGCACAAGGAACCACGTGAAACGCGCCCGTTGAAATATCGACCCACGCCAATGCGCCCTCATCCCGTACTTCGGCAAAAGCGGCGAGGTAATTGTGGCGGCGTGCGTCCAGAAGGCTGTCTTCGGTCAGTGTGCCAGGTGTGACCAGGCGTACGACATCGCGTTTGACGACCGCTTTGTAGCCGCGCTTCTTTGCCTCGGCGGGGTTTTCCAACTGTTCACAAACTGCGACGCGAAACCCTTTGCGGATGAGCGTCAGCAAATAGCCTTCGGCGGCATGAACGGGGACGCCGCACATGGGAATATCTTCGTCGTCGTGCTTACCGCGTTTGGTCAGCGCAATATCCAACGCCTCTGAGGCCGCAACGGCATCCTCAAAGAACATCTCATAGAAATCGCCCATGCGATAGAACAACAATGCACCGGGGTGAGCGGCCTTGATTTCGAGATATTGCGCCATCATCGGCGTGACGTTGGACATAATTTTCCTCTTTTCGGTCGGGAATATACCTAACCAGCCAATGTTAGCGACGAAAGTGCAAAGATATCCCGTTGCGGCAATAGTGTAAGGAAAGGTAATGGGTTGTGGCGCTAACGGAGGAAGCAATGTCCAAATCTAAGGTCACACGCGAGGATGCACTGACGTTCCACATGGAACCAACCCCCGGTAAATGGGAGGTCTCAGCGACCGTGCCCATGATGACCCAGCGGGATTTGTCGCTTGCTTATTCGCCCGGCGTTGCAGTCCCCTGTGAAGAAATCGCCGCCAGCCCTGAGACGGCATATGACTACACTAATAAGGGCAACCTTGTTGCGGTGATCTCGAACGGCACGGCTGTTCTTGGTCTTGGGAACCTTGGCGCACTCGCGTCTAAGCCGGTGATGGAAGGCAAGTCCGTCCTTTTCAAACGGTTCGCAGATGTGAACTCTATCGACCTCGAAGTTGATACCGAAGATCCAGATGAATTCTGCCGCGCTGTTCGCCTGCTTGGACCGTCGTTCGGCGGCATCAACCTCGAAGATATCAAAGCGCCTGAATGCTTCATCATTGAGCAGCGTCTCAAAGAAGAGATGGATATTCCCGTCTTCCACGACGACCAGCACGGCACCGCTGTTATTTGTGCCGCTGGCCTGATCAACGCGCTGCACATCTCTGGTAAAAAGATCGAAGATTGTAAAATCGTTCTGAACGGTGCGGGTGCGGCAGGGATTGCATGCCTTGAGCTGGTCAAAGCGATGGGCGCAAAGCACGACAACTGCATCATGTGCGACACCAAGGGCGTTATCTACAAAGGCCGTACCGAAGGTATGAACCAGTGGAAGTCGGCTCATGCTGCGGCCACGGATGCTCGCACCCTTGCGGACGCGATGAACGGCGCTGACGTGTTCTTGGGTGTTTCGGCCAAAGGCGCTGTGACGACCGAGATGGTTGCCAGCATGGCGCCGAACCCCGTTATTTTCGCGATGGCGAACCCTGATCCAGAGATTACGCCTGAAGAAGCACATTCCGTTCGTGAGGATGCAATCGTTGCGACGGGGCGTTCTGACTATCCGAACCAAGTGAACAACGTTCTGGGCTTCCCTTATCTGTTCCGTGGTGCGCTCGACGTGAATGCTCGTGCGATCAACGACGAGATGAAGATCGCTTGTGCGAATGCTCTCGCTGAATTGGCTCGTGAAGATGTGCCTGACGAAGTTGCTGTGGCCTATGGGAAAAAGCTGACCTTTGGCCGTGATTATATCATTCCGACGCCGTTTGACCCGCGTTTGATTCACCGCATCCCAACCGCCGTTGCCAAAGCTGGTATGGACACGGGAGTTGCGCGTCGTCCGATCGTTGACATGGAAGCTTACGAGCTGTCGCTGAAGTCGCGAATGGATCCGACTGCGAGCATCCTGCAGAGCCTCAGCGCTCGTGCACGTGCTGCTCAAGCGACCATTATCTTTGCCGAAGGCGATGATCCACGCGTTCTCCGTGCAGCGGTTCAATATCAGCGCAGCGGCATGGGCCAAGCTCTTGTCATCGGTCGTGAACAGGAAGTTGCTGATCTGCTGACGCAAGAGGGCCTGTCCGATGCGATTGACGAGGTCAAAGTCGTAAATGCGCGCAACACGCAGCACCTCGAGCAGTACAAAGAGTTTCTGTATCAGCGCCTTCAGCGCAAAGGCTTTGATCGCAGCGATATCAACCGTCTCGCATCCCGCGACCGCCATGTGTTTGGCGCACTGATGCTTGCTCATGGTCATGGTGATGGCCTCGTCACTGGTGCGACCCGTAAATCTGCGCACGTCCTCGAAGCGATTAACCACGTGTTCGACGCGAGCCCGAAATCGGGCGCGGCGGGCGTTTCTGCCATACTGAACAAAGGACGCATCGTTCTCATCGCAGATACCTTGGTTCACGAATGGCCAGACCAGGAAGACCTGGCCGACATTGCGGAGCGTGGCGCTGCAGTTGCCAAAGACCTCGGTCTTGATCCGCGTGTTGCGTTCGTGTCGTTCTCGACCTTCGGTTATCCAGTGTCTGAACGCGCTGAAAAGATGCATATCGCGCCGAAAGTTCTGGACAAACGCGGCGTCGACTTCGAATACGAAGGCGAGATGACCGTGGACGTGGCTCTGAACCCGAAATCGGCGGAACATTACCCGTTCAGCCGTCTCACTGGTCCGGCAAACGTTCTTGTTGTTCCCGCTCGTCACTCGGCGTCAATCTCGGTCAAGTTGATGCAGGAAATGGGTGGTGCGACCGTGATTGGTCCAATCCTCGCTGGCGTGGACAAGCCCATCCAGATTTGTTCTACGGTATCGACAGTGAACGATATCATGAACATGGCGGTTCTGGCTGCCTGCAACGTAGGATGATGACATGGCGGTATGGAATTTAGGGTCGATCAACACCGACATCGTTTATTCCATGCCGCATATTCCCGCCCCAGGGGAGACTCTCGCATCACTGAGCCGCCAGGTTTTTCTAGGCGGTAAAGGTGCAAATATGTCAGTTGCGGTAGCGCGCGCTGGTTCGCACGTTCGGCATATCGGTGCGGTGACGGCAGACAGTCTTTGGACCCGCGACCGCTTGATGGAATACGGCGTCGATACCCGATTTATCCAAGTTGTTGATGCCGATCCCGCCCAAGCCATTGTTATGGTTGATGCCGAAGGTGAGAATGCGATCGTCCTTCATCAAGGTGCGAACATTGCCATTCCTGATGATCTGATCCGTGGCGCATTGTCCGAGGCCCAAGTTGGCGATTGGATCGTGACGCAGAACGAAACCAACGGTCAGACGGATGCACTGGCCCTTGGACGCGAAATGGGGCTTCGGGTCGCTTATGCAGCTGCACCGTTTTCCGCGGAAGCAGTTCAGGCCGTTTTGCCATACCTCGATTTCTTGATCTTGAATGAGATTGAAATGGCGCAGCTCCGCGATGCGCTGGGCAAGGATGCCGAAGAACTCGGTGTTGCGTCAGTCATCATCACAATGGGATCGAAAGGCGCGGTTTTGATCGAAGGTGGAACCCGAACTGAATTCCCCGCGATCAAAGTTGATCCCGTTGATACCACTGGGGCAGGGGACACATTCACGGGATATGTCCTCGCTGGGTTGGATCGTGGGATGCCGATGGCGCAGGCGATCCAGCAGGCGACTAAGGCGGGCGCATTGATGGTGACACGCAAAGGCACTGCCGATGTGATCCCCGATTTGGCCGAGGTGCAGGCGTTTCGCCCTTAAAATAGACCCTAATAAGGGGTTTTAGAGTCTATTTTGTATTATGTTCATATTTGGATTCTCTCGTCCTGTTCGATAATTTTAGTCGATGAATTCCCCGCGGAGTTAAAGCCAATTTTTCGCTTTTCTGTGCTCGATCTCGCGTCTAGCCTTTTGATCAAAAGGAGGATGCGATGACACATGTGACCACGCACCAAGCGGAAGAAGACAGCCGGAACGAAGCCATCCTCATTTACCTCAACGGTCGTATCGTCCCCAAGGCCGAAGCTTTGGTGTCGGTCTACGATTCAGGCTTCATGTTGGGTGACGGTGTTTGGGAGGGGCTTCGTCTATATGACGGGCGCTGGGCGTTTCTCGATGATCACATGGATCGACTTTTCGAGGCGGCGAAAGCGATCGACCTCGATATCGGGATGACCCGTGCCGAGGTTATCGATGCGCTCAAACAAACGCGCGCCGCGAATGAAATGACAACCGATGCGCATGCGCGGCTGATGGTGACGCGCGGTGTCAAAAGTCGTCCGTTTCAACATCCGTCCTTATCGCGTCAGGGCCCGACGGTGACGATCATCATGGAACATTCGAAACCGTCCATACCGCGTCCGATCCGTCTTGCCACGGTTCCGCACATACGCGGTTTGCCGATGACCCAAGATCCGAAGCTGAACAGCCACTCTAAACTGAATTGCATCCTCGCGTGCATTGCGGCGGAAAAGGCCGGTGCAGACGAAGCCCTGATGCTCGATGTTCATGGGTTTGTGAACACGACCAACGCGTGCAACTTCTTTATCGTTCGAAAGGGCGAGGTTTGGACGAGCACGGGTGACTACTGCATGAACGGTATTACGCGGGCCAAGGTGATTGAGGTCTGTCGTCAGAACGACATTCCAGTGTTCGAGAAAAACTATTCTCTCGTAGATACTTACGGCGCGGATGAGGCATTCCTTACGGGCACATTCGGTGCGCAAACACCTGTGTCTGAAATCGATGGTCGGCAGATTGGAACTGGGACAATGGGGCCTGTTACGCAGCGCATCCGTGACCTTTACAAAGCACTGATCGAAAGCGAGGCAAACTGATGCGGATCGCAATGTGGTCGGGGCCGCGAAACTTATCGACGGCGATGATGTACTCTTTCGGAGCGCGCGATGATTTCGCCGTTGTCGATGAGCCATTTTATGCGACTTATTTGGAGAAAACGGGTTTAGATCACCCGATGCGAGATGAGGTTATCGCCTCGCAGAAAACGGATGTAGTTGCCGTAGTTGACGATCTTTTGGGGCCTATTTCAGAGGGGAAACCCCATTTCTACCAAAAACACATGTGCCAACACATGCTGCCCGATATTCCGCGCGATTGGATTTCCGCAGTCGAAAACGTGTTTCTCTTGCGTCATCCGGCCCGCGTGATCGCGAGTTTCTCGAAGAAATACGCTGATCTGACATTGGCCGACATTGGGTTCACCCAGCAGAGCGAATTGTTTGATCAGCTCGTTGCTGACGGCAAACGACCCATCGTGATTGATAGCTTTGATATCCGTCAAAATCCCGAAGGTATGCTGCGCGCACTGTGTGATGCGCTGGGTCTGGATTGGGACCCAACGATGTTGTCATGGCCAACAGGCGGGCATCCTGCCGACGGCGTCTGGTCCAAAGTTTGGTATGACGCCGTTCATAATTCGACAGGATTTGCGGGCGCAGAGGGCCCTTTGCCTGCGGTTCAGGCAGAGCACGAAGTCCTGCTAGAACAGGCGATTCCGCATCATGAACGTCTGGAGAGGCTGAAAATTCGGCTCTAGCCCAGTAACTTACCGAGTTTCATGGCGACCGCAGGGTTGCCAGAGATTTTTAGTTTGCCAGTCACCACACCCGTCATCGGGTTCAGCTTTCCAGCGAGTAGTTTGGCAAGGTTTTCGGTCGTTATTGCGATGGTGCAATCGGCATGTTGGTCCACGGTGCCGACTCCATTGGGGCCGAGCGTGACGACGCCATCTTGCCCGCAGTCAAACTTTAGAACGTCGCTCAAACGGCTCGGGTCTAGCCCTTTTGATAGACGTTCAACGATCTCTGAAAATAACATGGCCGCCCCCTACATATGCCGTGAGATACGGCTAAGGAGCGGCCATGAATTGCGCAATTGAAACGCTGCGTCAGCCTTTGACGCGGTTGTTGCGTGCAGCCAAGAGCTTCAGTCGCAGCGCGTTCAGCTGGATAAAGCCTGCAGCGTCTTTCTGATCGTATGCACCAGCATCGTCCTCGAACGTGACGTGTGCTTCGGAATAGAGGCTGTGGTCCGACCAGCGACCAACTGTGTTGACCGAACCCTTGTAGAGTTTCAGGCGAACGGTGCCAGTGACGTGCTCTTGGGATTTGTCGATGGCAGCTTGCAGCATTTCACGCTCAGGCGAGAACCAGAAGCCGTTGTAGATCAGCTCTGCGTAACGCGGCATCAGACTGTCTTTGAGGTGGCCAGCGCCGGAATCGAGGGTAATCTGTTCGATACCACGGTGTGCTTCGAGCAGGATGGTGCCGCCCGGAGTTTCGTAGATACCGCGCGATTTCATACCGACAAAGCGGTTCTCAACAAAGTCGAGACGACCAACGCCGTGTTTGCGACCGTATTCGTTCAGAGCGGTGAGGATCGTTGCGGGCGACATTGCCTCGCCGTTGATCGCCACTGCGTCACCCTTTTCAAAGGTGACTTCAATGAACTCAGGTGTATCGGGTGCTTCTTCCGGCGAAACGGTGCGCTGGTAGACGTATTCTGGTGCTGCATCGGCCGGATTTTCCAGCGCTTTGCCTTCGGACGAAGTGTGCAGAAGGTTCGCGTCAACAGAGAAGGGTGCCTCACCGCGTTTGTCTTTTGCGATCGGAATCTGGTTCTGTTCAGCGAACTCGATGAGTTTGGTACGCGAGGTCAGATCCCACTCACGCCATGGTGCGATCACTTTGATCGATGGGTCGAGCGCATATGCGGACAGTTCGAAACGAACTTGATCGTTGCCCTTGCCTGTTGCGCCGTGGGCCACAGCATCAGCACCCGTGGCGTGCGCGATCTCAACAAGACGTTTGGAGATCAGCGGACGAGCGATCGAGGTGCCGAGAAGGTAGAGACCTTCGTAAACAGCATTCGCGCGGAACATCGGGAAGACGAAGTCGCGAACGAATTCTTCACGAACGTCTTCGATGTAGATGTTTTCGGACTTGATGCCGAGCATTTCAGCCTTGGCACGTGCAGGTTCCAGTTCTTCGCCCTGACCAAGGTCGGCGGTGAAGGTAACAACTTCGCAGCCGTACTCGGTCTGCAACCATTTCAGTATGATCGACGTGTCGAGGCCGCCGGAATAGGCGAGGACCACTTTCTTGGGTGCAGACATCGGGCTCTCCTTTAATTAGATCGACAGGGCGATACCTTCTTTTCAGGGCGCAAGCAAGGGAAGCCCATTGACGGAAGGGGGCCTGACGTGGCTCTTTCTGCGAAATATTTAAATAGGAGCTACGTTATGGCGTGGAAATTGATTTTACACTCTTTCAACATGATCTTCGGCAACCTCGCTGAGGCTCTCAAGGTATCAGTTGGACCGATCTTGGTTGGTCTCTTGTTGATCGGTTTGAGCTTTCTAGGGTTCGGACTAAATTTTGAATTTCTCTCCGAAATGGAACAGGGCAGTAGCGCGAATACTGGCGCTGCGTTTCTATTCGTCTTGCTTGCGATCATCATCATGACAGTTGTCTTTGCATGGATCGCCGTTGCATGGCACCGCTTTGTACTACTTGAACAATATCCCGGCATTTTGCCCGCGTTCAGAGGTCAGCCTATCGGTGCTTATATCGGGCGGACGCTTGTTCTTTCTTTGTTGATCGCATTGGTCGTGTTTGCCTTGGCATTTGTGATTGGCCTTCTCACGGCGCTTACGGCTTCGATGGGGCTTGCGATCTTCCTTGGTGTTGGTTTGGGTTTTGTGGTTTCGTACCTTTGGCTCCGCATTGGCCTCGTTCTGCCCGCAACTGCACTGCGTGAACCGCTTAAAGTGTCCGAGTCGATGGCTGCGACCAAACCGATGGCCGGCACCATCTTTGGTGTCTCGGCGATACTAGCGATCCTAAATTTTTTGATCAGCTTGATCATTGGTCAGGTCTATAACTTCGCGGGCATCATCGCGTTTGTTCTGGATGTGGCCGCGAATTGGGTATTCATCATGGTCGGAATCAGCATTCTGACCACGCTCTACGGGCATTTGATCGAAAAACGTCCGTTGATCGACTAAAGAGACGCGATAAAGGCGCGGTCGCCCTCGTTTGATACGAGAACCTCGGCCGCGTCTTTGTCCATCCAAAGCGCCGTGTGGCCTGCTTCGGTCGGGGCGCTGATGCGTGCGACAGGACGCGCGAGATAGATGTGGCAGATCTTTTCGGCCCACATATCGTAATCAGGCATATAGCAGAAACGACGATAAAACCCGATTTTGCGGGGGGTTGCGATGTGCCACCCTGTTTCTTCGAACACTTCGCGGTGAAGCGCGGCAATCGGGCTTTCGCCTGTATCAATGCCACCACCGGGGAGCTGGTATTCGTCCTCAGGCTCTGCTTGATGAGTGAGTAAAAGGCGCCCACCGAGGGGCAAAATTGCATATGCACCGGGGCGTAATTTGTATTTCACGTCACGCCGGATCGGCTCACCAAATCGAATACTCATGATAAAACCCCTTGGACCTGCGCTTGATGCGCTTATATGGACGCGGTATGCCAAACCTCGCCTAACAAGGAAAGCCTATGACACTCGGCAGCCAGATCGCTTGGGACGACACTGTACTCCCGTTTCAACTCGATGCGTCGGACGTGCGCGGTCGCGTGGCCCGTTTGGACGGGGTTCTTAATCGCGTCTTGGAGCAGCATGATTACCCAGATCAGATCGAAGCCTTGGTCGCAGAGATGGCTCTGCTGACTGCACTGATCGGTCAGACGCTGAAACTGCGTTGGAAACTGTCCCTGCAGGTTCGCGGTAGCGGGCCTGCGCGTCTGATCGCGACAGACTATTACGCGCCGCAGTCCGAAGGAGAGATCGGTCGTATTCGTGGCTATGCGTCGTTCGATGAAACCCGCCTCGATCCATCGAAGCCCCCGTTCGAGATGATCGGGCAAGGTTATTTCGCGATCCTGATCGACCAAGGGCAGGGCACTACCCCATATCAAGGCATCACGCCGATTGCTGGTGGATCACTCTCTGCCTGCGCTGAAACCTATTTCGCGCAGTCTGAACAGCTCCCGACACGGTTCGAGCTGTCGTTCGGCAAATCTACGCTTCCAGGTAAGGATGAAGCATGGCGCGCTGGTGGTGTAATGCTGCAGCACATGCCAAAGGCCTCTCCTTTTGCAAAAGGCGAGGAAGCAACGGGTGAAGAAGGCGTTCTGACTGCCGCTGACTTGCTGGATGAGGATGAAGGTGAAAACTGGAATCGCGCGAACATCTTGCTGAATACCGTTGATTCTCTCGAGTTGATCGGGCCAGTTGTTCCGCCGACCGACCTCTTGGTCCGTCTGTTCCACGAGGAACGCCCTCGTGTGTATGATGCCCAAGCCGTTAAATTCGGCTGCTCGTGTTCGTCGGACCGTGTTCGTCAAAGTCTGTCGATCTATTCGGCAAAAGATATTGCACACATGACCACACCAGAGGGTATCGTGACAGCAGACTGCCAGTTCTGTGGCGCGCATTACCAATTTGACCCGAAAACGCTCGGGTTCGAAGCAACGGAAAAACCGGATGATTCAGAGGAATAAGGCAGAAGACCGCCTAATCGCCGCCTTGTATGCTCAGGGCGGCGAAACCTCTGATTTCGATCTGAACCCAGATACAAAGCTCCCTGAAAACCGCGTGCTCAAGCCAGCCGCGGTGTTGGTAGCGTTCCACGAGGACGGTCGGCTTTTGCTGACCAAACGGTCGGCCCGGTTGAAACACCACCCAGGTCAGATCGCCTTTCCCGGTGGGAAGGTTGAGCTGGGCGAGACACTTGTAGATGCGGCCTTGCGTGAAGCGCAGGAGGAGGTCGGGTTAGACCCTTCTCAGGTCAATGTCTTGGGAACTTTGCCGTCCCACGAAACGGTCACGAGCTATGTTGTGACGCCAGTCGTTTCGATGATCCGAGGCGACTGGACACCTGTTCCTGAACTTGGAGAGGTCGAGGAGGTTTTTACCGTACCCTTCGACCATATTGCGAACCGCACGAATTATCGGATCGAGGGGCGTCGTTGGCAGGGACGCCGACGGTATTATTTCACCGCACCTTATGGCCCGTATTACATCTGGGGGGCCACTGCGCGGATGCTGCGCGGATTGGCGGAACGTCTATGCGACTGACGGCGGATTGGTTAACGCACCCTGCGTCGCAGGCCGTGTGCACGGCGCTGACGGACGGTGGGTTTCAAGCCTACTTTGTCGGTGGGTGCGTTCGGAATGCTTTGCTCGGAAAGCCTGTCTCGGATTTGGATATTTCGACGGATGCGCGGCCAGAACAGACTCTAAAACAGGCAAAACAGGCCGGTTTAAAGGCGATCCCGACTGGCATTGATCACGGCACAATCACCGTAGTTGCCGATGGAATCCCGTTTGAGATTACCACCTTCCGAAGGGATGTCGACACGGATGGTCGTCACGCGGTCGTCGATTTTGCGGACACGATGGAAGAAGACGCCCGCCGTCGTGATTTCACGATGAACGCGCTTTACGCTGCGCCGAATGGTGAAGTGTTTGACCCCGTGAATGGTCTACCCGACCTTCGCGCTGGGCATCTTCGGTTCATTGGTGATGCAGATCAGCGCATTCGCGAAGATTACTTGCGCATTCTTCGGTTCTTCCGTTTTTCGGCTTGGTATGGCGATCCTGCGCTGGGCATTGATGCCAATGGTTTGGCTGCTTGCGCTGAAAACCTCGACGGATTGGCGCAATTGTCTTCAGAGCGTGTTGGTTCTGAAATGCGTAAACTCTTGTCCGCCGCTGACCCTGCGCCTGCGATGGCCGCAATGGCGGCGAGCGGAGTGCTGTATGCGGTCCTCCCCGGCGCGCAGGCACAAAACCTCGCGATCCTTGTTCATTTAGAGGGCGACCGTAGTCCTGATCCGATCCGTCGATTGGCGGTCATCGGCGGCGAGGATGTTCCTGAGCGGTTGCGTTTGTCGAACGCAGATAAACGGCGGCTTGAGGCTATTCAGGCTGGCGTCTGCTTGGATTTTCCCGAGTTAGGATATCGGTTCAAAGACACCTCTGAAGACAGTTACCTCGTGCGTCAAGCATCGATGGGACAACCAATTGATCCCGACGATCTGGCGATCGTGCATCATGCCATGCAGCAATCGTTTCCTGTGAAGGCGGCTGATCTGATGCCAGCATTTACGGGGGCTGCATTGGGCGAACGGCTTCGCAAACTCGAAGCGGATTGGATCGCCTCTGGATTTACGTTGTCGCGAGATGCTCTGATCTCTAGCGCAGGATGAATTGCCCCGCTAAGGAAGCGACATGAAAATTCAAAGCCTCACACACACTGGTTTAGGTCGCGCCGAAGACGGCACGATGGTTCCGCGCACGCTTCCCTCGGAAGAGGTCGAAGTCACAGATGATGGCGTTCGTATCGTCTCTCCTTCGGCTGATCGTGTTAGCCCGCCATGCCGCCATTATAAATCCTGCGGTGGCTGCGCGATGCAGCATGCATCCGACGCCTTCGTTGCGGCTTGGAAGGCATCGACTGTTGAGCGTGCCCTGTCTGCGCAGGGGATTGAAGCGACCATCGCGGAAACGATCACAAGCCCTATCAAATCTCGTCGCCGCGCGAAATTGGCTGGCCGTCGCACAAAAAAGGGAACGCTTGTAGGGTTCCATGCGCGCGCCTCTGACACGCTGGTCGAGGTACCAGATTGTCAGCTTTTGGCGCCAGAACTGATCGCAACTCTCCCTGCACTCAACGCGCTAACCGCCCTCGCTGCGAGCCGTAAGGCTGAAGTCGCGATGACCGTCAGCATGAGCGTTGATGGTCCCGATGTGCATATCCAGACCGAAAAAGAGCTTACGACTGATTTGCGGGTCGATCTGGCGAAGTGGGCGAATGAATTCGGGATCGCGCGGTTGGTTTGGGTTGACGAGCCCGTCGTGACCATTCACCCACCACGTCAGGATTTCGGAGGGTCGCTTGTCGTGCCACCGCCTGGGGCGTTTCTTCAGGCGACCAAGCACGGTGAGAAAGCTCTACAAGATGCGGTGAGCGCGATTGTCGGCGATGCGGATAAGGTCGTAGACCTCTTTGCTGGGTCGGGGACATTTACCCTGCCTTTGGCGCGTAAGGCTTCGGTTCACGCGGTTGAGGGCGTCCGAGAGATGATGGACGCATTGGACCGTGGTTGGCGCAGCACTGGCGGGTTGCACCGCGTTTCGGTCGAGACGCGTGACCTGTTCCGCCGTCCACTTTTGCCCGACGAACTGAATGAATTCGACGCTATCGTAATCGACCCGCCGCGTGCAGGTGCAGAGGCGCAAGTTGCTGAAATTGCAGAGTCCAAAGTCGCTACAGTGGCGATGGTGTCATGCAATCCCGTGACTTTTGCTCGAGATGCGAGAACCTTGATTGACGCGGGCTTTACGCTCGGCCCCGTGACGGTCGTCGATCAGTTCCGTTGGTCACACCACATCGAGGTCGTTGCTGCATTTACGCGCAAGTGATGTCAATTTGGGTAGCTAGGCGGCGGATTCAAATTCGTGTAGACGGTGCGCAATAAAAGCGAAAATCGCATCGAGGCAGTACCTAATGTTCACACGGATTCTGTTGATCCTAACCATCGCGCTTGGCCTATCGTCGTGTGGGCGGACGACCAAATTTTTGGCTTACGAAGGGCCAGAGATCACGTCGATTGTTGTGAACAAAGGTGCGCGTCGCATGTATCTTATGCACGATACCAATGTGATGCGGAGCTACGACATCCGCATGGGTTTTGCCCCAGAGGGACACAAACAGTTCGAGGGTGACGGTAAGACGCCTGAAGGAACTTATGTGATCAACCGTCGGAATCCGAACTCGGCCTATCACCTGTCGCTCGGTATCTCATATCCGAACGCTCAGGATAGAGCTTATGCTGCCTCACAAGGGCGCTCTCCAGGCGGAGAAATTTTCATCCACGGGACGCCATCTATCGCAGATAGCAGCATTGATTGGACGGCGGGCTGTATCGCTGTCTCGAACGCTGAGATCGAAGAGATTTATGCCATGGTCCCGAACGGGACGCCGATCTTTATCTACCCTTAAAGGGGCTTGCCGGTCACAAAAGTCCACCAGATTTTACCGTTTGATTCTTGGAACCACGCAAAGCCCATCTCGCGGGCGTTGGGGTCAAGGATCACATCGCGAGTGTCTGCCTGTTCAAGCCACGCAGCGAGGGTCTGCATCTCTGTCTCGAAAGTTTCAGAGATGTTTTCACCCAAGATTTGCCCCGAATAGCCAACACGACGACCACGGTCGAGCGGCGAGGAGCCGTCGGACCCAAAGTGCCAAGGACGGTTTTGGAGGGACATATCACGCGAATGAGTCGCCGCAGCCGCATTCAGTTGCGCGTTCAGCGTAAGTGGTGTCAGGCCACGCGCCTGACGCAGCACGTTCACACCGTCGAGCATACGATATTCGATCGCAGCTTCGTCGTTTGGTTGGATGACGTAGATAGAGGGTAAGGGAAGCCCATCTGGACCAAGGCGCGGCCCGTTACCCAACGTGCAGCCCGCAAGACCCAAAGCCGCGAACCCGAACATAACGTGACGACGATTCATGATGAACTCCTGTTAGACGCGAAACTCATATCCTTTGATTCGTGGCAATTCAAACCCAGTTGCGCAAGGTTTGGCCGATCTCCGCTATGTGTGAATTGAATGAAACAGCACAAAAGCGTATTTCATCATCAAACAACCGTGGCCCTTACCACGCCGGAGCATACAGACATGACCGACCCGAAATTTAGCCGCCGTGCATTTGTGGCCGCTGCCGCCGCAACCATAGGCACCCGCAGCGTTGCGCAGACCGAAGGTTCGACCGAAATCGAAAGCGATATTTCGCATTCGGTTCAACGGAATATCTCGAGCTTCCGATCCTTGGATTGGCGGCCCTATTTCGACACTCTTCGCAACGGTGCGATTTTGGTGGATACGCAGAGCCGTGCATTGCACTTCTGGTCTGAAGACCAGTCTGTTTACAAGCTCTTCCCGACCTCTGTGCCGTTGACCGCCGATCTTACCCGCTTGGGAAAAACAGAGATTGTGCGTCGCGTTATTGGGCCTGAATGGCGTCCGACACCGTCGATGCTAGAGCGGAACCCCGAATGGCCGGACTACATTGGACCGGGCCCAGATAATCCATTGGGAACCCACGCTCTCTATCTGTCGTGGCAGTATTACCGAATCCATGGCACCCACGACACGCGTAAAATTGGCCGTCGGTCGTCGAATGGGTGTATCGGCCTGTACAATGAACACATCGCAGAGCTTTATGGTTTGACCAAAGTAGGCACTCAGGTGTTGCTGATTTAACCACAATCACAAAATCTTTTGTGGCAAAAATAAGAAAACCTCTTGGCAGAACGCCTGATTATCTAGTTTACACTCGTACACGAGGTAAGTCTTGACTGTCGCGGACCGTCCTCAACACTTAGGTTCCTGCGACAAGAAAATTGGAGAATTGTTATGAAAAAAATCGCTCTCGCCGCTGCTTTCACCGGTTTCGCTTCTGCTGCTTTCGCAGGTGGCATGGCTCCGGTTGTAACTGTTGAGCCAGTAGTTGTTGAAGAAGCAGCGACTTCGTCGTCCGCTTCGGGCCTGATCATTCCGCTGATCCTGGTTGCTCTGATCGCTGCTGCAGCTTCGAACTAATTCGAAGTCTCAGTGACAAGATTGGGCCGGTTGCTATGCAACCGGCCCTTTTCTTTTACCCAATCCAACCTTTGAGGTTCTGGATGATGACGCCGGTGAGCGCTTTGATATGCGCAGGGTCGTCGTTGAGGCACGGAATGTAGCTGAAATGCTCGCCACCAGCCTCTTCAAAGCTCTCTTTGATCTCTTCGTTGATTTCTTCCAGCGTTTCGATGCAATCGGCGCTGAAGGCAGGTGCGATCACTGCAATGTGTTTGTGACCCTGTTCAGCTAAGCGCGCGACTTCTTCGACGGTGTAGGGCTGAAGCCACTCTTCAGGACCAAATTTCGACTGGAAGGTCGTTTTAATCTGCGTGTCATCCCAACCGAGCCGCTCTTTCAAGAGACGCGTGGTTTTTGCGCAATGACAGTGATAGGGGTCGCCAGCTTCGGTCAGGTAACGTTTCGGCAAGCCGTGATATGAACAGACCAACATTGAGGGCTTTTCGTCCATCGCGTCATAGGCACGCTGCACCGATTCAGCTAGCGCGTCGATATAAGCAGGATCTTCGAAATAGGGCGGTACGATGCGTGCGACGGGCTGGAATTTTTCCTTCATCAGCGCACGGAAGAACTGATCGTTCGCAGTGGCTGATGTCGCACCCGCGTATTGCGGATAGAGCGGGAAAAACAGGATGCGGTCGCAGCCCGCATCAGCCATCTCTCGGACTTTCGATTCTGTCGATGGATTACCATAGCGCATGCAGAAATCGACGATCACTTGCTCACCGAACAACCCTTGCAAGCTTGCGCGGATCGCTGTCGTTTGGTCCCGTGTGATGGTCATCAACGGGCTTTCGTCTTTTTCGGTGTTCCAGATAGAGCGATAGGCAGCGCCAGATTTCTGCGGACGGATCGACAGAATGATGCCCTGTAGGATTGGCTGCCATTTCCACGCGGGGTAATCGATAACACGTTTGTCAGACAAAAACTCGCTGAGGTAGCGGCGCATCGACCAGTAATCCGTCGCATCAGGCGTACCGAGGTTGGCCAGCAAAACACCAATCCGGCGCGGTTTGATGGCGGGGTGATCGGCAGGTGCGTGGACGGGGCATTTTGCCATTCCGCCAGTGTTCTTTACGTCTTTCATGTCAGTCCCGTTCCGTAGTTTGGGCCAGAGATATGTCAAAACCCCGATGGGTCAATCATCCGTCTGGGGCAGGTTGAGTTCTTTTGCACCAAGTGCGTCCGCCAGTCGCGCCGTGGCTGATCCAGGGCGGAGTGGCTTTTGTTGGCTCTCATCAGGAGCCCAGCCTGTTAAAAAGATTACTTCGAATGTTGCACGAATACGCCCATCCGTATCGCTAAAGTGTTCGGCATAGAGCTTTGCCGCCTCGTCAAAGACCGCGCGGCGGGTCGGTTTTCGTAGTCGTTGCGACAGCGCGTTTGCCTCTCCCATCGCACGTAGGTCACGCATCAGCGCCCAAGCATCCTCATAAGTTACGTTCAGCGGCATTGCATCCGCAACGGGCAATGCCATGCCAGACCGTTGCAAAAGGGCGCCAAGATCGCGGATCTCTGCCATTGGGGCGACGCGGGGCGATAGGCCGCCAGTCACGCGGCTCTCTGCTTCGGCTAGAACGGTCCGTAGTTCGTGGAGTGTTTGCCCCCCGAACATCGCGCCCAGGAACAGGCCATCCGGTTTGAGTGCGTGACGGGATTGGACGATTTGGCCGATGGGGTCATTTGCCCAATGCATCGACATGGCATGGACCACGAGATCATGCCGTCCCGTATCCAAGGTCAATAAATCAGTATCCGCCACTTGGACCGCATCAGGGAAGTGCGTCGCCCAATATTCAGGCTGACCAGAGACAATCGCGGGCGCGTTAAACGGCCTGTTAACCTCGATCAGTCTTTCCTGAATCTCGTCTGCCACAGCATTAAGCATGAATGTTGCAGTCATACGAGACCGGTTGCGGTCCAGTGAGGCGCGGTCGGCGATATTTGGCGGGGTTCTCATGCCCTTTGTTTAGGGAATACCAACGATGTTGCATAGTGTTGTCCGCATGGTTCTGCCGCGTCAGTGTGGCCTATGTGATCAACTCACCGACGCCGACTTTGGTCTTTGTCCGGACTGTTGGGCCACCACGGATTTCGTGAATGGACTGGTTTGCGATCATTGTGGTGTGCCGTTGATGGGCGAGGATGAAACAGCGCTCTGCGACGAATGCCTTGTGGAGCCGCGGCCTTGGGCAACTGGGCGGACTGTGTTCGGATATTCGGGTGGAGGGCGAAAGCTGGTTCTCTCGCTCAAACACGGGGACCGACAAGACCTTGTGCCAATGCTGTCAGCGATGTTGTCTCGCGCGGCCCGACCATTGCTGAGTGATGATACAGTTATTGTTCCCGTTCCGCTTCATTGGACGCGGTTGTTTCGGCGCAGGTTCAACCAATCGGCCCTTTTAGCTGCCGAAACAGGTCGTATTTTGGGTCGGCCCGTTGTCGTTGATGGTTTGGCGAAAGTGCATCGTACAAGGCCGACCGAAGGCATGTCGCGCGAGGCCCGACTTGCTGTTCAGCAAGGTTCCATCAGACCGCATCCCAAGAATGGCTGTCGTATGCGGGGGCGGTCCGTTCTGATCATCGATGATGTGATGACCACTGGGGCAACTCTTGCTGCGGCGACCGAAGGGGCGCGTTTGGCTGGCGCAAAGCAGGTTTGCGTTCTGACACTGGCGCGAGCGTATAAAGAAACCTAAATATACGGGTGAACACGAAAGGTCCGTTATGAAACCCGTAGAAATCTACTCCTCCCCGTTTTGTGGCTTTTGCCACCGCGCAAAGCATCTGCTGACCTCTAAAGGTGTCGCCTTTACTGAGATCGACGTGATCGAACACCCCGATCGTCGCGCCGAAATGGTAGAGCGTGCAAATGGTGGCCGTACCGTGCCGCAGATTTTCATTGATGGCGCCCATGTTGGGGGCTGCGATGACCTGTTTGCACTTGAACGCGCGGGGAAGCTCGACCCGATGCTGGCGTGAGGGCCGCGCTTTTACAGATCTGTTCATGTGATGATCCGCTGACGAACCTGTCTCGGGTCATAGAGATGATGGCTGAGGCCGTTGCAGGTGGTGCGGGGTTCGTTCTCACACCTGAAGTGACCAATATAATTAGCCAAGACCGACAGCATCAGAACGACGTTCTACATCTCGAAGCAGATGATCCCGTTTTGGCTGGGCTGCGCCAAGCTGCGGCAGAGCATGGAATTTGGCTCGCCATCGGGTCACTCGCGATCAAAACGGGGGACGGCGATGGGCGTTTTGCCAATCGGTCTTTTGTGATCGCGCCCGACGGGTCGATCCGCGCCCGATACGACAAGATCCATATGTTCGACGTGCAGGTCTCTGAGACTGAGACGTTTCGCGAATCTGCTGGGTTCCGACCGGGGGAAGAGGCGGTGACATGCGAAACGCCCTTTGGCACCTTGGGGCTGACAGTGTGTTACGACGTTCGGTTCCCTTATTTGCATCGCGCTTTGTGTCAGGCTGGAGCGACGATCCTACTGGCCCCCGCTGCGTTTTCACCCGTCACGGGCGCCGCGCATTGGGAACCTCTCTTGCGGGCGCGTGCGATTGAAAACGGGGCTTATGTTCTGGCTGCTGCGCAAACAGGTAATCACTCGGTGCATTCGGGCAAACCACGTCAAACCTACGGTCATTCGATGGTAATCTCCCCTTGGGGAGAAGTTTTAGTCGATGCTGGAGTGGACGAAGGCATTGTTTTCATTGATTTGAACCCCGATGAGGTGGCACAAGCGCGGGCGCGCGTACCGTCTTTGTTGCATGATCGAGTTTTTAGGGGACCGGATGGACAAGAATTCAAATAACCTTGCCGTTTCGCTCTTTAGCGAGATCCTGACCGTGGATCAGTTGGCTCGCGCCAATGTGGTTCGCGTGCTGCCCAAGGGTATGGAGTTGTCCCATTTTTCCGTTCTCAATCACCTTGCTCATGCCGGTGATGAACGCACGCCAGCGCAATTGGCAAAGACGTTTCACCTCACCCGTGGAGCGATGACGAATACGTTGGGCAAATTGGATTGGGCGGGTTGGGTTCATATTCGTCCCGATTGGGACGATGCGCGGCGCAAGCTGGTAGCTATTAGCCCTGCGGGTCTTGCTGCACGTGATGCGGCGCTTGCCGCTATGACACCAGTGATTGCTGGTCTCGTTGATAAAGTCGGCGCAGAAAAAGTCCGCGCCGTTTTGCCTGTCTTGCGTGAGCTGCGGTTGCAGCTGAGCGAAAACGATTAACGTTTGATCGATGCGGTGACATAGTTCACCGATAAGTCGCGATCACTGATTGACCATGTCCATAGCACTGGATTGAACACGAATCCTTTGCGATCAACGGGGTCGAGGCCGCCTTTCCGGATCAAGTCATAGAGTTCGTCTGGCGTGATGAACTTTGACCATTCATGCGTGCCTTTTGGTAGCCAGCGCATCACGTACTCTGCTCCCAGAATCGCAACGGCAAAGCTCTTGGGGTTGCGGTTGATGGTCGAACAGATGTGCAGACCCCCCTGTTTCAAAAGCTGCTGACACGCGGTCAGGTAAGCCAATGGATCGGCCACATGTTCAACAACTTCCATGTTGAGAACCACATCGAACTGCTCCCCTGCGGCGGCCATCGTTTCGGCGGTGGTCCAACGGTAGTCGATGTCGAGGCCTGATTGACGGGCGTGGGCTTGGGCTACGGGGATGTTCCGCTCCGCGGCATCGACGCCGACAATCGTCGCCCCCAAACGTGCCATCGGTTCGCACAACAAACCACCGCCACAACCGATGTCGAGTATCCGCAGGCCTGAAAACGGTTTGTCATTGTCCAGATCACGACCAAATTCTGCTGCGATTTGCTCGGTTATGTACTTCAGCCGGATCGGGTTCATCATGTGGAGCGGCTTGAATTTGCCCTCAAGATCCCACCATTCTGCGGCCATAGCTTCGAATTTGGCAACTTCTGCGGGATCAACGGTCGTCTGGGTCATCTTTGCCTCCAAAGGGGGAATGGTCTGGCGGTTTACCGTGCTATATAGAGGTGACATGGACAAAGTCTCAGGTCAAAGACGCGCGGTGCCGCACCTTTATCCCCCGATCGACCCATTTGACCAGCAGATGCTGGATGTGGGTGACGGGCACAGAGTGTATGTCGAACAATGTGGTCGGCGTGACGGTGTGCCTGTCATAGTTGTTCACGGTGGACCGGGTGGAGGCTGTAGCCCCGCCATGCGTCGTTATTTCGACCCAGAGGTGTATCGTATCGTTCTGTTCGATCAGCGTGGATGCGGTCGGTCATTGCCTCATGCGAGCACAGAGGCGAACACGACGTGGGACCTCGTCGCGGATATGGAGAAGATCCGCGAAACCCTGAATATCGGGCGCTGGTTTGCCTTTGGCGGAAGCTGGGGCGCGACGCTCGCATTGATCTACGCTCAGACCCATCCTGAACGCGTGTCAGGTTTGATCCTACGCGGCGTATTCCTGATGACTGATCCAGAGTTGGATTGGTTCTACGGCGGTGGTGCGGGTGCATTCTGGCCCGACCTTTGGGCCCGTTTCGAAAGCCTCATTCCCGAGGAAGAGCGGGACGATATGATTGGCGCCTATCACCGCCGTTTGTTCAGCGGAAACCTGATGGAGGAAACTCGTTACGCGCGGGCTTGGGCCAATTGGGAGAACGCGCTGGCATCCATCGAATCCAACGGCTTTGCAGGCGAAGCACCCGGTGAATACGCGCGGGCATTTTCGCGGTTAGAGAACCATTACTTTATCAACAAAGGGTTTCTGACCGAAGACACCGCGATCCTGAACAACCTCCACCGTCTGAGAGGCATCCCCGGCCACATTGTCCAAGGTCGTTATGACATGATCTGTCCGCCGACCTCGGCTTACAAATTGCACAAAGGCTGGATTGGCTCGCGGATGCGGATGATCCCACAGGCGGGCCATGCGCTGTCTGAACCGGGGATCACGCGGGAATTAGTGCGGATCATGGATGAGATCGCGGCAGAGTTCTAATGACCATGCGTCCATATGGGGGCCGCAGGTAACCTGATGGCCTGCCACAAGTTCGTGGATGGCATGGACCCAAGCGATTTGCTTCGCTACGGTATTCAAGTTGAAGTCAAAAGGAGTCTGCACAGGTGCAGTCCTACAAACGAAGAAACCTGCTGAAATACGGTATCGCCGCTGCGGTTTTGACTGCATCGGGTGTATCGGCGCGGGCGGGTTCCGTTGGTGGGCGACTCATTGTTGGTCTATCGGGGGCATCGCCTTTGGACAGTTGGGATGCACGGACGTTTTCAGACAGCTTTATGATTGCTTGCGGACAGGGCGCTGTCTTTGATTGTTTGACCGAAGTAACGGCGGATGGGTCATTGGTCGGTGAACTCGCCGAGAGTTGGGAGTCATCGGCGGACGGACGGATTTGGACGGTTGCCTTGCGGCGTGGCGTGACCTTTCACAACGGAAAACCGTTTGTCGCGCAGGATGTGATCGACAGCTTCGATTTCCATCGGGGTACGGCATCGGGCGCACGTGTCATTGTCGATGGTATCCAAGATATTTCCCGTTTGTCTGACCATCAGGTGCGATTCACGTTGACCTCAGGGAATGCGGATTTTCCATATTTGCTGTCCGACTATCACCTGATCATCTATCCCTCGGGCCAGATCGATGAAGCGATCGCGGAGGGGATCGGCACTGGCCTCTACCGCGTTGAGACCTTTGAACCGGGGATACGGTTTGTCGGGCGTCGCGTGCAGAGCCATTACAAAGACGGCACGGCCGGTTGGTTCGATCGAGTAGAGTTCGTGGCGATGAATGATCGTGCGCGGCGGATGAATGCGCTTCTTACGGGGCAAGTGGATGCGGTTGATCGGGTAGACCCTGCCGCCGTATCGAGGCTTTCGACGCATCCACGCATAAATATCGTTGAGACGACGGGGAATATGCACCTCGCGTTTGGAATGCGGACAGATACGGCTCCGTTTGATGATCTGAATGTTCGTCTGGCGCTCAAGCATGGCATTGATCGGCAGGCGATTGTTGATCAGGTGCTGCATGGTCACGGACGAGTTGCAGCGGATAGCCCGATTGGACCCGCGAACCAGTTCTATGCGGGACTTGCGCCTATTGCCCATGATCCTGAGCGTGCCGCATGGCATTTGCGTCAGGCCGGATTGTCGAAGGTTTCGGTTGATCTGTTCACGTCCGATGTTGCGATGAATTCGTCTGCGGCTGAACTTTTCCGCACGGCCGCAGCGCCTGCGGGCATTGATATTCAGATCAAAGAGGCGGCATCCGTCGGGTATTGGGGTGACACATTCGGTAGCAAGCCTTTCACGGCCACTTATTGGTCGGGTCGAGTGACCGAGGACTGGATGCTCTCGACGGCATACCACGCAGGCAGCCCTTGGAATGATACGCGCTGGGCGGATGGACGGTTCGAGCAGCTGTTGGTCGCGGCGCGAGCGGAATTTGACCCTGATCTGCGGTCGGATCTCTATGCTGAAATGCAGAAAATCCTGCGCGATCAGGGCGGCGCAATTATTCCTGCTTTTGCAAATTGGATTGGTGCAAGGTCGGATCGGGTCGCTACGCCCACGTCGATTGGCAACCTTTGGCCGATGGATAACGCGCGGATGGCAGAACGGTGGTGGGTGGCCTAACGGTTTCCCTTGCAGACTCAGCAGTATGGGCCTATATGGCCTCTCAACAGCGGCGCTGACGGTTCCGACCCGACGCTCCACCGGGAAAGATCGACGGGCCGCGAGCCCGTTTTTTTGTTTTTGGAGAACAGATGACTGATCTGATCGCCAAGGCGGCATTGGACCGCCGGATCGCAGAAATTATCACCCCTGTCATTGAGGACATGGGGTATGAAGTTGTGCGTGTCCGTTTGATGAAAAGCCTCAAGGAAACCACCTTGCAGGTTATGGCGCAGAAGCCCGATGGCACCATCGAGGTGGATGACTGTGCTAAGATTTCGACCGCGCTTTCGGCAACGCTCGACGTCGAGGATCCGATTATTGAGGCTTACAGCCTCGAAGTGTCGTCCCCCGGTATTGATCGTCCGCTGACACGTCTTAAGGATTTCGAGCAATGGGCCGGCAACGAGGCCAAGATCGAAACCAGCGAGATGATCGACGGTCGTCGGCGCTTTAAAGGCCAGCTTGCTGGCGTTGAAGGTGATGAAGTTCTGATCACGCTTGATGAGCAGGGCGAAGACATCACCATCGGTCTGAAATTCGACTGGCTGTCAGATGCCAAATTGGTGCTGACAGACGAATTGATCCGCGAAGTTCTGCGCGGTCGCAAAGACAAGGGCCAAATCGATGAGGCCCAGTATGATGAAGTTGAAACCATCATTGATGGCGACGAGGAGTAATAGATATGGCAATTACCTCTGCCAACCAGCTTGAGCTGCTGCAAACAGCCGAAGCCGTAGCCCGCGAGAAAATGATCGACCCGAACTTGGTCGTCGAAGCGATGGAAGAGTCGCTCGCTCGTGCAGCGAAATCGCGTTACGGCTCGGAAATGGACATTCGCGTGTCGATCGACCGCAAGACTGGTAAAGCAACCTTTACCCGCGTCCGTACCGTTGTTGCTGACGAAGAACTTGAAAACTATCAGGCTGAGTTCACCGTTGAGCAGGCCAAACAGTATATGGCTGACCCGCAAGTTGGTGACGAATTCTCTGAAGAAGTTCCGCCAGTTGAATTGGGCCGTATCGCAGCTCAATCCGCAAAGCAGGTTATCCTTCAGAAAGTCCGCGAAGCTGAGCGTGACAAGCAGTACGAAGAATTCAAAGACCGCGCAGGCACCATCATCAACGGTTCCGTTAAGCGCGAAGAATACGGCAACGTCATTGTTGACGTAGGTGCTGGTGAAGCTGTTCTGCGTCGCAATGAGAAAATCGGCCGCGAAGCATACCGCCCAGGCGACCGTATTCGTGCATATGTTAAAGACGTTCGTCGTGAACCTCGTGGTCCGCAGATCTTCCTGTCGCGCACCGCTCCTGAGTTCATGGCTGAGCTCTTCAAAATGGAAGTGCCGGAAATCTACGAAGGCATCATCGAGATCAAAGCTGTTGCACGTGACCCAGGTTCGCGCGCTAAGATTGCTGTTATCTCGTTCGACAACTCGATCGATCCTGTCGGCGCTTGCGTCGGTATGCGCGGTAGCCGTGTTCAGGCCGTTGTGAACGAGCTTCAGGGCGAGAAGATCGACATCATTCCGTGGAACGAAGACACACCAACCTTCCTCGTGAACGCACTGCAGCCGGCAGAAGTGTCGAAAGTGGTTCTGGACGAAGAAGCTGGCAAAATTGAAGTCGTTGTTCCTGAGGAGCAGCTGTCGCTCGCGATTGGTCGCCGTGGTCAGAACGTGCGTCTGGCGTCGCAGCTGACTGGCCTCGACATTGACATCATGACCGAGGAAGAAGAATCCAAACGTCGTCAGGCCGAGTTCGAAGTGCGCACCAAGTTGTTCATGGAAAACCTCGATCTCGACGAGTTCTTTGCTCAGTTGCTGGTGTCCGAAGGCTTCACCAACCTCGAAGAAGTTGCTTACGTTGACATTGACGAACTGCTTGTAATTGACGGCGTTGATGACGACACCGCGAATGAACTGCAAGCGCGCGCTCGTGACGTTCTGGAAGCCCAGAACCGCAAAGCGATGGAACGTGCACGTGAGTTGGGCGTCGAAGACAGCCTCGTTGAATTCGAAGGTCTGACACCGCAAATGATCGAAGCCTTGGCCGAAGACGGTGTGAAATCGCTCGAAGATTTTGCGACCTGCGCGGACTGGGAATTGGCTGGCGGCTGGACCACTGTGGATGGCGCACGCGTTAAGGACGATGGCGTCCTCGAGAAGTTCGACGTGAGCCTTGAAGAAGCTCAGGACATGATCATGACCGCTCGCGTCATGCTTGGCTGGGTTGACCCTGAAGAACTCGAAGCGGACGCAGAAGATGAGATCGAAGAGGGGGCTGAGGAGTAATCCTCGGAGTTCTTGAGAATGACCCGTGGCGGACAACATAAAAATCGAGATATGGAAACTGAACGCAAGTGCATTGTCACTGGCGAAGTTCAGCCTGTCTCTGGGTTGATCCGCTTTGTGGTTGGTCCTGATAATCAGGTCTATCCTGATGTGATGGAGAAACTTCCCGGTCGGGGTATGTGGGTGTCAGCCACTCGCAGTGCTCTGGAACAGGCTGGAAAGGGTCATTTTTCACGATCTGCAAAGGCTCCGGTGACGGTGCCTGAAGGGCTCGCCGATGATGTGGAGCGCCAGCTTGTGCGCCGTGTGACAGATTTGATCGCGCTGGCTCGTAAAGGCGGCTATGCAATCGGGGGTTTTGAGAAAGTTAAGGACTGGTTGGCAGGCGGCGAACGTGTTCGCGTTCTCTTGCAAGCTAGCGATGGGTCCGCGCGCGGAAAAACCAAACTCTGGACGCCGGAAGGCGCCCGATATTTCGACTGCCTCACGGCTGATGAATTGGGTTTGGCTTTCGGGCGTCAAAGTGTGATACATGGCGCGCTCGCTTATGGCGGACTCAGCGACCGTGTTGTAGAGGAAGCCGCAAAGCTGAAAAGCATGCGTATAACTGACGGCGGCAATTCGGCCACCGGAAAGGAAAAAGTAGCTAGATGAGCGATAACGACGGAAAAAAACCTCTTGGTCTGCGTGGCGGTTCGGGAAATGTGAAGCAGAGCTTCAGCCACGGACGCACCAAGAACGTCGTGGTTGAGACCAAGCGCAAACGCGTTGTGGTCCCGAAACCGGGTGCGGCCAAACCTGGTGGCACGACACGACCGACTGTAGGTGACCCCTCCAAGCGTCCGGCAGGCATTTCGGATGCCGAACTGGAACGCCGTATGAAAGCACTCGCGGTCGCGAAAGCCCGCGAAGCCGAAGATGCCGCAAGGCGTGAGGCCGAAGACAAAGCACGCGAAGAAGAGCGTGATCGTCGTCGTGCCGAAATCGAGGCAAAAGAACGCGAAGAGCGCGAGCGCGAAGAAGCGCTCCGTGCGAAAGCGGAAGAAGAAGAGCGCAAGAAGCGTGAAGCTGAAGAAGCTGCACGTGCTGCTGCCGCAGAAAAGAAAGCCGCCGCAGCTGCGCCGGCACCTGCTGCCGCCGCTGCGCCTGCTGGTGCTGAGGATGACCGCTCTGGTCGTTCCGTAGGAGCTGGCCCGCGCAAGGTTGATCGTCAACGTGACGACGCCCGTGATGATGCGAAAAACGCGAAAGCCAAAGTGGCATCGCGTGATGGTGGCCGCCGCTCTGGCAAGCTTTCGCTGAATGATGCGCTGGCAGGTGGTGACGGTCGTCACCGCTCGATGGCGGCGATGAAGCGTAAGCAAGAGAAAGCCCGTCAAAAAGCGATGGGTGGACAAATGCAGCGCGAGAAAATCGTGCGTGACGTCCAGCTTCCTGAAGCGATCACCGTTGCTGAACTTGCAAACCGCATGGCCGAACGTGTGGCTGATGTTGTGAAAGCTTTGATGCAGAACGGCATCATGGCGACACAGAACCAGACGATCGACGCGGATACCGCAGAACTGATCATCGAAGAGTTCGGTCACCGCGTACAGCGTGTGTCGGATGCTGACGTTGAGCAGGCGATTGAACAGGTTCAGGACAAAGCTGAAGACCTGAAACCGCGTCCGCCGGTCATCACCATCATGGGCCACGTTGACCACGGTAAGACGTCGCTTCTCGACGCGATCCGTAAGGCGAACGTTGTATCTGGCGAAGCTGGCGGCATTACCCAGCACATCGGTGCATATCAGGTAACCACCGACTCTGGAGCTGTTCTGTCGTTCCTCGACACTCCGGGCCACGCGGCGTTTACGTCTATGCGTGCTCGTGGTGCTCAGGTGACAGACATTGTTGTTCTCGTTGTTGCGGCAGACGATGCCGTGATGCCGCAGACCATCGAAGCAATCGCACACGCTAAAGCAGCGAAAGTTCCGATGATCGTTGCGATCAACAAATGTGATAAACCAGCAGCCAACCCCGATAAGGTCCGTACAGACCTCTTGATGCACGAAATCGTGGTCGAGAAGATGTCTGGCGACGTTCAGGACGTTGAAGTTTCGGCGAAAACGGGCATGGGTCTCGACAGCCTCCTCGAAGCGATTGCGCTTCAGGCAGAGATTCTCGAACTCAAAGCGAACCCGAACCGTGCTGCTCAGGGTGCTGTGATCGAAGCTCAACTCGATGTGGGTCGCGGTCCGGTTGCAACTGTTCTGGTGCAGAACGGTACTCTGAAACGTGGTGACATCTTCGTTGTGGGTGAGCAGTGGGGTAAAGTCCGCGCGCTGATCAATGACCAAGGTGAGCGTGTAGACGAGGCTGGCCCGTCTGTGCCTGTAGAGGTTCTTGGCCTCAACGGCACTCCAGAAGCAGGTGACGTTCTGAACGTGACCGAAACCGAAGCTCAGGCGCGTGAGATTGCTGAATACCGTGCTCATGCTGCGAAAGAAAAACGCGCAGCGGCAGGTGCAGCGACCACCCTTGAACAGTTGATGGCTAAAGCGAAAGAAGACGAGAACGTTTCTGAGCTGCCCGTTGTTGTTAAGGCTGACGTTCAGGGTTCTGCTGAAGCTATCGTTCAGGCGCTGGAAAAAGTCGGTAACGACGAAGTCCGCGTTCGCGTCATTCATTACGGCGTTGGCGCGATCACCGAGACTGACGTTGGTCTTGCAGAAGCATCGGGCACTCCGGTTATCGGCTTTAACGTCCGTGCGAACGCACCGGCACGTAACTCCGCGAACCAGAAGGGCGTTGAAATTCGTTACTACTCGGTCATCTATGACCTTGTTGACGATATCAAAGCTGCTGCATCTGGCCTTCTGTCCGCAGAAATCCGCGAGAACTTCATCGGCTACGCGAACATCAAAGAGGTGTTCAAGGTTTCCAACGTCGGCAAAGTTGCTGGCTGTCTGGTCACCGAAGGCGTGGCTCGTCGTTCGGCTGGTGTGCGCCTGCTGCGTGATAACGTTGTTATCCACGAAGGCACTCTCAAGACCCTCAAGCGCTTCAAAGACGAAGTGTCCGAGGTTCTGTCTGGTCAGGAATGCGGTATGGCGTTCGAGAATTATGACGATATCCGTCCAGGTGACGTTATCGAGATCTTCGAACGTGAAGAAATCGAGCGCAGCCTGTAATCAGGCCGCGTTTCGCGCAAAAGAAAAGGGACGGTCCAAAGCGGACCGTCCCTTTTTCTTTGTCATATCGGAAAGGTTCCGAAGTTAGGCCGCAACGTTTGCTGGACGCCCAACGTAAGTGCGGTTGCCGACGCTGATTACAACGTTGCCGTTATCCGCATCGCGCAGAAACTTGCCCTGCAAGGACACACTGCTGCCGATAATAATTGTACGGTACATATCTAACACCTCAGGTTGTCGCCTAGAGGTGAAGTTACCTGAGGTGCAGATGCGAAAAATAGCTATCCCAAAGGATGATTTTAGAGCCAGTCGCGTAGAATTGGGATGAGCGGAATGTCGGCTGGCGGCATCGGGTAATCGTTCAGTTGATTCTTGCGGACCCAAGCCAGTTTTTGTCCCTCTTTGGGCTGCGGTGTGCCATTCCAGCGCCGACACGCAAACAAGGGCATCAGCAGGTGGAAATCGTCATAGCTATGCGAGGCAAACGTCAGCGGCGCGAGGCAGGAATTCCACGTTTCGATGCCGAGTTCTTCGTGGAGTTCGCGGACCAGCGCTGCCTCGGGCGTTTCGCCTGCTTCGACTTTACCACCCGGGAATTCCCATAGGCCCGCGAGGGACTTTCCTTCGGGCCGTTGCGCAAGCAGGACGCGCCCATCGACGTCGATGAGCGCGACTGCTGAAACGAGGATGATTTTCTTCGTCACGAGCGATAGTCCGCGTTGATCCTAATGTATTCGTAGGTCAAATCACAGGTCCAAACCGTTGACGCGCCAGTCCCGATACCGAGATCAACACCGATGATCAGTTCAGCGTTTTTCATGTAAGCGCTTGCGTCAGCTTCGGAATAATTCGGCGCGCGCCATCCGTTTTCTGCCACGGTGATATCGCCAAATCGAATGGAGAGACGATCACGGTCTGCTTGGGCGCCAGATTTACCAACAGCGGCAACGATACGACCCCAGTTGGCATCTTCGCCAGCAATTGCGGTTTTCACCAAAGGAGAGTTTGCGACCGAAAGGCCCACGCGTTTTGCGTCTGCGTCGCTCGCCGCGCCCGTAACTTGGATCTCTACGAATTTAGTTGCGCCTTCGCCGTCGCGGATCACTTGATGAGACAGGTCGAGCATCACCTTGTGGAGCGCAGCCTCAAAATCAGCATTGTCAGAGACATCAACGCCAGACGCGCCCGTAGCACCGATGAGGAGCGTATCAGAGGTCGACGTATCGCTGTCGACGGTGATGCAGTTGAAGGTCTTATCGGTGAGTTTTGACAGGACGCCCTGCAGTGCCTCATATCCGATCTTCGCATCCGTAAAAATGTAGACTAGCATGGTGGCCATGTCTGGCGCGATCATGCCTGAACCTTTGGCGATGCCCGCAATCTTGACCGTCTGACCGTTCACGGTGATTTCAGCCGCGGACCCCTTGGGGAAGGTGTCAGTGGTCATGATTGCCTTAGCAGCGCCTTCGATGCCACCCGCGTTGAGGTTTGCGGATAGTTCGCCGATTTTCGCGGTGATGCGGTCGTAAGGCAGGGGTTCGCCAATCACGCCAGTCGACGAGGTAAAGATGCGGTCAGCGTCGATGCCAGTCTGTTCTGCAACGCCTGCGCAAAGAGCGTCGACGGCTTCTACACCGCGTGCGCCAGTGAAGGCGTTCGAGTTGCCCGAGTTCACGATAATGGCGGCCCGTCCCGCCTGAGTTTTCCCGTTCTTGGCCTGACAGTCCAAAACGTTCGCCGACCGTGTGGCCGAGCGGGTGAATACGCCCGCAACGGTGCTGCCTTCGACCAATTCGGCCAGCATCACGTCGGTGCGGTTGTTGTATTTCACACCAGCCATAGCCGATGCAAAACGGACGCCATCAATGACTGGAAGGTCGGGGAATGCCGCAGGGGCAAGAGGCGAGACGGGCATAGTTTTACTGCTCCAGCAGGTCGAGGTTGGTGAGAGCGGCCGGGTCGATCGAGCCAGCTTCGATGCGTGTAATGTCCGAGTCAGAGGTGATCTGAGCCAGATAGGTGGTGATCATTTCCTCTTGGATTTTAGCGGCGAGTTCATCGCGCATATCGTCGAGGGTCGGGTTTGCCTGATCACGGGTCTCGTTCAGTTTAATGATGTGCCAGCCAAATTGTGTCTCAACAGGTTCGGACACAGTGCCGACTTCCATTGCGACAACGGCTTGTTCGAACGGCTCGACCATCATGCCTGGGCCGAACCAACCGAGCTGGCCACCGTTCGGGCCAGATGGACCTGTCGACAGTTCGGTAGCGACTGTTGCGAAGTCCTCGCCTGCATCAACGCGAGCTTTCGCGGCGAGCGCTTCTTCTTGGGTGGCCAAGAGGATGTGCGATGCGTTGTATTCAGGTGTCGGCTCTGCGTCCGCGAATTGCGCGTCATAAGCAGCCTGAAGAGCCTCTTCGGTGACTGCAGCTTCGGACAGAACAGAGATACGTTCACCCGCTTTGATCGAACGGGTTTCGTTCTCGATCGCGTATTGAGCGCGTGCAGGCAGGTGAGTCATTTCGTCGGCGAGCAACTGCTGCTGGATCAGCTGTTCAAGGATACCGTCCCAGAGAACTTCGGGCGGGAGTTGCTGATATTGGGCGGGCAGTTGCGCCATGGTGATGATCATGTGCGACAGCGTGATATCGGTGCCGTTTACAGTCGCGACGACGGTATTTCCGGTCGGTTCCTCAGCCTGTGCAGTAGCCGCAAAGAGGGCGAGGGCACTTACTGCTGCGAATGTAGCGAATTTCTTCATCAAATCTTTCCCATTTCGGCCGCGAAAGCCCCGCAGCGTTGACACTTTATGGCCCTCCCCTTACATCCCGAAGAGGCATTGAGGGGCCGTCTTGTCACCTGTTTAGGCGTTGCTGCTGTGAGCGACAAGCAACCTCCTCATCATAACGACGTCATTAGGCCCCAAATTGAGGGCGCGGAGAGAACATGCTGGGATTCGGAACGCTGGCCAAAAAGGTGTTTGGCACCGCGAACGACCGCAAGATCAAGGCAACCAAGCCGATCATCGCAAAGATCAACGCGCTGGAGCCCGAATTCGAGAAGCTGACAGATGAACAGCTGATCGAAAAGTCCAACGAATTTAAAGGACGTATTGAGAACGGGGAATCACTCGACTCGCTGCTGCCCGAGGCATTTGCAAACTGTCGTGAAGCCGCCAAGCGCGCATTGGGTCTGCGGGCCTTTGATGTGCAGTTGATGGGCGGGATTTTCCTGCACCAAGGTAACATTTCCGAGATGAAGACGGGCGAAGGTAAAACGCTTATGGCGACCTTCGCGGCCTATCTGAATGCGCTCACAGGTAAAGGCGTTCACGTTGTGACGGTGAACGATTACCTCGCTCGTCGTGACGCTGAATGGATGAGCAAAGTTTATGGTGCTTTGGGTTTGACAACTGGCGTTGTGGTTCCTCAGCAGCCCGAAGACGAAAAGCGCACGGCTTATGCTTGCGACATCACCTACACGACGAATAACGAACTCGGTTTCGATTACCTTCGTGATAACATGAAGTCAGAGTTGAGCCAGATGATGCAGCATCAGCATTACTTCGCGATTGTGGACGAGGTCGACTCTATCCTTATCGACGAAGCGCGGACTCCGCTGATCATTTCGGGTCCGGCGCAAGACCGTTCGGAACTTTATAAAGCCATAGATGCATTGATCCCTGAGCTGGCTGAAACGCATTACACCATCGACGAAAAGTCTCGTCAGGTCACCTTTACCGATGAGGGCAACGAATTCCTCGAAGAACGTCTGCGAAATGCGGGTATTCTGCCCGCTGACCAGTCGCTCTACGATCCGGAAAGCACCACAATTGTTCACCACGTGAACCAAGGTCTGCGCGCCCATAAGCTGTTCACCAAGGACAAAGACTACATCGTTCGTGACGGCAACGTTGTGCTGATCGACGAATTCACAGGCCGTATGATGGCGGGTCGTCGTCTGTCCGATGGCCTGCACCAAGCGATCGAAGCCAAAGAAAACTGTTCGATCCAGCCTGAGAACGTGACCCTCGCATCGGTGACATTCCAGAACTACTTCCGCCTTTATGAAAAACTGGGCGGCATGACGGGTACGGCGATGACCGAAGCCGACGAGTTCATGGAAATCTACCGTCTCGGTGTTGTTGAGGTCCCGACCAACCGCCCGATTGCGCGTAAAGATGAACACGATCAGGTTTACCGCTCGGCACAGGAAAAGTTTGACGCCATCGTTAAAGAGATCGGCATCGCCCATGAAAAAGGCCAGCCTATCCTTGTCGGCACGACCTCGATTGAAAAATCGGAATTCCTGTCGCAGCTTTTGACCGCTGCGAAAATCCCGCACAACGTCCTGAACGCGCGTCAGCACGAGCAAGAAGCGCAGATTGTTGCAGAGGCAGGTAAACTCGGTGCTGTGACGATTGCGACCAACATGGCAGGCCGTGGTACCGACATTAAGCTCGGCGGTAACGTTGAACATAAAGTTCTCGAAGCGATTGCTGCGAACCCTGAGGCTGACCCTGAAGCCATCCGTGCGCAGATCGAAGAAGCGCACAAAGGTGACGAAGAGGCGGTTAAGCAGGCTGGCGGCCTGTTCGTTCTGGCAACGGAACGTCACGAGTCTCGTCGTATCGACAACCAGCTGCGCGGTCGTTCGGGTCGTCAGGGTGACCCAGGTCGTTCGGTGTTCTTCCTGTCGCTTGACGATGACCTCATGCGTATCTTTGGGTCCGAGCGTCTGGAGAAGGTTCTCTCTGGCCTTGGCATGAAAGAGGGCGAAGCGATCATCCACCCGTGGGTGAACAAGTCGCTCGAACGTGCTCAGGCCAAGGTCGAAGGCCGCAACTTCGACATTCGTAAGCAGCTCTTGAAATTCGACGATGTGATGAACGATCAGCGTAAGGTGATCTTTAAACAGCGTCGCGAGATCATGGAAGCGGCGGACCTGTCCGAGATTGTTGGCGATATGCGTCAGGACGTTGTTGACGATCTGGTCGATCAATTCATTCCCGCGCGGTCCTATGCGGACCAGTGGGATGCAGACGGCCTGAAGGCTGCGTGTCTCGACAAGCTGGGCGTTGACGTGCCTGTCGTTGATTGGGCGTCTGAAGAGGGCGTAGACGACAGCGACATCCGCGACCGTCTCTACGAGGCTACCGATGCGCTTATGGCTGAAAAGGCCGAAGCCTTTGGTGCAGAGACTATGCGCCAGATCGAAAAGCAGATCCTGCTTCAAACCATCGATGGTAAATGGCGCGAGCATTTGTTGACGCTCGAACACCTTCGGTCGGTTGTTGGTTTCCGTGGTTATGCGCAGCGTGACCCGCTCAATGAATACAAGACAGAAGCCTTCCAGCTGTTCGAAAGCCTTTTGGATGGTCTGCGTGAGGATGTGACTCAGAAACTTTCGCGCATTCAGCCGATGTCCAAAGAGCAGCAAGAACAAATGCTGCGGCAGATGGTGGAGCAGCAACGTCAGGCGCAGGCGGCAGCTGCAGCGGCTGAACAGCCAAAGCATCCTGCAGCGAATGCAAAACCAGGTTTTGACGAGAACGACCCTACGACTTGGGGTGATCCGTCGCGCAATGATCCGTGCCCCTGTGGTTCGGGCGAGAAGTTCAAATACTGCCACGGCAAGTTCTGAGCTTCAGTAACTGGTGAAATTAGGGGCCGGTGTCAGCAATGACGCCGGCCTTTTTCGGTCCATTGAGCAATTTCGCCCCAATTCAGCCCAGAACTTTCCCCAGTCAGGTCCAGCTAACACCATCTTCCACCCCTAGGTTGAAAACTGAATTTAAGTGTTGGTGGAGGGTGAATTGTCCCGCTCTAGAAAAATGATGACTGCTGGCGTCACGTTTTCGGCTGCTCTTGCCGTAGGTTTTGTTATGCAAAACGGCAATGCATTTGCTGAACGTTCGACTGATGTTGAGGCAATGCCTGCACCCGTTCAGAGCACCGTTTTAGTTGAGCCATCTGTAGCGCTGCGCGATGTTGACCTGCCAGAAGACGCGGGCCCATTCATGGTCGCACCTGAGGTTCACGTGACAGAATTGAAGGTGCCCGCCAGCATTGATCCTGTCGTGACTGACATTGTGCCGATTCTTGTCGCCTCAACGGGCCCCGACGATCCAATTTCCGAGCTCTCGGATGAGATCGCGTTGAACGTCGACTGTGTGCCTGAAATGGCGGCGGAAGCGACTGCATATGGCATGGTAAATCTGACGGTGGACGCCTCGTGCTATCCACAGGCGCGGTTCACTGTTCACCATCAGGGTATGATGTTCTCTGTCGCGACAGATGAGGACGGCCAGTTTGCGGCTGAAGTTCCAGCTCTCACTGAAAACGCCGTATTTATTGCGGCATTCGACGATGGCATGGGCGCGGTAGCGAGCGCAACCGTTCCTGATGTCTCAGACTTGGACCGCGCGGTTCTGCAGTGGCAGGGCAATGCAGCGGTCGGTATCCATGCCTTTGAGTTTGGTGCGGAGTTTGGGGCGGATGGTCATGTCTGGATGGATGCACCTCGGTCACCAAGTGCTGCGGCGAATGGGCAGGGTTTCCTTGTGCGGCTCGGCAATGCCGACTTACCAGAACCTCTGATCGCGGAGGTCTATACCTACCCGACAGCTCATTCTGCGTCTGGCGGAGCGATCGAGCTTAGCGTTGAAGCGTCGATCACGATCCGCAACTGCGGACGGGACGTTGCAGCCCAAAGCATCCAGATCGGGCCAGAGCACGACGCCGAAGCTGTTGACCTACAAGTCACTATGCCGGACTGCGATGCAGTTGGAGACTTTCTTGTGTTGAAAAATATGTTCACGGACTTAACACTCGCCGCGAAATGACGCGTATAAGTTGTAAGAGCCTGAATTTGAAATGCATTGGCGCGGCTGTTTTGGCCGCGCTCTTTGCGTATGACATCGCCATTGCTGAACCCGTTAATCTACGGACAGAGGGTGGACTCGCGATTAGTGGTGATGTCCTAAGCTTTGATGGCGACTACATGCGCCTGCGGACCGAATATGGCGTTGTGACCGTCGCCTATGCAGGCGTGATTTGCGAGGGATTGCGTTGCCCTGCACCGAATGGGGCGGCCGAGCTTCGGTTTGCAGGATCGCCCCGCATTGGCGAGGTCCTTCTTCCTGCGTTGGTCGAGGCATACGGACGGCAACAGAACCTGAATATCTCGGCGCTCGAAGGCGAAAGTGCACTGCAATATCAGATTGGACCTCTCGGTGCGCCCGAACTGCAGGTCTATTTCGCGTTGAACGAGAGTTCGGTTGGTTTTGAAATGCAACGCAGAGGAACAGCCGATGTGGTCATGTCCGCACGTCCTGCGACGTCGGCGGAGAACGCGGCATCGATGGCTGCGGGTTTAGGGGCGTTGAACGCGAATGGTCGCGCGCGCATATTGGCGCTCGATGCGTTGGTGCCCGTTGTATCCCCGCTCCAACCTGTCAAATTCATTTCTCTGGATGCTTTGTCGTCTGTGTTCAGTGGTGAGGTTACGAACTGGTCCGACCTCAAGGGGGATGATGGGTTAGTCCATCCTATCTTGGCCACGGAAAACTCTGATCAAGCGCATGGGTTTCAATCCATGGTTTTGGGTGACTCAGATGCGGTCGAAGATGCCACCCGCGTTAGTGTGGGGCTTGAGATGACCAACCTTGTGGCTGAAGACCCGCAGGCTATCGGGGTCGTGCCGATGGGTGCCTTTGGCAAAGCGGCGCCGATGATTTTGCAAGATGTTTGTGGATTGAGGTCCATCCCTCGCCGGACGTCGTTGAAGACGGGTGATTATCCACTGACGATGCCGCTCTACCTCTATTTGCCTGAATATCGTATCGCACCACAGGCCGCGGATTTTCTGGCTTGGTTGCGTAGCAATGAGGCCCAGGCCGTCATTCGGCGAGCTGGTTTTGTGGACCAAGGTGTGGTGCCGATTGGATGGGATGAGCAGGGCGAGCGGCTGGCAAACGCGATCCTGCAGGCGGGTAGTGAGGTTTCATTGACCGAGCTCCAAGGAATGTTGCGGACGCTGGATGGGCAAGCGCGTTTGTCGACAACCTTCCGATTTGCCGAGGGCGCGACCACGCTGACACCTGTTTCTGAATCGCATTTGTTGTTCCTCGCTCAAGCGATCCGCGATGGCCAGTTTGATGGTCGCCGTTTGACGCTTGCGGGTTTTAGCGATGGCACTGGGCCTGCGAGCGTCAACAAGGACCTCTCTCAGACTAGAGCAAACGCGGTATTGGCCGAACTTACGGCAGCGCTGGGCGGTGAGGTTCCCGAGGCGGTGCGGATTTCGGCGAATGGCTTCGGTGAAGCCCTACCGATGGGTTGCGATGAAACAGAGTGGGGTCGCCGCATGAACCGCCGTGTTGAACTATGGGTCGGTGATTAGATTAGGCCCTCGGAGCGGAAACTGAGTTCCCGAGATTTCCCAATGATCAGATGATCATGCAGTGTGATTCCCATGACGGTTAACGCCTGCGCGATCTGATGCGTGATGGTTATGTCGGCCTCTGATGGGGTCGGGTCACCTGACGGATGATTGTGGACGAGGATCAAAGCGGAGGCGTTCAATTCAAGTGACCGTTTGACGACTTCTCTGGGATAGACGGGCACATGATCGACTGTGCCTTTGGACTGCTCTTCATCAGCGATCAGGATGTTCTTTCGGTCGAGAAACAGGATTCGGAATTGTTCGGTTTCCCGATGCGCCATGACCGTGTGGCAGTAATCGAGCACCTCATTCCAACTGCTGATCACCTGACGTTGCATGATCTTGGATCGTGCGAGCCTTTGGGCGGCGGCCTCGATGATTTTGAGTTCAACGACAACCGCATCGCCTACGCCCTTGACCCCTTTTAAGGTAGTGGTCGGAGCGGTGATCACACGACCGAAGTCCCCGAACTGATCCAGCAGGGCATGAGCCAGAGGTTTCACATCCTGACGGGGGATGGCGCGAAAGAGCACAAGTTCCAGCATTTCATAGTCGGGGAGGGCCGCCGCACCACCCGTCATGAACCGTTCCCGAAGGCGGGTACGATGATCCTTGATGTAGGATGGCTGCCCCTTTGCCTTAACAGGTAAAACAACCTCATCACTGAGGTCGAAAAACGGGAGCGGCGCTTCTGCCATATACGGGGTCTGGGTCATGGCCGAGAGCTTCGCCTATGATTGATTAAGGCGGAGTAAACGAAAAGGGCGACCGTGATGGCCGCCCTTTGATCGTTGGGATGATAGCTGGATTAGCCCTTCATCGAGTCCCAGAACCCTTTCACCGCCGAGAAGAATTTCGACGAATGTGGGTTGTTCTCTGTGCTTAGCTCTTGGAACTCGTGGAGGAGTTCCTTTTGCTTGGACGTCAGTTTCACAGGTGTCTCGACGACCAGCTCAATCAGCATATCGCCGGTCGAGCCGCCGCGCAGAGCGGGCATACCTTTACCGCGAAGACGCATCTGGCGACCAGATTGGCTACCTTCAGGGATCTTAACTCGGCTACGTCCGCCTTCGATTGTTGGCACCTCAACTTCACCGCCCAGCGCCGCATCAACCATCGACACGGGAACGCGGCAGAACAGGGATGTCCCCTCGCGTTCAAAGAGCTCGTGCTCTGCCACTTCGATAAAGATGTACAGGTCGCCCGATGGGCCACCGCGTAGACCGGCTTCGCCTTCGCCAGCAAGGCGGATGCGAGTACCAGTTTCAACGCCTGCCGGGATGTTGACCGACAGTGCTTTTTCTTTTTCAACACGGCCTGCACCGTGGCAGGATTTGCACGGGTTCTTGATCGTCTGACCCATACCGTTACAGGTCGGACAGGTTCGTTCGACGGTAAAGAAACCCTGTTGAGCGCGAACTTTGCCCATGCCCGAACAGGTCGGACAAGTGATGGGTTCGCTGCCGCCCTCGGCACCCGTTCCGTTACACGAACCACACTGGCTTGATGCAGGAATATTGATCGTCTTTTGAAGGCCACCAAAGGCTTCTTCGAGAGTTATGCGCAGGTTGTAGCGTAGATCGTTTCCGCGCTGTGCCCGAGACCGACCACCACCCTGACGGCCACCACCCATGAAGTCGCCAAACAGATCGTCGAAAACATCAGAGAAGGCAGAGGCAAAGTCACCGTGCCCATGGCCACCACGTGGTCCGCCACCCATGCCACCATCAAACGCAGCATGGCCATAACGGTCATAGGCTGCTTTTTTGTTGGCGTCTTTCAAGACGTCATAAGCCTCGTTCACTTCTTTGAACTGAGATTCTGCGTCCGGATTGTCAGAGTTACGGTCTGGGTGCAGCTCTTTGGCTTTCGTGCGGTAGGCCTTCTTAAGCTCTTCCGCAGTCGCGCCTTTGGATACACCTAAAACTTCGTAATAATCGCGTTTTGACATGCGTTCCCCCTTTGGGAAAGGAACAAACCGGCCCAGTCAGTCTGAGCCGGCCTATTCACAGCAGGGCTATGATTAGCCGCGCTTGTCTTCGCCAAGGTCCTCGAAGTCAGCGTCGAGGATGTCGTCATCTGCACTATCGTTGTCAGCAGCGTCAGAGTCGCCACCGTCTTGGGATGCTTTGTAGATGGCTTCACCCAAGCGCATGGACGCTTCGGTTACGTTCTGGATGCCCGACTTGATCTTGCCAGCGTCATCACCTTCAAGTTCGTCCTTGAGGGCAGCGACTGCCAGTTCGATTGCTTCGATGGTCGACGGGTCAACCTTGTCGCCGTGCTCTTCGATCGATTTCTCTGTTGCGTGAACGAGGCTTTCAGCCTGGTTTTTCGCTTCGACCAGCTCTTTACGCTTCTTATCGGCTTCTGCGTTTTCTTCTGCGTCCTTGACCATCTTTTCGATGTCTTCGTCCGACAGACCGCCAGAGGCCTGAATTGTAATCTGCTGTTCTTTGCCTGTGCCTTTGTCTTTCGCGCCAACGGATACGATACCGTTTGCGTCGATGTCGAAGGTCACTTCGATCTGCGGCATGCCGCGCGGTGCCGGTGGGATGTTTTCGAGGTTGAACTGACCGAGCATTTTGTTGTCGGCAGCCATCTCGCGTTCACCCTGGAACACACGAATGGTCACAGCGTTCTGGTTGTCTTCTGCGGTCGAGAAGACTTGGGATTTCTTGGTCGGGATTGTCGTGTTGCGGTCGATCAGACGGGTGAACACGCCACCCAGCGTTTCGATGCCCAGCGACAGCGGGGTCACGTCCAGAAGAACGAGGTCCTTCAGGTCGCCCTGCAAAACGCCTGCCTGAATAGCAGCGCCCATCGCAACAACTTCGTCCGGGTTCACACCTTTGTGCGGCTCTTTACCGAAGAATTTCGTTACTTCTTCGATAACTTTCGGCATGCGGGTCATACCACCAACCAGAACGACTTCGTCGATGTCGGATGTGGTAAGACCAGCGTCTTTGAGAGCAGCCTGACACGGTTTGATCGAGTTTTTGATCAGATCAGCAACAAGGCTTTCCAGCTTTGCGCGGGTCAGTTTCATGACCATGTGCAGCGGCTGACCGTTCGAACCCATCGAGATGAACGGCTGGTTGATTTCGGTCTGCTGCGACGACGACAGTTCGATTTTGGCTTTTTCAGCGGCTTCTTTCAGACGCTGGAGAGCCATTTTGTCAGAGGTCAGATCAACGCCGTGCTCTTTTTTGAACTCGTCAGCGAGGTAGTTGACGATGCGCATGTCAAAGTCTTCACCACCTAGGAAGGTGTCGCCGTTGGTCGATTTTACTTCGAACAGACCATCGTCGATTTCGAGGATGGTAACGTCGAATGTACCGCCGCCAAGGTCATATACAGCGATGGTTTTGGTTTCATCTTTGTCCAGACCGTAGGCGAGAGCCGCAGCGGTCGGTTCGTTGATGATACGCAGAACTTCGAGGCCAGCGATTTTGCCGGCGTCTTTGGTTGCCTGACGTTGAGCGTCGTTAAAGTATGCCGGAACGGTGATAACCGCTTGGGTCACGTCTTCGCCGAGGTAGGACTCAGCGGTTTCTTTCATCTTTTGAAGGATGAAAGCCGAAACTTGGCTCGGCGAATATTTCTCGCCACGAATCTCAACCCATGCGTCGCCGTTGCCGCCGTCTACGATTGCGTAGGGGACGAGCTTTTTGTCTTTTTCGACTTCAGCGTCGGTAGTTCGACGACCGATAAGACGCTTAACAGCGAAAACGGTGTTGTCAGGGTTGGTGACGGCCTGACGTTTTGCCGGCTGACCAACAAGACGTTCGTCTTCGGTGAAACCGACGATCGACGGCGTTGTGCGTGCGCCTTCAGCGTTTTCGATGACGCGCGGTTTGGAACCATCAAGGATGGCTACGCAGGAGTTCGTGGTACCAAGGTCAATACCAATGACTTTTCCCATTTTTCAAATCCCTCTTCTTAGGCGGTTTGAGCTGCCCAGGCCCGGTGAACGGCACCTGAACCATCTGGAGTTAAATCTGGCTCGGAAAGTGGTCCGAACCGTGGATCAACGGGTATATAAGGTTGACAATTGCCGCCTGCAACGGGGGCAGGGCCGCAAAGATGGTAAAAAACAACTTGGGCAACAAAGATATGCGGGATCAACCAGAGCCAACCCTGAATGTTCGCGGTGTGAATGTGTTCAAGGGGCTATTATCGAAAGCTGAGCAGTCCGCGATGGTTGATGATTTGCGCTTGGTCGCTCAAGTGGCTCCGTTCTTCATGCCAAAAACGGCTAGCGGGCAGTCCATGAGCGTTAAGATGACATCCGCAGGTCGATTCGGTTGGGTGTCTGACGCAAAAGGTTATCGTTACGAACCGCAGCACCCCTCAGGTGTCGAATGGCCTGAGATTCCGCAATCGGTTCTTGCCGTTTGGAATGCAGTCTCTCGGTCAGAGCGAAGTCCTGAAAGTTGTCTGATCAACTACTATTCCTCGACAGCAAAAATGGGTTTGCATCAGGATCGGGATGAAAAGGATTTCGGTGCTCCTGTGGTTTCGATTTCTCTGGGAGACTCTGCATTGTTCCGAATTGGAAACGAAACACGCGGTGGTTCGACCGAGAGTATTTGGCTGGAAAGCGGGGATGTTTGTGTCCTTGGAGGATCCGCGCGCCTTCTGTATCACGGCATTGATCGGGTGAAGCCGAACACATCGACGCTCTTGACCAACGGTGGTCGTATCAATGTCACCTTGCGGGTGGTGACGTGATTACCGAGCGGCGCTCCAGCTTTCAGAAGCGTATTTGCGGGTGAAGAATTCGGCCATGAGGCCGATTGTGATGCACACCACGCTAACGATGATCGGATAAACGTAATTGCTGTGGTGCGGGTAATAATTCACGAAAACAAAGCCGCGTTCCTGATCGATGCAGTGGAACAACGGGTTCCAGTCAAACATGGCGAGGATGTAGCTCGGCGTTGCGTTGGCGACGAACATCTTGCCAGAGGCGATCATGTTCATGCGTGCGTAAATCTGCTGCGCAATGCCTGTGAACTCTGGAAACCATGGTTTGACCGACAGAAAAATCACGCCGATTGCTACACCCGAGAACCAAGCGAGTAACAGCATTGCCATCGCGCCGACGGGATTATCGATCGAGATCGGGTTACCGATCACATGGTAGAGATACAGGATCGTCAGGAGTGAGAGGATCTGCGTGTAAAGTGCACCCAATGCGGCCGACGCGATCAAAATAAGCGAATTCAACGGTGCGTGTTTGAGCATCGCTGAGGTCGATCCGCCAGATCCGTAAACGGCCCCCATTGCTTTGGTGTGGGTGAGAAATAGAAACACCCCAGACATGATGTAGAGAAGAAAATCGCCTCGGATTTGACTGCGGCGCATCCCCAAGAGTTGGAACATTAGGTAAAATGCGCCAACAAAAACGAGCGCCTGCACCATGTTCATCAACAGGCCGACGATTGCGTTGCGGTGGCTTTTACGAATTTCGCGTACAGTCGAGTGGAAGATGAGTTCCAGCATGGACCCGAAGGACCCCAGCATTGTGCGCGGTTGCTTGACTTGGAACATCTTAAACTTGCCTGTGACTGGCCGGGTCTTGCGCCCGAATATCAACGAATTTCTTGCCGTTCTCTTAAGCCTCTACCATAAGAGGCACGACTTTGCCGATCAATTTTATGGTAAATACGGGCAGTCCGTCAGGAGAATTTAATGAATTTAGAAAAACTCGTCACCGTGATGCGTCAGCTCTCGCTCGAAGCAGGAGAAAAGATCATGGAAGTGTACAACAGCCCTGACTTTGAAATTAAGACCAAGAGTGACGAGAGCCCAGTGACCGAGGCGGACGAGGCAGCCGACGCGATTATCTCGGCTGGATTGCGTGCTGCGTTCCCGGATGTGGCCCTTGTCACCGAAGAGCAAGCGGACAGCCACGGCCAAGATGTTTCAACGTTTTTGATCGTTGATCCACTCGACGGAACCAAAGAATTCATCAACCGCCGCGGTGATTTCACTGTGAACATTGCCTATGTTCTGGATGGATCGCCTGTGCGCGGTATCGTCTATGCGCCAGCAAAAGAACGCCTGTTCTACACCGATGCCGGCGGTAACGCGGTCGAAGAAATCGGTCCGTTCGACAAGGAGATCGTTGGCGAACTGAAGCCTATTCGTGTGTCGAAACCCGATAATGAGGCGCTGTTCGTAGTCGCTTCGAAATCGCATCGCGATCAGGCAACAGATGACTATTTGGCCAAATACAAATCCAAAGATTTGAAATCCGCAGGCTCGTCGTTGAAGTTCTGCCTTGTCGCCACGGGTGAGGCCGACCTCTATCCGCGCGTTGGCCGCACCATGGAGTGGGATACGGCGGCTGGACACGCTGTCTTGGTCGGAGCAGGTGGTGACGTTGTGCGTTTCGACAACCATCAGCCGCTTCGCTATGGCAAAGAGGGCTTCGCGAACCCGTTCTTTATTGCCTATGCGCCGGGCGTTGATCTCAAGGAGGCTTAAGTGTCCACACTCATCGTAATTCCAGCACGTTTTGCGTCTACTCGCTACCCGGGGAAGCCGCTCGTTGAGCTAAAGGGCGCAACGGGCGAAGCAAAAAGCCTCATCAAGCGCAGCTGGGAAGCCGCGATGATGGTTCAGGGCGTGGATAAAGTTGTCGTTGCAACAGATGACGATCGTATCCGCGAGGCTGCGGAAGCATTCGGTGCCGAGGTCGTTATGACCTCAGAGTCTTGCCAAAACGGCACAGAGCGCTGCGCGGAAGCGTTTGATAAACTGGGCGGCGGTTACGATGTTGTTGTGAACCTTCAGGGTGACGCGCCGCTGACCCCGCATTGGTTCGTCGAAGAATTGATCAAGGGCCTTAAGGCGAGCCCCGTTGCCGAAGTTGCGACACCTGTTCTGCGCACTGAAGGTGAAGCCCTTAACGGGTTCCTTGAAGATCGCCGCGCTGGGCGCGTGGGTGGCACGACTGCTGTGTTCGGCATCGACTATAACGCGCTCTATTTCAGCAAAGAGGTCATTCCTTATACGGGCAACACCTACTCTGATAACGAAGAAACACCCGTTTTTCACCACGTTGGCGTTTATGCTTACCGTCCCTCTGCTTTGGCGGCCTACCCTCGCTGGGCTGCTGGCCCATTGGAAAAACTGGAAGGGCTTGAGCAGCTTCGTTTCCTTGAGCGTGGTGTGCATGTTCTCTGCGTTGAGGTCGAAGGTCGTGGTCGCCAATTCTGGGAGCTGAACAACCCCGAAGACGTGCCGCGTATCGAAGCAATGCTCAAGAAAATGGGAGCGGCGTGAGCGCGGTTCCTGTCAGTGTAATTGTCGTCAGCCGCGACCGCCCGCAGCATTTGCGGCGGTGCGTGAAGGGGCTGATGCAGCTATTGCACCCGAACTTCGAAATCATTGTGGTCGCGGATCAACGCGGCTGCGAAGAGATGGCTGCGGGCGGCATTGCCAAGTACATCAAATTGATCCCGTTCGATGAGGCCAACATTGCCGCAGCGCGCAATGCAGGGCTTGAGGTGGCGGCAGGCAGTGTTGTCGCGTTTATCGATGACGACGCGATCCCAGAGCCAACGTGGCTCGATCATCTCGTCGGGCCAATTGCAAGCCGTCAGGCCGTTGCGGCTGGCGGCTATGTAAGGGGTCGCAATGGCATCTCTTTTCAATGGAGAGCCCGTGACGTCCGGCCTAACGGCTGGTCCGAAGAACTGCTCCTCGACAGTGATGATCCTATTTGCGTTGAAGGCTCCGCGCAGCAAGGTATCAAAACCGAAGGCACGAATATGGCCTTTGATCGTGATCTGCTTTGTAAGTTAGGTGGTTTTGATCCTGCATTTCAGTTCTATCTGGATGAAACAGACCTGAATATGCGTCTGGCTGGATTGGAAATGACAACGGCGATTGTCCCGCGGGCTCAGGTTCATCATGGTTTCGCAGCCAGTGATAAGCGCCGTGAGGATCGTGCGCCGACAACGCTTTTCCCAATCGGTCGGAGCTTAAAGATTTACCTGCGTAAGCATTTGCCCGAGACAAAACACGGTCCGGTCATCGACGCCGAAGTCAAAGCCCAACGTCGGCGGTTGATTGAGCATATGATCGCAGGGCGGATTGAGCCGAAGGATGTGTCAGTGCTCATGGCGACTATGGTCCAAGGTCTGCTTGAGGGTGAAACCGCGAATATCGTTCCTCTTGCACCTATTCCCCCGTCAAAAGAGCCGTTCTTGAAGTTTGAAAAAGACGTCATTGACGCAGGGCACATGGCGTTGGTCGGGCGCTGGTATTCGTGGTCGAGGGTCAAGGCTGCTGCTCGAATGGCCCGTGAAGAAGGCTACCGTGTGACCGTGTTCCGCTACAGCCTAACGGCTCTATTCCATCACGTCCGGTTCCAAGAAGACGGCATTTGGTTGCAATGCGGAGGATTGTTTGGTCGCTCCGACCGGTCGGACCCCGTGTTCCGTCTGTGGACAAAAAAGTCACGAACCGCACATGAAATGAGCCGGTTGGCTGGGATTAGAGACAAATTTCCGTAGCGTTGGGCTGAAAAGTGCCGAGCCTGTAGATACTGTTACTTATTGTGAATAAGGCGATTTGAACGGCATTTTTGTTGTGATAGGCGGCATTTGAAAAAAATTTAGCCAAGTTAATTGGAGTACGACATGAGCAGAAAAGTAACCAAAGCGATTTTCCCGGTTGCTGGTCTCGGAACACGGTTTTTGCCCGCAACCAAATCGGTCCCCAAAGAAATTATGACTCTCGTGGATCGCCCATTGATCCAATACGCGATTGATGAGGCCCGCGAGGCAGGGATTACCGATTTTATCTTTGTGACGTCCAAGGGGAAATCTGCACTCGAAGATTATTTTGACCGCTCGGTGGAGCTGGAAACTGACCTCGAAGCGAAGGGCAAACATGAACTGCTCGACGTTTTGAAGAGCACCTACATGGAGAGCGGCGCGATTGCGTATATTCGTCAGCACCGTGCTTTGGGTTTGGGCCACGCGGTATGGTGTGCCCGTCGTTTGATTGGCGATGAACCCTTTGCGGTGATGCTGCCTGACGACGTGATCGCGGCTGATAAACCATGTTTGAAGCAGATGGTCGAAGCCTATGAGGAAACGGGCGGCTGCATGGTTGCCGCGATGGAAGTCCCGCAGGAGAAAGCGTCGTCCTACGGTCTTTTGGATGTCAAAGCTGATATGGGGTCGGTCGTTTCGGTCAAGAACATGGTTGAAAAGCCAAAGCCCGAGAATGCGCCGTCCAACCTCGCCGTTATTGGCCGTTATATTCTGACCCCCGACGTGATGCGGAACCTTGAGACCATTGATCGTGGCGCGGGCGGTGAATTGCAGCTGACCGATGCGATCGCGGAAGAATTGCGTCAGAACCGTAACGTCTTCGGCTATCGTTTCGAAGGCCAACGTTTTGACTGCGGTTCCAAGGCTGGCTTCTTGCAGGCAACTGTTGCATTTGGTCTTGCTCGGTCTGACCTTCGCGGTGAATTCGAAACGTATCTTGATGATCTCTACGCGGTTCGTCAGGCCCAACTCTAAGGGCGAGGTTTATGACAACTGTTCTGGTAACGGGTGGTGCGGGCTATATCGGCTCGCACGCGTGCAAAGCACTCAAGGCGGCGGGTTATACGCCCGTTACCTTTGATAACTTGATCACTGGGTGGGAAGACGCCGTAAAGTTCGGTCCATTTGAACGAGGTGATTTGCTAGATCGCGTGCGATTGGACGAGGTTTTTGCAAAGCATAAACCTGTTGCCGTGATGCATTTCGCGGCGCTGAGCCAAGTTGGCGACAGTATGAAAGATCCAGGGAGTTATTGGCGCAACAACGTCAGCGGGTCCCTGAATCTGATTGAGGCCGCTGTCGATGCGGGTTGTATGCAGTTCGTGTTCTCGTCCACCTGTGCCACCTACGGTGAACAGGATGGCGTGACGCTTGACGAAACCTGTGTTCAGCAGCCGATCAACGCGTACGGTGCATCGAAACGCGCCATTGAGGACATGTTGGTTAATTTTGGTCAGAGCCATGGTCTGCGGTCAGTGATTTTCCGATATTTCAACGTCGCGGGCGCCGATCCCGAAGCTGAAGTCGGAGAATTCCACCAGCCAGAGACGCACCTCATTCCGCTCATGTTGGATGCGATTGACGGTAAGCGTGCAGCGTTGACGATTTTTGGTACTGACTACGACACACCTGATGGCACCTGTATTCGCGACTATGTTCACGTTTGTGATCTCGTTGATGCGCATGTGTTGGGCGTTAAGTGGCTCGAAGATGGCAAAGACGGTCGGGTGTTTAATTTGGGCACCGGTAGTGGCTTCTCCGTCCGCGAGGTCGTGGCGCATTCTGCGGAGGTCACGAACAGAGAGGTCCCGATGATCGAAGGGGATCGTCGGCCCGGTGATGCAACGAAATTGGTCTCAGGTAGCACGCGTGCAATTGAGGAGTTGGGTTGGGCGCCGTCTCGGTCTACACTTCGTGAAATGATTACAGACGCGTGGCGCTGGCACCAAAGTGGACACTATAATAAATAACGCTTCAGGCAGGGTTCTGGACATCACACGTCTGGTCGGGCGTGCGGGTCGAGTCTTGACTGGTGTTGATCGTGTCGAACTGGCCTATCTGCGCCGTTTCCTAGCCGACGATGTTCCCTGCTATTTCATCGCGCGAACGTCCTACGGGTATGTTTTGTTGGACCGCTCTGGCGGGCAATCCATTCTTCGGGCGACGTTGAAAGGTGAATGGGGGCAGTCGGACCTTCTATCACGTCTCAGGTTCAAGATGCCAACGCGTGTTCAGGCGGCACAAAGCTTTGTTCGCAAGCACCGTCTTGCCCGTTGTGGACGCGGCCGATTGGCGCTCATGTTGTCAGAGCACTTGCCCAAAGGTGTTGATCTCTACATCGTTGGGCATACGAACTTGGAGTTTGAATTCGTTTCTGCGTTCAAACTAAGCGTCAATGCACGCGTCCATGTGATGATCCATGATACAATCCCGTTGGATTATCCTGAGGTACAGCGTCCGCAAACTGTCACCGACTTCAATCGGCAACTGCGCGTCGTGTCCGAAGAAGCCGACCGTGTAATCGCGGTGTCCAAATCTACGAGCGATAGCCTCACACCCCATCTGCAGCGGCACGGGCGTGTTCCGCCGATCATTGTGGCGCATCCGGGTATTGATCCGGTGATGCCGCGGTATGCTGAAATTCCGCCAGACCTTGATCTGTCTCGACCGTATTTTGTGACAGTCGGCACCATTGAGCCGCGGAAGTATCATTCTCTCTTGCTTGAGGTTTGGGAGTCTCTGGATGCCGAACAGCGCCCTCTTCTGTTGATCTGCGGCAATCGTGGTTGGCTGAACCAAACGGTTTTCGAGGCTTTGGATCGCGGCGTTCCCGATGTGATCGAAGTGCCTGATCTGAGCGATTCTGCTCTCGCGGCGGTCGTTCATGGCTCTAAGGGGATGCTATTTCCGTCGATCGCAGAAGGTTTTGGGATGCCCCCGATCGAAGCTGCCGCGCTGGGCACGCCTGTTGTTTGCGCAGATTTACCCGTTTACCGCGAAACCTTGGGTGATCGGATTGTTTACCTAGACCCACAAGATAACTATTCTTGGCGGGAAACCGTTAACGAATTAAAGACAAACGAAGACGGGGAGCGGGCTGCCTACGTATCATTGCCAAAGTGGGACGATCACTTTGCGGCTGTGTTGGGAGTAGCGACAGCTTAGCTTGTAAGCTGACTAGGTAAGGGGCCGTTTTGGGGCTTTGGAGATCATACAGGTTAAGAGTTCAGCGTCGTCGCTGGCTCGTTCGTGCGCTGAGTAAGCGTCACGAGCTTACGCCTATTGCAGATCGCACCTCTCAAATTCGCAAAAGCGATATTCTGCTTGTCTCGACACTGCGCAACGAAGACGTGCGGTTGCCGTATTTCCTTAAGTATTATCGCGACCTCGGCGTTAACCACTTTTTGATGATCGACAACGATAGCGATGATGGTGGGCGAGAGTATCTCGCGGATCAGTCGGACGTTTCGCTTTGGTCGACAGGAAAGAGCTATAAGCGGTCCCGCTTTGGCATCGATTGGGTGAACTGGCTGTTGATGCGATACGGCCACGGGCATTGGACCTTGGTCGTCGATCCAGATGAGCTGTTTGTTTTTCCGTTCTGCGATACGCGACCCATTCGCGCTCTGACGGATTGGCTCGACGCGTCGTCGATTAAGTCGTTCTCGGCAATGTTGCTGGATATGTATCCAAAGGGCCCCATTTCTGCGATCCCGTACCGCCGCGGTGACGATCCATTAGAGATCGCAAACTGGTTTGATAGCGGAAATTACGCCATCCAGCGGAACCCGTCATTCGGTAACCTTTGGATCCAAGGTGGACCACGGGCGCGAGCGTTTTTCCAAGACAATCCAGAGCGTGCGCCCGCGTTGAATAAAGTTCCATTGGTCAAATGGGACCGTCGATATGCTTATGTCAGTAGCACTCACATGTTGCTGCCGCGTGGTTTGAACCTCGTATACGATGAATGGGGTGGCGAAAAGGCATCAGGTATTCTGCTGCATACGAAATTCCTCGATACGCTGACCGTCAAAGCCCACGAGGAAATCGCGCGTAAACAACATTACGCGGCGAGCCATGAATATAAGGCCTACGTCGCAGGGCTACAGGACAACACAGATCTGTGGTGCAAGTGGTCCGAAAAATACATCAACTGGCGCCAGCTTGAAATTCTGGGCCTCATGTCCAAGGGGAACTGGGCATGACGCAGGTTGGGGTGGTTATGTTGGTTCACACCGCGCTGCATCGCGCAGAGCAGGTGATCCGCAATTGGGTGAAAAGCGGTTGTCCGGTTGTTGTTCATGTTGATGCTAAGGTGAACAAAGCGCGCTACGACAAATTTGTAAGTGCCGTCTCGGACATGCCTGAAGTAACCTTCTCGCCCCGTCACAAATGTGAGTGGGGAACGTGGGGCATCGTTGCTGCGACCCAAGAAGCCAGCGAAAAAATCCTGCGGGAACATCCATCGGTTACGCATGTCTATCTGGCGTCTGGTTCGTGCTTGCCTTTGCGGCCTGTCGATGAACTACACGACTATTTAGCCGAGCGTCCACGCGTCGATTTTATCGAGAGCGCGACAACGGCCGACGTGCCCTGGACTGTCGGCGGGCTTGACCACGAACGTTTCACATTGCGGTTTCCGTTTTCGTGGAAGACCCAGCGACAGTTGTTCGATTTCTACGTCGACTTACAGCGTCGCGTGAAATTTAAACGTAAAATCCCCAAGGGCATCGTCCCGCACATGGGTTCGCAATGGTGGTGCCTGACGCGTCAGACTCTGTCTGCCATCCTCGAAGACCCAGATCGACCAACCTATGATCGGTATTTCAAGAAGGTCTGGATTCCCGACGAGAGCTATTTCCAAACGCTGTCTCGTTTGTATTCACCGAACGTCGAGAGCCGTTCGCTGACCCTGTCGAAATTCGATTTCCAAGGGAAGCCGCACATTTTCTATGACGACCACCTGCAGCTATTGCGGCGGTCGGATTGTTTTGTGGCGCGTAAGATTTGGCCGCATGCGAACCGTTTGTATGACGCCTTCCTTGGACCGTCGGCAGGCCTAAAGGCGGCTGAACCGAACCCGGGTAAAATCGACCGAATTTTTGCTCGCGCTGTCGACCGTCGAACCCGTGGTCGCGCGGGTCTCTACATGCAGAGCCGTTTCCCGAACCAAGATTGGGAGAATGGCGTAACCTGCGGCCCATATTCTATGTTCGAAGGCTTTACCGAACTGTTCGAGGATTTCGAACCGTGGTTGGCTAAAGCGACGGGTGCGCGGGTGCATGGTCACTTGTTTGCACCGGAACGGGTTGAGTTCGAGGGGCGTCAGTCGACTTTTGTTGGTGCATTGTCGGACTGTCCGAAGTTGCGGGACTACAACACGCGAAGCTTCTTGCGGAGCCTTGTTTGGAATACCCGCGGCGAACGTCAGTGCTTCCAATTCGGCCCACATGACACCCAAGATATCAGCTGGGACGTTGCGCGTGATCCTAATGCACAGATCAGTGTGATCTCGGGCGCGTGGGCGGTGCCTTTGTTCCAGTCGAACCGCAATTTTGCGGATCTCCGTGAAGAGGCCGCGCGGCTTCAGCGGATCGAAAGCGAACACCTACTGGCGTTGCGTGCGATTTATACAAAGGCGCGCGTCCGAATTTGGACCATGGCCGAGTTCATTGAGTCGCCGATGGAAGCGCTCCAAACGGTTGTGGATGAGATCACGGGAAAGAACGTCCGCCGTTTAACTGAAGCCCCGCGCATGGTCGATTTGACTGGCTTTGGGCAGTTCCTACAGAATTTGAAAAATCAGGGGATGCACCCCTACCTCATGGGCGATTTTCCAGTCGATCCTGTGGCCACAAATGAACCGCGCAGTGCGCGAAAACCCTATTTGGTTCGGTAGTTTATGTCGAAATTCGATTACTTTGTTGTTTTTGCTGAAATGCGGACGGGGTCGAATTTCCTCGAAGCAAATTTGAACGCTTTTGACGGCATCGTGTGCCACGGCGAGGCGTTTAACCCGCATTTCATTGGCTACCCGAACAAAGACAATATCTTGGGTGTGTCGAAAGCTCAGCGAGACGAAAATGCGAACCATCTGATTGATACGATAAAAGCGCATTCCGAGGGTTTGGGCGGCTTCCGTTACTTCCATGACCACGATCCGCGCGTTTTGGACATTGCTCTGTCTGATCCGCGTTGTGCAAAGATCGTGCTGACCCGAAATCCCGTCGATAGCTATGTGAGTTGGAAAATCGCGCAGGCGACGGGGCAGTGGAAGTTGACGAATGTTAAGAACGCTCGATCTGAAACCGTCGCTTTCAATGCCGAAGAGTTTGAAAACCACCTGACGGCGTTACAAGAGTTCCAAATCTTCTTGCTCAACAGCCTGCAAAAGACGGGTCAAACAGCGTTCTATGTTGCTTACGAGGACCTGCAAGACGTTGATGTGATGAATGGCCTCTCGGCATTCCTCGGCACGGATGCACGGCTTGAGGCTCTTGATAAGACGCTCAAGAAGCAGAACCCAGCGTCGATATCTGAGAAGGTCAGTAACTTCGACGCGATGGAGCGAGCGCTCACGCGTTTGGATCGGTTCAATCTGTCTCGCACGCCGAACTTTGAACCGCGCCGTGGCGCAATGATCCCGCAGTATATCGCGGCGGCTGATACGCCATTGATGTATATGCCAATCAAAGGTGGACCAGAGGCTGCCGTGGCAGAATGGTTGGCCCGTTTGGATGGTGCCCCTGTGATGGAGGGCTTTACCCAGAAGACGGTGCGTCAGTGGAAACGGTCTAATCCTGGGCATCGTGCGTTTACGGTGGTGCGTCATCCTTTGGCGCGGGCCCACGCTGCGTTCTGCACACATATCCTCGGGTTGGAGGGCGGGCCTGTTTATGGTGAAATCCGCAAGACCCTGCGCCAGATGTTCAAGGTGCCGATCCCGAAAGACACCCCTCCGAGCGAGGCTTACGATGACGATGCACATCGGGCAGCATTTTTGTCATTCCTGAGTTTCCTCAAGGCAAACGTGCAGGCGCAGACAGCGATCAGGGTTGATAACTCATGGGCCTCGCAATGGGCCGTTGTTCAAGGGTTTTCGAATTTCGCAACGCCAGACATTATCATCCGCGAGGACCAACTCCCCTTGGACTTGGCATACCTTGCTGCGTCCGTAGGTCGTACGGATGCTCCAGATTTTGCATCCGTCACCGATCCATTCGCGGATCGTTTGGCACGCATCTATGACGCAGAATTGGAAAAGGCATCTAACGATGCCTATTCACGCGACTACATGAGTTTTGGGTTTGACGCGTGGCGCGCTTAGGCGGCCTGTGTCGACTGAACTTCAGTCAAAATAGCGTGCAGGGTCGCAGGATCGCTATTCGCCCGTAGCTTTGCACAGATCGCAGGATCACGCATTGTGCGCGAAATGAGCGCAAGAGCCTTGAGGTGCTCAACACCAGCAGTGTCGGGTGCCAAGAGTGCAAACACGAGGTCCACAGGCTGGCGATCAACGGAATCAAAGTCGAGTGGCTTCTCGAGACGCAGGAAGATGCCGCGCACTGATGTTGCGTCTTTTAAGCGGGCATGGGGCAAGGCAATGCCGTGTCCCACGCCAGTAGGCCCAAGGTTTTCGCGATCCAGCAACGCATCGACAACGTCAGACGCATTAAAGCCGTAGCAATTCTGCGCCAAGTCGGCGAGATCGTGGAACAGCCGTTTCTTGCTGGTCGAAGACGTGATTGTCTTGACCGCATCGGTCTTTAGAATATCCGAAAGTTGCATTAAATCGCCTTGGGCCTTTCGACGGCAAAGGTCGATTACTTCGGATCGACCCAGCCTATGTTTCCGTCTTCCCGGCGGTAAACTACGTTCAGTCCGCCGTGTTTTTCGTTTCTAAAGACCTGGACCGTGCTATGGGCCAACTCCATCTGCATCACCGCTTCACCAACTGAAATGGATGGAATTTTGGTCTCCATCTCAGCGATGATCATCGGCGCGACAGCTGCTTCGCTCTCGTCTTCCGACTCCTCGGTTGCGGCGAGGATATAAGAGGAACTGGCCATAAGTTCAACCGGAGTTGTCCTTTCGGAGTGGTGATCCTTCAACCGACGTTTGTAGCGACGGAGCTGTTTGTCCATTTTTTCGCAGCAGCCATCAAAAGCTGCATAGATTTCATGGGCATGCGACTTTGCTTGGGCCGTGAGGCCAGTCGAAAGGTGGACAACGGTTTCACAAACAAATTCGGGACCGGACTTGGAGAAGATAACAACCGCATCGGTTGGACGACCTGCGTATTTGCCCAACGTCTCACCGAGTTCGGTTTTAACGTGGCTCTGCAGGGCTTCGCCGATATCAATTTGTTTTCCGCTGATTTGGTAACGCATGGTATCTCCTCTTCACTTGCTTACACGACCATAGAAAAGCATTCGCGAGTCAACGCGGCTGGTATGATGGTGTGTGGGATAAGATGACATTTGGTCTGAGCGCGTCCGTCAGGCTGGTGAGCCTGCGAGGGAACGCGAAGGGGAACAAATTGTGTCATCCCCTTCATGACACGACCGATCCGAAGTTTTGTCAATGACCCACTTCGGGTAGCGGCGAAAATCGGTCAGTTTACGCGGAACGTATTGCCCAGATAAACACGGCGCACGTTTTCGTCGCGCACCACGTCTTCGGTGGTGCCAGACATGAGGACTTTGCCATCGTGAAGGATGTATGCACGGTCCACAATTTCCAGTGTTTCCCTGACGTTATGGTCAGTGATCAAAACGCCGATGCCGCGGTTTTTTAGATCAGATACGAGGTGGCGAATTTCACCGACGGCGATCGGGTCGACGCCTGCAAAGGGTTCGTCGAAGAGCACATATTTCGGGCCAGCAGCAAGGCAGCGGGCGATTTCAACGCGGCGACGTTCCCCGCCTGACAGCGCTAGTGCCGGCGCACGGCGGAGGTGTTCGATGCTGAATTCGCTGAGTAGGCTTTCGAGTCGTTCGCGACGGCTCTTCGGGTCGCTCTCGCAAATTTCGAGGATCGACATGATGTTGTCTTCGACGTTGAGGCCGCGGAATATCGACATCTCTTGGGGGAGATAGCCGATGCCAAGGCGGGCTCGACGATACATGGGCAGGGCAGTTACGTCGCGGCCATCCACAATCACCTTACCGCCTTCAGGAGAAACGAGGCCAGCAATTGAATAGAAGGTCGTGGTTTTACCGCAGCCGTTCGGACCGAGTAGGGCGACCACTTCGCCGCGATTGAGACGCAGCGTTACGTCCCGAATGACGGTCCGCTTTTTGTAGCTTTTCCGCAAATTGACAATTTGCAGACCAACATCGCCTTCGGTGACAGAGAGGTCAGTCATCAATTGTTGTCCTGCTGTGTAAGCGTGGTCCGCACGCGTCCATCAAGCTGCGCTTCGCCTGTGTCGAGGTTCACGGTCATGCGGTCCGAAGCGATGGTGCTGGCGCCTTGGGTCAATATGACATTGCCAGTCATGACGAGACGGCGGTCGGTTAGATTGTATTCGGCTTGATCCGACTGAGCAGCATCATTTTCGGTGACAAAGATCACGTGACCTTCGGCAAGAAGGCGGGAAATATCGCCGCTTGCTTCTAGATAGATGACCTCAACGCTATCAGCGGATAGACGGAGCTTTCCTTGGGCAATCACGACATCGCCAGTGAATACAGCCGATCCAGACTCGCGGTTTACGGTGAGAGATTCGGACGCAATTTCAACAGGTGCGGTCGCATCTGCGGAGAATCCGTCTAACGCAATATTCGTTTGCGCAATGGCTGGGGATGCCAGCAATAGCGACAGGGCAAACAAATATCCGCGTTTCAAAGACATATGGTTATTCCTTGGATTGGGGCTGATATATCAGCCTGACCCCATTGTTGAAAACAATTAGCTGCGGTTCGTCTGAATCTGGCGTGATCGTCAAACGTCCAGCGGTCAAACTTCCGTAGGGCGCGCGAACCTCGAGCGGATCAGTCGTTTCGAGGCTACCGTCGATGAGAGAGGTGACGAGGCCTCTGGTCTCCATCAAATATCCATCGGATGTTGCGACACGCGCTAGGCTATTGAGCGTGACGACCTTTGCATCGGAATCGAGCTTTCCGACGCCCGCAGACACGGTGGTCTGAATCCCGTCAATGGTGGTCATGTTGACCACAATGGCTTCAGCAATGAGGCCGTTATTTGTGTCGGGGTCCTGTCGTGCGACATCTGCTTCAATTGTGTAGGTCCCGCCCGTCTCGCTCATGCCAACCATTTTGGGCGCGGAAAGCCGAGGCTGTCGCGCGATCTCTTCGATATCGGCATATGGAATTTGGCTTGTGTCACCCACGTTTCGGGCAATTAGGAAAAGGGTCGACAACAGAATGATCGCTCCAAGGGGAAGAACCACCTTTGCCCAAGAGACGAACTGGCTGTAGGCGTCGTTTTGCAACTGTTACACCACACCTGCACGCAGACAGTCATGGATGTGGAGGATGCCTACGACCCGACCCGACTGGACAGGGTCTTCGACGAATAGACAGGTAATCTTCTTTTCGTTCATCACGGCAACAGCTTCTTCAGCGAGGGCATCGGGACCGATGGTACGAGGCGATTTGGTCATCACTTCACCAGCGGTATGATCCAGTAGTCCGTCCATATGACGGCGCAAGTCGCCGTCGGTTACGATGCCACAGAGATAACCCTCCGAGTTGAGAACGCCAACGACGCCGAACCCTTTTTGGCTGATGGTGAGCAAAGCATCGCCCATCGCCGCGCTTTCCGCGATGAGCGGGATCGTATCGTCTTTGTGCATCAAATCGCGCACTTTCGAGAGGCGCGCGCCTAGCTTGCCACCTGGGTGGAATTGGCGGAAATGTTCAGCGCCGAATTCACGATGCTCCATCAGTGCAACGGCCAGTGCATCCCCAAGTGCCAGTGTCATGGTGGTGGATATGGTTGGAACTACGCCATGACCGCAGGCTTCGCCCAATTGCGGGAGCAGCAACTGCACGTCGGCCTGCTGCATAAGAGAACTCTCCCTGCGGGACGCGATACCGATCATGGTAATCCCAAAGCGACGCGTGTGAGCGATGAGGTCGGCCAGTTCAGGCGTTTCGCCAGAGTTCGATAGAATCAGCACAACATCGCCTTTGGTGATCATGCCCAGATCGCCATGCGAGGCTTCGGCAGGGTGCACGAAATGCGCGGGCGTTCCTGTGGAAGCCAATGTTGCAGTGATCTTTTTCCCGATGTGACCTGACTTGCCCATGCCCGATACGATCACGCGACCCGGTGCGTTCAGGATCAGTTCGGCGGCTTGGGCGAGATTGTCACCAATCGTCTCGGCCAGAACAGTCAGTGCGCGCGATTCGTCTTCGATCACGCGGCGGGCGGTATTGATGAGCTTTTCTCTATCCATGTCAGTGCGAAAAAATGTCCATATCGGGCCAGCCGGCGATATCGAGCTGTGCGCGTGTTGGTAGGAAATCAAAACATGACTGGGCAATCTCTGTGCGACCTTCGCGGGCAAGCTTTTTGTCCAGTTCAGTTTTCAAACGATGAAGATACAGCACGTCCGACGCGGCATAGTCCAATTGCGCGTTGGTAAGCGTTTCCGCGCCCCAGTCGCTCTGTTGTTGCTGCTTTGAAATGTCGACGCTTAGGAGTTCTTGCAGAAGATTTTTGAGACCATGGCGGTCTGTAAACGTGCGTATCAGTTTTGACGCGATTTTTGTGCAGTAGACCGGAGCGGCGAGCGCACCAAAGGTTTTGTACATTGCTGCAATATCAAATCGACCGAAATGGAACAGTTTCAGGACGTTTGGATCGGTCAGCATTTTGCACAGATTTGGCGCTTCGGTCTGACCAAAAGCGACCTGAACGATGTGGCAGTTTCCATCGCCACCCGACATCTGAATAAGACAAAGACGATCACGATGCGGGTTCAGACCCATCGTTTCACAATCAATTGCGACGGTGTCTCCGAGGTCTAGTCCGTCGGGAAGGTCATTCTGATACAGGAAGTTCGCCATAAATTTCGTTCCAGAGTCTTTGGCCTTAGGCTTTGGAATGGGTCTAGACCTGCTGACGTTATCGCGCAACCTCGGGATGGAACGCAGGTGAGGGCGAAAACGACTGATACACGCCGTATGAGGCGTATTTAATTCCATAAAACATATGAGGAAGATTTTATGGTGCCCAGAAGAGGACTCGAACCTCCACGACCTTGCGGTCACTGGCACCTGAAGCCAGCGCGTCTACCAATTCCGCCATCTGGGCACAGATGGTGGCGGGCTTCTACGAGTGGGGCGTGGCACTGTCAATGCTATTTCATGAAGAAAATGCAAAACCCCGATTGCGCCTTGTCTGCCAAGGGCCCGAGGGGTAAACCAAGCCAAGTTTTCGAAAGAGGCGCTCCATGTCCAAGCTTGTCACAATCTACGGCGGATCGGGTTTCGTCGGTCGTTATATTGCTCGTCGTATGGCTCAGCAGGGGTGGCGCGTTCGCGTCGCAACTCGCGATCCCAATGAGGCGCTGTTCGTTAAACCTTATGGCGCTGTCGGTCAGGTCGAGCCAGTTTTTTGCAATATTCGCGATGATGCGAGCGTTGCTGCGGTCATGGATGGTGCAGATGCCGTTGTGAACTGTGTCGGTATCTTGGCTGAGTCGGGTCGCAACACATTCCAATCGATTCAAGCAGAAGGCGCGGCTCGCGTTGCACGTCTGGCTGCCGAAAAAGGCGTTGCACGGTTGGTTCAGATTTCTGCGATCGGCGCTGATGCGGATGCGGACAGCGAATACGCACAGACCAAAGCGGCTGGTGAAGCGGCGGTTCTGGCAGAATTCCCTTCGGCAATCATCCTGCGCCCATCGATCATTTTCGGTTCCGAGGATGAGTTCTTTAACCGCTTCGCAGGCATGACCCGTTTTGGTCCGATCCTTCCAGTCGTTGGCGCTGATACAAAGTTCCAGCCGGTATGGGTGGATGATGTGGCTCAGGCTGCAGTCAAATCTGTCGTCGGTGATGTGGCATCGGGCACCTATGAACTGGGTGGTCCTGCTGTCGCGACATTCCGCGAGCTGATGGAAACGATGCTGACGATCGTTCATCGTCGCCGTTTGGTTCTGAACATCCCATTTGGAATCGCAAAATTGATTGCGACCTTTGGTGGTATCGGTCAAGCGCTATCGCTCGGCATCGTAAAGGCACCGATCACCAGTGATCAGGTGAAAAACCTTCGCGTCGACAACGTTGTGAGCGAAGGCGCTCAGGGCTTTGAGGCGTTTGGTATTGTTCCGACAAACATGGAAGCAGTTTTGCCCGACTACCTGTGGCGCTTCCGTCCGTCGGGTCAGTATGACGCGATCAAGGATTCAGCAAAAAACCTGAAACACAGCTAAGCATTTCAGGTTTCTAAGCATTTTAAAGGGGCGCACCATCGGTGCGCCTTTTTACGTATAGGCGACAGCGATAAGGATCACACCAAGGATGACGCGATATATGACGTAGGGCGTAAAGCTGATCGTGTTCAGAAGCTTCATCATCAAAGACAGAGCGAGCATCGCGGCGGCAAAGGCAAATACGGCGCCAATCCCTGCCAGCTTCAGCAGTTCCCAATCCGCCTGACCAATCACATCCGCGCCAAGCAGAACACCTGATGCGATGATGGTTGGAATGGACATCAACATGGAAATGCGGGCACCGTCTTTGCGGTTGTAGCCCATCTTGCGAGCCCCAGTGATCGTGATGCCAGAACGCGAGGTGCCTGGTATCAGTGCCACGGCTTGCCAAAGACCGAGCTTGATCGCTTCGCCCAAGGTCCAGTCCTGAATGGTTTTTTCTTCGGAGCCGATCTGGTCGTAATAGTAGAGCACGACGCCAAACAGCAGCATCGACCAGCCAATCACACTGATGGACCGCATTTGATCAGCAAGTCCTGTCACTTTGAGTATCAGCCCTATGATGACGACGGGGATCGTGGCGATCATCAAAAGGAACGCTAATTTCGAACCATCGGTATCGATTCGTCCTGTGAGCATGCGGGGGACGCCCAAAATCGCACTTTTCACATCCTGCCAGAAGAAAAGTATGACAGCGCCCAAAGTGCCGACATGAACGGCGACATCAATCGCGGGGCCTTGGTCTTGGGTTCCGACAAGATGTGGAAGTAGAACGAGGTGACCCGAGGATGATACGGGCAGAAATTCTGTAAGTCCTTGAATTACAGCAACTAAAAGCAGGTAGTAGAGACTCATGAATTCCGACCTTGAGCGATTTTGATGCCTACGAGGATTGTCATGATCCATTTCGGGTAACTTTAAAAGGTCAGCATAAGTTACCTAAATTTTGATCAATTGTCCGACTTTGAGGGTGCTGGAAGGTTAATTATTGAAAAATAGGTCAGTACTTTTGACTTTTCTTTTCTTTTGAGACGAATTAATCAGCAACTCCGAGAAGACTGCGGAGGGATGCCTGTGGCTACTGAAAAGATGCTAAAGTTCGTGACGGTTGGCCGTGACATGCCCGAAAAGCGTGGCGCGGAAGTTCGTCGTGAGGACTTCAACGAAATTTATTCCGAGTTCGCTGCTGCCAAAGCAGAGGAGCAGGCGAGCCGTTGTAGCCAGTGTGGTGTGCCCTATTGTCAGGCGCATTGCCCGCTGCACAACAACATCCCTGATTGGCTCCGCATGACTGCCTCTGGCCGTTTGCTAGAAGCATATGAGATCAGCCAAGCGACAAACACCTTCCCAGAAATCTGTGGTCGCATCTGCCCGCAAGACCGCCTGTGCGAAGGCAACTGTGTCATCGAACAATCGGGTCACGGCACTGTCACCATTGGTTCGGTTGAGAAGTACATCACTGACACCGCGTGGGAGCAGGGTTGGGTGAAACCAATCGTTCCTGCCGCAGAGCGTAGCGAATCCGTTGGCATCATCGGCGCTGGTCCTGCTGGCCTCGCTGCTGCTGATGTGCTTCGTCGCCATGGCGTTCAAGTCACCGTTTATGATCGTTACGACCGCGCTGGCGGTCTGCTCACCTACGGTATTCCGGGCTTCAAGCTGGAAAAAGACGTCGTGATGCGTCGCATCGCGCAGTTGGAAGACGCTGGCGTTGAGTTCGTCATGAACTGCAATGTCGGCGAAGATCTGACCTTTGATGCGATCCGTGGAAAGCATGATGCGATCCTGATTTCGACCGGCGTTTACAAGACCCGCGATTTGGTTGCTCCGGGTTCTGAGGCGTCAGGTATCGTTCGTGCGATCGATTACCTCACAGCGTCGAACCGCAAGAATTTTGGCGACGATGTTCCTGAATACGATTCGGGCGAATTGAACGCAGAAGGCAAAAACGTCGTTGTGATCGGCGGTGGTGACACCGCGATGGACTGCGTTCGGACTGCGATCCGTCAGGGTGCGACCTCGGTGAAGTGTCTCTATCGTCGTGACCGTGCAAACATGCCGGGTTCGCAGCGCGAAACTCAAAACGCAGAAGAGGAAGGCGTCGAATTCGTCTGGCTCGCTGCGCCTAAAGGTTTTGAAGGCGATACTTCCGTCACTGGCGTTGAAGTCCAGAAAATGCGTCTGGGTGCTCCAGATGCGTCTGGCCGCCAAATGCCTGAAGTGATCGAAGGCGCTGACTATGTCGAGCCTGCAGACCTCGTGATCAAAGCGCTGGGCTTTGAACCCGAAGACCTGCCGAAGCTATGGGGCGTTGATGGTCTGGACGTGACCCGTTGGGGCACTGTGAAGGCGGACTTTGGCACAGGCCAAACAAGCCTTGACGGCGTTTATGCAGCAGGTGACATCGTTCGCGGTGCATCGCTCGTTGTCTGGGCAATCCGCGACGGTCGCGACTGCGCTCAGTCTATCCTGTCCTACCTGAGCCAATCGGCAACGGTAGCAGCGGAATAAGGCTTACGATGATCGGTTTGCGCTCCCTCACTTTGGTTTTGACAGCGGTTTGCGCCGCTGGCTCTGCCGTGGGTGCGCAGCAGGTTGCTTTGCCCGAAGGCTGTGAAGCCTACGTCAGCATGCAGAAACGCAGCTGCACTGTGTCTCACATCTTTCACTGCTCAAACGATCCCGAGGGCTACCAGCGGCGTGTCGATTTCAATCAAGAAGGCATGACCTACCTCGGTATTATTGACGCCGAGGCCCAATGGATCGAGAGTTTTTCACCCGCCCGTGGCGAAACAACACGGCTGATGGCTGGGGCTCTCGACCCTGCGTCATTAACCGAGTTGTTGGCAACAGGCGGCGATACGTTCGAGTTTTTCACGAACGGCGATGTAAGCGGGGCGACCCAGTACATTGGTGAAGACCAGCTAACCGGCGAAACCGAGACCATCGATGGTGTTGACGTTCTGGTGACCAGCTTCGTAGTGCAGATCGAACGTTCCAACGGTGACATCGAAACCGTGCAAGGCAACGAATACGTCCATCCCGAATGGCGCACTTTTCTATCTGGTGTGCGCACATTCACGACTGCCAGCGGCGAAAAGATCACCCAAGATCATCGCCCTGTCGACTTTATCTTTCCGGGTGAGGGCGGGTTTCTGTCCATGACCCCGATCTATGACTGTGGCGCTACGCTTTCCAAGGCGGTGCGTTCATGAACCTGATTACTAATCATGACTGCGGTTGCGCGACGGTTGCGCCCGACAATGTCCTGAATTCCAAGGAGATGCCTCATGACCATCTATGATGAAAACTGGGTCGCAGCCGAAGAGGCAAAGCGCGAGTGGATGTCGAAGAACAGCCTCTACCGTACTGACGACGAACATTCGTCCTGCGGTGTTGGGCTTGTTGTTGCGCTTGATGGTAAGCCGTCCCGCAAAGTGGTCGATAACGGGATCAACGCGCTCAAGGCGATTTGGCACCGTGGCGCTGTCGACGCAGACGGCAAAACGGGTGATGGCGCGGGTATCCACGTTCAGATTCCTGTGACCTTCTTCTACGACCAAATTCGTCGCACTGGCCACGAGCCAGACATGAACAAACTGATCGCAGTTGGTCAGGTGTTCCTGCCGCGTACCGATTTCGGTGCTCAAGAGCGTTGCCGCACAATCGTTGAGTCCGAAGTGCTTCGCATGGGTCACTACATCTACGGATGGCGCCACGTTCCTGTGAAAACAGATTGCCTTGGTGAGAAAGCGAACGCGACCCGCCCAGAGATCGAGCAGATCCTGATCCGTTGTGATAAGGACATCGACGAAGAGCAGTTCGAGCGCGAACTCTACATCATTCGTCGTCGGATCGAGAAAGCTGCTCTGGCAGCTCAGATCCCGTCGCTGTATTTCTGTTCGCTGTCCTGCCGTTCGATCATTTACAAAGGCATGATGCTGGCAGAGCAGGTTGCAGAATTCTATCCGGACCTGATGGATGCACGTTTTGAATCGGCCTTTGCGATTTATCACCAGCGTTATTCAACCAACACCTTCCCTGAGTGGCGCTTGGCTCAGCCGTTCCGCATGCTTGCGCACAACGGTGAGATCAACACCATCAAAGGCAACATCAACTGGATGAAGAGCCACGAGATTCGCATGGCATCTTCGACCTTTGGTGACATGGCTGAAGACATCAAACCGATTATCCCTGCCGGCACCTCCGACTCTGGTGCCCTTGATACTGTGTTTGAAGTTCTCGTTCGCGCTGGACGTAACGCACCGATGGCGAAAACAATGCTTGTTCCTGAAGCATGGTCCAAGCAGGGCGAAGACATGCCGCAGGCGTGGCAGGATATGTACTCTTACTGCAACGCTGTGATGGAGCCTTGGGATGGTCCGGCTGCTCTCGCAATGACTGATGGTCGTTGGGTTTGCGGTGGTCTCGACCGTAACGGCCTACGTCCGCTGCGCTACGTTGTCACCGGCGACGGTCAGCTGATCGCTGGTTCTGAAGTTGGCATGGTCCCTACTGATGAAGCGACCGTTGTTGAAAAAGGCGCGCTCGGTCCGGGTCAGTTGATTGCCGTCGATATGAAAGAGGGCAAGCTCTACCACGACCTCGAGATGAAAAATAAACTCGCGTCTGCGCAGCCGTTCGGTGACTGGATCGAGAAAGTTGTCGACCTGACCGATTTGATGGGCAACGTCGAAGAAAAGACCCTGTTCTCTGGCGACGCTCTGCGTAAACGTCAGGTCGCTGCAGGCTATTCGCTCGAAGAGCTCGAGCAGGTTTTGGCTACGATGGCTGAGGACGGCAAAGAACTCATCGCATCGATGGGTGACGATACACCCTCTGCGGTTCTGTCGAAACAGTACCGTCCGCTGTCGCACTTCTTCCGTCAGAACTTCTCTCAGGTCACCAACCCGCCGATCGACTCGCTGCGTGAAACACGCGTGATGTCGCTGAAAACGCGGTTCGGCAACTTGAAGAACGTTCTCGACGAAGACAGCTCGCAGACCGAAATTCTGGTTCTGGAAAGCCCGTTTGTTGGCAACGCTGAGTTCGACAAAATGGTCGAACAATTCGGAGATAGCGTTGCGTTCATTGATTGTACGTTCGAAGCTGGTTCGGATCAGGAAGCTCTGCGTCAGGGTTTGGCTCGCGTTCGTTCCGAGGCAGAAGATGCGGTGCGTTCGGGCGCTGGTCACATCGTTCTGACCGACGAACACCAGAACGAAAGCAAAGTTCCGATGCCGATGATCCTTGCGACGTCGGCGGTTCACTCCTGGCTGACCCGCAAAGGTCTGCGGACGTTCACATCAATCAATGTGCGTTCGGCTGAATGCATCGACCCGCATTACTTTGCGGTTCTGATCGGCTGTGGTGCGACCACAGTGAACGCATATCTGGCACAGGACTCGCTTGCTGATCGTATCGAACGTGGACTGATTGATCTTTCGTTGACAGACGCAGTTGAAAACTACCGCGCTGCTGTCGATGCTGGTCTGCTGAAGATCATGTCGAAGATGGGTATCTCGGTTCTCGCCTCCTATCGCGGTGGTTTGAACTTTGAAGCTGTTGGCCTGTCGCGTGCGATGGTTGCGGAATATTTCCCAGGTATGCACAGTCGCATTTCGGGCATTGGTCTGCACGGTATCCAGCACAAGCTGGAAGAAGTGCACGCGAAAGGCTGGAAATCGGGCGCGAATGTGCTGCCGATTGGTGGCATCTACAAATCGCGTCGTTCAGGCGAAAAGCACGCTTGGGAAGCGTCGACTATGCACTTGCTGCAGTCGGCATGTGACCGCGCGTCCTACGAACTGTGGAAACAGTATTCGACGGTTATGCAGTCGAACCCGCCGATCCACCTGCGCGATCTGTTGGCCATCAAGCCGATGGGCAAGCCAGTTCCGATCGAAGAAGTTGAATCGATCACGTCGATCCGTAAGCGCTTTGTAACGCCTGGTATGTCTCTTGGTGCGTTGTCGCCTGAGGCACACAAGCTGCTGAACGTTGCGATGAACCGCATTGGTGCGAAATCCGACTCTGGTGAGGGTGGTGAGGATCCAGCGCACTTCGTTCCGGAACCGAACGGTGACAACCCGTCGGCAAAGATTAAACAGGTTGCTTCGGGTCGTTTCGGTGTAACAGCCGAATACCTGAACCACTGTGAAGAGCTCGAGATCAAGGTTGCTCAGGGTGCAAAACCGGGTGAAGGTGGTCAGCTGCCGGGCATGAAAGTGACCGACCTGATCGCACGTCTGCGTCACTCGACCAAAGGCGTGACGCTGATTTCGCCGCCGCCGCACCACGACATCTACTCGATCGAAGACCTAGCTCAGCTGATCTATGACCTGAAACAGATCAACCCGACTGTTAAGGTTACGGTCAAACTGGTTGCGTCGTCGGGCGTTGGTACGATTGCGGCTGGTGTTGCGAAGGCGAAAGCCGACACCATCCTTATCTCGGGTCACAACGGTGGCACGGGTGCTTCGCCTGCAACCTCGATCAAATACGCGGGTCTGCCGTGGGAAATGGGTCTGACCGAAGCGCACCAAGTGCTCGCGATGAACAACCTGCGTGATCGCGTCACCCTGCGGACTGATGGTGGTCTGCGGACTGGTCGTGACATCGTCATGGCAGCGATGATGGGTGCCGAAGAATTCGGTATCGGTACGGCTGCTCTGATCGCGATGGGCTGTATCATGGTACGTCAGTGCCAGTCGAACACCTGCCCTGTAGGGGTTTGCACCCAGAATCCAGAACTGCGCGCCAAATTCACTGGCACAGCTGAGAAGGTCGTGAACCTGATCACCTTCTACGCAACCGAAGTTCGCGAAATCCTCGCGTCGATCGGTGCACGTAGCTTGAACGAGGTAATGGGCCGTGCAGACCTGCTGACTCAGGTATCGCGTGGTTCTGCTCACCTCGACGATCTTGACCTTAACCCGTTGCTGATCACGGTCGATGGTGCAGATAAGATCAAATACGATCTGAACAAGCCGCGTAACGTTGTTCCAGACACGCTGGACGCTGAAATCGTTAAGGACGCTGAGCGCTTCCTACGCGATGGTGAGAAGATGCAGCTGGAATACGCTGTTCAAAACACCCTGCGGACCATCGGTACTCGCACATCGAGCCACATCGTTAAGAACTTCGGTATGCGCAACTCGCTGCAGCCTGATCACCTGACGGTGAAACTCAAAGGTTCTGCAGGTCAGTCCCTCGGCGCGTTTGGCGCACCCGGTCTGAAGATCGAAGTCTCTGGCGACGCGAACGACTATGTCGGTAAGGGTCTGTCGGGTGCGACGATTGTTGTACGCCCGCCGATGAACTCGCCACTGGTTGCCTCTGAAAACACGATCATCGGTAACACCGTTTTGTATGGTGCGACTGACGGCTACCTCTTTGCCGCCGGTCGCGCGGGCGAGCGTTTCGCTGTCCGTAACTCTGGTGCGAAGGTGGTTGTCGAGGGCTGTGGTTCCAACGGTTGTGAATACATGACTGGCGGTGTTGCGGTTATCCTCGGCTCGATTGGCCCGAACTTCGGCGCTGGTATGACGGGTGGTATGGCTTACCTTTATGATCCTGAAGGCGCTAATGAGCCTCTAATGAACATGGAAACCTTGGTCACTTGCCCAGTCACTGTTGATCACTGGGAAGCTCAACTGAAAGATCTGGTTGAGCGCCATGCGAAGGAAACTGGCAGCCGTAAAGCTGCTGAAATCCTTCAGCATTGGGAGGCGGAGAAGGCGAACTTCGTTCAGGTGTGCCCGAAAGAGATGCTGGTTCACCTCAAGGCGCCACTGACAAACGAAGTCGCGGCGATGCCGGCTGAGTAAGTCAGTTAAAATAAACATGCAGAAAACGCCGGCAGGAAACTGCCGGCGTTTTTTATCAACAGATTTAATTTTTGTAATAAATAAAACGAGCTCGACAACTGCCGTTGAGGACCCAAAGGGGTTCTGAGCACTCACGATGATCCCCTTTTTTGTTTTTAAATCGGGAGAAGGTCGGCATGTCCACTATTCCATCGGCAAAGCTAAAAGCTCTGCTAACCAGCAACAGTGACCTTTCAAAGGCGTCGCTGGGAACTCGCATCATGCTAACGCGGATGCGCCTCGAAGTTCAAAACAACCCGGCGTCAATTGATGCCGTTGTGTCTGAACTTCAGCAAACCACTGATACCAAACCGCAATTGGCGGCTGATTTGGCAAACATCTAAGGTAACAAAGGTTAAAATTATGAAAAACGAACTCTTGAGTGTTGCCGAAGCCGCAGAACGTATCCAATCGGGAGATGTTTTGGTCGTAGCTGGTGGCAGCAATCTGATGGCCCAATTGCCGACTGGTAAGTGGATTGGTGGCTCGACCGCATACTTTGTTACCGAGAATGGCGGTGCTGTCGTTCAGGATAAACTGTTCTGCACCACCATTGATGATGCGACTGATGCGACAGTTCGCGTTGTGTCTCCTGATGAAGTTGCGACCATCTCGAAGGGCTACAATGCGGGAGGATTCACGGTCATCCTCGTTCCCGCAATGACCCATGCGCACATTCGCTTTGCTCTTGATAGTGTCAATGACGCAGACCTCTTTGACCAGCCGCTGGTAGGTTGGGTGACAGGCGTGCATCTCGACAAACTTGGAAGCGAAGCCTCTGTCGTCGTAGATGGCAGCACAGGTGCGAAGCTAGAGAACGCTGCCGTGCTGTTGCATGTTGAACTGCCTGCAGGGTCGTCAGTTGATTTCGACATCGTGAACATCTTCACCCAAGGCGAAGAGATGTCGGTCGTCTTTTCAGAAACCGGCTTCACCGCGCGGACTGCAAAAGTGAACGGCGTTGAGGTGAACCTCGCGCAGTATCTGACAGACAATGCAATAGATACACGTCTGCCGCTCGTTGCGAACTATGCTGGTTCGATGGTCAACGTGTCGGTTCAAACCGTTGATGTTGCAGATGGCCGCGTCGATTTTTATGCGCCGATCGTTGCTGGTATGGAATACAAGCTCGCAGCACCGCAGCCTGACTATGCGGCTGCTTTCGCGAACAGCATCGGTGAAGCAGGTGTCGGTCAGTATTCTTGCAACTGCATCCTGAACTACCTCTACGGCGACCTCGAAGGCAAAAAGACTGGTGGTTTCACTGGTCCTGTGACCTTTGGTGAGATTGCGTACATCTTGTTGAACCAGACTTTGGTCAAACTCGACGTCAAAGCCGCCTAAGTTCCCCAGAATGGCGCGATCTGATGGTCGCGCCATTTTTTTGCCCTGAAATTACCTTGGGTTGATCAAAATATCCTTAGGTTGTTTCAAATTATCGACCAATTCCGCCCCCATATTCACAATTGTTTCGAATGATGAGTATTGAGAGGGCAACGTGCGACAGTCCCACCTGCAAATTACAAATACGGCCTCCATCCCTGCATTGCAGGCAATTGATGTTGTGGTGGAAAAACCCTCTGCAAAGCTGACTTTGCAGTTCGGTGACATCCAACTATACCTGTGGCTATGTCCAAAGCCACGCGTCGCAAATCGTCCGTCCAGTCGCAATCACTTGCGGCTCGTTTACGCTCAGGCTTCAGGCGCTGGGCGTTCAGGGCGCTGTGGGCTGTACTAGGTTTTGGCCTCTTTGTTATTGTGCTGTTCTCGGTCGTGAACCCTCCGATTACGCCCTATATGCAATCTGAAAGCTGGCGGCTGGGATCGGTTGATCACCAATGGGTCGGGATCGAAGATATCGCGCCAGTGATGGCCCGTAGCGTTGTCGCCGCAGAAGATGCGGATTTCTGTTTGCATTGGGGGTTGGATGTATCTGCTATTCAGCTCGCAATGGCGCAGGGTGGCACTCGAGGGGGCTCCACCATCTCACAGCAGGTCGTTAAAAACGTCTATCTCTGGCAGGATCGGAGTTGGTTTCGCAAACTCCTAGAGGCCCTTATGACGCCTGTGGTCGAACTGGTTTGGTCCAAAAAACGCATCCTTGAAGTCTATCTGAACATTGCTGAATTCGACGAAGGCGTTTTCGGCGTAGGTTCCGCAGCTCAGCATTATTTTGGTGTCGATGCGTCCCAATTGACCGCGATACAGGCCGCACGTTTGGCAGCGGTCCTGCCGTCACCAAAGACCCGTAGTGCATCACGTCCAGATCGGGCGTTGATCAACCGCGCATCAAGCATCGCAGATGGTGCCGCAACAATTCTGAACGATGGGCGAGCGGCCTGCTTCACGGCGACTTCCGGCTAGTTCGCTGACTCCTTCGGGGTCCTCCCTTGATCCTTTCGCGGGAGGCTGGCATGGAGAGAACAATACCTTTCGGAGCTAGTGATGAACGTACTGTATCATTTTCCCCTGTCCCCATTTTCTCGCAAAGTGCGCCTCTGCCTTGGTGAAAAGAAGGTAGAGGTTAAACTGGTTGAAGAACGGTATTGGGAGCAAGATCCCGAATTCCGTCGCCGCAACCCCGCAGGCAAGGTGCCCGTTTTGAAGATGGGCAATAAAATGTTGACCGAGAGCATGGCGATTTGCGAATACCTAGAAGATACATTTCCCGAACCAGCGCTCATGCCGCGCACCGCGGATGGCAAATATGAAGTGCGCCGTATCGTGTCGTGGTTTGATGACAAGTTCTATCACGAAGTCACATCCAAGCTGATGGGCGAACGTGTGTTTCGCAAACTGATGGGCACGGGTTATCCCGATAGTTCAAACGTCAAAGCGGGCGCTAAAGCGATCAAGTATCATTTGGACTACATGACGTGGTTGCTGGAGAAACGCCGCTGGTTGGCCGGGAATGAATTGTCCTTGGCCGATTTTGCGGCTGCGTCGCACCTGTCCTGCCTTGATTATGTTTCTGACGTGGATTGGAACCGTTCTGAGGTGGTGAAAGACTGGTACGCAAAGATCAAATCGCGTCCAGCCTTCCGTTCGATCCTTGCGGACAACATCCCTGGTTTCCCGCAGTCCCCGCAGTATGCAAACCTTGATTTCTAAGGACCAGCTAAAGGCCTACGCCATTGATGCCGGATTTTCGGCGATGGGTGTGTGTCGGCCTGATGCGGTTCCGGAAATTGCGGATCGTCTACATGTCTTTGTGGACGAAGGGCGTCATGGCCAAATGGCGTGGATGGCCGAACGCATGAATTGGCGTGGCAATCCAACGGCGCTATGGCCCGAGGCCAAGTCGGTCATCATGCTGGCCGAAGCCTATACCCCGAGCCATGACCCGATGGCGGTTGTTGGGCAGGCCGACAAAGCCGCGATCAGCGTTTATGCCCAGAACCGAGACTACCATGACGTTGTCAAAAAGCGCCTAAAGGCCGTCGGTCGCTGGTTGCTGTCGCTTTGCCCTGGCGAACAGATCAAAGTTTTTGTCGACACGGCACCCGTGATGGAAAAGCCGCTCGGTCAGGCGGCGGGACTGGGGTGGCAAGGCAAACACACGAACCTCTTGGGCCGCGAGTTGGGGAGCTGGTTCTTCCTCGGTGCGATTTTCACGACGATTGAATTTGAGCCTGATGCTGCAGAGCAAAGCCACTGTGGATCATGCACTGCTTGTCTTAGGTCCTGTCCAACTGAGGCGTTTCCCGCGCCATATCAGCTAGATGCGCGGCGTTGCATTTCTTACCTGACCATCGAACACAGTGGGCCTGTTGACCTCGACCTCAGAGAAAAGCTCGGCAATCGGATTTACGGTTGCGATGATTGTCTTGCGGCCTGCCCGTGGAACAAATTTGCGGTAGAGGCGCGTGAGGTCAAATATGCCGCCCGTGAAGACTTGATCGCGCCTGATTTGGCAGAGTTAGTTTTGCTGGACGACGCTGAGTTTCGGGCAAAGTTTTCGGGCAGTCCAATCAAACGTATCGGACGAAACCGATTTGTGCGTAACGTATTATATGCGATCGGAAATACGGAGAATGCTGCCTATATTCCGTCCGTTACGCCATTGTGTTCAGACCCAGATGCGACCGTTTCGGACGCCGCCAAATGGGCCATGGATCGCATTTCGCGCTAAAATATGGTATGGCTTGATCCCGATAGGAGGAGAATGCCATGCAACGACATATCACCGATCATCCCAAAACCCGTTTGGAAACACCGCGTGTACGGGCCTACTTGGCCATTGATCGTCAGAGCAAACGTCATCGCGTCTATGATGTTTTGCATCGCCAACACAAAGCATCAGGTTCGGAAACGGCAGTCGTGAAATTCTGTGAAATTGATCGCGGATACGACGCTTAATTCCTCGACCCAGCCGTTTCGAGAAACAGGTGTAGCGAGATCGGGTCGATTGGTTTGTTCAAAACCTCGACGCCGATATTTGCGCTTAGGGCGTGTACGTCGATGTTTCGATTTGCCGTGATGAGGCGTGTTGGAACGCGTCCTATAAGGCTGCGCAACCGCTTGATCACTTCGGTCCCTAGTTCGCCATTATCCAGCTGGAAGTCGATGAGCATCGCGTCGGGCGCGAGGTCGATTTCTGTTATCAATCGGGCGGCTTCTTCGCCCGATGAGACGTCGAGAACCTCGACGTTCCATTTTTCCAGCAGCAGCGTAAGGGCGCGGCGCATGTCCAGATCGTTCTCTACGAGCAGAACGACAAGCCCGTCGTGCCGCCATGTCGTTTGAGCAGGCACCGACAGCCGCGACGGCGGAATATGCGTCGTATCGTCAGCAAGCGGGACAGTGACCTTAAAGGCAGTGCCTTTGCCTTCGGTAGACTCGACCGTCAGCGGATGTCGCAACAATGCACAGGCGCGGTCCACGATGGCGAGGCCAAGGCCGAGGCCCTCGGAGGCTGAGGATCGCGCGTTGAGGCGGTGGAATTCTTTGAAAATCGTTTCGTGTTCGGAGGCCGGAATGCCTGGCCCCGTATCCCACACCTCGACCCGCACCGAACGCCTTGTCCTGCGGGTGCCCACAAGAACTGTGCCTTCGTTGGTGTAGCGAACTGCGTTGGAAATCAGGTTTTGCAGGATGCGTCGGATGTAGGTCGCATCCGATTTAACCCTTAGATCAGAAGGCAGGACCTTTAATCGTAGCCCCTTTTTCGCAGCAATTGGTTCGAACTCATCTCTCAGCTGGCGAAGTAGTGCGCCCAGATCGATCTGGTGAATATCGACCGCAGCACGTCCCGATTCTAGTTTGGAAATGTCCAAGAGGGCTTCGATGATGTCTTGGACAGAGGTTAGGGCGTTTTGTGCTTTGCTCACGACTTCACTGTGGCGCGGATCAGTGAGTTCTTCGCCGATTGACGACAAATAGAGCGTTGCGGCGGATAGGGGTTGCAAAAGGTCGTGAGACGCCGCCGCCACAAAGCGTGACCTTGATGCAATTGCCCGTTCCGCAACAGCGAGCGCATCTTCAAGTTCGAGCGTGCGTTCCGTCACGCGTTGTTCGAGCGATTCATTGGCGAGCGATAGCGCGCGTGCCGCATCTTTTTCAGCGGTGATATCTGTGATCGAAATCACGAAGCCCTTGTCAGGCATCTCTTCCGCAAAGAGGTCAAACCATCGGGTTTCGCCGCGTTTAAATTCGAACCTGAGTGGTGGGCGCGGGTCGGTCCGTGTAACCCAACGCATCAAACCACCACCCGTCACTTCTCCTTCGATCGTAATATCGTTTTCGATAAGTCTGAGAATGATCTCGAAATCCAGCCCGATCCGAATTTGGGTCAGGGGGATGGACATGAGGTGCGCAAGCCGTTGGTTAAATCCGACGAGTCGCTGATTGTGGTCAAAAATGCCGACGCCTTGATTGATGTGTTCGAGCGTTGCGCGGATTAGTTTTGCCTGATCATCCATCAGGCGACCGCGCTCCATCCGTTCCATCCTAATGATGTCGGAAATGTCGGTCTGCATGACCACGGTCTGCCCGCCAGCCATGCGATGTTCGCTGACTTGCACCCAACGATCCCAAATCATGCGGACGTTGAACATCACATGTTCTTCGCCGTGGCGTTGCATACGTTGAGCCACCCATGCTTCGGCGGATGAACCGTCGGGCAGGTGGAGGTATCGGCTACGGCTCACCATTCCGACGTAGTCGTTGAAGCTAAGCCCAGGGCGCAACTGACTGCGAATATCGGGCATGTGCATGCCGAAACGGCTGTTGCACATGATCAGCGTCCCGTCCGAGTCAAACAGGCCAAAGCCTTCTTGGATCGTTTCAATCGCGTTGGCGAGGTCAGAACGGGCGCGTTCGGTTTCAAGGTTCGCCGTTGCGAGACGCGCGTTGGATTCGTTCAAAAGGTCGAGCGCGTGTTCGAGGTCACGAGTACGTTCTCGGACTTGCTCTTCCAAAAGGACCGCACGCTGGAACTGGGTATATGCCGCGCTGCGGTCGTCGTGGTTCTGTTCGACACGCTGCATCAGCGCATCACAGATTTTCAGCAGCTTATCTCGCTGCCGTTCAATAGGTTCAGATAGGTCGATCAGAGTGAGTGAATTGGGTGTCATTCACCATCAGGCGCGAAAATCGCCACCCCTGTCATCGTTTGGTTCACGTGCATACTGTTGATCTGTTCGCCGTAAGTGGAAAAACCTACGACGCGATTGTTCGCCATGATCTGGGACAAAGCCGTCGTCGCTTGTTTTTCCTGTGCTTCTACCCGTCGCAAGATGCAATCGCAGGCAAAGATCGCATCAGGTTTGCGTCCCTTCCCGATAGCTTTGAGCTCCCGTTCCAAGTGGGTCGCCATGTCTTCGGGTTCGGCAAGTGCGAGTACCAGCCCTTCGTCGATGGCTGAGAAGAAGACCAAGTCTCCATTGTCCAAGACACGTTGAATGGCGCGAACATGGTGCGTGCCGCCAAAGCGCACGACCACGGGGTGTGCTGCAAAGGTAAAGGCTGACAGTTGTTCAGGGTCTTTGCCGAGCAGCCGCGCATATTCGCGTGCAGCGGGTTCTGCGTTGATTTTACGGACGATCCGTCGTTTCGGGTCGGCCTCTGTCACGACCATGCGAATTTCGGTTGGTCTCAGGTGGTCGAGACTAAATACATGGACAGGGCAAATCGTGCGGACGAAACATAAAACAGCCGCGTGGGCATGGACCTGCCCATCCAGTGAGACGAGCGTGGCACCAAATCGATCGCCGTCGCCTGCCGATCCTCCAAACAGCGGAACGGGACCGAGGCCGCTTGAAATCGCCGAAACAACTTCGTCCTCTTTGACCGACAGGCCATCAACGGCGAGGAACGCGAATTCATGCTGCCATTCTGGTGCCTGCGAGGTGAGGACGGTCCGCGTGCGGATCATTTGTCCGACGATTTCCTGTTGATCGAGGTCCTCAAGGTCGGGGATCAGCATCGGTGCAGCAGCAAAATGGGATGCGGGAAGCCCCATCGCCACAATTGTCTTTTCGTCATAACCACCCCGACCGAGTTCACCCGCGGTGGTACATCCGAGGACATGCTCTGTTGGTAAAGTTTGGGCTGCTTCAGCAACGACAGATTTAAAGTCCGAACACGGACTCGCAAACAGAATGACAAGCGCAAAAGGACCATCGCCCAATGCGTCACTGAGTGCTGCAATAGGATCCTTAGCGTCACAAGGTACCTGTGCCGACTTCACTATTCCTGTCAGATGAGTCGCTGCGTCTAGCAACGACCTCCCGCTTCCTCCCATAGCCCCCCTCCTTGGCTAATCGACCCACGCGGGTGGCGAGTCGATGGGATCGTATGCCTGTCAGGACATGTCGTGCAAGACAGATGCAAAGCTGGCCTCCTGTGCCATCAAAACCGCTTGTGTGCGGCTTTGGACACCCAGTTTGCGCATGATCGCCGTAACGTGTGCTTTTACCGTAGTTTCGGCAATTGTCAGATCATAAGCGATCTGTTTGTTAAGTTTCCCTTCGCAGATCAGCTGAAGAATTCGGGCCTGTTGGCGTGTCAGGCGAGACAAGCGGGCGATGGCTTCTTCGTGGTCGGTCAGCGGTGTGTTCGGGTCTGTGTCGAGCGGAACCCCTTCAGGGACATAGCGTTCGCCACGTGCGATTTTGTCGAATGCCATGCGGAACACATCGCGCTGGCTATGTTTGGGGACAAATCCAGTAGCACCCGCACGAATGCAGGATCCAATCATTCGGTGGTCCGCCATGGACGACACCACGACAATCGGGGTGATCGGCACGGCTGTGCGCAGGCGGATCAGGCCGTCAAGGCCGCTCACGTCTGGCAAATTTAAGTCCAAGACAATGACGTCAGGCGTAGCGCCGTTCGCTATTTTCCGAAGGCCAGTTTCGAGATTCTCTGCCGTATCAATCTGCTGAATGGCAGCAACGGTCCGCAGGGTCATGGACAACGCGTCGCAAAAAAGCGGGTGGTCGTCGATGAGCAGGGCGGTTGCGAAAGTATTTGTCATGGGCATTGCGCGTAAAGGATACATGGTCAGAGTCCGGAGTTATCGGAACCCTAGGCTAACAGGGTAGCGGCCATCCTCCTACGACACAAAGGTCTTATGTCAAAAACAAAGAAACGCGCCCGAAGGCGCGTTCCCAAAGTTCATTTTGGCTAGATTAAGAGCCAGCGAGTTTGAATGTCCAAACCATGCCACCTTGGTTCAGGTAGTTCACACGGTTTGCAACTTCGCCACCCCAGAGCGGAACAGCGCCACCCCAGCCAGATACGACCGACACATACTGCGCGCCGTCCATTTCCCATGTTACAGGCTGACCAACGATGCCCGAACCCGTCTGGAAGGACCAAACTTCTTCGCCAGTTTCATCGTTCAGTGCGATGAACTTGCCTTCAGGTGTGCCGAAGAACACCAGACCGCCAGCCGTGGTCATAACACCACCCCAGAGCGGAGCTTCGTTGCGGTATTCCCACTTTATATCGCCCGAATCTGGGTCGATCGCTTTAAGCGAACCGATGTAATCTTCGAACAGCGGTTTGATGGTGAAGCCCGAACCGAGGTAGGCAGCGCCTTCGCGGTAGGTCACAGGTTCGTTCCAAATATCCATGCCCCATTCGTTCGACGGAACGTAGAAGTTACCGGTACGCTGAGAATAGGCCATCGGCATCCAGTTCTTACCACCGAGGAACGATGGAACTGCAAAGACCATTTCGCCTTTGTCGCCATCAGATGCCGCGGTTGGATCGCCAGGTCGGTTGTCTTCGTTGTAGATCGGACGACCGTTTTCATCGATGCCCGAAGCCCACGAAATGTCACGCACGAACGGCGTTGCATTCACGAACGCACCGTCTTCGCGGTTCAGAACGTAGAAGAAGCCGTTTCGGTCAGCGGTTGCAAAGCGGTCGTTTCCATCGCGGTCAGTGTAGGCAACCACTTCGTTCACACCGTCAAAGTCCCAGCCTTCGCGCGGGGTCGTTTGGAAGTGCCATTTGATCTCGCCAGTCGCGGGATCGATGCCGAGGCGGGATGCTGCGTAGAGGTTATCGCCTGCATTACCTTCAACAGGTGTGCCGGCGTTGCGAAGGTGCGAGTTCCAAGGAGCAGGGTTACCAGCACCGAAGACGAGTGTATCGGTTTCGATGTCATACGAACCACCGAGCCACGTTGCGCCGCCGCCAGTTTTCCACATGTCCCCCGGCCAGGTCGCGTTGAGCGTACCAGTCATGGTCGATTCTTCGCCATTCAGGGTGCCCATGTGACCTTCGATCACCGGACGGGTCCAGACGAGCTCACCTGTTTCGGTGTCGCGTGCTTGAACTTCGCCAACGATACCGAATTCACCGCCCGAGTTACCTGTGATGATGAGGCCGTTCACGATGAGGGGTGCTGCTGTGTAGGAGTAGCCAGCGCGGTAATCCGCAATTTTCTTGTTCCAGACAACGTCGCCAGTTTTCAGGTCCAATGCGACCAGACGCGCGTCGAGTGTCCCGAAGAAGATTTTGTCGCCGTAGATCGCAGCGCCACGGTTGATCACGTCACAGCAAGGTAGAATGCCTTCGGGGAGACGCGCGTCGTATTGCCAAATTTCTTCGCCAGTATGTACGTCGATAGCGTAAAGGCGCGAATAGGAACCTGTGACATACATAATGCCATCGTAAACAAGCGGTTGAGTTTCCTGACCGCGCTGTTTTTCACCGCCAAGCGAGAACGCCCACGCAGGCACGAGGTTCTGAACTGAGTCAGTGTTGATCTGATCCAACGGGCTGTAACGCTGAAGGTTACGACCCATACCGTTGGTCACGATTTGATCTGTAATGGTTTGGTCATTGGCCACTTCTTCTTCGGTGACCTGTGCGGTTGCCTGCGTTGATGCCAGTGCCATAAGGCTGACCGACGCGGCCATGATGAAACGCTTCATCTGTTCCTCCCGTTCTCGAATTCGAGGGTCTTAAGAAGGACGGATGGACTCCGCACTTCCTCCCCGCCGCAAGTATTGGGAGCGTTTAATCCAAGGGGAATTACACCATGGTCGTAGCTATGGTCGTAGATGCAACTGCAGCAATTGCGCCTATGGTCGTATTTCCGCAAAGCTGTGCGCTGATAGTGTTCCTTCAACTAGGGAGGAATAAATGACTTTACTCAAGACGCTGGGTTCAGCGGCTGTTTGTGCCGTGATTGCAGCCTCTTCGGCCTTTGCTGAAACGCCAGTTTTGCGTGCTGCGGTCATGGAATCGGGCACCGTGAACTGGGAGTTGGACACGATTACCCATTATGGGTTCGACGCGGATCATGGCTTTGACCTCGAAGTGACGGGCATGGGTGGTGGCAACGCTTCCCAGATTGCGTTCTTGGGCGGTGAAGCGGATGTAATTGTGTCGGATTGGCTCTGGGTTGCACGTCAAAAGGCAGCCGGCGTTGATCTGGTCTTTATTCCATACTCCAAAGCGGTAGGCGGTCTATTGGTGAAAGACGATAGCCCCGCGCAGACTTTGGCTGATCTTGATGGCACAAAGATTGGGATCGCTGGTGGGCCTCTTGATAAAAGCTGGCTGATCTTACGGGCCTACGCGCAGCAAGAGTTCGGCTTGGACCTCGTTGCGCAGACTGAACAGGTCTTTGGCGCCCCGCCGCTGATTGCCGAAACGGCTTTGTCTGGCGAAACCCAAGGCGCAATCAATTTCTGGCATTGGGCTGCGAAAATGGAAGCGGGTGGTATGCACAGTCTGGTCGATGTTTCGACCGCAGCAGAGGCGTTGGGACTAGATCCGGAAACACCGCTTTTGGGTTATGTGGTGCATGGTGAAACTTTCGCCGAAAATCCTGACCTGGTTTACGCGCTGGCCGATGCCTCAGCCGATGCCAAGGCGCTCCTTGCAACTGATTCTGCTGCGTGGGATCGTTTGCGGGATCGCATGAACGCGAGATCGGATGAGCAGTTTGAAGCTCTCAAAGCGGGCTTTATCGCGGGTATTCCTGCGGCTGGATCAGTTGATGAAGCAGCCGCGGCGCGCATGATGGCGCTTATGATTGAACTTGGTGGTGCAGAGTTAGTGGGTGACATGACCGAAATGCCTTCGGGCATATTCCTTCAGCCACGGAACTAAGAAGTGGTGGCCACTCTCAGAAAAATGACAGAGCCCGCTTTGGCGGGCTCGGCCGTTTTGTCGGTCGAATTGGACGGTTTCGCGATTAGGGGAACGCCAATTCTCGGCAGGCTCACACTTGATGTCGCGCGTGGTGAAACCGTTGCTCTGACGGGGCCATCTGGGATCGGTAAGACGACGTTGCTGCGGATCATTGCGGGGCTTGAGACGGGTTATCATGGCAAAGTCCGATTGCGCGGTGTTCCAGCCGTCGTGTTCCAAGAACCGACCTTGCTTCGTTGGCGAACCTTGGCGCAGAACCTATGCCTCGCCACGCGTATTTCCGAACGCGATGCTTTGGATCATCTAGCCAGAGTGGGATTGGCAGATAAGGCCGACCTTTTCCCCGATCAACTCAGCCTCGGACAACAGCGGCGCCTCTCGCTCGCGCGGGCTTTCGCCCTGCGTCCTGATATCCTGCTGATGGACGAACCTTTCGTATCGCTTGACCCGTCCTTGGCCGAAGAAATGATGACACTCTTTGAAAAGCTCAGGGCGGATGATCAGCCCGCAACGCTTCTGATCACGCATGAAGAGCGTGAAGCCGAACGATTGGCGGATCGCATCGTTCGATTGGATGGCCGACCTGCTGTCGTTGTTTAAAACAACGGCGAGAATTTCCGGTTGTCTGCGTCAGGCGTGATTTCGTTTAAATCATAGTCTGCGCCACGCAGGCGCTGAGCAATTTCGACGCCTTGCGATGCAGCCTGATCGACAAATATTTTACCTGCCTCGCTGTCCTGTTCGACGCCCCAGCCGCGCATCAAATCGATACCGTGGTTAAACATGCCGACTGGATCGCCCGCTTCGGCGGCCTGACGGTTCCATTCTGCCGCGGCCTCAGGGTAGATGTAGCCGTCGCCACCAAACCCGTTGTCCTCCATATAGGCCATCCAAGACATCGCGGCGGAATAGCCAGCATCTGCGCAGGTTTCAAAGGTAAGACGGGCGCTGTCATGATTGCCACCTTTGGTCATAAAATACCCCGCAGCGCAGCCTGTCATCGACGTCTCGCCGCGGCTCATATCTTCGAGGATACGATCCATGGTTAGCTCTTCTCGGTTGAGGTCTCCGTAGAGCGATAGATCATCTTCTTCGGCCAAGGCTGGTGTCGCTAAAATTGCGATGATGAAAGCAAACTTAAACATATGCATCGTCCTCCCTATCCGTTGAGACTAGCGAAAACCCGATGAAAAGTCGCCCTTCCTATGGTCGTAGATCGGCGTCAGCCCTTTTTGCGGATCAAACCTCGGGCAGGGTCGTAGCCCCAGATTGCCAGCGCGAGAAATGCAGCAGTTGCGAGAAGGCTCCAGCCAAGTGCGGGCTGATTGAACTGAGCATAGAGTGCAAATCGGATTAATTCGACAGCCTGAGTAAAGGGGTTCACGGCGCAAATGTTGTGCAACAAACGGCCCGCTTCGGCCATTTTCCAGAGAGGGTAGAGCGCAGAGGATAGAAAGAACATCGGGAAGATTACGAAGTTCATCACACCTGCGAAGTTCTCTAATTGCTTCACGAACGATGAGAGCGCGAGGCCCAAGGCTCCTAGCATCAGCCCACCTACCAACAGGGCGGGGAATGCGGTGACGTAACTAATCGTGGGCATCCGAATGCCGTAGATTCCCGCGATTAGTAGGAAGGTGTAGCATTGTAGGATGCTGATGATAGCACCTGCGAATAGTTTGCAGAACAGCAACCACCAACGGGGCAGAGGGGCCGTCAAAAGCACCTTCATTGATCCCATTTCACGATCGTAGACCAACGATAGTGACGACTGCATCCCATTGAACAGCAGGATCATGCCGCACAGCCCAGGGATGATGTAAATCTCGTAGGTGATGTAAGTCAGGTAAGGCGGCGTGATCGAAAGGCCGAGCGCCGCACGGAATCCTGCTGCAAAGACCAAAAGCCAAACCAGCGGACGGACCAGGGCCGCAATAAAGCGCTCTCGTTGACCGATGTAGCGGAGCGCCTCGCGTTGAATAATGGCGATGAGGGCGGTGAAGTATATCATCCTGTTTCACCGACCATTTCGAGGAACGCAGCCTGCAGGGGGCGGTCACCGGCGATGCGGTGGGCCGTGTCAGATGCCAAAACCTTCCCTTTATGAAGGATAACTAACTCGTCGGTCAGTCGGACTTCGTCGGTTAAATGTGTCGCCCATAGAACCGTCATTTGTGTGTCGTCACAGAGATCATGAACGTGGTTCGTGATCGCGGCTCGGGCCGGAGCGTCGAGTCCAACAGTTGGTTCGTCCAGCAGCATGACGGCAGGTCGATGCAGCAGTGCGCGTGCGATCTCTGTCCGTCGTCTATGACCGCCGTTTAGGGCTCGGACTTTCTCAGATGCACGCTCTAGCATGTCCAAACGATCAAGCGCTTCATCAATTCGGCTTGCCGCTGTACGACCTGTCAATCCATGCAGTGCCGCAAAATAGCGCAAGTTCTGCGCGACCGTCAGATCAAGGTCGAGTGTGGTTTGTTGAAACACGACCCCCATTCGAGCGAGCGCTGCCTTCGGCTGGGTTCTCATGTCATGACCCGCAATAGCGATTCCACCTTCCGGAGCCGCCAGAAGACCAGCCAGCAGGGAAAAAAGCGTGGATTTTCCTGCTCCATTGGGTCCGAGGAGCGCGCAAAACCGACCCTCGTCAATGCTAAAGCCGACGCCATCTAGCGCCACCTTCGAGCCGTATCGGTAGTGCAGATCGCTGACGCGGAGTGCGCTCACTTAGTCGTCCTTTACTCAGTCGGTCGAAATGCTGCGCCCCAAGGGAACCGACCGACTTTGATTGTGCGGATCGGTGTGCGGCTTGCAACATCAATCACCGTGACGTCTCCAGACACGCCGTTGGTGGTGTAAAGCTCTGTGTTGTCGTCGTTGAATGCCATGTGCCAGACGCGGCGGCCCACGAGGATGTAGTCTTCGACTTCAAAGGTCTTCGCGTTGATCGTCGCGACATGGTTCGACGGACCCAAAGTAACGAATACCGTTTCACCGTCTTCGGTAAATTCAAAGCCGACAGGTTGGATGTTGTCGGGGTGAACGCCTGTGATCTCGAACCTGACTTTCGCGATCTCCGATTGGTCGGCCACGTTAAACACGGTGACCGTTCCGCCGATTTCCGAGCTAACCCAAAGCTGACTTCCATCGTGGGTGAATTCTGCGTGACGGGGGCGGCTATCCACCAGAGTGTTCGCGAACAGTTCGTGCGTTTCTGTGTTGATCCAATGCGCCATATTGGTCGTTTCAGAGGTCGTAATTGCAATCATGCCATCCGGAGAAATTGCCATGCCTTCTGGTTCAATGCCTACGTCAATTTGGGCGATGACCTTGCGGGTTTCGACATCGACCACGGTGGCAATCGCATCGTCTTCGTTGGCGATGTAGAGGTGCCGATTGTCGGGGTGCAGCGCGAATTGTTCGGGGTCTTCGCCTGACGGGAGGTCGTGTAGAATTTCGCCTGTACTAGGGTCTATAACCTGCACCGTGTCGCTGTCGGATGCGCAGATATAGACGACCGAATAGTCTTTGGAGAATGTGATGCCTCGGGGGCGTTCCCCTACCTCGATTGTGCGGGTGACCTCGTAGGTTTCGGTATCGATGACGCTGACAGTATCGTCGTGTTCATTGGTGACCCAAATCTCACCAGACATCGCAGGACTTGCTGCCAATAAAGCGGGAATCAAAATCTTTTTCATGGACTACTCCGTAAACGCTGAGCAGCGGGACTCGGGTTTATCAATCCCGAGTGTGTCGAGCTCGTTAACTGGGTGTAAAAAGCCGTCCATTGGTGGCACCGCGATCACCGCATGTGCGTGGACGACAGGGATGGGTTGACGCATCTGGCCATCCCAATCCCGAAACGAAAGCGGGCGGCCCTTGAAAGCGCCGAGTTCAAATTCGGGCGATAAGATGTAGTCGCGCAAGACGGAGGCATCAGCTGATCCCGTCCGTGTGACGGCTTCGCCAATGGCACGAATGGCGGCGAAAGCAGCGTAGTCGACCGAACGCATTGAGCGGCCTGCATACTCTTCGAAACGGTTTTGAAGCTGAACGCCGCCCCATTGCTCCATCACGGGGGACCACGCGACAGGTTGCGCGCCTTCGGATCCAGCCAAGAGCACGGGTTCCCAAGTGTTGAACAGCAGATACCGCGCGAAGTCGCCCGTTTCATCGGCGACAAGCATCACGTCATGGTTGGGAAAGTCTTGGGTGAACAAAGGCACTTCGGCGCTGGCGGCGCGGCGCATATTCGCGTCGAAAACCCATTCCTTTTCATCTCTGATCCGGAGGCCGAATTTAGTCGCTGACCGCCGCAAGGCGTTTGCGAACGCGATGTCTGATTCATGGGTGCCCGACACCATCACGAGGTCGGTCCATCGCCGCGATTGTAGGAGTTGCATCAGGGCGTCCGACCGCATCGCGTAACTTGGCAGTGTGTGCAGCAGATTTGCACGGCATCCGTCATCCCGTAGCGCGTTGTCGTAGTTCGAGACGTTAAAGAACAAGGTATCCTTAGCTGCCTCCAGATCAGCGATCTGGGTCATGTCTGCGCTGGGCGCATCAATCAAGATGAGGTCGGTAGAGGCCAGAACTTCGTTGGCGGCCGCCACAAGATCGCCACCTACTGGGACGCTGCGAATATCCAGCATGAAAATCTGGCCGAGGAATTTCCCCGTGGTGATGTTGTCCTCGAGTCCGACAAAAGCACCAGCGATTCCTTCGTCTTCGGGGACGGCATCGAGGTTCGATAGAACAGGGGGCCTGTCAATTTCTTGACGCAGGTAGGCAATATTCACAACGGTTTCGGCAACGACAGGTGCAGCCAAGCAAAGCGCAAAAAGCCCGCAAAATGTGCGCGTTACGGTCTTCATAGTGATCCTCCCTAGCCGCAGCCTAGGGCCTCAGAGAGGCGAGGCGAATACGACTATCGTCGTGGCTCCCCTTAAACCAAGGTCGCATAGATTAGTGTGACGAGAGCATGGCAATCAAAACGCCAAACATGCGTTCGAGGAGGAACACTCATGAAAACGTCACGCAAGACGTCGATTTTCGCAGCCGGATTCATCGCGGTTGCGGCACTGGCACATGCTCATGGCGACGTGGCGCCTCAGCCGATTAATACCGATGCTCTGCCTGATGTAGGTGACGAATGGTTGGGTGAGAACCCGTACCGCGCTGAAGCAGCAGGTGACGAAGTATGGCTCAAAGCTGTTGAGATCGGCTCGTCCGGCTACAACCAGAACTGCGCACGTTGCCACGGTTTAGGCGTGATTTCCGGCGGTCTTGCTCCAGACCTTCGTTTCCTTGAGGCCGAAGAATACGGCGACGAGTGGTTCGTTGAGCGCTTTCAGCATGGGTATACTCAAAATGGCACTACAAAGATGCCTGCGTTCGGTGAAATCCTCGGTCAGAAAGCGGGCTGGGCGATCCGCACCTATATCGAAACTCGTCCTGATGACGTGATGGTCACAGATCAAGCTCCCCGCTTGATGGAGTTGCGTGATCTGCTCATGTCGATGTCTACGGGTGGTGATGGCGATGCTGCCGCCATTCAAACCGAACTTAATGAAATTGCGTCGAGCATCGAAACCCTGTCCGGTGCACCTGTGGCTGTCTCCATCGCATGGGAAGCTGCGCGTTCCATCAGTGATACGCCTGAGAGCTACAAACATGCAGGCGAAATCCTTACCGTTGGTCTGTCGGCGGCGCACTGATGACTAAAAGCCGATCCGCTCTAGCGCGTTCCATTCTAGCGATTGCATTCGCAATCGGGTCGGTCAATTTTGCAAATGCTCGGTGCGAAGATTACGCGCCGAGCGCACGCCCCCAGAATACGGCTCGCGATTATGTTGGGGCAGATCTGGACACGATTGTTGAACGTGGATGGATCGAGTTCGCCGTTTACGAAGACCTTCCCCCATACAGCTGGAAAGACGGTGCCGAAGATCGTGGTGTAGACGTCGAGATCGCCCGTCTGATTGCCGAAGCGCTGGGCGTCGAGCCGCGCTTTAAATACGTGACCTCGGGCGAAAACGTCGAAGCTGATTTGCGCAACTGGATTTGGAAAGGTCCCGTTGTCGGCGGGTCGGTCGCGAACGTGATGATGCACATTCCATACAACAGTGATCTTGGGTGTCGGGTCGAGCAAGTGACATTTACGGGGCAGGTCTACGCTGACACGATCGGCATCGCATATGATCCAGTGTTCTACGAGGACAGTCAGCCAACACCGCCCTATTTCCGCTTTGACCCAGTCGGGGTGGAAAATGACACTATCGCTGATTTCTACCTAACCAACTTGTTGGGAATGGCTGCGGCTCCGAATATCCATCGTTACCCTGATGTAGGCGACGCGGTGCAAGCGATTGACGCGGGTGACGTGCGCGCGGCCATGGGGCCTTTGGCACGGTTGGAACACTGGGCGAGTGATGAGACAGAAGTTTACGCACCGCCTTTGCCAAATTTCGCCGTTGGCAAATGGACTGTTGGTGTTGCGGTCCACATGTCGTACCGTCCCCTTAGCTACGCTGTTGATGATGCCATTGTTGCTGCTTTGGACGACGGTCGGATTGAGCAGATTTTTGAAAACTATGGGCTGACCTTTTTGGCCCCAGAACGTTAGGGTCTAGCCCTTTAGTCTTATATGAATGTTAGCGCCCATCGGATTAGCTTGGGTGCATAAAGATGGAGGAAACCTTGGAACTTTCTGATTCCCGCGTGATCAATGCACCCAAAAATGAGGTTTGGACCGCATTGCTGAATCCCGAAGTTCTGAAAGATTGCATCCCAGGCTGTCAGGAGATGGCCGGATCAATTGAAGAAGGTTTCGAGGCGACAGTCGTCCAAAAAATCGGCCCGGTGAAGGCGACCTTTAAGGGCGCCGTTCAGTTGACCGATATCGTCGAAGGCGAAAGTTGCACCATTAGTGGCGAAGGCAAAGGTGGTCCTGCTGGCTTTGCCAAAGGTGGTGCGAAGGTGCGCCTTGCCGAAGTCGAAGGTGGCACAGAGCTGTCCTATGATGTTGAGGCTAAGATTGGCGGTAAGATTGCCCAGCTTGGTAGTCGGATCATTGATGGTGTTGCCCGTAAATTGGCAGACGAATTTTTTACGAAATTCCAATCGGTCGTCGAAGGCCCCGCTGAGGAGAGCGGAGCCGTCGAAGAAGGAGCGACCGAGGCGGAAGTGAAGAAAGGCTGGCTCAAACGCACATTTGGCGGCTGAGCCCAATCGTTTCAGGGAGGAGAAACATGACCAAAGTCACAATGACCGTGAACGGCAAGTCCGTAAGCGGCGAAGTTGAAGGTCGGACGCTACTCGTAGATTTTCTACGTGATGCGCAACGACTGACGGGAACCCACGTTGGTTGCGATACCTCGCAGTGTGGTGCGTGCACCGTGCATGTGGACGGGCTGCAGGTGAAGTCCTGCACCATGTTCGCGCTCGAAGCAGACGGCGCGACGGTTACCACCATCGAAGGTATGGGCAACGCGGACGGCACAATGTCGGCCCTGCAGGCATCCTTCCAGGAACATCACGGACTACAGTGCGGCTTCTGCACTCCGGGGATGATCATGGCTGCGTCCTCGCTTTTGAAGGTGAACCCCAAGCCCACCGAGGCTGAGATCCGTCACCACCTTGAAGGCAATATCTGCCGCTGCACAGGTTACCATAACATCGTGAAGGCGATCATGGCGGCCAGCGGGCAGGACGTAAGCGCAATCGCTGCTGAGTAAGCGGCGTCGACAACAGTCTAGGGAGGAATAAATGCCTAAAGATCATGGTATCGGCGCCAGCCCAAAGCGGCGCGAAGACGTAAGATTCCTGACCGGTAAAGGTCAGTATACAGATGACATCAACCTGCACGGCCAAACATACGTGCATTTCCTGCGGTCCGATGTTGCACACGGCATCATCAAATCGGTCGACACCTCAGCAGCTGAAAACATGCCTGGCGTGGTTCGCATTTTTACAGGTGCGGATTTCGAGGGCGTCGGCGGTCTTCCGTGCGGATGGCAGATCACTGACCGTCACGGCCAACCGATGCAGGAACCGGGTCACCCCGTTTTGGCACGCGGCAAGGTCCGTCACGTTGGCGATCCGATTGCAGCGATTATTGCGGAAACCAAAGAGCAAGCGCGCGACGCTGCCGAAGCCATTGAACTCGACATTGAAGAGCTTCCTGCTGTTGTGGACATGGTGTCTGCACTCGCTCCCGATGCACCAAAGGTTCACGACGAACTGACATCGAACCTCTGCTACGACTGGGGTTTTGTTGAAGAAAACAAGGCGGCAGTTGATGAAGCGTTTGAAAAAGCGGCGCACGTTACCACGCTTGAGTTGATCAACAACCGCCTCGTCGCGAACCCAATGGAGCCGCGTGTTGCTGTTGGTGACTATAACCAAGCGAACGATGAATCGACGCTCTACACCACCTCGCAAAACCCGCACGTTATCCGTCTTTTGATGGGCGCATTTGTTCTGGGTATCCCAGAGCACAAACTGCGTGTTGTTGCACCTGACGTTGGCGGTGGCTTCGGCACAAAAATCTTCCATTACGCGGAAGAAGCCTTTGTTACATTCGCATCGCGTCAGATCCGTCGTCCGGTGAAATGGACATCGACCCGTTCCGAAGCATTCATGTCGGATGCTCATGGTCGCGACCACAAGACCAAGATTGAACTGGCTTTGGATGCCGACAATAACTTCATGGCGATCCGAACGGACACCTATGCAAACATGGGCGCATATCTGTCCACTTTTGCACCATCGGTCCCGACATGGCTCCATGGCACGCTGATGGCGGGTAACTACAAAACCCCGTTGATCTATGTGAACGTTAAGGCGGTCTTTACCAACACCGTTCCAGTCGACGCCTACCGCGGCGCCGGTCGTCCTGAAGCTACGTTCCAGTTGGAACGTCTGGTCGATAAGGCGGCCCGCGAACTGGGTGTTGATCCGATTGCTCTGCGTCGTCAGAACTTTATCACACAGTTCCCATACGCAACTCCGGTTGCTGTGGAATACGATACTGGTGACTACATCGCGACGATGGACCGTATGGAAGAGATCATGGATATCTCCGGGTTCGAAGCTCGCCGCAAAGCGTCTGAAGCCAAAGGCAAATGGCGTGGTCTGGGCGTGAACTGCTACATTGAGGCATGCGGTATCGCACCGTCCAACCTCGTTGGTCAGCTGGGCGCTCGTGCAGGTCTCTATGACGCGGCTACCGTTCGTGTGAACGCAACGGGTTCGATTTCGGTCATGGTCGGTGCACATAGCCACGGTCAGGGCCACGAGACCACCTTCCCGCAGGTTATCGCAGAGATGATCGGTATCGACGAAAGCCAAGTGGACATCGTTCACGGCGACTCGTCTAAGATCCCGTTCGGTATGGGTACCTATGGTTCCCGTTCGCTTGCTGTGTGTGGTTCAGCGATGGTGCGTGCTGCTGAAAAGGTCATTCGCAAGGCGAAAAAGATCGCAGCACACCTGCTGGAAGCATCTGAAGCAGACATCGAACTGAAGGACGGTAAATTTAGCGTCGCTGGTACCGACAAAGAATGCGCATGGGGCGACGTTACCCTCGCGGCCTATGTCCCGCACAACTATCCGCTGGAAGACATCGAGCCAGGTCTCGAAGAAACGGCATTCTACGATCCAGCCAACTTTACTTACCCATCTGGTGCATATGCTTGTGAGGTCGAAGTTGACCCAGAAACTGGCAAAGTCACAATCGAGAAGTTCGCTGCTGCGGATGACTTCGGTAATGTGGTGAACCCGATGATCGTAGAAGGACAGGTCCATGGCGGTATCGCTCAAGGTATCGGTCAGGCACTTCTCGAAGCGGCGGTTTATGATGAAAACGGTCAGCTGCAATCTGCGTCCTACATGGACTACGCAATGCCGCGTGCAGATGACGTTCCGTTCTATATCGTTGACCATTCCTGCTGCACACCGTGCACTCACAACCCGCTGGGTGTGAAAGGCTGTGGTGAGGCTGGTGCCATCGGTTCCCCGCCTGCAGTTGTGAACGCTGTCATCGACGCTCTTGCCTCTGGTGGTAAGAACGTTCCGCACATCGACATGCCCCTGACGCCTCACCGCGTCTGGAAAGCAATCAACCAGTAAGAGGAGGACGTATCATGTATGCATTTGACGTAACCCGTCCCAAAACCGTGGCCGAAGCCGTCGCCGCCCTTTCTGGTGATGAGGCTCAGGCATTGGGTGGGGGTCAGACTCTCATCCCAACACTAAAGCAACGTTTGGCAGCACCTGCCACACTCGTTAGCCTTTCGGCGATCGACGAAATGAAAGGGGTTTGCGCCGATGGCGGAACCTTGACCATTGGCGGTGGAACAACCCACGCCACCGTCGCAGCTGAAGCATCGGCTTATCCGGCGCTTGCTGCTCTTGCGGCCAATATCGGTGACCCAGCAGTCCGTAGCCGTGGCACTATTGGTGGTTCGTTGGCTAACAACGACCCGTCGGCGTGCTACCCCTCTGCGGCTCTTGCTTCGGGCGCGACCATTGTCACCAATAACCGCGAGATCGCTGCGGATGACTACTTCCAGGGTCTGTTCACCACAGCCCTGAACGAAGGCGAAATCATCACAGCGGTGAAGTTCCCAGTGCCGGAAAAAGCGAACTATCAAAAGTTCGTTCAGCCCGCATCGCGCTTCAGCCTCGTTGGTGTGTTCGTCGCCAAATACGCGGACGGCGTTCGTGTTGCGGTGACAGGCGCTTCTGAAAACGGTGTTTTCCGTTGGACCGATGCTGAGGCTGCACTGTCTGCGAACTTCTCTGCGGATGCGGTTGAAGGTCTGACCGCGTCGGCTGATGGCTTGATCAACGACCTTCATGGTGACGCGGAATATCGCGCTCACCTGATTAAGGTGATGACCAAACGTGCGGTTGCTGCTGCGAAATAAAACCCAACTACCTCTGGGTAAGATTGGCCTCCGGAAACGGAGGCCTTTCTGTTTTAAAGGGTGCGAAGGTTGCCCGACAGATCAATGAGGCGGATGGTGAGTGGCACGTCGAGACGTGCTGCGATCAGGGGAATTTCGACAGCTGTTGCATGGCAGAGCGCTGTTGATAGTCCATCGGCAATTGCTGCGCTGGGCGCGCAAACGGAAACTGTCGACCACTGTGGAATGTCGCTGGCCCCCGTAAGATCAATGATGTGAGCCGTGCCGTCTGGAAGCCTCATCGCGGCGGGGCTAGAGGTCGCGGTCGCACGATCTGAGAGTGTGAATTGACCGAGTTGCCCAAACGCAGGATCAGAGAGCCCGAGCTGCCAAGGACCAGAAAGGGCGCTGTATTCCCCGATATTGACCAGCGCATGCGTTAGCCCGTGGTCCTTGAGTATCTTTGTCACGCGGTCAGTGGCATAGCCCTGTGCGATGCCATTCAGCGTGAGGGATTGCCCGTCCGCAAGACGAATTAAATCGTGAGTGACCTCGACCCTGTGCCACCCCGTATTGGCCCTCGCGGCGGCGATGTCGCCTCCGTGAGCATGAGCTAGCCAAAGGGGGTGCACGGTGGGATCGAACCGACCACCTGTTGCGCGATGGATCGTGTCGCATAGTTTCAGCAGTTCAACGAACTCGGGCGCAGGATTGCGGAGCACTCCATCACGGTTCAGTCGGGTTAAATCAGACTCTTTGTAGAGGCTAAACAGGTTTTCTATGCGATCAATTTCAGTCCAAGCCGCAGCGCGAGCGGCGGTGGTGATTTCATCTGGTCCACGCAAATTCATCGAAACATCAGCGCCCAGCGCATAGCGTCTATCCAGTGCGAATGATGCCGTGGGCAAGATTGCGGCGGCAGCAAAAATCTTGAGAGCACGGCGGCGGGTGATCATGGCTTTGCTCCTTTGCGATCAGCGAGGATCAGTGGAACGCATTGTTTGCGATCCTCAAAAATCTGAACGCAATCGAAGCATTGAAAACACTCCGAATATGCAATTGCGCCGTCCTTCTTGATCGCATTGTAATTGCAGCGGACCTTGCACAATTGACACGGCGTGCCGCAGGCTTCGCGGCGTTCGATCCAATTGCGGCCTCGAAGCAGGCCGCCGATTGCCATGACGGCGCCGAGTGGGCAGACATAGCGGCAGAACCCTTTGAAAATCACCATCCCGAGCACTAGCCAAAACAAGGCGTAGGCAACGTAATACCAGTTGCGGACGAAAAAGACTGAGATTGCGGTTTTGAATGGCTCTACTTCTGCGGCTTTCACACTGTAGCTGGGTGCAAAGAGGGCAACGCCGATCAAGGTTCCGAGTACCAAGAATTTCATCCATTTGAGGTGATTGTCCCAAGGGTCTGAAACCTTGATCTGAGGGAGCCTCAGCAATCGCCCGAGGTGGTGTGAGAATTCCTGCAAGGCACCAAAAGGGCACATCCAGCCGCAAAACAGCCCGCGACCCCAAAGGACAAATCCAACGATGGCGGCACCCCAAATCAGCAATGAGAATGGATCGTAGAGGAGGAACGTCATCGATTGATTTTTGACGAGGGCCTGCAAGACGCCTGTGACTGTAACGATGGACAGCTGACCCTGTCCCCACCAACCGACGAACACCGTGACAAAGGCGAGGATCGAAAGGCGGACTGGGGTGAGGCGCGCCTTTTCTGCGATCCAGCTTTGCCCAAAGCCTAAGCCTATCAGCAGTGCGGTAACGAATATCGCGCCGATGATCAGGTCGGTTTGGCGATTGCGAAGGGCCTCTTTGAGTGGTGACGTTTCAATCGGCTGACCCGTATTGCTGATAAAGAACCGAGGCGCAGCAGTGTATTCTGCGTCCAATGTGATCCGACCAATCTCGGGCTGGAAAACGCCGCGTTCGCGTAAGGCATCAATATGGAGAACCCAATCGCGTGAGGGATCAAACCCGAGGCGGCGATCCGTTCGAAGGATCATCGCAAAACCATCTGGGCCACCGCTGGTGAGATCGACCGAGACATCCGCATCACGTAACTGAATGGGCAAACCATCTTGCGTTGCTGACACCCAGTCGGGCGAGGTGTTTCGGACAAAATCAGGTCCGACCAATCCGTGCCGTCCGTTCTCGATCAAGAGGATCATCTCTGAGGACGGTACTAACCGTTGAAGCACCTCTAGTTGATCGATGGTGTCCTGACCCAATGCTGCTCGGGCAATCGTTGGCGGTCCGATATCCAAAATCCAAAGGTCCAGATACGCACCATTTGGATCGGACAGAGCTTCGGCGTCAGTTCGGGCAAAGGGGGTGCCTTCGAACGCCGCTTCGACTTCTGCGTTGGTCACACGTATGTTCTGGGCCAATCCCTGTTCTATAAGGCGCGGCCAGTCTAGGTCCTCATGATAGGTCATGTTTGGCGTGGCGGGCGGGACCGAGGCAACGCCTTGCATCTTTTCCTGCGCAACCGTGCGCGTGGCCGCCAGTATCGATTCATGCGCAATGCGGACGCTGGCCGTCGCTTTGGTCACACCGTCCAAATAGACCAGCGCCGATCCGTCCGACGCATTGCCATAGGGTGTGCCGACTACGATGGGCTGAGATATCGACAACCCCCTATATTGTTCCAAAAACGAACGGAGCGGCGCCTCGCCTAGACCCGATACAAAAATGGGTTCGTGGTGAGAGATGAGCCGCACATCAATGAACCGCCCTTCGAGGTCGATGGCTACGAACATATTAATCGGTTCGCCAGCAAAGCCAGGTAAGGGCGCAAGCATTCCAGTTTCGAACACGTAGCCAACGTGCGCTCCACCAGAGTTCAGCAACTCCCAGACGCCGCGATCATTTACAGGGTCACCCAGCGCCATTGGAGCACTGACAAACTCTGACATTTGTTCGCGGGTCATGGTCTCGGCATGTGTTATTTGCGTGCTGAAGAGGCTCATCAACAGCACAACCAAAAGCGACCTGAGGGAATTCAATATCAAACGCATGGCGAAACATTATGCATGCACTGAGGTTTGACCCATACGACCTAAGTCTTGACCTGCGCTTGGCTTTGTTGACTTGGGGCCCACTGAGGCGAAATGGTGAGCCATAGGGAGGGCTGTGATGCCTCAAATGACGGGACTATTCTCACGCATGGCTGTGCTCGCTGGATCGCTGGCGGGGATGATCGCGCTATGGTGGGTGGTCAGCATGATCTACGCCACGCCAAGGATTTTTCCCGATCCAATCGTTGTCTTCAAACTCATCCTGTCCGAGATCGACTCGGGGCGTCTGCCCTTTCACCTCTGGCAAACGCTCAAGCGCGTTGCCGCTGCCTTTGTGGTTGCGATGGTTTTGGGTTCGATCATTGGGGTGATGCTGGGCACGCTGCCGCGAATGAACAGATGGGCAGAGCCATGGGTTATACTTGCGCAAAACCTGCCCGCCTTGGTCGTGATCGTTCTGTGTTACCTGTGGTTCGGTTTGAATGATCTTTCGGCGATAATCGCGGTCGCCTTTAACAAAACCGCCCTCGTCATCGTGACACTGCGCGAAGGCGCGCGGGCGATGGACAGAAAAGTGGCCGAAATGGCGAAGGTTTTTGGCATGTCGCCGATGCAGCGTCTACGCCATGTCGTGCTTCCACAGTTGGCTCCGTTCCTGGCGGCGAGTGCGCGTAACGGGCTGGCCATTATTTGGAAACTGGTTCTCGTTGTCGAATTCTTAGGTCGATCAAACGGGATTGGGTTTCAAATTCACCTCTATTTCCAGATGTTCGATGTGGCGCGCGTGTTGGCCTACTCTGGCGCGTTTATCGTGATCATGCTGTTGATCGAATACTTGTTGATCCAACCGATTGAGGCAAAAGCCACGAGATGGCGTCAACTTCAGGGTAAAAATTCCGTTTAACATTAGTGGTATTCGACTTTAGTTTATCAACTTAAGGTCTAATACCCGCCGGACAGGCTTCTCTCTACCGTTTCGCTTGCCCTCAGAGGAGAGGGGTAAACAGGGAAGGAGAAACTATGAACTTGATTAATGCATTAGCGATTTCAATCGGTGTATTGGCGGCCGTGGCAACATGGGTCTGCCTTGGTAACGGAGCGGGTCTACAGGTCTGGGCGCTCTTTATCGGTTGGGGCGCATTTTACCACACGGGCGGAAAATTTGAGGCTCTGACTAAGAACAGCATTAACCACATCTGGGGCGTGGCCGTCGCTGCCGTGACCTTGTTCGTTGTCGGATCGGTCGCTGGCTCCGTCATTGTCACATCCATCATCGTGGGTGTTTCAGTGGTTGTTCTGGTGCTGGGCGCGCATCTGCCCGCCCTCGCCACCATTCCAGCGGGCGTTTACGGCCATGCATCAACAGCAGCGGGTACGCTTCTGACGGGTGTTGCGCTGACTGATACTGCCGCTCTTGGCAAGGCGGCTATGATGATCGCGGTCTCGCTCATTGTAGGCAACGTCTTTGGCATCGTATCTGAAAAGATCGCAGGTGCCATGGTTGCAAAGGCTGAGTGATCAGTACGGCGGCGTGTTTTCAGGGCGCGCCGCCTAGCGTTCAGAATACCCATTGGCGCGCGCCCATTGAGTGCTACAAGGTCCCTAGAACAAAGGCGACCTATGCAGTTTTTCCGAGCCATCATTTTCAAAGTATTGTCGGTGCTTCTCTTTGTTGTCATGGCGGGGATCATCAAATCTGTCTCAGACCATGTTCCACCAGGACAATCGGTTTTCTTTCGATCCCTCTTTGCCATTCCAGTGATCGTTGTTTGGCTCGCGATGCGCAAAGAGTTGAGGATTGGTTTTAAAACGCAAAACCCAATGAACCACGTTTGGCGCGGCGTGATCGGCACCTCTGCGATGGCCATGACTTTTGGGGCGTTGGGCCTTTTACCACTACCTGAGATGACGGCAATTGGATACGCGATGCCGATCTTCGTGGTTGTCTTCGCTGCGATGTTTTTGAATGAACCGGTCCGCCTGTTCCGACTGATGACAGTCGCTGTCGGCCTCGTCGGGGTTATGATCATCATGGCACCAAGGTTATCGGTCGATGTCATCGATGTGTCAGAGACACTTGGCGCGGTTCTGGCGCTGGGGTCTGCTGTCACAGCAGCCTTGGCACAGGTTTTTATTCGCAAACTGACGAAGACTGAGACGACCTCATCGATCGTATTCTGGTTCTCCGTCACGGCCACTGGACTGTCGTTGTTGACGATTTACTGGGGCTGGGTCGTGCCGACGCCCAAAGAGGCCGCACTTTTGGTGCTTGCGGGTATTATTGGTGGCGTCGGTCAGATCCTTCTCACTTCAAGCTATCGGCTTGCGGATGCGTCGTTCGTGGCACCATTCGAATATTCGTCGATGCTTTTTTCGATCGCCATTGGATTTGCATTTTTTGATGAGGTGCCGACAAGCACAACGTTGATTGGTGCGTCCGTCGTGATCTTTGCTGGCATATTGATCATATGGCGCGAACGTCAGCTTGGGCTCGAACGAACCAAGACCCGAAAAGCAATGTCGCCGCAGGGCTAACCTACGGCGACACAATGTTCATCAAAGCTTACGATTAGGCGCGAACAAGCGCTTCGTAGTCCTCTGCGATAGAGCGGGTGATTTCACCAACTTCAAAAGTGTAGTCACCAATTTGACCTACGGGTGTGACCTCGGCCGCGGTGCCCGTCAGCCAGCACTGTTCAAAGTCAGCCAACTCTTCCAACTGAATGCGGCGCTCGATTACGTTGATGCCTTTGTCGCGCAGCATGCCGATGACAGTTTGACGGGTGATGCCGTTCAAGATCGCGTCCGGAATTGGTGTGTGAACTTCGCCGTCTTTGACAAAGAAGATGTTCGCGCCGGTGGCTTCAGCCACGTAGCCACGATAGTCGAGGAACAGCGCGTCGGAGCAACCTTTGGCTTCGGCGGCGTGTTTGGACATCGTGCAGATCATGTAAAGACCAGCCGCCTTTGCAGCGGTCGGGATAGTTTCTGGCGACGGACGTTTCCATTTTGCGATGTCCAGCTTTGCGCCTTTCATCTTTGCGTCGCCGTAGTAGGCACCCCAAGTCCAAGCGGCCACAGCCATGCGGACAGGGTTGCGAGCGGATGCAACACCCATGTCTTCGCCAGCGCCACGCCAAGCGACGACGCGGATATAGGCGTCGGTGAGGCCGTTCGCATCCAAGACAGCTTTCTTCGCAGCTTCGATTTCTTCAACGGTGTAGGGGATCGGCATGTCGAGCATTTCGCCCGACTTCAGGAGACGTTCGGAGTGTTCGACCGATTTGAAGATTTTGCCGTTGTAAGCGCGCTCACCTTCGAAAACGGACGATGCGTAGTGCAGCGCATGGGTCAGAATATGGACATTCGCGTCGCGCCAATCGACCAACTGGCCGTCCATCCAGATTTTACCGTCACGATCATCATAGCCAGCCATAGTGCACCCTCTGCTTTTCATTTATTTCTCAACGCACTACGATTTCTATCGTAAAATTGCGTGAATTCATGAGATTCGCTAACAGTGAAGGCTTGGAATGTCAACAAGGCTGACGTATTCTATTGGTGAACGAAAGAAGGGTTTCGGCCATGAATGACGTGCCAAGCGGACAGTCCTTGCTGTTTTTGACGGATGAACAGCTACGGCAGGGGATCGAGGCGATGTATTTTGCCTACCGCGGTTTCACGGCAGACCCTGATCGCATCCTCGAAGAAAAAGGCTACGGACGGGCGCATCACCGTGCAGTCCACTTTATCAATCGAAGCCAAGGCACGACTGTCAATAATCTCCTGTCTATTCTTGGTGTTACAAAACAGTCCCTTAATCGTGTGTTGCGTGCTTTGATCGATGACGGTTTGGTAGAGAGCAGGGTCGGCCAAGAGGACAAGCGTGAACGTCACCTTTTCCTCACTGAAGCTGGCCAGCGTCTAGAACGCGAGCTGTCCGATGCGCAGCGGGATCGAATGCGGGCTGCGTTTCGCGCCGCAGGTCCAGCAGCAGTAGGGGGGTTCCGTCAAGTTCTTGAGGCCATGATGGATACGGACATGCGTCGTCAATACGAGGCGCTGAGGGATAGAACGACATGAGCGCCGATGACGCCCATATTCTAATTGTTGATGACGATGAACGGATCAGAGGACTTCTGCAAAAGTTCCTGATGCGGAATGGCTTTTTGGTGAGCACGGCGCGCGATGCGGCTCATGCGCGTCGTATCTTGTCTGGTCTTGAATTCGATTTGATCGTTCTGGACGTCATGATGCCTGGTGAGGACGGTATGTCGTTGTGCCGCGATCTGAGGGCACGATTGGGCACGCCCATTATGCTGCTGACTGCAAAAGGCGAGACATCCGACCGGATTGCTGGTTTGGAAGCGGGCGCTGACGATTACCTTGCGAAGCCGTTTGAACCCAAGGAACTGCTCTTGCGGATCAACGCGATCTTACGTCGTGTTCCGCAAGCGGCTCCGGCTGTCGTGGTGCCGAAGTCTCTCAATATGGGTCCGTTTCGCTACGATGTGGATCGGGGAGAGTTGTGGAAGGGTGATGATCTGATCCGCCTGACCGCGACCGAGAGCCAGTTGATGAAGATTTTCAGCGCCAAGCCCAGTGAGCCCGTATCGCGGGGCACCTTGGTCGAGGAGCTTAGCCGATCTGGTGGGCAAACGCAGGAACGCGCTGTCGATGTTCAGATCACCCGTCTGCGCCGCAAGATCGAAGTCGATCCGAAGCAGCCTCGCTATCTCCAGACGGTTCGCGGTTCGGGTTACATGTTGCAGCCTGATTGACGGACGGATGGGATTGGGGTTCCTTGCGGTATGACCACAGCTCTGATCACACACCCCGCCTGCTTGAACCATGTGACGCCCGACGGACATCCTGAACAGGTTGCCCGTCTTCAGGTCGTGTTGGACGCCTTGTCTGATATTCCTTTGGAGCGCTTTTCTGCTCCAATGGCGGCGGACGATGATTTAAAACGGTGCCATCCGCAGTCTTACATTGATCGGCTGCGTGCGGCATTGCCCTCATCGGGATCACGGCAATTGGATGCTGACACACATATGTCGCCCGGATCTCTTGAGGCGGCGTATCGTGCTGCAGGTGCTGTACTGCTCGCAGTCGACAAAGTGCTGAGCGGAGACGTCAAAAACGCCTTTGCCGCCATTCGCCCCCCCGGTCACCATGCAGAACAAGAAATCCCAATGGGCTTTTGTCTGTTCGGCAATGTCGCGATTGCGGCGAAATATGCGCTCGATCACCATGGATTGCGCCGTGTTGCTATCGTTGATTTCGATGTCCATCACGGCAATGGCACTCAGGCGTTGTGCGAGGGCGATCCCCGTATCCTAACGATCACATCGCAACAGATGCCGCTTTGGCCCGGTACCGGTGATCCTGTCGATACGGGTGAGTTCGACAACGTTCTGAATATCGCCTTGCCCCCCGCCAGCGGCTCTGACGTTTTTCACAAAGTATACGAAGAACAAGTGTTCCCTCGCCTTATGGCTTTCGCACCCGAACTATTGATTATTTCTGCAGGCTTTGATGCACACCGTGATGATCCGCTTGCCCAGTTGGAATTCGAGACCGAAGACTTTGCCTGGGTGACACACCGCCTATGTGATATTGCCGAGGCCTCTTGCAACGGGCGCGTGGTATCTGCATTGGAAGGTGGCTATAACCTTGACGCGTTGGCAGCCTCCGCTGCCACCCATGTAAGTGTTCTGGAGGAAAGAGGCCGATGACTGACACGCCCGTTGACGAAATGAGCTTTGAGCAGGCGATGAAAGAGCTGGAGTCGGTTGTGAACCGTCTTGAGCATGGCGACGTGGCGCTTGACGATTCCATCGCGCTTTACGAACGTGGCGCTGCGTTGAAGGCTCGTTGCGAGGCCAAGCTGAAAGAAGCCGAAGAAAAAGTGGCCAAGATCACTTTGGGCGCCGATGGCGCACCGACTGGAACGGCACCGCTGGACGCTGGCTAATGTCATTGACTGCCGCACTAACCCGCGCTCGCGATCTGGCTGAGGCTGAAATCGCGCAGGCGCTCTCGGGCATTGATATGCCTGTCGCTGATGCGATGGGATATGCGGTGCGCGGCGGAAAAGGGTTACGCGGTTTTTTAGTTCTCGAAGGTGCGGCTCTCCACGGCGTACCGAACGCAGCGAAGGCCGCGGCGGCTATCGAATGTTTGCATGCTTATTCTCTGGTGCATGATGATCTGCCCTGCATGGACGATGATGATCTGCGCCGTGGGCAACCAACCGTTCATCGCAAATGGGACGAAGCAACTGCCGTCCTTGCGGGTGATGCGCTTCAATCTTTAGCATTTGAATTCTTGGCTTCCGCTGACTGTACCGCTGAGCGACGGATAGATCTGATCCGTTCTTTTGCCGATGCGTCGGGCGTGCGTGGGATGGTCGGTGGTCAGGCGTTGGACATCGCAGCAGAGACCGCTTCGGCTCCACTCACACTCGACCAGATCACGACATTACAGGCCGGCAAAACGGGAGCGCTCATCACGTGGTCTGCGACCGCGGGGCCTCGAATGGCGGGCGCGGACATTGGTCCGTTGAAACAATATGGCGATGCTTTGGGGCTGGCCTTCCAAATCTGGGACGACGTTCTGGACGTAACTGGCGATATAGAAACAGTTGGTAAAGCTGTTGGTAAAGACGCGGAAGCTGGCAAAGCGACATTCGTGTCCCTCTTGGGTTTGGACGGGGCGAAACGCCGCGCGGCCGATTTGGTGACTGAGGCTTGCGATGCCCTATCTATCTATGGTGAAACCGCGCAAACCCTGCGCGACGCGGCACGTTTTGTGATCGCCCGCGATAAGTGAGACAGCCATGACTGACACACCGATGACGCCACACCTCGACCGCGTTCATTCACCTGCGGACCTCAAAGGGATGTCGGATGGTGAACTGCGTCACGTCGCCGATGAACTGCGTGCCGAGACGATCAGTGCGGTTTCTGTGACTGGTGGGCATTTGGGTGCTGGGCTTGGTGTGGTGGAACTGACTGTCGCGCTTCACGCGGTGTTCGATACGCCCAAAGATAAGATCATCTGGGACGTTTCTCACCAGTGTTACCCGCATAAAATTTTAACAGGTCGTCGGGATCGTATTCGGACCCTCCGTCAAAAAGATGGCCTGTCCGGTTTCGCCAAACGCAGTGAGAGCCCGTATGACGCCTTTGGGGCTGGTCACTCTTCAACGTCGATTTCCGCTGCGCTCGGCTTTGCCGTGGCGCGCGATTTGGGCGGCGTGACCGAAGAGGGTGTCGGCGACGCGATTGCGGTGATCGGTGATGGGTCCATGTCTGCGGGCATGGCATTTGAGGCAATGAACAACGCGGGTCATTTGGGTAAGCGGATGATCGTTGTTCTGAACGACAACGAGATGTCGATTGCAGAGCCGGTTGGCGCTCTGTCGTCTTATCTATCGCGTCTTTACGCAGGCGCTCCGTTCCAAGAGTTGAAAGCGGCTGCCAAGGGTGCTGTCAGCTTGCTTCCTCCGCCATTCCGTGAGGGTGCCAAGCGTGCGAAGGATATGCTCAAGCATATGACCGTCGGTGGGACTATGTTCGAAGAACTTGGCTTCTCTTACATTGGGCCGATTGATGGGCATGATATGGAGCAGCTTTTGGCCGTCTTGCGCACGGTCAAGGCGCGAGCAACTGGTCCGATCCTGATTCATGCAATCACGAAAAAAGGTAAGGGTTATGCCCCCGCCGAGGCGGCACGTGACAAAGGTCACGCGACGGCCAAATTCGACGTTCCGAGTGGCAAGCAACACAAGGTGCCCTCCAACGCGCCAAGCTACACGAATGTCTTTGCCGAGGCCTTGCTCGACTTGGCGGCGAAGGATCAAAAAATCTGCGCGATCACGGCTGCAATGCCAGATGGCACGGGTCTATCTAAATTCATGGAACGTTATGCGTCACGTTGCTTTGACGTCGGTATCGCCGAACAACATGCGGTGACCTTTGCTGCTGGTCTGGCCGCAGGCGGAATGAAACCGTTCTGCGCACTCTATTCGACGTTCCTGCAGCGCGGTTACGATCAGGTCGTCCACGATGTTGCAATCCAACGTCTGCCCGTTCGTTTTGCTATCGACCGTGCTGGTCTGGTTGGTGCTGATGGCGCGACACATGCGGGCAGCTTTGATGTCGCGTTTCTGGCGAATTTGCCAGGCATGGTTGTCATGGCTGCTGCGGATGAGGCCGAACTGGTGCGGATGGTTGTGACGGCTGCGGCGCATGACGAAGGGCCGATCGCATTCCGCTTCCCTCGCGGTGAAGGTGTTGGAGTCGAAATCCCGACCGATGCCGAGCCTCTCGAAATCGGCAAAGGACGCATGATTGTTGAGGGTAAGAAGGTCGCGATCCTCTCGTTCGGGACACGACTTCATGAGGTTATGCAAGCCGTCGAAAGCCTGAACGCTAAAGGCATTTCTCCGACCGTGGCGGATGCGCGTTTTGCAAAACCGCTTGACCGTGAATTGGTCGTGAAACTGGCCGCAGATCATGACGCTCTGATCACTATCGAAGAAGGTGCAGTCGGTGGCTTCGGCAGCCACGTTGCGCAATTGCTGTCTGACGAGGGTGTATTCGACGCAGGTCTGAAATTCCGTTCAATGGTTTTGCCTGATACGTTCATCGATCACGCCAATCCGCGCGATATGTATGCGACGGCTGGATTGAACGCCGAGGACATTGAAGCAAAAGTGCTCGAGGTTCTTGGTGTGGCGGCGATCGGAAAGACTGCCTAGTCGGTTCCAGCGGCGAGAAGGGCATCCAGACCGCTGCGGTAGTCTGGATACTTCAAAATCACACCCAATTCGTCCTTGATCCGGTCGTTTTTCACCTTCTTGCTTTCGGCATAGAACGACCGCGCCATTGGGGTCATTTCTGCTGTATCGAAATCCTCGGCTTGCGGGATTGGAAGATTCAACAGTTTCGCCGCGTAGGCGATTACATCTTCGGGCGGGGCAGGGTCGTCGTCGCAGACATTATATGCGGCCCCCGGATTAGGGCGGTTGATTGAGGCCCAAAGCACCTGCGCGATGTCTTCGACATGGGTGCGGCTGAACACCTGCCCCTGTTTGATGATCCGCCGCGCCGTCCCATTGCGCACTTTCGCAAACGGTCCACGACCGGGACCGTAAATTCCCGCGAGCCTAAAGATATGGAGAGGTAGGCCCATAGCGCGCCATTCAGCCTCTGCCTTAACCCGCAGTTGCCCACGTTTTGTGGCTGGGGTCAGGGGAGCATCTTCATCCACCCAATCGCCACTGTGGTCACCATAGACGCCCGTCGTGGACAGATATCCGACCCATTCAAAGGTATCGGCTCGCGATAGAATTTCGCCCCGTAGGTGTTGCAGAACTGGGTCTCCATCTTCATTCGGCGCGGCAGAAATCAAAAGGTGCGTCGCACAGTCTAGTGCAGGCCGCATGTCAGCGCCGGGCCAAACCCGGGGATCGACGCCATCAGCAAGCAGCCTTGCCGCTTTGTCGGCGGACCTAGTTGTCCCGATCACCGTCCAATCGTCGGGCAGAAGTCGTTTGAGGGCTTGGGCGGAATAGCCGTGACCGAATGAGAGAAGCGTTTTCATGTTTCGCAATGTGACGTGACCAGTGACGCGGTCAAGTGGTCAGTCCCACCAGAACTGCCAAGTGGCCGCATTCATGAGAGCGCCAGCAAGCGTATCCAGCGTTTCAAACCCCTGATCAACGACATCTGGGCAATAGGCGTAGTGCTCTTCGGCAAGCGTCAGCGCTTCGGTAAGTGTGTGAGGTGGACGTAGAACGTGAAAAGTCAGCGTGTCGTGGCTATGACCAATCAGCCGTGCGCCGAAGCGATCGCGCCAGCGGCGCATCAGCCCCATATGGACTTCGGTTTCTGGAAAGGCATTCCATCCACCGTAATCGAGGTAGGCAGGCACTTCGGTCGGGTCCGCGGTGGGGAAGAGCGCGATGTAGATCGTTTGCAACGCCGCGCCGCGTGCAGGATCCCAGACCGCGCTATCAATAGCATCGGCATGGTTGGTGTGCGTATTTGATGGTCCGCGTGGCGGAACCGGTTGTTTTGTGTTGTTGGATCGGGCAGCCCAATCAAGCTTTGCCTGATCCATCCACGCAGGGAAATCGAATTTTGCAGCCCGTAACGCGATGTCCGTGATGGGTCGCGGCGTGGCATCGTTCAGTAATTCGACGGATCGGATTGAACCGATGATTATGGGAGTATGGTCCCGATTTTGGGCTTCTTTTGCGATGACGGCCTGAGCGAGATCGCTGTGACATCGGATCAGTGGAAAGCGAGTCACCGTCGTTTCGATCAGAGAACCAGCTTCGTAGATCAAAGCCTGATCATCATCTGGGCCAAATAACTTTTTCAAAATACTCATGCTCGCCCCCAAGCGGTTTGACGCCATTTGCCATCATCGCTTTGCCAGCGGCAAGTGCCATTGCGTCTTGAAGACGTTGCATAACTGGTGTCAGATTTGAGGATGGACCTATCAGGCATCATAACCAGATACTCTGACCCTGTAATCGGGGCGCATGCCGACGTCCAAAACAATTCCAAAAAGGTAGAAGAATGAAGCAAATCATTACGGCCGACACGTTGGCGGCGGAGAGCTTTGATAACGCAGATCAGGCCGTCGAGCGCTTGATCGAATTATACGATGTAGCCGTTCAGTTCCTTGGCAAAGAGTTTTCACGCGCTGTTACTGAAGGCAAGCCAGAGGCCCGCTATCGCGCGTTTTATCCCGAGATCAGAATTGAAACCAAAAGCTATGCCCAGACCGATAGCCGTCTGTCCTTTGGCCATGTGGCAACGCCCGGCGTCTATTCGACGACTGTGACGCAGCCTCGTTTGTTTGCGAATTACTTGCGTCAGCAGATTGGTCAGTTGATCGAAAATCACTCCATTTCGGTCGAAATCGGACCCTCCACGACGCCAATTCCTGTCCATTTTGCCGTTGTGAACGATGCGGCGGTTACGATCCCCCAAGAAGGCGCGATGAATTTCACCTTGCGGGATGTTTTCGATGTGCCTGATTTGTCGATTACGCACGATGACATCGTGAATGGCACTGGATTCACATACCCCGACGGATCGCATCCACTCGCTCCGTTCACGGCGCAACGGGTGGACTATTCGCTGGCGAGGTTGTCGCACTACACGGCGACAGCGCCAGATCACTTCCAGAACCACGTGTTGTTTACGAACTACCAGTTCTACGTCGAAGAATTCGAAGCCTACGCCCGCCAAATGCTGGCTAATCCCGATAGCGGCTATATCGAATTCGTCGGGCCAGGGAACATCGTGATCACGGGCGCTGCAGAGCCGCTGCCTATTCCTGCAAAACTCCCGCAGATGCCGACATACCACCTTAAACGCGCCGATGGATCGGGTATTACCTTGGTCAATATTGGCGTCGGTCCGTCGAACGCTAAGACAGCAACAGACCACATTGCAGTGCTTCGTCCGCACGCTTGGTTGATGGTTGGGCACTGTGCTGGTTTGAGGAATAGTCAGCGGTTGGGTGATTTCGTTTTGGCTCATGCTTACCTGCGCGAAGACCACGTTCTGGACGATGATTTGCCCGTTTGGGTTCCGATCCCCGCACTTGCCGAAATTCAGATCGCGCTCGAGAATGCTGTGGCAGAGGTCACAGAGGTCTCTGGCTACGATCTCAAGCGTATCATGCGCACAGGCACCGTTGCGACCATCGACAACCGCAACTGGGAGCTACGGGACCACTCTGGCCCTGTGCAGCGGCTCAGCCAATCAAGGGCTGTAGCGCTCGATATGGAGAGCGCGACCATCGCCGCCAATGGCTTCCGCTTCAGAGTGCCCTACGGCACGCTCCTGTGCGTGTCTGACAAGCCGCTGCATGGCGAGTTGAAATTGCCAGGAATGGCCTCAGATTTCTATAAAACACAGGTCGCACGGCACCTCATGATTGGTGTGCGGGCTATGGAACACCTGCGAGAAATGCCTCTTGAACGCATCCATAGTCGGAAATTGCGCAGCTTTGAGGAAACAGCATTCCTCTGATTTCGCCTTTTTGGTCGAAAATAGGGCTTTTTTGCTTGCATCGATCCACTTTTCATAGTGGTGATCTACTATATACCGTTATTATACGGGACATGAGGCCCAATATCGGGCGGAACTAGGGAGACCATAAAAATGGCAAAGCCGATGACTAAGGCGCAACTCGTCGCCGCACTCGCTGAAAAAGCAGGCACAGACAAAAAGACCGCAACCGCTGGTCTCGAAGCTCTGATCGATATCATCACCTCCGAAGTTTCGGGCGGTGGCGCTGTGACCCTTCCGGGCGTAGGCAAAATCTACTGCCGCGAGCGTCCCGAGCGTATGGTTCGCAACCCTGCAACCGGCGAAACCATGTCGAAGCCGGCAGACAAGGTTGTGAAAATGACCATCGCGAAAGCACTGAAAGACAGCGTTAACGCATAAGTCGTTCTGCAGGTCTTGCACCTGACGCATTCTTAAGAAAGGGTCGCTGGCATCAGCGGCCCTTTTTTCATTCTCGGGGACATTATGGATTTACGTGCTATTTTGATGGGGCTTTCATTTGCCCTGATGTGGTCATCTGCCTTCACCTCTGCACGAATTATCGTCCAATATGCCCCGCCGATGGCCTCACTATCGCTGAGGTTTTTGGTGTCGGGTCTTCTTGGGATCGCGATTGCGTATGCGATGGGACAGCGGGCCAAACTGACCCGAGACCAATGGAAGGCAACGCTGATTTTTGGTGTTTGCCAGAACGCGCTCTATCTCGGACTGTTCTTCGTCGCTATGCAAACGATTGAAGCGTCACTGGCTGCAATCATTGCAGCGACGATGCCGTTGATCGTTGCGCTTTTCGGGTGGGTGATGGGCGATCGGCCAAAGCCGCTGGGTATGCTCGGGCTTGTCGCTGGGATTATCGGCGTGACCGTGATTATGGGCGCACGCCTTTCGGGGACGATTGATGTTATGGGCCTCGTTCTGTGCGCCATTGGTGTGACTGCGCTGGCGATTGCAACGCTGTCTGTGCGCGGTGCGTCCTCTGGCGGCAACGTTTTGATGATCGTTGGTTTACAAATGCTGGTCGGCTCGGCCGTTCTGTCCGTGCCTGCGACTCTGCTCGAAAGCTGGGATATTATTTGGAGCTGGCAGCTTATCGTGGCGTTCTTCTACACCACTCTGGTTCCCGGCCTTTTGGCAACTCTTGTCTGGTTCCTGCTCGTTCAGCGGATCGGAGCAATCAAAGCTGCAACCTTCCACTTCTTGAACCCGTTCTTTGGCGTAACCATCGCGTGGGCTCTGATTGGAGAGGAACTGACTCACTGGGACGTGATCGGCGTTGCGATTATTGCTACGGGGATTTTGGCCGTCCAATTGTCCAAGCAAGGCGCAAAACTATAACGGCGCCTCTTGGGCGCCGCTTAGTATCTTGATCATTAGTAGGATTAGCCGATCTGACCTCGATTGCCGCCAGTGTGGGCGCGGTCGAGCAGGATATGGTCGAGGATGACGCATGCCGCCATCGCTTCACCTACGGGGACTGCGCGGATGCCGACGCAAGGGTCGTGGCGACCTTTGGTGACGACTTCGGTCGGGGTGCCGTCCATGCGAATAGAACGGCGCGGCGACAGGATGGACGAGGTCGGCTTCACAGCAAAGCGCACGACGACGTCTTGGCCAGTGGAAATACCACCAAGGATGCCCCCAGCGTGGTTTGACCCGTAACGCACCTGACCGTCTTCAAAGAAGATCTCGTCAGCGTTGTCGCGTCCTGTAAGGGCCGCTGAAGCCATGCCTTCGCCGATTTCAACCCCTTTGACGGCGTTGATCGACATCATCGCAGCCGCGAGATCGGTATCTAGCTTTGCATAGATCGGAGCGCCGATCCCCGCAGGGACATTGCGCGCCACGACTTCGATCACTGCGCCAACGCTGTTGTGGTCGTCCTTGCGGAGCCATTGCAGGTAGTCTTCCCACTCCGACGCCATTTGTGCGTCAGGGCACCAGAAATCGTTCTGGTCGATGGCGTTCCAATCGAACCGATCACGGTCGATCTTTTTGTCGCCCATCTGGACCATGTAACCTTTGATCTCGATTGCGGGCGCGAGTGTTTTCAACACCTCACGCGCGACACCACCGGATGCAACGCGAGCAGCCGTTTCACGGGCAGAGGAACGACCGCCGCCGCGATAATCGCGCAGGCCATATTTTTGGTGATAAGCGAGGTCAGCGTGGCCCGGGCGGAAGGTCTGGGCGATGTCGCCATAGTCCTTGGACCGCTGGTCTGTGTTTTCGATCATCAGCTGGATTGAGGTGCCAGTGGTCACGCCTTCAAACACGCCAGACAGGATTTTCACTGCATCGGGTTCGTTGCGCTGGGTCGTATTTTTGTTTTGGCCCGGTTTGCGCTTGTCCAACCAAACCTGAATCATCTCTGGTGTCAGCGCCACGCCTGGAGGGCAGCCGTCGACAGTTGCGCCCAAAGCTGGACCATGGCTCTCGCCCCACGTGGTGGTGCGGTAGATGTGACCGAAGGTATTATACGACATGGGCGCCTCCTTTGTTGTTTCCTCTATCGCGGACAGGGCGAGGGGCCAAGGTCTTTTGCGAATTCCTCTTGAACATCGTTTTCGCGCGTCTATGTTCGCGGTTACCTCGGGGTGCTCTGACAACAGGGCTGAGATGCGAAAGCGGACCCGTTGAACCTGAACCGGTTAAGACCGGCGGAGGGAAGGTGCAGAGTTGATCCTCTTGACCCCCGTCCGTTCGGCGCATGAAGAGGAAAGACCATTATGAAAACCACCCTCACCCATGTCGCAGGACTTTGTTTCGTTGCTACTGGCGCAATCGCTGAAACATCGACCCTGACGATTTATACTTACGACGGCTTTAACAGCGACTGGGGCCCAGGTCCGCAGATCGAAGCAAATTTTGAAGCCGAATGTGCCTGTGATCTGGAGTTTGTCGCTGCTGGTGACGGCGCTGCAGTGCTGTCGCGCCTGAAACTCGAAGGGGCAAATACAGATGCAGATATCGTGCTCGGCCTCGATACGAACCTGACCGCGGATGCAGCGGCAACGGGCCTTTTCGCGGCGTCGGGCGTGTCCGCAACCTATGATTTGCCGATTGAGTGGTCGGACGACACATTTGTTCCGTTCGATTGGGGCTACTTTGCTTTCGTTGCCGGGAAAGATGTCGACGCACCGGCCAACTTCCGTGAACTGGCGGCAAGCGACCTGAAAATCGTGATCCAAGACCCGCGGTCGTCGACACCTGGTCTGGGCCTCGTCCTCTGGGTCGAAGCGGCCTATGGCGACGAAGCGGGCAGGATTTGGGCTGATCTGGCGGATAACATCGTCACCGTTACCCCGGGTTGGTCTGAAGCCTATGGCCTGTTCCTCGAAGGTGAAGCAGACGCCGTTTTGTCTTACACGACCTCGCCGGCCTATCACCTGATCGCGGAAGGCGACGACAGCAAGACGTCGTGGGCCTTTGACGAAGGGCACTACATGCAGGTTGAAGTTGCGGCGAAAGTCGCCTCGACCGATGTGCCTGAGTTTGCGGATGCCTTCCTCGTGTTCATGACGACAGAAGGGTTCCAGTCGGTAATCCCGACAACCAACTGGATGTATCCTGCAGTGACACCTGCGGCGGGTCTGCCCGAAGGGTTTGAGACCCTCGTCACACCCTCGACCGCTCTGTTGCTGAGCTCTGAGAACGCGGCTGCCACGTCGGGTTCGGCGATTGACGCATGGCGCGCAGCACTCGCTCAATAAACTATCCACGCTGGCCGGGGGCGATGGTGATCGCCCTCGTGCTGGTGTTGACGCTGGGAACACTATTGGCTGTTCTTTGGCGGGCCGAAGGCGTGGGGGATTAGGTCGGGCTGAATGGGCCGCCGTTCGGTTTACCGTGCTTCAGGCCATACTATCTGCTGCGGCCAGCGTAGTATTGGCAATCCCTGTAGCACGGGCGCTGTCACGACGCAGGTTTCCAGGTCGTTCGGTCCTTATTACGCTGCTAGGCGCTCCGTTCATTTTGCCAGTCATTGTCGCGGTCATGGGGCTGTTGGCCGTCTTTGGGCGCAATGGTCTTTTGAATGATGCGATCGCTTTGGCGGGCGGGGATCGGATATCAATCTATGGGTTAGGCGGCGTTGTGCTGGCTCATGTGTTCTTCAATCTTCCACTTGCGGTGCGAATGATCCTGCAAGGCTGGATCGCTATACCTTCCGAGAGGTTTCGGTTGGTTGTTAGCCTCGGTGCCTCGGTAAGCACGATGCTCGAGCGCCCGATGTTGCGCGCCGTTTTGCCAGGTGCGTTCATGGCGATTTTCTTGATTTGCTTGACCAGCTTTGCAGTCGCGCTCGTCCTAGGTGGTGGCCCAAAGGCAACCACTGTTGAGTTGGCAATCTATCAAGCTGTGAGATTTGACTTCGACCTCGGGCGGGCTGCACTTTTGGCTGCTGTCCAATTTGGCTTGTCCATTATCGCCGCGCTGGCTGCGTGGTTTATCACTGTTCCCGAAGGCTTTGGCGCGGGACTTGACCGCGTTATGCCGCGTTGGGACGGAGCCACTCTATGGGCGCGGTTGTGCGATGTAGTCGCTATCGCGTTTGCCGCTGCATTTCTGATTCTGCCGCTGTCGATGGTAATCATCAAAGGTGTGATTGGCTTGTCCGATTTGCCTGTGTCCGTCTTGCCCGCAATTGCGCGTTCGGTTTCGGTAGCGGCTGTCTCTACAGCTTTAACCATCGCTGCCGCAGTCCTCTTATCGATGCGGGGCGGACGCGCAGTTGGGCTGGCTTCAGCTTTGCCTCTCGCTGCTTCATCATTGGTGGTCGGGACGGGACTCTTTGTTGTTGTTCAACCTGTGTTCAATCCCGCAAAATTAGCGCTGCTGGTCACAGCCTTGATGAATGCGCTTATGGCGCTTCCTTTCGCGCTGCGCGTCATCGCGCCAGCGTTTGAACGTGTTGAGGCGGATTACGGTCGACTTGCCGATTCGATTGGGATGAAAGGCTGGGTGCGGGTTAGGATTGCTGTCCTGCCTCGCATACGAAAGCCGCTCGGCTTTGCAGCAGGATTGGCTGCGGCTCTTTCTATGGGAGACCTAGGTGTCATCGCTCTCTTTGCGACCTCGGACCAGCAGACCTTGCCATTGTTGATGTATCAATTGATGGGCAGTTATCGCACGGACGCTGCGTCTGGCGCGGCACTTGTATTGTTGGGGCTGAGCCTTTGTGCCTTTTGGATTTTCGACAGGGGAGGACGGGTCGATGCTGATGCTTGAAAACCTGAATGTTCGTCAGGGTGATTTCCACCTATCGGCAAATGTAGGCTTTGCAGTGGGGCAGGTTACAGCCCTCATCGGTCCCTCTGGTGCTGGCAAGTCAACGATCCTTTCTGTGATCGCGGGCTTCTATCAAGCGTACGGACGGGTGTTGTGGCGCGGTGAACCGATTACGGATTTGCGACCAGATCAGAGACCGGTTTCGATTCTGTTCCAAGACAATAACCTCTTTCCTCATTTGACCGTTTCTCAGAATGTCGGCCTCGCGCTGCGTGCTTCGCTTCGGCTGACGAGTGATGAGCAGCGACGCGTCGATGAAATGCTCGCGAGCGTTGGGTTGTCGAGTATGGAAACGCGTAAGCCTGCCGCTCTTTCAGGTGGGCAACAGAGCCGTGCCGCGCTTGCGAGGCTTTTGCTGCAAGATCGTCCTGTGATCCTCTTGGATGAACCTTTTGCGGCTTTGGGTCCCGGTCTCAAGCAAGAGATGCTGGCCCTCGTGCGGGAGCGAGCGCTGAGTGACAATCGTGTTGTGTTGATGGTGACACATGATCCGCAGGATGCAGTGGTCGCCGCTGATCAGATTGCGCTGGTCGATGAAGGGAAGATTTTTGCGCCTTTGCCCACGCGAGAGGTGCTGGATAATCCGCCCGAAATGTTGCGGCGGTATTTGGGAACGAACCAATAGAAACGAAAAAGGCCCACCAATTTGGCGGGCCTTTCTTATTCAGAGCGCGTCAGATTACTCTTCGTCGCGCTTTTTGCCTTTATGCGGCGCCCACAGACGCTTGTTGGTCATGTAGAGCAGAACCGACAGAACGATCAGGAAGATCACGCCAGTCAGACCAGCTTCTTTACGAGCGTTGAGTTTAGGTTCAGCGGCCCACATGAGGAACGCAGCAACGTCCTGAACTTCGTGGTGCAGGTCGTTAGAGTGACCATCGTCGAATTCAGTGTCTTCGCCGTACAGCGGCTGCGCCATCGCAATCCAGCTGCCCGGATAGAGGTGGTTGCCGTGCTCGTCTTTACATTCATTCGGGTAGCCGCCTGCAGTAAAGACGGTGTTGTAGTTACCGTCAAAACCTTCAGGTGCACATTCAGGTGCCTCTTCGTAGCCCGACAGAAGCGACGCGATGTACTCGGGGCCGCCCATGCCTTTAACGATCTGGTTGATACCGAGGCCGTAGGGGCCGTGGAAACCAGCGCGTGCTTTGGCCATCAGGGACAAGTCAGGTGCGTTCGACAGCGACGAGCCCGGGAATTTGTCAGCCGGAGTAGCGGCGCGGAAGTCGCCTTCACCGTCTGCAAGTTCAGGATCCCAAACTTCGAATTGACCTGCGTAGTCCCAGACTTCGTCGATGCCGTAGTGCGGTCCGCCCTCATCGGCGAGGGTGCCGAAGCGAACGTGCTCGAGGCCGTGACATGCCGAACAAACTTCGGTGTAGATTTTCAGACCGCGCTGAAGCTGCATCTGGTCGTAAGAGCCGAACGGACCTTCGAACGAGAATGCGAAATCTTCGACGTGACTGGTGCCACCCGATGCCAGAGCGGCACCGGAGGACAGACCAAGAGCGATCGCGGCGGAAAGGGTCAGTTTACGGAACATAGTTCTTGTTTCCTTTCTCACTCGGCCGGGTTGCCGTAGTGGGCATTGAAATCTTCCTCGATGGTCGCAGGCTGAGCCAGCGGCTTTTCGATAACACCCAGCAGCGGCAGGATGATGAGGAAGTACGAGAACCAGTAGGTCGCAGCGATGAGCGAGATCCAGTCATACGGGAAGGTTGTTGCCTGTGCGCCAACCCACATCAGTACGAAGAAATCGACGACCAGCAGAGCGAACCACCATTTGAACATCGGGCGGTAACGACCCGAACGTACTTTGGAGGTGTCCAGCCAAGGTGCCAGAGCCATCACAGCGATCGCACCGAACATCGCGAGAACGCCAAAGAACTTTGCGTCGACGATACCAGCAGTAATGAAGCTTACGAATTGAACAGCCCAAACGTCAGCGGTGAACGCACGCAGGATCGCGTAGAACGGCAAGAAGTACCATTCAGGAACGATGTGCGCAGGTGTCGCCAGCGGGTTTGCTGGGATGTAGTTGTCTGGGTGGCCAAGGTAGTTCGGCATAAAGCCGACGATAGCAACGAAGACCACGAGGATCACAGCGAGTGCGAAGAGGTCTTTGATGACGAAGTAGGGCCAGAACGGTAGCGTGTCTTTCTGTGCTTCTTCCTTCGAGCCACGACGAACTTCAACACCTGTTGGGTTGTTGTTGCCTGTGGAGTGGAAAGCCCAGATGTGTACCATGGTCAGACCAGCGAGAACGAACGGCAGCAGGTAGTGCAGCGAGAAGAAACGGTTCAGAGCGGGTTGACCAACAGCGGATGCGCCGAGCAGCCAAGTCTGGATCGATTCACCGATGAACGGGATCGCACCAAACAGACCGGTGATAACAGCGGTACCGTGGAAGGACATCTGGCCCCAAGGCAGAACGTAGCCCATGAACGCGGTGCCCATCATGATCAGGTACATAAGCATACCGATGATCCATGTAACTTCACGTGGTGCTTTGTACGAGCCGTAATAAAGGCCGCGGAAGATGTGGGCGTAAACAGCCACGAAGAACAGCGATGCGCCGTTCATGTGGAAGTAGCGGATCATGTGACCGCCGTTCACGTCGCGCATGATGTGTTCGATCGAAGCGAACGCCATGTCAACGTGCGGGGTGTAGTGCATGACGAGCACAACACCAGTTGCAATCTGAAGACCCAGTGTGAAGGCCAGGACAATGCCCCAGATCCACATCCAGTTAAGGTTCTTCGGAGTGGGGATCATGAGGGTGTCATAGAGAAGGCCGATGACGGGCAGGCGGCTGTGGAGCCACTTTTCTGCGCCAGTCTTCGGCTCGTAATGATCGTGCGGGATACCGGACATTCGTGCCTCTCCTTAGCCGAGCTGGATTGTGGTTTCGTCGATAAAGGCAGCGACGGGGATATCGAGGTTGCGCGGTGCCGGACCTTTGCGGATGCGGCCTGCGGTGTCGTAGTGCGATCCGTGGCACGGGCAGTACCAACCACCGAAATCGCCCGACTCACCGAGCGGCACGCAACCAAGGTGGGTACAAACGCCCATCTGAACGAGCCATACGCCGTCTTCCGACAGGGCACGGTTTTCGTCCGAAGCATCTGCATCGGCAGCCAAGTTTGCGTTTTCAGCATTCTGGTCAGGCAGCGCATTCAGTTCAACTGCGCGAGCTGCGTCGATTTCTTCCTGCGTACGAGCGCGGATGAAAACAGGTTTGCCCTGCCACAGAACGGTCAACTGGGTGCCAGCGGCAACCGAGCTAACGTCTACACGCTTCGAGGCTTGCGCCTGAACGTCTGCGGACGGGTTCATCTGATTAACGAGAGGCCAGACAGCGGCGCCGGTCACCACTGCGCCCGCACCTGCGGTAGCGTAGTAGATGAAATCGCGGCGTGTGCCCTGGTGTTCTTCTTGATGTGACACGGGGTGCATCTCCGATTTTTCCGGGCCTCGGCCCATACGAATAGGACAGACGGCAGAAAACCGCCGTCCGTTCGGGCGCTGTTTAGCTATCAAAACCTGTCGCGTCTAGCGGACAATCGGGCGCAGGCATTGGGAATAAGGTCGTAGGGAGTGGAAAGATGGCGCAAAAACCACAATTTGCCCCGTAAACTGGGGGTAATTTCGATATTTGCTAGATTCCGTAGCGATTTTTTTGTGCGGGAGGCAAAATGACGCGAAGCCGCCACGACGCTTGATAGCTTAGGGCTCGAGGCGTAGGACGGGAACAAATATCAATTTTGGGATGTTATCATGACAAAAGCCAAACTTCTCGCGACCCTCGCATTTGTCGCACTGCCGACCTTCGCCGCGGCAGAATTCGAAATTAGTGGCTACACGGGCACTCAGGGCGCACCTCATTCTCCGGTCACGATGGATGATCCAAATAATGGTGGTCTAACAAGCTACACATTTGGCTGGGAAGGCAAACCTTTTGCTATGCCTCCCTACTACGGCTTCCGTGGGACATGGTGGCGTACCGATAATCTCGGGTTCGGCATCGAATATACACACGCCAAAGTTTATGCCGATGAGCAATCTCTAAACGATACGGGCTATAAACGATTTGAGCTGACTGATGGTATTAACGTATTGACCGCAAATGCGACCTACCGCTGGAATGACAAGTTTGCCAATGGCTCTGTAACTCCCTACGTTGGCGGCGGTTTGGGCTTCACCTTCCCCCACGTGGACATCGAGGCAGCGGCTGGCCCCCATACGTGGGAATACCAGATCACCGGCGCTGCAGCCCGCCTCTATGCAGGTGCCAAATATGACATCAACGATACCTGGGCTGTATTTGGTGAATACCAGTTCACCTACAGCCATCAGGATATCGATTTGGACAACGGCGGTAATATCAAGTTCGACTTGATCACAAATGCGCTGAACGTTGGCCTGAGCTACACGTTCTAACCTTTATTCCGGCACGGTGTCCGTCATGGATTTCCGTGCCGCGAACTCGGCGTGCCACTTTGCCAGCTCAGGCCGTGTGGCGCGCCAATTCCGATCTCCCAAACGAAAATCGACGTAGGACAGCGCGACGCCAATCGCGATCTGACCCATGTCGAGCGGTCCCAAAAGGTTGCTGATCCAGCGCTCTTCGACGGCTGTGAGCGCACGGTCAATCTTTGCCCACTGAGCCTCAACCCATTCAGGATACTGATATTCGGCGGGACGCATACGGGCTTCGTAGACAATCGCCACGGCAGCTTCGAGAATCGCATCTGCGGTCGCTTCGAGCGTCAGAACATCCCACTGGCGATCAGCTGGATATAGGCCGAGGTCCCAATGCGTGTCGAGGTAGCGCGTGATGACGCGGCTATCGTAAATTGCAGGGCCTGACTCGCGGAGCAATGCGGGGATTTTTCCCAGTGGGTTGGCCGCGATTACCGACGAATCGGTGGCCAAAGGCGTGGTGGCGACCATCATCTCTTCGATCTCGTCGGTTTTGCCAGCTTCGCGGATCAAAACGCGGACTTTCCGAACGAATGGGGATGTGATCGAGGCGATGAGTTTCATAGTTGTATCCTACGTTGTGTTGTCCGAGGTTAATCAGCGAGAGTCGCCCGCATCAAGGCTCCAATCGTAGGCGGCTCTAGACCAAATCCATGTTTGTCTACCTCGTTCGAGGCGGCCAACCGTGCTTCGGTGGTCTTATTTTGGGCGAGCTTCCATGTGCTATCGACAGAGGTGATGGTCAGTCGAACAGGAACGATCTGCCGCATCATTCGCTCAATTACGTCGTCTGGCATTTTGTCCGTTTTCCAAGGCGTCTTTGGCAGAAGGCGCGATTCGAAAAATGCCGATTGGCGGTCAAGCATGTCGCGCATTGCGCCGTCGGGCAGCTTTTCGAGAGTTCCGCGCAGATGTGCTGCCACATAATTCCAAGTGGGCACTTGGTCGTCGAGGCCATACCAGTCGGGCGAGATGTAGCTATCGGCCCCATTCACCGCCAAAAGGCACTTTTGAGGCTCTGATATGGCACGGACGATCGGGTTAGACCGAACGAGATGAATATCTGCGATCTTACCGTCCTCAGAGAGCAGGAACGGCACATGCGAGGCCAGTGGTCCTTCATCACCGTTTACCGTTAGGGTCCCAAACGCCCGATCCCGAGCGAATTCGATAGCTTGGTCGGGCGGCATCTGTCGGTAGATCGGATTCGGATGCATGGTGCGCTTTCGTTTGGACTTTCGTGTCGACAGACAACGATCAGGCGCGAAGTTGCTGCCCGTCAACACCCAGAATTGTAGCGGTCACAATTTCCGATTCGGCTTGGTCGGTATCGAACATCACTTCGGTGAATTGTTCTGTCCGACCCATACGGGCATTTTCCATCAGAATTTGATGCGTCCGACCGATTTGTTGCGCCAGATGGGCGGCGACGCGTTCGTCCCCTTTGGCGCGAAGGCGGGCGGCGCGATCTTTTATCAGTTTTCCGTTCACTTGTGGCATCCGTGCGGCCGGTGTGCCCTGACGGATCGAATAGGGAAACACATGAAGCCACGTTAGGTGGCAGTCATCGACCAGACGTAGTGAGTTTTGAAAATGCTCTTCGGTCTCGGTCGGGAAGCCCGCGATAATGTCCGCGCCAAAGGTCATATCAGGTCGCAACCTGATCGCTTCCTCGGCAAAGCGAATCGCGTCATCGCGGAGGTGACGGCGTTTCATCCGTTTGAGGATCAAATCGTCACCATGCTGTAGCGACAAATGTAGGTGAGGCATGAGCCTAGGTTCAGTGGCGATGGCCTGCATTAGGTTTTCGTCAACTTCGATAGAATCAATCGAACTGATCCGAAGACGCGGAAGGTCAGGCACCAGTTTCAAGATGCGCATGACCAAATCGCCGAGTTTTGGCGTGGCAGGCAGGTCGGCGCCCCACGAGGTCAAATCCACGCCTGTGAGGACGACTTCGTTATAACCCTTATCGACCAACCGTTTGATCTGATCAACCACGACACCAGCAGGGACCGAGCGGGAGTTGCCGCGGCCAAACGGGATAATGCAAAACGTACAACGGTGATCGCACCCGTTCTGAACCTGAACGTAGGCGCGCGATCGTGTCCCAAACCCGTCGATCAAATGGCCAGCGGTTTCGGTGACCGACATGATGTCGTCGACGCGCACGGCCTCGGTTTGACCAATGAGGTCAGGGGCCATGGATGCCCATGTATCTGCCTGCATCTTTTCGGTGTTGCCTATGACGCGAGTTACTTCTGGCATCGACGCGAATGTTTCGGGCTCGACCTGTGCGGCACAGCCAGTCACGATCAGAACGGCATCAGGGTTTTCGCGGCGAAGTTTGCGAATTTCTTGTTTGGCTTTGCGCACGGCCTCGGATGTCACCGCACAGGTATTCACGACCACAGCATTTTCTACCCCAGCCTTCGCGGCCAGATCTTTCATCGCTTCGGTTTCGTAGGCGTTCAGGCGGCAGCCCAAGGTCGAAAAGACAGGCGCGCTCATCGCCAGGTACCATCAAACACATGCGCCGTTGGGCCAGTCATCCAGACGCCATCCTCGCGCCAGTCGATGTGGAGAGTGCCGCCATCCAGATCAATCCGCACCTTGCGCCCTGTGAGCCCTCTGCGGGCCGCTGCGACAGCGGTCGCGCAGGACGACGACCCAGACGCGAGTGTCAGGCCTGCGCCACGTTCCCAAACCCGCATACGAATGTGATCAGGACCGATGACAGTGGCGACCTGTACATTCGTGCGCTGGGGGTAGAGTGGGTGATGTTCGATCATGGGGCCAAAGGTTGTCAGATCGACAGCCTCGGCATCGTCGACAAAGAACGTGCAGTGTGGGTTGCCCATACCAGTCGCCGTCGGTGCGCCGTCAATCGGTAACGACAACGTATCCATTTCACGTGCGAGCGGGATTTCGTCCCAGTTCAGCTGGGGTGGCCCCATATTCACCGAGGTCAGGCCATCGCCCGCATCTTTGGCGAACAGCGTGCCGCGATCTGTAGTGATCGTAAGGGCTGTTTTTCCCGTACGGTCCATTTCCCAGCGGGCAATGCAGCGAGTCGCGTTTCCGCAGGCGGCTGATTGCGATCCGTCAGAGTTCCAAAATACCAGATGAAGGTCCGAATTTCGGCCTTCGTGAATGGTTGCCAGTTGATCGAACCCGATTCCCATGTGGCGATCGGCCATGGCAATAGCCAAGGCTTCGTCCACGACTGTGCCGAGGACGCGTTCATCAATGACTACGAAATCATTGCCCAAACCGTGCATTTTCATGAACGGCAGGCCGGTATTTTGTTCTGCGCGCATGGTCGTCGTATACGCTTCGATAAAAATTAAATCCAGAGATCGCGATTTTCGGGTTGACCCTACCCAGCGACCTTTCTAGAAGCCCCTCCACAGTGGGCCGTTAGCTCAGTTGGTAGAGCAACTGACTTTTAATCAGTGGGTCGCAGGTTCGAATCCTGCACGGCTCACCACTTTCTCTAAAGAGAACGAAAAAAGGCGCCTTTTGGGCGCCTTTTTTGTTTCTTGAACCTAAGTTTACAGGTTTTTCTTGGTTTCCGAGCTTTTCAGGCCATACGGCGTTCGATTCGAAACACGAATACCAAAATCACCATCAAGAAGAATTGACCGGAAATATCGCCGATCAAATAACCAATCCCCTGAATCACGTCGGTCCCATAGATCAAGCAATTGAGAATCGAGTTGGCCAGTGAGGCGATTCCTCCTGCGATAAGGAGCAATTTCCACTGAGACATCGATTTGAGTGAGGTGATTTTCGTGCCGCTTACGGCTTCGACAGCGAGGATCCCTCCGATTCCGACAACTGATCCGATCAATGTCGTCAAAACAGAGGCTTCTGTAATCGCTCCGATTCCTTGAGACGACATGTGCGACAGTAGCGCACCTGGAAAGACGTAGAGGACCGACTTTTCGCGATAGAGCCATGCCGTCAGTAGGCGGACGCCGTGCGGCAGAAAAAGCAGGCTCAAGTAGTTGGGGAGATCACCCAAAAAATAGTTTTGGATCGGGCCCAGAACAAAAATGGAAATCCAAAAGGCGGTCAGGAAGCATGCGGAAACGATGACCGTTCTCAGGACCTCATTTCTCATAAGTTGCGCCGCTTCCGCTATATTCCGACTCGGAGAGTCACTATTTGAGTTCTGGGTTCAAACGATACCAGCCTTTTCCGAGGTCAGCGTCGGACACCAAATAGCCCTTCATATCCAACACACGGAGCGCACGGAAAAAGGACGCACGGGGGACTGACGATGTCAGCTTGTGGGTCATAAGGTCTGCGGTCTTTAGGGTCCCTGTGGACATCGACACTTCCGCCGCTGCAGAAAGCAAGTCACGCTCAACGTCAGTGAGTTCGCTTAGCCCGAGTGAGCGTTCCATATCCCGAAGAAGAACGCGCAGTTGCGAGATTGCTTTGAGACTAGACATGGCCAGTTGGGTACCTTTGATATTGTGCCTGATGCTGATATCGCAAACGCGCTGTGTTCTACGCGTGCTCATAAGACGTAGGTGGTGGTTAATATGGGTAATGAGCGTACATATTTAGACGCTTTGAGGGCACTATAGCACAAGTCAGAGCAATTTGCTCCAACAAACGATAAAAAAATATCAAAGTGAGATTTCGGGAAGGCTGTCGAATGCGGCTTTTAGGGCGTCGCCCCAGCCATCTGTGATCGATCTAAACGACGCATCTTCTGCGGTAATCCGTTTCGACAGACCCCGCTGATAGCTATCGGTCGTATAGATCTGGAGGTCGAGCGGGAGGCCCACCGACAGGTTCGCCTTGATGGTCGAGTCAAAGCTGACGAGCAGCAGCTTAACAGCGGCTTCCCAGCTCATGTCGGGATCGTAAGCTCGAACGAGGATCGGTCGGCCATATTTCGTCTCGCCAATCTGGAAGAACGGAGTGTCGTCGCTCGCTTCGATAAAGTTGCCTTCGGGATAGATCAAAAACATCCGTGGTGGGCTGCCCTTGATCTGTCCGCCGACCAAGACGGTGGCATTGAAGGTCGAGTCTGCGCGCTGCCCTGCGTCGGCATTCCGCGCGATCACTTCGCGTAATGTGTCCCCGATCAAACGGGCGACCTGAAACATGGAAGGCGCCTCGAGGATCGAGGGTGACCGATTGTCAGGTGCCTTCGTTCGCTCTTCGAGCATTGAGATCACGGCTTGAGTGGTGGCGAGGTTTCCGGCCGTCATCAAGGTGATGCAACGTTCACCAGGAGCTTCGAAGGTGAACATTTTGCGGAAGGTAGAAATGTTGTCGACACCCGCATTGGTCCGCGTGTCTGACATGAAAATCAGACCGTTGTTCAACTGCATCCCGACACAATAAGTCATCTAACTCGTCCGTTACTGCTGCACTTGTAACTGGACCGCCATGCTTTCGGAAGCGGTGCCAAATCGCGTTCCGGATACAGGGGCTGCGTCTGCATAGTCCAGCCCTGATGCGACACGCACATACCGACGATCAGGCGAAATACCATTTGAGATGTCGAAACCAACCCATCCGAGGTCTTTGACATAGGCCTCGGCCCAAGCATGTGTTGCGTCTTGATGCGTGCGATCGTCCATCATCAGATAGCCCGAGATATAGCGGCTCGGCATGTTCATAGCACGACAACAGGCGATAAAAATGTGCGAGTGGTCTTGGCACACGCCATGTCCAGCTTGGGCTGCGTCCTCTGCGGAATAACCAACATTTGATGCACCGATTTCATAGGCAACCTTGGCGCGAACTACGTTTGATAGGTCGTGTAGCCATGCCAACGTGCCCACTTCGCCAGAAACTTGCCCAAGGATCTTACGACAGGCTGGGCCCGCCTTGGTCAGTGGAGTTGGCTGTTCGAAAAGCCACAGAGGCGTAAAGCCCTGATGCTGGCCCGTGATGCCATTCGTCTCTTTGATATCGACCTGACCGCTGCTGGTAACTTTGACCTCGGTCACATCCGCGTCGAAACTGATCAAGCTTACGTGGTTGCAATTCTGATCATCGTATTCGACTTCGATCTTTCCACCTTGGACGTCGACAACCCAATTGCGCACGGTCTGCCCATGGTGATCTTTTGGGCGCAACCGAAGTTGGAGTAGCGCGTAAGGCACTGGCTCGTCGTAGTGATAAGTCGTTGTGTGCTGGATTGAGAGCGTCTGGGTCATTGTGTGAAACGATAATCAACTTCGATTTGCTGGCCGAGGAGAGCGTTGTCCTCGAGGAAAAGCTGGATGTATTCGTGCAGACCAGTGTCGAAAATCTCATCAATGCTGGACTGCATGGTTTGGAGGGCGAGCTTTTCGGCCAGATCGTGACAGGGCAACCGCGTCTGATAGTCCGACATCAGGTAGCCAAGGTTCGCCCGCATTTTCTCTATGCAGAACGCGAGACTGCGCGGCATTCGCCGATCTAGGATGAGGAATTGCGCGATTTCGCGTGGACGCGGGTCTTGGCCATAGGCCATCTGGAAACCGCCTTCGGCAGATACGGACCGCAGTATCGTTTGCCATTGGACGTTATCGAGCGACGACCCAACGGCCATCGCGGATGGCAGCAGAACGTAATATTTCACATCGAGGATGCGCGCTGTGTTGTCTGCCCGCTCCGAAAACGTGCCGATGCGTGCGAAGTTGTAGATATCATTCCGCAGCATCGTCCCGTGAAGCGCACCGCGCACATAAGCGCTGCGTTGGCGTATCAACTGAAGGACATGCGGTAGGTCACGTTCCGCTACCTTGCGAGCGAGCGCGGATTTGAGCGACATCCAGCATTCGTTCACGGCCTCCCAAACTTCACGGGTTAGGGCTGTGCGAACGGTTTTTGCGTTGTTGCGTGCGTATTCGACGGCGTTTAGGACGCTGGATGGGTTGTCGCGGTCGCGGAGCATCCAGTCGATTACCTGATCACGGGTGACGACGCTGTCGTAGGCCACATTGTAACCATCAAGAACGGCAGCAGTCTGCATAACGCTGATCCATTCTTCGTCCGTTGATCCGCTTCGGGTTAGGGCGATGCGCAGTCCCGCTTCGATAAGGCGTGCCGTGTTTTCGGATCGTTCAAGATAGCGGAACATCCAGAAGAGGCCGCCGGCTGTTTTTCCCAGCATCTCTTATTCCTCCAGAACCCAAGTGTCTTTGGTGCCGCCACCTTGCGAAGAGTTCACGACAAGGCTTCCTTTCTTGAGGGCGACGCGTGTCAGTCCCCCCGGTGTGATGTCGATACGGTCTGGGCTGACCAGAACAAACGGTCGCAGATCTACATGACGTGGTGCGAGGCCCGAGCGCGTAAAAATGGGCACGGTCGAGAGCGATAGAGTCGGTTGTGCGATGTAGTTCGATGGCCGCAGTTTGAGTTTTCGGCGGAACGTCTCGATGTCCTTTTTCGTCGCGGTCGGTCCAATGAGCATCCCGTAGCCGCCAGATCCATGAACTTCTTTGACGACCAATTCGGACAGGTTGTCGAGGACATAGGCGAGGCTATCGGGTTCGCTACAGCGCCATGTCGGGACGTTCTGCAGGATAGCTTTTTCACCGGTGTAGAATTCGACGATGTCAGGCATGTAGCTATAAATTGCCTTGTCGTCGGCGATCCCTGTTCCGGGAGCGTTGGCGATTGTTATGCCGCCCGCCTTATAGACGTCCATGATACCTGGAACGCCGAGCTGGCTGTCAGGATTGAAATTCAGCGGATCGAGGTAGTCATCATCCACGCGGCGATACAGAACGTCGATTGCTTTGTACCCTTCGGTCGTTCGCATCGCGACGCGCCCATCGACGACCCGTAGGTCGTGGCCCTCCACCAATTCGACGCCCATTTTGTCAGCGAGGAAGCTGTGTTCGTAGTAGGCCGAATTGTAGATGCCTGGGGTCAGAACAGCGACCGTCGGTTTGTCGGAGGTAGCGGCTGGAGCGCAAGCGGCTAGGGAGCGGCGCAGCATCTTAGGGTAATTCGAGACAGGCAAAACCCGATTGCGTGCAAACAGTTCTGGAAACATCTGCAGCATCGTTTCGCGGTTTTCGAGCATGTAGCTCACCCCAGAAGGCGTGCGCGCGTTATCTTCGAGGACGTAGAATTCGTCAGGCCCCGTGCGGACAAGGTCGATGCCGACAATATGCGTGTACACACCACCTGCGGGACTGACCCCCATCATTTGCGGCAAGAAGGCCGCGTTCTTTGCGATCATTTCCGCAGGTAGCCGCCCAGCACGCACGATCTCTTGCCGGTGGTAGATGTCATAAAGAAAGGCGTTGATCGCACGAACGCGTTGTTCGATCCCGCGTGATAGTCGAGCCCATTCTCGTCCCGAAATAACGCGCGGCACGATGTCGAACGGGATCAATCGCTCTGATGCGGCGGCGCGCCCATAGACGTTGAAGGTGATGCCAGTGAGGCGAAAGAGGTCTTCCGCCTCGCGCTGTTTTTTACGCAGTCGGGCTGGATCTTCGCCGTCGAACCATGCGTTGAAATCCGTGTATGGGGCGCGAATGTCGTCCCCATTTACACCTGTCATTTCGTCAAAAATATTGGGCTTTTCCATGGTTTCGATCTTAGAAGCGAGCATGGGGCGCACAATTGGAACTATGATTGGTTTCGCATGTGAAATGGTCTTTTGTTCAATAAATAGGCAATTTCACCCCGGCAAATGCACTGTCTGGGGCTGAAAAAGAAATCAGCACAAAAATTTTGCGCTGATTCTCTTTGCAATCGATCAAATTACGAGCGGTTGAGCGTGTCGCCAGGCTGCAGCTTTGGCGTTAGCTCAACGACGAGGCCTTCATCCGCGTCTGGGTTGGTCACACGGTCCGCAAGGATCTGCGCTGCGCGGCGGCCAATCTCGCGGCGGCACGCGTCCATAGATGCCAATTTGCGCGGCAAACCGTCCAACAGCTCAACGCCGTTAAAGCCAGCAATGCCGATGCGGCCCGGAATGTCGTAACCTTGCTCGATGAGGTAGAGCAGACCACCTGCGCCGATCATGTCGTTGGAAAAATACATGAAGTCGAGGTCGGGGCTGCGCTTGAGCATCTTTTCAGTCAGTTCGCGCCCTTTCGCCAGCGCCGATCCGCCGGAATAGAACTCCTGATCCGAGATCTCGATCCCAGCTTTGGCGAGCGTCTGTGTGAAACCTTCAAACCGCTTCCGAGCTCGGTGGTCGAGCGGCATCTTCGTCCCAATAAAGCCGATTTTGCGATAGCCGTTCTGGAGGATCGACTCCGCCATTTTGCGACCAGCGCGACGATGGGAAATGCCGACACAGGCATCAACAGGGTGGCCGTCGACGTCCATGATCTCGACCACTGGGCAGCCGGCCTGACGCAGCATTGCGCGCGACGCATCAGAATGCTCAAGGCCTGCGATGATCACGCCCGATGGACGCCACGACAGCATCTCGAACAGGACCTTTTCTTCTTTCTCGGGAAGGTAATCCGTCACGCCCACAACGGGCTGCAGGTCTGTGTCGGCCAAAATCTCGGAAACGCCAGACAGCACTTCGGGGAAAACCATGTTCCCTAGGCTGGGGATGATCACGGCGACCAGATTCACACGTTGCGATGCCAGCGCGCCTGCAATTTTGTTTGGAACGTAGCCGAGCGACTTTGCAGCATCCTGCACCCGTTTGCGGGTCGCATCGCTGACGTCCCCCTTGTTGCGTAAAACGCGGCTGACAGTCATTTCGCTGACGCCAGATGCCTCGGACACGTCGCGAAGTGTAAGGGGGCGTTTGCTAGGAGCTTTCACGGCATTCGTCCTGTAACAGTATTATTACCCTGCATTTATCCACACATTCCTCGCCAGTCCAAGCCCGAACGATTGACGCCCGAAACAAAGGGAGGCATTCAAGGCAGTGATGGCCCCGTGGCTCAACTGGATAGAGCAGCCCCCTCCTAAGGGGCAGGTTACAGGTTCAAGTCCTGTCGGGGTCACCAAAAAATCATTTAAAAACAGGTGTTTATGATTCCATTTTGGAAACAGATTCTCAAAAATCTGTAAAAATCTAATTTACAAGCTGTTTACAAAAATCGGTGATTTTACCCTCTACCCTATGATATGTTTATGAAAATCAGCTTGGGTGAGTTCGTTGACAAAAAGCGAGAATAATTCTTACGAAGACCTCAGAGGCGACGGACAGGTCGTCATCTACAAAAGAGACGAATCGTCGAATTATTATGTTCGACTGAAGGTCTTAGAAGGTGATGGTAGCTATAAGTTCCGAGTTCGCTCACTGAAGACCAAAGACCGATCCCAAGCAGTGTCGGCAGCGTTTAAGACTCACGAGGAGATAACTTTCCATCTGAAGAGTGGCGGAAACCTTGACGGTCGAACCTTCAGGAAAGTCTTTGAGGAATGGAAGCAGACCAAACTCAACACTTACGACAGCAAAGCAAAAGCTGATCGGACTGTTGAATATGCTGGTCTGTATTCTCTCGATTATTTTGGGTCGATGATCTTCGATCGTATCTCAACACAGGACTTCTATCAGTATTGGGATTGGCGAAAGGTTAATTACAAACGTCGCAAACCTTCAGATGATACGCTGAACCGTGAACGGTCAGCTATCATGTCGATCTTCAAGTTTGGCTACCAGCGTGGCTACATCAAAGAGCTTATCAAGATCCCCAAATTAAAAACGAATGGTGTGAACCGACGACCGACATTCACCTTGGCGGAATGGAAGAAGATCACCAAAGTTATGCGGTCTTGGGTCTCTGAGGGAATCGATACTGGGCATTGGCGTGAGAGGTTCCTGCTTCAACAGTATGTACTGTTGATGAGCAACAGTGGGGTCCGTGTCGGTGAAATGCGAAACCTTCGATGGGAAGATGTGTCCTCGGTTACATCCGATAAAGGAAAACACTTCATCCTTCGGGTCTCTGGTAAAACAGGCGAGCGTGATGTGGTCCTCAATCCTTATTCTGACACCTATCTGAAACGTCTCTACGACTTGCGAGCGTCTGAGTTAGGGCATTCGCCTGATCCAACGGAATATGTGTTTATCAGTGGCAAGACAGGTGGTCCTTACACATCGTTCAAGACGTCTTTTAACAACATGCTGAAGTTCTGCGGGGTTCCCATTGAAAAGGGCGGGATGAATCGGACGATCTATTCCTTGAGACACTTCTACGGAACTCAACGTCTGAAGGGGAATATCAATCCCTATGTCCTCTCAAAACAAATGGGTACATCGGTCGAGATGATCGAAAAATTCTATGGTCACATCATGACCAAGGACGTGATGGATACGATCAAGCAGTCTACCAATCAGCGCTCATTCGATGATGGTGATCAGATTTCGTATCCGTTTGATTGATTGGACCAAATGTCTTCTAGCACTGAGTCGGATGTCGTCCGCTCCAAGAGCGGAATCTTGAAGACTGTCGAGAATAGTTAATCCATCGCCGTTGTCATTGAGCGTCTAAGGGGGGACCGAGGGTCATCTTCATAGGAGGTTATGATGGCAACGATGAAACTCAATTTGGCTAACTCAGCAGACAAACCACAGTCCAACTCTATCGCCGCCAAGCGAAATCGGTTGATCAATGGTCTCAGGAACCAGCTCAAGGAACTTGATCTTCATCTGAACGGACACTGGTCCCCACGAATGTGGTTCTGGCAAAGTGAAGATGGTTCATATCGTCTTGAAGCACGATACGCCAAGAAACCTTTGGAGTTTGAAGAGGGCAAAACAGCAATTGTTTGTAAGGATGATGACCAGCTTCGAAAGACAATCGACCACCTGATTGACCTTGTAAGAGTTGGCGAACTTGATCTCCTAATTGAGGAAAGAAGTTCATCGATACGAAAGCGCTTCACCCAATAAAAAAGGACCGCTTAGGCGGTCCTTTCCTTTGCTACTAACCTGTCTTGGTTAGATTGCGAGGTCTTCAAGTGTCTTGCCAGAACCAAGAGCTTCTTTGATCCATTTTGGCTGACGACCACGACCAGTCCAGGTCAGGCTGGAATTCTCTGGGTGAGCGTACTTAGGTGCAACTGCACCCTTGGATTTGCGCTTACTAGCAGTTCCACCCAGCAACTCACCAAGATCGAAACCATGTTCTTTTGCAGCAGCTTGAGCAGCGGCGAGAGCGTCTTTCTTCAGACGGTCCTCATAAGAAGAAATTGCTTTATCTACATCCGAGCGGAGTTTCTTCAATTCATTTAGCGAAAGATTGTTAAGGTCCATTTGGATCCCCCATTTTTGCAACGGGGTCGATTTAACGTTAATAAAACTAAAAATCAAGATTGGTCATATTAAATTAATTTAAGGGCTTTGAGGTAATTGATTGTCGGCTGGACATGCCAGATTTTTCCATTGGGCGAAGGAATACTGTTTTGGTTAAGCCATTTAGCAGTTCCGCTTGCTGAACCTGTCTCAAGGTACGCTTGTTCAAATACAATTCTGAGACTTTCAGCTCGTACTCGTTTTTCTGAACGTCTTTGCTTTGCCAAGACTTGAGCATTCTTTCCCAAAACAACACCACGACTCTTCGCCACAGATAATGCTGCCTTGGTACGTTCGGAGATTTGCCGTCTCTCCTCTTCCGCAAAGCAAGCAAGGAGGTGAAGGAAGAAGGTGCTTACATTGGGATGTTCACACACCACCAATTCGACCCCTTGGTCAATTATTCCTGAGATAAACGATACTTTACGTGAAAAGCGATCAAGCTTTGGGATCAGAAGCTTTGCTTTGGTCTTCTTCACCAATGCAATTGCTTTGTTCAGTCCTGTCCGACCATCATTCTTCCCTGACTCAATATCGGTAAATTCTTCGAGTACGATATCACTGGATTGAAGAAAGCCTTCAACCATTCGTCTCTGAGCTTCCAGCCCTAATCCTGATCGCCCCTGCCTCGCAGTGGAGACACGATAATAGACCACATAATCAACCATAACCGAAATCCGTCCTCAACAGACCAACGTTTGTTTAGGACGGTATCGATATAAACAACCTTATTGACAACAAATCGGACAGCAGTTGTTCCAACTGAAGTCCTAAAGCTGAACGGTTGGGTTGTGTAAATTTAATGCATGGGACATTAACTAAAGGAAACCTATTATGAACTATACAACCAAAATTATCAAAGCATTCGATGAACTTAATAAAAAAATCATTGAGATCACGAAGGGTGAAGCGCAGCTATGTGACTATGACACTTTTCTTAAAATGCTTGAAGCTTGTGCTATCCCAGATCACATCGATACAACAGAAATTGAGCAATTCATTTCCGAATTTCAGGCTTATGGTCAGAATAAGTTTGAGGATGAGCTTGCAGATATCCTGGATAATCTCAAAGACGTTTCCGATTATGTGGATCGGAAAACCACTTTCTATCAACGGATGAGCAATATCGAGATTATTTCAGACCTATCGAAAATTAGCGATCCGTTTCGGGATTCCTGTGAGTATACACTTTACAATATTCGATTGAAGTTAAATGAAGACGAAAGCTCGTCGCTGCCTGAAGATATGATGAATAATCTAAATGAATGCTCTATCGATGAATTGGAAAACGATAATAATATTGGAGAAGAAGATCGTAAAATTGTTGAGGCTTTCCTTTGGTGCGACATGAGCGAGGAGGAAAAGGAACCTTTTCGGATAAATTTGTCGGATGAAGATAGCGAAAATTGGTTCCAAGATTACGGACGTTGGCTTGAAGAAAAAATGGACATAGTGCGAAATTCGCCGGTATTGTCAAATAGCCAAAAACACACAAAACTCCTGGTATTGATTTTTGAATATGAATATCAATCAAAAAGAGAATATTTAAATAAATAATAGTGAAATAATTGAAATTAGGGAATGATTGAGAAGCTTTTCAATCATTCCCAGAGAATTGCAAAAATTAGGGGAAACGCCCCTCGCTTACATTAAGAAGTGTCTTTTCGACTGATTTGAGACTTCTCCGCACGGATCGAATGACATCTTCAAAATCAGCGTTTGTCTTGAACCTATCAAAGTCGTTAATCTGAGGTAGGTTAACCATCGTCCTGCGCAGTTGAGAACGTACTCGACTGTCAAAATTCTTCCTGACTTCTATCAAGAAGTTACGGTTGATTGAAGGTTTATTCAGTTTTAGAAAAATTTTATACATTTCTAAGTTCTGGTAATGGAACAAACCTTTAATTTCTTTCTGTGTGAAACTGTACTTCCCTACTCCTACTCTCTTTGATTTTCGGTTGGTCTCGTTCTCCCCTAGTTCAGCTAAACGTTCAGATTGCTTCTGCTCAACAATTCGCTTTACGTCTTTTATAATCGTCGAGACGCTCTCGTTAAGTGGAATACTAAGGGTCAATGTGTTTGGTGAGCTGGAGACCTTGGAAACTTCTTTTACCATTACTTCGTCGAACAGATATTTGTGATCCTTCCACCAAGCATCAAACTTGATGTCTTTCACATCGCCCCACTCTTTATAGAAGTTCTTCGATTTCTCTAGATTCTCGGAATACTCAGGATTTGAGTGGCAGATTTGCAAACACTCAAACCATAACCGAATGTGTTGCTTCTTCGATCTCATAGAAATGTTTATCGGCTTTTGGGACATCACTGCTTCACTTCTACTGTCCTAAATTTACCCCATTATTCACTTTATACTATCTATATCAAACAAAATATTCGGTTTGTTATGAAATATACATCCTCAGAAAAGGGCAAAAAATGTCAAAAATTACAGATAAGCAAATTTCGTTAATTATGAAGCAGATGGGTTTTGATCCATTGTATTTGACCAAAGAGCTAAGGAAGAAACATGTTCAAAAAATGACGCTTAAGGAACGCTGCGAATACATCAACCACATGAGGTTGCCGTTTGGTATCGTTCGCTGCACTCCACACAGGCTTCTTAAAAAGTGGTTAGGTATGGATCTTTTGTCAGTAATGAATTTTGGAATTAACTTTTATCGAAAATCCAAAGATTTGAATTTCTTGTTCAATAGTTGCTTCCACATTTCCCATATCGATGGAAGTGAAGTAATTGATTATGGTTTTTTCACTTTGGGAGAGAACGCTGAATATTCGATAGCAACAGAGAAGCGGATTGATGAAGTCTTGGAAGAAGGTGTGATTGATCTCTCGACATTTGATGGTGATTATATCGTTGGATTCGGTCCAAAGACGTTTGAAAAATTCAAATAGAGTTTCTGAAATCTCCTCACTTATCAAAAAATTGTAGATCGAATGGGACAGTAGTTGATCCTTCTATTGTCCTAAATCCATCAACGGGAAAATGTTAAATTTTAAATATGAAGTCAAATAGGAAAAGGACTATAAAATGACTAAAGACACTATCAATTCAATGGACCAAATCATTTCAGAAATTGATGTAAAGCTGGATGAACTTTTTAGTATCTTTTGGGAATGTACCCTAAAAGAAATTGATGATCTAACGGATCACCTAAGTTCCTTAAATGCTCCACAATTTCTTCTGGACGATTATATCAAAAATCAACCAATTCTAATGAAAATGCGACACGAGGAGATTACAGAACTCCTCAAGCTAGAGTTCAAAAATAGATTCTTCAATGAACAGTGGATGGACATGGAAGGTTTTGTCCCAATTATTCCAACGAAATTATCTATGTTTGATCGAAATGACGACTTTAACGGCTTTATCATCAACAATTTCGAAATTGAAAGCAATCGACGATCCTTCGTCAAAGATTTTTACATCGATCAATGCGGCTACACACAGGTCAAAACGAACTCTGAACTATTTAGATACTGGTTCAAGTGGAATGTTGTGTATGCACTAAAGCATAGATTTCTGGACCGACCATTTCGTATTATCAAAAATACGATTAGCAAAATCTTGAAGTTCAGCAAAAAAGAAATGGTTTATAGTCAATTTTAAGTATTTTACTACATTTCTCCTTAGTCTAAACTAAAGTTTCTTAAATTATTTTGGCTTAGACCAACTGACCCCTCCTTAGTGAGGGGTTTTTCTTTTTCTGGGTCAACATTCTTTTGAAACTTGACGCAAAACAAACTGTATTCTTGTTGTGATTTGAGATTCCAGTATAGCTTGTTTTTTGGCTTTGGAGGTCGTTAGGCGATCCCTAAACGACGCTTTGCTTCAGCAATTTCATCAGGCTTAAAATAAGATTGATGTGCAATCACTACGTTTTCATATGCCGCTTGTAGGTTTCCGGTCTCTCGCAGCTTATTGAGACCAATCGTGTCAGAGTCCTTGTTCAACAGGTCCTTCAACATCTGTACCGCACCGACTTTTTTAATTTTTTGTCTAGAATATGAAGCTACCTGTTTTGACTTCGCTTTTTCACTCAACACTGCTTCATAGGCTTGAACTTGCTTCATCAGAGCGTTGTGAACTGGACACTGACCTGTCTGTGCATCGTGAAACACTTGTGCGAGTCGCTGTTCGCCAATTTGTACTGCTTCTTCGTGACCGATCCGCTTCGCATTAGTGATTAGCTGCTCGATCTCTTTCGATCCATGACGTTCATTGAACATCTGCTTAAGCTGTTCGGTTGTATAATTCATCGCTAACTCCAGCCTCGATACTAAGCGTAGAGTGACACAGCTCTGACGAATCGCAATACCTTGTTTCAAATGTCTTTGTCAGGCGTCACGACTTCTTTCCATACCCAGCAAGCACAATGCCGATTACTTCAGCTTAGATCGAACACTTGTCATCAACCTTGGATCATTTGTGTTAACGGCAATCCCAAGTCCGTTCAGATATGCTATCAGCTTATTCTGTTGAGCAATCAGCTTGTTTTGCTTCACAGGATCCTGTTCTTGCTCAATCGCAATAGACAAGCTTCTGATCTTGATCACGAGACCTACCGTTACTGCCTTTGTCCAAACTGGATAACGACCTTCGGTCATGAACGTCTTAAATCGTACCATCTTCAGCTCCTAATAATCACAACTGATAGCTGGCTGGTACGGTTCAGCTCCTTAAGCCGTCGGTCCAGCTTCTGGAGGTCTTTAGTGTCTAGGATCTCATGTGTTTCAATCTTTGGGTTTTGAAGCTTTAGGATCGAACGAGAGAGGTCGTACTTGCTGCTTGGGCTTGAGAGTGAAGAGATCATTGGCTGAAATCCTCAGATAGCTGTCTCATGATCCTCAGTTCTTGTGGGCAGTGAGTAGCGATTAGATCGTTTAGAATTGATGTTCTGGACATATGCTTTCGCTTAGATAGCTCGTCTAGAACTGCTTTAAGTTCATATGAAATGTTAAAATTCATTAGCTGATACTTCATAATGCTTTCCTTTGACTGAATTGATTTTGATTGGTTTGTTATTGGGTTTATTGGTTTTAATATTTAATTTACTTGGCATTAGGTAATACTAAGAATTAAAGGTAAACCGTTAGGTTTGACCAAGTCATGATAGTGCAAAACGCATCGGTAGAGCTGCTTAGGAGTCTATACTCAACAAAGCTCGAAACAGGTGGAGTTCGACCAATCGATACTATCGGAATAAACTGATTTAGTGCGTAGCTTGAGGCAATAATTGACCCAGCCAAGTTCACGATCATCGGTAGTAGGTTTTTCAAAGTGGATTTGGTTATAACCAAACTTCGTAGAGGACCAGCAACTCTTAACAATCGCATAGAAGAATGGTTCAGAAATGTGTTCTGGACACTCAATAATGCAATGTAGGTGATGACGGTGTGTACCGTCACTCTCTCGTACCACCAACATCGATAGCTTCTTGCCAAACCTCTTGAACTTGTTACCAAATATTCTTGAGTTCAATTTGTTGGAAAAGTGACGAAAATTCTGCTCGGAGCGTAAGTCGTCCAACCATATCCCATCAGAAAATTGCTTCTGGGTTAAGGTAATATTCACAGGATTAGGGACTCGGTGTTCGAGATAGTAAGTCTTAAAATCGTTAGGAGTAGGCATGATGGTGTAAATAGCTGGTGAATGATATAGCTATTTATACGCCAAAGGTCCTATCTTTATGGTGAAATTGAAAAAATATTAAAATTTCTGACAAAATTTGAAATGCCAAATGCTACGCTGTTTCATAACTTCAAGTGAAATCCATTGATTAATTACAGCTGGGACTAGCACTTCGTGCTTGGAAAGGCATGGCTTGCTTAAACGCATCTTCAAAAATAGTAAAAGTTATCACTCAACACCCATACCAAACTTTTACTATTTTTCGGTCAACACCTATTCATGGAGTTTTAGCTTCTAACGTTCAATCAGAGGATCGTGTCGCTTCCCGCCAAAACTTTTTCTCCTTAAGCTGCCATCTCAAACTCAGAAATCACTTCAGCCTGACGTAGAACCATTTCCACAGCATCTTTCGATTGATCAGGCGGGTACTTGTATTTGCGTAGTAGCGTACGGATTAGAATACGAAGCTTTGCTCTTACGCTATCACGAACAGCCCAGTCGACCGTCAGGTTCTCTCTTAGCTTCTTGGCAACTTCTCGAGACATTTCCACGAGAACTTCTTCGCCCATTGCCTGCTGAGCAGACTCATTTTTGGCTAAGGCATCATAGAAGGCTTCTTCTTCGTCGCTCAGATTGTGGCTATCCCGCCGGGCTAGATCGTCTCGGAAAGCCTTAGCCATTGCGATCAGCTCCTCAATCACCTGAGCAGCTTCAATTGCCCTGTTTGCATATTTTCCAAGTGAGGCTTGCAGAAGGTCGCTGAACTTGCGCTGTTTGACGACGTTGGTTTTGAACTTGGATTTGATCTCGTCTTTGATCAGCTTTTGCAGAAGTTCGACAGCCAAGTTCTTGTGAGGCATCTTCATCACCTCAGCTAAGAAGTCCTCGGATAGAATTGAGATGTCAGGGCTATCCAAGCCCGCAAGTTTAAAGATGTCAGATACACCTTCACCCACCACGGCTTGTGACACCAATTGCCTGAGCTCGTAATTGACATCCCTAGGAGGCGTGTCGCCTTTGTCTCCTTTAATGAGTGGTGCTCGCACGGCTTGATGGAAAGCTACTTCGGGCGAAAGTTCCAGCGCCTCGTCGAGCGTCCCACAAAGTGCAAATGCCTTTGTCATTTGAAGCACTGTATCCGCATATCTGCGCTTACCGTCTTCTTGTCCAAGTATATGGTCCATACAATCGGGGATAAGAGCCAAAGCCTTGGTTCTGAAATCGCTCCAATCGATAGGATGGAGGATATCACGAGCAACTTGGATCTTCTCTTTTAGTATCCGCAGAGCTTCGCTGCTATCGATGGTTGGACGACCCTTGCCCTTGGCTGCGCTGTAGGTCGCTAGGGCTTCTTTGAGCTGTGGTGCAATGCCGATGTAGTCAACAACCAGTCCACCTGGCTTATCCTTGAAGACACGGTTAACCCGAGCAATAGCCTGCGCAAGGTTGGCTCCTTGCATTGGTTTGTCGATGTACATGGTTGCAAGGCAGGGAGCATCAAAGCCCGTTAACCACATATCACGGACAATCACGATCTTCAGCGGATCGTCAGGGTTCTTGAAGCGCTTTTCCAAGTCTTTCTTCTGCGCTTTGTTCGTATGGTGTGGCTGAAGATAGGCTTTGTCTGATGCCGAAGCGGTCATCACAACCTTTATTACACCCTGCATGTGGTCATCTGAATGCCACTCGGGCTTCAGCTTTATGATCTGGTCATAGAGACGAACACAAATGTCTCGGGACATAGCGACAATCATTGCTTTGCCCGGTTGGGTTTGGCTGCGGGTATCATAATGTTTGATTAGGTCTTCAGCGATTTCTTGAAGGCGAGCATCAGTCCCAACAATTGCTTCTAGTGCCGACCATTGTGACTTAGCTTTTTCCTTCTCACGTTCATCTGCTGTTTCGCTGTCGAGGATGTCTTCTACCTCATCGTCGATGGTCGGCAGCGCCTCATGGTTAAGGTTAATTTTGGCAAGGCGAGACTCGTAATATATCGGTACAGTCGCACCATCTTCGACTGCCTGTTGGATGTCATAAATAGAGACATAGTTGCCAAACACTGCCTGTGTGTCCCGATCATCTTGCGAGATCGGCGTACCTGTAAATGCGAGGAAAGTGGCATTGGGCAGCGCATCCCGCAGTGACTTGGCGAGACCGAACTTGATGGCGCCAGTCTCTCCGTCAATCTTTGCTTTGAAACCGTACTGCGTGCGATGGGCTTCGTCGGCGATCACAACCACGTTGTGGCGATCAGACAGCACGGGAAACTTGTCTTCATCAGCATCGAGACCAAACTTTTGGATCGTCGTAAAAATGATGCCACCAGACGGTCGATTGCGAAGGTGTTCTCTCAGTTCAGCACGGGAGTTTGCTTGTTTAGGTGTTTCTCCTAGAAGGTCGCCAGCGCCAGCAAAGACACCAAAAAGCTGACCATCCAGATCTTGCCTGTCGGTCACCATAACCAAGGTTGGGTTTTCAAGTCGAGGTTCGGCAATCAAACGTCCAGCAAGGCAAGCCATCTCAATGCTCTTGCCTGCACCTTGGGTGTGCCAGACAACTCCGCCTTTCTTGTTTCCATCCCGAGAGGAAGCTTTGACTACACTTTCAACAGCAGCTTGGACCGCATGGAACTGGTGATACCCAGCAATCTTTTTGATCACCGTCTTATCATCTTCAAACAGGCAGAAGTACCTAAGATAGTTGAGGAAAACCTCTTTGTTGAAAAGCCCTTTAATCAGGGTCTCAAGCTCTCGGTGCTTGCCAAGCGGATGAACCTCAATGCCATCGATCGTCCGCCAGTTCATAAACCGCTCTTCATTGGCAGAAAGCGATCCAAGCCGTGCAAAGATCCCGTCTGAGATCACCATGCAAGTGTTGTAGTTGAAGAGATCGGGGATATCCGTCTTGTAAGTTTGAAGCTGATTATAGGCTGCCCAGATGTCGGCGTTTTCGTCTGCAGCGTTTTTAAGCTCAATCACCGAAAGTGGCAGACCATTGATGAAAACTAAAACATCAGGGCGGCGGGTTTGTTTATGACCATGAATAGTGAACTGATTGATGACTAACCAATCGTTGTTGTCGAGATTGTCGAAATCAATAACCTTGAGCTGTCGACCGACTTCTTGGTTGCCTTCGTGAAACGTGACTTTCACACCATTTGTAAGCCATGAATGCACCTGTCTATTGGCAGACATCAGGGCTGGGATATTGGGGTTTGAAAGTTGTGACAGCGCCGTATCAATCGCTGGTTTTGGGATGTCGGGATTGATGCGTTTCAGAGCAGAGAGAAGGCGATCTTTGAGTATGACTGAACGATAATCAGTCCGCTCAGGTGTCTCGCCATCGGGAGCGATGTCATAACCACAAACGTATTTGTAACCGAGATCTTTGAACCACTCGATACTTTGCTGTTCGACAAGATCCTCCGTCACCAGCGCCATCAGATACCCGCCTCCTCAAGGAACTTCTCGACGTCAGGGATGCGGAGTTCACCGGAGATAAGTTTGGGGAGGAGTGTGTCTCTAGGGTCAGGACTCATAGCCAGTAAATGACGATCGCTGCGAGGGCGATTGCTGAGAGGAAGACCTTCGGGCATCTGTCGTAGCGGGTTGCCACCCGGCGCCAGTCCTTGAGCCTGCCAAACATGATCTCGATCCGGTTGCGCCGTTTGTAGCGGCGCTTGTCATACTTCACGGTGGTCTTGCGCTGTTTGCGGCCAGGGATGCAGGCGCGTATCCCTTTGTCTTTCAACGCTTCCCGGAACCAGTCGGCGTCATAGCCACGGTCACCAAGCAGCCAATCAACATCCGGCAAGCTGCTCAACAATGCCCGTGCGCCAATGTAGTCGCTGACTTGCCCAGCCGTCACGAAGAGGTTCAGCGGTCGGCCCTGGCTGTCGCAGATAGCGTGCAATTTGGTGTTCATGCCGCCCTTCGTCCGACCAATCAGGCGTCCACGCCCCCCTTTTTCACGCCCAAGCTGGTCGCTGTTCGGTGGGCCTTGAGGTACGTCGCGTCGATCATCACGGTCTTCGTCTCGCCGTGCTCGGCAGACAGACCGGCCATCATTCGCGCGAAGATACCCTTGTCGCTCCATCGTTTCCAACGGTTGTAGAGCGTTTTGTGCGGACCGTAGGCGGTGGGGGCATCCCGCCACCGCAAGCCATTGCGATTGATGAAGATAATCCCACTCAGCACACGTCGGTCATCGACGCGTGGCTTGCCGTGGGACTTCGGAAAGAAGGGCTCAAGACGCGCCATCTGGGCGTCGGTCAGCCAAAACAGATCAGACATGTTCACCGCTCGTTTTTCGGACCGTGAATCACGCCATCCCAGGGAAATCAATGGGTCCTGACCCTAGAACAGGGATAGAACCTTCTTCTTCAACGGTTTTATTGCTGTACAGCTTTCCTACCTTTAACCGGATTGCTTCATCCTTTACTTTGAATACGCCCCACCCCTTCGGAATCTCCCCAATCTCTGAGTCCACCAACTCACCAGGAAACAGGTCACTGATTTCAGGGGGAAGACCTGTGGGGCGACCCTCTGTCTTTGCTCGCACAGGATCAAAGTCTACAAACCATGACTTGAAGATTGCCTTGGCAATCTCTTCAAGAGTTTGGTTCATTTTTTGGTTGAGTTCGATTTTGTCGTCTAAGGTGCCGAGGATGTGGGCGATAGCTCTTTGGTCAGATAAACTTCGTTCGGGTACTTCAAGGGATTTAAGACTTGTTTGATTGATAAGGGGTTGTCCGGAACCGCCTCTCAACGAATGCAAATCCCTCGTTAACAATAAGTAGTAACAATAGCGAGCATCAGCACCAGTCTTTGCTGTGCCTTTGATTGCATTATCAGTAACCCAGCACTGCCGTGGACTGTAATGCACCGAACCACAATAAGACCCGACACGACCTATTATTATAGTTCCGGCGGGATTATTGAATTCATCGCAGTGACCAATAACTCCGTTGGAACCAAATACCTTGAACGTTCCGTTTCCCTCATCGGCAGGGCGTTTTTTTCCGTTTCCAAAGTTAAGGTAAGTATCAACAGGAACTAAGCGCACTACACATCCTCAAAGATAGATAGGTTTGAAACAATCTCTTGGTCTAACTTCGAAGACTTATCATGCAGAGCATGCAGTGACTCTGTTAATTTTTTAATCGTTTGCGTAAACACGTCTGTGTCCATCGATGTTTCTTCTGCTCCCACAAATCTACCGGGCGTCAGTACAAAACCATTCTTCTCAACCTCTTCCAGAGACGCTGACTTACAGAATCCGGCAATGTCCTCGTAACCTTCACCCGTCTTCCACGACTGAACCGTCTCTTGAATCTTGGTAATGTCCTCATCGGTGAAAACCTTAAGAACACGAGTTTCCATCGTTCCCAACTGACGAGCATCAATGAACAAAGTCTCACCTCTACGGTCTCGTCCGTTAATTGTCTTGTCGTTAGTGAGGAACCAAAGACACACTGGGATCTGTGTATTGAGGAACAACTGACCGGGTAATGCGATCATCACTTCGACAACGTCACCTCGAACCATCGCTTCTCGGATCTGACCTTCGCCACCTGTGTTTGAACTCATCGACCCGTTAGCAAGCACGACACCTGCCTGACCGCCCGGACGAAGTTTCCACAGCATATGCTGAAGCCAAGCGTAGTTGGCATTTCCAACTGGCGGGCGCCCAAACTTCCAGCGTGTGTCGCCCTCGTACTTCTCACCACCCCAGTCCGAGATGTTAAACGGCGGGTTTGCCATGATGTAGTCGAACTTGAGGTCAGGAAATTGGTCCCTTGCGAACGTATCCGCAGGCTCTTTGCCAAGATCAGCCGAGAACCCACGAATTGCTAGGTTCATTGCTGCCAAGCGCCAAGTGGTTGGGTTGCTTTCTTGACCATAAATCGAGATGTCATCAACACGACCACCGTGTGCTCTTACGAACTCTTCGCTCTGAACAAACATACCTCCAGAGCCACAGCAGGGGTCATAGACCCGCCCAGAGTGAGGGGACAGCACAGCGACAAGTGTCTTCACTACGTGAGATGGAGTATAGAACTGACCACCTTTCTTACCCTCTGCTGAAGCAAATTGACCGAGGAAATATTCATAGACTTCGCCAAGGAGATCGGAGGAGTTGTACTTATCGGCGAAGCCAATGGTCGAGATCAGGTCGATCAACTCGCCCAGCACGCCTTGACCCAATTGAGCACGACCAAACCGCTTATCTAACTTACCTCTGAGCGAATTGTTCTCGTTCTCAATCGCCGTCATGGCGTTATCGATCATTGAGCCAATGTCAGGCTGCTTAGCCTTGGCTCTCAGCGCTTCCCAACGTGCTTCTTGAGGCACCCAGAAAACGTTGTCTTGGGTGTAATAATCCCGTTCTTCCAACTCGTCTGCATACTCAGCCGGATCCTCTGCGATGAAGTATTCCGAGTTAGGATCCGACACCATCTCTCGGATCTTGTTTTGCTGCTTAACGAAGGTGTCAGAAATATACTTTAGGAAGATAAGCCCCAAGACGATGTGCTTGTACTCAGCAGCATCCATCTGCGCCCGAAGTTTGTCGGCGGCTTTCCATAGTGTTTGTTTGAAGTCTGCGCTCATCTAACTCGCTGCCAATACTTAGAAATCTATGCTACTAGATTGTCATAAGTGCCGATAAACGCAAGCATAAGGGGAAAGTTTTTCATGCTTCGAGATGACATTCTCACCACACAGGATAAGTAGCGATTCAGTGTAAATAGCAGTTGCTGAAGTCGATGGTCATCCAGCCAGAAGTAGGATTTCCCGGCAGTTGACAGAATTCTTCATTATTCGACGATTTTAGGTTTGAATTTGAGACAGTACTGTTGATGCCAAGAAATTAGAAATTAAGGTCATTTTTCATCAAGGCATATTTGGAAACCATAGCTCAATCGAGCCATCAGGTGACACAAACGTCGACAAGCGTTCGTTCCAAATCAAAAGAGAAAAACAAGGGTCAAAACCGGACGTTTTTTGGTCTGAGGCTGTTTCACAAGAGCTACCGTGTTGTGGATATATAATCACAACTTGTTCGCTGGTATGTGTCGGAATGGTTATCGACTGTGGTTGGTGGCTGCCCCAATTTCGATAAGGAACGCCATCGACTATAATGAAGAAACCACAGCCACCCGTGCCACACCACGCATAGCCTATATTTGTGCATCGAAACTCAGGCACCAAAACTGTTGCGAGTTTTCCTTCAGTAGTAATTGGGATTTGATAAACCTTACTTTCGCCCAAGGTCAGCTCACCGCTGAGCGGGATGTCCATATCAGCATCGATGTCACGAAAATTACCCTGTGCAGCATCACACCTCTCTTGGAACTCAGCGGTTATAGCGTCAATCGCACGCTGGTCCTCTATAGAGAGAGTTGCAGCGAGCGCTGCTGACACACCCCAAACCATGACGAGTGATAAGGACAATAAATATTTCATTTGTAAGCCTAATGACTGCTCATGCTAAGGGAGATAGTGACTGATGGTCATACGGTCAGAGTTGAGCGATTATTGAAACGACCTCATCCGATCCGCATAAACCGCTTATAAATGCTGCGATCAATGTCGATTGAAGTCCCGTTCCAAACGCCTACAGCATCAACAGCCGGATGCACGGAGTACCAGAAGCTATCCGCAACGATATCTTCAATGAGATCTTCGATATAAACTTTGTCACCAGACCTTATTCCTAATGGAAGAATATATGCCCCCCAACCTTGCGATGCTGGTCTGTTGCGAGCATATCCTTTGACCTCATGGATCGTTTCCCATTCTTCATCAGAATATTCGATTACATTTCCGTACTGCACAAACATGGTTCGATCAGAAACGAGACGGTACTCACCAGACAGGCGGTTGCGCAGTAACAACCCCTTTAATTTCAGGTCACGGCTCTCTTTGATTTGCAAGACGCAGACTTGATGCCCAATCTGCACTGCTTCGTTTAATTCATCAGTGGCGTAGCAAGTCTTAACAACTGGCAGCTCATTAAAGTTAGTAAGGCGTTCTTCGCCCCCTGGATATAGACCATCTATCATGATTGAACCTCAAATATGGGATTAGAAACACTAATTTTAAGGCATGCCTTTGGATCTCGCCTCAAGAGGGTCATGATGTCACTTTCAGACATAAAGTCTGTGTTATGCACTACATGATCACATAGACTGCACTTTGACATGGTGCTGGACAAAGACTGCATATCCTTGAGCTGAGCAGACTTTGGACACTCAATTTTCTTCAGCCAGTTACCATCTTGGTCATAAATGTCGTCGTCGACGATCTTCAGGCTCATCGTTACTCCGTATCGTTCGAGCGCCAATCAAATTTTTGACTGAATTGATTGCAAAAATCTTCAATGGGTCCAGTTCTTGTTGCAAAGGTAGAACGCTCTGGTCTCTTCAATATCTGAAGCGGTCATCCAAATTCACCAAGGTCGAAAATTCGACTTCTTCTGTCATTTGAAGACTGTATCCATCCCGCCAAGTTCTGGTCTTTGTTTCAACAGATGGAGGTAGTTTCGACACCGAATGTCTGCACAGCGTAATCTAGTGCTTTAGCTAGACGTAGTGCTGTTGGGATGTCCTTGATACCTTTCTCATACTTCGTTCCAGCCTTACCAATAGTGAAGACCTCAGCAACATCAGATGCTGCTTGCTTTACTTCCTCTTGGGTTACTTGCTGAGGAGACCCTTGGGGAGTGGCTGAGGAGAAGATTCCTTGTCCTCCGCCAAGTCCAGAGGATTGGCGTAGTTTAGGATCAATCGACCCTCTGATGGTGTCTGGTTGTCCTGCATTGGAAGGTATTGACCCTCGTCCTGCTGGTCCAGTTCCTCCAGAAGATCCCAATCGATTTCTGACAGCCTTTCTTGCAGCGTTGGCGTAGTCTGGCGCTTCGTCGTCTTCGCAGCCACGGCTTTCTCCATTCTTTTGCTTGGCTGTGTCATACCGGCGTTTCTCAGGATACCACAGCAGTGCTTGAAGGTCTGTGTTATGCACTACATGATCACATAGACTGCACTTTGACATGGTGCTGGACAAAGACTGCATATCCTTGAGCTGAGCAGACTTTGGACACTCAATTTTCTTCAGCCAGTTACCATCTTGATCATAAATGTCGTCGTCGACGATCTTCAGGCTCATCGTTACTCCGTATCGTTCGAGCGCCAATCAAATTTTTGACTGAATTGATTACAAAAATCTTCAATGGGTCCAGTTCGTGAGAGAAAGGTAGAACGCTTTGGTCTCTTCAATATCTGAAGCGGTCATCCAAATTCACTAAGGTCGAAAATTCGACTTCTTCTGTCATTTGAAGACTGTATCCATCCCGCCAAGTTCTGGTCTTTGTTTCAACAGATGGAGGTAGTTTCGACACCAAATGTCTGCACAGCGTAATCTAGTGCTTTAGCTAGACGTAGTGCTGTTGGGATGTCCTTGATACCTTTCTCATACTTCGTTCCAGCCTTACCAATAGTGAAGACCTCAGCAACATCAGATGCTGCTTGCTTTACTTCCTCTTGGGTTACTTGCTGAGGAGACCCTTGGGGAGTGGCTGAGGAGAAGATTCCTTGTCCTCCGCCAAGTCCAGAGGATTGGCGTAGTTTAGGATCAATCGACCCTCTGATGGTGTCTGGTTGTCCTGCATTGGAAGGTATTGACCCTCGTCCTGCTGGTCCAGTTCCTCCAGAAGATCCCAATCGATTTCTGACAGCCTTTCTTGCAGCGTTGGCGTAGTCTGGCGCTTCGTCGTCTTCGCAGCCACGGCTTTCTCCATTCTTTTGCTTGGCTGTGTCATACCGGCGTTTCTCAGGATACCACAGCAGTGCTTGAAGGTCTGTGTTATGCACTACATGATCACATAGACTGCACTTTGACATGGTGCTGGACAAAGACTGCATATCCTTGAGCTGAGCAGACTTTGGACACTCAATTTTCTTCAGCCAGTTACCATCTTGATCATAAATGTCGTCGTCGACGATCTTCAGGCTCATCGTTACTCCGTATCGTTCGAGCGCCAATCAAATTTTTGACTGAATTGATTACAAAAATCTTCAATGGGTCCAGTTCGTGAGAGAAAGGTAGAACGCTTTGGTCTCTTCAATATCTGAAGCGGTCATCCAAATTCACTAAGGTCGAAAATTCGACTTCTTCTGTCATTTGAAGACTGTATCCATCCCGCCAAGTTCCCGTCTTTGTTTCAACAGATTGAGGTAGTTTCGACACCAAATGTCGGAATGTTTCTTCGCTTCCGCCCTTGAGGTAGACATTGACGTGCTTGCGCCGGAACATAAAGCTCAGCTCCTGAAAGCCTTCAAATTCCTTCACTATTCGGACAAAGCGCTTACGTGATGGGTCACCCTCTTGCAGTAGGCGACACATAGATATGGCTCGTTCAGCAAATGAATATTCGCAAGTTGATATGACATCGTTCCAAGAAAGCTGCTTGAGTTCTGGTTTATCAGCTCGCTTCTTCCGACTTTCGTAAACGTCTGTCAGCTCTTTCAGTGGATACCGTTGTTCAAACCGAAGGTGGGTTTCACCTTCAACGTTATGAACATCGATGGCGAAAGCATATATCGTGATTCCGTAATTTGTAAGCCAATCCGCTGTTATGATTACTTCCGGATGGAATGCCTCAGCGATCAGAACAATCTTGATATCGCTTTGGAGTTCAGTCGTATCGAGGATCTCAAGAAGTTCTTCGTATTCATAACACTTTTGAGCGGATGCAATTGAACGAAGTTCATCTTTGGTCTTACTTGAAGCCATCGCTGCATAGGTAAGTCCTTGAAGTAAATGGAGTTTATTCTTGTCTCTCTTCAGCTCAAAGATGATTAACGAAGAATCCTCAGCATCCAATGCTAGGATATCAAGCCTGTCAGAAGTCGAGTCGTCAGGGTTGATCTCTTGTCCGATTAAGACGGCAGATGAAAAGCCAATCTCGTTCCTAAAGGCATCCCACGAAGAAACGATTGCCGCTTGCAGGTCCGTTCTTTCAAGCAAGTTCTCTTTTTTGAAGTTGGTTTCGGAGAGTTTTGAGAGAGTTCTGTTTGTCTTGTCGAATTTTAACATGGTCAGAGCTTTCACTATCCGAAAAATGTAATGATCATAAAAACTGATCACCTGCCTTCGTTCTAACGAAGGCAGGTGATGCCCAGTCATTAGACCTTACACTCCACTCATTGTCACGCCGAGGCGGACTGAAGATTTGTGAATTCTGTTTTCACGTTCGACTGGAATGTAGAGCATATTTCGAAGTGATCTTGGTGAAGAGGAGGCGGATCTCGAATTAGTTCTTTGGTGTCCACCGCCAAATGGGATCGAGTAAGCGATGCTAACCTCACCCTGAGCGTCTTCATCACCTGTTTTCGCAACGGCTAGATTTGCAGTGAGGTTGGGGGCAAGTTCTGCCGTTAAGCCAAGTGAGTTCTTGTCAGTGCTGTATCCGCTGTCGTTTTCCCAGTATTCGGTGAGGAAATAGAGGGATGAGTTGAGATACTCAGGCATGTTGTAAGTAAGCTTTACATCATAACCGTCCAACGCAGTCTCATATACAGAGTCATACAGGATTTCGCCTGTCAGGGCTCGGTATCCATTCGCTCGGAACTCAAGGTCTTCTGTAAACGCTTCGACCCCAACTCCGACCCGACGATGCTCCGATCCAAACTCGTAATCGTAGAATGCGTTAGCTCCTAAAATCAGGCTTTCGGCATCATTAATGTGACGAGCACCAAATCCAACGTTCAGCGTTGTCCGTTGATCATAGGTATTGAGTGAGGATTGGTTAAAGAAGAACCAGTTCGAGGTTTCGTGTAGCCCGTAGACCGACATTACTTCCAGAGATGGTTCATCGTTTTCGAAGCCAAGAGTAACCCCAAGGTATTTCCAGTTGCTGTTTTGAAGGGCTTGTTCTTCGAGCAGGTTGATTTGGTTGTTTACCTCCCCCAAGACATAGTCTTTTGCGAGGTCTTCCATAACCGCTGCAGGGTCTGGAGATTGAGCAATTTGAACCAAAGTCGAACTGATGCGGCTCTTCACTGTCTCGATTTCATTCGCATACGGAAATGAGACGCTGCTGACGACAAAGACGGAGCACAGTGCGGTCGAAATGAGAAAATTTTTCATATGTAACCTCGTTATTGTGCGGTGATGACGAACTGGAGACCGGTCCAAGCCATGTCGTAAACACAACCATCAGAGTTGCTGCAGGTAACTGGTACGCCGCCACTGACCGTGAAACTGCCTAAACCTGCTGGCGAAAAAGTAACTTCCGAGGAGTCTGATACTGCAACGGCGATATCAAGATTGGATGTATTTTGACCGATAGAGACGCTACTCGTGAGGGCTTGGCTTGCGTAAATAGCAAAGTCGTCGTTGTCGTTTGTCGACAGATCGCCCGAGCTGTCTAACATGTAGAGGTCCATATCGACCGTTACACCGCCAATGCTAACTTGGTAGCCGAGCATCGTATTATTGTACCCGTTATCGTCACCAAGACCCACAGTTTCGGATGCTTCAGCCAAGTTGGTTAAAGAGTTCGAGCATTCAACTATGTCATCAGGGTTCGTGTTATAGTCTTGCCCATTGGTAAAACAGTATCGCCCAGTTCTTCCTTGAAGATCAGTACGAAAATTGCTCGGATCTGTTCCAAAGTCGAGGACAGTCTCCATTTTCACAAAAGTATTCAAAACGAGATAGGCGTGCGTATACGTCCCTTCTTCGAGCGAGACCTGATCCATCAAGGACAGGCTTTGACCTGAAGCCATCTGCATGTCTCTACCTGCAGCACTCAAAAATAATGTTGTGCAATCCGCTTGGTCAGACGGCGAAGACGCACTTTTGCACAATCCGAACTCATGAACTTTCAGAGTGAGAGATTGTGGTGTCGCATAGCATGCACCATCTCTTTCGGGATTGCTTGCATGAGCAGCGTAGTCTGAGCTGTCGGAGCAGCGGTGGTCTTGTGCATGTGCTGTCGCTGCCGATAGTGCGGCAATAGATATCAATATTGGTAATGCTGTCTTTTTCATTGCGATGTCCCAAACTCTTGAGTTGTCACGACCATTGGGATTTGAGGTCCAATAATGATACTCATTGACAGATCTAAGTTGTCGTCGGTCAAGGTACCTGATCTCTCTCATTGGGATAGCTGTCTGGAATGAAAAGGACAGTCTTGGGTTGGGCTAAGAGCGCAAAACCAGAATACGACTCTAGTCGTCTCGGTTCGAGCATCCTCGTGGTCATTCTTGAATTGGTTGAAAATCACGGTTCAGCCACGATAGTGTTGTATGAAAGTTACTAAATTTTTGGTGCTTTCTCTGACTGTTTGACCTTTAATAAAGTATAATAAAATCAATAAATTAATTAGGTATCGGAATTCACAAATGGTTTACAAAATAAACACTTATATACTAATTTATTGATTTAAAATGATAAATTTTTAAGACTTCCTTCTCCTAAGGGGCAGGTTACAGGTTCAAGTCCTGTCGGGGTCACCAAATCCCAATATTCCGCACAACTTTAGCGATACAAATATGTACGGATGTGTTCGTGATTTTGCGCCACTATGAAGCAGCAAAGTCTCTGTATTTTAGGAATTAATCAAAATCTTAACAAATGCAGGACATTCGCGGAAAGATTGAATAAAGTCGTTGCGTGGGGCAAATTTTGACGAGGACATGGGGCAATGACGAGAGCCGCGCCATTAGATGAAATGATTGAATTTGCGATGGAGGAACTCCTGTCGGGGAACGAGGATCGCAAGCGTGCGATGGTGCGCAAAATGGCTGAGCGTTGGCCAGATCAGCCGGCATTGGCGCTTGTATACGCGGTCACCTCTGCAACTGAAGCGATCGAAGACAGTTTTGGCGAGGCAGCTGCGTCCGATCCTGTGATCCCACTGGGCTATCGTCTATCTGCTTTGATTTCGGCGGATGTGCATGCCGTTCAGTCGATGGGGCAGGTTCCTTCGGTTGCCGAGGACCTCTTGCATTTCTGGCGTCGGGTTGATCCGAATTTCCTGCGGATACAGTAAGTTTCTGAATTGTAACTAGTTGATTGAGCTAAGAATCGTTAAGAAATGGTAAAGCCTTGGGGGCTAGGTGGGTATGAACGGTTCAGAGTTAGATCATATGATCGAGTTCGCTATCGGCGAATTGGCAGCTGGTGATCCAGAGCGGATCAGGGGTGTCGTTCGGCATATCGCGCAACGGTGGCCCGAGCAAAAAGCGCTGATGATTTGTTTTGCTCTCACCTCGGCTGCTGCTCAAATCGAAGACGTATTTAAAGATGGCCGCGCAGCACGCGGCCCTCAGATTGCCTACAAAATGGCGGCCTTAGTCGCGGGTGACGTTCTGGCTGCAGAGGCAATGGGCATATCGCCGGTTAAAGGGCGTGATCTGATGCATTACTGGCGCCGCGCCGATCCCTACTTCTTGAGCTAACGATCACACCATCCGTATGACGTTTTTATCGATGGCGAGCATATAGCCGCGCCGCGCGATGTTTTTGACCAACAACTCGCTGACCATCTGATTGCCCAACGTGTCGCGCAAGCGTTTGATGCGGGTCGCACCCGCCGCTTCGTCACAGTCGGCAGCGTTTCGGCCGGAAATCACGGCCTCTATCTCTGCACCTGACAACACATCGTCGTCCATGCGTGCTTCGGCAAGAACAGAAAGCGTTTCGATCGCAGCTTCGGTAAGTTTGAATTCAAAGTTGTTCAGATAGACGGTGTTTTGGTCGCGGCTGATCAACAATGAATTTACTTCGATTCCTTTTCGTTCGATGTGGCCCATCCGTCGATTGAGTTGCGCAAGCATAACAAGGAACGTGATGGCCGCGATTAGAAGCGCAGTCGCGAAAACCAGTAGGACATAGATCAGAGTCTGATAAGACGCGATTGTGTCCGAAAACGCGGTGCCCGATTGGGCGAGGATTTCCAGCAGTTTCAGTTCAGCCTGTGAAGTGAATCCGTCATTCTCAACAAAGATCTGTTCGACCCGTGCGTTGAACGCATTTGCGTCTGGCAGGTTTGCGAACATCACCACTGCGGTGACCAGTAGGATCAGCACCACAGCGGCGATCCCGCCGAGAACGAATTTGTTGCCTGTCGCGCGTGTTTCAGAAGCGGAGATAGAATTCACCTGCACTGTCCCGTCTTTGTTCGAGTCCGGTTTCGTCAAATACATCCATGACGTTCAATAATACCCAGCCCGCAGTTTCAAGGCGGGGTGAGAGTTCTGCCTCAGCTTGCGCGGCAGTGCATGGCCCGTCGATGCGAGCGACCCCGTATTGCAGACGCAATGGGGAATCCTGTTTGGCCTTATAGTCTGCGTAGCAATCTGCATGCGCAGTCGACGCCATCAGGAAAAGAATGAAGGATATCGCGTGTTTCATGATGCAATCAGAACACCAGAAGGTGCAGTGCTATTCAATAACCTAATGATTGTGAGGGCGTGTTATTCAATGGCTCAGCACTGATATTGAGCGACACACGGCGACGATCCCATCGTCCTTTCATCACGACGCACCATCGCGTCAGACGAAGAAAGGACACACCATGTTCAAGACAGTTACCGCGGGACTGACCGCACTTTCGCTGGCGCTTTCGGTGCCCACCACAGCGCAGGCTGGCAATGATGATGTAGCAAAGGCGCTGGCAGGATTGGCTATGATCGCCATCGTCGGTGCGGCTCTTTCTGACAATAATGGACGAGCGCAAGTTCAGGTCACACCGCCGCAAACCTACCCAAACCGCAGGGAAGGTGCGCGCGGTCATGATGATCATCGTCGTGACAATTGGGGCCATAACGCCCGCCGTGTCTCGCCTTTGCCCGAAGCATGCAGCATCGAACTGAACCGCCGTGGTGAAACACGAGAGTTGTATAACAGCCGTTGTCTGCGTCGGACTTACGCGAACTTCGACGCACTCCCCAGCGATTGCCAGACGACCTATCGCCGAAATGGTCACACGCGAAATGGCTACAATGCGTCGTGCCTTCGTCAATACGGGTTCCGCGAGGAACGTCGATAACAAGGTCGAGCAGCAGGCACCAAAGGTGCCGCGGGCGGGCGAGGGTTGGACAATTACCCTCGCCCCGTTTTAGGTGGAGCTATGACAAAGATTGCTCCTGATTTTTCATTTGAACGCGCCGCGATGGATCTTGGTTACCTTCGTATCGCAGGTGTGGACGAGGTGGGTCGCGGTCCTTTATGTGGCCCCGTGACGGCCTGTGCTGTCGTGCTCGATCCCGCGCAGGTGCCCGACGGCCTGAATGATTCTAAACAGCTGACCCCGAAAAAGCGCGCAATCTTGTTAGAGGCGCTCTTGGATGTGGCGGACGTATCGATCGCCCATGCATCAGTGGAAGAGGTGGATAGTCTCAACATCTATCATGCAACGCACTTGGCGATGTGCCGAGCTCTCGATGGACTGTCTATTCCTGCTGACTATGCGTTGATCGACGGCAATAAGATTCCCAAAGATATCCAGATTCCCGCGGAGGCCATCGTAAAGGGAGATGCCCGTTCCGTCTCAATCGCGGCCGCCTCAATTGCGGCAAAAATGTGTCGAGATCAAATTATGGTGGACTTAGCGCAACAGTTTCCAGGCTACGGATGGGAGCGAAATGCTGGCTACGGGACGAAAGAACACCTCGAAGCACTCGTAAAAAAAGGGGTTACACCACATCATAGGCGATCGTTTAAACCCGTGCACAACATCTTGTATCAAGAATAAAACTTAAAGGCTTGATTCAAAAAACTTTTTGACACCGTCCCCCCTCTGACTCATCTTAAGGCCAACCATAGAGCGGAAAAATCCGCCGGTTATACGAGGCAGTAAAATGATCAGAGCAGAAGAGAAGGGCGCGGCAGCGCTCCCTCTGAATAGTATTCTTGCGGGCGATTGCATTGAAATAATGAATTCGCTTCCCGCAAATAGCGTGGACCTCATTTTTGCGGACCCGCCCTACAATCTCCAACTTCGTGGCGATCTTCATCGCCCCGATAACTCCAAAGTCGATGCCGTTGATGATCACTGGGACCAGTTTTCGTCCTTTGCGGCCTATGACCAGTTCACCCGTGATTGGTTGGCAGCGGCGCGCCGTTTGCTTAAGCCGAACGGTGCAATCTGGGTAATCGGCAGTTACCACAACGTGTTTCGGATGGGTGCCGAACTTCAGAACCAAGGGTTCTGGATTTTGAATGACGTGGTGTGGCGCAAGTCGAACCCCATGCCCAACTTCCGCGGCAAACGTCTGACCAACGCGCATGAGACCCTGATTTGGGCATCGAAAGAAGAAGCCAGCAAATACACCTTCAACTACGAGGCCCTAAAGGCTTTGAACGAAGGTGTGCAGATGCGATCTGACTGGGTTCTACCGATCTGCACAGGTCATGAGCGTTTGAAAGATGATGCAGGCGATAAGGCGCATCCGACACAGAAACCGGAATCGCTCCTCCATCGTGTTCTGCTCGGCACGACAAACCCGGGGGATGTGATTCTGGACCCCTTCTTTGGCACAGGCACGACTGGTGCAGTTGCCAAGATGCTGGGTCGCGAATTTATCGGCATTGAGCGCGAAGAAGCGTACCGTCTTGTCGCGAAGAAACGCATCGAAGCTGTTCGCAAGTTCGACAAAGAAGCGCTTGAGGTTTCTCAGTCCAAACGGGCAGAGCCGCGTGTGGCTTTTGGCGTTTTGGTCGAACGTGGTCTGCTTCGTCCCGGCGAAGAGCTGTTCAGCATTAATGGTCGTCACACGGCCAAGGTGCGTGCGGATGGTTCAATTGTCGGTCGGGATATGAAGGGGTCGATCCATCAGGTCGGCGCTCATCTCGAAGGCGCACCGTCGTGTAATGGCTGGACCTACTGGCACTTCAAACGGGACGGTCAGACTGTTCCGATTGATCTTCTGCGCCAGCAGATCCGCTCGGAAATGTCAGCCTAAGCTGATCAAGAGTTACCGCCAGAGCCACCAGCCCTGCTCGGCTGTCGTAGGCTCATACCTCCCCGCCGTTTGTTCGGCGGGGCTTTTTGCTATCGAGGCATTGGATTGCTGGCGGTTTTATAGGCCGACCAATCGGTTATGTCGGGGTAGTATTGCCGACGCCATGCTCGGACCTTGGGATTCATCCAGCGCCGCCAAACTGGGGGCACTAGCGCAGCGATTGCCATAAGCGGATAACCGAATGGCAACTGCGGCGCTTCGGTCTCATCGTAGGTTTGTAAGAGCGGGAACCGTCTATCGGGTTTGTAGTGGTGATCCGAATGGCGCTGAAGGTTGATCAGCAGCCAGTTCGTGCCGGTATGAGACGCATTCCACGAATGATGCGGTTTGACATGTTCGTATTTCCCGTCACCCAAATGCCTACGGGTCAGTCCGTAGTGTTCAACATAGTTGGTTAGTTCGAGGGCAAGGATGGCCATGAAGGCCTGAACTATAAAGAGGCCAAGGCCAGCGATCCCGCCAATCGCAAACGCAATGGAAAGCATCATCAGCTGCAGGGCCGCATACCGCCAAAACGGATTGCTCTGATGCCACCAGGCGAGGTTTCGACGGGCAAGCATCTTGCGTTCAGCGTCAAAAGCAGACGGTGGGCATGTCACTAGGACCCTCGCGAAATAACGGTGGAACCCTTCGTTGTAGCGAGCCGTCACGGCATCCTTCGGCGTGCCGACGTAGATATGGTGGACCAGTAGGTGTTCGGTTCGGAAATGCGAATAGAGGACCATCGACAAAAGAATGTCCCCGAGCCACCGTTCGAACGTATTTTTCTGGTGCAGTAACTCATGCGAATACACGATTCCAATCGTGCCCGAGAGAATACCAACATCGAGCATCACTGCGATTCTTTCGCCGACGCTCAGATGGGTTGTCGATGTGACATAAGCCAGAAGTCCGAAAATCATCATGAACTGCACGGGAGGCCAGATCATGGTGATCAGCCGATACCAAAATAGGTCTTTCGTTGGGGTTTCGAGGTCTGGGTTTTCTTCGTTTAGACCAGCGACGGCGTCAACGACGGTAAAGATATGCCACGCGAGTAGCGGCGTCAGTGCCAAAGTCCAACCGCCGTATACAGCACCAAGAACAGGTAGCGGGACGAGAGCTAATGAGAGCCAAAACGGCAGGGCTTTTGTGAATGATCCAACCGATTTTGCGGGCGTCATATGATCGATCCTCTACCTTTGGCTGAATGTTACGCCTATGGGTTTAGGGTTTCAATCAGTGCCGAAAGCACCCACCGCGAGGTCATAGACCTTGCGCATGACTGTGGGCAGCGCACTGGGGTCTAAAGTCATAAACACCCCATTTTCTGGTTCGGCCTCTGCGGGAACATGCGCGATTTCGATACTCAGGCGCAGATGGAAATGAGTGAACGTATGTAGAGCTTCAACATTGAGCGTTTGCCACGCAGCTTCTATTGGTGGCGCTGCCATAGGCGCATCGTTCCAGTCCGATCCGGGCCAGCCGAGCATCCCACCCAGAAGCCCTTTATCTGGCCGTGTCTCCAAAAGGAACGAACCGTCGGGCTTGCGAGCGACGTAGGCAATGCCAAATCGGACCGGTTTCGGCTGTTTTGGGGCCTTTTTCGGTAGTTCAGCTGCGGTTCCTTCGATGCGGGCCTGACACCTATCGCGCCACGGACAGATCCCGCAGGCTGGGCTTTTGGGTGTGCAAATGGTCGCGCCGAGGTCCATGACGGCCTGAGCGTAGTCGCCGGCGCGATCCTTTGGCGTCAGGCCAAGAGCGAGCTCCGTAAGTTCGGGCTTGGCAGCAGGTAGCGGTGTATGGAAGTTGTAGAGCCGCGACATCACACGTTCGACGTTGCCGTCCACGACAACCTCAGATCTGTTGAACGCGATCGAAGAAATGGCACCTGCGGTGTAGGGCCCGATTCCAGGGAGGGACAACAGACTCTCACGCGTGTCAGGAAATCTCCCGCCATGATCCGCCACCACCGCGCGGGCGCATTTCAGCAAATTCCGCGCGCGGGCATAGTAGCCAAGGCCTGCCCATTCAGCCATGACATCGGCGTCGGTAGCGTTTGCCAAGTCAACTACCGTAGGCCAGCGTTCGGTGAAACGGCGGAAATAGTCTTTGACGGCGGCGACGGTCGTTTGCTGCAACATCACCTCTGACAGCCACACACGATAGGGATCGGGCATAACGCCCGCCTTGCGATCTGCGGGCGATGTGCGCCATGGCATGACGCGGGCATGTCGGTCATACCATTCCAAAAGCATGTCACTTAGGCCGTCACGCAATCTTTAGCTCCTGTAACAGTGGTTTCGCTGGCAACTGCCGTCTCGGTCGGTAACATAGGTCACTAAGATGAAACAGCCACGCTCCAATGGAACCACACGCGGTTTTTCCCGCGCCGTAAGCCTGATGCAGACCCGCATCCGCGAGGCAAGCGAGTCCCGTGGCTTTGCCGTGTCGCGTCTTTTGACCCACTGGGAAGAGATCGTGGGGCAGCAGACGGCCTCAATTGCGCGACCTGTGAACGTGTCGTATGGGCGGAACGGCATGGGTGCGACGCTCACGCTTTTGACCACTGGATCGATGGCTCCGATCCTTGAGATGCAGAAAGAACAAATCCTGCAAAAAGTGAACGGATGCTATGGCTACCGTGCAATTGCGCGAGTGAAGGTCACGCAGACGGCACCGACCGGATTTAGCGACGGGCAGGTGGCATTTAGCCATGCGCCCAAAGCAGAGAAACCCGCGCCCGCCCCTGAAGTGGTCGAACAGGCCCGCGATATCGGGCAGGGTGTCGGAGACGATGGATTGCGCCAAGCCTTAGAGCTTTTGGCGACCAATGTGTTAAGCAAACGGAAAACCTGACAGAGGCAGTAATGAAACGACGTCTTTTCCTCACCACCGCCGGTGCAGCCATGATGGCTGGCGGTATGACCCTCCCCTTATTTGCCCAAGAGGCAGAGGCTGCCGCTGGTATCCCAGATATGGTGCTGGGCAATCCTGATGCGCCAGTAGAGATCGTAGAATATGCGTCCTTCACCTGCCCGCATTGTGCGAATTTCCATGCCAATCAGTTCCAGCAGATCAAAGCGAACTATATCGACACGGGCAAAGCGCGCTTTGTCTTCCGTGAGGTCTTTTTCGACCGCTACGGCCTGTGGGGTTCGATGATTGCGCGCTGTGGTGGCGAAATGCGCTTCCACGGGATAGTGTCGATGATGTTCGAACGCCAGCGTGATTGGGCACAGGGTGAACCTGCGCAGATCGCTGCGAATCTTCGTAATATTGGCAAGGTTGCGGGACTTGATGACGCGACACTGGATGCTTGTATGCAGGACGCCGATACCGCGCAGGCTTTGGTCGCTTGGTACGAAGAGAACCGCGTTCGTGACAACATCGAAGGAACGCCGTCATTCCTGATCCAAGGTCAGAAATATTCGAACATGAGCTATGAAGAGTTCGCAGCAATTCTCGATGAAAAGCTGACCGAGGCTGGCTACACAGAATAAAACTGAAACGATGTTTCAGGTTGGAAGGGCGGCCTATGGCTGCCCTTTATTTTTGGGTGATGCCGATCGCGGAGAGTGCGCTGTCGATTGGCCCCCAGTCTTCGAGCTCTAGTCTCACTGGAACGGTCAGCACTTTTGACCGGAACGAATCTGGCAGACGAACCGCGTCTTTTTCAGTCGTGACCAACTGAGCGCCGCGCATTTGGGCCTCTGCCTCTAGGCGGAGCATGAGGGCGGGTGTCAGTGGTTGGTGATCTTGTAGAGGTTCACCGTGAATGACATTTGCACCCAGCTCGCGCAGCGTGGCAAAGAATTTCTCTGGATTGCCTATCCCTGCGAAAGCGAGAACAGGCATTCCCGCCCACGGCATTCCCGTCTGTAGCGGTGCTAGTCGTCCATTAACGCGCGGAACAGGCACGTTCCCCAATGGCAGGCCGTTGGTTCCAATCGACAGTACGATCTGTGCGCGCTTCAGTCCTGCCTCAACCGTTTCACGAAGTGGACCAGCGGGCATGACGCGCCGATTGCCAAAGCCACGCGCCGCATCGACGACGACGATACTCAGGTTTTTCACCACTGACGGGTTCTGAAACCCATCGTCGAGCAAAATGACGTCCGCCCCAGCCGCTTCTGCCGCTTTAACGCCCGCCGCACGATCCTGCGCGACCCAAGTGGGGGTAAATGCTGCGAGCAGAAGGGGTTCGTCGCCTACATCTTCGGCACTGTGGTCTCTCTCCCGAACCTGAGTTGGGCCAATGGTTTTGCCGCCATACCCGCGTGACACAACATGAGGGGTGAATCCGAGGGCAATAAGCCTTTGGACCAGTGCGATTGTCGTTGGTGTTTTGCCTGTTCCGCCAACGTTGATGTTGCCGACACAGATCACGGGGACAGAAGCTTGATACCCCGACTTAGCCACGCGGCGCGCAGTCACAAACCCATAGAGCGCCCCAATAGGAGACAATAGCCGCGCGATAAGCGCGGGCTTGTCTGCGGGGGTGAACCAATAGTCGGGCGCGCGCATCCTATCCTTCGGCCTTGTCTAGGATTGTGCTGATCAGAGCGGCAATCCGGTTTGTAACTTCTGCACCGCGCGATGTGACATCCCAAGCGGCGTGTGCAATCTGAGCGGTAAGGTCAGGAGATAGCAGGTCTTCGATTGTTTTGGCCAGTGCTGCGCCGTTTGCAATCGGTGCCGCACCCCCCGCATTGTCGAGCTGCATATAGAATCGAGCATAGGGTGCCGTTGTAGGTCCATGCACGACAACAGAGCCAAGTGCCGCGGCCTCAAACGGATGGCGGCTGCCTCTGGTCAACGTGCCGCCCATGTAAGTAATCGGCGAAACCCGATACCACATCCCCAATTCACCATCGAGATCGGCGACCAGTGCACGGGTTGTCTCGGTCGGGTCGCCTTCCGACCGCAGAACGGTTTCAAATCCAGCATCGATGAGTTTCGCGGCGAGTTCGGGTGCTTGGCGTGTGTCCTGAGGAACGAGGATCAAAAGCAACCGATGTGACCTGCGGCATGCGCTGCGGTGCGCTTCAATGATCAAGTTTATCTCGGCGGGGATCGCATTTGCGACGAGCCAGATCGGACGGGTGTCGACGGTTTTTGCGAAATCGGCACGTTCCGCGTCGTTGCATGACAGAACGGGCGCTTGATCATCGAAATGTCCTATGACTTCGACGCGGTCAGAAGCGACACCCCAACGGCGAAACCGTTCGGCACTGGATTTATCAGCGGCGAGGACGTCGTTGAAAACCGAAAGAAGATAGCGGCGCATCCCAAAGAGCCACTTCCGCCCTTCAGGGATAAAGTCGTTTGCGTCCGCAGCGATCAGGTATTTCGGAAACGAACATCGGTCGGCTGCTGCTATGATCGCGGGATCAACTTGTCCCCCAATCCACATCAGTCCGATGGGTTTCCAGTGTTCAATGAACCGCGAAATATCCCGAAGGTTTCGGCCTGGTCCTTTTGATACCGTGATCATCGGGTCTGGCGAGATGTCAGTGTCTAGCGACGATCCCGTCACGACAAATGCAACCTGTTCGAGGTCGTCCTGCATTTGCCACATGACCCGTCTAATGTGGTCAGCATCTGCGGTGTTTCGACAGTGCACCCAAATGACGGGTTGGGACGGGGGGGCAGGTTCGTTTGCGCCTATGGCCTCGCCTGACCCGCAGGGGCGGGCCAAGAGGTAGAGGTTCAGGAACAATGACGATGCCATTTAGGGATTACAGACCCAGTTCTTCGGTTGGGGAAGCCGCGAGGCCTTCGTCCCGCAGCCTGTGGATGTGAGCGATGAAATAGCGTGTGTGTGCGTCATCAACGGTGCGCTGAGCCGCTGCTTTCCATGCATCATGGGCAGACTGATAGTCGGGGAACATACCGACGATATCGATATTGTTGACGTCTTTGAAAGTCGTGGTGCTGGGATCAACAAGTTCGCCACCAAAGACGAGATGCAGACGATTGGCCATGGGGAAACTCCGCTGTGTTGGATGTGCGCCACCCTAAGCATTGGCGGCAAAGGGTCAAGAGAACCACCGTCATGGTTCCGATACAGATTTGCCCTAACCTTCTGCAGTTCAAGGGTTTGCTGCGGTGCAGAAATTTTTACTTGCCTTCTGGTCGTTCATGGCCAACCCTACAGGAGAAGAAAAGAGGACCGCATTGCCCTGCATCGCCGTGTTCACCGATCTGGATGGAACTCTTCTGGATCATGAAACTTACTCTTGGGCGCCTGCTGCGCCTGCATTGGATCGATTGAGAGCGCGGAATATTCCGCTGATCTTAGCGAGTTCAAAGACTGCCGCCGAAATTCAACAGCTTCGGGATGCAATTGGGTTCGGCCATATGCCTGCAATCGTAGAGAATGGTGCTGGCATTCTTGAAGGTGGAGCGACCGCTGGAAATGATCGAGTGGATCATGACAGGATTATGCGAGTTCTCTCACAGATACCGAATACCTTGCGCCGTGATTTTGAAGGGTTCACCGATTGGGGTGTAGAGGGCATTGCGCATGAAACTGGATTGTCCATGCCTGAGGCACGATTGGCTTATGCCCGTCAATTTTCTGAACCTGGGGTGTGGCGCGGAAACGCGCAAGCGGAAGTGGAATTTATAGCGGTTTTGGCTGAGCATGGAGTGCAAGCACGGCGTGGCGGGCGGTTCCTGACCCTCTCGCGCGGCACCACCAAGGCGGATCGGATGAGAGAGCTTTCATCGCGCTTCGCGCCTTGTCGAACGATGGCGCTGGGCGATGCGCCGAATGATATTGAAATGTTGCAAGCGGCGTCATTGGGCGTGGTGGTGAAGAATCCCAATGCTGCGCCGCTGCCACCTCTCATCGGAGAGGCCGATGGGCGCATTATTCGTACGAAACTGGTTGGGCCTGCGGGCTGGAACGAAGCGGTTCTGAAATACGTTGAAATTTGGAATCCGGAGCCGAACAGAAAACAACAGGAGGTTTGACCCTTGGCCGATTTTCACCAAAGCGGAAGCATCGCGACCCTGCACAATTTGCGGACTGCATCCACCGAAGCGATGACGAATGAGTTGTCTACTTTTGGGATGAACCGCAAAATCAACCTCATCCTTCCATCGTTGTTTTCAGAACTTGAAGGCGAGGCCTTGCCCGCCATCATCAACGAACTGAATAAGGTGCCGTACCTCAACAAAATCGTCATCGGTCTAGATCGTGCAACCGAAGCGGAATACCGATATGCGCGGCAGTTCTTTTCTCGTCTCAAGGTGAACCACGACATTCTTTGGAATGATGGCCCGCGTTTGCAGGCGATTGATGAACGTTTGAAAAAGCTGGACTTGTCGCCAAACGAACCGGGCAAAGGACGGAATGTTTGGTTCTGTATTGGGTACACATTGGCCCAAGCGGAGGCTGCAGTCGTTGCCGTGCATGACTGTGATGTCGTGACCTATTCGGCGGATATGTTGGCGCGGCTTGTGTATCCCGTCGCCAACCCTGCATTCCCCTATCAAATGTCCAAAGGTTTTTATCCTCGCGTAGCGGATCGCAAGCTCAATGGGCGGGTTAGTCGTTTGCTGGTTACGCCGCTTCTGCAGTCGCTAAAGAAGGTCTTGGGGCAGCGAGATTACCTCGATTTCCTATCGTCGTTTCGATACCCGCTCGCAGGGGAGTTCGCGATGCGTACGGCGATTTTGCCGGATATGCGCATTCCGTCAGACTGGGGGTTAGAAATTGGCCTCTTGTCCGAGGCTTGGCGGAACCTATCGCCGCAGGCCGTTTGTCAGGTCGAGATCAGCGATCGCTATGATCACAAACATCAGGATCTTTCCCTTGATGATGCGAACAAGGGGCTCAGCCGGATGTCGGTCGACATTTGCAAAGCCCTGTATCGCAAGCTTGCTGCCGATGGCACGGTGCTGAGCGAAGAGGTCTTTCGTTCGATCAAAGCGACCTATTACCGAATGGCCCTCGACCTCATCGATACCTACTACAACGACGCGAGAATGAACGGTCTTGATCTTGATCGGCACGCCGAAGAGACTGCGGTTGAGCTGTTCGCTGCGAATATCATGCAGGCAGGAAGCGTGTTCCTCGATAACCCGATGGAAACGCCGTTCATCCCGAACTGGAGCCGCGTAAACGCTGCCGATCCTGCGATCCTGACTGATATGCTAAAGGCCGTAGCAGGCGACAACGCAGAATTTGGTTAGAGCAGTTGATCTGCGAGGGTTTGGTGGAAGGTTGGTACTGCACCGATAACGCCGTTCACCTGCGGATGAGGATTGTTAAAGCGCAGCGGCGCGCCCTTTTTGTCGGTCACGGTGCCACCCGCCTCAGCGAGGATCAGAGCGCCTGCAGCGATGTCCCATTCCCAACTTGGGCGCAACGTGATCATACCGTCGAAACGACCTTCCGCGACGAGGCACATACGGTAGGCAAGTGACGATCTGAAATGGCGGTCGACCTTAGGCGGCTGTGCGTTTTTCCAGTTCGTTACATCCATCGTCGGCGTGTTCGTGAGGATCGTTGGCGGTGTTGCGGTTCCCCCAATATGCAGAGTTTCACCGTTTAGCGTTGCACCTTTGCCGTGCCACGCAGCGAACATTTGGTCTTTCATAGGTAGATAAACGACGCCCGCTATAACTTGTCCGTTTTCGACAATGGCGAGCGAATGGGCCCAGTCTTTGGAACCGTCAATAAACGCGCGGGTTCCGTCGATCGGATCGACGATGAACTGGCGGGTTGTTGATAGGCGATCCGAAGTGTCGTCGGTCTCTTCGGACAGCCAACCATAGTCGGGCTGCGCTGCGGTCAGCGTCGCCCGCAGCATGGTATCGACAGCCAGGTCGGCTTCGGTCACTGGGCCTTGCCCAGCGGGTTTGTCCCATACCTTAGGCGCTGACTTAAAAAAGTCCGCTGCGATATCGCCAGCTTTGCGGGCCGCGACTATTAGAAGGTCGAGATCAGTCACCGGCAAGCGTCAGCCCTTCGACCAAGAGCGATGGTACAACACGGCTTAGGTGTTGGCGGGCATCATTGGCGGGAGTGATCCGTTTCAGCATCTCGATGAGATTGCCTGCGATGGTGATCTCATTGACGGGATACGTGATTTCGCCGTTTTCGATCCAGAAACCAGCGGCACCGCGGGAATAGTCGCCCGTGTTTGGGTTGATAGTTGAACCGATGAACGAGGTTACCAACAATCCCGTACCCATATCGCGGATGAGTTCAGCACGGGATTTGTCGCCTTGGGTCAAGGCAACGTTCGTCACAGAGGGGCTGGGCGTTGAAGAAGTGCTGCGAGCCGCGTGGGCGTTGCTGGTCAGTCCCAATTGCCGCGCTGTGGCGAGGTCGAGGGTCCAGTCAGTTAGGACGCCATTTTCAACAATCGCACGACGGGCTGTAGGTAACCCTTCGGCGTCGAAGAGACGAGACGCGCTCGCGCGTGGGCGGTGTGGGTCCTCTATTAACGACAGACCTTCGGGGAGGACTTGGGTGCCTTTCAGGCCTCGTGCCCACGATGAACCACGTGCGATCATGCTGCCGTTTACCGCCTGCAAGAGGTGGGTGATCAGCGACGAAGAAATGCGCTCATCCAATAGGATTGGATAGCTGCCGGTTTTGGGGCGGCGCGGGTTGAGGCGTTCGATTGCGCGTTCCCCTGCGGTGCGACCGATGTCCGCCGCGTCGCGCATATCGGACTGAAAAATGCGGCTGTCGTGATCATAGTCACGCTCCATCCCGCCGCCCGTTCCAGCGAGTGCACCACAGGAAATGCCACGGTCTGACCGCTCATACCCAGCTGCGAACCCGTTCGTTGCAGCAAGGTGGACGCGGCGATGACTGTAGCCTGCAGATGCGCCAATCACTTGTTCTACGCCGTCGACTGCCAATGCAGCCGCTTCGGCGCGGGCTGCATCGTCTTGCAACATGGCTGGATCAGGCTCAGGCGTTGGGTCGAAGAGTTCTAACCTGCTGCTATCGGTATCCTTGGCAAGTTGTTCTACAGCTGCCAACCCAGCATACCGATCTTCGGGGGCCACGCGGGCCATCGCGACCGCGCGCTCTGCCAATTCGCGAAGCGCATCGGGTCGTGTGTCTGAGGTCGATACGCAGGCCTGCCGTTGGCCGACTAACACGCGCAAGCCGACATCGACGCCTTCGGATCGTTCGGCGGCCTCCAACGCTCCACCTCGAACGTCGATGTGGACCGAAGTTCCATCGACGGCCAATGCATCGGCACTATCGGCACCGCTTTTACGGGCGAGATCGAGAAGTAGGCTGGTCAGGTCAGAAAGCGATTTTGTCATGGGCACACCTTTGGTCACCCATGACCTAGACCGCAGGGCCTGTCCCTGCAAGTCCGGCATCGTGTGCCCGCCCCGAAGTCACTGGGACGGGCTGTTGATTTACTTGATACGTTGACCGTTAAGCATCACGTTGCCTTGGGCATTCATATCGATGGTAGTTTCGATCTGATCTTCACCAGTTGACTGGGTGAACATGCCTAACATCATCCGTGCGGTCATGATCTGATCACCGACGGGCAGACCCATTTGTTCGACCTTATCCAAGAGCCCATTGATGCCTTTGCCGACCAAAGACAGGCTGCCTTCGGGGCGTGGGAAGCCGCCGTAGGTTTGGAGATCAGTGTTATCAAAGGTGAAATCACCCGTCCCTGTGATCTCTGCTCCAGCTATGGCGAGTTTCAGGTTTTGAAGGGTCAGAGAGTGCAGTTCGCCCGGAACATCGGTTTGCTCAAGCGCTGCGGCTTGTTTCGGGTCCATTACGTCAAAGAACAGCTTGGCCGCGCCCGTTACAGCGACTTGGAAGGTGATCGGGTCATGAGGCAGGATGCCTTGTGGGTCTGCCATCATCCAAAGCATGTCGTTGAGGCCAAGGTCCGTCAGGGTGATCCCTGCCGCAAACGGAGCGGGGTCTTCGGTCTTAGCCAGAGGCATTTCAAAGCTCACTCCGTATTCGCTTGCAGTGATATCCAGAGGCAGCGGAACCTGCCCACCCATGGCTTGGAACTTCAAACCAGTTGAGAGCGCAGCAAACGTCATAGCGTCCTTATCCAAACCAAAACTGAGGTGGCCAGATTCGGTCGCGCTTGCCATGTTGATCGTGCCAGAACTATCCGTGACGCTTATGATGTAAGTTGAGGGGCCTGCGGTGTAATCGAACGACATCTCGGCACCGTCGATAAACATTGTCTCGGGCGATTTTTGGTCAAGATCAGTTGGCACAATCATGGTCGACGCAAGGGACATGCCCGTTGTTTGGCCAGACAAGTTCATTTTCTCGAACTCTTCGTTCAGGTCGAAATACACATCCATTGAGGTCGCCGACAGATCATAGCCGATAGTCTGTAGATCGCCTGTGAGGACTGAATAGACGCCCGACAATCCGTTGAGCTTGAGGTTTGCTTCAATCGGTACGGGTTTTCCGCCGTCAAACGCCTCTGCCAGTTCAAGCAGATAAGAATCCGCCGAAACATCGTAATTGATCGCGTCCGCAGTTCCGCTGGCGACCATATCAAAGTTGGCAACAGCGATGGAAATGGTCGCGTGGTTTTCGGCGAAGTTTTCGGAGTTGCCCATCGACATTTGGTATTGCTCGGGGATCTTGACCGAAACAGTGCCATCGCCGTTTTCGGTCAGGATAATCGGTCCCATCTCCGCTTTAATCGTAATGCCGTCCTGATCAGCATCGTATGTGGTGCTTTCGATCGTCAGCGTGTTGCCCGACATCGTCTCCGCACCGAATGTGATCATATCGGTGCCGTACATGGCCATTTGGGACTTCCAATTGGCCCAAACCTCTTGGGCAGTAACATCTGCAAAAGCTGCGGGAGCGGTGAATAGTGCGGCAAGGCAAACGCTTGCGCCAAATTTGCTAGTATTCATAGTGGGTATCCTTTCCCAGACAACTCTTGAAAAATATTTTGCCATTAAAGTGTCATGGCAGTGATCACTTATGTCTAAAAGTAACCATTCAGTCGGCTGCGATAAAGATGACGGAGAAAGAAAACATGAAGATGACAGGTAAAACGGTCGCTATTACGGGTGCCAGCCGAGGCATTGGTGAGGCTGCAGCACGAGAATTTGCGGAACAAGGCGCAAATGTTGTTCTTTTGGCGCGCGGTGCGGATCGGATTGCAGAGATTGCTGCAGAGATTGGGCCAAATGCACAGGCTATTCCCTGCGATGTTGCGTCATTCGATTCGGTTCAATCTGCCATTGAACGCACGCTTTCACAGTTCGGCGGCATCGATGTTTTGGTGAACAACGCGGGTGTCATTGCGCCAATGGCACCGCTTGCCGAGACCGATGTGGATCAGTGGGGTCTTGCCGTCGATGTGAACCTCAAAGGCGTATTTCACGGTGCACGCGCTGTATTGCCCGGCATGATTTCAAAAGGGTGCGGGACCATTTTGAACATCTCTTCAGGCGCTGCGCATAACCCCTACGAATCTTGGTCAGCATACTGTGCATCAAAAGCTGGAACCTACATGTTGACCCGTCACATCGACCTTGAATATCGGGCCGCAGGTATCCGTGCTTTGGGGTTGTCGCCTGGCACTGTCGCGACCCAGATGCAGCGGGATATCAAATCCTCAGGCTTAGGCCCCGTGGCGGAACTCGAATGGTCGGATCATATTCCACCGGAGTGGCCCGCTAAGGCTCTGGTCTGGATGTGCGGCGAAGAGGCCGATGTCTATTTGGGGCAGGATGTGAAACTAAGAGAGCCTGAAATACGCAAGGCAATAGGTGTGGCATGATCCGTTTTGACCAAGAGGGTGATCTTTGGATCGCTACGATTGACCGCCAAGAGAAAGCGAATTCTCTGACCGAAGAGATGCTGACCCAACTGGCTGAATTTGCGGAATCTGCGACCGCTGCCAAGGTGTTCATCATCACGGGCGCAGGCAAGGTATTCAGCGCGGGTGCTGACTTGGACGAGGCCCGCGCAGGTTTAGCCACTAACCCCGTATGGGAACGCCTGTCTGGTGCGATTGCCGCGCTGCCATGCATGACGATTGCTGCGCTCAATGGCACGTTGGCGGGTGGTGCCTTTGGGATGGCTTTGGCGTGTGATCTGCGGATTTCTGTCCCGTCGGCAAAGTTCTTTTATCCCGTCATGAAGCTGGGATTTTTGCCGCAACCGTCTGATCCGAAACGAATGGCTGCGCTAATTGGTCCAAGCCGCGCGAAACTGATCCTGATGGGTGGTCAAAAGATCACCGCCGACGAGGCGCTGTCCTTTGGGCTTGTTGATCGTTTGGTCGAGGTTGAAGAGTTGATGCCCACGGTCCGCGAGATAGCTACAGATGCGTTGACCGCAAATCCAAGCCATATCGCGGGTATCAAAGGTCTTGTCGGTTAATCGCCGGTAGTTGGAACCTGACCTGCCCCATGTTACCCGTCGGTTAAGTGTTTTCAGACGGAGCAGGCATTTGGCAAAGGCATTGGTGATCGGTGCGGGTCCAGCGGGCTTGATGGCGGCAGATGTTCTGTCGGCTGCTGGGCATTCCGTTTTGATCGCCGATGCGATGCCGTCACCCGCGCGCAAATTTCTGATGGCGGGTAAATCAGGTTTGAACTTGACCAAAGTTGGGTCTGGGTTCCTAGGCGCCTATGGCGACATTCCTGCCTCGATGGTTGCGGCTTTGTCCGCTTTCGGCCCTGACCAAGTTATCGAGTGGGCAAATGACCTCGGCCAAGAAGTATTCATAGGCTCTACGGGACGCGTGTTCCCCGTGGTGATGAAGGCGTCACCGCTGGTGCGGGCGTGGCTCAAGCGGTTGGATGCCCAGCAGGTAAAGTTGCAAACGCGGTGGCGTTGGACGGGTTGGGACGGTGACGATTGGGTTTTTGAGACACCTGTTGGCATGCAATCCGTATCGGCCGATATCGTCATCCTCGCCTTCGGTGGTGCGAGTTGGGCGCGGCTTGGGTCTGATGGGCTATGGGCTGATCAGTTCCCTGACGACATCGCACCGTTCAAACCCGCCAACATGGGGTTCATCGTTCCATGGTCGAACCATATGTCGTCCCATTTCGGCTCGCCAGTTAAGGGGTGCACGCTCGTGGCGGGTGCCCAAAAATCCAGCGGAGAATTCGTGATCTCGTCGCGTGGGATCGAAGGCGGCGGGATTTATGCAATATCGGCTGCAGTTCGTGATGGCGCACCATTGACCATCGACCTTTTGCCGTCTCTGAGCGTTGAGGACATCCGAAAAAAGCTCTCTCGGAAAGGCAAAGAGTCACTCTCGAATGTCCTCCGAAAATTGCTTCGCCTCGATCCAGTGAAAATTGCCCTTTTGAATGAGTTTGGCCGTCCATTCCCTGATGATCTGGCGAACTTGTTGAAAAATCTATCCATTCCACATAGCGGCCCCCGCCCCATAGATGAGGCAATTTCTGTCGCGGGCGGTCTGAGGTTCGACGCTTTGGATGATGGCTTTATGATGCGAGGCCGTGCGGGCGTGTTTTGCGTTGGCGAAATGCTCGATTGGGAAGCTCCAACAGGCGGGTATTTAATTACGGGGTGTCTGGCGACGGGGCGGCATGCGGCGCTGGCGGCGATTGAGTATGCGGCGCAACTCGACGCGGGCGGGCAATAACGAGATCCCATTTTTTGGGTGGCCCAAGGCGGGCTAAATCTTATGCGCGCGAAGAGTCCAAGAGGGATGCAGTTTCGCAACCCTGAGAGATTACTCGCATCAAGACTTCATGCGATGTTTGTATTTTAGATTTCGAAAGGTACAAGAACTCCGAATTTAGGAGAGTTTTGATGACTGTTTTGCGCGGATTGCTCGCACTGGCGGCCTCGGTTTTTGGGCCAACCACAGTAATGGCGCAGGATTGGCGTCCTGAATATTCAATGTACGGGACGATCGGTATCATTGAAATGCCATCAGCCTTGTCCGCGCAGGATGCAGATCTATCGAGCCAGATATCGGCCTTCGAAGATCAAACCCGCGTCTCTATCACTTTTCAGATTTTGCCGAGGTTGTCGGGCACGTTTCGCTATTCAATCATCCCTGATTATACTGGCGTGGATACGGGTACGCTTTATGATAGGAGCTTTGATTTCCAATATCAGCTGCGTAACGAATCCGAATGGCTTCCGGCTGTTGCTGTCGGGCTGCGTGACTTTATGGGAACGGGCGTTCTAACTTCTGAGTATGTCGTCGGAACAAAAACAATTGGCACCAATTTGCGAGCCACCGCAGGCATCGGTTGGGGCCGAATGGGGAGTTATAACGGCTTTACCAACCCGCTAGGTGCAATTGCGAGCGCAATGGAAACGCGTCCGTCGCGCAGCAGCATATATGGCAGAGGTGGTGTTCCTGCATATGACCTCTATTTTCGTGGTGACGCCGCAGTGTTCGGTGGGGTCGAATGGCAGATTAACCCTTCGCTGACTTTCGCAGCTGAGTATTCCTCAGATGCCTACGATCGCGAGGTAGCCAACGGGACGTTCGACCATAAGTCGCCGTTGAACTTTGGCCTCAAGTATCACCCTAACGAAAACTACGAACTTGGCATATATGCGCTCTACGGTAGCGAAATCGGCGTTACGGCTACATCGGTTTTGAACCCAAATCGTCGTCCTGCGGTTGGCGGTTACGATACCGCGCCGATGCCAGTCGTCGTGCGGCCAGAGGACTTGCGCGCCGCTCGTACGTGGGATCGATCGGTGTTGTCAGATGAGACCATTCAGACCGCTCTCGTTGAAGCACTCGGTCAAGATGGGATCGTTATTCAGGGTATTGAACTCACCGATACCTCTATCCGCCTTCGGTATGAGAATACCCAATACAGATCCGAGGCACAGGCCGTCGGGCGTATTTCGCGCGTGCTGACCTATGCGCTGCCACCGTCAGTTGAGACTTTCATTTTCGAGCCAACCCGATTGGGCGTTCCGACTTCTACGACGACGATTAAACGGAGTGATTTGGAGAATCTCGAAAACCAAGTTGGGTCTGCCGAAGCGGTTTATGCTCGCGCTGATGTGTCTGAGGCGACGGTTGGTGATGACGCGGATCTTGTTCCGACTCAAACGAGCAGTTTTAAGTGGGGCATCATGCCGTATGGAGAGCTAACGCTTTTCGATAGCCGGAATCCTGCCACCGTCGAAGTCGGTATCGAAGCTGCGATGCGGTACGAAATTCGTCCAAATATCGTCGTTGCGGGTTCAGTCCGTAAATCGTTTTACGACAACCGGATCGACAATCCATCGATTTCCGCTTCGACAATCGAACCCGTTCGTCGCTACGCGCCATATTATGCCGATCAAGGTGATGGAGGGATCGATTACCTGACATTTGCTTGGTATGGCCGCCCCGCCTCGGAACTCTTTTCACGGGTAACCTTCGGTTATCTTGAGCCCATGTTCGGCGGTATTTCGACAGAGCTACTCTGGAGGCCAGTTGATAGCGACCTCGCATTTGGGGTTGAGCTGAACTACACCGCGCAGCGTGATTTTGATCAGGGCCTCGGATTCCAAGACTACAATGTCATCACGGGCCATTTGTCCGCCTATTGGGCAATGCAAAATGACTTCCACCTGCAAGTTGATGCGGGTCGGTATTTGGCAGGCGATTGGGGTGCGACCGTTTCTGTGGATCGAGAATTCCAAAACGGTTGGCGAATTGGGGCCTATGCAACCTTTACTGACGTTCCGTTTGAAGACTTTGGTGAAGGCTCGTTTGATAAAGGTATCCGTCTAACTATTCCGATGGATTGGGCGACCGGTATGCCTTCAACGCAGCTAGTCGACACCCGATTGAGTTCGTTAACTCGAGACGGCGGTGCGCGGCTTGATGTGGATGGGCGACTTTACGATGCAATTCGGTCTGGTGACATTTCAGACTTTGGTGATTCTTGGGGACGGTTCTGGCGATGAAAAATCCACTTATATTTGTCGCATTTTCAGCGCTCGTTGCCTGCGGTCCATTGGTCGAAGGAAACACGGCATCGAAAGTGTCGGCTGCAGTTAAGTCACGCTTTACTCAGCCCGATGCAGAGGCCATTCCGACCTACACCTTCGCCGATCTAGCTGCGTCGGAAATTCCTGTCATCTTGGCCGCTGTTCCGTCGTTGGAGGTAGCAGACGTCTTTCAAAAGATCGGGTCCAACGGAAATCAAGAGACATGGATTTCGTCTATCGGGATGACCATCACGCTTGATGGCGGGATTGTCGTAGCAACGCGTGGATTTGGTGAAGACATCTATGCCGCTGATACACGTGGCCTTTCGGCAGCCTTGCGCCGTGGTACGGGAACTTATTCCCGTCGTATCGAACAACTTGATTCTTCTGATGACGTTATCCGAATGGAATTCTCGTGTGAGCTTGAGACCGTCGGGCAGGATCAAGTCACGATTCTTGACCGTAGCTTTGGGGCAACGAAACTGCAGGAGACCTGCCGAAGCGAAGACGTCGCATTCGCCAATTATTATTGGGTGAATGGGTCCCGCGACGTCGTTCAGTCACAGCAATGGCTTGGCAAAAGCGTCGGACATGCCGCAACGCAGCAATTCTAAGATCAATTCAAAGTTGAAAGTTGATTGCGAGGGTTTTTCGGGGTATCCAAAGTCTAGTTTGGTATTCAATTGGAGCATATCTAATGCGTAAAGTATTTCTCGCAGCGGCTGTTGCCGTAGTTGCAGCAACTTCTGCTCACGCTGGTGGCATGAACGCTGTTGTTCAACAGCCAGTTAACACTGGTGTTGTGGCCGTGGCACCGAAGCCAGGCCTCTCGAAGTTTGTACTTCCGCTGCTGGCACTGGGCGCAATTGCTGCAGTTGCTGGTTCGTCGTCTTCTTCGGGCACCTAATCGGTCCAAATAGAGTTTTTAAAGGGCGGGCCATTGGTCCGCCCTTTTTGTTTTACCGTTTGCCCATCATCGCGAGGCGGACCAAAGCGCGCTCCATTAGGGCTTGCTGAGGTGCTTTTGAGGATGAACGGAGTGTGAGGTCGGTGGTCAAAAGCTCGCTCAAAGCGCGCTCTAGTCGTTCACGACCCCATGTGCTGGCTTGTCGAAGGATTGCGTCACGACGCGGGCCGAACACTGGTGGCCTAAGCCGCCCGATACCTGACGACGGTCCCCCAGGGTCTGATGCGACAGTGTGCAGAGCGCGAAAATGGCGGTTTGCGTTTATGCATAAACCAGTGGGATTGACGCCTTGCGCGTAAAGCCTTCGCAAAAGCGGTGCGATTAGCTGGGGCTGCCCATCAGCAACAACCTTCAATAGATCATCCACACCAGCTTCCGCCGACTGAGGCCGACACGCATCGACATCTTCGACGCTTAACTCGCTGCTATCGTTGAGTTTGTAGAGGCCTAGTTTTTCGATTGTCTGACGGAAATCACCTGGATCAAGAGTCCGCGACAATGCGACGATAGCGTCCATTGCATCGCGACCAATCGCCTTAAGTCCTGCTGCGACAAGGCTGGCTTCGATTTCGTCACGGGCAGGTGGATCGTCGTAGATTCCAATCGCAAATGCGTTTGGGTGGGCTTCGAAATATTTGCGTAACGACGACTTTGCGGTCAGCGAACCCGCTGTCACGATCACTTGTGCGTCGCCATCCCTCCAATCCGACAGCGCAACGCGGATTGTATCTGCCAGACCGTCGGCGGCATCTTCAACTAAGACCGCGCGTTGTCCCGGGAAGAAACCTTGGGACTTGATCGCGTCGTTCAGCAGAGCGCCGTCTTTGCGTAAATCGGCAGCGGCTATGCGAGTGAAACGCATTTCCGCTTCACCTTGTGGCCCGACGAGGGCATCGACGACTTCTTTGCGGCGAAGCGCCACGCGCATGCCGTCGGTGCCATAGATTAATAGGCCGGCCTTGCTCGGGTCTGGTTTGCGGAAGTAACCAGACGCTTCGCGTGCACCTAATTTCATGGCTTATCAGCGACTTGAGCCGCAAGAATGTGGGCTACGATGAGGTCGGCGAGAGCGATCGAGAGACGTTCATGTGCATCTTGTTCAGCCGAACGGGTCGACACAACGTTCCCAGTGGTCGAGTAACCGCTGAAGGTTTCGACCGTGCCGTTTGTGACGATAGAACCCGTGCCATCAACCAAAGAGAAGGTAGCAGTTCCCGTCAATGTCGCGCGCAAAACAGTTGAGTCTTCTGCGATCCCGACCGAACTGCTGCTGAGAGTCGTTCTGACGGTCAGTTGGTATTCAGCCGTTTCAGTCTGTCCCAAACGTCGTTGGAGGCGTTCGCGCAAATGATAGCCATCCAACGTGTCAGGCGTGTCATAAGCGACCTTGCCCCGCAGGTTGGATGCAGAACCATTGTTGCCGTAGATCGGCGTAAACCCACACCCCGCCAATACTGCCACGGCCCCCACTAAGAGGGCGCGGCGGGTATAGCGGGTAAGGGATTTAGACGACGACATTGACGATACGACCTGGAACCACGATCAGTTTTTTCGGCTGGCCACCGTCCAGCGCTTTGACCACAGCTTCGTTCTCAAGGACGAGCTTTTCAACCTCTTCCTTCGACATATCAGCAGGCACGCTGATTTCCGCGCGGCGTTTGCCGTTGATCTGGATCGGCAGGGTGACTGTGTCTTCGACCAGCATGGCTTCGTCGACAACGGGCCACGCAGCTGTGGTCACAAGTCCCTCACCGCCCAAGAGCGACCAGAGTTCTTCGGACAGGTGCGGTGTCATCGGCGACATCAGTTGGGCCAGAATGCGCGCTGCTTCTTTCTTTGCCTTACCGCCAGCGGATGATTTCTGCAGGAGGTTTGTGAACGCGTAGAGTTTCGCAATCGCGGCGTTAAAGCCAAATGATTCAAAGCCTTGGGTTACGTCAAAGATCGCTTTGTGCGTTGCCTTGAGCAGCTCCAGATCGTTCTCGGTCGTGGCGTCGTCCATCTCTGCAATGTCTGCGCAGATGCGGAACACACGAGCAAGGTGCTTTGCCGTTGCTTCTGCACCAGCGGCGGTCCATTCGACGTCGCGCTCTGGCGGGCTATCAGACAAAACGAACCAGCGGGCGGTATCAGCGCCAAACGATGAAATGATGTTCAACGGGTCGACTACGTTGTTCTTAGATTTCGACATTTTGGCAGACGGAATGATCTGTGCCTCTTCGCCCGTCGCGATGACGAATGCCTTACCGTCCCGCAGCTCAATCGCTTCGGGATAGTGATAGATAGGACGACCATTTTCAGGGTTGGTCGTCTGGTAGATGGCGTGTGTCACCATGCCTTGGGTGAAGAGCGCGTTGAACGGTTCGCGTGCGCTATCGGGCAAGTGACCCGTCACGTTCATCGCGCGTGCGAAGAAGCGTGAATAAAGCAGGTGAAGGATCGCGTGCTCAATGCCACCGATATACTGGTCTACGTTCATCCAGTAGTCAGCATCAGCCTGAACTGTCGGAGTATCAGCGCGTGGCGATGTGAAGCGCGCGTAATACCACGACGAATCCACGAAGGTATCCATGGTGTCCGTTTCGCGGCGGGCTGGTTTGCCACAAGACGGGCAAGCGCAATCGCGCCACGTTGGGTGACGGTCCAGCGGGTTGCCCGGTACGTCAAAGGTGACATCGTCAGGCAACTGAACAGGCAAGTTTTCTTTTTTCTCAGGAACAACGCCGCAGTCGTCGCAATGAACGACTGGGATCGGGCAGCCCCAGTAGCGCTGACGCGAAAGCCCCCAATCACGCAGGCGGAATTTGGTCACGCCCGTCCCCCAGCCTTCGGCCTCAGCCTTGTCGATTGCGCTAGTCACGCCCTCTTCACCAGTTTGAACGTCTTGGCCTGCGAAGCCACGGATATAGCGGACCTTTTCCGACTTCAGCGGGGTATAGGCTTCTGTCAGGGTCTCTTCTTCCGCGCCATCCGCAACAAAGATCGGCGTAATATCGAGGCCGTACTTCGTCGCGAAGTCAAAGTCACGTTGGTCGTGTGCAGGGCAACCGAAAATTGCACCCGTGCCATAGTCCATCAAAATGAAGTTCGCGATCCAAACAGAAAGCTCTTTGGACGGGTCCAGCGGATGTTTGACACGAATACCTGTATCAAGGCCCTTCTTTTCTGCTTTTTCCAGCGCTTCTTCGGTCGTGCCACCCTTGCGGCAATCAGCGACAAATGCCGCGATCTCTGGGTTATTGGCTTCCAGCTCTTTCGCAATCGGGTGATCGGGCGAAATGCCAACGAAGGAGGCCCCCATCAGAGTGTCAGGGCGTGTGGTATAAACCTCAATCGCCTCACCAGCGTCGGTGCGTTCGAACGAGAACTGCAGGCCGCGTGATTTACCGATCCAGTTGGCCTGCATCAGCTTTACCTTGGCCGGCCAATCATCGAGGTCATCGATGCTGTCCAGCAGGTCACCAGCCATATCCGAGATCTTAAAGAACCACTGGGTCAGCTCGCGGCGCTCAACATCGGCACCAGAGCGCCAGCCTTTGCCATCGATCACCTGTTCGTTCGCCAGAACGGTCATATCGACTGGATCCCAGTTTACCACGGCGTTCTTTCGATAGACCAGACCCTTGTCTAGCATGTCGATGAATAGCGCCTGCTGCTGGCCATAGTACTCTGGATCGCAGGTCGCGAACTCACGGCTCCAGTCGATCGACAGGCCAAGCGGTTTCATCTGGCCGCGCATGTCGGCGATGTTCTTATAGGTCCAGTCCTTGGGATGGCCGCCCGATGCCATCGCTGCGTTTTCCGCGGGCATACCGAACGCGTCCCAGCCCATTGGGTGCAAAACATTGTGACCTGTCGACATTTTGAAACGCGCTACCACGTCACCCATCGTGTAGTTCCGCACGTGACCCATATGGATGCGGCCCGACGGATAGGGGAACATCTCGAGCACGTAGTATTTCGGCTTTGTCTCATCGCGTTTTGCGGTGAATACGCCAGCCTGTTCCCAGGCGGCTTGCCATTTTTGTTCGATATCAGCGGCTGTATAGCGGGACATGGATCGGTCCTTTGGGACATGGAAACGCCGGGCAACAGGGCCCGGCGCGGTATTAAAAGGTTTTCGCGGCAGTTTCTATAGGCCGCGGTCTTGAATACGGATCTGACGAGCACGGGCGAGGATTGCGTCTTCAACAGCGCGCTGTGTCTCAAGGCTGACCGCACCATTGCGCGATTGCAGCGCGACATTGAGCGAACGAGCATCAAGCGCAGGGTCAGAGATATGTACAGTCGCACGGTATGCGCGGCCACCACCCGGTGGGGTGCCGTAGCCAAAGACGATCACGCCTGTGAAGGGGTCAACACTCTCAACTGGCAAGAACGACAGAACATCGATCGAAGCGGCCCAGAGGTAGCGGTTCACGGCCACAGATTCTGATCCAGCGGTCCGCGTTGCCTGACGCACAGCGCCAGCATCGTTCGATTTGCCGCCGAATAAGCCGCTGAACGGCGAACTAAAGCCGCCCGAACAGGCCGATAGGCCCAAGGCCATTGTGGTCACCAGCATCGCGCGGGTCGTTTTTTGGAAAGCGGTCACAGTATTGCCCTCATGTCCATGACCCCGCTTTGGGGCCGACGTCGCAAAATGTGTAACGTGGGGCAGAGCCTGTCACAAGGCTTAAGGGATAAACCTGTGGTCACAAAAGAAAAGAGCGGCCCCGAAGGACCGCTCTCTCATTCAAACTGACGAGGTCAGATTAGAATGCGAAGGATACTTCAAGAGTGGTGCCAGCATTCAGCTCGTAACCACCGAAAGTATCGATGTCATTGTATGCGGTAGCACCATCGTTGTTCAGGTCAGCATACGAAGCCATCAGCGATGCACCACCACCCAGGTCGTATTCAGCAACGATGTAGTTAGCGAAATCGCCATCGGTGTTGCTGTCGCCGTCAATTGTACCAGCAGTCAGAACAAGACCGTTGCCAAGGTCGTAGGAGCCTTGCAGACGGGTTTCGTCCAGATCGTTTACGTTCGCGAAGAATGCCTGAGCTTTCAATGCACCCGCAGTATAATCAACGGTCAGGCCGTAACCATCTTCTTGATCAGATTCTGCTACGTAGAAGCCGGTCAACTTCACAGCATCAATGGTGTATACAGCTTTAATGCCAGTCGAGTCTTTATCGGTGGTGTTGTTGGACGAGTACGCAACAGTCAGGTCAACGCCAGACAGCGACGTTGCTACGCTGATACCAAACATCTCATCTTGGTCAGCAGTCTCTTCCTGGAACGCGACTACGGCGGTAGCTGCGCCGAGGTCTGCAGTCACAGCAGCGCTCAGGTCGGTCAGCGAGTCGGTCGTGACAGTCGAGTCAGCTACGTATGCAACAGCAGCAGTTACGCTGCCGAATGATACTTCACCTTTGAGAACGGATTCATCATCAACTTCGCGGAAGCCATCGGTAGCCATGTCGCCAGCAGATTTCCATGCGGAAACAGCAGCAAACTCAACGTCGCCAAATGACAGCGAACCCATGTCAGACGACAAGGACAATACGAAGTCTTCGTCAGTGTCGAGATCAGTGTTACCGTTGTTTCCATCCGCGATCAGAATGGTGAACGAAGCTGCAGCGGTGATGCCGTTGTCGAGCTCTTGAGACATCGACACGCCGAGATCCGCATCCCAGTACATGCCATCGGTCGTTGTGTCGCTGGAGCCAGCTGTATAGCCGTTTAGGTTGCCAACAGTTGCCGAGCCGGAGAAGGAAACTTCAGCAGCAGCTGCGCCAGCGAAAGCTGTCAGTGCGACGGAAGCGAGAAGGATAGCGGAATGGTAGTCGGAGTATTTTTCACTACCTAAATCAAGAACTTGGTCGTCCTTGTGTGCAGCTGACATTAGCGTTGTAGCAAGGAGATATTCGATATGCGACCGATTTCGAAGTTATTCGGCAAGGACAAGAAGAGCGTGGCTGTGAGCGAAGCTGCAGAGCCAGCTGTAACGCTCGCAGACTTCTTTGATGCAAAGTACTATGCGTTTGCAAAGGCTACCAAGCGTCGTAGTCAGCTGGACTACTATGTGTTCAACAAGCACATCCGCTCATCACTGGGTCAAAAGCCGCTGAGAGAGATTACCAGTGAGGACTTGGATAGCTGGGTGCTGCATCAGATTGATGCTGGCTACAAACCCGCAACGGTAAATAAGCACTCATCGATGCTGAACCGTATCCTAAACATCGCCGTCCATTGGGGATACTTGGACAAGAACGTGTTCAAGGGCGCAGCGATCAGAAAGTTGCCCGTTGGAGACTACGTGCAGCGGTTCCTAACTGAAGCTGAGATACGACGCTTGCTCAGTGCCTGTAAGCGCAGCAGTCATCCGTATCTGCATCTATTCGTAAAGCTGCTGTTGTTGACGGGTGCGCGGAAGAGCGAACTTAGACTTGCTCGGTGGACTGATATTGATGAGCGCAAGAAGGAACTGTTTGTCGCTGTGAGTAAAAGTGGGCGCAGCAGAACAGTTATGTTGAGTGACAAGGCGCTGTCAGTGCTGCAGCAAGTCAAAGCGCGATCAGAAGTTTTGGGTGTGCCGACAACACGTGACAGTTGGATCTTTGCCAATCCCCGTACTCGAGCCCCATATACAAGCCTGCATAATGCCTTTGTAGAAGCGAGAGAAAGTGCTGCTTTGCCGTCAGTGCGTATGCATGATCTTCGTCATACATATGCAAGTCTACTGATCAACAATGGCGCCAGTATCTACGAAGTGCAGCGACTGTTGGGGCATTATCATATTTCGATGACGGAACGGTATGCTCAGCTGTTCCCTAATACTTTGCAGGATCGCGTAGATATTATTGCAGGCGCTATCGACTTGGATCGTATTTGATCCCTGCATCACTATGCCAGTCAGCCCCAACTGCAAGCAGATATTGAACAGCTATAAATCGCAACAAATACGCCAAAATCGCACAGATGATCCTGTGTTCTGTTGCTGAGTAAACGCCTCAGTCCAGCCCCGTGCGTAAGAACTTGAGTAGCTCTGCATTGGGATTGGATGATGCAGATACCGGCTGTGTCGTCTCATAGTCAGCGGGATCATATTCTTCAGTCCAGCGATCTATGCGACGTATGCTTTCATAAGGCTGTTCCATTAGGGCTTCATGATCAACGTCATAAGTGCCAGCGATTATGCCATCACGCCAGCCAGTCAACGCCATGCGTTCATGCTCTGCCAGCTCACCCAAACGCTCAGAGATTTGCTCACCTAACTGCTCAAGCCGTCTATCCAGCTTGCCACGTGTACTGGCTCTTGCAGTTGCCATGCGTGCCGCAACGGATCTGTAGGTGCTCAACAACTGGACCGCTTGGTCATACAGCGGCCCAGTGTCAACTTGCTCATACATTCGTACAACACGCCGTATTACTTTTTTCTGCGGCGCTCTTCTTCTGCAGCCCAAGTCTCATCGGTGCTGTCTTTGATGATAGCGTGGAAGTTCTGCAGTGCATCACGCACACCTTCGAGACTATTGTCGGCATAGGTAATAAAGCCCTCTACCACTTTGCCGCCGTAGCGAGCACTTAGACGGCGCTTGCCATCAACGCTTTGTGGTGCCCACCAGTACTGCGTTGTGTCACCATTTAGCTCACTTACATCCTTGTAAGTATCAATCGTGGACAGCATACGTTCTGCTTGCACCAGTAGTTTAGAGCGTGGCCCAGCACTTGGGCTTTGCATTGGTGTTACATTGTGTTTCTTCATCAGTTCTGCGAGTGTCGGCATTGTATCCTCCATATAGTGCCATAGTGATACTTAGAGCCACACTGATGTTGGGCAAGTTTATTTCTCTGTAGCGATTTCTGGCTCAGTAAATGGGCGAGGAGTAGGCTTTGGCGGATTGGGGCTTTGTGGCGAAGGAGCGGTTGGCTTAGGCACGGGCATAGTGGGCGGCTTGGGAGCACGAGGACGAGGCTGTGCTTTGGGTTTGTCAGTGTCGCGCAGCTTCGTCAGCACATCTCCCATCGCATCATGCATAAGAGCCAATGCAGACAGCTTGGTGCTATAAGCTTCTTCGTTTGCAATGCGTCGCACCACGTTCAACGCACGCTGTATATCTGACAGCGCACTCACAGCTTGTGCCTTGCTGGGGCTGCTAAATCACCACCCCAAATCGCTAAGTACTCCACCAGCAGATTTTGCAGCACTGCTCTCATTGATGCAATACCCCATTTCGGCTGCGCCACTTGCGCTCTGCTTGGGTTTCAATCGCTTTGATGCACTGCGTGTGCAGTTTGCCAAACACCCCAGCCCAATGCACATGATGACTTTGTGTGCTCTGAGACAAATGTCCTTCATGCCACTTGAGCTTGCTGGCACAGACACTGAGTGCATCGGCACTGGGCGCTGTACCCGTAAATCGTAATGTACGCATATAACACGCACTCTTGCCCAGCCATTGCTCGCAGAACTCGCGTTCACTGCTTACAGCATTACAGCTCTTCAACTGATCACGTATCTGTTCCAGTAATCCAACAGTCATCCATACCACCTCCTTGTTGATGTATTTATCAATCAACACATGATGGCAGTTATTCGTGCTCAGCTGTTTCAACACATCCGCTATAGCGTCTGTGTATCACCTTCACACATCGCGCTTCGTATGCACTTCGCTTGCTGTGCTTGGTGATCATTTAGACATCTATTGATGATCTATTATCTAAATCCCTTTCGCCGAGCAGTTAGATCAACGCCCCTTTGGGCATCGATCTAAACACGCACGCCTTTCGCGTCGCTATGTCAGGCTGTATCGCTGAACCATTACTGGGAGAGCAGGTTTTGCTATCATCTCTATTACCAGCGCATCATACGCACACATGAGACCCATACAGCTGAGCTATCTCATGTGATAACGGGTCTCTTATCGAGGCTGTCATCCGTTTCACTTGCTGACTGTGCTGCACATACATGAGCACACATCATTCACCACACTATTACGACAATCAAAGCTGCTGGCTGGCTGAACATTTATGCCTTTGCAACTTTAAGCATCCCACCGACAAGGATGGGGTAGTTGATTGAAGCGTACAACGAGCAGTACGTTTACTCACCGTCTCACATCAGAACGGATTTGCGGCACTATTACAGTCGGCGTGCTAACCTTTATCTCGTTTGTAGTTGTGCCTGTAGTACTGCCTGCCAAATCTAAATCAGTGTCTACCTTTGTTTGTGCGCCTATGTGTTGCCTTACATAGTTATTTATCAACTTCGCCAACCAACCGATTTTTTCTGGTTCAATACTGCTGTTCAGTTTTGCGGCATTTGTTGACACCCAACCTCTCATAAAATCGTGTTTTGCTGAGAGAACACGCTAAGTATTTGAAGTTATTGAGCCTCGCAGTGGAGCCATCTTCGGTCGTCCAACCAGGCTCTCAGAGCTTATGCTGTGTGTACTGCCAGAGATGAGAGAATGGAGCAGAAGATGGCGCAAGCACGTACACTGAGCGAAGACGAGATCAAGATGGTATTGAACTACTGTCGAGCACGGAGACACTGCGTACGTGATCGAACGATCCTACAGCTTAGCTTCCTTGCAGGGCTGCGTGTAATCGAGATTGCAGGGCTCAAGATAGCAGATGTGTACGAGGACTCAGGCAAAGTACGCGACAGCTTCGTACTCGCAGCAGAGCAGACCAAGGGCGGATTTGAGCGCAGAGTGTTTGTAGGACGCAAGCTCAACAAGGCGCTCGCTGACTATTACCCAGTCATTCGCAAGCGCAAGCCAGACACACCGCTGTTTCAAACACAGATAGGCGGTGCTTTCTCAGCCAATACCATGTGTCAGCTGTTTCTAAACATCTACAGTGCAGCTGGGCTAAAAGGGGCAAGCAGTCACAGCGGACGCAGAACATTCATCACCAAGCTGGCAAACAGCGGAGTAAATGTGCGTGTGTTGGCTGCTTTGGCTGGGCATCGCAGCATCGTAACAACGCAGCGATACATCGACGTAAACGAAGTGCAGTTGGCACGTGCAGTGGAGCTGGTTTAGTTCAGCATCCCGCCCAAGCCGCGCACATCAGTAGCCATGCCTTCCAGCACACTACCTGTGCCATCGAGGAAGCCTTTGGCTGTGCCACAGCCGCTGAGCAGCAGCATTGCAGTCAAGAGTAGGGCGATCTTATGCATTACAGCCTCGTCGAAGTGTTGGTTGGAGCAAAGTTAGAATCGGCTGTGCCAAAAGAAAAGAGCGACGCCGAAGCGCCGCTCTCTCATTCAAACTGACAGGGTCAGATTAGAATGCGAAGGACAGCTCGATGGTCGAGCCAGCACGGTAGCCAGCAACGTCATCCACAGCTGCGCCAGCAGCATTTGCTGCGTCTGCATACGAAGCCTTCAGAGCTGCACCAGCGCCGAGGTCATAGGTCATGTAGACTGCTGTGCCGTGATCGTCTGCAGTTGCGTCATCACCATCAAGCAGTGCAACACCAACTACGATTGCGTCGTCGACCTGGTAAGAAGCACCGAGGCTGTACTCAACAACGTCGTTGACCGAAGTCCACGAGCCGTCTGCAGCGAGTGCGCCAGCAGCGTAAGCAACGCTTACACCGAAGGTATCGTCAGCGTTTGCCGATTCAGATACGTAGTGAGCGCCGAGAGTGTAGTCGCCCATAGCGTAGGACACGGACATACCGGTCGAGTCTTCGTTATCGGTGCGGTTGTCGGCATATGCTACTACGAAGTCAGCGCCGCCAGCAGCAAATGCCGCAGATACTGCGAAGATTTCGTCAGCGTTGTAGTCTTCAGCGTCATCATCAATGTAGCCCACGTTGGCAGCAGTAGCGTCGGTAGCGGTGTTGCTGCCAACAGCAGCCGGACCTGCTTCCTGGTAGGAAGCCACTACAGATACAGCGCCGAGATCAGCAGCAACACCGTAAGACATCTGTACGAGGTCTTGGCTGATTGGGTTGATAATGCCCGAAACAGCAGTCGATACTTGACCGAAGTTCAGGTCGAGGCGAAGTACTTCTTCAGCATCATGCTCAGAGAAGCCGTCTTGTGCCATGTCAGCAACGCCAGACCAGGTGCCGAACGCAGCGTTTTCCGCTTGACCGCCAGACAGGGTGAACATGTCATTGCCAATGGTCAGTTTCAGGTTGTTATCAAAATCGCCAGCTTGAAGCGCACCGTTCTCCAGCTGCTCAAGTTCCATACCATATACGAAACCTGCAGTGATGCCGTTGTCCAGAGTCTGGGAAGCGGTGATATCAACGTTAGCAACAGCGTATACGCCACCTTCGTGGTCATCGTTCCAGCCGAGTTTAGCGTCGCCCGACAGAGTAACTTCAGCAGCAGCTGCGCCAGCGAAAGCTGTCAGTGCGACGGAAGCGAGAAGGATCTTTTTCATGGTTTACCCTCGTGTATTTGCATTCACATGAATGCCAGTGAACCTAGCATTGGCAGGATATGTGCGCCCAAAGCCCCCACCACTCAAGTCATTTGCCCCGTTCGCTCGGTGCCTTGATCAAAAATGATGCACGAAGGACACACCCGTCTATCGCGGAAATGGCGGGTGACAGGGGGGCGTGATCGGCCTATGTCCTGCGTAGCCGCCTTAAAACAAAAGACGATCAGGAGCGCGTTATGGGTTTGTCGGACATCAAAAACCGCATTGCTAAAGCTGAGGCCGAAAGTGGTCGCGCTGAGGGAAGCGTCACTTTGATCGCTGTCTCAAAAGTACAGCCCAATACCAAAGTGGAGTCTGTTTTGCGCGAAGGGCAGCGAGTCTTTGGTGAGAACAAGGTTCAAGAAGCGCAAGGAAAGTGGCCCGCCTTTCGCGAACAGTTCGACGGAATCGATTTGCATCTGATTGGGCCGCTGCAAACCAATAAGACTCGGGCGGCGATGGAGTTGGTAAATGCGATCCACTCGGTCGATCGTCCGAAACTGGCACATGCGATTGCGCGTATCGCCCAAGAGATCGGGTCTTGTCCTGACCTCTTTATCCAGGTGAACACGGGTGAGGAGCCGCAGAAGGCAGGGATTTTGCCGGCAGAGGTCGATTCCTTTGTGTCGGAATGCCGGTCGCTTGATCTGCCGATTAGGGGTTTGATGTGTATTCCGCCAGCGGACGAGGAAGCGTCGATGCACTTTGCGCTTTTGCGTAAGTTTGCGGAACGGAACGGCCTTGAGGGGCTTTCGATGGGGATGAGTTCCGATTTTGAAAAGGCGATTGCCTTTGGTGCGACTCATGTCCGCGTCGGGTCGGCAATCTTTGGTAAGCGCGACTACGGCTAAGGGCTATAGTATATAAACTCGGCTTTGGTAGCTGATCCGAGGTGCGATCCAATGCAGGTCGCGTCGTGAAAGGGCCACGCAGCCTTCGGTCGGATAAACGGGGCGACGCCATTGATGGATGAAAATGGCAGAGCCGCGTCCCTTGGCTGCGTAGGGCCAGTTCCAATCTAGAATCAGAACAAGGTCATATAGCGGATCAGCGCGCCGAAGTGTTTCGTGGCTGTGCGGGTAGGGTGCGCGAACCATGAGGTTGTAGTCCTCGTGGTTGGGATCGTCGGACCATAGATCACCGTAACCAATCGGCACCGCCCAGTCGGTTGGTTTCGCGATGCGATCCGGTCGATAGAGCATGCCAACGATGCGGTGTTGTCCACGTGGGGTTGCGCCGTCGCCTTCGCGTTTATTGTCCGTGACACCGCCGCGCCCGATGTTGCAGGCGAAATGACGGTTCATGAAACGTAAGCCCGTCGGGCCGACAACCAGATCGAGCGGTGTCACAGGAGGTGCCCTGATTTCGAAGCCTTCGTCGCAAGGTAATGGTGGTTGTGGCGATTTTCACCGACCTTGAGGGCGACGCGTTCCACGACTTCGATCCCGCTATCGTTCATACGAGCGACTTTTGCAGGGTTATTGGTGAGCAACCGAACCGAGCTGAACCCCATCCGGCGCAGAATCTCTGCTCCGATGCGAAAATCGCGTTCGTCGTCTTCGAACCCTAAGCGGTGGTTTGCTTCGACAGTGTCAAAGCCTTGATCCTGAAGCGAGTAGGCACGCATTTTGTTGGCGAGGCCAATGCCGCGTCCTTCTTGATTGAGATATAAGAGGACGCCCGCGCCTTCTTGACCCATCTGCGCCAACGCTCCGCGTAATTGCGGACCGCAGTCGCATTTCAGGCTACCGAGAACATCGCCAGTAAAACAAGCGGAATGAAGACGCGCCAAAACGGGTTTGTCCCGCGGGGGCTGCCCGATTTCCACAGCATAGTGTTCTTCGGCGCCGTCGTGCGGGCGGAAGATGTGCAAGCGGCCTGCTTCTGAAACGTCGAGTGGCATACGGGCCGCGATAATTGGGTCGAGTGGCGACAAATCCGTGGCAACTGCGGCAGAATCGGGAACGACTGTAAGATTATGGGACTGTGCAAAGCTCACTGGATTGGGGAGGTCCACCATGATCGCCGCCGGTAGTAAACGCGCGGCTTTAGTCAGGGCAATTGCCGCACGGGCGGGTTCTGCAGAACCCTCACGACGTGCGTGGAGCGGGCCTTTCATGGGTTGTCTCAGGTCATCAGCCGGATCGGCAATGCCGCGAACCCATGTCAGCGCAGCATCAACAGGCAACGCGATACGTGTCAGATCGCCGTCGTAGGCTGCGACCTTGAGTGTCGAAGCGCGGTGAGATGTGATCGCAATACTGGCCGCACCCATTGCACGGACCTCGGCCAAACGGGCTGCGTTTAGTGTTTCCGCCGCTAGAATGAGCGCGCCACTTTCCAGCACAACAGGAACACCCATGCGTAAATCGGCACGGGCACGCGCTAGTCGTTCTGTAATATCGGGTGCAAATCCCATCGTCGAAACCTTTGCTTTGTCTGACTTAACTAGGGTGATTTGCAGGGAATTGAAACATTTCCCTTCTCTACGACACGACCGCGTGAATTTTTGTCGGAAACCTTGCTCTAAAGCGTACCAAGTCACAGATGTTCAATCAGACGTGAATGGAGGCCAAAAACGCTATGGCACAACTCAAACGCATTTTGCTTGTCGATGACGACGATGACCTGCGCGAAGCGCTGGGCGAACAATTAATTATGACCGAAGACTTCGATGTTTTTGAGGCTGGCAACGGTCACGACGCGATCGGTCGCGTCAAAGAAGGGATCTATGATCTCGTGATTCTGGATGTTGGTTTGCCTGACACGGACGGACGCGAGCTTTGTAAGGTGATGCGCAAGCAAGGTGTCAAATGTCCAATCCTGATGCTGACGGGGCATGATACCGACAGCGACACGATTTTAGGTTTGGATGCTGGGGCCAATGACTACATTACCAAACCATTCAAATTCCCCGTTCTGCTGGCTCGCATCCGTGCACAGCTTCGGACCCATGAACAGTCCGAAGACGCTATGTTCCAAATCGGGCCATACACGTTCAAGCCAGCGCAGAAACTGCTGCTGACTGAGGACGATAAAAAGGTCCGTCTGACGGAAAAAGAAACCAACATCCTCAAGTATCTATATCGGTCGACTGATGGCGTTGTGCCGCGCGATGTGCTGCTTCACGAGGTCTGGGGTTACAACGCGGGTGTCACGACGCACACGCTCGAGACGCATATCTATCGCCTACGTCAAAAGATCGAACCCGATCCATCCAATGCTCGCCTTTTGGTCACAGAGAGCGGTGGATATCGGTTGGTCGCCTGATTTGAGTATAAAATACGACCAAAATGTCGTATAGGTTGAATCGTTCCCTTGATGGCAGGGTCACGCCATCATCCTCCCTGTTGGACTCGCCCCCGCAATTCGCGGGGGCTTTTTTCTGCGTGATACTGGTGGTCGTAGTCGCATGTTCACGCTACACATCTGTCTGAAATATGGAGAAGGATATGACTTTTTCGCTGGCCACTTGGAACATCAACTCTGTCCGCTTGCGCGAAGGACTCGTGTCTCGGCTTATGACCGAAGATATGCCAGATGTGCTCTGCCTGCAGGAATGCAAAAGCCCCGTCGAGAAGATCCCGTTCGAGGCGTTTCAGGCGCTGGGCTACAATTACATGATCGCACGTGGCCAGAAGGGCTATAACGGAGTGGCGATCCTGTCCAAGATGCCCATTGTCGAAACGGATGCTCGAGATTTTGCAACGCTCAATCATGCGCGTCATATTGCAGGGCGGCTTGAGAACGGTGTGACGATTCAGAACTTTTACATTCCTGCGGGCGGTGATGAGCCTGACCGTGAAAAGAACGAGAAGTTCGGTCAAAAACTCGACTATCTAACCGAGATGCGGGACTACTTTCACCAGACCAAGCCAGAAAAGACCGTGATCGTTGGTGATTTCAATATTGCTCCGCGCGAAGATGACGTTTGGGATCACAAAAAGCTGTTGAAGATCGTCAGCCACACTCCGATCGAGGTTGAACACCTTGCCCAAGTTCAAGAGTCAGCAAATTGGGTTGATATTACGCGGCAGGATATTCCTGAGGGGCTGCTCTATAGCTGGTGGTCCTATCGTGCGAAGGATTGGGACGAAGCCGATAAAGGTCGTCGTTTGGATCATATTTGGGCGACGCCAGATATTTCGAATGCCGCGCACTCCAGTCGGATCAGACGCGACGTGCGCGGATGGGAACAACCAAGCGATCACGCACCAGTTTTCGCGACCTTCGACATTTAAAACATTTCATTAACGGGATGTAACTTGTCTTCCCGTCGCAGGCTGCTCATATAAGGGCAAATAGAATTCTAGGAGGGCATGATGCTCGAACTTGGCGGACAAAAAACGACCAGCGATCTGGTCATTGACACAACCGACGCAACCTTTGTGCAGGATGTTATCGAAGCGTCCAAAGAGGTTCCGGTCATCGTAGATTTTTGGGCGCCGTGGTGCGGTCCGTGCAAAACGCTTGGGCCTGCGCTTGAAGCTGCGGTGACCAAGGCTGGTGGGGCTGTGAAAATGGTCAAAGTCAACGTGGATGAAAACCAAGGCTACGCCGGCCAGTTGCGCGTTCAGTCCATTCCAACTGTATATGCGTTTTTCCAAGGCCAGCCCGTTGATGGGTTCCAAGGTGCCATCCCACCAAGCCAGATCGAAGAGTTCGTTTCAAAATTAGCGTCTTTGGGTGGTGCTGAGGGCCTAGAGGCTGCCCTGGACGAAGCTGAAAATATGCTTGCCGAAGGTAACGCGACCGATGCGGCTGAAGTGTTCGGTGCCATTATTGGTGAAGAAGCCGAAAATGCAGCGGCCTTTGGTGGTCTGGCGCGGTGTTATGTTGCGATGGGTGACCTCGATCAGGCAGAAGCTGTGTTGAACGGCGTTCCCGTGTCAATTTCCAAAGCGGCCCCAATCGAAGCGGCGTTTGCACAAATTGCGCTGGCTCGACAGGCTGAAAAGGCAGGGCCAGTCGATGACCTGCGTGCTGCGGTCGCTGCAGACCCTGATAACATGCAGCTTCGGATGGATCTTGCGCAGGCATTGCATGCGGCAGGACAAGTTGCCGAAGCAGTAGATGAACTCTTGGAAATGTTCCGTCGTGATCGGGAATGGAATGATGGCGCTGCCAAAGCTCAAATGTTCCAGATATTCGACGCTCTCAAGCCCAATGACCCGATTGTTCTGAACGGCCGCCGCCGTTTGTCGTCGATGATATTTGCCTGACGGACGGGACGTCCTACTTTGCGGGTTATGAGGACATCATCCGATCTACCGCTCGCTATTCCGGTATTCCCGCTTCCGGGAGCTTTGTTGCTGCCGCGCGCAAAGCTCCCATTGCATATCTTTGAACCTCGATATCTTGCGATGATCGAGGACGTCATGAAGACGCCTGAGCGGTTGTTGGGAATGATTCAGCCAAATGGTGGGCGTGGGTTGCATCGTATCGGTTGCGCTGGGCGACTAACCGCTTTCTCCGAAACCGAAGATGGTCGCTATATGATCACCCTTACGGGCATTTCGCGGTTTCGTTTGTCCGACGAGGTCGAAGGCTTCACGCCGTATCGCAAGTTTAATGTATCTTGGGATGGTTTTGGCAGGGATCTTGGTCCTGTCGAACACGACCCAGACATGGACCGAGACGTGTTGTTGTCGTTGCTGGAGCGGTTTTTCGATGACAAGGGGCTGTCGACCGATTGGGACGGTATTCGAGATGCGGAAGACGAACTCTTGATCAACTCGTTATCGATGCTATGCCCCTTCGAGCCCGAGGATCGACAGGCACTATTGGAAGCGCCAGAGTTGGCCCAACGGCGGGAAACATTGATCACGTTGATCAGCTACGCCTTGCATGGCGGTGGTGAAGAGAGGCTACAATGAGCGAAATGACCTTTGACCCGAAGATGATCGAAGCCTTGGTCTGTCCTCAAACGCAAACCCGTTTGGACTATGATGCTGCGCGTCAGGAACTGGTTTCGGTCGCTGCGAAGTTGGCCTATCCGATCCGCAATGGCATTCCTGTGATGCTGGTTGATGAAGCCCGCGTGATCGACTGAGGCGTAAGGGGCTCGGCCCCTCTTGGCCTACACCCAATGCACCCCCAAGATATTTCAAGCACAAAGGCAGGGCGGGGTTGCTCTGACTCAGGGCTTGTGATTCTTTAGGCAAAACGAGCAGCCAGAAATTGATATTATGACCGCAGCCACGCTTTTGCGCGACGTATTCGGATTCGACGGGTTCCGTCCGGGTCAGGAAGAGATCGTTGAGGCGGTGTCTCTGGGGCAAAACACGCTTGCCATTATGCCAACAGGTGGCGGGAAGTCGTTGTGTTTTCAGTTGCCTGCCTTGGTGCGCGACGGTGTGACCGTCGTCATTTCGCCACTCATTGCTCTAATGCGAGATCAGGTGCGAGGGCTACGCGAGGCTGGGGTTGAGGCAGGTGCGTTGACCTCTGGCAATACCCAAGAAGAAACCGATGGCGTTTGGCAGGCGCTTGAAGAGGGACGTCTTAAGCTCTTGTACATGGCGCCAGAGCGGTTGGCTGCGGGCGGTGTGCCACAAATGTTGCGTCGCATCGGCGTGAGCATGATTGCGGTCGATGAAGCGCATTGTGTCAGTCAGTGGGGCCACGATTTTCGACCGGACTACTTGCGGATTGGCGAATTGCGGCGGGCATTGGACGTGCCACTTGCGGCCTTTACCGCGACGGCTGATGCAGAAACCCAAGCGGAAATTGTTGAAAAGCTGTTTGACGGCGTTCCCCCCGTTACATTTCTGCGGGGATTCGATCGGCCAAATATCCACCTCGCTTTTGCGGTCAAAGATCAACCGCGCCAGCAGATATTGTCGTTCGCAGCGGCGCGAAAAGGTCAGTCTGGAATTGTCTATTGCGGCACGCGGGCCAAAACGGAAACCATCGCTCAAGCGTTGCGAGAGGCGGGACATGCAGCCTGCCATTATCACGGCGGGATGGAGGCGGAAGACCGTCGCGTTGTTGAGGGGCGCTTCCAACAAGAAGACGGACTGATTGTGGTTGCGACGGTTGCTTTTGGCATGGGGATCGACAAACCAGACATCCGTTGGGTTGCACATGCAGACCTGCCGAAATCGATTGAGTCTTACTACCAAGAAATCGGTCGTGCCGGTCGTGATGGGGCACCCGCTGAGACACTCACACTCTTTGGACCTGATGACATTCGTTACCGACGTCAGCAAATTGATGAGGGTCTTGCACCGCCAGAACGCCGTATGGCTGATCATGCTCGACTGAATGCCCTTTTGGGACTTTGTGAGGCGCTAGAATGCCGTCGCAAGACTCTGCTTGGGTATTTTGGCGAAAAGGCTAAGTCCTGCGGGCATTGCGATCTTTGTGACAAGCCTGCCGATGTGTTCGATGGGACGACGCCTGTGCGGATGGCACTATCTGCGGCTTTGCGGACAGGGGAAAGCTATGGATCAGGTCATCTGATCGAGATTTTGTTGGGTTCTGATCTGGATAAGATCAAACAGCGCGGACACGATCAATTGCCGACCTACGGTGTTGGCAAAGAATATAGTCGCCGTGAATGGCAGGCGATTTTTCGGCAGATGATGGGGCATGATTTGTTGCGTCCTGATCCTGAACGTCATGGTGGTTTGCGCATGACTGAAAAAGCGCGACCCATTTTGCGAGGCGAGGATGCAATCCAGCTGCGGCGCGATACGATTAAAGCCGCAAAGACTGGCAATAAGATCAAAATGCTGGTGAGCGAGGACGACGCGCCGCTACTGTCAGCGCTTAAGGCGAAACGCCGTGCATTGGCAGAGGCGGCGGGTGTGCCAGCGTATATTATCTACAACGACAGCACTCTGATCGAGATGGCTCAGAAGCGCCCGATGAGCCTAGACGAGATGGCAAAAATCAGCGGCGTGGGCGCGAAGAAACTGCAGAGCTACGGTGATGCGTTTCTTTCGGTGATTGCAGGGGAGGTGGCGCAACTTCACCCCGCGCGTCGTAAGATGGCGGGGCGGAGCGAGGGCTCGGTTTATGATCGACTGCTCGAAGTTCAGGCTGACCTCAGTCGAGGCGAGGATGGCACTGGTAAGCCGATGACATGTTCGGCATCGCTGTTGGCGAAAGTTGCGCAAATGCGCCCTCGGGATATGTCGACGATGGAGCTGGTGCTCGGCGCTAAATATGCAGAGCGCTTTGGGGCGGCATTTTTAGGTGTCCTGTCAGAAGCATCCTGACATTCGTGTGCATTTGAGCAGACGAATAACTGCGTTTGGCCCCTTTAGTTTTGAGAGGTGAGTGCTAGGTTCCGCTTTGCAAGAAGGAGCCATAAATGCTGATCGTCGTTTCCCCCGCAAAATCATTGGACATGTCACCTGTATCTGTCGAGCCGACTGACTTGATGTTCCCTGATGATGCGATGCGATTGGCAAAGGCTGCGCGGAACCTGACCCTGTCAGACCTGAAAAGCTTGATGTCGATTTCAGACAATTTAGCGAAATTGAACCGCGATCGGTTCAAGGCTTATAGCGCTGATCCCGAGCCGCAGAATGTAAAGCCAGCGGTGTTTGCTTTCGATGGTGATACCTACAAGGGGTTGGAAGCAAAGACCCTTGATCCTGACGCATTGCGTTGGGCGCAGGATCACTTGCGGATACTTTCAGGGATGTATGGGCTCCTGCGTCCCTTGGATGGCATGCAGCCCTATCGGTTAGAGATGGGGAGCAAGCTCAAGACCCGTCGCGGTAAAGATCTGTATGATTATTGGGGCACACAGATTTCCAAGCGCCTAAACGCAGAGGCCGAGGCCATTGGAACCGATGTTTTGGTCAATTGCGCCTCGCAGGAATATTTCCATGCGGCAGATACTAAGGCCCTGAAGCTGCGCGTGGTGACGCCTCAATTTTATGAGGTCAAAGGCGGCAAGCCAAAGATTGTGAGCTTTTTCGCCAAACGGGCGCGGGGTGCGATGGCGCGGTATATCATCGAAAACCGCATCACAGAGATCGAGGATCTCAAGGGGTTCCACACGGGCGGATATGCCTTTGATCCAGAGATGTCGCAGGACAACACCTTGGTGTTTTCCCGCGACTATCCTGAGGATTGATCAGAGGCGCTCAATCGCTAATGCGATACCTTGGCCTCCACCGATACACATGGTGATGAGGCCATAGCGGCCGCTGATGCGGTCGAGTTCATACATGGTCTTGACGGTCAGAATGGCACCCGTCGCGCCGACAGGGTGGCCAAGCGCGATTGCGCCGCCATTCGGGTTCACCTTGGCCGCATCGAACCCAAGTTCACGAGAGACCGCGATGGCCTGAGCCGCGAAGGCTTCGTTCGATTCAATGACGTCGAAGTCGCCGATTGAAAGGCCAGTGCGTTCACACAGGGACCGAACGGCTGGGATCGGGCCAATACCCATCACCTCTGGTGCGACACCAGAATGCGCGTAGCCCGCAATGCGGAATTTCGGTGTGAGGCCTGCTTTTTCTGCCGCATCTGCACGTGAAAGGATGACTGCCGCAGCGCCATCGTTGATGCCGCTCGCGTTGCCGGCAGTGACAGAGCCATCTTTCTGGAACACAGGACGTAGGCCGGAGAGGGCTTCGACAGTGGTTGGTTTGGCGTGTTCATCGCGAGTAAAGGCGACCATCTCGCGTTTCACTTTGACGTCGACCGGCACGATCTGACTGTCGAAATACCCTGCCTCCATTGCAGCCAATGCACGGCGCTGGCTTTCTGCCGCAAAGGCGTCTTGGTCCTCGCGGCTGATGTTGTAATCCCGAGCCACGTTCTCTGCGGTGACGCCCATGTGACCTGTGCCGAACGGGCAAGTCAGCGCGCCGACCATCATGTCGAGCCCGCGCACATCGCCCATTTTCGCGCCCCAGCGGGCATCGGGGAGGATGTAGGGCGAGCGGCTCATACAATCCGCGCCACCAGCCAATGCAAAGTCAGCATCGCCAAGCATCAATGACTGCGTTGCCGATACAATTGCCTGAACGCCCGAGCCGCAAAGGCGGTTCACGTTCATGGCGGGAGTTGCTTCAGGAACTCCAGCCTGCATCGCGGCAACACGTGACAGATACATATCACGTGGTTCGGTGTTGATGATGTGGCCAAAGACCGTTGTACCGATCTTATCGCCAGTGACGCCCGAACGTTCCAACGCTGCCTTAGCTGCGATTGCGCCAAGGTCGATAGGAGCCGTGCCTGCAAGGCTACCGCCGAATGTGCCAATTGCGGTCCGTGCGCCGCCCAAAATTACGATGTCAGTCATAGTAGTCCTCCCGTTGAGCGAAGGTTACTCATGGTAACGTAGGAAAACAGTGAAACGTTCCGTCACTTTGGGAAATCAAAGAACACGGTGCGGTGGGATGTCCGGTTGCCAGTTGAGAGGCCAAATGTCAGTCTCGCTGGAACGTCAATCGAACTGCGAACGAGTCACCCATCATGCACGATCAAATCCCTCTGACCCGCGACCTCGTCTTGATCGGCGGTGGGCATACGCACGCTCTCGTTCTGCGAATGTGGGGCATGAACCCATTGCCCGGCGTTCGTGTGACGGTGATTAACCCTGCGCCTACGGCTCCATATTCTGGAATGCTACCGGGGTTTGTCGCTGGTCACTACTCCAAAGACGAACTCGATATTGATTTGATTAAACTGGCGCGGTTTGCGGGTGCTCGGGTCATCGTGGACAAAGCCATCGGGATTGATTTGCGAGCACGGACCATTAGCCTCAAGGGGCGTGGACCGATACCGTACGACATCGCGTCTATCGATATCGGGATCACATCCGAGATGCCTAATCTACAAGGATTTGCCGAACATGGTATTCCTGCAAAACCTCTCGATACATTTGCGGCGCGTTGGGATGTCTATCGCAAAGAGGCCAAGAAGCCTCGTGTGGCGGTTTTGGGTGGCGGCGTCGCAGGCGCAGAGCTGTCTATGGCTATGGCGCATGCGCTGCGAGGCAAATCGGCTGAGGTTCGTTTGATTGATCGCGGCACAGCGCTGACCGAGTTTAGCGAGACGGCTCGGTCTCAGTTGTTGAAATCATTGAAAGAGGCGCGTGTCGAAGTGATCGAAAACGCGGATGTGGTTGAGGTGACGGCGGATGCTGTAGTCCTCAAGGATGGCACGCGTGTGCCGTCTACTTTTACCAACGGTGCGACGGGCGCACGCCCGCATGGTTGGATCACTGAGACGGGATTGAACCTTTACCAAGGTTTCATAAGCGTCGGACCAACCTTGCAGTCGAGCGATAGTCACGTTTTCGCGGTGGGTGATTGTGCCTATCTCACCCACGCGCCACGCCCGAAAGCGGGTGTTTTTGCCGTTCGCGAAGCACCAGTGTTGTTCCATAACCTTCGGGCCGCCTTGTCGGGCGGAACGTTCAAAGGCTACCAGCCGCAGAAAGATTACCTGAAGCTCATTTCTCTCGGTCAGAAATCCGCTTTGGCAGAAAAGCTTGGAACGGCTGTTCGGGGGCCGCTGTTGTGGTCATGGAAAAATCGCATCGATACGGGGTTCATGGAAAAATTCCATAAATTGCCCACGATGGCGCAGCCAAAGTTGCCCGCATTGGTCGCGGACGGTGTACGAGCGGTCATGGGCGATGTCCCGATGTGTGCAGGATGTGGGTCGAAGGTGGGACGCAGCACATTGCGTGCAGCCCTTGCCGATTTGCCCAGCAGTGACCGCGATGACGTTCGCTATGTGAAAGGTGACGATGCAGCAGTGATCAAGGTTGGTGGCGAGACCCTCGTTATGACCACCGATCACTTGCGAGCGTTCACTCATGATCCCGATCTCATGACACGCATCACCGCGACCCATGCGCTGGGCGACATTTGGGCGATGGGGGCGGAACCTCAGGCGGCAACGATGTCTGTGATCTTGCCGCGCATGTCGTCAGAGCTTCAGCAACGCACAATGGCAGAGATTACCTCGGCTGCGGCGGATGTTATGGGGCGGGTGGGCGCGGTCGTCGCGGGTGGCCATACCTCGGTTGGGTCAGAATTCACCATTGGCTTTACCATCACGGGCCGCACTGCGGGAGAGGTCCGCACGATTGAGGGCGCAAAAGAGGGCGACGTTCTGATCCTAACAAAGCCATTGGGAACGGGGGTTCTCTTGGCCGCTGAAATGCGCGGGCTCGCAAAAGGGCGTGATGTGTTGGCGGCCTATCAGCGTATGGCTGAACCCCAAGCCGTCGCGAGCCGTATTTTAGCGTCGGAAGCGCGAGCGATGACGGACGTTACAGGTTTTGGGTTGGCAGGTCATTTGTCGGGTATTTGCGAAGCCTCTGGCGTTGGTGCCGAAATCACCTTGGCGAACCTGCCCGTGCTGCGCGGCGCCGAAGAGCTGATCGCCGCGGGTGTGAAATCCACACTCTGGGACGAAAATCGCGAGGGGGCCGGGGGCGTCTTTGGGGCGCAAGGGCCGCGTTTCGATCTGCTGTTCGATCCGCAAACATCGGGCGGTTTGCTAGCTGCAGTGCGCGCCGATCTTGCGGATGAAATGGTGCGGAAATTGCGGCTTTGTGGTTATGGCGCTGCGGCTATTGGACGGATCACCGACACGCCAGCGATCAAAGTGATTTGACGATATCGGCCACCCGCTCGGCTAAGTTTGCCTGTCCGATGTCGTCAAGGGTGTCGCTGTGAAGCGAGCCAAGAACGGTCGGTGCATGAACCGATCGAGACTTTGCATAGGATGGATCGTAGTGATCGACAATCAGAGCCTTTGCGAGAGCGGTAAAGTCACCGTCCTGAAGCAAGGATTCCCAGTGATCGACGGTCGCATGGCTACGATGCTGTCGAAGTGGCTGCAAAAGGTTGGTCAGGCGGTCGGTGTCTGCGATGACATCGGCATATGCACCCTGTAAATAACGCGCGCGCTCTTCAACTGGGGCTTCAATATCAATACGAGGCGCATCGCACATCGCTGCCCAGACCGTCGGCGGTACATTCAAGCGACCGATTTTGCTGCTTTCGGCTTCGACGACGACTGGTCGTTGTGGGTCCAGTGTCGATAGTTTGCAGGCCAATCGCGACTCAAAGGTTTTCTGATCAGGCTGACCTCCTGCCACACCGCCCAACATAGAGCCACGATGCTGTGCCATCCCCTCGAGATCGAGTGTCTGAATGCTGTGCGCAGATAAACGGTTAAGAATATCGGTCTTTGCAGTCCCAGTGTTCCCATCCAACAGCACAAAGCGGTGTGGAATTTGGGCCTCATACATGTCGGTGTAAACGAAACGACGATAGGCCTTATACCCGCCCGCGATGGTATCCGCCCGCCATCCGATCTGTTTGAGGATGATGGCTACGGACCCTGATCGTTGTCCGCCGCGCCAGCAATACACCAACGGTTTCCATCCTCCATCCTTGTCCGCGAGGGCGGTTTCAAGGTGGTGCGCCACATTGCGGGCAACAATTGCCGCCCCGATTTTGCGGGCCTTGAAAGGGCTTTCCTGTTTATAGATCGTCCCGACGATTGCTCGCTCTTCATTCGACATTGCGGGCAGACTGATCGCGCCCGCGATGTGATCCTCGGCGTATTCGGCAGGGGAACGAACGTCGATCACGGTGTCAAAACCGTGTGCCATTAGGTCGGTCAGGGATGAAAACTCAACGGGCATTTCAGCTCTTTCAGGCCGACGGTAGTAGCGGAACGCGCCCTTGATCGGTCAAAGTAAAACAAATGGTCCCATCAAATACCGCAGGAACGAGCGGACGACCATAGCCGGCACCGCCATCGAGGTCGACCCGATTGCCAAGATGAGTTGGTGTATCCAGAGCCGTGTGCCCGTGAACGATCAGTTTCTCAAAGGGGCCTTCGTGATCCAAGAAACCAACACGGATCCAGATCAGGTCGTCTTCGATCTGGTCCTCCATCGCAATGTTGGGGCGAATGCCTGCGTGAACGAAGATCAAATCGTCTGTTTCAAACCAGAGCGGGCGACTTTCCAAGAATGCGAGGTGTTCGGGGGGAACGGCGGCTTGGGCGCTGGGAAGTGTGTCAGTGCCAGCAACCTCGACACCATAAGACCGAAGGGTTTCTGCCCCGCCGAGGGCAGGATCGAACCAACCCTTGCCAGACTTAATCTGGGCGTCATGTTCGGTGCCATCCGCCAGATAGCGACAGAACATCCGGTCGTGATTGCCGCGCAGAACAGTCCAGTTCCGACCTTCCGCTACTCCATTCATCAATCGTTCGACCACGGCGCGGCTATCGGGACCTCGGTCAGTATAGTCCCCGAGAAAGACGATATGAGCGTCTGCACCACCATCGATTTCAATAAGGCGAAGTGCGTTTTCGAGTTGGTCGATTTGGCCGTGAATATCGCCAATTGCATAAATCATGATGTGTTCCGAACGTATGGTAAACCCCCGTTATAGTTAGTCTTTGTAACGGCAGGGCTTCAAAAGGAAAAAGGGGCGGAAACCCGCCCCTTTTTAGGAATGTAGCGTGGATCAGGCGACGTCAAAGACCAGCGGTTTGACTTGCTTGAATTTACCTGTGTCAGACAGGGCCTTCAGTGTCTCAGCATTGAGAGCATCGTCCACATAGAGAAGCGCGATTGCTTCGCCACCTGCGCCAGCGCGACCAAGGGTAAAGTTCGCGATGTTGACGCCATTGTTGCCAAGGGTCGAACCAAGTGTACCGATGATGCCCGGCACGTCTTCGTTCGTGGTGTAGAGCATGTGCTGACCAACTTCAGCGTCCACGTTGATGCCTTTGATCTGGATGAAGCGCGGCTTACCATCAGAGAACACCGTGCCAGCAACCGAACGCTCGTAGCCATCGGTGACAACGGTCACTTTGATGTAGCCTTCGAACGCGCCCGACTGATCCTGAGTGGTGGTCGAGAGTTTGATGCCGCGTTCTTTGGCGATCACAGGTGCGGACACCATGTTCACGTCAGGGTTCGCTTTTTTCATGATGCCTGCGATCACACCGCAATCCAGTGCTTTGAGGTTCATGTCGGAAACGACACCGTCATACATCACGTTGATTGCTTTGATAGGCTCGTCAGTCATCTGACCGATGAAGTTACCGAGGTGACCAGCCAGCTTGATCCACGGGCCCATGACTTTTGCTTCTTCGGCGGTCACGGACGGCATGTTGAGCGCGTTGGTAACAGCGCCGGTGAGCAGGTAGTCAGAGATCTGTTCCGCAACCTGAAGCGCCACGTTTTCCTGAGCTTCCGAAGTGGCCGCGCCCAAGTGCGGGGTGCAGACGACGTTCGGCAGGTTGAACAGCGGGTTTTCTTTCGCAGGCTCGACCGAGAACACGTCGAATGCAGCACCAGCAACGTGGCCCGATTTCAGCATGTCAGCGAGAGCTTCTTCGTCAACCAGACCACCCCGAGCACAGTTCACAATGCGGACGCCTGGTTTGGTTTTCGCGAGATTTTCGCGCGACAGGATGTTGCGGGTCGAGTCGGTCAGCGGAACGTGCAGGGTGATGAAGTCAGCACGTGCGAGCAGTTCGTCTAGCTCCAGCTTCTCAACGCCGATTTTTGCAGCGCGTTCTTCGGATAGGAACGGATCGTATGCGACGACCTTCATTTTCAGGCCCTGAGCGCGATCGATCACGATCGAACCAATGTTACCTGCGCCGATAACGCCAAGTGTTTTGCCGGTCAGCTCAACACCCATGAATTTCGACTTTTCCCATTTGCCAGCATGAGTAGATGCGGACGCTTCGGGGATTTGACGCGCTACTGCAAACATCATCGCGATGGCGTGTTCAGCCGTGGTGATCATGTTGCCGAACGGCGTATTCATCACGATTATACCTTTTTTCGAGGCAGTCGGGATGTCTACGTTATCGACGCCGATACCAGCGCGAGCGACGACTTTGAGGTTGGTCGCAGCAGCGATGATTTTCTCGGTCACTTTGGTCGCAGAACGGATCGCGAGACCATCGTAGTTGCCGATGATCGCTTCGAGCGCTTCTTTGTCTTTACCAAGTTGAGGCTGGAAGTCGACGTCAAGGCCACGATCTTTGAAGATCTGAACCGCTGCGGGGGAGAGTTCGTCGGAAATAAGGACTTTGGGGGCCATGGTAGGGCTCCTTTATTTGTGGGCATCTGCCCGAAAATGAGGGGTTAAGGGCGCGGTTGGTCGCGCCCCGCAAGATCACTCTTGTGCTTCGATTTCTGCTTCGAATGCCCACTCGAGCCACGGAAGCATTGCTTCGATGTCCGAGGTTTCGACAGTTGCGCCACACCAGATACGCAGACCAGCAGGCGCGTCACGGTAAGCACCTACGTCCAGCGCAACACCTTCTTTTTCGAGGCGTTTTGCAACGGCCTTGGCAAATGCAGCTCCGTCTTGGATACGGTCATCGGTGAACTTCAGGCAAACCGAGGTGTTCGAGCGAATATCGTCCGAAACAGCAAGGTTAGCGATCCAGTCGCGGGTTGCGCAGAAGTCCCAGATAGCCTGTGCGTTTGCGGTCGAACGAGCGATCAATGCATTCAGACCGCCGAGGTTTTGCGCCCATTTCAGAGCAACAAGGTAGTCCTCGACAGCCAGCATTGATGGCGTGTTGATGGTTTCACCAACAAAGATACCTTCGATCAGCTTGCCACCTTTGGTCATGCGGAAGATCTTTGGCAGCGGCCATGCTGGAACATAAGTTTCGAGGCGTTCAACAGCGCGGGGGCTGAGGATCAGAATACCGTGCGCACCTTCGCCACCCATAACCTTCTGCCAAGAGAAGGTCACAACGTCGAGTTTGTCCCAAGCGAGGTCCATCGCAAAAGCGGCGGAGGTCGCGTCGCAAATGGTCAGGCCAGCGCGGTCCGCAGGAATCGCGTCGCCAGACGGCAGACGAACGCCCGAAGTGGTGCCGTTCCAAGTAAAGACAACATCATTGTCAAAGTTCACTTTGGAGAAATCGACGATCTCGCCATAAGCAGCTTTATGAATGTTTGCGTCGAGCTTCAGCTGCTTCACAACGTCGGTGACCCAGCCTTCGCCGAAGGATTCCCAAGCGACCATGTCGACGCCACGAGCGCCGAGCATCGACCACATGGCCATCTCAACAGCGCCAGTGTCGGACGCTGGAACAATGCCGATGCGGTAGTCGGCGGGAACGCCGAGAATTTCACGGGTGAGGTCGATTGCCTCTTTCAGCTTCGCTTTGCCAACAGCAGCGCGGTGCGAGCGACCCATTGGGGCGTCGGCGAGCATGTTGAGTTCGAAGGCTGGAATCTTGGCGCAGGGGCCGGAAGAAAAACGCGCATTTGCCGGACGCGTTGCCGGAGTCTCTTTGACCATTTCTGGTACCCTTTCAGATAAGCGCCTCTCGTTGGGGAGAGGTGTCCCGCTGCTGGACATATGCGGCGGTGCAGAAAGCTGCAATGGGAAAAATGACGCTTGTTTTCGGCAAAAGGTCGTAATTGGACTATCCACGACTACTATCGGAAACTTCGGACCTGCTTGGCAGCGGCTTATGGATATGCGAAACGCTAGCGAAACAAGTCGTAACCGGAGCTGTCCGATGTTCACCGTCACCCTTCTTTGTGCACCTTCGGAGCGTAAAATCGAAACGCCATTGGTGGAATCGCTCCGTAATGCGTGGGGCGGTGGCGACGCGATCTGGCTGTCAGTAGATGAGGCTGCAGAGTTCGAAGTTCCCGTAAAGCCATCGAATTTTTGGGATGTTTGGTCTGACCTACAGTCCAATGGGGTCGATTTGGTGATCCAATCGACCGACGGGCGTCGCAAAAAAATGCTCCTTGCCGACATGGATTCGACGATGATCCGTCAGGAATGCATTGATGAGCTGGCTGCCGAAGCTGGCGTGGGCGAGCGTGTCGCTGACATCACAAAGCGCGCGATGAATGGCGAGTTGGATTTCAACGGGGCGTTAGAAGAGCGTGTCAGTCTTTTGGCTGGTTTAGATGAGACTGTGATCGGCCACGTTCTGAATACCCGTATTACCCATATGCCTGGCGGTTATGAGCTGGTGCAGACAATGAAAGCAAAGGGTGGCTATGCTGCCTTGGTGTCAGGTGGATTTACCGCGTTCACGTCGCGCATCGCGGCGGCGTTGGGGTTTGATGAGAACCGTGCAAACACTTTGATTGCCGAAGGCGGCAAGTTGACGGGTAAAGTTGGCTATCCGATCCTTGGCCGCGAAGCGAAGGTTCAGGCGCTGGAAGAGATTACTGCGCGTCTGGGTATATTAGAGGCTGACGTGATTGCCGTTGGTGATGGTGCAAACGACCTCGGTATGCTCGGTCGTGCGGGCACTGGCGTTGCACTTCATGCGAAGCCAAGCGTTCAGGCAGAATGCAGCGTTCGTATTAACCACGGTGATTTGACCGCTCTCCTCTATCTGCAGGGGTATAAACGCAGCGAGTTTGTATCCTAAGTGCTAGAACATTCTGTCGAACTTCTCGTTCTCCTCACTAGCGCTGCGTTTGTGGCGGGTTTCATCGACTCGATCGCGGGCGGTGGTGGTTTGATCACCATTCCTGCGTTGCTGATCGCTGGTCTGAACCCGATTACGGCTCTCGCAACGAATAAGGTCCAGGGTCTATTTGGCGCAGGTATGGCCGCGATTAACTATGCGCGGGCTGGGCATGTGAACTTGTTTGCGCAGTTGCCCTCGGCCTTGATGTCATTCGCAGCATCGATCGCAGGTGCATTGCTCGCCTCGTTCCTGCCCACGGATGTGATCCGTTTGGGTTTGCCCGTTTTGCTGATCGCAGTCGCGCTCTTCTTCGCATTTAAACCTGGTTTGGATGACTTGGATCGTGTGCAACGCATCAGTCCCGCTCTGTTCATGATCGCTTTTGTACCCGTCATAGGGTTCTATGACGGCCTCTTGGGGCCAGGCACTGGTGCGTTTTTCATGCTCGGGTTTGTCGCCTTGGGTGGCTATGGCGTTCTGAAAGCGACAGCGCATACAAAACTACTGAACTTCGCATCAAACGTGGGCGCGACGCTTGCCTTTGCGCTTGTGGCTAAACCGCTCTGGGTGACAGGGCTGTGCATGGGGGCGGGGCAGATGGCCGGCGCCTATCTGGGCTCCAAGTTGGCGATGAAAGTCGGCTCGCGCGTTATCAAACCTGTTCTAGTAATCGCTTCTACAGCGATGGCGATTAAGCTGATTTGGGATGCGATGGCCTGAGTTCGGGGAGTTCAGGCGGGAATCCGCACAATTTCGTGTGCCAATGGGACTTTCCCATAGGCCTCTTTTCTTGGTAAAGATACAACATCGAGAGAATAGATCTGCCTGCGGAACGGTGACGGTAGAGCATCGGGCAAGTGGAAGAAGAGGCAAAAACAGCTTGGAGGCTGTCTAATGATTTCTGGAATGATGCGTGCGGCAGTTGTCGCTCTTGCGCTCGGTACGGCTAGTGTGGCTGTCGCGCAGGACTCTGACAATCGCGTAGCCGCCAACACCGACTGGAGCGTCTTCGAGGGCAATGATCCTCGCGAATGCTGGATCGTCTCTGCACCCAAAGAGACAGTGAACACACGCGATGGCAACGTTGTTGCGGTGCGCCGTGGCGATATCTTGCTCTACGTCTTCTTTAAGCCGTCCGCTGGTCTGAATGGCCAAGTGGTATTCACGGGCGGGTATCCTTTCGCAGGTGAATCCACTGTGAAGATGGAGATCGGTGGACGTGAGTACGATCTCTACGTTCAAGGCGAAAACGCGTGGCCTGCTAACGCCGAAGCCGATGCACAGATTGTTGCTGCAATGCGTGCTGGCTCTGAAGCGGTTCTGACAGCGCGTTCCGCACGCGGCACCGTGACGAAAGATAGCTTCTCGCTTTTGGGCTTCACGGCATCGTTGGAAGAGGCTCAGCGCCGCTGCGCTGGCTAATTTCGATCCGCGACACCATAATTTAACTTATATTGGGGCGGAATTCTTTTGAATTCTGCCCCGAATCCTATATGAGCGCCCATCTACCCGCATCCGAGGCTGCTATGACCGCGACTGCTCCGATTACCCAAGACGTCCTTACAATCCCCCGCAAACTGCCGGAGGGAGCCAAAAACCTTGCTGGCATGACTCGCGAACAAATGCGTGAGGCATTGATCGAAGCAGGTACGCCCCAGAAGCAGGCCAAGATGCGCCTCAATCAGGTGTGGCAGTGGGTTTACCATTGGGGCGTGACTGATTTCGACGTCATGACCAACCTGTCCAAAGACTATCGCAAGATGCTCTCCGAGAATTTCGTGATTGAGCGTCCTGAGTTGGTGACGAAGCTGGTGTCCGAAGACGGCACCCGCAAATACCTCGTTCGTATTGCGGGCGGCCACGAGGTAGAGATCGTCTATATTCCTGAGGAAGGCCGCGGAACGCTTTGTGTGTCTTCTCAAGTTGGCTGCACACTGACTTGTTCGTTCTGTCATACTGGCACGCAGAAACTGGTGCGCAACCTGACCGCATCTGAGATCGTTGGTCAGATTATGCTGGCCCGCGATGATTTGGATGAATGGCCCGAGCCAGGAACCGGCACTGGTGATGATGGCCCACGTTTGTTGTCTAACATCGTTCTGATGGGGATGGGCGAGCCGCTCTATAATTTCGAAAACGTCCGTGACGCGATGAAGATCACCATGGACGGTGAAGGCATCGCCTTGGGCCGTCGTCGTATCACGCTGTCGACTTCTGGCGTTGTTCCCGAGATCGCTCGGACTGCCGAGGAAATCGGCTGTCTTCTCGCTGTGTCGTTCCACGCAACGACCGATGAGGTCCGCGATAAGCTCGTTCCTGTGAACAAAAAGTGGAACATCGAGACCCTTCTGGACGCACTTCGCGAGTATCCGAAGGCGACGAACAGCGAACGGATTACGTTTGAATATGTGATGCTCGACGGTGTGAACGACACATTCGAGGACGCGCATCGTTTGGTCAAACTGCTCGACGGTATTCCGGCGAAGGTGAACCTGATCCCGTTCAATGAATGGCCGGGCGCACCGTATAAACGGTCGTCGAACAACCGTATTCACGCCTTCGCGCGGATACTGATGGAAGCAGGCTACGCGTCACCAATTCGCACGCCGCGCGGTGAAGACATCATGGCGGCATGTGGTCAGTTGAAATCCGCGACCGAACGGGCACGTAAATCGCGGGCTCAGATCGAGGCAGAAGCGGGGCTTTGAGGCCCCGCACCTCAGGTCAGCGGCCCGGGATTGACCCGCGCTTTTGACCCACGTTTTCCCAATTCGCGAGCGCGGCCATCGCTTCTTCGGCGGTTTCAACGTAGCGGAAGAGCGCCAAATCTTGATCCGAGATGGTACCAGCGTCAGCGAGCGCATCCCAGTTGATGATCTTTTCCCAGAATTCCTTACCGAACAGTAAGAAGGGAACTTGCTCCATCCGACCTGTCTGGATCAGGGTCAGACTTTCGAACATTTCATCCAAAGTCCCGAAGCCACCAGGGAACACGCAAACTGCTTTCGCGCGCATGAGGAAGTGCATCTTCCGAATGGCGAAGTAATGAAAGTTGAAACACAGTTCTGGGGTCACGTATTGGTTCGGTGCTTGTTCGTGCGGCAGGACGATGTTCAATCCGATTGATTTACCGCCTGCCTCAGCTGCGCCACGGTTGCCAGCCTCCATCACGCCAGGACCGCCGCCCGTGACGATGACGTTCTCATGGCCACCAGATTTCAGCGAAAGCTCGGTCATCATGCGGGCAAAGCGACGTGCTTCATCGTAGTATTTCGACAAATCAGAGAGCGTCTGTGTCCGCGCCGTCGCTTTGTTTTCGGGCGCTGGAATTCGTGCGCCACCGAACAGAACGATAGTTGATTCGATGTGAGCTTCGTCCATCGCCAATTCGGTTTTTAGAAGTTCGAGTTGCAGACGGACAGGGCGGAGATCCTCGCGACACATGAAATCCGTGTCCGAAAACGCCAGTTTATAGGTCGGCGACCGCGTTTGCGGAGTGTCAGGGATGTGTTTGGCGGCCTGACGGTCTTCTCCTGAGTGGCGAAGGGGGTGGCGTCGGTTGTCGTCTCTCATCGGTCGTGCCTTTTATTGCTCTTTGGGGGCGAAACGGTCTATAGCCCCTCGGAAGGTTCAAACCACATCTAACACCGAGAGGCCACATGTCGAACGTCCAGCTCGAAGCTGCCATCGAAGCCGCGTGGGAAGCCCGCGATACGATCACCCCTGCGACCACGGGCGAAACCCGTGAAGCTATTGAAGATACGCTCAACGCGCTCGATAGCGGTGCGCTGCGTGTTGCCGAGCGTCAGGATGACGGTCAATGGCACGTAAACCAGTGGGCTAAAAAGGCCGTCCTCTTGGGCTTCCGTATCAAGGATATGGAACTTCAGTCTGGCGGTCCGCAGGGTCACAGCTGGTGGGATAAGGTCGACAGCAAGTTCAAAGGTTGGGGCGCTGAAGACTTCCAAGCGGCTGGCTTCCGTGCTGTTCCGAACGCAGTTGTTCGTAAATCTGCATACATCGCCAAAGGCGTTGTTCTGATGCCGTCCTTCGTGAACCTCGGTGCGCATGTTGGTGAAGGCACTATGGTTGACACTTGGGCAACCGTTGGTTCCTGCGCTCAAATCGGCAAACACGTTCACCTGTCGGGTGGTGTAGGTATCGGTGGCGTTCTGGAGCCGATGCAGGCCGGCCCGACCATCATCGAAGACAACTGCTTTATCGGTGCGCGTTCCGAAGTCGTCGAAGGCTGTATCATCCGTGAAGGTTCGGTTCTGGGCATGGGCGTTTACATCGGCCAGTCGACCAAAATCGTTGACCGTGAAACGGGCGAAGTCTTCTACGGAGAAGTGCCACCGTATTCGGTCGTGGTCTCGGGTTCGATGCCGTCGAAGAACGGTATCAACTTGTACTGCGCGGTAATTGTTAAGCGTGTGGATGAACGTACGCGTTCAAAAACGGGTATCAACGAACTCCTGCGCGATTAATAATCTCTCGCAGATCGAGTTTAGGGCGCGTCCAGTTTGGTCGCGCCTTTGTTTATGACGCGGCCATAAAAAAGCCCCGCGAGCGGTAGCTTGCGGGGCAAAGTCGTGACGTGGGCGTGACGGAGAGTCACCCGCGTCTCTGAAAGACTGAAGCGACACGACATGCGAATGAAGTGTCTCGACCCACGCATTAGGGAGTAAATAGGTGAACAGGTCTATTCACCTAAGGGTTATTTTCGGGGATCATTTGAGTAGGTTTTGCCGATTTTCGCGGTGCAAAAGTATAATGTGGTTTGCAGCGCCACTTGAAAATCACCGCGTTCGCGGTCAAACGGTCTCATCCGTTATTCATGCGCCGAACAAGGCAAGAGGGGGCCGAAATGGTCAAAAAAGACACCAAGCAACAGGTCTACACCCTTTTGGTTCAGGTCGGTCGCAAAGAAGGTGACGGGCTGCCCGATGGTAGCACTGGTGCGGCACTGATGTGTTATTCCAGCGGTGTTGATGAGGCTGAAGCTGTCCGCGAAACAGTCGCTATCCTCAAACAAGCCGATCTCAACCCGTTGGACGTGACGGGTTATGGCACCTTGGATGAGCGTCTTGTCGAAGGCCACGATATCGACGAAGACGAACAAGAACTGATGCAGCGTGCACTCGAGGAAAATAGCGTGATCGTTGCGCAGATGACCCCGTTCTTTGACGAGAACGACGTCTGATCTATCGGTTTGGGATCAAAACAGCTTCGAAATTTCTGAGATGCTGCAGGTCGATAGACGGGCCTGCTGGTAGAAGTTCCTGTGGAACGTTGCGCAGTATGCCGTGCTGACGCATTGCGGCGTTTTGGCGGAATGGTGCAGGGTCGAGGCTGGTCAGACGAACACCCGTAAGTTCGAGAACGTCATGGCGATCGAGCATTACGTGGTAATACGTTACAAAATCGCTTTGACTGGTTGCCAGAACTTCACGCCCGTCTGTAAGGTGGCCAACCTCTGTCAGAACATATTCCGTCAAGAACAGGTATTCTATTTTTGATCCGCCGAGTTCGATGTGCTGGCGTGGGCCGATGCTCAAATCAGTTCTCGCTCCGTAATAGGGTGCGCGAATGATATGTGGTGTGAACATACCGCGGGCAGGAAGCGTTTGCGCGGCGATTGATCGGATCTGAGCCGCTTCTCCATCTGCGGTGACAACCGTTGCCCCGGGTTTCAGCGTCTCGAGTCGGACGTGGCCGTTGGGTGTTTCTATGATCGACTGCCCCGAGAGAGTTGCAGGTGGCCCGACAGGTTCGATACTATCGGCAATCGCCACGAACGTTGTTGCCGCGTCTATCTGGGTTGTCTGCGGATGTGTGCAAATGCGGTCTGCGTCCCGAAAGCAAAGGGGGATCGGGGCGAAGAGATCACAACAGTAGAACTCATTGGTCGAGGTTAGCACGGCCAACTGACCTTTGCGGGCAGGTGCGTCCCATGTGAACCAGATTGCGGCGGTGCCTTTGTGGGTATGAAGGTCGGTTTTTAGAGCGAAATCGGCAGTGATCTGTCCCTGCGCCATCAGCAACCGTAAGGTTCCATCGGGGTCCAGCGTCAGCCTTAGGGCGCTGTGCCACGGGGTATTCGCCGCAAACCGCAACAAATTGCGCCTTACCTTGTCGGGGTCATGAATGGTTTCGATGAGAAGCGTGCCCTTTGCCATCGGTGCGTCGGCTGAAACCCGTTTCACTGTGGTTCGATCACCGACTAACCCACCGGGGTGAAATCGCTGGGTACCGTTATGATCGCGCAGTCCGATCCAACTCATGCAGCTGCCTCTGCAAGGAGACGAGCCTCATATGATTTCAGTGAAAGACGCGCGGCAGGACCGTGGTTCATTCCGGTCTCTGGCGTCAGTTCTGGGAACAGCGTGCAAATTTCTTCGAGCACTTCTGGGTCGAATTGTTTCGTTGCCTGTGGGCCGGGGTGGAAGCTCTCGGTCGGAAGGCCTTCGGAATAGACGACTTGATGGCGATCAAACAGTATGTGGTGATAAGTGACGGTTCCGCCTTCGACGTGGCGAATTGTTGATCCGTTCACCAAATCGCGCGCTTTGACCAACACTTCTTCTTCGCCAAAGAGCAGTGCGGCCAGCGGGTCTCGCATGAGAACACGGTGCTGTGGGGATACCAACAGCGCGTCGTGTTCCCCGATTGCATTCGCTTCTATTAAGACAGGTGCCATTTTGCCTGTGGCTTCGACTTCGCGATTGCCAATCCAGCGCAAAGGCTGCGGGCCTTCGTCCATGGTGAGAACCATGTCGCCGACGGATAGGTCTTCGACCGGCACCGTACCGCGTGTCGTTGAAATCAACGTGCCGGAGACGAAACAGGGAATGACGTCGAGGTTGACTATACCCGTCGAGGTTCCGACGACAGTCGAACCGCTCAGGGCGTCAACTTGGTAGGTAAAGTTGACCGCTTCGCCGTCGCTATCGGCAACAACCGTGATTGTGCCGTCAGCGTTTACAGTTATGGTTTGCCCTGTACTGAGTGTGACTGTGCTGCCTGCTGAAACTGGAACACCGTTGATCTCTGTGATCTGAAGGGTGCCTGAGGTCGAGTTTGTATCGTTGCCAAGTAGGTCAAATGTCTTGGTTCCGTTGGCGTACATCGACACGTCATCAGTCACGGCGATGAGGGTCGTTTGACCTGAATCAGCAGCGATCAGAATGTTCGAGTCGTAGCTGCTGTCACCAACGTCCGCGATCCCGATCTTAATGGTGTTTAAAATGTTGGGGTCGACGGGGATGTTCAGGGTCATGGTGACGGTAAAGCCATCCATTTCCGTATTGTATTGGTCTTGGGTGTTGTCGACGTAAAGGTTGGAACCCGTCGGGCCACCTACGTTGTTCACAGAGGTCGTGCCGTCACCGATTGATAGGGGAACGTGTACACCATTGACCCACACGCCGACGGCGTCGTTGAACGATGAGGTGGTGTATTCTGGAAATTCTTCCGACGCGAAAACAAAGCTCAGCGTGAGTGTGTCTCCGGTCGGAATAAAGCTGACATCTAACCAAGCCGCATCGTAGGTCGAACCGCCGCTAATTGTGTTGAAGTCGGTGTCATTATTGACGCCAGACGTGTTCGTCGTGGTGCTAGCCGATGTGTTCGATTGCCATCTGTTCGACGTGGTAAAGCTGGAGGCTTGACCCGTAGAAAGGATGACCCCTGTGTCTGACGGCGCAACGCCGCCAGTGAGGTCACCGTTTGTGTAGATCGCAGATGACCTGTTGTCGCCCGTGTAGGACGCAGACACGACTGTGACGCCATCGCCGAAAATTGTTTCGGCCATCTGCATGGCGCTCGCACCGGTGTTATAACCGATTTCGACTCCACTAACCATCTTTGCCTCAGCTCTCTGCCAAGGTCAGCGCATGCTTCAAGACGGACACAAAATCCGAACTCTATAAATGTGGCTTTACTGCTCGCCACTGACCATCTTGGGGTCTGCCCTGCCTCGGGTCTCTATTTTGGAACAACCATAACATGTGCAAAGATTTTTTGTTAACACTTTTGTATAGTTAAATTTACCCATGTGGCATTTTTGTGTTCCAGTCGCCACATTCGCCTGATTGCATCGGCTTTGGGGCTTGGGTAGGGCTGGTGCAAAGGAGACGTTCATGACCGCACCTATCGATCCCGTTGATCTTACCGCTCGACTAGTCCGCTGCCCCTCTGTGACGCCCGCCGAAGGTGGCGCTTTGGTGCTGCTCGAAGAGCTATTGAGTGCATCTGGATTTGACTGCACGCGCGTGGATCGTGGCGGTATTTCGAACCTTTACGCCCGTTGGGGTCGCAAAGGTGCGAACCGCACGTTCGGGTTTAATGGTCATACGGATGTCGTGCCATTGGGTAATCGGGATGACTGGACCGTTGATCCTTTTGGCGCAGAGATCAAAGACGGTTTTATGTATGGTCGGGGCACGACCGACATGAAGTCTGGCGTTGCGGCATTCGTCGCGGCCGCCATCGATTTTGTGCAACAAACGCCGCCCGATGGCGCGATTGCGATCGCCATCACTGGCGACGAAGAGGGTGATGCCGATGACGGCACAATCGCTCTCTTGGATTGGATGAACCAGCAGGGTGAATCCATGTCGGTTTGTCTGGTTGGTGAACCAACATGCCCGAACGAAATGGGCGAGATGATGAAGATCGGTCGTCGAGGATCGCTAACAGCGTGGTTCACGGTGACAGGTGTTCAAGGTCACTCGGCCTATCCGCATCGCGCGAACAACCCTATTCCTGCGCTGGCGCGGTTAGTTGACCTTATGTCATCGCATGAGTTGGACCGTGGCACCGATCACTTTGATCCATCTACGCTGGCTTTCGTTACTATCGACACGGGCAACCCCGCGACGAACGTGATCCCTGCGCAGACCCGCGCAGCCGTGAATATCCGCTACAACGACCTTCATACAGGTGAAAGCCTGACCGCTTGGATGCAGGGCGAAGCCGACAAGATCGCCCGTGAATTCGGCGTCAAAGTCGACATGCGCGTGAAAATCTCGGGTGAAAGCTTCGTCACGCCACCGGGTGAATTGTCCGACCTCGTGTCAAAATCGGTTCAGGCAGTGACGGGCAAAACGCCTGAGCTATCGACTTCGGGTGGCACATCGGATGCACGGTTTGTCAAAAACCACTGTCCTGTGGTCGAATTTGGGCTTGTCGGTAAAACAATGCATCAGGTGGATGAACGCGTCGCAATCGACCAGATCGGCCAGTTGAAATCTATCTACACCCGAATTCTGAACGATTATTTCGGCTGATCCCTGACTTTCGCAAGACGTTAGATCGGGACCAGAGTAAGGTTTCATCAAAGAAGGCGGGTGCGCTGTGCCCTGTCTGGTGCTAGGGCTGTCGAATGACACGTATTCCTTCAAAAGAGGAAATCCTTGAATGGATTTCCACGAACCCGACCCTCACCGCTAAGCGCGATATCGCTAAAGCTTTTGGCATCAAAGGCTCTGCGCGGATTGATCTCAAGCGCATCTTGCGAGAGTTGGAAGATGAAGGTGCGCTGACCAAGCGTCGGTCATCATATCGTGATGCTGAAAAACTACCGCCCGTCGCGGTGCTGCAAGTGATCGACCCTGATCACAATGGTGATCTGTGGGCGCGTCCGTTGGAATGGCGCGGCGATGGTGCAATGCCACGCATTCTTATGATCCAGCGCGACACCGATCCCGCTTTGGCACCTGGCGACCGAATTCTGGGCCGAATGACCGAGGTCAAAGACGAGGACTACGACTACACCGCACGCATGATCCGTCGTGTTGGGTCAAACCCGCTGCGGATCGTCGGGGTATTTCGACAGAGCCACGAGGGTGGCCGTATCGTTCCCATCGACAAAAAAGCCGACAAACAATGGATCGTTCCCGAAGGTGCGACCGCAGGGGCCAAAGATGGCGAGTTGGTCGAAGCAGAGCAGAGCGGCCCAAAAGGGCGGCTTGGTCTACCCAAGGCGCGCATTATTGATCGACTGGGTGACCCATCCGCTCCGAAAGCGGTCAGCCTTATTGCGATCCATCAACATGGCATACCTGACGCATTTCCTGACGATGTGATCGCGGAGGCGGACAGTGTTAAGCCAGCGGAGCTCAAGGGCCGCACCGATTTGCGTCATCTTCCGCTGGTTACGATTGATCCAGCTGATGCACGAGATCGGGATGACGCCGTCCTCGCAATTCCAGACAGTGATCCGGAAAATGAGGGCGGGTTCTATCTCTGGGTCGCGATTGCCGACGTCGCATATTACGTGCGCCCGAATTCCGCTTTGGACCGTGAAGCGCGTAAGCGTGGTAACTCGTCCTATTTCCCTGATCGTGTTGTACCGATGCTGCCTGACCGTTTGTCAGGTGATCTCTGCTCATTGCATGAAGCCGTGGATCGCGCCTGTATGGCTGTCGAGATGCGGATCGATGCTGAGGGACGTAAAATCAGCCATAGGTTCGTGCGCGGATTGATGCGGTCGGCAGCTTCTTTGGCCTACGAAGAGGCACAAGCCGCCATCGACGGCATGCCGAATGAGAAAACAGGTCCGCTCCTCGAACCCGTTTTGAAACCGCTTTACGCCGCCTATGAAGCGCTGAAGAAGGCGCGCGCAGTGCGTCAGCCGCTCGAATTGGACCTGCCAGAACGTCAGATCGTTTTGAATGACGCGGGCGAGGTCACGTCGATCGCGTTCAAAGAACGTTTTGATGCGCACAAATTGATCGAAGAGTTCATGGTGCTGGCGAATGTTGCTGCCGCGGAAGAACTGATTAAACACCGTACGCCGTTGTTGTTTCGCGTCCACGAAGAGCCAAGCCCCGAAAAGCTGGACAGCCTGCGTGAGGTTGCGCAAGCGAGCGGTCTGGTGCTGGCCAAAGGGCAGGTTTTGCAGACCCGCCACCTCAACCAGCTCCTCCGTCAGGCTGAAGGCACGCCGCAAGATGAGTTGATCAATATGTCGACCCTGCGGTCGATGACGCAGGCCTATTACGGGCCGAATAACTTTGGGCATTTTGGTTTGGCGCTGCGCAACTATGCGCATTTCACCTCGCCGATCCGTCGATATTCCGACCTCATCGTTCACCGTGCTCTTATTAAGACTCACAAATGGGGTGACGATGGTCTCAGCGATTGGGACATCGAAATGCTCGAAGCGACGGGGCAACAAATCAGCGATACCGAACGTCGTTCGATGATCGCCGAGCGGGATACGACTGACCGTTATCTGGCTGCGTTTATGAAAGATCGCGTCGGTACAGAGTTGCCTGGTCGTATCAGTGGCATTCAAAAGTTCGGCGTTTTCGTAAAGCTGGACGAAACAGGCGCAGATGTTCTGGTGCCTGTGCGTTCACTCGGGAGCGAGTTCTTTCACTATGATGCAGAAGCCCAGCAGCTCTTTGGGTCCCAGTCGGGAATGGTTATCGGCCTCGGCCAACGGGTCACTCTGAAATTGACCGAAGCCGCCCCGATCTCTGGTGGTCTCGTCGGTGAAATTATATCTATCGATGACTTCATCATGCCGAAGGGTCCGATGCGCGGTGGTCGTGGTCGACCCGTTCGACGCAAAGCCAACGCAGCCAAGAAGAAAGCCGATAAGGTTCGTCGCAAGGTAAAACGAACGCGTAAGTAGATCGGCGTAATCTCGCAGAGCTCTGAGGCTTTTGTTGTAAGTTTGTATGAGTGATCTACCTTGAGGCTAGGTTTCAAGGTGTGAGCAGTCTTATGGTTTTGTCTCGTCGCGCAATGGTCTTGGGTGCTTTGTCTGTGCCAAGTTTGGCCTATGCGCAAAGCGGTTTTGACAGCTGGGTGGCTAGTTTTAAATCTCGAGCGCATTCGCGGGGCATATCGCAGCGCATTATCGACGCGGCTTTTGCCAATGTTCGCTATAACGCCGAAGTGGTCGAGCGGGATCGCAACCAAGCGGAGTTTCGGCGCGAGATTTGGGACTATCTCGACCTTGTCGTGTCCGAAAGCCGCGTCACCAATGGTCGGAGGGCGTTCCGCGACAATCGCCGCTTGTTGGCCGAGATTGAAGACCGTTTTGGGGTTCCTGCTGCGATCGTTTGTGCAGTCTGGGGGATGGAAAGTGCCTACGGCGCGCGACGTGGCGACATTCCAGTGATCGAAGCGCTGGCCACGCTTGCCTACGATGGACGGCGCGGTCGCTTCTTTGAGCAGCAATTGATGGCGGCGCTTCGCATCCTTGAGGCTGGACATGTCCGTTCCCGAAACTTCGTCGGGAGTTGGGCAGGCGCGATGGGGCATACACAATTCATCCCCACAAGTTTCGAGGCCTATGCCGTCGATTTTCGCGGTGATGGACGGCGTGATATTTGGTCCGATGATCCGACTGACGCTCTAGCATCGACGGCCGCTTATTTGGCTCGCTTCAACTGGCGCCGGGGAATGCCGTGGGGCGTCGAGGTACGGTTGCCATCTGATTTCAATTTTGCGCAGGCTGGGCGGGACACCACTCTGATGCCGTCAGAATGGGCACGTCAGGGCGTTGTCGGTGTAGATGGGCGTGCGGTTCCTGACTACGGATCGGCAGGGATACTTTTGCCAGCAGGTGCACGCGGCGTCGCGCTGATGACATTCGCGAACTTCCGAACGATTGAGCGATACAACGCATCCGAAGCCTATGTGATCGGCGTCGGGCATTTGGCCGATCGTACTGCAGGAGGTGGTCCGTTTGTTGCGTCGTGGCCCCGTGGTGATCGTGGTTTGAGTTCTGCTGAGGCTGCAGAATTGCAGCGGCGATTAAATGCTGCGGGCTATAATGCTGGCGCTGTAGATGGCAGGCCCGGACCGCAGACACGGGCTGCTCTTAGAGCATGGCAGAGCAGCGTGGGCTTACCTGCGGATGGGCGCCCAACGCTGCATATGCTTGAGCGGCTTCGTTAGATTTTGGGGCTGAGTTCGGCGAGCACCTGTTCATAAACGGCGCGTTTAAAGGGAACGATAGAGGTGACAACGTCAGCGGGTTCAATCCATTTCCATTGGGTGAATTCAGGATGCTCGGTTGCGATGTTGATTTGATCATCTGACCCGTTAAAGCGCAGCAGGAACCATTTCTGTTCTTGCCCTTTGTAGCGGCCCTTCCAAATGTTCGGGACCACATCATGCGGCAAATCGTAGGCAACCCAGCCTTCGGTTTCGGCTTCGACCGCCACGAGGTCAGCCGTCACACCCGTCTCTTCCCACAGTTCGCGCAGGGCAGCGTCACGTGGGTCTTCGCCTTTGTCTATGCCGCCTTGTGGCATTTGCCACGCATCTTGATCGCGGTCGTTGCGTTGACCGACAAAAATCCGCCCCTCATGATTGACCAGCATAACGCCCACGCAAGGACGGTAGGGGAGTGCAGCAATCTGTTCAGGGGTCATTGGAGGAGCCTTTCAACGGTTTAGCAAAGTCTATCGCGCGACCAACATAAGGCCAAGTAGACAAACGAAAAAGGGCAGCACGATTAGGTGCTGCCCTTGTGTTGAGAACATCGCGGAATTATTCGCGATTGCCCAGAGCGCTCAATCCACGAAGGATGTCGATTGCGTAGGCCAATTGGTAATCCTCTTCGCGAAGGGCCGCCGTTGCTTCGGCGCGGGCTGCGTCTTCTTCGATTTGGCGGATTTCGTCTTCGGTCAGGCTATCGTTGTTCAGCGCACCGCGCAGGTCTGCTTCGGACCGCATGTTCGGTGTATCCTCGGATACCTCGTCTGCAGGGCGCGGGCGTGGTTGTTGAACAATGATGTCTGGCTGAATGCCGAGCGACTGGATCGAACGGCCCGACGGTGTGTAGTAACGCGCAGTTGTTAAACGCATCGCGCCGTCATCACGCAGCGGCATGACGGTTTGTACCGAGCCCTTGCCAAAGGATTTGGTGCCAACCACGATCGCACGGCGGTGATCTTGGAGCGCGCCTGATACGATTTCCGATGCCGACGCGGACCCGCCATTGATCAGAACAACGATCGGCATGCCATCGGTGATGTCACCTGGCGTCGCATTGTAGCGGTCGCCATCAGCCGCGTTACGGCCGCGGGTCGATACGATTTCGCCAGCATCAAGGAACGCATCAGACACATAGATTGCCTGATCCAATAGACCACCAGGGTTGTTGCGCAGATCAAGGATAACGCCGCTGACGTTTTCTTTGCCGCCAGCTTCTTCGATTTGAGCCTCAAAGCCAGAGATTAAGTCGTCGTAGGTCTGACCGCTGAATGTCGCGATGCGGAGGACGACAGCGTCGCCTTCGGTCCGTGCGCGAACAGCCGTAAGTTTGATCGTGTCGCGTATGATCGAGACCTCGAAGGGTTCTGTTTCGCCTTCACGCACGACGGTTAGGATAATCTCAGACCCGACAGGACCACGCATCAGATCAACCGCTTGGTCCAGTGTGAGGCCCAGAAGGCTTTCACCGTCCACCTGTGTGATAAAGTCACCCGAAAGAATGCCCGCAGCATCCGCTGGCGTACCATCCATCGGTGAGACGACTTTGATCCAACCTTCTTCTTGGGTCACTTCGATCCCCAAGCCGCCAAATTCACCAGAAGTTTGAATGCGCATGTCTGCGGCAGCATCCGGAGAGAGGTAGCTGGAGTGCGGATCGAGGGATGTAAGCATGCCGTTGATGGCCGCTTCAATCAGCGCGGTCTCATCGACTTCTTCGACGTATTGAGCGCGAATGCGTTCGAAAATATCGCCGAACAGATCGAGCTGTTCATAAACCGTTGAATTGCGGTCGGCCTCTTGAGCGATCAAGGGTCCAGCGATCTGCGTTGTAGCCAGAAGACCAAGAATGGTGCCCGACGCTGCCGCAATGGCGAATTTCTTCATAGTATACCTCACTCCATCGCGAACCAGATCGCGGGGTCTACCGGAGATTGCCCTTCTCGTACCTCAAGATAAAGGGTTTCCGTGGCCCGAATACCTGATCCGTTCTCTAAATCGGTCAAAATCTCGTCAACTAGGGGTGAATCTCCACCCATCATGCCGACGGGCGATCCAGCAGGCAGAACTTCACCCACTTGGCCAAAGGTTTCAGCGAGGCCCGCGTAAACGAAAAGGATGTCTGCGGCGGGCTCAGTTATCACCACATTTCCGTAGTCGAGCAGCGGTCCTTTGAACCGTAGCGTGGCTGCGACAGGTGTTGTGACGAGCACGCGTGGCTGGGTCGCCAAAAGGATCCCTGGACGGCTTATCCCTGCGAGGTCTTCTTCGTTGAAGCCACGGAGGATACGTCCTTGGACAGGAAAGGGAATATCGCCTCGCAGCGACAGTGCGTCGGGCGATGGAATGTCCATTTCTTCACCTATGGTGTCATTCAACCCGCTCGCAAAAGCATCAAGCGTTTCGGCAGAAGAAATGAGGAGCGCGGTTTGAATAGCGTCTTCGGTGAACCGCTGCGGTAGGTCGGTGCGGTCCGATATTGCTGCGCTCAAAGAGGCGCGAGCGGTCTGTGCGCCATCCAGCCCTTGGCGCAGCTTGTCAGCAGCGTTGTCTTGCAGATCGCGCAATAGTGCGACCTCTTCGAGTTGAGAGCGCAGTTTGGTGACGTCCTGCTGCAGGGCAGGGGTCACATCCGCGAGGATCATGCCCGACCGCGCTGTTCCCGTTGGCCCGCTTGGGTGCAACAACAGCACGGGCGCAGGTGCACGGCCCATCGAAAGCAAAACGCCAAGCAATTGCGCGACTTCGTCCGATTTTGCGTCCAGTTCGGTTTCAAGAGCTTCTTGACGAATGGCGGCTTGGCGTAGCCCTGCGCGAAGAGCAACGAGGCCGTCCTCGTAGGCTTTGACCGTTTCGGTCAGCGCGGACACCCTGTCACGTGCTGTGTCGGCCTCTTGGAGCATAACGCTCGCGCCCTCAATTCGTGCCGCGGCTGCAAGGGCTGCTTGGCCCGGATCTACCTCTGCAAAGGCAGTTCCAGTCCATAGCGATAAGACGAGAGCGGTCGTGCGGATCATCGGATGAGCAGGCTCTGTCCAGTCATTTCGTCGGGCTGGGGAAACTCCATCAAGTCCAGCAGGGTTGGCGCTAGGTCAGCTAGACGTCCATTGCGCAGTGTCGCGCCATTGGGCCCGCCAAAGACAGCCACTGGAACTGGGTTAAGGGTGTGCGCCGTATGTGCACCGCCCGTTTCTGGGTCGATCATCATTTCGCAGTTGCCATGGTCTGCGGTGATGACCATTGCGCCGCCAGCTTTTTCCAAGGCTTCAACAACCTTAGCCAAACCTTGATCGACGGCTTCGCAGGCTTTCATCGCGGCTTGCAGGTCACCAGTGTGTCCGACCATGTCAGGGTTCGCGTAGTTGGTGACGATCAGGTCGTAGCCTTGTTCGATCGCTTCCACGAATTTCGCTGTCACTTCGGGCGCCGACATCTCTGGTTGAAGATCATAGGTCGCAACTTTGGGTGACAACGGCATAAAGCGGTCTTCGCCGATTTCGGGCGTTTCTTTTCCTCCGTTCAGGAAGAATGTGACATGCGGATATTTTTCGGTTTCTGCCAGTCGGAATTGGGTCAGACCTTGCTTTGCAACCCATTCGCCCAAGGTGTTCACGATTTTGCGTTTAGGAAACACGGTTTCGAACCAGGCGTTGTGATCGACTGAATATTCGACCATGCCCAGTCGTGCTGCAAATGGCGGTACCGCGCCGCGATCAAATCCAGAAAAGTCTGGCTGTGCCATAGCGGCGAGGATTTCGCGGGCGCGGTCGGCGCGGAAATTCAAACAGAACAACCCGTCGCCAGCCTGAACACCTGTGTATCCTTCGATGACCGTTGCTTGGATGAATTCATCGGTTTCGCCACGGGCAAATGCGTCTGCAACTGCGGTTTTTGCATCGGCAACGGTGAATGCGCCTTTGGCGTCGATCATCGCGTGGTATGCGGTCGATACACGTTCCCAGCGGTTATCGCGGTCCATGGCAAAGTAGCGACCAGTAACCGACGCAACGGTGCAGCCTTTGGGTAGTCGCTCCAAGAGATCTGCCATGAATACGTCTGCCGATTTCGGTGCGACATCGCGGCCGTCAGTGATTGCATGGAGAACGACCGAAAGGCCTGCGTCGGTCAAAACCTTTGCGGCAGCGATGATGTGTTCGATGTGACCGTGAACGCCGCCGTCCGAAACGACTCCCATCAAATGAGCCCGCCCGCCTGTTTCTTTCAACTTGGTAATGAAAGTCAGGATGCCTTCGGTTTTGCCAAAGGAACCGTCTTCCATCGACAGGTCGATCTGACCTAAGTCCATAGCAACAACGCGCCCAGCGCCGATGTTTGTGTGGCCGACTTCGGAGTTACCCATTTGCCCGCTGGGGAGGCCGACATCAGGACCATGAGTGATGAGCTCTGCCGTCGGGCAGGTTTTCATGATGCGGTCAAAGGTGGGTGTTTCTGCTAGTGCAGGTGCGTTAGCAGTCGCGTCAGGGCCATTGCCCCAGCCATCCAGAATACACAGAACAACGGGTTTGGGTCGGGTCATGATATGCTCCTCTGGGTTCGGCTTCGTCTTAACGTCCCCTAAAGCCAAGGAACAGCCCTCGCCGCTATGATCGACAAAATTCGGCGTGATCTATCCCGCGCCGATCAAAGCTCCTGCTGCAAACACGAGCGCACCACCGAGAACCACTTGGAATGCAGCTCGCAAGAACGGCGTGTCCATGTAGCGGTTCTGAATCCAAACGATGGCCCACAGTTCAACAAAGACCACGGCGAAGGCGATCATCGTTGCGGTCCAGAAATGTGGGATCAAATACGGGAGCGCGTGCCCCAGACCGCCCAATGTGGTCATAACGCCAGCGGCAATCCCGCGTTTCACCGGAGAACCTCGGCCCGAGATTTGACCGTCATCCGATGCGGCCTCGGTAAAGCCCATCGAGATGCCGGCCCCGATTGATGCCGCGAGGCCGACGAGGAATGTCGTGTGCGTGTTCTGTGTCGCAAAAGCAGTCGCAAAAATCGGGGCGAGGGTCGAAACAGAGCCGTCCATAAGACCCGCTAGGCCAGGCTGGACCCAAGTAAGAACGAACTGGCGGTGGGCTTCGTCGGCTTCTTCGTCGCGCGTTGTTTCCGTCAGGTGAGTTTGTTCGAGCGTGACCGCCGACTCTGCGTGATTTGCCTCTGCCGCGGCGAGATCTCCCAGCAATTTGCGTGTGCCTACATCCGAGGTGCGCTTGGCTGCCGCGAGGTAAAAACGTTCGGCTTGCTTCTCCATTGCGGCCGCTTCTGACCGCATGGTTTCGACGCCGAGGTTTTCGACCAACCAAATCGGGCGACGAGCGTAATATCCTGACACATGTTCGCGACGGATGAGCGGGATCACACCGCCAAACCGACGTTCATGTTCGTCGATCAACCGACGACGGTGGTCATCTTCTTCTGCAGCCATGCCATCAAAGATCGCGGCAGAGGAAGGAAAGTCGGTCCGCAGCCGTTCGGCATACATGCGATAAATCTGCGCATCATCCTCCTCCGAGGAGATGGCGAGGGCCAGAATTTCTTGCTCTGTGAGGTCGGAAAAGCGGCGTCGGCTTGAAAAACCGGGGATCATTGAGCGCTCCATTTTCTGATTAAGGTTACCCTAGTCCTTTCTGAGGCCGGTGCAACGGAGACCAGTTGCCGCATGAACTAAACTGATCGGTTTATTTTTGTATTTACAAAACCAAACAGTTTAGTTTAGAAATCGACTCATCCTACTGATGAGGCCTGATATGAAACTCCTTCCTGCCCTTGCCGCTGCTACATTGATGCTCGTCTCTTCGCCTGTTTTGGCGATGGGTGGACCGATGCAATTCCCGAACCTGACGTGGCCGCAAAACCCTGCGCCAGAAACGACGCAAGGTTGTTTTGATGCCACTTCGTTGCAAGCTGGCGTTTGCGCTCAAGAATAAGGCGATGCCTTGTTTGATCTGAACCGAGCGGTTTATAATATAACTCGGTTCAGACGGAGGCATCATGCCCGACGACAGTCAGGAAATTAAACGAGGACGTAAGTTCGAGCAGGTCCTTGAAGGTGCCCGCGAGATATTCCTCAAAGACGGCTTTGACGGCGCAAGCGTGGATGACATCGCGAAAGCCGCAGGCGTGTCCAAGGCAACGCTATACAGCTATTTTCCTGACAAACGCCTACTTTTCATGGAAGTTGCGCGGAACGAATGCGCGGTTCAGGCTGATACCGCGACAGCCAAAGTGAACGTTTCTCTACCTGCACGCGACGTTTTGCGCTTTGCTGGGTATGAGATGATTAACATCATGTCTCAAACGTTCAACACGCGCATGTATCGGATGTGCATGGCTGAATCCGAGCGTTTTCCCGAAGTTGGTCGCCAGTTTTACGAATGTGGCCCAGCGCTGGTTCGTTCCCGCATTGTTTATTTTCTAAAGCAGTACGTTGAGCGTGGTGAACTAAAGATCCAAGATTTAGAGCTGGCCGCTGATCAGTTTCAGGCCCTATGCAAAGTTGAACTGATGGATCGGGTGATGTTCCTGCACGACGTGCCTGTCGCTGAGGCTGACAAGGCGCGTGTCGTCGAAGGAGCCGTTGAAATGTTCATGGCTCGCTACGGGGCCTAGATCGCCAATAGAACAAATGAAAAGCCCCGCTAGAAGCGGGGCTTTTGTGTTCTAGAAGATCACAACCGAACGGATCGATTCACCTGCATGCATGAGGTCGAAGCCTTTGTTGATGTCTTCGAGTGGCATCGTGTGGGTGATCATCGGATCGATCTCGATCTTGCCGTCCATGTACCAATCGACAATTTTTGGTACGTCAGTACGGCCACGAGCGCCACCAAATGCCGTTCCGCGCCAGCTGCGACCAGTGACAAGCTGGAACGGACGTGTGCTGATCTCTGCGCCAGCAGGTGCCACGCCGATGATGATCGATTCACCCCAGCCCTTGTGCGCCGATTCCAGTGCTGTGCGCATGACGTTCACGTTGCCCGTTGCGTCAAACGTGTAGTCCGCGCCACCTTTGGTCAGCGCAACGAGGTAGGCCACCAGATCACCGTCAACCTCGGTCGGGTTCACGAAGTCGGTCATGCCAAAGCGGGTCGCCATGGGCACTTTGTCGGGGTTTAGATCAACGCCTACGATCTGGTCCGCGCCTGCAAGACGGAGGCCCTGAATTACGTTGAGGCCGATACCGCCGAGACCAAAGACGATCGCACGGCTGCCGATTTCGACTTTTGCGGTGTTGATAACCGCGCCGATACCCGTCGTGACGCCACAGCCGATGTAGCAAATTTTGTCGAACGGCGCATCGGGACGAACTTTCGCCAAAGCGATTTCAGGCAGAACAGTGTGGTTCGAGAAGGTCGAGCAACCCATGTAGTGCAGGATCGGGGTGCCATCGAGCATCGAGAACCGCGATGTACCGTCCGGCATGAGGCCCTGACCTTGGGTCGAGCGGATCGATTGGCATAGGTTGGTTTTTGGATTGAGGCAGTATTCGCACTCGCGACATTCCGGCGTGTAGAGCGGAATAACATGGTCACCAGGCTTGAGACTGGTCACGCCAGGACCGACTTCGAGAACGACACCAGCGCCCTCGTGGCCGAGAATGGCAGGGAACAGACCCTCTGGGTCCGCACCAGAAAGCGTGAATTCGTCAGTGTGACAAATGCCCGTCGCTTTGACTTCGATCAGGACCTCGCCCGCTTTCGGGCCTTCGAGGTTCACTTCCATGATTTCTAGTGGTTTGCCGGCTTCTACGGCAACTGCTGCACGGGTGCGCATGCGAAACCTCCCTTTTTGCAATTTCCGCAAAGGTGAACGATGCTAAAGTCCTATTCAACGGTATTTTTTCGGTTCGAATGTGGATGTGGATGATTGAAGTGAACTAGATGATGAAAATGACAAAAATGACCCGATTGGTTTTTTCTATTATTGTGTCCTCAATGTTTCTTTCGGCTTGTCAGGACGTTGGCACATCTAAACTACCAGTCCTCCCAGATGTAGCCCAAGATACCTGTGGTGGAGCTCAGTATGGCGGTCTGATCGGACGCGATGCGACGGTGCTTGAGGGTGTATTGATCCTACGGCAGGTTCGCGTGTTGCGTCCAAATTCTATAATGACGATGGATTATCGCGCAGAGCGTCTGAATTTCCAGGTCGGCGAGGACGGCACACTGACCCGCATCTTCTGTGGGTAGGCAGTTCGAAATAACAGGAAATCCCGCATCTTGGGGATGCGGGGTCCTATTCTTCGCAATGTGTCCGACGCGGCGAACTGGGTGGGGGCTAAACATCGCCGCGTCGTAGCACTTTGCATAAGTTGGTTATGCGCAATGATTGCGGCGCGACTTTTGCCGGTCGAGGGCCTTTGCGAGGTAATTTCTGGGCAACATCAAGGCATGCTTGATTTGTAACGAAATTGCAGCAAATCTTAACGTTATGACGATACAAATACCCACGTCTTTTGCCGCGCAACCAGAGCAGGTTGCCTTCCACCGCACGGAGCTTGCGCCGATCCTCGGGTTATATGGTCGGTTCGTAGCAGTCGGTGAATGGCGGGACTATGGGCTGTCGTGCCTACGAGAAGTCGCGATATTTTCTGTCTTCCGGCGCACGGCAGAGCATTCCCTGTATCGTATTGAAAAACGGCCAAAGCTTCGTTTGAAGCAAGGCCAATACGCCGTCATTGGTGCGGAGGGACAAGTACTGAAACGCGGAAACGACCTGAAAGCCGTTTTGTCCGTGCTCGAACGGAAGTTGATCCGAGCGGTTGACTGATTACAACCGTTTATGCGCAGTCACAGGCCCGATCCGCTCTAGGGCATCTTTGATCGGTTCATAGGAAACAGCCATATGATGGGCGTTTGCGTGGATGATCCGTTGAGGGTCCGCGACCAAAGCCACGTGGCCGGGCCAGAAAAATAGGTCGCCTTTTTGTGGAGCGTCATCGACCGACATTCCCATTGCGGCCTGTTGCTGGTCACTATCAGCAGGGCAGGGCAGTCCGCATAGCCGATGAGCCATTTGAACGAGGCCCGAACAATCGATCCCGTCCGCAGAATTACCGCCCCATAGATAGGGCGTGCCGAGAAGTCGCGCTGCTATGGCAATGGTGTCAGTTTCGAATTCGTTGCAGGGTCGCAAATGCGAGGAAGGGATATAGCCGAGGGGTGTATCGGCGAACTCACCGTCAATGCTTTCAACAGGGACCTCGGCGCCCAATGATAGACGGTGGAGATCCGCCGATTTCATATTTGCGTCACGATAGGCGTGGGTCGATCTCGTCACAATGCGATGTGTCGGTCGCCATGTTTGGTTTAACGCAGAGCTAAGGACGTAGCCGACGTAGCCGTCGAGTGCGGACTGAACGAACGACCAGCCGTGCAAATCTTCATAAACTGTGACCTTTGCACCAGCCAAAAGCTGTCGATCCCGCTTGCCCCCCGGAATGTCCAAAAGGTCAACAACGGGGCGCTGGACATAAGACGTTTCACCATCGACGAACGCTGGCGCTTGAACGGTGCCGAGCAAATGGGACGCTGCCACGCGCTCATTCACGGCAGTCGTGCGGCGGTCTGACATGTCAGAGATCCAGAATGTCGTTCAATGCGTGTAGCAACGCCCGCGCGCCTTGGCCTGCACCACCTTTGGGCCGTCCTGGCGCTGCGGTTGGTTGCCATCCATAGATGTCGAAGTGCATGTACGCGGAGCTTGCAAACCGACGTAGGAACAATGCCGCTGTGATCGATCCGGCCATGCCACCCGATGGGGCGTTGTCCAAATCTGCGATCGCTGGTTCGAGCAGCGCTTCATACGGCGCATGAAATGGCATCCGCCAAACGGGGTCAAACATCGCCTTGCCACCACGGGTTAGTGCGTCCGCCGCAGTGTCGTCATCAGTGTAGAATGGCGCGAGGTCAGGGCCAACGGCGACCCGTGCGGCGCCAGTAAGTGTGGCCATCGACACAAGGAAATCGGGTTCGTCTTCCGCCGCATATGCGAGTGCATCGGCCAAAACCAAGCGACCTTCGGCGTCGGTGTTGTTGACCTCAACGCTGAGCCCTTTGCGGCTTTGCAGGACGTCTTGTGGGCGGAATGCGTTGCCGGCGACCGAGTTCTCGACCGCGGGGATCAGGACCCGTAGCTGCAGCGGCATATTTAGCGACATAATCATGTAGGCGAGGCCCAGCACGGTTGCTGCACCGCCCATGTCCTTTTTCATCAATCCCATCGATGCAGAGGGTTTGATGTCGAGCCCACCCGTATCAAAGCAGACACCTTTGCCAACCAGAGTTAGGCGAGGACCCTTAGTGCCCCAATTCATCTCTATCAAACGTGGCGAACGGGGCGAGGCTCGTCCAACGGCATGTATCAGTGGGAAATTCTCGGTCAGGAGGTCGTCCCCGATGACAGACTGGACGCGGGCACCGAATTTATGAGCGAGATCGCGTGTGGCTTGCTCCAGTTCTTCGGGCCCCATGTCGCTCGCTGGGGTGTTGATGAGGTCGCGCGTGAGATATTCCGCATTCACAAAAGCGGCTAGTCTTGTGCCATCTATCGCTTCGTTCGGTGCAAGAAGTGCTGGCATTTCGGATTGAGTCCGGTAGCGGCTAAAGCGATATGCCTCAAGTTCCCATGCTAGTGCGGCTTCAAACAGTTCGTCGCCATCGAGGCCTTCGAGACTGTAGGTGCCTTTGGGCAGTTTGGCCGCAGCAGCACCGACGATAAAACGCTGTCGAGACTTCGCTTTCTCATCCCCAGCTCCAAGAAGCGCTAGGTTGATTTCGCCATGTTCGTTCGGGACGATGACGGCTTGACCTGCGCCTCCATTAAATCCGTGCTGAGTTGCCCAATTGAGAGCGACTGGCGACAGGTTGGCAGAAAAACTTGTCCAACTTTCTGGCGATACCACCCATGTGGGAATTGGGTGCGAGTCTGTTCGCGAAAGGGTCAAGATGCATCTCCTAAAATTTTAGATGACATTATCTGAGTCCGTTGCGGTATCAAGGCTGCTTTGGTCCTATGACCTCTCCAAATATGCTGTGTGCTGCAAATTGGACAGTTCTTTCCAGCCGCGCGATTACGGCGCTGAGCGCGATCACATCTGGCCGACGTGCGCATTCTGCAATGTGACCGGCGATCATAGCGGCGTCCCCAAGTCCGATTTCTGTGAGGCGTTTAGCTAAAACGTTTGCTAGGTCCGGCAAGGCCACATACGCGCCCGCCTTGTGAAATTTCTCAATTGAAACAAGGAGCCGATCTAGATGTTCAAACGTTTCGATCAACTTGGCTTCGGCCTTGTCATCGTCGCAATCCCGCAAAATGCGATCAAGTGTTAGGGTGACAGGGAAACATTGGTGTCGTGGCACAAGGCGTACAACGCGCTGTGACCTCGGCATGGCATCAAGCCTATATGAAAACGGATCTTGCATGGGTCTGGTTTACCCAGAGGCGATTGGCAACTGGTTTACAGCAGAATGAAAAATGTCTCGAAATTCGGGAAAATGCCGCCTATTTGTGAAACCGTTCAGAAAGGGAGAAAAGATGGAATTCGTTCGACCACTGCCGGATTACTTGGTGCGCCGCTACCAAGGTTGGAAAGCGACCTCCTATACCGAAAACCGTGCGTGGTATCGGCGACTGGCTGATGAAGGTCAGCGCCCGCGAGCCATGGTCATCTCGTGCTGTGATAGCCGCGTTCACGTGACGTCGATCTTCGGTGCGGATTCAGGCGAGTTCTTTATCCACCGAAATATCGCAAACCTTGTCCCGCCGTATAATCCCGATGGCGATCACCACGGTACGTCCGCCGCGGTCGAATATGCTGTGACAACGCTGAAAGTCGCACATGTAATCGTTTTGGGTCACTCCCAATGCGGTGGTGTGGCTGGATGCGAAGCGATGTGCATGGGGCATGCGCCTGAACTTGAAGACAAAACTTCTTTCGTGGGCACTTGGCTAAACCTGTTGCGCCCCGGCTTTGAGCGTGTTCGCGAACTGCCAGACGAAAATCGCACAACGGCGCTGGAAAAAGAGGCCGTTCTGGTTAGTTTGGAAAACCTCGCGACCTTCCCGTTTGTGAAGAAGGCTCTCGATGACGATATGCTGACGTTGCACGGTCTTTGGAATAATATCGGTGACGGCACGTTGGATGCCTATGACCCTGCGTCCAAGAAATTCGTAGCTGTTTAACGAAAAAGGCGACCCAAGGGTCGCCTTTTCTACGTCAGGGGTAATTCCCTTAGATAGCTGTAACGCCTCGCAGTACGACAGGACGTGACGCAATTAATTTGCGGTATCTGGCAAGCAATGCCGCACGGCGACGTTGACGAGCTTTCATCACAAGTGACATCGTTTTCGTCCTATATTGTGGATCAGTGATCCGTTGTGAGTGGTGACTGCGGCCCGAGCAGGGTTTTGGCGGGGTGCTTCATATCCGGTAGCGAACGAGGATTGGGACACGCCTGCCACCGGACAGAAGAAGGTTCGTCTTGACTGAGGCGGTCATTTGTTGGGACATGCTCGCCTCAGGGTTAATCTACCTCAGGATGTTTAAGAAATTCATCTGCGCGTAGGGGTGGCTGAATGAGGGACGTGGGTAGGGCCACCCTATTCAATTGTAGGGGGTATTTGCCGGATCGGAGCAGAGAACGTCCGTTCTTATTCTATTTGGGAGATCAGGGTCCTAGCTCTCGCGGTGTTTGATTCGATATCAAACGAAAAAGACCGACCCAGGGGCCGGCCTTTCAAAATATTCTAGCGTGACGCTCAGCCTTTTTTCAGGCAGCGCTGACCGAGGACTTCTGCGATCTGAACGGCGTTCAGGGCAGCGCCTTTGCGAAGGTTGTCCGACACGCACCAGAAGTTGATGCCGTTCTCAACGGTAACGTCCTGACGGATGCGGGAAATGAAGGTTGCGTAATCGCCAACACATTCGATCGGAGTGACGTAGCCGCCAGCTTCACGCTTATCAACAACCATGATGCCCGGAGCTTCGCGTAGGATGTCGGTCGCTTCTTCCCAATCGAGGAATTCTTCGAACTCAACGTTGATCGATTCCGAGTGACCTACAAACACAGGAACGCGCACACAGGTCGCGGTCAGTTTGATGTTTTTGTCGAGGATCTTCTTAGTCTCGGTGACCATTTTCCACTCTTCTTTCGTGTCACCCGAGTCGAGGAACACGTCGATGTGTGGGATCACGTTGAACGCGATTTGCTTCGGGTAAACAGACGGAGCGACCTCTTGACCCGGGACATACATGCCCTTGGTCTGATCCCACAGCTCGTCAATTGCCTCTTTGCCCGTGCCAGAGACCGACTGGTAGGTAGACACAACAACACGTTTGATCTTTGCGCGATCGTGCAGCGGTTTCAGAGCGACAACCATCTGCGCAGTTGAGCAGTTCGGGTTCGCAATGATGTTTTTCTTTGTGTAGCCAACAACATCGTCAGCGTTCACTTCAGGAACGATCAACGGAACGTCCGGATCGTAGCGGTAAAGCGAGGAGTTATCGATGACAACGCAACCCGATGCTGCCGCTTTGGGCGCGTAGGTTTTGGTCGCGTCAGAGCCGATTGCAAACAGAGCAATGTCCCAGCCTGCGAAATCAAACGTGTCGAGGTCTTGGGTCTTAAGGGTCTTGTCGCCAAAGCTCACTTCGGTGCCCAGCGAACGACGGCTGGCCAGAGCGGCGATTTCATCAACCGGAAACTCGCGTTCAGCGAGGATATTGAGCATTTCGCGACCCACGTTGCCCGTGGCGCCAACGACGACGACTTTATAGCCCATTGGCTTCTCCTTGGTTTAACCAGTGGGGCGTATAGCTGCAAAGGGGGCCAAGTGGAAGAGGTCGATAAAGCCGCACTAGGCCTTTGTGTCTTTTGACCAGAGATAAACGATCAAACCTGCTGCTAAAAGGGCGGCGAAAAAGGCGAAAAGCCTGCTGTAGGATTCAGCGGCTGTCGTCGTGCCGCTCCAAAGCGCGGCGGTGAGCGGCTTTGCAGAGGTTTGAATAAGGCCGACTGCTCCGATAGAACACAGGTTCATAAGCGTTACTCCGCGACCAACGAGGTGCGGTGGAAGGAACCCGCGCCCATGTGCCATGATCATCGGGTAAGACGCGCCAAAGAAGCCGATCGCCGACAAAAGGATGGTTGCGCTGAGAAGACCTCGGTCGGGCCATATCGCGAGGGCAACGCAGGCCAACATCCCCATAAAGTTCCCGACCCAAACGATCCATTTCCGTGTGCCAAATACACGGTCCAGTGGACCGTAGGCAAAGCTACCCACGATCATTGCGATGGCCATGAAAAACGTTACGTTTCCGATGACTGTGCTGTCGACGTTGAAAACCGATTGCAGATAGGGGCCGGACCATAGGCCGCGCAACGCCGCGGATGGCACATAGATCACCATCAGGAACAATAAGATCGGCCAGAGTGCTGGTATTTTAAGAACATCCAGAACGCTTCCTTTTTGGCTGTGCGTGACGCGTTCTGGGTTTTCAACCAAGACCATTATGAGAGCCGCGATGGTGAGCGTCAGTGCCGCTAGCCCCAGCACCGTGGGCCGCCAGCCGAATGCCTCAATAGCCCAAGCAAGCGGCGCAGAGCTCATGATATTCCCCAGTGATCCCAGCCCCACCATCATCGCGGCAAGTGAGGCAAATGCTGCGGGCGAATAAGTGCGGGCAAAAATATAATATGAGGCCATGAGGACAGGTGCGCAGCCAATCCCGATGAGGCCCATCGCAACCGTAATATGCCAAGGCTCAGTTGCCATTGAGAACATTGCGGCTCCGCCAGCGCCACCAACTGCAAACACGACGGCGGCAGTCAGTTTTGGTCCAATACGGTCAAGCGCTTCGCCGATCGGGATCTGCATTGCTGCGAATGTCAGAAACCAAACACCAGACGCCGTGGCAAGTTGTTCGACGGTCGCACCAGTTTCAGTGGTTAGTGTCGGTGCGAGTACCGCCATGAACGCACGGAAAAACTGGCTCATTCCGTAGGCCAAAATAAGGACGACGATGCCGAGACGCATTTTTAATTGGTTCCCGACGGCAAGGCCGCGTTCCAGTCAGCCTGTGAGACCGTGTAGCACTTCCACGGTTGCACTGCGCCACCGCCCAAAGACAGGTCAGCATCATAACGCCATTTCGCACCGATTTTCACGCTCGCTTTTTGGGAGCGGATATTTGACGGAGCGATATGCAACCAAACCTCGTCAAAGGTTTCGAAAGCGTATTCTAGCATCAGTCGCTTGAACGCCCGATTGGTCGCGCCACCCCAATACTTGCTGTCGATAAAGGTATAGCCGATGGAAATGCTGTTGGGCACATCGGGGGCGGGATAGTAACGAGAACAACCGATTACCACCCCATCTTCTGTGCGGAGAATGACCGTTTCCTGGCTCGCCAGAAGGCTATCGAAATATGGATCAAAAACCTCGCGCTTGTAGCGGTCGCTGGCGGGGTGCCCTGCCCACGTCACAGGGTCCGACGCAGCATGGTAGAGGGCATCCCGATCGGCTTCAGTCATCGGAGAAATAGAATAACCGTATCCGCTGCGGGTAGGTTGGGGATCAAATGCCATGATGTCCTCAATTTGATCAAATCAAGGACATCATTAGCTGGCAATTTCGAACAGGTCAAAGGGCGCGACTGTGTCGCCCTTCTGGCATTTGATACGCGTCGATCTTTTGAGCGCAGAGGCGCGCAATCAGACGCGCATTTTCGTTCAGGCGGATCACGTTGTTTTTGATAACCATTTGGTCATGGAACTGATCGATCATCGGCTGAACCATCTTTTGAATGGTTGAAAGTGGTAGGCCATGTTCCGCGGCTATGTCAGCGAGATCGAGTTCAAAGCTGCACATCAGCTTTTCAATCATATCGCTTCGCAAGGTGTCATCATTGCTCATGGTATGACCACGCGCCGTTGCCAGCTGTCCACTTTCAATCGCAACAGCGTATTTCGAAGACGTCGAAATGTTCTGCGCGAACCCTTGCGGATACTTCGAAATTGCCGAAGCGCCCAAGCCGATCAAGACCTTTGCAGTATCATCGGTGTAGCCTTGGAAGTTACGATGCATTGTCCCTGCTTTGTCTGCAGTCGCAAGGCTATCTTCGGGGCGAGCGTAATGGTCGATGCCGATCTCTTGGTAGCCGTCCCACATGAACAAATCGCGGGCGATGTCGAACAGGTCGAGACGGGTTTCCGCGTCAGGGAGTGCGTCGGCAGGGATCATTACTTGCCGCTTGGCCATCCACGGAACGTGCGCATAACCATACAGAGCCACTCTGTCTGGTGATAGGGAAAGAACACGCTGCACAGAATCCGCCATCCGTTCACGTGTTTGGTGCGGCAGGCCATATAAGATGTCCATATTCACTGACTTTATCCCCGCATCGCGGAGTATCGTGACAACATCACGCGTTTGATCAAAAGTCTGCTGGCGGCCAATCGCGTCTTGAACGGCCGGATCAAAATCCTGAACGCCAATTGACGCACGTGTCATACCGATTTTAACCAGCGCGTCGATGCGGGCTTGGTCGACCTCCGTCGGATCAATCTCTACCGAGAATTGCAGATCGTCGGCCATTGGGCGGAAGGCGTTCACTGCTTCGCCCAACTCGAGGATCAAGTCAGGGGGGAGCAACGTCGGGGTGCCCCCGCCTAAGTGGATTTGGCTGATCAGCACATCCTTTGGTAGGTGCGCATCGATCAGAGCCAGCTCTTTTTTTAACAATTTCAAATAGGGAACCAATGGACGGTCTGTGCTTGTCCCTTGGGTGCGGCATGCGCAGAACCAGCATAGGCGTCGGCAGTATGGGATGTGTAAATACAATGAAACACGTTCGCCCGATGGAACAGCCTGCAACCATTCCGCGGTCGTTTCGGGAGAGACATTCCCGTTAAAGTGATTGGCAGGTGGGTAGCTCGTATATCGTGGCGCGCGAGCGTCAAAGAGTCCCAATTCCCGCAATCTGCTACGGGTTTCCATTGTGTATCCCTCCAAAAAATGGGTTATAGTGTTTCCTTAATAGCTGCGCGAACCAGGATTGTTTTTGCGATGAGTCAAATCTCGCTCGATATTCAGTGCCAAGAATGTCCAATTCGTCATCGGGCCGTATGTGCCAAATGCGATTCAGACGAACTCGAAGCATTGGAGTTGATCAAATACTATCGGAACTACGAGGCCGGTCAGTCGATCGCGTGGGCCGGTGATGAACTGACGTTTGTGGCGTCGGTGGTGCGTGGCGTGGCAAGTCTGAGCCAGACGCTTGAGGATGGTCGGACCCAGATGGTCGGGCTGTTATTGCCGTCGGATTTCATCGGTCGTCCGGGCCGTGCAAATTCGCCCTATGACGTTATCGCTGTCAGTGATGTGACCCTTTGCTGTTTCCGCCGCAAGCCGTTCGAACAGCTCCTGATGACGACGCCTCACGTTGCGGAACGCCTTCTAGATATGACGCTGGACGAATTGGACGCGGCGCGTGAGTGGATGCTGATCTTGGGTCGCAAGACCGCGCGCGAGAAAATCGCGAGCCTTTTGGCGATCATTGCACGTCGTGAATCTGTGATCGGAATGTCGCCGCTGTCAGGTCAGATTAATATCAATCTGCCGCTCACTCGTGAGGCGATGGCGGACTATTTGGGTCTGACGCTCGAAACCGTGAGCCGTCAGATTTCTGCCCTGAAACGTGAAGGCATTATTCATCTCGACGGGAAGCGGCGCATCCGCGTTGATGACTTCCAAGCATTGTTGCTCGAAACGGGCGATGACATGGATGGCGGGATGATCCCATAAAAAAGGCGGCCACTGGCCGCCTTTGTCATCTTTAATGTGACATCAAAAGTGGGATTTCTGTCCGCTCAAGGAGGTCACGCGTCGCTCCACCTAAAATTGATTCGCGGAAACGGGAATGGCCATAGGCGCCCATCACGATCAAATCGCAGCCATGTTCGGTCGCGAACCGCATCATAACATCGGAAACACGCGGCATTGTGCGGGCAAGGATGGATACCTCAGCCCGAATTCCGTGGCGCGAGAGCATCATGCAGATTGCACCACCCGGATCGGACCGTTCAGGAGAATGGCTCGGCGGATCAATCATGACGATATCGACCTGATCAGCCGCAGCGAGAATCGGAATGGCAACGCGGATTGCGGCAAAACTTTCGCTGCTTTCGTTCCACGCAATCGCTACGCGTTTGAAAGGTTCAACACCTACAGGACCCGTTTCGGGCACCACGAGAACAGGTGCGCCAGTGCCAAAGAGTTCTGCTTCGAGGACGTTGACCTGAAGTGGGCCACGGTTTTTGCCGTACGGCTTCGAGGCGACGATAAGATCAGAGTAGCGGGCAAGACGCGCAACCAATGTGTCCAGACCCATCTGTGGAATGACGACAGCTTGCGTTGAAAGCGCCCCTTTTTCGCCGGGTAGATGCTCAAGAGCCCATTTTTCAAGGGTTTCAGCACGCGCTCGGGCTTCGGCTAGACCGGTTTCGACCATGTGGGCCGATGTTCCGCCCGGCATTGGATCATAACGTGCCGGGTCAATGCCAATACAGTGAACATCAAGATGCGCGTCTAACCGGCTCGCAATTGTGTGAGCTGTCACCAGCGCGTCTAAGTCAGCCGCACTGTCGGTTATAACGACCGAAATGGTCTTGTAAGGCATTTCATACTCCCGTGATGGTCATGCTCTATCGGCACGTTTGGACCTGTATTGGGTAGCAAAAGAAGGCTCACGATAACTTGACATGGATCAAGGCAGTTGAGCTGGATGGGTGGGAAACCCCAACCAGAGCAAAAGTCCTGCGAAACGAATCCACGCAGGCAGAAGAAGGGAACGTTTGATATGTGGGATTGGATTAAAATAGTGGTGTTGGGGGTTGTCGCCCTTGCCGCCGCAGTTGCCGCGAACTTCGCGCGCGACCTGGCTTATCAGGTCCATGCGTTGATCGTGATGGCCGTCGCTGCCGGCCTCTTTATTTGGTCGGTGCGTCGCGCCGGCGAACCTAAATCTGCGCCCGAGACCGGCTATATGGACGGCGTCGTGCGGTATGGGGTCATCGCGACCACCTTCTGGGGCCTTGCTGGCTTCCTGGTGGGGACGTTTATTGCGTTCCAGCTTGCGTTCCCTGCGCTCAACTTTGAATTTTTACAGGGCTTCGGCAACTTCGGTCGCCTGCGTCCGCTGCACACCTCTGCAGTGATTTTCGCATTTGGTGGTAACGCACTGATCGCGACATCGTTCTACATCGTTCAACGCACTTCGGCTGCTCGCCTTTGGGGCGGCAACCTCGCGTGGTTCGTGTTCTGGGGTTACAATCTGTTTATCGTTCTGGCCGCAACTGGCTACCTGATGGGCGCAACCCAGTCGAAAGAATACGCAGAACCAGAATGGTACGTTGACCTCTGGCTAACTATCGTTTGGGTCGCGTACCTGCTGGTGTTCCTCGGAACGATCATCAAACGCAAAGAGCCGCACATCTACGTTGCGAACTGGTTCTTCCTGTCGTTCATCGTCACCATCGCGATGCTTCACATTGTCAACAACCTCGTTGTTCCCGTGTCGATCTTCGGTTCGCGTTCGGTTCAAGTGATGTCTGGCGTTCAAGACGCGATGACCCAGTGGTGGTATGGCCACAACGCTGTGGGCTTTTTCCTGACCGCTGGCTTCCTTGGCATGATGTACTACTTCGTACCAAAACAGGCTGAACGTCCGGTTTACTCCTACAAACTGTCGATCATCCACTTCTGGGCGCTGATCTTCCTGTACATCTGGGCTGGCCCGCACCACCTGCACTACACCGCTCTGCCTGACTGGGCTTCGACCCTTGGTATGGTGTTCTCGATCGTGCTGTGGATGCCGTCGTGGGGTGGTATGATCAACGGTCTGATGACCCTGTCTGGTGCATGGGATAAACTGCGCACTGACCCGATCATCCGTATGATGGTTATCTCCATCGGCTTCTACGGTATGTCGACTTTCGAAGGCCCGATGATGTCGATCCGCGCAGTAAACGCGCTGTCGCACTACACCGACTGGACCATCGGCCACGTTCACTCTGGCGCTCTTGGCTGGAACGGTATGATCACCTTCGGTGCTCTGTACTTCCTGACACCGCGTCTGTGGGGCCGTGCATCGCTCTATAGCCTCCGCATGGTGAGCTGGCACTTCTGGCTCGCAACGATCGGCATCGTTCTCTACGCCGCTTCGATGTGGGTAACTGGCATCATGGAAGGCCTGATGTGGCGTGAAGTTGATGCGAACGGCTTCCTTGTGAACTCCTTCGCTGACACCGTTGCTGCGAAATTCCCGATGTATGTGCTGCGTGGCACGGGTGGTATTCTCTACCTGACTGGCGCACTCATCATGGCCTACAACCTGTGGATGACAGCATTTAGCAAGCGTGTGCCTGCTGCCGCTGCTGTCGCCGCTGCAGAATAAGGAGATCGGGAAATGGGTATCCTTGATAAACACAAGGTTCTGGAAAAGAACGCCACCCTGCTTCTGGTCGGTGCACTCGGTGTAGTTACCATCGGCGGGATCGTAGAAATCGCTCCGCTCTTTTATCTGGAGAACACCATCGAGGACGTAGAGGGCATGCGCCCCTACTCCCCGCTGGAGTTGGCGGGTCGTGAAATCTACGTCCGTGAAGGCTGCTATGTCTGCCACTCGCAGATGATCCGCCCGATGCGCGATGAGGTTGAACGTTACGGCCACTACTCGCTCGCAGCGGAATCGCAGTATGACCACCCGTTCCAGTGGGGCTCCAAGCGTACAGGTCCTGACCTTGCACGTGTTGGCGGTCGTTACTCGAACGAATGGCATGTGGATCACCTCGTGAGCCCGCAGTCGGTTGTGCCTGAATCGGTTATGCCGAAGTACAGCTTCCTGCTGAATCGTGATTTGGAGCCAACCTATATCGCTGACCTAATGTCCACCCACGCGGTTGTTGGTGTTCCTTACACCGAAGAAATGATCGCTAGCGCCACTGCTGACTTTGAAGTTCAAGTCAATCCGGATGGCGATTGGGATGGTCTGGTGGAGCGCTATCCGGGTGCAGTCGTCGCGAACTTCGACGGCCAACCCGAGCTGACCGAGATGGACGCATTGATCGCCTATCTCCAGATGCTTGGCACTTTGGTTGATTTCTCCACCTTTGAACCTGATGCGAGCCGCTAAGGAGAGTGTGAGATGAACTACCACATTTTCCGCGAAATCGCAGACAGCTGGGTGCTATTGGCGATGTTTGTCTTCTTTGTGGGTGCGATTGTTTTCGCTTTCCGTCCGGGTAGCCGGACGGTCCACAACGAAGCGGCAAGCGTGCTGTTTCGGCACGAAGATGCCCCTGCACCTGACACAAACGTTGATCTGGAGGCTCGGACATGAGCACGCGTAATGACAAAAAAGAGGTCGAAACGACCGGCCATTCTTGGGATGGCATCGAAGAGTACAACAACCCGCTTCCGCGTTGGTGGGTCTGGGTGTTCTACGCCTGTATTGCATGGGGCGTATGGTACACCGTAGCATATCCCGCCTGGCCGGGTCTTAAGGAGGCAACCGCCGGTTACCTCGGCTTCTCGACCCGCGCTCGGGTTGCGAACGAGATGGCAGCGGTTGATGCAGCTAACGCTGATATGGTCGCCGCGCTGGAGACTGTTGATCTGGCCGCTCTGAAAGATGACGAAAACCTGCACGGCTTTGCTGTGAACATGGGTTCGGCTGTCTTTAAAGCGAACTGCTCTCAGTGCCACGGTTCGGGTGCGGCTGGTGCCAAAGGCTATCCAGCTCTCATTGATGACGACTGGATCTGGGGTGGCCGTATCGACGAGATCGCATTCACTGTGACCAACGGTATCCGTAACGAACAGTCGTTCTCGGCTCGCGGTTACGGTGGTGTGATGCCGTCCTTCGCAGACGTCTTCTCTGGCGAAGAAATCAGCGCGGTAGTTGCATACGTTCGTGGAATTTCGGGCCAAGAGCATGATGCGGCTTTGGCTGCTGAAGGCGAAACCCTGTTCCTCGACAACTGTGCATCTTGCCACGGTGACGCAGGTATGGGCAGCCTTGCTGCTACTCGCGAATACGAAGATCCGACTGCGCTTTACCCTGATGGTGAAATGACCGGCGCTCTGAACCTGACTGATGCTATTTGGCTCTACGGCGGTGACGAAGCAACGATCACTGAAACACTGGTCAAGGGTCGCGCAGGCGTCATGCCCGCTTGGTCCGAAGAGTTCCGTCCTGGTTCTGGCCTGTCGGCTGCTGAAATCAATGCAGTTGCCGCCTACGTTCACCAGCTTGGTGGCGGTCAGTAAAAGAATTTTCGACGCGGTGTTGCAGCCGCCGCGTCGAAATCCATCGGTCTAGCCCCCTGTTCGCGCATGACGCCTGACCGATGACTTCCCTCTGGCGAGAGGGCCACACCCTCGGCTGGTTTCACCGCCGAGGGTGTTTTCTTTTGCGAATTAGGTAAAATTTAATCCTGAATCGCTCGTGTGACAATTACTGTTGATCTGAGTCAAAGCGACTTGAATGCTCCCGTTCCAAAAGGGGACAATGCGAACAGCCATATTAGGATTTAATTATGTCTTCTCCTGAGGCCCCAGAACAACTTTACGCCGCCCGCGAACCTGTATTTCCGCGTCGTGTTAAGGGGAAATTCCGTAATCTTAAGTGGCTGATCATGATCATAACCTTGGGGATCTACTATCTGACCCCATGGATTCGCTGGGACCGTGGTCCGGAACTGCCGGATCAGGCGGTTCTCGTTGACCTCGCCAGCCGTCGCTTCTTCTTCTTCTGGATCGAGATTTGGCCGCACGAGTTTTATTTCGTGGCGGGCTTGTTGATTATGGCAGGCCTCGGTCTGTTCCTCTTTACCTCCGCTTTGGGGCGGGTTTGGTGTGGTTATGCTTGCCCGCAAACCGTCTGGACCGACCTGTTTATCCTTGTTGAACGCTGGGTCGAGGGTGACCGTAACGCCCGTGTCCGTCTTTGGAATGCGAAGTGGAGCGCAAACAAAGCGCGTCTGCGTCTGACGAAGTGGGTGCTTTGGGCGTTCATCGCTCTGGCGACTGGTGGCGCTTGGGTCTTCTATTTCACCGATGCGCCGACGCTACTTGTTAACCTGGTGAACGGTTCTGCACACCCGATTGCCTACACTACACTGTTTATTCTGACCGCGACGACCTTCTTCTTTGGTGGCATCGCGCGTGAACAGGTTTGCATCTACGCGTGCCCGTGGCCGCGCATTCAGGCCGCGATGATGGACGAAGACACCATCACCATCGGCTATCGTCATTGGCGTGGTGAGCCGCGCGGCAAGCTGAAAAAACAAGCGGTTGATACCAATCAGGGTGATTGCATCGACTGTATGGCTTGCGTGAACGTGTGTCCGATGGGGATCGACATCCGCAACGGTCAGCAGATGGAATGCATCACCTGTGGTCTGTGTATCGACGCATGTGACGAGATGATGGACAAGATCGGTAAACCGCGTGGTCTGGTCGACTATCTCGCTCTCAAGGACGAGGAATCCGAGACGCAGGGCAAGCCAACAATCCCAGTGCTGAAGCATATCCTGCGCCCTCGCACGATCCTTTATACTGCGCTGTGGTCTATCGTTGGCTTTGCTCTTGTATTCGCACTGTTCATTCGTTCGGATATCGATATGACGGTATCGCCCGTGCGTAACCCGACCTTTATTGTGAAGTCTGATGGCACCATCCGTAACGTCTATGAGGTTCGCCTCCGCAACAAACACGGTGAGGCACGTCCATTTGGGTTGGCTCTGAACAATGGGTCTGAACTTAACTTGGATGTTGAGGGCTCTGAGGGCACCATCATCACCGTGAATGCTGATGAAATGAAAAACGTTCGCGTCTATGTCGAAGCTCCAGCAGGCAGCGAAGCCGCCTCGTCCGAGCGTGTGCCGTTCACCTTCTGGGTCACAGATTTGACCAATCAGGAACGTGCGTCTGTCGATACTATCTTTAACGGAAGGAACAACTGATGCTCGGTTTCTTTAAGGCCCCAATCACTGGTCCAAAGTTCTTTGCAATCTTCGCATCCTTCTTTGTGGTTATCATTGCTGTGAACTTGGTCATGGCCTTCAGCGCAATTAGGACGTTCCCCGGTCTTGAAGTCAAAAACTCTTACGTCGCCAGCCAAGAGTTTGACCGTGAACGGGCCGAACAAATCGCGTTGGGTTGGACTGCCGAGGCGCGGGTCGAGGGTGATGAGTTGATCCTTGAACTGGTTGGTGCTGATGGACAGCCTGTCAGTGACGCGCAAATCGGCGGCATCTTTGGTCGCCCGACCAACGTGCGTGATGACCAAATGCCAGAGTTTGTGTTCGATGGGCGTGTTTATCGTGCACCGATCAACACAGCGCCGGGGAATTGGGATTTCCGTCTCAAAGCGGTTGCCGCCGATGGCACCAATTTTCATCAAAGGCTTCAGGTTAAGTTCGGAAGTTAATTATGAGCACCGCTGAATATCCCGGAGTTGCTGCTTGTCCCGCCTGTGTGGCAACTCCAATCGCCATCCGTCGTGCGGCTAAGGACGCGACCGAAGGTAGCCGCGAATTGCATTTGTCTCTTCCGACGATCCACTGCGCGGCTTGTATTCAGACGGTTGAACGCGGACTTCTCGCTCGGGAAGAGATTGAAGATGCACGGGTAAACTTGACCCGTAAACGGGCAACCGTGCGGGTGCCTGCGACCACAAGCGACGAAGACGTAGTCGCGTTCATCGCGGGCCTCGGGTACGAGGCAACTCCGCTGGACAGCGCAACGCTCTCGGTGGGCGAGGCGGACCGTTCAGCACGTGATCTGGCGATGCGGTTAGGCGTGGCTGGGTTCTCTATGATGAACGTAATGCTGCTGTCTGTTGCGGTTTGGTCGGGGGCAACGGACGCAACACGCGATTTGTTCCATTGGCTGTCTGCCTTAATAGCGCTGCCGACCATCGTGTTTTCGGCGCGGCCATTTTACACAAGCGCATGGCGCGCACTAAAGGTGGCGCACTTGAATATGGACGTGCCGATCACGCTAGCGATTTTGCTCGCGGCTGGCATGTCATTGTTTGAAACGATCAGCCATGGCGACCATGCCTATTTCGATGCGGCCTTGTCGTTGACGTTCTTTTTGTTGGCTGGTCGCTATCTCGATCAAAAAATGCGCAGCGTTGCGCGATCCGCCGCGACCGAGCTTGCCGCGATGGAAGCACCTACCGCGCTGCGCATTGGTGAGAACGGAGCGGAGACCGTATCCCTCAAAGACGTAGCTGTAGGTGACCTTCTGCTCGTTCAGCCGGGTAGCCGCGTACCTGTCGATGGTGAAGTGGTTGGCGGAGCATCCGAACTAGACCGTGCATTCCTCACAGGTGAAACGGATCCCGTCGCGGTCAGTATCGGAACCGAAGTGAAAGCGGGCGAGGTCAACCTGACAGGCGCCCTGCAAATACGTGCTACAGCTGTTGGTGAGAATACCTTGCTACATGCGCTGGCTGACCTTGTGTCTATGGCAGAGCAGGCAAAGTCCAAATACAATTCCTTGGCTGACCGTGCTGCTCGCATCTATGCACCGCTCGTCCATATTCTTGCGTTCGCAGCGTTTGTTTTCTGGCTGTGGATGACGGGTGGGGATGTGCGGCATGCGATGAATATTGCTGTTGCTGTTCTGATCATCACCTGCCCTTGTGCATTGGGTCTGGCGGTCCCTGCGGTGTCTACAGTAGCGTCAGGACGTTTGTTTAAAGCGGGGCTACTGGTCAAACATGCGACCGCGCTCGAACGCCTCGCTGAGATTGACGAGGTGGTGTTCGATAAGACAGGTACGCTGACAAAGGGAACGCCTCGGCTCATCACCCAGTTGGACCCTCAAGTGCATGCGATCGCGTCTGCATTGGCTCAAGGGTCGGGCCACCCGCGGTCTAAGGCGATTGTTGCTGCTGGGCGGGGACGTGATCTGCCGTCCGTGACAGTGACGGATATAACTGAACAGCCAGGTATGGGGGTTCAGGGTCTACTCGATGGTCGGACGGTGCGTTTGGGACGCGCCGAATGGATTGGGGTTGAGGGCGAGAGCGCTACAATCCTTGATATCGATGGCGAAATCTTTGCGCTCCAATTCGAAGATGCGCTGCGCGATGGGGCAGCGGAGTTGATTGCGGGTCTTAAGGCGCAAGGAATGCCTGTGACATTGTTGTCGGGCGATACAACCGCCGCCGTATCCAAGCTTGCTGATGAACTGTTGATCACCGATTGGCAGGCGGGCGTATTGCCTCAAGACAAGGCCGAAGTTCTGCGTGAGAAAGCCGCGCAGGGTAAACGTGTCCTGATGGTTGGTGACGGCTTGAACGACGTTGGTGCGCTGGCTCTTGCTCATGTGTCAATCGCACCAGCATCGGCGCTTGAGGCTACTCGGGTCGCCGCAGATATGGTGTTGGTGAGCGGGAATCTTTCGCGGATCATAGAAGGTATTAAAACCGCGAAATCGGCCCGGTCTCGAATTCTTGAGAACTTTGCCGTAGCGGCGGTCTATAATATGATCGCAGTGCCGATAGCCTTTATGGGCTTTGCAACGCCACTTGCGGCTGCAATTGCTATGTCATCATCTTCGATTATCGTTTCACTCAACGCTCTACGGACCAAGTAAAATGGAAGTTCTCTCACTCCTCATTCCCGTATCGCTGTGCTTGGGTGCGGTAGGCCTATTCGGTTTTTTCTGGACGATGCGGTCCAAACAGTATGAAGACCCAGATGGTGATGCAGCCCGCATTTTACGTACTGATTATGACGATCATCCGGCTGATTGATTGAGCGGAAGACCAGACAACAAAAAAGGCGCCCCAGAGGCGCCTTCTTCGTAATTGGTCGGAGCGAGAGGATTCGAACCTCCGACCCCCTGCTCCCGAAGCAGGTGCGCTACCAGGCTGCGCTACGCTCCGACCGTGGAGTGCGGGTTACCGTTTCCATAGGGGATTTGCAAGGCCCTTGGAGCCTAATTCACTTAGGAATTTCCGCCCTGTTTGACCTTGAGAATGCGCATCAAAACCGAGACCCGTGGAGAGGTGACAGTTTCGCTCCGAAGGCGTGTTTGGGACACTGGTTTGGTGTTCGACGCACCACGAGTTTCGCGTAAGACGATGTAGATACCCGAAGCGATAATGATAGATGCTCCGATGACCGTGGGCGCATCGAGTTTTTCACCGAACAGAAAGTAACCGTAAACCGTCGCCCAGATGATCTGGCTATATTGCATGGGTGCGACGATAGCTGCCTCGCCAGAGCGATAAGCCTGAATAAAGAGGAAAGACGCGACTAGGCCGAAGAGAGCGATGATGCCTGTCATGCCTAGATGCTCGATCTCCATCGGTTGGTAGACGAACGGCATCGCAATCGCCATCGCCGCGAAGTTGCCCAGCATCGGATACATCAACATGACGACGGAGCGTTCTTCAGCGCCAATCTTGCGCGAAATGATTGCTACGACGGCGTTTGTCACCGCGGCAAACATCGCAGCAAAGTGGCCTAGCGACAGTTCAGAACTGCCAGGGCGCAGTACGATGATGACCCCGATCAAGCCGACGATAACGGCCAGCCAACGATGAATGCCTACCTTTTCGCCCAGCAGCGGGATCGCCAGAATGGTGATCAACAACGGTGAGGCAAAGAGGATTGCGTAAGTCTGCGCCAATTCGAGCACGGTGAAGGCATAGAAGGCGCAAACACCCGTATTCACCATGCACGCCATACGCAGGGCCATCCAATATGGGTGGCGAGGGATGAGGTTATCAGCCTCGGTGTCGCGCATCAGGATGATCGTGACCAATGGGAAGCTCAACAAAGCCGCAAAGAAAATGATCTGGAACGCGCCAAAGCCCGCTTCTCCCAGATACTTCACAACGACGTCGTGGGTTGCGTAGATACCCATCGCGCCCAAGGCATAAAACGCCCCTTTTACGTTGCTCTTTGCGTATTCCGCCATGGTGCCTCCGTTTGCGCTAACCCAGCTATGGAGCGGGTTTTGGCGTGGTGCAAGTGATAAACTCCTGACTTCAGGCAAAAGAAAACGGGCGCTCAAATGAACGCCCGCTTCCTAAAATTTAGATCGCGATTAGAGCGATGCGTCGAGCGCCGCGATGATCTTGTCACCCATTTCCGAGGTGGAAACAGGAACGCCACCTTCAGGGCCGAGCAGGTCTGCAGTACGAACGCCATCTGCTAGAACCTTCTCAACCGCTTGTTCCAGACGGTCAGCTTCGGCGCCTTGGTCGAAAGAATAGCGCAGAGCCATTGCGAACGACAGGATACATGCGATTGGGTTTGCTTTGCCTTGGCCAGCAATGTCCGGCGCAGAACCGTGTACCGGTTCGTAGAGTGCTTTCGGACGGCCATTCTCCATTGGAGCGCCGAGCGATGCCGACGGCAACATGCCGAGAGAGCCAGTCAGCATAGCAGCTGCATCCGACAGAAGGTCGCCGAACAGGTTGTCGGTTACGATAACGTCGAACTGTTTGGGCCAGCGGCAGAGCTGCATTGCGCCTGCGTCTGCATACATGTGGGACAGTTCAACGTCTGGATATTCCGCATCGTGAACTTCGGTGACAACCTGACGCCACAGGATACCCGATTCCATCACGTTGGCCTTCTCCATTGAGCAGACCTTGTTGCCACGTTTACGTGCCAATTCGAATGCCGAACGTGCAACGCGTGCAATTTCGGATTCGGTGTAACGCTGGGTGTTGATACCCACGCGCTCATTGCCTTCTTCGATGATGCCGCGCGGCTCACCGAAATAGATGCCCGAGGTCAGTTCGCGGACGATCATGATGTCGAGGCCAGCAACGACGTCTTTTTTCAGGGACGAGAAATCTGCAAGTGCGTCAAAACACTGGGCTGGACGCAGGTTCGAGAACAGGTCCATTTCCTTGCGAAGACGTAGAAGGCCACGCTCTGGCTTCACCGAGAAGTCCAGGTTGTCGTACTGCGGACCGCCAACAGCGCCGAGCAGAACAGCGTCAACGTCTTGCGCTTTGGCCATTGTGTCGTCGTGCAGTGGGGTACCGTATTTGTCGTAGGCGCAGCCACCAACGAGGTCTTCGCTTACGTCAAAAGCGAGGTCGCGCTTGTCGCCGTACCAAGTGATGATCTTCTTAACTTCGCCCATTACTTCGGGGCCGATGCCGTCGCCGGCGAGGATCAGGATCGAGGGGTTGGACATCTCGTACTTCCTTGTCTGAAAAGGTCTGGGATGGCCTATCTGTTTGCTGCCCAAGGGTCAAGAAACCAAGGGGTTTATGGCGCTGATAAAACATCTACCCAAACGGGGCGATGTGGTCCGATAGGTGTGTCCTCTATTCCTGCGTTGTGAATTGTCAGAGTGGTGGACGGCAAAACGATATCTACACGTAACTCGCCGATGGGTTCGGGCCAGTGTGCGGTGGGTTGGTTGGGAAGTGGCTCATGTATCCGTGGGTCGTTCAAGAGATCGATTATGGCTTCACGTCGTCCCTCCCCGCGGTCGGGATCAAGATTGGCGATGCCTAATATGACGAAGTCGTTAGGTGGAGGGCCAAAGTCACCGTTCAGAACCCGCTGCCAGAACTGGATTTCATCTGCGTTTCGACGCCCATTTCGATCCTCGGGTCCATCGAAAACAGGTGGAGTTGCCGAAAAAGCTAAGAGCGTGAGTGGATGGTTTGGTGTTGAAATTTCGACCTGCCAATGCCCTACAGTCGATAGCCGTTGGATATTTTGAAGGGGATCATCTTTTGCCATGAGGCTCTGCGGAAGGTCTGCCCAAAGCACATCGCTGTAGTCGGTGACAGTTCCGATGGGGAAGTGCGACAGAATGGCCATTCCACCGTCACCATTGAAGCGTCCATAGCCAATTGCGTCGCGCGCCTCACCAAGCCGTCCATTTTGATCGACATCGAAGCCCGTTTGCATGCCGCTGTTGGGTCTCAGCGCAAAAACATGAGGATAGGGGGCTGTAAGGCGGTCATTTAGCGCGTTCAGTGCATGAAGGTCACGGTCATAATCGATATCGGTCAGCAAAAGAACGTCAGCGGTCAACGTTTCGATTCGTTTTGAAACCTGCCAGATCTCAGGTGTTTTATTGAGGATGTCGGCAAGCAAAAGCCCCGGTCCATTTCGGGATAGGGGCGCTGCGTAGGTTGCGATACGAATGGTGTCCGCCCAAGCGGGCGATACACCAATCCAAATCAGGCAAGCTGCAATGAATCGTCGGATAGCGTGCGGCGACGCTTGTCTTCGATCAGTTGTGCTACGCGCCCCATCGCGATACCGCGCATTAGGAGTGACGCTGGTAGGAATGCCCATGCCGAAACCGTCCAAATCAACGTGTGCGGCTCTGCCAAACTGATCGGGTCAATAAAGTCCGACGCCAGCTTTACGAAGGCCGGAAGGACAAATGGCAGGAGAAATCCAAAGATAATGTTAACTTGGCCATCGCGCTGAAGGCGTTCCACAATGTCCCCACCTGCCGTCGGGTCGAACGTCGGCATGTTGGTCCAGACGTTGAAGCCACTTGTGCGAGACGGCCATTGGTTCATGCGCAGAGCTAGAACAAAGCTCGCCAACGATACAATAGAAACAAGGTATGAGATGCCCGCGGCAGTGCGTAGCGATTGGATTAACTCCACATCGGCGTCTTGCGGCAGCATCAGAACCATCAAACGGACAGGCGAATACGGGAAATCGATCATCTCGGACAGGCGATGCCCGACAGCCGAAATGAACAGTGTCAGTGTGGTTTGCTCGAATTTTCCACGCGCGATCAACGTGATGAAGAATACGCTCAGGAATAGTGCGATGAACCGGATGCGGTTAAACGGTGGTGCGTCACGGAATTCGACCAAGCTGGGGTAGTCCGAGTTGTATTCCACAAATGTAAAGACAGCCGCGATCAACGCCACAAGGGCGACGATTTGGGTGGTGTCTGAATGGGTGCCCGGTAACAGCATCGACGGAGTTGCAACAAGCAACACCACAAACGCCGCACGCAGAACTGCCCCTGCAATTCGCGAAAACACTACTCTTTTTTCCTCAATCCGGCCGGACCCGATGCTTTGCCGTGTCCTGTTTCCAGTTTGACCTCGTGCAAAATGCACGATCTGCCTCATCTTTGACATAATGTTGCCCATTTTCGGACCCCGCTGCAACTAACGGGTTAATATGACGAAATCTATTGGGCGGTTTTGCGGCATGAGTGGTGCGAGAATGCAACCATTTCAAAGCGGTGCGTGGGCGGGCGAAACTGTGGCACGAAATGTGGCAAGCTACATTTGCCATGTATCCAAATGTATAGCGGGGACCGCCTTTTGGACGATCCCCGCTAATGTAACGCTATATCTTGTGGTTTAGAGCCACGGACGCTCTGCGTTGGACTTTGCTTCGAACGCATCAATCGCCGAAACGTGTTCCATGGTCAGGCCGATATCATCCAAGCCGTTCATCAGGCAGTGTTTTTTGAACGCGTCGACTTCGAAAGCGAACTCTTGGCCATCAGAGGTGGTGACAACCTGATTCTCAAGATCGACAGTCATCCGAGCGTTGGAGCCCTTTTCCGCGTCTTTCATCAGAACATCGACAACATCCTGCGGGAAGACGATCGGCAGGATGCCGTTCTTGAAGCAGTTGTTGAAGAAGATGTCTGCGAACGAGGTCGAGATCACACATTTGATGCCGAAGTCAGCAATAGCCCACGGCGCGTGTTCACGCGACGAACCACAGCCGAAGTTGTCGCCAGCGACGAGAATCTGCGCTTCGCGATACTGCGGTTTGTTCAGGACGAAATCAGCGATTTCGTTGCCCTGACGGTCGTAACGCATTTCATCGAACAGGTTTACACCCAGACCGGAACGTTTGATCGTCTTAAGAAAGATCTTTGGGATGATCATGTCGGTGTCGATGTTTACCAACGGCATCGGGGCAGCGATGCCCTGAAGTGTTTCAAACTTTTCCATTACATCATCTCCCGAACGTCGGTGAGTTTACCGGTAATTGCAGCAGCTGCAGCCATTGCCGGCGAAACGAGGTGGGTGCGGCCTTTGTAGCCCTGACGGCCTTCAAAGTTGCGGTTAGAGGTGGATGCGCAACGCTCGCCCTCGGCCAATTGGTCGGGGTTCATCGCGAGACACATGGAGCAACCAGCCATACGCCATTCAAAGCCGGCTTCCTTGAAGATGTCAGCCAGACCCTCTTCTTCGGCCTGAGCGCGGACAAGGCCCGAGCCGGGAACGACCATAGCACGCATGCCGTCTTTGATTTTTTTGCCCTTCAGGATTTCTGCAGCGGCGCGAAGGTCTTCGATACGGCCGTTGGTGCAAGACCCGATGAACACGGTGTCGATTTCGATATCGGTCAGTTTCTGACCAGAGGTCAGGCCCATGTATTCGATCGCGCGTTTCGCAGCTTCGACTTTACCGCCTTTGAAGTCTTCCGGCGACGGAACGACGGCAGAGATCGGCAGGACGTCTTCGGGCGAGGTGCCCCAAGTTACAACGGGTTCGATCTCTTCACCTTTGAGGGTCACAACTTTATCGAAGTGTGCGCCTTCGTCGGTGAACAGGGTTTTCCAGTATTCAACAGCTGCGTCGTAATCAGCGCCTTTCGGAGCGTGCGGACGGCCTTTTACGTAGTCGAAGGTTTTCTGATCAGGAGCGATCAGACCAGCGCGCGCGCCGCCTTCGATTGCCATGTTACAGACCGTCATACGGCCTTCCATTGACAGATCGCGGATCGCTTCGCCGCAATATTCGATGACGTAGCCAGTGCCGCCTGCGGTGCCAGTTGCACCGATCACAGCCAGAGTGATGTCTTTCGCGGTCACACCCGGCATCAGTTTGCCAGTGATTTCCACTTTCATGTTTTTGGACTTTTTCTGGATGAGCGTTTGGGTCGCCAGAACGTGCTCAACCTCGGAGGTACCGATGCCGTGTGCCAGTGCACCAAATGCACCGTGAGTTGCGGTGTGGCTGTCGCCACATACAACGGTCATACCCGGTAGGGTCCAGCCCTGCTCTGGGCCAACGATGTGCACGATGCCCTGACGAACGTCGGACACAGGGTAGTAGTTGATACCGAACTCTTTTGCGTTCTTGTCGAGCGCAGCAACCTGAATACGGCTGTCTTCGGTCATGGTCGCGGGGTCAGCACGGTCCAGAGTGGTCGGAACGTTGTGATCCGGAACAGCGATGGTTTTTTCCGGAGCACGCACTTTGCGGCCAGCCATGCGCAGACCTTCGAATGCCTGCGGTGAGGTCACTTCGTGAACGAGGTGGCGGTCGATGTACAGCAAACAGGTGCCGTCTTCGGATTGTTGGACGACGTGTGCGTCCCAGATTTTGTCATAGAGCGTCTTGGGCGACATGGCTCTTACCTTTGGAAATGTTGAAAGTCAGATCGTGAGGACAGGCGCAACGATGCTGCGCCTCGCGCAACATTACAGTCGGGCGAGGATCGAACGGCTTTCGCCGTAAAACCGTTCACGCAACCGCGCGCGGTCATCCATGTCGAAAATTTGGATCATGGGCGCCCACATAGTTATTTTTGGTGAGTCTCGCAAGGAAACTCTGCGTGGGTGGAATGTCACATATGCGATTCTATACGTTGTTTGCTGTTGCGGTCCTGTTCTGTTGAAAATAAAGCGATGTGCTGCTACTTTTAGCACATGCCCAGCGTCGGGGTTTGGACGACGCGCAACCCCGGAGGACAATGAACTGTCTTTCAATACCTCGGCAGATGCGACTGCCCAAATGGAGCCAGCGATGACCGTGGCTTCAAATAACGTAACGAGCGATGACATTCTCGCCGCTGTCGTTGCGTCTCTCGAAGACGATAAAGCCGAAGATATCGTGCAGATCCCTCTGCGTGGTAAAACTGAAATGGCTGACTTCATGGTGATTGCGTCTGGCCGTTCGACCCGTCAGGTCGCTGCGGTTTCGGAAAAACTCACCGAACGGATGAAGCAAGCGTTCGGCATTATTTGTAAAGTCGAGGGCGCAGAGATTGGCGACTGGGTTTTGGTCGACTGTGGCGACGTAATCGTCCACGTCTTCCGTCCCGAAGTGCGCGAATTCTATCAGCTGGAAAAAATGTGGCTCCCGACAGGAGCTGCTGAAGCCTGAACTGATGCGCGTTCATATAGTTGCGGTCGGCCGCCTTCGGGCGGGGCCGGAACGTGACCTTATAGACGATTATCTAACACGGTTTGACCGAACAGGACGGGCGCTTGCGCTCGGTCCTGCGAACGTCATTGAGGTGGAAGATAAAAAGAACGCGGGTATGGGAGCCGAGGCAGCATTGCTTGAAAAGGCGATCCCAAACGGCGCTCTCATTTGCATCATGGATGAGCGTGGAAAGGTCATGACGTCTCCGGACTTTGCCGACCAACTTGGGGGCTGGCGTGATCAAGGCCGTCAGGACGTCGCCTTTGTGATTGGTGGTGCGGATGGTCTGGACCCTGCGTTCCGTGCCAAAGCGGATTCTGCGTTGTCTTTTGGCAAGATGGTTTGGCCCCACATGCTGGTGCGTGTGATGCTGAGCGAACAGCTCTATCGTGCTGCGTCGATCCTGTCTGGTTCGCCCTATCACCGCGCCTAATCTTGCTCTCCAAAGAAGGCGGGTTCCGTTCCCCGAATTGCCATGCTAGCCGTTTTGCATGTGGGCAATTTTTCTTCAAACTCTCCCCTTCTTTATGTTGATCGCGCTTGGCTATGGGTCAGGGCGAACGGGTTTCTTTTCATCTGAAGCAACTTCTTATCTAACGAAGTTCGTTTTTTATTTTGCCCTCTCGGCAATGTTGATCCGGTTCTCGGCAAACCTGTCGTTTGACCAGTTGATCGATTGGCCGTTCATGGGGGCATACCTAGTTGGATCGATGGCGGTCTATCTGCTGGTCACCACGGTCGCCATTGTCCGAAAACTTGGCACCGCTGAGGCTGCGGTAGAGGCACAGGTTGGTGTGATCGGGAATACGGGCTTTCTCGGTATTCCGATGTTGTCCATGCTCCTCGGTGAAGAAGCCATCGGCCCGATTATGATGGTGCTGGTTGTCGATCTGATCGTCTTTTCGTCACTTATCGTGATCTTGATCTACGGGAGCCGCCACGGGCGTTTGTCGTGGAGCGTGTTTGGCACAGTTGGAATGGGTCTTCTGAAGAACCCGATGATCGTTTCTATCGTGGTGGGTATGTTGATCTCGGCATCTGGCTGGTCGATCCCTCGCCCGATCAATGATTTCCTAACCATCCTTGGTGCTGCCGCCACTCCGGGGGCCTTGTTCGCAATTGGCGCGTCGCTGGCGAGCAAGTCGGCGGAACGGCTGGTCGTTGCGGGTTGGCTCAGTTTCGCGAAATTGGTGCTGCACCCTGCATCTGTTGCTTTCGCCGCGCTTGTTCTGTTCCGAGTTGATCCCTTCCCGGCCTCGGTTATGGTTGCGGCGGCATCGCTGCCCGTTGCAGGCAACGTCTATATTCTCGCGCAGCACTACGGGGTTGCCCCCGCGCGCGTGTCAGCGTCGATCCTCGTTTCGACGGCGCTTAGCATTTTAACGGTCTCGGCTGTGATCGCCTGGGTCCAAGTCTAATCGGAGGTCATCAATGGAAACGATTTCGCAAAGCAAATGCTACGGCGGTGTTCAAGGTGTGTATCGGCACGCATCAGAAGCGACTGGCACCGATATGACCTTCGGTCTGTTCCTGCCCGAAGAGGCTGAACATGCGCCTGTTCCCGTCCTTTGGTTCCTAGCCGGTCTGACCTGCACCCATGAGAACGCGATGATCAAAGCGGGCGCTCAGGTTTGGGCAGCAGAGCACGGCATTGCGCTGGCGTTTCCCGACACTTCGCCGCGTGGTGAAGGTGTTGCGAATGATGATGCTTATGACATGGGGCAGGGCGCTGGGTTCTATGTGAACGCGACCGAAGCGCCGTGGGCACCGCATTTCCGTATGTTCGACTATGTTACGGATGAACTGCCGCGGATCATCGCTGCGAATTTTCCGGTCGATGAGGACCGTCAGTCGATCACTGGACACTCAATGGGTGGTCACGGTGCGCTGACAATAGCGATGAACGTGCCACGCTATCGCTCGGTCTCCGCGTTTTCGCCGATTTGTAACCCCACCGCTGGCGACTGGGGCCGTCCGCAGTTCACGGCCTACTTGGGTGCCGATGAAAGCAAGTGGGCCAAACATGATGCGACGTTGTTGATGCGTGATGTTGGCCTCAATATCCCCCTCTTGGTCGATACGGGTGCAAGCGACCAATACGCTGATTATCTCATGACCGAGAAGTTCTGGGCCGCCACCGCAGAGCGCCGTATCCCCGCAACCCTCCGTCTGCAGCCGGGCTACGACCACAGCTACTTCTTTGTGACCTCGTTCCTTGAAGATCACATCGCATTCCACGCAGAGGCTCTCTACGCGTGATCTACGTTGATGCCGATGCCTGTCCGGTCAAGGCCGAGGTAGAGCGGGTCGGAACCCGTCATCAGACACGTATGTTCATCGTGTCGAATGGCGGGCTGCGTCCGTCGCAGAACCCTCTGGTCGAAACGGTGATCGTTCCCGAGGGACCCGATATCGCCGATATGTGGATTGCAGAGCGCGCGACCAAGGGCGATGTGGTTATTACAGGCGATATCCCTTTGGCTTCCAAATGCGTTGCAGCCGGTGCGCGGGTTCTAAAACACAACGGTGAGGCACTGACCGAGGCCAATATCGGCAACGTCCTCGCGACACGGGATTTGATGGCGGACCTACGGTCGGCTGATCCCTTCCGTCAGGGTGGCGGTAAACCATTCTCCAAAGCAGACAGATCACGGTTCCTCGACGCCCTTGAGCGCGAGTTGCAACGCATAAAAAGAGGCTAAGCATGGGTATCGAAGCCGTCGTTTTTGACATTGGCAACGTTCTTATCGAATGGAATCCCGAACGTGTTTATGACCGTGTGATTGGGGTTGAACGCCGCAAGGCGATGTTTGCAGCCGTCGATCTGCACGGCATGAACGATCAGGTGGACCGCGGTCAGAATTGGTATGATGCTGTGTCGGAATGCGCGGCGCAGAACCCTGACTGGCACGACGAAATCATGATGTGGCACGAGCGTTGGCTCGAAATGGCGTCACCAGCAATCGACCACTCGGTGCGTTTGTTGCGCGCGCTTCGGTCTGCGAATGTGCCAGTCTTTGCCTTATCGAATTTCGGCATTCAGACCTTTGAAATCGGCGAGCGAGAATACCCGTTCTTAGAAGAATTCGACCGTCGTTACATCTCGGGGCACATGGGCGAAGTGAAACCTGAGCCAGAGATTTACCGTATGCTAGAAGCCGATTGCGGCGTTGAGCCAACGGCGCTTTTGTTCGCAGACGATCGGGCTGATAATATCGCTGCGGCCGCTGCGCGTGGCTGGAAAACGCATCTCTTCACGGATCCGCAGGGATTTGCAGCTCGTCTCGTTGCCGAAGGTTTGTTGAGCGAGGAGGACGCGAAATGATCGACATCGTTCCTTTTGACGAAGGTCAGGCATTGCTCGATTGGATCGGGCTCACAGACGCGATTGCCGAAGGTCACAGCCTCCCTAAGGCTGAAATCGCCGACACGTTTCTTTATCGCGATGATGATACGCTGCTTACCCGCAGCGCATGGATTGATGGTCTCGGGATAGCGGTCAAAGCCGCCACGATTTTCCCAAAGAACAACGAAAAGGGACTGCGCAACGTCAACGGCGCTATGAACCTTATGTCTGATGTCACGGGCGACCTCGAAGCGGTTGTTGATTTTGGCCTCGTGACAAAATGGAAAACGGCAGGGGATAGCTTGCTGGCAGCTCGGCGTTTGGCGCGTCCAGAGAGCGAGAATATCGTTATCATAGGCGCGGGAACGGTCGCTGCCTCCCTGCGCGAGGCTTATGGCGCGTTATTTCCGAATGCTCGTTTTACTATTGCGGGGCGCCGGCTTGAATCCGCTTCAGCCCTTGCTGCGCAATATCCGGCGACTGAGGCCACTACGGATGTTGAGGCTGCTGTGCGTGCCGCCGATATCATCACCTGTGCGACACCAGCTAGACAGATCGTGCTTAAAGGCGAATGGCTTCACACGGGTCAGCACGTCGATCTGATTGGTGCGTTCCGATCTGACCTGCGTGAGGCGGATACAGAGGCTCTTTTACGGTCTCGGGTGTTCATGGATAGCCGTGACACGGTGCTCCACGATATTGGCGAACTGCGCATCCCGATCGAGGCGGGGGAGTACGATCCTGCGAACGTTGTTGCGGACTACTACACGCTGAATGGTTTTACCCGCGAAGCCGACGACATCACGCTGTTCAAGAACGGTGGTGGCGCTCACCTCGATCTTATGACGGCGCGGTATATTTTGGACCGGTGGCGCGCGCGTTAGGCCGCGAGCGCCGTCCGCTTTTCTTTGATTGGAAGGTGAACCAAGGCCGAGAACGCGCCAACGCCGACACCAACCCACCATACGTAGGTGTAGGTGCCGTAAATGTCGTAGAGTTTGCCGCCGAGCCATACACCCAAGAAGCTACCTAGCTGGTGGGAAAAGAACACGATCCCATAGAGTGTACCCATGTAGCGCAGCCCGTAGAGGTGCGCGACGAGACCAGAGGTGAGTGGAACAGTGGCGAGCCAGAGGCTACCCATGAAGATCGAGAAGATGATGACGGTTAGGGGTGTCATCGGCGTGAGGATGAACCAAGCGGCGATAATTGTTCGTGCGGCATAGATGCTGGCGAGCAGATACTTCTTAGAATACCGCTTGCCGAGGTAGCCCGCCAAAAGCGTCCCCATGATGTTCGCCAGCCCGATCAAGGAAATCGCGGCCGCGCCTAGAGCAGATGTTGAGTTTATACCCATCCCAGCCAAGAACGTGCCGCCCGCAATTGGGCCACAGCTTTCTGCTACGAATGCGGGGAAGTGGGCTGTGACGAACGCGAGCTGGTATCCGCAGGAAAAGAAGCCGAGGAAAATCATTGTGTACGAGGGGTCGCGGAATGCACGGATCAAAATGGTTCCCATGCTCTCTTGCAGTTCAGCCTTTGATGCGACCTGAGGGGCACGCATGAATGGTAGCAGGAGAAGTGTCGCGAGAATTGCAGCGGCAAACCACAAGAACACGTTTTGCCACGACATGGATTGCAACAGGAATTCTGCCACTGGTGCGCCGAATACTTGTCCTGCCGATCCTGCCGCCGTCGCAATCGCGAGGCTCATGGAGCGGTTCTCATCCGAACTGGCGCGGCCAACAACGGCAAGAATGACGCCGAACCCTGTGCCTGCGATGCCAAAGCCGACAAGAATTTCATACAGTTGATGCTGAATAGGGAGCGTCGCACCTGCCGACAGGATCAAACCTGCTGCATAGGCCAGTGCACCCAGAATAATGGCCTTACGATCGCCGACCTTTTCAGCAACCGCACCGAAGATCGGCTGCCCTATTCCCCATGCAAGGTTCTGGATCGCAATTGCGAGGCTGAAATCAGACCGCAACCAATTGAATTCCGTAGCGATGGGAATCTGAAACACCCCAAACGACGCACGGATAGAAAAGCCGATCATCACGATGATGCAGCCGGTGATCAGGACGGGTGTAAAGAGGGGCGCGCTTTTGTTCATGGCGCGACAGTGTCGGGCCGTTTGATTGCCGTCAATCGGCTGCTTTGGATTTTTGATGACATTTTGTGCGGCCCTGCATTGCCGTTTGAAATGCGGCGCGGCTTTTCTTTGGTCATGCTGCGGGCTATGTGCGGTTTATGACTGGTATCATTGATGCATATCGCACAGGCGTTGCCGAAGGCCGCCTGAAACCCGACCCCGCCCAAGAAGCGATTTTGGATGCGCTTGAACGTGTTCAATCAGAACTGGCGCAGCCTCCAGTAAAGAAAGGTTTCTTCCGTAGGGCGGCTCATCCACCTGTTCGGGGGCTTTATCTGTGGGGCGGCGTAGGGCGCGGGAAATCCATGTTGATGGACCTGCTCTATTCCTTGGTCGTTGTGCCAAAGCGGCGTGAGCATTTTCATGCGTTTATGCAATGGGTCCATTCTGAGATGGCAAAGGCGCGTGCGCAGGGCGTGGATGATGCCATCGCTCCTGTTGCCGATGCCTTGGTCAAAGATGTTCGGCTCCTCGCGTTCGATGAAATGCAAATCAGTGATATTACTGACGCGATGATCGTCGGGCGTTTATTTGAAAAGCTGTTTGAGGCGGGTGTTACGGTTGTTACCACCTCAAACCGCGTTCCAGATGATCTCTACAAGAATGGCCTGAACCGCCAACTTTTCCTGCCCTTCATTGATCTAATCAAAGATCAATTGGAGGTTCGCGAATTGATCAGCGAGACGGACCACCGTCAGGGTCGCTTACATGATGAAAAACGGTATTTCACGCCGATCACGCCCGAAGCTCGTGCTTCCATTCGGGCAATTTGGACCGATTTTGCAGGGGACAATGCGCACCCTCTCGTCCTTAAAGTTAAAGGTCGCGATGTCACGCTGCCCGGTTTCTGGAATGGCGTGGCGCGAGCGTCGTTCTTTGACTTGTGCGGGCGGATGTTGGGGCCAGCAGACTACCTAGCCGTTGCAGACGCCGTTAGGGTTCTGATCCTCGAGGACATTCCAGCGTTGAGCCGCAATAACTTTAACGAAGCCAAACGGTTCGTCACTTTGATCGATGCGCTCTACGAGGCTAAGGTTGAACTGATATGCTCTGCGGCATCGGAACCAGAAACGCTCTACCTCGAAGGGGAGGGGGTGTTTGAATTCGAACGCACCGCCAGTCGCCTGAGGGAAATGCAGGACAAGACTTGGGGTAAACAAGTCGAGGCATAAACGATGGGCGGGGAAATCCCCGCCCTCATTCTTTTAGCCCAGCTCTGGGATGACCAATCGCTGGCCCGTTTGGATACGATCAGGGCTGGATAGAATGGTGCGGTTCGCTTCGAAAATGCGGGGGTAGTATTCGACCGAGCCGTAGAATTTCACCGAAATCGACCCCAAGCTGTCGCCTGAACCAACGGTGTAGAACCGAAATTGTTCGGTTTCCCCTGCGCGCTGGACCACGCGAACCTCAACACCGTCTGACGGCCCCAACGGTGTGGTGGGAACGGCTGCGCGTTGGCCCGTCGTGGCTGCGGTAGCCTCTTGTACAATCGATGCAAGGAGCGTCGCGGTATCGACACGACCGTCAGACGTCACAAGCATGTTTGGAACGGTGATCTGACCAGCCGAAGCTGCCTCGTTCAAGAGCGCATCGATGTAAGAGTCTGACTGACCTTCTTTCAGCGCCCACGCGACCAGAGTTTGCAGATCGTTCTGTTGTGGTGCGGCGGCGGGTTGTCCCGTTGCACCGCGGATGCCTGACAGAACACTCGCGGTCATGTTCATCATTTCATCCCCGCCTTGCTCGGCAGGGGTTGGCACAGGTGCCGCGCCTGTTGCCAAACCAAGCGCCGCCAGAACGCCAGCGGTCGTATCACCGATGGAACTCGTGTCGGTTTGGATCTTGAGCTCTGGTTCCTGTCCTGCGCGAGATGCCGCCAAAATGCGGGCCGCAGCCTGACCTGCAACACCTGGAGCGGGGGCGATGGCTTCAGCAACACCCGGTGCCAATGTGCCAGTCGATCCAATCGGAGCAGCCACAGGCGCAGTCACGTTGCCCGTTTCATTGCGTGTTACGTCAATTGTGGCAGGTTCATCGTCTGACGAGAACGGTGCCAGAATAATCACGATGCAGATCGTCAAAGCCGCGATGAAAAAACCTAGTACGGTGCGGATCATAATGCTCTTCTCCTAAGCGGCTTAGCCGTCATTCGACGGCGTAACAGTTGTCAGGCCAAGCATGACCCAATCCTGCACACCACCACGGTAATAAAACAGTTTCTCGGCGGGGTATCCCGCCTCTAGTAGTCCTCGGATCGCGCGGGGTGATTGATCACACCACGGGCCGTTGCAATACAGCATGAGGTCGAGGGCGTTTGTGAAATCTAAGCCTCCGCCAATTTCGACTGCGCCGAGCGCTTTGATGATGTCGGTGCGATATGGGTTTGAGGCTTCCAGCGTTGTGAACGGCACATTGATCGCACCGGGAATTGCGCCGCGAACGAAAAAGTCAGGGACGCGGCTGTCGATCAGCAAACCACTGCCAGCGGCGACTTTGGTAGACAGGAAGTCGATGACTTCCAGTTCGCCAACAGTTTTCACACCATCCTCAATGGTCATCGGGTGAATGCAAAACGGTGGACAGGGGCGAGATGTCTTCGCGAAATCGCCCGTCAAAAGGTTTTCCGTATCTTGAATACGGCTGATCGTGACCGTTGTGCCGTTCAGGTCAATGACGGCCTCGGGCATATTGTCGGTGATTTTCACGTCTTGAGCCTGCGCAGCGCCAAAGCATACGCAGAGTCCGATCGCAATACTGCTGAACAGTCGCAACATCTTCTGTCCCCCAATCTTCGAAGCACATTTTATTGGTATGCGCTGGCAGGCGCTGTGTGTTCCGTCGCTTTGACCGCATTTTGGAGAATCAGGTCGCGCAAGTCAAACGTGCGAATCGACTTAATGGGTTCACCCATAAAGAGATTCGCAAAAATGATTCGGTATCAGTGTGTTACAAACAGAAAGACGAGCTAAAATAGCCCGCCTCCCCGCCCTGCCTGGCCGGTATGCCGTCGCGCGTTAGCGTCCAACAGCGAATTCTACCGTGAATCTAGCGGTCTAGGTGATTCGCGGTCAAGGGGAGCGATTCGAATCGTACGTATATTTTGACGCTGTTTTTCGCACCATCCGAGTAGGGACGACTGCCCTTACCCGTTGCTGCGCAGAATGTGACCCGCCAGATAGAGCGAGCCGCAAATCAGAATACGAGCGGATGGATCGGCTTTAACGATCTCCACGATTGCATCGGCGGTCGAGTTTGCCGTTCTGACTGTGGCGAAACCTGCCTCACGTGCCGCGTTCGCTGTTGTGTCTGCGGGAAGTGTGTTGATCTCGTCTGGGATCGAAATTGCGGTTAGACTTTGCGCAACATCGGCCAGCGGGCGCATGTAGCCTGTCACGTCCTTAGTGTTAAGCATTCCGCAAACCAGATGGGTCGGGCGCTGCGGTAGGCGGGACAGTGTTTTGGCAACAGCTTCACCACCCGCAGGGTTGTGACCGCCATCGAGCCAGAGTTCACAATTGCCGGCCAATTCGATAAGCGGTCCCGTTTTCAGGCGCTGCATCCGTGCGGGCCATTCCGCTTTGGTCACCGCGGCCTCAGTCGCAATGCTCGACATGCCAAGCATGCGTAGTGCAGCAATCGCAGCGCCAGCGTTCTGGATTTGGTGGGGGCCAGGCAGGTTGGGGAGCGGCAGGTCGCAGAGGCCCTGTTCGTCCTGATAGACCATGCGTCCATGCTCTTCGTTGATCTGCCATTGCTGCCCGTAGGCAAAGATAGGCGCGCCGAGGCGGGCAGCCGTTGCTTCGATCACGTCCATGGATTCATCTTGCTGCGGCCCAACGATAACGGGCACGCCGCGCTTAATTATACCAGCTTTTTCGCCCGCAATTGCCGTCAGGGTCGAGCCAAGGAACTGCTCGTGATCAATCGAAATTGGTGTCAAGATCGAGAGCGCAGGTTTCGCCACAACGTTCGTTGCGTCCAGACGACCACCCAGGCCGACTTCAAGCAGAGTGTAGTCCGCAGGAGTCCGCGCCATCGCTAGGATTGCAGCGCAGGTTGTGATTTCGAAATAAGTGATCGGCTCACCGCCATTGGCAGCGTAGCATTCGTCCAGAACTTCGGTGAGGTAACTTTCCGAGATCAGCTCACCAGCCAACCGAATGCGCTCATGGAACCGTGCGAGGTGCGGCGAGGTGTAGGCGTGAACCTTTTTACCTTCGGCCTCTAGGCCCGCGCGGATCATGGCCTGCGTCGACCCTTTGCCGTTCGTTCCAGCAAGGTGGATGACGGGCGGCAGATCGTTCTGCGGATTGCCAAGAGCGTCCAGCAAACGCCAAACGCGGTCCAAAACAAGGTCGATGACCTTGGGGTGCAAGGCCATCATCCGTTCGAGGATCACGTCCGAAGTCGGAGTAGTCATTTGATTTGGTTAATCCGCTTTTGCAGGTTGTTCAGCAGGCGCAGGAAGGTCAGCAGCGACAACAGCATCCATGCCCATGAGCATGCGGATGATTTGCGCCAGCTCTTCTTTTTGCTTGCCACGTGGTGTCACGCGGTCGAGCATCCCGTGGTCTAGCAAGTATTCGGCGCGCTGGAACCCTTCGGGCAGTTTTTCGCGAATGGTCTGTTCGATCACGCGCGGGCCTGCGAAACAGATCAGGGCGTTTGGTTCTGCGATATGGACATCACCGAGCATCGCATAAGATGCTGTGACGCCACCTGTGGTCGGGTGTGTCAGAACCACAATGTAAGGCAGGCCGGCTTCTTTGAGCATATCGACTGCGATGGTCGTGCGGGGCATCTGCATCAGCGAGAGGATACCCTCCTGCATACGTGCGCCACCGGCAGCGGAGAACAGAACCAGCGGACGGCCAAGTGCGACAGCGCGTTCAGCAGCAGCGATGATCGCGTTGCCGACATACATCGACATCGATCCACCCATAAAGCTGAAGTCCTGAGCCGCAGCCACGATCGGTGTGCGGAAAATCTCGCCCTCGGCAACCAACATGGCTTCTTTTTCGCCGGTTGATTTCTGTGAGGCCTTCATCCGGTCCACGTATTTTTTCTGGTCACGGAATTTGAGTGGGTCGTCGATTGGGGTCGGGACCTTCACCTCAGTAAAGATGCCGCCATCAAAGAGAGCGGTAAAACGGTCGCGCGGCGTAATCGCCATGTGATGATTACAGTTTGTGCAGACGTTCTGATTGTCAGCCAGTTCACGGTGAAACAGCATGGTTCCACATTCGCCACACTTCGTCCAAAGGTTCTCAGGAACCTCACGACGAGAAAAGAGCGAGTTGATCGTCGGGCGGACGTAATTCGAAATCCAGTTCATCGCGCTTGCCTTTTTTCGCTATTGGTGACCGAAATAAGCCGCGCCGCCCTGAATTGCAATCAACGCTTCTATTGGTTGATACCAAAGGTATCGTCGCCTAAACCGCAATGGGCTGCGACCCGGAGGCGACTATGAATTTAAAGATGCGCGTAATGGCTGCGTTTTGGGGCGCTTCTCTACTGGTGTCTGCATGTACTTTGGACGGCGGTTTGGCCTCTGGGCCCAAGTCTATTGACGTTTTGGGCGGTGAAATCACCGTTGTTGCACCTGAAGGCTACTGTTTCGATCGAAGGGCAAGTCGTCTGGCAGAAGGCTTCACAGTGGCAACTCCCTGTGGTGCGTCTCGCCTTGCTTTGATCACGACACAAATCGGTGAAGCGGACAGCGCGGCCGTCACTGGGGCAGAAAACGCGTTGTTGCAGTTGATTCAGCATCCTGATGGTCGAGCTTTGCTGAGTGGGGCAGGTGACCCTTCGACGATTTTTGTGCATCACGTCCAAGTTCACAATCACCGAGTTGAGGTTTTCTTTAGCGATACTGCGTCGTCCCTGTCGGATGGGCTACAGCCGACGCAGTGGCGCGCGTTCCTCGACTATCAGGATCGGATGGTCACGGTCTCTGTGCGGTGGTGGGATCAATCGCCTCTCGATCAAGCGCAGGGTCTAGCGGTGTTGCGGGCGGCAGCGTTGGCTCTGGTAGGCGATTGATGTTTCAACAAAAGTGCCGACTGTGGCTTGACGGCATGACCCAACTCGGGGAATTGTCGGCATGGTTGTGCCAAGACAAAAGGGACATTCGGGCAGGATGAACCTGATCGACAAATTCATGATGCGCCGCCTGATGCGCTATTTGGCGCAGATGGTCAAAGATGCGAAGACCAGTAAACTGGACTTGGTTCGACGGCGGCTGTTCTCTGCTCTCGAAGTGCGCGCGAGGATGGATGAGTTCATCTATGTCGCGAACGAACGTCTTGCGTTGCCGATGATCGGTGCAAACCGTTTCCCGACCCCGCGCGGGACCGACTGGGCATGGCGCCCGCAATTGTGGCGTGGTCCTCTGGGCGTCAAAGGCATGGCCTCGGCACCGTCCAAGACGATGATTGGCGATGAGGTCACGCTCTATCACGATTGCCAAATCAGCGAACTTACCCTGCGCCAATTGCGCAATACCCGCGAAGCCGATCTTGCCCCTTACGGTTTGCGCATGGACGTTTTCAAATTCGACGGCACCTATCTGAGTCTCGCCATCGATTTTCCGGATGAGGCCTGCCACGGCCTTACGATGAAGCATCTTGTGCGCTGTGACCCCATTATTGAGACGGAAAAACCGCTCGAGATATTTGCGCGTTTGAACATCAAACACGGCCCCAACGTTGAACAGATCGTTCGCGAGCTGCCATTGGGGGCGAGTAGCCAGATGGTCGAATTCGACCTCGGGTATTCAAAGCTCAATGAAAAGCGAATCGAGAAAGTTTGGATGGACCTCATTTTCGAAGGCCCGTCTATGAATCAGGTAACGGTGCGTGACCTCACGCTGTGTCGTTATCCTCGTGCTGAATTCTAATCAAAGGGACCGCGATGAGAACTCCAGCCCTGACAAAAACCCGCTTGTTCGAAGGCGTCTGGGAAGGCGTCCTAACCGTCTCAACGCAAACAGCGCCGTCCATTGTTGTCACGCATTTGGCACGTGAGATTTCTGGTGTTGATGTGAGTGGTGCCGAAGGTGGCTGGGTCGTGCGGGTTCCCGTACCTGCCGACGTTCTGAGTGATGGCGTGCAGACCTTTATCATCGCAGACCGAGATAGCGGTGACACTCTCGCGACCTTTTCCATTATTTGCGGTGAGCCGGTGGCCGAAGACATTCGAGCAGAATTGGACCTTCTGCGTGCCGAACTCGACCTTCTGAAAAAAGCATTCCGTCGTCATTGCGTGGAGACGATGTAAGTCGGTGACGCCGCGTTGTAGGTGACGCGCTGGGAAAGTCGCTGCATTGTGCCCCCGAATAGGGAGGCCACTATGACGAAATATCCGCACCTGCTTGCTCCGCTCGATCTGGGATTTGTAACCCTAAAGAACCGCGTTCTTATGGGGTCGATGCATACGGGTTTGGAGGAGACCAAGGACTGGAATCGCGTTGCCGAGTTTTACGCAACACGGGCGCGGGGCGGTGTGGCTCTGATGGTCACAGGAGGCATGGCCCCAAACAAAGAGGGCGGTGTTTTCCCCGGTGCGGCTGGCCTATTCACGGATCAAGACATCGCAAACCATCGTATCGTGACGGACCGTGTGCACGAGGCGGATGGCAAAATCGCAATGCAGATTCTTCATGCGGGTCGCTACGCTTATGGACCTGATTGTGTGTCTGCTTCTGCGGTCAAATCTCCTATTTCCCCTTTCCCTCCCAAAGAGATCGATGAGGATGGGATCGAAAAACAGATCTCCGATTTCGTGACCGCCGCGACCCGCGCCAAAGAAGCGGGCTATGACGGGGTAGAGGTGATGGGGTCCGAAGGGTATTTCATCAACCAGTTCCTCGTTTTGCATACCAATAAGCGCACTGATCGCTGGGGCGGGGACTATGAGAACCGTATGCGGCTACCCGTCGAAATCGTGCGCCGTATCCGCAAGGCCGTTGGGCCTGATTTCATCATCATTTATCGACTATCGATGATCGACCTGATCCCGAACGGGTCATCCTTTGAGGAGGTGATCCAGCTCGCCAAAGCGGTCGAGGCGGCAGGCGCAACGATCATCAACACTGGGATCGGTTGGCACGAGGCCCGTATTCCGACTATCGCGACCAGTGTTCCTCGCCGCGCGTTTTCTTGGGTTACCAAAAAGCTGATGGGTCACGTGAATATCCCCGTCATCACATCGAACAGGATCAATACACCTGATGTTGCAGAGGAAGTCTTGGCCGATGGATGTGCGGATATGGTCAGCATGGCGCGTCCGTTCCTTGCCGATCCAAATTTTGTCGCCAAAGCGGTTGCGAACAGGGCTGAGACAATTGCGCCCTGTATCGCCTGTAATCAGGCCTGTTTGGATCATACCTTTGGCGGCAAGTTGAGCAGTTGCTTGGTGAACCCGCGTGCTTGTTTTGAGACTGAGTTGGTGGTTGCACCTGCAAGTGAGGCGAAAACAATCGCCGTGGTCGGCGCGGGACCTGCTGGCCTTTCGACGGCTCTGACGGCTGCTGAGCGTGGGCACAAGGTTACTATTTTTGATCGCAGCGACCGTTTGGGCGGGCAGCTCAATCTCGCAAAGCAAGTTCCAGGCAAGGAAGAGTTCCATGGTCTAGTCGATTGGTTCGAGACTGCGGTCGCCGACGCTGAGATTGAACTACGTTTGAATGAAACGGCGACTGTTGACGCGCTGCAGTCATTTGATGAGGTCGTCATCGCGACAGGTGTTGTGCCCCGCGATCCTGAAATCGAAGGTCAGGATTTGCCTCAGGTTCTGTCCTACATCGATGTCCTTCGGGGTGCCGATGTTGGTAAAAAGGTTGTTGTGATCGGTGCAGGTGGCATCGGTTTTGATGTCTCGGAATTCCTTGTCACTGGTGACAGTCCGACTGTGAACCTTCCTGAATGGCTTCGTGAGTGGGGCGTGACGGATCCGTCGGACCAGCGCGGCGGTCTCGCCCCCGAAGGACCGCAGCCCGATGCCCCAATACGCGACGTGACTCTTTTGCAGCGCAAGGCCGAAAAGCCTGGGCGCCGTTTGGGTAAAACGACGGGCTGGATCCATCGTGCAACGCTCCAGATGAAGGGCGTAACGATGAAGGGTGGCGTGAACTACGAACGCATCACACCCGAAGGTATCTGGGTGTCGACGGGTGAAGCTCGTGAAAACCCAACACTGATCCCATGTGACAACGTTGTCTTGTGCGCTGGGCAGGTGTCGGAACGGTCGCTTGCAGATGCGTTGGAAGCCGAAGGGATTCCTTGTCATGTCATCGGCGGTGCGGATGTTGCGGCGGAATTGGACGCAAAACGGGCAATCGACCAAGGCACGAGATTGGCTGCAACCCTCTGATTTCACAAAGGATGATCTACCCGATCGGTCTCGCAGACTATTCTTATGCATTAGAAATTGTCCGCGAAAATCCCTGATATTGTCCGCACATGGCCCAGATTGTGCCCGATTTGGCGACGATACCATGAGCCTAGGAATTAGTATCAGAGGGTCGAGTAATGGATCGCCTTACCGAAATGGAAGCCTTCGCCACAGTCGTGGATCAGGGCGGTTTTACGGATGCCGCCAAGAAGATGGGGATTTCAAAATCCGCTGTCTCGAAGCACGTATCCGCACTCGAAGCGCGCCTTGGTGCTCGGCTTCTCAACCGAACGACACGTCGAGTGAGTCCGACTGAGATTGGTCTGGCATATTACGACCGCGCCCGCCGCGTTCTCAACGATGCTGGCGAAGCGGATTCACTCGTCACCTCGATGCAATCTGCGCCGTCAGGCCTGTTGCGAATTTCGGTCGCCACGGATTTCGGTGTGAACCACCTGTCGCCAATCTTGGGTGAGTTCCTGCAGGAATTCCCCGACATCACCGTCAACATGGTGCTGAACAACCGTTATGTCGAACTGATCTCTGAAGGCTTTGACATGGCGATCCGTATTGGTGAGCTAGAAGACAGCACCTTGCGGGCACGTAAGCTGACGGAAACCAACCGTCGGATGATCGCATCGCCGCATTACTTCCAGAAATACGGCCGCCCGCAAAAGATCGACGATCTGAACGATCACAAATTGCTCCACTATTCGAACCAAGCGAACAGTGCGGTTTGGAAAATCACTGCTCCAAGCGGTGAGAAGCGTCAGGTTCGGACTGCGGGTTGGCTCACGGTAAATGACGGTCAGTCGCTCTTAAACGCTTGTGTCTCGGGACTCGGCATCGCGTACCTGCCGTCGTTCCTCTACGCGGATGCGATGAAGCAGGGCCTCGTCGAAGAAGCTATTCCCGACCTTCCTGTTGAAACCCAAGGCATTTACGCCGTCTACCCGCCGGGCCGCTTCACACAGCCCAAAGTGCGCGCATTCATCGATTTTCTCGTGCACGCCTATGCGGAAAAAGGGCCAGATAGCTGGTAATCTGGGGAATAAGTCGATCCATTCAGCGGCGTTAGGGGCAAACCTCTGGCGCCGTTTCCAATTCAAGTGTCACCATCTCGATCCCATGAACGTCATGAAGCGTGGTGCGGATGTTCTGCCTTATCCACGCGACATTGCCCCAAGCGCTATGTGCGATGACGATATGGGCGGTGAGTGCGGTTTCGTGTTCTTGGGCGGACCACAGTTTCAGGTGATGCAGGTCGTCCACGCCCTCTACTGCCATGATCGTTGCCGTTACGTCTTGTGGCGACAGATGCTCTGGGGTGCCGAGCATTAGGATGCGGATAACACTACCCATTTCGCCCAAAGCCATCCACAGAATATAGGCTGCAATGAGCAGCGTGATGGCGGGGTCAATCCAGAGCCAACCGAATACGAGAATGGCTATCCCAGCAACGATGACAGCAACGGACCCTAAAGCATCGGCGACGTTGTGCAGGAAGGCAGCACGGATATTCACACTGTCTTTTGCCATACGAAACGTCAGCCAAGCGGTTACGAGGTCAATCACCAGCGCAAGGCTGGCCAAGCCTACAACCAACCAGCCATCAACGGGCTGGGGGTCCAGAAAACGCATGATGGCCTCAAAAGCCAGCCACAGCCCGACGAGGATTAGCGAGGTGTAGTTGATCAGCGCGGCAACGACTTCAGCGCGTCCGTAGCCAAAGGTCATGATGTCATCGGCGGGCCGACGGGCAACCTTGCGTGCGAAGAATGCTATGAACAGCGATAACGCGTCCGACAAATTGTGCAGGGCATCCGCAATGAGGGCGAGGCTGCCTGATAAGATGCCACCGACGATCTGCGCCACCGTGAGCAATATGTTTACACCGACGGCCAGCGCCATACGACCATCCCCGGTTTTCGGATCAATGTGATGGTGATGATGGTGATGAGAATGGGCCATTTTATACCTTGAAATACTTATCTCCTTCCATCCTAATTCCTCTAGTCACTAGAGGTTCAAGGGCAAAATGTACTCCATCGGCGAATTATCAAAACGCACGGCCGTAAAGGTTCCAACGATCAGATATTATGAGGAAATCGGGCTGATTGAACCGTTCGACAGGACGTCAGGCAATCAGCGGCGCTATGATCCAGAAGGTCTGCGTCGGTTGACGTTTATCAAACACGCGCGAGATTTGGGTTTGCCCTTAGATGCAATACGCGACTTGATCGCGATGGAGGATACGCCGGGGCGGCCTTGCTCAGTAGCTCATTCGATTGCACGGTCGCATCTCAATCACATCCGCGAACGCATCGCCCGCCTACAACGGCTCGAAGCGGAATTGGCGCGGATCGCTGCGACCCATGATCATGGGACCATTGAGACATGCGGGGTGTTAGAGGCGCTCGGTGACCATCACGGTTGTACGACGGATCACAGGTCACTCGATCGAGAGTAGAACGGCCTCAACGCGCCGATTGGCCTCGCGCCCTTCAGCGGTCAGGTTAGATGCGATTGGGGCCAGATAACCCGTTCCATCCGCTTCGAGTTGGGTCGACGGAACGCCATAGGCTTCGATAAGACGGGTCTGGACAGACGTTGCACGCTGTCGGGACAGGGCAATATTCCCTTCAAGCGAGCCTGAGCTGTCGGTATGACCGACCAAAGCAATTCTTCGATCTGGGTTTTGGAGTAAGTAGTCCGACAAAGCCACGAGGCTTTCAAACGGCCCCGGCCCGAGCGTCGATGACCCACTTTCAAATCGAAGATCAGACAGTGCCATATGCCCTGTGTTTTCCAAAACGGCGGGCAAACCGTCGTCTGTCGGAATTGCCGTTACAGGTAAAACCGATTGAAGCGTTTCAGTTGTCGTATTAGCCAATGGTGCCTGATCGGCTCCAATGCGGGTGATTTGCACAAACCCAGCCGCCGCCGTTTTGCTTATAACGAGCGCGACCGTGTCCGTAGGGCCCTTGGCGGCGATATATCGGAAATCACCCAAATCGACGCGCATATCGGGAGGTGCCGCCACATCGATTGCAAAGCGGAAATCGAAGCCGCCGCAATCTTCGGTGCGGCATTCAAAAATCACGTCATAGCCTTCGGCGTCCAACTGCTGCCTGAAAGGCGACAGGATTTGGAGCGTTGTCAGCCCAGCGGCGTCGATCGTCCACACCTCGGTTGTTACTGTGCCATCAATGATCTGCATTGGGACGGCTTGACCATCCCAAGGACCAGTCGCGACGTTAAAGCTCTGAAGTGGGGTGTCCACGAGAGTGGTACGAGACGCATTCGCAGGCATATCGATCGTCAATGCCAAACCGTACGTCGGACTACACAACAAAACGAAAAATAAGAAACGGATCATCGTGCCTGCGAATGGTATTCGTCGTTGGGACGCATATCGGTGGCCGAGGCTATCCGGTTGGTCATGTTAAAGAAGCCAGCAACGGACGCGATGTCCCAGATGTCACGGTCGGTAAAGCCAGCATCGCGAAGGGCTTGGCGATCGCTCTCTGCTACCTTCGCGCTGGAAACGGTGATGAGCTCGGCAAATTCTAGCATCGCGGTTTGCCGCGCATCCAAATCTGCCGCACGCCAATTCATGACCAACATTTCACCCAAGATCGGATTGCCCGAGAGTTCGCGAACGGCAGCACCATGTGCGGTCAGGCAGTAAAAACATTTATTCACCGACGATACGACCACTGCGATCATCTCACGCTCTAACTTGCTGAGGCCAGAGGCCGCGAGCATGATATCGTTATACATCCCGGTGAAAGCATTTAGCTTTTCAATATCAAATGCATAAGCCTGAAGGACGTTCGGGATCATACCCAGTTTGTCCTGACAGATATCGAAATATTTCTGAGTTGCCTCGGGCAGCGGATTGACCATTGGCAGGTCGAGCGCGGTCGGTTTTTGTGTCACGGTCTACTCCGGTAAAATTCTGTAGTGGTAGTGTCCCACAACGTCGAACCCGAGGGAAGCATAGAGCGCGTTTGCACCCACATTTGCCTCGGTCACGACCAAGGCAAAATGTTTCGCACCGTTTTCGCGGGCCCAGAACGCCATCGCGCGGATCATGTGGGCAGCTAGTCCTTGGCGGCGGAACCGCTGCGCTACTTCGAGCGCGTGGAACATTGCGATGCCATTGCTGATGCCCACATAGGCTGTGCCCGCCGGAGTATCGTTTATTCGCCCGAGGATCGTGGTTTTCGGGCAATCGGCTCGTTCCATCACGGCCATGCGTTCCGAACCAATGCCACCCTCTGCCCATATGTCAGCTTGGATGGCTAACGCCGGCCAAACTTCAAAGGTTGTGACAGGGGGCGGACGATGCGTGGCGATCCGATCAATCGGTGCGGCGTAGAGGGTCACTGGATCTTTGATCCTGTAACCTTTGCCTGCCAGCATCGCATCAAAATCGGCTTCCCCGTCGCGTATCATGAACTGGCACGGCTGACCTAAAGCGCGCATGGCCTCTTCGGCGAGAGGGAGGTCTGTTTCGTCAGCAGGCCCCGTTGCCGCAGAAACGCGGCTCCCGCCCCCTTGGCCTTCGCGAATGATGAAGGGGCCGACAGTGGTGCGATTGGCTGGTGGCCACGTGCCTTCGATGACGTCATAGAGTTCGGCGGCTGTTGGGTTTTTCATGCTGGAAACAGTCCTGCAAGTTTGACGATAGCCTGATCGACGCGAGCACCGTCCGAGCCACGTATCACGATATTTGACCCATGAACGCCGTCGATGATGAACGGATAAGAGCCGATGGAAAGGTCCGAGAACTCTGCAGCCAATTCCGAGAGCGGCCCCGCAATGGTGCCTTCACCCTGATTGATCCGATATGTCTGAGATAGCAGCGGTGCTCCGCCAGTCAGGGATGGCAGGACGGAGGTGACCATGGCTTGAAATACTGAAGGAACCCCAGCCATGACGTGCACATTCCCAAGGCTGAACCCAGGTGCAGTTGAAACAGGGTTTTCGATAAGGCAGGCAGTGTCGGGAATGCGTGCCATACGTTGGCGGGCTGCGTTAAATTCTTGTCCGCGGGAATCGTAGTGCGCTTTGAGCAGGTCATAGGCGTCCTGACGAATGTCGATCCCGACGCCAAACGCAGCTGCGATGCAATCGGCGGTGATATCATCATGCGTTGGCCCAATCCCGCCCGAGGTAAAGACGGACCCATATGTTTCACGCAATGCATTGACTGCGGAGATAATCGCCTCGCGGTCATCCGATACAACGCGAACCTCCTTGAGGTCGATGCCGACTTCGGTCAGCCGTCCAGCCAGATAGTGCATATTGCTGTCACGGGTGCGCCCTGACAGGATTTCATCCCCTATGATGAGAATGGCGGCAGTTGGGTTTGGCATCGGCTTCTCCATATCCTTCAGAATGGGTATAGAACTGGACTATGCAGTTTTCCACACCATTGATCCCCGCTCGCCTCATCCGCCGCTACAAACGGTTCCTCGCGGACTGTCGTTTGGAGGATGGGCGTGAGGTGGTGGCACATTGCGCCAACCCCGGCAGCATGATGGGACTAGCGATTGAGGGGAGCAAGATATGGCTCGAACCCAATGACGACCCCAAAAAGAAGCTGAAATTCGGGTGGCGGCTCGTGGACCACGAAAATGGTCACTTCACGGGCGTTGATACCTCGGTTCCGAACCGTGCGTTGAAAGAGGCGTTGGAGAAACGCGAGATTGCGGCGCTCTCGGATTACTCGGTGGTCAGGCCTGAAGTGAAATACGGCAAAAATAGCCGGATTGATTTTTTGTTGTCTGGGAGTGGGCTGAAAGATGCTTGGGTCGAAGTGAAATCGGTCACATTGTCCCGTCAAGCTGGGCTAGCAGAGTTCCCTGATAGCGTGACTTCGCGCGGGGCAAAGCACATGGTAGAACTGGCGAAAATGGCAGAAGCAGGCGACCGCGCCATTGTTTTGTTCCTCGTTCAGCGCACGGATTGCGACCGCATGGTGCCAGCTGCTGATATTGACCCCAACTATGCAAAGGCGCTTGGCGATGCGGTGGCGGCTGGTGTCGAAGTTATTGCGCTTTCGACCTTCATTTCACCAAAAGGTGTCGAGATCGCGGGCGAGATCCCGTTTTCGCTGTCAGTCTGAGGTCTGGCCCTTTTGAGGGAAGGCTACTAAAGAGGTCAGCAGAAACAAGGAGACTGACTGTGACCGAAGATCTGCGTGGACGACTGACCAAAGACGGAATTCGCATTTATGAAGATGCCGATTTTGCTGGTATGCATGCGGCGGGCAAGGTTGCGGCACAGATCCTTGACGACATCATTCCGTTCATCCAGCCGGGTGTGACGACCGCAGAGCTCGACGCTAAGATCACCGAAATGGTGAACGACAGCGGCTCGACCTCGGCCACGATTGGTTACAAAGGCTACCAGCACGCCAGCTGCATCAGCATGAACCACGTGGTTTGCCACGGTATCCCGAGCGAGAAGAAACTCAAAGACGGCGATATATTGAACATCGACGTGACTGTGATCGTTGATGGTTGGTTTGGCGATACGAGCCGCATGTATGTTGCGGGTTCGATGTCGCGTAAGGCAGAGCGTCTGATCCAAGTTACCCACGACGCGCTGATGTTGGGCATTGAGGCTGCGAAACCGGGTAATCGCTTTGGCGATATCGGTCACGCGATCCAAAGCTATGTTGAGAGCCACCGTATGTCCGTTGTGCGCGACTTCTGTGGTCATGGCTTGGGACGTGTTTTCCACGCCGCACCGAACGTGCTTCACTATGGTCGTCCGGGAACTGGGCCGCTCCTTGAGGAAGGCATGTTCTTTACCATCGAGCCCATGGTGAACCTTGGTCGTCCTGAGACCAAAGTTCTCGCTGATGATTGGACCGCTGTGACACGTGATAAATCGCTGTCCGCCCAGTTCGAACATTCGGTTGGCATTCGCGCAGATGGCGCAGAGATTTTCACGCTCTCGCCCTCAGGGAAATTCCACCCAACTTACCTTTGATCGGCGGGTGAGTTTTTCCCTGCTTTTCAATCGTTTGGTAAAATAAAACTTGCGGACGGTTGCGCTAAACCACTTGCATCACCTTGCAATTTTAAGGTGCAAGTCATAGGTAACGGATGTCGCTAGCGGCGGCATCCCCCTGACATTCATCATCTTAGGAGGTCGGCAATGACCCTAAAGAGTGCTGCGTTTGCGGCTGTGATGGGCTGTGCGGTGACGCCTGCGGTAGCCCAAGATTACACCCTTCATTTCCAACATTTCGTATCGCCGCTTTCTGCGAACCCAACCTATTTCATGGAGCCGTGGGCCAAAGCGATCGAAGAACAATCGGGCGGTCGTCTAAAGATCGTCTTACACCCATTCATGGAATTGGGCGGCGCTGCGCCAGAGATGTACGACATGATTGCTGATGGCATCGTCGATGGCGGTTGGGTAATCCCTGGATATGAGGCCGGCCGTTTCCCCGAAGCCGAAGCGCTCGAATTGCCGTTCATGACGACCAAATCGGCCGAAGAGGCCTCGGCTGCCGCTTGGGAATATACCCAAGAGTTCCTAATGGATGATTTCGCCGATGTTCATCTGATCGCCGCGCATATGCATGGGCCTGGTCTGGTGCATAAACGTGGCCCGCTTATTGAAACGGTTGAAGACTTCAACGGCCTGACGCTCCGCGGCCCGACTCGCACGGCGACGATGCTGTTGGAAAAACTGGGTGCAACGGCAGTCGGCATGCCTGTGCCAGCCTTCCCAGAGGCACTTGCGAAGGGTGTCGTTGATGGTGGTGCGATCACGTGGGAGCAATCCCCGTCGCTCAAGCTCGATGAATTGACGGACAGCCATTCGGATGTTGCCGGCGATCACGCGCTCTACAACCTCTACTTCCTATGGGCGATGAACCACGACGTCTACGACAGCCTGCCAGCCGACCTTCAAGCGATTATCGACGCCAACTCTGGTCTCTATGCGAGCCGTTGGGCGGGATATGCGCACGACACAGGCGACGCGCTGGGCCGAGAAATCATGGCTGCTGCGAATGACATTGGCGAAATCAGCGAAGCGGAAACCGCACGCATGGTTTCTCTGGGTGATGAGGTCGTTGCGGAATGGATCGCTGAAATGGATGCCAAAGGCTTTGACGGCGTGGCATTGGTCGACGCGGCGCGTTCCGATGTCGCTGCAGCAGCGGGAACCAAGGGCGCATTTGTTCAGAACTGATTGTGTCTGAAACTGACGAAAGGGGCCGCGCTTGCGGCCCTTTTTATATGACCAGTCGTGCGCGAAGGTCTGCCATCGAATAAGCGATATCCACCCCGAGAGGTTTGAGTTTCTCTTCCCCACCATGTTCCGAATAGCCGATAAAGTGGGTACCTGCCGCGACGGCTGCGCCTGCCCCAGCTGTGCTATCGTCGATCATGAAGGTGCGCTTTGGCGAGGCATTCGCTTGCTTCATCGCGGCGATCAACATACCCGCATTGGGCTTCGGCTCTTGAACATGGCCAGAATACATACGGTCTTTGAGGCGATCGAAAAGCCCGTATGGCGTGAGGGTGACGCGCATCTTGTCGATGGCCCCGTTAGACGCGATGGCAATACGAGTGCCCTGTGCTTCGAGCGCGTCAAAGAGGTCAATCACACCGTCCGAAAGTGGAACACCTTGGCCTAAGACTTCGAACATTTCGGCGTACAGATCACTGACCCAATTGTCCGGCAGTGCCAGCCCACGTTCACGTCCTGCCCGATGAATGTCATGCAGAGTTTGCCCTACAAACAGCTCATGAACTCCAGACCTGTCCAATGGAAACCCAAAACCAGTGAGGTTCTTCGCGATTGCGTCACAGGTCGGACCTTCACTGTCGACGATCACACCGTCGCAATCAAAAATAACCAAGTCAGGGATCATAACTGTCTTTCGAGAATAGAAATATACGTGTCGCCATAACGTCGTTGATCCAAAAGCGCAAAGCCAGCAGGCGTGACCTGCGGCGCGTTTTCTTCCCAAACGATGATGGCATCATCGGCGATCCAACCGCCGTGCATGGCCGCTTCAAGGGCTTTCTGGCCCATCGCCTTCCCATAGGGCGGGTCAAGGAAAATAAGTTGAGCGGGTTCACCGACATTGGTGCCCAGCTTTGTGGCATCGCGTCCGATGAGTGTGCAATCAGTCGACCGCTTTAGCTTGGTTATATTCTCGCGGATGAGCTTTTGTGCGACGCGGCCGTCATCGACAAAGGTCACATGGGCAGCGCCACGTGACAGGGCCTCAAGCCCCAATGCACCTGTTCCTGCAAAGAGATCTAGGACACGAGCCTCATCGATTGGATCGCCAAATTTTCCGCCCAACAGGACGTTGAACAAGCTTTCGCGAACGCGATCCGTTGTCGGACGAAGGTGCGCGCCTGCGTCCCCTTTCCCGACAGCGGCGAGGGCGTGCCCTCGGTGCGTTCCACCAATAATCCTCACTTCAACAGTGCCTTCAGGTCGGTCGTTTCATCGACCATAATTTCGGGGGCTGGTGATTTTCCGGCTTCGATGAGGCGTTTGCCGACCATGTAGTCTCGGCCTGCGTTGATGGCGTCGACGGCGATGAGGGTGTCGCCTTGGTAGTACCAGTGGACGCGCGCCTCGGGAGTGTCCGCGTAGGTTTTGATGTGGACGGCGTCGTAGCCGATGTTGAGGCCCGCGATCTGCAGTTTCACGTCGTATTGGTCCGACCAGAACCACGGTTTGGGGGTATACTCGACCGACCCGCCCATCATGTTTTTGGCGACAACCTCGGCTTGGTCGATGGCATTGCCGACGCTTTCGATACGGAGGCGCTGGCCTTTGAAGGTCAGGTTTGCGCAGTCGCCTGCGGCCCAGATATGTGGGACGGTTGTGCGGCCTTGGGCGTCGGTGTCGATGCCGTTCGAACAGACAGCACCTGCTGCTTCGGCGAGGATGGTTGCGGGCAGAATACCGACGCCGACAATTGCAAAATCAACCTCCAACGCGGTGCCATCCGAGAGAACCGCGCCCGTCACGCGGTCGGTGCCCACCAGATGATCGAGGCCAACACCTTCGATGATCTTAACACCGTGTTTTGTGTGGATGTCGCGGAAGTAGTCGGAGGTTTCGGGACAGGCCACACGCTGCAAAATGCGCGGCGCCATCTCAACGAGCGTAACCTCGCAGCCTTTCTTGGCAGCAACGGCGGCGGCTTCGAGGCCGATATACCCGCCCCCGATGACCAAAAGCTTGCGGCCCGCCGTGAACTCCGGCGCCATGGTGTCCGCGTCTTTGAGGTCGCGAACCGTGTACACACCGTCCAAAGTCCCGCCGATCGCCGTAGGCAGCGTGCGCGGGTGCGAGCCTGTGCAAATCGCCAGTTCGTCATATCCCATCTCGACCTCGCCCTGCAGGGTGATGGTCTTTGCCTCGGCGTTCACACTCACAACGCGGGTGTCGAGCATCAGATCAATGTTGTTTTCCGCATACCACTCGGGCGCCCGCAGCAAGAGACGCGACAGCTCCATTTCGCCCAACATATAGGCCTTCGACAGTGGCGGACGCTGATAGGGATGCACCGGCTCTGCCCCGATCAAAGTGATCTTTCCGTCAAACCCATCAGCCCGCAAACGAGCCACTAGCGTTGCACCGGCTTGACCTGCGCCAACCACGACAAAATGTTGCATCGCTGTCTCCGATTTCTATGGTCTCTTTTATGGCGGACCCTATATCTTAGCGCGTGCTGCATGCAATTCAGAACAGGGGAAATAAAATGTCGATTTCGGTAGGTGAAAAACTGCCCGAGGCAACTTTGTTGCGTATGGGCGAAAACGGGCCAGAGCAGGTTTTTCTGTCTGGCCTCACTTCTGGCAAAAAAGTTGTAATTTTCGGTTTGCCAGGTGCCTACACCGGCACATGTTCGACCGCCCACGTGCCGAGCTTTGTTCGCAGCAAGGCGGCCTTGGACGAAAAGGGCGTCGATGCCGTGATTTGTGTGTCCGTGAACGATCCATTCGTGATGAAAGCGTGGGGCGAAGCGACGGGCGCGACGGCAGCAGGTTTACACTTCTTGGGCGATGCGTCGGGAGAATTCACCAAAGCAATCGGCCTTGATTTCACAGCCCCGCCAGCAGGTCTCTATGATCGATCCAAGCGGTACACGCTATTGGCTGAAGATGGTGTTGTGAAAATTCTCAACCTCGAAGAAAGCCCTGGGGTTTGTGAATTGTCGGCGGCTGAAACGCTTCTCGATCAACTTTGAAATGACAAAACGGCGGGGTCTTCCCCGCCGTTTTCAGTTACGCTTGATTGTTCAAGACTGTTCGCGTCGGGAATGGAATATCGATGCCAGCTTTGTCCAGCGCTTCCTTCACCTGACGTTTCATGTCGGCCTGATATTGGAAGTAGTCGCTCGATTTTACCCAAACACGGCAGAGGAAATCGACTGAAAAATCACCCAAGTTATTGACCTGAAGGAACGGTGCAGGGTCAGCCAATGAACGCGGATCAGACAAGATTGTATCGCGGATCACCTGCTCAGCCAATTTAAGGTCAGCTCCATAACCGACGCCGAAAATCCACTCTGCGCGACGTGTTTGGTTGACCGAAAAGTTGGTGATCGTGTTTCCCCAAACTTGCGCGTTGGGTACGATGACCTGAACGTTTCCAGCGTCGGCAAGCTCTGTATAATTCAAGGAAATATCTTTGACGGTGCCAGACACGCCGCTCACTTGAACGAAATCGCCGATCTTAATCGGGCGAAACAGGATGATCATTACGCCTGCAGCTACGTTCGATAGCGTGCCTTGTAGGGCCAAGCCAATTGCCAAACCTGCCGCACCGATTAGAGCAACGAGCGATGTTGTCTGGATGCCGAATGTGTTCAGGACAAAGAGGGATGCAAACGCTAGGATCAAGTAACGCACGATGTTGCCCAAGAAGTTGAACAACGTGACATCGAGGTGCTTGTTTCGACCACCGATCGCAACGATACGCCTGCGCACCCAACCGGACAGCACAAACCCTAATACGATGATCAGTACGACAGAGAGAATATCTCCGGCGAGGCCCGCGACGAATTCGAGTGTCAGGTAGTCGGCAATTGTTTTGCCGTTATAGATTTCGGTTTGCAGTAGGTCTTGCATCATTGTCCTTCAAGTTCTTCCATTTTTGTGGCCAGCTTAATGTCCTTCTCCGTCAGACCACCGGCATCGTGTGTGGTGAGTTTCACAACCACCGTTTTGAAAGAGTTAGACCATTCGGGGTGATGATTCCACTTTTCCGCCCAAAAAGCGGCGCGGGTCATGAAACCAAAAGCATCGATAAAGTTGCGAAACACGAATGTTTTTTGGATCGCGGTGCCATCATCGGTCGTCGTCCAACCTCTGGCGGCAAGGGTGGTGATGTCCATTAATCCTGCTCCTCGATTATCGTGGATTTGAATGGGCCGTAATCCGTCAGAATCTCCATTTCTTCGTTGATCAGCTGACGTTCGTGGTCGAGAAAATCTGACACGGCGGCGCGAAAAGATGGGTTGGCGATCCAATGAAGGGAATGTGTCGGAGTCGGTAAATACCCGCGCGCCAGTTTGTGTTCACCTTGCGCCCCTGCTTCGACTCTTAGACCGTGTGCAATCGCATAGTCGATGGCTTGATAGTAGCACAGTTCGAAATGAAGGCAGGGATGATGTTCGGTGCAACCCCAGTAGCGGCCAAAGAGGGTGTCCCGACCGATGAAGTTCAGCGCTCCTGCAATAGGGCGTTCGTCGGATATGGCTAGCACGAGGAGCATATCGTCCCTGAGGGTGTCATGAGCGATGTCGAAAAACGCGCGTGTCAGATAAGGCGAACCCCATTTGCGACTGCCCGTGTCTTGGTAAAACCGCCAGAAATAGTCCCAGTGTTCGGGTTCTATCTCATCGCCTGTAAAGCTCTGGATTTCACCGCCAAACCTCTGCGCCTGCTCGCGCTCTTTGCGGATCGCTTTGCGTTTGCGGCTAGAGAGGTCGTTCAGAAAATCGTCAAAGCTGTCATACCCGCGATTCTCCCAATGAAACTGCTGTCCAACACGATGGAGCAGTCCCATTGATTGCCCCGCGATGGCCTCGTCTTCAGAGCAAAACGTGACGTGCATGGATGACAGTCCATTGTCAGCAGCCAATTGAACCGTGCCTTGGATCAAAGCCGAAAGGGCCTCTGCCTCATTGCCCGCTCTTGTTAGGAACCGCCGACCTGTGGCGGGAGTAAATGGCACCGCGATCTGAAGCTTGGGATAATACTGACCGCCCGCCCGTTGCAGCGCATCGGCCCAACTATGGTCAAATACATATTCCCCTTGAGAGTGGCTTTTGACGTAGAGCGGGGCGACGCCAATGATCTGGTCTGCTTTGGTCGCAACAAGGTATCGTGGGTCCCATCCTGTCCCACGTCCAACCGAACCGCTCAGTTCCAAAGCTGATAAAAACCGATGCGTGGTGAATGGATCAACGGGGCGCCCACCAGACGGATTTGCGCAGGCATCCCAGTCCACTGCTGGAATGTCGGCTATGGCGCTTCTCATTGAGATTTCAATCACGTCGGTCATGGCTACAAAACTGTGCGGCCCGCGCGAGTGGTCAAGCGAGATACCCTTCGAAAGTGATGTTATCCGCGATTTGTCGTGCGTTTTTCTCCTGCTCGGTGGAACGGATTGTCCAACACAGGATTTTTGCCCCCGTTTTGGCCAACTCCGATACCCGCCCGGCATCCAATTCATCGTACTGATGACTGATGAAGCAAGCGCCTGCCGTTTCATAATCAGGGATCTGTGCCAGCCGCTCGCGTGTGGCTTTGGGGATCGTGGGCCAATCTTCGGCAAGATAGTCGCAAGTGGTCAGGCCACGAGGGACATCGGGCAAGAGCTTCGCCATATGGGCCACGGAGTGTGGGTTGAACGACATGATCGCCACGGTACCTATGTAGTCCTTTAGCAGCGCCGCCGTCGCGTCTTCCAACGGGCCAACTTTGGGGCCAAGCGCACCATCCTGATCTTTAATCTCGATTAAGAGCGGTACGCGACCAGACACTTGTTCCAGAACCTCTGCAAGGGTTGGAATAGTGTCGTTGCCACCCGTCAGGGTGATCTGCGATAGCTCGGCTGCTGTTCGTTGGGCGACGGCACCCGTTTGATTTGTCAGGCGGTTCAGGGCGTAGTCGTGAAAGACCATCGGCACGCCATCTTTGGACAGTTGGAGATCGATCTCGATCCCGTAGCCCTTATCGATGGCGGCCTGAATGGCGCTGGGGCTGTTTTCAACCCGACCGGCCGCTTTGTCGTGCAGAGCGCGATGGGCGATAGGGCGGGTCAGAAAATCAGCCGGTAGCATTATGCGATCTCGAATACGGCGTCGATTTCGACAGCGACTCCCAAGGGCAGCGCAGCTACGCCCACGGCCGAACGCGCGTGACGGCCAATATCGCCCAATGCTTCGACGAGGAAATCAGATGCGCCATTCACAACCTTAGGCTGGTCGTGGAAATCGGGGGCTGACGCGACAAAGGCGTTCAGTTTCACAACGCGGACCAGGCGGTCGATGTCACCACCGCAAGCCGCTTTGAGCTGAGCGAGGAGTGCAATTGCGCAGGTCTTCGCTGCCTTAGCGCCATCTTCGACTGACATAGTGTCACCCAGACGACCCTTGATCAGCCCTTCGGGGCCGTTCGAGATTTGGCCAGACACATGCACAAGATTGCCCGACTGAACAAACGGGACATAGTTCGCAGCAGGAGCTGGTGCGTCGGGTAGGGTCACACCCAGTTCAGCGAGTTTGGTTTCGATGGTGCTCATAGTTCACTCCGGTCATCTGATTTGGCGCGACGCTAGCTTTGGTCGAGACGGGGTGCAATCGCTCTGATGTGATAAGGGGCGTAAAACTGCCGTTCTTAGGCTGACATGTTCACGTTACAGGATTGGTATGATACTAAGGGTTATTGTCTCCTTTGGGTCACGGTTAGAGCGTAGTTTCTAGTGGGCTGTTGGATTGTTTAGATTGGCGCTATTTGGTGCCGCAAAGACGTGAAACCAGAATCGATAAGCCATTGACCAAGTTATTGACGATCACTGCCGTGTCGGCTTCGCTTTTCCTTGTTGCTTGTTCGCAAGCACCCGAAGGTGTTGCGATCCATGACCCCTACGAAGCCACAAACCGCAAGGTGCATGAATTCAACGTTGGACTGGACCGCGCAATTTTGCGCCCCGCGTCCCGTGTGACCGCCGCAATGCCGATGGAGATCACTGGTCCCGTTACGAATTTCGCTGAAAACGTTGCTTTGCCCGGGATGATGGTAAACGGTGTTTTGCAAGGCGATATCAAAGGGTTCGGTACGAACTCGATGCGGTTTATCGTGAATACGATCTTTGGTATCGGTGGTTTGTTTGACCCTGCGGACGCAATTGGCCTTTACGAAGAAAAGACGGACTTTGGCGAAACGCTGTCGGTCTGGGGTGTGCCTGAGGGTGCGTATGTTGAATTGCCCGCGCTCGGCCCATCGACCGAACGTGATGCTGTCGGCGAGTTCGTGGATTTCTTTATCAACCCGCTTGGCAATTGGGTCCACGACGATGTGAAACCATACCTCCCTGCTGCGCGTGCTGCGGATATCGTGATCGCGCGGGGGCAGTTGGGCTCAACGATCGATTCCGTGTTGTATGAAAGCGCGGATAGTTACGCTCAGACACGGATTATTTACCTCGACAACCGTCGGTATGAGCTCGGAACTGTGGTACAGGACGCCTATATCGACCCATACGCCGATCCCTATTTCGATCCATATGAGGACCAGTAATGGCCACGCTTGTTACCCGTCGTTCCTTGTTTGCCGTTGCAGCCGCCGCAGCTGTGTTCCCTCATACCGCATTCGCGTTGAGCACAGCGCAGGCGACCACATTGGTCGATGCACTGGTTGGCGATATCAATAAGGTCATCGGTTCGGGTAAATCCGAGGCCGCGATGATCGCGGATTTTGAGACGATTTTTGACACCTACGCTGACGTGCCGATCATCGCTCGGACCGCATTGGGTGCGGATTGGCGTCGTGCTACCGATAGCCAGCGCGCAAGATTTGTTGCGGCATTCCGCAGTTATGTCGCGTCGAAATATGGCCGCAGGTTCCGTGAGTTCATCGGTGGCCGTATCGAGGTGCGCGAAGCTGCGACCGTTCCGAACGGCGTCGAAGTTCGCGCAATGGCAATTCTGCAAGGGCAGGCGCCGTTCGAGGTGAGCTTTGTGATTTCAGATGGCTCTGGTCGTCCGAAATTCATCAACCTCTTTATCGAGGGGATCAACATGATCACCTCAGAGCGCACCGAGATCGGTTCGATGCTCGACCGCCGTCGCGGTGACATTGATGGTCTGATTTCGGATCTGGAGGCACTGTGATGCGGGGCGGCCTGTTCGCCGCACTGATCATGATGCCAATGGTAGCTGCGGCTAATCCGTTCGATGGTGTTTACCGTCAAGTTGCGAATGCGGACTGCGGCTTGGTCGGCGTCGATGGTGGCGCGCTCAAGATTGCGGACAAAATCTTTTACGGCGTCGATATGGAATGCCGCATGACCCATCCGGTCAATGTGGTCGACATGGATGCGACGCTGTTCACCATGCAATGCTCTGGCGAAGCCGATATTTGGACCGAACGCGCCATGATCATGGATGCCAAAGACACCAACGGTATCATCATGGTCTGGAACGGCTATGCCTTTAAATACGAGCGCTGCCCCGAATAGGACACCGCTCGTCTTCCTTTAGAGATGTTTGTCGAAGGTCGCTTTTGCGCGGCCCCATACGTCCTTGTCGATCTGGTCCAAGGTCGCGAGGTGGGCGAACAGCTGTTCCGCGTAATCCTCTGCACTTTCACGAGGGAGCAACGAAGGAAGGTTGTCGATTGCCATAACGTCCAGCGGCGGATTGTCGTGCACGCGAATGATGGGTGCGTCCCAAGTGGTCGTGCGATCATAGACCTTGATCGGTGAAAAATCGCTCTCAGGATCGCACGCAATATCTCCAATCGCGCGGAGTTTGCGGGGATCGGTCGTTGTGCTGGCCGGCACAAAGACGGGTGTTCCTGGTTGTGCTAAGATGCAGTTAAAGAACAGGTCGTGGTCGAGAACTTCGGGGAACGGCCCGCCGCTTGCGGTTTCAGCCATATCCCATTTTGTGACGTGAATGCCTGCAGCCTCGCAGAGCGCTGCCGCACCCGACCCAACCCGACCCAACGCACCAATGATCAATGCAGTAGTTGGACGACCATTTAGTGCATCACGCACCGTATTCGCCATGTCTGTCGCACTCGAAAATGTAGTGACAGGCGAACATTCGGTAGGTTGCGCGGCTAGGGCCAGAGCGGTCACAGCTGCCCCTGCGTAGCCAGCCCAATAGCCAAATGCCGCGACACGTCGACCATCTTCATAGGTCAGATATTCAAGGTCGTAGAGCGTGCCGCCCCCTGCCTTGAAACGGTCTAGAAGAACACGCCCAGAGGGCTGACCCTTGTAGGCATGACCGAACATGATGTGACGATGATGCAGCGGCGTGCCCGTTTCGGGCAGCTCCTTTAGCCCGAAAATGATCGCATCGTGTGGTGCGGTTTCCCAAGACCCTTCAGGCGCGATGTCGCACCCAGTGCCGCTATATTCCGAAATTGGAATGACCCGCTGAGAGCTTTCTTCAACCGTGACTTTGAACCCTTTGGCCAAAAGGTCAGCGACCCCTTTTGGCGTTATACCAAACCGTTCTTCGTTCTGGCGCTGCTCAGCGCGGACCCAAAGGTGGACGTTAGAAATGAGTTCGGGCGTGGGCACGAGAAGAGGCCTCCAAATGGGGAATAGAATTAAACCCCGCTAGGATAGGCCCGACCGGAGAGACATGCACGCGATGAATTGACGTATTGAAGATTGGAAGCGTCATGTAAGCCATTCGCCGCGGATCGAGGTCGAGAAGATGACGCATGATCATCGCAATCACTCCGCCCGATGTGATGCAGAGCACGTTGCGTCCTGGCTGGAGCGCTTCATCCAGAATGCCGCTGACCCGATCTTCGAATGATTTGAATGTTTCGTTGCCCATGATTTCCGCGCGATGCCACGCCTCCATGACTTGCGGGACATGTTCAGCGAATCCATCGCCGTCAGGCATCGGGACACCGTGAACGTCTTCCATTGCACGACCGAGGTTGAAGTAATCCATCTCGTTCAGACGTGGATCAATCAGCGGGTCTGCGAACCCCATACCCGCCGCGGTTTCTTTGTGACGGCGCAGGCTCCCCGCGATGACCTGATCAAAGGCTTCACCTTGATCGCTGAACCAATCACCTAGCCATTCGGCTTGTTGATGGCCCAATTCCGACAGTCGGTCATAGTCTTCTTCAGTTTTCGCGTGCGAATTGGCCTGTCCGTGACGAATAAAGGTGATCGTGCCCATAAAAATCTCCGTACTCTGAAACGGAGGGGTAGGGGGCAGGCCTGCGAATGGCAAGTAAAGCTTCGGTAACAGTGGAATGTGAAAAACCGATATACCGCAACGTCTATAATTCAAATAACCATGTAAAACAGGGTAATTACGATGGTTTGGAAATTAAATGAACGCATGTTCAAAAAAACTAATTGACGGACCCGACCTCTCCGTTTCAGTATCCTAGCAAGACTCGGCCAATGTGTCGGGCACGCTGGAGGGAGACCAGCGAAGGGAGGATAATCTGTGACGAAATCATCTGCGCCTAGCGGGGCGCCGATCAATGTCCCGCAACTACTTGCACGGAACGTGGCTCGGTTCCCGAACAAAGCCGCCTACCGTGAAAAAGAATTCGGGATCTGGCAAAGCTGGACTTGGGCACAAGCTGCCGAAGAAATTGAAGCAATTGCGATGGGCCTTTTGGCTCTTGGCCTGAACAAGGGTGACTATGTTGCTCTTATCGGTCGAAATCGCCCCGCGTTCTATTGGTCTATGGTCGCAATCCAGAAGTGTGGGGCGGTTCCCGTTCCGCTCTATCAGGATGCTGTGGCCGAAGAGATGGCCTATGTTCTTGAGCATTGCGGTGCACGTTTTGTGATCGTTGGCGATCAAGAACAGGTCGACAAGGTTCTCGAGGTTCAAGAAACCGTCCATGGGATCGATGAGGTTATCTACCTCGATAAACGTGGGATGCGTAAGTACGACCATACGCACATGAACGCGTTGGATGATGTCGCAGCCGAAGGGCGCGCAGGTCACTACCGTTTCGAAGCTATTTTGAAAGAGCGTGAAGCGGAGCTGGATTACGACAGCACCTGCGTGATGCTCTATACTTCGGGCACCACGGGCAAGCCGAAGGGCGTGGTTCTGTCGAACCGCAACATTATCGAAACATCGAAAAACAGCGCTGATTTCGACCATCTGAAAGCAGACGACGAAGTGCTGGCTTACCTGCCGATGGCATGGGTCGGTGACTTCATTTTCTCGATCGGTCAGGCCATGTGGACAGGGTTCTGCGTGAACTGTCCAGAGAGCGCTGAAACGATGATGACCGACATGCGTGAAATCGGGCCGAGCTACTTCTTCGCTCCGCCCCGCGTGTTCGAAACCCAGCTCACGAACGTGATGATCCGTATGGAAGATGCGGGCGCTTTGAAGCGTAACATGTTCAAGCGCTACATGGACGTTGCGCGTCGCGTTGGTCCTGCGATCTTAGACGGCAAGCCTGTCAGCTTTGGCGATCGTTTGGCCTATGCGCTGGGCAATATTTTTGTCTACGGCCCGTTGAAAAACACGCTCGGCTTTAGCCGTGTTCGTGTTGGCTACACCGCGGGTGAAGCGATCGGTCCCGAGATTTTCGATTTCTACCGCTCGCTCGGCATCAACCTGAAACAGCTCTACGGTCAGACTGAGGCATCGGTGTTCATCACGCAGCAGCCCGACGGTGAAGTTCGTTCCGATACCGTTGGTGTTCCGTCTCCGGGTGTTGAGATTAAAATCGCTGACAACGGCGAAGTGTTCTACCGTTCCCCTGGCGTATTCGTGGAGTACTACAAGAACGCAGACAGCACCGCAGACACCAAAGACGCCGAAGGCTGGGTTGCAACTGGTGACGCGGGCTTCTTTGAAGATGGCTCTGGTCACCTGCGTATCATCGACCGCGCTAAAGACGTCGGTAAGATGGCTGACGGGTCTATGTTCGCGCCGAAGTTTGTTGAGAACAAGCTGAAGTTCTACCCGAACATCCTTGAGGCCGTTGTCTTTGGTAACAACCGTGATCGCTGCGTTGCCTTTATCAACATCGACCTAACGGCTGTTGGTAACTGGGCTGAACGTAACAACATCGCTTATTCGTCCTATCAGGAATTGTCGCAGCACCCGAAAGTGCTTGAGATGATCCGCGAGCACGTCGAAGAAGCGAACGCCAGTGTTGCGCAAGATCCGATGCTGGGTGGCTGTCAGATCCATCGCTTCCTTGTTCTGCATAAAGAACTGGACGCAGATGATGGCGAACTGACTCGCACACGTAAGGTGCGTCGTCGGATCATTGAAGAGAAGTTCGATGACCTGATCACCGCTCTCTACGACAACAAAGACAGCATCTACACCGAAACCGAAGTCACCTACGAAGACGGCCGCAAAGGCAAGATCAAAGCAACGCTCGATTTGCGCGATGCTAAGGTCCAGCCGGTCGCTCGTGCGATGGCAGCAGAATAAGAGGGAGGAGAGATCATGTTGGATGATACGGAATCCTATGTAACCGCTGACGGCCGCACGATTGGTGGTGTTGTTCTTGACCTTAAGAGCATCACCCTGCGTTTCGGTGGCGTAGAAGCGATCAAAAACATCAGCTTTGACATTCGCGAAGGAGAGATCCGCGCGATCATCGGCCCGAACGGCGCTGGTAAGTCGTCCATGCTGAACGTCATCTCGGGCTTCTATGTCCCGCAAGAGGGCGAAGTCTGGTTCCGCGGCGAGCGTCGCCCCCAGATGAAACCTTTTGAGGTGGCACAGCAGGGCATCGCACGGACCTTCCAAAACATCGCTTTGTTCGAAGGCATGTCGGTTCTCGACAACGTTATGACCGGTCGTCTGAACAAGATGAAAACGGGTCTTTGGTCTCAAGCGCTCTGGAAGGGCAAGGCCGAGCGTGAAGAGAATGAGAACCGCGAAGCCGTCGAAAAGATCATCGACTTCCTCGAAATTCAGTCGATCCGTAAAACACCAGTTGGTCGTCTACCCTATGGTCTGAAGAAACGCGTGGAGCTTGCTCGCGCACTGGCGGCAGAGCCGACCATTCTTCTTCTAGACGAACCGATGGCAGGTATGAACGTTGAAGAAAAAGAGGACATGTGCCGCTTTATTCTCGATGTGAATGACGAATTCGGCACCACAATCGCGCTGATCGAACATGATATGGGCGTGGTTATGGACCTGTCTGACCGCGTCGTCGTGATGGATTACGGCCGTAAGATCGGTGACGGAACCCCCGATGAAGTTCGCAACAACCAAGATGTGATCGACGCCTACCTCGGCGTTTCGCATGACTAAGGAGACACGTCATGGGTGCTGATTTTTACTACACGATAGAAGTTATCCTGAACGGCCTGATGGCTGGCGTTCTCTACGCTCTGGTTGCTTTGGGCTTCGTTCTGATCTTCAAGGCGTCGGGTATCTTCAACTACGCTCAGGGTGTTATGGCGCTGTTCGCGGCGCTGACCCTCGTGGGCATCATGGAAGGGCAAGTTCCTTTCTCACATCTGATCAACGCGGTCTTTGGAACGCAAATCCACGACTTCGGTTGGCATGTTCCAGCGCTGCTGGCGATCATTCTGACGATGGTTGTGATGGTCGGTTTTGCTTGGCTCGTTCAGAAATACATCTTCCGCCATCTCGTTGGTCAGGAACCGATCATTTTGTTCATGGCGACCATCGGCCTCGCTTACTTCCTCGAAGGCGTTGGCGACCTAATGTGGGGTTCTGATATCAAAACTCTTGATGTTGGCCTGCCGCAGGGTGCTAGCCTCTGGATCGAAGAAAACACTGCGTTCCTTGGTGGTGATGACTTCTACGGCTTCTTTATCGACCAACTCGACGTTGTAGCCGCAATCGTCGCGGCAATCCTTGTGGCTGTTCTGGTTATCTTTAGCCAATATACTAAACAGGGTCGTGCGATGCGCGCTGTGGCCGACGATCACCAGGCAGCACTGTCTGTTGGTATCTCGCTCAACTTCATCTGGGTTCTGGTATGGTCGCTCGCAGGTTTCGTAGCTCTCGTGGCTGGTATCATGTGGGGCGCGAAGTCTGGTGTGCAGTTCTCGCTGTCGCTCATCGCGCTGAAGGCTCTTCCGGTTCTCATGCTCGGCGGTTTTACCTCGATCCCTGGTGCGATCGTTGGTGGTCTGATCATCGGTGTGGGTGAGAAACTCTTTGAATACTCCGTCGGCCCAATGATTGGTGGCGCGACCGAGAACTGGTTCGCTTATGTTCTGGCTCTGCTTTTCCTCGTCTTCCGTCCGCAAGGTCTGTTTGGCGAGAAGATCATCGAAAGGGTCTGATCATGCAGAAACTCGTCGCAATCGTGAACGTAGTTGCATGGTCTGGGTTCTGGGCATTCGGCTACCTCGCAATGTCCGCAGACATTACGAACGGCGGACAAATGGTAACCGCGGCAATCCTTGCCTTCGTTGGGGCAGCAATTGGGGTCGCCGCATACTTCTGGCTGGTGCGTCATTCGGAAATGACCGGCTATTCAAAATGCAGCAATCAAGTGCCGCGTGAGCACCATCGTGAAGGAGGAATTGTCTGATGTTCTACCGTGAAGCAGGCGACTTTAAGACAAGCTACGGTGCGGATAACCAAACCTTCCCGATCAAGTTTGACCGTTATCGTTATTACGCTGTTCTGGCGATTGCCTATCTGGTGATCCCGTTCATCATCAACGACTACTGGGCAAACGCGCTGTTTGTTCCGTTCCTGATATACGCGATTGCTGCAATCGGCCTCAATATTCTGGTCGGTTACGGTGGCCAGGTATCGCTCGGTACGGGTGGTTTCATGGCTGTTGGCGCGTATGCGGCGTATAAGCTGATGACCGCTTTCCCTGACGTGAGCATCATGATCCACGTGATCCTCGCTGGTGGTGTCACAGCAATCGTGGGCGTTCTCTTCGGTCTGCCGTCTCTGCGGATCAAAGGGTTCTACCTCGCTGTGGCAACCCTCGCGGCGCAGTTCTTCCTTGTTTGGCTCTTCAACAAGGTGCCGTGGTTCTACAACTACTCGGCCTCTGGTCAGATCAACGCACCTGAGCGCACCGTGTTTGGCGTTCTTGTCACTGGCCCGAACACCGAAGCGTGGGCAAAATACCTGATCTGCCTCGTCTTCGTAACGGCTGCTGGCATCATTGCACGCAACCTGACCCGTGGTTCGGTTGGTCGTAAGTGGATGGCGATCCGCGACATGGACATCGCGGCAGAGATCATCGGTGTGAACCCGCTGACCGCGAAACTTTCGGCTTTTGCTGTGTCGTCCTTCTTTATCGGCGTATCGGGCGCATTGTTCTTTGCGGTTTACCTCGGCGCTGTTGAAGTTGGCGAAGCGTTCGGCATCAACAAATCGTTCCTCGTTCTGTTCATGGTCATCATTGGTGGCTTGGGCAGTATCTTTGGGTCGTTCGCCGGCGCTGCATTTCTTGTGCTGCTTCCCGTTGCGCTCAAGATTATTGGCGTCGACGTGTTGGGTTGGCCGACAGACATCGTGTCCCACTTGCAGCTCGTTATCGTGGGTGCCTTGATCGTGATCTTCTTGATCGCGGAACCGCACGGTCTTGCGCAGCTCTGGCGCGTTGCAAAAGAAAAACTGAGATTGTGGCCGTTCCCATACTAGGATGACCACATGCGGTGACGGGGGAAGGAGGAGCCCCCGCGCCCACTAAACGACCCGATAAATCGGGCACACTTAATCGGTAACCAACTTGGGAGGAATTAACCGATGAAAATGAAGAAAATTGCAGCACTGGCACTGACCAGCGCACTGGTTGCCGGCCCCGCGATGGCTGACCTTGTGTTCCCGTCGCTGTCCTACCGGACTGGCCCATACGCTGCGAACGGTATCCCGTTTGCGGATGGCTACATGGACTACTTCACCATGCTCAACGAGCGTGATGGTGGCATCGGCGGTGTTCGCATCGACGTCCCCGAGTGCGAAACTGGCTACAACACCGAAAAAGGCGTTGAGTGCTATGAATCGACCAAAGACATCGGCGCTGGCGCTCTGATCTATCAACCGCTGTCGACGGGCATCACCTACCAGCTGATCCCCAAAGTGTCGGCAGACGGCATTCCGCTCCACACCATGGGTTATGGCCGTACGTCGGCAATGGACGGCGCAACTTTCCCGTGGGTATTTAACTACCCTGCTAACTACTGGGATGGCGCATCCATCGCTATGAACCATATCATTGACCTTGAAGGCGGTAGCCTTGAGGGCAAGTCGATTGCGCTCGTCTACCACAACTCTGCATACGGTAAGGAACCGATCCGTACGCTCCAAGAGCTGTCCGCGCAGATGGGCTTTAAGCTAACTGAGATCCCTGTTGACCACCCAGGTCAGGAACAGAAGTCTCAATGGCTGCAAATCCGCCGCGAGCGTCCTGATTACGTCGTGATGTGGGGCTGGGGTGTTATGAACCAAGTCGCCATTCAGGAAGCGTCGAACATCAACTTCCCGATGGATCACTTCATCGGCGTGTGGTGGTCTGGCTCTGAAAACGACGTTATCCCTGCGGGTGCAGGTGCAGACGGTTACAAAGCCCTGAACATGCACGCAATCGGCACCGACTTCCCAGTCTACGATGACATCCAGGCCCACGTTGTTGACAAAGGTCTGGCGGCTGGTGCTGGCGACCAAATCGGCTCCGTTCTCTACTCGCGCGGTGTATACGCGGCGATGCTAGCGGCTGAAGCTGCACGCACTGCACAAGAGATCGCAGGTCATGGCGACATCACCGCTGCTGAGATGCGCGCAGGTATGGAAGCACTGTCCATCACCGACGCTCGCATGGAAGAGCTGGGTATGGCAGGCTTTGGTCCGGCATTTGACGTATCGTGCCAGAACCACGGTGGTCCGGGTCTCGCTTACATCCAACAGTGGGATGCAGACACCCAGACTTGGAGCCTCGTAACTGACCTGATCGCATCTGATCGTGAACTGATCGGTAAATTGGTGGAAGAAGACGCAGCTGCATACGCTGCCGAAAACAACATCACACCGGCCTGTAACTAAGCCAATACGGCGCGGGCGGGCCAATCTGCCCGCGCCATTCTGACCGAACGGAGTGCACATAAATGTTGGATGCAGGCAAAACCGAAACACTGCTTGAGGTGAACAACATCGAGGTGATCTACAATCACGTGATCCTCGTTCTCAAAGGTGTGTCGCTCACGGTTCCCAAAGGGGGCATCACAGCTCTTCTCGGCGGAAACGGTGCCGGCAAGACCACAACTCTCAAAGCGATTTCGAACCTTTTGCATTCCGAACGTGGCGAAGTCACCAAGGGAAGCGTCCAGTATCGCGGCGAAGCTGTGCATCAACTGTCGCCCGAAGATCTGGTGAAAAAGGGCGTCATTCAGGTGATGGAAGGCCGTCACTGTTTTGAACACCTGACCATCGAAGAGAACCTTTTGACAGGTGCATACACCCGTCGCGACGGCGGCTCCAAAGTCGCTGACGACCTTGAGATGGTTTATAATTATTTCCCGCGCCTCAAAACGCGCCGCAAATCACAGGCTGGCTACACCTCGGGTGGTGAACAGCAGATGTGTGCGATCGGCCGTGCGCTTATGAGCCGCCCTGAAACGATCCTGTTGGATGAGCCGTCGATGGGCCTTGCGCCGCAGCTCGTCGAAGAGATCTTTGAGATCGTGAAAGACCTTAACGAACGTGAAGGCGTTTCTTTCTTGCTGGCCGAACAGAACACCAACGTGGCGCTGCGTTATGCCCACCACGGCTATATTCTGGAATCTGGCCGCGTCGTGATGGAAGGCCCAGCTGCCGAACTGCGAGAGAACCCAGACGTGAAAGAATTCTATCTGGGCGTCTCCGAAGAAGGCCGCAAATCCTTCCGCGACGTGCGGTCCTATCGCCGCCGTAAGCGCTGGCTCTAAGCGCTTTGCGCGGCCTCGGCCTGCATCTCGGCCAAACGCGTAAGGGCTTCGTCCCGCGTGTTGCGAATGTTGGGCCGTGTGCCGCGGCTTTCGTGCCGCAGTCGGATGTCGGTCTCGGTTTCGCTGCCCACAGCAAACCGAACCGCCCCCAAGGCGCAGGTTTCACGAAACTGCCGCGCGCGCGCGTCGTATTGCACCCAAGCCGCAGACTGAATTCGCGTATCGTTGTAGTTCCACAAAACCCACCACGGTTGGCGAGTCTGGCGGATCAGTTCTTCGATCCAGTTGAAAATGTCGTTCACATCGCGCGAGTGTTCAAAGCTGATCCCATGCAGGTCGATTTCGCAAATCTGCTGAGCACGGTCGAAATGAACGCGTTTGACGATCTCGGGCTTTTGGTAGTTCGGCGATCGGAAAATACGTTCTCTTCGCTTCGACGGCAGGGACTTCAAGTAGGCGACGGCGTCGTCTCGCGAGGTAAAGTTCGTAGGATCATGCTGATCGGTGCCTCTCGTTTTGGCGACATGCGTGATGTTGAAGTCAGACATGTCGTAGTGGGCCAACCCCATCGCGTGATATTCTTTCATATCGGTGCCGCGCTTTGTGAAGGCGAACCAAGCATCGCCATCAATTCGGTAGTCAGTCGAATTCACCAAGAAAAACCAGAGCGGTTCACCCGTTTCCGCAAGCCGTTCTTCGACTCGATCAAAAAAAGCGTTCGCGTCACCAGATGTATGAAAATACAGCCCTTCGTAGACCAATTCGCAGATCATCAGCGCTTCATGCAAGATGATGCGGGTATCCAGTTTGTCCCCCGTGAAATCGGGGCCAATGGGCGGGAAGGTCTGCTTCATAAATCGTCCTGTCGTTTTAGCGATCATAACCGCATCACGAACGGCAGGAAATGGCCCAGTTTGAGGCGCCGTAATCGGCGCTATTGATAATCAACCCGCAGTTGGCCAAGCATGAGGACAGCTGCACCGATCAGGAGATGCAGAGATGAGCAGGTATTTTAGTGATTTGGAAACGCGGTCCGCTGCGGATCGTGCAGCAGCAATCGCCAAAGAGCTTCCTGAACAAATCCGCCGTGCGCAGGCGTTGCCAGCCTATGCGACCACTTTGGCCGATGTACCGGCTGACGAGATTAAATCGGTCGATGACCTCGCAGCTCTTCCGGTGACCCGCAAATCAGCCCTTGTTGAGGCGCAAAAACAGAACGCTCCGCTCGGTGGTTTCACGGGGCCGATTACAGGATTCGCGCATGTGTTCCAATCGCCGGGCCCGATCTATGAGCCGGGGAACACTAGCCACGATTGGTGGCGTATTGGTCGCTTCTTGTCTGCCGTCGGTATCGGAGAGGGTGACATCGTTCAGAACTGTTTCGGCTATCACCTGACACCGGCAGGTATGATCTTTGAAAACGGTGCGCGCGCAGTTGGCGCGACCGTACTGCCTGCGGGTGTTGGTCAAACGGAACTACAAGTGCGTGCGGCTGCTGATATTGGCACGACGGCTTATGCGGGCACGCCTGATTTCTTGAAAGTGATCCTCGAGAAAGCCGATGATATGGGCGAGACGCTGAAGATCACAAAAGCCGCGGTCTCTGGCGGCGCGTTGTTCCCGTCCTTGCGTCAGTACTACCATGATCGCGGCATCAAATGTCTGCAGTGCTACGCGACGGCGGACCTTGGGAACGTGGCATATGAGGCGATCGAGAACGACGGCCTGATTATCGATGAAGGCGTCATTGTTGAGATCGTCACCCCAGGGACGGGTGATCCTGTCGCTGTCGGCGAAGTGGGCGAGGTCGTGGTGACTTCGTTGAACCCTGACTACCCATTGATCCGTTTTGCAACGGGCGACCTGAGCGCGATGATGCCGGGGCAGAGTGCATGTGGCCGCACCAATACTCGTATCAAAGGGTGGATGGGTCGTGCCGACCAGACGACCAAAGTCAAAGGCATGTTTGTGCGTCCTGAACAGGTCGCGGCCCTAGTGGCAAAACATCCTGATGTGGCCCGTGCACGCGTCGTTGTGGACCGAGAAGGCGAGACGGATGTCCTCCATGTCTTGGTGGAAACGCTGGCTGGTAACGTGAACGAGATTTCACAATCGGTTCATGAGACGCTCAAACTAAAGGGGCGGGTCGAGATCTGCGCTATGGGGAGCCTTCCCCGTGACGGCATCGTGATCGAGGACCGCCGTAAATACGACTGATGAGGATTATATGCGCCGTTATCTACTGACCTCCGCCGCTCTTGCTGTCATGGCAGGGGTTACATGGGCCGATGATGCGGCGCTCCTCTTGGGGAACGATAGTTACGAGAGACTGGGATCGGTTGCGCGTGCGGCTGACGTGCTGGATGCTGCGAACGGACTGGAAGCCTTGGGCTTTAGCGTGACGTCGCTCCGCAATGGTCGGGTTGATACAACCGCAACATCGCTGGCAGAGTTCGCCGCGGAGACGGCAGAGGCAGACCGCATCGTTGTCGCGTTGTCTGGTCGGTTTGTGAGCGACGGGAAACGTACGTGGCTTTTGACAGCCGATGCGGCAGAGCCGTCGATTTTAACGCTGGGGTCGACGGCGGTCTCTGTCGACAGCCTGTTGGCGGTCATGGCAGGCGCAGCGGGCGAGGCCATTTTGTTGTTAGGCGTTGATGCAGAAGCTGCGAAATTCGATCCGTGGATTTCCACAGGTATCGGCGACTTGTCCATTCCGCAGGGCGTTACCGTGGTGTCGGGCTCCGTCCGCGACGTCGCATCCTTCGCAGACACGGTGCTAACCCAACCGCAGGAAGACATCGTTCCCTACTTTGAAGATTACGGCCTCACCGCCACCGGATACACACCACGCAGTCACGTGATCATGCCGATGCGACCGTCCGTTGTGCCCGTACCGCAAACACCGCAGGTGTCCGATACAGGGGCTGATGATGCCTTGTGGGAGGGTGCGCAGGCGTTGGATTCTGCGGATGCCTATCGCAATTACATTCGCCGTTTTCCGAACGGCAAACACATCGCAGATGCCGAACGGCTGATCAATGAGATCATGACCGAACCGAACCGTCAGGATCGGTTGATTGAAGAGGCTTTGGGCCTGAGCCGCGATGCGCGGCGTGAAATTCAGCGCGATCTGTCCCTGCTCGATTATAATACGCGCGGGATCGACGGGATTTTCGGGGCAGGGACACGGCAGGCCATCACGAATTGGCAGCAAGAGAATGGGTATTCTCAGTCGTCCTATCTGACCCAGGATCAAATTGCGCGTCTCGATGCGCAAGCTGCAAGACGGTCTGCTGAACTAGAGGCAGAAGCTGAACGCCGCCGTCGCGAGGCAGAGCTATTGGACCGAACCTATTGGGATGAAACGGGTGCGGTTGGTGATGAACCTGGGTTGAGAGCCTATCTTGATCGTTACCCTGATGGTGTCTTTGCCGAACTGGCCGCCGATCGGCTTGCGACAATCCAAGACGGCAAACGTCGTGCTGCTGAGGCGGCAGAAACGGCCGCGTGGGATCGGGCATCGGGCGTGGACGCGGTGGGTGCGTATCAAGAATACCTATCGGTTTACCCTGAAGGCGAGTTTGTGGGCGAAGCTCAGGCACGGATCGCCGCTTTGACCGAGGAACAAGAGATCGCGCCAGAGTTGGAGGCTGCACAGGCAGCAGAAGCTGCGCTCGAACTTAACGCCCTGACGCGTCGTCTGGTCGAACTTCGCCTTGGGCAGATGGGACTATCCCCGGGTGTGATCGACGGCACATTTGACGACGATACACGCCGTGCCATTCGCAGGTATCAAACCAATTCCGAAGTCGACGGGATCGGCTATCTGAATGAGGCAACTCTCGTGCGCTTGCTTGCCGACGCGGTTGGAAACCTCGGGCGATAAAAAAAGCCCCCGAGACGGGGGCTTTTTAGGTTTATCGTGCTGGAACGTAGCGTTCGATCACCATTCGAACTGGTGATCCAGCGCCGTCGCCATATTCCCCGACAGCCAGCAAATAGGTGCCTGTGGTGATCCGAGCTGTGACAAGCGGGTCCAATCCGTTGGTGTCATCGTTGTAGGCAATCTGCCGACCGAGGTCATCGAACAGCACTAGATATGGATCGCCCTCACCATTGACCGAGATCGCTTCGGCCAACACCAGACCTCCGTCATAAACGTCGAAACTATACCACGTTGCTGTCGCGCTGTTTTGCAGGTCTACCCGCTGGCGGGTTTTCAGTTCTCCGAGCGCGGTCACTGGATAGCTTCCGTCGAGCGGCGGTGCGGCTTCGGCGCGGTCATATAACCCACGCATGGCGGCCTCAACATCCAGTTCTTCTACGGTCAATGTGATCGGCAATGTGCTGTCCGACAGAGCCGTTAGCGCGATACAGTAATTGCCAGCTTCGAGCGGGTTCATCAGTTCCAGACGGGAGTTCAGGCCATCCCAGTCATCGTTCTCGTCGATGTATCCGCCGTCATTGCTGTACAGGGTGATGTAGGGGTCGGCATCGCTGTTCTCAGCGGTAATTACGACAGGCATCGCGGTATCAAGCGTGAAGCGCCAGTAAGGGGCGTCATTGGCTGTGCCTGTCATTGGGGTGCCAAATGGCAGTTGGTTCGCGAGGGTAGAAGAGTCGCAGTAAGTAGACCCGCCATCACCATAGCCGCCATCTGAGAAGCCAGTGGTGAGAGCTTCGTGTTCGTAGCGACCAACGCGGACAAAGCCCGTCATCGGGGCGGCGTCAAAACTCCGCATTGTAACGCAATAAGTGCCTGCATCCAATGTCAGTTCTGCTCGGGATGCGCCGTCGCCACCGGAATCATCATCCGATACCACCATCGCTCCAGCGGCATCATAAACGTCGATCACGGGGTCACCGCCCCCGCGACCTTGGGCTTCGATGCGGACATCGGTCGGTGCGCTGAGAGTAAACAAAGACACATAGTTATTACCGCCGAGCACTAGCGCCATCTGTTCTTGGAAATCGGCAGCGGTGGAAATATCTGATGCGGTTTCATCGCCGCCGATCCATTGGCCGTTCGACCCGATGCCGCCGCAGAAATCTTGGGCATAGGCCACGCCAGTCGTACCGACAGCCAAGCCTGCTCCCAATACGAGAGGTCTAAAGAAAGGTGTCATCGAATTACCCCGCACTGAAATGGATTTGACCAAATGGTAACGAGCAAGGTGGCGTCTGGCTGCAACTTAACTCTGCCACAGGTGGTTTTCCCGACCTCACGCGAGACAAAGAAAAAGGCCGCGTTCCTTTCGGAACACGGCCTCTAATCCGGTGTTGCTTCTATTAGCCCTGACGAGCTTTGAAGCGACGCTGCGTCTTGTTAATAACGTAGACGCGGCCCTTACGGCGCACGATGCGGCAATCGCGGTGGCGCTGCTTGAGCGAGCGGAGGGAGTTGCGAACTTTCATGGTTCATCTCCTAGTCGCGGCGCGGCGATTGCGCCTGTGTTTCGTTTAAGCCCGAAGGCCAGTGATTCCATGGTGGGCGGTACTGGGATCGAACCAGTGGCCACTACGATGTCAACGTAGTGCTCTACCGCTGAGCTAACCGCCCATGACCCTTGCATTTCTCATACGTCTTGAAAAAACAAGACGCGGAAATCCGCGTCGGGTGAGCGGCTCTATAAAAGGAGTCGGAGGGGGGATCAAGGGCTTTCGGTAAAACAGATTCATGCTCTATTCTATTTTTATAAGCCGGAGTGATGATGACCCTTACGCCCTTTGTCCTGAATGAGCCAGTAACGCGCACAACAAGCGTTGTTTTTGCGTCTCCGCACAGCGGAAAGGCGGATTTGGCGTTGTTCGGTGGGCAAGTGGTTTTAGACCATAAAACGATTCGGTCGTCCGAGGATGCGCACGTCGACCGTCTGTTTTCTAAGGTTATCGACTATGGTGCCCCGTTTCTGGTGGCGCAGGTGCCGCGAGCTTATGTTGATTTGAACAGAGCTGCAGACGAACTTGACCCTGCATTGATCGAAGGTGTGCGTCGAAACGTTCACAATCCGCGAGTCGGATCCGGGCTGGGCGTGATTCCGCGTGTGGTCGCAGGAGGGAGGTCAATTTACCGCGGGAAACTGACGTTAGAAGAGGCCCATTCGCGGCTTCAAACCTATTGGTATCCGTATCACGACAAACTGACGGCCCTCTTGGATCAGAGTTTTAGGTTATTCGGAGAATCGATCTTGATCGATTGTCACTCAATGCCGCGAGAGGCGCTGGATGCCGGGAGGAAGTCAGGCGAACGTCCCCATGTTGTGATCGGGGATAGGTTCGGCGCAGCAGCTTCGGCGCGGTTGGTGGATCAAATTGCAGCCGCGTTCGAAGGTCAGGGGCTACAGGTTGCCCACAACGCTCCATTCGCAGGCGCTTACAGTACGGTTGCCTATGGTCGTCCTGTTCGATCCCAGCACGCGGTGCAGGTGGAGATTGATCGTTCTCTTTATATGAATGAAGCGACGCTTGAGATTTTGCCGGAGTTTGACGAATTGCAGTCAAAACTCTTGGGAGCAGCGTCTGAGATCGCAGCGCTGGGATCACGTAAGCTTCCGTTGGCTGCCGAGTAGTCAGCGCAGAGAGCGTCCCTTTTTGATCGCATCGTCCCCAAATTTTGCGCGGATTTTGTCGGTTGCGCGTTCCGCGTTGGCCCTACGGCCTGCGTCTGGATCCAAGAGGTCCCCTTCGCGGTCTGCGTCACGGGCCGCGGTTAGGTCGCTTATACCGACGCCAATCAGCCGAAACGGACCTGTGTGGCCCGTCGCATCATAAAGTGACCGCGCGACGCGATAGATCGTGTCCGCCATTTGAGTGGGCTGATGAAGGCTCTGCCGTTTGGTGATTGTCTTGAACGCTTTGGTCTTTAGCTTCAGCGTCACTACGCGGCCTGCCTTGTCTTTTGCCTTGGCGCGCGCGCTGACTTGTTCGGATAGCCGCCAGAGGTGGCCGTCAAGCACGTCGGGGTCGGAGGTATCCTCAAAGAACGTAGTTTCCTTCGAGATACTTTTCACAGGTGCGTTCGGAGAAATACGCCTGAAATCTTCGCCACGCGCCAAATGAAAGAGCCGTTCGCCTGTCTGTCCGAACCGTTCCGTCAGTTGGTCTTTCTCCCAGCGATGCAGGTCGCCGATGGTATGAATACCTGCCTTGTCGAGCGAGGCTTGAGTGGCTGGGCCGATCCCCCAGATCAGTCGAACAGGTTTGGGTTTTAGGAAGTTTACGGTCTCCGCCCTACCGATCACCGAAAATCCACGGGGTTTGTCGAGGTCTGAGGCCACCTTGGCGAGAAATTTGTTGTGAGATAGGCCGATTGATCCGCTGAGGCCCAATTCTTCTTTCATACGTTTGGTCAAACGAGCCAGCATAATCGCCGGTGGCGCGCCATGTAGTCGGGCGGTTCCAGTTAGGTCTAGGAATGCTTCGTCCAACGACAAGGGTTCGATCTGCGGTGTGAGTTCATCCATCAGTGCACGTACCGCACGGGAGGCTTCGGCGTAGGCCTCCATCCTAGGTCGGACAACCACCGCGTCAGGACAGAGCTTGAGGGCCTGAAACATCGGCATCGCCGAACGGACGCCTCGTATTCGGGCAATATAGCAAGCCGTGGAGACGACACCGCGTTTGCCGCCGCCAATGATAACGGGTTTGTCCCGAAGCTCTGGATTATCCCGCTTTTCGACGCTGGCGTAAAAGGCATCACAGTCCATATGCGCGATCGACAAATCCCACAGTTCGTCGTGCATCACGACGCGCGGACTGCGGCATGATGGGCAGCGCGAGCCGCTATCGAACTGAGTGAGGCAATCTTTACAAAGGGCTGGCATCTGGATGCTTCATGGCTATCTTTGCAGTATAGCCTTTCACCGATCCGAAGGGCCAGCGGAGCGGTTATGTTTGACGATAGTTTTGATGGCGCAAAAGTTGCGATCCTGCGGGGCAACGATGTGCTCGTTATTCGTCGAGATGATAAGCCCAATATTCCGTGGCCAGATTGCTGGGACTTCCCGGGCGGCGGTCGTGAATACGGCGAAACACCGTTTGAGACGGCACAACGTGAAACTCTAGAAGAAGTCGGTTTGACCCTCGCTGAACACCGCGTGTTCTACCACAGCCAACAGCCTGGACCCTCTGGCGATACCGTGCATTTCTTTGCGGTTCTTTGGGGAGATTTGACCGAGGCAGATGTAACCTTTGGCGGAGAGGGGCAGGAATGGCGGTTTATGCCAGTTCAAGCTTTCCTTGATTCGCCTGATGCGATCCCATCGTTGCAGGTCAGGTTTCGGATGGCTCTCACGACATTGTACTAGTCCCTTCCGGCTGTGGGGTTGCCAGAAGGGACCAGTGCGCCGCTAGGAAGCGGGGATCACGCTTGCGGCACTGGTCCTGATACGAATGTCGTCAAAATTTCCGGCGCGGGTTTATGCCAAAAAGTATCGGACATTCCCAAAGCCTGACGCACCAGTCCCATTTGGACCTGATCACGTTCTAGGCCGCGTGGGCCTTTGAATAGGCAGGGATAGCGATATGTGCCTTGATCGCGTTGCACGTCGACGCGGGCCTCATAGGCGCCAATGGCGTCATTATAGTAAATTTCACCTAGGGTCAGGACCCATTGATTTCCCTGGGATGGCGTGATTCACGGTCCGAAAAACGAGCGGTGAACATGTCTGATCTGTTTTGGCTGACCGACGCCCAGATGGCGCGTCTTGAGCCCTTCTTTCCGAAGTCCCACGGCAAGCCACGCGTCGATGACCGACGTGTGCTGAGTGGGATTATCTTCATCAATCGCAATGGCTTGCGGTGGCGGGATGCCCCCACCGCCTACGGTCCGCACAAAACGCTCTACAACCGTTGGAAACGATGGAGCGACAAGGGTATCTTCGCGCGAATGATGGCCGGTCTGTCTGCCGAGCACGGCGAGACGAAGACCGTGATGATCGACGCGACGTACCTCAAGGCCCACCGAACAGCGACCAGCTTGGGCGTGAAAAAGGGGGGCGTGGACGCCTGATTGGTCGGACGAAGGGCGGCATGAACACCAAATTGCACGCTATCTGCGACAGCCAGGGCCGACCGCTGAACCTCTTCGTGACGGCTGGGCAAGTCAGCGACTACATTGGCGCACGGGCATTGTTGAGCAGCTTGCCGGATGTTGATTGGCTGCTTGGTGACCGTGGCTATGACGCCGACTGGTTCCGGGAAGCGTTGAAAGACAAAGGGATACGCGCCTGCATCCCTGGCCGCAAACAGCGCAAGACCACCGTGAAGTATGACAAGCGCCGCTACAAACGGCGCAACCGGATCGAGATCATGTTTGGCAGGCTCAAGGACTGGCGCCGGGTGGCAACCCGCTACGACAGATGCCCGAAGGTCTTCCTCTCAGCAATCGCCCTCGCAGCGATCGTCATTTACTGGCTATGAGTCCTGACCCTAGAGTGATGGTCTGCATCACACGTCTCCGTTAACACAACTCAAACGATACTCGTCTTTCGCATAACGGTATCAGAATGAAATGATTGGACGAAGCTACCCAGTGGAGCAAACCGCCTGTCGCGGTTGGTGATGCAACTTATACGTTAGGTTAGGGGCGCGGCGACCTCAGGGGTGAAAGCGCCGCGCTGTCAGTGCACTACGGTCACACTTTGAGCGCGGCTGCGATCTCTGCGTTGACGGCTTCCGCCGCTGCGCGTGGGTTTTCGGCCGTCCAGATCGGGCGGCCTACAACAACGTGGTCCGAGCCATTCGCGATGGCTTCGCCCGGGGTCATAACGCGTTTTTGGTCGCCCAACGCGGAACCCGCAGGACGAACGCCAGGGGTGACGATGAGTTTGCCAGCGGCCTCGGGCAAAGCGCGGATCAACGCCGCCTCGTGCGGAGAAGCGATTACGCCGTCGGCGCCCGCTTCCATTGCGCGTGCTGCGCGTTCCGTCACGATGTTGGCAACTGTGCCGTCTTTGTAGCAAGACGCATCGAGGTCAGCACGATCGAGTGATGTTAGAACAGTCACAGCGAGGATTTTGAGGTCTTTGCCTGCGGCACCTTCTTTGGCGGCGCGAACAACGTGCGGGTCGCCGTGAACTGTCAGGAAATCCAGATCGAATTGTGCAATGCCACGAACGGCAGCTTCGACCGTTGCGCCGATGTCAAAGAACTTCATGTCGAGGAAAACGCGTTTGCCATATTCCTGCTTTAGCTCGTTCGCGAGGGCCAAGCCGCCACCAGTGAGCATGCCAAGGCCAATTTTGTAAAACGACCCTGCGTCGCCCAATTCTTTGGCGAGCTCGAGGCCTTGAATGACGTTCGGGACATCGAGGGCAACAATCAGGCGGTCGTTAGACATGGGAAAGCTCCTTGAGGGTAGGTTGGCCTCTCTTGGGCCTCACCTTTCGCTATGTCAAGGAATGGGCTTACGGCTTGGCTTGTTTGTGCATGTCTTTTGGCTTCGCTTTAGCTGGAACCTCTGCCAAGTCGGCAAGCGTTTTGTCGTAGGCCGCGATAATCAGGCGGCCTTTTGGACTGATGTGATCAATTTGACCCATAGCACGCCCCTACCTTTGCGGTACCTTGAGAATAACGGCAGACAGTAGGGGTAGTCTTAGCTGGCGCGTCGTAAAAAATCGCCGAATTTCGAGCGCTGAAATCTTGCAAGATGCGCGACTGCTCACCATCTTATTAGCGAAGGCCCGATACGATCCGTGCCGCTCAGTGGGCGGATCAACTTTGCGGGTGCTTAGAGAAGGAGAACTGCGATGAACTTAGAGAAGTTCACGGAGCGGTCGCGCGGCTTCATTCAAGCGGCGCAAACGATCGTAATGAGAGAGAGCCATCAACGGCTCGCCCCCGAACATGTGTTGAAAGCTTTGCTGGACGACGATCAAGGTCTGTCCGCGAACCTCATTGCAGCTGCCGGCGGCAATGTGGCGGCCGTTGTTGAAGCGAATGACCTTTCGCTCACCAAGATGCCAAAGGTGTCGGGTGATGCTGGTCAGGTATATCTGGACAGCGCGACAGGCAAGGTTTTGTCCGAGGCTGAAACGCTTGCCCAAAAGGCAGGCGATAGCTTTGTTCCCGTGGAACGCATTTTGACCGCGTTGGCGATTGTAAAATCTGCCGCTGCTGATGCGCTGAAAGCTGGGAAAGTGACGGCGCAGGGCCTGAACGCAGCTATAAATAATGTACGCAAAGGCCGGACTGCTGACAGTGCGTCTGCCGAAGAAGGCTATGACGCGCTCAAGAAATATGCGCGTGACCTGACTGAAGCGGCAGAGCAGGGTAAAATCGACCCGATCATTGGGCGCGACGAAGAGATTCGCCGGTCGATGCAGGTGCTGTCCCGTCGGACGAAGAACAACCCGGTTCTCATTGGTGAACCAGGTGTTGGTAAAACAGCGATTGCAGAAGGCCTCGCCCTTCGGATCGTGAACGGTGACGTGCCTGAATCCCTGCGTAACAAAAAGCTACTCGCGCTCGATATGGGTGCGCTGATCGCCGGTGCGAAATATCGCGGTGAATTCGAAGAACGCCTCAAGTCGATTTTGAAAGAGATCGAAGCCGCCGCTGGTGAAATCATTCTCTTTATCGACGAAATGCATACGCTCGTCGGGGCAGGGAAGTCGGACGGCGCGATGGATGCGGCCAACCTGATCAAACCTGCGCTTGCGCGTGGTGAACTGCATTGCGTTGGTGCGACGACTCTCGATGAATATCGCAAGTATGTAGAGAAAGACGCGGCTTTGGCGCGGCGGTTCCAACCTATTCAGGTTGAGGAACCGACAGTCGAGGATACGATTTCGATCCTGCGCGGTATTAAAGAGAAGTATGAGCTGCACCACGGCGTTCGTATCTCGGACTCCGCTCTGGTCGCTGCGGCAACACTGTCGCACCGCTATATCACGGATCGCTTCCTGCCGGATAAGGCCATCGACCTCGTGGACGAGGCCGCAAGCCGTTTGCGTATGGAAGTAGACAGCAAGCCAGAAGAGTTGGATGCGTTGGATCGTCAGATCCTTCAAATGCAGATCGAGGCGGTCGCTCTTGAGAAAGAGGATGACGACGCGTCGAAGACACGTTTGGACAAGCTGCGTCAGGAACTCTCGGATCTGCAGGAAAAAGCGGACGCCATGACTGCCAAATGGCAGGCAGAGCGGGATAAGCTGGAAGGTGCGCGTGCCCTGAAAGAAAGGCTCGACAAAGCGCGGGCTGATCTGGAAATCGCGAAACGCGAAGGCAACCTCGCGAAGGCGGGTGAGTTGTCTTACGGCGTTATTCCGCAGTTGGAACGTGACCTGTCCCAAGCTGAGGCACTGGAAGGTGAACAAATGGTCGAAGAGGCCGTTCGCCCTGAGCAGATCGCCGAAGTTGTGGAGCGTTGGACGGGCATTCCGACCAGCAAGATGCTGGAAGGTGAGCGTGAAAAGCTGCTGCGCATGGAAGATGGACTACATAAACGAGTCATCGGACAGAAAGCTGCGGTTCGTGCTGTTGCGAATGCTGTTCGCCGTGCGCGTGCGGGTCTGAACGATGAAAATCGTCCTCTTGGGTCGTTCTTGTTCCTCGGGCCGACGGGCGTTGGTAAAACCGAACTGACCAAAGCCGTTGCCGAGTTCCTCTTTGACGATGACAACGCGATGGTCCGTATCGACATGTCCGAATTTATGGAGAAGCACGCGGTTTCTCGTCTGATCGGCGCCCCTCCGGGCTATGTCGGCTGTGATGAGGGCGGTGTTCTGACTGAAGCGGTTCGTCGTCGTCCTTATCAGGTTGTCCTCTTTGACGAGGTCGAAAAGGCGCACCCTGATGTGTTCAACGTGTTGCTGCAGGTTCTCGATGATGGCGTTCTGACCGATGGTCAGGGCCGCACCGTGGACTTTAAACAGACCTTGATCATTCTGACTTCGAACCTCGGGGCGCAGGCTTTGAGCCAGTTGCCAGATGGTGCGGATGCAGGTCAGGCCAAACGTGATGTGATGGATGCGGTGCGGGCACACTTCCGCCCCGAGTTCCTGAACCGTCTGGATGAAACGATCATCTTTGACCGTCTGGGCCGTGCGGATATGGGCGGT
>NZ_CP018572.1:2210000-2520000 GCF_001908835.1 Marivivens sp. JLT3646 | reverse complement strand
ACAGGTACTTTTTACCTGAATACATAGGGTTTAAAGAGCAAACCCGGGGAACTGAAACATCTAAGTACCCGGAGGAAAGGAAATCAATAGAGACTCCGTTAGTAGCGGCGAGCGAACGCGGACCAGCCGAGCCTTGAGAGTGACTAGAACACGTTGGGAAGCGTGGCCATAGCGGGTGATAGCCCCGTATAGGAAGCTCAATGGGACGTATTAAGTAGGGCGGAACACGTGAAATTCTGTCTGAAGATCGGGGGACCACCCCCGAAGGCTAAGTACTCCTTACTGACCGATAGCGAACCAGTACCGTGAGGGAAAGGTGAAAAGCACCCCGACGAGGGGAGTGAAACAGTACCTGAAACCGGACGCCTACAAGCAGTCGGAGGGGCCTTGAGCCCTGACGGCGTACCTTTTGTATAATGGGTCATCGACTTGGTCTCACAAGCAAGCTTAAGCCGTTAGGTGTAGGCGTAGCGAAAGCGAGTCTTAATAGGGCGATTGAGTTTGTGGGATCAGACCCGAAACCGAGTGATCTAGCCATGGCCAGGATGAAGATAAGGTAACACTTATTGGAGGTCCGAACCCACACCTGTTGAAAAAGGTCGGGATGAGCTGTGGCTAGGGGTGAAAGGCCAATCAAACTCGGAGATAGCTGGTTCTCTGCGAAATCTATTTAGGTAGAGCGTCGGACGAATACCCTCGGGGGTAGAGCACTGGATGGGTAATGGGGTCCCACAGACTTACTGATCCTAACCAAACTCCGAATACCGAGGAGTACTATCCGGCAGACACACAGCGGGTGCTAACGTCCGTTGTGGAGAGGGAAACAACCCTGACCGACAGTTAAGGCCCCTAATTCATGGCTAAGTGGGAAAGCAGGTGGGACGACCAAAACAACCAGGAGGTTGGCTTAGAAGCAGCCATCCTTTAAAGATAGCGTAACAGCTCACTGGTCTAAATAAGTTGTCCTGCGGCGAAGATGTAACGGGGCTCAAGCCATGAGCCGAAACTTCGGAGTGCGTAAGCACTGGTAGCAGAGCGTAGTGTGATATAGTTCCATGCGTCCTTACCTTCCTCGGAAGGATTGGACGCAAGGAGCTTTCGATGAAGCCGGGCTGTAAGGCATCCGGTGGAGAGATCACTAGTGAGAATGATGACATGAGTAGCGACAAAGAGGGTGAGAGACCCTCTCGCCGAAAGTCCAAGGGTTCCTGCTTAAAGCTAATCTGAGCAGGGTAAGCCGACCCCTAAGGCGAGGCCGAAAGGCGTAGTCGATGGGAACCAGGTTAATATTCCTGGGCCAGGAGATGGTGACGGATCTCGAAGGTTGTTCATCCTTATCGGATTGGATGGGCCGCTTAGAGGTTCCTGGAAATAGCCCTCCATGAGATCGTACCCTAAACCGACACAGGTGGACTGGTAGAGAATACCAAGGCGCTTGAGAGAACAACGTTGAAGGAACTCGGCAAAATACCTCCGTAAGTTCGCGAGAAGGAGGCCCCGTTCGTAGGCAACTATGGGCGGGGGGCACAAACTAGGGGGTGGCGACTGTTTACTTAAAACACAGGGCTCTGCGAAGTCGTAAGACGACGTATAGGGTCTGACGCCTGCCCGGTGCCGGAAGGTTAAAAGGAGGGGTGCAAGCCTCGAATTGAAGCCCCGGTAAACGGCGGCCGTAACTATAACGGTCCTAAGGTAGCGAAATTCCTTGTCGGGTAAGTTCCGACCTGCACGAATGGCGTAACGACCTCCCCGCTGTCTCCAACGTTGACTCAGCGAAATTGAATTGCCTGTCAAGATGCAGGCTACCCGCGGTTAGACGGAAAGACCCCATGCACCTTTACTATAGCTTCGCACTGGCAACAGGTACAGCATGTGCAGGATAGGTGGTAGGCTTTGAAGCAGGGACGCCAGTCTCTGTGGAGCCTCCCTTGAGATACCACCCTTGCTTTGCTTGTTGTCTAACCGCGGTCCGTTATCCGGATCCGGGACCCTGCGTGGTGGGTAGTTTGACTGGGGCGGTCGCCTCCCAAACAGTAACGGAGGCGCGCGAAGGTTGGCTCAGAGCGGTCGGAAATCGCTCGTTGAGTGCAATGGCAGAAGCCAGCCTGACTGCAAGACTGACAAGTCGAGCAGAGACGAAAGTCGGCCATAGTGATCCGGTGGTCCCGAGTGGAAGGGCCATCGCTCAACGGATAAAAGGTACGCTGGGGATAACAGGCTGATGATGCCCAAGAGTCCATATCGACGGCATCGTTTGGCACCTCGATGTCGGCTCATCTCATCCTGGGGCTGGAGCAGGTCCCAAGGGTATGGCTGTTCGCCATTTAAAGAGGTACGTGAGCTGGGTTTAGAACGTCGTGAGACAGTTCGGTCCCTATCTTCCGTGGGTGTAGGATACTTGAGAGGAGTTGCCCCTAGTACGAGAGGACCGGGGTGAACGATCCACTGGTGGACCAGTTGTCGTGCCAACGGCAGTGCTGGGTAGCTATGATCGGACAGGATAACCGCTGAAGGCATCTAAGCGGGAAGCCCCCCTCAAAACAAGGTATCCCTGAGGACCGTGGTAGACCACCACGTCAATAGGCCGGAGATGTAAGTGCAGCAATGCATTCAGTTGACCGGTACTAATCGTCCGATAGGCTTGATTTGATCCAGTAAAAACAACGCTGGTAAATCAAGAGCATACACACACACAATCAGTTGTACTCGACTTGGAAAAATTGGTTCTTATTCGGTCTGGTGGCTATAGCACGAGCAAAACACCCGGATCCATTCCGAACCCGGCCGTTAAGTGCCGTTGCGCTGATGGTACTGCGTCTTAAGACGTGGGAGAGTAAGTCACCGCCAGACCTAATAAGAACCAATCCTTTCTCTCTTTCGATATCATCCAGCAAAGCAATCAATAAAACGCATATGCTGGACTAACGCACCAGTGACACAATAGTCACAATCGGCGCGGGGTGGAGCAGCCCGGTAGCTCGTCAGGCTCATAACCTGAAGGTCGTAGGTTCAAATCCTACCCCCGCAACCAAAACAAATTCTCAAATAAATTCAGCAGCCGGTAACCCCAAATAAGGGAAACGTGGCGTTGGGTGATAGTTTAAACGCCCCAAACAATCTTTCCGTCCACAATCGTGGTTCGTGCTTTAGCTTGATCGATCACATCGATTGATAACGTCTCAAGATTGCAGTCCATCACAACGATATCGGCCAACATCCCAGTTTTGAGCATGCCCAGTCGATCCTCGTCAAAGCCCGCATATGCGCCTCCCGCAGTATAGGCATGCAAGGCTTCGTGGAGCGTGCACGTATTGGCGGGGCAATCATCTGACAGTTTGGGCCGCGTCATGGCCGCTTTCACGCTGCGCATAGGGTTAATATCGGTGATTGGCCAATCTGAGGAGAAGGCGATCGGCACATTCGCTTCACGCAGGGCCTTGTCTGGAAACGCGTGTTTCAGGCGATCTTCACCGACCATTGCGGCCCAAGGGTCGCGTGGGAAATCCATCGCTAGGGGCGGGTGAGAGGGCTGGACGGAGGCGATCACACCGAGCTCAGCAAAGCGGCGAAGATCGTCGGGATGCATCACTTCGATGTGCTCTACGCGGTGACGGCTATCGCGAGGGCCGTTGGCGTTTCGAGCTGCTTCATACCCATCTAGCGTGCGTCTAACGGCTGCGTCACCGATGGAGTGCACAGAAATTTGCAGACCGTGCTTGTCTGCTTCGATACAGATTTCGTTGAACCGCTCGGCGGAGTGTAGGGCCTCGCAGGTGCTCCCATCGGTGAAGGGTTCAAACATGAAAGCTGTGCCACTATCGATCACGCCATCCATAAACATTTTGATGCGTCCCGATCGGAGGCGATCCGAGGCAAATCGTTCGCGCATGTCGAGTGCGTCACTAATCGACGAAACGGGTTTGTCAGGCGTCAGGTGAAATGGGACTTCGGTGCGGCAGATGAGTTCCCCGCGCTCCTCCAATTCCCGTAGCAATTCTAATTGATAGAAGTTCCCGTCCATATTGTGGAGCGAAGTAAAACCAAATGAGGCGCAGTATTCGAGGCCCTTGCGTAGGGTTTCAAGGTCTTCCTCTCTTTCTTCCGCAGTTGGTGGTACGGAGGGATCTAAGCCCGCGAAACCCAAATCCTCTCGTCCACCAGAGGTGCGCAAGGCTAGGACGGGCGCGTATGCGAATTGTTCTCGCAATTCGCCGCTTGCTGTGCCGTCGTCGGCCATGACGACCTCACACCCGATGGGCATTTCGGCACCATGCAGGATACCCGCTTTTTCCAATGCAATGGTATTTGCCCAAGCCGTATGATGATCGCTGGACAGTAGTATAACTGGTCGATCAGAGAGAGCGGCGTCCAAATCCTGTCGCGTAGTATGCTTCCCGTCACCGAACAGGTTGTAGTCCGCAGCCTTGCAGATCAGTAGACCTTCGGTCGGGTTAGCATCTGCATAGGCTCGCAACCTAGGGGATAGCTGATCCAGCCCCTTGACGCCTGTCAGCTGGAGAAGTTTCAAGCCATATCCGCCCCAAAACAGGTGCATGTGAGCTTCCACCAGTCCGGGCAATACGGTGCAACCTTGTGCGTCGATCCGCTTGGTCGTGTGGTCCGCCAATGGCTCAATCGACGCGGCGCTACCGATTGCCATGATGCGACTGCCGTGAATGGCCAATGCCTCTGCTCGGGGATTTTCAGGGTCCATCGTGAGAATGGACGCGTTATCGATAATCAAGTCTGCAGTGGGCATTTGGCAACCTGTAGATATGGGGTCCGTCAAACACTCAGTTAGGCGTGGTTTCCTGTCAATACGGCAAGCGTGAAGTGCTTTGAGGCCATTACTTTTCGGCATTGCAATTAATCAGATTTGAACCAAATCGATATTTGATTGGGCCTATCCAGACCAATCGCGGGCCGCTCTATGCACGTTTCTAAATCCCCCAATACTCTTCTGAGTCAGCTTTATCTTTCTTGGCGCGCATTTGCCGTCGCGGGGCTTTTTAGTGCAGTCATCAATGTCCTGATGCTAACGGGTCCGCTGTTCATGCTTCAAGTGTATGACCGTGTTTTAACCAGTCGATCTACGGCAACGCTGAGCGTTTTGTTCGCAATAGTCCTGTATTGTTACGTGCTAATGGGGCTTCTGGATATTTACCGTGGTCGCGTGCTCGCTCGCATTGGCGCGAAATTTCAGGCCTCTTTGGATCGCCGCGTTTACGATGCTGTGTTGGCGCAAAACCGAACGAGCGAAGAGTTCCGTGCTGTGACGGTCGTCCGTACGGCACTGGCGTCCACAACAACAGGCGCAGTTTTTGACCTGCCTTGGGTGCCGATCTTTATCGGTGTCTTGTTCGTGTTCCACCCTGCGATGGGAAGCTTCGCCATATTTGGGGTCTTCGTAGTATTCGCCCTTGCGTTGGTGAACCACTATTTGATCGCCTCCCCCCAATCCCGAGCGGCTGTTGAGACGTCGCGCGCTGAGGCTCATGCCGTCGCGATCCATGTACACTACGAAACCGTTCGGGGGCTGGGGATGGCGTCGGTGTTGGGTGATATCTGGCAGGATTTACGGATGCAGGCTCTTGGGGCGTCGCTCAAGGTTTCGGACGCTGGCAGTGCTATCACTTCGCTCAGTCGTTCAGCGCGCATGATGATGCAGTCTGGTATGCTTGGCGTCGGGGCCCTTTTGGTCATTCAAGGCCATATTTCAGGCGGGGTGATGGTTGCGGGATCAATCCTGCTTGGTCGAGCGCTTTCTCCCGTCGAGCAGGTAGTTTCTCATTGGCCCCATATGCAGCGCGCAATTTTGGCGTGGAAATCTTTAGATCAGACGTTGTCGATGACCACGCAGCGCACAATGAGATTGCCCTTGCCGCGTCCGGCGGCACATCTCGAAGTGACCAATCTGGCGGTTGCCATTGGAGGCCAGAAAAAGCCAACGCTCCAAGGTATATCGTTTAATGCCGACGCCGGAGATGCCATCGCTGTGATTGGCCCATTAGCCGCAGGGAAATCAACCTTTGCCAAGGCCATCGTGGGGATATTGCCTGTCGCGATAGGTGATGTGCGCTTGGGCGGCGCCACTTTAGAACAGTATGATTCAGACCAACTCGGTCGCTATTTCGGCTACCTTCCCCAAGACGTTGTATTATTCAACGGCACCATCGCTCAGAATATCGCGCGGTTTTCACCAGATGCCGATCCCCAATTGATTATCGAAGCGGCCAAGGCAGCGTCGGCGCACGATATGATCCTTGGGCTGCCCGATGGCTACGACACCGTTGTCGATCATGGCGCGACGGCACTCTCAGGCGGGCAAAGACAGCGAATTGGTCTCGCTCGTGCGCTCTTTGGTGATCCGGTTGCCCTCGTTTTGGATGAACCGAATGCACATCTGGACGATGTTGGGGTTCAAGCATTGAACGACGCAATTTCGAATGCGCGGAGGGCAGGAAAGGTTGTGTTCGTCATGGCACATCGCCCCTCTGCCTTGGTGGAATGCAACAAGGTGATGGTTTTGCGCGACGGTCAAATGCGGGCCTTTGGGCCACGTGATGCGGTTCTCCAGAAATTCGTCCAGCCTCGGGGCATTTCCGCATGACTATGATTGCTGATTTCGCTTCTGACCGGTCAATCAAGCGCGGCATTCAGGTCATCCTGATTGGGTTGCTTGGGTTCTTAGTCTGGGCTGTTTCTGTCGAAATCGACGGCGCCGTCATCGCATCAGGCCATGTCGAGTACTCCCTTGGGCGGCAGGTCGTGCAGCATCCTGATGGTGGACTTGTCTCTAAAATTCATGTGCACGATGGATCGGAAGTGCGCGCTGGCGACCCTATCGTAACACTTGATGGCATTGAACTGATCGCCCAACGTAATGTCATTCAGGCGCAATTGGCGACATTGCTGGCCCAAGAGGCAAGATTACGGGCAGAGGCGGAAGGGGCGGTTGCCGTCGATTTTGACGGCCTTCCATTTGATGCCGAGCAAGACGCAATATTTGCGGCGGGTAGGGCGACACGGGCGCAGGCGCGCCTGCAACTCGCTCAAAAGCAAGCGCAAGCAAATGCCATTGCGGCGGGACGGCAGAGGCAGTTGACGGCGGTCCGTGCTCAGATCGCGCTCGTTCAGGAAGAACTCGCGGCACAGGCTGCCTTGCTTAATGTTGGGCTGACACAAGCCAATAGAGTTTCCGCTTTGCAACGTGAAGAGGCGCGGCTCGAAGCGCAAATGGTCGAAATCGATATTGCGATTACTGAGGCGCGAGGTGCTGCCGACGGGTATGTTTCCGAGAGGCTTCGTTTGGAAGTAGCGGCCAGAGGTGCAGCGCGGACTGAACTAGCGACGATCATGCCGCGGGTTAACGAACTGCAAGAGCGCCTAGCGTTAATCGAGGCGCTCATGGATCGTCTCGTTGTTCGGGCGCCCATCGACGGTATCGTAACCGCCCTACAAATCGAAACGATCGGCGGTGTAATTCCATCGGGCGCGGACATCGCGTCGATTTCTCCAATGGGCCAACCGCGTATAATCTCGGTAGAGGTCGATCCAACTCAAATTGATCGCGTCCATTCGGGGCAATCGGTACGAATTCGGTTTCCTGCAGTTGATGCAGTCGCCACGCCAGAGATCAGCGGCATAGTTCGGTTGGTTTCTCCTGATACAATCACTAACCAAACGACAGGAAGGGTGGCCTATCACATAGAGGTAACGATAGATGACGACTTGTTCCCGCTTCCTTCAGGAATGCCAGCCCAAGTGTTTCTATCGAGTAGACCCCGCACTTTGGCGTCGTACTTGGTGAAACCAATTGCCGATTATTGGGCGCTTGCTATTCGAGAGTAAAAAGCCGACTACAGGATCGCGATTTCGACGCTTTCCCCAGTCGTAGCGGACCTTTTGATTTTCACCAGCCGCCGGACGGTTGTGCGCTCAAACAGCGAGGTTCGGAAGGGGAAGAGGCCATTCGGTTCCGCCGAGCCAATAGCAATTTCGCTGGTCACGATGTAATGCGTATTCTCTCGTGCGATGAGCTTCCAACTCCACGATGCCGATGCCGCGTCGCTCACGGTAACGGTGCCTAAGACACCGCATTCATCTTAACAGCACGACAGTGGTTTCTTCGACTTTGTTCCCACGCACTGCGTTGGATTCCATCATTTGAACGGAACTAATTGCTCCGCCAGGTCGTGAAGCTGATCGATGTAATGGATCAGGTTCAGGTAAACTTGGCCTGCACCTGTCTGATGTCGCCAATCGACGTCAAAATAATGATCACGTTTGCGTTTGAAGGGTGGTGATATGACCGAGCTTGCCACTTTGAACGATTTCAATAGCCCTTTGGATCAATGGGTTATTGCCGCTGATGATGAGCCGTCAAAAGTGGAAAGCCTAGGGCTTTGGCAACGTTCGTTTAAACCTGCGCCGGCGACAGCAATTCTTTTGGTCATGGCTGCACTCAAATTTACTTAAATTGCAATGAAAACGCGGCGCTAGCATTCCTCTAGCACCGCGTTTTTTGTTTTAGATCAGTGTTGCAACGTGGCTGGTTGCAAGTGTGTAGCCATTGATCCCGAAGCCAGCCATGACGGCATCAGCACGCAGGCTGACGTAAGAGTGGTGGCGGAACGATTCACGTTTGTGCACTTGGCTAATGTGGACCTCGATGACGGGACCTTCGAAGGTGTTCAGGGCGTCGAGAACTGCGATGGAGTAGTGGGTCAGCGCACCTGGATTGATGATGATCGCGGCGGCCTGTTCGCGGGCTTCGTGGATCCAGTCGACGATCTGACCTTCGTAGTTTGATTGCAGCACCTTCACGGCAAAGCCTGCAGCGTTCGCCACGGCAGAGCAGTTTGCTTCGACATCGTCCAAGGTGTCGTGACCGTAAATTTCCGGCTGCCGTTTGCCCAATAGGTTTAGGTTCGGACCGTTCAGAATGTAGACGGTTTTGGACATGCTGTTCTCCTCATTTGAGATCTTTGGCGTGTTTTTCGAATAGAGCGCTCAGGTCGCTGCCTGTTCGTTCGATATGTCGGGCGAGCAGGGTTGGACCGAGTTCAGCATCTCTGGCGAGAGCCGCATCAGCAATCGCGGCGTGTTCGCCAGCCATGTCCCGTCCCGCTCCATCATAGTTCAGGATATTTGCGTATCGTTTGTGGAGATTGCCGAGCATCAGGCACAAATCTCGCAGCATTGGCATGGCACATCCACGAACCAGACTTGCGTGGAATAGGTCATGTGCCGCTGCCTGCCTCGTTCCCGTGGAATTGTTCATGTGGTGGATCGCAGCTGGGATTTTGCTCTCCCATTCCAGCGTTCCAATCGCTATCGCGTGTTTGAGAGCGAGCGCTTCGAAATCCACACGGAGGCGTGTAATTTCCAGCAGGTTCGCCGTGCAAAGAGGCACGATCCTGAACCCTTTTTTGTCTTCAAATTCAACGAGCCGATCCGCAACCAACCGAGAAATCGCTTCGCGGATCGGAGAGAGTGACACGCCGTATTCGTCGCGGAGCTGGTCAAGGTTCACCTTCGCACCCGGGCGCATTTTACCGGCAATGATCGCATCGCGGATCTCGTTCGAGACACGAGTTGCACGAGTAAGTTTTGCGGGGTCTATATGCGTGTCGAGGATCATATGGGGCGCCTATCTATTGATAAGATTAATGTAAAATAATCGATTAATGTCAAGCCCATTGCACTTCCTATTTACCACTCTATCCTCCGACAATCTGTGGTGAGGCGTGAGGTCTGGGGAAAAGCATGAGTAAACTTGGAGGTGATCTTTATCGCGCGATGCGCCATGACATCGTCTTTGGTCGCTTGGATGCCAATTCGAAAATCCGGCTCTCTCATCTCAAGGAAACCTATGGCGCTTCGATCCCGACGCTGCGGGAAATTCTAAATCGCTTGGTCTCTGAAGGCTTTGTCGTGGCGGAAGGAAAGCGGGGTCACATTGTGGCGCCGATCTCCAAAGAGGGCCTAAAAGATATCGCGGACCTTCGTATTTTATTGGAATGCTATGCGTTGCGGCTATCGCTCGCAAAGGGAAATACTGATTGGGAGGCTCATGTTATTTCCGCGCATTATAAGCTGTCCCAGATGGAAAAGCGTATGCAGTCAGGTGATGACAGCGCACGGGAAACGTGGAAGCAATACGACTGGGAATTCCATCAAGCGCTTATCTCCGCCTGTGGTTCGACCGAACTATTGCAGGTCCACGGCATCGTTTTCGACAAATACCTCCGCTACCAAATGCGCCTCCTGACATTCCGTGGCGATGTCGCGAGTGCTGAACATAAGGCCTTGCTTGATGCGGCGCTGAATAGGGACGCCGACACGGCAGAGTCCGTGTTGCGCGCTCATATCAACGGCGGCGTCGCGCATAGCTTTCAGGTCTTTGCAAAGTAGGCGAGGGAGTGTCTCTAGGATATAAATCGATTATTTTAGTAAAATAAAATTCATTACATATTTATATAAAAAATTGCCCGTTGGGTTGGATTTTTAACTGTCAGCATCCCTGCTATACTTCATCTGCCTACATAGAAGCACTGGCATATAAACGGCTGGGACATTATTCCCCTCAGTCCGGCTCAGGTGACTATGTTGGTCATGGCGCGCCGAACGCGCCTTATCGGACAGCCGAGTTGAAACGGGTCGTTAATATATTCACATCCCCAAAGCGTGAGGCGGTTTAGAGGCCGGCTGTCTTTTCTGCCTCTGTCACCGCGACGGCAGCCATTTTCTGAATGGCCTCGTAGCTGTTGGCCACCGCGATAAATCGCGCGTTGTGGCAGAACTTTGCACCCTTGATGCCCGACGCGAGTTCGAGCGCCTCATCCGTCAATCCAGCCCAAGCTGCGGGTAGATCGGCGCGCTGGTCAAAGGTATCGCCTGACAGTTTGATCCCGTTGATCGCCCAATCGTCATCGCGCGGATGGATCACAAAGAGCAAGTGATCAGCTCCCGCTTTCTCCACGGCTGAACGATATGGCATCCCCATTGGTAGTTGGAGCACCTTTGAAGCACCTGCTTTCTCAATCGCATCGCGCACCATAGCCTCGGCGCGGTACTTCGCGACAACATTCTGGATGCGGGCTTCGACAAACGCCCTTGCTATGGGTAGGGCTGATCGGAATGCATCGTCGTCCGCTGTGGGTGAACGATCATCGAATACGGGCTTCAGGCTTTCGAGGAGCACAGGAAGTGTAAGACCAGAGAGTGGCCCCGCAACCGAAGGTGCAACGGCGCCGTTGTCCAGCAGATCGATGGGAAGAACAAAATTCTTGTCAAAGCTGGCAAAAACATCCTCAACCATCGTGTCGGGGACATCCATCGCCGCGAGGTAGTCGCGCCCATATTGTGCCCAAATCAATCCAAACGAGCTGTATGGCTGGCCGTCCTCGCGCAAAGGGTTCGGGCGTTGATGGTGGTCGAAAATTTGCGCAGAAGCGTCATAGTCACGACCCACATCGTAGATGATTTTCGATGGGGCGGGGGTGATCCACGTTTCATCACGGCTCCGCACCAACTCGGCTTGTGGGAACAAGCGGGTCAGGATGACAGACGACAGAAGTTCGTCGGCATGAAAGCCGCCAGAGTGCGTAACTAGGTGCGTGATGGTCATAGATATGTGCCCTTGCAAAGGAACCCTCGGATACACCGAAAAACGGCGTCACTTCCATGGTTTATTTATCGCAACGGCGTTCGAAACAAAAAGCACCCGAACCAAACGCCGATGAACTGTCGGTCAATCGAGGGGGTCCTGTCCCGCCAATATCGCTAGACTAAGGGGCAATTCTGTTCGAGTGCATTTGAATAGTGCTCTCCCTCCAGCGTTGGCTGAACAAGTTCATTTGGGAAAGTCAGTTTACATACGGCCCAGCGTATGTTCTGTTTGCGACATACGTGGTCGCATTTTTGCATCTGCAGCATTTCGACTTCGTCTCAAGAGGGGCCGTAACGGCGACCCTTCAAAATGAAATATGACCAGGGAGACTGGACCGTTGAAATTCAAGACACTTAGCACAATCGCTGCCATCGGACTCACCGCGGGCTTTGCAAATGCAGCAATGGCCGAAGAATGTGGGTCGCTGACTATGGCCGAAATGGACTGGGCTTCGGCCGAGTTCATGGCAAACGTCGATAAAATCGTTCTCGAAGCGGGCTATGGCTGCGAAGTCGAACTCATCCCAGGTGCAACAACGACGACTTTTGCATCGATGAATGAAAAGGGTCAGCCTGACGTCGCTGGCGAACTCTGGATCAATGCCGTTCGTGATCCGCTGGCCGCCGCAATGGCAGAAGGGCGTCTGCATTCCGTCAACGGCGGCCCGATTGATGGTCTGGGTGAAGGTTGGTGGGTCGATCCCAAATTCGCAGCTGATCACCCTGAAATTACTACTGTCGAGCAACTCCTCGAGCACCCAGAGTTCTTCCCTTACGCCGAAGATGAAACGCTCGGTGCGTTCATGGGTTGCCCTGCGGGTTGGGGTTGCCAGCTGTCGAACGCCAGCCTGTTCCGTGCCTTTGACATGGAAGAAAAAGGCTGGACCTTGGTTGATCCGGGTTCAGCAGCGGGCCTCGACGGGTCCATCGCCAAAGCTGTTGAACGCGGCGAATATTGGTTCGGTTATTACTGGGCACCGACTGCGGTGATCGGCAAATACCAGCTTCAGATGCTGGACTGGGAAACCCCGTGGGGTGGCTCTGAAAACTGGGATGGCTGTATCGTGAAGGCTGAACAGGAATGCCTCGATCCGCAGCCGACGTCTTACACCGAGTCCGAAGTGCACTCGGTCATCACGGATCGCATGATGAAAGAGGGCGGCTTGGCTGTTGATTACCTCGGCACACGCGTGTTCCCGGGCGAGGTTATGAACGCCATGCTCGTTTACATGACCGAAAATCAGGCCACTGGCGAAGATGCTGCCTACTATTTCTTCGAAGAATACGAAGACCTGTGGAGCGGTTGGGTCAGCGCCGAAGCTGCCGAAGGCATCAAGTCCGAACTCTGATCGCTGATTTGACGAAAACATGCGGGGGGCCTGTGCCCCCCGTTTCCCATTCATGGGCATAATTTGGGACTGAGGACACAGAATGGAATTCTTGCTGGAGTTTCCCGCACTCGGCCGCCGTACATTGAGCGGCATGAAACAGGCTGTTGATGAGACGTTCAAAGCGTTCTCTCGCACCTATGGCGAAGCACTCGAAAACTTTTTTGACCCGCTTCTGCAATTTCTAATCTGGCTGGAAAAGCTGCTCTTGGCGGCACCTTGGCCGATCATTCTGTTAATCGTCGGCGGCCTGTCTTGGCTCGGTTCACGATCATGGAAAGTGACGATCGGAGCCGTCGCAGCTTTTGTCGTCATCGGCATTTTCGACATGTGGGAAGATACGATGGCCACGCTCGCGATCATCTCGGTCGCAACACTAGTCTGTATCGTCGTCGGTATTCCGCTCGGCGTCCTGATGTCCCGATCTGATCGCACACAAGGCATCATCACGCCCATCCTCGATGTGATGCAAACCATCCCGTCATTCGTTTATCTGATCCCCGTGGTGATGCTCTTGGGCATTGGCAAGGTTCCTGGCCTTTTGGCAGTCTGCATCTATGCGCTCCCTCCAATCGTTCGCCTGACAAACCTCGGCATTCGTTTGGTGGACAAAGATGTGCTCGAAGCGGCCGATGCGTTCGGCGCGTCACCGCGGCAAAAACTGCTGGGTGTTCAGGTGCCGCTGGCCCTGCCGAACATCTTTGCTGGCATCAACCAAACCATCATGATGGCACTTTCGATGGTTGTGATCGCCTCAATGATCGGTGTCAAAGGCCTCGGCGTTCCAGTGCTGCGTGCAATTTCAAACCAATACCTCGCGCTGGGCCTGATGAATGGCCTCGCCATCGTTGCGTTGGCTATCATCTTTGACCGCGTCACGCAGAGTTACGGCAAACGTCTACAGGCATATCGACAGGGGCACGGCAATGACTGAGACCAAAGTCAGCATTAAAAATCTCTACAAAATCTTCGGTAAATCGCCTGAGAAGATGTTGCCGTTGGTTCAAAAAGGACTGTCCAAATCGGACCTTCTTGATCAGCACAACCACGTTCTTGGGATCGATAACGTGTCGCTCGAAATCCCTGAAAAGCAAATTCAGGTGGTGATGGGGCTATCTGGATCAGGGAAATCTACGTTGATCCGTCATATCAACCGATTGATCGAACCCACTGGTGGGGAAATCCTGATCGACGGCGAAGATGTTTTAGCGATGTCCGAAACCCAACTCCGCGAACTGCGTCGGAAAAAGACGTCGATGGTGTTCCAGAAATTCGGGCTTCTGCCGCACCGTCGGATTGGCGAAAACGTGGCTTATGGTCTGAACATCCAAGGCGTCCCAGACGACGAAGCGACCAAACGCGCTCGTCATTGGATCGACCGTGTTGGATTAACGGGCTACGAGGACCATTACCCCGGGCAATTATCGGGGGGTATGCAACAGCGTGTCGGACTGGCCCGCGCACTGGCGACGGACGCGGAAATACTTCTGATGGACGAAGCCTTCAGCGCGCTCGACCCGCTGATCCGTTTTGATATGCAGTCGATCCTTCTCGAACTTCAGGAAGAACTGCACAAGACGATCATCTTCATCACGCACGATCTTGATGAGGCACTCCGCCTTGGTGAAAACATCGCCATTCTTCGGGACGGATCGATGATCCAGCAGGGGGACGCGCAGGAAATTGTGCTGAAACCTGCGGACGATTACATCGCTGACTTTACCAAGGATATTAACCGCGCAAAGGTCATCCAACTGCGTGCCTTAGCGAAACCAGTGGCGAGCTTTGATGGGCCGACCTTGCGTGGCGCGACGGTTTTGGACGAAGCACTGTCCCCCCTCGCGCAGGCACCTGATCAAACGGTCGGGGTGGTAAACAGAGCTGGCGAATTGCTCGGCGCTGTTACACTGACCGACGCAATTGAAGCATTGCACGGTTAAACCAGTCGCCATTTCGAGCCCAAACATCGTCCGATAAAGCGATAATCCCCAGATTATATTGATATTTATCAGATAATCTGGGGTGCTGGCGCCGCTCTAGGGCAATTGGCCCATCGCGGTCTTTCGTTGAACTTCTGTTGTGGGAGCGGGCGTTCAAATGTTGCTCGGCTCGACGATGAGATGTGGCGTGCCATCCGATGTCTTTCGAGTGCTGCGACCATCCTTGTCGAGTGTGCCTCGTATACGCCAGCGCCAGTTCGAGAAACTGTCGAAGCGAACCGTGTTGATTGGCTGATCGAGTGCGATTTCCACTGAGCGATGACCCGAAGGGCCGGAAATTGAAATGATCTCTCCTGAGTAAGGCTGGCCGAGATAGTGACCTTTGACCTTAGTGCCGAGTGTGAGCCCTGCCGTAATTTTGCTATGACCGAGGCGGGCAGAAAGCGTATTCCAGTCTCGCGCCCCATATTGCTGGGCAATGAGTTCGAGCGATTGCGCATGGCTGACCGATGTGCCGCTGGTTTCCAGAGCCTGCTGGAGTGCCTTCGCCTGTGCCTTGACCGTTTTGAGAGTTGGCTGTGTCATGCGGCTTCTTTTGCGGATGATTTCGCTTCGTTGGTGGTGAGGAATAGGCTCAGGGCGATGACGAACATCATGGCATCCGCCACGGGGAAAGCGAACCAGAGATAGTCGATCCCTGAAACCCTGCCTAAGATGACTAGCAGCGTCGGTAGTATCAGCCATGACTTTGCCAGTGTGAGCGCTGCCGTCCGGACGGGATGGCCCAAGGCCTGATAGTGCAAGGCGAGGACAAGGACCGGCCCAGTGATGGCATAGAGTGCCGTCATCGGACGCAGCATCTTGACGACTGCCGCCGCCACCGAGGGATCATGCGAGAAGAGCGCGCCCAGTGTTTCGCTTGCGAAGACGCCCGCCAGCGTGACGCTGAGGCACCGGAGGAACGCGGTCCCCATCGAAAGCCGAAGGGCCGCATCGGCCCGACCCATACGTCCAGCGCCAGCGTTGTTGCCAGTGATGCTCGGGGTGGTCAGCGCGATCGCCATCTGGGGCAGGAAGGTCAGCCCGAGAACACGCGTTGCGGCGCCATAGGCTGCGACATACGTTGCATGATCTGCGGTTGTGAAGCCGATGACGAGAATGACGGTGCTTGCCACGTAGGCGATCCTGACGAAGGTCAGGCAGAGTGGAAGGCCGAGCGTTATGATCTGTCGCCATCCCGTCAACCAGCTGTTCTGTCAGAGCGCCCCAAAGGGCAAAAGGTCGCTACGCGGGCTCGCAAGACCATCACCAGAGTGAGGCCTAAGGTTTGTGCTCCGACTGTTCCTAGGGCAGAGCTGGCAACGCCGAACCCAAGGAGGACGATCACCAAATAGTTCGCTCCGATGTTCACAAGGTTTACGACCACAGAGAGCACTGCGATCTGTGTCGCCCGTCCCACGTTTCGCAGGGCATCGGCATGCAGTCCTAGGAAGAATTGGACCGGCGCGCCCAAGATTAGGATCAGCAGATAACTCTGTGCCAGTTCCACTACTACAGTATCCCCTCCAGCGAGCGCCGAGAGGACAGCTGGCCCAACCGTTACCGCCATGGCGATCAGGAACGCGGATAGCGCGAGAACCAGTCCATGAGCGCCAGCGAAGACTTGGTTTGCCTCTCTGTGGGATCCAGCACCCAAATGGCGAGCAAGCAGGCTGGACATACCGCCGCCCGCCAGTGTGGTGAGAGCTGTCATCAACATTACAATTGGAAAGGCTAGACTGACTGCTGCGAGGGCTTCGGTGCTGACGAAGCGCCCGACAAAGATGCCGTCGATCACGTTCAGCAGGCCGCCTGTCGACATCACGATGGCCAAAGGCAAAGCTGTCGAGAGGAATAATGGAACTAGGGGGCGAGTCAGGAAACGATTCTCATGCGCATATTGCGCGGGGCCAGCAGACATCACTCACTCCTTCTAGGAGGCATTTCGTATCGGGAGGGTGCCTGCATTACCCACCTGCGAAATGCTTCGAGGGTGAGGGGTCGTCTTGTTCCGAGCTTCACCGTGACTCGCGTCCGCAGGCGGCAGGTGCCCAGTACCTATGCCGAGAGCAATGGGAAAATCCCCTCAAAGGCAATACGGCCAATAGGCGCGCAAAAGATACGAGTGACTAACCGCTTAATTTTAAAGGGGCTGACCGCTTGCTTTGCATTGCGGTGCTTTATGCATTTGGTCCATTTCTGATATCACACCAATCGAGATAAGCTGGGGGGCGATGTACAACAGAGTGGCCGGCATCATGATAGTTGCCTTCGCCACGCGCCGATATTCATGGCTTTCCGATTGCCGTGGGTTTTGTTGAGAGCCACCAGTTCTTCTTGAAGAATTTGGACCCCTTCTCGGATCAACTCTGGTCGGATGGATGAATAGCCCAGCCTCATGAAACTGCAGGGAGATGTGGGCTTTTCGAAAAACCAATGCCCCGGTTCCGCATAGACGCTGCGCTCCACCAGACGATCAAGGAGCTCTTTGCTGTCGATCCCAAATTCGTTTTGAACCCAAAGGCTTGAGCCACCGTGTCGAGCAGCCCCTTTGATCGTGAAATCGGTGTTCTTTAGGGCGTCTACAAGGATTTCACGACGTTCTTTTAGCGCGCTTCGGACCCTTACAATGTGAGCTTCATAGTGACCAAGGGCGAGGAAATACCCTGTGACGCGCTGCATGTGCACGGGCGGATGCCGCAAGATCATGGCACGTAAGGCGCGGGCCTGCCTGATGAAATCCCGATGCGCGACCATGTATCCAATCCGCAATCCCGGAAAGAGCGATTTGGAAAAGCTACCGACGTAAATAACCCGTCCCGAAGCATCCATCGATTTCAGGGATGGTGACGGTTTTTCGAGAAAGCTCATCTCATATTCGTGATCGTCTTCGAGGATCAGGAAATTATCCTTATCCGCCTTTCGCAAGAGCGCCTCTCTGCGGTCGCGAGACATGGTTATGCCTGAGGGGATGCTATGGCTCGGCGTGGTAAAAATGATGTCGGTGTCTGATGGGACGGACTCTGGCAAAAGCCCGTGTTCATCGCCTGACGTAAAGCTCGTTGGGATATTGAATTGTCGAAGGGCTGCTGAAAAATCAGGAAAGCCGGGGTCCTCGGTTGCGGCTTTAATGGGCCGCTGACTGAGGAGGGCGATGCAGAGCCAGATTGCATTTTGACCACCCAACGTGATCAGAACTTCGTCCTCGGCGGCTCTAATCCCACGACGGGGGAGCGTGTTCTTGCGGATGTAGTCGATGAGAACTGGGTCATCTTGCCCAAATTGGTCGCCGGCGAGTTCGGCAAAATCACGAGCGCCAAGAGCGCGGCGCGCGCAGTCGCGCCATGCGTTATGATCGAAAAGTTTCGGGTCAATCTGGCCATAAATGAACGGGTATTTCATGTGGCGCCAGTTTCGGGGCTTTTCGATTTGTCGACGCTTTGTCAGATCGTTCGGGAGCGCCTCGGCCCAGTCAACGGGATGTACGTCACGGTCAATTTTGATCGTGTCGATCCTTCGATGTGGGATCTTCTCAGACACGACAAAGCCAGATCGAGGGAGTGGATCAAGATAGCCTTGGCTCACCAGTTCGTTGTACACGATCGTGACAGTGAGGCGGGAAATATCTAATGTTTCTGCCATCTTACGGGTCGATGGCATCTTTGTGCAGGGTTCGGCTCGCGTGTCTAGCAACACGGAAATAATCGAACTCGTCAACTGCATCTGCAACGACCGTGGGTCTCGTCGGTCGATGTGGAACATCTCAGGGACGAGTTTTCCTTGGGGCTTTTTCGGCACGTTGTTCTCACTCTCCAGACTGGACTTAAATGAATGCCAAACTGGATATAATTACCAGAGTTATTTTCTGCCAGAACCTCCGGACGTTCCCGATTGGAGAGTCGGGACAAGGGAGGAAGTAAAATGAACAAAACACTCAAAGCGATCAAAATGACCGCATTCTCGGTGCTTCTGGCGACCACTGCCATGTCTGTATCGGCCAAAGAATTCCGCATTGCTGTCGGCGACGGCGCTGGTGGCACCCAAGAGGCACTCGGCCTTGCCTTCATCGAAGCACTCGAAGCCCGTACAGGCGGCGCACATACAGGGTCTTTGTTCCTGAATGGCCAGCTTGGCGACGAACAGGACACAGTGACCGCTGCGGCGACTGGCACGCTCGATTTCTCGATCCTCGCGATCAACAACGTAACACCGTTTTCGCCGACCGTAGGTACACTGACCCTGCCTTACGTGATCCTGTCGCTTGAGGACGCCGAAGCCATCACCCAGGGTGAGATCGGTCAGGCAATGGTCGATCAGACCATCGAAGACGCAGGCGTTCGTATCATTGGCTGGGCCTATTCGGGTTTCCGTGTTTTGACCAACTCTAAACACCCAGTGACCAGCGTTGCTGACCTGCAAGACCTCGTGATCCGCGTTCCCCGCAACGAAATCATGATCGAGACTTATAAATCGTGGGGTATCAACCCGACCCCGATGGCATGGTCTGAAACCTTTGCTGCGCTACAGCAGAAAGTGGTGGACGGTCAGGACAACCCCTACATCACGGTCTACGCGATGAAGTTTGATGAGGTGCAAGAGCACGTCACCAACCTGCGGTACATCTTCTCGATCGAACCGCTGATCGTGTCGGAAATGATGTTCCAGTCCCTATCGGCAGACGAACAGCAGCAAATCCTTGACGCTGGACATGATGCAACAATCGCGTCGGGTCAGTTCCTGCGCGCTGAAGAAGCCAAAATCCGCGAAGAACTAGCTGCCCGTGGCATGGCAATCGTCGATCCTGAAAACGGTGAACAAGAGTTCATCGACCTCGCTACCACCGCAGTGTGGCCGCAGTTCTACGACATGATTGGCGGCAAAGAGAGCCTGAATGAGGTTCTCACCGCTCTGGGTCGTCCGACTGTTGAATGATCAAGGTAGGGGCAGGGTTTACCTGCCCCACCATTGACCAAGGGGAGAGGTCATGAGGTTTATCTGGCACCATCTGGACAGGTTCGAAAGCTATGCGTGCCGTTTGATGCTCGCAGTTTTCGTTGTGCTGTTGTTCGTGCAGATCATTGCACGACAAATATTCGGCACATCGATCACGTGGATCGAAGAGCTGTCTGTGATCCTGTTTGTCTGGTTCGCATATTTCGGGGCGAGTTACGCCGCACGCATGGCTGCGCATAACCGGATTTCGTTCCACCTCGAACGGATGAACCGTCGGACTGCACGTTGGATCGAAGCGTTGGGCGACCTGTTTTGGCTCGGGTTCAACGCGGTCTTTATATACCAGTCGATCACCTTCATCTCGCTACTCAAACCATTTGTTCGGGCGCAAACCTTGGGTTGGCAAATGCGTTGGGTTTACCTCGTGCTGCCTCTCGCCTTTGCGCTGATGTCGCTGCGCATTCTTCAGGTCAATTACCTAAAACTGGTTCTCGGACGTGATCCGCGTGACCCAGACAAGGTCGATGTCGAAGACCTTCAACAGCAATCCGAAGGTGGGCAGGCATAATGGACAATTTGCTAATCGAAATTCTGTTCGGCTGCTTCTTTGGCCTGATGTTGATCGGTGCGCCGATTTCTGTTGCGCTCGGTTGTTCGGCTCTCGCTGCGATGTGGTATCTCGGGGATAACCCGATCAAGATGGTGCAGATGGCGTGGTCTTCTGTCGGATCATTCCCCCTCATGGCGCTGCCGTCATTTATCCTTGCGGGCGCACTGATGGAGGCCGCTGGCCTGTCCCGCCGCCTAATCAACGTGGCCGAGGCCCTGTCGGGTTCCTTCACGGGAGGCATATCTGCCGCAACCGTCATGGCTTGCCTGTTCTTTGGCGCGATCTCTGGTTCTGGGCCCGCAACGACGGCTGCAGTTGGTATGCTGATGATCCCCGCGATGGCGCGGGCTGGATACTCCCGAGGCTATGCCGCCTCGATTACTGCCGCTGCGGGCGGGTTGGGGATTATCATCCCGCCGTCCATTCCGATGGTTATCTTCGGCATCTCTGCCATGGGTATGCAGCCGCCTGTCGAGGCAATCGAAAAATTTGGCTCCTTTCAGACCGTATCAATCTCAAAGCTCTTCGTGGCTGGGTTCTTCCCCGGTGTTGTTCTGGCGGGTTCCTTGCTGATTGCGAATTGGTTCCGTTGCCGTCGGGCTGGATACCACGGGTCGTCCGAACCATTGTCGATCCGCAAGATCGCAAAGGCCTGCTATAGCGGCTTCTGGGCACTGATGGCGCCCGTGGTGATCCTCGGTGGCATTTACTCTGGCCTGTTCACTCCGACCGAAGCTGCAATTGTCGCGATCTTCTACACTCTCTTCGTGGGTGGTGTGATCTATCGTGAACTCGACTTCTCGGCTGTGACCTCAGCGCTAGAGACGACGACTTGGCTGGCTGGACGCGTGCTGCTGGTTCTTTTCACGGCAACCATTTTTGGTCGTATCCTTGTTGAGAATGGTGTTCCTGCCGTCATCGCCGAAGGCATGCTGTCGCTGACCGACAACCTCTATGTCATCTGGGTTCTGGTCATCGGGTTCCTGCTCATCGTCGGGATGTTCATGGAGACGCTTGCCGCAATCATGATCCTTGTTCCGGTCATGTTGCCCGTTGCCTATCAGATGGGGATCGATCCGGTCCACTTTGGTATCGTGATGATCTGCACTCTGTCGATCGGGTTTCAGACGCCGCCTCTTGGTGAAAACCTCTTCATCGCTGCAGGCATCTCGAACGTCTCAATCGAAGAAATCTCACTCCGTGCTCTGCCTTTCGCCATCATCGGTGCCTGCGCAATCTACTTGATCGCGTGTTTCCCCGAAATCGCGCTCTGGCTGCCACGCATGGTTGGTTACTAGGAGTAGGTTAGATGATCAAAGACATCAAAACGATCCTCTACGCGACGGATCTGAGCAACACCTCTGTCTACGTATTTCGTTATGCTCTGTGCCTCGCAAATGCCCTGGATGCCCGTCTTCACCTACTGCACGTGGTGGAGCCAGTGTCCGAAGAGATGCGGATGACGCTTCAGCTCTTCGTGGCAGACCGCAAGGCACGTGATGTGGCGATAAACCATCGTCGTGAAACGGTTAAGGCTCTGCTCGAGGAACGTCAGGCGGTCTACTGGCAGCATTTGCCCAAAGATGATCAAGCTCTGCGCGACCGCGTTGATGACATTGAAATCGTCGAAGGCTTCGCTGCCGAAGAGATCCTCAAGAAAGCGGACAGTTTGTCGGCTGGAATGATCCTTATGGGCAGCCATGAGCAGGGCGTCTCTCACACATTTTTAGGAACGGTTGCAAAGCGGGTCCTGCGCCGGTCGCGCATTCCGACCCTGATCGTTCCCTACGTTCAAGACTGAATAAGAAGGAAAAATACCATGACCAAAACGCTGACCGCCGAAGATTTCAAAGCCACCTTTGATGCGTTTAACCGCCACGACGTCGATGCTGTGATGACCCATTTCGCAGACGATTGCGAATTCACCACTGTGGCCGGCGCCGAAGAGTTTGGCACCTTGATCGTTGGCGCTGAGGCCATTGCGAAAGCGTTTTCTGGCGTCTGGGCCGCCATGCCTGACGCTGAATGGGCTGACCATAAACACTTTGTGTCTGGTGATCGCGCTGTATCGGAATGGACCTTCAAAGGCACCGATGGCGAAGGTCGCCGTATCGAGGCGCAAGGTGTCGACCTTTTCACCATTCGTGATGGCAAAATCGTGAAAAAACAGGCGTTTCGAAAACAACGCCCCGTGATCGAACCGAAATAATCCCCCCTGATTTTAAGGTATAAGTCGATGCAAGACGTCACCTCTCGGCGCGCTAGTGCGCCATATAATCAGCACTATGACCCTGTCGCTGATAAATCCATTGGCAGTGGGTCCGACTATGCACCGACCTATTGGATCGGTACAGCTGGGACGCCGCCTGCAGACGACGGCCCTGTCACCTCTGACATGGACGTGGATGTTGTTGTCATTGGGTCTGGCTACACTGGTCTTTCCTGTGCGCTTCACCTCGCAAAAGAGTTCGGGATCAAAGCGCACGTTCTCGAAGCACATGGTGTCGCCTATGGTTGTTCGACTCGCAACGGTGGTCAGGCACAGATTTCGACTGGTCGCTTGAAGCGCTCTCAGTGGATCGAACGTTGGGGCCTCGACGTCGCAAAGGGCATGCATGCCGAAGTCGTCGAAGCTTTCGATCTTTTCCGCAACCTGATCAAAGATCACAACATTGATTGCGATCCTCAGGATGGTGGCCATTACTACGTGGCGCACCGCGATTGGATGATGCCAAAGCTGGAGTCCGAGGCAGCGTTGTTGCGCGATACCTTTGGGTATGGCGCACGTATCCTGAGCCGCTCGGAAATCCACGCAGACGTCCTTCGTGATGAAGAAGCACGAGGCGCTATGTGGGAGCCTGATGGGGTTGGCATCCACGCTGCAAAACTCGCGTTCGGCTATCAAAAGATCGCTCGTGAACTCGGCGCAAAGGTTCACGTCGATAGCCCTGTTATCGAATGGACGACAAAGAACGGCGTGCATCATCTGCGCACCCCGGGCGGCACCGTGCGGGCGCGCGCTGTTGCAGTGGCGACTGCGGCTTATGCGCCGCGTGGCCTGCACAAACGGACGCGCGATCGTTTGTTGCCGATCATGTCGAACTCTATCACCACACGTGTGCTGACAGAGTCCGAACTAGAGGCTTGCGGCTTCAAAACCCGTTCGCCGATCACGGATACACGCACATTGCGTCATTACTATCGTTTGTTGCCAGATAACCGCGTCCAGATTGGGTCGCGTGCAGCGATCACTGGTAAAGATGCGGCGAACCCGAAACACCTCGCGGCCCTTCGCGAAGGTCTTGCACGCAAATTCCCAGCCCTGCGCGGAATTGACCTCGACTACAGCTGGTGGGGTTGGGTGGACGTGAGCCACGATATGATGCCGCGCATCACATCAATGCCGGGCGTTCCGAACGCGTTCTATTCGCTCGGCTATGGCGGTAACGGTGTCATGTATTCAGCCCAAGCAGGTCGTCGCATGGCGCAACTCGTTGCTGGCCGTGAAGCGGATATCCCGCAGCTGCCCATCTTCCGCGATGAACTTCCACATGAAGGCTGGAAGACGCCGTTCCGGCGCCTCGGCCAGTGGGGTCTCTATCAACTCTATCACCTTCAGGATGAACGCGCGTAATCGCGCAAATAGGAGATTTACTCATGAAAATGACGACCGAAGAAGCATTCGTCAAAGTTCTTCAGATGCATGGTATCGAACATGCTTTCGGTATTATCGGCTCTGCGATGATGCCGGTGTCGGACCTGTTCCCCAAGGCTGGCATTAACTTCTGGGACTGTGCCCATGAAACCAATGGTGGCCTGATGTGTGACGGCTACATCCGTTCCACAGGCAAGATGGCGATGGCTATCGCACAGAACGGCCCTGGCGTGACTGGCTTTGTGACCGCAGTAAAGACCGCTTATTGGAACCACACCCCGATGCTGCTCGTTACTCCACAGGCGGCCAACAAAACAATCGGGCAGGGCGGCTTCCAAGAGATGGAACAGATGCGTCTCTTCGCAGATTGCGTTTGCTATCAGGAAGAAGTGCGTGACGCGTCTCGTATTCCAGAAGTTCTGAATCGCGTGATCCTCAAAGCACGTCGTTCGTCGGCTCCTGCACAAATCAACATCCCGCGTGATATGTGGACCCAAGTGATCGATGTTGAACTGCCGCAAATCGTTAAGTTCGAACGCCCCGCAGGTGGTGAAGAGGCCGTGACTGAGGCAGCGCGTCTTCTTTCCGAGGCAAAATTCCCTGTGATCCTGTCGGGTGCAGGCGTTGTTCTCTCGGGCGCGATTGGTGATCTGATCAAACTGGCAGAACGTCTGGATGCTCCTGTGTGCTCGAACTACCAGCACAACGACAGCTTCCCTGGTTCGCATTATCTGGCGATGGGTCCGTTGGGCTACAACGGGTCTAAGGCAGCGATGGAAATCATCGCCAAGGCAGACGTTGTCCTCGCGCTGGGCACTCGTTTGAACCCGTTCTCGACCCTGCCAGGGTATGGTATCGATTATTGGCCCAAAGACGCCAAAATCATTCAGGTTGATATCAACGCAGACCGCATTGGTTTGACCAAAAAAGTTTCCGTCGGCATCGAAGGCGATGCTGGCAAAGTTGCTCGCGGCATCCTCTCCCAACTTTCGGATGTTGCTGGCGACGAAGGCCGCAAAGACCGTCTTGACCTCGTAGCCCTCACCAAATCCCGTTGGGCCCAAGAGCTGTCCTCGCTCGATCACGAACAAGACGATCCGGGCACCGTTTGGAATGCTGAAGCGCGTGAGCGTGACGCAAACCTGATGAGCCCGCGTCAGGCATGGCGCGCAATCCAAGCTGCAGTTCCGCAAGAGGCGATCATTTCGTCCGACATCGGCAACAACTGCGCTATCGGTAACGCCTACCCGACGTTTGAGGCCGGTCGCAAATACCTCGCACCGGGTCTGTTTGGGCCCTGTGGATACGGTTTCCCGTCGATCCTTGGCGCGAAAATCGGTTGCCCTGATACTCCTGTGATCGGGTTCGCAGGTGACGGCGCATTCGGTATCTCGATGAACGAGATGACCGCATGTGGTCGAGAAGATTGGCCTGCCATCACCATGGTGATCTTCCGCAACTATCAGTGGGGTGCGGAAAAGCGCAACACGACCCTGTGGTACGACAACAACTTTGTTGGAACCGAACTGGACCGTGACACCTCTTACGCAGGCATTGCCCGCGCATGTGGTGCGCATGGCGTGACCGTCTCCTCCTCTGAGGAACTGACCGAGGAACTTCGCAAGGCGGTTGCTCGTCAGATGGAGAACAAAGAAACCACCTTTATCGAGGTCCTCTTGAACCAAGAGCTGGGTGAGCCGTTCCGTCGCGACGCTATGAAGAAGCCCGTGGTCGTCGCCGGAATTGATCGTGCAGATATGCGTCCGCAAGAAGCAATCCTCTAAGCGATCAAACCGCCAGCCAGAGTCCACCCTCTGGCTGGCGGCCCCCTCCGCAGCCGCGGATTTTACTCAAGTCTGGATACATGATGCTCTCTGCTGTTTTAGCAGGGCCGAATTTGCGCGCCCTTTTTCCCGGTTTTATGGTCTCGGTCCTCGTGGCTGCGACGGCTCAATTCTTGTCCGAACACTACGGCGCTCCTGCGATGCTACTGGCGCTGTTGTTGGGGCTTGCGCTTAACTTTCTGTCCGAAGAAGGCACAAAAACTGCTGCAGGCATCGCAGTTACATCCAAGACTGTCCTTCGCGTTGGCGTCGCCCTACTTGGAGCGCGAATTTCGGTCGATATGTTGTCGGATCTCGGCTTTGATCTGATTGCGCTGGTCGTTGGTGGTGTGATCTCGACCATCTTCTTTGGTCTCGTGTTGTCCCGCGTCCTTGGCCAATCGCGGTCGTTCTCTTTCCTAACCGCAGGGTCGGTCGCTATTTGCGGTGCCTCTGCAGCGATGGCGATTGCGGCCATCCTCCCCAATCATGAGAAATCAGAACGCGATCTCGCGTTCACTGTGATTTCAGTCACACTCCTCTCGACAGTCGCGATGGTGATCTACCCAGCACTGTCCACATATTTCGGCTTTGATGCGAAGGCTGGCGGTGTTTTCCTCGGTGGGACCATCCATGATGTCGCTCAGGTGGTCGGCGCAGGTTTTTCGATCAGCCCTGAAACGGGCGAGACCGCGACGCTGGTCAAACTGATCCGCGTTTCCATGCTGGCGCCTGTTGTCCTCTTTGCCTCTGTTGCGATCCGTATGTCTGGCGCTGCCAATGGCGAAGGTAAAAAGCCGCCACTTCTCCCGACGTTTGTTGTGGGCTTTATCATTCTCGCGGCTGCAAATTCGTTGGGTTTGATCCCGCAGGCCGTGTCGCATTGGGCTGGGTCGATTTCACGTTGGGCGCTTCTGATTTCGATCGCTGCGGTCGGCATCAAAACGTCTCTCGTCAAAATGCTCTCGGTCGGTGGACCCGCCATTGCGATGATCATCATTGAAACCCTTTTTATCGGGGGCTTCGTCCTCTGTGGCATCTACATCTTGGGATAATCATGAAAGCTCTCGATCATATTTACGAAGTAGCCCGTCAGAACGCCTGTCCGATTGTACTGTCCGAAGGCGAAGATCCTCGCATTCAACAAGCCGCGATCATCGCGGTCGAAAAGGGCATCGCACGTCCGATCCTGCTTGGGGATGTGGCGTCGATCACGGCATCGCTAGAGGCGTTTGGTGCGAAGGTAGGGACCATCGATGTCCGCGATCCCGCAGAACATCCGCGCCTCAAAGACATGGCGGATCAGTATTTCCAGATGCGGCAGCACAAAGGCGTCACGCCTCAAGAAGCCTTCGAAGCCGTCAAAACGCCCCTGGTTCACGCCGCCATGATGGTTCGTAATACCGAAGCAGGTGGAACAGTTGGCGGTGCCGTTCATACCACGGCGGATACAGTTCGTGTCGCCCTGCAATGCATCGGCAAAGAACCAAGCATGACGACCGTCTCCAGTTTCTTCCTTATGCTTGCTTGTGCACCAGAGGCCAAAGTGCGGGGTGGAATGATTTTCTCAGACTGCGGTCTCGTTGTCGATCCGACCGGCCCCGAGCTCGCATCCATCGCCAGAGCATCTGCGGACTCCTGCCGTTCGTTGTTAAGGCAAGAGCCAAAAGTCGCTCTGCTTTCGTTTTCGACTGCGGGGTCGGCAAAGCACGAAAGTCTCGACAAAATTCATTTCGCACTGAATGAGGTCAGAGCCTCTGAGCCTGATCTTCAAATTGACGGTGAAATCCAGTTTGACGCCGCCTTGGACCAAGAAATCAGAGCGCGTAAAGCCCCAGGCAGCAAACTTGACGGTATGCCTAACGTCTTCGTTTTCCCAAACCTTGCAGCAGGGAACATCGGTTACAAGATTGCCGAACGGATGGGGGGGATGCAGGCCATCGGGCCAATCCTTCAGGGCTTGAAACGACCAGCGAACGACCTGTCCCGTGGCTGCTCTGTCGATGATATCGTTTCAACAATAGCGGTGACGGTAGTCCAAGGTATCAATGGAACCTCTGGTGTAAACCGCTTCGTCGATTGGGCGGCGGGGTATACCTAGGACTAGGCGGTCGAGCCCATCTCTGAAAGCCGAGAAAACCTCTTTGTTGGCCTTTTCGGTAATTACTTGGGCTCAGGTTCTATTAGTAGTCGTAGTATTAAACGGCCCTAAGTGACCATTCTCAGAGTTGGCCGTGCTACTGTGCTACTTCACTAGAGTGGGCAGTCCTGCCCGTCCCATTCGAATAACCGATGTCCGATCACGAAAAGACTATACCGGCCGACGACATCCGCTTTTCCGAAATCTCAGTTGGTCCAACTGCGAGAGTTCCATGCTTAATGACGGTGACGTCATAGCCTCTGTTTCTGGCGGCCAAAGCCGTCTTTTGCACACAATAGTTTAGATCCAGACCAACGAGGCGCAGGGTGCCGACGTTAAGACGCTCTAAAAGAGCATCAAGCTCGCCTGTTTCAAATGCATCCTGCAAACGCTTTACAATTACATGTTCAGGACATGACGCGAACGGCCCCGCGAGTTCTGTCCCTTCACTGCCTTCTATCGCGTGTCCTCTCATCGTGAGCTTCGCCAAAAATTTTGTTGAAGGGATCGACCATTCCTGACGGACCGCAATGACAGGATGGTTCTGGGCTCGAGCCACTTCAACCTCCTCAAGAATGATGGCGGCAGCAGATTTCTTTGACGCATCCGAATAGGGGCCGCGATCCCAGAACACGGATTGAAGATCAATGAGCAGAAGGGCTGATCCACTTCGTCGCCCTATGGGTTTCCCGACACTGACCGAGCCAATGCGTCTTATACCATCGCCGAGCCAAAGTATGAGGAGAAGGACCGCAGCACCAATGATATACACGATTGTCATTTTCGCTCTCCGGCCCGTTTTTTCAAACCGTCCACCACAAAAAGTACAACCTTCAGTGCGGTAGCAATGTCTTCGGTGCTTAGGTCTTCGCTCATTTCCTGCATGATCTGCATCTCAATAGTAAGGATATCTTCGATGAGCGTGCTGCCTTGATCGGTCAACGCTAGGATAGGCGAACGCTTGTGACGAGGATTTGCGCGCTGCTCAATGAAACCTGATGCCAGCGTTTCGTTGCACATGATCTGGACGTATTGCCGTTGGATTTCGAGCCTTGCCGCAAGTTCCGGCACGGTCTGCTCTCCGTATTTGTGCAGTATCTCGAGGACGGCGCGCATCCGGACGGTAAGGTTGGTGCCAGCCAAACCATCTTCAACGCAGCTTTCCGCAGCTTGCATCAAGGGACGTGACATCCAAATCAGTTGGTGAAGTTGTTCTGCTTTCATATTGACATTATGCATGTCATTTTGACAAGTGCAATGTCAAAATCGGGCGGGGCTGACGTGGTGTATCGTGCTGTGTTGAACAACATTTGCGCAGAGCGGTCAGGCAGCGACCTTTGTGACGATCAAACGAAGGTCGGCTTGGGTCAACTATTGGTTCTCTGAACCAATCGTCGCCACTGACCCGGTGAAATCCCAAAGCCTGCTTTGAATTGCCGTGTCATGTGCGCTTGATCAGAAAATCCTGCACGCAGAGCCGCTTGAATCAGAGGTACACCAGCTGCAATGTCACCACGCGCCTGATCTAGGCGCCGCATTGTCAGGTACCTATACGGACTTGTTCCAAATGCTCTTCGAAACTGGCGCGACAGTGCATACCTGTCCAAGCCGGTGATTTTTTCCAGCTCCTCTGATTGCACAGCCTCACTCAGATTACTTTCCAAGTATTCTTTGGCGCGACGCGTGGCTTTGTAATCGATCAAAGACCGGGTTGTTCGACGCGCGGATGCATCGTTCGCAAGCAGCCCATCCGCCAGCAACACTGTCAATTCGTCCATCGCGACTGCTTCAAGAGACGTGTCCATATCCGTAAACGCGGCATGAATAGCTCGCATCAAAAGCGCATCAGTTAGAACAGCGTCACGCAGAAACGGCAGTGCACTTGCGCGCTCCACTAGGGCGTCGCGCACCAACGAAGGTTCGACATACAGCATTCGATAGTGAAAGCCAGCTTCTGTCCCAGCCTCGCCCGTATGTATTTCGTCGGGATGAAGAACAATCACTTGGCCAGCGACACTGTCACTTCGCGCTCCACGATAGGCAAAGCTTTGGACGCCCTTGATTGTGTAGCCAATCGAATAGGTATCATGGCGATGCGGGGCGTAGGCCTCGCCAGAGAAATACGCCTCAATCCTCTGAATGCCAGTTTGCCAAGGCGCGGTCACGACCCAATCTGTCGTGCACGATCGTTCAAGACCCGGCGTCAAGTCTTGTGATGTTATGTCCTTGGATCGTCGTTCGTTTTGGATGGAAAGTCCCTCAACAGCGTCGAAAGTATATTGGAACACCACTTAGAAGGAAAACGTCAATGAAATCGGTAAATCTCGCAGAGAAGTTATCTCAATTTTCAACGCATTGGGATCCGCATGTTGTCGCTGACTACAACGAAAACGAGGTCATGGTTGTAAAGCTCATGGGTGCGTATCCATTCCACAAACACGATAACACGGATGATTTTTTCTACGTTCTGGAAGGTGAGATGCAGATGGATATCGAAGGGGAACCGTCGCGCACTGTAAAGGCGGGCGAGTTGTTTGTTGTGCCCAAAGGCGTAGTCCATCGACCGAGAGCAGAATCCGAGGTGAAGGTACTTCTCATCGAACCAAAAGGAGAACCGAATTCGGGAGACTCAGATCGCGAGGCTGCGCCAAAGACTCGAATCTGAGACGCTGCGGCGGGATAGCCTACGTTCGTTCCCGCCGCAGTATAATTTAAGTGCGGTCAGGTTAGAGACCTGACCGCAATTCTCAAGGTTTAGGTTAAGTGCTCATGATTTCGGTCAGTGAAACAGTTCGATGTTCACGCATAGAAATTTGTGCCGCCATTCCCATTAAAACAGCCATTTTCCCGTCGTTCAAACTGACTTCTGGTGCGTCTCGTTCGCCGCGGACCAGTTCAAGAAATTTCTGATGTTGGTAGAAGGTCGATCCGTTATGATCTCCGGCTTCTAGCAAGGTAGGATCGACGGGAATTTCACGTAGTTCAGGTCCTTTCGGGGCACGAGGACTGACGATCAGTTGGGGGATCGGCGGCTCGCCCAGATGTTCGGGCCAGAACCGTCCCGGTCCTGGCACCAGCGCCTCTACTTTGCCAGTGGGCCCGACGGCGGAAATCTCTTCCTGATATCGCGACCCTTCGGCGAACATGCAGAGTTCTAGCATTGCGCGCACGCCGTTAGCGAAATCGACTATAACATAGCCATTGTCGAGGATATCAGGCGTTTCACCTGCATAGGATTCCTCAAGGTGGTTTGCATCCTGACCACCTGACGCCATCACGCGGATCGGTTCAGACTGTATCGCGAGGCGCATCAGATCAAAGAAGTGACAGCATTTCTCGACGAAGGTACCGCCTGTGTAGCGGTTAAAGCGGTTCCAATCGCCCACCTTTTCCAAGAACGGAAAACGGTGTTCGCGAATGGTTAGCATTTTTACTCCGCCAGTCGCTTCGTTCAAGCATTCCAGAAGTGCAGCAACGGGTGGCATGTAGCGATACTCCATCGCGACCCAAACTGGTGCCGGATAGGTTTCGATAAACGTATTCAGACGCGCAAGGTGGTCTGGGTCAGTGAAGAGCGGCTTTTCCACGAGGATTGGCACAGGCCGTTTTGCCCCAATCATTTCGAGTTGCTCAATATGACGGAAATTTGGGCTGGCAATCAGAATGCAATCGAGGTGCTCGGCCTCCAAAAGCGCGTCGATACTATCAACAAATTTGGCATCGGGCGCGAATTTGGCGGCCTCTGCCTGCATGCCCGTGTCAGGCTCAAAAATTACGGACACCTTCGTATCGGGCAAGAGCGCGATATTGCGGAGGTGTTCCTGACCCATCATGCCGCAGCCGATGATGCCGTAGTGCGTGGTGGTGGACATGTCCTCTCCCTATTTCAGGCGCTGCACATAGCGCGCCGTTGTGTGGTCAAACCAAGTGCGTGAAAATTCGACGGTACCAACCTGTTCAGAGTGGCTAAACCGTTCGATAAAACCTATGGGGGTGCCGATGGGCTGGGGGAATTCGTTCGGAGCCCAATCGGGGACCGTATCGACACCGACCGAGTCCTCCGCTTGCGAAATCCAAAACCCATGCTGCATCTTGTAGTAGCGGTAGAGTGAATCAGAGAGTTCAGTGGCCTTGATTCGACCCGCCGAGCCGTCCAGCCAAATCTCTTCGACGGCGATTGGTACACGATTGAGATACCTCAAGCGCCGAATGCGATTGGCACGGTCTGACTTACCGAATTCTGGTAGATCGTTCGGTTTCCTTAGGTCATCTACGGATAAAATCTGCGCAGTAGGAAGGCCGCCACCTGTCCGCAATTCGAGCCGGAACATCGAGTAGACGCTATCAACGTTCTGGCTCGATCTGACATAGTTCCCCGATCCTTGTATGCGCTCGATTAGGCCCTTATTTTCTAATATATCCAAGGCCTTACGAAGTGTCCGGACGGTGGTGAAGTGTTCTTTGGCAAGCGCGCGTTCCGGTGGCAAACGGGTGCCGTCTATTAGGCGTCCGGACGCAATTTCGCGGATCAGCACTTCGCTGATCTGGACATAAATTGGTAGCCCGCTGGAGGCCCCGCTCTTTGAGTAGATGGTCTGCGGCATTGTGTCCGATAAAAAATTGATACACCATTGATCCAAATCAAAGACACTGTTAGCGATAAAGAAAGTCAAGCGGTTTCTGTGGAGAGGGGCCGCATGACCGGAGCGCCAAAACAGGAGAGTTGGTCATGGGTGTTGTTCCCGTTACATCCGAAGATCTGGATGCAGTCGAAGTGTCGTGGTTTGCGGCGCTGTGTTCAGACGATTATCAATTCCTTGGCGTTCCGGATGGATCACTTCGGTCCTCGTGGGCGCATTGTTCTGAAATCGTGAAAACAGCCGAAGAGCAGGGGTTTCGAAACATCCTGTGTCCGTCCTCCTATCAAGTCGGACAGGACACGCTGAGCTTTGTCGCAGGCTGTGCTCCGATCACGTCCAAGATCAATATGCTAGCCGCTGTGCGCTGCGGGGAAATGCAGCCGATCATGCTTGCTCGCACTATTGCGACGCTCGATCACATGCTCGAAGGCCGTCTGACGGTGAACATCATTTCGTCGGATTTTCCTGGCGAAGTTGCTGATAGCAGCTATCGCTATCAGCGGTCCCGCGAAGTCGTTGAAATCCTCAAGCAGGCATGGACCCAAGACGAAATTAATCACGCTGGTAGCGTTTACAATTTCATGGGCATGACGACTGATCCGGTGCGTCCCTATCAGACGGGCGGCCCGCTTTTGTACTTCGGGGGCTACTCGCCTGATGCGCTCGAGCTATGTGGACAGCATTGTGATGTGTATCTGATGTGGCCCGAGAAAATGGAAGAACTTGAAGGACGTATGAAAGCCGTTCATGCAGTAGCCGACCGCTACGGCCGGACGCTCGACTACGGTCTGCGCGTGCATGTCATTGTGCGGGACACCGAAGCCGAGGCTCGCGAGTATGCTGACTACATCGTTTCAAAGCTGGATGACGATCAGGGCACAGCCATTCGCAATCGTGCGCAGGATGCGAAATCTCTCGGCGTAAGCCATCAGGCCAAAAACCGTGAAATCGCAGATGATCACGGCTACATCGAACAGAACCTCTGGACTGGTGTTGGTCGTGCCCGCTCAGGCTGCGGCGCGGCGATTGTCGGATCGACCGATCAAGTGCTGAGCAAGCTCGAAGCCTATCAGAAGATGGGCATCCGCGCCTTTGTTCTGTCAGGCTATCCGCATTTGGACGAAGCAAAGCATTTCGGCTCGCGTGTTCTACCGCAGATGAAAACCTGTTCCCTTCCTCACGCCTATGGCCGCGTTCCTGCGTCAACCCCAGCAACCCCACTCGGAATTGGAGAACGCCGCTGATGATGCCGCGTGTTGATATTGCCCGTGACCTTACGTTTAGCCGCCTGATCTATGGTATGTGGCGTTTGGCTGATGATGCCGATACGTCGGCGAGCCACGTCGAGTCCAAGATACAGTCTTGCTTAGACCAAGGGATCACCACGTTCGATCAGGCCGACATCTACGGTGGCTACACAGCTGAAGATGTCTTGGGAGCAGCTTTGCGCGCCAATCCTTCGCTACGTGGCCAGATGGAGATCGTCACCAAATGCGATATCGTGGCGCCCGTTGGCCGCTACGCAAATGCTCCGGTCAAATACTATGACACGTCACGTGCTCACATTCTGAAATCGGTTGATCTGTCGCTAGAAGCGATGGGAATTGATCATATCGACCTTTTGTTGATCCATCGTCCTGATCCTCTGATGGATCATCACGAAACGGGTTTGGCGCTGGATGAAGTTGTAAAGAGCGGTAAAGTCCGCACCGTTGGCGTGTCGAATTTCCGCCCTTGGGATTGGCAGTTACTGCAATCTGGAATGAAGACACAGCTGGTGACGAACCAGATCGAGGTGTCTCTGTCTGCGATCGCGCCCTTTACGAACGGCGATGTAGCGTTCCACCAACAGCATGGTCAGCCGATCATGGCGTGGTCGCCTCTGGGTGGCGGTGCTCTGATGTCAGATAGTGGTCTTCTGGGTCAGCGTCTCGATGCGATTGCTGCTGAGCAGGGGGTCGATCGCGCGGCGGTCGCCATCGCGTTTCTGTTGCGTCATCCCGCTAACATTATGCCAGTCCTTGGCACGAATAATCTAGGACGCATTGCCACGATTTCAGAAGCCCTCAAGGTCGAGTTGGATCGTCCGACTTGGTTCTCTCTTTATGAGGCGGCGCTGGGGCAGGAGGTTCCATGATCGAACTATTGCCGACCAAAACCATCCAGCATTTTGTTCCGAGTGAGCAAACACAGCGTTCGTTGCGCGATGCCTTTGGGCGTTTTGCAACCGGTGTGACTGTCGTGACAGTAGGCACGGATGAGGGACCAATCGCGATCACAGCGAATAGTTTCGCTTCGGTCTCCATGGAGCCGCCATTGGTACTATGGTCACCGCAAAAGTCGTCGAAACGGTCGCAGTACTTTGTCACCGCAGAGCATTTTGCGATCCATGTTCTGGCTGCGGATCAGGACGATCTGTGCTGGCGCGTCGCAAAAGACATGCATGCGCTGTCCGGACTTGATTTGGTCGAAAACTCCGAAGGCGTGCCTTTGATTGATGGCTGTCTTGCTCGGTTCGAGTGCCGTCAGCACGCGGTTCATGACGGAGGAGATCACGACATAATTGTTGGAAGAGTGCTGCGCGCTGCCTTTGTGGAGGAAGGCGACGGGCTAGGCTTTTTCAAAGGGAAGATGAACCGGATTGTGACCCAATAGCCTTAGGAGGGGCGGGCATCCGGACAAAAGAGTGATGGGCACGTAGTGTCCAGAGCAACCAAACGGGAGGAAACTATGAAAAAACTTACGGCTTCGACGGCTATGTCGATTGCTCTTTTTGCTGGCGCATCCGCTGCGTGGGCAGATGAGATTACTTTTCTATGCTACCAAGACGCCAACGAATGTGACGTGATTGCAGGCATGCTGCCTGCCTTTACTGAACAGACTGGCCATACCGTGAAACTGGAAACGGTTGGTTACGACGTCATCCGTGACCAATTGGAAAACCAGCTTCAAACAGATGCGGCGCCTGACGTTGCACGGGTTACGAACCTTGGCGGTTTGAACCAGTACTACCTCGATCTTGCACCCTATGTAGACGGCGCAGCATGGGAAGCATCCTATGGCGCAACTCTACCGTGGTTCCGTCAACCCGGCGGTGCCGATCAGGGTATTTACGGCTGGATGACGCAGCTCACCGTAACTGGTCCTTTTGTGAACGTATCCCTCTTCGAGGATGCGGGCGTCGACATGCCGGGTGACGGCGCGACGTGGGATGACTGGGCGGCTGCTCTGCTGGACGTCAAAGAGGCAACTGGCATCACGGCAGGCCTTGCAATGGACCGCACAGCACATCGCTGGGCTGGTCCAGCGTTCAGCTATGGCGCGAAGTTCTTTGATGACAGCGGCAATCCGATCCTCGTTGACGATGGTTTCCGTAAATACGCAGAGGTCTTTGTTGGCTGGCACCAAAGCGGTCTGATGCCTGCAGAGGGTTGGCCGGCAGGTGAGGGCACTCAATATCGCAACGCGGCTCCGCTGTTCCAGTCGGGCGACGTTGCTATGCATATGTCGGGTTCGTGGATGATCAACAGCTATGCTGAGAACATCTCTGATTTCGACTGGAAAGCTGTCCCTGCGCCGTGTGGCGATGGGGGCTGTGGTGCAATGCCCGGTGGTGCTGCTGTCGTAGCGTTCAAATCGACCAAGTCGCCTGAGGCTGCTGCTGCATTGATCGACTTCCTTGCTGCTGAAGAAAATGCAGCGGCATTTGCTGCGCAGACAAAGAACATCACAGCGCATCAGGGACTTCAGGAGTCTGGTATTGATTATGCGGACGCCTCTCCTGCAGTCGCTGCGGCATTGTCGGTCTTTGCGGCAAACGCAGGTAAGGCGGCACAGACCACACCGCAGGCCTATACCTTCCAAGGCTACGCTAAGAACTTTGTCATCTATGGTGTGATCCCTGATTACATCACCAAAGCCATCACAGGCGAGATGACCTTGGACGAAGCACTGGCTGCCATCGACGCGGATGTTGCCGCGAAGATCGCAGAATAATCCAGCGGAGGCATTCGTATGACAGAGGCGCTTCACGCCGCGTTTGCGGGTGCCCCATGGCCACTTTATCTGCTGGTCTATCTTCTCATCGGTTGGGCGCTTTTGCGCCCAACTGGCCCCTTGTGGGACCGTGCAGTCAGCGTGATTGGCTGGCCGATTGAAATGACACAGAAGCTTGCAGGTGCGACGGGGCTCCCATACCTGTTTCTCTTGCCTAATATGTTGATCTTTGGAGCATTTACCTTTGCACCCATGTTTATCAACTTCGGCTTCTCGGTCACCGAAGGCCAATCAATCTTGTTCTCTGAACGCGATTGGGCAGGGCTAGATAACCTGCGTCGTCTGCTGGCTGAGACACAGATTGATACGGGCGCACCCAATCTAGAAGACGATAAATTCCTTGGCGCCGTCTACGCGACAGCAACATTTGTCGTGTTCCAAGTGCCGATCATGATCGCGGTTGCTCTGATTTCTGCCTTGGCGCTGAACCGCAAAATTGTCGCCCGTGGGTTCTGGCGAGCAGTCTTTTTCTACCCTGTGATGCTGTCGCCCGTGGTTGTCGGCTTCTTGTGGTCACTGATCCTGAAACGGCAAGGTGTGCTGTCGCAAACCTTGATGATGTGGGGTTGGATTGATGAGCCGATCCAATGGCTGACAGACCCCTCTTGGACCATGTTCTGGTCGGTCTTTGTCTACACATGGGCACACCTCGGGTTCTATATGCTGATCCTCCTCGCGGGACTTCAGGCGATCCCGCGTGATGTTTATGAAGCGGCCGAGATGGACGGCACATCGGCGTGGCGCCAGTTGACGCGGATCACCATCCCGCTCCTTGCGCCGACGCTACTGGTCGTGACGGTTCTTTCACTGATCAAAGCCTTTCAAGCTTTTGAAGAGCTTTACGCCATGTCGGTTCGGTGGACCTCTCTCGTGGGTTATATCTTCGAAGCATCAGGCCTTCGCGGGCAACCAACCGCCAACGGTTTGGGGATCGCTGCCATGGCATCGCTCTTGGTCGCGATTGTCTTGATCATCCTCTCTCTTCTCCAAGTTTACCTTTCGTCGAAATCGAGCAAAGCATGAACGCAGTAACCACTTTTCTAACGCGTAAAGCGGGCGGACAGCGGGCGAATTGGCTCGATTATCTGACCTATGCATATCTGCTGTCTGGGGTGTTGCTGATCCTCTTGCCGGTGGCATGGCTGGCGCTCAATTCGTTGAAGTCCTCGTCGCAGCTGGAAAAACAGGATTTGTCGCTGCTGCCGACGTCGTTTGAGACGGTTGCGCGGGCTACGGTGTCTTACCCAGATGGAAACCAGATCTTCTTCATCCCAGATTTGCCGCAGTGGGTATTGAATTGGGGTGACTTGTCCAACGACGAACGTGCTGCGCGGGATGTCTCAGAGTTTCTGAGCGGTTTTGAAGGTCGTGACCTCTATGCGCTAAGATCGCACTTAGGACAGGTACCGTCGCTGGTTCGGGATTTGATTGAAGCGAAGAATTTGCCGGAATGGATCGTTCGCTACCCGTCGATGTCAGCCAGCGCGCGCGGCGAATATGATCTGGATGGCGTATTGAAGTCTCTCGACACAGAAGACGTCCGCCTCTTGTCCGAGTATCTGAACCTCGAACCATACGAACCAGCGCGGCTTGCGTTGCAGGTTTTGGTTACGGCACCTGATCCAGTGACAGGCGTGGAAACGGAGTTCGGCATTTCCAACTTCAAAGCGACCCGAGACTTCACTCCTGCGCGGTATGTCGACAATCGCACCGATGATGTGGTGCGTTTGGACACGTCGTCCATCACCATGAGGCGGACCCTCGATCCGAGTTGGGAAAACTTCACTGATCCGGTTACAGGGCGCGCATTCGGCGTGAACGTAAATTTTGCCACCTGTTTCACCAATTCCGTCTTGGTCACTGTGATTGCGACTGTGCTAACGTTGTTGATCAACTCGATGGCTGCCTTTGCATTGGCGAAGTATAAATTCCGCGGTCAGGTCGCGTTCTTTATTGTGATCCTAGCGACCCTTATGGTGCCGCCGACCATCACTCTCGTCGGGGTGTTCAAGGCGGTCTACGCGACAGGTTTGTCAGGGTCGATTTGGGGCGTGATCATTCCGGGGGCTGCAACGCCAACAGGTGTGTTCCTGCTGCGCCAATACATGTTGTCGATCCCAGATGAGCTGATTGAGGCAGCACGTATGGATGCAGCGTCCGAGTGGAAGGTCTATTGGCGCATTGTTCTGCCTCTGGCACTCCCTGCGATTGCTGCTCTCGCAATCCTGTCCGTCATTTGGCGGTGGAACGACCTTATTCTTCCTCTTGTGGCTATCGCGACCACCAAAGAGGCTTACACCATCCAACTCTGCCTGCTGGAGTTTCGCGGTGAACACCTGAGCCAAGAGCATTACCGACTTGCCATGACCATGGTTAGTCTCGTGCCTTCCACGCTCGTTTTCGTGTTCCTCCAGAAATACATCACCACAGGCATCGCCAATACGGGGCTGAAATAATGACTGATCTCGTCCTTTCCAAAGTTGTGAAACACTACGGTGCGGTTGAGGTCATTCATGGCATCGACATGGAAATCGCTTCGGGGGAGTTTTGCGTCTTCGTCGGGCCTTCGGGTTGCGGGAAATCTACGCTTTTGCGCATGATTTCTGGCCTCGAGAGCATCACCGACGGCGAGGTTCGAATTGATGGGGAAGTTGTGAACCATGTTCCTGCGTCGCAGCGTGGGCTGGCAATGGTGTTCCAATCCTATGCTCTCTATCCGCACATGTCGGTGAGAAAGAACCTGAGTTTCGGCCTCGAAAACCTGAATACGCCGAAAGCCGAGATCGCAAAACGAGTCGAGGACGCAGCACGTATGCTGCAGATCGAAGATTACCTTGATCGTCGACCGGGCCAGCTTTCTGGAGGGCAGCGTCAGCGCGTTGCAATCGGGCGCGCGGTGGTTCGTGAACCCAAAGTATTCTTGTTTGACGAGCCTCTCTCGAACCTTGATGCAGAACTGCGTGTGAACATGCGGCGCGAGATTGCCAATTTGCACCGCCGGTTGGGGAACACGATGATTTACGTCACCCATGATCAGGTCGAAGCTATGACAATGGCCGACAAGATTGCGGTGCTTCGCGCAGGGAAGGTTGAACAATTCGGAACCCCGCTTGAGCTGTTCAATGCGCCAAAGAACCGATTTGTCGCGGGCTTTATTGGTTCACCATCAATGAATTTTGTAACCGCGACGATTGCTGAGGGTGGCGTAAAACTCAGCGACGGAACCCATCTGAACATTGATCGCGCCCGTGCTGGTGTTGCTACTGGTGACGCTGTCGAAGTGGGCTTTAGGCCGCGTGATCTGGCGATTGACGATAGTGGACCGCTCGCACTGGCTGTTACCGAGGTCGAACAATTGGGATCGGAAAGCTATGTTTTTGGCGAACTTGCAACGGGCCAAACAGTGACGGTTCATCAATCGGGACAGACATCGGTTAAGATTGGAGATGTTGTTAAACTGTCCGTATCCCCCTCGGCCCTTTACATATTCCGACAAGACACTGGTCTCGCATGTTACTAACAGCCGCCCGCGCCAAAGGCGTCGCGCCGGGTTTGTTCATGGCCCTATTGGTTGCAATGGCGGCGCAATTCTTGTCGGACCACTACGGTGCGCCGGTCATGTTGATGGCGATCCTTTTGGGGATACCGTTCCAGTTTCTGTCAAACGACCCTCGTATGTCCGAGGGTATTAATTTCGCGGCCAAGTCTGTTCTTCGGATCGGCGTTGCCCTCTTGGGGCTCAGAGTGAGCGTTGAACTGCTTTGGCAAATCGGGCCAACTTTTGCTGTGTTGATTGCACTCGGTGTCCTGCTAACAATCGCCATTGGCATCTTAACGGCTAGTGTCTTTGGCAAAGATTATGCGTTTGGGTTTTTGGCTGGGGGATCGGTTGCCATTTGTGGTGCATCTGCAGCCCTCGCATTGGCCAGCCTTTTGCCCAAACATGACAAAAGCGAAACCAACCTGACGTTCACTGTGGTTTCAGTCACTGTTGCATCGACCGTTGCGATGATTGTCTATCCTATCGTGGCATCCGTGGTTGGCTTTGACGATAGATTGGCGGGAATATTCTTAGGCGGCACGATCCACGATGTTGCTCAGGTCGTCGGCGCCGGATTTTCGATGTCGGATGAAACTGGCGAAGTTGCCACGCTGATCAAGCTATTCCGCGTGACGATGTTGGCGCCTGTCGTCTTTGTTGGGGCACTCGTCTTGCGAAAAAATGCGCCCGCTGAAACCGCACCCCCGATCGTGCCGATGTTCGTACTCGTGTTTATTGTGCTGGCAGGGCTGAATTCCTTTCACGTTTTCCCTATAGCTTTGATCGAATATTCCAATCACCTGTCACGTGCTTGTTTGATTACGGCTGTAGCTGCGGTTGGGATGAAGACATCGCTTCAGGATTTGCAGAAGGTTGGCGGTGGGGCCGTTGGTTTGGTCGCGTCCCTGACAGCGTTCTTGGCGATTTTTGTGATGCTAGGAGTGTTGGCGTTCGGCTGACGTTTGGGGGCAAGGATGACCGATCAGATACATGACCTGTTTATCATTGGCGGCGGGATCAATGGCTGCGGGATTGCCCGTGATGCCGCGGGTCGCGGTCTTTCTGTTGTTCTGGCCGAGCAGGGGGATTTGGCTTCGGCAACATCGTCAGCGTCAACCAAGCTTTTCCACGGTGGTTTGCGGTATCTCGAATATTTTGAATTTCGTTTGGTGCGCGAAGCACTGATTGAACGCGAAACGCTCCTGCAAGCGATGCCGCATATTTCATGGCCGATGCGGTTTGTGTTGCCGTATCACGACTCGATGCGGTTCGAAGGTGCGACGCCGACCTCGCGGTTGTTGAATGTCGTGATGCCGTGGATGAAGGGACGCAGGCCCGCGTGGCTCATTCGGTTGGGGCTTTTCCTCTACGATCATCTGGGCGGACGTGAGATTTTGCCCCCCACGCAGTTGGTTGATCTGAGGACCGCTGTGGAAGGGGAGCCGCTTCTCTCCAAATTCGAAACGGCCTACGAATATTCCGATTGCTGGGTAGAGGACGCGCGGCTTGTCGCGTTGAATGCACGCGATGCGGTGAACCGCGGGGCGCGCGTTTTGACCCGCACAAAGGTGATCGCTGCGGATCGATTGGAGGATCATTGGGTCGTCACGTTAGAGGACGTAGAGACGGGCGAGCACAGCACCGAACGGGCACGGATGCTCATCAATGCGGCGGGGCCATGGGTTGGTAATGTGATCGCGAATACCCTGCGCCTCAACTCTCGCGATGGGGTGCGTTTGGTGCGCGGCAGCCATATCGTGACCAAGCGTCTCTATGATCACGATAAATGCTATTTCTTCCAAGGGACCGATGGGCGGATCATTTTTGCCATTCCCTATGAGACGGACTTTACCCTGATCGGAACCACGGATGCGGAACATCACGATGTCTCGGAAAAACCGCTCTGCACGGAGGATGAGCGCGACTATCTGATCCGCTTTGCCAACGGCTATTTCAAACGCCAGCTTACAGCCGACGATGTTGTCTGGACCTACTCGGGCGTTCGGCCTCTCCACGATGATGGATCCAGCTCGGCGACGGCCGCGACGCGCGATTACACGCTGAAGGTCGATGATACGGGCGGGGCACCGATCCTCAATATTTTCGGGGGCAAGATCACGACCTATAGGCGGCTTGCCGAGGCCGCGATGGCGAAGGTCAAAGGCTATGTCCCAGACCTAAAACCCGATTGGACGGCTGGCGTGCCGCTGCCAGGTGGTGATTTCCCTGTCGATGGGGTGGATCATTTGATCGTCGAGGCGAGGATACAGTTTCCGTTCCTTGAAGACCGTTTGATTAGACGATTGGTGCGTGGATATGGCACCGATCTCTGGACGATCCTCGGGCAGGCTAGATCGATAGAAGAGCTTGGTCAGCATTTCGGGGCGACCCTCTATGAGGCCGAAGTAAATTGGTTGATGGAACACGAGTTCGCGCGAGAGGCCGAGGATGTTCTTTGGCGCCGGACCAAGCTTGGCCTAAGGTTTGAGGACGCAGAGGTGGAAGCGCTCGATGCGTGGATGCGGGATAAGAGGAGGTCCTGAGGATGCAGTCAAAACAGTACATTCTTGCGATTGACCAAGGAACGACTTCATCGCGGGCGATCCTCTTTGATGCGGATATGACCATTGTGGCGAGCGCCCAAGAGGAATTCCCGCAGCACTTCCCGCAGTCGGGGTGGGTCGAACATGAACCGAGCGACCTATGGACAACGGTTGTCGCCACGGCGCGTGGGGCGCTGGAACAGGCCAAGGCCACGGTAGACCATGTGGCCGCAATAGGCATCACCAACCAGCGCGAAACGACCTTGGTTTGGGATCGCACCACAGGCGATCCTGTCTATAATGCGATCGTTTGGCAGGACCGACGCACGGCAGAGTTTTGCCGCAACCTGACCGCTGCGGGCCACGCAGAGATGATCACGGATCGGACGGGGTTGCTCGTCGATCCGTATTTTTCTGCGACCAAGGTGAAATGGATTTTGGATCACGTTGATGGTGCGCGGGACAAGGCGCGGCGTGGTGATCTGCTCTTTGGCACGGTGGATAGCTACCTGATCTGGAAGCTGACGGGCGGCGCGTCCCATGTGACCGATGCGACCAATGCGGCGCGCACCATGCTCTACGATATTCACAAGGGACGGTGGAGCCAGACGATCTGTGATCTCTTTGATATCCCGATGGCGATGCTGCCCGAGGTCAAAGACTGCGCCGCTGAATTTGGGACAACGCAGGCTGATCTGTTTGGTGCACCGATCCCGATCACGGGCGTCGCGGGGGATCAGCAGGCGGCGACGGTCGGCCAAGCATGCTTTGAACCCGGCATGATGAAGTCGACATATGGCACGGGCTGCTTTGCGCTGTTGAACACAGGCGGCGTGCCCGTGCGGTCGAACAATCGCTTGCTCACAACGATTGCGTATCAATTAAACGGCAGGCCAACCTATGCCCTCGAAGGATCTATTTTTATCGCGGGCGCGGTGGTGCAGTGGTTGAGGGACGGATTGCAGATCATCGACAACGCGTCAGAAACGCAATCCCTCGCCCAGAGCGCGGACGCTGGACAAGATGTCATCCTCGTGCCTGCGTTCACAGGGCTGGGTGCACCCTACTGGAACCCCGACTGCAGGGGCGCGATCTTTGGCCTGACACGCAACTCGGGTCCAGCGGAATTATCCAAGGCGGCACTTGAAAGTGTGGGGTTCCAAACGCGCGACCTCTTGGAAGCGATGAAAGCGGATTGGAGCACGGATGAGGCTACGGCCACCCTGCGGGTCGATGGCGGGATGACGGCCTCTGACTGGACGATGCAATTCCTCGCCGACATCATCGGTGCCCCCGTCGATCGGCCCGAGGTCCTTGAAACCACCGCTCTCGGGGCGGCATGGCTCGCAGGGCAATTCGTCGGCTTCTATCCTGAACAGGATACCTTCGCGCGCCGCTGGAAGGTCGATGCACGTTTCGAACCCACGATGGATGACGCGCTCAGAGACCGACGTTACGCAGCATGGAAACGCGCGGTCGCAGCGACAATGGGGGCTGTATCATCCAGCCAATAGCGAACACGTTTTACGTTGCAGTGAATGACCGAAGTTCGCCCAATCTACCGTAACCACTTTGTGGCAGGGGCCCTTTAGATCGTTCTCGTAATTTTTGTTGTTCGTTTGATGTATCTGATTTCGATGTACTGGGTTGGTCGTGCGTTGATCTGTGACCCGTTCAATGCGTTGCGCGTAGGACCAATTCAGCATCGAGCCATTTGGTTTCGCCAGCACGATCGGGATCGGCTTCCCGTGCCAGAAGAAGGTCTATCGTCCCTTTCACCAACGGTTCGATTGGATTGCGCAGGGTGGTAAGCGCCATGTTGGGCCATTCCGCCATTGAGATATCATCAAACCCCGTCACGGCGATGTCTTCAGGCACGGAAATGCCTTGCTCCTTTAGAGACATCAAAGCGCCCAGCGCCATCGCATCGTTGGCGCACACCAAGGCATCCATGTCCGCTAGATCGGAACGCCCCTGCATCGCGTTGAACCCGCTCATCACGGTATAATCACCATACAGCCGCGAAACTGGTTCGAGGTTATGCGCTTTCAGTGTCTCTTCAAACCCGCCGTAACGTTCACCCGTGGACCAAAATGCTCCTGGTCCCGAAAGATAGGCAAATTTCCGGCGACCTTGTTTAATCAAGTGTTTCGTCATCACCGCCATGGCCTCGCGGTTTCGGACGCAGATGTTGTCGACGTTTGGCCCCTCGACGATGCGACCTGATGAAATCACCGGAATGCCGAGCTTTAGGCAGGACGACACGACATCGGCACCGAGGCTCCCCGACCGGAGGATCATCGCTTCGAGCGGATATCGAAGGACGTTTTGAACGGCGGCTTTTGCCGCATCGCCAGACCCGCCGACAACGATGGGCCATTTACCCGCAGCGTTGAGTCCGTTGATCAATGCGGTCGCGACTTCCTTGTCGTAGTGGTTGGGCATTTCGCCGACGAAGATGGCCACGAGGTACGACCCCGCCCCCTGCAAACTGGCCGCAAGGGCATTCGGACGATACCCCAATTCATCGGCAGCTTTTAGGATGCGGGTTTTCTTATCGGCATCCAGATAGGCGCCCTCAGTAAAGGCGCGGGACACGGCGGATCGAGACACATCCGCGAGCTTTGCCACGTCAGCAGCGGTGACCCGACGTTTTTGACCAGTCATGAAAAAATGCTCTCCACGTCACCTTGGCGTTACACAACATCGGTATGTGAACACGTGTGCAGATGGTGTGCAAGCGGAATCAAAGCGCTGCGGCTGTCTGGCAAAACTCTGACCCACGGGGGTCAGCACCTGCCATCGCGTCCACATTTGAGGGCGTTGTCTAACCCAAGGCTTTGTCGGCTTTGATTGGAGAATGAGAATGAAACACCTGTCTTTCGTTTCGGCTGCCGCCCTCGCGCTGGTTGCCAACACTGCTTTCGCTGAAACTGAAATTACTTGGTGGCACGCAATGGGCGGCAAACTGGGTGACACCGTCAACCAGATCGCTGCCGACTTTAACGCGAGCCAAGACGAATACACCATCACACCAGTGTTCAAAGGTTCTTACGAGGAGACCCTCACCGCTGGTATCGCTGCGTTCCGTGCTGGCGAACAGCCGAACATCATGCAGGTGTTTGACGCTGGCGCTGCAACCGTGATCGGCGCAAAAGGCGCGACTGTTCCAGTTCAGGACCTGCTCGAAGCAAACGGCGTTGAGTTCGATATCAACGACTACATCTCTGGCGTTCGTTACTTCTACGCTGACGCAGATGGCAAGATGATCGGTATGCCGTTCAACTCGTCCTCGCCGATCATGTACTTCAACGTAGACGCTCTGGCTGCTGCTGGTGTTGAAGCGCCGAAAACTTGGGAAGAGTTTGAAACTGTAACCGCGCCTGCTCTGGTTGCTGCTGGTTACATTCCGCTCGCAGAATCCCACTCTCCGTGGATCTTTGTTGAGAACTTCATGTCCCGCCACAACCTGCCGTTCGCAACGAACGATAACGGTTACACTGGCGTTGACACTCAGATCCTCGTCAACTCCGACGAACTGAAAATGCACTGGACCAACGTCAAAGAATGGCTCGATGAGGGCTACTTTGGCTGGTACGGCGCATCGTGGGACGACAACCAAGCCCCGTTCGAAGAAGGCAAAGTTGCACTGTGGATGGGCTCTTCGGGTTCGTTCGGTGGCCTGATGCAGAAAGACCTGCCGTTTGAATTCTCGGCAACATACCTTCCTTACTGGGAGTCGATCACCACAGAGCCGACCCAGACCTTTATCGGTGGCGCATCGCTCTTTGCGATGGCTGGTCAGTCTGACGAAGAAAACGCAGCAACTGCAGCATTCTTTGACTACCTGACTTCGTCAGAAGTTCAGTACATGTGGCACCGTGAAACCGGCTATGTGCCGATCACCACTGCGGCCTACGAAATGGCAAAAGCAGACGGTCACTATGATCGCTTCCCTGCTGCCGAAGTTGGCATCCAGCAGCTTTCGCTCGCTTCTGGTGAGAACACCAAAGGCTACCGCATGGGCTTCTACGTTCAGATCCGCGACGTGATGAACCGTGAATTCGGCCGCATCCTGACGGGTGAGACCTCGGTTGATGACGCATTCGCAACCATCGAATCCGAAGCAAACGAGCTCCTGTCGCGCTTTGCGATGACCCAAGGTTAATCGCTTAGCTCAGACACCGCTGGCGGCTGCAGAAATGCGGCCGCCAGTCCATATTTTAGGGGGTTTCATGAAACGCGCAGGATTTTCGACACGATGGTTGCCGATCCTATTACTGCTTCCGCAGCTATCCATCATTCTCATCTTCTTTTACTGGCCGGCCGCCCATGCGGTTAAATCGTCCTTTTACCTTCAGGACCCGTTTGGCTTTGGCGAAACCTTCGTCGGGATGAAGAACTACACCTCGCTGTTGAACTCCTCTGCCTACCTGCGATCCGCACAATTCACGGTCGTCTTCACCTTACTGGTGACGATCCTATCCCTGTCACTCGCGCTTCTCTTGGCGGTGAAGGCCGACAAAGTGATCAAGGGGGCCAAGGCATACCGCACCCTACTGATGTGGGTCTATGCTGTCGCACCACCCGTCGCGGGCGTAATTGGCCTTGTTTTGTTTGACCAGACATGGGGACCGCTCAAGGACTTCTTTGGCCTCTTCGGATGGGATTTCCGACTGGGCGTGAATTACTTCGATACCGCCTTTGCGATGGTCGTTGTCTCTGTCTGGAAACAGCTACCCGTGAATTTCATCTTCTTTCTGTCGGGCTTGCAATCCATTCCTAAATCCGTCCGCGAGGCCGCGCTGATCGACAACCGTTCGGCATCGGGGCGGTTCTGGGATGTGACCTTTCCACTTCTCGCTCCGACTGCGTTTTTTCTGCTGATCATCAACATCACCTACGCGCTCTTTGACACCTTCGGCATCATCGACACGGTGGTGAAAGGGGAACCAAGCAACAACCCAATGACGCTCGTTTACCGCGTTTATGTCGATGGCTTCCGCGGCAATGACCTCGGCGGGTCGTCGGCGCAGTCTGTTGTGCTCATGGTGCTCGTTCTTGCGCTGACCGTTTTCCAGTTCCGCATGGTGGAACGCCGCATCCATTACACCTGAGGATCACGATGAAACGTATTAAGTTTGAAAACATTGTGGACCATTCGATCCTGATTGTCGGATCGCTGATTATGATCCTCCCTGTGGTGATGCTGTTGCAAATGGCATCCACAACGGACCTAGAAACCATGCGCAATGGACCCGGGTTGGTGTTCGGGGATCAAATCCCGATCAACTTTGACAAGGCCATGTTCGAAGCCTCTGGGTTCAGCGGCGAAAACACGGGCCTGAGCATGCTCTATAACTCGCTGATCCTTGGGTTTGGCTTTGCCGTTGGAAAGATCGTTATCGGCATGATGGCCGCCTACGCCATCGTTTATTTCCGCCTGAAATTCGCGACTTTGGCGTTCTGGATTATCTTTACGACGCTCTTGCTGCCACTCGAAGTGCGCATCCTGCCGTCCTACGAAATCGTCCAGAAGCTCGGTATGCTGAACACTTATCAGGGCCTGATTGTCCCCCTGATCGCCTCGGCCACCGCTACGTTCTTTTTCCGACAGTTTTTCCGGTCTGTCCCCGAAGAGTTGATCGAAGCCGCCCGCATTGACGGTGCTGGTCCTATCAAGTTCTTTATCGACATTCTGGTGCCGCTCTCGCGCACCATGATTGCCGCGATGTTCATCATCATGTTCGTCTACGGGTGGAACCAATACCTCTGGCCCACCATGATCACGACCGATGAGGGGATGTTCACCCTCGTTCGCGGGATCAAACAGATCACCCAAACCCTCGAAGGCACGAACCTGCCCGAATACGGCAAGTCGAACATCCTTCAGATCATTGCGATCCTTCCGCCCGTCCTCATCGTCATTTTCTTCCAGAGCTGGTTCGTAAAGGGCCTGACGGAATCCGATAAGTAAGGAATTTACCATGGCTCAGGTTACTCTGAACGCTCTCCGCAAGGTTTACCCAAACGGTTTTGAGGCCGTGAAACCTGCGAGTTTCACCATTGAAAAAGGCGAGTTTGTTGTGCTCGTCGGACCGTCTGGATGTGGTAAATCCACGATGCTGCGCATGATCGCAGGGCTGGAGGACATCACCGAGGGCGACCTGCATATCGGCGACCGTGTTGTGAATGCCGTCGATCCTGCGGATCGCGACATCGCGATGGTGTTCCAGAACTACGCGCTCTACCCGCATATGACGGTTCGGAAAAACATCGGATATGGGCTAAAGAACCGTAAGATCGCTAAGGATGTGATCAACCAAAAGGTCGAAGACGCCGCGAACCTCTTGAACCTCAACGACTACCTTGATCGCAAACCGTCGCAATTGTCTGGCGGCCAACGTCAGCGCGTAGCAATGGGCCGTGCGATTGTCCGCGATCCATCGCTGTTCTTGTTCGACGAACCGCTCTCGAACCTCGACGCAAAACTGCGCAACCAGATGCGGATCGAGATTAAGGCCCTTCAGCGCCGCCTTGGTGTGACCTCCGTTTATGTGACCCACGATCAGGTCGAAGCAATGACCATGGCCGACCGTATCATCGTGATGAACGGAGGAGAGATCGAACAGATCGGAACCCCGTCCGAGGTGTATCATTCGCCAGCATCGACCTTTGTTGCGTCGTTTATGGGCGCGCCTCCGATGAACCTTCTGGATGCCATGCGCGAGAACGGCGCGGTTATGGTCGGTGGGCAAAAGGTTGCGGAGTTTGATGGTAGCGGCCTCGTGACCTTGGGTGTGCGTCCCGAAGACATCTTGCCTGATACAAACGGTGCTTTTGAGATTGACGTTACCCTTATCGAGGAACTCGGTGCACACCGTATTCTCCACGCGGTTTGGGCAGGCCAGTCGATCATGATCAGCGTCGCCAAAGACGTTGCCGCTGAAACGGGGCCGCTGCGCGTGGTTATCAAACCTGACACGCTTTCGTATTTTGATCCTCAGACAGGTCGCCGCCTATGATCACCGAAACTATGTACGAACTGCCCCTCGTTTCCGCAGATCTTCGGGCTAAAATCCTCGCTGCCCCGCGCACCACAGACGCCCACCGCGATCTGTTCGAACAAACAGACGCGATGCATTTTGCGCAGGCAGGAGGAAAGGCAACTGAAGAGGTTCTGCCAAGCCCGCTGACGATTGCCGCGTGGAATGTCGAACGTTGTCTATTCCCGAAAGAAACAGCCGATAAACTGCGGGCTGAAGGCGTGGATATCGTTCTGCTGTCAGAGGTCGATCACGGCATGGCGCGCACAGGTCAACGCCACATGACCGAAGAGGTCGCAGCGCACCTCGGCATGGCCTACATCTACGGTGTCGAGTTTTTCGAGCTTGGCCTTGGCAGTCCGACCGAGCGTGAATTCTGCGAGGACACCGAAAACGCGCGTGGCTGGCATGGCAACGCGATCCTGTCCGCGGTGCCGTTCAATCGCGTCGCGCTCGTGCGGCTCGACGATCACGGACATTGGTTTTCGACAGAGTTTGGCGCTGATCCAGGTCAACCGCGTATCGGTGGTCGGATGGCTCTCCTTGCGGAAGTCGAAACCGAGCACGGCCCAATTTGTATCGTCTCGACCCACCTTGAGAGCAATTCAAACGAAGCTCACCGCGCGGCCCAGTTTAATATCCTGATGGATGCCATCGACGATTTCGCCCCCGACCTACCTGCGGTGATCGGTGGTGACCTGAACACCGGCAACCACATGCCGCCTGATTTCAAGTGGCAGTCCGAGTCCCTGTTCGAGAACGCGCGCGATCGTGGTTATCACTGGGATGGCACTGCCGAGGGCATGACCACCCGCCCCAGCCTCATCACCCGTCATCCAGACCGAACGATGAAACTCGATTGGTTTGCGTGCCGTAGTCTGACTGCACAGTCGTCACGCATCGTGTCATCGATGAATGGCGAGGTTCCGCTATCAGATCATGATCTGATCGTGATGGAGTGTGTTCGCGAGTAAAGTGTCCGAGCCTTACGTTCCGCCTCTATGAGGTGGGCATCGCTTTGGGCACAGCAGACGTTCGATGGTCGGCTGCTTGATTTGAAGCCATAGCCGACTAACTCGACGAGGATGACGAAACGAGAAAATATCCCCCAAGAACATCTAAGCGAAATTGTCGAAATGGCGCTGTCTGATGATATCCAATTCGCGGACATTGAGCGCCAGTACGGGCTCTCTGAGAAGGCTGTCAAAGCGCTTATGCGAGACACCCTTAAACCCGGAAGCTACAAATCTTGGAGAAAGCGAGTGCGTGTTTTTTCGGACCGTCGCGAACACTATAAATAGCCGTTCGGCCACCGTCAGAGCGGGGTTCAGTTCGCGACGCTAGTCAGACGTCCTCAACCCAAAGTCAGCATATAGAAAAGGCGCCCATTGGGCGCCCTATATCTTGATCAAAACTTGGGTTCGCGGGATCCTTGCCCCTATTTCGAGACAACTTTGCCCCGATTTACAAACTCAGTGGGTCCAAACGGTGCGGCGGTTGGTGGCAAAGTTGTCGCCGTAGCCGCCGGGGCGCACGTTGGGTTTGCGGGTCTTGGGGTCTTGGACGACGGCGTCGATGCCGTGAGCCTGCGCGTAGTCCAGAGCCGCTTCTTTGGAGTCGAACTTCAGTTTGACTTGCGCTTGCGTGTCACCAGACGAGGTCCAGCCCATCAGGGGGTCAACTTCGCGTGCAGACGCCGGAGCGTATTCCAAAACCCATTGCTTCATCTTGGCGGTGCCAGACGACATTGCAGTTTTTGCTGGGCGGTAGATTCGTGCGCGCATCGGTATGCCTCCAAATTCCTTGGCTCCTTATCGTGAAAAACGCAGACAGTTTCAAGCTATGTCAGCAGATGATTGCTCCCCCCTTGAAGGTGAACAAAAAGAGGACATTATAAGGGCCGACACAGGAGCCCCGATGCACAACAACAACCCCCAAGACATGCCAATGTTGCACCGCGCGCCGCAACAGCGCGAAAAGCTGGAAGGCGGCAAACGGTTTGTCATGAGCACAGAGTTCGAACCCGCCGGCGACCAGCCCACGGCGATTGCGGAGCTGTCGACGGGTATTTTGCAGGGCGAACGCGATCAGGTTCTGCTCGGGGCGACGGGTACGGGTAAGACATTCACGATGGCCAAGGTGATTGAGGAAACGCAGCGCCCTGCGATTATCCTCGCCCCAAACAAAACGCTCGCCGCGCAGCTTTATGGGGAGTTCAAAGGGTTCTTCCCTGACAACGCCGTCGAATATTTCGTGTCCTATTACGATTATTACCAGCCAGAGGCCTATGTGCCGCGGTCGGACACCTATATCGAGAAAGAGAGCCAAATTAACGAACAGATCGACCGTATGCGCCACTCGGCCACGCGGGCACTGTTGGAGCGGGACGATGTTATCATCGTGGCGTCCGTCTCATGTATCTACGGTATCGGTTCGGTTGAAACCTATTCGGCCATGACGCAGGATCTGTTCGCGGGCAAAATGTATGACCAGCGTCAGGTGATGGCGGACCTTGTGGCGCAGCAATATCGGCGCAATGATGCGGCGTTCCAGCGGGGATGTTTCCGTGTGCGCGGTGACAGCCTAGAAATTTGGCCAGCTCACTTGGATGATCGGGCATGGCGGCTGTCGTTCTTTGGTGAAGAGCTTGAGGTTATTCACGAATTTGACCCGCTCACCGGCGAGAAAACCGATACTTTCGATAAGGTAAGAATTTACGCAAACAGCCACTATGTGACCCCGCGCCCAACGATGCAGCAGGCGATCAAGGGTATTAAAGAAGAGCTCCAAGTCCGGCTGAAGCAATTGCAGGACGAGGGGAAACTGCTGGAGGCGCAGCGCCTTGAGCAGCGGACAAACTTTGACCTCGAGATGCTCGAGGCGACGGGTGTCTGCAATGGCATCGAAAACTATTCGCGGTATCTGACGGGCCGTGCCCCGGGCGAGCCACCGCCAACGCTGTTCGAATTTATCCCCGACAACGCGATCGTTTTTGCCGACGAAAGCCACGTTTCCGTGCCACAAATCGGCGGCATGTATAAGGGTGACTATCGCCGCAAATTCACGCTGGCAGAGCACGGGTTCCGCCTGCCGTCCTGTATGGATAACCGCCCGCTCAAGTTCGAAGAATGGGACGCGATGCGCCCGCAGTCGATCTATGTGTCGGCGACGCCTGCCGCATGGGAGCTGGAACAAACGGGGGGTGTCTTTACCGAACAGATCATTCGTCCGACGGGCCTCCTTGATCCAGTCGTCGAAATCCGCCCTGTTGAGATGCAGGTCGATGACCTCTTGGACGAAGTGCGCAAGGTCGCTGCCGAAGGTTATCGGACGCTCTGCACCACGCTGACCAAACGCATGGCCGAAGACCTGACCGAATACATGCACGAACAAGGTATTCGCGTGCGCTACATGCACTCGGACATTGATACGATTGAACGGATCGAAATCTTGCGCGACCTACGTTTGGGAGCCTTTGACGTCCTGATCGGGATCAACCTTTTGCGTGAGGGGCTCGATATTCCTGAATGTGGGTTGGTTGCGATCCTCGATGCGGACAAAGAGGGCTTCTTGCGCTCTGAAACCTCGCTCATCCAGACCATCGGTCGTGCGGCGCGGAACGCCGAAGGCCGCGTGATCATGTATGCGGATCGGATCACGGGGTCGATGGAACGGGCGCTGGGCGAAACCGAACGCCGCCGTGTCCGTCAGATGGCCTACAATGAGGAGCACGGGATCACGCCGCAGACGGTCAAAAAGAACGTCGATGACATTCTTGCAGGCCTCTACAAAGGCGACACGGATCAATCCCGCGTGACGGCTACGATCGACAAACCGCTCCATGGCGGGAACCTTGAGGCGGTTCTAGAAGGGTTGCGCAATGATATGCGCAAAGCCGCTGAAAACCTCGAATTCGAAGAGGCAGCCCGTCTGCGCGATGAAGTCAAACGGCTAGAGACGGTCGATCTGGTGATTTCCGACGACCCATTGGCCCGTCAGTCCGCAGTCGACGATGCGGTCGAAGAAAGCCGTAAGGCTTCGGGGCGGTCATCAGCTGGCCGCGCGGGTCAGCGCGGTGGCAACAAACGTAGTCGCAAGTCGCGCTAGATAAACGGCACCAGCGGCACGCCACCACATGCGGTGAGTAGTGTTAGTGTGATCAGAGCAAGGGTGATGCGCATCGTGTGTCTCCTACTGTGTGTTCAGAGAACACGAAGTTTGGCCACGAGGAAACCCGTGGCCAAAAGTTTTTCAGTGATCAGCGCATGACGTGAACGGCGCATTGCGCATGACGCACAACCCGCGCTGCGGTCGAGCCGATGAGGTAATCGCCCAGACCCGGATGGTGCGATGCCATCACGATCAGATCGACGCCGTGTTCTTCGGCCCAGTCGAGGATGGTGCGGCCAGCGTGGCCATCGACAACCCAGACCTCGGCATTGGGGATGTCCGCTGCTTTTTCCTGTAGATCATTACGGATGGCTTCGCGGCTTTCTGCGCGGAAGTCATCGGGCATGTAGGAAATCGCGTAGCTGGGCACTTCTTCGAGGACGTGGATCAGGCTGATCCGCGCATCTGGTTCGGCGAGCGCCTTAGCGATGGGAAAGGGATCGAGGTAATCATAACCCGCGTCAAATGAGACCGGCACAAGGATGTGTTTGTACATAGCAGACTCCTGTTTCTGATCCCTACCAATCACGCGCACAGAGTCGCCGCATTGATCCAGATCACCCCTTGATCAAAGGGGTTTGTCCATGCGGGCTTTCACCCAGACCTTGCCTTTGACTGCCGAGGGCCAGACCAGTCGGACTTGGCTCTGCGCGGTGCCATATGAGGCGTCGATCCAAGGGTTCACGAACTGCGTTGCATTCGAGGCATTGGTGATCGCGCCATTGGGCGCGCAGCTTTCGACGGTGCGGGAGCGTCCGCCAAACGGCAGGAGAGGGGCTGTATCGACGACCCAAGCAGAGCTCGCCGTATCTTGGCTATGTTCGATCATCGCGGGGTTTTCGATTTCCTCTTGGACGCCATTGAACGTGTTGCCTTGGAACAGGACATTTCGCATCCGCCCGTAGTCGAGATCGGCAAAGGTGGTGTCGACTTTCTCGACCCGCTGGATACTGCCGTTCAGTACGCGAAAGGTGTTTCCTGTCACCGATAGGCCGTGGATGTAGTGGTTGGGACCGTAGGGTTTAATGACGATGTAGTTGAACCAATCGGCCACATCGTTAGCGGTAAAGATATTGCCCGTGATCGTCAGACCTCCGAACGAATACTGCTGCCCAAGTGCGGGCGTTTCGTCGTGTTCATTGGTCCATTCGATAAAGTTGTTATCGATGTAGTTGCCCGTGATCACCGACTTTGCGTTCGGCGTGGTAAAGATGATCCCGCCCTTACGCACGCCATCTGTTTCGCCATCCCCGTGGAACCAGTGGTTGCCGACGATCAGGTTGCCAGTGCCACCCAAAAGGCAAAAATGTTTGAACCGCACAACGCGGCAATCGCGGATTTTCACGTCGTTGGCGTTTGCGTTGAACCCGATTGTGGTGCGGTTGCTGACGGGCTGGTCCATCTCGTTTGACAGGAATTGGCAACGGTCGATGGTCAAGCCCTGACATGCTCCGCCGACAGAGGTGATCCCGCGGTCTTTGGGTTTCGTCATGCGACAATCGCGGAGTTGGAAAATGCTGCCCTCAATAGCGAGCATGACCCCGCTGGCGTTGCCCTGACAGTTAAAATCCACCCCGTCGATGATGAAGTTCGAAATGCTCTCAAACCCCGAAAAATCGAGCAGGTATTGGAACCGCGTAAAGGTAAAGACCTGCGTCCCCTCCGCATCATAGAGCGGCTGGTTGAGTGTGATGGTTTGCGCGGCGATGTTGCGGTCTTTGACGTAGATTTCGCGCCCGACACCATTGCCCGTGATGTGCGATCCGATGGGAATATTGGCGACATTCACCACATTCGTCAGTTGCCGCGAATTGGCCGCCGAATAGGTCGCTTGCGATGTGACAATGATATTGTCCCAATTGGCAGAGCTATTCGCCTGTAGCTGTCCATTGCGGATCACGCGGCGGCTGGCGTAGGTGGTTTTGCTCCCCTCGGCGGCTTGCATGTCCACGGGGCGGCTCAATTGTACTCGTCGTCCGCAAAGGTCGAGCGAGTCATGATCTGCGTTGTTCAAAAGCGCCTGAAAAGCCTTGCGTAAGGCAATCTCTTCGTCAGGAAAGGCATCGTTGTAGGTCGCAAAGTCAAAGTTCTTTTGCAGGACGAGCCGTTTGTCGTCGGGCATCACAACGGAACCAGAGAAGTGGATCTGGTTTTCGATGGTCACATGGTTGCCGAGGTAAAATACGCCATCAGAGACCAGCACCTCACGTCCGTTCGCATCCGCATCGGCGGCTTCAAACGCGGCGCTGTCGTCGGTGATGCCATCCCCCACCGCGCCGTAGTCACGCACATCGACAAAGCCGATCATGTCGCGGATGTAAACGTTGGTGACATCCTCAATCACGATATCATCGACGCGAACCACACCGCCGGCGCCATCGAGGATGTCGATGCCAAAGTGACCATAGATCGCGTTAGGCCAGACCATATCGACGCCACCACGCGGGCCAGTGCCGACAATCGCGCTGATCTCTGTCACCTCGCCATAGGCGCTTAGCGTCACTTTTGGGCCTGTCTCGGTGAGGCCCGACACGTGGTTGCCACCAGCGCCACCAGCCCAGCCCGCAATGCGCACAGTGGGCAGCGAACCAGAGATCGCCTTAACCCGCGCGGTAATGCGCAGATAACACCCCGGTAGAATGGTCGTTTGACCCATATAGCGCAGCTTTTGCAGCGCAGAGGTCGATAGAATTTCGATACAGCCGTCAAAATGCTGATCGGCGGGCACATAAACGCCCTGTCCTGATCCGTCATAGGTGTCCGACCCCGAAGTGCCGTCCCCGCTCGACCAAACCGAAAGACCGAGTGCGAATTCAGGCGGCATAAAGACCAGACCGTCGGTGATAGCTTTGTTCATGATGACCTCTTTCATTCCAGCTTTGCGCTAGAAATATCAGGTCAGTTTGAACATCTGCTTAGAGCACCGTGACGGTGCCCCTGCGCCTAGAAGAGGAACCGAAACGCACGTTTCAGTTCGGCCACGCCGTCACGCTGATACCAATGCCCGTGGGCAAGGATGACCCGTTCCGGTCCCCACGCTATCATCTGCTCAACCGCTTTCCGCAGTTGCTCACGATGTCCGTTAAAAGTCTGGCGCATATCGATCGGCATCTGCCCGTCAGGATGCTGAATGCGGGCGAACTTGGTAAGAATACGCATCCACCACGGTAGGGTGCGACGTTCAAAATTCTCGATCAAATCGGTGAGGATCAGCGTTTTCGAATGTGCGTGATAAAATACGGCCTCGTGGTGGATTTTGCTGCCACGCACGATCATCTGGTCTAGCTGGCCTGCCCACGCATCGGGTGCCGTGTCGATAAGGTGTTCGTCGACGGTCAGCGGCACGTTATGTTTTGCGGCGCGCGCCTCAACCCCAGGTGCAACCCAAACCAGTGCCGCTGGATAGCGCGTTTTCCAATCGTGGAGCGAGGCGTAGTGAATCCAGTTCGGCCCGATTAAATGCCGCACGGGGCCGATTTTGTTGATCTGTGCGATGAGTTTGTCATCGGGCTTGATTGGGGAGTGAACCCACAGGCCGCCATCGTCCAATCGCACGACCGTCATTCGGGTCGGGAAGGGGAGGCCGTAAAATGAAATATGCGGACCATCTGCAATCCAGATGTCCGGTCCAATCGGCTTGAGCGTGTTGAGGGGTTCGTAACCTGTCGTCATGGGCGAATGATGCGCCCATGACGTAACAGGTTCAAGACGTTAGCCGAGGTTGCCGGCCAGACCGTCTTCGATCAGCTTGATGCTTTCTTCCACGCCGTAGAGCGCGATGAAACCACCGAAACGCGGACCTTGGGATGCGCCCAAGAGCACCTCGTAGAGGGCCTTGAACCAATCGCGGAGGTTCTCGAACTCGTGGTCCTTACCAACGGCAAAGACCATCGACTGCAGTTCTTCGGCGTCTAGTCCACCGTCCCACGCCTTGAGGCGGGTGACCATGTCTTCCATGGCGGCACGCTCTTGATCGTTTGGCGCGCGGTAGGTTTTTTCAGGCTTAACGAAGTCCTGATAGTAGCGCACGGCAAAGCCCGCGGCCTGATCGAGATCGGGGTGCGACTCTGGGCCTGCATCGGGTGCGTAGCGCTGGATAAAGCCCCACATCGCGCCCTTGTCCTCTGCGCCCGAAACAGACGCAAGGTTGAGGAGCATGGAGAACGGAACGACCATGTTCGACTGCGGAACGTGGCCGTTGTGAATGTGGTAGACGGGGTTCGCCAGCTGACCTTTGGCATCCTGACCGTGGTAGGCGTTCAGCTGCTGATGATATTCGTCCATCATCTTTGGGATCACATCAAAGTGCAGACGCTTTGCGGTCTTGGGCTTCAGGAACATGAAGTAGGACAGCGATTCCGTCGACGCATAGGTCAGCCATTCGTCGATGGAGATACCGTTGCCTTTGGACTTCGAAATCTTTTCGCCGTTCGCATCGAGGAACAGTTCATACACCATGTGGTTTGGCTTTTTCGCGCCGAGGATTTCCGAAATGCGATCGTAGATGTTGGTGTTGGTGGAGTGGTCCTTACCATACATCTCAAAATCGACGCCCAGTGCAGCCCAGCGTGCACCAAAGTCAGGCTTCCACTGGAGCTTCACGTTGCCGCCCGTGACAGGCAGTGTCCATTCTTTGCCCGTCTCGTCGTCAAAGGTGATCGTGTAGTTTTCGCGGTTCACTTCCTTCATCGGCACGTAAAGAACGCGGCCCGTTTCAGGGTGGATCGGCAGGAAGATCGAATAAGTCGCCTGACGTTCGTCACGCAGCGAGGCCAGCATCACTTTCATGATGTCGTCGTATTTATCGACAGCGCGTTTCAGAACCTCGTCGAACTGGCCCGACTTGTAGAATTCGGTTGCCGAGTAGAACTCGTACTCGAACCCAAAGGTATCGAGGAAACGGCGCAGCATCGCGTTGTTGTGGTGGCCGAAAGATTCGAATTCACCGAACGGATCGGGCACAGAGGTCAGCGGCTTTTGCTCGTGGTCTTTGAGCATGTCCTGATTGGGGACGTTGGTCGGAACCTTGCGCATCCCGTCGAGGTCGTCTGAGAAACAGATCAGACGGGTCGGGATGTCCGAGATTTGGTGGAACGCGTTGCGGATCATCGTGGTCCGCAGAACTTCGCCAAAAGTGCCGATATGCGGCAGGCCCGACGGGCCGTAGCCTGTCTCGAACAGAACGTATCCCTTTTCCGGCGGCGCCTTTTCATAGCGTTTGAGTAGGGCGCGGGCTTCTTCAAAGGGCCATGCCTTGCTCTCCATCGCTACTGCGCGCACGTCGGTCATTGTGATACTCTCAGATTTATGGCCCGCCCCCATGGCAGGTCTCAAGCGCACTCCCTATTGCGACAGCGCCATGTCGTCAATAAATGAAGGGGTGTAACACGATGGAGACGACTATGATCGAAGACGCCCCAATGACCGCTCAGGACGCACTGGTTGCCCTGATGATTGCCGTTTCCGCAAGCGACGCTGACATCCGCACAGCGGAATTGGTTCGGATCAACAATATGATCAACCATTTGCCAGTATTCGCAGAATTCGATGAAATCCGTCTGCCGCGCCTGTCTCAGACCGTGTTCGATCTGCTGGAACAAGAAGACGGGTTGGACGCTTTGTTCGGCCTGATCCGCGATGCATTGCCCGAAAAACTATTTGAAACGGCCTATGCGTTGTCTTGCGATGTTGCGGCTGCAGATGGTCGGATCGAAGGTGCCGAAGCACGTATGTTGGAAGAAATCCGCCATGAGCTGGACATCGACCGTCTTCACGCCGCGGCAATCGAACGTGGTGCGCGTGCGCGTCATATGACGATTTAATAGCGGCCCCAACGTTTCAGCAGCACCTGTTGCAACGCCTTGGCGCGGTGGTTCCATCCCACCGCGCCCGCAGGCACATCGTCAAGACTGCCTTCGGCAGCCATGCGTTCCCCGAGGTTGGCCGAGAAAATCGCGAATGCCAGTTCGCGACCCGTTTCCGTGTGGATGTATCCCGCAAGCGTTGAGACAAAATTCAGCGTGCCCGTTTTCGCTGCGATCTTGATCGGGGTCTCCATCGGACGACCGTTTTCGTCCTTGAGCGGGATGGACTTTAAAAGGGGGCGCAGTTGTGCCTCAACGCCTTCAGCAGTCAGGAACTTCACCATCTGCGCCGCACTGACCTTCGAATCGCTTCCGAGGCCCGAGTGATCTTCGGCGGCGATCCGTGCCCCGGTGCGCTGGGCGATCCAATCGCACATGTGTTGGGCGGATCGGTGTTGGTCCTCAACTTCTCCAGCTAGGCGTGCGCTTGCGGTCAGTCCAATCGCCTCAGCCGTAAGGTTGGTCGAGTATTTGAGGCAGTCGCGCACGACGGACGTCAGCGGTTCGCGGCTGTGGGTGACGAGCGTTGCGCCACGTGGGGCACGGCTGCGTTTTGTCGGCGCGGGCAGGGTGATGCCGTGGCTGTTGGCAAAACTGCGGAATACGTCACCCGCATAGAGCGCGGGTTGCCGCACGGGGAGCCATCGAGAACCGTCGTTCCCCAGTGCACGCCGTGCAACGGTCCAGTCGTCGACCAATCCGTCGGCATCATACGTATAAACTGGCAGATCACGATCTACGACGCGCATCCGTGCCATATGGACCTCGGGGCGGTAAAGCTCGCTTCGGGCGTCGAGGCTGACGCGGTAGTCCCCAGCCGTCCGCGCCCATTCGAAATAGACGCGGTTAAAGTTCAGGTTCAGCCCTGAAACCGCAGGGTTATAGCCCAGATGGTCAAGCTGGTCAGGGTCAATTTCGTTGATGTAGGGCAGGGCGCCGTTCCAGACTTCGAACCCGCCGTTCACCTCACGCAGCCCCGTCGCGGCAAGCTGCTCTGCCATCGCGGCAAGGTCATCAGTGACCAAGGTCGGATCGCCGCCGCCAGCCAAGATCAGCGTGCCATCCAACACACCGTCGGTGATCGTGCCTTCTGCGCGAAGGGTGGTCCTGAATTGGTAATGTGGCCCGAGAGCCTCGAGACCGTAAACCGATGTCAGGGTTTTCGTCACGCTCGCTGGGGGGAGAGGCACATGCGCCGAGCCGCGTTCGATGACCTCGCCTGTTTGGGCGTCAGCTATGACAAAGCCCGTAGTGCCGCCCAATCGGGCATTTGCGATCAAGTCTTCGACCTCGGGGCGGGTCACTGGGCGAGGGGCGGGTGGCCAAAGAGCTGGTCGTTCGGTCGGGCGGGGTGATTGCGTAGGTGCGCCGGCTAAGGCGATGGACGCGCTAGACGACAAGAGGCCGATCACTGCGGCGCGGCGTGTTAGCCGAACCGTCATGCGTCTGCCTTGCCGTGATCCCATTCTCCCTTATCACGGATCGCGGTGCTCGATGCATGAGAGAGCGGATGGTTCACATAGCACCACGCGGGCGCGTTATAGTAGCCAAGCACGGTTGATGCGCGAGGGTCCAGTTGCGCCCCCCTGAACGTCCGCGCCATTTTCGAAGTTCGCGCCTTAACGCCATACTCTGGGCGTGCAACGACCCCGATAGGCACCGAATTGGCGATTTGTTCCCAGTTCTGCCAACGGTCAAACTGTGACAGGTTATCGGCTCCCATCAGCCAAACGAACCGTACACCGCGATAGCGTTTTTGTAGGGCAGCGATGGTTTCGGCGGTGTAGCGCGTACCGAGCCGCTCTTCGATTCCAGTGACGATCACACGCGGGTCGTTGATGACCTTGCGGGCACGTTCGATGCGCAGGTCCAAGGGCGCTGGGCCGCGCTCTTTCAACGGGTTCCCCGGAGAGACGAGCCACCACACGCGGTCCAGTCCAAAACGGCGCAAGGCCACTCGGGTGATATGGGCATGGCCTTCGTGGGCGGGGTCGAATGACCCGCCCAATAGGCCGATCACCTGACCGGCTTGTGCAACTGGAAACCTCTGATCCATGGCTGACCAGAAACCGTGTGGCGGCTGAAAAGTAAAGCCGCTGTTTGTTATTCCAGCTCTGACGACCGCGCCCAGAGGTTGATCTGTTCCTCATTTGCATAGGTGTCGATCAGCGCCAGTTCATCGGCAGTGAAGTCGAGGTTTCCGATTGCGCCACAGCAATCCACGACCTGCGACGCCTTGGACGCACCGATCAACGCCGTTGTCACCCGACCACCGCGCAGCACCCACGCAATCGCCATTTGGGCGAGTGTTTGACCACGGCCCTCTGCGATTTCGTTTAGTTTACGGATGTTGTTCAGAACACGTTCGTCCAGAACATTTGGATCGAGGCTCTTGCCCTGAACTGCGCGGCCTTCGGTTACACCACCGAGGTATTTGTTCGTCAGCATCCCTTGGGCCAGCGGAGTGAATGCAATCGACCCAACCCCGAGGTCGTCCAGCGTATCCAGCAAACCGTCATGTTCGACCCAACGGTTGAGCATGTTGTAGCTGGGCTGGTGGATCAACAGCGGCACGCCCATGTCCTTGAGGATCGCGGCAGCTTCGCGGCTGCGTTGCGAATTGTAGGACGAGATGCCGATATAGAGCGCCTTGCCCGACCGCCAGATATGTTCCAACGCGCCCATCGTTTCTTCTAGCGGGGTTTCGGGGTCAAAGCGATGCGAATAGAAGATATCGACGTAATCCAGACCCATTCGTTTCAGCGATTGGTCACAAGATGCGATCAGATACTTGCGGCTTCCCCATTCGCCGTAGGGGCCAGGCCACATGTCATAGCCCGCCTTGGACGAAATGATCAGTTCATCGCGATAGCCCGCGAAGTCGGTCTTTAGGATTTCGCCAAAAGCTTCTTCGGCGGACCCTGCGGGCGGGCCGTAGTTGTTCGCCAAATCAAAATGCGTGATGCCAAGGTCGAACGCCGTCTGGCAGATGTCGCGCTTTGTTTGGTGCGGTGTGTCATGCCCGAAATTGTGCCAAAGGCCGAGCGAGATCGCAGGTAGTTTCAGGCCGGAATTCCCGCATTTGCGGTAGACCATTTTCGAATAGCGGTCTTCGGCTGGTGTGTATGTCATATCATCCTCCCTCGTGTTGGCGCTAACTTGATCCGAAAGATGGTGTTGAGCAAGCGGATTGCAAGCCGCGCCGCATTGCCCCTCGTCGCCATGATCGCTATCTAGGGCCAAACCAGATTCAGAGGATCACCCAATGGCCAGCTACCAGTTTGTCTATTTCATGGACGGCGTGTCCAAGACCTACCCAGGCGGGAAGAAGGTCTTTGAGAACATCCGTCTCAACTTCCTTCCCGGCGTTAAAATCGGTGTCGTCGGTGTCAACGGCGCCGGTAAATCGTCGCTGCTGAAAATCATGGCTGGCTGGGATAAGGATTTCTCGGGCGAGGCATGGGCCGCAGAAGGCGCAAAGGTCGGCTACCTGCCGCAGGAACCGCAACTCGATGAAACGCTGTCTGTGCGTGACAACGTGATGCTGGGTGTGGCTGCAAAAAAGGCCATTCTGGACCGCTACAACGAACTCGCGATGAATTACTCGGACGAGACCGCCGACGAAATGGCGCGTCTGCAGGACGAGATCGACAGCCAGAACCTCTGGGACCTCGATAGCCAAGTGGACGTGTCGATGGAAGCTCTACGCTGTCCGCCAGATGACGCGATGCCTGCAAACCTTTCGGGCGGTGAACGTCGTCGTGTCGCGCTGTGTAAGCTCCTGCTCGAAGCACCTGATATGCTTCTGCTCGACGAACCGACCAACCACCTCGACGCAGAAACTATTGCGTGGCTTCAGCAGCACTTGATCGAGTATAAAGGCACGATCCTCTGCGTTACTCACGACCGTTACTTCCTTGACGATATCACGGGTTGGATTCTCGAACTCGACCGTGGTCAGGGCATCCCCTACGAGGGCAACTATTCCAGCTGGCTGGAACAGAAAGCCAAACGTCTGGAGCAGGAAGCGCGCGAAGACAAATCCAAACAGAAAACGCTGGAACGCGAACTTGAATGGATGCGTCAGGGTCAGAAAGCCCGTCAGGCGAAACAGAAGGCACGTATCAACGCCTATAACGAACTGGCTGAACAGTCAGAGCGTGAAAAGGTCGGTCGCGCCCAGATCGTTATCCCGAACGGTCCTCGTTTGGGTGGTAAAGTGATCGAGGTTAGTGGCCTGAAAAAGGCCATGGGCGATAAGCTATTGATCGAAGACCTGTCGTTCGACCTTCCGCCGGGTGGTATCGTCGGTGTGATCGGTCCGAACGGCGCCGGTAAATCGACTCTGTTCAAAATGCTCACTGGTCAGGAACAGCCGGACGAGGGGTCGATCGCCCTCGGTGATACTGTGAAGCTGTCCTACGTTGACCAGTCGCGTGACGACCTCGACCCGAATGCGACCGTTTGGGAAGCGATCTCGGGCGGTGCAGAACTGATCGCGCTGGGCGATGCCGAAGTGAACTCGCGCGCGTATTGTTCGTCGTTCAACTTCAAAGGCGGTGACCAACAGAAGAAAGTCGGCCTGCTGTCGGGCGGTGAACGCAACCGTGTTCATATGGCGCGTCTGCTCAAAGAAGGCGGTAACGTCCTTCTCCTCGACGAACCGACCAACGACCTCGACGTGGAAACTCTTCGTGCTCTCGAAGACGCGCTGACCGATTTCGCGGGCTGCGCCGTTGTCATCTCGCACGACCGCTTCTTCCTCGACCGTATTTGTACCCACATCCTCGCGTTCGAGGGTGAGGCACATGTCGAATGGTTCCAAGGTAACTTTGAGGACTACGAAGAAGACAAAAAACGTCGTCTCGGTGCGGATGCACTAGAGCCGAAGCGCCTGAAATACAAAAAGTTCTCGCGCTGATACGATCCAGTCAAAGCCGCAGCCCCGCGCTGCGGCTTTTTCATTCTCAAGGAACAGAGCCTTGGCCGCAGCACTCATCCTCTTTTTCTCAACGCTTGGCGCCGTCAGTGCGGCCCTGTCGGTTTGGCTCTTCGACTCTGGTATTGGCGTAGCTGCATTGCTCTACGCTGCCATCGGTTTGGGTATCCCAGCGGCGATTGTGATCATTCGTCATTCCGGCGAGGATTGTGGTCCCGACGATCAGTGATCAGCCTTGGTCGTGACAAAAATTACGACGCATCCAGCAACCAAAACAGCTGACAAAACGAACGGAGCACCGGGGAGGTAGCCCCAGCCGCCCGACGTGAACGCCCAGAAAATCCACGTCATAATCAGAGGAGAGATCGCCATGCCAACCGCGTTGATGGATTGGACGACGCCTTGCAATTCGCCTTGTTGGTTGTCGGGGGTGGCGCGGGACATGATGCCTTGGATCGTCGGACCGGAAATAGAACCGAGCGCCATCACAGGCGTCAACGCGAGAACCATCCAACCGTTGTCAACAAAGACCACGAGAAGCATGCCGACAATATCGATTATAAAGCCAGCAAGCACCGTTTTACGATCCCCGAGTATGCGGAGGATTGGGCGGATCAGGACCGCTTGGACCACGGCCATTGAGATACCGAATGCGGCGAGCGATAGGCCGATCATCGTCGGGTCCCATCCGAATTTCTCTTTGCCGAAATATGCCCAGATCGCGGGGTAGACGAAATGCGCGACGCTAAAGACGAAAATGATCAAAAGCATCGGCGATTGACCAGGCAATGACCCAATCGCACGGAACGCCGACAAGGGGTTTGCGCGTTTGATATCAAAGCTGCGGCGGTTTTCTTTTGAAACGGTCTCTGGCAGCACAAAAAGCCCAAAGACAAAGTTCGCCGCGGCAAAGATGGCCGCAGCATAGAACGGCGCACGCGTGCCGAGATCCGCGAGGAATCCGCCAATCATCGGTCCAACGACAAAGCCCACGCCAAAGGCCGCACCGATTAGGCCAAAGTTCGCAGCTTTTTCTTCGGGTTTTGAAATGTCGGCCATGTAGGCGCCCGCCGTGGTGTGGGTTGCACCTGTAATGCCCCCGATAATCCGCCCGACCAGCAGCAGCCAGATGGTCCCGGCCACTGCCATAAGCAAGTAGTCCAGCGCCATGATCACGAGCGCGATCAGCAGGACGGGACGGCGGCCAAAACTGTCAGAGATATTGCCGATCAGTGGCCCAAAGAGGAACTGCATCGCAGCAAAGACGGCGGTCAGTATGCCGCCCCAAAACGCGGCGTTGCCAACATCGCCGCCGTGGATCTCTTGGATCAGGTCAGGCATGACGGGCATGATGATGCCGATACCCATCGCATCAAGCAGGACTGTGATCAGGATGAATACGATAGGTAAGCGCATGTCAGGCTCCAATTGGCCCGACAGGAGTTAAACCATCGGGTTTACTTTGCAAGTGTGTTTAACCTGCCTAGCGCAAGCGCCATTTGTGGGAGGCACATGCGACGGGTCAGTCTCTCTGCGTCTGTGCCGCGTGCGGATTGGAGGCTGTGGTTCAGGCCAGTGATCAGGGCAACCAGTGCAGCGGCGAGTGGCGATTTGGCGGCTGACTGTTCAGCGGTCGTGACCATCCATGCGGCGAAATCGACAAAGGTCGTGTCGGCATCGTCCCCAGCGAGGCCAAGGTTCAGACCCTTTGCCAAATCTGCATCTGCGATATGGCTCACCTTCAGGCGCGCAGCGAGCGGGGCAAGCGTGTCGGGCGCACCAAGACGTTCTGACATGATCGACAAGAATTGACGGAGGCGGAGCGCTTGGGCCGTGTCCTCGATCTGCGCCATGGTCGCACCTTCGCCAACGTAAGGTGCGAATTCTGGCGCCTGCATCAATTCGCGAAAATACTGGATGACAGGGGCCACGGGATCGCCGTCAACGGCGACACCTTTGGCCAGACCTGACGGATCGATTTGCAGCTCAAGCGAGGCACGATGGATCGCCTTTGCTGCGATATCAGGAACCTCACCCCGTTCACCGCGAACCTTTGCCAAGGTGCCCAGCACGATCATGATCGCACGTACTTCGGCCGTATCAGTAAAGAGCGCAGCCGTATCGCGGTCAAAAAGGGCGTCGCGCCAGATCGCGCTGTCAAAGGGGGATGCGGTCATGAGATATGGCCCGTGTCTTTCATGAATTGCGTTAGGAGCGCGGTATACTCTTCCGGCTTTTCAACACAAGGCAGGTGACCTGCTTTGCGGATGATCTCGAATTTTGATCCAGGGATCACGTCAATGGTTTCGCGCACTAGATCGGCAGGAGTTGATCCATCATCGGACCCCGCGATGCCCAGCGTCGGGCAGCGAAGCCCGCTGGTGGGCGTATAGAAGTCCGTGCCCGAAATCGCAGCGCAGCACCCGCAATATCCCTCGACCGAGGTTGCGCAGACCATATCGCGCCACGGTGTCACGGCCGGCGAATTACGGAAGTCGCGGGTAAACCATTTCTGCATGATCCCATCGACCAAGGCCTCTAGACCCTTGGCGCGGACTGTATCAATGCGATCCTGCCAGAGTTTCGGCATCCCGATCTTTGCTGCGGTATTCGACAGAACAAGCGTGCGGATAATGTCTAACCGTTTGACTGCCAAGCCTTGGGCAATCATTCCGCCTATCGACAGGCCAACGAACATCGCGTCGCGCACGCTCAACGCATCACAGACGGCCTCTGTATCGGAAATCAGCGCACCCATTGTATAGGGCGCATCAGGGGCCGAGGATTTCCCGTGCCCGCGTTTATCCATCCGCACGATCCGCAAGCCTTCGGGCAGGAGTGGGAGAACAGCGTCCCACAGGTGAAGGTTGGTGCCGAGAGAATTGGCAAACACAACGGTCGGCGCAGCAGGATCATCGACCCCGTCAACACGCGCGTAGAGGGTCACATCGCCCCGTTGGATGAAATGTTCGGACATTGTCGCCTCCTCGGTTTCCCCGATACATGCGGCGGGTTCTGCCGAAAGGCAACCTTTAGACCTAGGCTTGGCGCTAGGCTTGCGTGTCCTTAACGGCTGAGAGCCAAGCCCGCAGGGCCTCAATGGCTTCGGCTTCGTCCAAAAACGGCACGTGTCCGCGATCTGGCACCTCGGCGCGGATCATGTCTGGGCGACGTTTTGACATTTCATCAGCTGTCTCGAGTGAGAGCAAATCGCTGTTCATCCCACGGATCAGCGCAATCGGCAGTCCGTCGAGCGCGTCGAAAAACGGCCAGAGCGATGGGGCGTTGTTGTCTGCGGCGTTGAAGGTATCGCGCAACTTTGGGTCATAGCGAATGACAAGCCCATCGGCGGTTTGTTCGTAATGCGCGCGAACTTCGGCCAACCAACGCTCCATCGGGACGTTCTTGAAATGCACCCAGTTGCGGTCGCGGAATTCGGCTGCCTCTTCGTAGGTTTTTTGTGCGGGATTACGGCCAACGTAGGCGCTGATGATGTCCAGCCCTTGGGCGTCGATCACAGGACCAATATCATTGAGCGCAACGCCCAGCAGTCGATCCTTGGCGGTTGCTGCCAGAACCATCCCGATGATCCCGCCGCGCGACGTGCCGATGATCGCGGCCTTTTCCAGCCCAAGATGATCCATGAGCGCCAGAATGTCCTGCGCCTCATGCGGAACGGTATAGGTATCCGACGTGGCCCAGTCTGATTTGCCCCGACCGCGATAGTCAGGCCGAATGAGCCTAATCCCATCGAGGAGAGGTGCGATATGGTCAAAATCAGCCGCGTTGCGCGTTAAGCCTGCCAGCGCGAGGACGGGCAGTCCTTCGCCTTCGTCGAGGTAATGCAGTCGGGTTCCATCGGGGGCGCTGTAGAAGGGCATCAGATCAGGTCCGGTATCGTGCTGAGGTCGGTGAGTACCCATTCAGGCGAGGCATAGAGCCGATCCATTGGGTCGCCGTTGCGGTTCACCCAAGCGGTGCGATAGCCAAATTTAGATGCCCCAGCCGCGTCCCATCCATTGGATGAGACAAAGAGAACTTCGTTGCGTTCGCAGACAAAACGGCTCTCGACCATTTCGTAAACGAGGTCGTGGGGTTTGTAGACGCCCACCGTTTCGACCGACAAAACATCGTCGAGAAGATCCGACAGGCCAGCCGATGTCACCGCCGCATCCAGCATCGCAGGCGAACCGTTCGACAGGATTGCGGTGTTCATCCCACGCTCTTTTAACGTGGCGAGCATTTTGGGCACTTCGGGATAGGCGCTCAGTTCCCAATAGAGCGCCAAAAGACGTTCGCGGAGGGTGGGATCGTCGAGGCCCGCAGCCTCCATCGCCCAATCGAGACCGTCACCTGTGACCTGCCAGAAATCAACGTGTTGGCGGGCCACAGCGCGGAGCCATGAATATTCCAACTGCTTGCGGCGCCAATTTGCGGCCAGCGTAGGCCAGACTTGCGCCAGCGCCTCTTGTCCGGGTTCTGCGGCAGCTTCCCGTGCTGCGGCAGCGACGTCGAACAATGTGCCATAGGCATCAAAAATACAGGTGTTGATCAATGTAGGTCCTCCATCCTGTCGCGCAGAGTGACCAACTCTGACAGGAAGAACAAGGGCGCCGTTTGCAATCCAGCCATGCATTCCCTAGGGTGGCCTCCGAATCCCAGAGCACCCGCAGAGTGCGGCCTCTTTCATTCTTTCCCTGACAGACCGGAGATTTTTATGACCCAAGTAAAATCGGGTGACACCGTTCGTATTCACTACACTGGCACCCTGACCACTGGCGAAACCTTTGACAGTAGCGAAGGTCGTGAACCACTGGAGTTCATCGTTGGCTCCGGTCAGATTATCCCCGGTCTGGATAAGGCTCTGCCTGGCATGACCGTCGGCGACAAGAAAACCGTCGAAGTCCCCTGCGCCGAAGCCTACGGCGAAGCCAGCGCCGATGCGATCCAAGCCATCCCGCGTTCGGAAATCCCTGATCACATCCCGACCGAGATCGGCACCCAGCTTCAGATGCAAGCGCCGACTGGTCAGGTTGTTCCCGTGACCGTTGTGGATGCAAACGAAGAGCAGGTTGTTCTGGATGCGAACCACATGCTGGCGGGCAAAGACCTGATCTTTGCGATCGAACTGGTTGAGATCAAAGCGGCCTAAAGGCCCAACGCGAGAACGATAAGCGGCCAGCCGAACCGATACAGGCTGGCCGTGACCACCAGATACGCCCCGATCAGCAGCCATGCGGCGTCTTTGGACATCGGCGACTGATGTGGCGTCGGGTGTTCAAGAGCCATGAGGCCACGAATGCCGATAAAAGCGATAGCGCCAAGCGTGAATGACATAAAGCCAGCGGCCAATGTCAGGATCACAGCAAGAGCAGCACCCCCCAACACAAACGGCAGTATTGGCCAGAATGTCTCTGACACGGCACGAATGATCCGTCCACCTGCCAAGGGCCAGAACGGTAGCAGCGTGAACGCGCCATAGGTCGCAGAGACCGCTGCAAACCCCGCGAGGTAATTCCCCATCAGCGGTGAGGTGTTCAGCAACATCGCCGCAATCGCGAGGCACAGAAACACCGCAGGCACCGTGAAGGCAGGCCCCATCAGCGCGACATAGGCTTCTTTGCCTTGGTCCAGTTTGTGCAAATCCCATTTGGGCGGGTTCGCAAAGACGGGGATGGCGCGGATTTTTGCGCCCACACCGAATGAGCGAAGCGTGACGACGTGGCCGAGTTCTTGGAAATAGAAGGTCGCGATCAGGCAGGGGCCGAAGAACGGGCCGAAAAAATAGAAGATCGCAGCGGCGGCGAGTGCGCCAAAGGCCCAAAACTTGCGGTCGGGCCACTCAATGGAAAGCCCAGCCCAGCCCCCGCGTGTTGCCAGCCCAAAGGCGGTGCAAAACCCGAGGGCAAGGGCCAGTAATCCCATGGATCAGAGGTGGTCTTGCTGTGGCATCCCGAGAACGTGGAAGCCACCGTCAACGCGGATGATTTCGCCCGTTGTGTAAGCGCCAGCATCGGATGCGAGGTAAACAGCGGTGCCGCCGACAGCTTCAAGCGTTGCGTTCGACCGCAGCGGTGCGTTCTGTTCCGTGTGGCGGAACGTTGCGCGTGCGCCACCGATGGCCGCACCCGCGAGCGTTTTCATCGGGCCGGGGGAGACCGCGTTCACGCGGATGCCCTGCGGGCCAAGGTCGTTTGCCAGATAGCGAACCGAAGATTCCAGTGCAGCCTTTGCAACGCCCATAACGTTGTAGTTCGGCGTCACGCGGTTGGAACCGCCGTAGGTCAGCGTCAGCAGCGTGCCGCCGTTCGGCATCAGTTCAGATGCGCGCTTGGACACTTCGATGAACGAATAGCAGCTAATAACCATCGAGTTGCAGAAGTTATCGCGGCTGGTGTTGATGAAACGACCTGTCAGTTCGTTCTTGTCCGAATAGGCAATCGCGTGGACCACGAAATCGATGGTGCCCCATTTGTCTTTCAGCGTTTGAAAGGCGAGGTCCATGCTTTCGTCGTTGGTCACATCTACGTCGATGAGGGTGTCAGAACCTACCGAAGCGGCCAGAGGTTCCACGCGTTTGCCAAAGGCTTCGCCTTGATAAGAGAACGCGAGTTCTGCGCCTGCGTCCGCCATTGCCTTAGCGATACCCCAAGCGATCGAGCGTTCGTTGGCAACGCCCATGATCAAGCCACGTTTGCCCTGCATCGAAATAGTCATGTGAAAAAGTCCTTAGTCTCGAAACTTGGAGAGCAGCATCGACCCGTTCGTGCCACCAAACCCAAAGCTGTTGGTCATGATGGTGTCTAGCCCAGCATTTTCAACCAGAGAAGTCGCTATTTCTGCGGGATTCAACTCTGGATCGAGCGTTTCGACGTTGATCGAGGGTGCGATGAAGTCGCTCTGAAGCATCAGGAGGCAGTAAATCGCTTCGGATGCGCCAGTTGCGCCTTGGCTGTGACCCGTCATGGATTTGGTCGACGAGATCGGCGGTGTGGTGCCTTCGCCAAAGACGCGGCGCACGGCCTGAACTTCGCCCACGTCACCGACGGGGGTCGATGTGCCGTGTGCGTTGATGTAGCTGATTTTGCGGCCTTCGGGCAGGGTTTCGAGAGCGAGACGCATTGCGCGTTCGCCGCCTTCACCCGACGGGGCAACCATGTCGTGACCGTCCGAGGTTGCGGCAAAGCCTGTGACCTCAGCGTAGATTTTCGCACCGCGTGCTTTCGCGTGCTCAAGCTCTTCGAGGACAACGATACCACCGCCGCCTGCGATGACGAAACCGTCACGGCCAGCGTCGAATGCGCGGGATGCTTTGGTTGGTGTGTCGTTGTATTTCGACGACATCGCGCCCATCGCGTCGAACAAGCAGGACAGCGTCCAGTCGAGTTCTTCTGCGCCACCTGCAAACATAACGTCCTGTTTGCCCATCATGATCTGTTCTGCTGCGCTGCCGATACAGTGCAGAGAGGTCGAACAGGCCGAAGTGATCGAGTAGTTGATGCCCTTAATCTTGAACTGGGTCGACAGGTTCGCTGAGATGGTCGAGGACATGCACTTTGGTACAGCGAAGGGCCCGATCCGTTTGGGGGAACCGTTGTTATCGACGATCTGATGTGCAGCATACATCGCGCTGGTGGACGGGCCGCCGGAGCCAGCGATGAGGCCAGTGCGGGTGTTGGACACTTGATCCTCGGACAGACCAGAATCCTCGATCGCTTGTTTCATCGAAATGTACGCATAAGCCGCGCCCGGACCCATAAAGCGTAGAGCGCGTTTATCAACGTGTTCTGTCACGTCGATTTTGACGGTGCCTGCGATCTGGCTGCGGAACCCGCGTTCTGCCATTTCGGGGCTGGCTTCGATGCCCGATTTACCCGCGCGAAGAGAGGCCTCTACCTCGGCAGCATTGTTCCCGATCGGTGAAACGATCCCGAGACCAGTTACGACGACACGGCGCATAGGCACCCTCCCTTGTAGTCTTTGATGTTCTGTCGGTCTTAGGACGCTGACAGAGCCACTTTCATGTCTTTAACAATGTAGATCACTTCACCGTCAGCTTCGACGATACCGTCAGCGACACCCATGGTCAGGCGACGGGTTTGCACTGCTTTTGTGAAATCGACCTTGTAGGTCAGCATTTTACGCTCTGGACGCACCATGCCTGTCAGTTTCACTTCGCCAACGCCAAGAGCGTAACCGCGACCTTCCCAGCCACGCCAACCGAGGTTGAAGCCCGTCAGCTGCCACAGACCATCAAGGCCAAGGCAGCCCGGCATAATCGGGTTGCCCGGGAAGTGGCAGTCAAAGAACCAGAGGTCTGGTTTGATGTCGAATTCAGCGACAACATGGCCTTTGCCATGCAGACCACCGTCTTCGGAAATCTCGGTGATGCGGTCCATCATAAGCATCGGCGGTTCCGGCAGCTGCGCATTACCGGGGCCGAAAAGTTCGCCACGGGCACATTTTAACAGATCGTCGCGGTCAAAGCTGCTCGGGTATTGGGCCATGCGTATGTGTCCCCCTTGTTGGGATAGTGATGCGTTATTAACGTTCGTCTATCACCCAGAGGTTAACAAGAGCAAGTGTAGCGGCGTCGCGGGGCAATTTGACTTTGCGATTGAAAAAAGTCGGTGCCGCGCTGTATTGTGTCCTTCAACATAAGGATGACCTTCATGCTGGATGACCGGATCAATCGCGGAACAGAGTGGCTCGCTCAGGCGGGGTTGCGCCCGACGCGGCAACGTGTGGCGCTGGCGGCTGTTTTGGTGGGTGACGGTATGGATCGGCATGTGACCGCAGAGTGGCTCTATGAGGCCGCGACCAAAGCGGACGCCGATGTATCGCTCGCGACGGTTTATAACACCCTGCGTGCATTCAGCGAGGCAGGGTTGGTGCGTGAGATCACCGTTGATGGGTCGCGCAGCTATTTCGATACCAATATGTCCGACCACCCGCATTTCTACTGGGAAGACGACGGTCGTCTGACCGATGCGCCTGCGGATCAGCTGCGTATCGAAGGACTGCCAGACGCCCCTGATGGCGCACGCATCTCTGCGGTGGATGTCGTGATCCGTTTGCGTCGGTCCTAAAGAATCAGAACCACTGTCCCGGTTCGATCAGCCCGAAATCCAACAACTGACGTGAGTGCCAATCAAACGGCACAGAATTGCGCCATTCAAAGGTGTTGATGGCGAATGTCGACCCTGGGTTCCGTTTCAGCGCCTTTGCGGTACGGAATGAGCAGATCGCCGCCGTGAGGTTGTGGTGCCACGGGCAAGCGTAGGTGTTGTATTCGGCAACGTTAAAGGTGTGATCATCATTGAGGCGCAGCCCTTTCTGGGCGCGGAAAATGGCGATCCTGTCGATCCGACGTTTAGCGGCGGGGATGAACTCTTCATAGCGCCAACGTAGACCGCCGTAGAAATCCAACTGCCGTTCTTTAGGGTGGTTGTGGTTCGCGGGATCGTTACGGGCGAGCGCATAGTAGCCTGTTTTGTCCAGCATGGCTTCGTCGACCGACACAGCGGACGGGAACTTACTCAGATCGCCCGCATATAAATCAACAACATAGGTCAGCATTGCATCGCGCCGTTCTTCCGTGTGGAAGGCGAGCATTTCGCCGATCGTGCGCGTCTCGCAGAAGGGGTAGAACAGGTATTCTGCGTTGTAGCAGTAATACATCCAGACGTTCGGCGCGGCCTCAATACAGGCGTTCACAGCCGTCGTCAGCGCATGTTCGCCGCGCATATCCAGATCGACGCGAATAGTCTTTGCCTCGACCTTGGGGGACACTTCGATATCAGCATCGGCAAAGAGGACGACCTTTTTGAACCCAAGGTCGAGATGGTGGCGAACGCTGCTGTCCACTTCGACTTCGTCCTCTACCATGATTAGAGCAACTGGCCCTTTGGCGAGCGCGGAGGGGGCGTCGGATAGAAAATCTTTTAGTGAAGAATACCGCATGGGCCTGTCTTAAATTGTTCGCCTGTAAGGTCTGTCAAATCCGTCGGCATTGCAAGACAGAGGGCGAGGGGTTAGGTAACGCCGACTTTCCCCAACGCTGCAAAACGGGATGCCGCCCATGACCGAGCCGAAGAAGCTGTTTATCAAAACCTATGGCTGTCAGATGAACGTCTACGACAGTGAACGCATGGTCGAAGCGCTGGGCGGAAACGGCTACACGCAGGTGGACTCGGCGGATAAGGCGGACATGATCCTGCTCAACACCTGCCACATCCGCGAAAAGGCGGCGGAGAAGGTGTATTCAGAACTGGGCCGTCTGAAAGAACTGAAGGACTTGAACCCTGACCTGAAAATCGGCGTTGCTGGCTGTGTCGCGCAGGCCGAAGGCAAAGAGATCATGGCCCGCGCACCCGTTGTGGACCTGATCGTTGGGCCGCAGTCCTACCACCGACTGCCGCAGATGGAAAAAGCAGTGCAGCGCGGCGAACGTGCGGTCGATACGGATTTCCCCGAAGAAGACAAATTCGACACCCTGAACAAACGCCCTCGCGCTACCCGTGGTCCGACCGCGTTCCTGACGGTTCAAGAGGGCTGCGATAAATTCTGCGCGTTCTGCGTGGTGCCCTATACCCGTGGGGCAGAGGTTTCGCGCCCCAAAGAGCGCATCTTGCGCGAGGCTGCGGATCTGGTTGCTGCTGGGGTTCGTGAAATTACGCTGCTCGGCCAGAACGTGAATGCCTACCACGGCCACGATAAAGGGCTTGCAGGTTTGATCTGGGAACTTGCTGACCTCGATGGGCTGGAGCGTATTCGCTTTACGACGTCGCACCCGAACGACATGGATGACGAACTGATCAACGCCCATGCGACTTGTGAAAAGCTGATGCCCTATCTGCACCTGCCCGTGCAGTCGGGCAGCGACAAAATCCTCAAGGCGATGAACCGCAAACATACGCGGGATGATTATTTTCGACTGATCGACCGTATCCGCGGCGCACGTCCTGATTTGCTGTTGTCTGGCGACTTTATCGTCGGTTTCCCCGGTGAAACGGATCAGGATTTTGAGGACACGCTCGATCTGATCCGTCAGGTGAACTACGGACAGGCCTATTCGTTCAAATACTCCACCCGCCCGGGCACACCCGCTGCAGAGAAACCGCAGTTGCCCGATGATTTGATGGACGACCGTTTGCAGGAGCTTCAGGCGCTTTTGACCCAGCAGCAACGCGCAGCCCAAGATGGAATGGTCGGGCGCGAAGTTAAAGTTCTGTTTGAGAAGGCGGGGCGCATGCCGGGGCAGATGATTGGGAAATCCGATTACCTGCACGCGGTCTATGTCGAAGCACCTGCCGACGTAAAAGGACAGGTTCGGACCGTTCGGATCGTCGAAAGCAGCCGGAATTCTCTTGGTGGCGTCCTCGTCTGAGTCGGTTTTGTTGCCGATTTCGAGCTAAAATCACCTGAATTGCACTGATTGTTGTGGTTATAGCCACAGCATTCTACTAAATTTGCTTTTTTTCGCTAAAACATCAGTTAAGGTAGTCGTTATATACGATAGCGTAGCTTATGAGGTTGTCTGCTCGACCTCAGAGCAAGGACAAAAAGGGCATTAGCTGTGAAAACGAAATTGGGATCGATTGCGGTCAAGGCGTTCGGGGGCGCTTCGATTGCGGTACTAGGGCTCGCGGCAGTCGCGACCACTTCTTTTGCGGAAACCGCTCAAGTGATTGAGCTTCCGACTCGTGTGATTGAAGGCGAACAATACGTTCCAACGATCTGGATTGACCCAGATGGTTGTGAGCACTGGGTTATGGATGATGGCGCCGAAGGTTACATGGATGCGAACCGTCGTCCCGATGGCTCAGCCGTATGTCACCGTAGCGAAATTTGCGGTGTCGTGCCGACAGACCAGCTTTTCGCAACCGATCGTTATGCGATCAGCAACGCGGGTCGTTCGTCGTTGCAGCAATTCTTTACCCAATCGATGCAGAACGGTGTCTTTGGTTTCTTGATCTACGGTCACACCGATAGCCGCGCGTCTGACGAGTACAACATGCGTCTGTCGAACAACCGCGCTAATGCTGTTGCTCGCGTTGGTGCCGAAACAGGTGCTCGCATCGTTGATGTGCGTGGATTTGGTGAGCGCAGCCCGCGTGCGGACAACTCGACCGCTGCTGGTATGCAACAAAACCGCCGCGTCGAAATTTACTGCCTGCGCTAAGGAGAGATGGACATGAAACTCGTTAAACTAACGTTCGCTCTCGCTGCTGCAGCTTCGCTTTCGGCCTGTATTGGTGCCGAAGGGTTTGAAGGCTCTGGCTTTATGGGTCGTGGCGGCGTCGGTGCTGATAAAGGCATCGACTACGGCGTGAACAAACACCACCTGTCGGACATGATTGCTGGCATTTGGGTCGACCCGCATGGATGTGACCACTGGATCATTGATGACGGTGTCGAAGGATACCTGTCGCCGCGCTTGACCCCTGATGGCCTTCCTGTCTGTTCTGGCGTTGCCCCGCCGAACTACGCGGTTGGTCCATTCAAAGATGGTTCGCCGATCGCAGATCCTCTCTAACTGTTTAGAGAATGTGCAGAATGAACAGGCCGTGGAGAGATCCGCGGCCTTTTTCGTCTTTCGGCTGTCACATACGCATGAGACGCTTGCCACAGGTCCAAGTTCTTGCCACCATGAAAGTACACAACCTGTTGTAAGGAGTCGTGATTGCCAGTCGATATCTTGACCCCCGCTAGCGAATTCGTCATCGAATTTCCGGATAACTTTCTGCTCATCGACCTGTGTGGAGAGCACGACAGAAATCTGGCCAAGATTGAGGAACGACTGGGAATACAGATTGCGCGACGTGGAAATCACCTGATCCTAATCGGTGAAGAGGCCTCGCAGAAACAGGGCGCAGAGGTTCTGCAGTCGCTCTATTCTCGTTTGGAAACAGGTCGTGGCATCGAGGCCGGCGACATTGATCGCGAACTTCGCATGGGCAACTCTGAAAAAGAGACCGCACCGCAAGCAGGCGATCAGATGGAGATGTTCAAGGGCGGACCCGTTGAGATCAAAACCCGTAAAAAGGTGATTGAGCCGCGGACCGACGCGCAAAAGGCCTATGTCCAGAACCTTTTCAAAAACGAACTCGCGTTTGGTATCGGACCAGCCGGCACGGGTAAGACCTATCTCGCGGTTGCTGTGGGCGTGTCCATGTTTATTCAGGGGCACGTGGACAAGATCATCTTGTCTCGTCCCGCTGTGGAAGCGGGTGAAAAGCTGGGTTTCCTTCCTGGCGACATGAAGGACAAGGTCGATCCCTACATGCAGCCTCTTTACGATGCGCTGGATGATTTCCTTCCGGGGAAACAGACAGCCAAACTGATCGAAGAGAAGAAGATCGAGATCGCGCCGCTTGCCTTTATGCGGGGCCGCACCCTGTCCAATGCCTTTGTTGTGTTGGACGAGGCGCAGAACGCGACCACGATGCAGATGAAGATGTTCCTGACCCGTCTTGGCGAAGGTTCACGCATGGTGATCACGGGTGACCGTTCTCAGGTCGACCTTCCGCGTGGTGTGGACTCGGGTCTTGCCGATGCGGAACGTCTTCTGAAGGGCATTCCAAAGATCAGCTTCAACTACTTCACAGCCAAAGACGTGGTGCGTCACCCTCTCGTGGCTGCGATCATTGAGGCTTACGATGCGGATGCTTCGCGCAAGTAATCTCTGGCAGAGGGGCGGGCGGCCTGTTATGCGCCGCCCAACCTGACCGGAGGGCACGCCCGTGGACATTGATATCGACATCACCGACGACCGTTGGGAAGCGCTGGGGTTGCCTGCGATTGCAGAGCGCGCTGCGATTGCCGTCCTAGAGCGGTTGGATATCGATCCCGACGAATGTGAATTGTCCATCCTCGGCTGTGGTGACGACAAAATCAAAGAACTGAACGCCGATTTCCGTGAAAAAGATAAGGCGACGAATGTTCTGTCGTGGCCTGCCGACGAGCGTGGCGCCGAGGTCGAAGGCGAACTGCCAGAACCGCCCGAAGAGGACGTATTCGGCGCAATCGAACTGGGTGATATCGCAATTTCCTACGATACCTGCGCTCGTGAAGCTGATGAGGCGGGGAAGTCGCTAGAGCATCACGCGACCCATTTGATGGTCCATGGCGTGCTCCATCTGTTGGGTTTTGATCACATAAGAGAGGGTGACGCGTCTCTTATGGAGGGATTAGAGACAGAGATACTTGGCAAAATGGGTATTGCTGACCCATATTCAGAGGAATGAAGGTCGGGCCCTGACGCCGCGACCATAGGTTTGGAGACAATGGGCGACACCAACGAGGGTCCTTCTATCGCAGCGCAAAGCGCGCAATCGGACCAAATTGATGAACAACGTAGTGGTTTTTTCAGCCGTATTATTGGCGCACTTAGCCCGTCTGATGATCTTCCTGAGGCAGAGTTTAACGGTAGCAAAACGCATTCGGTGACCACCACATTGGGTCTATCGAACCTGCGTCGTATGCGCGTTGAGGATGTGAGCATCCCCAAGGCCGAGATCGTTGCCGTCTCTGCGGCCATCGGCAAAGACGAACTGGTTCAGGTGTTCCGTGAAAGCGGCCTGACCCGTTTGCCTGTCTATGATGGCACGCTCGATACGCCGCTTGGATTTGCGAACCTCAAGGACTTTGCCCTGCGGCATGGCTTCAACGGTGATACACCAGAGTTCGACGTGAAAGAGATGTTGCGTCCGCTGCTCTATGTGCCGCCGTCGATGCCGTTACATGTTTTGTTGCAAAAGATGCAGGCAGAGCGGATTCACATGGCCTTGGTCATCGACGAATACGGCGGCACTGATGGTCTCGTGACGATCGAGGATTTGATCGAACAGGTCGTAGGTGAAATCGAAGACGAACATGACGTCGAAGAGGATGAAACCTTCACCCGCACGGGTAATGGTATCTACATGGCGCAGGCCAAGACGCTTCTCGATGAGTTCGAAGAAGAGATCGGCCTCGATCTGACTGCGCATGATGAGATTGATGCCGAAGAGGTCGATACGCTCGGTGGTCTGGTCTTTATGCTCGCGGGTCACGTGCCTGCTCGTGGTGAAGTCATTAAACACCCTGATGGACCAGAGTTCGAAGTTGTCGATGCAGACCCGCGGCGGATCAAACGTCTGCGTGTGCGTCTACATTCCAAAGCCGAGGACTAGGCCTTGAACCGTGCCCTGTCGGCTTATGGCCTGCCATTGGCCGCAGGGATGGCACTGTCGTTGGGACAAGAGCCAGTCGCGCTCCCTGTCGCGATCTTACCCGCGCTGGTTCTGTTCGCGCTGCTTTCGCAGGGGCTAGACCCGCGGGCAGCGGCGGGACGTGCGTGGCTGGTTGGGGTCGGGTATTTCGGGCTGACGCTCACATGGATTGTAAACCCGTTCTATGTTGAGGCTGACCTCTATTCTTGGATGGCGCCGTTTGCGGCTGTGTTGTTGCCCGCGGGACTTGCTGCGTTTTGGGCTGCGGGCGTCTGGATTGCCTTTCGGATTGGGCGGGGGATGGCCGCATGGGCGCTGGGCCTAATCCTCGCGGAATTGGCGCGCGCGCATTTGTTCACGGGGTTTCCATGGGTGCAATTTGGCCAAGGATACCTCGACACCATCAGCTCACCTTTGATGTCCTATATCGGGGCAGAGGGGCTGTCAGTTTTGACTATCGTCTTGGCAGCGGTTGCGGCGGCCACGAAGCGGTATAGGTGGGCGATTGTTCCTGTCTGTGCGGCGTTGATGTTACCTGCTTTTCCCTATTCGCCCGAACCCCAAATCAGTAATGGCCCAGTGGTCCGATTGGTGCAGCCAAGCGCGCCGCAGGATGAAAAGTGGATCCCTGAACGTGCAGAGGCATTTTACCGCCGTATGATCGCGGCAACCGAGGCTGAGCCGCCTGTCGATCTGGTGGTTTGGCCGGAAACTGCGATCCCGTATTTGCTGAATTACTCTGGCCCCATCTTGACCGACATCGCGGATGCGTCGAACGATACCCCTGTGATCTTTGGCGTGAACCGCGAAGAGGGAGGCCTTTATTACAACAGCCTCGCCATGGTTGGTGCAGGCGGCGCGGTTGATGCAATTTATGACAAACGGCATCTAGTGCCGTTCGGTGAATACATCCCCTTCGGCGACCTGTTGGCCCGTTTCGGCATCCACGGTTTGGCGGCAGCGGATGGTGCAGCCTATGCTGCAGGGCAATCAGGCGAACTGATCACTGTGGCAGAGGTCGGTGGTATTGTGCCCCTGATCTGCTACGAGGGGATCTTCCCAAGCATGTCCGCCAGTGCCGAGCGTCCCAGAGCCTTGGTCCTTATTACAAACGATGCGTGGTTTGGTCCCGATGCTGGTCCGCGCCAACATTTCGCCCAGGCCCGTCTTCGCGCTATCGAACAGGGTTTGCCGATGGTGCGCGTGGGCAACACGGGGCTCACGGCGATGATCGATGCGCGCGGTGCTGTCACCACATCGCTGCCGTTTGAAACGGTCGGCTATGTCGATGCACTGCTTCCCGAAGCTCGCGAGGAGACTTTTTTTGCCCGATTTGGGTCTTGGCCGTTTGTAATAGTGATCCTTTTGTCATGCTCAGCCGTAGCAATACGACGCCGATTAATATCCGGTTGACCTAAAACACGCTGGGGATTAGCCGTCCTCCATTATGCCCCCACAACGGCTTCCTGGCGTGGCGGGTTCACCCTAACGGAGCACTTCAATGTCACGTAACGACTACATTTTCACTTCGGAATCCGTTTCCGAAGGTCATCCGGATAAGGTTTGCGACCGTATCTCGGACACCATTCTTGATGCATTTCTGGCTGAAGAGCCTGAGGCCCGCGTTGCTTGTGAAACCTTTGCCACGACCAATCGGGTTGTTATCGGTGGCGAAGTTGGCCTCTCTGATCAGTCCAAACTGACTGAATACATGAACGCAGTTCCGGACCTTGTCCGCGGTGCGATCAAAGACATTGGCTACGAACAAGACAAATTCCATTGGAACACGGTCGAGATCACCAACCTTCTTCATGAACAATCCGCGCATATCGCTCAGGGTGTTGATGCTACTGAAGATAAGGAAGAGGGCGCAGGCGATCAGGGTATTATGTTCGGTTACGCAACCAACGAAACCGAAGCACTTATGCCCGCACCGATCCAATACGCACATGCAATCCTGCGCCGTTTGGCCGAGGTGCGCAAGAACGGCACCGAGCCCAAGCTTGGTCCGGATGCGAAGTCACAGCTTTCGATCCAGTATCGTGACGGTAAACCTGTTGGTGTGACCTCTCTGGTTCTGTCGACGCAACACCTTGATGAATCGCTGTCTTCCAATGACGTGCGTGCAATCGTTGAACCCTACATCCGCGAAGTGCTGCCCGAAGGCTGGCTGACCGACGCGACCGAGTGGTGGATCAACCCAACAGGTAAATTCGTCATTGGCGGGCCTGATGGGGATGCTGGTTTGACGGGGCGTAAGATCATCGTCGATACATACGGCGGCGCGGCTCCGCATGGTGGTGGCGCGTTTTCTGGTAAAGATCCGACCAAGGTTGACCGCTCGGCTGCATATGCTTCGCGCTATCTGGCAAAGAACGTTGTTGCTGCGGGTCTGGCTGACAAATGTACAATCCAGCTGTCCTACGCGATCGGCGTGGCCAAGCCCTTGTCGATCTATGCCAACACCTATGGCACCAACACTGTAGATGAGGCAGCAATTGAACGTGCAGTTGCGCAGGCGATGGACCTGACCCCGCGGGGCATCCGGACCCATTTGGGTCTGAATAAACCGATTTATGCTCGCACGGCAGCTTACGGCCACTTTGGTCGTGCGCCAGATGCGGAGGGCGGGTTCTCTTGGGAACGTACCGATCTGGTCGAAACGCTCAAGAAAGCGGTTTGATCCAACGAAAAAGGCGGCCTTCGGGTCGCCTTTCTTTTTGGTTTATTGCGCGCAGAGCACGGAGTTGCTATGGCGCCGCCCATGACCGCATCGAACAAACACCCCGAAGCCCCTTGGCGCAATTTCTATGGCCGTATTCATGGGAAAACCCTGAATCAGGCTCAGAAGGACTATCTGGACGAAGATCTGGAGGCCTTGTCGCCGGGTGCGGTAAGCTGGGACATTAACCCTAATCGTGACCCCATTGATATGGACGCGCGGTTCAAGGGTAAACCTGTCTGGCTCGAGATCGGGTTCGGTGGGGGTGAACACCTCGTTCACATGGGCGAAACCTACCCAGAGATTGAGATCATCGGCTGTGAGCCGTTCATGAACGGCGTGGCGATGCTCTTGGGCAAAATCCGCAAATTGCAAACCCAGAACGTTGCTGTTCATCCGGGCGATGCACGGGATTTGTTCGACGTGCTGCCCGATCATTCAATTTCCAAAGCGTTCCTTAACTACCCCGACCCGTGGCCGAAAAAACGTCACCATCGTCGTCGGTTCGTGACAGCTGAGCATTTGGAACCGCTTTTTCGCGTTCTAAAGCCTGGTGCAGAATTCCGAGTGGCGACGGATATTCCTGACTACGTTCGCCAAACTCTGATCGAAGTGCCAAAGGCAGGTTTCGTTTGGCAGGCCGAAGGTCCAAAGGATTGGAGCCAACCTTGGTCCGATTGGTATTCAACCCGCTACGAACAAAAAGCGCTGCGCGAAGGTCGGACGCCGCATTACCTGACGTTTCTCCGTCCTTGATTGAGTTGTGATTGCATTATTAATGCATAAGTTGTATTTTCTGTGTGTATTTAAGCACATTTGATCATTTTGGGGTGCGTTCCTATATTTCCCCTGCAAATTCAGTCTCATCTTGATACATGTTTCTCGTAAGATTCCAAACTTATGAGATTTTAATCATGGATGCAGTTCGGTTGTTTAAATGTCCGAAGTGCGATCACAAACTGCGGTTCGGATCGGAGTTTTGTGGTTGGTGCAATGCACGCACACCTTTGCGGAACCGCAAGGGATTTTGGGTGGCTTCGGTGATCGCGCTTTGCGCGGCTGGCGTGATTTTGACGCAATAGCTGTTTTTTCAAGAAACCAAGATAAGGAACGAGGCGGCGTAAATGCCGCCTTTTTCGTTTTTGAATTCTGCCGTTTTTCAAGTCATCCACATGAAATTTCTGCGATGGCTACGTTATCCCCAAGAAAGTGCTTTACAGAATAGCGCCTCTCGGCCCACCATATATCGTATGGGGTTGTGGATAATTCCACAGGTCCTTGAGCAGGCACCAAGCGCTAGGGACGCTGCCTATGCCCAAGCGCAATAGCGAACGAGGCCGAGCAATGGCACTGACCGAGCATTTCGAAGACAGCGGTGACATTCATCCGATTGATGTCGTTGAAAACATCGCTGAATTTCATGAATGGGAATTCGACCGTATCGCGGACGACCAAATCGCGATGCAGGTCGAAGGCCAATGGCGCACCTATTCCATCACTCTCGCGTGGTCCCTCTATGACCAGACCCTCCGTCTGATCTGCACTTTCGATATGGAGCCACCCGCGCACCGCGAGCCCGCCTTGTATGAGGCGCTCAATGCAGCGAATGAGATGTGCTGGTCGGGTAATTTCACGTGGTGGACTGGGCAAAAGGTCATGGTGTTCCGTTACGGTCTGGTGCTGGGCACGGATCAAATCGCGACGCCTGATCAGATCGACACAATCATCGGTGCTGCGGTCATGAGCTGTGAGCGGTTCTACCCTGCGTTCCAACTGGTCACTTGGGCCGAACGCGACGTTGCAGAGGCGATGCAGATCGCCCTCACCGAGGCTTACGGCACCGCGTAACACTTTATTGGCGGGGCGGGGAACAACCGCCGCGCCTTGAACCCGTTCGTTTGCCTGCTATCAATAGTGCAAACGACACGGGGAATTTTCATGAATATGGATGATGTTGCACATCGCGGTCTGGTTTTGCTGGGCTGCGGTAAAATGGGTTCGGCTATGCTGGCAGGCTGGTTGAAGTCGGGTCTGCCCGCAACCTCTGTCTGGGTGAACGATCCATTCCCGAGCGATTGGCTCAAGGCGCAAGGGGTGCATGTGAACCAAGCGCTGCCTGCTGATCCAGCGGTCGTTTTGGTTGCGGTAAAACCGCAGATGATGGGTGATGCGCTGCCGACCTTGCAGGCGTTGGGCAATGGCACAACCGTGTTCCTGTCTGTTGCTGCTGGGATCACGATTGCCACCTATGAGGCAATGATGGGTGCCCAGACGCCCATCATTCGCGCGATGCCGAATACCCCTGCTGCGATCGGTCGTGGGATCACGGCGATCGTCGGCAATGCTCATGCATCGGGCCCAATGCTCGACCTTGCTGACGCCCTGTTGTCGGCGATTGGCCAGGTTGTGCGCCTTGAGGGTGAACACCAGATGAGCGCGGTCACAGCGATTTCCGGCTGCGGTCCTGCCTATGTTTTCCATCTGATCGAGGCGATGGCTGCGGCGGGTGTCGGTGCGGGACTTGCGCCTGATCTTGCGATGAAGCTCGCCAAAGCGACTGTTGCCGGCGCGGGCGCATTGGCTGAAGAAGCTGCAGAAGACCCTGCAACGCTGCGCCAAAACGTGACCTCTCCGAACGGAGTGACCTACGAGGCCTTGCAAGTTCTGATGAACGACACAGATGGTTTCCCGCCACTTCTCGTTCGTGCGGTCGAGGCTGCGGTGAAACGGGATCAGGAACTGTCCAATGGCTGACATCGACTTTGACGATTTCCTTAAGGTGGATATCCGTGTGGGTCGTGTCATTCGTGCGGAACCCTATCCTGAGGCTCGCAAACCCGCGATCAAGATGTGGATCGATTTCGGAGGAGACATCGGTGAACGTCGCAGTTCGGCACAAGTGACCAAGCATTACACGCCCGAAGAGCTTGTTGGAAAACAGGTTATGGGAGTGGTGAATTTCCCGCCTCGGCAAATTGGGAAGTTCATGTCTGAGGTTCTGGTGCTCGGGCTGCCGGATGAAAATGGCGACATTGTTTTGGTTGGCCCCGATGACGTGGTGCCAGTCGGGGGGAGATTACATTGAAGAAACTACTCATCACGCGTCAAATCGCGGAACCTGTTTTGGAGCAGGCGGCGGGTCTGTTCGATTTGACCGTTCGCACGGACGGCAACCCGCTGACGGTCGCAGATGCGGCAGAGGCATTGGCGACCTATGACGCGATCCTGCCGACATTGGGCGATGCGTTTTCCGCTGATGCTTTTACGGGGGAACTGCGTTGCAAGATCCTCGGGAACTTCGGTGTCGGGTATAACCACATCGACGCAGCCGCAGCAGCACAGGCAGGCGTGATCGTCACCAACACGCCTGACGTTCTTACGGATGCGACGGCTGATATCGGCCTGACGCTTGTCCTCGCCACTGCACGTCGTGCGGGCGAAGGCGAACGGATGCTGCGTGCGGGCCAGTGGGAGGGCTTTGGCCCGAAGGTTAAGCTGGGCACTCACGTGACAGGTAAACGCGTTGGCATCGTCGGCATGGGCCGCATCGGTCAAGCTGTTGCGCGTCGGTGCCACTACGGGTTCGGGATGGAAGTGATGTTCTATAACCGCAGCCCGAAGGCGGTCGATTTCCCTGCGACGCAGATCACCAGCCTGACCGAGCTTGCGGCGTCTGTTGATTTCCTTGTTGTGACCGTTCCAGGTGGTGCGGAGACGCGGTATCTGATCAACGCAGACGTGCTGGGCGCCATGCAGCCACACGGAATTTTCGTGAACATCGCACGTGGCGAAGTTGTCGATGAAAGCGCGCTGATCGATGTGCTGGAGGCAGGCAAAATCGCTGGGGCTGGTCTGGATGTGTATGAACACGAACCGCATGTGCCTGCGCGTCTCGTTGCGTTGGAAAACTGTGTCCTGCTGCCGCACCTTGGCTCTGCAACTGTCGAAACGCGTCAGGCGATGGGGCAGATGGCGCTCGATAACATCATCGCGTGGAGCGAGGGTCGCGAGCCGCCACAGCGGGTGAATTAACCGCGATCACCCACGGCTTCGCGCCAATGTCGGCGGCAAAGGGATACGTAGCGATCATTGCCGCCGATCGAAACCTGCGCACCGTCGGTCACAACGACGCCGTTTTCGTCTTTGCGAACGACCATGGTCGCCTTTTTCCCGCAGTGGCAGATCGTCCGCACTTCACGCATTTCATCCGCAAGTGCGAGCAGAGCGGCCGAGCCAGGGAACAGCTTACCCTGAAAATCGACTCGCAGCCCGTAGCACATAATCGGCACGTTCAGATCATCCACCACGCGGGCGAGTTGCCAAACTTGGGTTTCGGTCAGGAACTGCGCTTCGTCCACGAAAACACAGGCACAAGGGCCATCGTTCAGTCGGGTTTCGATCTGGGCAAAGAGATCGCTTTCGGGCGTGTAGGTATCTGCATCAGCACCGATTCCAATGCGGCTCGCAATGCGGCCAGCGCCTGCACGATCATCAAACCGCGCCGTCAGCAGATAGGTCTGCATTCCGCGTTCGATGTAGTTGTGACTCGCTTGCAAGAGGATCGTCGACTTGCCAGCGTTCATGGTCGAATAATTGAAATAGAGCTTTGCCATGGCAGAGGAATAAGCGGCAGAACCGCCGAGATGCAAGAGGTCTGTCTCAGGTGATTTGAGCGGCCAGAGAACGCGGTGCGGTGAAGATCGGCAAGCCGCCAACAGCGCGCAGGATGGGGTCGCATTCTCTGGCCTAGCGCGGCGGTTCCGCAGCGCATTCTGGAAACTGAACTCGGGGCACGTGGTGCGGTAAATGCACGCTATGCACGCCGACATATGGTAAATTAACTTATAACGTGTAATGGGAAACAATCGGGCTGGTTCCCCGAAATAAAATGTACACCGTGTTAGAGGTTCAGCCGTAGTGAATGGTTATTTGAAAAAACACACCGAGGCCCTGGTCAAGGATGTTGGGCTAGAGGTGGCCTGTCGTGTCTCGGGCAAGTCCAAGGCGACTTTGGGTCGGTATTACTCTGAGGCCCCTGAGCATGCGGAACGCTATATGCCCGTCGATACTGTGGCCGCGTTAGAAGCTGTCGCGTCTTATCCCCATGTGACATCTGCACTGGCTGAAATCCGTACGATCAAACTGGGTGATGCAGCGACGCAGCCCGAAGGGCTTTGCGCGATCATGATCGGGTTGAGCGAGCAATACGCAACTTTGATGGCTGAATTCGGTCGCTCGTATGAGGCGGACATGTCCGAGAACGACACCCGCCGTATGCTGCGCGAGGCGATGGCGCTACAGAAGACCTTATTGGGCCTGAAAGTGCATCTAGAACGGCGCGTGGTCTGATTATTTCCGCCGCACGATTACTGAGCCAACAGAATACCCTGCGCCAAACGAACAGATCAGGCCCGTGTCCCCGCTGGTTAAATCGGCGGAGTATTTGTCAAAAGCGATGATCGATCCTGCGGACGACGTATTTGCGTAGTCCTGAAGGATGTTGGGCTGTTCGCCTGCTTCGGGTTCGCGGCCCAAAACTTTCTTGCCGATATAGTCGTTCATCGTCTTGTTTGCTTGGTGGAGCCAGAGACGTTTGAGGTCTACCGCTTCAACCCCTTCGTCGGCCATGTGATTGGCGATGTGGGCGCTGACCAATGGCAGCACTTCTTTGAACACTTTGCGTCCGTTCTGCATAAACCGCATGTCGCGGCGGTCTTCCATCGCGTTACGGGTTGGTCGCAAGAAGCCGTTGTTATTGCGGATATTGTTTGAAAATTGGGTGGCGCAGCGGGTTGAGAGAACGCTGAACCCGTCCTGACCTTCGTCGCGTTCTAACAGAACTGCGGTCGCAACGTCGCCAAAGATGAAATGGCAATCACGGTCACGCCATTCGAGGTGGCCAGAGGTTATTTCAGGCGAGATCACCAGCGCACGTTTCACAGAACCCGCGCGGATCATGTCGGCGGCGGTTTGGATGCCAAAGGTGGCAGAGGAACAGGCGACGTTCATGTCAAAAGCCATACCGCCCGCGCCGATGAGCTGTTGGATTTCCACCGCCATCGCGGGGTAGGCGCGTTCCATATTCGACGCCGCGCAAAGGATCAGGTCGACGTCAGCCCCGCTCAGTCCCGCGCGGTCGAGAGCGATCTGCGCGGCCTTCACGCCAATCTCGGCCATGAGCGACGGTTCGTCGTCGGACCGTTCGGGAAATCGAGGATACATGCGCGTCGGGTCGAGGATGCCGTCGCGTGACATGACATAACGCTGTTCGATGCCAGAAGCCGCTAGAATGAAATCGCTGCTCGAATGTGGGATCGCTGCGATAGTTCCCGCTTCAATCGCATCCGCGTTCTGGGCATTCTGGAGGTCCGCGTAGGCGTTGAAGGCTTCGACCAACTCGTCATTCGTGATGACTTCGGACGGGGTGAATACGCCGGTGGCGGTCAGGACGACAGAATGCATGGGTTCCTCCAACATCGTTGGGGTAGAGTGGGCGTTAATCCCTTAGTTGTCCAGATTGACCAAAGGTCGTTTGACCAAACGAAAAAGGCCGGACGCAATGGTCCGGCCTGTTATCGATGTCTGCGCGGTTAGCCTTGGAGGCTGCGGACGCTGATGTCGTCCTCAACGCGGGCTTTCATCGCCTGAGCCGCAGCTTGGCTGCCTGCTGCCGTGGTGAAGTAAGGTAGCTTGTCATATAGAGCGACCGACCGGATATCGCGGCTGTCGTTCACAGCCTGAGCGCCTTCGGTGGTGTTGAACAACAGGTCCACTTTACCGTCTTTTAGCAGGTCTACGATTGTGCGGCCGCCCTCATAGACTTTGTTAACGATTTCGCAATCGATACCGTTTTCGCTTAGGAACGAAGCCGTTCCGCGGGTTGCGAGAATTTTGAAGCCTAGGTCAGAGACGGTTTTTGCCGCTTCGACCATGCCTGCAGTTTTGTCGTTGTCACGAACCGAGATGAACACGGTGCCTTCGGTCGGCAGGTGGGTGCCCGCACCCATCTGAGCCTTGAGGAACGCACGTGCGAACGAACGGTCCCAACCCATGACCTCACCCGTGGAGCGCATTTCCGGCCCGAGGATGGTGTCAACGCCCGGGAAGCGAGCGAAGGGCAGCACAGCTTCTTTGACCGAGAACCAAGGCGTTTTCGGATCAGCGAGGGTGAACGGGTCGCCCTGCGGCTGCATCTGATCAGCGCTGATGGTTTCGTCATAAGGTTCGCGCACTGGGAAGTTCGACAGCGGTTCGCCAGCCATCAGGCGGGCAGCGATCGATGCAATCGCGCTGTCGGTTGCTTTTGCAACGAAAGGCACGGTGCGTGATGCGCGCGGGTTAACTTCGATCAGGTAAACTTCGCCGTCTTTGACAGCGAACTGAACGTTCATCAGACCTTTAACTTCCAGCGCGAGGGCGAGAGCTTGGGTCTGTTTGCGGATTTCAGCAACGATCTCTGCCGACAGAGTGTGCGGAGGCAGACAGCATGCGGAGTCACCAGAGTGAACGCCTGCTTCTTCGATGTGTTCCATGATGCCCGCAACATGGACGTTTTTACCGTCGCAGAGCGCGTCGACATCAACTTCGGTTGCGCCAGAGAGGTAGCTGTCCAAGAGAACAGGGCTGTCACCCGAAACAACCACAGCTTCGGCGATGTAGCGTTCGAGCTGCGCCTGATCGCGCACGATTTCCATCGCGCGGCCACCTAGAACGTAGGATGGGCGGATTACCAACGGGAAGCCGATATCGGCGGCGATAGCAAATGCCTGTTCGTCCGTCGATGCGATGCCGTTGACCGGCTGTTTCAGGCCCAGACGGTTTACAAGGTCTTGGAACCGTTCACGGTCTTCTGCAAGGTCGATTGCGTCCGGCGAAGTGCCGAGGATTGGGATACCTGCTTCTTCCAAAGCGTTCGCGAGCTTCAGCGGAGTTTGGCCGCCGAACTGAACGATGACGCCGTGCAGGGTACCGTTGTCCTGTTCCACGCGCAGGATTTCCATCACGTGTTCGAACGTCAGAGGTTCGAAATACAGACGGTCAGAGGTGTCGTAGTCAGTCGACACGGTCTCAGGGTTGCAGTTGATCATGATGGTCTCGTAACCCTGATCGGTCAGCGAGAAACATGCGTGACAGCAGCAATAGTCAAACTCGATGCCCTGACCGATACGGTTCGGGCCACCGCCGAGGATGACGACTTTCTTACGGTCGGTCGGACGGCTTTCGCATTCCACGTCGCCCATCGCTGCGGCTTCGTAGGTGGAATACATGTAGGGGGTCTGCGCTTCGAACTCTGCTGCGCAGGTGTCGATGCGTTTGAACACAGCCGTTACGCCGAGGTTCTGACGTGCGCGGCGCACTTGTGCTTCGTCGCGGCCTGTCAATTTGGCAAGACGTGCGTCGGTGAAGCCCATCATCTTGAGTTTACGCAGGCCATCTTCTGTCACAGGCAGGCCGTTCTTGGCCACATCCTGTTCGACTTCGATGATTTCGCGGATACGGTCGAGGAACCACGGATCGAACGAGGTGATTGCGATGATTTCATCGTTGGTAAAGCCGTGGCGCATCGCCTGCGCGATGGTGCGCAGACGGTCAGGGGTAGCCTTGCCGAGAGCGGCAGAAACGGCAGCCTTGTCCGGTGCGCCCGGAATTTTCACTTCGTCAAAACCAGTCAGGCCCGTTTCCATCGAAGCGAGCGCTTTCTGGACCGATTCGTGGAAGGTCCGGCCAATCGCCATTGCCTCGCCCACGGATTTCATCGCGGTGGTGAGGTAGGGTTCAGAGCCCGGGAACTTCTCGAATGCAAAGCGCGGGATTTTGGTGACGACATAGTCGATCGTCGGCTCGAACGATGCCGGCGTAACCTTGGTGATGTCGTTGTCCAATTCGTCTAGCGTGTAACCAACAGCCAGCTTAGCCGCGATTTTAGCAATCGGGAAACCTGTTGCCTTGGAGGCCAGAGCTGACGAACGCGATACACGCGGGTTCATCTCGATGACGACCATACGGCCATCTTTTGGGTTCACCGCCCACTGAACGTTCGAACCACCTGTCTCAACGCCGATCTCGCGTAGAACCGCGATCGAGGCAGAGCGCATGATCTGGTATTCTTTGTCTGTCAGGGTCAGGGCAGGGGCCACAGTGATCGAGTCACCTGTGTGCACACCCATCGGGTCCACGTTTTCAATCGAACAAACGATGATGGCGTTATCCGCTTTGTCGCGGACCACTTCCATTTCGTATTCTTTCCAGCCCAAGAGCGATTCATCGACGAGGATCTGGCCTACAGGCGACGCATCCATGCCCGAGCGGCAGTAGTATTCGTATTCTTCACGGTTATAGGCAACGCCACCGCCGGTGCCCCCCAAGGTGAACGCGGGGCGGATGATCGCGGGCAGACCGATGTCTTCCAGTGCTTCCATCGCGATTTTCACGCCAGCGTCGATGTCATGTTTGCCCTTTTCGTTTTTCGGGGCAGTCACAATCGTCGCACGCGGGTTTTCGAGGCCGATACGGTCCATCGCTTCACGGAACAGTTTGCGGTCTTCAGCCATTTCGATGGCTTCACGCTTTGCGCCGATCATTTCGACGTTGAATTTCTCAAGCACACCCATGTCCGCCAGAGCGAGCGAGGTGTTCAGGCCTGTTTGACCACCCATCGTCGGGAGAAGCGCATCGGGACGCTCTTTTTCGATGATCTTAGCGACGACCTCAGGGGTGATCGGTTCGATGTAAGTGGCATCGGCCAGACCGGGGTCGGTCATGATCGTTGCTGGGTTCGAGTTCACGAGGATGACGCGGTAGCCTTCTTCGCGAAGTGCTTTACACGCTTGAGCGCCCGAGTAGTCAAACTCGCAAGCTTGGCCAATCACAATTGGCCCCGCTCCGATGATCATGATCGACTTGATGTCGGTTCTCTTCGGCATGGGACCCTCATATGTTATGGCAGCAGACAGCAGAGCGCATAGCGCGCCCAAATTGTTGGGCGTTATAGACAGAGTCGCCCAAGGTTCAAGGGGTATGATTAGCGAAAACCATGTCGCTTTTGTACTGTCGCTGGCTGAATGGCTGGTTTATCCGTCCAGCATGCAAAGATTAGGTGCGAAAAATGCGTATTTTATTTGACCGTGGACCAGATGGGTCAGCGGCCGAATTTGATGTGCCGCATCAAATCATTGAAGCATGGGAGCCCGAAGATATTCCCGCTGCGTTCGCGGCGCTGAAGTCCGCAGAGGGTTGGCTGGTTGGCTATTGTTCATATGAGCTTGGCTATGCGTTGGAGCCGCGGCTTTTGCCGTTGTTTCCAAAGAACCGTAAACTGCCATTGTTGCGGTTTGGGGTTTATGACGGACCAAAGCCTGCAGTGATGCCAGCGGCCGATGGAACAATCGGAACATTGGCCCCACTTTGGGATGCGCCAAAACATGCCGATGCGATTGCGAAACTGCGCGACTACATCGCGGCGGGCGATATTTATCAGGCCAACCTGACATTTCCGATCACCACAACGGTCGATGGAACACCCGAAGGCATCTATGGCGCACTCGCTGCGCGTCAGGCGGTCGGTCATTCGGCGCTGGTGCTTCAGGACGGCCCGGCGATTCTTTCGCGCTCGCCCGAACTATTTTTCCGTATCAAGGACGGGATGATCGAGACCGCGCCGATGAAAGGCACCATGCCGCGCGGTAAGACCGACGAAGAGGACGCCGCGAATAAGGCGTTCCTGTCGATGGATGAAAAGAACCGCGCCGAAAACCTGATGATCGTGGATTTGCTCCGCAACGACATTTCGCGAATCTCTGTGGCGGGGACGGTGAAGGTGCCGAAACTGTTCCACGTCGAAACCTACGCGACTGTCCACCAAATGATCAGCCGTGTTGAGGCGCGTTTGATGGATGACGTGTCCTTGCCCGATATTTTGCAAGCACTGTTCCCGTGTGGGTCCATCACAGGTGCACCAAAATTGCGGGCGATGGAGATTATCGAAGAGCTGGAGACCGCTCCTCGAGAGGTCTATTGCGGGTCGATCGGCTGGTTCTCACCAGATGGACAAGCGGAATTCAACGTCGCGATCCGCACGCTTATGGTAGACGGAGATCAGGCGACATTGAACGTTGGGGGCGGGATCGTTTGGGATTCGACCCCAGCATCGGAATACGAGGAAGCCTTATGGAAAGCGCGCTTCGCACAGATCGACCCAAAGACCTCCTCCTGATCGAAACGATGGGGCGCGGGGCTGATGGTATCCGCTACCTTGACCTCCACCTTGCGCGGTTGAAACGGGGTGCTGAGGCGCTGGGCTATCCCTTTGATGAATCTCAGGTTCGTTCTGCGCTGGCCGATGCGGCCGAAGGGCACGAACGCATTCGTCTGACGCTGAACGAGGCTGGCAACACTGTGGTCGAAACGGGTCATCTGCCGCCCAATCCCCCGCATTGGACCGTTGCAGTCCATAGTATCCGATTAAATTCCGACGATCCTTGGTTGCAGGTGAAGACCACCAACCGTGCACTTTATAATGATGCGCGCGCCGATCTGCCGAACGGCGTAGATGAATGGCTGTTTCTGAACGAACGCGATGAGGTCTGTGAGGGCACGATCACCAATATATTCGTTGTGCTAGAGGACGGACGACGAGTAACGCCGCCTCTGACCTCGGGTCTTTTGCCTGGGGTGTTGCGGCAGTCGCTCATCCAGAACGGGTGCGAGGAACAGGTTCTGACCCTCTCTGATCTGTCAAAAGCCCGCGAAATCCACATGGGGAACGCTTTAAGAGGCCTTATACGCGTCCAACTCGCGCCCTTTGCTTGACATCGGGCGGTGAACCCTGTGTATCGGCGCGGAACCCCGCAAACCCAAGGGACATGACATTATGCACGCCTATCGCACTCATACCTGCGCCGCACTGACGAAAGACAACGTTGGTGAGACCGTCCGCCTGTCGGGCTGGGTCCACCGTGTGCGCGACCACGGCGGTATCCTCTTTATCGACCTGCGCGACACCTACGGCGTGACGCAGGTTCTCTGCGACCCCGACTCGGCTGCGTTCTCTGCTGTCGAAAAGGTGCGTTCGGAATGGTGTATCCGCATCGATGGCGAGGTGAAGGCCCGCGATCCAGAGCTGGTAAACCCAAAACTGCCAACCGGCGAAATCGAAGTCTTTGTTCGTGACATCGAAGTGCTGGGCGCGGCCGCTGAACTTCCGCTGATGGTGTTTGGCGATCAGGAATACCCCGAAGAAACCCGTCTGAAATATCGCTACCTCGATCTGCGTCGTGAAGCGATGCAGACCAACATGAAGCTGCGGTCGGATGTTGTCGCCTCCATGCGTCGTCGCATGTGGGACAAAGGTTTCCGCGAATTCCAGACACCGATTATTACGGCGTCCTCGCCTGAAGGCGCACGCGACTTCCTCGTGCCGTCGCGTCTGCACCCGGGTAAATTCTACGCGCTTCCGCAGGCACCGCAGCAGTTCAAACAGCTGATCATGGTGTCGGGTTACGACAAATATTTCCAGATCGCGCCGTGCTTCCGTGACGAAGATCCGCGCGCCGATCGTTCGCCGACCGACTTCTACCAGCTCGACATGGAAATGTCGTTCGTCACCCAGCAAGACGTGTTCGACACCGTTGAGCCTGTGATCGCTGGTATCTTTGAAGAGTTCGGCGGCGGTAAAAAGGTTGACCGCGACTGGACCCAGATTTCCTATAAAGACGCGGCGCTGTGGTATGGTTCGGACAAACCTGACCTTCGCAACCCGATCAAAATGCAGGACTGCTCGGAACACTTCCGCGGGTCTGGCTTTGCGATCTTTGCGAAACTGCTGGAGCAAGACGGCACCGAAGTGCGCGCAATTCCCGCGCCGACAGGTGGCAGCCGTAAGTTCTGTGACCGCATGAACGCTTTCGCTCAGAAAGAGGGTCTGCCCGGTATGGGCTATATCTTCTGGCGCGAAACCGATGGTGAAATGGAAGCTGCAGGACCGCTCGCGAAAAATATCGGACCAGAGCGCACTGAGGCGATCCGTCAGCAGCTAGGTCTCGGTATCGGCGATGCTGCGTTCTTCCTCGGTGGTAAGCCGAAAGCCTTTGAATCGGTTGCTGGCAAAGCCCGTAACGTCATCGGTGAAGAGCTGGGCCTAACCGACAAGGACCGTTTCGCCTTCGCTTGGATCGTGGACTTCCCGATCTACGAAAAAGACGACGAAACTGGCAAGATCGACTTTGAACACAACCCGTTCTCGATGCCGCAGGGTGGTATGGACGCGCTGTTGGGCGATCCGCTGGCCGTTCGTGGCTTCCAGTATGACCTTGCTTGTAACGGCTACGAGCTGGTGTCGGGCGCGATCCGTAACCACAAGCCCGAGATCATGTTTAAGGCGTTTGAGATTGCGGGTTACGGCAAAGAAGAAGTCGAAAAGCGGTTCGGCGGCATGGTTAACGCGTTCCAATACGGCGCTCCGCCGCACGGTGGTTGCGCGGCAGGTATCGATCGTATCGTGATGCTCTTGGCTGAAGAAGCAAACATCCGCGAAGTCATCATGTTCCCGATGAACCAGCGCGCAGAAGACCTGATGATGAACGCGCCGAGCGATCCGACCAACGAACAGCTTCGCGAACTGAACTTGCGCGTTGTTCCGCAGGAAAAGTAAAGCAAGCGACAGATAAACAAAGAGGCCGGCAGGGAAACCTGACCGGCCTTTTTACATGGAGGATTAGGACTTAAACCCCAGTTGCAGTGTAGAGAGGGAGGCTATCCGCGGCGAATTTTCCAGTCGATGTATCGATCACGGCAACCACGGCAACAGCCAGCATAATGAGGCCAGCAGTCAATACGACCCAATCTACGAGGTCGCTGCCTTTGTCCTCTGACCAAATGTGGTCGATAATCTTTACCATGATCTCACTCCTAAGTCTCTTTACGGCGTGGGCCGCGTTGAGATTAGGTTTGACATCTGACTAGGGCTGCTTGGCGGACGGTTTGTGCCTTTTTTGAGGAATCTGGGCACCTGATTGTGGCATTGATCGGGCGGTCGCAACAATCCGAAGTGGTTTTGGTTACTGTAGCCTCTGTCCCGACGGTGCCGAAAGGCGAGCTTGCACCAGCGCCATTACTCGCGACAACGACGGGAGAATCGGTTGCCCATCGTGGCGGCATTGATCGAGCGCGGCGACCGCATGGGTGAGGGGTCTGTCATCGGCGCTGCGGGCGATGCCTGATAGAAACTGCGTAACATAGTCCAGCGACCGACCATCATGGCAGTGTGCCAGCACCTCTGCCGCTTGGGCGAGGTCATCTTCATAGGCCACGAGATCAGGAACGACATTGTCATTCGTCACAACCCGCAATCCGTGTAGTTGCCGATCCGTCGGAAGGTGTTTGAGGATAAGGGACTGAAACGCGGCTAAAGACCCCATCGGTTTGGGCAGAAACCCATCAGCTCCCGCTACAACCGAGCGCATTTCGCCGTCTGGATCACCGCTCGTTCCTAGAATCACATCAACGCGGGGGTGGGCGCGGGACAGGTCGGTGATCAATCCCTCACCGTAGCCATCAGGTAGGCCAAGGTCGATGATCACCACGGCAGGACGATAGACGCGTAGGTGCATACGGGCGCTCGCCAGTGTATCCGCCCGCCGCAATCGTGCGCCCGACCTTTGGGTCATGAGGCGCATCGCCTCGGACGCGAAACGACTATCTTCGACCAAAAGCAACGTTAGTCCAGCCAAAGGGCGGCTGGCGGTTGGAGGAAGGGTCATCATAAAATCGGTTTGGCTGTCCATCATTAGGCCCTTTGGTCGGGGTTGGATGAGGTCAGAAAACACCAGCATGGTTGATGAAAGATTAATCCGCGACGAAACGACAGCTTTGCCTTGGGGTGCGGAACCCGCGATAAGGTGAACAACGCTATGAGGGAGAGATCGCATGATCGGACGTTTGAACCATGTTGCCATTGCAGTGCCGGACCTAGAGGCCGCATCGGCGCAATACCGTGATACTTTGGGTGCCAAAGTGAACCCGCCGCAGGACGAACCCGATCACGGCGTGACTGTTGTGTTCATCGAATTGCCGAACACAAAGATCGAACTCCTGTATCCGTTGGGCCAGAACTCTCCGATCGCGGGCTTTTTGGAAAAGAACCCAGCGGGCGGCATCCACCACATCTGCTACGAGGTCGACGACATCCTCGCAGCGCGGGACAAACTCAAAGAGCAGGGCGCACGGGTTCTAGGCACTGGCGAGCCGAAAATCGGGGCGCATGGGAAACCCGTTCTGTTCCTGCATCCCAAAGATTTCAACGGCTGCTTGGTTGAGCTTGAGCAGGTCTAAGGCTTGCCCCTGACCTGAAGCAGAGTATGTAAGCATCAAACAAAAGGGGCGGCCCTTCGCCCCTTACTTTAACAGGAGAGTCCGATGGCTCCGACGTCCGCATTTGTCCTCTTTGCCGTGATCTGGTTCATGGTGTTCTTTATCGTCCTGCCGCTGCGGCTCGAAACGCAGGGTGAGGCGGGCGAGGTGGTCAAAGGAACCCATGCGTCGTCCCCTGCTAACTTTAGCTTTAAGCGTAAAGCGTGGATCACCACGATGGTGGCTGTTCCGCTCTGGGGTGTGATCGCGGGTGTGATCCTGTCGGGCCTGATTTCGGTGCGCGACCTAGATTGGTTCCACCGTATGAGCACGCCCGAAGTGAGCCGTCCCGCTGAATAATCAGCGAGACGCGAGGCGGTGATACAGGTGTGTGAATGTCGCAGCGCCGAGCACCGGAATGAATAAATTCACCAGCGGAAACGACAGCGGCACGGCCATTAGGCAGCCTGCTATCCATATCTGACCTGAATAGTGCCGACGCAGGGCCTTGGCGCCTTCGCGACCTTCACGGCGCTGGGCGGCGAGGGTGAAATACTCTCGGCCCAGTAGGTAGCCGTTCAGCATGTAGAAGATCGGCAGAGCGAAAATCGGCAGGAGTGCAGCGAGCACAAATGCCAAAATGTTGCCGACCAACAGCACGCCGAGAAAGTTGATCGTGTCGCGCAGGCCTTCCAAAAATCCCACGTGGGGGACTGGGGGTAGGTGAGGAAAATGACGGTCCTCAACCGCTTGGGCCACATCATCCAAAAAGAACGACGTCATCGCAGAGGCGACTGGCACCATGAGGAACATGGAGGCCACGATCATCAGGATCAGCGACCCCCACGACAGGAGATCGCCCAGCCACGTGACTTGACCCACCCCAGGGAGGGTGAGGGCAGAGGGGTCTGCCCAGTCGATCAACATCAGAAAGCCCGCGTAGATCGCGACGAGGAGCGCAATGGTCAGCCCGATGCCGAGCATTACGACCCGCTGAAAGCGGCTATCACCCAGTTGGGCGACGGCCTTAAAGAAATCACCGAGGATCATTTCCACGTCACAATCTGGCTAAGGTCCGGACGCGGACGTTCGGGCGGCACCATACCTTCGGTGCCGATATGGATGATGCCAGCGACCTTTTCATCCGCAGTGATGCCCAACTGTTCGGCGGCGAACTGCGGATCGTGGCTATGCCAACCCGACACCCACGATGCAGCCCAACCCGTGGCGAGCGCTGCATTCACGAGGCTAAGGCAAACTGCGCCCGCCGAATACTGCTGTTCAATCGCAGGCACCTTTGCCGCGTCTTTGGGGCTGTAGACGACCACAACGGCACAGGGGGATTGTGCGTAGACGGTTGCGGGTTTGTCGATGTTGCCTTGTTCGATACCTAGCCGTTCGCCAGCCGCTTGCAATGCGCCTGCGTAGGTTTCCAGTGCCTCTTTGCCCAACACGATGAACCGCCATGGTACCAATGCGCCGTGGTCGGGTGTGCGGGCTGCGGCGGTCAGGATGGTTTCCAATGCGGCACGATCTGGTCCCGGCCCTTTGATTGTTTTTGCGGGACGCGACCGGCGGGTCAAAAGGAAATCGAGGGCGGCGTCATTGCGAGTGAGGGGCGGAATAGTCGTGTCGGTCATCAAAATCTCCTGCTTCGTTAGGGATATCGGCATTAACGGGATCGAATTCAATCGGTAGAATTATACGCAGCCGCAGATTAAACCCGTCGCCATGACTGATCTTTCCCATCTTGCCTTAGAGGGCGCTGAAATCGCTGTTCGGGTGACCCCAAAGGCGAGCCGTGATCGTATCCTCGTCGAAGACGACGCGATCCGTGTTTACGTGACCACTGTGCCAGAGGACGGGAAAGCGAATAAAGCGGTGGTCAAGCTGCTGTCCAAGGCGCTGGGCGTGCCCAAAACGCGGCTTGATCTGATCCGTGGGGCAACATCGCGGGATAAGGTGTTTCGGATCGTCTAGCCGTCCTTGCGCAGACGATAGACGCCTTCGGGTAGGTCCAATGCCGCCTCAAGATCGCGGAGCTGGCTCAGCGACAGGGTAATTTTAACGACCTGATCGGTGCGCGGGTCCAATTGCTGGACCGTGATGCAATCCTCAAACGCGGAAACGGTCACATCTTCTTGCAAGAAGGCTGCGTCCTCGTCGACAAGGGTTACGACGGTGGCGTCGAAATCGTGTTCAATCGTAAACATGAGATCAGCCTAGACCTTCAATCGCGACTTGAAAAGAGGCGATGCCAATCCCGTGAGGATGATGGAACGGGGGCTTACGAGCGACAGGCGGAATGATATGCTGCCAGAAAACAAAGCGAGAGGCCGATGCGGGCGTTCCTCATTCTCATGTTCGGTGTTTTCGGGTTGGCGGGCTGTTCGATGCCACCAATCACCGTGGCCACCGTCGCGCCCAAGGCAGTTACAGTTACGCCTGATCGCCAAGCAGCGAATATGTTCGTGGCCGTGGTGCAGGACGTGGAACCCTTTGTCGAAGAGATCTGCGTTCGAACAGATGCGCGCAGGAACTGTGACTTTCGTATTGTGATCGATGACACCCCCGGTGCGCAGGCCAACGCGTTTCAGACCGTGGATCGGTCGGGGCGTCCTGTGATCGCGTTTACGTTGGCTCTGCTGGATGACATCCAGAACGAGGACGAGTTTGCCTTTGTTCTGGCGCATGAAGCTTCGCACCATATTGCGGGACACCTGGAACGGACACAACGCAATGCTGCGGTAGGTGCGATGATTTTTGGCGAGTTGGCGGGTGTTGCAGGGACCGGGCTTCCGTCGAATGTGCAGGCCGCACGTGAGATCGGCGCCGCTGTGGCGTCCCGCGCCTATTCCAAGGATTACGAGTTGGAGGCTGATATGATGGCTGCTCGTATCGTGACGGCCGCAGGGTATGATGCGCTGCGCGGCGCCGCGTTCTTTGCCCGTATTCCTGACCCAGGGGATCAGTTCCTCGGCTCTCACCCTGCGAATGCGGACCGTGTAGCGGCGGTGCGCCGTGCCGTGGGTGCAATCTGAAACTGACACATAGCTTTTAACTCGCGCTGCTATGAGCGCCCAATTAGACTTCTCTGCACCAACGGCAGGGAGGAGCGGTCAGTGGGAAAAATCATGCAAGGTATTATGCGCATTCGCCAACGGGCTATATGGTCATGGCAAGGCTGGGTTCACGTTTGGAAGACAGAACAATCGCTGATGCAGTGGATTTGGGCCAATGCGATCTCGATTCCATTGGCTGTGATTTTGCCACTGACGGCGGGTGAAACCGCATTGATCATATTGGGCGGTGTGTTCGTTTTGGCGATGGAGTGCATCAACACGGCGATTGAACGCGTTGTCGACGACATCTCAACCCAGCGCCGTGACCGCGCAGGCCAAGCCAAGGACGCTGGCAGCGCCGCTGTCGCAGTTTCTGCCGTAGGCGTCGGGATGGCTTGGCTCGTAATCTTGTTTAGGCTCGTGACGACCGGCTGACCTTGCGCGTTTCGGGGTGGAGCGCCTTGCCCAGAATATGTTCGTCGGTATGGATGACTTTATCCGCAGAGCCTACGATTTCGGGATCGGGCAATACGGCGATTGACGGGTCTTTGCCCGGATAATCGATGGTCGACAGGAAATGGCGCATGCAATTGATCCGCGCCCGTTTTTTGTCGTTCGATTTAATCACGGTCCACGGCGCATCAGCGGTGTTCGTGTAAAAGAACATCGCCTCTTTTGCCTCAGTATAGTCATCCCATTTGTCGAGCGACGCCTTGTCAATCGGGGACAGCTTCCACTGCTTCAGTGGATCGGTTTCGCGGGCCTTAAAGCGGCGAAGTTGTTCGTCTCTGGTCACTGAGAACCAGTATTTATAGAGCCGAATACCAGACCGCACGAGCATCTGTTCGAGGTCGGGGGTCATGCGCATAAACTCTAGGTATTCGTTGGGTTCACAGAACCCCATGACCCGTTCGACGCCTGCGCGGTTATACCAACTGCGGTCATAGAACACCATTTCGCCCGCCGTTGGCAGATGTTCGATATAGCGCTGGAAGAACCACTGGCCGCGTTCAGTTTCCGTCGGTTTATTCAGTGCTACAACCCGCGCATGACGCGGGTTCAGATGCTCCATAAACCGTTTGATCGTGCCGCCTTTGCCCGCAGCATCACGGCCCTCGAATAGGATGACGAATTTCTGGCCTGTTTCCTGCGCCCAGTGCTGCACTTTGAGCATTTCCGCCTGAAGCTTTGCTTTCTCAGCCTCATAGGGGATGCGGGCCATGCGCGTCTGGCGACGATGAGGGGCTGACGGTTTGACCTCGACAGAGGGGTCCTGAGCATCGGTGGCAATCGCGGCGGTGGTCTCTGTCATAGCGTCATCCTTTGTTCGTGTTTGATTGGGGACTCTAGACCTGATGCGGGAAGGTTGCCTTGATATGCGTCAACGGTGCGCCGTTTTGATCTGGCGCAATGCGGGCCTTAGTGACTTGGCGCACAACGCTGCTTGATTGGATTAAGACATACAAAGGATGAACCGATGCAGCGGTTGGGCGATATTCGGGAACATTTTTGGCTGACCCTCGCTATGGCAAAGCATTGTGAGGTCGATCTGGCGGAAGCCATGCGCGATGGTCGCATCTCAACGACGGACTATGCGGATCACATCACCCGTTGCCGCGCGTGCCCATCTCCCGAACATTGCAAGCATTGGCTGAAAAACGCCTCTGCGGGAGACGAACCCCCGCAGTATTGTCAGAACAAAGCGTCCTTTGCCGAATTGACGAGCGTACCCGCTTAACTTTTGACGGCAGAGAGCAGAGTGATTGCGCCGCGCATGTCACCATCAGAGAGGTCCATCAGGGTCTGATCCGCTGTTGCGGTTACGCCCTGATCTGCCAGTTTCGCAATGAGGCTCTCTGCATCAGTCCTCATCAGAGGTGCGAGGTCGGTCAGCGGGGCAGAGCTGACCATTTGCAGGGCGAGGATGTCAGGTCGAACATCACCTGCATCATCGCCGAGCGACACAAACGACGCGGCCAATATCACCGCAGAGGCTGTCATCAGCGTCAGTGCAACGGGCCGTTTGAAATAGGTCTGAAAGGCGCGCCAGTTCAGGACGACGTGCAGAATGACTGCCGCCACCATCACCAGACCGACATACTCATGGACGACTTTGTTCAGCGTCGTATTGGTGTGGAAGAACATTAAAATACCGGTCGCCCCCATAATGAGGAAGGTCCCGATGGTGATGGGGGTTGCATAGGTGCGAAGGTGTTTCATCTCGATAATCCAGAGTGATCAAATGCTGATCGTGAAACGCTGACTAATCCAAAGTCCGTCGAAATTTTTCACTCGGTCAGTATTTTTTGTCAGTGGTATGTAAAATGCCTCCCTTTGGAACCGTTATCCTAACCAAATGAAACACACGCTAGGCTGCGGGATGTGAGATGACGGCGCTAAGACACTCGGACTTTAAGACAGCCTTTACGATGACACAGGTTCCGCCCTGCGCGGCAGACATTCTTGCCGCATTAGCAGATGGATATGTGGACGAAGTGCAGGCGGACGAGCTTTTGGCAAAATGCCGTGTGTGTGCTCGACGCTACAGGCCGCGGGGCTGGGTCAGCGTCGATAGTAGTTGTGGTGTATGGCAAGGTTGCGCGCATTTGGACCGTATTAAGGCTGCGCTGATAGATTGATGAAAGGCCGGCAGTTCCGGGATGAGTTACACAGTCAAATCCCTCCTGCCCGCTACCGTGATCCATGATGCAGGGCGGCCTGATAGCCCAAGCGACAGTGTGACGATCATCGGGTTTGATGTGATCGACACATCGGTCCTCGCGATGACGGTCGAGGGCAAAGATGGCCAACTTTCTCAATTCCCGCTCTGGCCGACAGTCCGGATTAGCACCCAATACGGTGAATCCCTTACAGGCGATCAGCTTTTGATGGCGCTCTTGAAAGAGGGTGTCGTGAACGAGATTAAACCGCCGAAACCGCGTGTCGAATTCCACAATCCGCCGCCACAGGTTCGCATGGTCCAACTCGGTCGGGTCGAGGTTTATACGATCACTGCGGCCGTTGTTTTCCTCCTCTGGGTGGTGCTTTCCGCGCTTTAATTGCGATTTCTACGACCAAAGGACTAGGCTCGGACCCGTCTTCGTTGATCTGGGTCAACCCTCCTGCTGCCCAGAGGCGTAGCCTTGGCACATTCATTCAGGAGGGCACTATGACCTACTTTAAAACTGCTGCGACCCTTGCGCTGATCGCGCTGTCCACGCCAATTTTTGCGGACTCCTACAACGAGATCAAAGTTGAGGCGGGCGAGAAACTCTTTGACGCGGAATGCCACCGTTGCCACGCTGACAACCCCACCGACCCGAGCTATGGCCCGCCTCTCGTGAACGTTGTGGGTCGTGGGGCTGGGACCGTTGCGGACTACGATTACTCCACCGCTCTGGCGGCCTCTGGTATTGTCTGGACCCCTGCCGCGCTGCGGGCGTGGATGGAGGACAACGACGGCTTTATGCCAGGGACCAAGATGCGCCATGTGGGCATCACCGATCCCGTCGTGCAGGACTTTATCCTGTCCTACCTGCAGAGCATCACGACCCAAGATAACGCTGCCATCAGCGAGTAACCCTTTCGCCTGCGGCCCTCGCAGATTAGGGTCGCGGGCATGAAGATCATCGACAATGTCATCAGCGACCGCGGGTCGAAATACGCGGTCTCTGGCGCGCCATGTAACAGCGCAGAGGACGCAAAGGCGTTCATCAAAGAGCTGTGTAAGACCAAGAAATTCGCCAAGGCGACCCATAACACATGGGCCGTGCTGCTGGACGATGGGCCGTTGAAAAACGACGACGGCGAAAGCGGCGCAGGCATGGTGATCGTGCGGATGCTAGAGCGCGAAGGACGCCGAGGACACCTCATCTGCGTCACCCGCTGGTTCGGCGGCAAACACCTCGGCGGAGACAGGTTCAGGCACGTGCAGGAGGCGGTCAGGGTTTATTTGGAGGGGATGGGGTGAGGTTGTCTCGAGTTTGTCCTAATGAGTCAAATCGGAAAACAACTTGAGTTTGAATTGTCCTTGGGTGTAACACCTTTGCAGTGTTGACTTGCGGTGTAGTGATGAAAAAAAGCCTTTTTTTTTGTAACTCCAATAGGTGAGCCAAATTCATCAAGCCGAGTGCAGTGCGACCAAGTGATGCGCCACCTGCTAGAACCTGAATTGGCGGCCGAATTTGAGATAGTAAGGGCGGACTTGATTAATAGCCCGGGGGACATAAACCAAGATATAATCGTTAGGCTTCATAAGTCGGATCTTGTTGTTGCTGACCTGACTGATCAAAATGCCAATGTGATGTGGGAAGTAGGTCTAAGACATGCTTTCAACAAGCCTATCGTTACTATTTGTAAATCAGATCAAAAATTTCCATTTGATCTGATTTCTCATCGACACATAAAATATGATTTAACCGACCCTGATAAATTAGATCAAAGCAGAGCTCAGATAAAGCGTTTCGTTGAGAGTGCGATGAAACAAAAACGATATGTTGGGCCTGTTGCCGCTGCGCTTGGCATGGCGACATTCCAACGTGAGGACGTTGACGCAGCTAACGTGCTTCTGTCTATGGAAGATAAGTTGGACGAGATTTCAAGTCAGGTTCTCGAACTTAATTCTGGGATTTCCGAAGTAGAGTTCTCATTGCCGGACGCAATTCCTGCTGACACCCTGCAAAAGATAGATGCAATTCATGAAATAATTTCGCTTGTGCGGCCGTGGGACTTGGACAGGGTGTTGAACAAATTAAGAAGTGTTTAACCCTTCAAAATACCCCACAAATCATACTCGCCTGCCTCATCTACCTCAACGGTAACAATATCACCCACTGACAACCCTTCGGTGCCGTCGTCGATAAAGAGGTTGCCGTCGATCTCGGGGGCGTCGGCCCATGTGCGGCAGGTCGCGATGCCGTCCTCGTCGATGTCGTCCACGATCGCTTCGAGGGTTTTGCCGACTTTGGCCTGTAGCTTGGCCTCGGAAATGGCTTGGGCCTTTTCCATAAAGCGGTCCCAGCGGTCTTGCTTTACCTCATCAGGGACGTGATCGGGCAGGTCGTTCGACCGTGCGCCATCCACGTTTTCGTATTGGAAGCAGCCCACGCGGTCGAGCTGCGCCTCATCCAGCCAATCAAGGAGGGTCTGGAACTCGGCCTCGGTTTCACCGGGGTATCCGACGATAAAGGTCGAGCGGAGCGTGATATCAGGGCAGACCGACCGCCACGCCGCGATCTCGTCCAGCGTCTTGGCGGCCGCCGCAGGCCGTGCCATGCGTTTGAGCGTGTCAGGGTGCGCGTGTTGGAACGGAATATCGAGGTATGGCAGGATCAGGCGGTCTGCCATCAGCGGGATCAGGTCACGCACGTGCGGGTAGGGGTAGACGTAGTGCAGCCGCACCCATGCGCCCAAGCTGCCCAGATCACGGGCAAGGTCGGTGATATGCGCGCGGTGGTCCCGTTCGGTCGCGTGTTTGATGTCGACGCCATAAGCGCTGGTGTCTTGCGAGATGACGAGCAGTTCTTTGACGCCCGCTTCGACCAACTTTTCCGCCTCGCGGATCACAGCGTGGGCAGGACGCGAGGCGAGTTTGCCGCGCATGTCGGGGATGATGCAGAACTTGCACTTGTGGTTACAGCCCTCAGAGATCTTGAGGTAGCTGTAGTGGCGCGGGGTGAGTTTCACGCCCGAGGCTGGCAGCAAGTCGATGAATGGATCGGGTGATGGCGGGACAGCGCCATGCACAGCATCGAGCACCTGTTCATATTGGTGCGGCCCCGTGACAGCGAGGATATTCGGGTGGTGTTCGCGGATGTAATCGGGTTCGGCGCCCAGACAGCCGGTCACGATCACTTTGCCATTTTCCACGAGGGCTTCACCGATGGCATCAAGGCTTTCCGCCTTGGCCGAGTCGAGAAACCCGCAGGTGTTCACAATTACAGCGTCCGCGCCCGAATAGTCGGGGCTGATCGCATAGCCTTCGGCCCGCAGGCGTGTCAGGATGCGTTCACTGTCGACCAAGGCCTTGGGGCAACCGAGGGACACCATACCGATGGTCGGCTGGCCGTCACGTTTCGGCTCCGAAAAGCGAGGTTTCGGGGCAAGGTCGGGGCGGAGGTTTGGCGGGTTCTGGGACATGGGGCGCATATAGCGCCGGAATTGGCCTCTGGGAAGTGGTGCTAGACAGGGGGTGGTTCGCTCACGTATTGGTAAGGAATGAAGTATTCCTACCGCACCCGCAGCGCAGATTGCCCCTATGAGCTGGCGATGGGCCTCGTGTCCAAGCGCTGGAAGGCGCGGGTGTTGGATGTGCTGTCTCGCGGGACTTTGCGATATGGCGATCTGAAGGATGCCCTGTCAGGTGTGTCGGACAAGGTATTGAGTGCGGCCTTGGATGAATTGACCCGCGATGGTTTGATCAGCCGCACGGCGTTTGCCGAAATCCCGCCGCGTGTTGAATATGCGCTGACCCCGCAGGGCGAAGGATTGCTCGCCGCGATGGAGCCGCTACGCCAATGGGCGGAACGGGAAAACGGGCGCTAGTCGTTTGCAGCGATGATTTCCGCGATCCGTGCGCCGATAGCCTGACTGCCTTTGGGCGATGGGTGGACGAGGTCGAGGCCATGATAGCTGCGGTCGCCATAGGGTACGAGGTCGGACATCGCAACAAAGGTGATGCCATCATCCGCCGCGGCCATGAGCGCCAGGCGACGATCTAGTTCGTCGCCGACTATACCGCAGCTCTCGACAGGGGCTTGTACACCGGGGGTTCTGAGGTAGCCAGAGTAGATCACCTTTGCACCACGCGCACGCAGGGACGCAACAAACTCTGGTATCGACCCTGACAGACCATCCGCACTGATCAGGCGATCCACCTGACGGTCGCAGGCGCGGCACCCGCAGCCGAAGAGAATGTCGTTTCCATAGCCATTCATGACCACCCATTCCCACGGGCCGTCGATCACTTGTTTCGGGATGCTGAGGCCAGCCGCACCGCTGACAGGCAGCGCGTAGTTGATCCGTGCGCCAGAGACGGAACGATCAACGACTTCTTCGCCGAGTTGATCCTCAATCGCATCTGAAACGGCTGCTCCAGAGCCGCGATTAAAGGCCATCATAGAATCGCCCAAAAGTAGAATGCGTGCATTCTCGGCACGAGGCGCGGTTTCACCGCAGCTAATTAAGCTAACGAAAACAAACCCAAAAAGCCACCGAAACGACATTCGAACACCTATGAAGTGAGCCTGCGCGGTTGAGGCTTTATCCGTGGTTTATATAGCAAATGAACCTTGTGCGCATATGCCTTTACGCAGGGGAAACAGTTTGTCGCCGCTTAGCGTTCGCCTTTGCCGTGCATGGCCATAATGGTCTGTTGCATCACTGCGCAGAGCGTTTCGGTGCCATCCTTGACCGCATAGACGTCGGCTTTGGTCAACAGGAGGGTCCGCCCCGCCCGCAGCACCGATCCTTTTGCGACGATCTTATCGCCGTTCGCTGGGGCAACCATGTTGATCTTATATTCAACGGTAAGAACGGATGTTCCCTCAGGCACGACCGTCATCGCAGCATAGCCCGCCGCAGAATCCGCAATCATTCCAACGACGCCACCGTGCACATATCCGTGCTGCTGGAGAACGCCGTCCCAGTGCGGGATTTCAATCTCGGCACGGCCTTCTTCGATCACGGGAATTTCGGCATGGATCAACGCCATGGCCGATTGTTTGGCAAAGCTGTCACGGATGCGGGCGCGGGTGTCATCACTAACTGTCATGCGATGACGCTAGAACGGCGTCCGTCAGTTTGTAAAACAAAACCCGCCGTCACAGGCGGGTTTCATTCGGTATCATCTGTGCTGAACGCTTAGCGACGACGGTCGCGGCGGGCGCTCATCGGTTGGAAGGCCACGCCAACGTGGGCTTCGCAGTACGGCTTACCCTGTTGGGTCGGCAGACCGCAAAACCAGAAGTCAGGCGTTGCGGGGTCACCAATCGGCCATTTGCAGGTCCGTTCGGTGAGTTCCATCAGCGATAGTTTCTTTGCGGTTTTTTCGACTTCGTTCACCTTGGCCAGCGCCTCGGGCGAGATTTCGTTTGCAGAGGGCTGCGGCGGCAGAGGCTGGCCAGCTGGGATGATTGCCTTGCGCGCAGGGCTCATCGGAATCGGCGCGAGGGTCGTTTCAGCCGGTTTCGGCTCTGCCTTCGGCTTGGGCGCTGCAGCCGCTGCGGGTTTTGGTTCCGCCTTAGCGACCTTGGGCGCTGCGGGCTTTGCCTCTTTGGCAGGTTTTGCGGGCGCTGCAGGAGCCGCACCAGTTGTGCGGTTCGAAAGGCCAAGACGATGCACCTTACCGATGACCGCATTTCGGGTCACCCCGCCAAGTTCTTTGGCGATCTGGCTGGCCGACTGGCCTTCGCCCCACATCTTTTTCAAGAGCTCGACGCGTTCGTCGGTCCAGGACATATTACGTTCCTTTGGCTAATTGGGCGGGCGCATTTGCGCATCCGACCTTGCATCATTGGTCAAGGGACTATTCTAAGCACGTGGGCGCGGGATACAAGCGTTCGAATCGCGAAAACGGAGGCAAAGATGTCACAAGATGCCGGAATGGGTGTGCGTAGGTTCGGAAAAGTGAACTGGTTGGGTCTCTATACCCTCTGCCGCCGTGAAGTTTTGCGATTCCTCAACGTTTGGTCGCAGACGCTTATGGCGCCGTTGATCAACGCTGGCTTGTTCCTTTTGATCTTTACGATCGCGATCGGATCGCAGCGGGGTGACGTGATGGGCGTGCCGTTCATGCACTTCCTCGCACCGGGTATCCTGACCATGACGGTGATCCAGAATGCGTTTGCGAACTCGTCCTCGTCGCTCACCTCAGCCAAGGTGCAGGGTAATATCGTGGACACGCTGATGCCGCCCTTGTCGGCGGGTGAATTGGTAACTGGCTACATCGCAGGCGCGGTTGCGCGTGGCCTATTGGTCGCCGTGGTGATCGCAATTGGCGTCTGGCTGTTCCTCGGCGTCGGGATGCAACATCCGCAGTGGGTTCTGGTTTTTGTGGTGCTTGGCGCTGTGTTTATGGGCGGTTTGGGCATCATCGCAGCCATTTTCGCCAATAAATTCGACCAACTTGCTGCGATTTCGAATTTTGTTGTGACGCCGTTGTCGTTTTTGTCGGGGACATTCTATTCTATCGACGCTTTGCCGCCTGTGTTGAACAAACTCAGCCACGTGAACCCGTTTTTCTACATCATCGACGGTGTTCGTTTCGGCATGATCGGTGTGTCGGACGGAAGCCCTTGGCGCGGCCTGTGGGTGGCCATCTTGGCCTGTGCGGTCGTCACCTCGATCTGCTGGTATTGGTTCAAGCGCGGCTACCGGTTGAAAGCCTGACAAAACCCTTTGCGAATATCTCGGGGTCGCCTATACGCGGCCCCATGATGACCAATGCGAAAATCACACTGATTCGACGCCGACGCTAATTTTTAGCGCCGTGCGCCTTTTTGCGCATCCATCTGACTTCCTTATACATTGACACGCCTTTGCCCCTGCGGCACCAATCAGGCTTCTATTTACAAAGGGTTTATCCATGATCCCCTCAGTCTTGCCGACTTATAACCGTGCACCTCTGTCTTTCGTCTCTGGCGAGGGCTCTTGGCTGGTGGAGGCATCGGGCCGACGTTATCTCGACCTTGGGGCAGGGATTGCCGTGAATGCTCTCGGCCATGCGCACCCTGATCTGGTGGCAGCCCTGACGACCCAAGCGAACGCGCTGTGGCACGTGTCGAACCTTTATAACATTCCTGCACAGCAAGAACTGGCGGACCGTTTAGTTGCTGCGACCTTTGCGGATACTGTGTTCTTTACCAATTCGGGCACAGAGTCCTGCGAACTCGCTGTGAAAATGGCGCGAAAGTATCATTATGAAAAAGGCCAGCCAGAGCGCACTACCATCATCGCTTTTGAAGGATCGTTCCACGGTCGTTCGTCCGCTGGTATCGCTGCAGCAGGCTCCGAGAAGATGACCAAGGGCTTTGGTCCGCTCCTTCCTGGGTTCAAGCACCTGAAATGGGGGGATCACGACGCACTGACCGCTGCTGCGGCAGAGGCTGACGTTTGCGCGATCCTGATTGAACCCGTTCAGGGCGAGGGCGGCATTCGTCCGCTGCCTGATCAGTGCCTCAAGGGGTTGCGCGATCTGTGCGATCAACATGGCATCCTGTTGATCCTTGACGAGGTTCAGTGCGGTATGGGCCGGACGGGCAAGCTCTTTGCGCATGAATGGTCGGGCGTAACACCTGACATCATGATGGTCGCCAAGGGCATCGGCGGTGGTTTCCCACTGGGCGCTGTTCTGGCCACTGAAGACGCGGCATCTGGCATGACGGCAGGCACCCACGGGTCGACCTACGGCGGCAACCCTCTCGCTTGTGCGGTTGGGAACGCGGTGATGAAGGCCATCGCGGATGATGCGTTTTTGGCAGAAGTGAACCGTAAGGCGGCCCTGCTGCGCCAAAAGCTCGAAGGTTTGGTTGCGGCACACCCTGACGTGTTCGAGGGCGTGCGTGGGTCTGGCCTGATGCTCGGCCTCAAATGTAAAGTCACCAACACCGATGTGGTCAAAGCAGGCTATGACGCTGGCGTTCTGACCGTGCCTGCGGGTGACAACGTGCTGCGCCTTCTGCCAGCTTTGAACATTACCGACGAAGACATTTCCGAGGCCGTTACACGCCTCGACACGACTGCAACGAAACTGGAGCAAGCCTGATCGTCTGATGGCATTGAACCTTCGCGGGTGAGGGGCACTGCCCCGATCCCGACGACGAAAGAAAACACTATGAAACACTTCCTTGATATCCACACCACCTCGTCCGACGATCTACGGGCGATCATTGATAACGCCAAAGCGATGAAAGCGGCTCGTAACGGTCGTCCCAAAGGGTCTGCTGACGACGATAAACCGCTTGATGGTCGCATGGTCGCGCTGATCTTTGAAAAGCCGTCGACCCGTACCCGCGTGTCGTTCGATGTGGGTGTGCGCCAGATGGGCGGTCAAACGATGGTGCTATCTGGTGCGGATATGCAGTTAGGCCATGGTGAGACGATTGCAGACACCGCGCGGGTTCTGTCGCGCTACGTGGACATGATCATGATCCGCACGTTCGAAGAGCAAACTCTGCTTGAGATGGCAGAATATGCGACCGTGCCAGTGATCAACGGCCTCACCAACCGCACCCACCCCTGCCAAATCATGGCGGACATTCAGACCTTCGAAGAACACCGCGGTTCAATCGCGGGGAAAAAGGTCGTTTGGTCGGGTGACGGCAACAACGTTTGCGCGTCCTTTATCCATGCGGCTGGTCAGTTCGGGTTTGATCTGACCTTCACTGGTCCGTCTTCGCTCGATCCCGAAGCGGTCTTTGTTGAAGAGGCCCGCGCCAAAGGTGCGAACATCGTGATTGAACGCGATCCGATGAAAGCCGTCGAAGGCGCCGATCTGGTTGTCACCGATACATGGGTTTCGATGCATGATCCCGTGTCCGCACGCGAGCGCCGTCATAACCAACTGCGGGGCTACCAGGTGAACGAACAGTTGATGGCAGCGGCAAAGCCTGATGCGTTGTTTATGCACTGCTTGCCGGCCCACCGTGACGATGAGGCGACCAGCGCCGTGATGGATGGCCCGCATTCGGTGATCTTTGACGAAGCGGAAAACCGTCTGCATGCACAAAAGGCTGTGATGCGTTGGTGCTTGGGCGTCTGATTTAGCGGTAGGTTAGAAATGAAAAAGGCGGGCCCGAGGGTCCGCCTTTTGCGTTTGGTTGTTAGACTTAGATCAGTGACCGAAGATGCCGTTGAGCACGTAGAACACAACAGCCGACAGGCCAGCCGCTGCGGGCACGGTAATCACCCATGCCGCGACGATGGTCATAAAGTGGCTACGACGCACCAGTTTACGGCGGCGACGCTCTTCGGGAGCGAGGCGCTTCGCTTCTGGCGTATCGAGGTTCAATTTGCGTGCGCGGCGGCTGTGATCCCATTCACGATAGAAACCCACGCCGAACACACCACCAACCGCGATGTGGGTCGATGACACAGGCAGACCCAGCCAGCTCGCGACGATCACGGTGATCGCTGCAGAGAGAGCCACGCAGTATGCGCGCATCGGGTTCAGTTTTGTGATCTGAGAGCCAACCATGCGGATGAGCTTGGGACCAAAGGTCACGAGGCCGAAGGAAATGCCCAACGCGCCGATCACCATAACCCAAATCGGAATGTGCACTTTGCCCGCGATTTCACCGAACTCTTGGGTGTGAACGATTGCAGCAAGCGGGCCAACAGCGTTCGCAACGTCGTTCGCGCCGTGCGCAAAGGACAGGAGCGCCGCAGAGATTACCAGCGGCAGTCCGAACAGCACCTTGAGCGACTTGTTACGGTTCTCCAAGCCTTGGGATTTCTTACGGATGTAAGGCGACGACAGAAGGTAGGTCGCAACACCAACAGCCAAACCGATGAGCAGTGCAGGTCCGAGGTCGATAGAGATCAGCTTTTTCAGGCCCTTCACCGCGAGGTAAACAGCAAAGACACCAGCCATGATGCCGATCAGAACGGGCACCCAACGGCGCGCGGCTGCGATTTTGTCTTCACGATAGATGATGAAGGTCTTGATGAACCACAGAAACAGCGCAGCAATTGCGCCGCCCAGAACTGGCGAAATCACCCAGCTTGCTGCGATTTGGCCCATCGACGTCCAGTTCACGGTGGCCAGACCCGCCGCCGCGATACCAGCGCCCATTACGCCACCCACAACAGAGTGGGTCGTGGAGACAGGTGCACCGATCCAAGTTGCAAGGTTCACCCAGAGAGCAGACGACACCAGCGCCGCCATCATCGCCCAGATGAACATCATCGAACTATCAAAGCTCGCAGGATCGATAATCCCTTTGGAAATAGTCGAGACGACGTCACCGCCAGCCAGCAGAGCACCCGCACTTTCACACAAGGCCGCGATGACAATCGCGCCGCCCATTGTAAGCGCATTCGCGCCCACCGCAGGTCCCATGTTATTCGCAACGTCATTGGCCCCGATGTTGAGCGCCATATAGGCCCCAAAAACCGCAGCAGCCACGACCACGGCAGATCCAGAGCCAAGGCCAAACACGAATGCGGCGCCAAAGCCAGCAAGCACCATAAAGGTCAGACCGAGCCCGAAGCCGATCATGGGACGCGACACATACAGTGTCGCTGTTTCGAGCGTCGAAATCCGGTTAAGATCGCGATCGAGGGTTTTCCAGCTCGACTTGTCTTCTGAGGTCATCAGATTGGCCCGTCATGAAAGTGTTACAATTGGCAAGTCGGGTAAGGATTACCCGATACGATTGCAACCATTTCTTTGCAGCACTATCCGTTAAGGGTTCGCAAAAATTCGGCCATATCGGCGTCTTCAACGAACTCTGCTGCGCGGTCAAACGGTACCCATTTGCGCTTGCGCTTGTCCTTCTCAGGGAATTTGTTGGCCAGTTTTTCGACCTCGATCGCGTAGACATAGACGCGGCAGTCGCGTTCGATCCCGTTATCGACGGTCTTTTTCCCGTCATAGGTGCCGACAGGTTCCTTTGCGGCGCGGGCATTTTTGACCCCCGCCTCTTCCCATGCTTCCTGCAATGCAGTCTGCGAGCCACTCATTCCGTCGATGGGCCAACCTTTGGGGAGAATCCAACGGCCATTGGACGATGTGACCAAAAGCACTTCATCACCGGACTTGGTTTCACGCATGCACAGCGCCGCAATCTGAACCAACGCAGGGCGGTTCAACATTGGGGACACCACTTCGGTCCAGGCTGTGCGCAAAAAAGGTACCATATATTCGCCTAGGGACGTTTATATTTCATTGGCCAAGCCTTATCAGAGCACCCAGAGAGAGGCAAACAACGAACCCGAAAAGGACGTTTTTAAATGACTCAACTTGCCAACCTTGGCCTCTATGGTCTGGGTACAATGGGCAGCGCACTTGCGCTCAATATCCTCGACAACGGATTTGCGCTCCATGTTGCCAACCGCTCCTACGATGTCACCGCTGAATTTGTTGCCGAAGCGGGCGATCTCGCTGCAAGACTGACCTCGCACGCAAGCCTTGCGGATATGGCGCGCAATATGCCTGCGCCCCGTGCGATCATCCTCATGGTGCCAGCGGGCAATCCCGTCGAATCATCGATCGAGGAGCTTTGTGATCTGCTCGAACCGGGTGACACGATCATCGACGCAGGGAACACCGATTTCCACGATACCCGCCGCCGCACTGCTTTGGTCGAGGGCCGTGGCCTGACCTTTATCGGTATGGGCGTTTCGGGCGGCGAAGAAGGTGCTCGTCACGGTCCGTCGATCATGGTTGGTGGTACGCCCCAAGCATGGGCTGGTATCCGCCCCGTCATCGAAGCCATAGCGGCAAAGTTCAACGGTGAGGCTTGTGCCGATCACCTCGGTCCCGATGGGGCAGGGCATTTTGTCAAAACCGTTCACAACGGCATCGAATACGCCGATATGCAGATGATTTCTGAACTCTACGGGATCATGCGCTACGGTCAGGGTATGTCGCCTGCTGAAATCGGTGCACGTTTTGAATCGTGGGATACTGGCGCTCTGCAATCTTATCTGGTGGAAATCACGGGTAAGGTTCTTCAGGCCGTTGATAGCAAAACGGGTGCGCCTGCGGTTGATGTGATCCTTGACCGCGCTGGTCAGAAAGGCACAGGCCGATGGACCTTGATCGAAGCTCTCCGCCTCGGCCAATCGGCCTCCGCCATCGAAGCCGCTGTTGCCGCGCGCTCTTGGTCGTCGGAAAAAGAAACCCGCATCGACGGCGAAGCGATCCTCTCGGGCACCCGCACGGCCGTTGACCTGTCAGAGCAAGACTACGCCGATGCTCTCCTCGCAGCGCGTATCATCGCCTACGCTCAAGGTTTCCGCCTCTTGGCCGCCGCATCAGAGGAATACAACTGGTCGCTCGACTTCGCTCGTATTTCTGAGATCTGGCGTGCAGGTTGCATCATTCGTTCGGCTCTGCTCGACGATATTTCCGCGGCCTTCCGTGGTGAAATGCCCAAAGGTCAGCTGGTCTTTGCGCCCGCCTTTGCGGAACGTCTGAAAGTTACCGTGCCGGCGCTTCGCCGTGTGGTCGCTGCTGCGGCCCTGAACGGCCACCCGGTACCTGCATGCGCATCGGCGCTTTCGTTCATCGATACCCTGTCGATGGCACGTGGCACCACCGACCTCATTCAGGCTCAGCGTGACTTCTTCGGTATGCACGGGTTTGAACGCATCGATGGTGGCGCAGGTCATCATGGCCCTTGGTGGGACTGATCGTCCCGCCTTTGTGCTGTAAATATCTCGGGGGTTAGGGGGCAGAGCCCCCTTGCGCCGCGCCAGCGGCGCCCCCTAAACACCTGATATGACACTTCCCATCGACTCCGCCTTGCCTGACCTGATCGACGCGCTCCGCGTCGAAGGTCGCGCCGTGCTACAGGCTCCTCCGGGCGCGGGTAAGACCACGCGGGTGCCATTGGCGCTACTTGATGCGTCTATCACCGATGGCAAGATCATCATGCTCGAACCGCGTCGCCTTGCGGCCCGCGCAGCGGCGGAACGCTTGGCGGAACAGCTAGGTGAAAAGACGGGCCAGACAGTTGGTTACCGTATGCGCGGCGATAGCAAGGCTGGCAGCAGGGTCGAGGTTGTCACCGAAGGTATCCTGACCCGCATGATCCAATCTGACCCCGAATTGACGAGGATTGGTGCGATCATCTTTGACGAATTTCACGAACGCAGCCTGAATGCAGACCTCGGCCTCGCGCTGACGTGGGAAATTCGGCAAGCCTTGCGAGATGATTTGATCTTGGTGGTGATGTCCGCGACGCTGGATGCCGAACCTGTTGCGCGGTTGTTGGACAACGCCCCGATGATCACCTCAGAGGGGCGTGCTTATCCCGTCGATCTGGTCTATTTGGATCGTCCTCTCGACAAAGCCCGCCGCCTTGAAGCGGCAACTGCGGATTTGATCGTTGACGCTGTGGCCCAGACTGAGGGCGGCGTTTTGGTGTTCCTGCCCGGTGAAGGTGAAATCCGTCGGACAGAGGCCGCGCTGCAGGGGCGTTTGCCCAAAGAATGCGAAGTTCGCCCGCTCTATGGTGCGCTGCCCTTTGCCCAGCAACGTGCCGCGATCGCACCTGTCTCAAGCGGGAGGAAGATTGTTCTATCGACCTCTATCGCGGAAACCTCGCTGACGATTGAGGATATTCGTGTTGTCGTCGATGCGGGTCGTGCGCGACGGTCACGTTATGACCCGTCGTCTGGCATGGCGCGACTTGTCACCGAACGCGTGTCAAAGGCCGAAGCGACGCAGCGTGCAGGCCGCGCAGGTCGTGTCGCTGCTGGCACGTGTTACCGCCTCTGGACCAAAGGCGAAGACGGCGCGTTGCAGGCCTTCCCACCAGCAGAGATCGAAGCGACCGATTTGGCGGGCCTTGCCTTGGAAATGGCGCTGTGGGGCGCGGCTGATTTGCCGTTCCTGACCCCTCCGCCCGAGGGAACCATAGCCGAGGCGCAGGCGCTTTTGCATCAACTGGGCGCGTTAGACGCTGACGGTCGGATCACGGATCACGGCAGGCTTATCGCGGCGATGCCGCTGCACCCACGGCTCGCCCATATGCTGGCGGTTGCGGGTAAACAGGCAGCGCCTTTGGCCGCGCTTTTGGCGGACCGCGATCCGATGATTGGCGGGCAAACGGATCTGATGTTGCGACTGAGGGCCATCCGAACAAGTGAAGGAAACGTAAACCGAAGCGTGCTGGATCGGATCAAGGTCGAGGCAAAACGCTTTGCCCAGCTGGCCGAGGAAAAGCCCAGGTTGTCACCCGCAGAGATGGCGGCCTTGGCCTATCCTGACCGTATCGGGCTGCGTCGGTCGGGCGATGCGCCACGCTATATCCTGTCGGGGGGCAAAGGGGCCGTGATGCCAGATGGCGATGGCCTCGCTGGGCAACGGTTGATTGTCGCAACCGACCTCGACGGAAATCCGCGTGAGGCCAAAATCCGTCAGGCGCTGGCCATTTCAGAAAGCGAACTCCGTGGCCTCTTTGCGGATCAGATCGCATGGACGGACGTGTGCGAATGGTCCAAGCGGGACCGTCGGGTGAAAACACGTCGCGTTGAGATGTTTGGTGCGCTCCCACTCGATGATCGGCAGTGGTCCGAGGCCAGCGAAGAGGCGATTGCCCGTGCGATGCTGGATGGCGTACGTGACCTTGGTCTGCGATTGGATGGGGCTGCGGCGCGTCTCTGTGCGCGGGTCGAACTGGTGCGCGCGGGTGGCGCTGATTTGCCCTCGATGGACACGGATAGCCTCATGGCGGGACTAGAGGATTGGTTGCTGCCTCACCTGAACGGAGTGCGCTCTGCGGACGATTGGAAGCGGTTCAACCCGCATGACGCCCTGCGCGGAATGATGTCGTGGGACCAGTTACAGGTTCTGGATCAAGCGGCCCCGTCGCATTTTGAAACGCCGCTGGGGCGTAAAATTCCGATTGATTACGACGGGGAACATCCGCAGATCACACTGCGATTGCAGGAAATGTTTGGCGTCACGCGCCATCCGACCGTTGGGAAAACGCCGCTTCGTGTGACGCTGCTATCACCCGGTCAAAAGCCTGTGCAGGTCACGATGGATATTCCTGGTTTCTGGGCGAATTCCTACGCCGATGTGCGCAAAGACATGCGTGGCCAATATCCCAAACACCCATGGCCCGAAGATCCGACAACGGCCGACCCGACCTTGCGGGCCAAACCGCGCGCCCGTTAATCCCGCGCGCGCAGAACCGCACCGGGGTTCAGGATGCCCTGCGGGTCTAGTGCATTCTTGATCGCACGCATCATCGATAGTTTCATCGGGTCGGAATATTTCTCAAGGTCATCGACCTTGAGCCGCCCAATCCCGTGTTCGGCACTGACCGACCCGTCGAACTTGTGAACGATGTCGTGGACGGTCGTTTTTATCGCGCCGCGCAGGTTTTCATAATCCGCGCGGGTTCGGCCTTGGGTTGGGAAGACGTTGAAGTGTAGGTTGCCGTCGCCCAAATGCCCAAAGCAGTTGATGCGGAATTCACCGACCTGCGCGAGTGCAGCGGTGGCCTCGACGATATAGTCAGGGATTTTCGACAGCGGCACAGAGATGTCATGTGAGGAAATCGACCCGATGCGGCGGTTTGCTTCGGGGATGCTCTCTCGGATCGCCCAAAACGCCTGACGCTGGGCCTCGGACTGTGCAATCACGCCGTCGCTGACCAGATCGGCCTCAGACGCAGTGACAAATAGCGACTCAAGCGCTTCTTGGGGGTGGAACCCAGCGGGTAAACCGAGGTCGATTAGGACGAACCATTCTGGTGTCTCGGCAAAAGGTTTCGCGACCTCTGGGCCGACCTCATCCAAAAATGCGATGCCCTGTTTGCTCATCAGTTCAAAGGCAGAGATGCCTTCGCCGATTTGCGCCTGAGCCAGCGCCAACAGCTCGAGCGCAGACGCAGGAGACGGCACGACCATCAGCGCCGTGCCATGCGTTGCAGGGCGCGGGGAGAGTTTCAGTGCGGCGCCGGTAATGATGCCGAGGCTGCCCTCGGACCCGATCATCAGGTCGCGCAGGTCATAGCCGGTGTTGTCTTTGCGCAATCGGGTAAGGCCGTTCCAGACCTCCCCGCTCGCCGTTACGACCTCAAGTCCCAGAACCTGAGCGCGTGCGTTGCCATAGCGCAGAACGTTCAACCCGCCCGCATTGGTGCCAAGGAGCCCGCCGATCCGCGCCGATCCCTCAGAGGCGAGCGAGAGAGGGAACAGGCGTTCTACGCCCTCTGCCGCTGCCTGAACCTCCGCCAAAATGCAGCCCGCATCGCAGACGAGCACGTTTTCTGTCGGGTAGATGTCACGAATACGGTTCATCCGCTCAAGGCTGAGGACAACGGGCACGGGCCCGTCTTCCATCAGTTGACCACCGACCAATCCAGTGCCGCCAGAATAGGGGATGATGCCAACCTTATGCGCAGCGCAGAGTTTGACGATCTCAGAGACCTCTGCCGTGCTGGACGGCGCAACAACGACGCCCGTCCCCATGAACCGCCCGCGCGGTTCCCTTAGGTAGGGGTCCGTATCGTCTTTAATCACCAGATCAGGGATGGTGGATTGTAGAAGGGTGACAAAAGTATCGTCAGCAGAGTTCAGCATTGGCCTAGATTTGCCTTCCCGCGGCGATCCGCGCGGAGGTTTGCGTAAAGGACGTGATTGCGCCAGCGTCCGTTAATTTCGAGGTAACTTTGTGCCACCCCCTCGTATTTGTAACCGCAGCTTTCGAGCAAACGGCGCGAGGGAGTATTTTCGGGCAAACAGCCGGCTTCGATCCGGCTCAGGTCCAGTTCGACAAAGGCGTAATGTACCAGTGCATCAATCGCTTCGCGCATATAGCCGTTTCGGGCGTAGCGTTGGCCGATCCAGTAGCCTGCGGTGCCCGCTTGGGCAGGGCCACGGCGGATATTGTCGAGGGTGATTGCCCCGAGGAGCGCCTGATCCTCACGGCGAATGAGGAACAGCGGAACCGCAGTGCCATTGGCGAGCGACCGTTGGGACCAATACACACGGTTGGTAAAGGCCTTGCGGCTCAGGTGGTCCTTGGACCACTCGGGTTCCCAAGGAGTTAGAAACTCGCGACTTTCCTGCCGAAGGTCCGCCCACTGGCGCCAGTCGCCGTGATCTGGCAGCCGCAATGTCATGCGGTCTGTTTCCAGCCTGACCTTGCGACGCCTACCCAGCATTATGCAGCTAGCCTTGATTTCAGAGTGTCGAGATCGGGTGTATTATGGCCAGGGCCGTAGATCGCCATTGCCATTTCTGCCTCCCCCGCCATCTTGCCCGCAAATTCGCGCACGTCCTGAACAGAAACGTTGTCGATCATCGCTACGGTTTCTTCGAGGTCGATGATGCGGCCCTTGGAATAGAGCATATGGACCAGACGTTCCGCGCGGTTTGACGGCGTTTCCAGCCCCATTAACAGACCAGCCTTCATTTGCGCACGGGCACGAGCGACTTCTGCCTCGGACATGTCGTCCGCAGCACGCTTCATCTCGTCCATTGTGATCTGCGATAGCTGCGCGATGTCGTCTGCGGATGTGCCCGCATAGATCGTCATCATGCCCGTGTCGGCATAGGCGCCGGTCTGAGCAAAGATCGAGTAGCACAGGCCACGGTTTTCGCGGATCTCTTGGAACAGACGGCTGGAAATACCGCCGCCCAGAGCCGACGAATAAATCTGTGCGGTAAAAATGTCCCGACCCAGGTAGTCCGGACCTTCAAAGCCCAATGTGAAATGGACCTGCTCTAGCGCTTTCAGTTCACGCTTTTCGCCGCTGCGGAACTTTGCTGGAACAACAGTCTGGAGGTTTGGACGCGATGTCATCCCGCCAAAGATCGCTTCGGCCTGTTTAACGATCGCATCATGGTCCACGGCTCCAGCAGCCGACAGGATCATGCGGTCAGGTGCGTAATGTTCATCCATGAACCCTTGTAGGTCATGGTTCTGGAACGCGGACACACGCTCAGACGGACCTAGGATGGTGCGGCCAAGCGGCTGATCAGGGTAGGCCGCTTCTTGCAGCCAATCAAAGACGATGTCGTCAGGTGTGTCGTACGACAACCCGATTTCCTGTAGGATCACACCACGTTCAACATCCACATCGTGGGGATTGAACACTGGGTTCATCAGAATATCGCCAATGATGTCGAGGCCAAGCGTCACGTCCTCTTCGAGGACGCGCGCATAATAGGCCGTCATTTCGCGGCTGGTGTAGGCGTTGATATAGCCGCCTACGTCTTCGATTTGTTCGGCAATCTGCAACGCAGTGCGGTTCGTCGTTCCCTTGAACGCCATATGTTCAAGGAAATGCGCGATGCCGTTCTGTTCGATCCGTTCGTGGCGTCCACCTGCCAAAACCCAAACGCCGATAGAGGCAGATTTCAGGCTGGGCATGGCTTCGGTTACGATACGGAAGCCGTTGGATAGTGTGTGAGTGCGGATGGTCAACGCGCGCGACGCTCCCGAATGATAGCTTGCAGGGCGTCCATGTCGTTGGCGACGCGTGTGACCCGTTCATCACGGTCATACAGGTCTGCCATGCGCGGGGGAAGAGGCGGGCGAATGCCGCTCGCTTTTTCCACGGCATCTGGGAACTTTGCGGGGTGTGCGGTTGCCAATGTGATCATTGGGGTCGCGCCGAGGAAACCCTCGGCCACTTTCACGCCAACAGCCGAGTGCGGGCAGAGAAGTTCGCCCGACGCTTTGATCTGTGCGCCGATGGTGTCGAGGGTTTCATCCTCGGACGCGCGGCCAGAGTTGAAGGTGTCCTTGAGCATGTCATAGGCGCCTTGGGAAATAGTGAATTCCCCTTTGTCCTTGAGGTCTGCCATCGCTTGAGCGGTCACAGCACCGTCACGGCCATAGGCATCGAACAGCGCACGTTCAAAGTTGGACGAAACCTGAATATCCATCGACGGGCTGATTGACGGGGTCACACCCTCTTTCTTTTGAACGCCTGTTGCCAGTGTGCGATGCAAAATGTCGTTCTGGTTCGTCGCGACGACCAGACGGTCGATCGGTAGGCCCATCTTCTTAGCGATATAGCCCGCGAAAATGTCACCGAAGTTGCCTGTGGGCACAGTGAAGGACACTTTGCGATGCGGCGCGCCGAGGCTCACAGCGGAGGAGAAGTAGTAAACGACCTGCGCCAGAACGCGGCCCCAGTTGATCGAGTTCACACCCGCGAGGTGGACCTCATCACGGAAGTCAAAGTCGTTGAACATGTCCTTGAGTGCGGCCTGACAATCGTCAAAGTCACCATCAACCGCCAGCGCGTGAACGTTCGATTCCGACGGGGTGGTCATCTGGCGGCGTTGCACCTCGGATACACGGCCATGCGGGAAGAGGATGAACACATCCACGTTGTCCAGACCACGGAACGCCTCAATCGCGGCAGAGCCTGTGTCGCCCGAGGTCGCGCCGACGATGGTGATGCGTTTTCCTGAACGGGCCAGCGCGAATTGCATCATCTGGCCGATGAGCTGCATTGCAAAGTCTTTGAACGCGAGGGTTGGGCCGTGGAACAGTTCCAAAAGGAAGTGGTTCGGCGCCAATTGTACTAGCGGTGCGCGGGCATCGTGACCAAACCCAGCGTAGGCTTTTGCGATCAGACCTTTGAACTCTTCGTCGGTGAAGGTATCTGCCACAAACGGCTTCATCACAGCAAAGGCGATCTCTTCGTAGGACTTTCCAGCCAGCGCAGCGATTTCGTCCTCGGTCATCGTCGGGACGGTTTCAGGGACATAGAGACCGCCATCACGGGCAAGGCCAGTCATCATCGCCTCTTCAAACGTAAGGGCGGGGGCCTGTCCACGGGTCGAGATATAGCGCATCGGTCAGTCCTTCTTAGAATCTTTGGAGGAGCGGTAGAGGAAATACCCAGTCATTACAGCCCAAACAAAGGCCAACAGGAACCAAGTAATTGCATATTCGCGGTGATCATTTTTGATCCCCGCTGTGCTTACGGGAACGATGGTCACACGCGGGTCAGGCGCGGTCGTTGTGCGCAGGGCGACCATGAGTGGCTCTGTGCCCAGAGCTTCTGCCATCGCAGCCGTGTCGCGAGCGAACCAGATATTCGCGTTGAGGTCTGGGGCAGGGGACGTCGCTGCCGCATCGTCAGGCCAAAATAGGTTACCTGTGATGGTCTGTTCGGCCAGTGCTGGTGCGATGGATTTTGCTTCCAGCGGCATGACGCCCATATCCACCATGATACGGCGGTTATCATTGGTGACCCATGCCGAAATCACGCGGTATCCCGTGCCCGCAGCAGAGCCAGATGACAGAACATGGAGCTCTTGACCCGTTGGTGTGCCCGTTAGCGTCACGGCGATATACTCGTCGTCCGCTTCGGTCGCGGCGGCGGGCAGGGGGATCGCAGGGGCCGCGATGCGGCTCTCCATCTCAGCGAGGAGTTCCTGTTTCCAGTCGAGCCGTTGCATCTGCCATGTGCCGAGCGACAGCAGGACGGCCAAGCCACCCAAACCAAAGGTCAACAAGAAGAGAATTCGGCGCATCCGAACGTCCTTTGTAAACGAAACCGCGCGAGGCAGTCCCCGCGCGGTCATTGTCCTGTCATGGGCGGCGGGTCAAGTCCCGCCTGCGCAAACCTTAGGCTTGGCCCCAGATGTAGACTGCTGCGAAGAGGAACAGCCATACAACGTCAACGAAGTGCCAGTACCAAGCGGCTGCTTCGAAGCCGACATGCGATTCAGGCGAGAAGTGACCGCGAGTTGCGCGGATCAAACAAACAGTCAGGAAGATCGTACCGATGACGACGTGGAAACCGTGGAAGCCAGTTGCCATGAAGAAGGTATTGTAGAACACATCGCCCGAGAGCGACCAACCCATGTGCACGATCAGTTCGTAGTATTCGTAAACCTGAAGAATGGTGAAGAATACGCCGAGAATGATACCGATCGTCAGACCTTGGATAAGGTCTTTGCGGTTGTTTTCGTGAACCAGCGCGTGGTGTGCCCAAGTCACAGCAGCACCAGAGCAGAGCAGGATTAGGGTGTTGATCAGCGGCAGGTGGAAAGCATCAACCGGGACGATGGACGGCTCTACGTAGGAGGTGCCTTCGTAGGTGAACATCGGGTACATTTGGGTTTTAAAGAACGCCCAGAACCATGCCGCGAAGAACATAACTTCGGACATGATGAACAGGATCACGCCGTAGCGCAGACCAATGCGAACAACCGCAGTGTGGTCGCCTGCTTTGTTCTCTTTCACGGTGTCAGCCCACCATGCGCCTGCCGAGTAGAGCGACGCAACGAGGCCGATCAGGAACATCCAAGGCGTGTCGTTTGCCATCCACATGACGGCGCCGAACAGCATGATGAAGGCCGCTACAGCCGAAGTGAACGGCCAGATCGACGGCGGAAGAATGTGGTAGTCGTGGTTCTTAGCGTGAGCCATGTCAGTGTTCCCTGCGGCTGGTCTTTAGTTAAGTTTGGTTTCGGCGGGTGCCGTATCGGACAGTGCTGCCGTGTCTTGGTCCGGCAGCGGGATTTCAAAGAATGTATAGCTGAGCGTGATTGTATGCACGTATTTTGCGTCCCGATCGTCAACGATCGCGGGGTCTACAAAAAAGCTCACGGGCATAACCACGGTTTCACCTGGCTGCAGAACCTGTTCGGTAAAGCAGAAACATTCGATCTTATCAAAGAAACCACCCGCCTCATAAGGGACGACGTTATAGGTGGCTTGACCTGCAACGGGGCGGTTCGAGGTATTGGTCGCTTCGTAATAGGCGAGGGCGGTTTGGCCGATTTTCACGGTCATTTCGCGTTGAACGGGTTTGAACGACCACGGCAAAGATGGATCGGTCGAGCCGTCGAAGCGGATTTTCATTTCGCGTTCGAGGATCACGTCGCTTGCTGTTTCGACGACATTTGTCGCACCACCAAAGCCCGTGACCTTGCAGAACCAGCTGTAAAACGGAACCGAAGCCCAAGACAACGCACCCATGACGACCACAACTGTCACCAGTTGGACCACAGTGCGTTTAGCGCCTTGAAGGTTTGGGAACAGTGTCACTGACTAGCCTCCGTTGTTGCAGGGGTATCCATCGGCAAAAGTGCCGGACGCAAAACGTGATCGTTGCTTTCGAATTTACGGGCATCGCCCAGTTCGAGGACTTTGACCACGGTCAGGCCAAAGACCAAGCCAACAAAAGCCAGCAGCAGGATGAGCAGACCGTAGTTACGGCCTTTGCGACGTGAATGAAGTTCGTGTTCAACGCGGATAGTCATTAGAAGCTTCCGATCCCTTGAGTGCGCAGAGCTGCATCAATCATCAGGGCTGCAAAATGGAGGAACAAATAGGCGAGCGAGACTTTGAACGCCGAACGTTCGGCGGCAAAGCTGTCTGCCTCTGCGGTCTCTTCGTCACGGCGCCATACGGCGTAGCATGCCTTGAGGAACCACAGGTTCATGATAATCGCGGTTGCGAGGTAGACCCAGCCGCCGATCGAAGTGAATACGATAGCCATCGACACAGGAATCAGCGCGATCATGTAGCCCATGATGTGGTTGCGAGTGACGCGGCGACCGTGTGTTTCGGTCAGCATCGGCACACCAGCGCGGCCGTAGTCGGACTTAACAAAGATCGCCAGCGCCCAGAAGTGCGGTGGGGTCCACATAAAGATCAGCGCAACCATGAGAACCGATTCGATGGTGATGCTGCCGGTTGCAACCGCCCAGCCGATCATCGGCGGCAGCGCACCAGAGAGACCACCGATCACGATGTTCTGCGGTGTCGAGCGTTTCAGCCAGATCGTGTAGACGACGGCATAAAAGAAAATGGTGAACGCCAGCAGACCAGCCGCCAGCCAGTTCGACGCCAAACCCAAAAGCACAACCGAAAACCCGCTGAGCGCAAGACCGATGGCCAGTGCTTCTTCGGGCTGAACGCGACCCGAGGGGATCGGGCGGTTCGAAGTGCGCTTCATGATGCGGTCGATGTCAGCATCCCACCACATGTTCAACGCCGCCGAAGCGCCGCCGCCTACTGCGATGCACAAGATGCCAACAAAAGCGATGAAGGGGTGCACAGGCACAGGAGCCACGATCAGACCAACCAGCGCGGTAAACACCACGAGCGACATCACGCGGGGCTTCAGCAAAGCGACGTAATCGCCCATGCTGGCTTCGCGGGTGGTCTCTGGCAAGCTTGCGTCGGTCATTCGCGGCTCTTCCTGCGAGGTAATGGGGTGAAGCGAAGGGCGGGAAATCCCGCCCGTTCGTGTTCTGTGGTCGGCGGGGACAAGCCCTGCCACTCGGCGATTAGGCCGGGTATTCTTCTTTCGCAGCAGCCAGCCATTCGTCGTAGGCTTCTTGGCTGACAACTTTCAGAGTGATCGGCATGTAAGCGTGGTCTTTACCGCAGATTTCCGAACACTGACCGAAGTAGATGCCTTCGACTTCAGGTGCGAACCACAGTTGTGCCAGACGGCCAGGAACGGCGTCCTGTTTTACGCCCATTGCCGGCAGAGCGAAGGAGTGGATCACGTCCGCGCCAGTGACCTGCATCACGACAGTTGCGCCAACCGGAACAACGATCGCAGTGTCGGTTGCCAGAGCAAAGAGCGACGGATCGTAGCCGAAGTTCTCCATCAGAGCGTCCATAGCGTCGTCGCGAACGAACGGAGCGATTTCCGGACCTTCGTAGCCCATCGGAACCGAAGATGGGTGACCGATCATGTAGCTGTCGAATGCAACGCCATCATCAACGTATTCGTAAGACCAGTACCACTGGTTGCCGGTGACCTTGATGGTGATGTCACCTTCAGGGAATTCCTGCTGTTTGAACAGGATCGGCAGCGAGAACGCACCGATGAACACCAGAATAACGATCGGAATAACGGTCCAAGCGATTTCCAGCGGCGAGTTGTGGGTGAATGTTGCCGGCGTCGGGTTTGCGCGGCGGTTGTAGCGCACAATCACGATAGCCAGCAGAGCCACGACGAACAGGGTGATAACGGTGATGATCCCGAGGATCATACCGTCGAGCCACTGCAGGTCACGTGCGAGTTCAGACGCAGCCGGCTGGAAGCCCATGCCGCCTGGTGTCGGCGCACCGATTACTTCGAGTTGTTGGTTCACTTCCTGCGCTTTCGCAGCAACGCCAGCCAGTGCAAGGCCAGCGGCAGCGGAAAGCTTGGAGACAAAATTGGTCAATCGCATCTTTAACCCTGTGCTTTTAGGGGCACTGATGCCCCTCCCCTTAGTGTGGTACCCAAGAGAACAATCTCCGGAATCCCATTGTATCCAGCGTTGCATGTCCCATATCCTGCGACACAACTCAAGAACCACAAGGGCGGCATATTGTCCTTTTTTGACCTATGTCAAAGATAATATCACGAAAGTAAAATATGAAAACCGATCACTTCCGCCCCTTCGAAACCTCCCTAGATCAGGATCAAGCCCTTGTTTTGTTGCGTGAAGCGACTGCTGGGGCCGATGACGGAGAGCTTTTTCTCGAACGGCGTCGCGCGGAAGTTCTGACTTTAGACGATCGTCGTATCAAAACAGCCAGCTACGATTCTTCTGAAGGTTTTGGCCTCCGCGCCGTGCGTGGAGAGACGGCAGGCTACGCGCATTCGACGACAATCGACGAATCTTCGCTGAAAAGAGCGGTCGCGACGGCCCGTCTTGCGGTTGGTGACGGCGGCGGCACTTTGGCGATCGGCCCAAAGCCTACGAACGTAAAATTATATAGTGACGTTGATCCCATCGCGCAGGCGACCTTTCCAGCTAAGATCGACGTGCTGAACGAAATCGATGCTTTCGCGCGTGAATTGGATAGTCGGGTTGTTCAAGTGACCGCATCCCTTGCGGCCTCGCTGCAAGAGGTCGTGATTCTGCGGCCCGAAGGCACCATCGTCACAGACATTCGCCCGATGAGCCGCGTAAACGTCTCTGTCATCGTCGAGGATGCGAACGGGCGCCGCGAATCTGGGGGGCACGGTGGTGGTGGCCGTGAAGGGCTGATCGGTCTGATCTCGCGCGATCACTGGGAACCTGCCGTCCGCGAGGCGCTGCGCGTTGCTCTGGTAAATCTTGAGGCCGAAGCTGCCCCTGCGGGCGTGATGGATGTCGTTCTTGGACCGGGTTGGCCGGGGGTTCTGCTGCACGAAGCTGTGGGTCATGGCCTTGAAGGCGATTTTAACCGCAAAGGCACCAGCGCGTTTTCGGGACGTGTCGGCCAGCAGGTCGCTGCCAAAGGTGTGACTGTTCTGGATGATGGCACCATTCCAGGTCGTCGTGGGTCGATCACCGTCGATGACGAAGGCACGCCGTCCGGTAAAAACGTCCTGATCGAGGATGGTATCCTCGTTGGCTACATGCAGGACCGTCAGAACGCGCGATTGATGGGCGTTGAGGCGACAGGGAACGGGCGCCGTGAAAGTTTTGCCCACCTGCCGATGCCTCGCATGACCAACACATATATGTTAGGTGGTGACGCTGACCCCGCGGCGATCCTCGCTGATCTAAAGGACGGCATCTATGCGGTCGGCTTTGGCGGCGGTCAGGTCGACATCACGAACGGCAAGTTTGTGTTCTCTTGCACCGAAGCCTACCGCGTTAAAAACGGTATTGTTGGTGCGCCAGTGAAAGGTGCGACCTTAATCGGCGATGGCCCGACCGCGATGGGCCAAATTCGTGCCATCGGGAACGACATGGCGCTCGACCCCGGTATTGGCAACTGCGGCAAGGCAGGCCAGTGGGTTCCTGTTGGCGTAGGACAGCCGACACTCATGATCGGCGGGCTGACCGTCGGCGGCGCATCGTCGTAAATGGGCGTGTTCCTTAGTGGCAAAAATGGGCACAATATCGTGCCCATTTCAGCATCGGTACTCGCAGTTTTTCCGTCGTTCGTCGCGGTCCCATTGATTGGGTATGTTCTCTCTCTTGTGATACGGCGCACGCCTGCGCTCTACCTCAATGATTTTGCGGACAGACTAGAGTTTTTCCTCTTCACGCCCTTATCGATGAGCCCATTGATATCTTGGATAGGCTTTGCCACCGCGGTGCCGGTTTCACGTTACCTTTTGAGGATCGGTCTGGCTGGATGGGGTATCGCAATCTTGGTTGCAATTTTTACCCAGTTCCTTGGTGCAATATTTCTGTTCCCAGACTTTCATTTGTGGCGTTTAACAATTCTCCCCTCGATCGTTCTTGCGCTCGCGTATTGGCTCACGTTGCGGCTAAAATTCCCCCGAGCATTTAAGCCGGAGTAAGTCCTCGAAATTTACGGCTTCTTAAGTTTGCGGGTGTATCCCATACCTGCAGCAGACGGAGTACAGGATGACCGGAACCCTACGTTCTTCCACTCACCCCCCACTCCCACCCACCACGGAAGCCGACCGGTTTAACCGTCTCCGTCTGCTGCGATCCCGACGGGTTGGTGTCGCGACATTTCACCGACTGATCGCGGAGCATGGTTCGGCTGCAGTTGCATTAGAGGCTTTGCCCGAGGTTGCGCGCGCGGCGGGTGTCACCGATTACGCGATTTGTCCCGAAGGCGTCATTCATGCAGAACTCAAGGCGGCTCGCGCTGTCAAAGCACGGATGCTGTGCCTTGGCGATCCAGATTATCCTGCGTCACTGGCTACTCTAGATGACGCCCCGCCGATCCTCTGGGCGGTTGGCGATACGTCCATATTGACCCGCCCTATGGTCGCGCTGGTCGGTGCCCGCAATGCGTCCTCATTGGGCACGAGGATGGCGCGGAAACTCGCGGCGGATCTATCGGCGGCGGGGTATGTCATCGTGTCAGGCCTCGCTCGTGGTGTAGATGCCGCCGCACATCACGCCGCGATTGAGGTGGGGACTGTTGCGGTGTTGGGTGGTGGGGTCGATGTTATCTATCCCAACGAAAACGCAGAATTGTTCCACGCCATCGGGGCCAAAGGTCTGCGGTTGTCCGAGCAACCAATCGGTCTGCAACCCCAAGCTCGCCATTTCCCTGCGCGCAATCGCATCATTTCTGGCCTCAGTCGCGCGGTTGTCGTGGTCGAGGCAGCAGCGAAATCGGGCAGTCTGATCACCGCTGAGAATGCTCTGGCCCAAGGGCGGGAAGTCTTTGCCGTTCCGGGGCATCCGTTTGATGGGCGGGCAGGGGGCTGTAATGCGCTGATCCGCGATGGAGCGACGTTGATCCGTGGGGCCGAGGACGTGATTGCCGGTCTAATGCCATTGGTGGACGAGGCCCCCGAGCTGCCTCTCGCTCCGAACCCCCAGCCCCAGCGCAGTTTCAAAGACAGCAAGGAGCTCAACAAGCAAATCTTATCGCGCCTCGGGCCATCGCCAATCGCTGAAGATCAGCTGATCAGAGACATGAAGTCAGCGCCAAACCTCATTGCACCCGCATTGATCGCTCTTGAACTAGACGGGGCGATCCAACGGCATGTCGGTGGTTTGCTGTCGCGACTTTAGTTGCAACCGTACTCGAGAAGATCACCCCAACCTGCGCAAATGTCCTTGCGCTGCCACCAAACGTCCGTCGCAAACGCGGCCCAGTCGTAGACCTGCCAACCCGCTCCGCTTCGTTCATAGAACACGTTTATATCTGTGTGGTCGTTCACACCGAACATGATGTCTTTGGCTGCGGGTGCTCGTGTCAGGTCAATTTGCCCGCCGCCTGGTCGCTGTGCTGTTAGCCAAGCATAAGCGTGGTCGCCCTGAACAAGTAGGTCGTGCACGACAAATTCTACAGGTGCGCCGAATACGGATTCCGCATAAGGGCGGGCGGTGTTCATCAGCTCGGATCTGAGGCTAGTCCCGCGCTCTGGGGTGAACACTTGCTCTGCCATCGCGCCAATCGGAAGAGCGACAAGTGCAGCCATCGCGACGAATTTGAAAGTCATCAAAATACCCTCCTAACCAATCAGACCTTAGTTTGAAGTTATTTTGACAGTGTCGCTATGACCTTGATCAAGGGTGAGAAATGGGTGCATTGACATTCCACTGCGATAGCACACATGTTGCCGCGCCATACGCCAAAGCCTTTTATTACGGAGTTCCCATGCCAGTTGTTGTTGTCGAATCCCCGGCTAAAGCCAAGACAATCAACAAATATCTTGGATCGGACTACACGGTTTTGGCATCCTACGGTCACGTCCGCGACTTGCCTCCGAAAGACGGCTCTGTCGATACCGACTCCAATTTTGAGATGAAATGGGAAGTCGCGAATGACAGCAAAAAGCACGTTAAGGCGATTGCTGACGCGCTCAAGGACGACGACGTTCTTATCCTCGCAACCGACCCTGATCGCGAAGGCGAAGCGATCAGCTGGCACTTGCAAGAGACCCTGACCACGCGTCGCGCGATCAAGAAATCGACAACGGTTAGCCGCGTGACATTCAACGCGATCACCAAGAACGCCGTGACGGAGGCTATGAAAAACCCGCGTCAGGTCGACACCCATCTGGTTGAGGCGTATCTGGCCCGCCGTGCGCTGGACTACCTCGTTGGATTTAACCTTTCGCCTGTTCTGTGGCGCAAGCTCCCCGGTTCTAAATCGGCAGGCCGCGTGCAGTCCGTTTGTCTGCGACTGATCGTTGAACGCGAGATGGAGATTGAGGCGTTCAATCCTCAAGAATATTGGACCGTGAAGGCTGTTCTCGCGAACCCACGCGGTCAGCAGTTTGAGGCGCGTCTGACATCGTTCGCAGGCAAAAAGCTCGATAAATTTGATATTTCGACGGCAGCGCAGGCTGAACTAGCTGCCGCTGCGATTTCGAGCCGTGATTTGACGGTTCAGTCAGTTGAGGCAAAGCCCGCCAACCGTAACCCATCCCCGCCGTTCATGACCTCGACGCTTCAACAAGAAGCATCACGCAAGTTCGGCATGGGTGCTCGCCAAGCGATGAGCGCGGCCCAGCGTTTGTATGAAGCGGGTCTGATCACCTACATGCGTACCGACGGCATCGACATGGCGCCCGAGGCAGTCATGGCGGCGCGTGACGCGATCAGGGAAAAGTTCGGCGAAAAATACCTGCCGTCCAGCCCGCGCATGTACAAAAACAAGGCGAAGAATGCGCAGGAAGCGCACGAGTGTATTCGTCCGACAGATATGTTTATGTCGCCCGAAAAGGTCAAAATCTCGGACGCTGATCAGCAAAAACTCTACGATCTGATCTATAAACGCACCATCGCGAGCCAGATGGCAGCTGCGCAAATGGAACGCACCACGGTCGATATCGCATCGGCTGACGGTCAGGTTGTCTTGCGTGCCACGGGTCAGGTCGTTCTGTTTGAAGGCTTCATCGCGGTTTACGAAGAAGGCCGCGACGATAGCGTTGTGGATGACGACGATAAACGTCTGCCGCTCCTCGCTGCTGGCGACAAGACCGACAAGAAAGAGGTTCTGCCAGAGCAGCACTTCACCCAGCCGCCGCCGCGTTACACCGAGGCGACTTTGGTCAAAAAGATGGAAGAGCTGGGCATCGGTCGCCCGTCCACCTATGCCTCTATCGTGACCACGATTCAGGACCGCGATTATGTGACCAAGGATAAAGGTCGCCTGATCCCGCAGGACAAAGGCCGTTTGGTCACTGTCTTCCTGTCGAACTACTTCAAAAAGTATGTGGAGTATGACTTCACGGCGAGCCTTGAGAACGAACTTGATGAAGTGTCGGCGGGTGAGGTGGATTACCACGACCTGCTGAGACGGTTCTGGAAGGATTTCTCGGCGGCGATTGCAGAAACGTCTGAACTCCGGATCACTGAGGTTCTCGACAAGATCAACGAAGTTCTCGAACCGCATCTTTTCCCCGCCAAAGAGGACGGCAGCGATCCGCGTGCTTGTCCGAACTGTGGCGCTGGGCGTTTGTCCATGCGGACGGCGCGCTCTGGTGGTGCGTTCATCGGTTGTTCGAATTATCCCGAATGCCGCTTTACCCGTCCGTTCGGCCCTCCGGGGATGGAACAAACGGGTATCGGTCCAGACGGCAAACTTCTGGGTCACGATGATGGCGATCCAATCTCGCTCCGCGATGGTCGCTATGGTCCCTATGTTCAACGTGGCGAAGCGTCTGAGGATTTCCCAAAACCTCCACGTGCAAGCCTGCCTAAAGGTTGGACGACAGACACTATCGACCTTGATAAGGCGCTGATGCTTCTGAACCTGCCGCGCGAAATCGGCCCGCACCCCGAAGATGGCGTTGTGGTCGAGGCGGGCATCGGTCGCTTTGGTCCGTTTGTGAAACACGGCACGACCTATGCGAACCTCAAAGAGGTGGATGAGGTCTTTGACATCGGTATGAACCGCGCCGTCGAAGTGCTCGCCCTGAAAAAGGCAGGTCGTGGTGGACGTGAGGCCGCGAAACCGCTCAAGGAACTGGGTGATCACCCTGATGGCGGCGCGATGGCGGTCATGTCGGGTCGATATGGTCCCTACATCAAATGGGATAAGGTCAACGCGACGCTGCCCAAAGACGTAGACCCAGAGACGGTGACGGTCGAACAAGCGATTGAGCTGGTGAACGAAAAAGCCGCGAAGTCGGGAAAGAAACGCAAGGCCCCCGCGAAAAAGGCTGCAGCGAAAAAGCCCGCCGCCAAGAAGGCCACAGCGAAAAAAGCGCCAGCGAAAAAAGCAGCTAGCGACGAATGACATAGAACGGCGGGCCAAGGCTCGCCGCTTTCTTTTGCAGGTGCAGAAAAAACCACGGGACAGCGGCGATTTTTTCAGTAATCTAACCGCCATGATGAGGGAGGCTCTTTGCCAAGAGTGGCCCATACGGACCCAGAGGGGGAGAGAATGAAGAAGATTTACGGTAGTGCAGCAGAGGCCCTCGATGGGCTTTTGTTTGACGGGATGTTTATCGCGGCCGGTGGTTTTGGCCTCTGCGGTATCCCCGAACTTTTGCTGGACGCGATCAAAGACGCAGGCACCAAGGACCTGACCTTTGCATCGAACAACGCAGGCGTAGATGAGTTTGGGATCGGCATCCTGTTGCAGACCAAACAGGTTAAGAAAATGATCTCGTCCTATGTGGGCGAAAACGCCGAATTCATGCGCCAGTATCTGTCGGGCGAGCTGGAGTTGGAGTTCAACCCGCAAGGCACATTGGCCGAACGTATGCGTGCTGGCGGCGCCGGCATCCCCGGTTTCTATACCAAAACTGGCGTGGGCACCGTGATCGCGGAAGGCAAAGAGCACAAAGACTTCAACGGTCAGACCTACATCATGGAAGAAGGCATCTTTGCCGACCTCGCGATCGTTAAGGCATGGAAAGCGGACACAACGGGCAACCTGATTTTTCGCAAAACCGCGCGGAACTTTAACGTGCCAGCCGCGACCTGCGGTAAAATCTGTATCGCAGAGGTCGAAGAAATCGTGCCAGCAGGAACGCTCGATCCAGATGCTATCCATCTGCCGGGGATCTACGTCCATCGCATCATTGAGGGCGCACACGAAAAACGTATCGAACAGCGCACCACCCGCAAGAAGGAGTCCGCATAATGCCGTGGGATCGTAACCAGATGGCGGCGCGGGCCGCGCAAGAACTTCAAGACGGTTGGTATGTGAACCTCGGCATCGGTATCCCGACGCTCGTTGCGAACTACATTCCCGAAGGCGTTGAAGTGACTCTTCAGTCGGAAAACGGCATGCTCGGCATGGGGCCGTTCCCATTTGAAGGCGAAGAAGACGCTGACCTGATCAACGCAGGCAAACAGACGATCACCGAACTGCCGCACACCGCCTATTTCGACTCTGCGCAGTCGTTCGCAATGATCCGTGGCGGCAAAATCGCGATGGCGATCCTTGGCGCGATGGAAGTGGCCGAGAACGGCGACCTCGCTAACTGGATGATTCCGGGCAAGCTGGTCAAAGGTATGGGCGGCGCGATGGACCTCGTCGCGGGCGTTGGTCGCGTTGTTGTCGTGATGGATCACACCAACAAACATGGTGAATCGAAGGTTCTCAAGGCGTGCACTCTGCCACTCACGGGCAAGAGCGTGGTGGACCGCATCATCTCGAACCTCGGGGTTCTGGATGTGGTCGACGGTGGCCTCAAAATCGTCGAACTGGCCGATGGCGTCACCGAAGAAGAGCTTCGGGCCGCGACCGAGGCGACGATTGTAGACTAAGGGAACGGGCGCTTTCGGGCGCCCTTCTTCTTTCGCGTGTGTTAGTTGTTTCTAAAATTGCCTTGGGTTTCATAATTCGGCCCCAATCGGTTGCTATTTCGTGACCAATGACAATGAGCAGCACAAATAGATTGCCAGACACAGGCTCTACCGCACACCGCCGTTGGCGCGACATCGCGCTGCTGGCGGGGTTGTTTGGTTTTGTCATTTTGGGTTTGGCTGGGCTCGCTCTTGCGACGGGTTGGGAAGAAACGATTGCCCAATTGTCGCGACTGTCTTTTCTGCAATTTATCGTGCTCTTGGGGCTAAGCCTTGTGAACTACGTGTTACGCGGCAGTCGCTGGCACGTGATGGCACGTAAAATTGGTCTTCCGACGACATTAACCCAAGACCTCCGTCACTTCATCGGTGGGTTCGCGATGTCCGTGACCCCAGGTCGCGTCGGGGAACTGATCCGTATGCGGTGGATCAGACGTGAAACGGGGTGGGCCGTTGAACGGACCGCGCCGTTGGTGCTCATGGATCGGGCCGGTGATCTGGCCGCGATGGCGATTATTCTGGCGCTGGGCCTGTCCTTTGGCGCGGGTGGTATCGCGTTTGGCCTGCCTGTGGCTATCGCTGCACTGTTGGTTGCATTTGTAGCTACACGCCCACGGCTCCTTGCTGGAGCGGCGGAATTTGCCTACCGACTAACCGGATTTTTCCCGCGTCTCATGGTGCGTGTGCGCCGTGCGGCAGGGTCGCTTGCTGCGTTTTCTGACCCCAAAACGGTGATCATCACCTTGGCACTGGGCCTGACAGGTTGGATTGCCGAAGGCTATGCGTTCCACCTTCTCCTTCTTTGGATGGGCGCGGACATTGGGTTCTGGATGGCCGCAACGATTTTCACGTTCTCGACCCTTGCTGGCGGGCTGACGGGCGCACCTGGTGGTGTTGGTGGGGCCGAGGCCGCGATGGTTGCGCTCTTATCAATGCAGGGCGTGCCTCTTGAAACCTCGCTGCCTGCGACGGCGATTATTCGTGTAACGACCCTTTGGTTTGCGATTGGGTTGGGGCTATTGGTTTTCCCATTTGCCGAACGACATTCTTTAAAACAGGCACTTTGATACGATGCTTTGGAAGACAATGACTTATTCTGGTTGGGGCCGCACCCTGACTGCTGATGGCGAACTTGCACGCCCTGAACGGCGGACTGCGGTTACGGCCCAAGGCCCTGCGATTGGCAACCGCCGCAGTTATGGTGATGCCGCGCTGAACGATAACGGTCGGGCGACAGATATGACGCGGCTCGATCGGATCATCGGGTTCGACGGTGACATCGTCCATGTCGAGGCGGGCTGCACCATTGCTACTCTGGCACGGATTTTCGCACCCAAGGGCTATCTGCCCGCCGTGATGCCCGGCACAGGGTTCGCTACGGTCGGTGGTGCTATCGGCATGGATGTGCATGGCAAAAACCACCACAATGACGGATCGTTTGGCCAACATGTGACCGAAATTACCCTGCTCGGCATCGATGGAACGCGAGCTATTACCCCAGCCGATGAGGTGATCTGGAAAGCGACGATTGGCGGGCTGGGCCAAACAGGTGTGATCCTGTCAGCAAAAGCTGCGGTTGAAGCCTATCACCGGCGGCCAATTGCGCGTTACCGAACGGCGCGTGCAAAACTGGGACCAGCACATCGAAATGCTGGACGCGAGTACGGCGACCTATTGTGTGGGTTGGATTGATGCAATGGCCAAGGGTGACGCTCTGGGACGCGGCATCGTCGAAGAGGCTGAGGTTGGCGGTGGGGACTATTCCGCGCCGAAAGGGGCGAAAAAGGTGCCTTTTGATGCGCCGAATTTTGCCTTGGCCGCACCCATCGTAAAGGCTTTTAACGAAGCCTATTACCGTCGTGTCCCTGCTGAGGGTCGCACCGTTGATCGTCGCATTGAGGATTTCTTTTTCCCGCTCGACAAGATCCACGACTGGAACCGTCTCTATGGAAAGCGTGGCTTCCATCAGTTCCAATGCGTTGTGCCCTTGGCCCAAGTGGATGCACTGAAGTCCATGCTGAGCGCGATTGCGTCCTCTGGTCTGGCCTCTCCACTTGCCGTTTTGAAACGCATGGGCGCGGGGCGGGGTGGCTATATGTCCTTCCCGATGGAGGGGTACACGCTCGCTGTTGATTTCCCCGCACGTGATGCCGCTGCTGAACTGATTGCGGAGCTGATCAGCCTAGCAGACGCGGCTGGTGGTCGGGTTTATCTGGCCAAAGATAGCCTCGCATCGGGGGACGTCATCAAATCCATGTATCCCGAACATTCGGAGTGGTCAGAGGCCGTGAACGAATCCGATCCCGATCACCGTTTTGAAACTGACATGACCCGCCGTTTGAACCTACGAGGTGCGAAATGACCGATACTTGGATCATCCTAGGCGCAACATCCGCCATCGCCCGCGCGTTCATTCGTAAGCAAGCCGAGGCCGGCGCTGCGTTCATTCTATGTGGTCGTGACATCGTTGATATGGAGGCGACCGCAGCTGACGCGACGGTCCGTGGTGCGCCTGAGGCGACCGTCATGCCGATCGATATGCGCGATGCCGCAACCTTTGACGCGGTGATTGAGGCAGCCAAGTGCCTCGAAGGTACGATCAATTGCGCGGTCTTTGTTGGCTCCATGCCAGATCAGGCCGAGATTGACGCTGATCCGTCCTTGATCGATGGCGTTGTCACCGACAGCTTTACAGGTCCTGCGCGGTTCCTGACCATGCTGTGCCCAGTGATGGAAGCCCGTGAACAAGGCATTGTCGTCGGCATCAGCTCTGTCGCAGGTGATCGTGGGCGTTTGAACAACTATGTCTACGGCGCGGCAAAGGCTGGCTTCACGACCTACCTGTCGGGTCTGCGCAACCGCATGGGTCGCAAGGGCGTCCACGTGATGACGGTAAAACCTGGCCCTGTCGATACGGCGATGACATGGGGCATGAAAATGCCTGCTATGACCACGCCAGAGGCGGCGGTAGAGGACATCCTCAAAGGCGTTCAGAAAAAACGGAACGTGATCTACACAGCGAAAATCTGGTTCCCGATCATGACCGTGATCAAACTGATCCCCGAGCCGATCTTTAAGAAACTGTCGTTCTGAGGGGTGCCCCTCAGAACCCAAACCATTTTTGCCAGAGTCCTGCGCTGTAGAACATCAGCGACAGCGTGATGAGCAAAAGGCCGATCCCGCGTTTGTCCTTGAGGGCGAAAACAATCGGGTCGTAGTCCTGCTTTCCATACCAACCCAGACGCACCATTCGGTTGAGCCATGCCGCAATTGGGATCAGCGCGACCCACAGCAGCCATTGGGACGGGTAGAGCATCCGTGCTTGTTCGCTGAACGAGTAGAGGAAGAAAATCACCAGCGCCCCGATCATCCCGAGAATGCCGACGTTCAACAGGTCAGGTCTATCAGGGCGGCCATACCCGCGCCCCGGAAGGCGGTCGTCGTTCGTGGCCAACGTTAGTTCGGTTAAACGCTTCACGCAGCCGAGGGTGACAAAGATCGGGAATATGAAGATCAACATAAAGACAGAGGCGTCAACACGGCTCGCCGCAGCGCCAGCCACCACGCGGATTGTGTAGAGCGATGCGAGCGTGAAAATGTCGATCCAGCGCATCCGTTTGAGTTTCAGCGAATAGGCCAGCGACAGGATCATATAAAGAGCGACGACACCAAAGAACGCGATGCCGAGGAACGCGCCAAGGCCCAGTGCAAAGACCCCAAGCCCCGCGCAGATCATCATGCCCGTTTTGATTGGCACGGTGCCTGCGGCGAACGGGCGTTTACATTTCTTAACGTGGAGGCGATCCGCTTCGAGGTCGAGTAGGTCGTTGACGATATAAATGCAGGATGCAGCCGCCGAGAACGCCATGATGCCGAGGATGATCAGACCAAAGGACACCAACCCGAATTGGTGGGCCGCGATCATGGGCAGGAATAGCAGTACGTTTTTGACCCACTGATGCGGACGCATGGCGCGAATGGCTTCGGAGGTTTTGTGCGGCGCGTCGAAGGTCGTCACCTTTTCAGAGGGGTAACGTGCGGCGGCTCCGCCTGCGGTTCCCACGATAATCGCCTTATCTGCGACGTCCCAGATCGCCGTGTCTGATGAATCGTCGCCTGCGTAATCGAACCCACCTTTGCCGTAGCGTTCGACCAACGCGGCGGCTTTGTTCGCGCCTTTGAGGTTGTGACCGTCTTTCGACCCGATGGCCCCGTCGAACCCATGATGATCGGCAAGCGCCTGAACCAATCGTTCGTCCGATGCGCTGGCGAGGATCACCTCGCGCCCGTCGGCTTGGGCGGCCTTTGCGAATTCTAGAACCTCGGTATTAACGGGCAATAAGTCCACGCGAATATCGGTTATATTATAAACGGCCTCTTTCAGATGCGCGGGTTTACGAAAGAGCGTCACGCCTGCTTTGATCGTTCTGATCGGATCAGTGCCCAGACCCGCCCAGACGTTTTCGAACAACATGTCGGTGCGCAAAAGCGTGCCGTCGATATCCAGCACAAGTGGCTTTGAAGCGGTCAAAGTCAGTCCCCTAGATTAAAGACGCAGCCATCCGACATCAGCTCTGGCGGTGTGACGCAGAGCGCGCGTGCCACTGTCCATGCGGACAGCACTTTGGGTACATAGGCACGTGTCTCAGCAAAGTTCGGAACGCCGTTGTTGTCACGGATCGCACCCTCGCCTGCGTTATATGCTGCGATGAATAGAATTGGGTCGTTATCAAATTCGGTCATGAGCCAGTCGAGATAGGCAATCCCGCCGCGGATGTTCTGTGATGGATCGAGGCTGTTGCGCACATCAAACCGTGCAGCCGTCGCTGGCATGAGTTGCATGAGGCCCTGCGCGCCTACTCGGCTCACGGCACTGGCGTCTCCGCCGCTTTCAACTGCGATCACGGCCAAAGCCAGCGCGGGCGAGACATTTGTATCAATCGTGCTGATCATAATGTCTTTGCCATGCGCGGCGGCAATCTGGTGCAGGGCGGATAAGCGAGGTTCCGTGACCGCTTCGCCTTCGGGGGCTTTGGCCATCGCGTCCAACGCAAGGATCAATCGTCCAGGAGCGGTGGCATCGAGGGTAGGGGGCACGGCCTCCCAAAACCAATCGAGGGTTCCTGTTTGCGGAACGGCGCCTTCAATTGGGTTCGACGATGGGGCAGGAGTGCGCGACGTCGGGATCGCCGCCTCACCTGCTGCGGCGGGTGCAGATGGAGCGCTGGGCGCACGCGGCGCTGCGGGGTCGATCTGCACATTGATACGATTTGTGGTTGTGCCAACGGGCGGCGCGGTGACTCGCCTAAAGGTAAAGTCGGGCTGCAAACGGCTCGACTCGGCCAAGGCCGAGGACGCCAAAAGAGTCGCCAAACTGAAAATGATTGCGAAGCGCCGCGTCATGCGGGTCTGCCCTGCCTCTGCTTTTTTCAAATCTATCGCAGAAAATCTGTCCAATTGCTACCTAAAGGAGGAACAATGGCCATGAGTGAGCCTAATTGTAGAGTATTTTCAGGGGCGGAATACCCTAAAGTATATAAAATTTAACCTTTTATACCTTATTAATCAGTAACTTATACCTTTCGTATTAAAAAATCTCAGATGGACAGAAATTGCACCAAAGCTGCCCAAATCCCGCCCCATTCGGATGGCTATATCATCTCATCCAAAGCGGGAAACGAACCAGAGAGGCTGGTGAGAAACACCCCCGCAAGGAACTGAAAACTGAGCGATTACATTTCCCTGAGGAGGGACCGACATGCTGAACTTTATCAAAAACTTCCGTAACGACGAAGACGGTGCTGTGACTGTTGACTGGGTTGTTCTGACCGCAGCTCTCGTAGGTATCGGTATTGCAGTTATCTCGTCCGTATCGGGCGGCACCACTGCAATGGGCGACAAGATGTCGACCATGCTGTCTGCGCAAAAAGACGCAACTTACTAATCCTTATTTAATCATCAAAGAAATTCTGGAGCGTATCATGCTTAACTTCATCAAAAACTTCCGCAACGACGAAGACGGCGCAGTAACTGTTGACTGGGTTGTTCTGACCGCAGCTCTCGTAGGTATCGGCATTGCAGTTATCTCGTCCGTATCGGGCGGCACCACTGCAATGGGCGACAAGATGTCGACCATGCTGTCCGCACAAAAAGACGCAACCTACTAATCCTTATTCAATCATCAAAGAAATTCTGGAGCGTATCATGCTTAACTTCATCAAAAACTTCCGCAACGACGAAGACGGCGCAGTAACTGTTGACTGGGTTGTTCTGACCGCAGCTCTCGTAGGTATCGGCATCGCAGTTATTTCGTCCGTATCGGGCGGCACCACTGCAATGGGCGACAAGATGTCGACCATGCTGTCCGCACAAAAAGACGCAACCTACTAAGATCATCCCAGGTTAGCGGAGCCTCGACATGACAACTTGGTTTAAAAAACTACGCCATGATGAAGAAGGTGCCGTAACCGTCGATTGGGTTGTATTGGCCGCGGCATTGGTGGGACTTGGGATCTCGATTGTCTCGACGACTGGGGAACACCAAACGGCCATGGGCGATAAGATGTCTAGCCAGATGTCAGAGCTCGCAGATCAATACTATTGATCTTGGTGCCTTAAAATGACTGACCGTCCCTTACGTGGGGGCGGTCAAAATCGTTTCAGGGGTGTGAGCACTAGTGATTGTCTCTGAATTCGACAATAAAACGATCATTAGCTGTTATTTGTCCACAAATCGCCGCATTTTCCTGCGAGTGATAAACTAAGAAAACGTTGGATCGACGCAGCTTGAGGCGGCAGAGGGTAAAAATATGCGATCAGTATTTGGTTTGGTTCTGGTGATTGGTCTTGGCCTCGCGGGTTTTGCGGTCTTTATGGTCAAAGGCTATATCGACGAGCAAGAACAAGTCCGTGCAGCTGAGCGGGCCGCAATCGCCGCACGTGCCCCCACAATTGAGGTCGTCGCCGTCAAAGAAATGGTGCCCTATGGCGCCACGCTGACCCCTGACGATGTGGGCATGATCCTCTATGCCGAGCCCTTCCTGCCCGAAGGTGTGTTCCGCACGATCGAAGAATTGTTCCCCAATGGTGCCGAAGAACCCCGCGTTGTGCTGCGCCAGATGGAACCGCTCGAACCTGTTTTGGCTGTTAAGGTGACAGAGCCAGGTGGCGACGCTGGTATTACTTCGCTCTTGCAGCCCGGAATGCGAGCTTTTGCTATTCGCGTTGACGTGGCATCGGGCGTGTCTGGACTGTTGCGCCCGAATGACCGTGTTGACGTCTATTGGACAGGTCGCGCTATGAATGTGGGCGATATGGGGACCACTGACGTGACCCAACTGATCCAATCGAGCCTCAAAATCATCGCGATTGACCAGATTATCAACGGATCGGTAAACACCGGCACCGTTGCCCGCACCGTGACGGTTGAGGCAACGCCACAGCAGGTTGCGGCTTTGGCTCAGGCGCAATCGACCGGCAGCCTGATGTTGTCTCTGGTCGGTGCGTTTGACGAAACCATCGCGGCTCCGGTTGTTGTGGATCAGAACACGTTGCTCGGCATCGAAGCGGCCCCTGCGCCTGAACCTGAACCCGAAGTGGTCGAGGAAAAGGTTTGCACCGTCCGCACGCGTCGTGGTGGTGATGTGGTCGAAATCCCGATCCCTTGCACCGACTAAGACACGTTTACAACCCTGATGCGTTGTCGTGGGACATGGGTCTGTTGCCCAAGTCCCACATATAATTTGCCTCGCAACGTATTGATTCTTGCAAAAAATGCTTTTTCAGCGCAGTCTGCAGAAAAATACGGGCAAGAGACCCGATAACGGGCGTGATCCAAGAGGCAGGTCACAATGACACGTAAAAGTATTATCACGGCGGCACTGACCAGCCTTTCCTTGGCATTCGCAGCAATGCCATCGTTTGGCGTGGCGGAAACATTGCAAGTGATGCGCGGCGCACCGTCGAGTGCGCTACAGGTTCCAATGAACCGCGCAGTTGTTGTCGAAAGCGACACTCCCTTTACAGAATTGTCGATCGCGAACCCTGGGATCGCGGACATTTCATCGCTCTCGGATCGCACGATCTATGTGCTGGGCAAAGAGCCCGGTCGGACCACGCTGACCCTTTTGGGCGCGGATGGACGACTGATCACGAACGTTGAAGTGCAGGTCACACCTGACATCACGGAATTCAAAGAACGGCTGGAACAGATCCTTCCGGGTGAAACGATTGAAGTGCGGACTGCGAACGACGGGATCGTTTTGTCTGGCACAGTGTCCTCTTCTGCGCGGATGGAACGCGCCTTGGAACTGGCTGAACGTTACGCACCCGAACGCGTGTCGAATTTGATGAGCGTAGGTGGCACCCAACAGGTGATGCTACGCGTCCGCTTTGCTGAAATGCAGCGCACCGTTGCGAAATCGCTATCGTCGTCATTGGGGATGCAGGGAAGCATTTCGGGCGGAAACGTTGGCGTTCTGGGTGGGTCGAACTCTTTGAACACGGCTGTGACGGCTGTTGGCGGTGCGACAGGCACGACCATCGGCGCAGGTGAAGCAGCGGGCGCGGTTCTGTTCGGCTTTAACGCAGGTGGCCTCGAAGTTGGTCTATTGCTCGAAGCCCTCGAAGAACGCGGCGTAGTACGCACCTTGGCTGAACCGAACCTGACCGCTTTGTCTGGACAAGAGGCACGGTTCCTCGCTGGCGGCGAATACCCCGTTCCAATCAGCCAAAGAGATGGCCAGATCACCATTGAATTCAAACCTTTTGGTGTCGAGCTGAACTTTACACCGCGCGTTCTGGATGGCGATGCGATCAACCTTGAACTCAATGCCGCGGTATCGAGCATCGACCCGTCGAACAGTTACACCGCCGCAAACGGCTTTACGATTGATGCGTTCCGCAAGCGCGAAACTTCGACCACGGTCGAGATGCGCGACGGCGAAAGTTTTGCCATCGCGGGTCTAATGTCCGACGATTTCCGTGACCTGAACACACAGGTTCCGTGGCTTGGTGATATCCCAGTGCTCGGCGCGTTGTTCCGTAGTGCGGATTACGAACGTCAGCAGACAGAATTGGTTATTATCGTGACCGCGCATTTGGTGACCCCGACCCGTGGCGAAGCGCTTGCGCTGCCGACGGACCGTGTGCCTTTGCCGTCTGAGCGTGATTTGTTCCTGATGGGTCGTGTCACGGGCACACCGACCACCGGTCCTGCGGGCGAAGTGGCACGTCAGGATTTCTCGGGCTCTTATGGTTACGTTCTGGATTAATGGTATGAAGGCGGGGGCAGACATGAAACGGATCGCACTTCTGATCGCTGCATGTGGCGCGTTGACGGCCTGTAGCCAGAACGCCTCTGTCATGGCATCGTATCGTGAGGCGGGATCGCTCGTGGATACGGGCACCTTTGGTCTGGCCACGATGAACAATACTGCGGTTCATACCGGTGCTATTTCTTATGCGACCAACCTGAATCGCCGTTTTGAAGCCGAAGTTCCGACAATGATCAACTTTGACTTCAACTCGACTGCTTTGGATGAACAGGCCCGCGCCGTGCTGCGTGCACAGGCCGACTTTATCAAACAGTTCCCTGAAGTTCGGTTCAAGGTCTACGGCCACACTGACCTCGTGGGGTCGACCGCATCTAACCGTCGTTTGGGTCTGCGCCGCGCAGAGGCTGTGGTTCTCTATTTCCAATCCCAAGGCATCGACCGTTCGCGTTTAGAGGCTGTGGTTTCCTATGGCGAAGAGCAGCCTTTGATCGTGACCGAGGGTCGCGAGCGTGCAAACCGCCGCACAGTGACCGAAGTGTCGGGCTTTGTCGAAAGCAACCAGATGATCATGGATGGCCGCTACGCCGATGTGATCTTCCGCGAGTATGTGAACAGCGCGGCGGCCTCGACTCAGTTGTCTGGCATCTCTGGTGCAGAGATTGCAACCGACAGATAACACTGTCTAAATCGACGCAAGCAGGAGGCGAACAATTCGCCTCCTTTTTTGTTTATCGTCTCTCATTTCCGCACAATTGCATCCTTTCGGCCCAATTCTGGACACGATTGGAGGTGATGAATGTCCGAAAGAAGTAGTCCTCGGCGATTCCGAGGTGGTTTGTGGCGGACGGTATCGCCGCCAATGGACGAGACGAAGGAAACGAAAATGGGTCAAATAGCAGTCATGCAGCCAGAACCGCAGCCGATTGTCGCCTGCACGGTCAGTCGCGATGTGCAGTTCTTTGATCTCTTGATTGAAGACATGGAAGAGGCTCTGGGCGAACGCTGGGGTGATCTTGGGTTTGAGGATGCTCTGGCGTTCTTGGAACAGCCTGATGCGGACACTCTCGAATTTATCGCGGTTGCATTGAATGCAGAGGACGAGGGCGACCTTGGCCTGATTTCCAATGTGATCTCTGCTGCAAAAGCAAAGGGCCTCAAGGTTATTCTGATTGCCGAAGACGTCAGCCCCAAAGCGTTGCATCAGTTGCTGCGTGAGGGTGGTGACGAATTTATTCCCTATCCGCTGCCCGAAGGTGAACTGTCTCAAGCGATCGATCGTGTACTTGCAGAAGAACCGCCCGCACCGCCTGTAGCTCAAGAACCGCGCAATAAACTCAAGGCAACGGGAGATCGTTCAGGTGTCGTTATTCCCGTTCAGGGTATGGCAGGTGGCGTTGGCACGACGACCTTTGCGGTGAACTTTGCCTGGGAACTGGCAAATATCGATAAAAAGAACCCGCCGCGCGTGGTGATTTTGGATTTCGGTATGCAATTCGGATCGGTGTCGACTTTCCTCGACATGCCGCGCCGTGAAGCTGTGCTCGAAATGCTCAGCGATACCGAAGCGATGGACGAAGACTCGTTCATGCAGGCGCTTTTGCCGTTCGAAAGCAAACTCTACGTGCTGACCTCGCCTGCGGATCTGGTGCCGATGGATATTGTGATGCCCGAAGATATTGAGCGGGTGATCGAACTGGCTCGGACGAACTTTGACTATGTGGTGATCGACATGCCGCCCGTGATGGTGGAGTGGTCGCAGTCCGTTCTTGAGGCGGCACATGTCTATTTCGCGCTGACCGAACTCGATATGCGCAGCGCACAGAACACACTGCGCCTGAAACGGGCCCTGCAAGCCGAAGAACTGCCGTTCCAAAAGCTGCGCTTTGTGCTGAACCGTGCGCCGAAATTCACTGATTTGAACGGCAAGGCCCGCGTTAAGCGTATGGCAGAAAGCCTCGGTATCTCGATTGAGGTGCAACTGCCTGATGGCGGCAAAATAGTCACCCAAGCCAACGACCACGGTGCGCCGTTGTCTGAGACGGCGGCGAAGAACCCGCTGCGCAAGGAAATCGCAAAGCTGGCTCTGTCAGTTCACGAACATAACACCGCCGACGCTGATGCGGCACACGGATAAGGAGGCGCAAAATGTTTTCGAAGTATAAAAAAATCGAGCGGAACCGCGCCGGCTGCCCGTCTGGCTGCGATCAAGGGTAAGACGGTTGAGCCGAGCGCGGCGCCGTCTTCGCCCTTGCCCGAAGCTCCGAAATCACTACGTCGCCCCGCGCCAACGGCCAGTGCGCAGGTCATCCCAGATGATCGTGAGAAAAAGCGCAAAGAGCGCCTGTCCGAGATCAAGCTCGAACTGCACAAGGCGCTGTTGGACAACCTGAACCTCGCGGCGCTCGAAAAAGCGACCGAAAACGATCTGCGTCAGGAAATCAACGCGATTGCGGCGGAAACGCTCGAAGAAAAAGGACTGGTTTTGAACCGTGAAGAGCGGCTTCAGCTCAGCCAGGATCTATATGACGAAGTGACGGGCCTAGGCCCGCTTGAGGCGCTTCTGAAAGACGACACCGTGAACGATATTCTCGTCAACGGTCCGAAACAGATTTTCGTCGAACGTGCAGGTAAGCTGCAATTGACCGACATCACCTTTAAGGATGAAAAGCACCTCCTGCGGATCATCGACAAAATCGTGTCCGCTGTGGGTCGCCGCGTTGATGAATCGAACCCCTATGTGGACGCCCGTTTGGCTGATGGCTCGCGTTTTAACGCGATGGTTGGTCCGATTGCGGTGGATGGGTCGCTTGTTTCGATCCGTAAGTTCAAAAAGGAAAAGCTGGCGATTGATGACTTGGTCAAATTCGGTGCCTTTACCGAAGAAATGGCCGCCTATCTTCAAGCGGCTGTCGCGACCCGTCTGAACGTCATCGTGTCGGGTGGTACGGGTTCTGGTAAGACCACGACGCTCAACGCGCTATCGTCTTTCATCGATGACAGTGAACGTATTCTGACGATCGAAGACACCGCGGAACTTCAGCTGCAACAGACCCACGTGGGCCGTATGGAATCCCGCCCTCCGAACGTCGAAGGCAAGGGTGCTGTGACCCAGCGTGACTGTCTGCGCAACGCACTGCGGATGCGTCCTGACCGTATCATCGTGGGTGAGACCCGTGGTGAAGAGGTTATCGACATGCTTCAGGCGATGAACACGGGCCACGATGGATCGATGACGACCATCCACGCCAACTCTGCCCGTGATGGCGTGTCGCGTCTGGAAAACATGATTGCGATGGCTGGTATTGAGATGCCGATCAAAGCGGTGCGGAGCCAGATTTCATCGGCTGTGAACTTGATCGTGCAGGCGTCGCGTCTGCAAGACGGCTCGCGTCGCATGACCTCGATCACCGAAATCACCGGCATGGAAGGCGACGTTATCTCTATGCAAGAGGTGTTTCGTTACCAGCGCGTTGGTCTGACACCTGACAACAAAATCATTGGTCATTTCACCGCCACTGGCGTGCGTTCGCACTTTGCTGAACGGTTCCGTCTGTGGGGCTATGACCTACCGTCGTCCATCTTTGAACCCTACGCTGCGGAGTAATAGCCATGGTCCTCTCTGCTGAACCGCTTATCTACGGCATCGTTTTCGTCGCGGTCCTCGTTTTGGTCGAAGGCCTCTACCTTACGGTATTTGGCAAATCGATCAGCCTGAACAGCCGCGTGAACCGTCGTTTGGCTCTGATGGAGCGCGGCGCGAACCGTGAGCAAGTGTTGGAACAGCTCCGCAAAGAGATGACCCAACACATCAAGTCACAGCAAATCCCGCTGTATTCGCTTTTGGCCCAGAAGGCGCAGAAGGCGAACATCGCGTTTACCCCCGTGCAATTGATCATGATCATGGGTGTGCTGGGTGTCGCTTCTTTCATTGCGCTTTCTGTTGGCACCTCGGCGAGCACCCCTGTGCGTGCTGCAATGGCGGCCGCAATGGGTATCGGTGGTGTCTATGTCTGGGTGAACGGCAAAGCCAAGAAACGGATTTCCCTGCTCGAAGAACAACTGCCTGATGCGGTTGAACTGATGGTGCGGTCGCTGCGCGTTGGGCACCCGTTTGCCTCTGCAGTGAATATCGTCGCCAAAGAGGTCGCTGACCCGCTGGGCACCGAAATGGGCATGATCGCCGATGAGGCCGCCTATGGTCGCGACATGGGTGAGAGCCTGAAAACTATGGCCGAACGCATTGATATGCAGGATTTGCGCTTTCTCGCGGTGGCAGTAACGATCCAGCAACAATCGGGTGGTAACCTCGCTGAAATCCTCGAAGGTTTGGCCAAGGTGATCCGCGCACGTTTCAAACTCTTCCGCCGCGTTAAGGCGATCACGGCCGAGGCCAAATGGTCGGGCATGTTCCTGTCCGGTTTCCCGCTGGCTGCGCTCTTGCTGATTAACGTGGCAAAGCCGGACTACTACGACGGCGTAAAAGACACGGCGGCCTTTATTCCTGGCTGTCTGATTGTGGCTGGCTTCCTTGCGGCGAACCTCTTTGTGATGCGCGCGCTCGTGAATATCAAAGTGTAAGGGGGCGTTGATATGACTGCACTTCTGGACCTACTGACGGATAAATTTGGCGCCTACGGACCGCTCTATCTGGTTGCAGGGATCGTTATGGCCCTGATGCTTTTGGCAATCCCGATGATCGTGCAAAAGCGCGAGGATCCGCTTGATCGTCTGAAACAATCGGCACGCAGCCATGACGCTGGTCGTCAAAAGGCAAAGCTGCGTCAGGCCACGGGCAAGGATAAGCTGGAGAAATACTCCAACTTCCTAGAGCCGCAGAACGAAGACGAATTTTCCGCGATCCAGCTGAAACTTCTGCAGGCTGGTTATCGGACAAAGAACGCTGTTCGCGTCTATTACTTCTTCCAATTCGCTTTGGGCATCGGTGCGCTGATCGCTGGCGTTGCCTATGCGATCTTGAAGACGCAGACGGGCGATCCCTCTACCCAAGACACAATGTTGGCGATCCTTATTCCGGGTGCTGTTGGCTATATGGCGCCGAAATACTGGGTCACACGCCGTCAGGCTGAACGTCAGGATGCGATCGTCAATGGCTTCCCTGACAGCCTCGACATGCTCTTGGTCTGTATTGAGGCGGGTCAGTCTCTGGACCAAGCGATTTTGCGGGTGGCGCGTGAATTGCGGGCAGGTTTCCCCGAACTGGCCGAAGAATTCGAAATCGTCAGCTATGAGCTTAAAGCTGGTAAGGACCGCACCCAAGTGATGCGCGACATGGCTGAACGCTGCGGCGTGCCAGATGTGAACTCGTTTGTAACCGTGCTGATCCAGTCGCAACAGTTCGGTACGTCCATTGCCGAAGCACTGCGGGTTTATGCGGGCGAGATGCGCGATAAACGTGTGATGCGCGCCGAAGAAAAGGCCAACACCCTGCCGACCAAGATGACGCTCGCGACGATGATGCTGACTGTTCCGCCACTGTTGATCATTCTCATTGGCCCCTCCGTCTACGGCATCATGACTTTCATGAGCATGGGTGGTAACTAACACGCACCATGCGCGTTATCCTTTTGATTGTATCGCTAATTGCTTTGGCCGCCTGTGACACGGGCGGCCTCAACCGTGGTGACGGGGTCTATGCCCCCGGTGTCGCGGGTGAATCCGACATCGACGGGCTGATCGTCGGGCACCGTTTGATGGAAGCGGGCGAATACGAATTGGCGCTGCGGGCCTATATGCGGGCGGCGGGTCAGCAGGGGCTAAACGTCGACACGCTTTCTGCGCTGGGTTCTGCAAACCTCAAGCTGGGAAGGCTCGGACAAGCCGAAGAGCTGTTGCGCCGCGCCACCAAAGAGGACGAAACCTTTGCGGCGGCATGGAACAACCTCGGTGTTGTTTTGATGGAGCGCGGCGAGGTTTATGAAGCCGCAGAAGTGTTCCGTATCGCCTATGCAACGGACAACGGGAATTCCGACATGATCCGCGACAACCTGCGCTTGGCACTCGCAAAACGCGATAATTCCGCGTATGTTGACCCCAACGATAATGAAACGTTCCAACTTGTCCGACGGGGAACAGGCGATTTCCTCCTCTTGTCGGATATCTAGAACGGCAGAGCAGTAAGGACGCAGGCAATGCGCCAGACCCTATTCATCGCCCTTTTGGGCGCCTCGGCTCTATCGGGCTGTGTCAAAGATGGCGAAGCCGAAGTGGCGCGCGCCATGCAAGACGTGAACGTCATCGATGAAACCAACCTCAACGACGTGATGCTGACCGTCGGCGACCCGAACGAGGCCGTCGCCTATTTTCAGCGCGCGAACGCCAATGACCCGGGTCGGATCGATTTCCTCCGCGGTTTGGCAAAGTCGCTGGTGCGTGCGGGCCGTCCAGAGGACGCTGTGACCGCGTGGAAAGCTGTGATCGAACATGCAGAGGTCACGTCAGAGGATAGCGTTGGCTACGCCGATGCGTTGATCCGCGCGGACCAATGGGCCGAGGCGGAACGGGTGCTCGATGCGATCCCGCCGACCTATGAGACATTTGAGCGGTATCGGCTTGAGGCGATGGTTGCCGACAGTAATCAGGAATGGGATCGCGCAGATAGTTTCTATGAAACCGCCGTGGGCCTGACGACACGTCCTGCTGGCGCGCTGAACAACTGGGGCTTTTCCAAGCTAACCCGTGGCGATTACTCTGGTGCGGAACGTTTGTTCGCAGATGCCCTGCGTCATGACCCGACCATGTTCACCGCGAAAAACAACCTTGTTCTGGCCCGTGGGGCACAGCGGAACTACGATCTGCCGGTCATCCAGATGTCGCAGACAGAGCGGGCGCAGCTATTGCATACTCTTGCCCTGTCGGCTGTTCGGCAGGGTGACGTGACGATGGCCAAGGGCCTCTTGCGCGAAGCAATTGATACCCATCCCCAACACTTTGAAGCGGCTGTTCGGGCGCTTCGGGCGCTAGAAGATAACGTAGTGAACTGATGATCCTAACCGCTTCTCAGGCGCTGTGGCTTTTGCCGCCCGTTTTGCCGATCTGCCTCTATGTCGCGTGGAATGACATGCGGGCGATGAAGATCCCCAATTGGTCAGTCATCGCGTTGGTTGTTGTGTTTGCCGTGTTCGGCCTTATCGCCTTTGGCATCCAAGACTGGGCGTGGCGATGGTCGCACCTCGCGGTGATGTTGGTGATTGGGATCGTGGCAAATGCAGCGGGCGCGATGGGGGCAGGGGACGCAAAGTTCATCGCAGCCGCCGCCCCGTTCGTAGCCTTAGGAGACGCGGTGATGGTCATGTATATTCTCGCGGGCTGCACGCTCGCTGGGTTTGTCGTGCACCGCATCGCCCGTCATAGCCCCATTCGCCGCATGGTGCCCGATTGGGAAAGCTGGACGACAGGCAAACGGTTCCCAATGGGATTACCGCTTGGGACCACGCTGATTTGCTACCTCGCGTGGCCCATCGTTTTCGGCTGATTAGCCCTTTTCGAACAGCACATAGAGCGGCGTGCGGCGCACTTCGGTGAGGGTCGTGTCCGCGCCTGTCTCTGTGATTTCCGTCAGGATCAATTCACGGGCCTCGACCGACAGTGGACAGAGCGGCACGAGCAGATACTCGGCATCCGCAAACCCACTTAGCCCGCCGTAATACCAAGGCGCACCGCCCGTGAGCGGTTCGAACTCTCCGTAGAGCCAGAACGAGTTCAACAGGTCAGCGGTGAACAGTTTCGCACCTTGATATCCAACTTCGGTCAAATCAGAGGACACATCGGTGAAATATGCCGTGATCCCACTGTCGAGCGCACAATTCCCGAAGGTTTCCCCTTTGAACGAAACGGGTGCGTCGCGGCCTGATTGATCCTGCCATTTCGCATAGGGCTGGCCTTCGGTATCCAAAGCAACGGTCGCATCAACGCGGATCGCACGGGCGGTCAGGGTGTAGAGGTCCGCGTTGTCAGGGGTGCCCGAGATCAGAGGTGTAAAGCGTTCGACATCCGCGTTGAAATGCCGAAACGGGCTGTAGGCGAGGTTCAGGAATGATGGCGTCGCGAATGCAATCGACATGAGTGCAATGCCAGTGATTGTGGCGCGCTCGTCGCCTTGGTCGGGGCGATGGGCGAGCAGGATGAACGCCATCAGCAACAGCCACTGCGGATCGTTCCCGAAGTTCTGATAGGTCACGTAAATGAACCCTGGGATCAGCAAGAGGAGGCCCATCCCAGCGGCGTTAGCCCCAGCACGGCGAAGGAAAATCACGCCAGCGATGGCGGCGATTGTCCCACCTTCGTAGGCGGGCGCGGCAAGGATAGACGCCAACGGCAAACCTGGCGCGGCACGATTGGCCGATCCCGCTACGGTCTGCAAATCCGCAACGTAGGCCAGCCAGAAGCCGATGCCCATCCCAGCGGTGAGGATCGCGACGACACCCAAACCTGTCAGGATTGCGATGCCAAAGGCCCGTAGCTGACCCGTCATCAAGAGAGCTACGACGATCACAGGGGCGAAGGCGACGAAGTAGGTCACTTTGATCATCGCCATAACGCTAAGCATCAACCCTATGATGATCCCGTCAAATAGGCTGTTGCGGGCGAATTGAGGTACAAAGAGCGCGGCAGGGATCGCGACATAGGCCGCAGCCCATGCCCAACGGTTGTAGTGCATAGAGATCGAGACGCCGCTCTCTGCCTCGCCATGGACGAGGGCGAGGATCAACACCATTACGACAAAACCATAAGGTGCCGCGAGAAGTCGCGGGAAGCGTGAGATTGCGACCCAGAAGGTGGGCAACACGAACGCCAAGGCCATGAGTACTTGCGCCCAAAGGACAGACATCCCGATGCCGAACCCGTTTGCCTTGAACAGGGCGATGGGCGCAAATGCCAAGGCCCCGATGGGTGTCATGAAATCGATATGAGGCAATTGGCCAGCGGCCATCCGCGACACGATCTCGACCATATGGAGCGTGTCACCTTCGTGCTTGCCGAGGTAAAATCCGCTCTTTGCGATGGCCATGCCACCCAAAGCGAGGATCGCTGCCATCAATACGATTAAGACCGAAGTCCGGTTTGCCTGTCTCATGCCCATCTCTTTCAATGGTTTGTCCATTTTTTGGCCACAATACCCCGTCATGTATTTCTCACAAGGATTACAAGCACCAGTTGACTGGATCAGATCAGGCAGCGCGGCCCATACGACACAGGCACGACGATGAATATGCAAGTGAACGCTGTCATGGCACCACCCGCCCCCAAGTCATTGGAGGGGATGCAGCTGCCTATTGTCATGATGCGCGACATCATGATCAAGTCGATGTTCCGCACCAATATGACCATCGTCTCTGACATCGCGCGGGTCATTTGTTTGCCGATCCCCGTGACGCAGGAGCTGATCGAAATTGCGCGTTCTCAACGGCTTATCGAAACCATCGGAATGCTGAGCCCCAATTCAGCCGGCGAGTTGAGCTACCAATTGACCGACGCGGGCAAAGCGCGGGCGCTAGAGGCGCTGACCCAATCGGAATACTACGGCGCGATGCCTGTGCCGATGGCGGTCTATGCAGAACAGGTGAAACGCCAGTCGATCCGTAACCTGCAAATGACCCGTGATCGTCTGACTTCGGCAATGGGGCATCTGATCCTACCGCCGAAACTGATCGGTGAACTGGGACCCGCGATTTCGGCAGGCCGTTCGATTCTCATGTATGGCCCTCCGGGGAACGGTAAATCGTCGATCTCGAACGGGATCAGGGACGCGCTGGGCGATAAGATCTATGTGCCGCGTGCAGTTGAATACGCGGGGCAGGTGATCACCGTTTATGATCCGATTGTGCATTCTGCCGCCGAAGAAGATTTGGATGACCCGAATGCGATCCGCCGCACGTCGGGCAAGTTCGATACGCGGTATGTAAAGTGTGAACGTCCTACTGTTATCACGGGCGGTGAGCTGTCGCTCGACATGCTGAACCTTGTTTATAACCCCGTGGCACGGACCTATCAGGCGCCGCTTCAGCTCAAGGCAACAGGCGGCGTGTTCATCGTCGACGACCTTGGCCGCCAAGAAGACCCGCCGCAAAAGCTGGTGAACCGTTGGATTGTTCCGCTTGAGGAAAACCGCGATATTCTGGCGCTGCAGTCAGGTGAGAAATTCGAGGTGCCGTTCGATACCCTCGTGATTTTTTCGACCAACTTCCATCCGAATGAAATCTTTGACCAAGCGGCGCTGCGGCGGATTTTCTACAAGATTAAGATCGACGGGCCGAACAAACAGGATTTCCTTAAAATCTTTGCCATGATCGCAAAGAAAAAAGGGATGCCGCTGGATGAGGCGTCATTGGTCCATTTGCTGAAAAACAAATATCCGACGATTGAGAATACCTACGCGAACTACCAACCAGGTTTCTTAATCGACCAGATTATTTCGATCTGCGAGTTCGAAGGATTGCACTATCACATGACCCCTGAACTGGTTGACCGCGCATGGGCCAACCTGTTCGTAAAGGACGAAGTGATTGTGAAATAAGGGGCGTTAGGCCCCTTCAAAATCGCAAATCGTATGCACATCAAGGCCCATATCGGTCAGCACCTTGCGCCCGCCGAGTTCGGGAAGGTCGACAACAAACGCGCACGACACAACCCGCGCGCCGAGTTGTTCGACCAGTTTGATCCCAGCAACGGCGGTGCCACCCGTGGCCAGAAGGTCATCCACGATCAGCACGCGTTCACCTGCTTCTAGAGCATCTTCGTGTATCTCAACCGTCGCTTCGCCGTATTCGAGTTTGTAATCCTGCGAGATCGTTTTTCCGGGCAGTTTGCCCTTTTTCCGCACGGGTACGAACCCAACGCCAAGCTGGTGCGCAACCGCACCGCCGAGGATAAAACCACGCGCCTCTAACCCGATCACCTTATCGATCTTCTGGCCGACATAAGGTTCCAAAAGCTGATCAATCGCCAACCGCAGACCACGCGGATCGCTAAACAGCGTCGTCACGTCACGGAACATAATGCCCTCGTGCGGGAAGTCGGGAATGGTACGGATGTAATCCTTGACGGTTTTCATAGCGGCCTCTGACTGATTGCGCCTTTGGGTATCAACTCAACACGCGGGCCGCAATCGTCCGTAGCCTCTCGACCATCAACGGATCGCGTTTCTCTGGGGCGGTCATGATCGCGAATTCGAGCGCGGTATCGCATCCGCAGGGGCAGGGAGTGCGGTCAGAGCCGAGTTGCGCGGGCAAGCCAGCCACAGTTTCACGAGCCTTGGCCGGGTTGCCATGCAGCGTGCGGATGATGTCCGAGATTTCGACTGCGCCGTGGTCAGGGTGCCAGCTGTCGTAATCGGTGATCATCGCGATGGAGGCGTAGCACAGTTCTGCTTCGCGGGCGAGTTTGGCTTCGGGCATGTTGGTCATACCGATCACATCGCACCCCCATTGGCGGTAGAGGTGGCTTTCGGCCATCGACGAAAACTGCGGGCCCTCCATCGCGAGGTAGGTGCCGCCGCGGTGAACGGTCGTGCCTGTCGCACGCGCTGCGGCTTCGGCAGCGTCCATGAGGCGGGAGCATGTCGGGTGCGCGACGCTGACATGCGCCACAAGGCCCGGGCCGAAGAATGACTTTTCGCGGGCAAAGGTGCGGTCGATGAACTGGTCGACAATCACGAAATCACCGGGGGCCATGTCTTCACGGAATGACCCGCATGCGGAAACGCTAAAGACATCTGTCACGCCGAGCATTTTCAGGGCGGCGATATTCGCGCGGTAGTTCACGGTCGAAGGGGTCTGAACGTGGCCGCGTCCGTGGCGCGGCAGGAATACCATATCGATCCCATCAAGCGTGCCTGTCAGCAAATCATCCGACGGCATCCCCCACGGCGTTTCCACCGTCACCCAGTCGCGGTTTTCCAATCCGTCGATGTCGTAAACGCCCGATCCGCCGATAATCCCGATTTTTGGCTGCATGACCCCACCTTTTGCAATCTATGGTTGTTATGCTGCCCCGCAGAGAGGCGTTCCACAAGCCCAAAGTCAGTGCCGCCATCGCAACACATGGGCGCCGAACGCGCGAGCGGGTTCACTTTCAGGCGCTAACAGGTTAGGGCGGCGGCAAGCGAACAGGAATAGGAAAACCAATATGCCCCGTGCAAGACTGGCGGCTGTGGCCGGAAAACTCGCGATTGCCGATAAGGGCGATCTGACCCCGAACCAGCTCAAGACCGAAGTGCTGTCGGGCCTGACCGTTGCGTTGGCACTGGTGCCCGAAGCGGTCGCCTTTGCCTTTGTCGCAGGGGTTCACCCGTTGGTTGGCCTCTATGCGGCGTTTATCATTGGTCTGGTGACAGCAGTGATCGGTGGCCGCCCTGGTATGATTTCGGGCGCAACAGGTGCGTTGGCCGTTGTGATGGTCGCGCTGGTGGCTGAGCACGGCGTTGAATACCTCTTTGCCACTGTTGTTTTGATGGGGATCATCCAGTTGCTCGTTGGTGTGATGCATTGGGGCAAGTTCATCCGCCTCGTTCCACACCCTGTTATGCTTGGCTTTGTGAATGGTCTGGCGATCGTGATTTTCCTTGCGCAGATGAGCCAGTTTCAGGTTCCGGGCAGTGCTGAGGCTGCTGGCCACGGCATGTCGGGTGGTGAATGGCTGTCGGGTATGCAGCTTTATATGATGCTGGGCCTCGTGGCGCTGACGATGGCGATCATCTGGGGTATTCCGAAGGTGACGAACATCATCCCCGCTCCACTGGCTGGGATCGGCATTACCGCGATCATCGTGATTGCGTTTGGCATCGACGTTCCACGTGTCGGTGACATGGCCGAGATCAAGGGTGGTCTGCCGATGTTCCATTTTCCGCAGGTGCCGATGACCTTTGAGACTCTCAAAATCATCCTGCCGTATTCGGTTATTCTGGCCGCGATTGGCCTGATCGAGAGCCTCCTGACGCTGAACCTTGTGGGTGAAATGACGGGCAAACGTGGTGGCGCATCGCAGGAGTGCATCGCGCAGGGCACCGCGAATTTTATCGCTGGTTTCTTTGGCACGATGGGCGGTTGCGCGATGATTGGTCAGTCGATGATCAACGTGAAATCTGGTGGTCGCACCCGCGTGGCGGCAATCACTGCGGCGTTGTTCCTTCTGGCGTTTATCGTTGTGGCTTCGCCGCTCATTGAACAAATCCCGTTGGCGGCGCTGGTTGGTGTGATGTTCATGGTGGTGATCGGCACCTTTGCGTGGAACTCGTTCAAAATCCTGTTCCGCGTGCCGATGACGGATGCCTTTGTGATCGTCCTCGTGACCGTTGTGACGGTGTGGACCGACCTTGCGACGGCTGTTGTGGTTGGTGTGATTGTGTCGGCGCTGGCTTATGCATGGACCAACGCGCGCCGTATCCACGCGAAAACCTACAGCACTCCCGAGGGGGCGAAAGTCTATCAAGTTCAGGGCCCGCTGTTCTTTGGCTCGACGGATGGTTTTATCGAATTGTTCGATTTTGCTGGCGACCCGAGCCTCGTGATCGTGGACTTCAACGACAGCCGTGTGGCGGACCAATCCGCTTTGCAGGCGATCGAAACCGTTGCAGCGAAATACGAGCAGGCGGGTAAGAGAATCCAATTGCGTCACCTGAGCCGTGATTGCCACAAGCTATTGACCAAAGCTGGGCACCTGATGGTCGATAGTGACGATGATCCGGATTACGAGATCGCTGTGGACTATGGCGTCCGCACCGGCATCTTGGGTGGACATTGATTTAGGGGCCTTCGGGCCCCTTTTCATTTCTCAGTGATGAGGAGTGGATGTATCGTGGCTGTATGAGGGGGCACCATGATGATAACTGACGTCGAAGATTTCTTTACAAAGGGCTGCGGTCGCTGTGCCCGCTTTGAGACGCCAGACTGCTCGACCCAAATTTGGGGCGATGGTGTGCGGCAGTTGCGCGAGATCTGCTTGAACGCGGGGCTGAAGGAAACGGTGAAATGGGGTCATGCCTGCTACACGCACGCGGGCCGCAACATCGTGATCATTGGGGCCTTCCGCGACAATTTCCGTCTGAACTTTTTCAATGCGGGACTGCTTAAAGACCCTGAAGGTGTTCTGGAAAAACAGGGCGCTGAGACAAAGACCCCCGATATGCTGCGCTTTACCGCGGCTGATCAGGTGGCGGCCAAAGCTGCAATCGCGTCGGCTTATATTGCAGAGGCAATGGGCTATGCAGAGGCAGGCATCAAGGAAAAGAAAACGACGACAGAGTTGGAACTGCCCGAGGAATTGGCCAATGCTCTCGACGCTGATCCCGAAATGGCTGAGGCCTTTGCCGCACTGACACCGGGGCGGCGGCGCAGTTACGTGATGAACCTGAACGCCGCCAAACAGTCGGCGACCCGCATCAATCGGATCGCCAAGTTTCGCGAGGGTATTTTAGCGGGTAAGGGCCTGAACGAACGCTAGGCGATTACACCTTGTCGTCGGGTCTCGTGAGCGAAAAGACCTCTTTGACGATCGCATAATCGCGGTAGCCAAGGCGAGCGAGTGGCTGGAAACGGGTCACATCGAACACGCCATCAACTAGGCAGTCATCCCGCATGTGCACGCCAACGACCTCACCAAAGATCGCGGTACTTTCGTCCCCTTCGAGCTTTACGATCTGGGTAAGGCGGCATTCCAATGATGCAGGTGCATTCGCGACTCGGGCGCAAGCGATCTGGTCGCACTCAGCCTTATCAATCCCAGCGAATTCAAATTCATCGACATGCGCTGCATGGCTGCCCGAGGTCGCATTCATCGCGTCGCGCATGGCGTATTCAACAATGTTCACACAGAAGACACCTGTTTCGCGGATATTGGCGAGGCTGTCTTTGCCGTCACGATCAACCTTTGTCCCGCTGGATGAGAACATGACTTGGGGCGGCGTGTAGGCGACGGCGTTAAAGAACGAATAGGGGGCCAAATTGTCGACGCCATCCGCGCCACGGCTCGAAATCCAGCCAATCGGTCGGGGAGATACAATCGCGTTAAACGGATTATGCGGCAGGCCGTGGCCATCGGCCGGACGATAGAACATATTAAAAAGACCCTCATCTGGTTTGCGGCAGAGGTAGCGTCATGCTAGGGCGTCTTCCAGACTTTAAGCGGAAAAAAGCTCGCAATGATCCAACTGAATTTGGAAACAGTGCAGGATTGGTGGGAAGTCGAGGCACTTTATGACCTCTGCTTTGCCCCAGGTCGAACGGCACTTTCGTCGTATCGGCTTCGCGATGGCGTTGATCCGATTGAGCAGCTTTGTTTCACCGCACGAGATCAAGACGGGATTCTCGCGGGCGTGATCCGCAACTGGCCTGTCTATGTGGGTAATCGGTTGGCGATCCTCCTCGGCCCTGTGGCCGTTCACCCGACCCGTCAGGGCGAAGGGGTCGGTGGCGCGCTCATGCGCAAGACCCTGAACCGCGCCTTTGATCTGGGTTGGTCGCGGGTCATGCTGGTGGGGGATTACCCCTATTACAAACGGTTCGGTTTCTTTCATCTAGAGGGCGTCGAGATGCCGCCGCCGACAAACCCTGACCGTATTCTGGGCTATAATCTTTGTCCGTCGGCATGGACGGGAGTTACGGGCAAAGTTCTGCCCGCCCCTGATTGTAATCCTGGTGGGCGTCCCCATTTTAAAGGGCATGATCACGAAAAGCCCGCCTCGACTGATTAACCCGACCAACCCGCTTGATGCCGCTGGGCGCGAGAGGGTGCGGGCTTTGGCGAAGCGTCAAGCCTCTGCAAACGGCATGTTGATGCAGGTGATCACCTATGTCGGTGGTCAGGTCGAGGACGGCATGAAACTGCTGCCCGCGGCGTTCCGAACCAAAATCGAAGGGGCCGCACGAACTGCGTTAGAGCGCAGTTTTCATCTGGCCAAAGCATCGCGGCAGGGTCCGTTAGAACGGGCCGTTGCCAGCGACCGTCTGCACAAGGTGATCGGCGCGATTTCGGGAGCCTTGGGTGGTGTTGGTGGCGTTCCGACTGCGATTGCAGAGATACCTGTCGCGACGACGATTATCTTTCGGGCTGTGCAGGGCGTGGCGCAAACCTATGGCGAAGATATCGACAGTGACGAGACGCGCGCAGAGTGTCTGCGGGTGTTCAGCGCGGGCGGACCGGATGCCGATGACGATGGGATCGACACGAGCTTCATCGGGGCTCGCGTGGCCCTGACGGGGCCTGCGATCCATTCTCTGATTGCTAAGGTGGCGCCGAAATTTGCGGCAGTTCTGACGCAAAAGCTCGCCACGCAAGCGGTGCCTGTTTTGGGTGCGGCTGCTGGGGCGGGAACCAATTTAGCTTTTGTGAACTACTACACCGAAATGGCGCATGTTCACTTTGGTTTGCGGCAGTTGGCGCGAGAATTCGACCCCGATCAGGTGATCGAGGCCTTCCATGCGGAAACGGCTAAAGGGCGTTCTGTCGCGAAACGCTGATCAGCTCTGTTTGGATAGCCACTCGCTGATCGCCTCGCGGACCGATTGTTCCCCGCGGGCGCGGGCATCGGCAATCACTCCGCGTGCCTCGTTCAGGTTCACACGGCGCAGCAGATGTTTCACTGGACCGATAGAAGCAGGTCTCATCGACAGGGTACGCAGGCCAATCGCGGCAAGGCAGACCGCTTCAATCGGGCGACCAGCGTCTTCGCCACAGAAGGACACGGGTTTGCCAGCCTTGGCGCAACGTTCAACAACCAGTTCGAGGAACGAAAGGAAGCTGACGTTCAGCGTGTCATAGCGGCGGCGGACGCGTTCGTTTTCACGGTCGGCAGCAAAGAAGAACTGCTTGAGGTCGTTCCCGCCAATCGACAGGAAATCCACCTCGTCAAAGAAGGCGTCAGGCGCAAAGGCAAGGCTGGGGGTTTCCAGCATTGCGCCCACTTCGATCTTGGACGGCAGCGGGTGGCCTAGGATGCGTTCGCGGTCCAAGGCCTTGTTCATCTCGGCCTTTGCGTCGCGGAATTCCTGTAGCTGAGCCACAAAGGGGAACATAATGGTTAGCGGACGCCCATGCGCGGCGCGGATCAGCGCCTGAAGCTGCATCCGCAAGACCCCCGGTTTGTCGAGGCCCACGCGGATCGCGCGCCAGCCCATCGCGGGGTTCGGTTCGTCCTGCGCCTGCATGTAGGGCAGAACCTTGTCCGACCCGATGTCGAGCGTGCGGAAGGCAACGCGTTTGTTGTTCGCCGCATCCATGACGCGGGAATAGAGCGCCGAAAGCTCTGCGCGTTTCGGCATTTGATTGCGGATCAGGAACTGGAGCTCTGTGCGGAACAGCCCCACACCTTCGGCCCCCGAGGAGGGCAGCGACGGTAGGTCCGCCATAAGCCCGGCGTTCATATGCAGGTTCACGGTGGTGCCGCAGAGCGCAGTCGCGGGAAGATCGCGGATCGACCCATAGCGTTCTTGGGCCAAAGCCTGCATCGCGATCTTGTCGCGGAAAGCGTTGTGCACGTTTTCGTCAGGCCGCAGGTGCACGATCCCCTGATCGCCATCAACGAGGATCGGATCACCGTTGAGCGCCTCAGCGGTGATGTTCTTTGCGTGAATGACGAGCGGGATCGCCCATGCGCGGGCCACGATGGCCGCGTGCGATCCGACTGAGCCTTCCTCCAGAACGATACCGCGTAGACCCTTGCCGTATTCGAGCAGTTCGCCCGGCCCAATGTTGCGCGCGACGAGAACGGCGTTCTCGGGCATCGCGGCGCCCGTCTCTTTGCCTTGGCCTGTCAGGATGCGGAGCAGTCGGTTCGACAGGTCGTCGAGGTCGTGCAAACGGTCGCGCAGATAGGCGTCGCCCGCGCTGTTCATTCGACTGCGGGCGAGGGATTGTTCTTTCTCGACGGCAGCTTCGGCAGATAGGCCGCTCTGCACGTCTTCTTCCATGCGGCGCATCCAACTGCGCGAATTCGCGAACATGCGATAAGCTTCGAGCACCTGAACCTGTTCGGTGTTCACAGTCGTTGTCGTGTTCAGCATGTCATCGACAGAAACACGTAGCGTATCAACGGCCTCGCGCAGGCGGGCCAGTTCGCTGTCAGGATCGTCGGCGACAGGATTCGTCACAACAACGCGCGGTTCGTGCAGGTAAACGTGGCCGTCGGTTGCACCTTCTTGGCCCGTGGTGCCACGGAACAGCACAGGCTGCTGGTGGCGGGCGGTCATGGCGGACCCTTCGCCGACGAACGCGCCTAGTTCTGCCATTTCGGCGAGAACCATTGCGACGACTTCGAGCGCGTAGACCTCGTCTGCGGAAAACTCGCGGGCTTCTTTGGACTGAACGACCAGAACGCCCAAGGCGCTGCCTAGCCGCTGGATCGGCACACCGCAGAAGGACGAATACCGTTCTTCGCCCGTTTCCGGCATATAGCGGAACCCTTTGGCGGCGGGGGCATCGGCGGTGTTAATTACGCTGCGGGTGCGAGCAACGCGGCCCACCAGACCTTCGCCCAAGCGCATCCGTGTTTGGTGCACAGCGGCCGCATCCAGACCTTCGGTCGCGCAAAGTTCGAGTGTTTCAGAATCGCGGAACAGATAAATCGAGCACACCTGTGTCTGCATCGAGGATGCGATCAGGTGCACGATTTTATCTAGTCGAGCCTGCCCTGCGGCATCCTCGGCCATGGTGTCGCGCAAGCGGCCCAGCAGCTTGCGGCTGTCGCTTTCGATCCTGTGTCCCATCGGTCCATCCGTTTTTGTTACGCCCATCTATAAGCGACCTCTGTCAAGAATGGGAGTGGACAAAAGGTGTCACGGCAAACTCTTGCTATCGCAGCATTTTTTCGCAGCTGCAGCATGGGGTATTTGCACAAGAAAAAGGCCGCCAGTGGAAACCCACGGCGGCCCTTCGTAAAGATCTAGGCTGGTTTAGCCTTTGTCGAGTTCGAACGCATCGTGGAGCGCTTGAACAGCGAGTTCCATGTATTTGCGGTCGATCAGGACAGAAATCTTGATTTCCGAGGTGGCGATCACTTTGATGTTGATGCCTTCTTTTGACAGCACTTCGAACATCTTAGCTGCAACGCCAGCGTGGGAACGCATGCCGATGCCAACGACAGAGACTTTCGCAACTTCGGTGTCTGCTTCGAGACGGTCAAAGTTGATCAGACCTTTTTCTTTTGCATCGTTCAGCGCCTTTTCTGCACGCATCTTTTGCTCGATGGGACAGGAGAAGGTCATGTCGGTCACGCCGCCAGCATGGCCCTGATAGTTTTGTTCAGAGATGTTCTGAACGATCATATCGACGTTTACGCCAGCTTCGGACAGCGGCCCAAAGATTGCGGCAGCGATACCCGGTTTGTCCTCGATGGTAACGAGGGTCATTTTCGCTTCTTCGCGGGAATAGGCGACACCGGAAACGACGTTGGATTCCATGATTTGCTCCTCTGCGCAGACCAGCGTGCCTGCGTCATCTGACGGTTCTTCGAACGAGCTTAGCACGCGCAGTTTAACATTGTAGCGCATGGCCAATTCGACCGAACGGGTTTGCAGAACCTTCGCACCAAGCGAGGCCAGTTCCAGCATTTCTTCAAAAGCGATTTTATCGAGCTTACGCGCCTTCGACGTGATACGCGGGTCGGTGGTGTAGACCCCGTCAACGTCGGTGTAGATGTCGCAGCGTTCAGCCTCGAAGGCGGCCGCGAAGGCAACAGCGGTGGTGTCAGAGCCACCACGGCCAAGAGTGGTGATGCGGCCTTCGGGTGAGATGCCTTGGAAGCCAGCGACCACGGCAACCTTCATGCCTTCGTCGAACTTTTTATTGATGTTATCGCTCGGGATCTCTTCGATCCGCGCAGCGCCGTGTGCGCTGGTGGTTTTCACGGGAACCTGCCAGCCTTGCCAGCTGCGCGCCGGAATGCCCATTTCCTGAAGGCGCAGCGCCATCAGACCTGCGGTTACGTTCTCACCAGAGGAGACAATCGCATCGTATTCACGCGCGTCATAAAGCGGCGAGGTTTCATTCACCCAGCCGACCAGTTCGTTTGTCTTACCCGACATTGCCGAAACGATGACGATCACGTCATAGCCTTTGGCAACCTCAAGAGAGACACGTTTAGCGGCGCGGGCGATGCGGTCGAGGTTGGCGACCGAAGTCCCACCGAATTTCATGACAAGCGTCGGCATGGCTGTCCCTTGCAAAATATCGCGATCCCCTTAGCGGGCATTGCGATAAAGGGCAATTGTCCAAACGTAAGGATGCGTCATTTTTGTAACAAAAGACGGCGGTCGACTGGGCTAGTTCGTCTGTTTGCGCGGGGTGAAGGGCAGGGGCGCAACGGGAATGCCCTCTTCGAGGAGTTTGATCGCCTCTTCGGGCTTTGTTTCGCCATAGATGTTGCGTTTTGGCGCGTCGCCCTCGTGCATTTTGCGGGCTTCAGACGCAAAGCTCATCCCGACGTAGTCTGAGTTCTCTTCGACCTCTTTACGCAGCTTCGCAATTGCCTCTTCTTCGGGGGATGCGGTCGTTGTCAGCGGGCGGTCCTGATCGGTCCGAACCGACGGCGCCATGAGGGACTTGGTCACTTTTGATGATCCACATTGCGTGCAGGCGACCAGTCCGGAGGCATGAAGCGTGTCAAACGCCTCTCCGGATTTGAACCAGCTTTCAAAGCTATGGCCTTGGTCGCACTTCAGTGCGTAGCGGATCATGATGAACCCTCAGTTTCGCAACGATGACACAGAATTAGCGTGTCTTAATCGTGTGGAAAAGGGGGGGGCGTCAGAAGGTGCCGTAACCGCGTTCGTCGTTGTCGGCGTCGATGACCACGAGTGGCGCGGGTTTGGTCGGCACGTTCGCGGTTTCCACCTCTGCCACTGGCGTTGATTCGGGTTCTGCCGCGACGTGGTTTTTCTCTGGACCAGATGCAGGTTTAGGGGCCTGTGTTTCCTCAACCTGGACAGGGGTCACGTCGATGGCTTCGACGTGGTCCTCTTTGTCCAGTTTGAACTTGCTCAGTTCTTCCAGAAGCGCCTCGTTGGTCATGGTCAACTGCGTTGCGGTTGATGCAAACGCGTCGGCCTGCTGACTCGTGACCCGTGTGATCCGTGCGATATCGAGGATAGCATCGTTAATCAGATCAACGCCGCGTGACTGTTCTGCGCTTGCCGCGGAAATCGTCGTCACCAGATCAGAAACATGCGCAATGTTCTCCGCGATTTTGTCAAAGGACGTGCGGGTTTCCTCGGAAATAGCTACGCCTTCGCGCACACGTTCAGAGCTGCCTTCAATCAATTCGCTAGTCTCGCGTGCGGCTTTGGCCGAGCGGCCCGCGAGGTTGCGCACCTCTTGGGCGACCACGGCGAAGCCACGACCATGCTGACCTGCGCGGGCGGCCTCAACAGCCGCGTTGAGCGCGAGCAGGTTGGTTTGGAAGGCGATTTCATCGATGACTTTGATGATCTTAGCGATGTCTTGGCTCGACGCGTTAATCGCATCCATCGCATCGACCATTCGCGAAACCTTGAGCGTGCCCTGTTCAACAACAGTCGAGGTGCTCTCAACAAGTTCTTCAGCCGCCTTTGCCGATTCCGCGTTGGTTTTCACTTGGCTTGCGGTTTGTTCGACCGAGCTGGACAGTTCTTCAACCGCGGAGGATTGGATTTCCGCGTTGTTGGCAAGCGATTGCGCTGCAGTTTCGAGGTCACGCGCAGACAAAGTCAGTTCATCCATGCCATTGCGGAATTTTTTCATCGTATCAGCGATAAACTTGATCAATCGGTCGAACCCGCCGGCGGCCTCGCCCATTTCGTCATCCCGTTGGATGACCATCATGCGTTTGGTCAGGTCGCGTTCGTCGGCCATACGGTTCATGCGGCGCGATACCCAAACGATCGGGCGGACGGTCGCCCGGCCCATCAGGCCGCTGATGATCCCGACCACGATAATGATCCCGACCACCAGAGCAGCAATGATGTTCGTCAGTGAAGTGGCGTCCGACAAAATCATGCCATGGTTTACGGTGATCACGAGGCCGTAGGAGGTGTCACCGATCTCAACTGGACCGTAAGCCGACATGAGAGACACACCCTCGGGACTGTCAAACACCATCTGCCCCGTTTCGCCATTAATCGCATTGGCAATGTTGGGGGAATTACGCGACAGGCGCAGGTGATGTCCTTGACGGATGCCCGAGGGCAGCAGGCCAGACAGGATCACGGCGTTACCGTCTTGGTTCACAAGAACGATCTGCGCGTCGACGCTGAGACCGTTTTTCTGGCGCATGGCCGTTTGGATTGGTGTCTGTGGGACGGCAAAAATAATTGCCCCGAGTGTGTTTCCAAAATCATCCACGACAGGTGCGCCCATGAACGCGTTCAGTGCGCCGTTTGACAAATCGTAGATGTCGAATTCCGATGTCAGGATCGGCGTGCCATCTAAAAAGGTTCCGTTGCCCTTGGTGTGCGTGGTTGTGAGATCCATCGAAAGAAGGTCCCGCGCCATCGCTGCGATATCTGTATCTGCGATCTTCGGATCAGAGATGTTGAGCGCGAAATCGTCTCGTTTCGCAAAGGAGTAAACGATATTCCCGTCCGGATCGACCAACAGGAGGTCGTCGATCGTCATTTCAGATGCGATCACGTTGAACCAGCGATGTAGGTTCGAATGGAGTGTTGAGTAGTGGCTACCGTCACCTGCGTTCAGCAATTTTGACCGATCATTCATCAAAATGTTCGGGTTGTTGGTGGTGTAGAGGTCGCGGATTGTCGTCAGGTTTGCTTCGATGCCGTCATTCGCAGATAGCGCTCGCGAAAAACCACGCAGGGCTGAGGCGATAGAGATGTCGTCAGCAAGAAGGTGCAGCGCCCCGCGATAGCTGTCCATCCGAGCGACAATCGCGTCGGAAATGACCTGTTGGCTGGCTGTCAGGTTTTCAATCGCGGCGTTTTCCATAGTTGCGTTCATGCGGTTCGAGGCCAAAATGCCAACGAAGCTTGCAGAGACTGCACTGAAAAACACGAACGCGAGTGGAAGTTTCCACGAAAGAGACAGTTTCATACCGACCGGCCTAATTACTTATCGACCGATCACACGGCCTTTCACCGAGGGTTACGGCCCAAAGGAAAAAGGTTTTAGGAAAAAATGCCGTTCGAACCTGCGACATCGCGGCAAACGCAAAACGACCACGGTCTGTCGTATCGTATTGAAATGTCGGGGGGGATGGTGCTGCAGGGGAGGATTGAACTCCCGACCTCTCCCTTACCAAGGGAGTGCTCTACCACTGAGCTACTGCAGCGTCCTTACGGTGCGGGGGAATTAGCTGCAAAAGATTCCATACGCAACCCCTCTCTGGACGGTTTTTTTATCAGCGGGTATCAGAAGGGTCATGAGTGAGAAAACAGGCAATAAAATTGGTGATCCTAAGGTGCAAACCCGCGAGGATCGGTTAAAAGCTGCGTTGAAAGCTAATATGGCGAAGCGCAAGGCACAGGCGCGTGCACGAGCGACCGCAACAGATATTTCTGAGGAAGAGTAGGGGCATTATGGATTCGATTCTGGTTACGGGCGGTAAACCGCTGCGCGGTGAAATCGCGATTGCGGGCGCAAAGAACGCCGCGTTGACGCTGATGCCCGCAACTTTGCTCAGTGACGAACCCCTCACGCTGACCAACACGCCGCGCCTGTCTGACATCAAAACGATGACCGCTCTGTTGCAGTCCTTGGGCGCTGAAGTGTCTGCGCTGGCCGATGGTAAGGTCATGGCGATGTCGTCGCATGGTCTGAACTCGACCCGTGCGGATTATGAAATCGTTCGTAAAATGCGGGCGTCTAACCTCGTTCTCGGGCCGCTCTTGGCGCGTGAAGGTCATGCGATTGTGTCGCTTCCGGGTGGCTGTGCGATCGGTGCGCGTCCGATGGACATCCACATTGCCGCGTTCGAGGCGATGGGCGCGATCATCGATCTGAAAGACGGTTATCTGCACGCAACAACCCAAGGCGGGTTGAAAGGCGGCGTCGTAAAGCTGCGCTTTGCCTCTGTTGGTGCGACCGAAAACGTTCTGATGGCCGCGACCTTGGCCAAAGGTACGACAATCATTGAAAACGCAGCGCGCGAGCCGGAGATCGTTGACCTCGCGACTTGTTTGCGGGCGATGGGTGCCCAGATCGAAGGCGACGGCACGAGCCGTATCGAAATTCAGGGCGTCGATCGTCTGCACGGTGCAACCCACCCAGTTGTGACCGACCGTATTGAGCTCGGCACCTATATGCTCGCCCCTGTGATCGCGGGCGGTGAAGTTGAATGTCTGGGCGGGAAGCTCTCGCTCGTCGAATCATTCGTTGAAAAACTCACTGAGGCGGGAATCACTGTTGAGGAAACCGATCGTGGCCTCAAAGTGCGCTGTGACGGCGGTCGTCCGAAAGCTGTGAATGTCACGACAGAACCGTTCCCAGGTTTCCCGACCGACCTTCAGGCGCAGATGATGGCGATGCTTTGCTTTGCGGAAGGCACATCGGTGCTCGAAGAAAAGATCTTTGAGAACCGCTTCATGCACGCGCCGGAACTGATCCGCATGGGTGCAAAGATTGATGTTCATGGCGGTACCGCGACCGTCCATGGTGTCGAAAAGATGAAGGGCGCGCCTGTTATGGCGACGGACCTTCGTGCATCGGTTTCGCTGATCCTTGCTGGTCTGGCGGCGGAAGGTGAAACGCAGGTGAACCGCGTTTATCACCTCGACCGTGGATACGAGCACGTCGAAGAAAAACTGGGTGCCGTTGGTGCGCAGATCGAAAGGATCAAAGGCCAGTGACCCAAGATGCTCGGTTCGAAGATGGCGCAGACGCGCCGCTACGGCTAAAGGCGCTGGATGCGGACGACCTCGCTGTTGTGTCGTCACTGGTTCAGGATTCGGTTTTTCCATCCTCAGAAATGGTTTGGAAATCGAAAGAGCGCCGCTTTGCCCTTCTGTTGAACCGTTTCCGTTGGGAAGATGCGGATAAGGCGCAGACCCGCAATCGTGCGTTTGAACGTGTTCAGTCCGTTCTGGCCATTGAGGATGTCACCTCTGTTCGGTCCCAAGGTGTGCCGCGCGGTGATGCAGATACTGTGCTGTCGTTATTGTCCATTAGCTTTGAAGCGGGCGAAGATGGGACAGGCACTGTTATTCTGATCCTCGCAGGAGATGGCGCCATTGCGCTGTCGGTTGAGGCGTTGGAAGTCGTGCTGCGCGATGTCACCCGTCCCTATGTTGCGCCGTCTCACAAGGCTCCGCAGCACCCTGAATAATGGCTGATGCCTAAAATGACGCGGCCCCGATGATTGAAGGGGCCGTGATGGGGCGCTATCAAGCCTCAGAAGGAGACCGCCCATGCCGCATTTTCTGGACACCACCGACGCAGGTTTCGAACAGGACTTTGTTGCCCTGTTGGGGATGAAGCGTGAAGACAGCCCAGATGTGGATACCGTCGTTGCGGGTATCATCGCTGATGTTCGGGCACGTGGTGACGCGGCTGTTCTGGAACTGACCGCGAAATTCGACCGTATGGAATTGACTGCCGATCAGTTGCGGTTCTCGGATGCTGAGATCGAGGCCGAATGTGCCAAAGTATCGGACGAAGATCGCGCTGCACTCGAACTCGCGGCAGACCGTATTCGGGCCTATCACGAACGTCAGATGCCTGCGGATGCTCTTTGGGTGGATGAAGTTGGAGCGCAGCTAGGCTGGCGCTGGACCGCTGTTGAGGCTGCGGGGCTCTACGTGCCAGGTGGCCTCGCGTCCTATCCGTCGTCCGTTCTGATGAACGCGATCCCTGCCAAAGTGGCGGGTGTTGATCGTTTGGCGATTGTGGTGCCGACACCCGATGGTGTGACGAACCCGCTTGTTTTGCTGGCTGCTCGGATCGCTGGCGTGGATGAGATTTACCGTGTGGGCGGGGCGCAAGCTATTGCGGCACTGGCCTATGGCACCGAAACCATCGCGCCCGTGGATAAAATCACGGGACCGGGCAATGCCTTTGTCGCGGCGGCGAAACGTCGTGTGTTCGGTAAGGTCGGTATTGATATGATCGCGGGTCCGTCCGAAATCCTCGTGATCGCGGATAAAGATAACGATCCAGACTGGATCGCGGTTGATCTGATGTCTCAGGCAGAACACGATGAGAGCGCTCAATCGCTTTTGATCACGGACGATGCCGATTTCGGTCGCGCGGTCGCTGCTGCCGTCGAAAAACGGCTAGAGACGCTTGAACGTCGCGAGATCGCGGGCGCCAGCTGGCGTGATTTTGGCGCGGTGATCGTTGTGCGCGACATGGAGGAGGCTGTGCGCCTCTCAGATCGGATTGCGCCCGAACACCTCGAAATCTGCACCGCAGATGCTGAAGCGCTGTCGGGAAAGATTCGCCACGCAGGCGCTATTTTCATCGGTTCCTTCACACCCGAGGCCATCGGCGACTACATTGGCGGACCAAACCACGTGCTGCCTACGGCGCGTTCGGCCCGTTTTTCGTCGGGTTTGTCGGTGATGGACTTCGTAAAACGCACCACTTTGTCACGAATGACGCCTGAGGCACTTTTGGCTATTGGCCCCGCGGCGGAACGTCTGGCACAGTCGGAAAGTCTGGAAGCGCACGGATTGTCGGTCCGCGCACGTCTGGACCGTTTGAACAAGGGATAGGGCATCGCGGAATGTCGAAGATCATTCACATAGAGCTGGACGACAGCAATCTGCCGCCGCCCACACCTGAGGTCGAACAGGAACGCCGCGTAGCGATGTTTGATCTTCTCGAAGAGAACAGCTTTGACCTTGTGTCGCGGGACGACCGTCCTGTGCCCGAGGGGCCGTATAAGCTGTTCCTGTCGGTACGTGAACGCCGTCTTGTGTTCGAAATTAAAACCGAAGCGAACGATCCCGCTGGTGAATTTCACCTGAGCCTTGGGCCGTTCCGTCAGGTTGTCAAAGATTACTTCTTGATCTGCGAAAGCTATTTTGATGCGGTGAAAACCGCTGCGCCTAGCCAGATTGAAACAATCGATATGGCCCGCCGCGGTATCCACAACGAAGGCGCCAACGTTCTGCAAGAACGGTTAGAGGGCAAGGCGGTTGTGGATCACGACACCGCGCGTCGCCTGTTCACCCTTATCTGCGTTCTGCATTTCGGGGGCTGATTTGGACGAGGGCGGTAAGACATATCAGCCTCTCCCGCAGTCGGTTCTGTTCTGCTGCGATCATAATTCGGTTCGGTCTCCTATGGCCGAAGGATTGATGAAACAATTTTACGGCACGGGATGCTATGTGCAGTCCGTGGGCGTTAAGAGCGATCTCGAAATCGACGGGTTTACCATAGCTGTCTGCCAAGAGGTCGGCGTAGAGCTATCCCGCCATCGTGCGCGGTCGTTTGATGAGCTAAAACAATGGGGTGACGACCTGTCGTCGTTCGACCTCGTTGTTGCGTTGTCTCCTGCGAGCCAGCGTCAGGCTCTTGAAATGACGCGGTTTTTCCATCTCGACGTTGAGTATTGGCCGATCCTCGATCCGACGGGGTTGGGGACCACGCGGGATGAAAAGCTAGAGAGCTATCGCAAAACACGTGACCAGATAATTGCCCGCCTGCATGACAGATGGGGCCCCTCAAAGGAGTGACCATGGACGCCAAAGCCGTTCTTCAACGTTATTTTGATGCTTTCAATGCGGGCGATAAGGCTGGCATGTTGGCTGAGTTGTCGGATGACGTGGCTCACCACGTGAACGAGGGCCAAGTGCGCGTTGGCAAAGAGTTGTTCAGCGCATTTTGCGACCACATGGATCGCTGCTATCGCGAATGCCTGACCGACATTGTGATCTTTGGCTCGGCTGACGGCACTCGTGCGGCAGCTGAATTTACGGTGAACGGTGAATATCTGTCGACCGACGAAGGTCTGCCCGAAGCTGCGGGTCAGAAATACGTCTTACCGGCTGGGTCGTTCATGACGCTCAAAGACGGCAAGATTTGCCGTGTCACCACCTATTACAACCTCGCAGATTGGATCCGTCAGGTCAGCGCATGACCCTGACGTATCAGGTTCTCGACGGAGATGCGGTCGCGGCGGCGCTGGATGATCTGGCGCGGCTGAGGATCGATGTGTTTGCCGATTGGCCTTACCTCTATGCAGGGTCGCTCGACTACGAGCGGGACTATGTTGCGACATATCGTGATGCGCAAAACGCTATTTTGGTGGCAGCCAAGGATGGGGATCGCATTGTTGGCGCGGCAACAGGCACCCCGATGGAAGATCATGCGAGCGATTTCGCGGCTCCCTTTGCGGAGACGGGTATTCCGCTGACCGACATTTTTTACTGCGCCGAATCGGTGTTGCTGCCTGACTATCGGGGGCAGGGCGCTGGGCATGTGTTCTTTGATATGCGCGAGGCCAAGGCGAAGGCGCTGGGTCGTCGTTATGTGGCATTTTGTTCGGTGATGCGGCCAGAGGATCATCCTGCGCGGCCTGCGGACTACCGACCCTTGGATGGTTTCTGGCGGAAACGTGGATATGAAAAACTCGACGGGGTCATCGCGCGGTTCAAATGGACCGACCACGGTGACGCCGAACAGACCGAAAAGCCGCTTCAATTCTGGATGAAAGCTCTATGAAAATAGCTACTTCTGCCTACCGCCCCGAATGGCACGCGACGTGGTCTTCGCTTGAGATGAAATTGACGGGCTGGGTGTCAGCCGCTGCGGAGCAGGGCGCTGATCTGCTCGTGTTTCCCGAATATGGCGGGTGCGAAGCGGCGCTGATTGGGACCCCGAACGACTGTTTGCCTGCGCAATGGGCTGGCCGAATGGCGGATGCGGCTGAGGATTGGATAGCGCTACATTCCGATCTGGCGGCACAGTTTGGTGTTCATATTCTCGCGGGATCGCTCTGCGTTCGGGATGGGGCGCGGATGGTAAATAGGTCTTATTTGCTTGGCCCATCGGGTGATGCGGTGTTTCAGGATAAACTGATCCTGACACCGTATGAACGCCGCGAGATGCAGCTGTCGGTCGGGGATTCGGTAAAGCTGTTCGATACGGCCTTGGGTCGGTTGGGCATCTTGATCTGCTATGACAGCGAATTTCCGCTTCAGGCCCGCGCGATGTGCGAAGGTGGCGCGGATATGATCCTCGTGCCCTCCGCGACCGATTTACCTGCGGGCCAAACACGTGTGCGCCAGTCGTGCCGTGCGCGTGCGATTGAAAACCAATGCCTTATCGTGCAGTCGCCCGTGTTGGGTCCTGTGTCAGATTGCGATGTGTTGGACACGGGAACAGGCCGCGCTGCGCTGTTCTGCCCGCCCGATCACGGACTGCCGAGCAACGGGATTATCGCCCAAGGCGACACAGACGAGGCGGCATGGGTCATTGCAGAGGTCGATCCTGCGGCTATTGCGGCCCCTCGGGTTTCGGGGCAGGTCGGCAACTTTAGCCACTGGACCGAACAGGATTCGCGGCTTCAAAACCTCACCTTGGCGACCCTCGCCTGATTTGCGCTTGAATTATTGGTAAATCGGGCGCATTTAACCGCCGTTCCGCTCATGATGGCGGATTTTGCAATTACGGAGATCACATGGCCAAGGAAGAACTGCTCGAATTCCCCGGTGTCGTGAAGGAACTCCTGCCGAACGCGACATTCCTGGTCGAGCTTGAAAACGGCCATACGATCATCGCACACACGGCAGGTAAACTTCGCAAGAACCGCATCCGCGTCCTCGCGGGCGACAAAGTTCAGGTGGAAATGACCCCCTACGACCTCACCAAAGGTCGGATTAACTATCGTTTTCGGTGAGCACGGTTTCACCGACATCCGGTTTGCAGCTTATCTTGGGCTCTGGTTCGCCGCGGCGACTGGAGCTTTTGGCGCAAATCGGGGTAACGCCAATTGCGGTGCGCCCGCCTGACGTGGACGAAGATCCGCGTAAGGGAGAACTGCCGCGCGACTATGTTAATCGAATTGCCGCTGACAAGGCCGCTGCCGTTTCCTGTGGCGCGGATGAGGTTGTGTTGTGCGCCGATACGACGGTTGCGCTGGGGCGTCGCATTATGGGCAAACCCGCGGACGAGGCCGAGGCCGCTGCGTTCCTGTTTGCCCTGTCTGGTCGTCGTCACCGCGTGATCACCGCCGTTGCGGTGAAACGTGGAGAAAAGATTTGGCAGACGGACGTTGTCACCACAGTGGCGATGAAGCGTTTCTCTAATCCCGAAGTGAATGCTTACCTCGCATCTGGCGATTGGAAGGGCAAAGCGGGCGGATATGCGATCCAAGGGCCTGCGGGCGCTTTTATCCCGTGGATCAACGGGTCGTTTACGGGCGTGGTTGGCCTTCCGTTGGCTGAAACCGCTGGTTTGCTGACTGCTGCGGGCTTTCCTTTATACGGAGTAGAACAATGAAGGGACGTTCGATCCTTCTGGACCACGTAGGCGAGCGAGAAGCTGCCGCGCTGATGGTGGATGGCAAGCTCGAAGATCTGCTGATCGACGATGATAGCCAGCCGCGACCCGGTGCGATTTTCCGCGCGATCTGTGATCGTCCACTCAAGGGGCAGGGTGGCATGATGTTGCGTCTGCCTGAGGGTGAGACCGCGTTCCTGCGTCAGAGCAAAGGTCTGCGTCCGGGTCAACCGATGCTGGTTCAGGTCACGGGTTACACGGAGGCGGGCAAAGCCGTTCCTGTAACCGACCGCGTTCTGTTCAAAAGCCGCTATGCGATCGTCACGCCGGGCAAGCCGGGCGTGAACGTGAGCCGCTCTATCGACGACGAAGAAGACCGCGCTCGTATCAGTGCTATCGGCCATGCCGTCATGGAAGGGATCGAACACGGTCTGATCCTACGGTCGTCCTGTGCTGGCGCCGATGACGATGATATTGCCGAGGACATTGCCGCGATGGCTGATCTGGCGAGTGCTGTCTTGAACGACCTCGAAGGCACGGAACCTGAGGCTCTGACTGAGGGTGATGGCCCGCATGTCCTCGCGTGGCGGGAATGGGTGTCTGCGGCTGAGGTGGTGACCGATGAGGGCTGTTTCGAAGATCACGGCGTTATGGATCAGATCGAAGCGCTGAAATCGCCGTTCATCGATCTGGGCGAAGGCCATATGTATGTCGAAGCAACCCGTGCCTTGGTGGCTGTCGATGTGAACACGGGCGGGGATACCTCGCCTGCTGCGGCCCTCAAGGCGAACTTGGCTGCGAGCCGTATGTTGCCGCGTGCCTTACGTCTGCGTGGCCTTGGTGGCCAGCTAGCGGTTGATTTCGCGCCGATCTCTAAGGCGCACCGTAAGCAGGTCGAACAGTCCTTGCGCGCATCGTTCCGCAATGATGCCATTGAAACGAGCCTTGTCGGTTGGACGACGATGGGTCTGTTTGAATTGCAGCGCAAACGCGAACGTCTGCCGCTGGCTGCGATCCTTCGGGGGCTGTAATGGCCTGTCCGATTTGCGCAAAAGAAACGGATCAAAAATACCGCCCGTTCTGTTCTAAACGGTGCGCGGACATTGATTTGGCTAAGTGGTTGTCGGGTTCTTACGCCATTCCGTCCGCCGAACCGATCGATGAGTCAGATATCCCAGAAGATGAAATGCCCCCACAGCGGCACTAGTCGCAATCAGGGAAAATTGACGAAAAAGGTCGCCATTTGGGCGGCCTGTTCATTTTCAATCGAGGCGAATCGGAAAGCAAACTTCTGATTAAAGTTGTTTTAGATTCTCAAATCGTCATTTTTTAGAATTTAAAACAACTTAAAGATGATTAACGGGTATATTCTAAGGTTTATGTTTGCGCCTGAAGGGTTCAAAATTTTTTATACATAAAAATATAAACAATATACGAATGGGTATATTTGACTCTTTTTAAGGGTCTGAAATGTGGAATTTGGTCAGGTCACTCTTCTGTCGTGACCGTTGGTTAGACCTCTGTTTCCTTAAGTATCACAGCTTTTCCCGCGATGATTGAGTTGAGGCGCACAAGCGTCCTCAGAGTTCGGGTGCCGTTCTCTTCATCTCGCATCAGTTGGGTTTGTCGTGGCTATCGTACAGCAAATGATCATCGGAAATGATGGATACGCTTCTGACGTATTATCGTCCGAGATGTTCGGCATTAATGCGCTGTTTACCAAAGACGGCACCATTGATGGCGGTCAATACGATACGTTTGTCGACCAATTGGGCACGACCTCTTTTCGTTTTCCGGGCGGCACAGTCACCGAAAAACTTTTCGAGCCTGATAATGCCACCTCGCAGCAATTCTGGTCGTTAACAGATGCGCCCAATCTCGAAGATGATTTTGTCACCGCGAAAGAGTTTGTCGCCTACGCTGCCGACAAAGGCGCGACAATCGACTGGGTTCTGCCGACCGAGCATTTCTATTCTGCAGCCACCGACTCTGCTGGCAACCATTTGCCTGATGAAGCAGCGGTTGATGGCCTGCTTGTTCACATCGATGACCTGATCCACGGTTTGTATGGCGATATCACGCTCGACACCGTCACCATCGGGAACGAATACTGGGTGAACGACGGCGCCCGTGAGACCCCTGCCGAGTACGGCAAAATGGTCAACATGATGGCCAAAAAGCTGGACGATCTGTTTGAACAGTATCGTGTGGAAATTGGCGATCCTGATTGGGTTGCTCCCAAAATCGCGATGCAGACTGCATTGCCTTGGGACCGCGACGATATCCCTCAGATCATCGGCGAGATGGACATGGACGCCCGTGGTGCCATCGATGTGATCGAAACTCACTACTACCCCGATGACTACGCCGAGATCCAGTCCAGCGGTGGTGTCTTTGATCGATTGGATGACATCGCCTACGCAAAAGGGTTTGGCGAGGTTGAATACTACGTTTCGGAATGGAACGTTCAGAATCGCGTCGGCAATGAATTCGGGATGGAGCAGGCGTCGAACATCATCGAAATGTTCGAGGACATGGCCGTCCACGGTGTCGATCAGGCGTCTGTTTGGGGCACGACCTACAAGGCGCTCTACACCCGCCTTGGCCGCATTTATAACGACGCAGACGCACCTGGTGGCACAGCAAGCGAACTGACGCCGGCTGGCGAAGTGATGCGTATGATGTCGCGCAGCCTCGTTGATACGCAAGTGATCGACGTGTCGTATCCACAGCGGTTTTTTAGCGATATCGGCGACGATACTGCGCAGGATCAGGTGGACATCAACGCCTTTGGCAATGACGAAAAGGTCGTCATCTTCCTCGCCTCGCGGTCCGCCGATGGCATCGACATCGAATTGAACGTTGGCGACCTCGTCAGCGACTACGATCACCTGTGGGTTCAGCAACTTTCGACCATCGATAACCCGTTCTCGAGCACCTTGGACGAAGGTGATCCGCTTTCGTACCTGTCACGCCCATTCACGGAAACCTTTATGGGTGACGAAGTCACGGCGAGCGACGGCGACATCCATCTATCCCTCGACGGCTACGACATCGTTAAGCTGGAATTTTCGATTGGAACGGGCGTCGATATGTGGGGCAACGACGCCAAAGTTGACCGGTATGCTGACTATTCTGACCGTCTGATCGGCACAGACCACGCTGACACCATTGCGGGCAACCTCGGTGATGACACGCTGATGGGCGAAGCCGGCCGTGACACCATTTTCGGTGGCGAAGGCAACGACACCATCGACGGTGGTGCGGGCGATGACACGCTTGTCACAGGCGAAGGCAATGACATCGTCACCACGGGTGAAGGCACTGATACCGTCATCACGGGTGCAGGCGAAAACGACGTTACCATCGAGGGCGAAGGCGCACATCTGTTCATCGACACCACAGGCGACACCGTTGTGACGGGCTTTGATGCCACTGCAGGACATACGCTCAGCTTTATGGGCGCTTATGAAACTGTTGATGATCTGATGAGCGCTGTCACCGTTCAGGACGACGACCTGATCTTCTTGCACGCTGACGGCGGCACCACTGAGCTGCTCGGCGCTGCTGGCCAGTTGGATGACCTGACCAATTCGCTCGTTGATTTCACCGACCCCGAAGGGGTTGCAGCAACGCTCGACCGTGTTGAGAACATGCGTGGCGATACCGAGTTCGCAGACTTCCTGACGACGGCATCTCCTGAGGACGTTGCGGATTACCTGTCAGATCTTAGCGCAAGCGAATTGTCGGACCTTCTGGAAACCACCGACGTCAACGCGCTGCTCGAGAACATTCCAGCAGAGAACCTCCCGCTGCTTTTGAACGCTTTCGATCAGGCCGACCTTGATGCCTTCCTCGAAGACGCTGATCCGCTGTCGCTTCTCGATCATCTCGAAAATGCTGGCGATGCTGCTGACGCTATGTTGGCTGCATTCGACCCTGATATTCTCGACGACTACCTGATGCGGATCGCCGAAGCGTTCCCGCTTGAAGAAAGTGTAGACGTCGAACTCGATACCAAAGCGTTGCTGGCCGACGAATATGAAGCCAACGCTACTGTCATCCCCTCTGTCGACGAAATCATCCAAGCGATGAACCAGCCGATCGAGGAAGAAGACACCACGCCTTACAGTGGTGAAGACGTGTCCGATATGACTTTGGATGGTGGTGCTGGATCGTGCTTTGTTGCAACCGCCGCTTACGGCGACACTTACCATCCAGATGTGAACTACCTGCGCCGTGTTCGGGACGAAATCCTCGTTCACTACAGATTCGGTCGGGCCTTTATTTGGACCTACTGGCGCGTTGGTCCGATTCTCGCAAAGATGCTGATGCCGCATCCGCATTTGCGCGGTTTTGCACGTGGTGCTTTGGCTCGGGTGATCGGTTACATGCGTGATCGCGATGTCGTTGCCCGTTACAGCAAAGGCTTCCGTAGTTCCTATCACCTCTCTGGTAGGGGCTAGAAAGAGGAATACCCTCTTTCCGCGAAAATTCGGAAAACAAATTCAAAATCGGTCAAAATGCCTCTGGACACCCCCGCGCTACCTGTCTAGAACGCCGCTACCCAGCGAGGAACAGAGTTTCTTGCTAACCGGTGCCCGGGTAGCTCAGGGGTAGAGCAGTGGATTGAAAATCCTCGTGTCGGTGGTTCAAATCCGCCCCTGGGCACCATTTAAACCTCTCCCAGATATAACGTAGCTTTTGATCAGTGCAGTTGTTTTTGCGATGCGCTTAGGCATCGTTGCATTCCAATCTTTCTTGACCCTCAACGTCGTGCCAGCCGCCCATGCACGTATGGGCTGATCTGCGTTGGTTGCATTGCGGCTATGATATGTTTGCAATTGCAGCAACCAGAGGTGCGAAAACCTGCTGATATCGCGCCCGAATTCAGGCGGTAACACGCTTGTGCCACAGGATTGTTACATTGCCTCTTGCGGAGAATCTGGGCGAGGCACTAATTGGGAGCTTGAAAACCGCTGGCGACCTTGATTCCGGCAAAACTATTGAGATGTAAAACGAAAATGGCCTCTTTGCGCCCGACTGATGCGTCTGTTTCGCGTCGTGATCTCTTGGCTCTTGTTGCAGGGCTGGTTCCTGCAACGCTCCTCGGGATGCCTGTTCCGACATACGCCCAAGAGGCGGATGTCGTTGCGGAGAATTCTGTTGCTGCTGTGCAGCAATTTTCGTTCGATCTTTTGTCAGAACAGATGCGAGAACTCTCGCTTGGCGTGTATGAATCCCACCCTGTGACCGAAGGTTTCATCGACGGGTTGAATTACGACGACTATCGGAAAATCCGTTTCAACGACAAAGCGGCGCGTTGGCAGGATGGCGGCTCAGATTTCCGACTCGCAGCGTTTCACATGGGTTGGCTGTTTCCCGAACCCGTTCGCATTTTCGAAGTTGCTAACGGTGTCGCGACCGAAATGGTCTTTTCGACCGATGATTTCGAATATCTCAACGATCTGAAAGACCGCGTTCCCGATCACTATGCTTTGCCGGGTGTGGCGGGGTTCCGTTTGAATGCGCAACTGAACCGCCCCGATAAATGGGATGAAGTGGCTGCATTCTTGGGGGCGTCCTATTTCCGCGCTTTGGGTCGTGGATCGGCCTATGGACTGTCGGCGCGCGGTTTGGCGCTGAACACGGGCACGCAAAAGGGCGAAGAATTCCCGCGGTTCTCACGGTTCTACATGGAGCGTGATCAGAACGGTGGTCCGACCCTCACGATTTATGCCGCGCTAGAGAGCCCAAGCGTCACGGGTGCCTACCGCTTTGTTATTGAGCCGGGCGCTGAAACGCTCATGGATGTGACCTGCCGTCTCTATTTCCGTCAGGATGTGGTCGAGCTGGGCATTGCGCCGATGACATCGATGTTCTTGTTCTCCGAAAAGAACCGTGCGGGCTGGGATGATTACCGCCCGAACGTCCACGACAGCGATGGACTGCGGATCGAACGGGCGGATGGCAATGTGATCTGGCGACCGTTGAACAATCCGCCGCGCCTGACGGGTTCGTATTTTAGCGAAACCGTTCCGCGCAGTTTTGGTCTACATCAACGCGACCGCGATTTCGCGAGCTATCAGGATGTTGGTGCACGATATGAACGGCGTCCGTCTTTGAACGTGGAGCCTGTTGGTGACTGGGGCAAAGGCCATGTTCGGCTCGTCGAAATCCCGTCTGACCTCGAGGCGAACGACAATATCGTTGCCTATTGGATCCCCGAAGATCGCGCCGTTGCAGGTGACCATCGTGAATATTCGTACCGTTTGCGTTGGGGTGATCTGTCCCAAAATGCTGGATCGGATTTGGCTTGGGTGTTTGAAACCCGTTCAGGCCATGGCGGCATTTCGGGCGTCGAGGCCGAAAAAGGCACCCGCAAATTTGTGATCGATTTCAAAGGTGGCTTGATGGCTGCTTTGGATGGCGAGGCAGAGATTGAGCCGGTGTTGAACGCCACGGGCGGCGAAATCTATGGCCATACCCTCGAGAAAATCAGCGGAACGGATATCTGGCGGTTGGTGATCGACGTGCGCGCGAATGCGGACGCCGTTGTCGAGCTCTCCGCTTATGTGAACGGATTTGATCAACGTCTGACCGAAGTGTGGCTCTATCAATGGATCAACGCATAATGGATCGTTCGACAGGACACTTTGCACCCTTGGAAGAGCGTTTGATGAGCGCGGCAGGCACCTTGCCCGATGCGCCGATGGCTATGCCTGAACAAGACCTCTCTGCGCCGATTACATTCTCGGTTCGGGGCTGGTTGCGGGCTTTGACGCTGCTGCCGTCGCGGGCTGGTCAATAATAGATGGCACATCCCATCGGGGCAGCCGTTCGGGTGATGATCATCCGAACCATTGTGCTGTTGGCGGCTATTCTAGCGGCCTACGGTGGGTTTTCTCTGTTTTTTGAATTCGGAGCCGCAGACGGGATCGACGTGATGGATTTCGTCCGTTCTGGATTGATTTTCGCATCAACGTTCTGGCTGGCTTGGGGTGCGTTTACCGCGATTGCGGGGTTGTTCAGCCAACCCAAACCTCCCGCGCGACATGCGGGTTATTTCACCGAACGCACCGCCGTTGTGATCCCCGTCTATAACGAAGACCCCGTCGCCACCTATGCGCGGATTGCTGCGATGATGGCGTCGATTGATCAGACAGGGCAGGGCGATCGGTTCCACTTTGCCATCCTGTCGGATACGCGGGATGATGCGATTGCGGCGCGGGAACGTCTCTGGTTCGAGAGGTTGCTGCGCGAGACGGATGGGGACGGACGACTGTTCTATCGCCGCCGCGTGAAAAACACGGGTCGCAAGGCGGGCAATATCGAGGACTTCATCAAACGCTCTGGGTCTGCCTATGAGTTCATGATCATCCTCGATGCCGATAGCCTTATGGAAGGCGACACCATGATCGAAATGGTGCGCCGCATGATCGCGACGCCCGATCTGGGGCTTTTGCAAACATTGCCGAATATCATTCACGCGCGGTCCCGTTTTGGCCGCGTGATGCAGTTTGCGGCGACGTTCTATTCCCCCATCTTTGCCCGTGGCTTGGCCTTGATGCAGGGGCGTACGGGTCCGTTTTGGGGACATAACGCCATCGTGCGAACTCGTGCCTTTGCTCAGTGTTGCGCTCTGCCCGAATTGGCGGGGCGTCCTCCGTTTGGCGGGCATATCCTGTCGCATGACTATGTTGAGGCCGCATTGCTGGCTCGTGGTGGCTGGGTCGTGCGGGTCGATGATGATCTGGCGGGCAGTTATGAAGAAGGCCCAGAAAACATTGTCGATTTCGCGAAACGGGATCGCCGTTGGTGCCAAGGCAACCTGCAACACAGTCGTCTTTTGCTGGCGCGCGGCCTGAAACCATGGAGCCGCTTTGTCTTTCTCCAAGGAATCCTCGCCTATATCGCGCCCGTCTTTTGGCTGGCGTTTTTGACGGCTTCTATCGCGGCCCCTTTGTTCGCACCGCCGATTGATTACTTCCCCATCGAAAACTGGCCTTTTCCTGTTTTGCCCGTGTCGCAAGTGTCCAAGGCGCTGAGCCTCATGGTCGGCGTTGTTGGGCTGTTGTTCCTGCCCAAGGTGTTGATCGCGATCAAGGCTGGGTTCGACGGACGGGTCGTTGGCTTTGGCGGGATGCTACGAGCCGCTGCCTCAACATTGGCCGAAGTGGCACTTTCGACCCTCACAGCGCCCATATTCCTGATGTTCCAGACCCGCTCGGTGAGCCAAGTCCTGCGTGGTGCCGATGGCGGTTGGCCCGCGCAGAGTCGTGGCGATGGAAGCCTATCGTTCGGCGATGCGTGGTCGGCGAGCTATTGGATTGTTCTCACAGGCGCAGCGGTCATCGGAGCGGCGCAGATGCTCTCGCCTGCCTTGGTGCCGTGGTTGCTGCCCGTTGCCCTGCCGATGGTGATCTCGCCCTTGCTGATCGCGTGGCTCTCACGTCCCGGTTTTCCAACGCTTTTCACCACCCCGACCGAGATCGCTGCAGCGCCGATCATGGTGATACAGGCCGATGTCCTATCGCGGTGGTCACCATCTGCAAGCGCAGAGGCGGACACCTCTGCCGATGCTGTCCCTTTCGCCGAATAAGGCCCCGTTATGACTCCCGAAAAACAACGCGATCCGCGCCTTGATGTGTTCCGTGGCCTCTGCCTTGTGATGATCTTCATCAACCACGTGCCCGGTAACGTGCTCGAAGCCTTTACCAACCGAAATTTCGGGTTCTCTGACGCGGCTGAAGGGTTTGTGTTTATGTCCGGTGTCGCGGCGGGCCTCGCCTATTCCCTGGATTTCAAGGACAACTCGATGCGGCTTTGGACAGGGCTCGCGCGATTGTGGCGTAGGGCATGGACGCTTTATCAGGTGCATATTTTGACGACCTTTGCAGCGGTTGCGGCTGCGGCCTCGGTTGCGCTGTGGATGGGGAATGGTGAGATCCTGTTCATCAACGCGATGAAGCACTTGTGGTATAACCCGCTAGAAACCTCGGTCGGGTTGATCCTCATGACCCATCAGTTCGGTTATGTGAATATTCTGCCGCTTTACCTCGTGCTGCTCTTTGTCTCGCCGATTGCGTTTTACTTCGCGTGGCGCGCGCCGCGGATCGTTCTATTGGCGTCCATCGCGCTTTGGTTCTCTGCCGCCATGTGGCGGATCAATCTGCCAAACTTCCCAATGCAGGGTGGGTGGTTCTTTAACCCGTTTTCTTGGCAGCTCATCTTTGTGGTCGGCCTGTTAACTGGGGTCTATTACAAACAGGGGAAACGCTTTGTGCCTGTCACATGGTGGCTTTTGGTGCCTGCGATCTTCCTGTTGATCGTCGGTGTGCTCACGGTCCAAGTCCCTCCGTTCTCAAAGGTCTTTGGCCAAACGATGTGGCTCGCCAAAGAGACGTTCCACCTGCCGTGGTTCATCACCGCATTCGACAAAACCTTCCTGAGCGTCCCGCGCCTCTTGCACATCTTGGCGTTGGCCTATGTGTTGTCTGCCTTCAGCGGTGTGCGTTGGCTCACAGGAACCAAGGCGATGGCACCATTTGCCCTTTTGGGTCGTCAGGCGCTGCCTGTGTTTGCCTTGGGATCGGTGCTTTGCATCTGGCTGCAGGGCGTGGGTCGCGTGCTGGGCGATAATGTGTGGACCGACCTGATGCTGGTCGGCGGTGGTCTCGTCGCGCAATTTGCGCTGGCCGCGGCACGTCAGTATTGGCCGAAACCTACGACGGCATAACGCCCTCAACGATGACCAAGTCGACCTCTGCCCCTGCGTCTCGCTGGGCGACAGTGGCCTGATAGGCTTCACCGAAATAACAGGTCCTCGCCGCGTCGAGGGACGGAAATTCCACTACGACCGTCTGCGGCCTAGCGTTCCCTGCGCCTGTAACCTGTTCCCCAGCCAAGACACGGATCACACCGCCACCTGCTGTAATCGCGGGTGCGGCTGCCCGACGGTAGGCGGCGTAGAGGTCGGGATCAGTGACGGTGACATGGGCCACCCAATAGGCTTTGGCGGTCATTGGGTCTGCTCGATCAGTTGAAGGACAGTGGGGCCGACTGCATCGACGATGAGCTCGACACCTTGGGCATTGGGGTGAAAGCCGTCCGCTTGGATCAGGTCACGCGCAGCGGTCAGGTCGCCATCGGGATAGAGTGCGCTCAGAAAGCTGGGAAAAAACAGCACCCCATGCCGTGCGGCAAGGTCTGGATACAGCGTGTCGAAGGCCAGTTTGTAGTCGGGGCCGTAATTGTTCGGTGCTTCCATCCCGATCAATAGAACTGGAACGCCTGCATCTTCTGCAGCGGTCAAAATCCCGTCGATATTGGCACGGCTCACTTCGGGGGGAATTCCACGGAGCAGGTCGTTGCCACCCAGCGCGACAATCATCGCATCCACATCGGGCGTCAGGGTCCAGGCAACACGGCTCAGCCCCCCCGCCGTTGTATCTCCAGACACGCCTGCGTTCAGTACGGACACATCCACGCCATGGTCGATCAGCCAATCCTCTAACTGCGGAACAAAGCCGTCCTCGGGGATCAGCCCGTAGCCTTGGGTTAGACTATCACCCAGTGCTGCAATAGTGACCGTTTCGGCCTGAACAGCGCTTGCGCCGATCACAATTGCCGCAGCGATGTTGCAGGCACGGCGAAGTGACCCATATGTGTAGGAAAGCATTGAACAGAAAGCCCTCTTTATGACCAAACCAGCATTGTCCCTTTTAGATGTATCCCTGTCATTGATGGGCAATGCTGGACCAGTGGATATTTTGCACGACATTACGCTGGACGTGGCGCAGGGGGAAACCTTGGGGCTTGTCGGGCCAAGCGGGTCGGGCAAATCTTCACTCCTCATGTTGATGGGCGGGCTAGAGACCGCCACGGGGGGGCGGATCACGGCGCTGGGCACGGATATCACCCGCATGGGCGAAGACCCTCTGGCGCGGTTCCGCAGAGACAATATGGGGGTTGTGTTCCAATCCTTCCACCTCATTCCCACCATGACCGCCTTAGAAAACGTCGCAACCCCGCTAGAACTGGCAGGTGTCAGCGATGCCTTTGATCGGGCCGAGGCGGAATTGGCGGCGGTTGGTCTGGCGTCTCGGGCCGATCATTACCCTTCGCAAATGTCGGGTGGCGAACAACAGCGCGTGGCACTGGCCCGCGCGTCCGTTTCACGGCCCAAGCTGCTGTTGGCCGACGAACCTACGGGTAATCTGGACGAAACCAATGGTGCGGCGATCATTGACCTGTTGTTCGGACTTCGTGATCGGCATGGGGCGACGCTCGTGATGGTAACGCATTCGAACGACCTTGCGGCGCGGTGTGATCGCGTGGTGCGCCTTCGGGATGGTCGTATCGACGGGTCCGCCGCATGAGCCTGTCCTTGTCCTATCGGTTCGCTCGCCGTGAACTGCGCGGTGGTCTGCGTGGGTTCCGCATTTTCCTTGCCTGTTTGGCGCTGGGTGTCATGGCGATTGCCGCTGTTGGCACGGTTCGGTCTGCGATCACCGCAGGGTTAGAACGCGAAAGCGCGGCGCTCTTGGGTGGGGATGCAGAGGTCGGACTGACCTACCGTTTCGCTTCTGAAGCAGAACGCGCGTGGATGGAGAGCATCGCGGACACCGTTTCAGAGACGGTTGATTTCCGATCCATGCTCGTTGTGACCCGCGACACGGTCGAACGCGGGCTGACGCAGGTCATGGCCGTGGACTCGGCCTATCCGTTAATCGGGTCAGTGACGCTGGACCCTGCGATGCCACTGGATGCGGCGCTTGCGGGCGTGGATGGCACGCCGGGTATCGTGGTAGAACGTGTGCTCGCCGAACGGATGGGCGTAGTTGCGGGCGACACTGTCCGCCTGGGAACCCAAGATTTCGTGCTCACCGCGATCCTCGCGAAATACCCCGACAACGCGGCTGGCGGGTTCGGGCTTGGACCTCGGTCGATTGTGTTGACGCGTGACCTCGCGAACTCTGGCCTATTGGCGGCGGGGACGTTGATGGACACGAACTACCGCCTCAAATTGCCTGAGGGCTCCGACCTCGCAGCGCTGGAACAGGTGGCTCAAGAGCGGTTTCGTGACACTGGGATGAGGTGGCGCGATAGCCGCGATGGGGCGCGGGGCGTAGAACGTTTTGTCGATCGCCTCGGGTCGTTCTTGGTTTTGGTTGGGTTGTCAGGCTTGGCTGTGGGTGGCGTCGGTGTGTCGGCTGCTGTGCGGTCCTATCTAACGGGCAAGACCGAAGTCATCGCGACCCTGAAAACCCTAGGCGCCACACGGCGGGTTATTTTTCAGACTTACTTTATCCAGATCGGCATTCTGACGCTGTTCGGCGTTGGTTTGGGCATCCTCATGGGCGCTCTGATCCCGCTCTTGTTCGCGCCCATGATCGCGGCGCAACTGCCCATCCCTGTCGAATTTGCCGTCTATCCCCGCCCCCTGATCGAAGCTGGCATCTACGGTCTGATCACGGCAGCGCTCTTTACCCTCTGGCCACTGGCGCGGTCCGAGGAAATCCGCGCCGCCACCCTGTTCCGCGATGCAAGCGGCGCGGGCACAACCCTTCCTGCCGCCCGCTATATCGCGATCACGGTGCTTTTGGTTGCGTTGCTCATCGGGTTGGCGATTTGGTTCACGGGCACCGTGCGTTTGACCATCTGGACTGCGGGCGGGATCGCCTTTGCGCTGGGCCTTTTGGTGCTTTCGGCCCAAGGCGTTCGCGCCTTAGCCCGAAGGTTCCGACGTGCCGCGCGGGGTCGCCCGACCCTACGACTGGCGTTGGCCTCAATCGGTGCCAAAGGGGGCGAGGCGACCTCGGTCGTGTTGTCCCTCGGCCTCGGTTTGTCGGTTCTCGCAGCGGTCGGGCAAATCGACGGTAACCTTCGTGCGGCGATCTCGGATGAATTGCCCGACGTCGCGCCATCCTATTTCTTTGTCGACATCCAGCCCGATCAGATCGATGGATTCCGCGCGCGTTTGGACGCCGATCCAGCGGTCAAAGACTATGAAGCCGCACCGATGCTGCGCGGGATTGTCACTCGCATCAACGGGGTAAAGGCCACGGATGTGATCGATCATTGGGTTGTTCGTGGTGATCGTGGGCTGACCTATGGCGATACGCCACCCGATGGCACGACCGTGACCGAAGGCACATGGTGGCCAGAGGGTTACGATGGTCCGCCGCAGGTCAGCTTTGCCGCCGAAGAAGCTGCTGAGATGGGCCTCACCCTTGGGGATGAGGTGACGGTAAACATCCTTGGCCGTGACATCACCGCGACCATCACTAGCTTCCGTGAAGTGGACTTTAGCAACGCAGGCATGGGCTTTGTCATGACGTTGAACCCCGCTGCCATCGCAGGTGCGCCGCATAGCTGGATCAGCACGGTCTACGCCCAACCCGAAGCCGAGGCCGCGATCCTGCGTGACCTCGCCAATAGCTATCCTAATATTACCGCGATCCGTGTGCGTGATGCCATTGATCAAGTCATGGTCGTCGTCGCAGGTATCGCTGCGGCCACCCGATATGGTGCGCTCGCCACACTGGTCACTGGGTTCCTCGTGCTGATCGGCGCTGCCGCCTCGGGCGAACGGGCGCGGGTATTTGAATCGGCGGTCCTGAAAACGCTTGGCGCAGATCGGCGGTTGATCCTGCGTAGTTTCGCGCTCCGCTCGGTCCTCTTGGGATTGGCGGCTGGGATTGTCGCGTTGATCGCTGGGATCGCAGGCGGTTGGGCTGTGACGACCTTTGTGATGGAGACGAGCTTTGCTCCGATCTGGTCCAACGCTGCGCTGATCGTTCTGGGCGGTATGGGAACCACTTTGCTCGCAGGTTTGGCCTTTGCTCTGCGCCCCTTAGCTGCCAAGCCCGCGCGGGTGTTGCGTGCCCGCGAATGACCCAGCGTACGGTCGATTGAACGGGGATTAACGCGGCATTGTTATTGTGTCTGTCAACAGGGCGAATTTGCCCGCTGACAGAACGGAGTAACCATGTCGAACCCATTTCAGAACCGCACGTTGTCCCTCTCTGGTCCGGCGCGTGACATCGTGCCAGTCACGCCCGCTGATGGCGTTGAATTGGCGGACGTTGCGGTCGCGCTCTACGTCGAAACGGGTGGTGTGTTGGTCGTGAAGACCGTCGCGGACATGATCAGGACTGTGACGGTTGGCGATAAGTCGATCCTGCCTGTGGGGATCAAAGAGGTCCACGCGACGGGGACAACGGCCACGGGCATCCACGGCTATGTGATCTGATCATGCTGGGGTTTTCTATCGCTGAATTGGGGCAGCGCCCTGCAATTGCGGGCAATGGTCCTGTTGTTCTATCGTTTCTGACAGATAGCCTACCCGCGGGGGTTTCGCATTCACGAGCGTCTACGGGCACCCGCATCAACTCTGTCGGAGTGCTAGAGGTTGTTGGCAATGATCAGCCGCGTTTCGATTATGATCCGCAAACCCTCGACCCACGAGGATTGTTGGTCGAACCCGCGTCGACCAACCTTGTCCACGGATCAGAGCCGAACCTCACCGACTGGGCGGATCTAGTGTCCACCTCGACACCTTTGGCGCTGAATGCCTTGGGCTATTTCTCGGGCATGTCGGTCGCTAGCGGCGGGGCAAAGTGGCATCGGCTTCAGGCGGATACGGACGGCTGGTCGGCGGGACAGAACCTCCGGGTGCGTGTCTGGTATATGGCAGGGACCTCGGGCGCGATGTTCCTTTCGCTGCGGAACGTGGATGCGGGTGTTGATAGCTCCCTGTCTGGCACAGTCGGTGCTCTGGGCGTTCATAGCGCTGCGGCGGGGGCGATTACTGATATCGTCAATACCGTGCTTGGGGGTGGGGTCTACACCGTGACCTACACCTTTACCCCGAACGCGGGCAGCACCTCTGGCAAGTTTGGCATCGGGCCTTTTAGTGCGTCCGCAGGCGAGACCGTCGTCGCGCTTGGTGTTCAGGTCGAGATCGGAGCGGGCACAAGCTATATCCCAACCTCAGGTGCTGCGGTCTCCCGTGCAGCTGACAGTGTGATGCTCAATAGTTGGGACGGGGTGTATGACATCGCGCTGACCTATGACGGCGGCGGCGTCGAAATCCGTAGCGGTGTTATGGTGGCCGCGGGCTATGGCATCGCCCCGACGGCGCGTCGAATTCAGAGTATCACGCTGACGCCGATAGCTTGAACTTGAGATGGCGGGTGATGAGTTGGACATAGGGGATGGCCCAGGCCAACGCCCACATCACCCCACCATGTCGACGCATGAACAGGAGCCAATCGGGGGGATAAAGCCCCCGAAACGAGTTCATCTGCGCTAAGCGATCCCGAAGGCTTAAGCTCGGATCGTCGCGCCACCGTTGCGCGGCGGGGTTAGGGTCGCATTGCGCCAAATACCCTGGCGCGAGCCAAACGCTGCCCCCCGCATCGCGCAGCCGCATCCCGTAGTCCACATCGCCCCACGCATGGAAAAACCTTGGTTCTAAGTTCCCAATCGCATCAACGGCAGCTTTGCTGACGAGCACGCAATTGCCGGCCATCGTGGTGACTTCGCGTGGGCTTTGTAGATCGGGACCAACGTGCCTCAATCGTAAAATCGGCCCCTTTCGCCGTTGAAACCCTCCATATGTCAGCTCCCCCGATAGGGGATCACAGGTCGATCCGAAAACGGCTGTTTTGTCCTGTCCTTGTTGTGCGAGGATCTGCGAAGTCTCAAGCAAGCGAAGGATTGCATCATCGTTCAGATCGGTGTCATCGTTGAGCCAAAGCATATAGTCGAACGGGTATTCTAGCGCTCCTTCAAATGCGCGGCGCATCCCGCCGTTCCAATAGAGGTCGCCCGTGCCATCAATCACGTGCACCTGCGGAAATGCCTCACGCACCGCGTCGCCCGTGCCATCGCTGCTGCCGTCATCGACCAGAAACACGTTCAGCCTAAACGCGGCACTAGCGCCGTCTTGTTTGAAAAGTGCCTCAAGCGCATTGAGCGTTTTGGCGCGACGGTTAAAACAGGTCAGAAGGACGGCGATGGATGGGATCATGGTGCAACGGACCTCGTGTTGAAGTGTGAACGCGACAGAACACCCGCCATGACCGCGAAACCCATCCATAAAAACCCACCCATCTTGGGTTGGAGCCACAGGGGGTTAAACGTCATCACAATGACCAGCATCACGACGAGGCCATAGCCGAACAGCGCGACCAATCGTTCTGAGGTCAGGTGCCTGAGGCGGAAGATACTGAAAACAAAGGATAGCACGGGCAGCAACAGCGCGAGTGTCCCGACCGTGCCGCCAAAAGCGAGGAGGTCGAGAAGGTCACTGTGGCTCGGGATGATGAGGTTTTGTCGCTGAACCGAGACGAGCGGGGAGCCATGAAACATCGCTCCAAAGACCGGCGCATCCAGAAATTTTTGCCAGCGTATCGCGTAGGTAAAGAGCCTCACGGACCGACTGCCCGACGGTAGATGATCAACGATCATGGGGAGGAAGGTCAAAAATACGCCGACCCCGATCAGCACGTAAATCACACTGAGAAATCGAAATACGACAGAGCGGTTCGGCGTTTGGCTCACCCAATCAATCGGGATCAAAAGCAGGATGCCGATGGTGGCAAAGGCCGTCAGGAAACCTGTGATCTTAAAGGTAAAAAACTGCCCTAAAATCAGTATGGCTCCAACGATCATTCTTAGAATAGGGCGATCTACCAAACCCATCGCAGCAACCATTGTCGCAACGCCGATGAGGAAAACCTCTTCGTGGAAAATATGGTTAATGCCTGATCGCTGCTTCAGAAACGGGCCGACGATTTGCCAGTAAAACAATTGCGCTGACATCAGCAGTCCGATGACAATCACGGGCCATGTCAGTTTGCGCATAAACCAATCGAGGTCCTCAGGAACGCTCGCCATCATGCGGATCGGAATGTAGCTCAGTGCAGAGAGAGCGAGGCGTAGGAAGCTGTCGGCGGTGTCGCCTGTGACATAGCTTGTCGAGGCGCCACCGAGGGTGATCATGGTGATCAAAATGGCAAAGGCGATGTCTTGCCAAATGATACCGCCGATAGGGCGGAACCCTTGGGCTAGATACGCGGCGCTGCCCGAAATCGCGATGATCGCAGGCAGGAACTGAAACGTAAGCGGCAGGCCCAGACCGCTATCCGTCGGGTCCACTGCCATAGCGAGCAAGAACAGAACCGAGGTGTAAATCAATCGCGCCCCAAGTCCGACCGAAGGGGCGTGATCCTGTGCCGTGGCGGCCTGCATCAATCGACCTCCGTCACTAGCTGGCCCGCGAACAGTCGGCGCAGTTGTCGCCCGATCAATGGCAGCACAAATACCGCCCGCAGCGTCCCCCACGGCATCAATAAGAAGTCTGTGCTCAGGTGCCTGAAAACACCCTTGCAGGTGTTCAGTTCTGATTTCAGCACATCAATGTCATAGCCCATCACGGCCAAGCCATCTCGCCCGATCCGATCCAAATACCGTCGTGCCCACCAGCGCCGCAGCGGGTTGCAATACATCGCCTTCCAACGGTCATCCGCCACGACCTGCTTCATCCCGCCCGTCGGATCACCCATGCGCCCCGAGAGCGCGACGTCGGTGCTTTCGCTCAAGTTGGCGCAGGAGATGCCAAGATGATCACAGATCATCGTCGTCGTCGCGTCGAGCTTCTCTGAGGCATCCTCATAGCGGATCGTCAGCGCGGTATCGCTGGTCCGTGCAAAGTCGATCAGGCGGGGGAGCGCGATGTCCAAATCCTGTTTGAACCGAAACAGGTTCCAGCGGCCCTTGCTCCATGTCGTCATCATCGACGCCGCGATAGCCAATGGATTGCGCCACAGGATGATCACTGGGGCGTCAGGGAACAACGCGGTCACTGCTTTTGGTGCTAAGGCGTAGCGCGGCGTTTTATCTAAGAAATAGATCGCCTGCTCGCCCGGGCAGAGACGGTCATAAATCACTTGCGCTGCGCTGCGCATGGCGTCGTTCCAGTCATCCTCCCCGTTGGGGAGTGCCGCCGTGAGGTCCTCTATCGCCATACGATAGGTGGAATACTCAAAGGTCGCGACGGCTTCGTCCACAGCATGGGGCGGGATCAGACCCAACAGAAACCAAGGCTCCGATAGGGTCGCGATGTTCGGATGCCGCCCCAAGGCCCGTTGCAACATGGTGGACCCAGACCGAGGTAGGGATAAGAGAAAGACTGGTGTCACAGCCATCAGCACGGCTCCTTGCCAAAGTGCAGGGTGGGGTAGGTCTTGATCCCCATGCGGACCGAGCAATACCTAACCGCCAGTAGGTTCTGAACGATCACCGTCACGCTGGCCCCAATCGCGACGCCCCATAGTGGATCGATTTGTCCGAGGATAAGCGACACGCCGACGCCAATGACGCTGGCGAGAACGGCAAAGCACATCGCGATCCGCTGACCGTTCGTGACGGTCAACACGAGCATCGGCGATCCTGTCGTGGCATTGACGGATTGCCCGACCAGAAGGACGAGTAATGCGGGCCAAGCGGAGGCAAAGGCATCCCCGAAAATGAGGCTGAGGATCGAGGGCCCAGCGACCGCCAAGCCGCTCATCATAGTGAGCGAGATAACCATAATCACCGTTGCCGACCGCCGCAAAAGCTGTTCGAGCGGAACCGTTTCGTTGGCCTTCCAGAGATGTGCGATCTGCGGTCCGATCGCCATGTTGACTGCCATGAGTGGCAGCGCCAGCAACCGCACCACGCGCAATGCAGCCCCGAACAACGCAACAGTTTCCGTGTCGCCCAATGCGCCCGCGATCCAGAGATGTACCTCTGACAGGGCCGTATTGGCGATGACGATAATCGCGAGTGGAAGGCTGGTTTTGACCACGGGTGCGACGTCGACCCCTGACATTTTCGGAAGTGCCCGCAAGGCTGGGATCAGGCTGCCAATGGACAATGGAACACAGAGTGCAGCGGCAATCGCCGTGATCCACACGATCTGCGTGAGGTTAGGGGTTCTTCCTAGCGCAAACGCCAACGCGCAAGCGATAAACAGCAGAAGGTTGAAGGAAAACACTTCGTGCAGGCCAAAGTCGGTCATTCGCCCGAAGGCCCTCAGGATATGGGCAATGGCTTGGGTCGTCGCGCGTGCGATAATCCAAATGAGCAGGATCGCCATGCAGGTCACAGCCCCGTCTGACATCGGGATTAGGGGCATGAACAGGATCGCAACGCCGCAGGTGATGCTAATCGTGAGGATGAGGAACAGCCCGCTCCCCCGAAGGATAGGCAATCCACGATCAGACCCCGACAGCAGCGGTACCGCACTGTGGTTAAAGCCGCCGAGCGCGATTAAGGCGGCCACCTGAGAGAAGCTTGTCAAAAGAAAATACGTGCCGAGGCCGTCGATGGGCAGAATTCGCGCCAAGAGCACATTAATCCCAAAGCCGAGCACCATTGTGCTGACGCGGGCAATGGCGAGGATCACGCTGCCCCTTATGGCCGTTTTTTCACTCTGCATAGCCCGCCCGTCGTATCAGAGCAGGGTCGAGAGAGGCCTCAATCCGTGCGATTTGGCTGGTCGTCAGTCGATCCCGCCACCCGTCGATGCGCCCGCCGCGAAAGGTCGGTGAGGACGGGTCGAAGACTTGGCCTACCTTTGCCCAAAGATCATCGGTCATATGGACGTCGAGATGCGCGGCGATGGCCTGAAAACAAGCGGATTGGGCGTCAATCGTGCCGCCCCCTTGTGGGCCAACGAGGTCTTCGAATTTGATGATCAGGGTGCCGACGTGTTGGTCCCAATTCAGCACGCTTTCGAACGCGTCATTGAGCGATTTGACAGGCAGTCCAGGCGGATTGGCGTAACCGCCGTGTATGCTGAAATCGACGCGCTCGTCCTCAGTCAGTGTCTCGAAAAAGGGGCGCAAAAAATGGTTCCAATTTCGCGCATCCAAGACATAGGGGATCATCGAAGCGGCGACAGCGCGAGGGTCACGCAGGATGGTGATGGCCTTCGTCTGAGTGGCGTCGAAGGCCTCCATTGCGCATTGGCTAAAGGGCACATGTGCTTTCCCAAAAGAGGTGAGAGGGCGGTTCTGGAGCCAGTTTTCGAAAGTGAACCGAGGGACGAAGTAGGGCGAAAAGACGCCAACAGGAACGTCCGTGGGGTGCGCTCTGCGATCGCGATTTCTGTAGATGCGCAGCCGTCCCCAACGCCCCGCGGTACGGCGGTCGAGAAAAGGCGGTGGCGTGAGGCCGATCTTATCCGTCGCCCGTTCGAGAACCGTACGCCCATTTTCACGCGCTGCGCCGCCCAAAACCATGAGCGCCTTTTCGAGAAGATGCGTCCCGCTTTTGGGGAGCGAATTGACCAGAACGTTCTGCGTCATGTGGCGTCTCCGATCTTTTCAAAGACTGACAGCAGAGTTTCGCGGAATCGCTCGCGGCGGCGGCTGGCCCATTGGGGGTCGGCATCGGTAGGGGAGGAGGTCATCGCTTCGGTTAGGGCTTTTGCAAATTCGACGCTCGTCTGAGCGGTTCGGACATGCAATGGCGCGTCATTGATCCCGCGTAAGGCCAAGGGCGTGACAACCATTGGGACGCCGACCGATATGCCTTCGATGGTTTTGAGCTGGATGCCTGATCCGACCACCGTCGGGACGGCGAGAGCACGGCAAGCGCGCATGAATTGCCCCGCGTCTGGAACGCGCCCAAGTTTGAACACGCGGCGATCGGTGGTCGAAAGTGTTTCGGAACCACTGCCTGCGATAGCGACCGTCAAGTCGTTTGGCAGATGAGGCAAGACCTCAGCAAGAAACCATCGAATGCCTTGGCGGTTTACCTCCCACTGCCAGCTTCCGATCAAGCCGATGTCATAGGATTTCGGCGGTGCGGGTTTGGACAGGTCGAACGCCTGTCCGGGCAGGTCGATGACGGTGATTTTGTCGGTGGGGACGCCCAAACGGGCAAAGCCACCTCGGTCCGCGTTGGACAGGGCGACTACGGCTTTGCATTCGACCCCAAGGGCTGCCTCTTTGTCCTCCAGTAGCCTTGCCTCTCTAGCATAGATCGCTCGTTTTGCTATCGAACCGTGCTGGGCAATGCTGTTGTAGAGTGAATGCTCTAAATTGTGCGCGATGAAAAGTTTGCGCGTGGGCAGGTCGGGCAACTCCGCGATCCAGCCAATATGCGCATGGTCGATTATCAATACGTCTGCCCCATCACGTAGCGCGTTTCGCAAAGCCCGAACGTATGCGGTGCCTTTGAACTTGGTCTGGGTAAAGGGCGCATGGGTGATGAACGCGCGCGCCAGCCACAAAATGCGGCGCCATCCTGCTTCAGCCATCTCGATAAACCATGGCCCTGCTGAATAGACCGATGGATCGGACTGCAGCGGCCCGCGACCCACCCGTTCATATCCAACCACCCTGACGTCGGCTCCAATATCGCGCAGAACGTCGATGAATTCCTGCGAACAAATCTCACCGCCATTGGCCCTTTCATCGGGCAGAACGGTGGTGGCGAAAACAACGCGTGACCCTGACAAACTGAACATCTTTATGCTGCCCTCGTGCCCGTGGTCAGAACGCGAAATACGAACTTCGGCGCGAGGATTAGATACCGTCGCCACAGTCTGCGAGGTTCCTGAAGCAGTCGGAATAACCACTCCAACCCAGCGCGTTGCATCCATTTAGGGGCGCGTTCAACAGCACCAGAATGGAAGTCGAAGGCTGCCCCCACGCCGATCATCGTTGCGTTGATGTGCCCAAGGTGTTCCGCGATCCAGATGTCCTGTTTTGGTGATGAAATCCCAACCCAAACGACCTCGGCACCGCTGTTGTGGATTTGGGCCACGACCCTCGCGTCTTCGGTTGGCGTCAGAGGACGAAAGGGGGGGCAATGGGTTCCGACGATCTGGGCACCCTTCGCTGCAAATGTCTGCGAGAGCACCCCTGCGATCCCGTCTTTGCCACCGTAGAAGAAGTGTTTCAGGTCATGATAGGCGGGATCGGTGAGCAGTTTTTCCATGAGGTCGGGGCCGCAAGTGCGGCTGACGTTGTGCCCCTTGATCCGCCCAAGAAGCGCGATGGGCGCACCGTCAGGCACATTCATCGCGGCGTTTTTCGCGATTTCCCGCAGATCGGGTGTCTCGGACATGACCATGAGGCTCGCCACATCGCGACAGCCGACATAGCGCGACTGCCCACCTTTCCACGCATGAATGCGGTCCGCAGCGGCTTGGAGGTTTGTTACGGTGATCGGCACGCCGAGGACGTCGTAGATCACGTCGTCTGGAACGATCTTAGCCATTGGCGACCCAATCCGAGTAAGTCTGCGCGATCCCCTCTTTGAGGTCGCGCGCGTTGTTCCACCCCAATGCGTGCAGGCGCGAACTATCAATCAGCTTGCGTGGGGTGCCGTCGGGCTTTGAGGTGTCCCACGTCAGGACCGCGTCGCAGCCGACGACCTTTGCAATGGTCTCAGCCAGTTCTTTGATCGTCACCTCAACGCCAGACCCCACGTTGATATGGTCGTCGCCCGAATAGCTGCGCAGCAGGAACACAAGCGCGTCAGCCAGATCGTCACAATGCAGGAACTCGCGCAGGGGGGTGCCCGTGCCCCAGACGACGACCTCTGTGTCACCACTCTCTTTGGCCTTGTGGAACTTGCGGAGGAGCGCGGGCGGGACGTGGCTGGTCGTTAAATCGTAGTTATCGCCCGGACCGTAGAGGTTCGTGGGCATCGCCGAAATCCAGTCACGTCCGTGCTGTTTGCGGAAGGCTTGGACCAGTTTGAGGCCAGCGATTTTTGCAATCGCATACCATTCGTTAGTTGGCTCCAACGCTCCCGTGAGGAGGCTAGCCTCTTGGATCGGTTGGATCGCGAATTTTGGGTAAATGCAGGATGAACCGAGGAACAGAAGGCGCTCCACGTTTGCCTCGTGGGCGGCATGGAGGATGTTCGCCTCGATCATTAGGTTTTCGTAGAGGAAATCCACGGGGGAGGTGGCGTTCGCGTGGATGCCCCCGACCTTAGCGGCAGCGAGCACGATAACGTCGGGTTTGGACATTGCCATCCAATCGTCGACGGCCTTTTGGTTCACCAGATCGACGACATCGCGGCCAGCGGTGATGACCTCGCAGCCCTCGGATGCTAGACGCCGCACGACCGCGCCACCGACCATGCCGCGATGCCCCGCGACCCAGATGCGTTTGCCCGTCAGATCGTAGGTCATGTCAGCCCTCCAAAGCCACAGGCAGTTCGAGCCCGTATTCCCTGAGCAGTTGGAGGCGCCGCGCGGATTTATGATCCTCAGCGACCATTTCCGCACACATCTGCTGGGCGGTGATTTCTGGCACCCACCCGAGCTTTTCCTTCGCTTTCGTCGGATCACCCAGTAGCGTCTCAACCTCTGCGGGGCGGAAATAGCGCGGGTCGATGCGCATGATCACGTCACCGACGTTCAGCGCGGGGGACAAGTCGCCCGAGATGCCCACCACAGTCGCGACCTCATCGACACCTTTGCCTGTGAACTCGACCAAAATGCCCAGCTCCGCGGCGGTCCACGTGATGAACTCACGCACCGAATACTGAACGCCTGTCGCGATCACAAAGTCGTCTGGCGCGTCCTGTTGCAGCATCATCCACTGCATCCGCACGTAGTCTTTGGCGTGGCCCCAATCGCGCAGGCTGTCGATGTTGCCCATATAGAGACAGTCTTCGAGGCCGAGTGCGATGTTCGCTAGGCCGCGGGTGATTTTGCGGGTCACGAACGTCTCACCACGACGGGGGGATTCATGGTTAAAGAGGATGCCGTTGCAGGCATACATGTCGTAACTTTCTCGGTAATTCACAGCGATCCAATAGGCATACATTTTCGCTACAGCGTAGGGCGAACGGGGGTAAAACGGTGTCGTCTCGCGCTGTGGGGTTTCTTGGACGAGGCCGTAGAGTTCAGAGGTCGAGGCCTGATAGAACCGTGTCTTTTTCTCGAGACCTAGAAAACGGATCGCCTCAAGGATCCGTAGAGTGCCCATCGCGTCGACGTCGGCAGTGTATTCGGGTGCTTCAAACGACACGGCGACATGCGATTGCGCGCCCAAGTTATAGATCTCGTCAGGTTCAATATCGCGGATCAGGCGGGTCAGGTTCGACGTGTCCGTCAGGTCTCCGTAGTGCAGTTTGAAGCGCGCATTGTCGGTATGTCGGTCCTCATAAATGTGGTCAACGCGCTGGGTGTTAAAGGATGATGCACGGCGTTTGATCCCGTGAACTTCATAGCCTTTAGACAATAGGAATTCCGCTAGGTAACTGCCGTCTTGGCCAGTTACCCCCGTAATGAGAGCTGTTTTCATGAAGGTTAGCCTTTCGCTCCTTGTCCGCGAGCATAGACATCTTCGTATCGAATGATGTCATCTTCACCGAGGTAGGCACCTGTCTGGACCTCAATGAGGACCATCGGAACCTTGCCGGGATTTCTCATGCGATGCACCGCGCCGAGAGGGATGTAAACGGATTCATTTTCCGTCACCAATTGGACCTTATCGTCGATGGTGACTTCGGCGGTGCCTGTTACGACAATCCAATGTTCGGCGCGGTGGTGGTGGCTCTGCAGTGACAGTGCCGCACCGGGGTGCACGTGAATGCGTTTGACCTGAAAGCGGTCGCTGATGGCGAGGCTTTCGAACCAACCCCAAGGGCGGTGATCTTTTGGGAAGGTGGTGGCTTGCGTCGAGCCTTTGGCTTTGAGCGCGTCGACGGCTTTTTTCACGTCTTGGGCGCGGGACATGTCGGCGGCCAAAACGGCATCATTCATCGCGATGGCCATGACGTTTTTCAGCCCAATGCCCACGACCTCTAGTCGGTCGCTATCAGATCGCAACAGACTGTCGGTGCAATCAATCGCGGTTGCCTCGCCGGAGGTGACGACGCCGTTGGTGTCCGTGTCGCTTTCCCGCCAGACGGCATCCCAGCCGCCCAAGTCGGACCAGCCGCCGTTAAAGGGCACGACGGATAGGTTGTCGGCCTTTTCCATCACAGCGTAGTCGATGGAGATGTCTTTGGCACCCGCCCAAGCCTCGGGCCCGAGGCGACAGAACCCGAGGTCGACATGTCCTGTTTCAATCGCTGCCGTTACTGGAGCGATCAGGTCGGGGGCGTGGGTTTCAAAGGCTGCTATGATGTCGCGCGCGCGGAAGAGGAAAATACCTGCGTTCCAGAGGAACGAGCCTTCGGCTAACATCGCTGCTGCGCGTTCGGCATCTGGTTTTTCGACAAACCGTTTGAGCGCAACAGGCTGGCCGTCCGATGGGGTCGTCAGTTCGAGATAGCCATAGGCCGTTTCGGGATGGGTCGGTGTGATCCCAAATGTCACGAGTTGACCGCTGTCAACGGCGCTGAGGCCAGCCTCAATAGCGGCTTTGAACGCGTTGGTATCGGGAATGATGTGGTCAGACGGCGCGACCAGCAGAACCGCATCGGGGTCTTTGCGCGCGACATAAAGGGCTGCAGCAAGGACCGCAGGTGCGGTGTTGCGGCCGTCGGGTTCGATCAAAATGGCACCGGGGTCAATGCCGACCTCTTGCAACTGTTCGGTCACGATGAACCGAAAATCGGAATTGGTGATCACGATAGGCGCCGCGAAATCGGAGCCTGTCATGCGGAGGGCCGAACCTTGGAACAGGGTCTTGTCACCAACAAGTGGAACGAATTGCTTTGGATAGGACTTACGGGACAACGGCCAGAGCCGTGTGCCAGAACCGCCGCAAAGTATAATCGGTGTAATCATTTTCTATCCAAGGGTGTCGCAATAGGGCCGTGGTAGGGCCGCAGGGTGAATGTAGCAAGTGAACCGCAGTAAGTGCGCGGAAATTCCAAACATTTTCATAAAAATGCGCGGAACCTTCGCAGAGTATTTTGGGAAATGGTTAAAAATTCGAGAAGAAATAAGCAGTGATTTGAAAGACTCGGTGGTCAAATTTCAAATAGGAAGATTCACTGCTATAAGTGGCCTGAAAGGGGTCATGGTTTGAGAATTGATAAATTTGCGGGTCAAAAGTATGTAGATTGGCATCAATGCAGTTAAAAGACCCATTTCAAAATTCGTGGCAAAACAGGATTATAGGCGAAACTTCCATTCTAGGTGACAGCAATGCCTGCACGGCCCATGACCGCGTTCACACGCACTATGAAATTCGCTTCCGAAGCTGACCTGCTTCAATCGTTGATCCAGCAGGCCGATTTGTCGGTGGAGAAGCGCACTAAAATCTCGGCGCGTGCGGCGGGCTTGGTTCGGAATATCCGCACCTCTGCCGATCCGAGCCTGATGGAGCACTTCCTGTCCGAATACGGTCTATCGACCCGTGAAGGCGTCGCGCTCATGTGTTTGGCCGAAGCCATGTTGCGCGTACCCGACGCGGACACCATCGACGCACTGATCGAAGATAAGATCGCGCCGTCGGATTGGGGCAAACACTTGGGCGAAGCGTCATCGTCGCTGGTAAACGCTTCAACATGGGCGCTGATGCTGACGGGCCGTGTGCTCGACGATGAAAAGCCGGGGATGGCTGGTGTTCTGCGCGGCGCGATCAAACGTCTGGGTGAACCCGTGATCCGCACTGCCGTTGGGCGTGCGATGAAGGAAATGGGGCGTCAGTTCGTACTGGGCGAAACCATCGCGAAGGCACTCGACCGCGCGGCAAAGCTAGAGGCGCAGGGCTACACTTACAGCTACGACATGCTGGGCGAGGCAGCGCGGACCGCAGAGGATGCCCGCCGTTATGCCATCGCCTATTCCAAAGCGATCGACGGTATCGCCGCATCGTGCACCAAAGGCAGCGTTGAAGCGAACCCAGGGATTTCGATCAAACTCTCCGCGCTTCATCCGCGTTACGAGGTCGCCCATGAGGACCGTGTGATGGCCGAACTGGTGCCTGTGGTTCTGGAACTTGCGCAAAAGGCCAAAGCGGCTGGTATGGGGTTCAACATCGACGCCGAAGAACAGGACCGTTTGGTTCTATCGCTCAAGGTGATTGAGGCGGTTCTGTCCGACGATAGCCTCGCGGGTTGGGACGGGTTCGGTGTTGTTGTTCAGGCTTACGGCAAACGAGCTGGGGCGGCGCTCGATTGGCTCTATGAGACTGCAACGCGGCTCGACCGTCGGATCATGGTGCGGTTGGTAAAGGGTGCCTATTGGGACACCGAAATGAAGCTGGCTCAGGTGCAGGGCCTCGAGGGGTTTTCGCTGTTCACCTCGAAGGTTGCGACCGATGTGAGCTATATTTCAAACGCGAAAAAGCTGTTCGATTACACCGACCGCATCTACCCTCAGTTCGCGACGCATAACGCGCATACTGTTGCCGCTATTCTGGAAATGGCAGAGGACCGTCCGTTCGAATTCCAGCGACTTCATGGCATGGGCGAACGTTTGCACGACATCGTGCTCAAGGAAACCAAAGGTCGCTGCCGCATTTATGCGCCCGTGGGTGCGCACCGTGACTTGCTCGCTTACCTTGTGCGTCGCTTGCTCGAAAACGGCGCGAACTCTTCGTTTGTGCACCAGATCGTGGACGAAGCCGTTTCGCCTGAACTGATCGCGACCGACCCGTTTGAAGCGGTTAAATCCGCGACCGCCCCAATAGGCCTCGTTCTCCCGCCCGAGATTTTCGGCGCAGGGCGCACAAACGCCAAGGGTTGGGATTTGAGCGATGAACAAACGCTGGCAGAGGTCTTTGCCGCGCGCGATGTTGTCCTGCCCAATGCTGGTCCAATCACGGTGTCGCCAGCCACAGGCGTAGAGGTTCCTGTGATCAACCCCGCAACAGGCGAGACCATCGCGACCGTGGTCGAGGCTGATAGCGCGACTGTTGAACGCGCCATTGCGGACGCAAAGGTGTGGTATGCGCCCGTATCTGAACGTGCGGCGGTGCTGCGCAAGGCGGCGGATCTTTACGAGGAAAACTATGGTCTGATCTTTGCGGCCTTGGCTCAAGAGGCAGGCAAGACGTTGCTCGACGCCGTGGGTGAAGTTCGTGAGGCGGTCGATTTCCTGCGTTACTATGCGGATCAGGCCGAAGAAGCGGATCATTTCCCGCGGGGTATTTTTACCGCAATCAGCCCTTGGAACTTCCCCTTGGCGATTTTCACGGGCCAGATCGCGGCGGCGCTGGCTGTCGGGAATGCTGTTTTGGCGAAACCAGCAGAGCAAACGCCCGTTGTCGCCGCCATCGCTGTGCAGCTGATGATAGAGGCTGGCGTTCCCGCTTCAGCGCTGCAACTTCTTCCGGGACAGGGTGGCACAGTTGGGGCCGCGCTGACGTCAGACAAACGGATTGCGGGTGTTGTGTTTACGGGTTCGACCGATACCGCACTGATCATCCGCAAATCCATGGCGAAACATATGTCGCCATCTGCGCCGTTGATTGCGGAAACGGGTGGTTTGAATGCGATGATCGTGGACTCGACCGCGCTGCCTGAACAAGCGGTGCGCGATGTTGTGGCCTCGGCTTTCCAATCAGCGGGTCAGCGGTGTTCGGCCCTGCGCTGTTTGTATATCCAAGAGGACGTGGCACCTCATGTGATCGACATGATTAAGGGCGCGATGGACGAATTGGTTGTGGGGGATCCGTGGAGTTTGAACACCGACGTTGGCCCTGTCATCGATCAAGAGGCCTATACTGAGATTGGCGCCTACATCGAAGCGACCAAGGGTTCTGTCCTTCATCAGCTGCCCGTGCCGAGCACTGGGAACTTCATTGCCCCGACCATGATCAAGGTAAACGGGATCGAAGATCTGGAGCGCGAGATTTTCGGGCCTGTTCTGCATGTTGCGACCTTTAAGGGATCGAACCTGCAAACGGTGATTGATGCGGTAAACGCAAAAGGTTTTGGCCTGACCTTTGGACTGCACACCCGCATTGATAACCGAGTCCAAGAAGTCGCGGACGGTATCCATGTCGGGAACCTTTACGTGAACCGTAACCAAATCGGCGCGGTCGTTGGAAGCCAGCCGTTTGGCGGTGAGGGTCTATCGGGCACGGGGCCAAAGGCTGGCGGTCCGCAGTACCTCTATCGTTTTGCTGCACCCAAGTCGGCAGCGAAGGGCGCAGATTGGGAAACAGCGGCGGACCTGTCGGATACCCAAGACGCAATCAACGCGGCCAAGGCTGTTGGCATTATTCGTCAGATCGAACTCCCCGGTCCGACGGGTGAGGCCAACACGCTCTCTATCCTGCCGCGTGGCCCGATCCTCTGCATGGGACCAGGGGTTGAGGCCGTGGCGGCACAGGTCGCGGCGGTAGAGGCTTTGGGTGGTGTTGCGATTGCGGTTCAGGGTGAATTGGCGCCCTCTGCGCTCGCGACGCTGAACGGTTTCCATGGTGCGATCTGGTGGGGCAACGGTGCGCGCCCCTATGTGGAGGCGCTGGCGCGTCGGAAGGGACCGATCATTCCGCTGATCACGGATATGCCTGACCTTGGCCATGTGACGCATGAACGGCACTTGTGCATCGACACAACAGCCGCAGGGGGTAACGCAGCCCTTCTGGCTGGATAAACGAAAACGCCCGCCACATTCGGCGGGCGTTTCTCTTAGTCCTCACCAAAGAGGTCGCGGGTAAAGACTTTATCCGCGACGTCCCGAATATCGTCAGTCATACGGTTGGCGATGATCACATCGCATTGGTCTTTGAAGGCGGTGAGGTCGTGAATAACCTCTGACCCAAAGAAGTCGGGCGCGTCGAGGACGGGTTCGTAAACGACGACCTTGATCCCTTTGGCCTTTACGCGTTTCATAATGCCTTGCACTGACGACTGGCGGTAATTGTCCGAGCCCGCTTTCATCACGAGGCGATAGACGCCGACCTGTTTGGGCTGCATCGCGATGATGCGGTCAGACAAGTAGTCCTTGCGGGTGCGGTTTGCATCCACGATGGCTGCGATGAGGTTCTGGGGCACCTCAGAGTAGTTCGCGAGGAGCTGCTTGGTATCCTTAGGCAAGCAGTAGCCACCGTAGCCAAAGGACGGGTTGTTGTAGTGGCTGCCGATGCGGGGATCGAGGCTCACGCCGTCGATGACCTGACGGCTGTCCATGCCGCGCGATAGGGCATAGCTGTCGAGTTCGTTAAAGAACGCGACGCGCATGGCGAGGTAGGTATTGGCGAATAGTTTGATCGCTTCGGCCTCAGACGGGTCTGTAAAGAGAACTTCAACATCTTTGGTGATGGCGCCTTCGAGCAGCAGATCGGCAAAGCGGCGGGCACGGTCAGAGCGTTCACCAACGATGATACGGCTGGGATGGAGGTTGTCGTAAAGGGCGCGGCCTTCGCGCAGGAATTCGGGCGAAAAGATCACTTGATCCGTGTTCAACTCTTTGCGGACCCGTTCGACAAAGCCCACGGGGATCGTCGATTTGACGACAATCGTTGCCTTGGGGTTTTGTGCGATAACAGTTCGGATAACATCCTCGACCGAGGAAGTGTCAAAGTAGTTATTCTGCGGATCGTAGTTCGTGGGCGTTGCTACGATCACGAACTCTGCATCGCGGTAGGCATCCGCGCTAGTCGTGGCGGAGAGGTTGAGGTTCCCGCGCGACAAATACTCTTCCATCTCTTTGTCAACGATGGGGCATTTTCCGCCGTTCACCATTTGCACACGATGTTCCGAAATATCGACTGCAATCACCTCGTTGTTCTGTGACAGCAGCACAGCGTTCGAGAGGCCCACATAGCCAAGTCCTGCAACAGCAATCTTCATCTCAGACCTCGTAGTAATCGCGGTACCAATCGACAAAGGCCTGCACCCCGTCGCGGACATTCGTTTGTGGTTTGTAACCCGTCAGCGTTTGCAAGAGCGAGGCATCAGCCCACGTCGCAGGCACGTCACCCGCTTGCATCGGCATCATGTTGCGTGTCGCGGTTTTGCCTGTCGCATCCTCAATTGCGGCGATGAAATCGGTCAATTGGACGCTGTCCGAATTCCCGATGTTCACCACGCGCCACGGGGCCACAGGGGAAAGGCTGTCTCCCTCAGGCACCTCATCGACACGTTTGGGAGCTGCGTCTATCAGCAAGCGGATTCCTTCGACGAGGTCCGTCACATAGGTGAAGTCGCGCTTCATATCGCCGTGGTTTTAGACGTCGATCGGATCACCGTTCAGGATCGCTTTGGTGAACTTGAATAGCGCCATGTCTGGACGTCCCCATGGACCGTAAACGGTAAAGAAGCGGAACATCGTAACAGGTAGGTCGTAGAGATGCGCGTAGGAATGCGCCATCGCCTCTGTCGCCTTTTTGGTGGCGGCATAAAAAGACATTTGATGGTCCGCTTTGACGGTTTCTTGATAGGGCATAACCGTGTTTGCACCATAGGCGGACGAGGTCGAGGCCAACAACATATGCGCGGGTGGATACGCGCGGGCGGCCTCTAGGATTTCAAAGGTGCCGACGATGTTGCTTTCCAGATAAGCGCGCGGGTTGTCGATGGAATAACGAACGCCTGCTTGGGCCGCGAGGTGAATGATGACGTCAGGTTTTTCCTCAGCAAAGAGGGACATCATAAGGTTTGGGGCCTCAATGTTATCGTTGATGACTCGGAAGTTTGAGTTCTGCAGCAGGATCGACTGGCGGCGCTGTTTCAACGCCACATCGTAGTAGTCCGACAGGTTGTCGATACCGACCACGCGGAAGCCATCGTCGAGCAGTTTCTGGCAAAGGTGAAAGCCGATAAAGCCCGAGGAGCCCGTCACCAGTGCGGTTCGTTGTTGCGTTGTCATTTTTACAAAACCTCTGCGGCCACGCGGGCCATATATGTCTTAACCAGTTCAGCTGAGTCTGCGGCGCTTTGGGATTGGGCGTAAACGCGGAATTCGGGGGCGTTGCCAGACGGACGGAGATGCACCACCTGACCGCCGTCAAAGTTGACCCGTAGGCCATCCGTCAAATCGACGTTTTTGATACTGCCTGTTGGCGCGAAAAAGGTCTCTCGCGCGGTGTCATTTTCGATCAGGGCCGACAGGAAAGCAGCTGCTTTATCGCGGTTGATCTCTTGCACGCGGTCGGCCGCGGTAAAGCATGGTGGAAGGTCGGCAACGCAATCAGCTAAGGATTTACCTGCCAAGTTGGCCGAGGCCAGCGGCGCGATAATCGGCAATAGGCTGTCGCGCGTCATCAGTGGGGGCAGCGGGCCTTTGAGGGTTGCCTCGAACCCGATCAGGAACCCGCCATTGGCCTCAAATCCGACCACGTGATTGGCTGGGTTCTTTTGTGCCTCTTCCATCTCGGCGATCACATAGGGCGATCCGATCCGTGTCAGGTGGACCGATCCAAACTCTGGCATGCGGCGCACCATGTCGTTTGATGATACCGGTGTGCAGATTGTATCCGCCGCGAGCAACAGCGCGGTCATCACGCCCAGCACATCACCGACAATGACCTGCCCGCTTGCATCCGTCACCATCGGGCGGTCTGCATCACCATCTGTCGACACAATCGCATCGAGCCCATGGTCGCGGCAGAGCGTTTGAAGTATGGAGCGAGTATCGGGATCGACGGCTTCGGTATCGACGGGGATAAACACTTCGGATCGACCAAATCGCACGACATTGGCGCCCAAGGCGTTTAGAACATCCGACATGATGTCTCGCGCGACCGAGGAATGTTCGTAGACGCCGATGGTCAGCCCATTGAGGCTCTCAGTGCCAAAGGCGGTCACATAGCGGGCGATATAGGGGGCCGTGGCATCGATCTGGTCGAGGGTGCCGCTGCCCGCTGCGGGAGTTTGTTTCGCGGCATAGGCTGCACTGATCGCGGCCTCGTCCTCTTTGCTGATCTCGCCCGATGGCACGTAGAACTTCAGACCGTTGCGGTCTGCGGGGATATGGCTACCTGTGACCATCACGGCTGCCGCGCCTGCGGACATTGACGCCAAGGCTAGAGCAGGGGTTGGCACAGCACCGCAATCCACCGCACGGATGCCGACGGCACGAGCGGCAGCGATCACTTGACCTGCGATGTCAGGTGACGATGGCCGCAGGTCACGCCCCACATAGAGAGCGCCACCATGAGGGCAGACTGACAAAAATGCCTGCACATAGGCTGTCACCAGCTCGGGTGCGAGTTCAGTGACAAGTCCACGCAAGCCACTGGTGCCAAAAGAGGGAGCCATCTGATAGTCCAAGATCAACGTTATAAAATATGGCGCGACCCTAGCGTTCAGGGACGATCATGCAACCTATAACGGCAAGCCGCGGGCTTTGTGCAGAAAGATGTGGCAATCACGCATTGCTTCGGATTTGATCACGGCAAACAAGGGGGCCCCATGACACTTCTTCAATCCATCACCCAATCCGCTGCCGATCCTGTTGAGAGCCGCCCAGACCCGTCCAAGGTTATCGCAGGCGATCCCGTCTTTACCTCATGGGACATCGAAGATCGTGACGGCATCTATGCGGGGATTTGGCAGGCGACACCGGGTGTTTGGAAGGTGTCTTATGACGAATGGGAATACTGCCGCATCCTAGCTGGTCATTCGATCCTGCGCGGGGACGATGGGTCAGAGAAAACCGTTAAGGCGGGCGATAGTTTTATCATCCGACCAGGGTTTTCGGGCACGTGGGAAGTCGTTGAAACGACGGTCAAAGACTACGTGATCAAGGTATAAGGGGAGGATTTGGTGGAGCCTAGCGGGATCGAACCGCTGACCTCCTGCATGCCATGCAGGCGCTCTCCCAGCTGAGCTAAGGCCCCATCAATGTAGGCATTTCTGCCGTGCTGCGCTGATTATGCGCTGGCTCGGGCGGGTGCAAGTGCAAATTTCGCCCGAGCCGGAATTTTTTAGTCTTCGTCGTCGCCTGCAGCAACGTCGCCCAGATCGTCGAACGACACGGTATCGTCGTCGTCTTCGTCGAGCACATCATCGCCCAGATCTACGTCTTCGTCGTCATCATCGTCGAGGATCAGATCATCATCCGCGTCTTCGACCTTCATTTTCTTGGTCTGCGCGTCTTCTGCGTCCGCAATCATGGTGCGGGTCTTCGACGAGTCGATATTGACGACCTCACCCGTGTAGGGGCTAACGATCGGGTTTTTGTTCAGGTCGTAAAAACGCTTGCCTGTGGTTGGGCAAATCCGTTTTGTTCCCCATTCTTCATTGGGCATGGCTATCCCTTCAATCTGTCACGCTCTTGCGGTGGAATGATGCCACCTGCCATAAGCCATCCATGGTGTCAAAGGCTTTGACACCGGTTTACATCAGGAACAGGCATATGGGCCGTATAACGCTTGCTGGCAACCCCCCGATTTCGGTGAATCTGCGCCGTTCTGCACGCGCGCGGCGAATTTCGCTGCGAATCTCTAGGTTGGATGGTCGAGTGACCCTGACGATGCCGACCCGTGTGGACGAACGCGAAGGAATCGCCTTTGTGCGGGAGCGGGAACTTTGGCTGCGGTCGCATCTGGATAAGATGGGCGAAGAACGCACCGTCGGGATCGACGGGACGGTTCTGTTTCGGGGGGACGAGGTGCCCGTTTTGGGCACGACTGGCAAACGGGTGCGGTTCACTGGTGAGGCGTTCGAGGTTCCTAATGATCCAGAGCGGGCAGGGACGCGCGTTCTAGCTTTTCTCAAACATCAAGCCCGCGATGCCTTGGCAGAGGCGTCGGATCGCTATGCGGCCCGTCTGGGGCGCAGCTACGGGCGACTGAGCCTACGGGACACGCGGTCGCGCTGGGGGTCGTGCACCTCTGCGGGTGATTTGATGTATAGCTGGCGGCTGATTATGGCTCCGCCAGAGGTGCTTGATTATGTGGCTGCGCATGAGGTCGCGCATCTGGTCGAGATGAACCATTCCCAAGCGTTTTGGGATGTCGTCGCCGATATTTACCCCGATTACGAAGAACCCCGTCACTGGCTGAAAACCGAAGGGCAGGTTCTGCATCGGGTTCGGTTCAGCGATTGACGATTGCGGTTTTTGTGATCACAAACGAAGCATGATACCGACGAGCCGCCCCACTGATCCTTCTGCCGCTGCCCATGAACGGGTGTATCGCACCCTGCGTATGCAGGTCATGCACGGAGAGATTATGCCGGGGGCGTCGCTCACCCTACGGGGCATTGGAAAACAGTTCGACGTGTCTATGACCCCCGCCCGCGAAGCCGTCCGTCGGTTGGTCGCCGAAGGCGCGTTGTTCTTGTCCTCTTCGGGGCGCGTCTCGACGCCAGAACTGTCCAACGAACGGATCGAGGAATTGGCGGCCCTGCGTGCCATGCTCGAACCCGAATTGGCGAGCCGTGCTTTGCCGCGTGCGCACTTTGCGCTGATCGAACGGCTTGAGACGATTAATCAGGCGGTCAGTCAGATGGTCGCGCGGCACGATGCGATTGGTTACATCCGCATGAACCTAGAGTTCCACCGCACGCTCTATCTGCGGGCGCAGGCTCCTGCGATGTTGATGATGACGGAAACGGTATGGCTCCAGATGGGGCCAACGATGCGGGCACTCTATGGGCGTCTAAACCGCAAAGAGCCGCCACCCCATCACCGTCTGATCCTATCGGCGCTCAAGGCAGGGGATGAGCCCGGACTGCGGCTCGCCGTGCGGGCGGACGTGACCCAAGGTCTACGGCTCCTTAGGGGTTAGGCCGTCGCGGGCTGCGCCGCACCTGCATTCGCGATTTTTTGGACCAGATCACGCATCACCTGTGCCGGAACCTGCAAAAGGTTCGCGATGCGGGCAATGGCGTCGTATTCGACCTGTTCAACCTTACCGTCGGCAAAGGCGATGCGCATTGCGGCTTCCATCACGATGTGACGGTCGTTTTCGCTTAGGTCCGCACCGATGGCCGAAACAGCGTCGCTGTCTTGGGCCGTGTAGTTGAGCATCTCGATGATTTGCTTTGGCGTATAAACGCAGCCTGTCAGGGTGCTCAGCGTGTGGGAAATCTGTTTGATCTCGCGTTGGTCATAGTCACCATCGCAGGTCGCGACATAGCACATCGCAGCCAAGGCATGAACGGCTGTCTCATCATTGTAGCGTGCCTTGCGCGTGCCGCGTTTGCTGGTCATGGCCTGCAGGCCACCCATCGATCCGATGAGTTTTGATAGGACGCCGAAGCCGATGATAAACGCGATCAGACCATAGAACCCATAGTTGCGCAGTTTGATATCAGCAGGGGTTTCAGGCACGAGCGGAAGGTCGGACGGGAACAGACCAGCGGCTTTATTCATGATCATTTGTTGGAGGGTGAGTTCGAAATAGCTATCGGCGTCGCAGCGGTTTTCAGCGAGGACATATGCCTGAACCTCAAACGTCATTTGGGCGGAGAAGAGAACGATGCCTTCGCCCAAATAGCAGAGCGACATCGGATTTCCGTTGGGATCAACTTGGTCCGTCTCGGCGATGAATTTCAGGCTCTCGCCAATGCCTGTGCTCGGGGTGGAATATTGTTTGGCCTCAGCCTGTGACGGCACAAAGGCTAGGGTCAATAGGACCGAAAACAGGGTCATCATTCCGCGCATATTGCAGGCTCCTCGTTACAACTTGAGGACATTTGTGCCTGTGAATTGGGGCGGAGATTGGACGGGATCGGGGAATTTCAGGAGCGTAAATGAAAAGGGCGACCCGAGGGCCGCCCTTTGGATGTCTTAGCTGTGGATCGGTCCGTCGCCGCAGGCGAGCGCCGCCTCGCGGACTGCCTCAGAGTATGTCGGGTGCGCGTGGCAGGTGCGTGCCAGATCTTCAGCGGCTGCGCCAAATTCCATCGCAACGCAGATCTCGTGGATCAGGTCGCCCGCTGCCGGTCCAATGATATGCGCGCCGAGGATACGGTCGGTTGCTTTGTCAGCGAGGATTTTAACAAAACCGTCGCCCATAAAGACAGCCTTTGCACGACCGTTGCCCATGAACGAGAATTTGCCGACCTTGTAGGCGCGACCTTCGGCCTTGAGCTGCTCTTCGGTTTTGCCAACCGAAGCTACCTCGGGTGCGGTGTAGATCACGCCCGGGATCACGTCGTAGTTCACGTGGCCAGCCTGACCCGCGATGACTTCGGCAACTGCCATGCCTTCGTCTTCGGCTTTGTGCGCCAGCATCGGGCCTTCGATTGCATCACCAATGGCGTAAACACCCGGAATGTTGGTCGCGTAATGGCCGTTGGTTGCGATCTGACCGCGTTGGGTCATTTCTACGCCCAGAGCGTCAAGGCCGAGACCTGCGGTGTAGGGGCGGCGACCTGTGGCGACCAGAACGACTTCGGCGTCGATGCTGTGCTCGCTGTCGTCTTTGCGCAGTTTGTAGGTGACGGTGTTCTTGCCTTTACCTTTTGCAACGCCCTGAACGGCAGCGCCCATAACAAAGTTGAGGCCTTGTTTCGCGAGCATCTTCTGGAAGGTCTTCTGAACGTCGCCGTCCATGCCTGGGGTGATTACGTCTAGGAATTCAACCACAGTCACGTCAGCGCCGAGGCGTTTGTAGACCGAACCGAGTTCGAGGCCGATGACGCCAGCGCCGATCACAACCATCGATTTGGGGATTGATTTCAAAGCCAGAGCGCCCGTCGAGGTCACAACGGTTTCTTCGTCAACTTCGATACCGGGCAGGGCAGAAGGTTCGGAGCCTGTGGCGATGATGATGTTCTTGGCTTCGTGAATGTCGTCGCCGACTTTGACCTTGCCAGCTTCGGGGATGGAGGCCCAACCTTTGATCCAATCGACCTTGTTCTTTTTGAACAGGAATTCGATCCCTTTGGTGTTGCCGTCGATCACGCCCTGTTTGTAATCGAGCATCGCTGCCCAATCGACCTTGGGTTTTGCGACTTTGAGGCCCATTTTGCCAAAGTTCTCTTCGGCTTCGTGCAGCGAGTGAGACGCGTGCAGAAGGGCCTTGGACGGGATGCAGCCTACGTTCAAGCAGGTGCCGCCGAGGGTGTCACGACCTTCGACAACTGCGGTCTTCAGACCCAGCTGGGCGCAACGGATTGCGCAGACATAGCCACCAGGGCCGGCGCCGATTACGATAACGTCATAGCTGGACATAGCAGTCTCCTGTTCAGTAGCCACCTTTGTGGCAAGCGTAGTCAAAAGAGAATGGCAGATGCAATCATCGCCATTGTTGCGAGAAATCCGACCATCCAGATCAGGCTACGCCATGGGCGCCAACCGAAATAGTAAGCCGGAACGTATAGAACGCGGGCCGCGAGGTAGGTCCAAGCGCAGGCCGCAGAAAATCCTGTGGTTTTGTCTCCCAGCACGACCACAAGGACCGCGATGGTGAACATGATCAGCGCCTCGAAGTGGTTGTTCATGGCGCGGAAAAGGCGACCCGTTTTGGTGCTGACCATCTCGACCAAGGGTTTGGTCAAACGATCAGGGTCACGGGGACTCGTTGTGACACCGGGGCCGACTTCGAGGTTGGCACGGATCGACATCCAGCCAAACTGTATGCCTTGCAGCAAAGCAGCATATGCGAGGGCTTCGAGTTCGGGGGTCATGAGTGCAATCGGTGCCTTTTGTTGAGAGGCCGGGGGGCTGTCTGCCCCCCGGACCCCCCGAGAGTTGTTAATGCAAGGTGAAAGAGGCGAGGCCTCTTTGCCTTACAGGTCCATCAACAGGCGGCGCGGATCTTCGAGGGCTTCCTTCACGCGAACGAGGAAGGTTACAGCGCCTTTGCCGTCAACGATGCGGTGATCGTAGGACAGAGCCAGATACATCATCGGACGGATGACGACCTGACCATTGATGGCCATCGGACGGTCCTGAATTTTGTGCATGCCGAGGATACCGGACTGCGGGGGGTTCAGGATGGGCGAGGACATCAGCGAGCCGTAGACGCCGCCGTTGGAGATGGTGAAGGTTCCGCCCTGCATTTCTGCCATGGACAGTTTGCCGTCACGTGCGCGTGCGCCTTTGTCAGCGATCGCTTTTTCGATGTCAGCAAAGGACATCTGATCCGCGTCGTTGATGACCGGAACAACGAGGCCAGTCGGGGTGCCTGCAGCGATACCCATGTTTACGTAGTTCTTGTAAACGATGTCGGTGCCGTCGATTTCGGCGTTCACTTCCGGCACTTCTTTCAGAGCGTGCACGCAAGCTTTGGTGAAGAAGGACATGAAGCCGAGTTTGACTTTGTGTTTCTTCTCGAACTGGTCTTTGTACTGGTTCCGCAGAGCCATCACTTCGGTCATGTCCACCTCGTTGTAGGTGGTGAGCATGGCGGCGGTGTTTTGCGACTCTTTCAGGCGGCGCGCGATGGTCTGGCGCAGCTTGGTCATTTTTACGCGCTCTTCGCGCGCGGCGTTTGCCTCGGAGCGTGGAGCGGCAGGCGCAGCAGGAGCCGCCGCTTTAGGTGTGTTGAGAGCGTTCAGAACGTCCTCTTTCATCACGCGACCGTCTTTGCCTGTGCCGGAAACAGAGCCTGCAGCCATGTTGTTTTCAGCCATCAGCTTTTTGGCAGACGGTGCATCTTCAACATCTTTGCCTGCCGGTGCAGCAGCGGCGGCAGGAGCAGCAGCAGGCGCCGCTGCTTTCGGTGCGGGTGCAGCGCCTTCGCCTTCGTTGATGTGGGCGAGGAGGGCGTCAACGCCAACAGTGTCGCCTTCGTTCGCGACGATATCGCCCATCACGCCAGCCGCCGGAGACGGCACTTCGACGGTGACCTTATCGGTTTCCAGCTCGCACAGCATTTCGTCAACGGCGACCGCATCACCTGGTTTTTTGAACCAAGTTGCGACGGTGGCTTCGGTGACGCTTTCGCCCAGAGTGGGCACGCGGACTTCGATGCTCATGGTTATTTTCCTTCGATGGTCAGCGCCTCGTTAACGAGGGCTTCTTGTTGGGCTTTGTGTTGGCTGGCGAGGCCCGTTGCGGGCGATGCCGATGGAGCGCGACCAGCATAGACTGGACGCTTGTGTTTCGCTTTGATGCGGGTGAGGACCCATTCGATGTTGGGTTCAACAAAGGTCCATGCACCTTGGTTGCGCGGCTCTTCCTGACACCAAACCATTTCGGCGTCTTTAAAGCGCTCAAGCTCTTTCATCATCGACTGTGCTGGGAACGGGTAGAACTGTTCCAGACGCAGGATGTAGACATCGTCGATGCCGCGTGCGTCACGCTCTTCGAGGAGGTCGTAATAGACCTTGCCCGAACACATCACGACGCGCTTGATCTTGTCGTCAGAGACGAGGTTCGCTGTCGAACGACCGGTTTTCTTTTCGGTGTCCGCATCGTCCCACAGAACGCGGTGGAACGACGAACCTTCTGCAAAATCAGCCATATCCGAGACGCAGAGTTTGTGGCGCAGAAGCGATTTCGGCGTCATCAGAACCAGCGGCTTACGGAAATTGCGGTGCAACTGGCGACGCAGGATGTGGAAGTAGTTCGCTGGGGTCGAGCAGTTTGCAACGATCCAGTTGTCACCACCACAGAGCTGCAAGAAGCGCTCGAGGCGTGCGGAGGAGTGTTCCGGACCTTGACCTTCGAAGCCGTGCGGCAGGAGCATCACGAGGCCCGACATACGGAGCCACTTTGATTCACCCGAACAGATGAACTGGTCGAACATGATCTGCGCGCCGTTTGCGAAGTCGCCGAACTGGGCTTCCCACATGGTCAGAGCGTTCGGTTCAGCCAACGAGTAGCCGTATTCGAAGCCCAGAACCGCGTATTCGGACAGCATGGAGTCGATCACTTCGTACTGAGCCTGACCCTCGCGGATGTGGTTCAGCGGGTAGTACCGATCTTCGGTCTGCTGGTCGATGAAGGCCGAATGACGCTGCGAGAAAGTGCCGCGTGTTGCGTCCTGACCCGATAGACGAACGGGATAGCCTTCGAGTTGGAGCGAGCCAAAGGCTAATGCCTCTGCGGTTGCCCAGTCAAAGCCAGTACCGTTGTCAAACATCGCCTTTTTCGCTTCGAGCTGGCGACCCACCGTTTTGTGCAGGTTGAAGCCCTCAGGAACGGTGGTCAGAGCCTGACCAACTTCTTTAAGGGTCGCTTCTTTCACCGCGGTTTTGCCGCGCTGATATTTGCCCTGCTTCTGACGGTCCATGTGCGACCAACGGCCATCAAGCCAGTCAGCTTTGTTCGGCTTGTATTCACGGCCAGCTTCGAACTCTTCGTTCAGAAGGGCTTGGAACTGTGCCTTCATATCCTCGATTTCGCCTTCGGGGATCAGGCCGTCTTTGACCAGACGCTCTGTATAGAGCTGGAGCGTGGTTTTGTGCTTTTTGATGCGGTTGTACATCGCCGGGTTGGTGAACATCGGCTCGTCGCCTTCGTTGTGACCAAAGCGGCGGTAGCAGAAGATGTCGATGACAACGTCTTTGTGGAACTTCTGGCGGAATTCGGTCGCAACTTTCGCAGCGTGAACAACGGCCTCTGGGTCGTCACCGTTTACGTGGAAAATCGGAGCCTCAACCACCAGTGCGTTATCGGTCGGATACGGCGACGAACGCGAGAAGTGCGGTGCGGTGGTGAAACCGATCTGGTTGTTCACAACGATGTGGATGGTGCCGCCAGTGCGGTGACCGCGCAGGCCTGACAGAGCGAAACATTCGGCCACAACGCCCTGACCTGCGAATGCAGCGTCACCGTGCAGAAGGATAGGCAGAACCGAGTGACGGGTCTGGTCGTTCATCTGGTCGGTTTTCGCGCGTGCCTTACCCAGAACAACGGGGTTCACCGCTTCGAGGTGGGATGGGTTCGCGGTCAGCGAGAGGTGCACTTCGTTGCCGTCGAACGAACGGTCAGACGATGCGCCGAGGTGGTATTTCACGTCGCCCGAACCATCAACGTCTTCGGGTTTGAACGACCCCCCTTGGAATTCGTTAAAGATCGCGCGGTAGGGTTTGGACATCACGTTTGCCAAAACCGACAGACGACCGCGGTGTGGCATACCGATGACGATTTCCTTCACACCCAGCGCGCCCCCGCGCTTGATGATCTGTTCCATCGCCGGAATGAGGCTTTCGCCGCCGTCCAGACCAAAGCGTTTGGTGCCCATGTATTTTACATGGAGGAACTTCTCAAAGCCTTCGGCTTCAACCAGTTTGTTCAGGATCGCCTTACGGCCATTCTGGGTAAAAGTGATCTCTTTACCGAAACCTTCGATCCGCTCTTTCAGCCAGCCCGCCTGTTCGGGATCGGAGATGTGCATGTATTGCAGAGCAAAGGTGCCGCAGTAGGTGCGGCGCACGATTGCCATGATTTCGTTCATGGTCGCAACTTCTAGACCTAGAACATTATCGATAAAGATCGGGCGATCCATGTCCGCAGGCGTGAAGCCATAGGATTTCGGGTCCAACTCTGGATGCGGAACAGTGTCGCGCATGCCCAGCGGATCAAGGTCAGCGATCAGGTGACCACGGATACGATAGGCGCGGATGATCATCAGCGCGCGGATCGAGTCCAGAACCGCGAGACGAACTTGCTCTTCAGAGATCGAAGCGCCCTTTTCGGCGGCTTTCGCTTTGATCTTATCCCCAGCCGCCTTGGCGTCTGCCGGCCACTGGCCATCCAGCGCAGCGGTCAGGTCGTCGTTCGGAACCGGCGGCCAGTCATGGCGGGTCCACGATGCACCTGCGGCTTCGGCTTTTGCCTCAGACGGAGTGTCGCCGAGCGATGCAAAGAAATCGCGCCAGCTTTCGTCGACTGCATTGGGGTTGTCAGCATAACGAGCGTAAAGTTGCTCAATATACTCCGCATTGTGGCCTTGCAGGAAGGATGATGCGTGGAACACGTCGTTCGGGGATTGATCGTTCATAGTTTGAACCTCAGTTCGAGGGGGCGGGAATGGTCAGGCGCGTCAACACAGCGTTCGACGCGGCAAGGGGCGGGACTGGCTCTGTTTCGGGAACCAGTTGAATGACATAGATGGCGGCTTCGGTGCCGTCGGCTTGCATGCCAGATAGGGTCATCATGCGGTAGCCATCGGTGACTGTGACTTCGTGCTCATCGTCATGATCGGCACCATCAAAGAAATTGTCGGTGAGGCGGCTGTCAGGGAGCGCGATTGCGCACTCTACCATCAGATCGCCGTTGTCGGCACGATAGCCCGCCAGCAGTAGGGTAGCGCCTTCTTGTTCGAGGATTGCGCGGCCTTCGGTGAGGGTGTTCGCATCGGGCAGGGCGTTTGAGCTACGATATGCCATGATACCGGCCCAATCCGATGGCTGCTCTGGCACGTTGATCGGCAAAAATGCATCCGTGAGGCGGGCAATGGCCCCCACACGGTCGGCGACATCAATCCATCCCTCAGATGCAAGGCCATCAACATATGAAACCTTGCCGTCACGGGTCTCATAGCAGGTATCAAACGGAGGAGAGAGGCGATCAGGATCATTCGACGCGCCATAAGCAAAGGCGCTGACGAGGATCAGACCCAGCGCGGCAATCAGCATGACAAACACACGAGGTGCCAGCGTTTCGCGCGAGGTCGAAAAATCGAAAATGGGGCGAAGGCGGCGCATATCAGCAGCCTCCGCCAATAGCTTGGCCCGAAAATGCGCGACGAGCGGCCAGCACGAGGCTGACCGCTGCGTCTTGCATATGACGAGCACGCGGGCGCATCTTAGCCCTTGATCGCTTTCAGAACAGCTTCACCGAGCGTTGCAGGGCTATCTGCAACGATGATGCCTGCCGACTTCATAGCTTCGATCTTGGACTCTGCGTCACCTTTGCCGCCAGCGACGATTGCGCCAGCGTGACCCATGCGACGGCCCGGAGGGGCTGTGCGGCCAGCGATGAAGCCAGCGGTCGGTTTCCAACGGCCTTTTTTGCGCTGCTCAGCGAGGAATGCTGCGGCTTCCTCTTCTGCAGAGCCACCGATTTCACCGATCATGATGATCGATTGGGTTTCCGGATCGTCGAGGAACATGTCCAGCACGTCGATGTGCTCTGTGCCTTTGATTGGGTCGCCGCCGATGCCAACAGCAGTCGATTGGCCGAGGCCGATGTCAGCGGTCTGTTTCACAGCTTCGTAGGTCAGGGTGCCCGAACGGGACACAACGCCAACCGAACCACGCTTGTGGATGTGACCTGGCATAATGCCGATCTTACATGCGTCAGGGGTGATGATACCCGGGCAGTTCGGACCGATCAGGCGCGATTTGGAATCGATCAGCGCGCGCTTTACCTTCATCATGTCGAGCACGGGAATGCCTTCGGTGATGCAGACGATCAGTTCCATTTCAGCGTCGATCGCTTCGAGGATCGAGTCTGCTGCGAACGGCGGCGGAACGTAGATTACGGTCGCGTTTGCTTCGGTTTTTGCTTTCGCTTCGTGAACCGAGTCAAAAACCGGCAGGCCGAGGTGCTCTTGACCGCCTTTACCAGGGGTCACGCCGCCAACCATTTTGGTGCCGTAAGCGATTGCTTGTTCCGAGTGGAACGTGCCCTGCGAGCCGGTGAAGCCCTGGCAGATCACTTTGGTATTTTCGTTTACAAGGATTGCCATTGTCTTAGCCTTTCACCGCTTTCACGATTTTCTCTGCGCCGTCAGACAGGTTGTCAGCAGCGATAACGTCGAGGCCAGAGTTGTTGATGATCTCTTTGCCTTTTTCGACGTTGGTGCCTTCGAGACGAACAACCAGCGGAACCTTCAGGCCAACTTCTTTGACAGCAGCGATAACGCCTTCTGCGATCACGTCGCAGCGCATGATGCCGCCGAAGATGTTGACGAGGATGCCTTTGACGTTCGGGTCAGAGGTGATGATTTTGAATGCTTCGGTCACTTTCTCTTTGGTCGCGCCGCCACCTACGTCGAGGAAGTTAGCAGGCTCTGCGCCGTAGAGTTTGATGATGTCCATGGTCGCCATAGCGAGACCAGCACCGTTCACCATGCAGCCGATTTCACCGTCGAGAGCGATGTAGTTCAGGTCGAATTTCGACGCTTCCAGCTCTTTCGGGTCTTCTTCGGTGGTGTCGCGCAGTTCAGCGATGTCAGGCTGGCGGTAGATCGCGTTGCCGTCGAACCCAACTTTTGCGTCCAGCAGTTTCAGGCTGCCCGAACCTTCGAGAACGATGAGCGGGTTGATTTCCAGCATCTCCATGTCTTTCTCGATGAAAGCTTTATAGAGGATGCCCATCAGCTTAACGCATTCTTTGACCTGAGTGCCCGAGAGGCCCAGAGCGAACGCGATGCGACGGCCGTGGTATGGCTGGTAGCCAGTTGCCGGATCGACAGAGAACGAGAGGATCTTCTCAGGGGTCGATGCTGCGACTTCTTCAATGTCCATGCCGCCTTCGGTCGAGCAAACGAACGAAACGCGCGAGGTCTGACGGTCGATCAGCAGAGCGAGGTAAAGTTCACGTTCAATGTCGGAGCCGTCTTCGATGTAGATGCGGTTCACCTGTTTGCCAGCCGGACCGGTCTGGTGGGTGACGAGGGTCTTGCCCAGCATCTGTTTTGCCATTTCGGCAGCTTCTTCGACGGAGAAAGCGAGGCGAACGCCGCCCTTTTCGCCGGCTTCAGGCTCTACGAATTTGCCTTTGCCGCGGCCACCTGCGTGGATTTGCGACTTAACAACCCAGAGCGGGCCATCGAGTTCGCCAGCTGCAGTTTTCGCATCTTCTGCTTTCAGAACGGGGCGACCGTCAGAGACGGGTGCGCCGTAGCTGCGCAGAAGCGCCTTGGCTTGGTATTCATGAATGTTCATCGAGTGTCCCTCGCTGTGCTTCGGTTTGTACCGTCTAAGCACATGATGACGGTGCAAAGAACGTTTATTTTTAGTGTGAGCGGTAAAATCCGACATTTGTGATCACAGGTTTTAAGGGTGTGATCACAAATGTTGCGTTGCGGCATTCGCCATGCGTGCAAAGGCGGATTCGACCGTGAAGAGTCGCAAATAGAAAAAGGGCGGCCCGAAGACCGCCCTTTGCAAATCAGATGTCGTGTCGATTAGGACAGCGACGGGTCGATTGCTTTACATGCTTCGATCAGACCTTTGACCGCATCAACCGACTTGTCGAACATCTCTTGCTCTTCTTTGTTGAGCTTGATGTCGATGACGCGCTCGATGCCGTTGCCGCCGATTACGGTCGGAACGCCAACGTACATACCTTTAACGCCGATTTCGCCGTCACAGTAAGCTGCGCAAGGCAGAACGCGCTTCTGATCTTTGAGGTATGCTTCAGCCATTTCGATAGCAGACGTTGCCGGTGCGTAGAACGCGGAACCAGTTTTCAGCAGGCCAACGATCTCTGCGCCGCCGTCACGGGTGCGCTGAACGATCGCATCCAGTTTGTCCTGAGTGGTCCAGCCCATTTCTACCAGATCCGGGAGCGGGATGCCGCCAACGGTCGAGTAACGAACCGAAGGAACCATGGTGTCGCCGTGGCCGCCGAGAACGAATGCAGTAACGTCTTTCATGGAGACGTTGAATTCGGTCGCGAGGAAGTGGCTGAAACGAGCCGAGTCCAGAACGCCAGCCATGCCGACGACTTTCTTGGTGGGCAGGCCCGAGAACTGCTGCAGAGCCCAAACCATCGCGTCGAGCGGGTTGGTGATGCAGATTACAAATGCGTCCGGTGCGTGAGCTTTGATGCCTTCGCCAACCGATTTCATAACTTTGAGGTTGATGCCCAGCAGGTCGTCACGGGACATGCCCGGTTTGCGGGGAACACCAGCAGTTACGATAACAACGTCTGCGCCCGCGATGTCAGCGTAGTCGTTCGAGCCTTTGAAAGAGCCGTCAAAGCCTTCCGACGGGCCGGATTCCGCGATGTCGAGGGCTTTGCCCTGCGGGGTGCCTTCTGCGATGTCGAAGAGAACAACATCACCGAGTTCCTTGATCGCTGCGAGGTGGGCGAGGGTGCCACCGATCTGGCCAGCGCCGATAAGGGCAATCTTGGGTCGAGCCATTTTTCCGTCCTTGATAGGGGTTGTGGTCGGCGCAAGGGGTAGTCTTTTGGAACGCCGCAATCAAGAGTGCTGCGATGCGGCAAAGGGTTTCGCCTGTTGTTAAAAGGATGTTTGCGCTAAAAAACGGCACACAATGGTATGCCGTGGCGGATTTTCACAGGGAATCACACGGGTGATTCTAGGGAAAACAGCATGGACGGGACTCTTTTTTGGGTTTTGGCGACTCTTTCTGCGATTTCCGTCGGTATGAGTAAGGGCGGTTTGCCCGTCGTGAGTAACCTCGCGGTTCCGCTCTTAGCGCTCGTCATTGATCCGGTGGTCGCGGCTGGTCTTTTGCTGCCCGTCTACATCGTCTCGGATGTGGTTGGCGTCTGGACCTATCGGCATGAGTTCAACAAACGGGTCATCGTGATCATCTGTGCGGGAGCCACAGTTGGGGTCGCTATTGGTGGTCTGACGGCCAGCATCACGCCCAAAGGGTGGGTGACGATACTTGTGGGTTTGATCGGGTTTGTGTTCGCCCTGAACCTAATTTGGCGCCGTAACCGCGAGGTTCCAGCAAAGGCGCCGCATACGCCATCTGGTCTGTTCTGGGGTGTTCTGACGGGCTTTACCAGCTTTGTGAGCCATGCAGGTGGGCCGCCCTATCAGGTCTGGGTTCTGCCGCAGAAGCTATCAAAGCTCGCCTTTGCGGGCACCTCGACCATCGCCTTTGCCTACATCAACTGGATTAAGATGATCCCTTACGTGATGCTCGGGCAGGTGAACTTTAGCAGCCTAAAGATTGCAGGGTTCCTCATGGTGCCTGCTGCGATCTCTGTTGTGGTCGGTGCGCGTTTGGTGAGGATCCTTCCGGATGCGGCATTCTTCAAAATCGTAACGGGTGCGCTTCTACTGATTTCGGTAAAGCTGTTGTGGGACGGTTTCGGGCAGATTTAACGCTCTCCTCCCAAAGTATCGCTGCGATGCGGCAAAAAGCCTGTTGAATGAATCGAATGGATGAGGTCATCTTTGCGCAACTTTATTGCGAGGAAGAATCATGACCGACCGTCCGTTCCGTTCAGCTCTGTATATCCCTGGCTCGAAAGAGCGTGCTTTGGAAAAGGCGCGGGGGCTTCCTGTCGATGCAATTCTCTTTGACCTTGAGGACGCGGTTGCGCCCGATGAAAAGGTGAACGCACGGCACACTCTGAAAGAAGCGCTGTATCAGGGCGGCTATGGGAACAAATACCGTGTCGTGCGGATCAACGGTCTTGATACCGAGTGGGGCAAAGACGACGCTGCTGAGACGCTCGAGATGGAGTGTGATGCGGTTTTGTTGCCCAAAGTGAACTCCACCGCCGATGTTGACGCGCTGGCCGCGATCATCGGTGACAAGAAAATTTGGGCGATGATGGAAACCCCACTGGGCATTATCAACGCCGCGTCGATTGCGGCGCATCCCTCGATCGAAGGGTTCGTTCTGGGGACCAATGACCTCGCCAAAGATCTCAACACCCGCAAGGCAGAACGTCGCGAACCGCTGCTATACGCACTTCAAGCGGCGCTATTGGCTGCTAAGGCTTATGGCGTGATTGCCATTGATGGTGTCTACAACGCGTTCAAAGATGACGAAGGCCTCAAGGTCGAGTGCGAGCAGGGCCGTGACATGGGATATGACGGTAAGTCGCTCATCCACCCTGCACAGGTCGAAATCACCAACGCAGCTTTTGCCCCGACCGAAGCCGAAATCGAACTGGCCCAGCGTCAGATCGCGGCCTTTGAAGAAGCTGAGGCGCAAGGGCTCGGCGTTGCGGTTGTTGATGGCAAGATCGTCGAAAACCTGCATATTGTGACAGCGCGGGCAACTCTTGCCAAAGCTGCGGCCATCGCCGCGTTGGATAGTTAATTCGGGCGGAGCGTTCCGCCCAAAGGGGGCGGAATGATTCTACTGATATTAGGCGTATTGCTATGGAGCGGCGCACATCTCTTCAAACGACTGGCACCCGAACAGCGGGCGGCTATGGGCGACAAAGGGCGCGGTCCGATCGCGATCCTGCTCTTTGTGTCGGTCGGCTTGATGATCGTTGGCTATCGGATGTGGTGGGCCGATCTGGCCTACGCGCCGCCCGCGTGGGGCAAACATGCGAACAACACGCTAATGCTCGTGTCGATGTATCTCTTTGCGGCGTCGGGAATGAAAACTGCCATCGCGCGCAAGATGCGTCATCCGATGCTGATTGGCGTGATTTTGTGGTCGGTCGCGCACCTTCTCGCCAACGGCGACTGGGCTTCGGTGGTACTGTTTGGTGGCATGTTGATCTGGGCCGTGGTGTCCATCGCGCTGATCAACGCGCAGAACCCCGTGTGGGAAAAACCCGCGCCTGCACCCAAGGGCAAAGAGATCGGCGCGGCGTTCGGGTCACTCTTGGTCTACGGCGTGATCGCCTATATCCATATCCTGCTGGGCTATATGCCCTTCGGTTAATGCCGCTGCCTATCGGGTCGCGGCCAGCACAGGACGCGACCCAATGATTGCCTATCGTTTTCTCTCCGAGGATGACACCTCGGCCTTCTGCCACAAGGTGACCGAAGCCCTCTCCAAGGGTTGGAGCCTGCATGGCGATCCCACGTATTCCTTTGATGCGGCCCGCGGCGTGATGCGCTGTGGTCAAGCCGTCGTGAAAGAGGTGGACGCCGACTATTCCCCAGACATGAAGTTAGGACAGCTATGACCAAAACCAATTCAGGCCGCTTTTTCGAAGACTACAAAGTCGGCGATGTGATCCGTCATGCGGTGCCTCGCACCGTGGCCGAAGGCGAACGCGCACTCTATCACGCGCTCTATCCAGCGCGTCACGCGCTGTATTCGTCGGACGCTTTTGCTGCGGATTGCGGTCTGGATGGGTCGCCGTTGGACGATCTGATCGCGTTCCACGTGGTGTTCGGCAAAACTGTGCCTGACGTTTCGTTGAACGCGGTTGCGAACCTCGGTTATGCCGAAGGACGCTGGCTGGTTCCTGTTTATCCGGGCGATACACTGCGGTCGGAATCCCAAGTGATCGGGGTAAAAGAAAACTCCAACGGGAAAACGGGCGTGGTTTACGTGCGCACCCGTGGGTTCAACCAAAACGACGACGTTGTGTTGGAATATGTCCGCTGGGTCATGGTCCGCAAAGGCAACCTCGACGCGCCCGCACCGGAAGCCGTTCTGCCAGACCTGAAAAAAGTTCTGTCGGTTGAGGATCTGGTCGTTCCCGAAGGTCTGACCTTTGATGACTATGACTTTGGCCTCGCAGGTGAAGAGCATCGTTGGGGTGATTATGAGATCGGCGAAGTGATCGACCACGTTGATGGTGTGACCATCGAAGAGGCCGAGCACATGATCGCAACGCGTCTGTGGCAGAACACGGCGAAGGTCCATTTTGACCTGACCTTCCGTCCCGAGGGGCGTTTGATCTACGGAGGTCACGTGATTTCGATGGCGCGGGCCTTGTCGTTCAATGGTCTGGCGAATGCGCAGATGATCGTTGGCCTGAACGGCGGCGCTCACGCGAACCCGTGTTTTGCGGGGACAACGGTTAAAGCATGGTCCGAAGTTCTGGATAAGGCCGAGACCGATGTGCCGGGCGTTGGCGCTATTCGTTTGCGGTTGGTTGCGACCAGTGACGGGTCAGTGGGCCAGTTGAAGGGCGAGGATGGCAAGTATCTTCCGGGTGTCCTTCTCGATCTCGACTACTGGGCACTGATGCCGATCTAAAACGCAAAATAGGGGCGTGACGCGAGTCGCGCCTTTATTTCCTTATAGTTTCTGTCGGGAATAAGTTTGTGATCACAGGTTAAAATTACGTGATCACAAATCCCTCTGTTAACGCTAAAACAGACATTTTTTGGGCCATCACCCTGATCGGATAGCGTGACAGAGCGGGAATTATACGTCAGAACAGACAGCGATGGCCCGTGTGCGCCTGCGTGCATGGCTGCCCAAATCCAAAGGGGACCCACATGGCTGAAAAATCCAAGGGCGTTGAACGTCCGCTTTCGCCTTTCATGATCGGCCCGTACTACCGGCCACAGTTGACTTCGATGTCGTCGATCCTGACGCGCATCACCGGTAACGCACTGATCGTTTCGACGCTTCTGGTTGTTTGGTGGCTGTTCGCCGCGGCGACGTCGGAAAGCTACTTTAACTTTGCAAATGCTATCCTGACCTCGTTCGTGGGTGATGTTGTAATGACTCTCTCGGCGCTGGGCATCTGGTATCACTTCCTCGCGGGTCTGCGTCACCTCTACTTTGATGCGGGTCACGGAATGGACATCCCCACCGCTGAAAAGCTGGGCTGGGCCTGCATCATCGGGTCGGTCGTTCTGACCATCCTGACCATCGTGATCGTTTAAGGAGAACGGGATGCGTTATCTAACCGACCGTAAACGTGCCGTTGGCAAAGGTGCTTCGGGCACTGGCACCGAACATCACCGCTACATGCAGGTGAGCGCTGTTGGCCTCGCGCTGATCGTGCCGACCTTCCTCTATATCTTTGGCCATGCGCTGGGCAGCGATTATGCGACTGTTCAGGCGACCTTTGCTCGTCCGATCCCTGCGATCCTGACGGGCCTCGTTCTGGTTTTCGGCCTGAAACACTTTAACGCTGGTTTCCAGATGATGATTGAAGACTACGCACGCGGCACCGCCCGCAAGGCGTCAGTCATTTTCATGACCGCCTTCACCTATGCTCTGATGGCAACGGGCCTGTTCGCGCTCGCGAAGCTGGCTCTGTAAGGAATACGACCGATGGCATCATACGAATACGAAGTTCACGAATACGACGTGGTAGTTGTCGGCGCTGGCGGCGCTGGCCTCCGCGCGACCCTCGGCATGGCCGAACAAGGTCTGCGCACTGCGTGTATCTCTAAGGTTTTCCCGACCCGTTCGCACACGGTTGCGGCACAGGGCGGTATTGCGGCATCGCTGGGCAACATGGGTCCAGACAGCTGGCAGTGGCACATGTTTGACACTGTTAAGGGCTCTGACTGGCTCGGTGATACCGACGCGATGGAATACCTCGCACGCGAAGCCCCCAAAGCGGTTTACGAGCTAGAGCACTACGGCGTTCCGTTCTCGCGGACCGAAGAAGGCAAAATCTACCAGCGTCCGTTCGGTGGTCACACCACTGAATTCGGTGACGGCCCACCCGTTCAGCGTACATGTGCTGCGGCTGACCGCACCGGTCACGCGATCCTGCACACGCTCTACGGCCAATCGCTGAAGAACAACGCAGAGTTCTACATCGAATACTTTGCAATCGACCTCATCATGTCCGAAGACGGTCAGTGCACTGGCGTTGTGTGCTGGAAACTCGACGACGGTACGTTCCACGTCTTCAACGCAAAGATGGTCGTTCTGGCGACTGGTGGTTACGGCCGCGCATACTTCTCGGCGACCTCGGCGCACACCTGCACGGGTGACGGCGGTGGCATGGTGGCTCGCGCTGGTCTGGCTCTGCAGGATATGGAATTCGTTCAGTTCCACCCGACCGGTATCTATGGCTCTGGCTGTCTGATCACCGAAGGTGCACGTGGCGAAGGCGGTTATCTGACCAACTCCGAAGGCGAGCGTTTCATGGAGCGTTATGCGCCCCAGTACAAAGACCTCGCACCGCGTGACTACGTATCCCGTTCGATGACTATGGAAATCCGCGAAGGCCGTGGCGTAGGTAAGGATGGCGATCACATCCACCTGCACCTCAACCACCTTCCTGCGGCTGCTCTGGCAGAACGTCTGCCGGGTATTTCCGAGTCCGCGAAAATCTTTGCTGGTGTTGACGTGACCAAAGAGCCGATCCCGGTTCTGCCTACGGTTCACTACAACATGGGCGGTATTCCGACCAACTACTGGGGCGAAGTGCTGAACCCGACCGCGAAAGACCCGAACGCTGTTGTTCCGGGCCTGATGGCTGTTGGTGAAGCTGGGTGTGCCTCGGTTCACGGTGCAAACCGTCTGGGTTCGAACTCTCTGATCGACCTCGTTGTGTTTGGTCGTGCGGCTGCGATCCGCGCTGGTAAGGTTGTGAACCCAGACAGCGCGAACCCGACCCTGAACCAAGCGTCCATCGACAAAGCGTTCGATCGCTTTGACGGTCTGCGTCACGCGAAGGGCAACATGGCAACTGCAGAACTGCGTCTTGAGATGCAGAAAACCATGCAGTCGGATGCAGCTGTGTTCCGTACCGCTGAAACCATGAAAGAGGGCGTCGAGAAGATGACCGCCATTGCTGCGAAAATGGATGACCTGTCGGTCACCGACCGCAGCTTGGTCTGGAACTCTGACCTGATGGAAACGCTCGAGTTGGCAAACCTTATGCCGAACGCTCTGGCTACCATCCACGGCGCTGAGGCACGTAAGGAATCTCGCGGTGCGCACGCACACGAGGACTTCCCGACCCGTGACGACGAAAACTGGCGTGTTCACACCATTTCCCGCGTTGATGGGAACAAGGTGGACCTGACATATCGTCCGGTTGTTGTCGATCCGCTCACCACCGAAGCGGAAGGCGGTATCAGCCTCAAGAAGATCGCGCCGAAAGCACGGACGTTCTAATGCGGTTCGCGTTTATTGCATTGGCTGTTGTTGCAGGTTCCTTGCTCGCTGGATGTGGCGAGCAGGTCCTGTCGATGACGCCTGCGACTTCTGTTGCAGAATGCCAAGCGCAATATGACGCGGCCCTGAACCGTCCGAATTATTCGGCGTCTGGCGCTGGTGCCCTGTTTGGCCGCTCGATTTCGCGAGGTATCCTAGAGGGTGCGTTTAACCAGTGTGTTGCGCGTGTTGGCGGGACTGTCGGGGCTGCCCCCGAAGCGGTCTGGATCGTCGATGCACCGCAAGAGTCGACTTTGTCTGTCGCGTCATCCAGCACCTGTTTGCCGGGTGGGGCGACGATGCAAGGGGGGGTAGGATATTGCGTGCTGCGTTGATCCTCTGCCTTCTGGCCTTGTCTGCTTGTGGCCCGATGTCGCCTGAGAAGGCGGCGGAAAGATGCGAAGAGCGGGCGCGTATGGCGCAAGGTCCTACCGGACACCTGACGCTTGGCGTAAACTCGTCCACAGGGGGCTATGTTGGTGGGTCAATCGGGGTTTCGTCCGATTACCTACGTGGTGCCGATCCAATGCTGGTCTACGAACGCTGTGTCGTTGACCTCACCGGACAGGACCCGATCCGACAGCCGGACCTGCGTTAATGAAAAGGATGACAGGCATGAAACGGATTATCGCACTTGGGACTATCGTTGCCGCATTGGCAGCATGCACCACTGACAACATGGCAGAGATGACGGCAGAGGCAAAATCTGACGCCGCTCGCGCAGTAGTGGTTCCCATCGTGATGAACACCGAACTGCCCGGAGGTCACACGATCCCCGAATCCATCGCCACGGCTATGACCACCTGCATCATTGAAAACTCTACTGATGTAGAACTGACGGCTCTTGCCGCAGCGGCCGTAACCGGACCTACCGCAGACACCAATTACATGGTGTCAAATATTCTCAGCCGTTCCTCTACGACCGCTTGTGCGTCTCGCGCACTGACGGGCGGCGCAGGGGCATGACCTTAATCGCAGGAGCCTAAACCCATGGTTCAACTTACGCTTCCCAAGAACAGCCGCCTGACTGTCGGCAAAACCTGGCCCAAGCCCGAAGGTGCAACGAACCTCCGGTCGTTCCAGATTTACCGCTGGAACCCTGACGACGGGAAAAACCCGCGCATCGATACCTATTTCGTCGATATGGACGATTGTGGTCCGATGGTTCTGGACGGCTTGATCTACATTAAAAACAAGATTGACCCGACCCTGACGTTCCGCCGTTCGTGCCGCGAAGGTATCTGTGGCTCTTGTGCGATGAACATCGACGGGATCAATACGCTGGCCTGTATCTACGGTCTGGATGAGATTAAGGGCGACGTTAAGATCAACCCGCTGCCGCACATGCCAGTGGTGAAGGACCTTATTCCTGACCTGACCCACTTCTACGCACAGCACGCGTCGATTATGCCGTGGCTTGAAACCAAGACCAATCGTCCGGCAAAAGAATGGCGTCAGTCGATCGAGGATCGCAAGAAACTCGACGGTCTGTATGAATGCGTTATGTGCGCCTCCTGCTCGACCTCGTGCCCGAGCTACTGGTGGAACTCCGATAAATACCTCGGACCTGCTGCGCTGCTCCACGCATACCGCTGGATCATCGACAGCCGCGATGAGGCAACTGGCGAGCGTCTGGACGAGTTGGAAGATCCGTTCAAACTCTACCGCTGCCACACCATCATGAACTGCGCGAAAACCTGTCCGAAGGGTCTGAACCCTGCGAAGGCAATTGCGAGCATCAAGAAGATGTTGGTCGAACGCCAAGGCTAGTTGTCAGAGAATGCACGCTAAAGATGAAGGCCCTGCTACGCGCAGGGCCTTTTGCGTTTCTGCCATGCAGCGAAATCATGCTGCATATGCAAAAAGATAGGTTAATATTCGTTCGTATAGTGATATGATGTTGTAAGGGCGGAGTATCGAGTGATTGGAGCCTGTGATGAACATCGCCATTCGAAATCCAGAGGCTGCTGCAAAAATCGTTCTGTCGACTGACGCGATGGAGCAGTGGATTGGATATTATACTTACGAAAGACCTAAGAAGATCAAAGCTGTGCGGAATTTACCCGTATTGGATCAAATGTTCGCTTATTACGATGCATGATCCTGCCATGACTTTATACTAAAAAGCCCCGGATGATCCGGGGCTTTATTATTTTAGCCATTGCGGTGCGCCCGATAGGTGCTCGCGTTCGGGCAGAACGTCATCTCTTCGGCTGATGCTCCATTGGCCAGAGCGGATTTGCAGGCGCCATTCTCGCCGCAACAGGCGCAGCGACGCACCACTTCGACCTGTTCACCAGAGGCGCGCAGGCTGTCGACCTTCACATCAAAGACCCCAGCCATCTTTTCCATACGGTCGATTTGTTCTTGGGGCATATGAGCGATATTGCGCATTTCACCGCGGGTAAGGCCAAGGCCGTTCAGGTCATTGACGTCCAAATTGTCAACTTCTGCATCGATGCGGGCATGTTCACGGACGCGGTCGATAACTTGAGAAACGAAAGACATTGGGAGGCACTCCAAATTGGGAACTGCGGTCATTTGATTCCAAAGTGGGGAAATAAACTTGATTGGGATCAAATTGGGCGGGATATTGAGCGTCGATCACTCAGATAGGTTCAAAACGTGTCAAATATCCCTGAAGATGCAGAAAAACGGCGCGCTATCGCTCCGGTAATCTGTTACCCAACCGAAACTCTGCCGCGCCCACAGATGGATCTCTATCGCACAGCGCTCGACACGGCTGTTGAAGGGCCTTTGGTCATCGTTCCGCCCCGCGATGCGGCAACGATCCGCGTGCCGGCTGGATCGTTCCTGCGGATCGGCTGCCCCGAGGGACCTCAGGTGGGCGATTTGAACTTATTCAACGCGAAGAACTTGGAGGAGCGGTTCTATTCAGGGAAAACGCGTGCACTTCACGGCACGCATGTGACCGAAGGCGACCAGCTTTGGTCCTGTTTCCCCTATCTGCGCCCCATGGCGACCGTCGTTGAAGATAGCCTCGCGTGGTATGGCGCGGATGAATTTGGTGGGCGTGTGCATGATGTGATCGGCACACGGTGCGATCCTTATACTGGCCGTGCCTTGGGCGGGGATCACTACCACTATTGCTGCCATTCAAACCTGACGCGCGCCTTAGCAGACGATCAAGGCGTGAGCCTGACCGAAGCCGAACCCCGCGTGCACGATGTGTTGAACGTGTTCATGTGCACGGGTTTCACCCGCGATACGGGCCAGTATTTCATGAAGGCCAGCCCCGTGCGCAAAGGTGACCACCTCGATCTCTTTGCCGAGGTTGATCTCTTAGCGGTGCTGAGTGCCTGTCCGGGTGGCGATTGTGGATCGGAACATTCGTCCGATACTGCGGCCTGTTATCCGCTCTCAATGCAGGTTTTGACGCCAGCCGATGGGGCGCTGGAGGGGTGGGTGCCGCCACAGGTCAATTCTTATGATCGGACCCACGGTCGTTAATCGTTATGTGGGGGCTCTGCCCCCACACCCCCGAGATATTTTTTGCACAAAGGCAGGATCAGAGGTCGCGCAAGAAACGGCGCAGGACCTTTTCCAGTTTCGCAGCGCCTAAGGGGGCCATCGCCTTGGTATGTTCGTGGCTGATAGCCTCGTCGCTCATACCTGCGGCCATATTCGTGATGGTCGAGATGGCAGCGGCGCGAAGGCCTAGGAACCGCGCGAGGATCACCTCGGGCACGGTGGACATGCCAACAGCATCTGCGCCCAGCGTTCGGATTGCACGGATTTCGGCGGGCGTTTCGAACGAAGGGCCAGAATACCACGCGTAGATGCCCTGATGCAGGCTGACCTCTTCGTAGGCGGCCGCAAAGAGGAGCTTTTCACGCAACTCAGGCTCGTAGGCGTCCATCATCGGGACAAAGCGTTTGTCTGAGGGTTCACCGATCAGCGGGTTGAGGCCCGAGAAATTGATATGATCTGTCAGCGCCATGATCGAGCCCGTTGGCATATCGGGGCGCAGCGATCCTGCGGCGTTGGTCGCAATGACCGTATCAGCGCCAAGTTCGCAGAGGACCTCTAGCGGGATGCGCATTTCATCGGGTTTGCCGCGTTCGTAATAGTGCGCCCGACCACCAAAGACCGCAACGCGCACCCCTTCGAGCGTTCCGATCACGAGGTTCGGGTTGTGGCCCGACACGCCCGCGTGAGGGAACCCCGGAAGTTCGGAGTAGGGGATGGCCACGCCTTCGACTGCGCCCGCAAGGTGGCCGAGGCCAGAGCCGAGGATCAGGCCCAGTTTAACGGGTTCTTCGCCTGCGTGGTCGCGGATGATTTTTAGTAGTTTAGCGTTCTTTGACATAGGCTTCTCCGCCCGCGCGTGGCGGGATGGCTTTGCCGACGAAACCAGCAAGCACGATAACGGTCAGGACGTAGGGCAGGGCGTCGAGGACTTGGGTTTGGACGCGGATACCAATGGCCCGCTCAAGGATGTCTGGGCGAATAGCGAGGGCCTGCAGGTAGCCAAAGAGCATTGTTGCCCCCAGTGCCTGCCACGGACGCCATTTCGCAAAGATCAGCGCGGCGAGGGCGATATAGCCACGACCCGCAGTCATTTCACGGACAAAGCCCGCTTGAAGCCCAGTAGACAGGTAAGCACCTGCAAGGCCGCAGAGCACGCCACAGATGATCACAGCCGAATAGCGCATGCGGTAGACCGATATACCAGCTGTATCCACTGCGCCTGGGTTTTCGCCAACAGCGCGAAGGCGCAGGCCGAAACGGGTGCGGTAGAGGGTCCACCAAACGAGGGGAACGATCAGGATGCAGAGGTAAACAATGATCGTGTGACCCGACAGAAGTTCGGAATAGACCTTCATTGGTAGGTCCGCTTTGGCGATGTCGCGGATGCGGGTCAATGCGCCTGGGAATTGGATCGACTCAAAACGGGCAGCACCCGATAGCGACGGCGTGCGACCACCTTCGCCGAACCATGCTTGGGCGGCAACGACGGTAATACCTGAGGCGAAGAAGTTGATCGCAACGCCAGAAATCAGCTGGTTCCCACGGAACGTGATCGAGGCGAGCCCATGCAAGAGCGACAAGACCACCGAGGCCATGATCCCAGCAATCAACCCGAGCCAAACGCTGCCCGTGGTAAAGGATACGCCAGCCGCGAGGAAGGCTGAGATTAGCATCTTGCCTTCGAGGCCGATGTCGAAAATGCCAGCCCGCTCAGAAAAAAGACCTGCAAGGCATGCCAGCAGCAACGGCACGCCAAGGCGCACAGTGCCGTCCAAAACTGCAATGTCGAAAAACGCGAGAAGATCCATCAGTTTGCCCCCTTACGGCCAAACGCCACGAAGAGTTTTTCGATTGGCATGCGCACCATGTTGTCGAGCGCGCCTGTAAATAGGATGACCAGTGCTTGGATCACAGTTACCATCTCCCGTGGGATGCGCAGTTCGGCAGAGAGTTCTGCGCCGCCTTGATAGAGGATGCCGAATAGGATCGCTGCAATCAGGATGCCGACGGGGTGGTTGCGGCCCATCAGCGCCACAGCGATGCCGATAAACCCTGCGCCCTCAACAGCGTTGAGAACCAGACGTTCCGCCTCGCCCATAACGTTGTTGATGGCCATCATGCCTGCCAAACCTCCAGAGATCAGCATTGCTATCATGATGATCTTCGTTGGTTTTATGCCTGCATATTTCGCCGCGCTTTCGCTTTCGCCAAAGGCGCGGGTTTCGTAGCCGAGCTTGGTTTTCCAAATCAGCGCCCAGACAAACACGCAGGCCAAAAGCGCGATGATCAGGGCAAAGTTCGCAGGGCCGCGGTCCGAGAAACTGATGCCAACTGCGCCTAGGATGGCTGAGAGGTTAGGGAGGTGCATTGTCTCCGCAAATGACGGAGTCGCAGGTTCCATTCCACCTGCCTTGATCGGGCCATTCAAGAGAAAGTTCAGCAGCGGGTAGGCCATGTAGTTAAACATGATCGTGGTGATCACGATGTGGCTGCCGCGTTTTGCTTGAAGGTAGGCAGGAATTGCTGCCCACGCCGCACCAAAGACCGCCGCAGCAACACCGCCGCCAATCAGCGCGAGCGTCCAATGCGGCCACGAGATGTAGAGGCAAGCGAGCGCTGCACCAAGGCCGCCAATATACGCCTGACCCTCGCCGCCGATGTTGAACATTCGGGCATGATAGGCCACTGCAACAGCAAGGCCCGTGAAGATAAAGTTTGTCGCGTAGTAGAGCGTGTAGGACACGTTCGCACTATTGCCCAGCGCGCCTTTGACCATGATGCCGAGCGCATCAATCGGGTTGTGCCCGATCGCCAAAATCACGATGGCAGAGATGATCGCGGCCAAGACCAGCGACAATACAGGGACAAGGACCACATCGGCCCAGTTCGGCATCTTTTGCATCAGGCGGCATCCCCTTGAACACCAGCCATTAACAGGCCGAGTTCCTGAACATTGGTATCTTGCGGCAGGCGTTCGCCCATGATCCGCCCGTCAAACATCACGGCAATCCGATCAGAGAGCGACATGATCTCGTCTAGCTCGACTGACACGAGGAGGATCGCTTTGCCTTGGTCGCGCAGGGCCACGATTTGTTTGTGAATGAATTCGATTGCGCCGATGTCGACGCCACGGGTCGGCTGACCGATCAGCAGCACATCTGGATTGCGTTCGATCTCACGCGCCACAACGATCTTTTGCTGGTTGCCACCAGAGAAGTTCTTGGCGGCCAACAGCGGGTTCGGCGGCCGCACGTCGAAACGTTTCATCTTTTCGGCGGTATCGGCCTTGATCGCAGCGTGATCCATAAACAGGGCGTTTTTCTGGTAGCGCGGGTCGCTGTGATAGCCGAATGCCGTGTTTTCCCACGCAGAGAAGTTCATCACCAAACCTTCGCGCTGACGGTCCTCTGGCACGTGAGCGATGCCCCGTTTGCGGCGACTTTGTCCGTCGGAGTATTTACCCGTTAGGTCAATCGGTTGGCCGTTCACTATGATGGTGCCCGTGCCCTTTTCATAGCCACCCAGTACTTCGAGAAGTTCAGACTGACCGTTCCCCGCAACGCCCGCGATGCCGAGGATTTCGCCCGCGCGGATATTGAAGGATACGTTTTTGACACGATGAACGCCCTGCGCATCGGTGACGTTCAGGTTCTGCACATCGAGGATCACGTCACCCGGTTTTGCAGGAACCTTATCGACCTGAAGCAGAACCTTACGGCCTACCATCAGCTCAGCCAGTTGGGCGGGATCGGTTTCTGCGGTTTTGACGGTTGCTGTCATTTCACCGCGCCGCATGACCGATACCGTGTCTGTAATCTCCATGATTTCCCGTAGCTTATGGGTAATCAGTATGATCGTTTTGCCTTCTTCACGAAGACGACCAAGGATGCGGAATAGCTGGTCCGCCTCAGCAGGGGTCAGAACGCCCGTCGGTTCATCGAGGATCAGGATATCGGCCTGACGGTAGAGCGCCTTGAGGATCTCAACACGTTGCTGCATCCCGACGCCGATCTCTTCGATCACGGCATCTGGGTCTACGTGGAGTTCATATTCTTCGGACAGTTGCTTTAGCTCTTTGCGCGCTTTGGTCAGAGACGGGCGCAGCAAAAATCCGTCCTCAACGCCCAAGATGACGTTTTCGAGGACGGTGAAATTCTCAACCAGTTTAAAGTGCTGGAACACCATCCCAATCCCAGCAGCAATCGCTGCCTGACTATCAGGGATTTCGGTCTTTTGCCCGTTGATGAACACCTCGCCCGCATCGGCCTTGTAGAACCCGTAAAGGATCGACATGAGCGTGGATTTGCCTGCGCCATTTTCCCCAATGATCCCATGGATCGTTCCAGGCATAACGCGAATGGAAATGTCTTTGTTTGCCTGAACTGGCCCAAAGGCCTTGGAAATTCCGACGAGTTCGATGGCAGGTGCAGGTGCGGTCATTCTCTGTCCCTCGGGCAGATAGAAAAGCCGCGCCGGATAATAACGGCGCGGCCCAATATGCGTGGATCGTTCGACTTAGAAGTCGAGAACCGGGCAGGTTTCGTCCGACATGTAGTCGTGAACGACCAGTTCGCCCGATGCGATCTGAGCAGAAGCCGCTTCGACCGCTGCTTTCATTTCATCGGTGATCAGTTCTGCGTTGTATTCGTCGAGCGCGTAACCAACGCCACCGTTCGACAGACCCATCACGTTAAAGCCTGCTTCGAGGTCCGCACCAGCGGTGAACGCATCGTAAACAGCGTTATCAACGCGTTTCATCATCGAGGTCAGAACGGAACCCGGGTGCATGTAGTTCTGGTTGGAGTCGACGCCGATCGAATAGACGCCTTGGTCAGCTGCGGTTTGCAGAACGCCAACGCCAGTGCCGCCAGCAGCAGCGTAAATCACGTCAGCACCTTGGCTAATCTGAGCGAGGGTGAGTTCCGAACCTTTTACCGGATCGTTCCATGCGGCAGGGGTGGTGCCAGTCATGTTCGCGATGACGGTCGCGTCAGGGTTCACAGCAAGTGCACCTTGAGCGTAGCCACATGCGAATTTGCGGATCAGCGGGATGTCCATGCCGCCGATAAAGCCAACGGTGCCATCTTCGGATGCCATCGCAGCCAGCATACCAACGAGGTAGGAACCTTCGTGTTCGTTAAACACAACCGACTGAACGTTCGGTGCATCAACAACCATGTCGATGATCGAGAACTTCAGGTCAGGGTATTCAGGTGCAACAGCTGCCAGCGGGGTTGCCCAAGAGAAGCCAGCCATAACAATCGGGTTGTTCCCGTCTTCAGCAAAGCGACGGATCGCCTGTTCACGCTGTGCGTCCGAGGTGATTTCGAATTCAGCAAAGCTACCGCCGGTTTCTTCGGCCCAGCGGGTTGCGCCGCCGAATGCTGCTTCGTTGAAGGATTTGTCGAATTTGCCGCCAAGGTCAAAAATGATTGCCGGATCAGCCAGCGCAGCGCCTGCGGACAGAGCAAGGGCAGCAGATGCGCCGAGGAATTTTGTGACGAGGGTCATTTAGTATCTCCCAACTGGTTTTGCCCCGGAGCCGCAGCGGCCCGCGTGGGCGGACATCTCTCGTGTCTTTTGGAATTAGGGCTATTAACTCTCTGGGGGTCAACCGGATTCTCACGTCACTTGGTGTCACTTTGATCAGATGATCAATAAATTAGCGTTGTGAGAGCGGTAATTGGAGCAAAAGCGCGTCAATCCGCGCACCGTCGGGTGTTCTGTAGTAATCTTTACGAAATCCCGAATCGACGAAACCGACAGAGCGGTAAAGCCCGATGGCTGTTGCGTTATTCGCTGCAACCTCAAGAAACATGTTTTCTGCCCCTCGCTCTTTTGCCGTGTGGAGCGCGAGTTCCAGCAGTCTGCGCCCTTCACCTGTGCCGCGCGCAGAGGGCGCTACGCAGATCGTCAAAAGTTCTGCCTCGTCCAGAACGATGCGGATTACGGCAAATCCGTTCTCTGACGTGATACATGTCGTGAACTTGTCGTCCATCATTCCGCGCAGTTCATCCGCAGACCACGGTCGTGGCGTCGAAAAACACTCCGCGTGAATTTGGGCGAGCGCGTCGGCGTTCACGTTAAGATAACCGGTGCGGGGTCGCGTGGCGGCGCGGCATCCGCTGCCCGCACATAGAGCGGCGCAGGACGCGGTTGCTGCTGACTCAAACGCTCTGCCGCGACGCGGGCAATATTCGCAGCGTGATCGGCAGCACTCAGTGTGGGCGCGAGAGGCCCGTCGATTTGATGATCCGCAACGACGATCATTTTGGGTGCTTGCGGTCCATCAACGGTGAAATGCTGGAGGTATGCGCTCCCTCTCGGGGCGTCGATCAGTGCGGCAATGGGGAGGGGCAAGCCATGCGTCAGCGCTTCAAACCCATTCACTCCAATTGCGGGAATCGACAGGCCGAGGGCCAGACCACGCGCCGCTGAGACGGAAATCCGAATACCTGTGAAATTTCCAGGTCCAGTGCCAACGCCGATCGCATCCAGATCGGACCATGATAGCCCTGCGTTCGACAGCACCTCGGTCAGCATCGGCATCAAATGCTCTGCCTGACCTTTGGCCATTTCGTCGATGCGAGTGGTGATCGTGCCACCCTGTAACAAAGCGGCGGCGCAATGCGCCGCCGATGTATCAAATGCCAGTATCGTCGGTGACTTAGGCAGCAACGGGGCGCACCTCGAGCACTTCGGGGATGTAATGGCGCAGCAAGTTTTCGATGCCCATTTTCAGGGTCAGGGTCGAAGACGGGCAGCCTGCGCATGCACCCTGCATGTGCAAGTAAACGATGCCGCGATCAAAGCCATGGAACGTGATGTCGCCGCCGTCTTGAGCCACCGCAGGACGCACACGAGTGTCGAGCAGTTCTTTGATCTGGTTGACGATATCGGTGTCTTCTTCGCTGTGGTTGTCCGCGTGACCGCCAGAGCCTTCGCCGCTCATCACGGCAGCGCCCGACTGGAAGTGTTCCATAATCGCGCCAAGGATCGCTGGCTTGATGTGGTCCCATTCAACGCTATCGGATTTGGTCACGGTTACAAAGTCGGTGCCAAAGAACACACCGCTCACACCGTCGATTCCGAAAATACGGGAAGCAAGCGGGGATTGTGCAGCCGCGTCAGCGGTCGGGAAATCAGCGGTGCCAACTTCGAGAACGGCCTGACCAGGCAGGAATTTCAGTGTCGCCGGGTTCGGCGTGGATTCGGTCTGGATAAACATGGAAGCCAACCTTTTCTGTCGGACTTACATATCTGCCCTCAGGGCATCGAAGTCAAGGTTTAGAATGGTTCTAAATGTTTTCGGGGCCACCCTTAGGCGACCCCGCAAGAGAGACACTGGTCTAACTTAGTTGTTCACATAAAGCGTCTTGGTCGCGAGCTCTTGGCCGCCGACTTTCAGGACTGCGATCAGTTTGGACGCGGGGTAGTTCGTAACGTCGACCTCGGTGTTGATGTTGCCGCCGGCTTTGACTGTCTCGGTGCCGAGCAGGCGCCCTTTGACGCTGCCGTCGAAGTCATAGACTTCGATGACACCATCTGCAGGGGAATTCACGTAGCCAATCGTGAGGTCACCGCTGTCTTTCACCGCGTTCTGCACGCCAAAGTAAGCGTCAGCCGCAGAAGCAGAGGTTGCCGCAGCAAAAGTTGCAGTCAGCGCGAGGGCAGCAAGAGTTGTTTGTTTCAGCATTTCAGTCTCCAGTTTTATTATTGGCCAACACCGTGCTGGCCGTTTGTGAATTGGAAACTGTGCATTTGCGCTGAAGTTGAAAAGCCTTTGATAAGTCACATTAAAATGAGGGCGGGTGAGCGACGGAAAGCATTGAATTCCACGTTGGGTGCGACGTCCGTTGAACGTTGCAGAGGTGGGTGTGCATTGATGTCGCAAAAGGGGGACTTTGGTGCATTTTGATATGGTGACCTCTGCAATTCAGCCCTCTGTCCGATCACAGGCGCCAGCCGTCAAAATGAGAAAATAAAAAAACCCGCGTTCATCACGCGGGCTTCTCACATTTGATTTTGGGTTTTGCCCCTGCGTTCAAGTGATCGCTTCGAGCTTTTCTTTGCTCAAATCACCGGGCACGACGGTGATCGGAATCGGCAAGCTCCCAGATTGACGCGAAAGCTGCGTCACCAATGGTCCCGGTCCCTTTTTGTCGTTCCCCGCACCGAGGACGAGAACGCCGATGGACTGGTCCTCTTCGATCACGGACAGGATTTCGGTCACTGCTTCGCCTTCGCGGATGATCAATTCGGGATCAACGCCCTGTTTGTCGCGCATCCATTTCGCAAAGACCTCGAAATGGGCGACAATCCGTTCACGCGCTTCTTCGCGCATAATCTCTCCCACACCGATCCAGTGATTGAATTCTTCGGGTGCGATGATCGACAGGATCGCAACCCCAGCACCTGTATGAGAGGCACGCATCGCGGCAAAGCGCATCGCGTTCAAGCATTCACGGCTATCGTCCAAAACCACAAGAAACTTACGCATCGGATCCCCCTTTGGCGGGATATTGACGCAATGGCTGGGGCGAGGCAACGACTATCGCTGATCGAAAGAAAGGCGCGTCCGGCTGGGGAGAACCGGACGCGCGCAACTTTACCGACTGGGACGTGTCGGCTGACACCATGCGGCCAGGACAAATGACGCACGGTTGAACCCAGGATGGGGTGAGTTCGATTCAATAATGTGACGTTGGGTCAACGTTGGTGTCGCCGTAGCGACACCAGCTGTGGGTTGTTACCCGCGCAAAAGACCGACGATATCGTAGGTCTGTTTCAGGATCGGCTGCGCGATTTCGCGTGCGCGGTCAGCGCCACGGGTCAAAATGCGATCGATCTCTGCGGGATCGTCCATCAGACGTTTCATCTCGGTCGAAAACGGCGCGAGCTTTTCAACAGCCAAATCTGCGAGGGCGGGTTTGAATTTGCCCCAACCTTCGCCACCGAACTCTGCAATCACTTGTTCGTTGGTTTGATCGTTCAGTGCAGCGTAGATATTAACCAAGTTCCTCGCCTCTGGACGCTCAGCCAGACCTTCGACGGTTTCTGGCAGGGCTTCGGCATCGCTTTTGGCTTTCTTGAACTTCTTTGCGATGGTGTCGGCATCATCGGTCATGTTGATGCGTTCCATATCGCTCTCGCCCGACTTGGACATCTTTTTCGACCCATCGCGTAGGTTCATGACGCGCATGGCGGGGCCTTCGATGACGGGCGTGGTTTCGGGGAAGAAATCCACCTTGAAGTCGTGGTTAAACTTTTTCGCGATGTCACGGGTCAGTTCGACGTGCTGTTTCTGGTCCTCGCCCACTGGAACGTGGGTCGCGTGATAGAGCAGGATGTCAGCCGCCATCAACGACGGATAGGCATAGAGGCCAAGCGATGCTTTTTCCGCGTCTTTGCCCGAACCTGCTTTGTCCTTGAACTGGGTCATGCGGTTCATCCAACCGACGCGGGCCACACAATTGAAAATCCAACCGAGCTCGGCATGGCCAGATACCTGCGCCTGATTAAAGAGGATCGACTGTTCAGGATCGATACCAGAGGCGAGGTAGCCAGCAGCCACTTCACGTGTCGCATTTGCCAATTCTTTGGGGTCTTGCCAGACGGTGATCGCGTGGAGGTCCACCACGCAATAGATCGTCTCGAACTGGCCGCCCTGCATATCCACAAACCGCTTGATCGCGCCGAGATAGTTGCCAAGGGTCAACCCGCCCGAGGGTTTGATGCCAGAGAACACACGTGGTGTGAATTTGGTATCGGTCATCGTCAAACCTTCCGGGGCTGGATTAAAAGTCGGCGAAGGCTTACCGAGGGGGGCAAGTCCCGTCAATGCGAAGCGGGCAGATAGAGGCAAGGAAGACAGAGATATGGAACGCGAAAGCCTGTTGAACGACATTCCGAACACCGCTGCAGTGCTGGCGTTGTTGATCGCTGGCGTGGAAATCCTGATGCAATTGGCAGGGTCGGGGGTCTTAGCGGGGGCGGCTGGGATCGGCTGGCGCGCGGATACAGTCACAGATTTCGGCTTCTTCCCTGCCGTTCAGCACGAGATGTTTACGCGTGGGCTATTCGTGCCTGAGTTCCTCTGGCGCTACGTGACCTATCCCTTCATCCATTCAGGCTTCACCCACGCGTTTTTCGCGATGGCGATCGTTTTGGCCTTGGGTAAATTTGTCGGTGAACGCTGGCACTGGGCGTCGATGCTGTCTGTGTTCGTCGTCCCCAGTATCGTGGCCGCGATGGTGTTTGGTGCGGTGGCCCCTGAAAACTGGCCGCTCTATGGCGCTTACCCTCCGATCTACGGCCTGATCGGTGCATTTTCCTACATGATGTGGATGCGGCTCGGCCAAACGGGGCAAAATCGTTGGCGTGCATTTTCGATGATCGGTGTGCTTTTGATCATTCAGGTCATGTGGGGCCTGATGCTCAAGATCTTTGCAGTGTTGGGCATGGGTGGGGATGCCACGCCGATGGTGTTTTACGTGGGCGTCGCCGATATGGCTGGATTCTTTGCGGGGCTTTTGCTGTCGCCGCTCGTTGGTCCGGGCGGATGGGCTGCCTTCGTCAACCGCATCCGCCAGCGCAGCGATTAACCGCGTTTCATCGCACGTTTGAACTCTGATAGTTTGAATGCGCCTATCATTTGGCCGCTGATGAAATAGGCGGCCATGCCGATGGTAACTAGCACCAAAAGTGCGAGATAGCGCCAGAGTGGCAGGCCGAGAGCAGGCGTTAGCACCACGGCTGCGAACCAAAGCACAACGCCCATCATTACAGATGCTGCGCAAATCCGCCAAAAACGGCTCTTGAAACGGTCATCAAAGGTGGCGGCTTCGCCCATGCTGCGGGATTTCACCCAGAGGAAAACGACAGTCGCCCAGCCAGACAAGGTGGTACCGATGGCGGCAGCAATAAAGCCGATGTACGGCATCAGGCCAATCGCGACCGTGGCATTCACGATCAGGGACACAAGCGCGATATAAAACGGACGGCGGGTGTCTTCGCGGGCAAAGAACAATGGTTGCAAGGCTTTTTGCATTACAAACCCAGGTAGGCCGAGGCCATAGACCGCAACCGCGATTGCTGTTGCCATCGTATCATCTGTACCAAATGCACCGCGTTGATAGAGCACTTGAACCAGCGGGATCGGGATCACCATCAAAGCGACCGCCGCAGGGATCGTCAGGGCCAGAGACATTTCACACGCACGGTTGAACGCATCACGTCCGCCTTCAGTGTCACCAGCGCGCAAACGACGTGACAGGTCGGGCAAAAGAACAACGCCAATCGCGATGCCGACAACGCCCAAGGGCAGCTGATACAGACGGTCCGCATAAGACAACCACGCTACAGCGCCGTCATAAAAGCTCGCCACCTGACGACCGACCAGCAGGTTGATCTGCACCACCCCGCCCGCCAGTGCGGCAGGGGCCGCGATAATCGCGAGACGCTTTAGGTCTGGCGTCATTTTGGGGCGGCTGAAAGTCAGCGTGAAGCCCGCCTTTTTCGCAGCAACCCAAACCAGTGCCATTTGCCCGATCCCAGCAAAGGGAACGGTCCACGCCAATGTATCCCCAATCGGCCACCCCATGATTGTTGCGAGGATCATCGCACTGACGAAAAAGATGTTCAGGAACACAGGTGCGGCAGCAGCGGCCGTGAACCGACCGATAGAGTTAAGAACACCCGACAACAGTGCGGCGAGGGAGATGAACAGGATATAGGGGAACGCGATCCGACCGTATAAAACCGCGAGGTCAAACCGCTCGTCCCCTTGAAACCCAGAGGCCATCGCCAGCACGAGCCACGGCATCGCGACCATCGCAACCACGGTAAAGACGATCAGAACGCTCGCCAGACCTGTAAACGCGTCATTGGCAAACTTCGCCGCGTCTTCGTCGCCTTCAACCTTTTTGGAAAACATCGGCACAAAGGCCATGTTGAACGCCCCTTCGGCAAAGAACCGACGGAACACGTTTGGCAGCGAAAACGCGATCAGAAACGCCTCTGCCACGGGGCCCGTGCCCAGATAGGCCGCGATCATGATATCCCGCGCGAACCCCAAAACACGAGAGAGCAGGGTCCACAGTCCAACCGTCAGAAAGCCGGAAACAAGGCGAATGGGTTTCATTTAGAAGTCCAAAAGTAAAATTCCCCGCCTTCTAGCATGAATGCCGATTGGAATGTCAGGCCAATCTTAGTGAGGAATGACAATCTCGATCTCGGTACGCACGAGAGACCAGTTTTCGACAATGGCGGTGAGGTCGGTGGGGCGTTGGATACGGCTTAGTGAAATACCCCAACGCCTCTGGTCGTTGACGTCATATTGCGCCCAGAATTTGAATAGATCGAAATAACCGAGTTCAGCGTTCGGGTCGAAGGTCAGTTGGGGAAAAGCCTCTGCTAGATAGTCCGCTGCGGCCAATTCGAATTGCGCTCGGTCCTCGTCATTCAAGAGGTGTTCACCCTCGAAGACAGCGCAGCGCGAGTGCTGAACTTCTGCAAAAGTTTTCGACGCGCCGTCCCAGATCATCTCGGGTTCCCCCGTGCCCTCGAACGCGTCTCGCGCAGCATCAGACACGAAATCCCCGTCATAGGCGGATCGGCAGACCCGATCAAAATGCGCAATCATGGCCTCGACGCGATGAGCGCTTTGATACGCAGATCGCGCCACCATCCCGATCGATAGCCCCACGGCGATCACCGCTAGGACTTTCGCATATCGCATCAGTTTACCTTCGCCCGCTCCACGCCCTGAATAATTGCCTCGCGCAACTTCTTTTCAAGCGCCTGTCTGCGGCTCTCTTGGTGGAATTTCAGGCCGAACATGTCTTTGACGTAGAAGGTATCGACGACCTGTTCGCCATAGGTCGCGATCACGGCAGAGGCGATGTAGACGTTGTTCGCAGCAAGCGTGCGCGTGAGGTCGTGCAAGAGGCCCGCGCGGTCACGGGTATCCACCTCGATGATCGTGTAGAGGTCCGACCCTTCGTTATCAAAGGTGATATGGGTTTGAACGCGGAAAGCCTGCTCGCGCTTCTTGATCTTGTCTTTGTCTTTGAGCGCCTCGCGGGTGATGACCTCCCCTTTGAGGGTGCGTTCGATCATCTGGCGCAGGCGCGGCATGCGAGCCTTTTCATAGGGGTGCCCTTCGGCATCCTGAATCCAGAAAATCGCCGTCGCGTAGCCGTCTTTGGACGTATACGTGCGCGCATCCACAACGTTCGCCCCAACGAGAGCCAGCGCACCCGTCATACGGCTGAACAGACCTGGGTGGTCGGCCATGGCGAAACAGGCGCGTGTCGCGTCGCGGTCGTGGTCCAGCTCCATATCGATGCGGATTTCGACGTCCGAAATGTCACGAAGCAGTTTCGCAAAGACAACCTGCGCCGACGCAGGAAGGCCCTGCCAATAGGGACCATAATGCCGACCCAATTCGGTCCGGACATCTTTGCTGTCCCAATCTGACAATGCCTCGCGTAGTGCTTTCTTGGCTTCGTTTTCACGGGCGTCGCGGTTGATCTCTTCCATCCCGCTTTCCAGCGCGATTTTGGTCAACTGGTGCAGGTCACGCAGCAGCATGGCCTTCCAGTTGTTCCACGTTCCGGGCCCAACGCCGCGAATATCGCAGACGGTCAGAACGGTCAGTAGATCGAGCCGTTTGACCGACTTCACCGCCTTTGCGAAATCGCGCACGGTGCGCGGTTCGGACAGATCGCGCTTTTGCGCGGTGTCGGACATCAAAAGGTGATACCGAACAAGCCATTCAACTGTCTCTGACTCTTCTTTGGTCAGACCCAGACGCGGACAGATCTTGCGGGCCATTTGTGCGCCGAGGATCGAGTGATCTTCGGGACGGCCCTTGCCGATGTCATGAAGCAGAAGCGCGACATAGATAACCTTGCGGTTCACACCTTCCTGGAGAATGCCAGAGGCGACGGGCAGCTCTTCGACCAATTCACCACGTTCAATCTGTGCGAGGTGGCTGATACATTGGATGATATGCTCATCCACAGTGTAGCTGTGATACATGTTGAACTGCATCATCGCGACGATCGGTGCGAACTCGGGCAGGAATGCAGCCAGAACGCCCAATTCGTTCATCCGACGCAGCGCCCGTTCGGGGTTCCCGTGCTTCAGCATCAGGTCGAGGAAAATGCGGATTCCTTCTTTGTCGTCGCGGACGCTGTCATCAATCAAATCGAGGTTCGCTGCCAAAAGGCGCATGGCATCGGGGTGCAGCAGGGTGCCGGTACGGAGCGCCTCTTCAAAGATGCGCAGCATGTTCACCTTATCGGCAAAGAACGCCTGTTCATCGGCGACCGTCAGACGGTTCTGTTTGATCGCATAGGGGGGGCGGGCCTTGCGACGGCGGGTCAGCAACCGTTGCAACATTGGCTCTGGTTTCGCGTGCTGGGCCTCAAGCGCGGTCAAGAAGATGCGAGTCAATTCGCCTACGCGCGTCGCGTGGCGGAAATAGTCCTGCATAAAGTGTTCGACGCCGCGCCGACCTGCGCTGTCGTGGTATCCCATGCGTGTTGCCACTTCGACCTGTAGGTCAAAGGTCAACTGGTCCATTGCTCTGGCGGAAATCAGATGGAGATGGCAGCGGACGGCCCACAGGAATTCTTCTGCCTGTAAGAATGTCGTGTATTCCTCAGCTGTGAACACGCCACAATCCACCAGTTCTGCCGTGGTCTGCACCTTGTTCACGTATTTCGCAATCCAGAACAAAGACTGCAAATCGCGAAGCCCGCCTTTGCCCTCTTTGACGTTCGGTTCGACCACATACCGCTGCCCACCCTGTTTGCGGTGGCGTTCGGCACGTTCTTCTAGCTTAGCTTCAACGAAATCGGTGGCGGTGGTCGAAAACAGTTCGCTCCAGAGTTTGTCATTGAGCGACTTCGCCAGATCGGCATCCCCATCGAGGAACCGAAATTCCACCAATGACGTGCGGATGGTGTAATCCTCACGGGCAAGCCTGAGACAGTCTTTGATCGTGCGGCTCGCGTGTCCGACCTTCAGGCGTAAATCCCACAGCATGTAGAGCATGGACTCGATCAGGCTCTCCGCCCAAGGGGTGATCTTGTAGGGCGTGACGAAGAGTAGATCGACGTCCGAATGGGGCGCCATTTCGCCCCGCCCGTAGCCACCCACTGCCACAATAGCGAGCCGTTCCCCATCGGTGGGAGAGTTCAGTTTGTGCAGCCGTGTGCGAGCAACGTCATAGACGGTTTTCACCAGATAGTCGGTGAGCATCGTGTAGGACCGCGTCACGGGGCGGGCGTCAAATGGGCGCTCAACGAACGCAGCCTCAATCGCAGCCACACCTTTCTTGCGGGCTGCGATCAGGACGTCAACCACCGCCTTGCGGATCGCCATTGCGTCCGTGAGGTCGGCCAATTTCGCGTCGATTTCTGCCTGAACGGCAAGTTCGTCAAAAATATCTACCGCAGCGCAAATTAGCCCTATGGCAGAGGTTTCATCGGGGGCTTGAGTGAGGAGGGTCGGCTCAGAAGCCGAGTCCCGCAAAGCTTCTTGGGGCAGGTTCAAGGATTACCACCTGATTATTCTGAATTTGAGCGATTGCAAGCGCACGCTGGTTTGTGCCGTTGGGCAGCAGGCGGAACACGCCCTGTGTGCCCTGGAACCCTTGCGATTGAGTGAGACCAGCAACCGAAAGGGCTTCGGGGTTGCCTTGGGCGAGGAGCGCGCCGATTGCCGCGATCCCGTCAAAGGCCAGACCTGCCAGCGGATGCGGATTTTCCCCATAGGCCGCGGCGTAACGCGATTCAAAGAGGGAAATCATCTGCGTATCCGGCATCGCGAAAATGCCACCCTGTAGGCCCGGCAGAGCGAGCGCCTGAGGCGCCACATCCCAACGGGTTAGGCCGATGTATTGTGTCATCGTCGGGTCAATACCTTGTTCTGGCAGTGCAGTTGCGATCAGCGGCAGGTCAGCATTGACCCCGCCTGTGAGGAACACAGCCTGCGATCCAGAACTGCGGATCGAATTGGCAATCGGGCCAGCCGCCGAAATGATGCCCTGCTGGGTCATCGGATAGCTCTGCACGCTGCCCACGGTTTTGCCACCGTTGCGAACCGCATTGGCAATCGCATCACGGCCTACAGCCCCTTGGAGGTCGTCGCCGTGCACGATACTGAAATTCTGGATGCCTTTGGTGCCCGCATAGGACACGAGACGGTTTGCAGTGTTGTCAAAGGTCGGCCCGAGGACAAATACGTTGTTGCCCGCGATGGACGCATTGTTCGAGAAAGCCAAAACATTCACGCCACGATCAGCGACGGCGATGCCCGCCGCATTTGCAGCCTCGGCGTATAGAGGTCCGAGGATGATCTTGGCACCATCATTTACGGCCTGCGTTGCAACAGTAGCCGCCTGTTCAGGTGACGCGCCCGTGTTGTAGACGCGCAGGTCAATTTGCACGCCTTGAAGGTCCGCAATGGCCATCCGCGCCGCGTTTTCGAGGTTCGATGCAAGGAAGCTATCCGATTCGACGCCCGACCCACCGGGCACCAAAAGCGCCACTGTGACAGGTTTTGTCGGATCGACACGCATCCCGCCGCCCATTCCGTTCGAGACAGGAATCGGCTCACAGGCAGCAACCCAAGCGATGGAAAACAAAACGAAAATCCGTGCGGCCACCTGTTTGGCGGTGCGGGCAAATGCGAACATGAATATCTTACTCCTCTTGCATCGGGCGCCATGGATACGGCAGACCGATAGGACAAATCTCCTGGGCGTATCATAGGCCCCACAACCAGAGGGTCCAGCGATGAATCACCGCAACACGCCGTTAACCGCAGGTCTGTATCTGGTGGCAACACCTATCGGCTCTGCCCGCGATATCACCCTGCGATCGCTCGATATTTTGGCTTCTTGCGACCTTATCGTCGCCGAGGATACCCGAACCGCTCGCAAATTGCTCGATATCCATGGTGTGCCGCTGAACGGTCGGCGCATGATCGCCTATCATGACCACTCTGGTGATAATTCGGTCCAAGGGATCGTAAAGCTCATCGCCGAAGGAAAATCGGTGGCCTATGTGTCCGAGGCAGGAACGCCTCTCGTCGCCGATCCGGGGTTCGAACTGGGCCGCGAAGTCATCGCGCAAGGTCTAACCGTGACCGCAGCCCCGGGCGCTTCTGCGGTCTTGGCCGCGCTGACTGTGTCGGGTCTGCCGACCGATCGGTTCATGTTTGCAGGGTTCTTGCCCGCCGCGCGCGCCCAACGCCAAACCGAGATTGCCGCGTTGCGGGATATGCCGTTAACCATGATTTTTTATGAGAGTCCGAAACGGATTCAAGAAATGTTAGAAGACTTGAGAGAGATTCTGGGGGGATCGCGGGATGTCGCGGTCTGTCGGGAACTAACCAAAAAGTTTGAAGAAGTGACGCGCGGCACGCTGGATGAGGTGATCGACGCCTACGAGGGGCGCAGCGTCAAAGGTGAACTGGTGGTTCTGGTCGGACGGGCTGGTGCCACTGATGTCGAAGAGATGGATGTGGAAACGGCTTTGCGTCAGGCAATGGAAACCATGCGGGTCAAGGATGCCGCCACAGCGGTAGCAGGCGCGCTGGGCCTACCCAAACGGCAGGTTTACCAAATTGCGCTGGGCCTTTCCAAGGAGGACTAGTGGGCGTTGCTCTGCGAAAATCGGAACGTGGTCAGCGGGCCTATCATGCAGGCCTTGCTGCTGAAGGGATCGTTGAACGGGATTATTTACGTCGCGGGCAAACGGTTGCAGCGCGGCGCTGGCGCGGTCGGTATGGCGAAATCGATCTGATTTGTCGTGACGGGGATCGGATTGTCTTTGTCGAAGTTAAACAAAGCAAATCCCACGATCAGGCGGTGTCGCACATTACCAGTCGGCAAATGCAGCGTATCTGCGCCAGCGCCACGGATTACGTAGCGGGTGAACCGAAGGGGCAGCTGACACCAATGCGGATTGATGTGGCGTTGGTTGACGGAACTGGCGCGATAAAGGTGATCGAGAACGCATCAATGATGTGGTAGCCATTGAAGGGCAGGTCGGACTGCGCCATGTATGTGGCAACAGATACGAAAGGCCTAACCATGTCTCTTAAAGTTGCCATTCAAATGGACCCGATCGGTGCGATCAATATCGATGGGGACAGCACTTTCCGTCTCGCAGAAGAGGCACAGGCGCGGGGCCATTCGCTATTTTACTACACGCCTGACAAACTCGCATGGCAAGAAGGGCGGGTAACAGCGCGTGGTTGGCCTCTGACGGTTCAACGGGTGAAGGGCGATCACTTTACCTTGGGAGAAGAACAAGAGGTCGATTTGTCGGACTTCGACGTGGTTTGGCTGCGTCAGGACCCTCCGTTTGATATGGGGTATATTACCACCACCCATCTGTTGGACATGATCCATCCGAAAACACTGGTCGTGAATGATCCGTTCTGGGTGCGCAATTACCCCGAAAAGCTCTTGGTCCTCCAATTCCCAGAACTGACACCGCCGACCGCGATTGCGCGTGACCTGCAAACGCTCCGAAATTTCCGTGAGAAGCATGGCGATATCATTCTCAAGCCGCTCTACGGGAACGGTGGTGCTGGCGTATTCAAACTCTCGGCGGGCGACGGCAACCTCGCGTCTCTGTGGGAAATGTTCACGGGTATCAATTCTGAGCCTTTGATCGTGCAGAAATTCCTGCCCGCCGTGTCCAAGGGTGATAAGCGCGTGATCCTTGTCGATGGCGAACCCGTCGGAGCGATCAACCGCGTTCCGCAAAAAGGCGAGACCCGGTCGAACATGCATGTCGGCGGCCGCGCTGAAAAGGTTGAACTGACCGACCGTGATCGCGAGATCTGCGCCGCCATTGGCCCGCTTCTGAAAGAAAAAGGTCAGGTGTTTGTCGGTATCGACGTAATCGGCGATTGGTTGACCGAAATTAACGTGACCTCGCCGACGGGCATTCAAGAGCTTGAACGTTTTGATGGCGTGAATATCGCCGAGAAGGTCTGGCAGGCGATTGAGGCGCGGAGAGCCTGATATGTCGGTTCGACTGTGGCTTTACACGGCGATTAGCCGTCGCATTGTAAAGCCACTGTTCCGTTTATCCGACGACCCCATTCGCGACGCGGCAAAGCTCGACCGTTTGGGCGCTTTGGCAGGGCAATATGTGCCTTATTCCCTGCTGCTCGAGCGCGGCCTTGGTGGGCGGTCGGCAAATTGGGTGTCGGGACGTGGTGCCGAGAGTGGTCGCGTGATCCTTTATTTTCATGGTGGCGGGTATTTCGCAGGATCGGCGGACACGCACGGCCCCATCATGGCGCGGTTGTCGCACTATGCGGGCGTGCCCGTTGTCATGCCCAATTACCGACTTTCTTCTGCGGCGCCGTTCCCAGCGGCTTTCGACGATGCAAATGCTGCGTGGGATGATCTGGTGGCGCGCGGTTATGACCCCAGCAAAATCGTCATTGGCGGGGACAGCGCAGGCGGGGGACTGGCATTGGCTCTTTTGTCCGTGCTCTGCGCGAGGGGCGAACGCCCTGCGGGTATCTTTACTATGTCCCCTTGGACCGATTTGACCCTTTCGGGGGAGTCTGTGGCCCAAAACGCAGCGGCTGATGCGATTATTCCCGCTGATTGGATGGGCGCGGCCGCGCGGATGTATCACGCTGAAACGCCTGCCGATGATCCACGAGTTTCGCCGCTGTTTGCCGAGTTCGATGCCCCACCACCTGCATTCTTTCAAGTGGGAAGCCCTGAGGTTCTCGCCGATGACACCTATCGGATGGCTGAGGTGTTACGGGCAGCAGGCGGTGACGTTGAGGTTCAGACGTGGCACGACGCGCCGCATGTTTGGCATCTGGGGGAATATTGGGTGCCAGAGGCGCGGGCTGCCCTTCGTGACATTGCCAATTTTGTTCAAACCTCTTTCGATAGGGCGAGCCGATAACTGACCGCTTCGGCGATGTGAGGATGGCGCACTGATGGCGATCCGTCGAGGTCCGCAATCGTTCGCGCAACCCGAAGGACGCGGTGGTAACCTCGCGCGGTCAGTCCGAACTTTTCCGCCACTCGGGTCAGAAGGTCGCGTCCCTCTGCGTCAGGCGTAGCGACCTCTTCGAGGATTGCGCCTTCGGCCTCAGCGTTTGTGCGTATTCCGTCAATCCCTTGATACCTTTGGGTTTGTAGGTCTCTCGCCGATTGCACACGTGCCGCGACACTGGCCGAATTTTCGCCCGTCGCGGGTAGGTCTAGGTCGGTGAAGGATACAGGCGGCACTTCGACGCGCAGGTCGAACCGATCCATCAACGGCCCAGAAATACGGGCGAGGTAGTCGGCCCCGCAGGCAGGCGCTCGCGAACAGGCGCGGGCGGGATCTGACATGAACCCACATTTGCAGGGGTTGGCCGCAGCGACCAGCATGAACCGACAGGGGTAGCGGATATGGGCATTGGCACGAGCCACGACGACTTCTCCCGTCTCAATCGGCTGGCGGAGCGTTTCGAGGACTTGACGGTTAAATTCTGGGAACTCGTCCATGAACAAAACGCCATTGTGGGCGAGGCTGATTTCCCCGGGTTTTGCACCTTTCCCACCGCCGACAATCGCTGGCATGGAGGCTGTGTGGTGGGGTTCGCGGAAGGGTCGCGTGCGGCTGATCCCGCCCTCGTCTAAGAGGCCAGAGAGCGAATGGATCATGGATGTTTCTAACGCCTCAGCAGCCGTGAGGGGCGGCAAAATCCCTGGAATGCGGGCCGAAAGCATAGATTTCCCCGATCCCGGAGGACCGAGGAGAAACAGATGATGACGCCCAGCGGCAGCGATTTCAAGCGCCCGCTTGGCGCGTTCTTGCCCTTTTACATCTCGTAGGTCGCGGGCAGCGGGGGCGTGGCTGACTTCACCGGGGAGGGCAGGGGATAAGACCGCCTTGCCCGTGTAGTGGCGGATCACATCGAGGAGAGATTTGGCACCGAAAACAGATGTCGCGCCGACCCAAGCGGCCTCTGCGGCTGATGCTGTTGGGCAGAGTAGAACGCGGTCCTCTTCGGCAGCGGCGAGGGCGGCAGGCAGGGTGCCGATCACGGGCACGAGCGTTCCGTCGAGCGACAATTCCCCCAACGGGACTGTCTCTAACGCCTTGTCTTTTGGCACGATCTCTAGGGCAGCAAGCAAAGCCAAGGCAATGGGGAGGTCGAAATGCGATCCCTCTTTCGGCATGTCGGCGGGGGACATATTCACGGTTATTTTGCAGGACGGCAGGGCGATTGACATAGCCTCTAGTGCCGCCCGAATACGTTCGCGGGCCTCTGAAACGGCTTTGTCTGGGAGACCCACGATGGAAAAGGACGGCAAACCCGCCATGGTGGCGCATTGCACCTCGACCATGCGGGCCTCTATCCCTTCGAACGCAACTGTGTAGGTCGATGCGACCATGAAAAACCCCGCTAACCAGCTTATTCTGGTTAACGGGGCAGGTGTTTAAGTTTGGTTAAAACGGCCAGTCCTTGCGCGGAAGGTTCATCTCGTAGGGGAAGGTCTTGTGATTTTCCTTCAACGCCTCCGCCCGCCAGCGCAGGAACGCTGGATCGTTGAGGTGGTTTTCCACATAGGCCCTGGCGGCGTCCGACACGGGCAATCCATATCCCGTGATCCGCATCGCAACAGGGGCGTAGAACACATCGGCGAGCGAATATTCACCGAACAGCCAAGGACCTTTCGCCCCATGACGTTCGCGGGCCATGGCCCATAGGAATTCGATCCGCTCAAGGTTTTTTAGAACGGGCTCGGGCGCGATAAAGCCCTCCCAAACGTGACTGATCTGCATGTTGCAGACATCGCGCAGTGCGCCGAAGCCAGAATGCATTTCACAGACCAAGTTGCGGGCCAATGCGCGTGCCGCAGGGTCGCTCGGCCATAGCCCGGCATCGGGATGCCGTTCGGCCAGCGTCTCTGCCATCGACAGGCTGTCTGACAGAATATAGCCTTCGGGCGTTTTTGCGGCAGGCACAGTACGCGCAGGGGCCAGTTCGGCCATGTCTTGGGCCAATGTGCCCGCGTAGAGCCCCATCATATGCTCACGATAGGGCACTCCGAATTTTTCAAACATAAGCCAGCCGCGGAGGGATCAGCTGCTAAAAAGGCGATCGCCAACATAAAGATCATACATCATGAGAGGATGCTAAGTCGGGCTGCGAGACAACGCTATCGTTGTTTTGTGCGCGCGGTCATCACGGTTTGTGATTGATCCGTTCTGCCGACCACGGAGCGGTTTTGATTTCGGTGACAGAGAGGTTGTCGATCCGATGACCGAATGCTTCGTAGGGGGTGATCGACAGGGCGCGTTGGACTTGGGTCAGGATCATCCCGAAATGTCCGACCACAATGAGATCGGGCAGACCAAGCGCGAGGTACCCATCGATGGCCGCGCTGACCCGCGCAGCGACTGCGTTCCAGCTTTCCCCATTGGGTGGTGCGATATCGCCGGGGGTTTCCCAATAGGCGCGCATCAATGGATCATCCGAAAACGTTGCCATTTCCCAATCGCCAAAGTGAATTTCGCGCAAGGCCGCGTCGTGGGGCAATCGAGGGCGATGGGCTTGGATCGCATCGGCGGTGCTGACCGCGCGGGATAGGTCAGACGAGACAACGGGCGCATCGGGCAGGTGATCCGACAGGCGGGCTATCGCATCAACATCGGACAGATCGGCGGGTAGGTCGGTCCAACCTACCATCGCCTTGGCATGCGTAGGGCCGTGCCGAACGAGCCAGAGCCGCGTCATTTCAAAACCATCGGCAGACCCGCCGCCACAAACACCACGTGATCCGCCGCCGCTGCGATCTGTTGATTCATCGCACCGTGCAAATTCCGAAACCGCCGCCCCATGCTTGTCTCAGGCACAATGCCAAGGCCAAGCTCGTTCGACACCACCACAACAGGGGCAGGGCAACGTCGGCAGGCTTCGATGAATTCGGGGATCATGGCGTCAATATCCGCCTCACCCAGCATCAGATTCGTCAGCCAAAGCGTCGCGCAATCGATCAGAACCACGCCATCTGCGCTCACGTTATCGAGAGCCTTTGACATGTTTATCGGTTCTTCGATGGTCGTCCAGCCGTCGCCGCGCTGCACTTTGTGCTGCTCCACCTTGGCGCGCATTTCGTCATCATAAACCTGCGAAGTCGCAATGTAGAAGCGTTCTAAGCCAGATTCGAAAATCAACTTTTCCGCGTATTTCGACTTACCTGAGGCCGCGCCACCGAACACAAGTGTTAGTTTTTGCAAGGTGGGATGTGCAGGCATCTGTGATCCATTTCGCGGTGTGGTGCGTAAGCATTGGTAACGATGACAGAAGTCACACACAACAGCCGGCGGGAGATGAGATTATGGCTCTGGATACCACGTCTAACTTTAACATGACGCGCCGCGCGATGAAGGCGGAGCTTTTGGATGCTGAAACCGAAGCTCAACTGGCCTACGCGTGGCGGGATCACCGCGATGAAGAAGCGCTCCACCGTTTGACGACCGCTTACATGCGTTTGGCGATCTCAATGGCAGGGAAATTCCGACGCTATGGCGCGCCGATGCCCGACCTTATCCAAGAGGCCAGCCTCGGTCTGATGAAAGCTGCTGAAAAATTTGACCCCGACCGTGGCGTTCGGTTCTCGACCTATGCCGTCTGGTGGATCAAAGCGTCGATCCAAGATTTCGTGATGCGCAACTGGTCGATGGTTCGCACTGGGTCGACCAGCAGTCAGAAATCCTTGTTCTTTAACATGCGCCGCGTTCAGGCCCGTCTGGAGCGCGAAGCCACCGCCGAAGGGATCACCCTCAGCAAAGGCGATCTGCACCTCGCGATAGCGACTGAACTTGGTGTACCTGTACACGATGTTGAAATGATGGATGGTCGTCTGTCGGGGTCTGACTTCTCGCTCGATGCGACGCAATCGTCAGAAGACGAGGGGCGCTCTTGGGTCGATACGCTCGTCGATGACAGTGAACAGGCGGCGGAACGCGTCGAGGCATCTCACGATCAGGAAACCCTGCGCCAATGGCTGACAACTGCGCTGATGGCACTCAATGACCGCGAACGGTTTATCGTGCGCGAACGCAAACTGCGGGACGATCCGCGCACATTGGAGAGCCTCGGTGACGAGCTGGGTCTGTCCAAAGAACGCATTCGTCAGCTAGAGGCTGCGGCCTTCAACAAAATGCGCAAGAGCCTTGAAGGTCAGTCAAAGGAAGTGTTGAACTTCCTCGCATGAGAACTGCCCTTGCCCTGCTGTTATGGATGTCAGCGCCCGCCGTGGCGCAAGATATCCATATCTTGGGCGAGGTGCATGACAATCCTCTGCGTCATATCGAACAAGCAAACCAGATCGCGGCTATTACGCCCTCCGCAATCGTGTTCGAGATGCTGACGCCTGATCAGGCCGCGCTGGTTAACTCCAGCGATCGCAACGATCCCAATCTCAGCATGATCATTGGGTGGGAAGAGTCAGGTTGGCCCGAGTTCGCGATCTACGCGCCCATCTTCGCGGCGAGCGACGCCCCAGTTTACGGCGCGGCGCTTCCTCGGGATACGGTGATAGCTGCGATAGCATCGTCGGCCGCCGATGTCTTTGGTGAGGGCGCCGATCGTTATGGCCTCACTACTCTGTCTGACGACCTAAGAGCCGCGATGGAGGCCGAACAGGCAGAGGCTCATTGCGATGCACTCCCCGCTGAAATGCTCCCTGGAATGGTAGAGGCGCAGCGCTTGCGCGACGCACATTTCGCGCGCGTGACCCTGACCGCCTATGATGAAACTGGTGGACCGGTGGTTCTGATCACGGGCAACGGCCACGCCCGCACCGACCGCGCGGTGCCCGCCTACATCGCCCGCGTTCGGCCTGAACTGACGGTTCATGCGTTGGGTCTGCTGGAAGCACCCGAGGACGATGCGCCCTTTGACAGGGTGATCGTCACAGCCCCCGCAGAACGAGACGACACATGTGCGGCGTTCCGGTGATTGTTCTTTTCGTTGCCGCTGGTTAGGGTTCCACCAATCGTTCAAAGGGGGCCGTGATGCTGGCTGGCAAACATATCCTATTGATCATCGGCGGGGGCATTGCAGCCTTTAAGTCGCTCGATCTGATCCGGCGTCTGCGCGAACAAGGGGCAGAGGTCACGCCCGTGTTGACCAAAGCAGGGGCAGAGTTCGTGACGCCGCTCTCTGTCTCTGGTCTCGCCGCCCGCAAGGTCTATCAGGATTTGTTCGATCTGACCGATGAGGCCGAGATGGGCCATATCGAGTTGTCACGCGCGGCGGACCTCGTTGTTGTGGCCCCTGCGACGGCGGATCTCTTGGCGAAAATGGCGGGCGGTCATGCGAATGATCTGGCGTCGACGCTGTTGATGGCGACCGACAAACCTGTGCTGGTGGCTCCTTCAATGAACGTGCGGATGTGGGAACATGCCGCCACCCAGCGCAATGTTGCGACGCTCAAGGGCGACGGTATCCTGTTCGTTGGCCCGACCGAAGGCAACATGGCCTGTGGCGAGTTTGGCTTTGGCCGCCTGTCTGAGGTGCCTGAGATCATCGCCGCCATAGACGCCGCTCTCTCTGACGGGCCGCTCAAGGGCAAACGCATCCTCGTAACCTCAGGTCCGACCCACGAACCTATCGACCCTGTGCGCTACATCGCCAATCGGTCGTCAGGCGCCCAAGGCACCGCTGTCGCGCGGGCATTGGCTCAATTGGGTGCGGATGTTGTATTTGTGACAGGCCCCGCCGATGTGCCGCCGCCCGCGGGCGTAAATGTTGTGAAAGTGCAAACTGCGTCTCAAATGTTAGAGGCCGTTCAGGGCGCTTTACCCGTTGATGCTGCGGTCTTTGCGGCGGCAGTAGCGGATTGGCGGGTCGCCTCGGCCTCTGGGTCGAAGATCAAGAAAGTGAACGGCGCGCTGCCCGTTTTGGAGTTCGCAGAGAACCCCGATATCCTCGCAACCGTGAGCCAGATGACTGATGGCCGCCCGCCGTTGGTCGTTGGGTTTGCGGCTGAAACAGACGATGTGATCGCCCACGCAACGGCCAAGCGGGCCCGCAAAGGGTGTGACTGGATCGTGGCGAATGACGTCTCTCCTGAAACGGGGATCATGGGGGGCACCGAAAACGCTGTGACGCTCATCACTGGAACGTCCGCCGAAGACTGGCCGCGTATGGGCAAGGATGCCGTTGCACAGCGGCTCGCCCAGCGGATCGCGGAGGCCCTATGACTACCACGCCGACTATTGTGATCGAATGGCTCGACGGAGCTGATACCGACATCGCGTTGCCAGCCTACGAAACGGCGGGGGCGGCTGGTGCGGACGTGCGTGCGAACTTTGCTCCCAACGGGCGCGAAGGCGTCACCATCGAGGCGGGCGCTCGAGCACTGATCCCCTGCGGGTTTCGGATGGAAATCCCTGCAGGATATGAAGTGCAGGTCCGCCCACGTTCTGGCCTCGCCCTGAAACACGGTATCACCTTGCCGAATACACCGGGCACTATCGACAGCGATTATCGCGGGCCTGTTGGGGTGATCATCCTTAACGCGGGGTCCGAACCGTTCCACATCGCCCACGGTGACCGCATCGCGCAGTTCGTGGTCGCGCCTGTGGTTCAGGGGCAGTTCGCTCTCGGCTCTGGCTTGTCCGAGACGGCGCGCGGCCAAGGCGGCTTTGGCTCGACGGGGCGTAAATGATCACCGTTTTCGCGATGATTTCGGTCATGTGGGGCATCGGTTGGGCGATGAACGTTCCCCACCGCGTGCGTTGGGGCATGACGGGCGTTCTGATGGCGGCGGTGCTTTTGGCGAACATCGTTTTGCCCGCAGGCAATCCGCTGCGCCAAGCCACTGGCGGCGACGCCCGCCTCTGGGCGCTGATCATCGGCGCGGGCGTTGTGATTTATATCTACCGCGTCGGCCTCGGCTGGATCAAAGCCAAGGTCGCCGCGAAGGAACCCGTTGCCACATCGCCGACCAAAACATTCTCCGACAGCGAATTGGACCGCTACGCCCGCCACATGATGCTGCGCGAAATCGGTGGTGCGGGGCAGAAACGGCTGAAACAAGCCAAGGTACTGGTGATTGGCGCAGGCGGCCTTGGATCGCCCGCGTTGATGTATCTCGCAGCGGCGGGTGTCGGCACAATCGGCGTCGTGGATGACGATACCGTCGATAACTCCAACCTTCAGCGCCAAGTGATCCACACCGATGCCCGCATCGGCCAGCCCAAGGTGCACTCAGCTGCGGCCGCGATGACCTCGCTGAACCCGTGGATCGAAGTGCGTCCATATGCGCGTCGCTTGGACGATGACACGGCAGAGGCTCTTTTTGCCGACTACGATCTGATCCTCGACGGGACCGACAACTTCGCCACGCGCTACATGGTGAACCGCATCGCGGTCAAACTGGGGAAACCGCTGATCGCCGCCGCGATGACGCAATGGGAAGGACAAATTTCGGTCTACGATCCCGCCAATGGTGGCCCCTGTTTCCAATGTGTCTTTCCCGAGGCTCCAGCCGCAGGGTTGGTTCCGTCGTGCGCAGAGGCTGGCGTTCTTGGGCCACTCCCTGGCGTGATCGGATCGTTGATGGCGGCAGAGGCTGTTAAATTGATCACAGGCGCGGGCGAAACGCTACGTGGTCGATTGATGATGTATGATGCTCTCTACGCCGATAGTCGCATGATGAAGACCAAACCGCGGGCAGATTGCCCCGTTTGCGGAACATCCCACGATTAACGAGTGAATGGCTCTGGCGGTTCCCTTTCGACGGACCTAGACTCTGCCCAAGTATAGGAGAACCCGATGACAAACCCGTTGCTGAACGATTGGTCCACCCCCTTTGGCTTGCCACCCTTTGATGCGATTTCGGACGATGATTTCGCGCCAGCGGTCGATGCAGCCTTGGCCGAGGCGCGGGCGAATTATGCGGCGATTGTTGCTGAGCCAGAGATCACATTTGCTAATACGGTTGAGGCGATGGAGCGCACGACAGCCACGCTCGACCGCGTGATGGGGGCGTTCTACGCGCTGGCGGGTGCCGATGCGATCCCCGCGCGTGAGGCATTGATGCGGGAATTTGCGCCAAAGATGTCGGCCTTCTGGTCCGAAGTCACCACCAACGAGGCGCTCTTTGCTCGCGTCGAAACCCTGTGGGAACAACGGGATGACTTGGGTCTGAACGACGAACAGGCCCGGTTGCTTTATCTGTCCTACCGTGGGTTCGTCCGCGCAGGGTCCAAGCTCAAGGGCGCTGAGGCCGAGCGTTTGACCGAAGTGAAATCGCGCCTGTCCGTCTTGGGCACACAGTTCACCCAGAACCTTTTGGCCGACGAACGGTCGTGGTTCATGCCGCTTGCGGAATCCGATCTAAACGGTTTGCCCGATTATGTGGTCTCAGCCCTGCGTGCCGCTGGCAAAGACAAGGACCAAGACGGCCCCGTTGTTACTCTGTCCCGCTCTGTCATCGTGCCGTTCTTGCAAACCTGTCCGAACCGTGAACTGCGTCGTAAATCCTATGAGGCGTGGACCGCGCGCGGCGCCAATGGCGGTGACACGGACAACCGTGCGATTGCCGCTGAAATTCTGGCCTTGCGGTCTGAACGCGCCAAACTGCTCGGTTACGAGGACTTTGCCCATTACAAACTCGAAACCGAAATGGCGGGTACGCCAGATGCGGTGCGCGGGTTGTTGATGGATGTCTGGGGCCCCGCGAAATCCCGCGCAGAAGCAGACGCTAAAATTCTCGAAGGCATGCTCCACAATGATGGTCACCAAGGCCCGCTCGAGGCATGGGACTGGCACTATTATTCCGCCATCCGCCGCAAGGCAGAACATGATCTGGATGAAGCTGAGGTCAAACCGTATTTCCAACTCGACCGCATGATCGACGCGGCTTTTGCCTGCGCCAATCGTCTGTTCGGGCTAGAGTTCAAACCGACCGAAGGGCCGCAATATCACCCCGATGTGCGACTGTTCGAAGTGACACGCAACGGCGAACATATCGCGCTCTTTATGGGCGACTACTTTGCTCGTGGGTCCAAACGCTCTGGCGCGTGGTGCTCTGCCATGCGCAGCCAGAACAAGCTCGACGGTGATGTCCGTCCGATCGTGATCAACGTCTGCAACTTTGCCAAACCCGCCGAGGGGCAGCCTGCGCTGTTGTCCTATGACGATGCCCGCACCCTGTTCCACGAATTCGGCCATGCGTTGCACCAAATGCTGTCGAATGTGACCTACGATTCCATGTCGGGCACATCTGTGGCCCGCGATTTCGTCGAACTCCCTAGCCAGCTTTATGAACACTGGCTTGATGTGCCAGAAGTGTTGGCAGAATTTGCGGTTAACGCGGCAGGAGAGTCGATGCCTGCGGAGCTTCTGCAAAAGGTACTTGGCGCGGCGACCTATGACATGGGGTTCCAGACGGTTGAATATGTGGCTTCGGCGATTGTGGACCTCGAATTCCACCTCGGCACACCACCCGCGGATCCGATGCAGAAACAGGCTGAAGTGCTAGAGGCCATCGGGATGCCCCGCGCGATCCGGATGCGCCACGCCACCCCGCATTTCGCCCATGTGTTCAGCGGCGACGGTTATTCCAGCGGTTACTACAGCTACATGTGGTCCGAAGTCATGGATGCTGACGCCTTTGCTGCGTTCGAGGAAAAAGGCGATGCCTTTGACCCTGAAACCGCTCAATCGCTTGAGGCGCATATCCTCTCTGTCGGGGGCACCGTCGATGCGGCTGAACTCTACACCCGCTTCCGTGGGCGGCTTCCTGGTGTTGAAGCGCTGCTTCAGGGCCGTGGTTTGCTCGACGTCGCATGATGCTGCGACGGATTTGGCTCAGTTTTGTGATGCTCTGCCTCGTTGCGGCCTGTTCAGGTCGCCCGGGGCCAGAGGTGCTCACCCCGATCCCCGAGGTTGCGGACGGGGCCAAGGTGATCCGTCTCTACGCGGTGACGACGCGCACAGCGGACGAGGCGCCACTGTTGGGGTTCGACAACACGCCGAGCTTTGAACTGGCCTATCGCTATTATGATATTTCGGTGCCGCCGCACCGTCGGGCAGGGCAGGTGACATGGCCCAGCCGCACGCCCGATCCGTCCAAGCAATTCGTTGTGGTTGATAGCGGAATTATGGAGCGGCCCGATTTCTTGAATGAGGTCACCGCCCGCAACCGATCCAATGGGTCGGGCGAGGTCGGAATCTTTGTCCACGGCTTTAACCAACGCTACCAAGAGGCACTGTTCCGACTAGCCCAATTGACTGCGGATGCAGGTGGTGGCAACGCGCCGATCCTCTTTGCTTGGCCGTCGAACGGGCGACCTCTCGAATACATCGGCGACCGTCAGGCCGCGATTTTCTCGCGCGAGCCATTGGCCGAACTGATGGATGATATCGTCAAACGGAACGGCAAAACGCTGATCTTTGCCCACTCTATGGGTGGTTTTCTGACGATGGAGGCGATGCGGACGCTCAAACTCGAAGGCAAGGACAACACCTTGGATAAGCTGTCGGTGGTTCTGGCTGCACCCGATGTTGACCTGTTCCTCTTCCGCCGCCAGATGGAGGTTATCGGTGAAATGCGCGAACCTCTGACAGTTCTCGTGTCGCCCGATGATCGCGCCTTGTTGTTGTCATCCCGCGTTGGTGGCGGGCGGCCTCGGCTGGGGGCATTGGATGTGAGCGATCCAGAGGTGGCCTCGGTCGCTGAGGACTTTAACATTCGGATCATCGATGTGAGTTCCGTCGAATCTGATCCTCTGCGCCATAGCCGCTATATCAACCTCGCTACGCTCTATACCGCTCTCGAAGGGCAGGCCAGCGGACGCACCGACCTCGCGACGGCAGGGACATTCGTGTTCGATGCGATTGGTCAGGGGCTGTTGCTGCCTGTGAACGTGCTGACGCGGAATTAAGGATAGCGCGTATCGTCGGGGTGGGGTTCGACCCCGACAGGATCCTTGTGGATCAGAACATCGGCATTCGGGTGCTCTGCCACAATGGCACGTCGAAGCGCAGCACCGATGCTGTGCGCCTCTTCCAACGTCTGCGATCCGTCCAATTCGATATGAAGGTTCACGAAAACGCGGCTCCCTGCTTGGCGGGTTTTGAGGTCGTGAAACCCGTGTACCCCGTCGAAGTTGCCCGCGATGTCAGCGATAGAGGCAATGATTTCGTCATCCGCCGCGCGGTCCATCAGGGCGTCCCACGCGCCTTTACCGATTTTGAGCGCGCCGTGGAACATGATCAACGCTGCAACGATGGCCACGGCGCTATCGACCCAGCCCCAGCCAAATTTCGCATTGAGCCAGAGCGCCACAATCGCACCGATCCCGGGGATCAAGTCACCTATATAATGGAGGCTATCGGCGGCGACCACGCGGCTCCCTGTTTTGCGGGCGACGTAGCGCTGCCATGCGACCAGAATCAGGGTCAGCACGATCGACAGCGCCATCACCGCAACGCCAGCTGTCTCCGAAGAGATATGAGCCGATTCTGGTTGGGACAGTCGCACCACAGCAGCGCCGAAAATGGCGGCGGCAGAGACGATGATGAAAAGGGACTGACCCAGCGCAGCGAGGTCTTCGGCAGAGGTATGTCCAAAGGTGTGATCGTCGTCTGCGGGCTTTGCGGCATAGGCGATAGCCGCCAATCCGCCCATCGACATCAGCAAATCCAACGCACTGTCTGCGAGTGTTGCCGCAATCGACAACGCCCCCGTCGCCCAGAGCGCCCAGAGTTTTGCCAGTACCAGCGTAATCGCAACGATGACAGAAAACACACCTGCCGAGAGGTTCAGCTTGTTTCCAGAAGTCGTCATGCGGGCCCCCTTGTGCTAGGCCGTCCTGTTTAGTCGAGCACTTCGTCCGCGCCAACACCCCAGATCGCCGATTTTGGAGCCCAGCCTTTATATCCAGCGGTGCTCAGCTGGCACCAGTTCAGGGTGCATTCTTCAACCCGCGCAACCACCCCCGCTTCGAGGATCGCTTCTTGGGGGCTGGATTCGTCTTGGCGTGCGTAGAGCGGCTGCATGTCGGTGTCGATAATCACCGTCCGCACGCCCGAAAGCATGATGTAGTGGACCCAACCACCCAATCCGTCACGATCGACCACGCGACGCCAGTTTTCATATTCGGCGGTCACTTGTAGCGGCATATCGCGGCGGGCAAAGACCCAATCGATGCGGTGAGAGGTCGATGGACCACGACGCACGTTGGCCTCATTCGCCTTGAGCGACACAAAACGGGGCAACGGCAAACCCGTCACGGGACCCGTGCGAAGCTCGGTCTGATCCTCTGCGGTTTCGTTTTCTTCTGCGATGGCAGGCAAAACACCACCGATGAGTGCGATGACCACCGTAAGGGACCGCAGAAAAGAACGCATCTTACCACCTGTTTGCCTGTTTAGACGCAATGGGCGTTTGGCCGCTCTTGTATCGCGTCGATCATACGGGCAATCTGCCACTAAGAACGCCTGAAGGAAAGTCACGGAGGGGGCAAATGGCCGGTAAACAACTGAGTGTTGTCGTCACGCGACGGTTGCCCGATGTCGTAGAGACCCGCATGAAAGAGCTATTCGATGCGCGTTTGCGGGATGACGATACCCGCATGACCCGCGAAGAGCTCTTGGCCTTGGTCCCTCAGGCGGATGTTCTGGTCCCCACTTTGACCGATAAGATCGACGCAGACGTCATGGACGCCTCCAACGGTCGGTTGCGTTTGATTGCGAACTACGGCGCAGGGGTCGATCACATCGACGTCGAAGCGGCCCGTGATCGCGGAATCATGGTCACGAACACGCCGGGTGTGATGACCGATGATACGGCCGACATGACGATGGCGTTGATCCTCTCGGTCGTGCGCCGCATCCCCGAAGGCATGACCAAAATGCAAGAGGGGGATTGGACGGGCTGGTCGCCCACCGCCATGCTCGGTGGTCGGATTGCGGGACGTAAACTCGGTATCCTTGGAATGGGGCGGATCGGGCAAGCGGTGGCCCGCCGTGCTGCTGCCTTTGGCATGTCGGTGCATTACCACAACCGCCGCCGTCTGCGGGCGGAAACGGAGCAGGCGCTGAATGCGACGTGGTGGGATAGCCTCGACCAGATGGTCGCGCGGATGGATATCATCTCGATCAATTGCCCGCATACGCCGGGGACGTTCCATTTGATGAATGCCCGCCGTCTGAAATTGATGAAGCCGACGGCGGTGATCGTGAACACATCGCGCGGTGAAGTGATCGACGAAAACGCACTGACACGGATGCTGCGCACGGGCGAAATCGCCGGTGCTGGCCTCGATGTGTTCGAACACGGGACCGAGGTGAATCCGCGTCTGCGTGCTTTGCCGAATGTGGTGCTCTTGCCGCATATGGGATCGGCGACAGTTGAAGGCCGGATCGAGATGGGCGAACGGGTGATCCTCAACGCGCATACCTTTGCCGATGGGCACCGCCCGCCGGATCAGGTTCTCCCGTGGATGGTGTAACCTTCCTTTACCTGTCGTGAATTTGGATTAGTTTTCCTGAACATAGTCCTTTGGGAGGAGGAGCACGATGTTCACCGGAGAAGTACGTCAGGCCGTTGATCGGTCGGTCCTATGTTGGCTCGCAACCGTCGATGCGGACGGCCAACCCAACGTCAGCCCCAAAGAGATTTTCTGCGCCATTGATGACGTGACCTTGTTGATCGCAGAGATCGCAAGCCCAGTGTCTCGCCGAAATATCGCCGAAAATTCAAAGGTCTGTGTCAGCTTTATCGATGTGTTCCGCCAGAAGGGCTACAAGGTCGTTGGCGACGCGCGCCTGATCTTGCCCGATGAGCCAGAATTCGACGCCATCGGCGGCCCGATCAAAGCGATGATCGGAACCGCATTCCCATTGCGTGGGTTGATCCGTGTGGATGCCGTGCGGGTGTCACCCATCGTCGCGCCCAGCTACCAGCACTACCCCGACAGAACCGAGGCAGAGCAGGTGAGGCAGGCATTCAAAGCCTACGGCGTGAGGGCCGTGGATTAACGGTAGACCTCGTCCTCGGTCGGGAAGGCGCGGGATTTCACGTCCTCGGCATAGCGACGGACCGAATCTTCGATCATCGGGCCAAGCTGGCCGTAAACCTTAACGAACTTTGGCGTCCAAGGGTTCAGACCGAGCATATCTTCGAGAACGAGGATCTGCCCGTCACATTCTGCCGAAGCACCAATGCCGATGGTCGGAATATCGATCTGTTTGGTGATCTTCGCGGCGAGCGGCTCAACCATGCCTTCCAGCACGACGGCGAAGGCACCAGCCTCAGTCACAGCGCGTGCATCCTCTTCGTGGAGCGGCCAGCTGTCTTCTTCGCGGCCTTGGGTTTTGAAGCCACCCATAACGTGGGACGACTGCGGCGTAAGGCCGATATGAGCCATCACGGGAATACCGCGCTCAACGAGGAACCGAATGGTCTCTGCCATCCGTTTGCCGCCCTCAAGTTTTACCGCACCGCAGCCCGTTTCCTTCATGATTTTGGCAGCATTGCGGAAGGCCATATTCGGGCTTTCTTCATAGGTGCCAAAGGGCATGTCTACGACAATCAGCGCCCGCTTGGTGCCGCGCACAACGGCCTTGCCGTGCATGATCATCAGATCAAGAGGCACACCCACGGTCGATTCCATCCCATGCATCACCATACCAAGGCTATCGCCCACCAGAATGAAATCCGCGAACTTATCCACGATTGCTGCGGTATGCGCATGATACGAGGTCAGAGATACAATCGGCTCACCGCCTTTGCGACGTGCGATTTGTGGCACGGTGATACGGCGGATGGTTTCGGTTTGGGTGCTCATAGGGTGATCTCCCTCTGGTCAATAAGCAGGACAGGGTCGTCCACGGGGCCAAAAGCGGCCGAAATCATGATCCCGATGGTGCCTGATGGGCGACCGCTAACGGGGGCGAGCGTGAGGGCTTGCACGATGTCCACATGCGGATCGCGGGCCCGAGGTTCGGTTTCAATAGTATCACGGATCGTCTGCGCAATCGCCTCTACCGTTGCCCCAGTTCGGGCGGCGGTTTCTGCGGCGATCAGCGAACGGTTCAGGACAACGGCGGCGCTGCGATCCGCTGGCGTGAGGCGGACGTTGCGGGACGACATGGCGAGCCCATCGGCCTCGCGCACTGTCGGGACACCGACGACATCGGTTGGGACATCCAAATCACGTGCCATGCGACGGATCACCTGTAATTGCTGGTAATCCTTTTCGCCAAAGTAGGCCCGATCCGCGCCTACGATGTTAAACAGTTTCGTCACCACCGTGCAGACCCCGCGATAGTGCCCAGGGCGAACCAGCCCGTGCAACATGTTGGCGAGTTTCGTCGTCTCAACGATTGTTTCGGCCCCGTCGGGATACATAATTTCAACCGAGGGCATAAAGACCGCGACCACGCCTGCAGCCTCTAGCATGGCGCAATCGGCCTCTTCTGTGCGAGGGTACTTGTCGAGGTCGGCCTGCTGTCCGAACTGCGTCGGGTTCACGAAAATTGACACAATCGCCGCGTCGTTTTCAGCCTTTGCCGCGGCGACCAGTGACATGTGTCCCGCGTGCAGCGCACCCATCGTCGGAACAAAGCCAACGGTCTGCCCAGATAGGCGCAAATCACGAACGACCGCGCGGACCTCTGCAATGGTTCGACAGATCTTCATGTCCCCTCCCAAGGTGTGCTGCGAATGTGTAGCCCCCCTGCCGAACTGCGGCAAGCGGCGGAGAGGGGGAATAACGCTAACGGTGACCTGAGGTCGGACACATATTCACTTTTACCTGCGACAACCTGTCCGTGTTTTGGGGCTAGTAATCCTGAATTAAAAACTCCAAATATAAAACATAACAAAATTAGAATATGATGATATGAAAGTCGCAACCCTTGGATTTGTCCTTTTCGCTGGAACAGCAACCGCCGCATTCGCCCAAGGGCCGATGGCAGAGTTCATGAACGAATGGGACGTGGACGCATCTGGTGCGGTCACCATCGAAGATTTTCATGCGCGCCGCGGTGATCAGTTCTACATGTTCGACCTGAACGAAGACGGCAGCATCGATGCCGAAGAACAAGCCAATATGGACGCAACCGTCGCTTCTGCGATGGAGGCTAACCACGGTGGCGGCAATGGCAACGGCGGTGGTCACGGCGCGGGTGGTCCGGGTGCGAAAATTCACGCCACGATGACAGCCGAATACGCCGATACAAACGGCGATGGCGCGATCAGTGCAGATGAATGGACCGCTGCGACGGAACGCCTTTTCGCAGAGCTGGACACCTCAGGTGACGGCGAACTATCACCTGCAGATTTTGGTCACTGAGTTACTTCCCTTTGTCAGTGATCGACGCGCCGCTCCTGTGATCAGGGGCGGCGCTTTGTTTTCGGGCTGTCGGTTTTGGACAGTCGTATGTCGTCTGGTTCCGTTATGGGCTGCGAGTTTCGGGCAAAAGTGACGCCAAGTCCAAATGGAGTCGCCAAATGAAAACCCATGTTCGTGCCCTAGTCGTCGGCGGTGGTGCCGTCGGTACCTCGATTGCTTACCACCTTGCCAAAGCTGGCTGGGAAGATGTCATGCTCTTGGAGCGTGACGAACTGACCTCAGGCTCGACATGGCACGCTGCCGGTCTGCTGCCACTGTTCAACATGTCGTTCGCGACGACTCACATCCACAAATACTCGGTCGATTTCTACAAATCGCTCGAGGCAGAGACCGGCCTGAACGCTGGCTTCTCGATCTGTGGCAACCTGCGTATGGCCCAGACCCAAGAACGCATGGACGAATACATGCTTTATTCGTCTGTTGCGGAAACCGCAGACGTTTACCACGAATTCCTCACCCCGAACGAGATCAAAGAGCGCTGGCCGCTGGTCCGCACCGATGACCTCAAAGGTGCATTGTTCCACCCGCAAGACGGCTACATCAACCCTGCTGACGTCACTATGGCGATGGCAAAGGGTGCCCGTCAGCGCGGCGTGATCATCGAACGCAAATGGCAGGTCGACGGGTACAAATGGACCGGCGACCACTGGGAAGTCACCGTCACCAAAATGGGTGAGCGCGGCGGTAACCTCGTTGCGACCGAAGAAACCACAGTGATCCACGCGGACCACGTTGTAACTGCAACGGGTAACCACGCACAGCGCACTGCGAAACTCTTGGGCATCAAAATCCCTGCAATCCCTGTTGAGCACCAGTTCATCGTGACCGAGCCCGATCCGGCGCTGGTTGAATACCGTGCAAACGGTGGTGCAGAGCACCCTGTTCTGCGTGATGCTGACGCGAAATGGTATGTCCGCGAAGAGCGTGGCGGCTGGATCCTCGGCCCGTACGAACGCGGCGCACCTGCACGTTTCCAATACGGCGTTCCGGATAGCTTCCGTGCGGACCTCTTCCCGCTCGACCTCGAGCGTATCGAAGAAGAATACATGGCGATGATCCACCGTATTCCGACCTCTGAGACTGTCGGTCTCAAGGACGACTTCAACGGCCCGATCTGCTACACGCCGGATGGCAACCCGCTCGTTGGCCCCGCTCCGGGTCTGCGCAACATGTGGCTGGCTGAAGGCTTCTCCTTCGGTATCACCGCCGCGGGTGGCACGGGCTACTACCTCGCTCAGATGATGGTAAACGGCGAAGCCGAGATCGACATGGCGTCGCTCGACCCGAAACGTTACGGCTCGTGGATGACCACCGATTACGCGGTGAAAAAGAACGAAGAATGCTACGAGCACGTCTTTATTCTTCACCACCCAGACGAAGAGCGCGAAGCTGCACGTCCGCTGCGCACTTCGCCTGTTTACGACCGCCAGAAAAAGCTCGGCGCACAATTCGGCCAAGTCAACGGCTGGGAACGCCCGAACTATTACGGCCCCGTCGATGCACCGTCGTCGTTTGACCATGACAGCCGCAGCTTCCGCCGTGGCGCATGGTGGGAGTATGCCGTTGCCGAAGCCAAGGCCGTTCGTGAAACCGCTGGTTTGATCGATGCAACAGCATTCACCAAACACATCGTCAAAGGCCCAGGTGCGACGGCGTTCCTCGATTGGTTCACCACCAACAAACTGCCGAAAGTTGGTCGTATCAACCTGACCTACGCACTGACCGAAGCAGGCACCACCCGCACCGAATACACCATCGTTCGTCTGTCTGAGGACGAATACTATCTGGTGTCTGCAGGTGCATGGACCGACTACGATGCGGACTACCTGAAGAAATGCATCGAAGACAAAGAAGCCGAGTTTGGCCGTATCGAGATGCAGAACGTCACCACTCAGTGGGGCGTATTCGCAATCGCAGGTCCGAAGTCGCGCGACATTCTGAAAGAAGTCATCAAAGACGTCGATCCAGAAACCGCGCTGTCGAACAAACGCTTCCCGTGGTTGTCGGCTCGCCAGATCGAACTGGGTATGTGCCCTGTGAACGCGATCCGCGTGGCTTACACGGGTGAGCTGGGTTGGGAACTTCACCACCCGATCGAAATGCAGAACTATCTGTGGGATCTTCTGATGCCTGCAATGGAGAAGCATGGCGGTAAACTGGTTGGTGCTCGTGCACAGAACTGGCTCCGTCAGGAAAAATCCTACCGCGCATTCGGCACCGAACTGGGCCGTGATGCGACCCCGATCGAAGCTGACCTGCCGCGCTTTGTTGACCTCGGTAAAGAGTTCAACGGCAAAGCCGCGATGGAGAAAATCGGCGTTCGTTCCAAGTGCGTTACACTGTTGATCGACGGTCCGGCGGATGCTGATCCGTGGGGCAAAGAAGCGCTGCGCGATCTGGACGGCAACTACGCTGGTCGTCTGACCTCGGGCGGTTATTCGGTCGCCTTTGGTAAACAGATCGGCATGGGCTACGTGAAGCCTGCGCTGGCCGAAGTTGGCACGAAGCTTAAGGTTAAGATCATGGGCGAGCTGTGGGATGCGACAATCGTCGAGGACAGCCCCTACGATCCGACAAACGCAAATATCCGCATCGACGGATAACCAAAAAAGGGCGGCCCAAGTGGCCGCCCTTTCAATTTGTTGACAGTTGTCAACTAGTTAACGGAATCTTACCGGCGATAGGGCAGGGATGTGTTCCGCCCCGATGATGGGATCGCGACCTGTCACGAGCGCTTCGACCAGATCACGGACGGCGGGGGCCGTGATGAATCCATAGCCGCCTTGGCCACCACACCAAAAGAACGTCTCGTCCAATGGGTCCCGTCCCACGACCAAAACGCGGTCGGGAGAGAAGGTCCGCAGACCTGCCCAGTTTGCGATCAAGCGTGTGACCTCCATGGCGACGTTTTCCTCGAACCGTGCGAGTCCTTCGGCGAGGATCATATCGTCTGCCCATGCGTCATGCGGCTCGGTCGGGTCTTCTTCGGCGGGAGAGACGATCAGCGCGCCAGCATCGGGTTTCATATACCATTCTTCGCCCGCGCCAAACACCATCGGCCATGTCGCCGGATCCATGCCATCGGGGGAAGGGATGCGGGCCATCGAACGGCGCAGAGGAGTGAAGCCAATCGGTGCTATACCCGCCATTTCTGCGATCTTATCGACCCAAGCGCCAGCAGCGTTTACGATGTTTTTGGCTGTGAACTCTGTGCCGCCTGCTGTCACGGTCCAGCCGTTGGCGGTGCGGGTGATCGCGTTGACTGGGTGGCGGGTTAGGACTTGGCCACCGTTGGCGCGGATGTCCTTTGCGTAGGTTTGCATCAAAAGGTCGGTGTCGATGTCATAGACCGCCTCAAGGTAGGCGGCCCGCGTGATCGCATCAGTGTCGAGGATCGGGCAGAGGGCCTTGGCCTCGTCCAATGTGACCTCAGTCAGTCCCATGTGGGCGACATCCTCTTTGAAGGCGTCGTCTTGCCCTGCGAGGCCCACGACCATCACACCACGTGGGGACAGGGTGCCCGCGTCCTTTAGCCCGTCATAGGACGCACGGCCCAAGGCTTGTACGGCGGGTTTGCCGTAGCTCGGTTCGTAGAGCGCGGCAGAGCGGCCAGAGGTGTGGTGGCCCAATGTGTCTTCGGCCTCCACCAAAACGACCGACCCGTGAGGCGCTAAACCTGCGCCTGCAGATAGTCCTGCTATGCCGCCGCCAATAACGAGATAGTCGATCATTTCATCCTCCTCATGTGTCGTGGGCGACCCTGCCACGGAGTGCTGGAACGAAAAAGGGGGCGCCTAAGCGCCCCCTCAAATTCAGGAAAATCGCCTGATTAGGACGGGATATCGCCTTCGATTCCTTCGACGAAGAAGAACATTCCAGCCAAATCGCCGTCGTTGGCAATCTCGCCTTCAGCGAGCCAAGCCGAACCGTCTTGTTTGTTGATCGGGCCAGTGAACGGGTGGTAGGTGCCCGCTGCGATCGCGTCGCGCATCGCTTCTGCTTCTGCTTTGGCTTCTGCCGGAACAGCGTCAGAGATTTCACCGATGCCGACCATGCCAGCGCCGATACCGTCCCAAGTGTTCACGGAGCCCCAAGTGCCGTCGATGACTGCCTGAACGCGCTCGATGTAGTAGGGCGACCAGTTGTCGATGATCGACGAGATGCGCGGCATCGGGCCATATTCTGCCATGTCAGCAGCCTGACCGAAGGTGTAAACGCCGCCAGCTTCTTTTGCAGCCTGATGCGGTGCGGTGGAGTCGGTGTGCTGCAGAACAACGTCACAGCCCTGTTCGATCAGCGCCTTAGCAGCGTCTGCTTCTTTTGCTGGGTTCAGCCATTCAAAGATCCAGATGACTTTGAATTCTACGTCAGGGTTAACCTTTTTCGCGTGCAGGTATGCCGAGTTGATACCGCGGATAACTTCCGGAATCGGAACCGACGCGATGTAGCCTACTTTGTTCGATTTGGTGACGCGACCAGCGAGGGTGCCTTGGATTGCGCGGCCTTCGTAGAAGCGAGCCGAGTAAACGGACACGTTGTCAGCCTGCTTGTAGCCAGTTGCGTGTTCGAATTTCACGTCAGGGAAGTTCGCAGCAACGTTGATGGTCGGGTCCATGAAGCCGAACGAGGTGGTAAAGATGATGTCCGCACCGCCGAGAGCCATCTGAGTGATAGCGCGCTCTGCGTCAGGGCCTTCTGGGACGTTCTCTTGGTACACGAAGTCTACCGCGTCGCCGAAGTGGTGAACCATTTCCATAGCGGAGTGGTGGTGGTGCTGTGTCCAGCCGCCGTCATTGATCGGGCCGACATAGATAAAGCCAACTTTGGTTTTGTCCTGAGCGCGAGCCGGCAGGCCGAGCGCTGCAGCCATTGCTGCGCCAGCACCAGTAGCAAGGAGCGTTCTGCGTTTCATATTGTATTCTCCCAATTGGACCAGAGAGCAGACTCTGGCGGTTAGTTTTCGTCCCTCAGGTCGAGGGGTGGAAAGATTTGCCCAGCGATGCAGGCGCACGTCCTGCACGGATCATCACGAGGACGACGATAGTCGCGAGGTATGGTGCCATCGACAGATATTCTACAGGAATTTTCAAGCCCTCAGCCTGTAAGTTAAGCTGAAGGACAGTCACACCGCCAAAAAGATAGGCACCTGCGATCAAACGCCACGGCTTCCAGCTGGCAAAGACGACGATGGCGAGAGCGATCCAGCCCGCACCAGCGGTTATGCCGTCGATCCACTGGGGCACGCGCACGAGGCTGATGTAGGCTCCGGCGAGGCCAGCACAGGCACCACCGAACATGATGGCGAGGACGCGGACGGCGCGGACGTTATATCCCAGCGCGTGGGCGGCATCGTGGTTTTCGCCAACAGCCCGAAGGATGAGACCTGCGCGAGAGTATTTGAGGAAAGCCCAGACGCCCGCGACGATGGCAACGCTCAGGTAGACCATGACATCGTGCTGGAACAGGATCGGGCCTACCACGGGAATATCAGCCAGCAGCGGGATGTGGAGTTTCGAAACGGTCAGGTCCGGCGACCCTTTCGCGCCTTGGCCGATCAGTGACGATAGTCCCAGACCGAACATTGTCAGGCCAAGCCCCGTCGCCACCTGATTGGTCAGGAGAAACTGGGTTAGCACGGCAAAGATCAGTGACAACGCCGCGCCAGCCGCCGCTGCACCGACGAAGCCCAAGTACGGGTTCCCGCTGGAATGGCCCGCGATATAACCGCAAACCGCGCCGACGATCATCATGCCCTCAACACCGAGGTTCAGGACGCCAGAACGTTCGACGACCAATTCGCCAATCGCGGCCAAGAGGATGGGCGTCGACGCAACCATCAGCGCCGCAAGTAGGAGGATTGGGTTGATGTCCATTAGCGCACCTCTGCCTTGCCGATTTTGAAACGGTAGTTGGTCAGAACGTCCACGGCCAGAAGGCAGAACAACAGCATCCCTTGGAACGTCAGGATCGCGGCTGAGGGGAGGTTCAGTTGGGCTTCGGCGGCTTGGCCCCCGATGTAGGTCAGCGCCATCAACAGACCCGCAAGCAAGATGCCGATGGGGTTCAGACGACCGAGGAAGGCCACGATGATCGCGGTAAAGCCATAATACGACGGGAACGACCCGAGAATCTGCCCCGAGGGGCCTGCGACTTCGAACAGACCAGCGAGGCCTGCCATTGCGCCAGAAAGGCCGAGGCAGACAATGATCAGTTTGTTCGCTTTCACACCAGAAAAACCAGCCGCACGGGGGCTTTGCCCTGCGAGGCGGACGTTAAAGCCGAACTGGTGGCGGGTGAACATGACGTAGGCCACGACCACGGCAAAGACGGCGGTCAGTGCGCCCCAGTGGAACCCCGTCCCGCTGATCAGGTCGAGGTTTGCTGCGGCCGGATATTGGCGCAGGTTGCGGCTGCCCGGCATGCCGTAGCCTTCTGGGTTACGCAAAAGACCGATCGAAAAGGCCTTAATCAACACTTCGGCCACATAGACCAACATGAGCGACACAAGGATTTCGTTGGTTTTGAAAAACACACGGAGGAGCGCGGGGATCATCGCCCAGAGGAACCCACCCAAGGCCCCCGCGACAATCATCAGCGGGAACAGAACCCAGCGGGTGTCATAGGGGTAGACCGCCAGCGCCACGCCGGCGCCGCAGATCGCGCCGATGATGTATTGGCCTTCGGCACCGATGTTCCAGATGCCTGCACGAAACCCGAACGACAGACCCACGGCGATCAGCACCAGTGGCGCGGCCTTTTTCACGACCTCAGGTCGATAGAAATGCGCGAACTGGCCAAAGACCGGGTCCCAGAAGATGGTTTTGATCGCGATGACGGGGTCTTTGCCCAAGATCGCGAAGAGCCCCATGCCGAGGATGATCGTCAGCACCACTGCGAGGAGTGGCGCGCCATAGGACCAATTTTTCGACGGCTGTGGCCGTTTCTCAAGCCTCAACATGAGCGGCCTCCATATCATGTGCGCCACCGAGCATCAGACCGATCCGCTCCATCGTGAGGCCAGCGGTTGGCACTGCGGGGGATAGGGTGCCTTCGTTTAGCGCAGCAAAACGGTCGGCAATTTCCAAAATCTCATCAAGGTCTTGGGAGATAACAACCACTGCAGAGCCTTCGCCCGCGAGGTCCAAGAGCGCCTGACGGATCGCAGCGGCGGCAGAAGCATCGACGCCCCATGTCGGCTGGTTCACGACCAGAACGCGCGGTTTTTGCAGAATTTCCCGCCCGATCACGAATTTCTGGAGGTTGCCGCCAGAGAGTGCGCGGGCTGCTGTTTCTGGACCAGGGGTCCGCACGTCAAAGCCGTCGATCACAGAGAGGGCAAAGTCACGCGCGCTTGCCCAATCGAGGAAGCCGTTTTTAGACAGGCCCAACCGCGTCTTTGCCGTCATGAGCGCATTTTCTGTGAGTGTCATGTCAGGGGCGGCTGCGTGACCGTTGCGTTCTTCTGGTGCAGCACACAGGCCAATTTTGCGACGTGTATTCGGGTCGAGGTGACCAATCGCTTGCCCATCGAGCGATACCATTGCCGCACTTACAGGCATTTCGCCCGAGAGAGCCGCGACGAGTTCGTCCTGACCGTTGCCAGCCACACCGCCAATGCCGAGGACTTCGCCAGACTTCACAGAAACGCTGATGTTTTTCAGAGCCGTGCCGAATTGATGCGGCGCAGGAGCGGTGAGCCCTTCGATGACCAGAACATCATCGCCTAGGGTTTCACTGTCGCGTTTCGGTGTCATCAATGTCGATCCAACCATCAGTTCCGCCATATCACGGCTGGTGGTTTCACGGGGATCGCAGGTGCCGACGACCTTGCCCAGACGCAGAACGGTCGCGTGTTCGCAGAGCGCACGAATTTCTTCGAGCTTGTGCGAGATATAGAGGATCGACGTGCCCTGGGACGCCAAAAGGCGGAGAGTGCCAAAGAGAATCTCTACCTCCTGAGGGGTCAGAACGCTGGTCGGTTCGTCCATGATCAGGAGTTTCGGGTCTTGGAGCAGGCAGCGAATGATCTCGACACGTTGCCGTTCACCCGCCGACAAGTCGCCTACAATACGGTCGGGGGACAAAGGTAGGCCGTAGTTTTCCGATACCTCGCGGATGCGCTGGGCAAGCTCGCGTTGCTTCGGCGGGTTCTCCATGCCGAGGGCAATGTTTTCCGCGACGGTCAGGGCGTCGAACAGGGAAAAGTGCTGGAAAACCATAGCGATACCAGCAGCTCGGGCCGCGCGGGGATCGGTCGGGGTAAAGGGCGCGCCTTCGAGTGTCATCGTGCCTGCGTCAGGGCGGACGAGGCCGTAGATCGTCTTGACGAGCGTCGATTTGCCCGCGCCGTTCTCACCGAGGAGCGCGTGGATTTGGCCTTTGCCGATGGCAAAACTGATGTCGCTGTTTGCGACAACGCCCGGATAGGCCTTGGTCAATCCCTGTAGGTCGAGAAGCGTCACGTTGTCCCCGTTTCTTTGTCTTGGTCGCTATCTGCCCGCGCAAGCAGGCGTGTGGCAACCCCCAAGGCAATCGCCTGTGGGTGTTTTCCTAATGTCGGGTCGCCTATTGGGCAGGCAATGCGCGAAATTTGTGCAGGTGAATGACCCAACGATGTCAGTCGGTTACGGAAGCGTGCCCATTTTGTGGCCGATCCGATGAGCCCAAGCGCTGAAAATCCGCGCGACAAAAGCGCATGGCATAGGTCGAGGTCGATCTGGTGACTGTGGGTCAGAATGATGTGCTCTGCCGATTTTGGCGCATGAGCGACCAAGAGGGGCGGATCGGCAGCGATGACTTCGGTTACGCCTTCGGGGATCGTGTAGGGGAACCGATCGCGAGCGATGTCGACCCACGTGATCGAAAGCTCGGGCAGCGGCGCGAGGACATTGACCAGCGCCCGCCCGACATGGCCAGCGCCCCATATCCAGAGATGCCGAGTTTCAACATGGGCGGTTTCGATCAGCCAACCGTCGATGATCAGGGGCACCAACTGCGGCGGCATGGTTGCCAGCCGATTGGCGATTTTTGGGGGTAAAGAGGATGCAGGGCGAAGGGGCCGCGCGTAGGGTAAGCTGCTGGGAAGAGAATGCGCATCAAAGACCTCGGTCACCAAGGTCACTGAACCTCCGCAACATTGACCCAGTTCAGGGCCAAGCGGGTAAGTCCGTTCGCTAATCCCACCGCGCCCGATCATCGCGCGGGCGTCGCGCACCGCGTCCCATTCCAGCCGACCACCGCCGATAGTGCCGTCTTGCCCGTCGTGCCAAACGACCATCGAGGTTCCAGCCTCACGCGGCACTGACCCTGCCGTGCGCGTCACAAGCACGCGGGCAAAAGGGCCACGCTCTGCGCAGGTGCGCATATATGTCAGGTCGAACGTCACGCCTGCACCCGTTTCACGGCCATGAGGATACGCTCTGGCGTGGCGGGAGCGTCGAGGTCGGGATAGCGATCCCCGCAGGCGGCAACCGCATCCGAGAGCGCGAGGAATGCCGAAATGCCCAGCATAAATGGCGGTTCGCCTACGGCTTTCGACCTGTAGATCGTGGCTTCGGGGTTTTCACCGTCGACGAGGTCTACGTTGAACACAGGCGGGCGGTCAGAACAGGCAGGGATTTTGTAGGTCGAGGGCGCGTGGGTGCGCAGTCGTCCGTGGTCGTCCCAAACCAGTTCTTCGGTGGTGAGCCATCCAGCGCCTTGGACATAGCCACCTTCGATTTGGCCCTTGTCCAACGCGGGGTTCAATGATGCACCGACATCATGGAGAACGTCCGCCCGCAGGATGCGGTTTTCACCTGTGAGTGTGTCGATGACAACTTCGGTGACGGATGCGCCGTGAGCAAAATAAAAGAACGGTCGCCCTTTGCCTGCTTCGCGGTCCCAAGAGAGGTCTGGGGTTTTGTAGAACCCTGTGGCTGATAGTCCGACACGAGCCTGATAGCAGCGCATCGCGGCCTCAGCGAAGGTGATGGATTGGCCTGCCCAAGTGACCATACCGTCTGCGAATGTGACCGAAGCGCCTTGGCCCAAGAACTCTGCCATGCGGGTGCGGATGGCATCGCAAGCCGCAAGGACCGCCATGCCGTTGAGGTCAGACCCAGAGGAGGCAGCGGTGGCCGAGGTGTTCGGCACCTTTGCGGTGTCGGTCGCGGTGATTTTGACCGTCTCGGTCGAGACGCCAAACCGCGCGGCGGCGACTTGGGCGATTTTCTGGAACAGGCCCTGACCCATCTCTGTCCCGCCGTGGTTCAGCATGATGGAGCCGTCTTGGTAAACGTGGACCAACGCGCCCGCTTGGTTCAGGTGGGTGAGGGTAAAGGAGATACCGAATTTAACAGGGCTAAAGGCGATACCACGTTTCAGGATCGGAGAGTTCGCATTCCACGCTGCGATCTGTGCCTTACGATTTTTATAGTCCGACGTTTCGAGCAACCGTTCCGTCATGGAGTGAAGGAGGAAATCTTTGACCTCCATCCCATAGGGCGTGGTGTTCGGCTCGGGGCGATGGGTTTCGGGTGAAAACTCTGCCCCAAAGGGTTTGCCTGTGCCAATCGCTTTGGCCTCGGCCCCTTTGGCGGGGGCGTAGTAGTTCAGGCGGCGCACCTCTACGGGGTCCATGTCGAGGTCATGGGCGATGTGGTCCATCACCCGTTCAATGCCCAGAACACCCTGCGGACCACCGAATCCACGAAACGCGGTGGCGGATTGCATGTTGGTCTTTAAGCGATACGACGTGATGATCGCGTGAGGCAGCAAATAGGCGTTGTCTGAATGGAGCATCGCACGGTCAGCGACCGGCCCTGTCAAATCCTGCGCCCATCCCCCGCGGGTGATCTGGGTAAAGGCGATGCCTTTGATCCGACCTTTGTCGTCAAAGCCGACCTCGTATCCGATCCGAAAATCATGGCGTTTGCCTGTGATCACCATGTCGTCGTCGCGGTCGTAGCGCATTTTACAAGCACGACCCGTCAGGCGGGCTGCCACTGCGGTTGCAACGGCGAGCGCGTTGCCTTGGCTTTCCTTGCCGCCAAAGCCACCACCCATCCGACGACATTCGACGCGGACCGCATGCATCGGCACGCCCAGCGCATCGGCGACCTTGTGTTGGATTTCGGTCGGGTGCTGGGTCGAACTGTGAACGACCATGTCCCCGTTATCTTGGGGGAGAGAGAGGGCTGCCTGACCCTCAAGGTAGAAATGTTCCTGACCGCCCATGTCGAATTGACCAGTCAGACGACGGGGCGCCGATTCTATAGCCGTTTTTGCGTCGCCCTTGGTCCATGTGCGCGGACCACCTTCAAAGAAGCTGCCTGCCGCCATTGCGTCTTCAACGGAGAGGATCGGCTTTTCGTCTGCGATTTCGATCTTTGCCATACGTGCCGCTTTGCGGGCGTTCAGGTGGCTGTCAGCGACGACCATGAAAATGGGTTGGCCGACATAGTGGACCTGACCAACGGCGAGCAAGGGTTCGTCATGGATCGACGGGCTCACGTCATTGGAAAAAGGCAGATCATCTGCGGTGAGGACAGCGACGACGCCTCGGGCTGATTTAACTGCTGTCAGATCCAGCGAGGCGATCGTCCCACATGCGACGGGTGACTGACCAAAGGCGATATGCAGGCAATCGCGCGGTGTGGGGATGTCATCGATATACCGTGCAGAGCCAGTGACGTGGAGCGGGCCGCCGTCATGGGGGAGGGGTTGGCGAACGGTCATACCTCTACCTCCAACACGTTTGTCGGCAGGCCATAGGACTGCGCGAAATAGCGGCGCAACATGCCTTTCGCCGCCTCTAGTCGGTAGGTGGCTGAAGCGCGCATATCGGACATTGGGCTATAATCGGTGGCAAGAGCATCGCAGGCAGCATCCAATGTGGCCTCGATCCATGGTTGCCCGATCAGAGTGGACATCGTCGCGCTGGCCAGTTTCGGCGTCCCGGCCATACCGCCAAAGGCGATGCGGGCCGCTGTGACAGTGCCATCGGTGACCGTGATGTTAAAACATCCGCAGACGGCAGAGATGTCTTGGTCGAACCGTTTGGAAAGCTTGTAACACCGTAGGTCTGGTGCCGATTTCGGGATCGTGACGGCCTCAACGAATTCGCCTTCTGCACGGTCCTGTTTGCCGTAGTCGATAAAGAAGTCTTCGATCGGGAGATCACGGCGGGTATCGCCTTTGCGCAGGTGTAGCATTGCGCCCAGCGCGATGAGGGCAGGCGGGTTGTCACCGATGGGCGATCCGTTGGCGATATTGCCGCCGATGGTGGCGGCGTTCCGGACCTGTTCGGACCCATAGCGGCGGATCATTTCGGCGTAGCTGGGGTGGTGTTCGGCCATAAGGGCGCGAACGTCGGTCATTGAGACACCTGCGCCGATGCGGATCGCGGTGTCAGTGACCTCAACGGTTTTCAGGTCATCGCATTGGTTGAGGAAAATCACCTGATCTAAATCGCGGAGCTGTTTGGTCACCCAGAGCCCCACGTCCGTTGCACCCGCCACAAGCGTTGCGTCAGGATTGGCAAGGTAAAGCGCGGCGAGGTCGTCGCTGGTTTTCGGTGCTGCGCCTGTCGGCTGCTGTGCCGCGACCCATTCCGCGTCCTGTTTCAACCACTCTGGCAGGGCGGCGCCCTCGGCGGAACGGGCGGCGCGAATGATCGGGGCATAGCCCGTGCAGCGGCACAGGTTGCCCGCAAGGACAGTGTCGTGATCGGTGCGACCTTGGGCATGGCCCGCGACCATAGAGGCGACAAACCCCGGGGTGCAGAACCCGCATTGGCTGCCGTGTTGATCAACCAAAGCCTGCTGAACGGCGTGCAAGCCGTCTTTGCCGATGCCCTCAACCGTGCGCACGGCTTTACCGTTGAGTTGGGGCAGGAAGAGGATGCAGGCATTCAGTGCACGCACAGAGGTGCCATCCTGCACGACGACCGTACAAGCACCGCAGTCGCCTTCGTTACAGCCTTCCTTTGTTCCTGTAAGGCTGCGATCTTCGCGCAGCCAATCGAGTAGGGTCCGTGTCGCGGGTTGCGAGACAAGGACTGTCTCTCCGTTGAGAAGAAACGATACCTCCATAGGGTCTTGACCTGCCGCCTTACCAAAAGTCCAGAGAATGTCATTGGGCATCGATGCGGCGTAGACGCCCACTCTCTTTATCACACCGATCAAAGCGATGCTTTCCTCAGTTGGCAAGAATTTTGTGTCGAAACTTGCCGCACTTTGCGTCAGGTGCTCAAAATTTGCGCGGTGAGTTTGCGTGCATTTGATGCTTTTACATCCCAAGCGCTGACCATATCCTAGCCGCATGACCAGCCAGCCACGATTCATCCATCTTCGCGTTCACACGGAATATTCGCTCCTTGAAGGGGCGGTGCGGGTAAAGAAATTGTCGGGCATGGCGGCGGATATGAACATGCCTGCGGTCGCTGTGACAGATACGAATAACATGTTCTGCGCATTGGAGTTTTCCGAATACGCAAGCGGGGCGGGTATCCAGCCGATTATCGGCTGTCAGGTCGATTTGGCGTATACCACGCCCGAACCGGGGAAGCGTCCCGATGATCCAGCGCCGATTGTGCTACTGGCCCAGTCAGAGCGCGGCTATGAGAACCTGATGAAGCTGAACAGCGTTCTTTATGTGGACGCTGGTGGGCGGTTGCCGCAGGTCGAGGTTGCGGACCTTGAACGGTATTCCGAAGGGCTGATTTGTTTGTCTGGTGGGCCCGATGGTCCGATTGGTCGTCTGTTGCGGGCGGGACAACGTGGCAAGGCCGAGGCGCTGCTGTCGCAAATGAAAGGGATTTACCCTGATCGGCTGTATGTCGAACTTCAGCGCCACCCCCAAGAGGACGGCCTACCTGAAGCAGAGCAATTGTCAGAGCGCGGTCACATTGAGATGGCCTATGCGATGGAATTGCCGCTCGTTGCGACCAACGATGTCTATTTCCCTAAGCCCGATATTTACGAGGCGCATGATGCGCTGATCTGTATCGCGCAGGGGGCCTATGTTGATCAGGCCGAACCACGTCGGCGGTTGACCCCGCAGCACTATTTCAAATCGCCCGAAGAGATGGCGACACTCTTTGCCGATCTTCCCGAGGCGCTGGAAAATACGGTTGAGATTGCAAAACGTTGTGCATTCAAGGCTTATAAGCGTAACCCGATTTTGCCGAAGTTTGCGGATGATGAGGTCGTTGAACTTCGTCGTCAGGCCAACGAGGGTTTGCAGGCAAGACTGGCGGTTATTCCTCATGCGGTTACGGTCGAGGAATATCAGGCGCGGCTCGATTTCGAGTTGGATATTATCGAGGGGATGGGGTTCCCTGGCTACTTCCTAATTGTTGCGGACTTTATCAAGTGGTCCAAGGATAACGGCATCCCTGTCGGACCGGGCCGTGGTTCGGGTGCGGGCTCTCTCGTGGCTTATGCGCTGACGATTACCGACCTTGATCCGCTGCGGTATAGCCTTCTGTTCGAACGCTTCCTCAACCCCGAACGTGTCTCGATGCCTGACTTCGACATCGACTTCTGCATGGATCGACGCGAAGAAACGATCCGCTATGTGCAGCAGAAATACGGTCGTGACAAAGTGGGTCAGATCATCACGTTTGGTGCGCTTTTGTCCAAGGCTGCGGTGCGTGACGTTGGGCGGGTATTGCAGATGCCTTATGGACAGGTGGATCGTCTGTCCAAGATGATCCCTGTCGAGGGTGTGAAACCTGTCAGCATTGAACAGGCCCTGATCCAAGAGGAACGTCTGCGCGAAGAGGCCCGCAACGAAGAGGTCGTTGATCGGCTTTTGACCTACGGAACCAAGATTGAAGGCCTGTTGCGCAACGCATCGACCCACGCGGCGGGTGTCGTGATCGGGGACCGTCCGTTGGATGCCTTGGTGCCGCTCTATCAGGATCCGCGGTCTGACATGCCCGCGACCCAGTTCAATATGAAATGGGTTGAACAGGCGGGTCTCGTAAAGTTCGACTTCTTGGGTCTAAAGACCCTGACCGTCATTCAGTCCGCGATGGATTTGATCTTTAAATCGGGTCGCCCGCTGCACGTCGCAGCGGATGGCACGCAGCTCTATGAACCTGCCGAAGGGGCAGAGAACGAGATCAACGCCATCCCGCTTGAGGATGAAAAGACCTACAAGCTCTATTCGGCGGCGAAAACGGTCGCGGTGTTCCAGGTGGAATCCACGGGCATGATGGACGCCCTGAAACGGATGAAGCCGACCTGTATTGAGGACATCGTGGCGCTTGTTGCGCTCTACCGTCCGGGTCCGATGGAGAACATCCCTGTCTATTGCGATGTGAAACACGGTCGCAAAGAACTGGAATCGATACACCCGACTATCGACCACATCCTCGCCGAAACGCAGGGCATTATCGTCTATCAGGAACAGGTGATGCAGATCGCACAGGTCATGGCGGGTTACTCGCTTGGTGGTGCGGACTTGCTTCGCCGCGCGATGGGTAAAAAGATCAAAGAGGCGATGGACGCCGAACGCCCGAAATTCGAAGAGGGCGCGGCCAAGAACGGTGTCGATAAAAAGAAGGCATCGGAGGTTTTCGACCTTCTCGAAAAATTCGCGAACTACGGCTTTAACAAATCCCACGCGGCGGCCTATGCGGTGGTGTCTTATCAGACAGCATGGCTCAAGGCGAACCATCCCGTCGAGTTTATGGCCGGTGTGATGAACTGCGATATTCACCTGACCGACAAGCTGTCGATCTATTTCCAAGAGGTGAAAAAGGGGCTTGGGATCGACTACATCCCGCCCTGTGTGAATCGCAGTCTCGCGACGTTCGACGTTGTCGATCAAAAGCTCGTCTATGCGCTGGGCGCGTTGAAAAACGTGGGCGCTGATGCGATGCGGTTGGTGGTTGAGGGTCGCGGTGAAAAACCCTTTGCGACGCTGTTTGATTTCGCGCGGCGGTGTGACCTGAAACGGATCGGGAAACGTCCGCTCGAAATGCTCGCACGGGCAGGGGCGTTCGATCAGTTAGACAGCAACCGCAAGCGGGTCTTTGACAGTCTAGAGGCGTTGGTCGGCTATTCGGCGGCTATTCAGGATCAGAAGACATCGAACCAAGTGTCGCTCTTTGGCGAGGCAGGTGATGATCTGCCAGAGCCGCGATTGGCAAATACGCCCGACTGGTTGCCTGCGGTACGACTGGCCGAGGAATATAAGGCGATTGGTTTCTATCTGTCAGGTCACCCGCTGGATGATTACATGACGGCGCTGAAACGCAATCAGGTTTTATCGCTCGACGACGTGATGGCGAAAGCTGAACATGGCGCCTGCGTTGTCAAAATGGCAGGCCACGTGGCAGGGCGTCAGGAACGCAAATCCGCGCGGGGCAATCGTTTTGCTTTTGCGCAGTTGTCTGATCCGACAGGGGCCTACGAGGTCACGATTTTCTCGGACACGTTGGATGTGTGCCGCGATCATCTGGAGACGGGCAACAAGGTTGTTCTGACAGTCGAAGCGACGATGGAATCCGATCAACTGAAGCTCTTGGCGCGGTCGATTGTGCCGATTGATACGGTTGTCTCTGATCTGACGTCGTCGGCATTGCGGGTCTACGTGAATGAACCGCAGGCCGTTTCGGCGATTTCTACCGTGCTTGAGGGTGCAAAAACGCAGAAATTGCGCGGTGCTCGTGGGCCTGTGATCCTGACATTGATGACCTCGGGCGACCTTGCTGAGATCGACATCGACCTGAGCGAAGATTTCCCGATCAACCCCGAGATCAAAGGCGCCTTGCGGTCCTTGGATGGGGTCATGGATGTGGTCGAGGCCTAGGCGCTCTTTTGCCCGCTGCTAAGGTCGCGGGTGGACCATCGGGGGTATCGTGTTAAAACGCGGGACCACTCGGAAGGGACCCGCCATGTTAAACCGCCTTTTTGCTATCGCCTCTGTCGGGCTGTTGGCGGGCTGTATGTCCCCGCTCGATAAGGTGGGTCGTCTGGATGAGGTCGAACTGGCCGCTGATGTGCCAGAGGCAGCGATTGCGGCTGAAACCGATGTGACAGTCGCCGAAGAAATCGAAGAGAAACGCGGATTTTTCGGGCGGATATTTGCGGGCAATGCTGAGGTGTCTGCCGAAGCTGCCGTCGCCGATGACACCCCAGAGGCCGAGGTCGAATTGGCCGCGGTTGAAGTGACTGACCCTGTAGATGACCTCGAACCAGAGACCCCTGCGGCCCGTGGCGGTTTCTTTGGTCGCATGTTTGCGCGGAATACGGATGATGCTGAAACACCAGCAGAGCCGGCCGATGCGGTGCCGATTGGGACCTTCCTCCCTTACGGTATGATCGCGCCCGTTTGTGGGGTTTCGACTTCTGACATGGGACAAAAGGTGGAATCGGTTGCGGGTTACACGGTTTATGACGCGGGTGGGGACACATCGGTTCCGCGCACGCATTACATCACGGGTTTCGCAGATGGCTGCGCACGGCAGGTGACGGCGGCGGTTGTGATGTTCGGTGATGTCGGCACGCATGAAATGGTGCGCTATCTGACACCTGAATCAGCGCTGCCCTATACGGACACCGATAGCACGTACGAGGCGATCAAATCATCGGTCTGCCGCGTCGGGCATGGTGAACCCTGCGGCGCGCAACTGGACGCGCTGGGTCGGAATACTGTGTTTATGACGGTGTATGAGACATTTGGGACCAACCCCGAATGGACCAATATCCTGCTGCATAACGGTGATGTCGCCGCAATCGACGAACACTGATTACCAGTGCGGCGGGCGTTGATCGGCCAGCGGGACGCCGTCGCCTGAGGCGGCCTCGCGTTCGGCCTCGCGCTCCATCAGAAGGCCAACGCGGCGCATCACGAGAGCGAGTGCGCGTTCCTGACGGGCCACAACATCCGACAGATCGTCGACGGTGCGGGTCAGGTGAGCGATTTTTTCTTCGAGGTCGGTAATATTTGTCATATCGCCCAGATAGCACGTCCGAAGAGACCCCGCCAGTAACCTGCAACCTTCGCGTTGCCCTTAGGCCATTGGCGGGTTAAACGCAGACCCGATAGCCGACCCTCGAGGAATAAGATGGCCAAGGTAAAGAAACAGCCCCGCCCCAAGGCAGAAACGCCCAAAGGTTTCCGTGATTACTTCGGTGCAGAAGTCACCGAGCGGAGCCATATGCTCGGTCAGATTGCCGAAGTGTATCATCGCTACGGGTTTGAGGCGCTGGAAACCTCGGCTGTTGAGACCGTTGAGGCGCTTGGTAAATTTCTGCCTGACGTGGACCGCCCGAACGAGGGTGTGTTCGCGTGGCAAGAGGATGAAAAGGACTGGGTCGCGCTGCGCTATGACTTGACCGCGCCGCTGGCGCGTGTGGCCGCGCAATATCGCAACGATCTGCCGTCGCCATATCGCCGCTATGCGATGGGGCCTGTTTGGCGCAATGAAAAGCCGGGTCCGGGCCGGTTCCGTCAGTTTTATCAGTGCGATGCGGATACCGTTGGATCGCCAACCGTTGCCGCAGATGCAGAGATTTGCGCGATGCTGTCGGATACGCTGGAAACCGTGGGTATTCCGCGTGGTGATTACATTGTCCGTGTGAACAATCGCAAAGTTCTGAACGGCGTGATGGAAGTCGCTGGCGTTCTCGACCCGACCGATCCCGAGAAGTTCGTTGATGAACGCGGCATCGTTTTGCGCGCCATCGATAAGTTCGACAAGTTCGGCGAAGAGGGCGTTCGCCTTCTGATCGGCAAAGGCCGTATGGACGACTCTGGCGACTTTACCAAAGGTGCAGGTCTGTCGGACGAGCAGGCCGATATCGTCATGGGCTTTATGAATGCACGTCGCGAAAGCGGAGCAGCAACGGCTGCGCGTCTGCGCGAGTTGGTTGGCGCTTCGGTCGTCGGCAACGACGGTGTGAACGAGCTTGAGTATATGGCAGAGCTTTTGGACGCGCAGGGCTATGGCTCTGACCGTATCCTGATCGACCCGTCGGTGGTGCGTGGTCTTGGTTACTACACTGGTCCCGTGTTCGAGGCTGAACTGACCTTTGAAATCCTCGACGAAAAAGGGCGTCCGCGTCAGTTCGGGTCCGTGTCGGGTGGTGGTCGTTACGATGACCTCGTGAAACGGTTCACGGGTCAAGAAGTCCCTGCGACAGGTGTCTCTATCGGTGTTGACCGCCTGTTGGCTGCACTGCGCGCCAAAGGGCGGATGAGCAATGAGGCCGTTGGCCCCGTTGTTGTTACCGTGATGGATAAGGACCGCATGGCGGACTATCAGGCGATGGTCGCGGAACTGCGCAACGCGGGTATTCGATCCGAAGTTTATCTGGGGAACCCCAAGAATTTTGGCAATCAGCTGAAATACGCGGACAAACGCAATTCTCCGATCGCTGTGATCGAGGGTTGTTCTGAAAAAGAAAACGGCGTTGTGCAGATCAAGGACCTGATCCTTGGTGCGCAGATCGCGCAGAACGCAACGCTCGACGAATGGAAAGAACGTCCAAGCCAGTACGAAGTGCCGCGCGGTGATCTGGTCGCGAAAGTGCGAGAGATTTTGGAAAGCCAGAAGAAATGACAGGCTTGATCCAAGCAAACGCCGAAGCGCGCCGTATTCGTGCGCTGTTTGAAGCGCAGGGCGCGCAGATCGTTGAGACGGATATCCTCCAGCCCGCTGAGACCCTGTTGGATCTCTACGGCGAAGACATCCGAGCCCGCGCCTATGTAACCTATGATGGGTTGCGCGGCGAAATGATGCTGCGTCCTGACTTTACCGTTCCTGTGGTGCAGTGGCACATGGAAACCAACGCAGAACCTGCCCGCTATACCTACTCGGGCAAAGTATTCCGTATGCAGGAAGACGATACATCGCGACCGAACGAATATGTTCAGGTCGGCTATGAGGTCTTTGACGGCAAGGCGCCCAATCACGCGGACGCCGAGGTTTTCACCCTGATTTCCAAAGCTCTCGAAGGTTTGCCTGTTCGCGCTGCGACGGGTGATTTGGGAATTTTGATGGCTGCGGTGCGTGGGCTGTCAACGACTGAGGCCCGCAAGGCTGCGCTATTGCGTCATATCTGGCGCCCGCGTCGGTTCCGTGCACTTCTCGATCGGTTCGGAGGGAAAACGCCTGTGCCTGCGTCACGCACTGCACTTTTGGCGAGCGATGACCCGTTCAAAGGGATTGATACCAGCCACGGTGTTCGGACCCGTGCCGAGGTTGAGGCCCGCATTGATGCGCTCCGCGAAGATGCGGCGGCGGCCCCGATTGCGTCTGAACAGATTGCCCTGCTGGACGAAATCCTGAGCCTGCGGGAAACATCTCCGAATGTCTTGAGCCACCTGCGCGATATCGCGGTTGATATGCCATCGATTGGCGCTGCCGTTCAGCGGTTCAGCCAACGTCTTGAGGCGCTGTCGAAGGCAGGGATTGACGTTGATGCCCTCGATTTCGAAGGCAACTTTGGTCGGACCACACTCGAATACTACGACGGGTTCGTGTTTGGCTTTTACGCGGACAAACGCCCTGATTTGCCGCCCGTGGCGTCGGGTGGACGATATGATGCGCTCACCCATGTTCTGGGTCGTGGCCGTGCCGTGCCTGCGGTGGGCGGGGTGATCCGTCCTGAACTCGTTCTCGCGCTGAGGGATACGCTATGACGATCAAGCTCGGTGTGCCGTCCAAAGGGCGGTTGATGGATAAGACTTTTGACTGGTTTGAAGAGCGTGGACTAACGCTAAAGAAAACCGGGTCAGAGCGCGAATACTCTGGTGCGGTCGAGGGGATCGACGGCGTTGAACTGGTGCTTTTGTCGGCGGGGGAAATTCCGCGTGAATTGACGGCTGGGCGAATCCATTTGGGCGTCACAGGATCGGATCTCGTTCGGGAGAAAGTGCCGAGCTGGGAAACCCGTGTCACGGAACTGGCGGGCATGGGATTCGGTGGCGCTGATCTGATCATCGCGGTGCCAACCTCGTGGGTCGATGTAGAGACGCTCGACGATCTTGATGCGGCGGCGGCTCAGTTCCGTCGGACCCATGGTTATCGTATGCGCATCGCGACCAAATATCACCGCCTGGTGCGGGAATTCCTGCGGGAACACGGCGTTGCCGATTATCAGTTGGTCGATAGCCAAGGCGCGACAGAAGGCACCGTTCGCAATGAAACCGCCGAAGCGGTCGCGGATATTACGTCAACGGGTGAAACGCTGCGGGCGAATAACCTGAAAATCCTGTCGGATTCGCTGGTTCACTCGTCACAGGCGACTTTGTTCAAATCGCGTTCTGCGGATTGGTCGAACGAAGATCGTCTGGTTTTGGCGCAGCTCGAAGACCTGCTGGGTATCTGAGCGGTCCTACCGAACACCAATTTCGGCCAATGCGGCAGAGAGGGATGGGGGCAGATCGGCCTCTCCCTCTTTGGCGCGGCTTAGATCGGCGGGGGCGTCCTCGGGTTTCAGGTATCGCCAGCCTTGGAACGCACGTTTTTGCGTCGGCTCAACGCGCACCAGTTCAGGATCAAGCACGATTGCGCAGCGGCGGATGCCGTCGTGTCCTGTGACCTCATCCAAACGCAGAATCGTTTGGCGACAAAGGATCACACCTTTGATCACCCAATAGATCGATCCACCGTTCAGAACTTCGTCCTCGCGTTTCGGCCACATGCGAGTCACATGGCGCGGCAATCCGTCAGAGGTCCGTGCAGCAACTGTTTTCTGCCAATCAGCAAGGTCTGAAACGCCTTCTGTGCCGACCGATAGCTTGATTAAGTGGGTGAATTTGGTCATAACTTATGGTCTCCGAAGCATAGCTAGATAGAGCAAATAAACCTGTGGGCAAGGCAATATTTTGTGTTGCCTCACGAGTTTCATCACAATATCTATGCGGTCCAGCCATATATGAATGCCGACAGAGGATTGATCGAATGACTCGTTTCGCCGCCCCAATTGCCGAACAAATCTGGGATATGAAGTACCGTTTCAAGGATGCCGACGGCAAACCTTTGGATGGCACCGTCGAAGATTCGTGGCGTCGGATCGCGCGGGCATTGGCGGCTGTCGAAAAAGACCCCAAGAAATGGGAAGATAAGTTCTACGGCGCTCTGGAAGATTTCAAATACCTGCCTGCTGGCCGCATCACCGCTGGTGCTGGTACCGCGCGCTCGGTCACTCTGTTCAACTGCTTTGTTATGGGCACCGTGCCGGATTCGATGGGCGGCATTTTCGACATGCTCAAAGAAGCGGCGCTGACCATGCAGCAGGGCGGCGGCATCGGTTACGACTTTTCGACGATTCGTCCCAAAGGCGCGCTGGTCAAAGGTGTGGCTGCTGATGCGTCTGGCCCGCTGTCGTTCATGGATGTTTGGGATGCGATGTGCCGCACGATCATGTCTGCTGGTTCGCGCCGTGGTGCTATGATGGCTACGATGCGCTGTGATCACCCCGATATCGAACAGTTCATCACCGCGAAATCCGACCCTGCACGTCTGCGCATGTTCAACATGTCGGTGCTCGTCACTGATCCGTTCATGGAAGCGGTTAAGGCGGATAAATCGTGGGAACTGATCTACGACGGTAAGGTCTACAAGACCGTCAACGCACGTGATCTGTGGAACACCATCATGCAGTCGACCTACGATTACGCTGAACCGGGCGTGATCTTTATCGACCGCATCAATGAGATGAATAACCTGTCCTACTGCGAAACCATCGCAGCGACGAACCCCTGTGGTGAACAGCCGCTGCCGCCTTACGGCGCATGTCTGCTCGGCTCGATCAACATGGCGCGTCTGGTTGAGAACGCGTTCGAAAAAGACGCTCGTCTGAACGTTGAACAGCTCGATGACCTAGTGGCGACCGCTGTGCGTATGATGGACAACGTTGTAGACGCATCGCGCTTCCCGCTTGAGGCGCAGGCCCAAGAAGCGGCGGCCAAGCGTCGTATCGGTCTGGGCGTCACTGGTTTGGCTGACGCGCTGCTGATGGTTGGTTTGGAATACGGCACCGAAGAAGCCGCCGCGCAAACCGAAGCATGGATGAAACAGATTGCTCGCGCGTCCTACCTCGCGTCTGTTGAATTGGCCAAAGAGAAGGGCGCGTTCCCACTCTTTGACAAAGACAAATACCTCGCGTCCGGTTCGCTCAAGATCATGGATCAGGACGTGAAAGACGCAATTGCAGAGCACGGCATCCGCAATGCGCTGCTGACTTCGATCGCGCCGACAGGCACCATTTCGCTCTATGCTGGCAACGTATCGTCGGGCATCGAACCTGTGTTTGCTTACGCTTACACTCGAAAGGTTCTACAAAAAGACGGTTCGCGCACCGAAGAAGAAGTCGTCGATTACGCGGTCAAACTCTACCGTGATAAGTTCGGCGCAGACGCAGAACTGCCGAGCTACTTTGTGAACGCTCAGACGCTCGCGCCTCTGGCACACGTGCGCATGCAGGCAGCTGCGCAGAAATGGATCGACTCGTCGATTTCGAAAACCATCAACTGCCCCGAAGACATCGACTTTGACTCGTTCAAAGAAGTCTACATGGAAGCTTATGAGACAGGCTGTAAGGGCTGCACCACCTACCGTCCGAATGATGTGACGGGTTCGGTTCTGTCGGTGTCTGAATCGTCGGACAAGACCCCGTCGGAGGCACCAGAGACCACTTCGACTGATGCGGAAGTCATCTACATGTCCGAGCCGCTGGACCGTCCGGCCGCCCTCGAAGGTAACACCTACAAGGTCAAATGGCCGGATAGCGAGCATGCGATCTATATCACCGTCAATGACGTTGTGATCGCCGGTCATCGCCGTCCGTTCGAGGTCTTCATCAACTCCAAAAACATGGAGCACTTTGCGTGGACTGTTGCACTGACCCGCATGGTGTCGGCCGTTTTCCGTCGCGGTGGTGATGTGTCCTTTGTTGTCGAAGAGCTGAAGGCTGTATTCGACCCGCGTGGTGGTGCATGGATGAAGGGCAAATACGTCCCGTCGATCCTCGCGGCTATCGGTGGTGTGCTGGAGCAACACATGGTTGCGATTGGCTTTATCGAAGGCGAAGGCAAGCACCTCAAGGTCGATCCCCAAGCCGAAGTTATGGTCGTCGGCGAAGCCCCGCGCGGCAAACCTTGCCCATCCTGCGGTGAATACGGCATGAAAATGGAAAGCGGCTGTGCCTCTTGCCCATCATGCGGATATTCCAAGTGTGGCTGATCTGCGCTGAATAGAACTTACGAAAGGGCGGCTGTGAGAGCCGCCCTTTTTCGTTGTGTGCTTAGCGCCTGCGCCCCGACGGTTTGGTGACCTTTTTCCCGCGCGGGCCAGTTTGAACGGGCGTGTTGGTGCGGTTTTCGTCTTGGAGCTTGTGCCAGCGATCTAGGCGCGCCGCGTCGATTTCGCCGCGGGCGACGGCGGCTTGGACGGCGCAACCCGGTTCGTGGGCGTGGGTGCAATTGCGAAAGCGGCAGTTGTCGGCTTGCTCTACGATTTCGGCAAAGAGTAGGTCGAGTCCGACCGACAGATCGCTGACGTGAAGGGTGCGCATGCCTGGGGTGTCGATGACCCAGCCACCGCCCTCAATGGAATGCAGCGACCGCGATGTAGTCGTGTGGCGTCCTTTGGCATCGGATTCGCGGATGCCGCCCGTGGCTTGGGCCTCGTCGGGGGCTTTATCAGCGAGCGTGTTCAAGAGTGTTGATTTGCCAACGCCAGACGATCCGATCAGGGCAACCGTTTGACCCGCGCCGCACCACGGCGCGAGGACTTTGGCCGCGTCAGGGGATTTGCCGTTGACCGTGACGACGGTCAGGTCGCGTTGGATGGCGGCGGCCTCGGTCTTGTATCGGTCGAGTTCGGTGGTTTGGTCGGCCTTCGTCAGAACGATGACGGGAGTCGTGCCTGCCTCATTCGAGAGGGCCAGATATCGCTCTAACCGCGCAGGATTAAAATCGTCGTTGCAGGAGGTGACGATAAAGAGTGTGTCCACGTTTGCGGCGATCAGCTGGTGATCGCGGCCCCCTTCGGTGCGGCGTTGGAGCAGGGAATGACGGTCAAGGCGGCGCACCAAAAGCGAGGTGTCAGGTTCGACCAAGACCCAATCGCCAACCGCGAAATCAGTGGTTCGGACATTGTGGCCCAGAACCAGACGTATGGAATCCGTCCCTGTCGTGGCCATCATTCGGCTGCGGTGGACAGTCGCGACGCGCATGGGCACGAGGCCAGCCTCGTCGTCGGACAATTGGTCGACATAGAACGAGGTCCACCCAAGGGTGGCCAAACGATCAGACTGGGATTCAGATGCAATAGTCACGCGCACTGCATGGCTAGAATTGCCGAGTGTTGCAAGTGTTAGGTGCAGCCCCTTTGATCAAAGGGCTGCACCTAACGGGGTTATTCGCCGTAGGGCACCCAGATGTTTTTCACTTGGGTCGCACGGACGAGGAATTCGCGCCCTTGCCCTGCGGTGGATGCAAAATCACGGGTGCCTGCGACTTCGGTCCACGTTTGTTTCAGGTTCCCGGTCGATGCCTTTTCCACCATGGCGCAGCCGTCAGCAGTTCCGAAATACCACATGGCGGCGACTTCATCGTGTTGGGCGAGCGTTTTGGAGAGTTCCTCACGCGGGCCAGTCACGATGTTGACGACGCCAGCGGGCACGTCAGAGGTTTCGAGAATCTGGTAGAAATCCGTCGCTGCAAGTGGGTGGGTCTGCGATGGCACGGCGACCACGGCATTGCCGGTCGCGATGGCTGGCAGCACGGTTGAGATAAACCCGAGCAGCGGATGGCGGTCGGGGCAAGCGATCCCGACGACTCCCAACGGCTCGTTCATCGCCAATGTGACCATGCGCGACTGGGTGGAGTGAACCGCACCGTCGAATTTGTCGGCCTGAGCCGCATACCAGAAACAGCGGCGGATTGCGGCCTCGACTTCTGTTTGCGCGGTACCTTTGTTGGCGCCGAAGGACTGCAGGCGGTCCGCGAATTCGTTCGCGCGGGCCGAGAGGTTTTCACCAATGTAATAGAGGACCTGCGCGCGGTTGTGACCTGTCGCCTTGCCCCAGCCAGAGGCCTTGGCAGCGGCTTCAACGGCGTTGCGGATGTCCTTACGGCTGCCAAGTGGGGCGAGTCCTACGGGGCCTTTCGCGCCAGACACGGTGTAGGAATAGCTACTGTCAGGGCGTGCTTGTTTCCCACCGATATAGAGCTTGGCCGTGCGGTCAACGTCGTTGGTCGTTGATAGGCCAACGGCGGCATCCAGTGCGGCGGGAGCGGGTTCTACCTTGCCCGATTTGACCGACGCGGGTTTCAAGTAGGACAGCATCCCCTCGCGGCCACCTTCGCGGCCAAACCCGCTTTCGCGGTAGCCGCCAAAGCCAGCGGCTGCATCAAAGATGTTGGTCGCATTGATCCAGACAACGCCCGCTTTGACCTTGGACGCGATATCGAGGCAGAGGTTGATGTTCTCTGACCAGATCGACGCCGCGAGGCCGTAGCGCGTGTTGTTCGCCAATGCGATGGCATCATCGACCGTGCGGAAGGTCGTAAGCGTGACCACGGGGCCAAAGATTTCTTCTTCCCACAGGATCGACGCGGGTTCGACATCGGTCGCGAGGGTTGGGGGGTAGAAACAGCCCTGCGGTGCAGGGATTTGGTGCAGGACGGCGCCTGCGTCTTGGCCCTTTTGGACCAGATCACGAATGCGGTCGGCCTGAACGGGATGCACAATCGCGCCGACATCCGTGTTTTTGTCGAGCGGATCACCAACGCGCAGCTTTGCCATGCGGGTTTTCAAGAGAGCGGTAAAGCGAGGGGCAACGGCCTCTGCCACGAGGATGCGGGACCCTGCACAGCAGACCTGACCTTGGTTAAACCAGATGGCATCGACGACGCCTTCGACGGCTGCATCGAGGTCAGCATCTGCGAAGACGATGAACGGGGATTTACCGCCAAGTTCGAGGGTCAACGCCTTGCCCGAACCGGCAATCTGGTCGCGAATGATGCGGCCCACCTCGGTTGATCCCGTAAAGGCGACCTTTTGGATGTCCTTGTGGCCGACGATGGCAGCACCCGTCGCGCCATCACCCGTTACGATGTTCAGCACGCCTTTGGGCAGGCCACACTCCGCCGCGATCTGGGCAAAGGCCAGCGCGGTCAGCGGCGTGTATTCAGCGGGTTTTAGAACAACGGTGTTACCCGCTGCCAACGCGGGCGCGATTTTCCATGCGAGCATCAGCAGCGGGAAGTTCCACGGGATCACCTGACCGCAGACACCCACGGCATCCATGTTCTGGAATTCGTCCGACAGAATTTCGGCCCAGCCTGCATGGTGGTAGAAATGGCGAGCGACTAGCGGGATGTCGATATCGCGGCTTTCGCGGATCGGTTTGCCGTTGTCGATGGTTTCCAAGACGGACAGAAACCGTGCGTGTTGTTGGATGTGACGCGCCAAAGCATAGAGGTGTTTGGCACGTTCATGGCCCGACAGTTTCGCCCATTTCGGCTGAGCCTTGTTCGCGGCGGCAACGGCCTTGTCCACGTCGGCGTTCGTGCCTTGGGTCACGTGGGCAATGACATCGCCAGTTGCGGGGTCTGTGACGGTAAAGGTTTCGCCCGCGGGCGTAAACGCACCGTCAATGAAATGGCCAAAGCCAGCCTTATGATCGTCGAGCCATTTGCGAACGATGGATGCGTCCTCTGGTGCGGTGCCGTAATCGAGGTCGGAAAGAAGCGGTGTAATATCGGTCATCTGAACTCTCTTACGCGGTGGCGTGGCGGTTGGCGGCGGAATAGCGGCCTGTGACGAAATGTTCGATCTGGCGTTCAATGTCGCCTAGCATAGAGGACGCGCCAAAGCGGAACAGATCAGGGTTCAACCAATCGCGGCCCATTTCTTCTTTCATCAGGATTTGCCATGCGATGGCTTCTTTGGCGGATTTGATGCCGCCCGCAGGTTTGAACCCAATTTTGAACCCAGTTTCAGCGCCGTAGTCCCGAAGTGCGCGCACCATAGTGAGTGAGACGGGCAGGGTGGCGTTCACGCCTTCTTTGCCGGTGGAGGTCTTAATGAAATCGGCACCCGCCTGCATCGCGACCATCGAGGCCGCATAGACATTACGAAGCGTACGCAATTCGCCTGTGGCAAGGATCGCTTTCATGTGGGCGGGCCCACAGGCCTCGCGCATTGCGGCGATTTCGTCGTAAAGCTGCGACCAGTTTTCTTTGAGCGCCAGTTCGCGGGAAATCACGATGTCGATTTCCTCGGCACCTTCTTCGACCGCATAACGGATTTCAGCGAGGCGGAGGTTCAGGGGCGTCAAACCCGCCGGAAAACCGGTGGCGACCGAGGCGACAGGAATGCCAGTGCCATCGAGCGCCTCAACCGCGTGTCGCACCATTGTGGGGTAGACGCAGACAGCGCCGGTTGTGAGGCGCATGCCCTCCATCCCGATTGCGGCCTTAAGCTGTGGGGACAGGGGTTGGGCAGCCTTAGCACACAGCCTGCGCACACGTTCGCGTGTGTCGTCACCAGAGAGAGTCGTCAGGTCGATCATGCGGATCGCGTTCACGAGCCAGGCCGCCTGATGCGCTTTCTTTACTGATCTGCGGGTTGTGAGTGTCGCCGCGCGCCGTTCCGTAGCGCTTAGGTTGACGGCGTGTCCGTCGAACATGGACACATCAAGGGGGCAGCCCGCGTTTCGTTCGAACGCATGGGCCGTATCAGTCGTTGCGGGCACTTGATGCGCGGCCTGCATTGTGGTGGCGCCTTGGCGGGCGTCTACAGTCATAGAAAGCTCCAAAACCTCTGGGCAATGTCAGGATGGTAGCCTGAATTGCGCGATGCATCCACAGGACAGACCAGACCACAGGCGAAATTAAAAGTATTTTTTGATCGAAGGGTAAAATGTGGGTGGCCTGCCCTTACGTCATTAGCAAGTCACTTTGGCGCGACGGGCTGTTCGCCAAAACACAGACCCTGTTCCGCCACTGTGAATTGCCGAACCAAATGTTTCGGTTAAGTGTCGGGATCAGTTCTCACACAACCCAAGAGAGTGTATTATGAAAAAGTTCTTCCTTACGTCAGCTGCGGTCTTTGGCCTCGCAACTGCTGTGGCTGCAGAGCCTGTAAATTACGTTCTGGATGCATCGCACAGCCAGATCGTGTTCTCCTATAACCACCTTGGCTTCTCGACCACGACTGGCATGTTCTCGGGCTTTGACGGCGCGATCTCGTTCGACGCTGAAAATCCCGCGGCGTCGTCTGTGACCGTCGAAGTCAAAGCTGACAGCCTGATTACCGGCTGGAATGAGCGCGACGCACACTTCCTGTCGGACGATTTCTTTGGTGCGGGCGCTGCTCCGCTGATCACCTTTGCCTCGACTGGCATCGAAGTGACTGGCGAAAACACAGGCCTCATCACTGGCGACCTGACTGTAAACGGCATCACCAAACCGGTCGTTCTGGACGCGACCATGACCCAGATGGGCGACCACCCGATGGCGAACCTGCCGTGGGTTGGTTTCAACGCGACCACCACTGTTCTGCGTTCGGACTTTGATATGGGAATGTTCGCGCCTTACGTCAGCGACGAAGTGGCCATCGAGATTTCGATCGAAGCAATGGTACCGGCTGAATAATCCGAACCAAAGTGAATGCGAAAGCCGCCGGAGCGCTCCGGCGGCTTTTTTGTTTAGCGGGTTCGTGTCGCGGTGAGGGCCACATCGACTGTGACGCCAAAGCCAACCGTCGATTCATCCGTGTAACCCGATCCCATCCCGAAGTCGCGGCGATCCAGTGATGCTGTGCCCATCATTGTCGCGGCATCACCGTCGCGGTTGAGCGTGAAGTCCAGAACCACAGGGATGGTTTGACCGACCAGTGTCAGCGTCCCATTCGCGCGGTGCGATACCCCGTCGATCTGTTCGATGTCGGCAGCAAAGACGGCAGTGGTGTAGTTGGAGGTGTCAAAGAACTCCGCTCCTTTGGCCTGATCAGTGACCGACCCGAGAGTGAGAGACGTGGTGTCGATGATGACCTCAACCTCACCCGACCCCGTGTCGCCATACTGGATCGATGCCGTCCAAGCGCCGAACTGGCCTGTCACAGGCGCCCCCATTTGCGCGACCGTAAATGTGAGGGTTCCGCTCTCGACCTGCCAATTCGCATCTGACGCCGTTTCGACAGCAACCGTTTCTGGGCCGTGTTCGTGAGCGGGTTGTGTCAGAATAGGCGTTGCTATGACGGCGACCCAAAGGATCGTTGCGGGAACCATCGCAGCAATATGGCTGCCCGATGACGCCTTCGAACCTGCAGCCGTGCCTTTGGTCATACGGGCCAGAGTATCATCGCGGTCGATAATCGCGTGTTTCAGCGCACCAGCGATATGCGCGCCGACGGTGAGGTAGATGACAATAGCGGACAGCCCGTGAACGGCCCCCGCGATATGAGCGACGGACTCAGACTTTGGAACGAACGGGAGGTTTTGACCGAAGGGCCACCAAATCGGAGCAAAGCCCGTCTCGGCCGAATGCATCACCCACCCAGACAAAGGCATCACGAAAATCGCGCCATAGAGCGCCCAATGTACGACTTCGGCCACAAAGGTTTCGGCTTTGCGGTCGGGGTGCAATGGTGCGGGCTTGGGCTGGGTGAGGGCCCAGATCACGCGCAGGACTGCGAGGAGCAGAACCGCGACGCCGATGGTTTTATGTGTGGAATACAGGGTCTGGAGGAACCCCGCAGTCTCTGCGTTGCGTTCGGTCGCATCCCCGATCAACCCCAATACAATGTCGGTGAGGATCAAGAGGGCGATAGACCAATGAAAAAAACGGGCAAGCGCCCCGTAGCTATTCGACGTGTTGGAAACCATGATGTGAACGATCTTGTTGGACTATGATACGCGCACGTTATCGCAATAGCCTCCGCAAATCTTCGCCCCGCTTTCCACAGAGTCTGTGCAAAATGGTGGGATGAGGCAAGTTCCGTGCAGCTAGTCCCCAGTCATAGAATCCTGATCATGGGAAAGGGGGTATTCGGCGCATGTATCGCACCTAAGTACCGCAAGGAAATGGCTGCGACAACGGTGTGCCATTTTATCCTACATATCAAAAACTTATTGAGAAACTGGCTGGGGTGGTAGGATTCGAACCTACGGTGCGCGGTACCAAAAACCGGTGCCTTACCACTTGGCTACACCCCAGCAGCGAGGGGGGTATTACAAGCTGCTGCGGGGCGGTTCAAGGGGGAAGCGGCAAAAAACTGTTACTCTTGGTGCATTCTTTTTAGGCCGTTGGAAAACAGGGGTATCCGTGCGTGTTTTCGAGCCTTTGGTGACACGCTGAATACGAAAACGTCCCGCCGAATGGGCGGGACGTTCGATGTCAAAGCGAGTCGGACACAGAATCTACGACGAAACCTGTTCGCGGAGGATCGAAGCCGTCAGTGAGAACATGAGGTAAATCCCTGCGAAGATCAGGAAAGAGACTAGGGTGTTCTCAAAAGCTTTGGGGTAAGTCGGATCATCGGGCGCGATCGGCACAACGCCGAGGGACAAGTAGCGCACCTGACGGTTGGCCTCGAGCCGAGCCGTTTCCATCATGGTGAGGGCCTGCTGTACCAGTGCGATCTGGAATTGATAATTTTCTTCCGCAGCTCGCAGTTCCGTTGTTTTGGACGCAAGTGAATTCCCGGAGCCTGTTGTTTCGGTGAGTTGTAGGCGCAGGTCCTCAATCGAGGTTTCAAGGCTCGCGATCTCGCTGTTCACGGCGTTTACGCGGGCTTCGTTCGGGCGGGCGACGGACTGCAAGGACGCCAATTCGAGGATCTTATCCTGCCGTCTGGTCTGAAGCTGCCCGATCTGGTTCATGACGAGCTGCGCTTCGCTATCGGGGCTGAAGGTTTCGAGGTCTTCCTGAATGGTTAGAAGGGCCTCAAGCGCTTCTTTACGGCGGGCCTCTGCCTCTTCGTAGCTGGCGTTTGCACCGGACATCTGGTCCTCGCGCATACGCTGCGTCAGTTGATCGACCTGTTCTTCGGCGTATGAGATCAGCGCTTCAGAGAACCGTTGGCTGGTCTGTGGGTCGGCTGCGACCATTTCCATTTTGACGATGCCCTCGGTCGGGTCATAGCCGATGGTCAAGAGACGCTGATACAGTTTGTAGGCGGCCTCATTGCTGGCGTCTGGATCAAGGCGCTGAATGGGGTCGATGTGATCCTGGCTAAAGTGGGCTTTGAAACCCTCTTCTTCGTCGAGGCGCACCATAGCGGCACGGGACGTGAGATAGGACTGCACGGCAATCGCATCGGCCTGAGTGGCGAGCGATGTGCCTTGGAACAGACCAGAGAGGCCGCCAGCGGCACCGCCTGCAGGCTGGGATTGCTGGATCACGAATTCAGACTTTGTCGCATACATCGGGGTCGCGATGACAAAGTAGTAATAGCCTGCCAGCAGCGTCGGCAGCAGGACAAAGATCGCGAGACGCGAGAACAGGGACACCAACCGTTGGCGGCGGCGGCGAATGAGGTCCTGCTGGATGCGCATGATCTCGCTCGCGCGGCGTTCTGCGGCGGCAGCGGGATCAGGTGCGGTGAGTGCGCGGCCCTGTTGGATCGTCTGTGGCAGTTGCATTTTCCCACCAGCCGCGAGCGCGGTCCCAGTGGGAGGGTTCGCGCCGCCACCATTCCCGCCGCCACTTGGGGCGACGAGTTCGAGGATGCTCGACCGTTCAAAGGGATCAATTCCGTTTTGGCGCAATTGGCGGACGGCATCGAAATCGGAGGTCGTGGCTAGGCCATGTTTTTGCGCGACACGCCGCGCCATTCGCAACTGACGACCCGTGAGGCCCTCTTTGCGGATCGCATCAATTTCAGCTTCGGCAGAGGCGACGGCGGGGCTGTCGACATTGGCGTCAACGGGCGGCGTCGGCTGCTCTTGCGCCTGCTCAGGTTGCGGTGCGCGTGCCTGTTGAGGGCGCTGGACCTGTGGGCGCGGTTGTGGCTGCTGCGGTGGCGTTGGGCGAGCCGCTTGCGGTTTGTCATCGGGTGCTTTCGGATCGGTGGTCCGTAGGCGGAATTTACTGGCCTTGGGTTTCATAGTCATAAAGCTGTTTTGCCTCTTCCAAGGTATCGAACATATGTAGGTGACCGTCCATCAAGACGGCTGCCGATTTGGCGAACCGCTCTAGCGTGGCGGCTTGGTGGGACACGATGACCACCGTTGTTGTTTCCAACCGTTCTCTTAATATTTCGCCCGCTTTGGGGTTAAATTCTTGGTCAGTTGTCGAAGGCATGCCTTCGTCGATCAGATACATATCAAAATCGAGCGCCAACATCAGCGCAAAAGACAATCGTGCGCGCATACCTTGGCTATAGGTGCCGACGGGCATGTCGAAGTATTCTTTGATATCGCAGAGCCAGCGGCAGAAGGCTTCGATGTAGTCAGGGTCTAGGCCGTAGAGGCGCGCGATGTAGCGGGTGTTCTCTTTGCCTGTGTGGCGCGTGACGAGTCCGCCCATAAACCCCAGCGGGAATGAAATCCTGCACTTACGATGGATTTCGCCTTCGTCGGGTTTTTCCAAGCCGGACATCATGTTGATCAGCGTGGTTTTACCCGTGCCGTTCGGGGCCAAAATGCCAAGCGAGTTGCCGAGGTCCACACGAAACGATGCGCGATCAAGGATGACCTTGCGCTGTTTTCCGGTCCAAAAGGACTTGCTCACGTTTACGAATTCAAGCATCGCGATCCGCTCTGCCCTGCTCGGGCGCCCATTGTTGGGTCATGGTTGTGCCAAACTGTTTGGCAATTTTCCCCTCATTATGTCGGATCGAAGAGGAAAAATACAATGATTTCGCGGCCCGCCTCAAATTGTGAAGGCGGGCCGCGTTAAGTATTAGTTCACTTTTTGAACGCCGGTCAGTTTGCCGGCGACGATTGAAATGGCAGCAGCAAAGAAGCTGAACAATGCGCCCATCTTGGCTGCGTCCTGAACGGGACCAGCGTCAAAGGCAACAGAGGCCACGAACAGAGCCACGGTAAAGCCAATCGCGGCGACACAGCCGATTACGAAGAGGTCGATGATCCGCATGCCTTCTGGCAGGCCAAGGCGAAGTGGTTTCGCCGCGATCCAGCCCATGATCATCACGCCGAGGGGTTTGCCGATCAGCAGACCAGCAAGCACGAGCCAAGTCGGTTCAGAGATGGATTTAAACTCCACACCAGCGTTCAAGAGGCCGAAGAACAACAGGATGATTTCAACGGGATACTTCAACGCGTGTTCGATGTCGTTGAGCAGGTCATGCAGGTGAGTTTCAGCGTCAGAGAAGAAGCCGAACGCACGGTCTGCATGAGGGATTGTTGGAACGATCGGCAGGAGGCCAAGCGCAGGGTGAATGCCCGACTCTTGGAAGCCATACCAGCTAAGAGCCGCCGCAATCGCGTAGGGCCAGAACGACAGTTTTTTGCGCACCCAAGTGGAGTTCGGGCGGGCTTGATTGCCGCGGTCCAGATGGCGGGGCAGCCAGTTTGCCAGAACGAAGACTGCGATGGCAGCGCCGAACGAGAGCAGCAGCCAAACCGGAGCCAGATCGCCCGATGGGTAGAAGATCGCGAGGATCAACAGGCCGACAGCGTCGTCCGCGATTGCCAGAAGAAGCAGGAAGCGAACCGCAGGGTGACCAGCGCCGAACACCAGACGACCAACGAGGTACGAAAACGCGATGTCCGTTGCGGTGGGGATCGCCCAACCTTTGGACACGGCTTCGTAGGTGTCCGAACCGAGGAATGCTGCGAGGCCAAGGTAAACAGCCACTGGACCAAGCACGCCACCAGCGGTCGCGATCAGCGGGGTTGCAGCTTTCTTGCCGCGCAAGGACCCATTTTCGAGGATAATCGCTTCCCAGACTTCCTTGGCTGCGATGGCAAAGAACAGCGCCATAAGGACGTCATTGACCAGATAGTGGAGAGTCAGCGTGCGTGTGACATGCCCGTGGCCGTCATCATGCAGGTGACCGATAAAGAAGTTATCGATCAGAACATAATCGACAAAATGGTGATAGCTTTCGGGGTTGGTGTTCGCCCATGCGAGAGCGGCAAGCGCCCCGATGATTAGCAGGAGCGAGTATTGCGTAAGAAAGTTCCAGACGCGGTACATGCAGCTTTCCTCGTTATTTAGGTGACGTGCGATTACCGTAACTTGACGTCAATCACAACGATGCGGTGTAGCTCTATACCGCCTTTGGCCCCTGTTGTGTCCATTTGCGCTAAGGCTTTTCGGCAAATCCGAGCAATTACGGCCATATTGGTGAAATTTATCGGTTTGCCTAGTTTGTATCGTGGAAATTGTCCTATTCGCCGCAGCCGACCCTTGCCCTTGGGCACGCGGCGCAATAGGCCAAAGCCCAATATGCGGACCGCAAACGGATGAGGTGTTCCATGATGACAGAGCTTGATACAGCCCACGCTGCGATGGATGCCGACCCCGACAATGATGCGGCGCGTCTGCGGTTTTACGAACGCCTCGCTGATACCGAGATGTTCCTTTTGCTGGCGTCAGAGCCTGAGGGCGATGACGATATAAATCCCGAAGTGATTGAGGCTGACGATGTGCAATATGTCCTCGTCTTTGACCGCGAAGAACGTCTGGCCGATTTTGCAGAGCGGGCAGCGAGCTATGCGGCTGTGTCAGGGCGTGGTCTTGCTCAGATGTTGGTCGGGCAGGGCGTCGGTATGGGGGTGAACCTTGGTCAGCCCTCGTCGATCCTGATCCCGCCTTCGGCGATCGACTGGCTGATTGAAACGCTTGGCAATGCACCAGAAGAAGCCCAAGCGCGTCCCGTTGAAATCACCGCTCCCAAAGGGTTGCCCGAGTCTGTCGTGACAGGATTGGACCGCAAACTCGCAACGGCCGGAGGATTGGCCGAGGTCGCTTATCTTTCTGGCGTGACCTATGACACGGGCGCACGCGGTCATATTCTGACCTATGTGGGCGCTGTCGAAGGCGCAGAACCTGCCTTAGCACGTGCTGTTGCCGAAGCGCTGACGTTTTCAGGCGTGGACGCAGGTATGATCGACGTCACCTTTGTGTCTGCAGACAGCGATTTTGTCGCGCGACTGGAACGTGTTGGGCTGCGGTTCGATTTGCCGAAACCAGAGGTTCCACAAGCCATCCCAGGGTCTAACCCAGGCATGGACCCAGCGCGTCCGCCAAAGCTGCGTTAATAGCCTCGGGTCCGATCGACGAGGTTTAGGAGTGGCTCGCCTGCTTCGGCACGGCGCAGATTTTCCGCGATTTGTTCAACAGCCGTTTCGGGTCGCGTTTCGCTGGCGATATGGGGCGTGACCGTAACATTAGGGTGCGCCCAGTAGGGATGATCTGCGGGGAGCGGTTCGACACGGAACACATCCAACGTGGCGTGTGCAACCTGCCCAGAGTTGAGTGCGGCCAATAGCGCATGGTCGTTGATCAGTGCACCCCGACCTGGATTGATTACAAACGCGCCTTTGGACATCGTGGCCAGTGCGTCTGCGTCCAAAATATTTTCAGTCTGCGACGTGAGAGGCAGTAAAAGAACCGCGATTTGCGCGTCCTTGAGCGCTTCAGCTGGTGATCCCGATAGGCAGCGGATACCGTCGATGGATTTTGGTGTTCGGCTCCAACCAGTCACTGGGAATCCAAGCTGCACCAATGACTTAGCGCAGGCTGCACCAAGTTCCCCGAGCCCGAGAATCGTGACAGGTCGATCCTTTGACAGCGGTGGTGCCACGGGGGCCCATTCGCCGTTTTGGTTTTTGATCTGCTGATCCATACCCAGATGATGGCGCAAAACATGGCCCGTCACCCATTCGACCATGCCTTGGGTCAGTCCAGTATCAACCAATCGGCACAGCGGCTGGGTCAGGGTGGTATTTGGGGCGATGGTTTCGACCCCTGCCCAAAGGCTAAGTACCGCTTTGCAGCGGGTGAACTTCGTAAAGTCGGTCAGTGTCGGATTGGGCGCAAAGATGATATAGTCGACCTGTTCCGCAGGAATATCCGTGCCGAGGTTGATGTCGACGCCTTTAGCCGCGCAGGCCTCGATCAAGAGATCGCGGTATACGTCCCAAAGCTGCGGACGAGCGGAAAAGAGAATATTGATCATTATCGTGCCCTATGGACGTGCGCGCTCTGGATAAGGCCGAAACCGACCAAGAGCACCAACATTGCCGAACCGCCGTAGCTGACCATCGGCAGAGGTACACCCACGACCGGCGCCATGCCCATCACCATCGACATATTCACCGCGAAATAGAGGAAAAATGTCATCGTGATGCCCAATGTCAGCAAAGATCCGAACCTGTCGCGGTTTTGAAGGGCCGTGAAAATGCAGATCAAAATCAGCGCAACATAGAGCGCCAATAGGGTCGTGGCGCCGATGAAACCGAATTCTTCGGCCAAGGTAGTGAAAATAAAGTCGGTATGCTTTTCGGGCAGGAAGTTCAGGCGCGATTGCGTGCCTTGCATGAACCCGCGTCCTGTCCACCCGCCCGAGCCGAGTGCGATCTTTGCCTGAGTGATGTGATACCCCGCGCCCAGCGGATCACTGGCTGGATCGAGGAAGGTCTCAATTCGACGGTATTGGTAGTCTTTCAACAACTGCCAAGATTGGCCTTTGGATACCATCACGGCCCACACGACGCCGACCCCACTTGCGATGACGGCTGCAAAGTAGGCCCAATGGACGCCGGCGAGGAACATGATCGTGCCACCACCAATCATCACGAGCAAGGCTGTTCCAAGGTCGGGCTGTTTTAGGACCAACGCCGTGGGCACCATGATGATCATCACGGGTATAAAGACCCAGAGTGGGTGGGATTTGCGGTTCAGAGGCAGCCAGTCGTAATAGGAGGCGAGGAACATAACTACGGTGATCTTTGCCAGCTCGGATGGCTGAAGAACCATAAAGCCGAGGTTGATCCAGCGCTGGGCCCCCATGCGGACTTCGCCGAAAAGCTCAACCGCGATCAAGAGAAGGACAGAAACGATATAGCCGACCGCAGAGACGTTGCGCCAAAACCAGATCGGAATCATTGCGATGCCCAACATCACCGCCATGCCCAACGCAAAGCGTTTCAATTGCGGTTCGAGCCAAGGGTTTATGGAGCCGCCAGCGACGGAGTAGAGCATGATAAAGCCCGCGCTTGAGATCGCGCAGAGTAATAGAATGATCGGCCAGTTTAGAAAGAGGAGCTTTCTGAACCCCGTCGGAACCGATTTCACGTTATATTCGAGGTAGCTCATGTCAGGCCCTATCGTTGCCTTGAATGGCCCCAGGTTGAACGCGGTTTTGGATGGCGCGTTGCTGTTCCGAAATGCGGCCTCGCACGTTCGACGGATACGCTTCTAACGGAGGCTGCCCTTCGTAGAGGGCTTGAAGCATCACGTCGCGCGCAATTGGTGCAGCGGCAGCGGACCCGCCACCACCGTGTTCGACAACGACCGCAACCGCGTATTTTGGATTATCCACGGGGGCAAAGCCCACAAACAACGCGTGGTCACGGCGTTCCCATGGTAGATCAGCGTTGCTCGTCACGCCACGCGCGCGTTCTTCTGCGGTGATGCGGCGCACCTGGCTGGTGCCTGTCTTTCCGCCCATGCGTTTGTCGGAGACATTGATCCGCGACCCATAGGCTGTGCCACGGTTGTTGTTTGACACCGCATCCATCGCTGCACGAATACGGCGGAGGTAGTTTTCGTTGAGGCCGATTGTGTCGTCGCTCAGCTTTGGCGTCTCGACACCGTCGATCGTGTGGATCAGGCGTGGTGTGATGGTGCGTCCGGTTGCGATGCGTGCGGACATGATCGCCAGCTGGAGCGGCGAGGCTAGGACATAGCCCTGTCCGATTGATGCGTTGACCGTGTCACCAATCCGCCAATCCTCACCGCGAACGGTGGCTTTCCACTCTTTATCGGGTGCAAGCCCTTCAGCCACTGCCGACAAGGGGAGGTCATGGCGGACGCCTAGACCAAACCGCCGTGCCATTGCCGAAATCTTATCAATGCCGACGCGCTGGGAGACCTCGTAATAGTAGCAGTCACAGGACTGTTTGAGGCTGTCATGTAAGTTGACGTTGCCGTGCCCGCCGCTTTTCCAGCAGTGAAAACGGGTGCCAGACACTTCGGTGTAGCCACGGCAAAGGATCGTCTCTTCTGGGTCCAACACGCCGTCTTCGAGTGCCGCAAGCGCGGTGATCATCTTGAACGTCGACCCCGGTGGGTAAGTGCCTTGCACGGCTTTGGCGGCGAGGGGGCGGAACGGGTTTTCGTTCAAAGCGTTCCATTCGGCCACAGAAATTCCGCGCACAAAGAGGTTCGGATCGAACGAAGGCGATGACACGACCGCACGCAGATCACCGTTTTCGAGGTCAATCACCACGGCGCCAGCGGATTCACCCTCGAGGCGCGCTTCGACGTAAGTTTGTAGTGCGCTGTCGATGGTCAACTGAAGGTCGGCACCGGGTTGCCCCTCTTCCCGCGACAGTTCGCGCATAACGCGGCCAATGGCATTTACCTCGATTTGACGGGTGCCAGCCGATCCACGCAGGACTTCTTCCATCTTGGCTTCGACGCCTGTCTTGCCAATCTGAAATTTGGGAATCTGGAGGAGAGGATCAGGGTTTTCGATGCGGCTGAGGTCGTAATCCGATACGGGACCGACATAGCCAATAACGTGGGCGAGGTCCGCGCCTTGGGAGTAATAACGGCTCAGGCCAACCTCGGTCGTTACACCGGGCAGGGCAGGGGCATTTACGGTCACGCGGGTGATATCGTCCCACGTCAGACGGTCCGCGATGGTGACAGGCACAAAGGCGGAACGGTTGCTCATCTCTTTGAGAGCTTCCGCACGCGCGGTGTCGGACAGTGGGATAAGCTGCGACAGACGGTCGAGCACCTCTTCAACGTCGCCCGCATCCTCGCGGGTCATCGTAATCCGATAGTTCTGTTCGTTCCCCGCGAGCAACACGCCACGGCGGTCATAGATTAAACCGCGAGCAGGCGGTAATAGCTTGATGTTAATGCGGTTTTCATCGGCCAATAGGCGGAATGTCTCTGCCTGTTCGACCTGCATCGACCGTAGTTTCAGCGCCAATAGACCTGCCGTCGCAAGCTGCAACCCACCCACGACCAAAGTGCGGCGGCCAATGCCCCGCTGGCTCTGCGCAGTGTCCTTTGGTGGGCGTTTCACAGGCGTCTCCCCAGATCGTCAACTTCGCCCATCGCGGGACGGCTAATCCCGAAAGCGAAGTAAGATAAGAACACCACAACAGGATAAACCAAAATCGTGATGGTCAGTTGGGTTAATGTCAGCATCAACGGGGCTTGCTGCAAGAGTAAGATGGTCAAAATAACGCGATAGCCCACGTAAAGACCCACGAGCGTTCCTGTGACGAGTAGCCATTCAAACGGAAAGGCCAAGGCTCGCAGGTCGGCGGCACGATTGCGCAAAATCTCGGTGCTGATCACGATCAGCGCGGCCCAAAGCCCGGGTGGTCGGTCGAGCAAGATATCGGCACTGAAATGAACCAGCGCGATTAAGGAAACAGGCGTTAGGTCTGGACGTCGGATCACCCACGCCAGAGTGAAGGCGACCAGAATATCAGGTGCTGCGATGCGGTCAGGCACCATGTTCAGAGGTAACATCTGGGCGAACAGAAAGGTGAACGACAGACCGACAAAAAGGGCGCGTCCAGCCCAACGACGTGTTGCCTGAACCTCAGCCATCTGAAGGCGCTTCCATAGTTTCGGGCGATGCGGCTTCTACGGCGTTGGGGGCTAAGAGATTGCCAGGGTCGTCGATGCGTTCCC
>NZ_CP018572.1:1152500-2205000 GCF_001908835.1 Marivivens sp. JLT3646 | reverse complement strand
CAGCCGAGCCTTGAGAGTGACTAGAACACGTTGGGAAGCGTGGCCATAGCGGGTGATAGCCCCGTATAGGAAGCTCAATGGGACGTATTAAGTAGGGCGGAACACGTGAAATTCTGTCTGAAGATCGGGGGACCACCCCCGAAGGCTAAGTACTCCTTACTGACCGATAGCGAACCAGTACCGTGAGGGAAAGGTGAAAAGCACCCCGACGAGGGGAGTGAAACAGTACCTGAAACCGGACGCCTACAAGCAGTCGGAGGGGCCTTGAGCCCTGACGGCGTACCTTTTGTATAATGGGTCATCGACTTGGTCTCACAAGCAAGCTTAAGCCGTTAGGTGTAGGCGTAGCGAAAGCGAGTCTTAATAGGGCGATTGAGTTTGTGGGATCAGACCCGAAACCGAGTGATCTAGCCATGGCCAGGATGAAGATAAGGTAACACTTATTGGAGGTCCGAACCCACACCTGTTGAAAAAGGTCGGGATGAGCTGTGGCTAGGGGTGAAAGGCCAATCAAACTCGGAGATAGCTGGTTCTCTGCGAAATCTATTTAGGTAGAGCGTCGGACGAATACCCTCGGGGGTAGAGCACTGGATGGGTAATGGGGTCCCACAGACTTACTGATCCTAACCAAACTCCGAATACCGAGGAGTACTATCCGGCAGACACACAGCGGGTGCTAACGTCCGTTGTGGAGAGGGAAACAACCCTGACCGACAGTTAAGGCCCCTAATTCATGGCTAAGTGGGAAAGCAGGTGGGACGACCAAAACAACCAGGAGGTTGGCTTAGAAGCAGCCATCCTTTAAAGATAGCGTAACAGCTCACTGGTCTAAATAAGTTGTCCTGCGGCGAAGATGTAACGGGGCTCAAGCCATGAGCCGAAACTTCGGAGTGCGTAAGCACTGGTAGCAGAGCGTAGTGTGATATAGTTCCATGCGTCCTTACCTTCCTCGGAAGGATTGGACGCAAGGAGCTTTCGATGAAGCCGGGCTGTAAGGCATCCGGTGGAGAGATCACTAGTGAGAATGATGACATGAGTAGCGACAAAGAGGGTGAGAGACCCTCTCGCCGAAAGTCCAAGGGTTCCTGCTTAAAGCTAATCTGAGCAGGGTAAGCCGACCCCTAAGGCGAGGCCGAAAGGCGTAGTCGATGGGAACCAGGTTAATATTCCTGGGCCAGGAGATGGTGACGGATCTCGAAGGTTGTTCATCCTTATCGGATTGGATGGGCCGCTTAGAGGTTCCTGGAAATAGCCCTCCATGAGATCGTACCCTAAACCGACACAGGTGGACTGGTAGAGAATACCAAGGCGCTTGAGAGAACAACGTTGAAGGAACTCGGCAAAATACCTCCGTAAGTTCGCGAGAAGGAGGCCCCGTTCGTAGGCAACTATGGGCGGGGGGCACAAACTAGGGGGTGGCGACTGTTTACTTAAAACACAGGGCTCTGCGAAGTCGTAAGACGACGTATAGGGTCTGACGCCTGCCCGGTGCCGGAAGGTTAAAAGGAGGGGTGCAAGCCTCGAATTGAAGCCCCGGTAAACGGCGGCCGTAACTATAACGGTCCTAAGGTAGCGAAATTCCTTGTCGGGTAAGTTCCGACCTGCACGAATGGCGTAACGACCTCCCCGCTGTCTCCAACGTTGACTCAGCGAAATTGAATTGCCTGTCAAGATGCAGGCTACCCGCGGTTAGACGGAAAGACCCCATGCACCTTTACTATAGCTTCGCACTGGCAACAGGTACAGCATGTGCAGGATAGGTGGTAGGCTTTGAAGCAGGGACGCCAGTCTCTGTGGAGCCTCCCTTGAGATACCACCCTTGCTTTGCTTGTTGTCTAACCGCGGTCCGTTATCCGGATCCGGGACCCTGCGTGGTGGGTAGTTTGACTGGGGCGGTCGCCTCCCAAACAGTAACGGAGGCGCGCGAAGGTTGGCTCAGAGCGGTCGGAAATCGCTCGTTGAGTGCAATGGCAGAAGCCAGCCTGACTGCAAGACTGACAAGTCGAGCAGAGACGAAAGTCGGCCATAGTGATCCGGTGGTCCCGAGTGGAAGGGCCATCGCTCAACGGATAAAAGGTACGCTGGGGATAACAGGCTGATGATGCCCAAGAGTCCATATCGACGGCATCGTTTGGCACCTCGATGTCGGCTCATCTCATCCTGGGGCTGGAGCAGGTCCCAAGGGTATGGCTGTTCGCCATTTAAAGAGGTACGTGAGCTGGGTTTAGAACGTCGTGAGACAGTTCGGTCCCTATCTTCCGTGGGTGTAGGATACTTGAGAGGAGTTGCCCCTAGTACGAGAGGACCGGGGTGAACGATCCACTGGTGGACCAGTTGTCGTGCCAACGGCAGTGCTGGGTAGCTATGATCGGACAGGATAACCGCTGAAGGCATCTAAGCGGGAAGCCCCCCTCAAAACAAGGTATCCCTGAGGACCGTGGTAGACCACCACGTCAATAGGCCGGAGATGTAAGTGCAGCAATGCATTCAGTTGACCGGTACTAATCGTCCGATAGGCTTGATTTGATCCAGTAAAAACAACGCTGGTAAATCAAGAGCATACACACACACAATCAGTTGTACTCGACTTGGAAAAATTGGTTCTTATTCGGTCTGGTGGCTATAGCACGAGCAAAACACCCGGATCCATTCCGAACCCGGCCGTTAAGTGCCGTTGCGCTGATGGTACTGCGTCTTAAGACGTGGGAGAGTAAGTCACCGCCAGACCTAATAAGAACCAATCCTTTCTCTCTTTCGATATCATCCAGCAAAGCAATCAATAAAACGCATATGCTGGACTAACGCACCAGTGACACAATAGTCACAATCGGCGCGGGGTGGAGCAGCCCGGTAGCTCGTCAGGCTCATAACCTGAAGGTCGTAGGTTCAAATCCTACCCCCGCAACCAAAACAAATTCTCAAATAAATTCAGCAGCCGGTAACCCCAAATAAGGGAAACGTGGCGTTGGGCCCACCGAAAGCCGTAGTAATGCGGCTAGGCCGGCTGCGATCGTATGTTTCGTTCTAAATACTCATCCCCGATTAACTCCGCTGGCTAAAAATACGTACCTGTTCTTGCAGGATCGTCTTACAGTGAGGTTCAGGCGCTATCTCCGACCCGTCAAAATCTAGATCAGGACGTCACTGTATGACCGCTCACTTGTTTCAGTTACCCGAGGCTCTCACGATCCCTGTAAAGGGTGAAGCGGCCGAGTATCCTGTGGGCCGTATTTTCTGTGTTGGGCGCAATTATGCCGCTCATGCCGAAGAGATGGGGTATGAGGTTGATCGCGAAGCACCATTTTATTTCACTAAGTCGCCCACGGCTGCGGTCCTGTCGGGGTCGACGGCGGCATATCCACTGGGCACCGAAAATTACCATTATGAAGTGGAGTTGGCTTTGGTCATCGGGTCGGACGTTACCCGAGCAACGTCTGAAGAGGCCGAAGTTGCAATATACGGGTATTGCTGTGCGCTCGACATGACGCGCCGAGATTTACAGTTGAAAGAACGGGTTAAACAAAGGCCTTGGGATTTGGGCAAGGATGTTGAACAGTCTGCCGTGTTTTCCACGATCACGAAGGCAACCGATTTTACGCCAGCCGATCAGCGTATTCATTTGTCGGTCAACGGAGACCTTAGGCAAGACTCGACGCTCTCTCTACTTGTTCACAAGGTGGCAGACATCGTTGCTGATCTGTCTAAATACTATCACCTACGTGCTGGTGACGTGATTCTAACTGGCACGCCAGAAGGTGTCGGACCAGTTGTTCCAGGTGATGTGATTAGCGGTGGGATTGATGGGCTTGATCCGATTTCATTGACGATCGGTGCGTCGATTTGACCGTCACGGTTTCCTTTCCGTAACGTTAGGAAACTATTGAACCTCAAATGCTTGGGCGACCTAATGCGCGGGACGTTTAAGGGAGGACTTCATGGATATTTCGGGGCAGGTGGCCATCGTAACAGGTGGCGGCAGCGGCCTAGGTGCGGCAACGGCACGGTATTTGGCATCCAAGGGCGCTAAGATCGGCATTCTGGACTTTGACGGAGCTGCAGGGGCAGCGGTCGCGTCCGAGGTGGGAGGACTATCGGTTCAGGTCGATGTGGGCGATGCGGCGCAGGTGGAAGCCGCGATTGATACTATCGTGTCTGAGCTGGGCGCACCGCGTGTCGTTGTGAATTGCGCTGGCATTGCGAATGCTGCTCGCATGGTGGGACGTGAAGGTAAACTGGCCGTCGATCTGTTCGAACGTGTGATCCGTGTTAACCTGATCGGCACATTCAACGTGATGTCGTATGCGACGCGGGCGATGATGAACCTGCCGTTGCTGGAAAATGGTGAGCGTGGCGTGATCATCAACACCTCGTCCGCGGCCTATCAGGATGGTCAGATGGGGCAGGCGGCTTATTCAGCGTCAAAGGGTGGCGTGGCGTCTATGTGTCTACCGCTGGCGCGCGAATTGGCACAATCGGCCGTGCGCGTCATGGCGATTGCACCTGGTCTGTTCGGCACGCCAATGATGATGAGCCTACCGACAGAGGTCACTGACGCGATCATCAAAAACGTGCCCCACCCTGCGCGTTTGGGTCAGCCGGACGAGTTTGGCCTCTTGGTGAGCCAGATCATCGAGAACCCGTATCTGAACGGTGAGGTGATCCGTCTCGATGGGGCAACACGTCTGCCGCCGCGATAAGGGAACAAAGAAGTAGCAAAAAGGGGCGCGATTGCGCCCCTTTTCGTGTTTCTGGGTAAGGCGTTCTTAGAACTGGCCGATCGACCAGAAGAACGTCTCACCCGAGCTATCATCAACGCCGTCATTGTCGGTCGACATCCATGTGGTGCCGTCTTGCATGATTGCCATGCCTTCGATCTTGTCGACGACGTAGCCGCCGTTCGATGCCAGATCAGGGATCAGGTCGTAAACGATTTCTTTGGTAACAACCGGCAGGTCACCGCCCAGTGGCGCAGGTACCATTTCGGACAGCGCAACGCGGGTCACTTGTTTCACGGCAGCGTTTTCACCGATCTGGTTGTCACGTTCGATCAGGTAGACGTAGTCGCCGTGGGCCTGAATTTCCGACAGGCCGATCCAGCCCGTTTCAACGGCGTCCAGCGGATAACGAACAGCGCCCCATTCTTCGGTGCTGGTGTTATACGACACCAGTTTCACAAAGCCTTTGTCGTCGTCAGCCCATTCGCGCTGAACGGCCATCCAAAGGGTGTCGCCGACCAGTGTGATGCCTTCAAAGCCAAAACGTTTTTCAACAGCCAAGAGCTCTGCTGGAAGAGCGATTTCTTCCTTGATCTGACCGTTGGCCGTCACGTGGTAGATTGCGTGAGGAACCAGACGATCGGTGCGGCCTTCGGATGCGATCCAGAAACCGCCTTCGCCGTCCAGTGTAATGCCTTCCATGTCCATCTTCTGTGCAGGATAACCTGCGCGGGTCACGTCGGTTGCTGCGATGATTCGAGCAGGTGTTTGGCTCGGGTCGATGGTGAAGATGCGCGGCTGGTAGCCATAGAAGCTGTCGTTGACGGCGTAGATCACACCGTCTTCGTCCGCGACCATGCCAGAGATTGCGCCCCAGCCGATCAGTTCGTCAGCGCCTTCAGAGGTCAGTTGCGGGTATGCTGCTGGTGCGTCCTGAAGTTCGTAGATCATGACGTGCGCACGTGCTGCACCATCTTCGCCAAGGTCAACCTCGTTTGCGGTGGCAAGCAGGCCGCGCTCTGGGATTGCAATCGCGCCCTCAGGCGAAATGCCCGACGGCAGAACTTGTTTGAAGACAGGGTTGGTCGCGTCCGTCACGTCGTAGACGGAGATGGTCGATGCGCGTTCGGACAGGATGAAGGCGTAGGTGGTGTCACCGAAGGTCGCGACTTCCATGCCTTCAGGCTCAACGCCTTTGGCGTCGGAACGTTTGTCGGGGTAGTGGCCTGCTTGAATAATCGGGGTTTCAAAGGCGTTGCCCGACTCCCAAACCAAAGTGCCGTCTTTGTGGAACACAGTGACCGAACGCGAACCGCCGTCCATGTCGCCTTCGTTTGCGATCATGACGTGGTTATCGTCGATCCACTGAAGACCATCGGGCTCGCGTAGGCGACCAGGCTGGCTTTCGTTAAAGATCAGTGCGCCGCGTTCGTCGGTCGCGTCGATATTTACCAGATCGACAGAACCAGCAGAGAATTCGTTCTGAACCGAACCGTCAGCGTTCAGGATAACGATCGAGTTGTTTTCCTGCATGGTGACAGCGATTTCGCCGAGGCTGTTGACGTCAACAAATTCGGGCTCTGGATCTTCGGGTGCGATTTCGCTGAGGCCAGTTACGTCGATTTTCACGAGGCTATCGCAAGCTAGAGCATCGCCAGAGAGGCCGACGGTGACCATGTAGCCAGCAGGCATCTGGCCAACGCGACCGTCGCCTAGGTCTTCGTCACGTTCGTTCTCGATAGCGACCGTTACCATGTCTCCAGCGTGGGTGTGCGCCGTCGAGTCAGGCTGACCGCCTAGGTCACACTCACCAGTGATCGAACCGTCAGCGAGGTCTAAAGAAACCAGCTTGCCCGACGGATTGGTATAGGATTCAGAAGTGTTCACCGCCACGTAAGCGGTGTTGCCGACGACGGTTACAGAGGTCGGTTCGCCGCCCATGTCCACGTTGCCTTTGGCCTGTGGGTTTGTCGCGTCAGTGATGTCGATCAAACCAACGACGCCCAGCGGGCTATCAGTATAGATCAATGTCATGCCATCGTCAGACGCGGCGATGATTTCGGCAGAGGATTCTGCAGAGGCATCAGCGTTGTTATACGGCGTCGCAAACGATGCGATGCGGTTAAAGTTCATCTCTGCCGATGCTTGGCCAGCGGCCAGAGCGAGGATCGACGTAAGGCAGACGGATTTAAAGGTCATGCGAAACTCTCTGTCGGAAATTGAAAGACAAAATTCGCATGATGGGCCTGTGTAACCTCTGATTAAAGCAATGGTGACACTCCTGTAAAATCACGACCTACACGCTGTTTTTCGATCCGCTGACACGCCTTGAGGTGTCGTAAAACTGAATCTTTGCTGTCGCTAAAGGTTCATAGGCATGAGAATTTCTTGTCACAAACCATGCGTATCCCCCGACGGAGCAAAACAGGGGATGGTATGCAACTCAACGTAAACAGCGTGACCAAGCGCTTCGGTGACAAAGCGGCAGTCGACAACATTTCGTTCTCGGTCGAAGGCGCGCAGTTCGTAGGCATCATTGGCCGCTCTGGTGCGGGTAAATCGACGTATTTGCGTATGATGAACCGCCTGACCGATGCGAGCGACGGTCAAATCATTGTTGATGGCGTTGATGTGCTGGCACTGCAGGGCAGAGATAAACGTGACTGGCAGAGCCAGTGCGCGATGGTGTTCCAGCAGTTCAACCTTGTCCCGCGTATGGATGTCGTTTCGAACGTGCTGCATGGCCTTTTGGGCCGCCGTTCCACGCTGACCAGTGTTCTGAACCTTTGGTCGAGCCAAGACATCACCCGCGCTCTCGAAATTCTGGACCGCTTGGGGATCGCTGAACAGGCCGCAAAGCGGGCCGAGGCGCTATCTGGTGGTCAACAACAGCGAGTCGCGATTGCCCGTGCGCTGATGCAAGACCCCAAGATCATCCTTGCCGACGAACCAATTGCCTCGCTCGACCCGATGAACGCGCAGATCGTGATGGACACGCTCAAGCGCATCAACGTCGAAGACGGCCGCATGGTGATGGCGAACCTTCACACCCTCGATACAGCACGTCGCTATTGCGACCGCGTGATCGGGATGCGGGACGGTCGCATCGTGTTTGATGGTACCCCAAATCAACTGACCCAAGACGTCGCTCGCGACATCTACGGGGCAGACGAAAGCTTTTCCGAGAGCGCGACCTCGACAGAGATTGGGTCGCTGGCTCCCGCAACAGAATACGCAGCCGCACTGTTGAGCGACTGAGTAGCCGCAGGCAAAGGCCGTGTGATGGCCGCGCCAATTCGAATGATATGTTCCCTTTGGAGACGACCATGAAAAAGATCCTTTCCGTTGCACTCGCAACTACCGTTCTGGCTGGCGCTGCTGCCGCTCAGGAAATCACTGAATTCAACATCGGTATCCTCGGCGGTGAAAACGCACAGGACCGTATGAACTCCTATGCTTGCCTTCAGAACTACGCATCTGAAGCACTCGGCGTTGACGTTAAACTCTTCGCTCCGGCTGACTACGACGGCGTTATCCAGGGTCTTCTGGGTGGCACCATCGACATGGCTTGGCTCGGCGCTTCGGGTTACGCAAAAGTTTACCTGACCGATCCTGAGGCTGTTTCTCCGGTTCTGGTTAAAGCGAACCTCGACGGTTCCTACACCTACCACTCCATCGGTTTCGCACGCGCTGACAGCGGCATCACTTCGCTCGAAGACGTTCAGGGCAAAGTCTTCGGCTTCGGTGATCCGAACTCGACCTCTGGCTTCCTGATCCCGTCGGTAGAAATCCCGCAGGCAACTGGCCACTCGATGGAATCTGGCGACTACTTCGGCGAAGTTCGCTTCACCGGCGGTCACGAGCAAACCATCGTTGCAGTAAACAACGGCGACATCGACGCAGGCGTGACCTGGGCTGACGGTCAGGGCAACTGGGAAGACGGCTACAACTCGGGCGCTCTGCGCAAGGCAGTTGACGCTGGCCTCGTTGACATGAACGACCTCGTCCAAATTTGGATGTCCAAGCCGATCCCAGAAGGCCCTGTTGTTCTCCGCAACGCACTGCCGGAAGACGTAAAAGCAACCATGACCGCGCTGGTCGAAGGTCTGCAAGCTGCTGACCCAGATTGCGCATACGGTGTTGCTGCAGGCGACACCGCTGGCTTCGTTCCGATCACTCACGACTACTACGAAACCATCATCGAAGTACGTCGTCAGCAGATCGCTAACGGTTCCTAATCAAACCATGACCCGAAGGCAGCATCAGTCTGCCTTCGGGTTTTTCATATCCGGGACATACTAATGACGGCACACACCGTATCTGGCACGGCAGAGTATCTCGCTTTGGTCCGCCGCCGCCGCCTCTATGGGGCCATTCTGGTCGCGCTCTTCTTTGTGCTTTTTGCGAGCGGGTTCACAGTTGCCGAAGATCGCAATGCAGGCGGGTTTCTCGACGGTTTGCACCGCATTTTTGATTTCCCAAAAGAGATTTTCTCTGAGGCTTTCACGAACTGGCAGAACCTTCCACGTCTGTTCGTGGCTGCAATCCCGTCCCTGATCGAGACACTGAATATCGCAGCGATTGCGACTTTGTTCGGCGGTATCTTTGGGATGGCTCTGGCCTTTCTTTCAACGCGTGGTCTTGCTCTTTGGCCGCGCCTGACACCCGTTTTCCGCCGCATCATGGATACCATGCGCGCTGTGCCTGAGATCGTTATCGCATTGGTGCTGATCTTTCTTTTGGGCGTCGGACCTGTCCCCGCGATGATCGCGATTGCGTTCCACACGGCGGGCGCATTGGGCAAACTGTTTTCCGAAGCGGCAGAGAACGTGGACCTGAAACCCGTTGAAGGTTTGGCGTCGGTCGGAGGCAATTGGTTCCAACGCATCTGGTTTGGCGTGATGCCTCAGGTCGCGCCGAACTGGTCTTCCTACGCACTTTTGCGGTTCGAGATTAACATTCGTGCCTCGGCGATCCTTGGCTTCGTTGGCGCTGGCGGTTTGGGCTACGACCTGAAAACCGCGCTCCAGTGGGGGCAGGGGAAATACGATCAAGTGGTCGCGATTTTCGCGATCCTGTTCCTGACTATCATGATCGTTGACCACTTGTCTGACCGTGCCCGTCAACGTCTGGTAAAGGGAGGGGCATTGGCATGACCACAGCATCCGAATATTTCGATACCGTCGGTTTGAAGCAGTCCATTGAGGGCACCTTTCGGTTCCGCAAATGGCGCAGCATCGCGGTGCCCTTCGCGATCCTCGGTTACCTGATCTACGTGTTCTTCGCGTTCGACGTTGCGGGTCTCGCGTCTCGTGCGCGTCCAGAGAATGCAGCGGTCCTACTTGGTGACTTTTGGTCCTATAAGACCCACATCACGCGCGATAACCGGTCTGGTGACGTGGTTGCTTCGGTCGAGGGCGAACGCAAAGGGACATACCCTGCAGGCGAAGGCCCCGAATGGGTGGCGATGGGTGAAACCACTGCCATTTCGCTCTACGGGGATGCCTCTGTTCAGTATCTTCCTGACAATACGGCTGCCATCAATGTCCCTGACTTTGGTGAAATCACGACCCAAGTGAACGGGCGCGCTGTGGTGCTCACGCTCCCTGATGGCAAAGATATTCCTGAGTGGATGAGCGTCTCTCGCAATCGCGTGTCCATCGATCAAGGCAACTGGCGTTTTTCTATGACCCCCGCACGGACCGAAGTGTTCCGCTATCAAGCGGGCTGGGAGCTGTTCTTCTTTACTCTCGACAGTCCGTTCTACGGCAAGTCGGTTGGAGAGCTGATCGCGCTTGCCATTTGGAAACCGCGTGTGACCGCAGAGAATTCCAACATCGTCGCGATGATCGACGGCTTTTGGAATAACAAAATGTGGCGCCATGGCGATGTGTTCTGGGCGATGGGTGAAACGGTTCTGATGGCGTTTATCGGCACAATGGGTGCTGGGATGATCGCGTTCCCGCTGGCCTTTTTCGCGGCGTCGAATTTTGCGCCTGCGGTTTGGCTACGCCTCACATGCCGGCGTTTATTCGACTTCCTGCGCGGGGTTGATGGTCTGATCTGGACCGTTATTCTGTCCCGTGCGTTCGGTCCAGGTCCGATGACGGGCTCTTTGGCGATCCTGCTGACGGATACGGGGACCTTCGGGAAAACTTTCTCTGAGGCGCTGGAAAACATCGACAACAAACAGGTCGAAGGCATCCAGTCCACGGGTGCGAATATGATCCAACGGATGCGCTTTGGTGTGATCCCGCAGGTCCTCCCTCTGATCCTGTCGCAGCTCCTCTATTACTTTGAATCGAACACCCGTTCGGCCACGGTCATTGGTGCGCTTGTCGGGGGCGGCATTGGTCTTTTGCTGACGCAGGCGATCATCACCCAAAAGGACTGGGAAGAAGTGTGCTATTACATGATCCTCGTCGTACTGACGGTTATGATCATGGACGCGGTCTCGGGCTGGATCCGTAAGAAATTCATTAAAGGGTAATCATGCCGAAACTCTCTGCGACCGAACCGTTCGTTCATCCCGACTGCGAGATCGGCAATTCCACTTTTGGGGCCTATGTTGAGATTGGCAGAGGCAGCCGTGTTCTGAATTCCACATTCGAGGATTATTCCTACTGTGACCGTTACGCTGATGTAGCGAACACAACGGTCGGAAAATTCGCGAATATCGCGGCCTTCACACGGATCGGGCCGACGGATCACCCGTATCGGAATGCGGCGCAGCACCATTTCCTCTATCGGTCGTCCTATTATTTCGACGGCGTCGAGGATGATCCTGCGTTCTTTGAACATCGCGCATCACGGCGCAGCACTTTGGGCGCAGATTGCTGGATCGGGCATGGGGCAATCATTAAGCCAGAGATCACCATCGGCATCGGTGCGGTCGTCGCATCAGGCGCGGTCGTGACCAAGGACGTCTCACCCTTCATGATTGTGGCGGGCGTTCCAGCGCAGCCCGTGAAGATGCGCTTTGAACAGTCCGTTGCGGATCGGCTCTTGGACCTCGCGTGGTGGGATTGGCCGCATGGTCGGTTAAAGGACGCTTTGAACGATTTCCGTCGTTTGCGGGCCGAAGACTTCCTCGAGCGCTACGAAGGCTAATGCCCGTCGTTCGCAACGGTTAGCGCGACGCGATCCCCGACAAACCAGCTTAACCCGTATTCAATCGGCGCACCGTCGCGGTCGACGTTGATCGCTTCGGTCCTCAAAAGTGGTGATCCTTCACTGACCTTTAACATGCCTGCGCGCGGCCCTTTGGCGATGGTCGCTGTGATGCGGGTCGAATGGCGAGTGTAATCGGTCACCCCAAGCCGTTCCAGCGTTTTGGAAATCGACCGTTCGGCCTCCATGATCTGCGGGAGGTCTGCAAACCGTTGGGCGGGCAGGGCAGAGATAAAGTGACAAATGGGCAGGGCATCGCCCGATGAAATCCCTTCGACGACATGCACCATATCAACACCCAAAGCGTCGCGTTCCTCGGCCTTAGCGGGGCGCGTTTCTATGCGGATCACTTGGCGCGATGGCGCCCGCCCCGTAGCCGCGATGTTCTGGTGAAACCTCACACGTGCGCCGAGCTGGTAGTCGGCGGGCGGATTTGAGGCAACGAACACGCCAGATCCACGTTGGGACACCGTTATCCCGTCTTCGTTCAGCGAGGCTAGCGCATGGCGTACGGTGTGACGGTTGACGCCGAACCGTGCCGACAATTGCGCCTCAGTCGGAAGCTTTGTTCCTGCGGGATAAAGGCCTTCGCGTATTTCATCTTTGAGAGTTTGGGCAATCGACAGCCACACAGGATTTTTGCGTGTCATGAAACCTTCATTTGCGAAATGGCGGCGAATCTAGCAATATTTGTCTAGTTGTATAGATAGGTAGACAAATCGTCAAGATGTCCACACTGACCACAGACACCCGCAAATCATACATGGGCCTACTGGCGCGTGCCCGCCCTGAGCGGCTCGAACAGTTGTTGCCCGACCTTCCTGCGCACGATTGGCTGCGCCGTCCTGAGATCGGTACAACGATGGTGCGCGGTCGGATCGGCGCGACAGGTGCGCCGTTTAACCTCGGTGAGATGACCGTGACGCGCTGTGCGCTCAAACTGTCGGATGGCACAGTTGGGCACGCCTATGTGCAAGGGCGCGATCAGGGCCACGCGACACGCGCGGCCATTGTGGATGCGCTGATGCAGTCCGAAGGCGTGGAGCAAGTCGATGCGGCCATCCTCGCGCCGCTCCGTGCAGAAGAGGCTGAAAAACGCACCTCTCGCGCAGAGAAAGCCGCAGCGACCAAGGTCGAGTTCTTCACAATGGTTCGGGGAGAAGACTGATGTTCGAAGCCGAAGTTCTATCGGGTGGATTTTCCAACCCAGCCCAAGACAGCGCCCGCGCCTTTCGTGCCTGCCTCGAAGCGATGGCCCGTCCGGGGCGTATCCAGCAGATCGTCGGCGCGGTCCCTCCCGCGCCATTGTCGCCCGCTGCTGGTGCCATTCTTTTGACCCTCGCTGATGCAACGACACCGATTTTCATCGCGAAAAGTCACGATACTGAAGCCGTCCGCAAATGGATTGCGTTTCACTGCTCGGCTCCTGTCGTTGTGTCGGGTGAGGCAGATTTCGCGATTGGCACATGGGACGCGCTGCAGCCTGTATCGCAGTTCGCAATCGGCACGGCAGAATATCCTGATCGGTCCGCAACATTGATCGTTGAATGTGAGGATATATCGGCACCGACGGCCGCACTGTCTGGCCCTGGGATTGAAACGACACAGACCGCGTATCTGCCTACCATCGATGCCTTTGCCGCCAACGGCGCGCAATTTCCGTTGGGTTTTGACTGTTACTTTACTGCGGGCAGCCAACTGTCGGCCCTGCCGCGTAGCACGAAAGTGGAGACACTCTGATGTATGTCGCAACCAAAGGCGGTGAACGCGCGATTGATGCGGCGCACCAGTGGCTTTCCGATGAACGCCGTGGGGATCGTTCGGTTCCTGAACTCAGCGTCGCCCAAATCCGTGAACAGATGGCACTAGCTGTGAACCGTGTGATGGCCGAAGGATCGCTATATGATCCTGAGCTGGCCGCGCTGGCGATCAAACAGGCTCGGGGCGATCTGATCGAGGCGGTGTTCCTTATCCGCGCTTACCGCACGACCCTGCCACGATTTGGAGCATCTGTTCCGGTCGAGACGGATCGCATGGACATCATTCGCCGCATTTCGGCGACGTTCAAGGACGCGCCGGGTGGTCAAATCCTCGGGCCGACCTTCGACTACACGCACCGTTTGCTGGACTTCAAACTCATGGCGGATGGCGAGGCATCTGAGGCGCTGCGCAAAGAGGCTGAGGCCGTCGTCGCGCCACATATCCTGCAGCTCCTCGACCAAGACGGGTTGATGGAACCGCTGTCTGATGGCGACGAAACACCGCCTGACCTCACCCGCGAGCCTCTCGAAATGCCTGCGGATCGCCCGCTGCGTTTGCAGGCTTTGGCGCGTGGCGACGAAGGGTTCGTCCTGTCGATGGCCTATTCGACACAGCGTGGTTACGGACGCACTCACGCTTTTGTCGGCGAATTGCGGATCGGCACTTGTGCGGTTGAGATGGAAATCCCTGAACTGGGTTTTGCTGTTGAAATCGGCGAAATTGAGCTGACCGAATGTGAGACGGTGAACCAATTCACAGGTTCCAAATCCGAGCCGCCACAATTCACGCGGGGCTATGGTTTGGTCTTGGGCCAATCAGAGCGCAAGTCGATCTCGATGAGCCTCGTGGATCGTGCGCTCCGCTGGGAAGAACTGGGCGAAGACAACGTCGGAGCGCCTGCCCAAGATGCGGAATTCGTTCTGTATCACTGTGACAACATTCAGGCGACGGGCTTTCTCGAACATATCAAGCTGCCGCATTACGTCGATTTCCAGTCCGAACTGGAACTCATCCGAAAACTCCGCCGCGAAGCCGCGGATGCTCAGGTCAAGGAGGCCGCAGAATGACCGATCAGGCCTATAACTTTGCCTATCTGGACGAGGCGACAAAGCGTATGATCCGTCGCGCTTTACTCAAGGGCCTCGCGATCCCTGGGTATCAGGTGCCCTTTGCAAGTCGTGAAATGCCGATGCCTTATGGCTGGGGCACGGGCGGTGTTCAGGTCACAGCGGCGTGCCTGACGCCCGACGATACTCTGAAAGTGATCGACCAAGGTGCTGACGATACGACCAATGCCGTATCGATCCGCAAGTTCTTTGAACGGACCGCGCAGGTCCAAACCTCGGAAACCACAGCAAAGGCGACCGTCATTCAGACCCGTCACCGTATTCCAGAGGTCGCACTGACCGAGGGACAAATCCTAGTCTATCAGGTGCCGATCCCAGAGCCTCTCCGTTTCTTAGAACCGCGCGAAAGCGAAACACGTCGTATGCACGCGCTCGAAGAATACGGCTTGATGCATGTGAAGCTCTATGAGGACATTGCACGCCATGGCGCGATTGCGACTTCCTACGCTTATCCCGTGAAGGTCGAAGGTCGCTATGTCATGGACCCGTCACCGATCCCGAAATTTGATAACCCGAAACTGGGCGGCAATGCTGCGGTTCAATTGTTCGGCGCTGGGCGTGAACAACGCATCTATGCGCTTCCACCCTATACCGATGTCGTGAGCCTTGATTTCGAGGACCACCCCTTTGACCCGAGTAAGGCGGATCATGCCTGTGATCTTTGCGGGTCGGAAGTGAGTTACCTCGACGAACTGATCACCGATGACAAAGGCAGCCGCATGTTTGTGTGTTCTGACACCAGCTATTGCACCGCCCGTCAGGACGAGGGTCACACAGGCCGCTTGTCGCCAGAAGGAGAAGCGGCATGACCATGCATGATGTATCGCTCGACCAGCCGCTTTTCCGCGTTGATGGTCTGACCAAACGCTATGGTCAGCGGATCGGCTGTGCCGACGTTAGTTTCGACCTCTGGCCGGGTGAAGTGCTCGGCATTGTTGGGGAATCTGGGTCAGGTAAGTCGACACTATTGGGATGTTTGGCTGGGCATATGCAAGCGGACGAGGGAAAGATCCTTTACCGTGGGCGCAACACGCTCACCATGCCAGAGCCTGAACGTCGCGTTCTGTCTCGCACCGAATGGGCCTTTGTTCATCAGAACCCTCGTGATGGTCTACGTATGGGTGTTTCTGCTGGCGGCAACGTGGGTGAACGTTTGATGGCGATTGGCGCGCGGAACTACGGCGACATCCGCGAAACCGCGACCGACTGGTTGGGCCGTGTTGAGATTGCAGGTGAACGTATCGACGACCGTCCGCGCCAATTCTCGGGCGGGATGCAGCAGCGTTTGCAGATCGCACGGAACCTCGTCACTTCGCCCCGGCTGGTGTTCATGGATGAACCGACAGGCGGTCTTGATGTGTCTGTGCAGGCGCGTCTCTTGGACCTTCTGCGCGGGCTTGTGCGTGACATGGGTCTTTCTGTGATTATCGTCACCCATGACCTTGCGGTGGCCCGCCTTTTGGCCGACCGTTTGATGGTGATGAAGGATGGCCACGTGATCGAACACGGGCTGACCGATCAGGTGCTTGATGATCCACAGGCCGCTTATACCCAACTTCTTGTCTCTTCCGTCTTGCAGGTGTGACCATGATCGAGATCGAAAACCTCTCAAAAAGCTTCACCCTGCATAACCAAGGGGGCGCGGTCATTCCTGTCATGGTTGGCGCTCACCTGCGGGTCGAACCTGGGGAATGTGTGGCGCTCACGGGTCAATCGGGCGCTGGTAAATCGACGCTGATGCGGATGATTTACGGGAACTACCTCGCAGCCTCTGGTTCGATCCGTATTGGAGGCGTCGATGTAGCCACCGCTACCCCGCGTGAGATCATTCGCCTGCGCCGCGAGACACTAGGTTATGTCAGTCAGTTCCTGCGCGTAGTGCCTCGTGTGCCGACCCGCACGGTGGTCGCAGAGCCGTTGCTGGCCTTGGGTAAACCCGAAGGCGAGGCGCATGCACGGGCTGAAGAATTGCTCACGATGCTCAATATCCCCGAACGGCTTTGGTCATTGTCGCCCACGACGTTTTCGGGCGGTGAACAGCAGCGCGTGAATATCGCACGTGGCTTTGCCCATGAGTATCCCGCGATGCTTCTCGATGAACCGACGGCAAGCTTGGATGCGCGGAACCGTGATGTGGTTTTGTCCTTAATCGAAGGGGCAAAGGCGCGGGGCGCGGCCATCATCGGGATTTTCCACGATGAAGGAGCGCGGAACCAAGTTTGCGACCGTGTGGTGGATGTGACGGGCTTTACGCCCAAGGCGGCCGCATGATCATCGCTGTCGTAGGGCCATCTGGCGCTGGCAAAGATACATTGATCGCGGGCGCGCTGTCTGCGCGACCGGATATTCAATTCGTGCGTAGAGTGATTACCCGCCCGTCCGAGGCGGGGAGCGAGGATTTCGAAGGCGTGACCTTTGATGAATTCGTTGCTCGTAAGGCTGACGGAGAGTTCGCCCTCGATTGGGAAGCGCATGGCTTATGCTATGGCATCCCAAAGGACCAAACCACGGCTCCCCTCGTGATGTTCAACGGATCGCGGCAGGCGCTGGGCTTCGCAAAGTCTGTTTTCCCTGATCTGCGGGTCATTGTCGTGACGGCCCCTGATCATATCCTCGCTGATCGCCTCTCTGCTCGTGGCCGTGAAACCCGTGCCGATATCGAAAACCGTCTCAAACGTGCAACGTTCGAATTGCCCGAGGGGATCGATGCAACGGTCGTCGTCAATGACAGTACTGAGGCCGAAGGCATCAGTCGGTTCCTCGCGGCTATTGCCGATCTAAAATGATAATTTTCCGCGTGTCATATGGCTGTGACGCACCAATGCGATGTGACCTGCCTACGCCGACCACCGAATTCTAGGATGTACCAAATGACCGAAACAATCCTTGCCAACGCAACTGTTGTTCTGCCTGAAACCGTGGTGGCGGGCACCGTTGTGATCCGTGACGGCGAAATTGCTGATATTAGCGAAGGGCGCTCGGTACCAACGGGAGCGATAAACTGCGAGGGTGACCTCGTGATGCCAGGTTTGATCGAGTTACACACCGACAACCTCGAACGGCACCTCGAGCCACGGCCCAAGGTCGACTGGCCCCATAAGGCCGCGATCATCGCTCACGATGCAGAGCTATGCTCGGTCGGGATCACCACCGTGTTCGACGCCCTGCGCGTTGGGTCGGTGACCAAGAAGTCGGGTGATTACAAGAAATACGCTCGTGAGGTGGCGACCGAACTTTTGGATATGCGGTCGCGCAACGCCCTGCGCATTTCGCACTATATCCACCTGCGCGCGGAAACCTGCTCTGAGACGCTGATCGAAGAGCTGGACAGTTTCACCGCCGAAGATCGCGTCGGGATCGTCAGTCTGATGGACCACACACCGGGGGCACGACAGTTTCGGAACCTTGATAAGTTGAAAGAATATTATCAGGGCAAGCATGGCATGTCCGATGATGACTTTGATGTTCATGTGTCGCATCAACTGGCACTGAAAGAGAAATTCGGCACCGCGCATGAGGCAGCGTCAGTAGAGGGCGCACGTCGTTTAGGAGCCGTACTGGCGAGCCATGACGATACCCTTGCCGAACACGTTGTGACGTCGAAAGAGTACGGTGTGACCTTTGCGGAATTTCCCACAACGATAGAAGCCGCGCAGGCCTGCAATGATCATGGCATCGCTGTGATGATGGGTGCGCCGAATTTGATCCGTGGTGGGTCGCACTCAGGCAACGTGGCTGCGCATGTGTTGGCTGAGGCAGACCTCTTGGACATCGTGTCATCAGATTATGTCCCCGGTGCGCTCTTGTCCTCGGCGCTGTTGTTGGGTGATCTTTGGGGCGATGTGGCACGTGGTATTCGCACTGTGACCGCAGCGCCGGCCAAGGCTGTTGGTCTAACCGATCGCGGCCGTATCGAGGTCGGCAGACGCGCTGACGTGATCCGTGTGAAACGTGTTGATGGCACAGGCACGATCCACGGTGTTTGGGTGAAAGGGCAGCGCGTCGGCTGATCCATTCCACGGCTCCCTAATTCTATAAGCCCCAAACATAAGGCTGGCATCTACCTCGAAAAGCTGGAGTAATCGGCACCTAAGTCAGGGTGCCGAGGACACCCAGTGGGATCATTCAGGAGGGGGAGCCGATGAAACGAGTTTTAGCGTTTGGGGATAGTCTCACGTGGGGGCACCGCCCTGAAGACGCCGCACGACATGCGCCTGAGTATTTGTGGCCGAACGTCGTAGCGGGACGCCTCGGGATCGAAGTGATCTCTGAGGCGCTGGGCGGTCGAACGACGGCGTTTGATGATCACACTGGTCCCTGTGACCGCAACGGGGCTGTAGTGCTGCCGATCTTGTTGCAGAGCCATTCGCCGCTGGACCTCGTCGTGATTATGCTTGGCACGAATGACCTGAAAACCGACGTCTGCGGGTCCGCGACTGGGGCCACTGCAGGGATGAAGCGGTTGGCGCAAATTATCCGGCATTATCCCTATGGCGCGTCTGGCTCTGTTCCGAAAATCCTATTTGTCGCCCCTCCGCCTTGCGTGATCGGGCCAGATGGCAAAACAGGCAGCGGGCGAGATGTTGCTGAAACCCGATTGCTGGCACCGATGTACAAAGCCGCCGCCGAGGAATTGGACGTCTCGTTCTTTGACGCGGGCACAGTCGCGCAGGCTTCGCCGATCGATGGGGTGCATTTGGATGCCGCAAACACAGCGGCCATTGGTGAAGCGCTCGTCGCGCCGATCAAAGCTATTCTGGGACTGTAACGCACAACGAGTGGCAGGCGGAGCATTCCGTCTGTCGTCTAATCATAATGTTTGGGAAAAGTGGCAGCCCGTAGGGAACTCTGGTGTTTGTTCCATTTAGGTGCATGAGTTCCATATGTCCTTTATTTGCTGGGGTTTTTCTCTTTCAATTTGTCTCATGATATGCATTCTGTCGTAAGGTGTTTGGCTACAATTGGTATACAGAATGGCCTTGAAGTTTCGTGAGTTGGAGGGGCTGGCTCAGCAGCGCGAGGAGCAATGGGTCCCCGATGGCACTCCCAACCTTTATGTGTTTTGCAGGTCCTCCGGGCGGATGTCCTGGGTTTGCCGCATCACGATTGGTGGTAAGAGAACTAATCTCACGCTTGGCACATGGCCTGACCTGAAAGCGGATGTGGCACGCCAGGTTACTGGAGCGATCAAGGGATTGGTTGGGGCAGGGTATAGCGCGCAGGTTATCAAGTCTGCCTTGGGTGTGACTGTGGACCCCATTGCACTTCAGCGTCTGGTGATCACTGGGCGATTGAGTGACCATGACGCCCCGCCAACCTTCGAGGAGGTTGCGCGTGATTGGTATGAAAACCATTTGAAGGCAGGCTTATCGGAAGGTGCTTACAAGCGTCAGGTTATCCAACAGCTCGAAGACTATGTTTTTCCTTTTTTGGGGACGCGACCTGTTAATCAAATCAAACGACGAGAGATCGTTGAGACCCTGAAAGATATCTGGCTCACTAAGCCGCCTTCAGGGAAGAAACTACGCGGCAATGTGGAACGGATATTTGACTATGCCGTGGATCAGGAATTCTTGGAGTTTAATCCCTGTCCTCCAGTGCGCTCGATGCCCAAGCAGAATTACGTTGAGAAGCATTTCGACGCTTTGACGCCAGAGCAGGCCCCCGCGATGTGGCGCTGGTTAAATGACCACGTTGGATTGCGTGACCAAACTCGATATGGACTGATGCTGGTTTTGCTGACTGGCAAACGCTCAAGCGAGGTCCGTCATATGGAGTGGGGGCATATTGACCTCGAGAGCGGCATTTGGACGACCCCTGCAGAAGGGATGAAGATGCGTAAGGAACATCGGCAGCCGTTGAGCCGTCAAGTTCTCGAGCTTCTTCACGAACTTCAACAAGTTTCAGGTGGAAGACGATATGTGCTTGGGAATGCGAAGGACCGAGTGATGTCGGAGAATGCGATGCTTTATGCAATCAAAGAGTTCTCGGATGTAACGGTCCATGGATTGCGGGCTACTCTCGGGTCATGGATGGCTGAGAATGGTGTCCGCAAGATTGTCGCTGATTTTGTCAAAGCGCATCAGCCAAAATCATTTGACGTCGCCTATCAACGGTCTGATTTGTTGGAAGAGCGTCGCGATGTCCTGCAGAGGTGGGCGGATTATGTCAGCGCTGACTGATCGTATTAAAAAGGGAAGATCGCGACCAACTTGGCGCAGCATGAGCCGGGAGGACTTGGTAGCCGCGGTTCGGGCGGAACGTGGAGATACTAGCGTTGAATTGAACATGGATTGGGAGAGTATGCTCTTTTGTTTCCTGCGTGATAATGATGAAGCATTATTGAGCCTGGATTTTCACAGCACTCCGACAGAGGGAACGAAGCGCGCAGTCGCACGAGCCCTCAAAGAGCGTATTTCTGTGCCTCCTGACCTTCTTGCGTGGCTCGGAGCTGAGATATTAGAGCCAGCTAAGAAAAAGCGAGGCAGGCGTCCAATGACTTTTCGCAATCATGAGCTTAGGCGTCTGGTAAAGATTGTTCACGAGAATACAAACCTGCCAATTGATGATGCGAGCCATATCGCGCCCGATACGGCAATTGCTGTGGTTGCAGAAGCGTTTGGGATGGAGCAGTTGACCGCGTTCGAAGCGTATTACGATTATAATAGATTGAGAAATATGGAAAATGTTGAGGTCTCCCACGTAGGGAAAAAAGAAGGTTAATTATCCCGACGTCACAGACCCTTCGGGGGTGACTACGATGAGTCGCATAAAGTTCACTTTGCACAGGAGCTACTATGCGCCCAACTCGAATTATCCGCCTGAAAGAAGCCCTTTACCGCACAGGTTACACTCGTGCGGGCTGGTATCGCGCTATGCATCGCGATCCGCTTTTCCCTCAGCCTGTCAAACTAAGCGAGCGTTGCATCGGGTTTCGCGAGGCTGACATCGATGCATTGATTGAGCGTCTCACTACACAGGCAGCGGAGGGCGTTCGTGATGCCTAATTCTGTTAAATTTACCAAGGTGACGGCGACAATCCCTGAGCGGCTTTCAAAAAGCTACCATTTGAATGCAGACGGCTCCCTTCGCAAAGAAAGCGGGGGCCAACTCATAAAAGGTGCAATTGAAGTCTTAGAAGTCTCATCGCTCGCGCATTTCGGCAGTGTGCTTCAATCGCTCACCCCGCAGCATGCGCTGATTTATGGACTGCCAAAAAAAGACGTGGGGCTGCTCCATTCGAAATCTTATCATAATAAACTAGCGAGCCCGGCAAATGCCACAACACGAACCAAGGATGAATTTACGTGGCCATCAGAAGGTGGCGTAATGATGTTGGACTACGATCCTCGCAGCGATGAGGTGCCAATGTCTCGCACAGCCCTAGTCCAAGCGCTTAGGGATGCTGTGCCTGGTTTGCAAAATGCATCCATGCTGTGGTGGCCAAGCGCATCGAGCTGCATTTGGGCTGAGGGTTCCGAATTAAAAGGGACTGACGGACAGCGGTTATATCTCTTTGTAAAAGATGCCCAAGACATTCCTCGGGCGGGCAAAGTGCTGGAGCAACGTTTATGGCTAGCAGGGCTGGGTTACATTTTTGTCAGTAAATCGGGCTCATTATTAGAGCGCTGTCTATTTGATACCGCTGTATGGCAACCAACGCGCTTTGACTTCATTGGAGGTTCGAACCTCTCTGCAGGTTTAGAACAGCGGCGCGGGGCTCCAATCATCATCGAGGGCGAAGCCGAGTTTGTAGACACATCGGAGGTGTTCGCACCCTTGTCTCGTGATGAGTTAAAGAAATTTACCGCCGAGGTTATGCTTTCGAAGGATGCGCTAAAGAGTGAGGCGCGTAAGGTTCAAGACGAATGGGTTACAGATCGCGTCAGAGATATGACCTTGGCTAATCCGGCTGAAGACAAGAAATCTTCTGATGAATTTCGTCAAATTGCGGTGCATGCGATCGACACCGGCCAGCTATCCGATGACTTTGTTTTGAACATACAGATCGGTGGTCAAGTGCAGCCCGTTAAGGTTTCTGATGTTCTGCAGGACCCTTATACTTACCATGGTTCATTAACATTGGACCCTTTGGAGCCGAATTATGATGGAGGGCGTTTAGTTGGGCGCCTCTTTCTGTGCCAATCTAAACCCGTGCTCTACTCCTTCGCGCGCGGCGGTAAAACTTATCATCTTTCCAAGAAGAAAAGTCGGGTTGAATTGGTGAGTGGTCATATGGTCGAGGCCGTCGAAGAAACTGTCCGTATTTTGCGTCAAGACCCACAGTCTTTTGATTATGGCGCTCAACTCGTCACCATTGATGCTGGCGTTATTTATCCAATGTGCGAGCATGCGCTGAGCTTTCACATAGGCGAGCGCATTCAATATTGCAGAATGACGTCTGAAGGACTGAGGGATGTTGATGTTCCGGTAAAGCTCGTGCGGCAGGTCTTGGCGCAAAAAACACGTCGTCAACTGAAGCCTTTGAAAGGTCTACTAACTGGACCCACAATTTTGCTAGATGGCACTATTTTAGATCGAGTGGGTTATGATCATGCAAGTGGTCTTTTTTGCGACTTTGATAAAGGTTCCGTTCCGGAAATTCCTGTCGAACCGAATACCTCAGATGCAGTGGATGCGTTGCAAACTTTGCTGAAGCCTTTTGAGACGTTCCCCTTTGTAGACGCTTTATCTAAGGGCATTTTGTTGGCAGCACTTTTGACGGCAGCCGTTAGACCAGTCCTCAAAACGGCACCGGCATTTGCTTTTGATGCGCCCATTCAGGGGAGTGGTAAGACTTTGTTGGCGAGCTGCGTCGGTGCACTCATGGAAGGAAAGAGCCCAGATATTTGGCCACATGTTAATACGCAAAATGACGATGAAATCCGTAAGCGGTTATTTGCGGTGCTGGCTTCGGGCTGCCAAACGCTGATCTGGGATAATGTCATTGGTACTTTTGATAGTGCTAGTATGGCGGGCTTTATCACCGCGGATGCCATGGTGGATCGGGTCTTGGGGAAGTCGGAGAGCATTCGAATTCCAAATCGCATCATGCTTCTCCTTACAGGGAATAACCTGATTTTGGCAGGCGACATGCCTCGTCGTGTCCTGATCTGTCGCATCGACCCGCAAACTGATCAGCCATTTGCTCGTGAATTTCCATTAGACCCGCTGGAATACGTGCTTTTACACCGTAATGAGCTTTTGGCTGCTGCATGCACCCTCATTCGTGCGCGATTTATTCATATGAAAACGCCTGCTGCTGGTCGTCTTGCCTCGTTTGAAGAGTGGGATGTCATGGTGCGTCAAACCGTTGTGTGGGCGAATGAGGCACTTATGCCTGGTGAGTTTGGCGATCCTATGGATTTGGTGAGGCAAGCTCAGACCGCTGATCCTGAAGCAGAAATGCTATTCGCTCTGCTCGAAGCTCTCAAAGACGAATTTGGCAATCGAGAGTTCACGGCCAAAGATGTGCACGTAAAGGTTAACACAATAAGTATTTCGACAAATCTGGGTGAGGCGTTGCGAGATATTGCGGGTGATAGCGCTCTAAAATCTACGCGGGCCGTTGGTCGTGCGTTGACGTATCGCAAGGAACGTATTGTGCATGGTCTATGCTTGGCAGCTCGCACGGATACGAGTTCAAAATCTCAGGTATATCGGGTCAAAGTGTTAAATGACGGGTTTGGCGGGTTTAACGGGTTAAAATCTACACAGGGAGAAAACGATGTCGCTTCAAAAAACACCAATCAATGGAAATTAACCCCGTTAAACCCGTTAAACCCCGTAAAAACGGAAGATGAGGAATTTTGAAGCCGCGCCTCATCGCGTTCGGGATCACACATCGGAGACCATCTGGCAGGTCTTTAGTTGCCGTCGCATGAAATCGCTTCCAGATGGTTGGCAAACTATCTTTCGGTACCATGTGGGATGCGACGGGTCCTTCTGGAAGAACCGTGTTGCGAGTGGTTCGGGCCGCTGACTTTGGCTAGCGATGGGGTGTCCTATAGGGAGGTCAACAGGCCCCTCGGAAATTAAGCGAGCCGGTGAATTGCTTTTGGGTCACCAAAGAACCTCTGGTTCGAATCTTGTTGCCACCGCCATTTCCCCTTTACAAAACTTACAACTAAATGCGCTTGTCGAAATTTCCTTTTGTATCCAAAGGGACTTAGCGGCGCTCAAGGGGCTGCTGAGAACAAATATTTGGTCAAAATCGTTCTCAATCGTCGATTTGTCTCAAAACCAACGAACCTCGTGGGTTTGAGGTCGTTGGTCAAAAGTTGTTTATTATTAGCATCTTGGGGAAATCTTATTTTACTAAAGTTTTAGATTAAAAGTCCTTGCCAATCGATCCAATAAAATTAGCGAATGGTTTGGCTATATTGAGGAAAATTTATGGCCTTGGGTACGTAGCGGCCGTTCGTGCCGTCCGTAGCGAAAGTCGGGACTTTTCATATTTGTTGAGCATGTTTTCGATCTATCGTGTCGCCTCAAATTAACTCTTTTGAGAACAGAGCCGTTACGACACTGAAGCTACCCCAATAAAAGTATTAGGACGCATAGGCGACGGTTGTGCCCCATGATTCGCATGACGTAGCCAGTTCTGATGCAAGTGGGTGATCAGTAAAGAGGGTATCGATAGCAGAAAGTGAGGCTATCCGTGCTGGTGCACTGCGAACGAATTTGGTGTGATCGGCGACCAGAAACGTTTTGCGCGATTGCCGGATGATGGTCTGGCTAACGCTTACCTCCTGGATGTCGAAGTCCAACAGGTCTCCGTCCGCATCAAGAGCCGAACACCCTATCACGGCCAAATCGAATTTGAATTGCCGAATCGTGTCGGCGGCCAGATTGCCGATCAACCCGCCATCGGCCCTGCGCAGGCTACCGCCTGTGACAAGGATTTCGCAATGCGGGTTTGCCACCAGAATATTCGCCACGTTCATATTATTGGTTACCACCATCAGATTGCGGTGGTTCATCAATTCACGCGCAACAGCCTCGGTCGAGGTGCCTATATTGAGGAAAAGCGAGATATCGTTCGGAATGTGGCTCGCGCAGGTGCGGGCAATCGCCTGTTTGGTGCTGGAATTCAGGACCCTGCGTTCTTCATAACCGATGTTCGTTGTCCCCGATGGCAGTACCGCGCCACCATGCACCCGTTCCAATTGCCCTGCCTCGGCCAGATAGGTGAGGTCGCGCCGGATGGTTTGCAATGTCACTCCGAAATGTGCGGCTAGCCCGTCGACGGTGACTTTGCCGTCACGGCGGGCGATCTCGAGCATTTCAGGATGACGAAACGTCTGCGACATGGGTTCGTGTGCTTTCGAGTTGTGGGCTTATCCCTTCAGAAAGCCAAAGATAATGTCGAATGCAACCGGAATCGCAATTTTTTAGCGTCGAATTAGAATAAAACCGAAAATTCAGTTGCGTAGCGCTCCTCTGCTGAAGATAAAGCGAACAAATTCGCGCATTTGGGGGATTCTCATGGACCAACAGTCCGAACAAGTGACCGACCTGTTCATCATCGGGGGTGGCATCAATGGGTGCGGGATTGCGCGGGATGCTTCGGGACGTGGGTATTCTGTGACCCTGGCCGAAATGGACGATCTTGCGTCGGCAACCTCGTCGGCTTCGACGAAGCTGTTTCATGGCGGGCTGCGCTACCTGGAATATTTCGAATTCCGTCTGGTGAAAGAGGCGCTCATCGAACGGGAAATCCTCTTGAAGGCTATGCCGCATATCAGTTGGGCCATGCGATTTGTGTTGCCTTATCATAAAGATATGCTGTTCGAGTCCGATACGCCTGCGTCGCGGCTGTTGCGATTGGTCATGCCATGGATGAAGGGGCGGCGACCCGGTTGGCTGATCCGATTGGGGTTGTTCCTCTACGACAATCTGGGTGGGCGCGAGGTTCTGCTGGGGACTAAGACGATAGGTCTGCAGGGCACAGCCGAAGGTGCCCCGCTGAATGCGCGGTTCGAAAAGGCCTATGAATATTCGGATTGCTGGGTCGAGGATTCACGGCTCGTCGCGCTTAATGCCCGAGATGCCGAAATGCGTGGTGCGATGATACTGACGCGGACCAAAGTGGTTTCGGCGGTGCGCGAAGGCGATCTTTGGCGCATCGAAACGAGCAATAACGAAAATGGGGCAACCGCTATCCATTATGCGCGGATGCTGGTGAATGCCGCCGGTCCATGGGTTGGCAACGTGATCCACAACGTCGCGCGGCTGGAAACAAAAGACAACGTCAGGCTCGTACGCGGGAGCCATATCGTCACACGCAAACTCTATGACCACGATAAATGTTACTTCTTTCAGGGTCAGGATGGACGGATCATCTTCGCAATTCCCTATGAAACCGATTTTACTTTGATTGGCACGACCGATGCCGAACATGCCGATGCTAACGATCCGGCGGTCTGCACAGAAGCCGAGCGGGACTATCTGATCGGGTTTGCGAACGGCTATTTCGAAAAGCAGATCACTCCTGGTGACGTCGTCTGGACCTATTCCGGTGTGCGGCCGCTTTATGATGACGGGGCCAGCAGCGCGACAGCCGCCACCCGCGACTATACCCTGCGAGTGGATCGTAACGGTGCGCCGGTTCTGAATATTTTCGGTGGTAAAATCACCACCTACCGGCGTCTGGCGGAAAGTGCACTTGAGCAGATAAATGAGTGTTTGCAGCAACATAATCGACCTTGGACTGCTGGTGTTCCCCTGGCGGGCGGCGATTTTGATGCCGACGAGTTCGATGCTCTGGTCGCGGACCTCTTGGCGCGGTTCGAGTTCCTGGATGATCGCTGGGCGCGGCGGTTGGTTCGGGCCTATGGCACAGAGGCGCAGGATATCCTGGCTGGTGCGGAGACTGCCGAAGATCTGGGTCGGAATTTCGGCGCGAGTCTGACAGAAGCAGAGGTGATCTGGCTAATCGAGCATGAATTTGCCCAAACCGCCGAAGACATTCTCTGGCGGCGGAGTAAACTGGGCTTGCGCATGACAGCCGGAGAAATAGCTGCTCTGGAGGCGTGGTTGAGGGAGGAAAAATGACATTCATTTTGGCGATTGATCAGGGCACGACCTCTACGCGGGCGATTGTGTTCAATCAGGCCTTGTCCGTGGTTGCCTCGGCGCAGGAAGAGTTTCCGCAGATCTATCCGGCGAGCGGTTGGGTCGAACATGATCCTGCTGATCTTTGGGCGACCACGGCTGCAACATGCCGTGCGGCCATCGAACGGGCTGGTATCTCTATTGGGGATGTGGCCTCGATCGGGTTGACCAACCAACGCGAAACCACGCTGGTCTGGGACCGCAAAACCGGCAAACCGGTCTACAACGCTATCGTCTGGCAAGACCGCCGGACCGTGCAATTCTGTGCCGGACTGCGTGCCGAAGGGTTTGAGGAGACGGTAACAGACCGGACCGGTTTACTCTTGGACCCTTACTTTTCCGGCACAAAACTGTCGTGGATCCTCGACAATGTTGATGGTGCAAGGGCGCGAGCAGAGAAGGGCGAGTTGGCCTTTGGCACTGTGGACAGCTGGCTGGTCTGGAACCTGACAGGCGGCAAACGCCATGTCACGGACGCCACGAACGCAGCTCGTACAATGCTTTACGATATCCGCAATGGTCGGTGGTCAAAAACAATTTGCGACAGCCTCGGCGTGCCAATTGATATGCTGCCCGAGGTTCTGGATTGCGCGGCCGACTTTGGTGAAACCCGTGCCGACCTATTTGGGAGATCGATTCCGATCACGGGCATTGCGGGCGATCAGCAGGCGGCGACTGTCGGGCAGGCCTGCTTCGAGCCGGGTATGATGAAGTCGACCTATGGCACGGGGTGCTTTGCGCTTTTGAATACGGGGTCTGTTCCAGTGCGGTCGAACAACCGACTCCTTACTACGATTGCCTATCAGATAGACGGCAAGACTACCTACGCCCTCGAAGGGTCGATCTTTATCGCCGGTGCGGCTGTTCAGTGGCTTCGCGACGGTTTGAAGATCATCCGTGATGCAAAAGAAACCCAGCCGCTTGCCGAACAGGCCGATTTAGAGCAGGGGGTGATGCTTGTCCCTGCCTTTACCGGACTGGGCGCGCCCTATTGGAATGCCGAATGCCGTGGCGCCGTGTTGGGGTTGACCCGCAATTCCGGCCCTGCGGAATTCGCTCGGGCTGCGCTGGAAAGTGTGGGCTTTCAGACCCGTGACCTGCTCGAGGCGATGAAGACCGATTGGGGTGGCGACGGGCGGACTACGCTGCGGGTCGATGGTGGGATGAGCGCGTCGGATTTCACGATGCAGTTCGTGGCCGATATTATCGATGTGCCGGTCGACCGGCCAACCGTGCTGGAAACCACCGCAAAAGGAGCGGCATGGCTGGCCGGTTACAAGGCCGGCATCTATCCATCGCCCACCGGTTTCGCGGCATCCTGGGCGCGGGACCGGCAGTTTGTACCGGTGATGGACAGTCAGGATCGCGACGCCAGATACGGCCGATGGAAACGGGCCGTCACCGCGACGATGGCGTTTTGAACAAAGATGCCGGAACCTTGGTCCGGCATCTTTGTTTTAGTGAAGGACGATTTGCGTTTCGACGGGATCAAAGCGCGGGGTTTTCACCGTGATCGTGACGGTACCCGCGCCGGTTGGGCGAAGCCAGAAACCGGCTGTCCCACCGGCAAGAACGGTGGTCTCGGGGCCGATCAGCGTGGCAGGGCCGTCCAGCGTGACCGTGACTGGATCGTTCAGGAACATCAATTTGTGGCCCGCCTGATCGAGTGCGCGGACAATCACACGGATTTCGCCATCCTCGGCTGCGGCTTCGGTGACATCGGGCGCAACAATCAGCCTTTGCGGCAGGTTGTCGGCAGGATAGACATGTTCCGCGACCGCTTTGCCGTCTACGAAACCGGTGACGCGGCCTGCGTGCCAGCTTTGCCCCCAACTGCCCAGTTCCTCGGCCGAGAAGTGGCGATCGTCGATGATAACCGGCGGGTGCTCGAGATGCGGGAACCGTTCGCGATCAGGGCCGACGCGTTTGACAACGTTGGCATAGGACAGTTCGACCTCGTCGCAGTTTGTGAGGATCACCAATGGCAACACGCCGCCAATGTTGCGTTCCCCACGCGCCCAGACGGTGACGGGTTCCATCACGATGCCTTCGGATGGGGCTTTCTGACTGGCATAGACATAGGCCGCAAATTTCGGTTCGCGGAAAATCGTCATCACGCCGTGATGGCAGATACGGTCGCCCGCGCCGAAATCCTTGTGGGTGTTATAGTCGAACATGCACCAGCCGATGCAGCCCGCAATCCGGTCGTCGCCCATCGCCGCGTTGAGAACATCGGCGTGCCGCAGCACGTGTTCGGTCTGACGCTCTTCGGGATCGCCCGCTTTGGTCGGATACATGTGACCGTTATATTCGGTGACAAGATAAGGAACGTTGCGATCCAGACCTGTTACTTCCTTTTGGCCGCGCAGCGGAGTGCGCGGGCGGTTGTTGCCCGGCATCTCGAATTCGCCAAGCACGAAGTCGTTCATTGTGTAAACGTCTTCAAGCAGTTCGCTATCCGGAATGCAGCGCACGCCGCCGGTCGGTCGGGTGGTGTCCAGTGCCTTGGCGGCGACGTTGGTGCGGATATAGAAATCGTGGTCATCGGGGCTTTCGTTGATGCGGACGCCCCAGATGATGATCGACGGGTGGTTCCAGTCGCGCCGGATCATCCGTTCGACGTTGGCCACCGATTCATCCTTCCAGCTTTCGCCGCCGATGTGCTGCCAGCCAGGGATTTCCTCGAACACGAGGAGGCCGATTTCGTCACAGCGATCCAGGAAGTAATGGCTTTGAGGATAATGCGAGGTGCGCACGATGTTGCACGCCAGATCGTATTTCAGGATCTCGGCGTCCTTTTCCTGCGACCGCTTGCCTTGGGCATAGCCGGAATAGGGGAACGACTGGTGGCGGTTCAGGCCGCGCAGTTTCAGCGGTTCGCCATTCAAAAGGAATCCGTTCGGGGTCCATTCGACTGACCGGAAACCAAACCGTTCGATCACCCGATCGCCCGAGGGGATCGCCACTTCGGCCGTGTAAAGCGCCGGATCAGTGGTGGACCACAGGCGGGCCGCGAGGCCGGTGATCGTCACGGTGCCGTTGCCGGTCGCTTGACCGATTGCAATGCCTTCCGCATCGCAGATCGTGACGGTCGCCTCTTCATCGGTATCGACCAGCACTCGCACGGTTTTGGTGGCGGCGAGCACATCCGGCGTTTCGATCTTGACGCTCCGGATACGCGACGCGGGAAATTCGCAAAGCCAGCAATCGCGGTAGATGCCCGCGTAGGTCAGGTAGTCGATCCGACCTCCGAACGGCGGGATTTTCGGATTTTCCGATCCGTCGATCCGCACCGTGACAAGGTTGCGGCCTTGCACCAGTGGCACGGTGAATGGGGTGTAGCCATCGCGGTGACGCGTGACCAGTTCGCCGTTGACCCAAACATGCGCATCGGCCATCGCTGCGTCAAAGCGAAGCTCTGCGACCATATCCGACATGTTGTCGATCACCCGCTGGTAGGTGAATGTCTTCCAATAGGAGGTTTCGTCGAAATAGTTCAGCGGCAGGTCGACTGCGTTGTGGGGGAGTGTCACGCTTTCGCCGCTGACCGGTTGCGTTGTCCAAGCTGCGTCAAAACCGCAGGCAAACGTCCAGTCGTCGTTCAGTTTTGTTTCGGCACGCATCATATCACCATTCTGCAAAGCTGCCGTCGGCATGGCGCCAGACGGGGTTGCGCCAGCGGTGGCCTTCTGTGGCCGCGCGGCGGACTTTCTCTTCGTTTACTTCGATGCCAAGGCCCGGTCCCTGCGGGATCGCGACAAAGCCGTCCTTGTACTCAAACACGCTGCGATCCACGATGTAATCCAACAGATCCGAACCCTGATTGTAGTGGATGCCCAACGACTGTTCCTGAATGAACGCGTTGTAGCAGACGGCATCCAGTTGCAGGTTGGCCGCAAGCGCGATGGGCCCAAGGGGACAATGGAGCGCGACTGCCACATCATGTGCTTCTGCCATTGCGGCGATCTTGAAGGTTTCTGTGATACCGCCCGAGTGGCTCGGGTCGGGTTGGATGATGTCCACATAGCCTTGCTGGAGGATGGTCTTGAAATCCCAGCGCGAATAAAGCCGCTCGCCCAAGGCGATCGGGGTCGAACAATGGTTGGCGATTTCTTTCAGCGCTTCGACATGTTCGGACAGCACCGGTTCTTCGATGAACATCAGGCGGAACGGTTCGAGTTCCTTGGTCAGCACCTTTGCCATCGGACGGTGTACGCGACCGTGGAAATCGATGCCGATTCCGAAATCTTGTCCCATCTCGTCGCGAATCGCCTGAACACGTTCCAGAACCTGATCGACCTTGTCGTAGGTGTCGATGATCTGGAGTTCTTCGGTCCCGTTCATTTTCACAGCGGTGAAGCCACGATCCGCACATTCGCGGGCCATACGGGCCGTATCGCCCGGACGGTCGCCGCCGATCCAGCTATAGACGCGGATCTTGTCCCGCTGTTGGCCACCCAGAAGTGCATGGACCGGCACGCCGAGGGCCTTGCCTTTGATATCCCAGAGCGCCTGATCGATCCCCGCGATGGCTGACATATGGATGCCGCCGCCGCGATAGAAACCGGCTCGATACATGACCGTCCAGTGATCCTGAATAAACGTAGGGTCTTTGCCGATGAGGTAGTCCGACATTTCGTCCACGCAAGCGGCAACAGTCTGCGCGCGGCCTTCTAGAACGGGTTCACCCCATCCGCAAATGCCTTCGTCTGTGTTGATTTTGACAAAGCACCAGCGCGGCGGGACGATAAAGGTTTCGATAGACGTGATTTTCATTTGGGTCTCCGATCAGTCGGTGAATGGGTCGGTCAGATGGTAAGCTCCACTCAGGAACGCATCCGCGACAAGGGTAAATGGAGACAGATCGACATCGCTTTGGCCCGCTGCAATGAGGTCGCGAAAGCGCGCGTAAAGTCCCGCATATTCGCGGTTCTCTCCTTGCGCGACAATTACACCGTCGATGCTTGCAAACGCACCACCCTGATCCAGAACGAGGGTGCCTTCGGTTGTCTCGAACGTGATCCGCCAGAACTCGTCGCCGGTTTCCCGCCAGTCAAAATTCGCAGTGATCGGGGTAGAGCCCGATTTCATCACAAGGTCTGCTGCAATTGGGGTTTGGCGACCGATAGGGACGTAGAGGTCCGCTTTTGTCATTAAGACATCTTTGACGAGGGCTGTCAGGATGGACAGGGCGTTGATGCCAGGATCAAAGACCCCCAGGCCGCCTGCTTGCCAGATCCATTCCTGTCCAGGATGCCATTTGCGCACGTCCTCGCGCCAATCGATATGGATGGAGCGGATTGTTTTGCCTGCCAGCCACGATCTGACAAAAGGAACCGCTGCTGCTTCGCGCGAATGCCATGTCGCGAAGAGCGTCACGCCCTGGCGGACGGCTTCACGGCGTAGGGCGTCCAACTCGGAAAGGGTCGCGCCCGGGGGCTTTTCCAGCATCAGATGACGGCCAGACTCCAGCGCCGCCATAGCTTGTTCGAACCTGCCCTGAGGCGGGGTGCACAGCGTGATCGCGTTCAACGACGGCTCAATCGCCAGCATCGTATGGATGTTGGTATAGCTTTGTACGTCTGCTGTCGCGTTGCGGCTTGCGACCGCGCAAAGGTCGATACCATCCGTCGCGGCGATGGCAGGCAGGTGCTGTGCTCGCGCGATGGTGCCAAGGCCGACCAGCCCGATTCGGAGCGACATCAGCGCAACCGCAGTTCGGTTTTCGCGTCGAACAGATAGGCGCGCGCGGGATCGAATGTGACACCCATGCGATCCCCCATTTTGACGGCGGCCTTTGTGCGATCCTCGACGATCAGTGTTTCTCCCGTCGCGGCACGTAGGTGGATGTAGGACACACCGCCGAGTGCCTCGACCAGTTCAACGGTCATGGAGCCGTCGTTGGTCACGGTCAGTAATTCGGGGCGTAGGCCCACGGTTATATCGGCCCCGGCTTCAGGAAGCGTGATCGCGGTTGGGAAAGAGGCATCGAAGGCAGCGACGTTGACGGCACCTTTCAAGGCCTGACCTTTGAGAAAGTTCATCGATGGCGAACCGATGAACCCGGCCACAAATTTGTTGTCGGGATCTTCATACAGCTGCATCGGTGCGCCGACCTGTTCGATATGGCCCGCGCGCAGGACGACGATTTTGTCGGCCATGGTCATCGCTTCGACCTGGTCGTGGGTTACATAGATCATCGTCGCGCCGATTTCGCGGTGCAGGCGGGCGATCTCGGTCCGCATTTCCACGCGCAGTTCCGCATCAAGGTTCGACAGGGGTTCGTCGAACAGGAACACCTTGGGGCCGCGGACAATAGCGCGACCGATGGCAACGCGCTGGCGCTGGCCACCCGAAAGTGCGGCCGGTTTGCGATCCATCAGCGGGTCAAGTTTCAGGATACGCGCGGCTTCATCAACTTTGGACTTGATCTCCGCTTTGGGATGGCCGGTCATTTTAAGGCCGAAACCCATGTTTTCGCGCACCGTCATATGAGGGTACAAAGCATAGGTCTGGAACACCATGGCAACGCCACGGTCGGCGGCATCCGCGTGGGTGACATTATCCCCGCCGATCTCGACCTGACCGTCCGTCGTGGTTTCAAGTCCGGCAATCATACGCAGCAATGTGGATTTGCCGCAGCCCGAAGGCCCGACGAAAACGCAGAACTCGCCATGTTCGATGTCCAGATCGACCCCGTGGATCACTTCGACCTCGCCAAATCGTTTGACGATATTTCTGAGCGTTACTCCTGACACTTAATGTCCTCCCAAGCGTATTATTTCTGTTCCGGGAACCGCCAGGCATTGGCGGCGTCGGCAATTTTGGCGGCGGTTTCGCGCACGAGCGGTGCGTAGGACATCAGTCGCGCGCGGTCTGATGCGTCGGCGGTCGTGATGGATAGCGCGCCCATGATCCGACCGGCAGACGACAATATCGGAGCGGCGATGCAGCGGATACCCATTTCGTGTTCTTCGTCATCCCACGCGAACCCACGGGCGCGGATGTTGGCAAGTTCGGCCCGCAGGCTTTCGTCGGTGGTCAGTGTGTTCGCGGTAAAGCGGTGGAACGACTGGCGCGAAATGGCATCGGCGAGTTTCTCTTCGGGCAGGTGGGCCAGCATCGCCTTGCCGACGCCTGTGCAATAGGCGGGGCCGATCTTGCCCGATTGCGAGAACATCTCGACAGGGCGTTTGGCGTTCCGCTTGTCCACGTATAGCACCATTCCCTGATCCAACTGGGCAAGGTGGATGGTTTCGCCGGTGGCTGCCGACAGGGCATCCAGATCCGGCGCGGCAATCGGGGCAAGGCTGCTTTGCGCCCACGCAGCATGGGCCAGACGCACTAGTCGCAGGCCCGGCGCATAGGTCTGCCGATCCTCGTCATAGTTCAACATGCCCTGATTGGTCAGCGACTGGATGAAACGGAAAAGCGTTGCTTTCGGCAGGCCGGCCTTGGGCATCAGTTCCGAAAACCGGACGGGGCGCCCTAATTCCGCAACAAGGTCCAGCACCGCAAGCGTACGGCCTACGGTTCCATCCTGTTTCGATTTCTGTGGATCGGCGTCAGCCATGGCTCCCCTCCATTTGACTGTTGACAGCTTGGTTGATTCGCGGCAAGGTTTCAATATCCAAAATTTGGTTCCATAATGTGAAACCTAGCATATTGAATCATGGATCATCAAGGGAGGATAATGATGAAAGCGATGAAAACTTTTGCCGTAGCTGCGCTGATAGCTTCGGTCGCTGTTCCGGCACTCGCAGAGCAGCGTACACTTGTGTTCAACACGGATGCGTCGGATCCTGCGCCGAAGGCCGCGTTTGAACAGTTGGTGGCTGATTTCGAGGCCGCCTACCCGGAGATCGACGTTGTCGTGAACACCTTCGACCACGAAGGCTACAAGACCGCGATCCGCAACTTCCTGACCGCAGACAGCCCTGACCTTGCCAACTGGTACGCCGGTAACCGTATGCGTCCGTTCGTTGAAGTAGGTCAGTTCATCGACGTTTCCGACGTCTGGGCGGAAAATGGACTGTACGAGAGCCTTGGTTCGGCTCTGTCGTCGATGACCATCGATGGCAAGCAGTGGGGCGTGCCTTATACCTACTACCAGTGGGGCATCTACTACAACAAAGACGCTTACGCGAAAGCAGGCGTGGACGCTGCCTCGATCAAGACCTGGGATGATTTCATCTCGGCTTGTGAAAAGTTCCAGGCGGCTGGCATCGACTGTCTGACCACCGGTTCCAAGGCCCTCTGGCCGATCGCCGGTATCTTTGACTACCTCGACCTGCGCACCAACGGTTACGACTTCCACATGCAGCTGACCAGCGGCGACATCGCGTGGACCGATGATCGCGTGAAGGCCGTCTTTGCCGAATGGGCCAAGGTTCTGCCGTATACCACTGCAAACCACGCCGCGATTGACTGGCAGGATGCTGTGTCGAACATCGTTCAAGGATCGGCTGCGAACTACGTCATTGGCAACTTTGCCGTGGCCGCGTTCAAAGACGGTGGTCTGACCAACGACAATCTCGGCTTTATGCAGTTCCCGGAAATCACCCCGGGTCTGGCACGCGCCGAAGAAGCTCCGACCGACACCATTCACATTCCGGCCGGTGCCAAGAACGTCGAAGACGCTAAACTGTTCCTTGCCTTCCTTGCTTCGTCGGAAGTGCAGACCAAGATGAACGGTACCCTCGGTCAGTTGCCGATTAATAGCGGTTCAAGCGTGGGTGACGATCCCTACCTTGCTGCTGGCTTCGAGATGCTCTCGACCGCAGACGGCGGCATCGCCCAGTTCTTTGATCGTGATGCTCCGGCTGAAATGGCAAAGGCAGGTATGGAAGGCTTCCAGGAATTCATGGTCAAGCCGGAACGTCTAGATGATATCCTTGAGCGCCTCGAAAAAGTACGAGTCCGCGTCTATCAATAAAAGCAATAACGGAGGGTGGTTTTGGCTGCCCTCCGGCCTTCAAGACGACTGGGAGAAAGTCCAAGAATGTCCGCTTCAACCGATTCCCTAAATTCCCGCCGGCGGCCTCGTGCGTTTGCGCCGTGGCTTTTTTTGGCCCCCGGTATGGCGATGTTCCTCTTTTATGTGATTATCCCGATTTTCCAGTCGCTCTGGGTGTCTTTCTATGATTGGGACGGGCTGAGTGACGCCAAATGGATCGGTATCGCGAATTATCTAGAACTTCTGGACGACGATGCGTTTTACACTAGCCTGAAAAACAACATCATTTGGCTTGTACTATACATGCTGTCGGTTCCAGCGGGGCTGATGATTGCTCTGTTTCTTAACCAGACCGTCCGCGGTATCCGCATTTACAAATCGCTGTTCTTCTTCCCGTTCGTGATTTCGCAAGTTGTCGTCGGCTTGATCTTTTCGTGGTTCTATGCCCCGGGCTTCGGTCTTTTGTATAAACTGATCGAACTGGTGACCGGGCAGGGCGTCGCTATTCTGGCGGACGAGAACCTTGTCACCTATGGCATTATCGCGGCGGGCCTCTGGCCGCAGATCGCCTATTGTATGATCCTGTATCTGACCGGCCTGAACGCCGTTGCGTCCGACCAGATCGAGGCCGCGCGTCTGGACGGTGCCAAGGGATGGAGGATGCTCTGGTACGTTGTGATCCCGCAACTGCGCCCCGCGACCTTTATCGCGATTGTGGTGACGGTGATCGGCGCGTTGCGCAGCTTTGACCTTGTTTCCATTATGACGTCCGGCGGTCCCTTCGGGTCGAGCCGCGTCCTGTCCTATTTCATGTATGAACAGGCCCTGTCCGAATACGGCTACCGTATGGGCTATGGTGCGGCCATTGCCGTTGTTCTGTTCGCCATCATGATTATCTTCATTTCGGGCTTCATCTGGAAGATGTGGCGCGACGAAAAAGGAGTGCGCTGATGTTTCCGCGTCCCATTCAGAGCATGTCGCCTGCGTCGAAGGTGGCTTATAAGATCGCGCTTCCGGTGATGTTGGTCCTGTGGCTTTTGCCGTTACTTGGCGTGGCCATGACGTCGATCCGCCCGTCTGGCGACCTTGCTGCGGGGAACTACTTTGGCATCCCGTCTCGGTTGGCGTTCGACAACTACCTGACTGTGTTCCGCAACACCGATTTGGAGCGCTATCTGCTCAATAGCTTCAAGGTGACGATCCCGACCGTGATCGGAGCGGTCGGCCTGTCGTGCCTGACCGGTTTTGCCTTGGCAATCTACAAGTTCAAGTCGAACCTGATCCTGTTCTTCATTTTCGTGGCAGGGAACTTTGTTCCGTCCCAGATCCTGATGGTGCCGGTCCGTGACCTGACCGTCAGCATGGGCATGTACAACACTACCATGGGACTTGCGCTGTTCCACATCGCGTTCCAGACCGGTTTCTGTACGCTGTTCATGCGCAACTTCATCAAGGCGCTGCCGTTCGAACTGGTCGAGGCGGCCCGCGTCGAGGGTGTCAGCGAATGGCAGATTTTCCGCCATGTCGTGATGCCGCTGATGCGGCCGGCAATCGCGGCGCTTTCGGTGCTGGTGTTCACCTTCATCTGGAACGACTTTTTCTGGGCGATGGTTCTGACCACCGGTGCTGCGACCCAACCGATCACGGCAGGTCTGAACAGTCTGAACGGACAATGGATTGCCGCGTGGCACCTTGTGTCGGCGGGGTCGATCCTTGCCGCGCTGCCGCCGGTTCTGATGTTCTTCCTTATGCAGCGCCACTTTATTGCGGGCCTGACCCTTGGAGCCGTGAAATGATGCAGGTCTGGAAACTCGAAGACCAACGCCAGACGCTGGTTTTGGCGTCGGAAGACGGGCGAATGCCCTCGGTCGTCTATTGGGGCGGGAAACTTCCCAAAGGCGAGGATCTGGCGGTGCTAGCGCAAGCTACGCGCCTTGATGTGACCAGCGGTATGCTGGACCGGTCGCCGGACCTGTCAATCTGTCCAGAGGTCTCGCAAAGCTTTTCCGGTCAGCCCGGTCTAGCGATCCGCTCCGAAGACGGAACGCCGCTGCGCCCACGTTTCGCTCTGGAGTCTGTGGACAATACAGATGACACCCTGACGGTGACGGCAAGGGATGCAGCGCTAGGGTTGACCTATCGGGCGGTCTTCACGTTGGTCCATTCGACCAGCGTGATCGAGGCGCGGTCGGAGATTGGCTCTCTCTCTCCGATTTGGCTGGATTGGCTGGCTGCGCCTGTTTTCCCAGCACCGCAACTGGCCGACAGGATGATCGATTTTTCCGGCCGCTGGTGTGGCGAGTTCCAGCGGGTCGATACCCCCTGGACACCGGGCGCGCGCTTGCGGGATAATCGCACCGGCCGCACAGGACATGAATATTTCCCCGCGATTATTCTGCCGGTCGGTGATGCGCGAAACACGGCTGGCGAGGTGGTGGCATTCCATTACGGTTGGTCCGGAGGGCACCGTATGGTGGCCGAGGAGTTGCCCGATGGACGCAGGCAGATCCAGTTCGGCCATGCGCCTGGAACACACCTTGCGACGGGCACGTCTTTCGCTTCGGCCACGGTGTTTGCGGCGAGGTCCGAGGATGGCATGAACGGCTGTGCCGTCGCATTCCAGCGCCACTTGCGGGATCATGTCGTGCGTTGGCCGCATCCCGACCGTCCGCGTCCTGTACATTATAACTGCTGGGAAGCGATCTATTTCGATCACAAGCTCGACGAACTGAAAGAGATTGCAGAGCGGGCTGCCGCACTTGGCGCGGAACGGTTCGTACTGGACGATGGCTGGTTCGGGCGACGAGATGATGACACCAGTTCGCTGGGTGATTGGGACATCGATGCGCGCAAATATCCCGATGGTCTTGATCCGCTTGTCAGTCATGTCAAATCACTGGGCATGACTTTCGGAATCTGGTTCGAACCCGAGATGGTCAATCCTGACAGTGATCTTTATCGAGCGCACCCCGACTGGGCGCTGGGGGATGCTGACCAGATTACGGGTAGGCAGCAGCTTGTTCTGGATATGTCGAATCCCGCGGTGGTTGAATATTTATATAGAAAGATCGCCGCGGTACTGTCGGTTTACGACGTTGATTATATCAAATGGGACCACAACCGCGTTCTTCCCTACCCCGACGCCGCACAGGCTGAGGGCACTTGGGAGTTGTTGGAACGTCTTGGGCGTGATTTCCCTGAAGTTGAGATCGAAAGCTGTTCTTCGGGCGGTGGACGAATTGATTTTGGGATTCTCGGCCGGACCCAGCGGGTCTGGCTGTCGGATAGTAATGACGCGATTGAGCGGCTCCGCATCCAGCACGAAGCTGCTCTTTTCCTTCCGATGGCCGTTACCGGTAGCCACGTGGGGCCGCGCCATTGCCATACTTCAGGCCGGGTGATCGATATTCATGTGCGGGCCTGGGTTGCTGCGCAGCGACATATGGGTTTCGAAATGGACCCCCGCGAATTAACCGATGACGAAGCGGTCGTTCTGAAAGACGTTACTGCGTGGTGGAAGACCAACCGCAACTGGACCATTGCCGCAGACATCTTGCGTCTCGATTCGGTCGATCCCGAGGTCACGGCGGAACTACAGCGAGCGGCTGATGGTAGCCGGTTTATTGTGTTTGTCGGACAAACGGGTACCTCGGCGCAGGTTCTGCCGCGTCCCTTACGTCTGTCTGGGTTGGAAGTCGATGCGATGTATAAAGTCGCTCTGCTGGACTCGGTTGGTAACAATCCGGCCTCGCGCAAAGGTGTGACACTGTCGACCGCACCTGTAGTCCTGTCCGGCCGGTTCCTAATGCAACAGGGCTTGTCCTTGCCAAAATGTTTCCCCCAGTCCATTTGGGTTGTTGAAGGAGAGCGGGTATGATCCGCCCCGAATGGATAGCCGCAGACTGGGGTACCACCAATCTCAGGATCTGGGCGATGGATGGCGACAGGATTCTCGAAAGTCGGTCATCTACTGATGGGATGGGAGTTCTCAAGCCGGATCAGTATCCCGCGGTTCTTGCGCGAGTTATTGATGGATGGGGCAAGGCGCCGGTTATTGCTTGCGGAATGGTCGGTTCGCGTCAGGGTTGGCGTGAAGCACCTTACACGGCCACGCCTACTTTAGTTTCGCCTCATCTGGTTGCCGTGCCTGGTCAGGATGTCTGGATTGTCAGCGGTGTTAAGCAGATGGACCCACCCGATGTTATGCGGGGTGAAGAGACCCAGATCGCAGGCCTTTTAAAGAGATTGCCCACCTTTTCCGGGACGGTTTGTTTGCCTGGTACACATACAAAATGGGTGCGAGTTGAAGATGGTGAGATAATCAGTTTTCAGAGTTTTATGACGGGTGAGTTGTATTCTCTTTTGAGTAATCAGTCTGTGTTGCGGCACTCTGTTGGGGATGGAAATGATCCCGCCGAGTTCATGAGGGCCGTCAAGGAGGCGCTGGCCGATCCAACAGCCAGTTTCGGCAGGCTTTTCCAACTGCGTGCGGGTGGACTTGTTGGAGATTTGACGCGCGAGAAAGCTGGTGATCGGTTGTCAGGGCTCTTGATCGGTTGGGAACTTGCAAGTGCGAAGCGGTATTGGGATGAACATGAAGTCATGGTGATTGGTGCTCCACGTTTGTTCGCGTTGTATCACGAAGCGTTGCAGGGCATCGGTGCGGCATCTTCCGTAATGTCAGGGGAAGACGCCACGCTCGCAGGATTATGTGCGGCTTGGTCGAACCTTAAGGATACTTTATGACAAGAAATATTATTGCCATTCTGCGCGGAATAACTCCAGATGAGGCTTTGGAAGTCGCGGCAGTATTAATAGATGCGGGTGTGACCAAGATTGAAGTTCCGCTCAACTCACCAGATCCGATTTCCAGTATTGCCAGAATGCAGAAACAGTTTGGTGAAGAGGCACTAATCGGAGCCGGTACAGTGATTTCGGTGTCGCAAGTTGCGCAGGTTGCTGCAACCGGTGCGCGACTAATAGTGTCGCCAAATAACGATCCATCAGTCATTAGGGCAACAAAGGCTGCAAATATGCTGAGTTTCCCGGGGATCATGACACCGACAGAAGTGTTTTCTGCTCTGGCGTCTGGGGCTGATGGTCTGAAATTGTTCCCGGGTGAAGTGATTGGGCCAGTTGGTCTAAAAGCAATGAGAGCGGTAATTCCGCAGGAGGTGCCATTGTTCGCTGTTGGCGGCGTATCGGCCCAAAATATGGGCGACTGGATCCGTTCTGGCGCTGCAGGTTTCGGCATTGGGTCTTCAATCTATAAGCCGGGGGATAGCACTACTGTAATTGCCCGTAAGGCACGTGAAATTGTGGATGCGTGGGATGCTGTCCAATGATGTTCGATCCGACACCTTGTGAACTTGGTGAGGGCGCCTTGTGGCACGATGGCCGGCAAAGCCTATTTTGGTTCGACATAATGAACCGGAAGCTGTTTGAAAGAACTCTCGATGGTCACGTTTCGGTTTTTGAGTTTGATCATTTGACTAGTGCTGCGGCCATTGTCGACGACAATAGTTTACTGGTCGCATCAGAGATTGCCTTGTCCATTTTGGATCTTGAGACCGGCAATCTTTCGTTCGTTACAAATCTTGAAGCTGATGATGATGTCACAAGATCAAACGATGGACGCGCTGACCCTTTTGGTGGTTTTTGGATAGGAACTATGGGCAAGAATGCTGAAAAAGGTGCAGGATCTATATGGCGTTTTTATAGAGGTGAACTGAAGCGCCTTTACACGGATCTCACAATAACGAACTCTATTTGTTTTTGCCCAAAAGGTAAAACCGCCTACTTTGCTGATACGATATCTGGCCAGATTATGAGCGTGTCATTAGACACAGAGGGATGGCCTGTTGGCACTCCAGATGTGTTTGTTGACCTTCGTGAACACGGCCTCAACCCCGACGGTGCAGTTACCGATCGTGATGGAAACCTCTGGTCTGCGCAATGGGGCGCATCTCGTGTAGCCTGCTATAGTCCCAATGGAACGTTTCTGCGGTCTGTTTCTTTTCCAGCCAGCCACACTTCTTGTCCTACATTTGGTGGGGTAGAGTTTGACACACTATTTGTCACGACGGCACGCGAAGGGCTGGCGGAACCAAATGACGTGGATGGCGCGGTATATGCCGCTCCGTTCACCGCAGTAGGATTGCCAAGTGCTCGCGTGATCCTTTGAAACGGCACCGTTTACACATGAAAGCACCGCTTTGGGGGAGTTTAAGTCGATATTTTAGATGTAGAAAATTTGTACGTCTTGGGCGAGAGCATTTGATTTCTTTTAGAGTATTGTGGAATTGCTTCAAAGCACAGCGAAGACCGCATTCCGCCGATGTCGTTGCGTAAGCATGCTCAGACAATAGCTCAGACTATTCGACTGCGTTTACCTGGTACTCTTCCCCAATAAGACGCTCGGCAGTGAACCTGTCGGTGATTAGCAGGTCGATGACGCCGGTACGCAGAGCCCCGCGAATGGCGTCAGTCTTGCTTTCCCCACCAGCTAAGGCCATCACGCGATCTACCTTTGCAAGTTCGTCAAGTGTCATGCCGATAACCCGATCATCCAACGGTGTCTTTACCGTTTTACCGTCACTGTCAAAGAAACGAAGACTGGTATCGCCGACACCACCCGCCTCAGTTACATCTGCCAATTCGCGTGAAGAAAATACGTTGCCGCTTCGTGATAGCATCGAAGATGGCTCAGCCAAGCTGGCAAACACGTCTCCGTATCCCTCCAACTTGATGGCTCTGCCCCTGTCACCGCTACGATCGAAAAAGACGCTGGAGGTGCAGAACAAGCGGACTGATGTAAATGCTGAAAGCGGTCATTGGCTGCCCCTTGAGTCAATGACCGCTTCTCTAATTGGGCATCTTGGTCAAGCTCGTTTTCTTTCATTCGTCAGAAGGATCGTTTTTCCGGGTCACGCTTCTCTTCGCAGTCTGGATTGGCGTTCGAAGGGCGCCGCTGCATGCATGCGTCGGATTGGTAGTGGAGAGCCCCGCTTTCCGGCGCGCTTCAAGTTGCGCAGCAGACATTTTCGGCTTCATCCACACACCTCGTCCGGATGGACGATCCCGTTCAGGTCAGGTGGTGGGCTATTGGGTCATGCCTGGCCTCCCACTTTTTCCTGACGGAATTCTGTGCCGTCGATCCACATTCGATGGAGAAGAACGGCGAGTTTACGGGCGACGGCCACAACGGCTCGACGCCGACCTTTGGTGCGCATTAGGCGCATGCCCCATGACTTTATCTGCGATCCGGCCATCGTTCGCATGAGCAACGCATTTGCAGCAGCGTAAAGCGTCGCTCGGACATTCTGATCACCGGCCTTGGAGATACGACCTGGGTTGTCATGTTCGCCGGACTGGTATCGCCTCGGCGTGAGGCCAAAGTGCGCGGCTACTGTGCGAGAACGTTTGAACCGATTGGGGTCATCGACCGCTGCTTTGAATGTGAGAGCCGCGATCGGGCCCACACCAGGCACCGTCATCATCCGCATACAGACCTCGTCTTGCGACGCCGCATGCTTCACCCGTCGATCCAGTTCAAGATAATGCTGGAATAGGACGGCACGTGCATCGAGCAACGGAATGACCGCATGCGCGAGAACTTCATCCATCTCGATCATGGGCCTAACGAGATCGTCGAAGCTACCGTGCTTAACGGTCCGGGGAAGGCGAACACCAAATATCTTCAGCAAACCACGCACTTCGTTTGCCAAGTCCATTGTTTTCTTCAACAAGGCCTTTCTGGTGCTCAGCAGAGCCCGTAGCCCGTGCGCCTCTCGGCTCTTCATATGCACCGGGCTGAACCAACCCGTCCGCAAAATCTGAGCAATGCCTTTCGCGTCCGTCTTGTCAGTCTTATTCCGCATCGCTGAAAGTGCAGCACTGACCTGGCGAGCCTCCATGCACACGATCTCGAAGCCCTTGTCTTTCAGGCCGAAGAAGAGGTACTGGCTCAGCGCACCAGCCTCAAAGCCGATCCGCACTATCGGGTGGCCGAACGCGTTCAGGCAATTGACGATTTCATCGACCTCACACGGGAGCTCTCGCTCCATGCAAACCTTGCCACGACCGTCCAAAATGCAAAGCGCGCAAGACCGAAGCGACACATCCAAACCAACGAAGTATTCCATTTTCTGTCTCCCTCTTCTCACAGCAATGCTGCGATCTTAACGGGAGCTCGACCTTTGAGTAGGGTCAGCCCAATTACGCATGCTCTCCGCCCTTACTCCCCAAATACCACCTCTTCCTGCTTTTCCCAACTCGCCGTCACCAAATCGGTCATCTCCCGTATCGTAATGCTCGGAACCTCCCGACCGTAAACGAGCCTCCGCAGAACCTCGGGCGCAAGATAGGTCAGCCGCAAATGCCGGGTGACGTAACGCTCGTGATTGCCGATAGCGGCCGCAAGATCCTTCGCGGTCTCAAATTCACCGGAGCCGAGCCTGCGCCGCCATGACTAAGCAAGTCCAATGGCGCGGAGAAGGTTGCAACATTCGCCAGACTCCGCGGGTTCCTGAGTGATGTTGCCCGGTGGAACGATCCTCGGCCGCCCGCTGCGCTTCCGAATGGTGAGGGGGACAAAGATTTGGATGCTGTTAGGAGTGGTCATGATCAAGCGGCCTCCTCTTTGGTGGGGGTGATCAGATCTTGAATAACCCCGCCGATGGCCTCGGTGCGGATATCGATGACAAGGCACTGTAAGACTAAACGGCCTTGAGCAGGGTAGGGTACGTGGTTAGCGTTTTGGGATGACCAGGCGCTCTCCATTTCGATACTTCAAGACGAGCCCAGAGGTGATCCGCTTAGCGGTCATGCTCTATGTGCGGTTCCCTCTGTCTCTTCGTAATGTGGAAGACCTCCTGCATGAGCGGGGGATCGATGTTAGCCATGAAACGATCCGTTATTGGTGGAATAGATTTGGTCCGCTGTTTGCTTCTGAAATCAGGAAGCGAAGAGCGGACAGATTGAAATCCAGCTCGAATTGGCAATGGCACCTGGACGAGGTCTTCGTGAAAGTGAAAGGCGTGCGGCATTACATGTGGTGTGCTGTTGATCATGAAGGGGAGGTGCTTGAAAGCTATGTCACTAAGCGCCGAGACCGTAAGGCAGCATTGAAATTCCTTAGGAAATCTATGCGTAGATACGGAAGCCCTCAGGAAATAGTTACCGATAATCTACGGACTTATGGCGTTGCTATGAGAGACATAGGAAATACTGAGAAGCAGAAAACGGGCAGGTGGCTCAACAACCGTATTGAGAATTCTCACCTTCCGTTTCGACGACGAGAACGTGCCATGCTGAGGTTTCGGCAAATGCGATGTTTGCAGAAATTCGCCGCCGTTCACTCTCCCATCCACAATCACTTCAATCAGGAACGACAGCACTACAGCCGAAGCTAATTTAAGACCTTACGCGCCGCGGCTCTCGCCGAGTGGCGCCAACTTGGCACGATTTGAAGACTTGGTGGAGCGACAAACGGAGACGAGTTCAGAATTAGTCTGACAGCACCCTCGAAAGAATAGTGATAAATCAAGTTACTTGATTAACTGTGACATCGGTGTCATGACATCGGTGTCACGATTCCATTTGGGCCACGGGAGGGGAACGTTTGGCGACGATCTACGACGTAGCAAAGATAGCAGGGGTCTCTCCAAAGACTGTGAGCCGAGTGCTCAATGGGGACGCGCCTGTGGGTGAGAAGACCCGCGAGGCGGTCGAAAAGGCAATTCTCGAACTTGGCTATGTCCCCTCAAACGCCGCTCGAATGATGCGTTCCTCGCGCTCAGGTCTCATCGGGCTGATTACCGGTGCAATTTCCACGACTTCAGACGGCAATGATCCCAAGGGTCTCCCTGACTTGCTTATCGTTCAGGGCATTCAGTCGGTCATGTCTGCGACTGGTATGACGCTGATGATCGCAGACACGGGCGGTAGCTCGGCGCGTGTGCCGGAGCTCATTCGCACCTTTGTCGAGCATCGCGCAGAGGGCATCATTTATGTTGCCGACTATCACCAGCACGTCGAACTGCCTCCCGCTCCTAAGGGGACGCCACTCGTCCTTGTCAATTGTTATGATGATCGCGGAACGCCTTCGGTGCTTCCTGATGATGAGCGCGGACAGCACGATCTTGTAGCGCGTCTTATCGAGGCAGGACATCGACGGATTGGCTATCTCACGTTGCCTAAAGGGATGGACGCAACGCGCCTTCGCCTTGAAGGCTATAAGCGCGCGCTTGCCGAAGCGGGTATCGAGTTTGATCCCGAGCTGATTTCTACAGGCTTCATGCATGACAAGCATCGCAACTCAGCGGTCCTTTGGGATGCGATTGATCGCGTCTTGTCTCTGCCCAATCCACCGACTGTTTTGTGCTGCGGTAACGATGAGATGGCAATGCGCGCCTATGGCATTTTGCGCACGCGCGGCATCCGAATGCCCGAAGATATCTCTGTTGCCGGCTATGATAACTACCGCGTTATCGCTGAAACCCTTTTCCCGCCATTGACCACCGCTGAGCTGCCCTATGCGGCGATGGGTGCGCGCGCAGCTGACTGGCTTTTGTCGCTCATAAATGACGAGACCCACCAACAGACCAACCCGACCCTCGTGTCTGGTCCTGTGAACTGGCGGTCCTCTGTGACTGCTAATGCCTCGGCGGATGGCAAAACGATCCGCTTTCCACTTTCGAACGGGAGGAACCCCCAATGAAACTGTTTACACTTTCTGCTGGCGCTATGGCGCTCACCGCAGGGATGTCTGGCGCTGCCTTCGCTCAGACCGAACTGACCATGTGGTATCACGGCGCAGGCAATGAAGTCGAAAGCCAGATCATCAACCAGATCGTTTCGGACTTTAACGCCAGCCAGTCCGACTGGTCTGTAACGCTCGAGTCGTTCCCGCAAGCTGCCTACAACGACTCCGTCACCGCTGGCGCGCTCGCTGGCAACCTGCCGGACATTCTCGACGTTGATGGACCCAACATGCCGAACTGGGCGTGGTCGGGCTATATGCAGCCGCTGCAAATCGACGAAGCCAAAATCGCCAACTTCCTCCCCGGCACCAAGGGTATTTGGGATGGCAAGCTCTACTCGATCGGTCTTTGGGACGCAGCTGTTGCCCTCGTAACCCGTCAGTCGATCATCGATGAGCTTGGCCTGCGCACGCCGACCCTCGAGCAGCCTTGGACCCAAGACGAATTCATGGCCGCACTTGATGCAGCAAAGGCGTCTGGCAAGTATGACTTCGCACTTGACCTCGGTACAGCTTGGACAGGTGAATGGTTCCCATATGCATTCTCGCCGCTTCTCCAGTCGTTCGGTGGTGATATCATCGATCGTTCGTCCTACAAGTCGGCTGAAGGCGCTCTGAACGGCGACGCAGCAAACGCTTGGGGCAACTGGTGGCAGGGTCTCTTCGCAAACGGCTACGCTCAGGCAACTCAGGACGGTGCTGACCGCGATACCGGTTTCAACACCGGTAAGTATGCCTTCTCTTGGAACGGCAACTGGGCAGCTCTCGGCACTCTCGCTGCTTATGACGACGCTCTCTTCCTTCCTGCACCTGACCTCGGCAATGGTCCGAAGATCGGTGCTGCATCCTGGCAGTTCGGCGTTTCGGCAAGCTCTGAGCACCCAGATGGTGCTTCGGCCTTCATCGAGTTCGCGCTTCAGGATAAATACCTTGCAGCATTCTCGAACGGCATTGGCCTGATCCCAGCAACCCCAGCGGCTGCTGCGATGACCGAGAACTACAAAGAAGGTGGTCCGCTCCACGGCTTCTTTGCTCTGAGCCAAGCTCAAGGCGTTCTTCGCCCTGTAACCCCTGGCTACGTTGTTCAGGCAAAAGTCTTTGAAAAGGCTGCTGCTGACATCGCAAACGGTGCAGACGTTGCCGACACTCTTGATGCTGCGGTCGATGAAATCGAAGCAGATATCGAGAAGAACGGCGGCTACGGCCACTAATCCTCCCTAGTGGATGGTTCTCCCGAGCTTCGGCTCGGGGGAACTGCTTTTCAATACGTCTTCAAGGTCAGCATTATGGCGACGTCCTCCAAACTCACTTCATCGAACCGAGCAGGATGGCTCTTCGCACTTCCGGGCTTTGGTTTGATGGTTGTCTTCATCATCCTGCCCTTCTTTTTTGCGATCGCTCTTTCCTTTACCAATCAGCGACTAATCTCTCCCAACCCGACCGAGTTTGTCGGCATGGCGAATTATAAATCGCTCCTTGGCGTAGGCATGATCACGCTTGAGCCCGAACGCGATGCAAGCGGAGATATCATTCGCGACGACAGCGGCGCGCCGACCTATCCCAAGCTTCGTAATTTCACGCGCAAGAACCCTGACTATCCCAAGCTAGACGGGATGCGCGAATGGACCAGCTGGCAATCGGGTGAAAATCGCACCTATGTCCTTGCGCGAGACGTTGTCTTTATGCGCGCCGTTCTGAACACGCTGATCTTTGTGTTGGTGGTCGCTCCGGTTCAAGGTGGTCTTGCTCTCGGACTTGCGCTGCTGATCAACCAAAGACTTCGCGGCATCAATGTCTACCGCGCGATCTATTTTATGCCCGTCGTGGTCTCGATCGTGGTTGTCTCACTTCTGTGGCGGTTCATCTATGATGGCAACAATGGTCTTCTGAACAATATCCTAAGCTCGCTCACTTTCGGTGCGTTCTCTCCGATTGATTGGCTCGGCAATCCAGATACCGCTCTTGGCTCGATCATCGGAATGTCGATCTGGCAAGCCGTTGGGTTCCACATGGTGATCTGGCTTTCTGGTCTCCAGACCATTTCGCCCACCCTTTATGAGGCAGCTGAAATCGAAGGCTCCAGCAAGTGGCAGACCTTCCGCTATGTGACCTGGCCAGGGCTTCGCAATACTGCGGTTCTTGTTCTCATCGTCATCACAATGCAGGCCTTTGCTCTCTTTAGTCAGATCGACGTTATGACGAGCGGTGGCCCTCTCGACAGCACACAGACCATCGTCTTCCAAGCAGTTGAACGTGGCTATGGCAAACAGGACATTTCGGGCGGTTCCACTATCTCGGTGATCCTCTTCGTTATCGTTCTGTCGATTTCTCTCATCCAACGCTGGCTTACACGGGAGCGTCGCTGATGGCACTTGTTTCACCTGATAACCGCGGTCTGCGCCTTGCGACACGCTATGCGGTATTGACGATCATCGCTTTGATCTTCTGCTTTCCGCTTGTCTTCATGATTATGTCGTCGCTCAAGCCGAGCGAGCAACTTTTGCTCGACACCGCATCGCTGCGGGCATTCCTGCCAATCGGCGACATCAGTCTTGATAACTATTCGGCGGCTTTTAAACGCGCACCTGTTGGACTCTTCGTCTTTAACTCAATGCTTGTCACAGGCGTTACGGTCGTTCTCTCGCTCCTCATCTGTTCGATGACCGCGTTCTCGATCGTTTTCTTGAACTGGCGGGGGCGAGACCTTGTGCTCTCAATCATCCTTGCGACTTTGATCGTGCCGTTCGAAACTATCGCAATTCCGATGCTTTTGCTGGCGTCCAAGCTGCCGTGGATCGGTCTTGATGGGTTTACGACTGGCTGGCTCAATACCTATCGCGTGCAGATTGTGCCGTTCATCGCGGATGGTTTGACCATCTATCTCTTCGTGCAGTATTTCAAAGATCTACCGCACGAGTTGATCGAAGCCTCTCGCGTCGAGGGTGCGAGCTGGGGCCAGATTTACCGCCGCATTGTGATGCCGCTTGCCGGACCTGTGCTTGCGACCGCAGCGATCCTTAAGTTTCTGGCGATGTATAACCAGTATCTGTGGCCGCTTATGGTCGTGCAGCAGGAGCAATACCGTCCTGTCATGGTTGGGCTTCAATACTTCTTCCAGCTCAACATCGCTTGGGGCGAGATCATGGCCTACCTCAGCCTGATCACTGTGCCCGTTCTTGCCTTCTATCTCTTCTTGCAACGTGCCTTCATCGCGTCGATCGCATCGACGGGCGTCAAAGGCTAATTAGGAAAACGACAATGGTTCTTTCACTTGAAAACCAATGGATTTGGGACAGCTGGTATGCCTTCGATGGCGAAAAGCACCACTGCTATTTCCTCAAGGCCGACAAATCGCTGGGCGATCCTGATCTGCGCCATTTCAATGTTACTCAAGGGCATGCGGTTTCTACCGACTTGACCAATTGGGAACACCTTGGCACCTGCCTGACCCCGTGGCGCAATGGTCCTGCTTGGGATGATAAGACCACATGGACAGGCTCCGTCGTTCAGGACGATGACGGCCTGTGGCACCTCTTTTACACAGGAACGCGCCAAAGCGAGAGCGCACTCTATCAGCGCGTTGGTCATGCGACTTCGACAGATATGCATTCGTGGGAACGTGTTGGCGATGGTCAGTGCCTCGACCTCACTGGACCGAATGCAAAATACTATGAATGCGAGCATGCAATTGGTCACTGGCATGACCGTGCGATGCGCGATCCTTGGGTGATGCGCGACCCTAAAGGGGACGGGTGGCTCATGTATTTCACGGCACGTGTGCCTGGAATTGAAGAGCCAAATGGCGGCGGCGCCGTAGGCTTTGCGACCTCGCAAGACCTTATTCGGTGGGAATTGCAGCCGCCGGTATTTACCGGCGACTATGGCCAGCTCGAAGTGCCGCAGGTCTTTGAGATCAATGGTAAGTGGTATTGCCTTTTCTGCACAGCTGCCGAGCATTGGTCCAAAGGCCGCATCGCCGAGGCTGGGGTTCCGCCTGTGACGGGCAACCATTACCTCATCGCCGACAATCCGCGCGGTCCATGGAAAACAGCACCCGGTTTCCTTGATGGGGCATTGCCGTGCGAGCGCTATGCCGCCCGCATCGTTGAGAAAGATGGCGAGCATTTCATTCTTGGGTTTGCTGATTACGGCAAAGACAAGTTTGGCGGCTATATCCATGATCCGCAGCGTGTGCTTGTAGATGCTAATGGTCTCTTGCTGTTGGAGCAGGCGGACTGAGTAATGGCGGATATCTCTCTTAAGAAGCTCAAAAAATCCTATGGTCCGGTCGACGTGATTAAAGGCGTCGACATCGAGATCAACCATGGTGAGTTTGTCGTCTTTGTGGGTCCATCTGGTTGCGGCAAGTCAACGCTTTTGCGGATGATTGCTGGGCTTGAAGATATTTCGGAAGGCGAGTTGTCCGTTGATGGGCAGGTCGTCAACGAGCTCCAACCCAAAGAGCGCGGCGTTGCGATGGTGTTCCAATCCTACGCAATTTTCCCTCATATGACTGTTCGCGAAAACGTAGCATTTGGCCTGACGATCTCCAAAACGCCCAAAGCGGAGAAAGAAGCTAAAGTTGCGGAAGCCGCACGTATCTTGCAGATGGAGCACTTGTTGGATCGCCGTCCGAGCCAGCTTTCGGGTGGTCAGCGCCAGCGCGTTGCGATTGGACGTGCGATTGTGCGCGATCCCAAAGTCTTCCTTTTTGATGAGCCGCTTTCTAACTTAGACGCGGCCCTTCGAATGGATATGCGGATGGAGATCGGCAAGCTGCACAAAGATCTCGGAGCGACCATGATCTATGTGACACATGATCAGGTCGAAGCTATGACGCTTGCGGATAAGATCGTAGTGCTTCGCGACGGAGAAGTTCAGCAGATCGGCGCGCCGATGGAGCTTTATCACAAGCCCGCAAATCTCTTTGTTGCAAAGTTTATCGGCAGCCCGTCAATGAACTTCCTTGAGGTGGAGGTCACGGCTGCCGAAAAGGGCCACTATGTGGTTTCAAATGCGGCGCTCGCTCCGATTTCGATCCCATCTGAGATCAAGGCCAAGGTCGGCGACAAGCTCGTTCTTGGATTGCGGCCGCAATACCTCGAGCCTGAGGCGAAAGAGGGTTACGGGGTTTTGAAGGGTAAGATTAACCTAACAGAGCGTCTTGGAAGCGAGACGGTGATGAACCTTGCGATGGGTGACGGAACCACTCTGATTGCGGCCCTTCCAAAAGACGCGATTTTTGATCGCGGTACATCGATTGAGCTGTCCTTCGATCCGGTGAAAGCCCATCTCTTTCATCCTGAGACCGAATAGGTTTTGACAACGATCAAAGAGCCAACCCTAAGTCGGTTGGCCTTTTTGTTATACGAATGAACTTGAGGGCACTGTCAGACTAAACGTCCTTGAGCAGGGTATGGTACGTGTTTAGCGTTTTGGTATGACCAAGCGCTCTCCATTTCGATACTTCAAGACGAGCCCAGAGGTGATCCGCTTAGCGGTCATGCTCTATGTGCGGTTCCCTCTGTCTCTTCGTAATGTGGAGGATCTCCTGCATGAGCGGGGGATCGATGTTAGCCATGAAACTATAGGTTATTGGTGGAACAGATTTGGTCCGCTGTTTGCTGCTGAAATCAGGAAGCGAACTCCTGCTCCCCGCCCTCACCCCCCAAACACCACCTCTTCCTGCTTTTCCCAACTCGCCGTCACCAGATCCGTCATCTCGCGGATGGTGATGCTCGGAACCTCCCGCCCATAGACGAGCCTCCGCAGAACTCTGATACACAACAGCCCAAAAACAACACCTGAACCTTAATGTATTCTTTCAATATGTACGTGGGTTTGTGTGCCGATATTCCGCCTGTCGACCATGCTTTTGATTGGACACTGAGCGCCCATCGTTTTTCCGGTTCAACGAAGCGTCCCATTTAGCGTCTAAATTAAAATTTAATGTCAGACGATCTCACAACGCGAAGATTTTACCATCGCGACGCTTTTCGATGATTTCTTGAAGCTTTTTCTGCGCTTGGGGGCCAACACCAGAAATCTGCGCTATCTGAGTTGGCTGTAGCGTCATTAGATGATCGATCAGCGATATATCGATGGCAGCTGGATCAACGTTGCTATGAGACGTTTTGAAGTCGCGTTGACAGTCTAGGAATATCTTGACCCACACGAATGTGCTTATTTGGCGAGCTAATGGGCCGTCGACTGTTGCGAAATTTATCAAAGGCTGGTCAGCGACACGGTCGTACTTCACCACGGTATCCTCATGCTGTAATGTGAAAGCCTATCTCGAAATCGATCAATTGTGATGTGTTATTCGTTCTTGCGGAGAAAGCAAAGTGTCACGCACTGAGTATGATTTGGCGGCAAACCCTATTCAAGATTTTCAGTGTCCAAGTGGGAGGCTCATCGATCTCATCCGGCCGACGATCTGGGTGCAAATTTTTTTGCACCTTCAGAGAGATTTTAAGACGCGATACGACGATGTGGAGCTTGATGCCGTAGATATCTCGCTTCTGCGTGAATTGCTTGGGATGGATGAAAGACGTCTAAAACAGTTGGCGGGTTTGGGGAAAAAGTCCCGTGAGAAACTCAAGACGATACTCTGCTATGCCGCTGACGGAAAAATTTTTGATGGGCATGGCCGGGCCGTGGTTTTCGATGAGTGTTGATGTCAGCTACTGGGACTTTCAGGCGCGTCATCGTCGATGATACAATGGCCCGACATTGTGATAATCGCTTTTTCTCTTAGATGAACGAATTTTGAAAAGTCATAGGTTTGAGTGTCGAGGGATATGAGAGCCTCGCTGTCCGGTTCCATCGTCCTGCAGTAGAAGCTGAGCTTGCCTTCTGTCCGATTTACTTGCGTAACAAACTGGCAAAATGGGGCATTCACTGCCACGATTGCGCCCGATGGGAGTACGCTGAAGCTCGAAGGCTGCTCCGAATATTCATCATCGATTTCACCAGTGTTCAGGTGATGTGATTTTGCCTCATCTACAACGCAAAAGACGGAGTAGCCTCCAGTGGGTTCTTGAGCCTGGCCTTCGGTGGTGAGGGCTACAAACGGAAGTAGCATCGCAGTTAGACGCGTAATGGTCATTAGTCAGTCCTCAGCCAAAGAATGATGAGTGGCAAGTCTCAGGTAGTGTTGCCGTGTCATCAACCTCTTGACTGTCGCATCGGATAAACGTGCAGCACAAGTGTTCTCTATTTCTTGAACAAGAGTTTCGACTGGACGGAGTGCTAATTTTTTATCTTTCGTTTTAAGCGGCACCCGAAATTCCTGTGTCAAAACTAAAGGAGGCTGTGTCTTCTCAGATTGCAGATAGCCCGCATCTGCAAGCACTTTAATAATCGATCGAGCAAGGTGTTCAGGAACGCCAAACTTCATCATCTCAGATGTCAGGTAGTCCTGTATTCTGATTGGCGACCATCCAAAAATGAGAGAGCGAACAACTTTCATGAAGCTTACATCACGTAAAAAAGAGGCATAATTATGACTAATCTGTGGTCCACTAAGGCATCGACAGTTTCGAGCTTATAAAGTCTAAGCAACCGAATGTTGGAGTAGGCAACGGAAGGTGAAGATCATGCGCTTCTATAAACATGATGTCGAGCGACTTGCTCAACTTCTCTCGTCTTCAGATGCTACCCAGCGCATCGATATGAAGCTCAGTGAGCTGGATGGGTATCTTACGGCAGTGTTCTTGTGTCCAGAATTTGTACCTCCATCAAGCTGGCTCACAGATTTATTCAAAGGAAAAGTTCCTGAGAAATTCCCTCGTGGCAAAGTTGCTGATCTGGTCGTTGAAAATATTGTCGGCCACCTCGAATACATCGCCGATAGGGCAAAGACTCGACAGCGATTGCAGCCTATTTTTTCAAATGTTGAGGACACAGATCAAGTTTCATGGCAGCCTTGGGTTCAAGGCTTCAACCGTGGCGTAGCTCTCCGGAAAGATGTCTGGGAGGCGTTGTTCGATCATAGTGAGGAGGTTACGCGAAGTGCTCTGAGCCTCTTTTTAGTTCTCAATGAAATAGCCGAAGGTCAAAGTGATTTTGACGACCAACTTATCCACGCGTTTTCTGAAGAAGCGCTGGACCTCATTCCGAATGCCTTAATTGAATTGCTGCAGCAGGCTCGTACGGACTTATTTGAACAACCGACATCTCGTCAAAAGCGTCAAATTAAAAAGCCAAAACGAAATGACCCATGCACTTGTGGGTCTGGATATTTATATAAGCAGTGCTGTGGGAAAAATTGACGCCAGCGGCTTCGAGACCAAAACCTAGGACATATTCATTTCCAGGTATTGCATGTCGGATAGTATTTAGTGGGAGGCGAGAGTGCCCCAGGGTCTGTATGCCCTATAAGGCACATCTATCAGCGTTAGCACTTTGAGGTAGCGGCATCAGATCATAGTTTTCTGGGGTGGCATCGAGATTGCGCCGTTGAATTTTGCACCCATATCCATGCTCAAGGTAGGTGAGGTGATGTCGGCCTCTACATTTGCGGTCGGTTTCAAGCTGAGAGATTTGGCAAAGATTTTGCCTATCACTTGTCCTTCAATCATGACTTGATCAGCCCGAATTGTGCCTGTGATTTTCCCAGTTTTGGTCACCACTAGAATGTCAGCGGTAAGGTCGCCGGTAATCGTCCCGCCAAACTCGACAACACCATCACTTGTCCAGTTGCCTTCGATTTTGATCCCTTCATGAAGAACTGAGCGACGTTTGTCAGTAACGCTGCCTTCTCGATAGGGTGGCATAAATGGTTTTTTGGTAGGTGCCGCGTCTAATGCCGATGACTGAAGCTTCTGATCGCTCGGCGAATGCTTATCGTCGGCTGGTGCATCGTTGGCAGTTTTATTTTTGAATTTCGAGAGCATAATCAGTCCGCCATTGGATAAACACCAGTGACATGTCCCAGAAGGGCATTCATCGTCAAGTTTCTTGGAGAGTACGAGTGTGAGGGTGTGAACCTTCAGTCAGCTCAGGACCAATGTTGTCCATAATCAATTTGGTATACGGACCGGCATACACGCTAGATGAATAAGTACCTAACATATTGTTTTTAAAATATTTTGGGAAATGCAGTGGCAGCCCGTAGGGGAATCGAACCCCTCTTTCCAGGTTGAAAACCTGGCGTCCTAACCGATAGACGAACGGGCCACTCTGTGCGTGAGGGGCGTATTAATCATCTCTGTGCGGCGGCGCAAGCGGGAAATTCAGTCTCTTGAACGTCGACCGTAGAAAATTCCTGCGAGGATTAATGCAACCCCCAAGGTTCGTGCCCACGCGACCCCAGCAGTTCCCATCGCGATATCGAGGATCACGCTCGATACCATTTGCCCTGCGATCACCAATACAGCCGTTTGCGCAGCGCCAATACGCGCGATGAGCCAACTGGATGACGCGATAAAGACCACGCCAACCGCGCCCCCAGCGTAGGCGGACAGCGGGATGTCAGAGAGGCCGTCTTGGGGGTGGGACCATCCGATGGAGAGGGCGATCACGCAGAGTACCGCGAAACCCACCGCATGATTCCAGAACGATGATTCTAAGGGGCTTGTGGAGAGCGACAGGCGACCATTGATTTGGCGACTTAGTCCGACCAGCAATCCCGCGGCAAAGGCGAGGGAGACATAAATCCAAATTCCCATCAGACCCGTCCCAAATAGATGATGATCAAGCTACCCGCGCAGATCATTGCGAAAGAGAACAGCTCGCGCCGTGCCAACCGACGTTTGGGAAGGCCAAACAGCCCCAACACATCCGCGCTAAGTCCAAAGACCATCTGTCCCGCGAGGCCAAGGGCAATGGTGCCCGAGAGAGCAAGCGGTGTATTTACCGTCGTTGAGGTAAGGATCACCGTCAAAGCACCCGAAATACCGCCGAGGTAGGCCCATAGCGGTGCGGGTGAACGCGCGCCTCCCTTCGGGCGGCGCCGAAAGAGCACGATGAGCGCGATGATAGCTGCAACAGTTCCGACGCCATGCGCCACCCATGACGAAAAGATCGCGCCGCCTCCTAATGCGACTTGGCCATTCAATAGCGTCATAATCGTTAGAAGCCCGCCCGTGAGAAAGGCGATCAGTACGAGGTGCGTTTTCTGAGTGGTGTGCTGCGTCATGCGCTGTGTTTGACAGTCGCCGCTGGGTTGCGCAACGCTAGATAGCGCTGTGCTACCGCGTGGGCGCGGGAGAATAGAAATTTTAGCTATAAATTTGCCCTGCTTGTTCTAAACCTCCGCGTGTATACTAATTGTGGGGTATGGTATGTCCTTTGCGCGCGCTGTCGTCCTGTCGTCTCTCATCTTGTCATCAGGCGCTGCTGTTGCCGAAACCGAGAGCGGCTGGGGCCTGACGGGCGTTGGTCGGCTGTTCAACAACGACTACTTTGGGGATAACGAAGATCGCTGGCGCACGGGCAGCTACGTTCTGTCGTTTGCATTTTCGAAAGATAACGAACGCGACTATGCCGATCAGCCCTTTGGTTTGATGGAGCTTCGTCTGCGCTCCGAAGTCATCGCGCCGCGAAACCTGAATGGTGCGAAGTCATCGGACCGTGCTTATGCGGGTATTTTGTCGGTTGGGGCGCATACCCATTACGAGATCAACGATCTGGAAATCAGCGTGGGGACGGACATCGTTGTCGTGGGCCCTCAGACAGGCATGATGGAGTTTCAGCGGAATTTCCACGACCGCGTGGGTGCCCCAGAAATCGCGGCTTCAGTCGAGGCAAACCAAATAGCGAATGGTGTCTATCCGACCCTGACAACCGAGATCGCCCGCGAAATCGACTTTGGCCATTCATACCTGCGTCCGTTTGTTGAGGGGCAGTATGGGGCAGAGGATTTGATCCGCGTTGGGGCAGACTTCCAATTCGGGGACGTGGCCGTTGACGTGGCGCATGGCCGCGATCCGGTCACGGGGCAACGGTTCAAACTGGCGGATTCTCATAACCGCGGGCTCGCGTTCCTTTTGGGGGCTGATTACGCGATTGTCGGGGATAGCATCTACTTCCCCGCCAGCTTTGGTGCAGAGGTTGAAGATACCCGCTATCGCATTCGCGCTGGCCTCAACTGGCAAATCGCGCCGAAGATTTCATTCTATTACGGCGCAACCTACCTGTCCGAACAATACTTCGGTCAAGAAGAGGGCCAAATCGTCGGCTCGCTGAAGCTAAATTTCAACTTCTAATTAAAAAGTTAACGCGTTCTCACGTTTAGGGTTGATTCGCGAGAATCCACCTGCTTATTTTGAAGTCAGATCCGCGCGGGACAAAAGACGCGGGCAGACTGAGGCAGAGAACGGGCATGAAAACGGGCTTTCTAGGCACGTTTGTCATTTCCTGGGCGCAATGTGAGATTGACGGGCTCTGGTCCGCGCCGCGCGACGCGTTTCGCGTAGGGGCGACTTGGGCTTGGACAGGGGATGCAGTTCGGGTGGATGGCCCGAATTCTGTGCTTCCTTTGGGGATTGCGGCCGGAGAGGCAGACATTCGAAAAAGAGCGGCGCATTCGGTGCGACGCATGTTGCAGGCGGTCGAGACTAAAAATCCTATTGGGATCGAGGTAGAGATCGATCATCCTCTTTTTGAAAAGAGTTTCAGCATTACAGATGGTCGGGACACGTGGACAGTGACCTTGATCGAAACGGGCCGTGGTCGTCCGCCACTCTTGATGTTCATCGGGCATATTCCGCCGCGTCATCGTGAAATGTGGATCGTGTCGCATAACATCGACCTAGAGCGCCCTGATCAGATCAGTGCCGCGCCAGGCGGTGTTATTTGCTTTACTCCTGGGACGACGATTCAAACGGAACACGGGCCTCGTCTCGTTGAATCCTTGCGCGAAGGCGATCGGGTTCAGACCAAAGACAACGGCTGTCAAGAAATTCTCTGGATCGGCACGCGCCGTGTGACGGGCGCGCGTTTGTTCGCGATGCCGCACTATGCGCCGATCCGTATGCGGGCGGGGGCTTTGGATAAGGACGTGCCTGACGAGGGACTTCTTGTATCGCCTGATCACCGCATGATCCTCAAAGGTGCGCGTGCGCGTGCCCTGTTCAATGCGGATGAGGTGCTGGTGACCGCGCGCGATCTGGTGAACGATCATTCGATCTATGTGGACCGCTCGGTGCGTGAAGTGACCTATATCCACATGCTTCTTCCGCAGCATGAAGTCGTTTTTGCGAATAAGGTCGAAACCGAAAGTTTTCACCCGGCAAGCGCGGCACTGTCCCACTTGAACGAGGCCGATCGTTCACGCCTCTTCCAGCGGATGCCAGAGCTTGGCGGCGACCCGCAGACCTACGGTATGTTTGCGCGTCGTGTTTTGTCTGGCAGCGAAGTGGAAATCCTACGGCATGACAGTCGGCTTATGTGACAAAAGAGCGTTGACTCTGTCGCTCTCGCCTCTATAAGCCGCCCATTCATTGGTGTTGGTGGGCCCCGCAAGGGGATTCCTGTCATGGCTTCGGCCAAGAGGACAACGCCCTTCATAGTCGCCCTTCGGGGCGTCGACCATAACGAAGGAGATCAGCCGTGACCAAACGCACGTCTGCCAAGTACAAAATCGACCGCCGCATGGGCGAAAACATCTGGGGTCGTCCTAAGTCGCCAGTAAACAAGCGTGAATACGGCCCAGGCCAGCACGGTCAGCGCCGCAAAGCGAAAATCTCGGACTTCGGTCTGCAGCTGCGCGCTAAACAGAAGCTGAAAGGCTACTACGGCGACCTGACCGAGAAACAATTCCGCCGCATCTACGGTGAAGCAGAGCGTGTAAAAGGCGATACCGGTGAAAACCTGATCGGCCTGCTCGAGCGTCGTCTGGACGCTGTTGTTTACCGCGCGAAGTTCGTTGCAACCGTGTTCGCTGCTCGTCAGTTCGTAAACCACGGCCACGTTCTGGTTAACGGTAAATCGGTAAACATCCCGTCCTACCGCGTCAAAGAAGGCGACGTTATCGAAGTTCGTCAGAAGTCGAAACAGATGACCGTTCTTCTCGAAGCTGTTCAGCTGACCGAGCGTGATGTTCCTGACTACATCGACGCTGACCACAACAAAATGACCGCGACTTTCGTTCGCACTCCGGGCCTGTCGGACGTTCCGTACCCTGTTGTGATGGAACCGAACCTCGTCGTCGAATTCTACGCTAAGAACTAATCTGGTTCTTAGCCGATATTCGGGAAAAGGCTGCCTTCGGGCAGCCTTTTTTCTTTTGGTTCACCGAAACTGGCGTTCAATTTCGATCAGTTTTTGCTTTCGCCATAAGCCACCTGCGTAACCTGTGAGTGTTCCATCTGCGCCGATGACACGGTGACAGGGGATAACGAGCGCGATTTGGTTCGCACCATTGGCCGAGGCCACAGGGCGCATCGCCGTTGGGCGTCCGATCTCTGCGGCGAGTTGGCCGTAGCTGCGTGTCTCGCCTGCGGGGATTTTACGGAGTGCCTCCCAGACTTCGCGCTGGAACGATGTCCCGTAATTTTGCGCGAGGGGCACGTCGAACGTTGATCGTTTGCCCGCAAAGAATTCAACCAATTCTTCGGCAACCTGATCAGTCGCCTCGAACCGCCCAAAACCCATTGATCCTTTCGTGGTGTCGAAGATGCGATTTAGCTGTGCGGCCAGACCTTTGCGTTCGGGGAATTCGAGCATCCGGAGGGATTTCGCGTCACTCACGGCGATCATGGCACCTAGTGGTGTGTCGATGAAATCAGCCCGCAACGCCGCATCCGTTCGCATTTCAGATGGGGCAACGCCCAACAGTTTCGCGAATGACGCACGAAACGCTGAAGGACTGTCGAAGCCCGCGTCCAATTGTGCCTCGATGACTTTGCCGCCTTCGGCCAATGTTTTTGCGCCCATTCTCATCCGCCTTTGTCGTGCCATCTGAATAAACGTCATACCGAATTGTCGCCGAAACACCCGTCGCACGGTCGAGGTGTCAAACCCCATCGCCTCCACATCGCCTTCGGTCCAGCGTCGATCGGGCTCATCGTCGAGCACGGCAAGCAGACGGGCGATTACAGGGTCAGCCTCCGCGCTCGTGCCGATGGGATGGCAGCGTTTGCAGGGACGGAACCCGGCTGCAATGCATTCTGCTGTTGTTGCAAAGAACCGACAGTTCTCTCGCAAGGGTTTGCGTGCGGGGCAGGTCAGTCGACAGAAAATGCCTGTCGACGTTACCCCCACATAGGCGCGACCATCATAGGAAGCGTCCCGCGCTACAAGCGCGTCATAGAGTGTATCTGGGTCTGGTAAACTGAATAACATGTACTCGTTATAACCGATCAATCTGCCACATGCCGCCTGAAATCGGGCAGCTATTTCATCCGTGTCGATCTGTGCTCTGGAAACGGGTCAAAACCATCGTTAAGGAAGGTCCGACAACCCGAGGGCAGAACATGACCAAGACGCCAAAACCGCAATCCGGCATCATGGATATCGCACTGTATGTCAGTGGCGAAAGCAAGGTCGCTGGTAAATCCGACGTGCTCAAGCTGTCGTCGAATGAAAACCCCTATGGGTTTTCCGACAAAGCACGCGAGGCATTTACCCGCAGCGTTCAGGACTTGCATCGTTACCCCTCGACCGACCATGCGAGCCTTCGGGCCGCGATTGGTGAAGTCTATGGCCTCTCTCCCGATCAATTGATCTGCGGTGCGGGTTCGGACGAAGTGCTTCAGTTCATCGCGACGTGTTACGCGGGTGTTGGTGACGAGATCATCACCACCGAACACGGGTTTTCGATGTATCCGATCCTCGCAAAGATGGTCGGTGCTGTTCCTGTTGAAGTCAAAGAAAACAATCGCCGTGTGGATGTCGACGCCATTTTGGCGGCTGTCACTGAGCGTACGCGGATCGTTTTTGTAGCGAACCCTGCAAACCCGACAGGCACGATGCTGACCGAGGCAGAGCTTGTGCGGTTGATCGAGGGTCTGCCGTCCGATGTGTTGTTCGTTCACGACGGCGCCTACACTGAATTCGTCGACGGATTCGATGGCGGCTCTGGGTTGGTGGATCAATATCCCAACGTGATCATGACTCGCACGTTCTCTAAAATCTACGGCCTCGGCGGTTTGCGGATCGGTTGGGCCTATGCGGCCAAAGACATCATTGATGTGCTGAACCGTGTGCGTCAGCCGTTCAACTTGTCCGAGACACAATTGACGACCGCAGAGGCTGCCGTGCGCGACGTTGCCTTTGTTGAACGTTGCCGGACCGAAAATGCAAAGTGGCGTGATTGGCTGTCCAACGCTCTGATCCAGATGGGTGTGCAGGTTGATGAGAGCTTTGCGAACTTCATTCTGGCGCGTTTTGCCTCCGAAGACGAAGCAGCCGCTTGCGATGCCGCGCTCAAGGACGACGGGATCATCGTGCGCCGTGTGGGTGGCTATGGCCTGCCGAATTGCCTTCGGATCACCGTTGGCGACGAGGCTGCGTGCCGCCGCGTGGTTCATGTCATCGGCACGTTTAAGGGGGTCCGCTGATGGCCACCTATAACCGTGTTGCCCTGATCGGATTGGGCCTCATTGCAGGGTCCATGTCGCTGGCCATTCGTCGTGGAAAACTCGCGAACGAAATCGTGGGCTATGCGCGGTCCGCAGAAACGCGTGATATCGCGCGCGAGATCAATCTGGTCGACCGCGTTGTCGATACCGCCGAAGAGGCTGTTAAAGACGCAGATCTCGTTGTTCTGGCCGTACCGATCGGTGCGATGGGTCCAGTGATGGCGGCGATTGCCCCGCATCTGAAACAGGGTGTGATGGTCACGGATGTGGGATCGGTGAAAAAGTCCGTGTTCGACGCCGTTGTGCCGCATCTGCCCGAACACGCGCATTTCATCGGCTGTCACCCGATGGCGGGGACCGAACATTCTGGCCCTCGATCAGGGTTTGCGACGCTGTTCGACAACCGTTGGTGCTTGGTCGTGCCGCCCGAGACTGTCGATCAGGGTGAGTTGGATCGGTTGTGCGATTTCTGGAAGGGGATCGGCGCGAATATCGAAATCATGGACCCTGACCACCATGATCTAGTCTGCGCGGTGGTGTCTCACACGCCGCACTTGATCGCTTACACGATGGTTGGCGTTGCCGATGACCTGCGCCGCGTCACCGATCAAGAGGTGATAAAGTTCTCTGCAGCGGGTTTTCGTGACTTCACCCGTATTGCGGCCTCTGACCCGACGATGTGGCGCGATGTGTTTCTGACGAACAAAGACGCGACCTTGGAAATTTTGGGGCGGTTCACCGAAGAACTGTTCGTCCTTCAGCGCGCTATTCGTCAGGGCGATGGTGATCTGTTGTTCGATTATTTCACCCGCACCCGCGCGATCCGTCGCGGCATCATTGAAGCGGGTCAGGACACCGACGCTCCCGACTTTGGCCGCAAACCAACCAAAGTCGATTGAGTTAGCGTAGTTTTGGCGCTGGCCCTAGCGGGAACGCAGCAAGGCGCATTTGCCCATCCGCAAAAATCAGGGGAAGTGTGATGCTGCCATCGTCGCTCGCAAGACCCGATGCCATCGCCTGATACCCCATCAAGTTGGCGGGTTTGATCGCGCCGTTCGCGGCAAGCATCCGTAAGACCGTTTCCCAGCCTTTCATGGTTACATCCAACTGACCGCTTGGCGTGCCGTCAGACTGAATGTCGATGAGCCCGTCGACGGTCAGATCAATGTCACCCCAAATGAGTTTGAGCGGCGCAAAGTCCATGCCTGCAATTATAGGGTCAGATGTCGCGAATAGAGCAGGGGCGGGGTCGAATTTGACGGCGCCGTTGACGCTGAACTGGCTGACCATCTCGGGCAGTTGGTGCGTCGGGTCGATGGAAGTCTTTATCTCAGCCATCAGAGTGACGTCTGTCATCGATAGATCGAGATCGTAGACACCTTTGTCTGAGGGAACGAGGTGAGCCTCTATGGTTGCCGCATTTGTATCTGGGTCCTCAATGACAACATTCGATCCGCTGAGGTCAAATCGTCCAAGGTCGCCATTTCGTGTGATTTGCACTGATCCCCCAACTGACAGTTCGTCAGCGGAAACCTTGATCGTCCATGCGGGGCCTACGATTTGAACGGGCCCGAGCATGTCGATGCGGGCGCGGTTCGGGGCGTATGAGGGAATGCTCACCTTCGCGGATTCGGCGATGAGCGTGGTCAATTCATCGATTTGGCTCTCGTAGCCATCCACGCGGGTGGTAAACCGCAGTGGTGACCACTGAAGCGCCACATTCTGAGCTTTTGACGAGATGTCGGCCTGAATGGCCGACCGCACCAAGGCTTGCAAACCAAATGAACCGGCGGCCCAATAGAGCCCGTAAACCACGACGCCCGTGATCGCCCAGCCTTTGATCCTCATGTCGCCCCCTTTAACCCGAACTTGTTTCGTGTTTAACCATGGGATCATGACAGGAAAAGAACATTCCCCGCTTTGGGTCTTCGGCTACGGCTCGCTTTTGTGGAACCCCGGTTTCGAACCCGAGGAGGCCATTCAGGCGCGACTGGACGGGTTTCATCGGTCTTTTTGTATGCTCTCCATCCACCATCGTGGCACCATCGAAGAGCCGGGACTCGTTCTGGCTTTGGACCGTCAGGATGGCGCTGGCTGCACGGGTGTTGCATTTCGGGTTGCCGATGCGGACCGCGAGGCCGTGATAACTGCGCTTCGCGAACGTGAATTGGTGTCGTCGGCCTATCTTGAGGCAGTGCTACCGATTACGCTCCATGACGGGCGAACAGTTGAGGCAGTGACCTACATTATCGACCCAGATCACGAACAATACTGTCACCTGCCGCTCGAAACGCAGGCGCAGATGATCGGGCGTGCTGTCGGTGGGCGCGGGCCAAATACCGAATATCTTTTCAACACTGCGGCGCATCTGACGCAGATGGGCATTTGCGATGATGAAATGGCGTGGCTCGTGGGGCGCGTTAAGGCAATAATCGCAGTCTGATCCCATATATTTCATTTGGGAATTCAGTCTCAGGGCCTTATGGTTCCTGCAATAAACTAACGCGAGGAACCCAACCCGTGGCGGACATTAGGGAACCCGAGGCCGAGCCGTATTTTTCGCAACCGACGCGACAGATCACCATGATGCTGATCGCATTGGGGCTGATCGGTGCTGGCGTCTATGTGGCATTGTCCACGTTGCTGTCGATCTTCTGGTCTAACCCGTATTTGAACGGGCTGATTGGCGCTGTTTTTGTCTTGGGCGTATTGTCGTGCTTTGGGCAGGTTGTTCAGCTCGTGTCGTCCGTTGGCTGGATCAAACGTTTTGCAAGGGACCAACAGGTTCAGGGCGCACCTGCGCTGCTTGCGCCTTTGGCAACACTGCTGCGGTCGCGCGGAGCACGTATGCAACTGTCTAGCTCGTCTGCGCGGTCGATCTTGGATTCCGTTGCCAGCCGCATCGACGAAGATCGCGAAATCACCAAGTATCTAGGCAATACATTGATTTTCCTCGGCCTTTTGGGGACGTTCTATGGTCTGGCCACGACGGTTCCAGCGTTGGTCGAAACCATTCGGTCGTTGAACGCTGATGATGGTGCTGCGGGCGATATCTTTGCCAAACTGCAAATGGGCCTTGAGGCGCAGTTGGGCGGGATGGGCACAGCGTTTTCGTCGTCGCTCCTCGGTTTGGCGGGGTCTCTGATTGTTGGCCTGTTGGAACTCTTTGCGGGACATGGTCAGAACCGTTTTTACCGCGACCTCGAAGAATGGATGTCCTCGATCACCCGCCTCGGGTTTTCGAGCGGGGACGAGGGACCAGCGATGGAAGGGAACCCCTATGGTGGTGTTCTCGACCAAATGGCGGATCAGATCGACACCCTGCGGGCGCTCTTTGAACAGGCAGAGGCAGGCCGTGGTCAAACCGATGCTTATCTCGTGCGCTTGACCGAAGCCGTTGTGGGGCTTTCCCAGAAGATTGATGCGACCGACGTGCGTCCCGCATTGCAAGAGGCGGCTGAGGCCCAAATGCGGCTCGCCCAGAAACTACAAGATAGCGGTGTTGACGGGATTGATGCCGAAAGCCGGATGCGGTTGCGGTCGATAGATGTGCAGCTTCTGAAAATCCTCGAAGAGCTGTCGTCGGGTCGTCAGGAAACCGTGGGTGAATTGCGTGGCGATCTTGCGAACATCACTCGCATGCTGCGCGCAACGAAACGCCCAACGGGCACAGGACATAGCTAATGGCGATCAGTCGTCGCAGCACCAACCGTTTCAATGCCTCGATCTGGCCGGGGTTTGTGGATGCGATGACGGGGCTCTTGCTGGTCCTGATGTTTGTCATCACTATCTTTATGGTGATCCAGTTTGTGCTGCGTGAAAAGATTACGGGACAGGAAACGCGGCTTGAGGAGCTTTCGTCCGAGATTGCATCATTGACCAATGCGCTGGGCCTCGAACAATCGCGGTCGTCGCAACTGGCCAGTCAGGTCGGGCAGTTGACCACGGATCTGTCGCAGGCCCAAGACGACCGTCAGGCGCAAGCTGCCTTGATCGCGTCACTGACGGCCGAGCGGGATCGCGTCACGGCCGAACTCGTTGATGCGCAAAGTCGGATCACAGGGTTTGAGGCGCAGATTGCGGGTTTGCTGGCGGATCGCACCGATTTGCGGGATCAGGTCGCGGGGCTGGAAACCGAACAGGCGCGTTTGATGTCCGAGGCTGAGGCGCTGAACCTCGCCCTCGCGACAGCGCGTTCGGAAATTGACGATGCTGCCGAGAATGCCCGTCTTGCTGCGGCTCGTCGTGAGGCCCTCGAAGCATTGATCGCAGACCTTGAGGCTAAACGTGATCAGGACGCGGCGACAATTGCCGAGTTGGAAACTGGCGGTGCTGCGCGTCAAGCGCAGGTATCTGAACTAGAAGCTGCTCGTTTGGCCGATGCCGCCGCGCTAGAGGCGTTGCGTGCACGCCTCGCAGATGCAGACGCCGAAATTACAGCGATGACATTGGCTCTCGAACAGCAGCGCAAAGAGGCCGAGGACACTCTCACGCTCTTGGCCGCGGCAGAGGCCGCGCGGGATGATTTGGCCGCGCAGCAGACCGAGCAATTGACCGAGGCAGAGCGTCAGGCGGCCCTTTTAGCGGTGGCCCAGCAGCGTTTGACGGAAGAAGAAGCGCTCTCTGCCGAAAGTCAGCGTCAGGTGGCGGCTCTGAACGCCAATGTTGCTGAATTGCGGAGCCAAGTTGCCAACCTGCAAGGTTTGCTCGATTTGGCAGAGCAGGCAGATACCGAAGCGCAGGTTCAGATCACGAACCTTTCTGGGCGGCTCAATCAGGCGTTGGCCCGTGCGGCTGCGGAAAATGCGCGTCGGCTGGAGTTAGAAGAGGCGGAACGCGCGCGCCTAGAGGCAGAGACAAAAGAACTGGCAAACTATCGGTCGGAGTTCTTTGGTCAGATGCGCCAAGTTTTGGCCGATCAGGACGGCGTGCGTATTGAAGGTGACCGTTTCGTTTTTGCCTCAGAGGTTCTGTTCCCTCCGGGTAGCGCGACGCTCTCGCCTTTGGGTCAGGCCGAAGTTGCTAAGGTCGCGACGCTTTTGCGCCAAGTTGCGGACAATATCCCCGACAGCATCGACTGGATCATTCGCGTCGATGGGCACACCGATAATATTCCTTTGTCGGGCTTGGGCGAATTCCGTGACAACTGGGAACTGTCGCAAGCGCGGGCCTTATCTGTGGTGCGGTTCATGTCTGAAAGCCAAGGCATTGATCCGACCCATTTGTCGGCCAACGGATTTGGTGAATATCAACCTCTGAATACCGAAGACAGCGATGCAGCACGGGCGCAGAACCGTCGGATCGAATTGAAGCTCACCGAACGGTGACATTGATCACTTGGCGGTCTAGCTCGGTTCCGTCGCGTTGCAACGTGACCATTCCTGCGTAGTCGCCTGTGTCCCAACCTGACGCGGGTGCGCGTTTGCCACTGGCACGAAAGACCATCGCTTGATCGCGGGTCAAGGTTTCGGTGTGTTCGAAGATTGGGCCAGAGGGTCCGATGATTTCAAACGTCATTTCGTCACCGGATTGAACGCCGAACGAGAAACCCCAGAGGACGATATTGCCAGATTGATCAAGCTCTACCACGCCTGCAGTGCCTGCTTTGACTTCCGTATATTCGGGCACGTTTGGGGCAAACCCTGTGCTGATCAGGCCGCCCGCAGGCGTTGGCGGCGTGTCAATCCAGAGCGTGGTGTTCGACGGTCCGCAAGTGGCCTCATCGTTCGGGTCGAAGGGATCCACGACCTCTCCATTGTGGCGGACCGAAAAATGTACGTGTGGGAACTGGGTTTGGCCCGATAGCCCAACCTGACCGAGGACTTGACCCATTGCCACGTGATCGCCTGATCTAACCGTTACGGACCCTTGGGCCATGTGGCAGTATTGGGTTTCCCAACCGTTGCCGTGGTCGATCACGACGCCGTTTCCGCATTCCTTAGAGGACACATCGGGCGCACCGGCTTGCCCTTGCAAGATATCGACCATGTCGTTGCGAACGCCGCGCACCGTTCCGGGGGCCGCTGCGATCACATTGACGCCTTGGGCTTGCATAGCGAGTGAGGGTAGGGCGAAGTCTGTTCCTTTGTGGCCGTCATACGTTAGCGAACCACAGGCAAAATCGATCACGCCCGCAGACGAGTCATGGTCAACGAATTGTTGCATGTAACAGGTGTCCGACAGATCGCAATCAATCGGCAATCCGAAAAGTGGGTCTCTCGCCACAGCTGGTGCGGCGAGAGTAATTAGTATCAGTGCCCCCGCACGCATCAATCTGCGGTCAAGAGCGGTGGTTTGTTTCCTGTCAGGCGACCTTGCTGTGGTGGCTCGACTTCCAGTTCGAGTTTGTCGTCTTTGACCAAGACACGAACCACACCGCCTTTGGTGAGCTTGCCGAACAGGAGTTCTTCGGCCAGCGGTTTTTTGATGTGTTCCTGAATGACACGTCCCAGCGGACGTGCACCCATTTTCGCATCGTAGCCTTTGTCGCCGAGCCAAGCGGCGGCAGCTGGTGTGAGTTCGATGTGGACGTTGCGGTCCATGAGTTGCGCTTCGAGTTGCAGAACGAACTTTTCGACGACCTGCAGGATAACCTCTTTCGGCAGCGGCTGGAACGGGATCACCGCGTCCAGACGGTTGCGGAATTCAGGTGTGAAGGTCCGTTCGATCGCAGCGGTATCTTCGCCTTCGCGACGGTCACGACCAAAGCCGATCGCTTCTTTCGCTTGCTCTGCGGCACCCGCGTTCGAGGTCATAATCAGGATCACGTTGCGGAAATCCGTCGTTCGACCGTTGTGGTCGGTCAGTTTCCCGTGGTCCATCACCTGCAACAGAATGTTGTAGACATCTGGGTGCGCTTTTTCGATTTCGTCGAGAAGCAGAACGCAGTGCGGGTTCTGGTCGATGCTATCGGTCAGCATACCGCCCTGATCGAACCCGACATAACCCGGAGGGGCACCGATCAAGCGTGATACCGCGTGCTTCTCCATATACTCGGACATGTCAAAACGGATCAGTTCGACGCCCAGCGTATCTGCAAGCTGTTTCGCAACCTCTGTTTTACCAACACCTGTCGGGCCCGCGAAGAGGTAGTTCCCGATGGGCTTTTCAGGTTCACGAAGACCCGCACGCGCCAGTTTGATCGCCGAGGACAGCGCTTCGATTGCGAGGTTCTGACCGAACACAACGCGCTTGAGCGATTTCTCCAGATCTTTGAGCGTCTCCGCATCGTCTTTGCTGACGTTCTTCGGTGGAATGCGTGCGATTTTGGCTACGACCGCCTCGATCTCTTTCACGCCGATGGTTTTACGGCGTTTGGATTCAGCGACCAGATGCTGAGCGGCACCTGCCTCGTCGATCACGTCGATGGCTTTATCGGGCAGTTTGCGGTCGTTGATATAACGGGCCGATAGTTCCACGGCGGATTTGATCGCATCGTGGGTGTAACGGATTTGGTGGTGATCTTCGAAGTAAGGCTTCAGGCCCTGCAGGATTTTCACCGAGTCCTCAACCGAAGGCTCGTTCACGTCAATTTTCTGGAAACGACGGGCAAGTGCGCGGTCTTTCTCGAAATGTTGGCGGAACTCTTTGTATGTGGTCGAGCCCATGCAGCGCAGCTTGCCGCCCTGCAGTGCAGGTTTCAGCAAGTTGGACGCATCCATCGCGCCGCCAGAGGTCGCACCCGCACCGATAACGGTATGGATCTCGTCGATGAACAGAACGGCATCGTCGTGGTCTTCGAGTTCGGAAACAACGGCCTTCAGACGCTCTTCGAAATCACCACGGTAGCGGGTTCCGGCGAGAAGGGCGCCCATATCAAGGCTGTAAATCGTCGTTTCAGATAGCACCTCGGGCACTTCGCCGTTTACGATCTTGCGGGCGAGGCCTTCGGCGATTGCGGTTTTACCAACGCCCGGATCCCCCACAAGAAGCGGGTTGTTCTTACGGCGACGGCAAAGCACCTGAATGCAGCGTTCAACCTCGTGATCGCGGCCAATCAGCGGATCAACGTCACCCTTCGCGGATTTCGCGTTCAGGTCCACGCAGTATTTGGCGAGAGCGGAGTCTTTCGCTTCGGCTGCTTCGGTCGCTGTCTCCGTCGTGCGATCTTCGTCATCGTCAGCGCCCATGATCGGACGTGCCTCGCCAAAGGCGGGGTCTTTGGCAACGCCGTGCGCGATAAAGTTGACCGCGTCATAACGGGTCATTTCCTGATCTTGGAGGAAGTAAGCCGCGTTGGATTCGCGTTCCGCAAATATCGCGACGAGGACGTTCGCACCCGTGACTTCGGTACGACCCGAAGACTGAACGTGGATCGCCGCACGCTGGATCACACGCTGGAACGCAGCGGTGGGCACGGCTTCGGACCCGTCAACTTCGGTGATCAGGGTCGACAGATCGTCGTCGATATATTCTTCGAGGTTTTTGCGCAGCTCATCGAGATCGACAGAGCACGCTTTCATGACGCGTGCGGCGTCGGGTTCATCGATCAGGGCCAGCAAAAGATGTTCGAGTGTAGCGAGTTCGTGACGACGCGCATTGGCCAAAGCCAGCGCCGCATGGATGGACTGCTCAAGTGTGGTCGAAAAAGATGGCACGATGAGTGCTCCTTTCTTTCGGTGTCTCGCGGAACACGTTCCGTTCGACTGTGGCCTCATACCTTTAAAGTTTGGTTTTCTTGCCCAACCTTCAAGGACTTTCTTTCATATTCGCTTCACATTTCGCGTCATCGCCCTGTAACGGCGCGTCAGCGCGGAATGTTTTTGCACCAAACTATCAGAAATTGTCCTTTCGGCGGCGAATTTCGGTGAATACTTCGAGGTCTGATGCACCTTCCATGCCGACTGCGGCTTTGAGGTCTGGATGGTCTGCACGCAAATAGGGATTGGTCGCTTTTTCCAAGCTGAGGAGCGATGGAACAGTCGCCTCGTTCCTTGCGCGGGCTTCGGCCGTGGATTGTATGCGGGCCTGAACGGCTGGAGTGTTCGGATCAATGGTGGCCACGAATTTGGCATTCGATGCTGTGTATTCATGGCCAGAACAGACCAAAGTATCGTCGGGCAGGGCGCGGAGGCGTTGCATGCTGACCCACATTTGTGCGGGTGTTCCCTCAAACAAGCGACCACAGCCAAATGCCATTAGGCTATCAGCACTGAACAAATAGCCGCTTTGGGGGAAGTAAAACGCCACGTGCCCGATGGTGTGGCCGTAGACGTCGATCACCTCGCAGGGTTCGCCACAAATGGTGATCTCTTGACCATCTACCACAGAGTGGTCGAGCTTTGGTAGGCGCGCTTCATCGGCGGCGGCGCCAATGATTTTGGGATTATATCTTGCGACAAGATCAGGAACGCCGTCCACGTGGTCCCAGTGGTGGTGGGTGAGCAGAATGGTGCCGAGGGTCAGGCCATGTGCGTCTAGGTAGGACAAAATCGGTCCAGTCTCGGGGGCGTCGATCAGTGCGACCTCATTCGTTTCAGTGTTTCGGACCAGATAGGCGTAGTTATCGGTCAAACAGGGCAAGGTAATGAGTTCAAGGGGCATGGCATTGTCACGATCTTCGGTTAAGCTTTGATAAAGAGACTAGCCCAAAGGCCACCGACCGCAATGCATCTCGACGTAATTGATCTGCGCAATTTCTATTATCGCAGCGCCTTGGGGCGGGCCGCACAAAAGGTTATCCGTGGTGAATTGACTGCGATGTGGCCCGAGGCGAAAGGGCAAACCGTTGCGGGCTTTGGCTTTGCTGCGCCGCTTTTGCGTCCTTACTTAGATGATGCGCGTCGGGTTGTGGCGCTGATGCCAGGGCCACAGGGGGTTATGCCGTGGCCTGCGGGGCAGCCGAATGTCAGTGTCCTATGTGAAGAAATGATGTGGCCGTTCGAAAATGGCGTGGTCGATAAGCTTGTTTTGATGCATGGGCTGGAGACGTCAGAGAATCCGACGGCGGTTTTAGAGGAATGCTGGCGTGTTCTTGGACCAGGGGGGCGAGCTGTTTTCGTGGTGCCCAACCGTGCGGGCCTCTGGTCCCGATCGGACAAAACACCGTTCGGATACGGGCGGCCCTATTCATTGAGCCAACTTGAGGCTCAACTCAGGCAGCACAACTTTGTTGTCGAGCGAGCCTCGTCAGTGCTGTATCAGCCCCCCTCTAAGAAGCGGATATGGCGCAAACTGGCGAATGTGCTCGAAGATCTGGGGCATAAATTGCCGTTCATCGCTTCTGGTGGTGTGTTGATTGTCGAAGTGTCCAAGCAGGTCTCTGCTCCCCGTCGTCCGGGTCTGGGGGAGGCGGTGAAACGCCCGCTTAAAATCCTTGAAGGGGTGGGGCGACCTGTGCCCGAAGCGGGGCTGTCAAATAGCCGACCGACCTAACAATCACGAAAAAGAGATTCGATTCTCGGTTCAAATCGGATTTCAGTATACCGTCGCGTACCAATTTTTGACGAGAAAGGTTGCGCGAATGGTCGCACCCGTCACCTTGCGGCGCTGTTCTTTCAGAGTATTGGCGCAAACAATCGATCTTGAGTGCGTCTAGGCGGTTGCGACAGTCATACCTGTCTGCTACATCCCCCGTGATTTTGGCGCCCCCGCTTCGACGAGGGCGGTTCAAGCTGCCTAAACTTCAGACCATCCCGGTATGACGTGAGGGCCAAAACTATCGGAAGGGTGGACGTGTCCGAACCAGCTTCGATCTCAACCGGCATCGCTTCGCGCTATGCATCTGCTGCTTTTGACCTTGCCAAAGAAGGCAAAGGTCTTGCTGCTCTTGAATCCGACATTGACGCACTGACGGCTGCACTCGAAGGCAGCTCTGATCTGCGCGCTCTGATTTCTTCGCCGTTGTACTCCCGCGAAGAGCAAGCGACTGCGATTGCAGCGCTCGCAAAAAAGATGGGCCTGTCGGAAATCGTAACCAACACTCTCGGCCTGCTGGCGCAAAAGCGCCGTATGTTCGTTCTGCCGTTCGTTCTGAACGCGCTGCGCGACCTGATGGCCGAAGAGAAAGGCGAAGTAACCGCCGAGGTTATCAGCGCGAAGGCGCTGACTAAAACTCAGTCCGATAAATTGGCAAAGACACTCTCTGCCAATATCGGTAAAACTGTGAAAATTAATGCGGCCGTGGACGAGTCCCTCGTTGGCGGTCTTGTTGTTAAGGTGGGCTCGAAGATGATCGACACGTCGATCCGCTCCAAGCTCAGCGCTCTCCAGAACACCATGAAAGAGGTCGGATAATGGCGATCCAAGCTGCAGAAATTTCTGCGATCCTGAAGGACCAGATCAAAAACTTTGGCCAAGATGCCGAAGTGGCCGAAATCGGCCGTGTGCTCTCGGTCGGTGACGGTATCGCTCGCGTATACGGTCTGGACAATGTTCAGGCTGGTGAAATGGTCGAATTCCCCGGTGGTATCCGCGGGATGGCTCTGAACCTCGAAGCAGACAACGTTGGTGTTGTTATCTTCGGTTCCGACCGCGACATTAAAGAAGGTGACACTGTTAAGCGCACCAACTCGATCGTGGACGTTCCGGCTGGTGATGAACTGCTCGGTCGCGTTGTTGACGGTCTGGGTAACCCGATCGACGGCAAAGGTCCGATCAACGCTTCCAAGCGTTTGGTTGCTGACGTTAAAGCACCGGGCATCATTCCCCGTAAATCGGTTCACGAACCGATGGCAACCGGCCTGAAATCGGTTGACGCGATGATCCCGATTGGCCGTGGCCAGCGTGAGCTTATCATTGGCGACCGTCAGACTGGTAAAACCGCTGTGGCTCTGGACGCAATCCTGAACCAGAAGTCTTACAACGAAGCTGCTGGCGACGATGAGTCCAAGAAACTCTACTGCATCTACGTTGCAGTTGGTCAGAAGCGTTCGACTGTTGCTCAGCTCGTTCGTAAGCTCGAAGAAAACGGCGCGATGGAATACTCCATCGTTGTTGCTGCAACCGCGTCCGATCCGGCACCGATGCAGTTCCTTGCTCCCTACGCGGCAACCGCAATGGCAGAGCACTTCCGTGACAACGGCCGCCACGCACTGATCATCTACGATGACCTTTCGAAGCAGGCTGTTTCGTATCGCCAGATGTCGCTTCTGCTCCGCCGTCCGCCGGGCCGTGAAGCTTACCCGGGCGACGTTTTCTATCTCCACTCGCGTCTGCTGGAACGTTCGGCAAAGCTGAACGAAGACAATGGTTCGGGCTCGCTCACCGCGCTGCCGATCATTGAAACCCAGGGCGGCGACGTTTCGGCGTTTATTCCGACCAACGTGATCTCGATCACCGACGGTCAGATCTTCCTCGAAACCGAGCTGTTCTACCAGGGTATCCGCCCAGCTGTGAACACCGGTCTGTCGGTTTCGCGCGTTGGTTCGTCCGCTCAGACCAAAGCAATGTCGTCTGTTGCTGGTCCGGTTAAACTGTCGCTCGCTCAGTACCGCGAGATGGCAGCATTCGCTCAGTTCGGTTCCGACCTTGATGCTGCAACCCAGCGTCTTCTGAACCGTGGTGCGCGTCTGACCGAGCTGATGAAACAGCCGCAGTACTCGCCGCTGACCAACGCGGAAATCGTTTGCATCATCTTCGCTGGCACCAACGGTTACCTCGACAAAGTCGACGTAAAAGAAGTTGGCCGCTACGAAGCAGCGCTCCTCGCATTCCTGCGCACCAAGCGTAAGGACATCTTGGATTGGATCGCGAACGACGACCCGAAGATCAAAGGTGCTGATGCTGACAAGCTGAAGGCTGCGCTGGACGAATTCGCCGCAGACTTCGCCTGATCACCGGATAAGGAGACAAGGCAGTGCCAAGTCTTAAGGACCTAAAAAACAGGATCGCGTCGGTCAAATCGACCCGCAAGATCACAAAGGCGATGCAGATGGTCGCGGCGGCAAAGCTCCGCCGTGCCCAGGACGCTGCTGAATCGGCTCGCCCGTACACTGAGCGTTTCAACGCTGTAGTGTCCGCGCTTGCTGCTTCGGCTGGTGGTTCGGATACTGCGCCGCTGCTGCTTCGTGGTACGGGCAGCGATCAAGTCCACATGCTTGTGGTCATGACCGCTGAACGTGGCCTCTGCGGCGGTTTCAACTCTTCGATCGTGAAGAAAGCCCGTCAGGCTGTTCGCGACCTTCAAGCCCAAGGCAAGACGGTCAAGATCCTGACAGTTGGCAAGAAGGGCCGTGAACAGCTTCGCCGTGATTTCGGCGATCTGATTGTGGATCACGTAGATCTCTCCGCTGTTAAGCGTATGGACTATGCGACCGCACAATCCATCGGCAAAGACCTTCTCAAGCGGTTCGAAGCCGGTGAATTCGACGTTGCGACGATCTTCTTTGCGCAATTCCAGTCTGTGATCGCTCAGATCCCAACTGCGCAACAGGTGATCCCAGCAAAGTTTGAAGCAACCGACGGTGCTGTGGCTGACTACGACTACGAACCTAGCGAAGAAGCAATCCTCGAAGACCTGCTGCCTGCCAGCGTGTCGACGGCGGTCTTTGCGGCGCTGCTAGAAAACGCTGCATCCGAACAGGGTGCGCGGATGAGCGCGATGGACAACGCAACTCGCAACGCGGGCGACATGATCGACCGCTTGACCATTGAATTCAACCGTTCGCGTCAGGCCGTCATCACCAACGAACTGATCGAAATTATCTCGGGCGCGGAAGCGCTCTAAGAACCGGAGTAACGAAACATGGCAAACGCAAAAGGCAAAATCACGCAGGTGATTGGCGCCGTTGTGGACGTGCAGTTCGAAGATGCCCTGCCGGCGATCCTCAACGCACTCGACACCGAAAACAATGGCAAGAAGCTGGTTCTTGAAGTGGCCCAGCACCTTGGCGAAAACACCGTACGTACCATCGCTATGGACGCGACCGAAGGTCTCGTCCGTGGTCAGGCAGTGGTCGACACCGGCGCACCGATCTCGGTTCCGGTTGGTACCGCGACCCTCGGTCGTATTCTGAACGTTGTTGGCGAACCCGTTGACGAAAAGGGCCCAGTGAACGCGACGGAAACCCGTCCGATCCACGCTGAGGCACCGGAATTCAGCGACCAGTCGACTGAAACCGAAATCCTCGTAACCGGCATCAAGGTTATCGACCTTCTCGCACCTTACTCCAAAGGTGGTAAGATTGGTCTGTTCGGTGGTGCAGGCGTTGGTAAAACCGTTCTCATCATGGAACTCATCAACAACATCGCAAAAGTGCACTCGGGCTACTCCGTGTTCGCTGGTGTTGGTGAACGTACCCGTGAAGGTAACGACCTTTATCACGAGATGATCGAATCCAACGTTATTAAGCCGGACAACCTCGAAGAGTCGCAAGTGGCTCTCGTGTACGGTCAGATGAACGAGCCTCCGGGAGCACGTGCACGTGTAGCGCTGACCGGTCTGACCCTTGCGGAACAGTTCCGTGACGCTTCGGGTACTGACGTTCTGTTCTTCGTCGACAACATCTTCCGCTTCACTCAGGCTGGTTCCGAAGTTTCGGCACTTCTGGGTCGTATCCCGTCTGCTGTGGGCTACCAGCCAACACTGGCAACCGACATGGGCGCGATGCAGGAACGCATTACCTCGACCAAGAACGGCTCGATTACATCGATCCAAGCTGTGTACGTACCTGCGGACGACCTTACCGACCCTGCACCGGCAACGACCTTTGCTCACTTGGACGCAACCACCGTTCTTAACCGCGCAATCTCGGAACTTGGTATCTACCCGGCAGTTGACCCGCTCGACTCGTCGTCGCGTATCCTTGACCCGCAGATCGTTGGCGAAGAGCACTACCAGGTTGCTCGCGACGTCCAGAACATCCTTCAGCGCTACAAGTCGCTGCAGGACATCATCGCGATCCTCGGCATGGACGAACTGTCGGAAGAAGACAAACTGACCGTTTCGCGCGCTCGTAAGATCCAGCGTTTCCTCTCGCAGCCGTTCGACGTTGCGAAAGTGTTCACTGGTTCGGACGGTGTTCAGGTTCCGCTGGAAGACACCATCTCGTCGTTCAAAGCAGTTGTGGCCGGTGAATACGACCATCTGCCAGAAGCTGCCTTCTACATGGTAGGCGGTATCGGCGAAGTTCTGGCAAAGGCCGAAAAACTGGCAGCTGAAGCTGCCTAAGGAGAGGCATAATGGCTGACACGCTCCAATTTGATCTCGTATCCCCTGAACGGAAGCTCGCTTCTGTTCAGGCCACCGAGGTCCAGATCCCGGCTGCTGAAGGCGCAATGACGGCGATGGCAGGTCACGCACCGACCATCACCACCCTGCGTCCAGGTATCCTGCGGGTCGTTCATGCGGGCGGCAGCGACGAATATGTCGTTTCCGGCGGCTTTGCCGAAATCGGTGCAGAGAGTGTTTCGGTTCTTGCTGAACGCGCACTGCCCACCGCAGAAGTGACCCAAGAGATCTTTGCTGAGATGGTTGCGGAATACCGCGCCGCTCACGAGAAGGCTCTTGCGAACTTCAAGAACGAACCGGGTCCGGTTGATGATGCGGCTCACCTTCTGGCTGACATGGTCGCCGTTGGTACCCACATGGGTCTGTCGTATCAGGAATAATCCTGACCTATACGAATTAAGCTTCGAAATAGGCCCCTTTGGGGGCCTATTTTCATATGAAAACCTCGTTTTTGACGAATTTCTCTGGTCTACGTATTTTGGGACTTATAGCGTAACGGGTAATGAAGAAGCTTCAAAATCATCTTATTGGTGTGGATCAAGGCGAAGTTGTCTTGTTCTCGGACTTTGAAACCGACGGTCCAATGTGGTCGGGCGATGGTCACCGTAGTTTGCGGCGGGCTGTTACCTTTTCGTCGCCGTATCGTTCGCTGCCAATGGTTCAGTGCTGGTTGTCGATGGTCGATATTTCGAACACCACCAATTGCCGCACGGATGTGCAGGCCGAGGACATCACTGAAACAGGCTTTGCAATCGTTTTCCAGACTTGGGGCGACACGAAAATTGCTCGTGTCCGTGTGGCATGGCAGTCGATTGGTGAGGTGCCGCATGACGATGATTGGGACGTTGTCTGACCTATTCGCAAGTGGCCAAAGAAAAACCCCCGACGTTGCCGTTCGGGGGTTTCTTGTTTCTAGTCTTTCGACCCAGTTCAATTGGAGTTGTAGAGGCCTTCGTAGATCGGGATCAGGGTCTCGTCTTCGAACAGCGACGAAACAGAAGTGCCGTTCCAAGTGTTCAGGATCGCTTGAGCGAACATTGGTGCGGTCGGAACAACGCGGATGTTCGGAGCCTTGAGGATCGCGTCAGACGGCTGGATGGTATCTGTGATCACCAGCGACTTCATGACCGAGTTTGTAACGCGCTCAACTGCTGGGCCAGACATCACACCGTGAGAGATATAGGCGTGCACTTCGGACGCGCCCGCTTCCATCAGGTGTTCAGCGGCTTTGCAGAGCGTGCCTGCGGTATCGCAAAGGTCGTCCACGATGATACATTTCTTGCCTTCGACGTTACCGATGACGGTCATCTCAGCGACTTCGCCAGCTTTCTCGCGGCGTTTGTCGACGATCGAGAGTGGGGCGTTGATACGCTTAGCAAGCTCGCGTGCGCGAGCCACACCACCAACGTCAGGGGAAACGACCATGATGTCGTCCATGTTGCCTTTGAAGTGGTGCTTGATGTCCAGCGCAAAGATCGGCGCCGCGTAAAGGTTGTCGACCGGCATATCAAAGAAACCTTGGATCTGCGTTGCGTGCAGGTCCATGGTCAGAACGCGGTCAACGCCAGCTTCGGCGATGAGGTTCGCAACCAGTTTTGCGCTGATCGGCGTGCGCGCCTTAGTACGGCGGTCCTGACGTGCGTAACCAAAATAGGGGATCACTGCGGTGATACGACCAGCCGAAGAACGCTTCAGCGCGTCGGTGATGATCAGCAGCTCCATCAGGTTGTCGTTGGCAGGGTTCGACGTCGGCTGAATGACGAACATGTCTTCGCCACGGACGTTTTCGAAAACTTCGACAAAGATTTCGCCGTCGTTGAAACGCTCAACACGAGCATCAACAAGGTTAACATTCATGCCACGATGCATAGACATGCGACGGGCAATGGATTGAGCGAGCGGTTTGTTGGCGTTCCCCGAAATCAGTTTCGGTTCAGTGATCGACGGCATGTGGCAGAGTCCCAAGCTGTTGTCCGTGTGTGACGGAATCGTGACGCAGGGACCGCGTAGCACACGGAACCGTTAAGGCAAAGTTTTACCATGCCTTAATACGCTTTTGCCGCAGGATTTCTTAGTTGAGCGCGTTTAGGAACGCCTCAATATCCTGCTCAGTCGTCGACCAGCTGGCCACCAATCGCGCTGTGAGGGTTTCGTTGGCGGAGCCTTCAAGGTTCTGGTTGAACGGCCAAAAATAGTAATTGGCCCCAGCGGCAAATGCCTTTTGGTGAGCGCCGCGGGGGAAACCAGCGAATACCATGTTCGCATCGGTCGGGTGCAAGAGCGTCGCTCCCTCGATTTTTTGGATGCCGGCGGACAACAATTGGCCCATTGCGTTCGCATGGGTTGCGAGGTCGCGCCACAGATCGTCGGTCAGATAGGCATCCATCTGGGCGGACAGATAGCGGTGCTTGGAAAACAGGTGACCGCCGCGCTTGCGCCGCAGTTCAAATTCCCATGCGAGTTTTGGATCAAAGATCACGACCGCTTCTACACCCATGAGGCCGTTCTTGGTGCCTCCGAACGACAGGATATCAATGCCAGCTTTCCAAGTCATTTCTGCGGGGGTGGCGCCGCTCGCGACGATGGCATTGGCGAAGCGGGCGCCATCCATATGACAGGGTAAGTCGTAGTCACGCGCGATGGCAGTCAGTTCTGCGACCTCAGCAGCCGAATAGACTGCGCCTTTCTCTGTGACGTTGGTGATCGACACAACGCCCCGTTGGAGGTTGTGAACCCCACCTCGGCCTGTGAATTCGATCGCGTTGCGAAGAGCCTCAGGCGACATCTTTGCGTCTTTGCCTTCAACAAGGCAGAGTTTGCCTCCGCCGATGTAGAACTCTGGCGCGCCGCATTCGTCTTCTTCGATGTGGGAACTACGATGGCAGAACACGCTTTGCCACGGGTCGGTGATCAAGGCGAGGCCCAGTGCATTGGCGGCAGATCCCGTTGCGACGAGGTAGACTGCAGCCTCGGGAGCCTCAAACAGAGTGCGGATTTTTTGACGAACCGTCTCCATGATCGGGTCGCTACCATATGACGATACATAGCCTGTGTTGGCAGCGGTAAGGGCCTCCATCACTTTGGGATGAACAGGGCTCGTATTGTCGGAGGCAAAAAACATTAGATCGGTTCCTCGATGATGTGGTCTTCCCAGTCTTCGTCGGCGATGTCGAACTCCGATAGGGTGCGGTATTGCATCGAAACGCCTGCTAAATGAACGGTTTCCGAATTGCCCGAAATCAGCGGATGCCAGTCGTAAAGTGGTCGTTTTTCATGAACCAGACGGTAAGCGCAGGTTTGCGGGAGCCAGTATAGGTTATCCAAAATGGTCTTTGGCGTCAGCACGATACATTCGGGCACAAATTGGTGGCGAATGTCGTATTGGCTGCACAGGCAGGTCGCGTCGTCCAGAAGGCGGCAGGCCACGTTGGTCAGCGCGACTTCTCCCGTATCTTCGTCCTCAAGCTTGTTGAGGCAGCATTTCCCGCAGCCATCGCAGAGCGCTTCCCATTCCTGACGGTTCATCTTTTCCATCGGAACGGTTTTCCAGTAATTCTGGCGCAGGCCGCTGCGGTCGATGTCAGACATCTTTGAGAATCTTTCGGGCTGTATCGCAGTCATTCGCCATCTGAACGATGAGCGCATCGAGGCTGTCGAATTTTAGTTCGGGGCGGAGGTAGTCCACAAGCGCGACCGAAAGCGGGGTGCCATAAAGGTCCCCTTTGAAATCAAACAGGAAAGTCTCGATGTTCGGTACATTGTCTTCGCCAAACATGGGGCGAACGCCGATAGAAGCTGCGCCGTCGTAGCTGCCTGCGTGCGGTCCTTCGAGGACGTCGACCTTTACAGCGTAAACACCCAGTTTCGGCTGGTGAAGGTTGGTGATCGACATATTCGCGGTTGGGTAGCCAAGGTCGCGACCGCGCTGATCGCCACGGATCACGGGGCCTTCGATGCGGTGCCAATGGCCCAGCATACGTGCAGCGTCACGAGGACGGCCATCGGAGAGGGCGTTGCGGATATTCGTCGAGGAGACTTCCTCCTCAAACGTCAAAAGCGGGGTGACGGTCACGCCAAACCCAAGATCTTCACCAAGTGATTTCAGCGTTTCGACATCGCCAGCTCGTTTCGCGCCAAAACAGAAGTCCGCCCCAACGACGACATGCACAAGGCCGAGCCGCTGAACGATGATCGTCTCTGCAAATTCACGAGGGGTGAATTGGGCGAGAGCGGCATTAAACGGCACGTCGTAGAGTTTCTGGACACCCAGTTTGCGCAGGCGATGTGCCTTGGCTTCGGCGTTCATCAAACGGAACGGCGGTGCATCGGGGGCAAAGAACTGACGCGGATGCGGTTCGAACGTCATCACGCCGAGAGGCGCGCCCAGATCAAACGCCGCCTTACGGGTCAAATCTATGACCGCCTGATGGCCCAGATGGACGCCGTCAAAATTTCCGATGGCCGCAGCCGCGCCACGATCATTGGGGTCTAGGAATAGGGTGTCTCGAATAATGCGCATGGGCGATGCGTAGCTGCCCAAGCCGACGCATGCAAGATCAGTCGAACTTCCGCGACGGCGCGAGAACGGTTGCTTCGCCGATCAGCACCTTTTTGCCGTTGACGAGGCAGCGCGTTTCCATGGTCACACGACGTTTGGAATGGTCGATGTTTGTGACCTCAACCTCGGCCAATACCATATCGCCGGGGCGCACGGGGGCGAGGAATTTCAGCGATTGCCCCAGATAGACCGTGCCGTGACCCGGAAGCTGTTCCCCGATCACCGCAGAGATCAGACCTGCGGTAAGCATCCCATGCGCAATACGCCCCTCAAAGATCGTGTCTTGGGCATAGTCGTCATCAAGGTGCACAGGGTTACGGTCTGTTGAGACTTCAGCGAACATTTCGATGTCGCGGTCCGTGACGACCTTACGCAACGACCGGATCATACCGATTTCGATATCTTCGATACAGATCGTACCGCGGGGGAAGTTATCCAGCATATTCGGCTCCATTGCGTAACAAATGGTCCCTTTTGGGTTATCACTTGAAACTTTATTACTTTGCAGCCGCAGAAAAAACAACCCCCTATTGTGCTAGCGCAAAAAGCCTATGGCGAAGGTTGGAGACTGTTTTTCCTTTTGCAAGTAGGCGTTTAGCAATTCTGCGTCGGGTTGGACTTTGGTCGCAGTCTCTTCTGCTGCAAGGCCGCCTGTGATGAAAAGGGAATCATACCCTTCCCCTTCGGCACCCAAAATGTCCGTCTTAATACCGTCGCCAATGCACAGTATGCGCGCTTCATCGGCGTTCACGTCCAGTTGAGCCAAACGGCGGCGGGCAAGGTCATAAATCGGCGGATGAGGTTTGCCGAAATAGAGGCTCTCGCCGCCCATTTCAGTGTAGAGTTGCGCCAAGGCTCCCGCGCAATATTCACGGGTTTCGCCGCGGTCGATCACGATATCGGGGTTTGCGCAGAGCATCTTCATCCCTTTTTCACGGGCAAAGAGGAACTCTGAGCGCATCACGTCAGGCTCCGCATGAGGGTCGAAGGGGCCGCAGTTGACGATGCCCTCGGCTTCTTCGAGTGGAACGCGGGTGATCTCTACCGGGTTCTCGACGACCTTGATCGGTTCGAAGAAGCTGTAGTCGTGTGCTTCGCCGATGAAATACACTTTTTGGCCCACAGCGCCTGTAAACAAGGCCACACGAGCTGCGTCACCCGAGGTTGCGATGGCGTCAAAGCTATCGTCAGGGATGCCGAAGCGATTCATCTGCTTTGCGACCAGATCCCATGCCCGTGGCGCGTTGGTCACGAAAACCACTTTGCCGCCCGTTTTGCGGTAGTCCTGCATCGCTTTGACCGCAGCGGGGAATGAGGTGAGGCCATTGTGCATGCAGCCCCAGAGGTCCACAAACAGGGCGTCATATTGGTCAGCGATTTCGGCGAAGTTTTCGATAATTTGGGTCATGGGCTGCTCTTCTATTCGGTTGGGTTCTGAGTATAGCCCGCCCATGTAAAAGAAAAGCGTCTAGCCAAAGGCGGCAGGATACTTCAGGTCCATCAATTTCGCTTTGGCGGCGCCAGCAACCATCGTGTATTCGACGGGGTAGGGCGAGGTGAGCCCCTCAGGTGCGGGCGAGAACCCGCAGCGCGAATAGAACGCAGGGTCACCGAGAACGACTAAAGTCTGCCCGGACAAACGCGCCCATTCGACAATCATACCAACCATGCGGCGGCCATAACCGTTGCGTTGAAGGTCAGGGTGCACAGCAACAGGCGCGAGGCAGAGCCACCCTTTGGGTGCGATCATTTGCGATAGAGCGAGGTAACCGACGATCCCCTGTTCGGAAGGCAGCACCATTTCCCCTGCGATCGCGCGGGATTTGCGCAGCTTTTCAACCAGATGTGCCTCGTCAGGTTGGCCGAAAGCATCTGTCAGAAGGGCCGCAACGGCAGCTTCTTCACCGCGTTGCATTTCACGAAGAAAATCAGGTGAAATCATTTGGCGCTCCTCTGTTGCAAAGTAAAAAAGGGCGCCGAAGCGCCCTTTGACCAGATCAGACCTTAAGGCTCGGAATGATCTGTTTTTTGCGGGACATCACACCCGGAAGAACGACGGTGTCGCCTTCGACGGTGCAATCGAACGATGCTTCAGCGATCTTTTTGACCAGATCGTTCGGGACGAGAAGGGTGGCTTCTTCGTTCAGGATGTCGATGACAAACAGGAGAACCTGATCGGCGCCGTCTTCTTTGGCGACGTCAACCATCGATGCCATCAGGCTCGCTTTGCGGTCGAGGATGATTTTTGGTGCGGTGGTTTCCAGAACGGATACGCGCAGTTCTGTGCCGTCGACGTTGTATTCCTTGGAGTCCATGCGCAGCAGTTCAGCATCAGAAAAGGACGATACGTCTGATTTGGCTTCGAACAGTTCAGACGCGTAGGCGCTGATGTTGATGTTAAGCTCAGCCGCCAGTTTCTCGGCCAGTGCTTTGTCTACGTCAGTCGTGGTCGGGCTCCGGAATTCCAGCGTGTCGGACAGGATGCACGACAGCATCGCGCCTTTGATGTTGTCTGGCATTTTGTCTGCGTCGTCGCCCATCAGATCGTACATGATGGTCGCGGTGCAGGCGAGCGGACGGATTGTGATGTCGATCGGGCCTTTGGTTTCCAGACCGCCGACCAGTTTGTGGTGGTCGATGATCGCGGTGATATCCGCATCATTGATCGCATCAGGGAGTTCGGCTGGGTTGTTGGTGTCAACGATGACGACCTTCTGGCCAGCTTCGACGGTCGAGATGATTTCAGGCTTCGCAAAGCCCCATTTCTCGATCACAAAGGCAGCTTCGGTGTTGGGTTCGCCTAGCAGAACGGGCTTCGCCTCGATGCCTTTGATTTCGTTCAGATACCAAGCCCAGACAATGGGCGATCCGGTGGAGTCGGTGTCAGGAGATTTGTGGCCGAAAACAAGCGTGGTCATAGAGGTCTGCCTCATGTGCGATATCAATTCGCGGGCCTTATATGGTCGGCCAGCGCCGTTGTCACCACTTCGCGCCGCACTGCGACCAAAGGCCATGCCGCAATTGCGCAGTTGAATTGCGCAAGGTAGGTCTAAGCTATGGCTAAGATTTCCGAAACTGATCTCTATGCGCCCGTAAAGGCGCTGCTGGAACGGCAGGGCTACGTCGTGAAGGCCGAGGTCGGTGCGGTTGATGTGATGGGGCGTCGAGGGGACGAGCCGCCCGTCATTGTCGAACTCAAAACGGGCTTTTCTCTTACGCTCTTGCAGCAGGCTGTCGCGCGTCTGGCCATTACGGACAATGTCTATGTTTGTGTGCCACGGCAGAGCGGGCGGGCGAGTTGGAAGGCGTTGCAGGCCAATGTGAAACTTTGCCGTCGGCTTGGGATCGGCGTCATTACGGTTCGCCTCTCGGACGGGTTTACGGAAACGCTTGCTGACCCTGGTCCCTATGCCCCGCGCAAGTCATCGCAAAAGGCAAAGGCTCTGCTGCGCGAATTTGATCGACTGAGGGGGGATCCGAATGTCGGTGGTGCCAAGCGGCAGGGGATTGTCACGGGCTACAGGCAGGATGCAATTGCCTGTGCCGAATTCCTCGCCAGCGAAGGGTCGAGCAAAGGAGCGGTGGTAGCCAAATCAACAGGTGTCAAAACCGCGACCCGTCTGATGGCGGACAATCACTATGGCTGGTTCGAGCGGGTGGCCGTCGGCATTTACGGGCTGACGGAGGTAGGTCGGGCGGCTATTCGTCCAGCCGAGTGATCTGCCAGCCGTTCTGGGCCAACAAATTCAACACGCCATTTTCTCCCGAAAGATGCGCCGCACCAAACACGGCGACGACGGGGCCTTCGGCGGCGGCGGTCTCGAGGTTGTCGATCCAGTTCATGTTCCGACCGTCAAGGAGCCCCGCGGCGAAATCGTCGAACACCTTGTTCGCATGGGGCAGGTCAACATTCGGAACGAGGGTGAGGGCGGCTCGCGATAGTTCCCAAACGCGGGCAACGTCACCTGCGAAATAGGCATCGAACGTGGATGCAAACAGTGCGCTTTCGATATCTGGCGGCAAGAGCGACATCTCCAACATGTCGATCTGGGCGTCGATAGGATCGTCGTAGAGGATACGTAGAGAGTCGCGCCAATCCTCTAGCGCCTGCGTTTCAACGCCCATCGATGCGGCGTCTTCCATCACCATCGCGTCCAATCCCGTCAGCCCTGCCTGAATGTCGGTCATGGCGCAGGGCGGCGTGCCGAGCGCGGCGACGAGGTACCAAGGCTGAAAGCGTGCGGTCATCGGCGAGGGTAGCCCACGGGCACGGCCCGCTTCGGCAAGGAGTTCCCATGACGCATCATCAATCATCCCGATCAACGTTTGACCTTCGGGCAGGAGGATCAACGCCGGATCGGCGAGCAGCTCGCGCTGCATTTCTTGCAACTGTTCGGTCGTCTGTTCGACCAGCAACACATCGGCGTCTTTTAGTGCCTCGCGGGCTTTTTCCCTGAGCGGCAAGAGGCGCGGGTCGTAGATGTGCAAGCTGCCAAAAAAGGTGATTTGTTGGCTGTTTCGATCGGCCTGCCAAATAAGGCCTTGGCCGTTCAATGTCGCGTCTGACGCGCGCTCTACCTCAGTTAAAACGTCTGCGGACAGATAGGTTTCAATGGATGCGCCTGAACAGAGCGCCGAGGATGCGGTGGGTAAAATGGAGGAAAAGAAAATAGCGGTGAGGGTCGCGCGCATCATGGCTCCTGTTAGTCTTATCTTAACTTAGGCTGTTCACGCAGGGGAGGCGATTCAAAAATCCTTTCCACCACTGTTGACACCCTTAGGTCAGGTTCCTAACTATGCGCCGTTAGCACTCGATATGACTGAGTGCTAACACAGGATTCAACGATAGCTGAGGAGCTACAAAAAATGGCTTTTAAACCGCTGCATGACCGCGTTCTGGTCCGCCGTGTCGAGAGCGACGAAAAAACCAAGGGTGGTCTGATCATCCCTGATAGCGCCAAAGAAAAACCGGCTGAAGGCGAAGTAGTTGCTTGCGGCGAAGGTGCTCGTAAAGACTCCGGCGAACTGATCGCAATGGCTGTGAAAGCTGGCGACCGCGTTCTTTTCGGTAAATGGTCTGGCACTGAAGTCACCGTAGACGGCGAAGAGCTGCTCATCATGAAAGAGGGCGACATTCTCGGCATCATCGCCTGAGATCGCACCTTTACCTGAAACTATTTTAGACGAGGACTACAGCAATGGCTGCTAAAGACGTCAAATTCGGCACCGACGCCCGTAACCGTATGCTCAAGGGTGTGAACATCCTGGCTGACGCGGTAAAAGTTACCCTTGGCCCGAAAGGCCGCAACGTTGTGCTCGAAAAATCTTTCGGCGCACCGCGCATCACCAAAGACGGTGTTTCTGTCGCTAAAGAGATCGAACTGGAAGACAAGTTCGAGAACATGGGCGCGCAGATGGTTAAAGAAGTCGCTTCGCGCACCAACGACGAAGCTGGCGACGGTACCACCACCGCAACCGTACTTGCACAAGCAATCGTAAAAGAAGGCCTTAAGCAGGTTGCTGCTGGTCTGAACCCGATGGACCTGAAGCGCGGCATCGACATGGCAACTACCACTGTCGTTGAGCAGATCAAGTCGATGGCTCGTGAAGTTGCAGACTCTGACGAAGTTGCTCAGGTTGGCACCATCTCCGCTAACGGTGAAGCATCGATCGGTCGTCAGATCGCAGACGCGATGCAGAAAGTTGGCAACGACGGCGTAATCACCGTTGAAGAAAACAAAGGTATGGAAACCGAAGTAGAAGTTGTCGAAGGCATGCAGTTCGACCGCGGCTACCTCTCCCCGTACTTTGTAACCAACCCAGACAAAATGGTCGCTGAACTGGAAGACGCTGTCATCCTGCTTCACGAGAAAAAACTGTCGTCGCTCCAGCCGATGGTTCCGCTGCTCGAGTCGGTTATCCAGTCCCAGAAGCCGCTTATCATCATCGCTGAAGATGTTGAGGGCGAAGCACTAGCAACTCTCGTAGTTAACAAACTGCGCGGTGGTCTGAAAATCGCTGCTGTTAAAGCACCGGGCTTTGGCGACCGTCGTAAGGCAATGCTGCAGGATATCGCTATCCTGACCGGCGGCCAGGTGATCTCCGAAGACCTCGGCATGAAACTCGAGAACGTCACTATGGACATGCTCGGTTCGGCTAAGAAAGTTTCGATCTCCAAAGACAACACCGTTATCGTTGATGGCGCTGGCAACAAAGCAGAGATCGAAGCACGCGTTGCACAGATCCGTACCCAGATCGAAGAAACCTCTTCGGACTACGACCGTGAAAAACTACAAGAGCGCGTTGCCAAACTGGCTGGCGGTGTTGCTGTTATCCGCGTCGGCGGCATGACTGAAGTAGAAGTGAAAGAGCGTAAAGACCGCGTTGATGACGCACTGAACGCTACTCGCGCTGCTGTTCAGGAAGGCATCGTTGTTGGCGGTGGTGTTGCTCTGGTTCAGGCTGCGAAAGTTCTGGCCGGTCTTGAAGGTCAGAACGCTGACCAAAACGCCGGTATCGCTATTGTTCGTCGCGCTCTCGAAGCTCCGCTTCGTCAGATCGCTGAGAACGCTGGCGTTGACGGTGCAGTTGTTGCTGGCAAAGTTCGTGAATCCGACGACAAAAACTTTGGCTTCAACGCTCAGACCGAAGAATATGGCGACATGTTCAAATTCGGCGTGATCGACCCGGCAAAAGTAACCCGTACCGCTCTGGAAGATGCGGCATCGGTAGCTGGCCTGCTGATCACCACCGAAGCAATGGTTGCTGACAAGCCTGCAAAAGACGGCGGCGCACCTGCAATGCCCGACATGGGCGGCATGGGCGGCATGATGTAATCATCGCCGAAGGCATGATAAGGAAACGGGGTCGCAGTCGCGGCCCCGTTTTCGTTTGGAGGCATGGATGATCTACCTCGTCGCACTTGGCGCATTGTTCGCGTTGGCTGCCAATTCGGTTCTGATCCGTTTGGCCGTGGTGGATTATGGCGCAGATCCAGCAGGATTCGCCGTCGTGCGCGTGGCGACAGGGGCGGTCGTTCTGATGACGATGGCTCTTTTGCAGAAGAGAGGGGCATGGCCGACAAAAGCGCGGTCGGTCGCTGGAGCGCTATGCCTTGCGGGTTATATCGTTGGCTTTTCGCTCGCCTATCGGACACTCGACGCAGGTTTTGGAGCGCTGCTACTGTTCGGCTGGGTTCAGATCACAATCTTCGCCACAGTCGTTGTGCGCGGTAACCGCCCGTCTGTGTTTCAGTGGATCGGTGCGATTGTGGCTTTCTTCGGGTTGGTCTGGTTGTTGAAACCCTCATCAGACCTCGGGAGTGTGCCCGTCATTGATCTGATGCTGATGTCCTTCGCTGGGGTGAGCTGGGGATTCTACACTCTGCTCGGCCGCGGGGCGGGTGATCCTGTGCGTGTGAATGCGATGAGCTTTGCCTTGTGCCTGCTATTCGTGCTGCCGTTGTTGATGGTTGGCAATGGGGCGCTCAGTGGCCCAGCATTGATGCTCGCCATGGTGTCGGGCGGGATCACCTCGGGGCTAGGCTATGCACTCTGGTATCGGATTGTCGCTGTTATCGACCCTGCGCTGGCAGGGGTAGGGCAGTTGATGGTGCCCGTAATGGCTAGCCTCGGTGGGCTGGTCTGGATCAATGAGCCGATCACGGTTCAGTGGCTCATCGGTGCAGCACTGGTGCTCGGTGGGATAGGGCTATCGATTGCGCCGCAGATCATAGCAAAACGGCGCCTCTGAATAGAAGCGCCGTTTCAGGATGTCAAAAAGGCTTAGCCTTTGACGTAAGCGGTCAAGGTGGCTTTGACACCGTTGTCATAGAGGCTGTTCAGGGCCTGTCCGAAGGCGGCCACGAATACCTCATTTTGGGCGAGATCGCCAAACACGGCGGTGTTTTCAAGGAAAGCGACTGGACGCCCTTTGGCCTCATCCGCGAGGGACTTGAGAACCACATGGTTGTCATCATTCGGCGCGATCTCATTGCCAGCTTCATCAACGCGGGCGCAATAACGGCACCAGAGCGCAACTTCCAACGCGAGGCCTGACACATCCGCACCCGTCGCCAGCGCGTCACGCAGGGTCGGGAGAATGAACTTCGGCTGACGATTGGAGCCATCGAGGCACAGACGCGGGATCGTGTCGCCGACTTCTGGGTTCGAGAAGCGCTCGATGATCTTTTCGCGGTAAGCTTGATAGTCAACGCCCTCAATCGGCGCCAGCGTCGGGATGATTTCACGCTGTTCCAAAGTGTCGAGCCATTCTGAGATCAGCGGGTCCGCCATCGCATCGTGAACAAAGTGATGCCCGATCAGAGCCGACGGATAGGCAATCGCAGCGTGGCCACCGTTCAGAATGCGGAGCTTCATCAATTCGTATTTTGCAACGTCCTCAACGAATTCCGCGCCAACCTTCTCGAGTGCTGGGCGACCTTGGGGGAAGTTGTCTTCTAGGACCCACTGACGGAAAGGTTCGCAGGCCACAGGGACCGCATCGGTGATGCCGAATTTATCGGCAACCATCGCGCGCTCACGGTCCGAAGTCGCAGGCGTAATGCAGTCAACCATAGAGTTGGGGAAGGCAACGTTTGCGCTGATCCAGTCGGCAAAATCTGGGTCAGACAGACGAGCGAGGCCAATCACCGTGCGTTTTGCGACGTGACCGTTTTCTGGCAGGTTATCGCACGACATAAAGGTAAACGGCGCTAGGCCAGCGTCACGACGAATGCGGAGCGCTTTGATAACCATACCGAATACGGTTTTCGGCGCATCGGGGTTCGCAGCATCCGCGACGATGTCGGGATGCTTTATGTCGAAACCATCGGTCAGGGCGTCGACGTAATAGCCGCCCTCGGTGATGGTGGTCGATACGATCTTGATGGCGGGATCGGCCATTTTCGCGATGGTGATCGCAGGGTCGACCTCGACGAAGTCGATCATAGAACCAACGACTTGGGCGGTGAGGCCCGAGGGGTCCAGTTCGACGACCGTTGTGAGCCAGTCTTGTTTGGCAAGGCGTTCGCGCATCGTTGCGTCGCCCGCGCGGACGCCAGCGCCGCACAGCGCCCAGTCGTGGCTTTCACCCAGTGCGAACAGGCGGTCGAGATACACCGCCATGTGTGCGCGGTGGAAGTTGCCGATCCCCACGTGGAGGATGCCCGCCGTCAACGCGGCTCGGTTATAAGAAGGGGTGCCGATGGTGTCAGGGAGCTGAGCCAGAGCGGAGGTGTTGAGTTCAATTGCCATGGTCATGCCATCCAGTTTCCGCCGTCCACACCGAAACATTGTGCGACGACATAGTCAGCCTCGTGCGAGGCAAGAAAGAGTGCCATTCCGGTCAGGTCTTCGGCTTTGCCCATGCGCCCAAAGGGTACAGCGGCACCGACTTCGCGTTTTTTCTGACCGAGGGGTTTGTTTTCATATTTGGCAAAGAAAGCATCGACGCCGTCCCAATGTTCGCCATCCACCACACCGGGTGCGATTGCGTTCACATTGATGCCGTGTTGGATCAGGTTCAGGCCCGCAGACTGGGTAAAGCTGATTACGGCGGCCTTCGTTGCGCAGTAGACGCCGACGAGGGCTTCACCGCGACGGCCAGCTTGGGACGCCATATTGATGATCTTGCCGCCTTTGCCGTTTGCGATCATGACCTTCGCGACTGCTTGGGTCATGAACATGGTGCCAAAGACGTTGATCGAGAACAGTTTTTGATAGTCCGCCTCTGTGATCTCAATGATCGGCGCGGCAGAGAACAGCGCGGCATTATTCACAAGGATATCGATCCCGCCGAGTTCTGTTTCGACCGTGTTCACGGCGGTATCAATGCTAGCTTTATCCGCCACATCACAGGCAACGGCGATTGCGCCATTGCCGATGGTTTGTGCGGACTTCAATGCGGCCGAGGCGTTGATGTCGACGATCGCAACGCGTGCGCCTTCGGCAGCATAGGCCTTTGCAAATTCAAAACCGATCCCGCGGGCTGCACCCGTGATCAGAACCGATTTACCAGAAAACCGTGTCATGCAATCCGCAGCCCTTTTTCGTCAAAGCGGTGGATCTTGTCGGCTTCGGGGGTGAGGTAGACAGTATCGCCATGTCGTACGGGGAATTCGCCGCCAACACGCACCGTCATGGATTCCGCGAGGCCCGTGTCATGAACGTGCAGGAAGGTGTCAGAACCGAGGTGTTCAGAGACGCTGACTGTGCCTTTCCACAGACCTTCGGTCGCCGAGGCGGTCAGGTGCTCAGGGCGAATGCCGATGGTATGCGCACCGTGTTGGGCAGCGGTTTCACCTTCGATAAAGTTCATCTTGGGCGAGCCGATGAAGCCAGCGACGAATTTGTTGCGCGGGGTGTGGTAGAGTTCAAGCGGGGAGCCAACCTGTTCGATCACACCGGCCTGCAGAACCACGATTTTGTCGGCCATGGTCATGGCTTCGACCTGATCGTGTGTCACGTAGACCATGGTGGTTTTCAGGCGCTCGTGGAGTTCTGAAATCTCAAGGCGCATCCCAACGCGCAGCGCTGCGTCCAAGTTCGACAGCGGTTCGTCAAAGAGGAACGCGCTTGGTTCACGCACAATCGCGCGGCCAATTGCAACACGCTGGCGCTGACCACCAGAGAGCTGACCCGGACGGCGATCAATGTAGCTATCGAGGTTCAGAACCTTTGCAGCGTTATCCACGCGGCGGTCGATTTCGGCCTGATCCATCTTTGCCATCTTGAGTGGGAAGGCGATGTTCTTGCGCACCGACATATGCGGGTAGAGCGCATAGGATTGGAACACCATCGCCAGACCGCGCTTTGCGGGCGGCAGGTCGGTGGCGTCTTTGCTGTCGATGCGGATTTGCCCGCCCGACACGTCCTCGAGCCCAGCGATCAGGCGCAGAAGGGTGGATTTACCGCAACCCGAAGGGCCAACGAATACAACGAACTCTCCGTCTTCGATGGTCAGGTCCAGCGGCGGGATAACTTCGACATCGCCGAAACGTTTGGTGACTTTATCTAGCGTAATGCGTCCCATTATTCTTTTCCTTATTTCACGGCGCCGAAGGTCAGACCGCGGACAAGTTGTTTTTGGCTGAACCAGCCCATGATCAGGATCGGTGCGATCGCCATGGTCGAAGCAGCAGAGAGTTTTGCGTAAAAGAGGCCTTCAGGGCTGGAGTAGCTCGCGATAAATGCGGTCAACGGGGCGGCTTTGGCAGCCGTCAGGTTGAGCGTCCAGAACGCTTCGTTCCAAGCCAGAATGACGTTCAAGAGGATCGTCGAGGCGATACCGGGGACAGCCATCGGCGTGAGGATATAGAGGATTTCTTCGCGCAGAGTTGCGCCGTCCATCCGGGCCGCCTCAAGGATCTCACCTGGGATTTCCTTGAAGTAAGTGTAGAGCATCCAGACGATAATCGGCAGGTTGATCAGCATCAGGACAACGACCAGACCCCAACGGTTGTCTAACAGGCCCAATTTGATGAACAGCAGGTAGATCGGGTAAAGAACGCCGACCGCCGGCAACATCTTGGTGGAGAGCATCCACATCAGGATGTCTTTGGTCCGTTTCGAGGGAACGAATGCCATCGACCATGCGGCAGGAACCGCGACGACGATACCCAAGAGGGTCGAACCAACCGCGATAATCACAGAGTTGGTCAGGAACCGCAGGTAGTCGGAGCGTTCCTGAACAATCGCGTAGTTTTCCAGCGTCCAGTCAAAGAACAAAAAAATGGGCGGATCAGAGATTGCCTGACCTTCGGTTTTAAAACTGGTCAGAATAGTCCACAGGATCGGGAAAAAGATCAGAAGACCGATAGCCCAAGCGAGGGTCGTATTGAGCGCCTTTTGGCGTGTGGTGACGGTGCGTGCCATGTTTGCTCCCCTCTCAGTTGTCCAAGTTTTTGCCGACGATGCGCATCAGGAAGATGGCGATGATGTTTGCGAGGATGATCGCGTAGACGCCGCCCGCAGAGCCAAGACCGATGTTCTGGCTTTCCAAAACGCGCTGGAAGATGAGGTAGCTGAGTGTCTTGGTGCCGAACGCGCCGCCGGTGGTGACGAAAATTTCAGCGAATACGGCCAAAAGGAAGATCGTTTGGATCAGGATCACGACGGTGATCGCGCGGCTCAGGTGAGGCAGGATGATGTACCAGAACCGTTTCAGGGCTGGTGCGCCGTCCATTTCAGACGCTTCGAGTTGTTCGCCGTCCAGCGACTGGATCGCGGTCAGCAGAATGAGGGTCGCAAACGGCAGCCATTGCCAGCTTACGATAATGATAATTGAGGGCAGGGAGGCTTGAGACATCCATTCAACGGGCTGCGCACCAAAGGCACGCCACAGGTGGGCGAACAGGCCGTTGGTCGGGTCCATGAACATGTTTTTCCAGACCAGCGCAGACACGGTTGGCATGACAAAGAAGGGTGCAATCACGAGGATGCGGACGATGCCTTGGCCCCACATTGGGCGGTCGAGCAAGAGCGCCAGCAGAACGCCAAACACGACTGTGATAAATAGCACGCCACCAACGATAATTAGGGTGGTGAGGATGCTTGGCCAGAAAGAACTGCTTGTCACAAAGCGCGTGTAGTTTTCAAATCCAGCCCATCCAAGATCGCCACCACGCAGGGGCAGGTAGTTCTTGAACGAGAAATAGAGCGTCATCGTGAGCGGGACGAGCATCCAGCCCAGCAATAGAATGACCGCGGGGGCCATCATAATGCGAGCTGCAGCGCGTGAGTGTTGGGTCGCCATGAATGCACTTCCTCTGTTGGTAGCTGTGCCGCTACCTTAAAGTTCTTTGCGTAATTCGTAGATTTAAATGAGCGGTGGGCAGCACGAGGGCCACCCACCGTCATTGGAGGAAAGCTTAGCGGTAGCCAGCTGCTTCCATTGCGTCGTTGGTCAGGGCTTGTGCCTTGGCCAGAGCTTCTTCAACGGTCTGTTGACCAGCGTAAGCTGCCGAGAACTCTTGGCTTACGTCTGTTGCGATACCAGCAAATTCCGGGATCGCCGCGAACTGAACACCAACGTAGGGTGCTTCGTTTACAGTTGCGTTCAGCGGGTCAGCCGACAGGATCGAGTCCAGGGTCATCTGTGCGAAAGGAACATCTTTGTAGTTCGGGTTTTCGTACAGCGATACGCGTGCGCCCGGAGGAACGTTTGCCCAGCCTTCGTTTGCAGCTACCAGCTCGATGTAGGAGGTCGAAGTTGCCCACTCGATGAACTGTTTCGCAGCGTCGGTTTTCTGCGAACCTGCTGGGATCGCGAGAGCCCATGCCCAGAGCCAGTTGGAACGTTTGCCCAGACCGTTGTCCGGTGCCAGCGCGAAGCCAACCGAGTCAGCTACGGTCGAGTCGTTCGGGTTGGTGACAAAGGATGCCGCAACAGTTGCGTCGATCCACATGCCGCACTTGCCCTGTTGGAACAGCGAGAGGTTTTCGTTGAAGCCGTTGGTGGCGTAGCCAGCCGGACCGGATTCATCCATCATGCCTTTGAAGAAGTTGAGGGTGTTTGCCCATGCTTCGCCGTCAAAGGTTGCGTTCCAGTCCATGTCGAACCACTGAGCGCCGAACGAGTTGCCCATCGCAGTGATGAACGCGCCGCCTTCACCCCAGCCAGCTTTACCGCGCAGACAGATACCGTTGATGTCAGCATCACGGTCGGTCATTGCAGCAGCTGCCTCGCGGATGAACGACCAAGTCGGAGCGGTCGGCATTTCGAGGCCAGCTTTTTCCATCAGGTCGGTGCGATACATGATCATCGACGATTCACCGTAGAACGGTGCAGCGTAGAGGGTGCCGTCGTAGCTCAGACCGCCAGCCATGGCAGGCAGGATGTCAGCGACGTTGTACTCTTCAGACAGATCGTCGAGCGGGACCAGCCAGCCGTTCGCACCCCAGATCGGGGTTTCGTACATGCCGATGGTCATGATGTCGAATGCGCCGCCATTGGTCGAGATGTCGGTGGTTACGCGCTGACGAAGAACGTTTTCTTCGAGGGTGACCCACTCAACGGTGTGACCGGTTTTCGCGGTGAAGTCGTCGGTCAGACCCTGCATGCGGATCATGTCGCCGTTGTTCACGGTCGCGATGGTCAGCGTTTCAGCATGCGCAAGGGCAGCAGCCGAACACAGAGCGGTTGCGCCCAAAAGGGCACGCACAGTGTATTTCATGATTTCTTCCCAATGCCCACGTGTGGGCAAATGCTACGTTAGTGGGCAAATGTTCACAAAAGGCTTCAAAATTGTCAATCCCAATTACCCGCCGCAATGCAGTAAACGGATAAATCATTATAAAAATAAGGTCTTGCAGTGGGATTTCTGTCTGCAAACGCGCACAAATTCTGTCAGCGCTAACCGTATTGTTGCAGCGCAGCGAAGCTGTTGAGTGGTTACAGGAAAGGTGTCGTGGAAATAATTAGTTGCCGAGAATCGACTCTGCAGTCGCTTCGTTCGTGATCAATCCGTTGATGAGGTGCCCAGTGAGCGCGGCTTTGATGGCGCGGACTTTGGACGGACCAACAGCGATGGCCGTGATCCGACGGTCTGCCGCTACAGCGAGTGGAGCGGAGGCTACGCGACGGTTAAACGCGCAGTCGATCACTTGGCCCGTGTCGTCGTAAATCCACGAGGTGATTTCGCCCGCGGCACCGGCCGATTGCAGTTCTTCGATTTCATGACGTGGAATAAAGCCATCAACAAACAGCGGCGCGGTCATGTCCATTTGACCGATCCCGACAAGGGTAAGGTCGGCACGTTCACACAGGCTCAACGTATTGCGGACGGCTTCTTGACCGTGGAGCGTTTGAAGTTCGTCGGGCGAGTTCGCCAGAACGGGAAGCGGGTAGGGGTATTGGATCGCCCCGATACGCTCTGCCAGATGAATGGTCGCGTTGTATGGCGTGGCAGACCCGTCGCTCATCATGTTGCCGAGGCGCGAGACGACCCGATGCTGTGGGCAATTCATGCGTGGAAGCTGTTCAACGGTAGTTTTCAACGCGCGTCCTGTGCCCAGAGCGATGATTTGTTCATCTTCTGTCTTGAGCGTTCGTTCCAATTCGGCTGCGGCTGCAATCGCGGCGCCCGTCGTGAGGTTTGGTGCCTCGGGGTCGGAGGGAACAATTTCGCAAAAGCCTAGACCAAATTTATCCGTCACCGCTTTGGAGAGGTCCATGCAGCGCGCAATCGGGTGATCGAGCCGAACCTTAACCAGCTTTTCGCTGACCGCCATCGCGACGAGGCGCTGCGCGGACTGTCTGGACACCCCGAGCTTGCGTGCGATTTCATCCTGAGTGTTGCCCGCAACGTAGTAGAGCCACCCAGCGCGGGCGGCGTCATCCAAACGTGTGGTTTCAGGTGTGAATCGACCGACTGTCACGGAGCCTCCTTGATCGTCTTTAAGACCTGCGTGAAATCTGCCCAGTTGTCAAAGGCTTGAACGCCGTCGGGCATTTCGACCCCTAAACCGCGCAGATGGCTGGCCCCCGTGTAAGCTAAATGAGGCATGCCTGCGGGCTGCGCTGCGTTAAGACCAGGAATGCTATCTTCGATCACCAAAGTTCGGGAGGGTTCGACGCCCATCTCTTTGGCGGCAAATAGAAAAAGGTCGGGTGCGGGTTTGCCGTTTTTGACTTGGGATGCCGTGAAAACATGCGGACCAAAGAACCGAGCGAGGCCCGTCAATTCGAGCGACCGCGCAACGCGTGGCGGGCTCGACGAGGTTGCGACGCAGATCGGTAGATCGAGCGTTTCAAGCAGGGTTTCGATTCCCTGTGTGGCCTCTAACTGAGTTTCAAATCGGTGCAGAAGGCTGCTCCGATATCGTTGTTCAAAGTCGTCAGGCAGGGGCGCGTCGAACTGTTCGCGGAGGCTTTTCGCGACCGTTGGAAAACTGCGCCCGAGGCAATATTTCCGAACATAATTCCGATCAATCGTGATCCCGATCAGCGCAAGTTCCGAGATCAGCGTATCAGCGCTGATGATCTCGCTGTCGATCAAAACGCCATCACAGTCAAAAATAATCAGGTCGATCATAGGGCCTCCAAGTGCTGCACCGTTAGCACGGGCGAATTGCCGTTGCACCTGTTATGCGCGTCGTTACTGTGAACCCTGTTGGGTGAGGTGAGCAATGACGGATTATACGGTTTTCGACGGTCACAATGATTTTCTGTTCCGCTATGCGCGGGCGTCAAAGGCGCAGCGTGCCGCGATGTGGATTGAGGGTGAAGGGGCGCATCACCTCGACCTCCCTCGGATGCAAGCTGCTGGATTCGTTGGCGGATTTTTTGCGGTTTGGGTGCCGTCGCCTGACGATGCTGGCGGCCTCGATTTCGAAGCGATGATGGAGGTCTTGCCCTATGACCTCCCGATGCCGCCCATTTTGGGGCAAGCCGATGCCTTGCCAACGGCGATGGCGCAGGTTGCTGGGCTGTTCGAGATGGAGCGTCTGTCGGGCGGTGATCTGACCGTTTGCCGAAGCGGCGCAGAGGTCCGTCGGTCAGTTGAGAAGGGCAAAGTCGCGGCCATCCTCCACATGGAAGGGGCAGAGGCGATTGGGTCTGATTTGTCTCAGTTAGAGGTTTGGCATCGCATGGGGCTCCGGTCCATCGGGCCTGTCTGGAGCCGTCCCACGATCTACGGCGAAGGCGTTCCTTTCGCGTTTCCCTCAACTCCAGACCGCGGCGCTGGCCTTACGGATTTGGGCAAGGACCTGATCCGTGAGTGTGATCGTCTGGGCATTCTGATCGACCTGTCACACCTGAATGAAAAAGGGTTCGATGATGTCGCTGCGATTTCATCGCGCCCACTCATTGCTACCCACTCGAACGCTCATTCGATCACACCGTCATCCCGAAACCTTACCGATCGTCAGTTGGCGATGATTGCAGAAAGTGGCGGGATTGTTGGGTTGAACTTTGGCTGTGCCTTCCTGCGCGAGGATGGACGACGGGATGCGAACACTGGATTCGACCGTATTATGGCGCACCTCGATCATTTGATCGGGACGCTGGGCGAAGATCGAGTTGCCTTGGGGTCTGATTTCGATGGCGCGGTCATCCCGTCCGTGATTGGGGACGTTCTGGGTCTGCCCGATTTGATCGATGCGATGATAGACCACGGATATGATCCCGCGCTGGTTTCAAAGGTCAGCAGCGGGAACTGGATGTCTTACTTGGATCAAAATCTCTGATCAGTCGACAGGCTGCCAGCCCGTGATCAACTGACGCAGGCCGAAAGCTGCGCCGGCAAAGATGCTTGCTAGCGTGAGCGGCGCGGACCATGCGAGAACGGACATGGCCGAGAGGCCTTGGCCGATGCTGCAACCCATTGCGACGACTGCACCGACACCCATCAGGGCGGCGCCGAAAATTTGGCGACGCAGTTCGCGCGGGTCTTCACAAGCTTCCCAACGGAAATGACCTTTGATCAGCGATCCGATGAAAGCGCCGCACCAAACGCCCGCAACCGACCCGATGGCAAAAGACAGGCTCTGCCCGCTTGCAGTCATGCCCCAGAGGATGGTCTCTCCGATCGGGGTTGCAAAGGTGTGCGACACCACTGGCGTTCCATCAAAGCCATTCGTTGCAATCCATTGTGTGCCTGCCCAGCCAGAGACAGCAGCTAGACCGACCACAACGCCCCAGAACAAAGTTGATTTTGAGGCCCGAACCCGAGATGGCGCAATTGTGGTCACTAGAATAACAGCACCGATCAGAATGCCGATTGCGCTGGGCGTTAGGCCCGTCATTTGTGCGATGCTATGGGCGATGCCAGGGACGTCGCCCGAAATTCGGTCCTGTGGGAACAGGTAGACCCGCGCATAGGCCAACGGCCCGGACACCGTTCCATAAGCCGCAATCCCCATGACGACCACGATAACGAAGTTTCGTAGATCGCCGCCGCCCAGTCGGGCCAGCGCGCCGTAGCCGCAGTTTCCAGCAAGGGCCATGCCATAGCCGAACACCAATCCGCCGATCACTGCGCCGATGGGGGCAAAGGCAAAGCCAAGGTAGATCGTGGATGGCGCATCGAGCAGACCTGCGCCAATCAGGGCAAAGCTCCCGATTACAGCCGTGCCGATCGCCACGCCCCACATGCGCAAACGCATGTCATTATCACCGTAGAGGTAATCTTCGATTGCGCCGAGGGTGCAGAACCGACCCAAACGCGCGGCAAGCCCCAACAAAAGCCCACTCAACAAGCCAAGGATGGCCGCGGCATTGCCGTCGCCCAATAGATCAAGCATCAGATTTTCCTCCCTCTTACCTAAACGCCGATGGGTCGGCGGATAGGGTCACGACTTGCCACAAAACATGTCGTAGACGAGGTCAATCATCTGGCGAGGACGGTCATCGGTCAAGCGGTAGTAGATCGTTTTTCCGTCACGGCGCGGCGTGACCAAGCCTTCGAGCCGTAAACGCGCGAGCTGTTGGGATACAGCCGCCTGACGGGCAGAAATCAAATCTTCGAGCTCTGTCACGGATTTTTCACCTGCAGAGAGGTGACACAGGATCAGAAGACGTCCCTCATGGCTGATCGCCTTAAGGAAGTTCGCCGCCTCTTGGGCGTTGTCCATAAGTTTGTCGAGGTCAGCCTCACAAATCTTATCGTCTACAATTGGAAGGCCCATTGTGCCGATCCTTATTGTCCTGCCGTACTGTTCAGCGATTACGCGAAACGGCTATTTTATTCAACGATGATGCGCACACAAATTCCGGTTGTGGCATCCTCGTCAAGTTTGCGCGGGAGGCAGGCCGAGGATCTGGCCTAAAAGCCCCCAGAAAAAATCTTCGCCCGGATAGCCTTCGATCCTGCCAATCTCTACGCCGTCTTCAATCACGACAAAAGTGGGGGTGAACACCATCGGTCTGTCCAAAGTCACATCGCCCGGCAGCGGGTCGTTGATATCGACCTGCCACAGCGGAGCCATCTCGCCTTCGGTAGTCTTGGGGTAGATGGGGCCGATCTGGGCCTCCCACCGTGCACACCACATGCAACCATCCTCGACCCCCATAAGAAGTCGGGTTTCAGCAGCGGCAGGCACCGCCGTCAGGGCCCAAAGAGCCAAGGCTTTCCATAATGTGCGCATCTGTATGCAAACCGATTGACGGATGGAAACATCATCATCTAGCATAATATGAATATGTGAATGTCGCAAGGGAGGGCGGCAGCCGATGGATATGACCTATATGGGCGCGGCTTTTGCCGGCCTTCTGTCGTTCTTTACACCCTGCATTTTGCCGATGGTTCCGTTCTACCTGTCCTACATGGCGGGTCTTTCGATGAATGAGCTGCAGGGCGAAGACGACATCGCCCCCGGCGCGCAACGCCGCCTCGTTCTGTCATCCATAGCGTTTGCGCTGGGAGTCACGACTATCTTCGTACTGCTCGGACTTGGTGCGACGGCAGTCGGGCAGGCGGTTGCACAATGGAAGCCGATTTTGGCCTATGTGGCCTCTGCGATCCTGATCGTGTTTGGTTTGCATTTCTTGGGCATCATGCGAATTCCGTTCCTTTATCGTGAGGCGCGGATGGAAAGTTCGGCGGAGCCTTCGACCGTGGTCGGGGCCTATCTCATGGGCCTCGCCTTTGGCTTTGGATGGACTCCCTGCGTTGGTCCGGCTCTTGCGTCGATCCTGATGATCGCGGGCGGCATGGGCAGCCTGTGGGAAGGGGGGATGCTTCTCTTGGTTTACGGTTTGTCGATGACAGCGCCGTTTGTCGTGGCGGCTCTCTTTGCGAAACCGTTCTTGGGCTGGGCGCGGCGCAATCGTCGTTATTTGGGCTACGTCGAAAAGGCGATGGGCGTGATGCTGATCCTGTTCGGCCTTCTGATCGCCACAGGCAGTGTGAATACGATTGCGGATTGGATGATCCGCCACGTGCCGTGGTTCTCAACGATTTTATGAGTCGCAGTGGGGGAGGAAATCCATGCGTAAATTACTAGGTATTCTTGCGGCTGTTCTGTTCGCTCAAGCCGCGCATTCCGCTGAACTGGGTGACGACGGTCTGCACAAAGTAGATTGGCAACGTGACACGTTCAAAGACCTTCGCGAAGACCTCGAAGAGGCCAACGCTGAGGGGAAACGCTTGATGGTCATCATCGAGCAACGTGGCTGTATCTACTGCACCAAGATGTACGAGGAAGTCTTTCCCGTGCCCGAAATCGATCAATACATCCGTGACCACTACTTCGTTGTTCAGCTCAATATGTTCGGTGATGTCGAGGTCACGGACTTTGATGGCACGACATTGCCCGAAAAGGACATGATTCAACGCTGGGGGATTCTGTTCACTCCGACGCTGATTTTTTATCCGACAGAAGTAGAGGACGGTGCATTCGGTCAGGCTGCAGCTGCAGCGGTGATGCCTGGGGCCTTTGGAAAGTGGACCACCTACAACTTGCTAAACTGGGTGGTTGAAGAGGGTTACCTAGGAGATGAAAATTTCCAGAAATATCATGCCCGTAGGATCGAAGAGGGCGGCCTGTTCGACTGATAATTCGCACCCCAAATCGAGGGGTGCGACAGCTCGCCGCAATGCAGCAATATTCAAAAATTTGAATTTGTGATTGTCAGGCGGCGGGTTTGTCTACTACGGTATTCAAAGAACCGCATATGATGATTTAGGGAGGGCTCATGAAGAGCATCATTCAAATGGCGGTCGGTCTGGCAGTTGTTGCCTCTGTTGCTTCGGCAGACGAGGTCGCACCCGGCGCAGTCGTTTTTGACGATTACGGCGCGGTCGAACAATCCCTGACCGGCGTAGCTGGCAACGTCGAGAACGGCATTGTCATCATGACCAACCGCGGCAAAGGGAACTGCATTGCGTGCCATCAGGTTGATGCACTTGCGGACTACCCGTTCCACGGCGAAGTCGGACCGGCGCTGAACGGCGTTGGTGGCTATCGTACCGAAGCAGAGCTGCGTGGTATCGTGGCGAACGCAAAACACACCTTCCCCGACACGGTTATGCCCTCGTTCTACAAGACCAGCGGCTACACCCGTCCGGGTGATGCATTCACCGGCAAAGCAGGCGCCGAGCCTCTCGCTCCGCTTCTGACCGCCCAAGAAATCGAAGATGTCGTCGCTTATCTGCTCACACTGACAGACTAAACGACCGAACCCGAGAGGAGAGAAAATGAAGCTGACGCGCAGAGACTCGATCCTGCTTGCGATGGGTGCTTCGGCTGCCGCAATGGTACCGTTCACCGCAAATGCAGCCGTCGAGGACCTTATCAATGCTTTCACTGGCGGCGCTGCCGTAGGTGATGCTGGCATTACCCTAATCGCGCCGGAAATCGCAGAAAACGGTAACACCGTTCCTGTAGAAGTTGACGCACCGGGTGCCGTAGCGATCATGCTGCTGGCAACCGGCAACCCGACCCCGTCGGTTGCGACTTTCAACTTTGGCCCGCTGGCTGGTTCCCAGTCCGCATCCACCCGTATCCGTCTGTCGAAAACTCAGAACGTCACAGCAATCGCTAAGATGGCTGACGGTTCGTTCGCTCAGGCGTCGTCGGAAGTCAAAGTCACCATCGGCGGCTGCGGCGGCTAAGGTTTAGGAGAGTCAAAATGGCAGACAACGTAACACCCCGCGTCCGCGTTCCCCGCGATGCAGCAGCTGGCGAATCTATCGTCATTAAAACGCTGATTTCGCACCCGATGGAGTCCGGTCAACGCAAAGACGGTGACGGCAACCTCATCCCGCGGTCGATCATCAACCGCTTCACTTGCGAATTTAACGGTCAGAGCGTGGTTGATGTCACTCTCGAGCCAGCGATTTCGACAAACCCCTATTTCGAGTTCCAGTCGCTGGTGCCGGAATCGGGAACGTTCACCTTCACCTGGTACGATGACGACGGTTCGGTTTACACCGACACCAAAGACATCGCTGTCAGCTAAGGGTGAACCGTCAAAGGGAGGATCTTTAATATGAAGATGACGGTTCTTAAATCCGCTATCGCTGGCCTCGCGCTTGTAGCGAGTGGTGCAATGGCTGAGGGTGGTTTCGAGATCAACGGAGAGGTCTCGATCACCACTCACGCCCCGACACCTGACTATCTGGATGGTGCTCTGCCAGAGTTGATCTCTGGTTGGGAATTCCGTTCGGCCGACACTCAAGCCATGCAGCTCGACGATTTCGACAACCCAGGAATGCTGGCTGTTGAGGCCGCGATGGTTGCTTGGGATCAAGTTGAAGGCACTGCAGAAAAGTCCTGTGCATCCTGCCACGGCAGTGCAGAGGAAAGCATGGTCGGTATCCGTGCAGTTTATCCGAAATGGAACGAAACTGCTGGCGAAGTCCGCACTCTTGCGATGCAGATCAACAACTGCCGTACCGAACAGATGGGCGCAGATGCGTGGAAGTACGACGGCGCTGATATGTCGGGTATGGAAGCTCTGATCTCTGTTCAGTCGCGGGGCATGCCTGTGAACGTTGCAATTGACGGTCCCGTTGCTGCCACTTGGGAGCAGGGCCGCGAGATGTACTACACTCGCTACGGTCAGTTGGAACTGTCGTGCGCAAACTGCCACGAACAGAACTACGATAACAACATTCGTGCTGACCACCTGTCGCAGGGTCAAATCAACGGTTTCCCGGCATACCGCCTGAAAACCGCTGGTCTGGTTCAGACACACAACCGCTTCAAAGGTTGTATTCGCGACACCCGCGCCGAAACTTTCTCGCCGGGTTCGGCTGAATTCGTTGCTCTGGAACTCTATGTCGCGTCGCGCGGCAATGGCCTGAGCGTCGAAGCACCGTCGGTTCGTCCGTAATAAATTAAGGCCCGCGCCAGCGATGGTGCGGGCTTTTGTCTATCCTGAAACATTCAAAAACAAGAATACGAAAAAGGATCGCTTGGTATGATCTCTCGCCGTGATTTTCTTCAGGCCAGTATGGCCGCTAGCGCCATCTGGGGCGCGTCCGGTTTTGGCAATTGGGGACGTTTGGCCGCGCAGCAGGTCTTGACCCAAGACGACCTGCTTTCGTTCGAAACCTTCGGCAACGTGTCGCTGATCCACATCACCGACATTCACGCGCAGCTCAAGCCGATCTATTTCCGCGAGCCAGAGATCAACCTCGGCGTTGGTGAGAGCCGTGGCGCTGTTCCACATGTGACGGGTGCAGATTTCCGCCGTCTCTACGGGATCGACGATGGATCGTCTTCGCACTACGCGCTGACCTACAATGACTTTGCTGCACTGGGTAAAACCTACGGCAAGATGGGTGGCCTCGACCGCATTGCGACGGTCGTAAAGTCTATCCGCGCCGATCGTCCTGACGCGATCCTCCTCGATGGCGGTGACACATGGCACGGATCTTACACCTGCTACCACACGCAGGGACAGGACATGGTGAACACCATGAACCTCCTCAAACCTGATGCGATGACGTTCCACTGGGAATTCACGCTGGGTTCCGATCGTGTTCGTGAACTGATCGCTGATCTGCCCTATGCCTCCCTCGGCCAGAACATCTTTGACAGCGAATGGGACGAACCTGCAGAAGACTTCGCGCCTTACAAGTTCTTTGAACGTGGTGGCGTAAAGATCGCCGTCATCGGTCAAGCCTTCCCCTATATGCCCATCGCGAACCCGGGTTGGATGTTCCCTGAATACTCCTTCGGTATTCGTGACGAGCGCATGCAGGAAATGGTGGACGAAGTACGCGGCATGGGCGCCGAATGCGTTGTCGTCCTGTCGCACAACGGTTTCGACGTGGACAAGAAAATGGCGAGCCGCGTTCAAGGCATCGACGTCATTCTGTCGGGCCACACCCACGATGCGCTGCCAGAGCCTGCCCTGGTTGGTGAAACGATTATCGTGGCCTCGGGCTCGAATGGCAAATTCGTCAGCCGTGTTGACCTCGATATCCGCGATGGCCGCATGATGGGCTTCCGTCACAAACTGATCCCGATTTTCTCGGATGTGATCGAAGCGGACGCAGAAATGACCGCAGCGATTGATGCCGAACGTGCCCCCTATGAGGCCGATCTGAACGAGGTCGTCGGCACCGTTGCGGACGACACCACATTGTTCCGCCGCGGCAACTTTAACGGTTCGTGGGATGACCTGATCTGTGACGCACTTCTGTCCGAACGTGACGCAGAGATCGCAATGTCGCCCGGCGTGCGTTGGGGACCGTCCATGATGCCGGGCCAGCAGATCACGCGCGAGGATATCTGGAACGTTACCTCGATGACATATCCGAATGCGTATCGTACTGAAATGACGGGTGAATTCATTCACACCATCATGGAAGACGTCGCGGACAACATCTTTAACCCCGATCCGTATTACCAGCAGGGCGGGGACATGGTTCGTATGGGTGGCCTCGGCTATCGCATCGACATCAATAAGCCGATTGGTGAGCGTATCTCTGACATCACGCTCCTCAAGACAGGCGAAACACTCGATCCGTCCAAATCCTATGTGGTCGCAGGCTGGGCGAGTGTGAACGAAGGCACAGAAGGTCCTGAAATTTGGGACGTTGTTGAAAGCCATATCCGCAAACTCGGCACCGTGTCCGTTGCACCGAATACTTCGGTGCAGGTCGTTGGTGCGTAAGACAGGGGACCATAGGATGGATACCAAATACAAAGGCACCAAGCCGTCCCGTCGTTCGTTCCTGACCGGAGCACTTGCCGCTGGCGGTGCTGCTGTTGGAACGACCTACGCGCGGGCGCAAGGCGCACCTGATCCTGCAATCACTGAAACCCAGCCATGGCGCCAGTTCCTTGGCGATGGTGTGGACGCAGCACCCTACGGCATGCCGTCGGAATACGAGGCGGATGTCATCCGTCGTCGCGTTCCGTGGCTGACCGCTGACGCTGTTTCGTCGATCAACTTTACCCCGTTGCACGAGCTTGACGGGATCATCACCCCGAACGGTCTCTGCTTTGAACGTCACCACGGTGGCGTCGCGCATGTTGATCCCGCTGAATATCGCCTGATGATCAACGGCCTCGTGGAAAAAGAACTCGTGTTCACGATGGAAGACCTCATGCGCTTCCCGCGTGAGAACCATGTCTACTTCCTCGAATGTGCGGCGAACTCTGGCATGGAATGGGCGGGCGCGCAGCTCAATGGGTGTCAGTTCACTCACGGCATGATCCACAACGTCATGTATACAGGCGTTCCGCTTCGTCTGCTTCTCGAAGAAGCTGGAGTGAAAACCAACGGCAAATGGCTAATGGTTGAAGGCGCCGATGCTGCGGGTATGAACCGTTCGATCCCGATCGAGAAAGCACTGGATGACTGCCTCATCGCGTTCAAAATGAACGGTGAAGCACTACGTCCCGAGCAGGGTTATCCTGTCCGCCTCGTTGTTCCCGGTTGGGAAGGCAACATGTGGATCAAATGGCTCCGTCGTATCGAAGTCGGTGACGAGCCGTGGCATGCCCGTGAAGAAACGTCGAAATACACTGACCTTCTCGAAGGCAGCATCGCGCGTCGCTTTACATGGGAGATGGATGCGAAGTCTGTCATCACAAACCCGAGCCCGCAGGCCCCGATCACTCACGGCAAAGGTTGGACTGTTCTGACGGGTGTCGCTTGGTCCGGTCGTGGCACGATCCCACGTGTTGATGTGACCATCGATGGCGGTAAGAACTGGCATCAGGCGCGTATGTCTGGTCCGTCGCTCGATAAATCGATGCACCGTTTCTACTTCGAGTTCGAATGGGATGGTTCGCCGCTGCTTCTGCAGTCTCGTGCGCACGATAGCACGGGCTATGTCCAGCCAACCAAAGAAGAGCTGCGTCACTTCCGCGGCGAAAACTCGATCTACCACAACAACGGCATCCAAACTTGGTATGTCAACGAAAACGGCGAGGCAGAAAATGTCGAAATTTCTTAAGATTTTCGCCCCAGCAGCAACGGGCGCGGCGGGTATGCTCGCGCTGGCTTACACGGCCGCTGACCAGTTCATCGTAGATATTCCTGCGCCAATTCGCGAGGCTATCGCAATTAATGCTGCCGTGGCCGAAGAAGCACGTGCAGAGGCAGAAGCCCGCGCAGCAGAGCTTGCCATGGCTGGCCTTGCGCCGTCTGCTGATGGTGGCTACGGTTTGGGCCGCGGCGCGCTCTCGGAAGAGGTTGCTGCGTGGGATACGGACGTTCGTCCGGACGGCCATGGTCTGCCCGTTGGTTCTGGTGACGTCTTCACTGGCGAAGAAGTGTTCGTCGAACGCTGCGCCATGTGCCACGGCGACTTTGGTGAGGCTGTTGGCCGTTGGCCCGTCCTCGCGGGTGGTCAGGGCACTCTCGAACATGAAGATCCGGTTAAAACCATCGGGTCCTACTGGCCGTATCTGTCGACCGTCTATGACTACGTGAAGCGCGCCATGCCGTTCGGTGATGCGACCTCGCTGTCTGATGACGAAGTTTATGCAATCACCGCATACCTTCTGTATGTGAACGATCTGGTTGATGACGACTTTGAACTCAGCAATGAGAACTTCCAAGATGTGCGTTTGCCGAACGAGGCGAACTTCATCGACGACGACCGTCTGACAACGGAATTCCCTGCATTTGTTCGTCCCGAAATTTGCATGGAAAACTGTAAAGATGCAGTCGAGATCACTATGCACGCGTCCGTTCTGGACGTGACGCCAGAGGAAACCGCTGCAAAAGCAGCCGCAGCCGCAGAAGCCGCAGCGGCGGCAGAGGCCGCCCCAGCCGCAGCGGTTGAGGAACCTGCTGCCGCAGAGCCGACTGAAGCCGCTGCAGACGCTGGCCCATCGGCTGAGTTGATTGCGGCAGGTGAAGGTGTGTTCCGTCAGTGCCGTAGCTGTCACCAAGTTGGCGAAGGCGCACGTAACGCAACGGGTCCTGCGCTGAATGGTGTTGTTGGTGCTCAGATCGGCGCAGTCGATGGCTTCCGTTATTCCAACACGTTCAAAGATGCGAACGAAGCTGGTGACGTTTGGTCCGCTGACCGTCTGGCAGAGTTCCTTGCTGATCCGCGTGGGTCGATGGCAGGAACCAAAATGGCCTTTGCTGGCCTGCGCACTCAAGAAGATATCGACGCGATTATCGCGTATCTATCGACTTTCTCGCGCTAATACTTTCCCCGTCCGGCACGAAAATCGGGCGGGGTTTTCCATTTCTCCGATATGATCCATGTCAAAGTCGGATCGCAGAGGTGGGATTAACGAGAGATCAACAGGAAGGGGCCCTTCGCCATGACCCGCACCTTTGTCGCTGCGCTGCTAACTTTGACGATGACTGCCGCCTCTGCCCAAGAGGCCGCAACCACTTATACCTTTGACGGTAGTTTTGACGACGCCACCTTTGGCGTCGAATCTGCTATTGTAGGCCGTGGTCTTGTGGTGGATTGGGTCAGTCACACTGGCGAAATGCTCAACCGAACTGGTGCCGATCTGGGCGCCGATCAGGTTATCTTTGATCAAGCTGATATTTTCCAATTTTGTTCGGCCACCATCTCTCGGCAGATGATGGAAGCCGATCCTCTGAATATTGCCCATTGTCCTTATGCTGTGTTCGTTTTTGAACGCGAAGGCGAAGTTGTTGTGGGTTACCGAAACCAACCTGAAGGCGTGATGCAGGCTGTGCAAAGTTTGCTCGATGAAATCGCCCGCGAAGCTGTCGGAGAATAACCATGGACTATCAGAATTTCTTTGCCTCGGAGCTGAACAAGCTCCGCGAGGAAGGCAACTATCGCGTGTTTGCTGACCTTGAGCGTGAGCGTGGGAATTTTCCAAAGGCAGCGAACTTTGTTGAGAACGCAGTCCGCAAAGTATCGATCTGGTGTTCGAACGACTATCTCGGCATGGGCCAGCACCCTAAGGTTCTTGAGGCGATGCATGATGCCCTGGATAAGGTTGGCGCTGGCGCTGGTGGAACGCGCAACATCTCTGGCACGACGCATCACCATGTATTGCTCGAACGCGAGCTGGCCGATTTGCATGGCAAAGAGGCGGCTCTTTTGTTCACGTCTGGCTATGTGTCGAACTGGGCCGCGCTGGGCACCTTGGCGTCCCGCATTCCGAATTGCCTCGTGATTTCCGATAGCCTCAACCACGCGTCGATGATCGAAGGCATTCGCCATTCCAAAGCAGAGCGGAAACTTTGGAAACACAACGATCTGGCTCACCTCGAGGAACTTCTCGCCGAACAGCCGCTCGACCGCCCGAAGCTCGTCGCGTTTGAATCCGTTTACTCGATGGATGGCGACATCGCGCCGATCAAAGAGATTTGCGATCTGGCCGAGAAATACAATGCAATGACCTATCTGGATGAGGTTCACGCTGTCGGTATGTACGGCCCGCGCGGTGGCGGCGTGGCGGAGCGTGAAGGTCTGATGGACCGCGTGACCGTGATCGAAGGGACGCTCGGTAAAGCGTTCGGCGTCATGGGTGGCTATATCACCGCGTCGAAAGAACTGGTCGATTTCGTACGGTCCTTTGCGTCGGGCTTTATCTTTACCACGGCCCTGCCGCCTGCGGTCGCTGCGGGTGCCTGCGCCGCCATCAAACATCTCAAGCAATCATCTACCGAGCGTGAAGCGCAACAAGCGAAGGTCGCGCAGGTGCGGGAACGTCTGGATGCGGCAGGTATTCCGCACATCGAAAATCCGAGCCACATCATTCCAGTGATGGTCGGCGATCCAGTCAAATGTAAGTGGATTTCTGACGTGCTGATGGATCGTTACGGGATCTACATTCAGCCGATCAACTATCCGACTGTTCCCAAAGGCACTGAACGTCTGCGGATCACGCCCTCGCCCGTTCATAGCCAAGACGACATTGATCGTCTGATCGGCGCTCTCGAAGAGCTTTGGGCGCAATGTGAATTGGCGCGGATGCCGATGGCGGCTCAATAATCCAGATACGAAAAGGGCGGCTCAGAGCCGCCCTTCTTTTTATGCTGCGACGAATTTGTAAGTGTCGCCCGATTTTTCGGCCCGTCCCACACCGGGGAAGGGGAAGTGGAAGCCGATCATTGCCATTTGTTCATTGGCCAAACGGTCGAGGAGCCTTTCGCGCGTCGCAATGCCCATGTCCTGATCTTGGTCCGAACCGCTTGCCCATGATGGGACTTCGAATCCAACGTGGTGATTGCCGATCGCGTCACCGATGATCATCAGGCTGTCAGACCCACCGCGGATCTCGAACGACGTGTGACCTGGCGTGTGACCATTGGTGGCAAATGCAGAAATGCCCGATACGACCTCATCGCCATCCTCAAAGGTCTCGAGGTAGTCTTCGATGGTTTGGAGATTGCGGATCGCGCCCGCTGCAAAGGCCATACGTGCCTCGCCGATAGCATCCGGCGTATTCGGATCGAGCCAGAAATCACGTTCGGCGCGATTGATCATGTGTTTTGCATTGTAGAACACAGGTTCGTCAAAATCATCTAGAACGCCCCAGAGGTGATCAGGGTGCGCGTGCGTAAAGATGACGTGAGTGACTTCTTCAGGCGTGACGCCGAGCGTGTCGAGCGAGTCGAGCAAGCGCCCTGCCGTCGGCATGAAATTCGCGCCCGCGCCCGTATCGAACAGCACAGTATTAGTGCCATCGCGGAGCAGCGTAACGTTACAATCGGGCGTAAATTGGTCAGGCGTCAGACCGTAGCGAGCGAGGATATCGCCGGCTTCGCCGACCCGATCCCCGAGGATCATTGAACCTGGCAATACGAGGTTGCCGTCGGATAGCGTATCGATCTTTAGGTTTCCCATCTCGACCGAAGCAAAGCTACGGAATGGTAGAGTGCCCGCCAAAGCGGCCCCACCCAATATTGCAGCGCGTCTGGTAAGCTTCATTGTAACTCCTCCCAAGTCACATTCATATGTTTGTATATGTAGCGCTTTTGTTCGCTTTCGCCTAGTCATTGCGTGATGGCGCAAATGAAATGCAAAGAGTCGCATTTTCCCACTGGACGAGGGGCGAAAAATTTCCTATCGGAAACATACGTGTTCGGGAGAACTGGATCACCAGTGCCGAAGGAGCAACCGCCCCTGGAAACTCTCAGGCAAAAGGACCTTACACGTATCAACACTCTGGAGAGTGACGCGACAGCGTCCGCCGAAGGGATAACGATCTCAGGCGCAATGGACAGAGGGGGCATCATGAAACGGGCCATTGGTCCGGATGCTGGAGGCAGTATGTCCGATTTGAAACGCACGGGGCTTTACGATCTGCACGTGGAACTTGGGGCCAAGATGGTTCCTTTCGCTGGCTATGAGATGCCGGTCCAATACCCCTTGGGCGTTATGAAAGAGCACCTCTGGACCCGCGAGCATGCAGGTCTGTTTGACGTGAGCCACATGGGGCAGGTGATTCTGCACGGCGAAGACGTAGCTGCTGCGTTCGAGGCGCTGGTGCCAATGGATGTGCAGGGCCTCACCGAGGGTCGTCAACGTTACGGCCTGTTCACCAATGACGAAGGCGGTATTAATGACGACTTGATGTTTGCGAACCGTGGCGATCACCTCTTTGTCGTCGTGAACGCGGCCTGCAAAGATTCCGATATTGCTTACATGCGTGCAAACCTTGAGGGCATCGAGGTTGAGGAAATCACCGACCGTGCACTGGTCGCCCTGCAAGGTCCGAAAGCGGAAGCCGCGCTTCAGAAAATCGCTGATGTCGCTGCGATGAAGTTCATGGACGTCGCGACTGTGTCGAGCGCCTTTGGAGATCTCTGGGTATCGCGGTCGGGCTATACGGGCGAAGACGGGTTCGAAATCTCGGTCGCCGACGATCAGGCCGAAGCCTTTGTTCGTGCTCTTCTGGCGGACGATGATGTTGCGGCGATTGGCCTAGGCGCACGTGATAGCCTGCGGCTTGAGGCGGGGCTTTGCCTCTATGGGTCCGACATCGACACGACAACAACGCCAGTTCAGGCTGACCTCAAGTGGGCGATCCAAAAGGCGCGTCGCGTCGGTGATCGCGCTGGTGGGTTCCCTGGCGCCGACCGTATCTTGGCGGAGTTCGAAAACGGTGCTGCCCGTGCACGCGTTGGGCTTTTGCCTGATGGACGTGCGCCAATGCGAGCTCATACGATGCTTTATGCCGATGAGGTTGGCGGCGAACCTATTGGTGAGGTGACTTCTGGAGCGTTCGGGCCCAGCATCAATGCACCGATGTCTATGGGCTATGTCCCTGCCGACCTCTCGGCAGAAGGCACAGTGATTTGGGGCGAAGTGCGTGGAAAGCGCCTGCCCGCTAAAGTGACGGCACTTCCGTTCCGTCCATCAACATATAAGCGTTAAGGTCCGACAGGAGATTTTGGACATGAAATACACAGAAGAACACGAATGGTTGCGCGTCGAAGGTGATCTGGTCGTTGTCGGTATTACCGAACACGCCACCGAGCAGCTTGGTGACATTGTGTTTGTGGAACTGCCCGAAGAAGGCACCGAAGTCGCCAAAGACGATGAAGTGGTGGTGATTGAATCGGTCAAGGCAGCTTCCGATATCCTTGCTCCGCTGGATGGCGAGATCGTCGAAGTGAATGACGTTCTGGCTGACAACCCATCTTTGGTGAACGACGATCCGTTGAATGATGGTTGGTTCTTCAAGATGAAAGTCGAAGATTTGTCCGTGCTTGACGAATACATGGACGAAGCCGCCTATAAGGCGCACATCGGATAATTTCTCTGATATGTCATGTGGTTAGGTCCTTGTGACATTCAGTGCTGGACGACAGAAATGGGGGCGGTCGTCGCCCCCAGTCAGACCCTTTTTGCCCGAGGACAGGCCCATGCCGTTTGAACCCACCGACTACCGCCCTTACGATTTTGCGAACCGCCGTCACATCGGGCCAAGCCCCGCCGAGATGGAAGAGATGCTGCGTGTTGTGGGGGTTGAGAGCCTCGATCAATTGATCGAACAGACGGTCCCCGCATCCATCCGTCAGTCGGAACCTCTCGATTTTGGAAAACCCAAGTCGGAGGGTGAGCTTCTGTATTTTCTCGGAAATGTTGCCAAGAAAAACAAGCAGATGACCTCCCTGATCGGGCAGGGGTTCTATGGCACTGTGACGCCGCCCGCTATTCAGCGCAACATCTTGGAAAACCCTGCGTGGTATACGGCTTACACGCCCTATCAGCCTGAAATTTCGCAAGGTCGCCTTGAGGCGCTGTTGAACTACCAAACGATGGTCTGTGACCTGACGGGCCTCGAAATTGCGAACGCGTCGCTCTTGGACGAGGCTACTGCCGCAGCCGAAGCCATGACGATGGCGCAGCGCGTGGCGAAGTCGAAAGCAACAGCATTCTTTGTCGATGAAAACTGCCATCCGCAGAACATTGCAGTCATGAAAACGCGCGCCGAGCCGCTCGGTATTGAAGTGATCGTGGGTTCCCCCGATGAGCTCGACGCTTCCAAGGTCTTTGGCGCTGTGTTCCAATATCCGGGCACCTACGGCCACGTGCGTGACTTCACGGCCCAGATCGCCGACCTTCATGATTTTAACGCTATTGGTATCGTGATTGCCGACCCACTCGCGCTGACCATGCTCAAAGAGCCGGGCGCGATGGGGGCCGATATTGCCGTTGGTACCACGCAGCGGTTTGGCGTGCCGCTGGGCTACGGTGGCCCGCACGCTGCCTATTTCGCTTGTAAAGATGCATACAAACGCTCCATGCCGGGGCGGATCGTGGGTGTTTCGGTTGATAGTCGTGGTGGTCGTGCCCTGCGTCTGTCGCTTCAAACCCGTGAGCAGCACATCCGTCGTGAAAAGGCGACCTCGAACGTTTGTACAGCGCAGGCTTTGTTGGCCGTAATGGCGTCGATGTATGCGGTGTTCCACGGCCCCGTCGGTCTTAAAGCGATTGCTCAGCGTATCCACCGCAAGACCGTTCGATTGGTGAAGGGCCTCGAAGCTGCAGGGTTCAAAGTCGAACCCGATGCCTATTTTGATACCGTCACCGTTGAGGTCGGCCCGCTGCAAGGCACCGTAATGAAGTCGGCCGTTGAAGAGGGCATCAACCTACGCAAAGTTGGCGAAACCAAGGTTGGTATCAGCCTCGATGAACGCACCCGTCGTTCGACGATTGAAGCGGTCTGGCGTGCCTTTGGCATTGACGCAAAGGACGAAGACCTCACGCATCATTATGAAATCCCCGAGGATCTGAGCCGCACGTCGGATTACCTCACCCACCCGATTTTCCACATGAACCGCGCTGAGACGGAAATGATGCGCTACATGCGTCGTCTCTCGGATCGCGATCTTGCGCTTGATCGGGCAATGATCCCGCTGGGGTCGTGCACCATGAAGCTGAACGCAGCGGCGGAAATGATGCCGATTACGTGGCCAGAGTTTGCGTTCTTGCACCCATTTGCCCCTGTTGATCAGGCGGCGGGTTACCAAGAGATGATCGCTGATCTCAGCGAAAAGCTCTGCGTCGTGACAGGCTATGACGCGATGTCAATGCAGCCAAACTCTGGCGCGCAGGGCGAATATGCGGGTCTGTTGACCATTATGGCATACCACAAATCCAACGGTGATACGCAGCGCAATATCTGTTTGATCCCTGTCTCTGCCCACGGCACGAACCCTGCTTCGGCGCAAATGTGCGGTATGGATGTGGTCGTGGTGAAGTCCGCAGAAAACGGCGATATCGACGTTGAGGATTTCCGCGCGAAGGCAGAAAAAGCGGGCGACCGTCTGGCGGCTTGCATGATCACCTATCCGTCGACACACGGCGTGTTCGAAGAAACCGTGCGCGAGGTCTGCGAGATTACACACCAGTTCGGCGGTCAAGTTTACATCGACGGTGCGAACCTCAACGCCATGGTCGGCTTGGTCAAACCGGGTGAAATCGGCGGTGACGTTTCGCACCTCAACCTGCACAAGACCTTTGCAATCCCGCATGGCGGTGGTGGCCCCGGCATGGGGCCGATTGGGGTCAAGGCGCACCTTGCACCATACCTTCCCGGACACCCTGAAACGGGTGGCGAAACGGGGCCGGTATCCTCCGCACCGTGGGGATCTGCGTCGATCCTGCTAATTTCGTGGGCATATGTGTTGATGATGGGCGGGCAGGGCCTAACTCAAGCGACCAAGGTCGCGATCCTCAACGCGAACTATATCGCGAAACGACTAGAGGCTGGGTACGGGGTTCTGTTCAAAGGCCGCAACGGTCGCGTCGCGCATGAATGTATCCTTGATACGCGCCCGTTCGCCGATGATCACGGCGTGACTGTTGATGACATCGCAAAGCGTCTCATCGACAACGGGTTCCACGCACCAACGATGAGTTGGCCTGTGGCGGGAACACTTATGGTCGAACCGACGGAGTCCGAGACAAAGGCAGAGCTGGACCGCTTTATCGACGCGATGCTGTCCATACGCGCTGAAATCGACAAGGTTGCCTCGGGAACTTGGCCCGCTGACAACAATCCACTTTGTAATGCACCGCATACTGTTGAGGACCTGATTGGTGATTGGGATCGTCCTTATACTCGCGAAGAAGCCTGTTATCCGGCTGGGTCATTCCGCGTGGACAAGTACTGGGCGCCTGTGAATCGCGTAGACAACGTATGGGGGGATCGCAACCTGATGTGCATTTGCCCGCCGCTTTCGAATTACCAAGAAGCCGCCGAGTAAGGTTTCATCAAAACAAGAAAAGGCCCGCGACGTGTTCGCGGGCCTTTTTTGTTAAGGGCTTGTTAACCAATCTCTACTGGAAATTATCCAGTGGTTCATGGTGTCGCTTCGAAGACATTATATCCTTAAGTATAAACCTTATATACTTTAGATTGTAGTTCGTATTTAGTATGGGCGCAGCATGCAGCGCATCGCTGCTGCTGCTGCGCTTTTTCAAATATAATACAGACGGAGTTCCGATGCTTGGGGACAAAGGCACGGCTGATAAGCCGAGCCGAGGGATAAGAAATAGCTTAAGGTTCCCACAATTGATGCGGAGCGAGATATTCGACGGATTTTCGGAAATCGAGAAAATCCGGCTAATCGATGCGGCTCGCATGCAATACTTCCCCGCGGCGACAGATTTTATTCATCAGGATCAAGTGCCTTTAGGGCTCTATCTGGTTGCTCAGGGGCAGGTAGAGATCTGCTACCTCTCGCCTGCCGGCACCCGCACTCCGTTATTGATTGCCAATGTCGGGATGACATTGGGGGGTATCGAATGCCTTGCCAATAAAACTGCTGCGGCTAGTGGGCGTGCGACGGCAGGGAGCTGCGTTCTGTTGATCGAAAAGGCTCAGCTTTCAGACCTGACGACCGATCCCCGTTTTGTTCGCAACCTTGCGGCGCATATGTACGAGGCCATGCTACGGTTCAATATGTTCCGAAGTGCCGAAAAGGATATGAACGTCCCGCAGCGGCTCGCGCATTATCTTCTTCAACTGCGCTATTCGGATAACAGCGTTCGGCATAGCCAAACCTTTATCGCCGATACTGTCGGGTGTTCGCGGCAAACCGTGAACAAAAACCTAGGTCGTATGCGGCGCGACGGTGTGATCGCCATTGAAAAGGGTGTTATCCAGATCAAGTCCGAGGATGTTTTGCTCCAATGGATCGACACCGTAGAGGATTGATCACGAATTAACCTTGTCCCATGGGGGCAAAGGCCCTATGTCCCGGTTTCTGCTTTGAGTTCCTTTGCCGCACGGGGGAAACCGATGATCGACACGCCGTACTACCTTATCGATAAGGCACGTCTTCTTCCTAATATGGAAAAAATTGCTTGGCTCCGCGAAAACTCGGGGGCTAAGGCGCTTTTGGCGCTTAAGTGTTTTGCGACGTGGTCAGTGTTTGATTTCATGTCCGAATACATGGACGGCACGACATCGTCGTCACTTTTTGAAGTAAAGCTCGGCCGCGAAAAATTCCCCGGCGAAACTCACGCTTATTCCGTCGCTTGGAAAGACAACGAGATGGACGAGGTTTTGGCGAACTCCGACAAGATTATCTTCAACACTGTCGGTCAGCTGACCCGTCACGAGGAAGTATCACGCGGCCATAAACGCGGTTTGCGCGTGAACCCTGGTGTGTCTACTTCTGGTTTTGACCTTGCTGATCCAGCGCGCCCCTTTAGCCGTCTGGGTGAGCATGACCCGAAAAATATCGAACCCGTCGCCGATCTGATCACCGGCTTCATGTTCCACAACAATTGTGAGAACGCGGACTTTGATCGGTTTGACGGGATGCTCAACAGCATCGAACAGCGGTTTGGATATCTTATCCGTAAAATGGAATGGATCAGCCTTGGTGGTGGGATCCATTTCACTGGTCACGATTACCCTCTTGAAAAGCTCGCTGAACGCCTGAAGCGCTTTAGCGAACAGAACGAAGTGCAGGTTTATCTGGAACCAGGCGAGGCGGCGATCACCAAATCGACTACGCTCGAGGTGACGGTTCTTGATACTCTGCACAACGGTAAAAACCTTGCCATCGTAGATAGCTCTATCGAGGCGCATATGCTCGACCTGTTGATCTACCGCGAAAGCGCAAAGATGAACGAGAGCGGCGATCAAGAATGGATGGTCTGCGGGAAATCCTGCCTTGCGGGCGATATTTTTGGCGAGTTCAAATTCCCTGCGCCGCTCAAAGCAGGCGATCGCCTGTCCATTCAGGATGCGGCAGGCTATACTATGGTAAAGAAGAACTGGTTCAACGGCGTTAAAATGCCTGCGATTGCCATTCGCGAACTCGATGGGACCGAACGATTGGTCCGCGATTTCACCTACGAAGATTTCTCGGCTGCATTGTCGTGAATGTGTCGCCTCAGGGCGATAAACTAACCTTAAACTTACCACCAAAGGGGGTCCTGTGCATTGAAACAGAACGTTCTCATCATCGGCGCTGGCGGCGTCGCTCAGGTCGTAGCGCATAAGTGCGCGCAAAATAACGATGTGCTTGGCGAGATTCATATCGCGAGCCGGACGCTTTCCAAATGTGAAGCGATCCTTGAGTCGGTCCGCGAAAAGGGCGCGATGAAACAAGAGGGCGTTTTGGCGGCCCATCAGGTTGATGCGATGGATACGGCGGCGGTTGCAGCCCTGATCCGCGAGACGGGTGTTGAGATCGTCATCAACGTAGGCTCTGCCTTTGTGAATATGTACGTTCTGGATGCATGTATCGAAACGGGCGTTGCCTATATCGATACGGCAATCCACGAAGACCCCGCAAAGATCTGCGAAACTCCGCCTTGGTATGCGAACTACGAATGGAAAAAACGCGATCTTTGCGCTGAGAAGGGCGTAACCGCCATCTTGGGCGCTGGTTTCGACCCAGGTGTTGTGAACGCATTCGCGCGGTTCGCGATCGATGAATACATGGACGAAGTAAAGTCCATCGATATCGTCGACATCAACGCCGGTTCGCATGGCAAATATTTTGCTACGAACTTTGACCCCGAAATCAACTTCCGTGAATTTACCGGCGTTGTTTACTATTGGGAAGACCAGCAGTGGAAAGAGACAACTATGTTTGCCTCGGGCCACGATTGGGACCTACCCGTAGTCGGCACTTGCCGTGCCTATCAGTCGGGCCACGATGAGGTTCACAGCCTCGCTGCGAACTATCCACAGGCTGACGTGCGTTTCTGGATGGGCTTTGGTGACCACTACATCAACGTATTTACCGTTCTGAAAAACCTTGGTCTTCTGTCCGAGCAGCCAGTGACGACCGCCGAAGGTCTGGAAGTGGTTCCGTTGAAAGTGGTGAAGGCTGTCCTGCCTGATCCGTCCTCTCTCGCGCCGAACTACACGGGCAAGACCTGTATCGGTGACCTCGTGAAAGGCACCAAAGACGGCCAAGATGTTGAGGTTTTCGTTTACAACGTGGCCGATCACAAAGAAGCCTACGAAGAAGTCGGCAGCCAAGGTATTTCCTACACCGCAGGTGTTCCGCCCGTTGCTGCGGCGATGTTGGTTGCCACTGGCGAATGGGATGCAAAAACCATGCGCAACGTCGAAGAGCTCGACCCCAAGCCATTCTTCACCATTCTGGACCAGATCGGCCTGCCGACCCGCGTTCAGGTTGGTGGCCTAGGCGGCACCGATAAAGCTTGGAACGAATGATCCAATAGACTGGTAACTTCGTTTGGTATTTGGATAAGGTGGGCGTCGACCCACCTTATTCTTTTCGAGGACAGGATGATCGCAGCAGGAATTGATCTTGGCGGGACCAAGATCGAAGCACAGATTTTTGACCGTGGATGGAAATTGGTTGCGACTGAACGTGTCAGCACACCGAAAACCTACGAGGGTTTGATCTCTGCGCTCAAAAAACTGGTGTCGTCCTGCGGTGACGTCCCTGTTGGCATCTCTGCGGCTGGATTGATCCACCCTGAAACGGGTGTGGCTCTCACGTCGAACCTTCCCGCGACAGGCCGAACGCTTGTCTCAGACGTGATCAAAGTGACAAAGCGCCCATTGGTTTGGATCAACGATGCCCGCGCGTTGCTTTTGTCCGAGGCTGTCTTTGGCGTCGGAGAAGGCGTGAAGCGGGTGGCGGGCGTCATCATCGGCACGGGGATCGGCAGTGGGCTGTCGGTCGATGGACGGCTTCAGGCGGGGACATCGGGAACTTCGGGTGAAATCGGTCACATCGCGTTGCCTGCGCATTTGGTGCAGCGGTATAACTTGCCGCTCGTGACCTGTGGCTGTGGTCGCGTCGGCTGTATGGAAACGCTCATTGCGGGGCCAGGGCTGGTTCGGATCGCAAAGGCAGTGAAAAGCCCCGAGACGACACCGAAAGATATCGCCGCCGAACGGGGTAAGGCTTGGCACATTTGGTGCGAATTGACGGCCGAGATGCTCTTTACGCTCAACACCATTGGCGATCCAGAGTTGATCATCTTGGCCGGCGGGCTGAGCAAGGTTCCCCATCTAGTCGACGACCTCAAAGTGGCGCTGACGAATGCGCAGTTCAAAGGCTTCCCCATTCCTGAAATTGGAATTGCAAAAGGTGGCGATGCATCTGGTGCTCTTGGGGCTGCCTATGTGGCATGGCGACAAAGCGCAGATGACTGAGTGGGTTTTCTCGGAGACTGTGTTCGACAAGTCCTCTTTGGGGCCTGCATCGCTCTGCATCGAAAACGGTCTGATCGTAGAGGTCGCCCCGCTCGCGCGGCGTGGGACTGAGATCAGGGGCGCAATTGCGCCAGGTTTTTTGGATTTGCAGGTCAACGGTGGCGGTGGCGTATTGCTGAATGCAGACCCCGGCCGCATTTCCGAAATTGGTGCGGCCCATCGGCGGTTTGGGACTGTTGGTCTTATGCCGACGGTAATCACTGACGCGCCTGATGTTCTGACCGCCGTCACCGATGCGATCATTGCGATGAAAGGCGATGTCCTTGGCCTTCATATCGAAGGCCCACATATTGCCATGTCTAAACGCGGCACCCATTCGGCTGCGCATGTGCGGCCCTTGGATGACAACACACTTTCAGCGGTGAAACGACTGCGTGACGCAGGTGTCACCGTCTTGATGACCCTTGCCCCCGAAATCGTCGGTGCAGCGGCGATCGCAGACCTCGTCGCAATGGGGGTGATCGTTTCGCTCGGCCATTCCGATGCCACGGCAGATGAAGCCGAGGCTGGCTTTGAGGCGGGGGCGCAAGCTGTGACCCACTTGTTCAACGCCATGTCGCCGATGACGCACCGTGCTGCTGGTCTAGCTGGCGTGGCGATGGAGCGCGCGCCATTTGTCGGTCTCATCGCGGATGGCATCCATGTCGAGGATCGTGTGTTGAAGATTGCCGTTCGCGCAACGCAGGGACGCATATTCCTTGTCTCTGATGCGATGCCGACAGTTGGTGGTCCAGATCAGTTCGACCTCTATGGGGCTACCATTCGGGTTGAGGACGGCCGCCTTGTGAATGCCGAAGGTGCCTTAGCTGGGGCTCACACAACAATGGCAGAGGGCGTTGCCCGTCTGATCGGGTTGGAAGTGCCGCCCGAGGATGTTTTGCACATGGCGATCACAAATCCCGCTACGCTGATCGGACGAACAGACCTTGCGTCACTGGTTGGCCGTTCTGTTGAGGATGTGATTGTCCTGAACCAAAATTGGCGCTTCATTGGTCCGTTGGCGTCTTTCGTAGATCACTGACCGTGCAGCCAAATTCGGCCCGAAACGCGCGGGTCATAGCGCTGGCATTCTGATAGCCACAACGGTCCGCGATCTCCGCGATGGAAATGCTGGAATGGGTCGCCAGTCGGCGTGCTTCTCTTAGTCGGATCGCTTGGTAGAGCCGCCGCGGACCAAATCCGTAGGCCGTTTTACAGGCGGCAGTGAAGGCCTTTTCGGTCAAGCCAATCCGCTCTGCGAGGTCAGGAATAGAAATCGGCGTTTCGATATTCCGCCGCATGAGGGCTGTCGCTGCTCGGATTTTCTGCGGCTTTGTGGTGCTAGGTCGGTTGCCGATTATCATCGCCTTTTCGCCGTACATAAAAAGCGAACTGACCTCTAAACCAAGCATCGGTCCGTGGTGATCTTCGATCAGGGAAAGGACCAGATCAAAGGTGGTCGTCACCCCGCCGCAGGACAAGATGTTCCCGTCTTTCACGATGCGATCCTCGCTGACCGTGACATCGGGAAACCGTTCGGCAAAAGCGTCAATCTCGTCCCAGTGGATCGTCGCACACCGCCCGTCCAAAAGACCCGCCGAGGCGAGAAGCCAGCTTCCCATATCCATGCCGACCAGTGTTTTATAGCGGGTGCTGGCCGATCTAAGGGCTTGATTGCAGGCCAATGTGGCGTGGCTCTGAAAGTCATAGCTGGGCATGATGAACAGATAATCGCCGCCAGAATGGTCCCTGAGCGTGTGTTCGGTATGCACAGGAAGCCCGCTGGACGAGGTGATCGTGCCGCCCTGAAGGCTAAGAAACTGCCATTGATAAAGCTGCTTGCGGGCGAGGGTATTGGCGGCGCGCAGTGGCTCTACCGCGTTGGCGAGGCAGTGATTTGAAAACGCATCGAACAACAAAATGCCGACCGTGCGAGTGGTGTCAGATGATTTCCAAATCTGCATGAAATCGGCCTAAATCTGCATGATGTTCGTTGCCAACTTCTCGCATCCTTAATCCAATGCGACAAGGGGAGAACGCCATGCACTTTGGGCTGAGCGAAGAACAGGATATGATCGTGAACACCGTGCGGGCGTTTGTAGAGAACGAAATTTACCCGCATGAGGCCATAGTAGAACGTACTGGGCAGGTACCGTTGGAACTGGGCCTAGAGATCAAACAAAAGGTCATCGACCTTGGGTTTTATGCCTGCAATTTCCCCGAAGAGGTCGGCGGCGCTGGGCTGTCGCACCTCGATTTTACCCTAGTCGAACGTGAGCTTGGTCGCGGATCGATGGCGCTGACCCACTTCTTTGGGCGTCCGCAGAATATCCTGATGGCCTGTGAAGGTGAGCAGAAAGAGAAATACCTTTTGCCCGCCGTTCGCGGTGAAAAAATGGATGCTCTTGCGATGACGGAACCAGATGCTGGGTCAGACGTACGTGGGATGAAATGTCAGGCCCAACGCGATGGCGGCGATTGGGTAATCAACGGCTCAAAGCATTTCATTTCTGGTGCCGAACACGCGGACTTTTTCATCGTGTTTGTTGCAACGGGTGTCGATGACACGCCGAAAGGCCCGAAAAAGCGGATCACTTGTTTCCTAGTCGACCGTGGAACGCCCGGTTTTGAAGTGCGCGAGGGTTACGCCTCGGTGTCGCATCGTGGGTATAAGAACTACATCCTCTACTTCGACAACTGCCGCCTTCCTGATGCGCAGGTTTTGGGTGAAGTCGACGGTGGGTTCGCTGTCATGAACGAGTGGCTCTATGCGACACGTCTGACGGTCGCAGCGTTCTGCGTTGGGCGTGCGCGGCGATGCTTCGATCATGCGCTTAGCTACGCGGCAGAGCGGAAACAGTTCGGTCAACAGATCGCGAAATTCCAAGGGATCAGTTTTCAGATCGCAGACATGATCACAGAGATCGACGCGGCGGATTGGCTGACGCTGTCTGGCGCGTGGCGTCTGGATCAGGGGATGGAGGCGAACCGCGAGATCGCCAGCGCAAAGCTCTACGCCTCAGAGATGTTGGCGCGTGTGACCGATGCGACGTTGCAAATCCACGGCGGCATGGGGCTTATGGATGACTTCCCGATCGAACGGTTCTGGCGCGATGCTCGGGTCGAGAGGATCTGGGACGGCACCAGTGAAATTCAGCGCCATATCATTAGCCGTGATCTGTTCCGTCCGTTGGGGGCCTAACATGGTGGCACTTGATCGCCTGATGAAGCCACGCTCCATCGCGGTTGTAGGAGGGGGCAGTTGGTGCGCCAATGTCATCCGCGAATGTCAGCGGATTGGGTTCGAGGGACATATCTGGCCCGTACATCCCAACCGAGCAGAGGTCGCTGGGGTTACAGCTTATGCCTCGATCGAGGCTTTGCCCGAAGCTCCTGATGCGGCCTTTATCGGGGTGAACCGTGATGCAACGATTGGTGTTGTCTCTGACCTTGCGGCGCGCGGGGCAGGCGGTGCGGTCTGTTTCGCATCAGGGTTTAGAGAGGCGTCGTCCGAGCTGTCCGATGGCGATGGTCTCCAAGAACAACTCGTCGCTGCGGCGGGTAATATGCCGATCCTTGGACCTAACTGCTATGGGTTTGTGAATGCGTTGGATCGGGCCGCACTCTGGCCCGATGTGCATGGGATGGCGCCATGTGACACGGGCGTTGCTATCGTTGGACAGTCCTCAAACGTCGCCATCAATCTGACCATGCAGCGACGTGGGCTGCCGGTGGCTTATGTGGTCACGGTCGGCAATCAGGCGCAGATGGGCATGGCCGATATTGGCGCGGCGTTGCTCTGTGATCCGCGTGTGACGGCCTTGGGGCTTCATATCGAGGGGGTGAATGATCTTCGCGCTTACGAGGCCTTGGGGCAAACGGCAAAGCGGTTAGGCAAACCCGTTGTTGTGATGAAGGTCGGTGTGTCAGACCAAGCGCAGCAGGCAACTGTGTCCCATACTGCCTCCCTCGCGGGGAGCGATGCAGGCGCGAAGGCCCTGATGCGGCGGTTGGGTTTTGCGCAGGTTGATAGCCCCTCCGCCCTTTTGGAAACGCTCAAGGTCCTGCATGTGACGGGCGGACTATCGTCGAACAAGATCGCATCGATGTCCTGCTCTGGCGGGGAAGCGTCGCTCATGGCGGACATAGGGATGTCCTGTGGCGTCGATTATCCGCCATTGAATACTGCCCAAACGGATGCCCTGCGCGGGGCGCTCGGCCCCAAGGTCGCTTTGGCCAACCCGCTGGATTATCATACCTATATTTGGGGTGATCAGGCCGCTTTGACTCGTTGTTTCACCGCGATGATGGAGGGAGACTTGGCGATGGGCTGCGTGGTTCTGGATTTCCCACGCGAGGATCGCTTTGCCGCGCCGGAGTGGAAATTGGTTCTGAACGCCGTTGCTGACACCGCTGCCGCTACTGGAAAGCCGATGGCCTTGCTGGCGAGCATGGCTGAAGGGATGCCAGAGACGATTGCGGCCGAGGCGATGGAACGGTCCGTTGTGCCCTTGTGCGGAATGGCCGATGGGCTTGCCGCGATTGCGGCTGCGTCGCAGGTCAAAGTGGCATCGCAGGTGCCGCTGCTATTGCCGAACCTTTGCGATGATGCGGTGACATTGACCGAGGCAGAGGCAAAGTCAGCGCTTAGTCAACATGGCCTTCGTGTCCCCAAATCCGTCGTGGTCGGAAGTGCCACGGATGCAGGAGGCGCCGCCAACGATCTGGAGTTCCCCGTCGTGCTCAAGGGGATTGGATTTGCCCATAAGACCGAAGCGGGCGCAGTTCGCGTGGGTCTCACGAGTGCTAAGGCGGTTCTCGCTGCCGCCAGCGCGATGCCATGTTCCGACTTCTTAATCGAAGAGATGATAACCGAAACAGTTGCAGAGCTTCTGGTCGGCGTCTTGTGTGACCCTGCACACGGGTTTGTTCTGACCATTGGGGCAGGGGGAGTCCTGACGGAAATTCTGTCAGATACAGTGTCGCTCCTCCTGCCGGTTTCTTCTGCCGAGGTTGAAAATGCGCTGAGCCGCTTGCGTTGTTTCCCCCTATTGCAGGGCTATCGTGGTAAGGCTGGCGCCAATGTGGATGCGATTGTCGCGGCGGTTCTCTCTGTGCAAGAGTTCGTGCAAGCGAACCAAGACACGTTGAAAGAAGTCGAAATCAATCCGCTACTTTGTGGACAAAAAGAGGCCATCGCGGTCGATGCTCTGATCCGAATGGGAGGAAACCAATGACCCAATCTCCGCTGCATGTCACCCGTCATGGTGCCGTTCTTGAGGTCGTATTGGACCGCCCAAAAGCCAATGCGATTGATCTGGAAACCAGCCGCCAGATGGGTGAGGTGTTCACGGAGTTCCGCGACGACGACGATTTGCGCGTGGCGATCATCACTGGAGCGGGCGATAAATTCTTTTGCCCCGGTTGGGACCTGAAGGCTGCCGCTGGTGGTGATGCTGTCGATGGGGATTATGGCAAAGGCGGGTTTGGCGGGCTACAAGAGTTGCGCGATCTCAATAAACCCGTGATCGCTGCGGTGAACGGGATCGCTTGCGGCGGCGGGTTAGAGTTGGCCCTGAGCGCCGACATCATCCTCGCCGCTGATCACGCGACATTTGCTCTGCCTGAAATCAGGTCGGGGACGGTGGCGGATGCGGCCTCAATCAAATTGCCGAAACGCATCCCCTATCACATCGCGATGGAGATGCTATTGACGGGCCGTTGGTTCGACGCCGAAGAGGCGGCGCGTTGGGGGTTAGTCAATCGTATTGTGCCTGCCGCGACCCTTATGGAGGAGGCGCATAAACTCGCCGCGCAATTAGCCGACGGTCCGCCTCTCGTTTTTGCGGCGATCAAAGAGATCGTGCGTGAGGCCGAAGACATGAAGTTCCAAGATGCCATGAACCGCATCACCAAAAGCCAGTTTGCTACTGTCGAACGGCTCTATCGGTCGGAGGATCAGTTGGAAGGAGCGCGTGCCTTTGCCGAGAAACGTGACCCCATTTGGAAGGGCCGCTGATCGTGGATTATCGCCAGTATCTTTCGCCCGAGGTACTCGCCTTCATCGACGAGACTCTGGCCTTTTATCCCGATGACCTCGACCCGACCGATTGGGCTGCGCAACGGCGGGTTTATAACGCCATGGCTGCGCATTTTCATGCAGGTCGGCCAGTAGGTCTGCAGGTGTCCGATCAGTGGATTGCTGATGTTCCGGTGCGGCTCTACGGACCGCCATCCAAGACCACGGTTCTATACGCGCACGGCGGCGGCTTTGTTCTGGGTGGGTTAGAGAGCCATGACGACGTTTGCGCTGAGATCGCGGATCGAACAGGGTGTCGGGTGGTGTCGGTTGATTACCGTCTTTCGCCCGAACACCCCCACCCAGCGGCCTACGACGATACGGTCGCGGTTGCCGAAATACTCTGCGCTGAGGGGCCAGTTGTCCTATGTGGTGACAGTGCAGGTGGAACGCTTTGCGCTGCAATCGCTGGAACGCGGGCCGATCTGGGGTTTGTGGGCCAGGTCCTAATCTATCCGATGATTGGGTATCCTGCGCGTGGCGGGAGCTTTGATGTCCACTCACACGCGCCTCTCCTCTCGACTTCCGATCTGGCATTTTACGCGGACGTGAGGGGGGGATCGCCTGATGATCCGCGCCTGATCCCCGCGTTGGGCGATCTATCCGCGCTGCCACCCACGTGGTTGTTCCCTGCGGAATGTGATCCGCTTTGTGACGATGCCGTTCGATTTGCTGATGCCATCAAAGGCGAGGTTCATTTGTGCCAGCAGGACGGACTGGTGCATGGCTGGCTCCGTACGCGGGATCGCAGTGATATGACACGACAGGCCTTTGGTCAGATCATCAACGCGATTGCGCATTTGGCGGGTTAATGCGGGCGGTTGCCATGTGATTTTCGGATCGGATGACCGAATGCGTGTTTGAACGCTTTTCCTAACGAAGATGCAGATGAATATCCGCAGCGAATGGCAATCGTATCGAGGTCGTAATCGGTGCTCGCGGCGAGGTCCCTCGCGTGGCTGAGGCGCATCAGTTGATAATACCGACCAGGTGCCATGGTGAGTTCGGCTTGGAATAGACGATCAAGGGTTCGCCGCGTGAGACCTGACCGCTGCGCTAGGTCTTCGAGCGTAATCGGCGTTTCGATGGTTTCGACCATGAGGTTAACGATCTGCCGAAGCTGCGCTGTGCCTTTGCCTTCCAACCTATTAGCCCCACGCCCCGTCGTTTGCTGGCGCTCTGCATCATGAAGGAACATCGTTGAGGCAATAAACGCGTTTGCAGGGCCAAACTGGTCCGAGATCAGGGCCAACATCAACTCCATCGCGGTTGAGGCCCCGCCGCAGGTCGAGATGCGACTGCCTTTGACAAAGCGATCATAACTGATCCGTGTTCGTGGAAATTCCTCGGTGAAATCAGAGATAACGGCCCAGTGGATCGTCGCCGTTTGATCGTCGAGCAATCCCGCTGCCGCTAAGATCCAACTGCCTGTGTCTGCCGCGAGGATCGTATCGGCCTGACGCGTCAGTCTGCGCAGTGGGGCGAGTTGCTCGGGTTTCGAATACTCCCGAAATCCGTAGCCGCTGACGACAATCAGAAGGTCAGATCGCCCCACGTCCGCGATGGAACAATCAGGCGAAATATTAAGCCCGCTCGAACTTTGCGCAGAGCCGTCATGTGGTGTCACAATGCGCCATGACAGATCAGCCTGCCCCTGATCCCGAACCGCGCGGAGCGGTTCAATGAGGCACGACAGCACCATATTCGAGAACCCATCGTAGAGCAGGACGGTGACAGTTTTCATTTCATTATGACCGAATTGGATAATTTATTGTCACAATAGGAACAATAAAACCGACATCTACGCCATACCATTTTTACAAATAGGTGGTTGGAATCGAACATCTGCTTTGCGCCAACTGACCCGTACCGAAGTATGTCAGGAGTTCTCGATGCCGTTGGCAATGAATAAAGAGGTCTTTATCACCTGTGCTGTTACAGGGTCTGGCGCGACGCAAGACCGGTCGCCGCATGTGCCTCGCAGTCCAGAGCAGATCGCAAATAGCGCGATTGATGCAGCAAAAGCGGGCGCTGCGATTGTTCATTGTCACGTGCGTGATCCTGAAACGGGCAAACCGTCTCGCGACCCTGCGCTCTATCGTGAATTGACCGAACGCGTCCGCGATTCTGATGTCGATGTGGTGCTGAACTTGACCGCAGGCATGGGCGGGGACATCGTTTTCGGATCGACCGAAGCACCGTTCCCTGTGAATGCCGCCGCAACCGATATGGTTGGCGCGACCGAACGGATGGTTCATATCGAAGAGTGCCTTCCAGAGATTTGTACGCTGGACTGCGGCACTATGAACTTTGCCGAAGCTGACTATGTCATGACGAACACGCCGGGGATGCTGCGGGCGATGGGCGGCATGATGACCAAACTCGGTGTTAAGCCAGAAATCGAGGCCTTTGATACGGGGCACCTTTGGTTCGCTAAGCAATTGGTGGAAGAGGGCACTCTTGACGGTCAGGCACTGGTTCAGTTGTGCATGGGCGTGCCTTGGGGCGCGCCGAACGACATGAACACCTTCCTTGCGATGGTGAATGCGGTGCCTGCTGATTGGAACTGGTCTGCGTTCAGCCTTGGCCGTGATCAGATGCCCTATGTGGCTGCTGCGGTTCTGGCCGGTGGCAACGTGCGGGTCGGTCTCGAGGACAACCTCTGGCTCGGCAAGGGGCAGTTGGCGACCAACGCGCAACTCGTTGAACGGTCGGTCACGATTATTGAGAACTTGGGCGCTCGTGTGATCGGACCTGAAGAAGTCCGTGCAAAGCTCGGCTTGGTGAAACGTGCACCCAAGGTGATGGCATGATCGCGAAACGTAAAAAAGCCGCCGTCATTGGTGGTGGTGTCATCGGCGGCGGTTGGGCTGCGCGGTTTTTGCTGAATGGTTGGGACGTCAATGTCTTTGACCCTGATCCCGAAGCTGAACGTAAAATCGGCGAGGTGATTGCGAACGCTCGTCGTGCGCTGCCGGCGCTCTATGATCGTGCGTTGCCCGCTGAGGGAACGCTGACCTTTTGCGACGATATGGGCGATGCTGTCTCTGACGTGGATTGGGTTCAAGAGAGCGTTCCCGAACGGTTGGACCTAAAGCACAAAGTGCTGGGCTCCCTTTCGCAGATGGCACCTGAAGGGGCGGTCATTGGGTCGTCAACGTCAGGGTTCAAACCGTCCGAACTGAACGAAAAAGGCGCACGTGCCGTCGTCGCGCACCCGTTCAACCCCGTCTATCTCTTGCCATTGGTCGAACTGGTCGGTGCGCCCGAACGCACAGCCGCCGCTGCCGAAACGCTCAAAAGCATTGGGATGTTCCCGCTGGTTGTCCGCAAAGAAATCGACGCGCATATCGCGGACCGTTTACTCGAAGCCGTTTGGCGCGAGAGCCTTTGGCTGGTCCAAGACGGTGTCGCGACCACAGAGGAGATCGACGAAGCCATCCGCATGGCCTTTGGCATCCGCTGGGCGCAGATGGGCCTATTCGAAACCTACCGCATTGCGGGCGGTGAAGCTGGAATGAAGCACTTCATGGCGCAGTTCGGGCCGTGCCTGTCGTGGCCGTGGACGAAACTGATGGATGTCCCCGAGTTTACGGATGAGCTCGTTGATCTGATTGCGGGCCAATCGGATGCGCAATCGGGTCATATGTCGATCCGCGAATTAGAGCGTCTGCGCGATGACAATATCGTTGGCATGGTGCGGGCGCTGAAACGCACGGGCTCGGGCGCAGGTGGAGTGGTGAAAACTCATGAATCCTCTCTGGATTTAACTGAAGAAAAGGACGGACTGCCCGTCACCGTGCGTCGCCAAGTGCCGACCAGCTGGACCGATTACAACGGCCACATGAACGAAACACATTACCTAGAGGCAGCGTCGCTTGCGACCGATAGGTTGATGGAATTGGTCGGTGCTGACGCTCAATACGTCGCTTCTGGTCTAAGTTACTTTACCGTTGAAAGTCACATTCGGTACTTAGATGAGGTGCACGCAGGTGATCAGCTGACGATCACGACGCAGGTTTTAAGCGGTGAAGGCAAGAAAATGCATTTGTTCCATCGCCTATGGCGGTCGGACGGAGCGCTCTCCGCGACTGTGGAAACCCTTCTTCTTCACACCGATTTAAACGCCCGCCGAACCTGCGAACCAAAACCCGAAGTTGCAAAAAAGCTTGCCGATTTAGCGCAAAGCCATGCAGCATACCAAACGGAGGGTGTTGGGCGATATGTCGGCCAGCCGCGCACAGCGCGATAGGTGCCGATTTCAGATTAGGGCTCCGAACAATCGGGGCCCATTAATACCCCGAAAACGGGGACGAAAAATGGTCTAACCAACAACAGGGAACTAGAAATGACTGACCAGAAAAAGACTTCGACTTATCAGCGTTTCAGCAGCAATGGACTGTCACGCCGTCAATTGTTGGGCCGAGCCAGTGCGCTCGGCTTTGGTGCTTTGATCGGGGGCGCAATGCCATTCCGTGCGGCATTGGCAAGCGAACCAGTAAAAGGTGGCATCCTAAAGATGGGTCTTGGCGGTGGTGAGAGCACAGACTCTCTCGATCCGGCGCTGTCGCTCGCGCAGGTTTCGTTCCATGCGATGCGGACCTTTGGTGAAACGCTTTTGGATGTGAACGGCGATGGTTCGCTCGATATGCGTCTGGCGACCGATGTGTTTTCTAGCCCCGATGCGAAAACATGGACCTTCAAAATCCGTCAGGGTGTAAAGTTCCACGACGGCTCTGAGATGACCGCGAACGACGTGATGGAAACCATGCTGCGTCACTCGGATGAGAACGCGCAGTCGGGTGCTCTGGGTATCATGAAGGGTATCGCGAACATGAGCGTCGATGGCGACAACTTCATCGTCGAACTCACCGATGCGAACGCTGACCTTCCATTCTTGATGTCGGATTATCACCTTGTGATCCAGCCGAACGGTGGTCGTGACAACCCAGGTGCAGGCATCGGCACTGGTCCGTATCGCGTGGTCGAGGTCGAGCCGGGCGTGCGCTACACCTTTGAAAAGTTCGCGGATTACTGGGACAGCAGCCGCGGTCACTTTGATGGTGTTGAATTCGCTGTGATCAACGACGCAACCGCACGTAACGCGGCCCTGCAATCGGGTCAGGTTCATATCGTGAACGGCGTGGCGCCAAAAGTTGCGGCTCTGCTGAACCGCGCACCGGGTATCTCGGTTAAGAACGTGTCGGGCCGTGGTCACTATGTGTTCATCATGCACTGTGACACAGCTCCGTTCGACAACCCTGACCTGCGGATGGCGCTGAAATATGCGATCAACCGCGGTGAAATGGTTGAGAAAATCCTTCAGGGCTACGGCTCGATTGGTAACGATATTCCGATCAACGCAGCATACCCGCTGTTCGATGACACCCGTCCGCAGCGTGAATACAACCCTGAACTGGCGCGTGAATACTACGAGAAATCGGGTCACGACGGCAGCCCGATCGTCCTGCGCGTTGCCGAAGGTGCCTTCCCGGGTGCGGTTGATGCCGCGCAGCTGTTCCAAGAAAGCGCACGTGCCTGTGGCATTCCGCTGGAAATCAGCCGCGAGCCGAACGATGGCTACTGGTCTGAAGTTTGGAACGTTCAGCCGTTCTGCGCCTCCTACTGGGGTGGTCGTCCTGTTCAGGACCAGATGTATTCGACCGCTTACCTGTCGACCGCAGACTGGAACGACACCCGCTTTAAGAGCGAGGCATTTGACGCGAAACTCTTTGAGGCCAAAGGCGAACTGGACGAAGGTCGTCGCAAGCAGCTCTACCGTGAAATGGCAGACATCCTTGCTGACGAAGGCGGCCTGATCTGCCCGATGTTCAACGATTTTGTCGAAGGCGTCAGCGATCAAGTTCAGGGCTGGGAAGAAAACGGCGTCTGGGAAGTCATGAACGGTTTGGCTCCTGCCAAGTGCTGGCTGGCCTGAGGCCGGCGGTATGAACGCACTTGTTCTAAAACTCTTGGTCCAGCGAATTTCGCTGGGCCTCGTTCTCATCTTTTTCGTGTCGATTATGATCTTTCTCGGCACACAAATTTTGCCGGGCGATGTCGCCCAAGCGATCCTTGGTCAATCTGCAACGCCTGAGTCTCTCGCCAACCTGCGCGAAGAGTTGGGCCTGAACATCCCTGCCTATCAGCGGTATCTGTCGTGGCTGGGCGGTGTTTTGCAGGGTGATCTGGGAACGTCCCTTACCAATGGTCGTGATATCGGTCAGTCGATTGCGGATCGCATGGGAAACACGCTTTTCCTTGCGGCATGGGCTGCGATTATTTCGGTGCCTTTGGCGATCACTTTGGGGCTTATTTCGGTTCTTTATCGGGGCCGGTGGCCTGACAAGTTGATCTCGGCGGTGACACTCTCGGCGATTTCCGTGCCAGAGTTCATGATGAGCTACATTCTGATGTATTACGTTGCTGTGCAACTCGGCTGGGCGCCGTCTGTTGCGATGCTCAATGATCGGATGAGCATGCTCGACAAATTGCATGCAATTTCACTGCCGATTGCCGTCCTTGTTATGGTGGTTCTGGCGCATATGATGCGGATGACGCGGGCGGCGCTGTTGAACGTTATGCAGTCGGCCTACATCGAAACGGCAGAGCTTAAAGGCATCCGCCGTTCGTCTGTGATCTGGCGCCACGCTTTCCCCAATTCCATCGCGCCAATTGTGAACGTCGTGATGCTCAACATGGCATACCTCGTTGTAGGGGTGGTCGTGGTTGAGGTGGTCTTTGTCTACCCCGGTATGGGACAGTATCTGGTCGATCACGTGGCCAAACGCGACGTACCTGTTGTGCAGGCCTGCGGTCTGATCTTTGCGGCGGTTTACATTTTCCTGAACATGTTTGCTGACATCGTTTCGATCCTCGCGAACCCAAGATTGAGGCACCCGAAATGAGACGTGTTCCCATTCCGGCCCTGATCGGGCTTTTCATCACAGGTCTTTTCATCCTCTCCGCCATCGCGGCGCCCGTCATCGCACCTTATGGGTTAAGCGAGATCGTCGGCGATGTGTGGGAACCTGCCTCGTCAGAATATTGGCTGGGCACGGACAACATCGGACGTGATTTGTTGTCCCGCCTCATTTGGGGTGGCCGCACGACGATCCTTGTTGCGATTGCCGCAACCGTAGTGAGCTTTGTGACGGGTTCTGTCCTAGGCTTATTTGCAGCTGTTGTGGGTGGCTGGATTGATCAGCTTCTGTCGCGCTTTGTCGATCTGATCATGGCGATCCCGACTCTGATTTTTGCTCTGGTCGTCCTGTCCGTTATGCCCGTCACCATTCCAGTTCTGATCCTTGTTATGGGGCTTCTGGATTCAACGCGGGTGTTCCGTTTGTCTCGCGCCGTCGCCAGTGACATTGCAGTCATGGACTTTGTCGAAGCGGCCCAGCTTCGTGGGGAAGGCCGCGCATGGATCATCTTCCGTGAAATCCTGCCCAACGCGCTGTCACCTTTGGTGGCTGAGGCGGGGATGCGCTTTATCTTTATGGTGCTCTTTGTGTCGACGCTGTCGTTTCTTGGACTTGGCGTGCAGCCACCCAATGCGGACTGGGGTGGCATTGTGAAAGAGAACAAAGACGGTATCGTTTACGGCATCCCGGCCGCGTTGTTACCTGCCATTGCAATCGCCGCGCTGTCGATCAGCGTCAACCTCGTGGCGGATTGGGTGCTCGACCGCACATCATCGTTGAAAGGGGGGCGCAATGGATAAGCCACTTCTCCAGATCGACAACCTGACGATTGAAGCGACCGCCTATCCACCGGGTGAGGCACCGCGTCGGATTACGATTGTTGATGGTGTGTCTCTGTCGCTCGAAAAAGGCAAAGTGCTGGGACTGATTGGTGAATCTGGGGCGGGTAAGTCGACGATTGGCCTCTCTGCAATGGCCTATGGGCGCGGCGGGATCGAACTTTCGGGTGGGGAAATCCATCTGAACGGACGTGAGATCCGCAAGGCCCGTGGCCGTGTGTTGCGGTCGCTGCGTGGCGCAGAAGTCACGTATGTCGCTCAGTCCGCAGCGGCCGCTTTCAACCCTGCGAAACGGTTGATGGAGCAGGTGACAGAGGCCGCTATAACCCATGGCCGCGCGACGAAGGCCGAGGCCGAGAAACGGGCGGTAGATCTATTCCGAAAGTTGGGCCTGCCTGAACCCGAAAGCTTCGGGAACCGCTATCCACACCAAGTTTCGGGCGGTCAGTTGCAGCGGGCGATGACCGCGATGGCGCTCTGTCCGCAGCCCGATTTGGTGATCTTTGACGAACCGACGACGGCGCTTGATGTGACGACCCAGCTTGGTGTTTTGGCGGCGATCAAGGCAGCTATTCGGGATCAGGGGGTGGCCGCGCTCTATATCACGCACGACCTCGCCGTTGTTGCGCAGATCGCGGATGACATCATGGTTCTGCGGCATGGTAAGACGGTCGAATATGGCACAGCCGAACAGATCATCACCGCGCCTAAAGAAGAGTACACTCAGGCGCTGGTGTCTGTGGTCGCCAAGGATCACGAGGAAAAGAACTCCGATCTGCCGCCGATCCTCGAAGTCAAAGGACTGCGGGCCAATTATCGCGGAATGACCCGTGATGTGCTGTCGAACATCAACGTTGCAATCCAACCGGGGACGACCCTCGCTGTGGTGGGGGAATCCGGCTCGGGCAAATCGACCTTAGCACGGGTGATCACGGGGCTCTTGCCGTTGAGCGCGGGGCAAATGGTGTTTGATGGGAGGCCATTGACGCCCGATCAAAAATCCCGATCGCGGGATGATTTGCGCGAACTTCAGATGATATACCAAATGGCAGACGTTGCGATGAATCCGCGCCAGACCGTTGGCACGATCATCGGGCGTCCGTTGCAGTTCTATTTCGGGATGAAGGGCAAAGTGCTACGCAATCGCGTGGTAGAACTGCTCGATGAGATTGAACTGGGTGAAAAGTTCATTGATCGGTATCCAGCTGAATTGTCGGGCGGTCAAAAGCAGCGTGTGTGTATCGCTCGTGCGCTTGCCGCAAAGCCCAAACTGATCATTTGCGACGAGGTGACGAGCGCACTCGATCCCTTGGTGGCTGAGGGAATCCTGAAGTTGCTCGCTGATCTGCAAGAGCGTGAACAGGTATCCTACATGTTCATAACTCATGACATTGCAACCGTTCGTGCCATTGCGGATACGATTGCGGTGATGCACCTCGGTAAACTTGTCCGTTATGGCAAAAAGTCCGAAGTCCTCGCCCCGCCGTTCGATGACTACACCGACATGCTGCTGAAATCTGTACCCGAACTACGCATGGGTTGGATGGAAGAGGTGATGGGGACGGCTGCAGAATAACCTATGTGGCCTCCTCTCGGAGCCATTGGGTGAACAGAAGCGCGTCTTTCGACGGGTCAACACCCGTCGAGACGTAATAGGCGGTGCCTAAGTCATGTGTGCCGTTCGGCCATTCGGTTAGGGTACCCTCTAGGACAGCGCGTTCAGTGATTGATCGCCAGCCCAGCATTAGCCCGCGTCCGTCAATCACGGCCTGCATGGCTTGAACATAGTTGTTGAAGCTTTGACCGCTGCTGCGTGGGCGGGTGATGCCTTTTACGGCAAGGTAATCCTCCCAACCTGCCCAGTGCTGGTTGTGCGGATTGCGCACATGGATGAGAGGGGCCGTGTCTAGGTCCACCCCATCTTCCATCAGCCGCGCGACCAGATCGGGCGAACCAACAGGGCACACGATTTCATCAAAGAGCTTTCCGTTGATGCCCTCACGCCAGCCGCCTGTGCCGTAACGAAGCGCGATATCCACGCCCGGCGAAAGGACGGGGAGGTCGGATGCAGGTGCCTGAACGTTCACCGTGATTTCCGGATGGCGATCATAAAAACCTGATAACCGAGGCATTAACCAATATGTGGCCACGCCGAGCGTACAGGCCACGGTGATCTGACGGTCTGCATCTGTTTGCATTGCCCGAATGTCTTCCAAGGTTGCAGAGATGCGGCCTAGTCCTTCGCGAACGGCACGGGCGAGGAGTTCACCTTCTTCGGTCATGCGAGAAGGCCTGACTGATCGGTCGATTAACCTAACCCCTATGTAATCTTCGAGCGCCTTGATTGCTTGGCTCACCGCGGGCTGTGTCACGTTAAGTCGCGCTGCTGCATCACGCATAGAACCATGGCGCGATAAGGCCTCAAAAGTTACAAGAAGGCGAAGTGGGGGGAAGTGATTCATTGTGACATTAGTATAAGCATTTGATTAAGTAATGATTATACTAACCAAGCTATCGCGCAAGCTATTCCCGTGAGACGTTTAACCTCAGCGAACATCCTCTTGGGGCCATACAATGAACGAACTGAGCTCAACCATGACCGCGCCACATGTGACCGAAGTCGGTGACAAGGGTCTGCACATCACCTTGTCCGATGGCGGGTCGCATTACTTCAATTACTATTGGCTGCGTGATAACTGCCCATCATCGTTTAGCTCTGTCACCCGTGAGCGGAGCTTTGACATTTTTCACCTCGACGCGGCGCCGCGTCCGAATTCCGCCGTTGTTGACGGTGATGCCTTAGTGATCGACTGGGCAGGTGAGGATCATGTGACTCGCATGCCTCTCGACTGGTTGGACACGTATAAAGTCGCCAAGCCGCGCCCCGATCCCGCCGACTTGCCGCGCGTTGCGTGGTATAGCGACCATTATCCGACCGTCCCACGTTTTTCCCAGCCAGAGTTGGTTGCCGACAAGACAAAGCGCGCTGCGTGGATCGAGGCAATGCTGGTCCACGGATTTACCATTGTGACCGATATGCCTGACAGCAACGAAGGGCTCACCCAAACGGCAGAGCTGATGGGCTATGTGCGGCCTACGTTCTTTGGCGACTATTTCGATGTGAAGACCCACATCAACCCGACGAATACGGCTTATACCTCTGCGGCACTCGAACTACACACGGACACTCCCGCCGAAGAATTCGCGCCGGGTATTCAGTTTCTGCATTGTCGGGTGAACACCGTGGACGGGGGGCAGAGCCTCTATTCGGATGGTGTGGCTGTGGCGAATGATTTCCGCAAACGCGATCCCGAAGGGTTCAAACTTCTGTCCGAAGTGTCGATCCCGTTCTTCTGCGAACATGACACCTATGACTCGCGGTCGCGTCAGACGGTGATCGAGTTGGACCAGCATGGCGAAGTCTCTGGCCTCACGATCAGTCAGCATATGGCGGATATTTTCGATCTCGATCAGACGCTGCTTGATGACTACTACCCTGCATTCTGTCGCTTTGGGAAAATGCTGCAGGAAGACAAATATATGATGCGGTTCCTGATGAAGGGCGGCGAATGTATGGTCTTTGATAATCACCGTATTGTGCACGGTCGTGCGGCCTACTCGGCGACGAGCGGGGATCGTTACTTGCGCGGATGTTACGTGGATCGCGGCGAAATGCGGTCGACCTATCGCGCGCTGGTCAGCGAAGGAAGGTTCAAGGCATGAACGCACCGACTGTGACGTTGGACGCCACCGCTACACTGCGCCGTGATTTGGCAGATGCGTTTCGCATCTGCCATATGCTTGGATGGAGCGAGAGCGTCGGGAACCATTTCAGTGCTGCAGTTTCAGCCGATGGGCAAGAGTTCCTGTTGAACGCAAAATGGCAACATTTCGCGACGATCAAGCCTGATGACCTTTTGTTGCTCGACAGTCGGGATGAAGGCATCATGGATCGCCCTAATGCACCTGATGCTTCGGCGTGGTGCGTTCATGGCACCATGCACCGTCGTTTGCCAAACGCCCGCGTGATCCTGCATGCCCATTCGCCCTACGCTACGGCCTTGGCCTGTTTGAAGGACCCGACCGTTGTCCCAATCGACAATAACACGGCCCGGTTCTTTGGGCGCACCGCTTATGATTTGTCCTTCGGCGGCATTGCGGACGCAGAGGAAGAGGGCGAGCGTTTGGCCGAGTCCATCGGTGACAAATCGGTCCTCGTCATGGGGAACCATGGCGTAACTATCGTTGGTGAAACGGTGGCTGACGCGTTCGAAGACTTGTATTTCTTTGAGAAGGCCGCGCAGACGATCATCCTCGCACGGTCCAGTGGTCAACCATTGGCTATTTTGTCGGACGCAGTGGCGCAGAATACCGCGGATGGATGGACGCCGTATCGCGGGATGGCTCAGAAGCACTTTGACTATCTGCGAAGTACCTTGCCGCCGTTATAACAGGGTAGGGGCGCCTCAGGTTTTTGAGGGCGCCCCACCTTCGAATACGTTCTCTTCATGATAACTGATTGGCGCTTCCTGCATTTGCAGGTGCAAGCCATCACCGTCGTAGGCATTGGCACGAGCGAGGTCTTCATCCACTTCGATGCCCAAGCCCGCACCGTTTGGCACAGTCACAAAACCATTTTCGACCGTTAGCTTGTTCTTGATCAGCGCCGAATGGAACGGCGTCTCAATCGTCTCTGCCATGAGGATGTTGGGGATCGTCGCGGCGAGCTGAATATTCGCAGCCCATTCAATCGGCCCCGCATAGAGGTGTGGCGCGACTTGGGCGTCCCACGCCTCGGCCAGCACCGCGATTTTGCGCGTTTCCCAGATCCCGCCAGATCGCCCAAGGGCAGGTTGAAGGATTTGAACCCCAGCCCTTAGTGCCTCCGCGAATTCTCGGGTTGTGGTGAGGCGTTCACCTGTCGCAACGGGGATGTTCACGGCTTCGGCCACCTTTTGCATTTCGCGCAGGGTATCGGGCGGAATGGGTTCTTCGTACCAGAGAGGCGAATAGGCTTCGATGGCTGCCCCCATGCGGATCGCCCCGCCCGTCGAAAACTGACCATGCGTGCCGAACAACAGATCAGCGCGGTCACCAACTGCCTCTCGGATTGCGGCGCAAAACTCAACGGATCGGCTGATGTCACGCATCGCCGGCATGTGGCCGGACCGAATGGTGTATGGGCCAGCTGGATCGAATTTGACCGCAGTATAGCCTTTGTTCACCATATCCAGCGCGCTCTCTGCAGCCATCGCGGCATCGACCCAGAAGTTGGGCAGGGTGTGCGTGTCGCGGGTCGGGTAAAGGTAGGTGTAGGCGCGAATGTGGTCGTTAAGTTTGCCGCCAATCAGGGCATGAACGGGCCGATCCCGATCTTTGCCGAGGATATCCCAGCAGGCGATCTCCAACCCAGACCAAGCGCCCATGACCGTCAGATCAGGACGCTGCGTGAACCCCGATGAATAAATGCGACGGAACATCAGTTCGATATTCTCAGGATTTTCGCCCGCCATATGCCGTTCAAACACATCGCGGATAACGTGGCGCATGGCCTCTGGCCCCACGGTCGAGGCATAACATTCACCCCAGCCCACAATGCCTGTGTCGGTCGTGACTTTCACCAAGATCCAATAACGCCCTCCCCAACCTGGCGCAGTTGGAGAGGTTACAATGACATCCAAATCGGCCAGTTTCATATCAGGCCCTCCAGTTTATAGCTGGGTTTAAAAGACGATGACGTTCCGTTTCGCGGTGCCCGTTTTCGTGGACTCAATCGCTTCGTTGATTTGATCCAAGCTGTATTTCTCAGAGATCAATTCATCGAGCTTCAGCCGTCCTTGGCCATAGAGGTCGATCATCCATGGAATGTCGCGCTTGATCACGGCGTCGCCCATTTTTGAGCCGATCAGCGACTGACCAGCGGCAGCAAAGTTACCCGGCTCATACTGGCTCATGGCACCAGATGGCGGCATTCCGACCATCACGACCTTGCCGCCTTTTGCGATATAGCGGGGGGCATCGTTGTACGCGCCCGCAGCACCCACGGTGACAAAGACCGCATCCGCGCCTCGGCCTAATGCCTCTTTCGCGGCGCGCCACGGATTCTCTTGGGTGCCGAGAACGGTATCGGTGGCGCCGAAATCCTTTGCGATTTCGAGTTTTTCCTCGGACATGTCGATGGCAACGATCCGACGCGCACCTGCGATCCGTGCGCCTTGGATTGCGTTCAGGCCCACGCCGCCAGCGCCGATCACGACAACGTCCTGACCCGCGCGAATCTGAGCTGCATTCACCACGGCGCCGACGCCTGTGATGACGCCACAAGCGAGCAGAGACGCAGCTGCGAGGTCCATATTTTCGGGGATACGCACGACCTGACTGTGATCCACTACGACCTTTTCAGCAAACCCGCCCGTTGCCATCGCCTGATGCAGCTTGCCGCCATCAACCGTTTTCAATGGCCCATGGTCGCCGTCATAGGACGTGTCGCAAATCGTAGGCTTGCCGGACGAGCAGGGCGCACATGTCCCGCACGACCGGATCAGTGTGACGACGACTGGGTCGCCGACCTTGACCCCGTGGACACCATCGCCGACGGCAGTGACATGGCCAGCGGCCTCGTGCCCATATACGGCAGGGAGCGATCCGCCCCAAGCGCCTGACGCGTATGTAATATCGGAATGGCAGATCGCACAGGCAGCAAGAGTCACCTCAACTTCGCCACCGATCGGGGCGCGGAGTTCAACATTTTCGACGACCAGTGGTTTTCCAAACTCGTGACAAACGGCGGCTTTAATATGTGGCATTTATTCGGCTCTCCTCATTCCTCCGACGCAGGGTTGCGCGGATTGTTTGAGTCGAACAAGGAAAAACTTGATCAAATTTTGATGTTGGTTCGAATTAGAAGGATGTCACGCCAAATGTGCTGTGATCTCACACACAAAAAGGGTGCGAACTATCTGATTTCGCTAAAGATATATCGAAAGCTCCGCGCGCGCTCCAAAGGTAGATATCCTATCGAAATAAACTGACAGATCAAAATAACTGTGAAACGCTGACGTCAAAGATCCACCCTGCCGTGCCAGAGGTGAAAACACCGAAATATGAGGGTGACGCAATGAAAGTTGGTTTTATCGGTCTCGGAAATGTTGGTGGCAAACTGGCGGGGAGTTTGATCCGCAATGGTTTCGATACCGTTGTTCACGACCTCAACAGCGATTTAAAAGAGGTGTATGAACAGCGTGGCGCCTCTTGGGCGGATAGTCCCAAAGAGATGGCCGAAATCTGCGATGTGGTGATCACTTGTTTGCCATCGCCCAAAGCTTGTTCCGTGGTGATGGAGGCCGACAATGGCGTGATTGCGGGGCTGTCTGCGGGCAAGGTTTGGATGGAAATGTCCACGACCGATGCCGATGAACTCAAACGGATTTCCCAGATCGTTCAGTCAAAGGACGCCTATGCGGTGGAATGTCCAGTTTCGGGCGGATGCCATCGCGCGGACACGGGCAATATCTCGATTTTTGTGGGCGGGGATCGAGCTGCCTTTGATAAGGTTCTGCCACTCACCACCACATTGGGCCGTCGTGTGCTGCATACTGGCGAACTGGGGTCTGCATCTTTGTTGAAAGTGATGACGAACTACCTCGCCACAGCGAACCTTTTGACTTGCTGTGAGGCGTTGATCACGATGAAAGCCGCAGGGCTGGATATGGCGACGACCTACGAGGCGATTAAGATTTCGTCGGGGACCAGCTTTGTCCATGAAACCGAAAGCCAGTTGATCTTGTCGGGGTCGCGGGATGTGAACTTCACGATGGATCTCGTGCAAAAGGACATCGGGCTGTTCCAGAAAATCGCGGACGATCACGGTGTGCCGCTCGAAATTTCGCCTCTGATGATTAAGATTATGACCGACGGTCAGCGACGGTTTGGTGACCGCGCCCAATCGGACCGGATTATTGAACGTCTCGAAGAAGCCACGGGCCTTAGCGTTCTGGCGGATGGGTTCCCACGCGAGCTGATCGACGATGAACCCGAAGAAGCAGGCTACGAGGTTTTCCCTAAGGGGCGATAACAATGTTGGGGAAAAGTGGCAGCCCGTAGGGAACTCTGGTGTTTGTTCTATTTAGGTGCATGAGTTCCATATCTCCTTTATTTATTGGGTTTTTCGCTTTCAATTTGTCTCATGATATGCATTCTGTAGTAAGGTGTTTGGCTACAATTGGTATACAGGATGGCCTTGAAGTTTCGTGAGTTGGAGGGGCTGGCTCAGCAGCGCGAAGAGCAATGGGTCCCCGATGGCACCCCCAACCTTTATGTGTTTTGTAGGTCCTCTGGGCGGATGTCCTGGGTCTGCCGCATCACGATTGGGGGTAAGAGAACAAATCTCACGCTTGGCACGTGGCCTGACCTGAAAGCGGATGTGGCACGCCAGGTTACCAGTGTGATCAAGGGTTTGGTTGGGGCAGGGTATAGCGCGCAGGTTATCAAGTCTGCCTTAGGTGTGACTGTAGACCCAATTGCTATGCAGCGTCTGGTGATCACTGGGCGAGTAAGTGACCATGACGCTCCGCCAACTTTCGAGGAGGTTGCGCGTGATTGGTATGAAAACCATTTAAAGGCTGGTTTATCTGAAGGTGCTTACAAGCGTCAGGTTATCCAACAGCTCGAAGACTATGTTTTTCCGGCTTTGGGCACGCGACCTGTTGATCAAATTAAACGACGAGAGATCGTCGAGACGTTGAAAGATATCTGGCTTACGAAGCCTCCGTCGGGCAAAAAATTACGCGGCAATGTGGAGCGCATTTTCGACTACGCTGTGGATCAGGAATTCTTGGAGTTTAATCCCTGTCCTCCAGTGCGCTCCATGCCCAAACAGAATTACGTTGAGAAGCACTTCGACGCTTTGACGCCAGAGCAGGCGCCAGCAATGTGGCGTTGGTTAAATAATCACTTCGGATTGCGTGACCAAACTCGATATGGGCTGATGCTTGTGTTGTTGACTGGTAAACGCTCAAGCGAGGTCCGTCATATGGAGTGGGGGCATATTGATCTCAATAGAGGCATTTGGACGACCCCTGCAGAGGGCATGAAGATGCGTAAAGAACATCGGCAGCCGTTGAGCCGTCAAGTTCTCGCACTTCTTGGCGAACTCCACCATGTTTCCGGTGGAAGACGATATGTGCTGGGGAATGCGAAGGACCGAGTGATGTCGGAGAATGCGATGCTGTATGCAATCAAAGAGTTCTCGGATGTAACAGTCCATGGATTGCGGGCTACTCTTGGGTCGTGGATGGCGGAGAATGGTGTCCGCAAGATTGTCGCTGATTTTGTCAAAGCGCATCAGCCAAAATCATTTGACGTCGCCTATCAACGGTCTGATTTGTTGGAAGAGCGTCGCGATGTCCTGCAGAGGTGGGCGGATTATGTCAGCGCTGATTGACCGTATTAAAAAGGGAAGATCACGACCAACCTGGCGAGATATGAGCCGGGAGGACTTGGTAGCCGCGGTTCGGGCAGAACGTGGAGATACTAGCGTTGAACTGAATATAGATTGGGAGAGTATGCTCTTTGGTTTCCTGCGCGATAATGATGAAGCATTATTAAGCCTGGATTTTCACAGCACTCCGACAGAGGGAACGAAGCGCGCAATCGCACGAGCTCTCAAAGAGCGTATTTCTGTGCCTTCTGACCTTCTTGCGTGGCTCGGAGCTGAGATATTGGAGCCAGCTAAGAAGAAGCGAGGCAGGCGTCCAATGACTTTTCGCAATCATGAGCTCGGGCGTCTGGTAAAGATTGTTCACGAGAATACAAATCTGCCAATTGATGATGCGAGCCATATCGCGCCCGATACAGCAATTGCTGTGGTTGCAGAAGCGTTTGGGATGGAGCAGTCGACCGCTTTCGATGCGTATTACGATTATAACCGATTGCTAAATAGAAAAAATGCTGAGGCCTCCCACGTAGGGAAAAAAGAAGGATAATTATCCCGTCGTCACAGACCCTTCGGGGGTGACTACGATGAGTCGCATACAGTTCACCTTGCACAGGAGCTACTATGCGACCAACTCGAATTATCCGCCTGAAAGAGGCCCTTTACCGCACAGGTTACACTCGTGCGGGCTGGTATCGCGCTATGCATCGCGATCCGCTTTTCCCTCAGCCTGTCAAACTAAGCGAGCGTTGCATCGGGTTTCGCGAGGCTGACATCGATGCATTGATTGAGCGTCTATCTTCCCAGCCTGATTGAGATTGGCTGGTCGCTGCAATCCCCCAATTTTCCACTTTAACGTTCCGTGAAAATTCAACTGAAACAGTTGGATGGACGGAAAACTTAACCTTAACGGAGGGACTTTTATGTCTACGCAACAAACCGCAAACCCGTTTGACCCAGAGCAATTCCGTGTCACTGACACTTTGGGAATTACTGGCGACGGTATCAAAAAAGAACTGACGCGTATCCGTGTCGGTAAACCGAAAAAATCTTCCTTCTTCCGAGTTCACCCCAATGAGTCTTATCGCATTCCGGTAAGTGTGATTGAGGACCACAGCGGGGGTATGAAAGAAGAGTATCTCGTCATGCCCCACATGGCGCTTCAATACGCTGAGGAAACGACGCCGAAACTTCTCGTTCTGTGCGTTGATAAGATGGGTATCCCGTTTTTGTGGCTCGCTCCGCGTGTTGATACCACAAGCCCGATGCGAGCCAACCTCTGGAATGAAACAGCTTTGAAGGGGCTTGATCTCGCTCTGACGAAGTGGGTGCGTCTTTCCGCTAACATGCATGAAGGCTGCTATAATGTGCATACTGCGGGTGAAGAACCTGACCCAGTTTGGCCCGAGCTGACAATGGCGCAATTGATGGAATTGGGTTTTGGGGAGGAGAGGGTCATCCGCAGTGATCAGCACCCGCTCATACGCCAGCTGTTGGGGCGCGACTGATGGACTGGATGCAATCGTATAAATCGATCTTTGTGTTGGACTTTGAGTTCATAGCTAAGGACGGCGAGCGACCAACTCCAGTTTGCATGGTGGTGACAAATGTCACCACCAACACCACCACGAAGTATTGGCTAGATAAGCTTGATAAGTGCCCGTTCCCAACTGGCTCTGAGCATCTGTTCGTTGGATATTTTGCATCTGCTGAATGGGGCTGCTTCCTACAGCTCGGATGGGAAATACCTGAGAGGATTATCGATCTTTATGCTGAATTCCGTTTGCACATGAATGGCCGCCTTGCCGCCGCTCGGGGCAATGGTCTCATCAGTGCATGCAAGAGTTTCGGTATCCGCGTGATGGAAACTTCAGAGAAGAATGCAATGAGAGACTTGATCGTTGCGGGCGGACCTTGGACGGAACAGCAGCGTAATTCCATCCTCGATTATTGTGCGGCAGATGTGGAGATTACCGCAAAGCTATTTTTGAAAATGTGGCCCATTTTTGCCCCAACAGAGGTAAAGCTTGGCCAGGCTTTGTTTAGAGGTCGATACACAGCAGCTGTCGCGCGCATGGAGCATGCCGGTGTTCCAATGGATGTAGAGCTTCACGAGCAGCTCTTAGAGCGTTGGCCTTTAATAAAAGATCGCCTGATTGCCGAGGTTGACAAGGGCTATGGTGTCTATCAAGGCGCCGTCTTTAAGACATCCTTGTTTGAAGCGTGGCTAAAAACGCAGGCAATTTCTTGGCCTCGCACTGCAAATGGAAAGCCTAAGTTAGATGATGCAACGTTTCGCGATCTTGCGTTGAAGCATCCTCAGCTAAGCGCTTTACGTGAATTGCGGAAGACAATGTCGCAAATGCAAACCCTTAAGCTTGCTGTCGGCAAGGATGGGCGCAATCGGACGTTACTTGGCCCCTTCGGGTCGAAGACCGGGCGCAACCAGCCGTCAACCACTCGCTTCATCTTTGGGAATGCGGCTTGGCTTCGGTCGCTAATAAAGCCTTCTCCAGGACACGGCCTGGCCTATGTGGATTACTCCAGTCAGGAGATTGCAATCGCGGCAGCTTTAAGTGGCGATCAAAACATGTGGGCAGCATACAGCTCAGGTGACCCCTACATGGCATTTGCTATACAGGCTGGACTGGCGCCCGAGGGAGCAACAAAGGCAACCCACAAAGATATCCGTAATCAGTGCAAGCAGATTGTGCTGGGTGTGGGATATGGCATGGGTGCCGAAGCAATGGCGGGCGCAGGTGGCATTTATGTCGTTCAAGCGCGTGCATTACTGCAAAGTCACAAGATGACTTATCGGAAGTTCTGGGCTTGGGCCGAAAGAAATCAGCTTCACGCGTTAATGCAAGACACTTTGCGCACCCCGTTGGGTTGGGAGATCAAGTTAGCTGATGACCCGGATCCAAATGAGAGAAGCTTGCTGAATTGGCCGATGCAATCAACCGGAGCTGATATCATGCGCTTGGCGGCGTGTCTGCTGACAGAGGCAGGTATCGAGGTCTGTTGTCCTGTGCATGACGCGTTCTTGGTTGGATATTCTTTGGGGGATCAGGAGCGGGTTGTTCGGGAAACCTGTAATTTGATGGTCGAAGCTTCCCGAATTGTTCTGGGAGCTGAGTATCCCTGTCGGGTGGATGTCGAAGCGATCAGTTACCCAGACCGATATTCCGACGAGCGTGGTGAGGCGATGTTCGCGCAGGTCTCACGGCTTCTCGAGTAAGTGCATACAAAGGCTGGTTTCGGCCCAAGGTTAGGCCGAAACCTTCCGACCCGGTGTAACTTACTCATTTACTTATCCTCTATTATATTGAGGGGTATCTTGAGATGGTTCGACCCTACAACACACCAAAGCGTTACCTCTGTCTGAATTTAGACGGGTGTGGTCAGATTTTGCCAGACTGGCTGATGGTCTTTTGTGAGATCGCACGGCAGGTTCGGGTTCAGAAAATTGGTCCCGGTGGTGAATTAGAGTTAAGGTCGCCGATTTGGAGCTCCGCGGGTGTAGAGACTTTAGATCGCCGAAAGAAGATATTGGCTCACCTGGAAGCTAAGGTGCCTCCTCAAATGCTTCGATTTAGCCGCAGGAAAGGGCGATCGCCAATTGCGGTGATTGGGGTTAATTTTGAGGATTGCCTGAGTGGCGGACAGACGCTCTCTGGTGGGGATCATGTCCAGCTCAGTCAGGACTAAGGCCTGCTTAAGTGGCGCTTCTACGGGGCGCTCAGGGAGCGTGCGGGTCCTTCTGGACGTTTACCCTTGCGAGTGGTTCGGGCCGCTGACCTTGGCTAGCGATGGGGTGTACTATGGGGAGGTCAACAGGCCGCTAGTAATGTAAGCGAGCTGGTTGATGACTTTTGGGTCTTCAAAGAACCCCAGGTTCGAATCTCGTTACCACAGCCACTTCCCCCTTTCCAAAAATATGTCGGCGTTGGGCGCGTTTTCCTTTTTATTTCAAAGGGACTTAGGGTCAGGATGCATTGATTTCGTCCGCGTGGCGTGATTCACGGCTCTGAAAACGGAGCCGTGACATGAGCGATCTTTACTGGCTGAGCGACGCGCAGATGGCCAAGCTGGAGCCCTTTTTCCCGAAGTCGCACGGCAAGCCCCGTGTGGACGACAAGATGGTGTTGAGCGGTATAATATTCATCAATCGCAACGGCTTGCGCTGGCGCGATGCGCCTGCAGAGTACGGTCCACACAAAACGCTCTACAGCCGTTGGAAACGCTGGAGCGACAAGGGTATCTTCGCCCGAATGCTTCTCGAACTGGCCGATCAGGGCGGCAGCACCGACACGCTGATGATTGACGCAACCCACCTCAAGACGCACCGCACGGCCTCCAGCTTGGGGCTAAAAAAGGGGGGCGTGGTCGCCTGATCGGGCGCACCAAGGGTGGGATGAACTCGAAACTGCATGCGGTGACCGATGCGGCAGGCCGCCCGCTGAGGATGTTTCTGACGGCTGGCCAGCGGAGCGATTACATCGGCGCGCGGGCATTGCTGGATGGGCTGCCGCCCGCCGAACATCTTCTGGCAGACCGTGGATACGACGCGGACTGGTATCGCGAAGCCCTTGAAGACAAGGGGATCAAACCCTGCATCCCATCAAGGAAAGGCCGCAAGGTCGCGATCCCGCACGATGAGGCGCGTTATAGAAAGCGCCACAAGATTGAGAACAGCTTCGCCCGTCTCAAGGACTGGCGACGGGTCGCAACGCGCTACGACAGGTGCCCGAAGGTCTTCCTGTCCGCATGCGCCTCGGCCGCCGTGGTCATGTTCTGGTTATGAATCCTGACCCTAGTGACCTTCAAGGGGCTACTGAGGACGAAACATTGGACGATTTCCGTCTCAGATATGGTTTTGTCTCAAAAGCACCGAACCTGAGTAACTTTGGGTCTTTGTCATCAAGTACATTAAATACAATTAGTTAGTGGAAATTGCTCGCTATCGGGTTGCGGTTTGGAGGCTCATCGCGGAACTTTGACCACCGTCGAGACCAACGAGGAAGAAGTCACCCGGTTGATGATCGGTCGAAAGCTCGATCTGTCGCGCAACGCGTCCCATCACGAGTTGGGCGATGTCGCGATAGAAGTGCGTGATCTCTCTTGCGGGTCGCTTTACCAAAACGTCAATTTTGAAGTTCGTCGCGGCGAGGTTGTCGGCTTCTACGGCCTCGTTGGTGCAGGACGGACCGAAATCGCCGAAACGCTGTTCGGCCTGCGGGAACCCTCGGATGGTAAGATCCTTCTGGACGGACAGGAAACTGTCATCAACCCTCCGGCGGATGCTATCAGTCTGGGAATATCGCTCGTCCCTGAGGACCGTAAGGGACAAGGTCTGGTGCTGGGCATGAATTGCCGGGACAACATGACCCTGCCACAGGTGGGCGATTTGACCTCTGGTCCGTTCGTAGCCGAGGGCGCCGAAATCGCGATTTTTGATCAGTATCGGGATCGTCTGGATATCCGGACACCGGGCTGGAAGCAGCTCGTCGGCAACCTGTCCGGCGGCAATCAGCAGAAGATCGTCATTGGCAAGTGGCTTTCGATGCATCCCAATGTACTGATCGTTGACGAACCCACACGTGGGATCGACGTGGGATCAAAATCCGAGATCCACAATTTGATCCGCGAATTGGCAGCACAGGGCTATGCGGTGATCGTGATCAGCTCGGAAATGCCGGAAGTATTGCACGTCAGCGACCGTATCGTTGCGATGTATAGCGGCAAGCTATCGATGGGATGGCCGACGTTTTCTCAGGCGGCAAGCAGAGGGGGCCGAAAGAAGCGGAAGTCAAAGAACTGGATGCCAAGATCGGGAGGTTTGCGGTGTCCGTCGTCATATAAAATGGGACATCAGAGCGGCTTGATCATTGGAGGCTCTGGTTCGGTTGTGTGATTAATTATGCTGCTTGTTTTTGATGTTGCAAGCGGCGTTGTCGGATTGTCTGTCTCTTGATTTTTCTCTTTCTCTCGGAATGACTTTGTCTCGGCCGAAGTAGACGTCGGCGGGTGTGACGTTGTTCAAGCTCTCGTGGTATCGCTTGTTGTTGTAATATTCGACGAAGGCCCCAATCTGGCGCACAGATCAACTTCGTTGCCGACCGTGTGAATGGCAAGCTGACTATTACAGAGCTGGTGCAGTAACTACAGGTCGCGCGCCCTGTCTCGCAGGGCGCGCGATTTCATTCGTCGTCGGAGATCATGAGCAAGTTGCGTCGTCTACGACAGAAAGATCCGCAAGAATTGGACAATCCGGTCGGTGATCGCCAGCACACTGGTGCACGAGAGACGAAAGAGTTTCTTTCATCGACATGAGTTTAGAGATCTTTTCATCAATCTGGCGCAGGTGCTCCTCTGCGACGGCCTTTACCTGCGCACTTTCTCGATTGTCATCGTTATAGAGCGCCAAGAGCGTACGGCAGTCTTCGATTGTAAATCCCAAGGCTCGCGCTCGTCCGATGAATGCCAGCTTATGAAAATCGATCTCTCTGAAGCTTCGATACCCGTTTGCAGCGCGCAAAGGTGTTACTAGACCGATATCCTCATAGTAGCGAATGGTCTTGGCCGGCACTCCTGACCGCTCGGCAACATCACCAATGTTCATTTCTGCCTCCTCTCACTCGGCCGGGACGGGGCGAAGTCCTCCACCCGCCCAGACTCTTGGCGCTCGTCCATCGCCGGTCTTACGCGCCGCAGCCGCAACGCGTTCGTCAAGACAAAGACCGAGCTAAGTGCCATCGAACCGGCAGCGACGACCGGTGACAGCAGCACGGCGAAACTCGGATAAAGCGCTCCGGCGGCCAAGGGTATCAAAGCCACATTGTAACCAAAGGCCCAACCAAGGTTCTGTTTGATGTTTCGCATGGTGTGTCGCGAGATCTCGAAAGCGTTCACAACGCCGCGAAGATCACCGGACATCAATACGACATCTGCGCTTTCGATCGCCACATCCGTGCCAGTGCCGATGGCGATGCCAACATCCGCGTGAGCGAGCGCGGGTGCATCGTTGATGCCATCGCCAACAAAGGCCAATGTGCCCTGCTGGCGCAGATTTTCCAGTGCCGCCACCTTGCCGTCGGGCAAGACCCCCGCGATCACGTGGTCGATACCAGTCTCTTCGGCAATTGCTTCTGCCGTTTCGCGTTTGTCGCCGGTAATCATTGCCACCTTCAAACCCAGACTGTGCAGTGCGGCAATCGCGGCTCGGCTCGAGGGTTTGACCGGATCGGCGACGCCAATCGCAGCCACCGCCTTGCCATTGATTGCGGCGAAGATTGCGGTGCGACCTTGCCGTGCGAGCATAGTTTCAGCCTCTGCGAGTTCACCAAGATCGATCCCTTCGCGCTGCATCATCCGGTCAGCTCCGACAACAACCTGGGCCCCGTCAACGATGGCGCGCACGCCATACCCTGTAATCGAAGTAAACGCGCTCGGTTCCGACAGTCTGATGTTTTCCGCCTGCGCGCCGCGCACGACAGCTTCGGCGATCGGGTGTTCTGATCTGGCTTCGACCGATGCGACTGCCGCAAGAACGGTGCAGCGCTCGGCTCCTTTGGCCAGCACAAGGTCGGTCAGCGCGGGACGTCCGGCGGTGACGGTGCCGGTCTTGTCCAGGGCGACAACCTTAACGTCCCCCAATGCTTGCAGAGCATCCCCCTTGCGGAACAACACGCCCATTTCAGCAGCGCGACCGGTCCCGACCATGATCGACGTCGGCGTCGCCAGTCCCATCGCGCAGGGACAAGCAATGATGAGAACTGAGACACCCGCGACCAGCGCATAGGTGAGGGCGGGATCAGGGCCGAATATTAGCCAGACAAGGATCGTCAAGGCGGCGAGGGTCATCACAGCGGGGACGAACCAAAGCGTGATCCGATCCACCAACCCTTGAATGGGGAGCTTGGCGCCCTGCGCTTCTTCGACCATGCGGATGATTTGCGACAGGGTGGTATCCGCCCCAACACGCGTTGCTTTGTAGGTCAGACTGCCCGCGCCATTGACCGTACCGCCCGTGACAGGATCACCAGCCGACTTGCCGACCGGCACGGGTTCCCCGGTGATCATGCTTTCATCGACATGGCTTTCGCCGTCCACAACCTCACCGTCCACGGCGAGTCGTTCTCCGGGGCGCACAACAATCAGATCTCCGGTGCGCAAGGCATCGATCTCGACCTCGACGGGATCGCCGTCACGCAAAACACGCGCCGTACGAGCCTGCAGGCCGAGCAGCTTCTCGATTGCAGCCCCTGTTCGCCCTTTCGCTCGCGCTTCGAGCCAGCGCCCGATGAGGATCAGGACCACGATAACCGCGGCGGCCTCGAAGTAGACAGCGCGGACGGCCTCGGGCATCAGCGACGGCAAGAACGTTGCGACAACTGAATAAAGATAAGCTGCGCCTGTGCCGACGGCGACCAGACTGTTCATGTCTGGAGCACCTTTCAGCAAGGCCGGAAACCCTTTCAGATAGAACTGTCGGCCGGGCCCAATGAGCACAGCCGTTGTGAGGATGAACTGGATCAACCAGCTGGCCTGCTGTCCTATGGTATTGTTGATCGCCATATGCACGGCCGGGATCAGGTGCCCGCCCATTTCCATCAGGAAAACCGGCAAAGCGAGTGCTGCGGCCAGTGCCACCCGGCGTGCCAACCCGCGCGCTTCCTCTTCTTTTCGCGAAGTGCGATCCTGTGTTGCCGTGGCCTCGGCCACGCTGGCTGGATATCCGGCTTGCTCGGATGCACGGATGAGGGCCACAGGGTCGGTCATGCCCTCAAGATATGTGATGCGCGCATTTTCCGCCGCAAGATTAACGTTGACCTCCAACACGCCGGGAACCGAGGCAAGCGCCCTATCGACGCGCCCGACACAAGAAGCACATGACATGGACGCGATGTTCAGCGTCACGGATGCCGTTCGCGCTGGATACCCGAGATCTTTCAGGGCTTGGACCGCATCTTGCAGGTGGGGCGAACCATCCACGCTGAAACGCGCCGTCTCGTTCGCGAGGTTCACCGAGACATCGGATATTCCCCTCAACGCGGCTAGGCCCCGATCCACGCGCCCTACGCATGAGGCGCAAGACATTCCTTCAATCGAGAGTGTCACTTTGGATTGATCTGTCATTTCAGTCTCCTGGAATCCCATTTGACACCCCAAATAGGAGTTCCAGTGACTGGAAGGTCAATGCCCAATTTGAACTTTCCTGGCATCGCTTAAAAAATCTACGGAGACCCTTGACCTTCCCCCCACTGGAGGCCCCATCTGCACTGAACAAGCTGTCACAGAGGAGACATCGACATGAAATTCAACGTTCCCGACATGAGTTGTGGTCATTGCACCAGTACGATCGAAAAGGCGATCAAGGCAGCTGACGCAAATGCGAGCGTATCTTGCGACATTCCGGCCCGCACGGTTTCTGTTGAAGGTGCACTGTCAACAGAACGGCTGACGGCCCTGCTTCGTGAAGCTGGGTACGAAAATACCGTGGCGGCTGCCTAATCTATGGGTCATCGCACCCGTCACAACGGGTGCGATGACCTAGCGATTTCTAGCGACGGATTTGCCTGGTTTTCTGAGGTTCCGCAGATCATGAGCGCGAAGGCAACAGGATGAGAGCACTGCCTAAGAGGCAAAGAAGAATGCCTGCAATGTCCCAGCGGTCCGGTCGGCTCCCCTCCACTAGCCACATCCAGATCATGGACGCCGCTATGTAGACGCCCCCGTAAGCTGCATATGCCCGACCGGCCATTTCGCTTTCTGCGCGCGTCAAAAGCCATGCGAAGAGTGCCAAACTTACCAGACCTGGCCCGACCAAAAGCGGCGAACGATCGAGCCGCAACCATGCCCAGAAAGCAAAACATCCAGCGATCTCGGCAAAGGCAGCAATAAGATACCAAAGGTAAGTCATCTTCTCGCCGCTTCTTTCAGTGGTAGGCCGTGCCTAGGTCTTTTGGTCTGTAGGGGCTCCGACACATTCGCCTGCTACATTGCTCATCGGGCCTGATGTCAGAACCCACCGCAGAGTGCTAGTTTGCCGACGCCCGCACGTTGTCGACCAGTTCCGTGAGCTTATCGCTTTCCACGAAGCCTGGAACCAGATTGTCGCCGATCACAAATGAAGGCGTGCCACTGAAGCCGAGCGACTGCGTCAACCGCATCGAGGTCGCGATATGCTCTTCAATTTCGGGGCGCTCCATGTCAGTTTGAAGGCGTTCGATGTCGAGACCGACTTCTTGTGCTATCCTGAGAACGCTTGCTTCTTCCGCCCGGCCGTTCATACCCATTAGGGCCCAGTGGAATGCCTCATACTTGCCTTGCAGCCGCGATGCGAGTGCAGCTTTGGTTGCAAACACGGATCCGTCCCCGAGAATTGGCCATTCGCGATAGACCAGACGCACATTGGGGTCAGCCTCCAGCAGTGCCTGAACTTCCGGCATAGCGCGGCGACAATATGGGCAGTTGTAATCGAAAAATTCGATAACGGTCACATCCCCATCGGGATTGCCGAGAACCGGTGCATTCGGGTCTTGCTCGAGCAATTGTCGCTGATCGCGCAAGACGGTTGCCTGCGCTTGTGCCTGGGCTTCGGCGTCCTGACGTTGAAGTATTTCGACTGCTTCCATGATGATTTGCGGATTCTCGCGGATAGCCTCATATACAAGTTCCTTGACCCGCGCTTCGTCCAGGTCTGCGGCCTGCACTGCCATTGGAAGTAAGGCAAATGACGATACGAGCATCAAATTTCTGAAAATCATGTCTATTATCCCTCTTGTTCTGCTGCTGTGCGTGCGGCCTGAGCATTGCGCTCTCGCTCTGGCCAGGTCGACTTAATGAAGCCGAGAATGTTCCAAATTTCCTGATCTGTGAGTTTGCCGGCGAAGCCCGGCATGCCACTGTCGAAATCTGAGCCCTGTTGTCGCATCAGTTCCGCCCCCCCGAGCTTGGTGTAGGAGAACAAAATCTGGTCACTATGGTGCCAGGTATGACCGTTGCGATCATGCGGCGGCGCGGGCAGGCGGCCATCTGAACCAGGGCTTCGCCAGTCTGGTTGCCCTTCGAGATTGGCGCCATGGCAGGACGCACAGTTTTCAGAATAGAGAGCTTGCCCCAGTTCGATATTGACGTCGTCAAACGGGGAAGAACCCTGGGAGGCATTGCCGCTGAACCACCAGGTTGCACCTAGCCCAATCAGGCCAATGGATGAAATTACCGCTAGGTAAGCTGATCTCATGCGACCTCCAGCCACGTCATCATGCCGGATGCCGCGTGCGAGAGCATGTGACAGTGAAACAGCCACTTTCCCGGATTGTCGGCAACGAAGGCGATCTCGCGAGTCTCGCCACCGAACATCAGCAAGGTATCCCGCAGGGGACCAACTTCACCGCCCTCCAGCACCTCCCGGAAATGCATCCCGTGCAAATGCATGGCGTGGGGGAAGGATGTATCGTTGTAGATCTCCACTCGCGCTGTTTCACCGCGTGACAGGCTAGCCAGTGGCTTCTCGGTCATGCCCACGGTACCATTGAAAGCCCAGAACTGGTTCGCGTCGACCAGTTGGCGGAACGTTTTTCGCTCACCCTCAAGTATGGCTGCGTCAAGGTTGCCCATTGCACCGCCTTCCATGTTGAGCCTGATGCGTCTCGCCTGCTCCAGTCCCGGCACATCCATATTAGGGTTCGGTGGCAGAACTTGGGGGGCATCCCGCACAGCGGAGGCCAAAGTGCCGGTCACGCGAAACTCGGTTTGGGCAAATCCCTGGCCGTCTTCAAGCCGCACCAGATGAGCACTTTCCCCTTCATCCGCAATGACGTCGACGAACAAATCCGCTCGTTGTCCCGGCCCAAGGATGATCGGTTCGCTAATCTCACTTGGTGTCTCCAGTGGCATTCCGTCGAACGCCATCACCCACCCCTTCAGACCTGACAGGCCCAAAACAAAGATCCTGGCATTTGCCGCGTTGATCAACCGAAGCCGCATCCGCTCGCCCCGGCTCACGTTGAGCGTAGAATTGAAGCTTCCGTTGGTGGCCACAAAGTTGCCGCGGCGGCCTGCATGGCTACGATCATGAACGGCTTCGAAATCTGGGTCGAGTTGTGCGGTCTCCGGGTTGAGGAGCCAATCGTCAAGAATAAGGACTTCATCCCGATCAACATCCGGGGCTATCGGTTCTTCGACGATCAACGCTCCGTAGAGCCCACGAGCGACCTGTTCGACGGAGCGATTATGCGCGTGAAACCAAAAAGTTCCTGCATCTGGAACGGCAAAATCGTAGTCGAAGGTTTCGCCTGTGGGGATGGCATCTTGGGTGAGCCCGGCCACGCCGTCCATCGCATTTGATATCCGCACGCCATGCCAGTGCAGGGACGTCGCCTGCGGCAACTTGTTGACGAGCCGACGTTGAAGACGCGCGCCCTGCCGAACACGGATCACGGGGCCAGGAAGCTTTCCGTCATAGCCCCAAATCTCCGTCTTGGGGTAGTCCGGAGGGGCGAGTTGTACGGCGCCACTTTGCGCTGTCATCACCTGAAATTCAGGGGTGGCTGCTGATCCGGCCTTGGGGAAGAGGCTCAACGCACTCATTGCCAACCCCGATTGAATGAATGCTCTTCTGGTGTGTGTCATTTCGTTCTCGTTTGTTGTGCGAGCCAGTTTTGGCTCACACATGGTCTCTATTGCAGTCACATGCCTTTATTAGCAGCGGCGCCCTCGCCCTGAGCGACCCGGTCGGCTCGAGGTTCATCACCATCAAGCAAGTACACGGCCATCGCTTCCAGATCGTTGGGGGACAAAAAGCGCGTATTGCCCTGCACGACCTCCACCATGCTGCCGCCGAATGCGTCGCCTGACGGCGTCACGCCAGTACGCAACGCATAGGCGAGGTTGGAAACGGTCCAGCCGCGTTCCGCCAGTGAGTTCGGCGTGATCGAAGGCGCCTTGCTCCCCCCTGGCAATGCCTCATTTCCAGCAAAAACCGCGTCAAGCAGACGCCCGCCTCCGATATTGCGTGGCGTGTGGCAAGCACCGCAATGTGCGGCACCTCGAACCAGCTCGCGACCGCGGTTCCATTGTGCGTTTTTCTCGTCAATCGGTTCCGTGGGTGGATCGTAGAGATAGGCCGCCCGCCATAGCTTCAGGCCCCATCTCTGATCGAAAGGAAACCTGACTTCATGCTCAGGCGCTGCCTCGGCGACCGGTGGCACGGTCTGGAAAGCTGCCCAAAGGTCGGCAATGTCCTGATCCGTGAAATCCGCATAGAACGGATAGGAAAAAGCGGGATAATACGGCTCTCCGCTAGGACTAATGCCCTGGCGAACCGCCTTGGCGAACTGCTCAACCGTCCACCCCCCGATGCCGTTCTCTTTGTCTGTCGTCAGATTGGGCGGAAAAAACGTGCCAAAATCTGTCGTCAGTCCCGCGCCGCCCGCGAGTGCGGCGCCGCCAGCCTCTGAATTGGTGTGGCATGAAATGCACCCGGATACGCGAGCCAAATAGGCGCCGCGCTGGACATCACCCGTTTGCGTGATCGACGCGGGCACCTTGCCAATCGGCCAGATCACAAGGCCGCCGACCACAAGGGCGCAAAGCGCCCCTGCAGCAAAGACCAGTTTTTTCATCCGGCCCATCTTTACTTCGCCTCGTAGCGGAATTTCGCGTGACATGCCGAACATGTCTGGGTCACCATGTTGAATGCCCCATCTGCGGGCATCGAGGCATAGTCCATCATCGGGCTTCCTGACGAAGTTCCCATCATGGACGAAGCTCCCATCATGCTTCCGGGGGATTGCGTGCCCATCATGGAGCCTGCATCCATTCCCGCACCTGACGCCATAAGCTCGTTGTCGGCGGCCTCGGCAAGACCTTCGCTAACCACCTTGAGCTGCTCTGCGAGCGCACTGAATTCTTCCCAATCCGACCAGATCTCGGACTTTGCTTCCGACGGTTTCCCAGCAGACCCTTCGGGAAACAATTCGGTCATGCCTTCGCTATGTTCGACAAAGACGCGTGCTCCCGCACGAACAGCTTCAGCATCATAGGTGATTTCACCACGCATCATCGGAGCCAGTTCTTTGACCGATTGCCCCATGGCCATCATGCCGTCCATGCGTTCCTTGACGACACCTTCCGCGCCACCATGTGCAAATGCAGCTGCGGCCATTGTCGTTCCTGCCAAGAGGCCGATCATCAGTTCGCTTTTCATCGTTCCGTATCCTGTATTTCCATGCTTGATAGATTTAATTTGATGAGGCGTGGTTGCCCCTAGGTCAGGATAGGTGTTTGGGAGGCGGGGTGTCCCTTAGGACATTCCGGTTAGAAAAGCTCTGATCTGGATGTTCGCGAGGCAATTGCGACAAGTTGGTCGAAGCTCTCGGAGTTGATACAATGACAATTACCATATTTTTCGAGCAGTCCGGCCCCGGATCGCAATGCCCGGGGAGAAGATTATCTGCATCTTCCTCATGGGAGGTCTGATGTTTTTGCACACTTCGTTCGGAAACTTTGGCAGCGACCGTTTCATGGCCAATTGCATCGAGAGATCCCGCCGGGAGGACGACATATAACGCGATCGAGACCAGCAGGAGAATCTGGATCGCGCTACGGAATATGTTCAGCCCGGCGACCAAAGTCAGTTGATCCCGTTCGCGCGCTGCAGTTCGCGCACGTATCCAGCAATCATCTTCACATCACCTTGGGTGAGGCCTTCAACGGGAGGCATATTGCCAAAATTCCAATGATGAGATTGGACGCCGTTTTGCGCCGCATTCAGGAACGCGGCATCGGAATGGTGGTTCGGCTCGTAGATTTTGTGAACAAGCGGAGGAGCGACCCCATTCTGGCCTGCGGCATTTTCTCCGTGACAGCTGGCGCATTTTGCCTCGAACGCGCGTTGCCCCATTTGGGCTTGCGGAGAGAATTCAGCTGGAAGGAGTACATTGGCAATGGGCGCGCCCTGAGGTATGCCGCTCGTGTCCGGCGGAACCATTGAGTGTCCTTGAGCAGTCTGCGCCGGGGCCGGCTGCAACGCCTGCCAACCGACCGCTCCAAGGCCGAGCACGAAAAACCCGCCAACGAACCATTCCCAGAAATTCATAGTGTTTTACTCTCCTGCATGTGATCCGTTCAGATCAACTTAACCTGCGTCCCGACCGGTGTGCGGTCGAAGACCTCTTCGATATGTTCGTTGTAAAGGCCGATGCAGCCGTTTGATGATCGACGCCCGATTTTCCGTGTGTCTTGGGTTCCGTGGATCCGGTAGTATTGCCACGACAGATAGAGCGCACGCGTTCCCAGAGGATTGGAGGGATCTCCTCCAGGCACATAGGCTGGCCATTCCGGATTGCGTTCACGCATTGAAGGGGTCGGCGCCCAACCTGGATTTTCCCGTTTCTCGACAACTTCTGTATACCCACGCTTCGTCAATTCATCAGTTAAAGGAACAGAGGTCGGGTAAATCCGCATCTCTTCATTCTCTGTCCAGTGTTGGAGCACCTTTGTGACAGTATCCGAAATGATGAGGCCCTTCCCGAGACGGTCAAAGTGATCGCGCCAATTGTGGAGAACGAACGACGAGATATTGCGTCTTACCACACCAGTCTCTTCCGCCCGAAGAATCTGGGGGGTCATCAAGAATGCGCCTGAAATTGCAATCAGGCTCCGCCTGTTCAGCCTCTGTCTCTCTGCCATTTGTTCGTCCTTGGTTGCTCAATTGGACAAGACAGGCATTGCTCAGATGGGGCTGAATCTCAACCGCAACAGGCCGCAAGATTTGTATCGAAGTGTATCCTTGACCTTCCAGCAGGAGAGCAAGCTAAACAGGATGCGTTGACCAAATCAGAGGTGGATCCCATGCAAGAGGATAACGATTCAGCAGGCAATCGCCACGGAAAGTTGATGCACTGGGGCATGATGGCTTGCTGTGCTGTCATGCTTCTACCCGTCGCAGCTTTCCTGATCGGAGGAGGCACCGTCGCTGGCCTGTGGGCAAACGCTGCCGCTTTTGCGCCTCTGGCGCTCTGCGTTGGCGCCCATTTTGTGATGCACAAGATGATGGGGCGTTCATGCCATGGAAGCGACGAGCACAAGAAGACCGCTCCCCAACCAGTGCTGATTGAAGATATGACCGACAGCGCTGTCCGGCGGTAAGTCGAAATGAGAAAAAGAGCGCGGCTGGCGACTGTATTCTTGGGAGCGATTTTCGTGAGCGCTTGTTCCGGCGGACCAGTCCTGTGCCCGACAAACCCGCCGCCAACTTTGTCGACAAAGTCACCAGAGCTGGAGCTGCCCAATGGATGTCGTCTGGCAGGGCCTATCTCCAACGGTGTGGGCCAGTTGGATTGTGTAAACGGCCGATCAGGCTTTGTTGCCACTCAAGTTCAAAGCCTGGAGATAGTGCGATGACCATCTGGCGCTCGCCAATCCGTCTTGCTTTCTGCGGTACCCTCGCTGCCGCAATGTTCTGGCTCTTGATCCCCTTTGCTGCAACGGCCGAGGTATCAGTCGCCCACAAGGTCACTGCGGTGGAAGCGCGGCTGATCTCCGCCGAGGATGCCGTTTCCGCCGAAGCTCAAACGCTCTCCGCCGGTCTGGATTTGAACCTTGCTGACGGATGGAAAACCTATTGGCGTTCGCCTGGCGAGGTTGGCATTCCGCCACAGATCGACTGGAGCGGGTCGACGAATGTCGCGGGCGTTGATTTCCTATGGCCTGCGCCCGAGCGGTTCACTGCCTTTGGCATCGAAAACTTCGGCTATCATGATGAGGTTGTCTTTCCACTTCAGATCACCCTGAAGGATCCTGGGGAACCTGTCGAACTCAGAGCAAACGTCAAGCTCTTGACCTGCTCAGCAGTTTGTGTCCCCCAGGATTTTGACTTGGCACTTTCGTTGCCTCAGGGGAACTCAATCGATCAAGTCTCGGCTAATCGTATCGGGGCATTTCTCGCACGCGTTCCGGCGGAAGGAGGAGCGGCAGGCGTGACCGCCGCCACATCCCATATAAACGATGATTTCACCGGCCTAACGATAGAAATAGCTGCCACGACTGCCTTCAAAACCCCGGACGTCTTTCCTGAAATTGGTGATGGCAACACGTTGGGGAAGCCCGACATTCGCCTTGGGGCAAGCGGGCGAACGCTTTGGGCTGAATTCCCAATTCTTGCCTACATGGCAGATACAGACGCGCCGCCACGGGTAACCGTGACGGACGGGCCGGATCACGCCCTCACCGTCACGCCAGATCGGGCAACAACCGCCCCAACTCCCCCTTTCAGTATTGATCGGGTGGTCCCCGGCATTGATCAAGTGATCTGGATCGCCATCATCGCTTTTCTTGGGGGCTTGATCCTGAACGCCATGCCTTGCGTGCTTCCTGTTCTGTCGATCAAGTTATCTTCTGCCCTGAAATCCGAAGGACGCGGCAATGCCCAAGTCAGGGCAGGCTTCTTGGCCGCCGCCGCCGGAGTCATGGTCTTTATGTGGGCACTCGCGGCTGTTCTCTTCGCATTGCAAAAGATTGGCGTTGCCGTCGGTTGGGGGCTCCAGTTCCAGAGCCCAACGTTCCTGGTTCTGATGCTCCTGATCCTTGGTCTGTTCACCGCAAACCTGTTTGGACTGTTTGAATTCTCTTTGCCTGCCGCCCTGACAACGCGGTTGATGAAAGCAGGAGGTACGGCCGGGTATGGAGCGGATTTTGCCACCGGATTTTTCGGGGCGGTCATGGCTACTCCCTGCTCCGCGCCGTTTCTTGGAACAGCTATCGCATTCGCACTTGCGGGGCGGGTGATAGACATCGCTGTCGTTTTCACCTTTCTCGGGTTAGGTCTGGCCAGCCCATATCTGTTGGTGGCCATCGTGCCGAACGTTGTTCGGTTCGTGCCCAAGCCTGGCCGCTGGATGATCGCCTTGAAAGCCGGCCTTGGCATCCTCCTGATGGGTACCGCGGCATGGCTGTTCTATGTCCTGCTCGGCGTTGCTGGATCGCGCGCGGCCCTAACAGTTGCATCTCTCGGTGCGGTTATGCTCTTCATAGCGGCATCGCCCTGGGTGCCAAGATCTCTTCGCTGGCCCTTTGGGCTGGCGCTGGCGGCACTCGCGGTTGCGGCCGCGCCATTCTTGGCAACACCCGCCCCCCCCGATGCCCAAGCAGGAAAAATTGCCTGGGTCACATTTGACCGCGGCGATATTGCCCGTCGAGTATCACGCGGAGAGGTCGTTTTTGTCGATGTAACCGCCGATTGGTGTTTGACCTGCAAAGCCAACAAGGCGCTCGTTCTTGAACGCGACCCGGTTCTTTCGGCATTGAACAGCTCTGGTGTCACGCCGATGCTGGCCGACTGGACCCGCCCAGATGACGCGATCACCCGTTTTTTGGAGACCAACAACCGTTACGGCATTCCATTCAACGCGGTTTATGGGCCGTCTGCTCCCGAAGGAATTATCCTATCTGAAATATTGTCGACTCAGGATGTTCTTGCTGCTCTGCACGCGGCGCGTCCGGGGGCCGCTCAAGCAACGCTCATCGAGGACGATGTGAAGGTTTCCAGATTTGGAAACACTTTGGAGCAAAGTGCCGACTGAGTAATTTCGCCTAAGCTGCGCATCAAGGACGCCGAGTCAGGCAGCATTTAACGCCCTGATTTAGATCAACCACACCATATGGATAGCGTGTTATAATCACTTAGGGTCAGGATTCATAACCAATAGATGACGAGAGCCGCGAGCGCGATGGCAGAGAGAAACACCTTGGGGCAGCGGTCATAACGGGTCGCGACACGCCTCCAATCCTTAAGCCTACCGAACATGATCTCGATCCGGTTGCGACGCTTGTATCTGCGCTTGTCGTATTTGACCGGCGTCTTGCGTTTTTTCCGGCCTGGGATGCAGGCGCGTATCCCCTTGTACTGTAACGCTTCTCTGAACCAGTCAGCATCATAGCCGCGATCCCCGAGCAGCCATTTGACCTTTGGCAGGCCGCGCAGCAGGGCCCTTGCGCCGATGTAATCGCTCACCTGTCCGGCGGTAACGAATAGGTCGATTGGTCGCCCCTTGCTGTCGCAGATGGCGTGCAGCTTGGTGTTCATGCCGCCTTTGGTCCGTCCGATCAGACGGCCACGCCCCCCCTTTTTGGCGGCCATGCTGGTCGCTGTTCGGTGGGCCTTCAGGTATGTCGCGTCGATCATTACGGTCGTCTTCTCACCGTGTTCCGCCGCCAGTCCGGCCATCATCCGGGCGAAGATGCCCTTGTCGCTCCAACGCTTCCAGCGGCTGTAGAGCGTTTTATGAGGGCCATATTCTCGCGGTGCATCCCGCCAGCGCAAGCCATTGCGATTGATGAAGATAATTCCACTCAACACCCGTCTGTCATCGACCCTTGGCTTGCCGTGCGACTTCGGGAAGAAAGGCGCAAGTTTGCCCATCTGCTCATCGGTCAGCCAGAAAAGATCACTCATGTCACCACTCCTTTTCGGAGCCGTGAATCATGCAGCGAGACCGAAATCAATGCATCCTGAGCCTAAGATACCGATCCTATGGCGGACCGCTTCTGCGCCAGCCAAAGTAATCCAAATCCCGCGGCTAACATCGGCAAGGAAAGGAATTGCCCCATCGTAAGCCCCCAGTCACCAAACTGCACAACATACCCAATCGGATTGTTCACGTCTGCGAATTGAGCGTCGGGCTGGCGAAACAACTCTACAAAACTTCTCGCAAAACCATATCCGGCCAGGAAGAGCCCGCAAATTGCCCCTGGTGTCCGAAGCCATCCGCGCCGCCACGCAAGGAATAGGAGAGCGAAGCCAAGCAACAGGCCTTCCAAAATGGCTTCGTACAGTTGCGAAGGATGCCGTGCGCAAATGTCGGTTATTCCGGGGCATGATTGCGCTGCGTCACCGGGAAATATGACGGCCCAGGGCATGTCCGATGGGCGGCCCCATAGTTCATTGTTTATGAAATTTGCGATCCGGCCCAAGAACAAGCCCGGTGGCGTTGCCAGAGCGAGAAGGTCAGCCATGCTCAGGAGCGGCACACGCTGACGGATGCCATAAACAAGCGCGGCAATGGTTACGCCAGCAAACCCACCATGAAATGACATTCCCCCTTGCCAGACCTTTAGAATTTCTATCGGATTGGCAAGATAGAACCCGCGCTGATAGAACATGACGAACCCTAACCGCCCGCCAACGATCACCCCGATGATAATCCAGGTCAAAAGATCCTCAATTTGGCGCGGTGTTAGCGGGGCGCCCGATGCAGGCCACAGAGCGGCGCGTTTGACCGTGGCAACACAAATTCTCCAGCCGACGAGAAGGCCGATGATATAGGCCAACGCATACCAGCGGAGAGTCAACGTAAACGTGCCGATCTCAACCGAAAATATATCCGGCCCGATATTTGGGAACGGAAGTGCGGACAATGGCATGGACATTCTTTCTAGTCATTCGGGTGAGGCCGGATCGTGCACATAAGCCGTTCGTGCTCTCTCATGGTTTGTTCATCGCGAGTGAAGCTGCCGCGGGCTATTGGCCCGACTGGAGTTCTTCCAAGGACTGCGAAATGACACTTTGGCGCGGGTCTTCGGAGGAAACGGGCACCAATAGCTCTTTGGCTCGACTGTACGCGTTCAAAGCGAGGTCAGTTTCGCCGAGCACCCTGTAGGCCCTGCCAAGACGCATCCATCCATCGATATCGTCTGGTTCAGCCTCAAGGCGTGTTGCCAAACGTTCCACCATGGATCGGATAAATGCATCTCGATCGACATCATCCATCTGGCTGGCCGCTTCGACATCTGCAGCAGTGGGGCCGGGCGAATTGCCTGACATTACTGGAGCATAATCCGACAAACTGATAGGCGCTCGGCCCAGTGCCGCACCTATCCGGTTTGCTTCCGCGACAAATGTTTCCATCCAGGGTGCGAACCCATCCACTTCGTCCAATCGCGTGAGAAGACGATTGTAGGCCTGCTCATTCGCACCCGCTTGCGCAAGCCCGACAGCATCGTAAAAAGTTCCAGCAGGATTGGTCGGATCGAGCTCAAGTGCTCTTGCAATGGCCCGCTTCGCTTGGGGTGTCACGATCCCCTGTTCGGAAACGATGAGAGCTTCCGCATAGATCGAAAACACAGCAGAATCGGCATTCATGGATTGTGTTGCACGCTCGTAGGCCGATGCGGCATCCGAAGCGCGGCCCAATTTCATGAAGGTCTGCCCAAGGAGCATCCAGCCCTCTAAGGCGCCACCTTCAGGATCCGCCTGCAACCGTTGCAATAGTTTCTGCGCCAACGCTTCGATTTCACGATTTTGCGCGACCTCTGCCTGGCGATCCTCGAAAGCGATGCTGGATAGGTTTGGCGCTCCAGCAAAACTGTAATACCCCGCCGCGAACAGCGGCACAAAGACCGCAGCAGCCATGAGTATGACCCTGCCGCCGCCGTTGGATTCCCCGGTGTTTTTTACTCTCCCCACGGAGAGAACCCGCCGCTTGATTTCCTGTCGCGCCGCATGCGCCTCTGCGACTGAAAGCAGGCCGCGTTCAGCATCCCGATCGACTTCAGACAACTGGTCCTTCAAAACTGCGAGAGTCCTGTCTTCGGCCGGACCTTGCACCAAGGCAGGCTTCCACGCCGAAGCCGCAACAATACCTGAGGCAGTCAAGGCGAGGACTGCCATTGCAATCCATATCATCGGTGGTCCCCTTCGCTGGATGAAGTGAAAATGCGTGCGACCTCGGCCTCCTCGTCATCGCTCAGGTCTGCGATTTTTTTTCTTTTTCGAGAGCCCATCAGGATGTCGCCACCGATCCCCAGAGCCAAGAGCCCAAGGAGTGGGGGGGTAAACCAGAGAGCGTAGGTCTCGGGTTTAAACGGAGGCTTCAGTAGAACGTAATCGCCGTATCTCGCTTGGATGAAAGCAAGTGCATCTTCGTTCGTGTCACCCGCAACCAACCGTTCCCGGACCAAAAGTCGTAGGTCGCGCGCAACGCCGGCGTTCGAGCTGTCAATATCCTGATTTTGGCAAACTACGCAGCGAAGCTGCCTGGAAACCTCCCGTGCCCGAGCCTCGAGGATTGGATCGGAGAGGATTTCGTCGGGCTCAACAGCCTGCGCAGACATTGGCATGATGAGTGCCAACACAAGGAAAAAACGACGCATGTCAGCTCCTCTCCTCTAACACACCCGCTTGTCGGAGAGCCTGGCGAAAGGTTGATACAGCCTCTTCACCGACGATCGGGCCGACGTATCGGTAGAGCACCGTTCCATCGCCTGCGACAATGAATGTCTCGGGCACACCCGAAATCCCCCACTCGATCCCAGCACGACCTGACAGATCCAAGCCAATACGTTCGTACGGGTTACCGAGATTTTGAAGCCAATTGACCGCGTCTACCGGTTGATCCTTGTAGTTGATCCCGAACAAACGCACGCCATCGCGCTCAACCAAAGCGCTCAGAACCGCGTGTTCGGCACGACAGGGAACGCACCAGGAAGCGAAGACATTAACGACGACTGGCGTTGGGTTTCCGAGCAGGTTTTCCCGAGACAGTCCCTGTACATCAAGACCCGGCACCGGCCCGAGAATGAACGAGGGAGCTGGCTGAGAAATGAGAACCGAAGGAATCTCGCTTGGGTCACGATTGGGATTCAGGCCCCACAAGAAAAATCCGCCGACAATCACTGCCAGTACCAAGGGAATAATCGCTACAGCTCGTTTCATTGCTCACTCCGCTGCGACCGGTTTCGTGGATCGTGCCTTGGAGCTTTGGGGTGCCCCGACCCGGAAGCGGCGATCGGACAAGGACAGACTGCCGCCTATGACAAGCATGGCCGCACCCAACCAAAGCAAGCCGACGAATGGCTCATAGAGAATACGCAGAGTCCAGGCACCGCTCTCTTCGGCTTTGTCCAGAGAGGGTTCCGTGATCGAAGCGTATAGGTCTCCCGCCAGGGTTGACCGTATCGCCGATTCTGTTGTCGTACTTTGTGCGACCGGATAGCTGCGCCGTTCAGGTTTGAGAGCCGTCACGAAAGAGCCGCCCCTTTCGACGCGCAGGGTTCCCTGATCCGCAATATAGTTCGGGCCACGAACGCGCTGCACACCTTCAAATGTGACATCAAATCCCGCAATGTTGACACTCGTGCCGGGCTCTACAAATGCGATCTCTTCAGATTTCCAAACCGAAGAGCCAATCATGCCGATCATCAAGACCGCAACTCCCGCATGAGCCAGCGTCATTCCATGCGCCGCGCGGGGCAAATTGCGGGCACGCCGGATGCTTTCCTGGAGCGGAACCTCGAACAAACGAACCCGCAGCGCCCATTCACGTAAGGAAGCAAAAAACAACCAAAGCGCGATGAGGATCGAAAGATATGCCAACACGGGCCCGCCTTTGGCGAAATACCAAATTGCGAGCGTTGCCAGCACCGCCAGCACCACCACGAAGCGGACACGTTGAAGCACTCCGACGAGATCGGCTCGTTTCCAGGACAAAAACGGCCCGAGACCCATGACAAAAACCAAGGGGAGCATCATTGGTACGAACGCGCCATTGAAGAACGGCGGACCGACGGAAATCTTGTCACCAGAAACGGCTTCGAGAAACAGCGGATAAAGCGTACCGAACAGAACCGTGCCAGTCGCTGTAGCCAGGATCAGGTTGTTTAGCAACAACCCTGCCTCTCGGCTAATCGGCTTAAACAACCCGCCACCTTCCATCATTGGCGCCCGCCACGCATAGAGTGCAAGTGAGCCACCAATTGAAATCGCAAGCAGGCCAAGAATGTATAGGCCTCGCTCCGGATCCACGGCAAAAGCATGCACAGAGGTCAGCAAGCCAGACCGAACCACAAATGTGCCGAGGAGTGACAGCGAAAACGTCAAGATCGCGAGTAGGATTGTCCAGCTTTTGAACGCGTCACGCTTTTCAGTGACAATCGCCGAATGGAGAAGTGCTGTCCCGAGAAGCCAGGGCATAAAACTGACATTTTCAACCGGGTCCCAGAACCACCATCCACCCCAACCCAGTTCGTAATATGCCCACCACGATCCCAAAGCTATCCCCGCGGTCAGGCTTATCCACGCGGCCAGTGTCCAGGGTCGAACCCATCTTGCCCAGGCTGTGTCGATCCGCCCCTCGATCAAGGCTGCGGCTGCAAACGAAAAGACGATCGAGAAACCGACATATCCAAAATACAGCAGCGGTGGGTGCATCGCGAGGCCGATATCCTGGAGCAGAGGATTGAGGTCAGCGCCATCAAGCGGCGGAGGAAAGACGCGCTCGAACGGATTGGATGTAAAGAGAAGGAAGGACAGAAACCCGACGCTGATCCATGCCTGCATTGCCAAAGTTCGCGCTCGGAGTGTTTCCGGTAGGTTTGAGCCGAAAGCAGCAACCGCAGCACCGAAGATGGTCAGAATGAAGACCCAGAGCAGCAACGATCCTTCATGACTTCCCCAAGTCGCCGCGACTTTGAAGATCATTGGTTTCAGCGAATGCGAATTGTTCGCGACGTTCAAAACAGTGAAATCAGAGACAACAAAAGCGCGCATCAAGGCGGCAAAGGCAAGTCCGACGAAGACGACCTGCCCAAAAGCAGTCGACCGGGCCGAACGCATCCAGAGAAGATTGCCCCGGGCCGCGCCGAAAAGAGGAATAGTCGATTGGACGAGGGCCAACGCCAATGCGAGGGCCAGCACAAAATGGCCGAGTTCCGGGGTCATAGGAGCCTCATGATCTTTGGCAGTGGGATCGACTGGTGATCAGTTTCTCAGTCGTCTAAAGCGGCCTTGCGCTTGCGATACTCGTCTTCATCAATCTCACCGCGCGCGAAGCGATCCCTGAGAATGTCCTGAGCACTAGACCCGGAAACACGGTCCTTTTCGCTGAACCAGCGAACGGCGAAGAATATCAGCGCAATAATCACGCCCCAGAACACGATCATCATCAGCCCACCCAGCATTCCAAATCCACCGCCCCACATGTGGCCGTAATAATCTCCGCCGGGGTCCGCCATGGCGGTCGTCGCGAACAGCGTGAATGCTGCGGTTGTGTTGGTAAGTCTAAGCATGTCGGTTTCCTTTCCTGTCATTTCATGTTTCAGCAACTGGCAATCGAATTGTCGCGGTAAGCCCCCTGTCCGGGTGGTTCGCCAGACTGATCTCCCCACCCTGCGCGCGAAGAATGGACCTTGCGATCGACAGGCCCAGCCCATGCCCGCCGGTTTCCAGAGAGCGGCTTTCTTCAAGCCTGACGAATGGGTCAAATACGCGTTCCAATTCTGCGGTTGGAATCCCCGGCCCTCTGTCAGTGACGGAAATTTCAATTTCCCCATCGGCTGATATCCAGCCCAGCGTTGCGGACCCGCCGTAGCGCACCGCGTTCTCGATCACGTTTCGCAATGCGCGTCGAATGGCATTGGGGCGCAATCGAACCGTGACTTCGGGGCCGTCAGAGAGCACAAACGGTACGACCATATCCCCCCGCAGAGCTTCCAGGAACGATTGCAGGTCAACATCCTGCATTGGTTCGTTCCCTGAGAGACCTTTCGCGAAGGTAAGGGTTGCTTCCACCATCGACTGCATTTCTTCGACGGTTGCGACGAGATTCTCTCGGGTTTCGTCTTCCTCTACCATTTCTGAATGTACTCTCATTGCGGTGAGCGGAGATCGAAGATCATGTCCAAGGGCCGCCAGAACCCTCGTTCGGTCGGCAACGAACCGTGTCAGCCTGTCCTGCATGCGGTTGAAACCAGCGGTCAGCTCCCGAACCTCCTGGGGTCCCCGTTCTGGCAACGCGTCTATGTCTTCTCCACGCCCCAATCGTTCCGACGCCCTGGCCAATCGCCGCAGAGGGCCCAGCAGTCCGGTCATGACAAACCAGCTCACTGCGACCAACAGGGCCATTGCCGTCAGACCAAATGTCAGCATGGAATAAAGCGGCCACTGAATCGGCGGACGCTCAAAGCGCGTACTTACGTTCAACCACTGGCCACCGGCGATCGAAATTGAAAGGTTCATCTCGATTGCGGACAGTTCACCTCGCATCATGGCCAAGTGCATCTCGGTCATTTCGTGCGACAGGTTCGGTAGCGGCAGGATCGCGCCTTGGATCTGGTGAAGCTCCACTCGAATGTCGCGGCTGTAGCTGTCGTTCAGGAGTGCGCGGACGCGGGTTTCAACCAACCCGCCATCCGAATGGTCGCTATGTTGCACAAGCGGCTTCGTCCCGAGGTCAAAGCGAACAAGGGGCGAGTTCGCCGCGCGGATAATTGATGGGCGCAGGTCAGCGGGTGCCTCTTCAATCAAGCGCGCAACATTTGCCGCTCGTCCAGCTGCCTCAAACCCAAGAGCAGCCCGTATGGCGAGGCTTCGTTCATCGGCAAAGAGCCACAGGCTGACAAACTGTGCGACCCCCAACGCGATGATGATGAGAAGAACGAGTTGGACCCGGAGAGATCGTAGGAGCCGCCAGATCATTCGGACACCTCGACGTCGACCGACAGGCAGTAGCCGCCGCTTCTGATCGTCTTGATAATACGTGGACGGAGAATGTCGGGCTCGAGCTTTCGCCGAAGGCGCGAAATCTGGTTGTCAATTTTCCTGTCCAACGGACCAGCGGAAATGCCCTGAGAAAGATCTAGCAACTGATCGCGGCTCAACACCATCCGAGGGCGCTCCAGAAGGACCGTCAGCAGTTTGAATTCTGCGACTGTAAGAGCGGTCTCTTGTCCCGCGTCGTCGAGAAGCACCTGCCGGTCTACATCCAAGGTAAGGTGTGCAAAGCGGACTTTGCGGCCGCTCAGAGATCCGGTGAAGGCCTCTTTGTGCTCGCTTCTTCGCAGGACGGCTTTGATCCTCGCAAGGAGTTCGCGTGGATTAAACGGCTTGGGAAGATAATCGTCCGCACCGATCTCCAAGCCGACAATACGGTCCGCATCTTCACCGAGCGCGGTCAACATGATGATCGGCAGTCGCCCTTCGCTTGACAGACGTTGGCAAACGGAAAGGCCATCCTCGCCAGGCATCATGATATCCAGGACCAGTAGGTCGAAGCTTCCGACAGCCAGCTTCGCGTCCATCTCCGCCGCATCCTTGGCAGCGGTTGCTCGCATGCCATTCTTTTCCAGATAGCGGGTTACACTTTTCCGGATCTGTTCATGGTCATCCACGACGAGAATATGTGGCGCGTGTTGCATGGGGCCCTTCTAAAGCATTGGAAATCAGACGGTCAGGTTCCTTTTTGTCGCCAATTGTATCAGCCCCTGTCCATTGCGACAGACGGATACAAATCCACGGGTGTACGTCCTTACATTCAAATGTTTGATGCCAAGTTGTATGAGGTCAAAAGAAGGAAAGGCTTCAAAATGTCCTACTCAACAAAAGTTTCTACCGGTCTTCTGGTTGCCGTTCTCACAGCAGGTGCTGCGCTCGCCGATGACAGCCATCACCAAGCTGCGGGCGCTGAAAGCGTCTCTCCCAATGTACTTGCTCAACCGATGGCAGGGACGGGCGGGCCCGGAATGATGATGGGTGGCGGCATGATGGATCCCAGTCAGATGGCCGAGCATCTTCAGATGATGCACGGCATGATGATGCAAATGCATTCGGGCATGATGAGCGGAAACGGCAGCATGATGGGACCAAGCACAACCGGTCAAGGTATGTTCCCGATGATGGGGGGCAACATGATGTCAATGTTCGATATGGATGGAAACGGCGCGGTGTCTCCCGAAGAGGCGCATGAGGGCCTTCAGTCGATGCTGTCGGACTATGACGCCGACGGTAATGGCACGCTCTCGATTGACGAATTCGCGTCGCTTCACGCCAAGGCGATGCGCGAGACCATGGTCGATCGTTTCCAGATGCTTGATGCTGATGGCGACGGCCAGATTTCTCAAGGCGAAATGGTCGCCCCTGCCGACAACATGGCACAGGGTATGGCCGCAAATCCCGGAATGATGACGGACCAAGACAACTGAACCCCGTCGTTCAGAAATTCCCCATTCAGGTAAGCCCGTCAACGGTTCGGTGCTTTGGGTTTGCCTGAACAAGATCGAGAGGGCTCAAAATGAGTTATACCTACAACAGACATCTGCCCAATACGGCGATTGATGATGCGGAGATGCGCCTGCGCGAAGCCCTGAAAGAAAAGGGATTTGGTGTACTGACCGAAATCGACGTACAGGCAACAATGAAGAAAAAGATTGACCGCGACATGGATGGATACCGCATTCTGGGTGCGTGCAACCCTCATATGGCATGGGAGGCCATTGGGCTGGAGCCCCGTATAGGATCGATGCTGCCTTGCAATGTGATCTTGCGGACGGTCGGAAACGGCACTGAAATCAGCGCTGTTGATCCAGTGGCTTCGATGGCCGCTGTCGAGAATAAGAAGCTGCACGAAGTCGCCGCGCAGGTGCGCGATATGCTGCGATCTGCGGTTGATAATGCATAAACTAAACTGAGGAGGCAGACCATGCTGAGCCGCCGTCAAACTTTTGGCCTGTTCGCATCGAGCACCTTGCTTGCCTATTCGCCAGCTTGGGCTGACAACCATGACGTATGGGCGCTCGATACTCTCCATGATGCGCTGAAAAGCGATTTGGCAAGGCTTGTGGACATCCGCAGACCCGAGGAATGGCAAGATACCGGCGTCGCGGAGGGGGCGTGGCCAATCGACATGACCCATCCGCGGTTCGGGGAGCGCCTCTTCGCCGCCCGCGATCTTGCTGCGGGACGCCCGGTCGCCCTGATTTGTCGGACCGGCCATCGCTCAGGTCTCGTAATGAGCAAGTTGCGTGAAGCGAAAACTGCCGGCTTTGTTGACGCCGTAGGCGGGATGCTTGGCGCCCCGGGGAGATCCGGCTGGATCGAGCAAGGTCTGCCGACAGTAACAAGAGAAGCCGCACTGGCTGCCCTCCCAAGTGAGCTAGCGTGAGAAACAGGCTATACCATGACAAATCGTAGAGCCTTCATCGCCGGCTTGGCTGGCCTGCCGTTCGCCACAGGTCCGCTGGCGGCCATCGCACAGGGGAGTGTCAGGGCGTTGGCTATGCCACCATTGCTCGACGCAACCCGCGATCGGCATTTCCGTCTGACTGCCCAAAAGGGCAAGACCGATTTTACAGGACTGGGCGGCGGTGAGACCTGGGGGTTCAACCAATCCTTTTTGGGGCCTACGCTACGTCTTCCCGCAGGAGCTTCGACGCAAGCACAGATCGACAATACGCTGTCAGAGAAAATCTCGGTGCACTGGCACGGTATGCTGATACCCGGCGAAGTTGACGGCGGCCCACACCAGACGATTGAACCGGGCACGACTTGGTCTCCCGAACTGGATCTGACACAACCACCCGCTACTCTTTGGTACCACTCGCATGTTCATGGCGACACCGGACGACAAGTTCAAAGGGGATTGGCCGGTGTGATCCACGTTGATGACGGTCGGGACGATGCTCGGGGTCTCCCGATCTCATACGGCGTCGATGATTTGACCTTGGTTCTGCAAGACCGCCGGTTCGACCGGCAGGGCCGCATCGATTATGGACTGTCTATGCCAGATCAGATGATGGGTTTCATGGGAAATGTCATTCTTGTTAACGGTCAGCTAGGCACCCAGGCTGTCGTCCCTCGCGGTATTGTCCGTTTGCGCTTGCTCAACGGCTCGAACGCGAGGATTTATCCCCTATCGTTTTCTGACCGTCGCGAGAGGCACCTCATCGCGACGGACAGTGGCTATCTTAATCAACCTGTCGCCATTGAGTCCCTCGTGATCGCTCCCGGCGAACGATACGAAGTCCTCGTCGATTTTTCGGGAGGAGAGGCTGGCACGCTGGTATCCTCTGCAAATCCCAATCAGATGATGGGTGGGATGATGGGCGGTGCGAGCACTGCTGGGGGGAGCTTCGTAGTTCTACCCTTTAGTGCGGATGCTAGACTTCCTGCCCGCATTCTGGAAATACCCGCCGACTTGGGCGGCATCCTGCCTGACGGTGAGACCCGATCAGTCAATACACGTCAGATCACACTCGATATGCCAATGGGGATGGGCATGATGATGCGTAGGTCGAATGATCGGTTTGCGATCAATGGGCAGTCCTTCGACATGGGGAGAATAGACTTGTCTCTTTCGAAGGGTGCGACCGAGATTTGGCAAGTCTCCTCAAACATGATGATGCACCCGTTTCATGTTCATGGCGTGAGGTTTCAGGTGCTCGCCGAAAACGGAAAGAAACCAAGCATACAAAATTCTGGCTGGAAGGATACCGTGCTCGTAAATGGCCGTGTCGATATCCTGGTCAGCTTTGAGCAGAAGGCAGATCGCGCCAATCCCTTCATGTATCACTGTCACATCCTTGAACACGAAGATGGAGGAATGATGGCGCAGTTCACGGTCACATGATCGTGCAAGCATGGGGATATGGTCGCCTGATTGGTTGTTTGGCGATAGCAACAGTTCTGTCTCTTGCAGTTTTCGGCCTTTTTCGGGCACGGTTTCTCTGAGCAATCTTGGGGTCGCCTTTTCAAAGCCGCTGCTCTCGCTGAGTGGCGCCAACTTGGTGCGATCTGAAGACTTGGTTGAGTGGCAAACGGAGACGAGTTCAAATTGGTCTGACAGTTCCGGATGCCGTTATCGGTGAGGATGGTATGGATGCGACAGGGGACGGCCTTGAGCAGATGCTCGAAGAACTCCTACGCGGTCTTGCGATCCGCCTTTTCCATGAGTTGGGTCACGGCAAACTTGCTAGTCCGGTCAATGCCGACGAAGAGGTAGAGCTTTCCCTCCACCGTCTTCCCGCCCTTACGCCCCAAACACCACCTCTTCCTGCTTTTCCCAACTCGCCGTCACCAGATCCGTCATCTCGCGGATGGTGATGTTCGGAACCTCCCGACCATAAACGAGCTTTGCGGAACGCTAGGTATCAGTAAATAGAGCGAGAAACTGCGCCGCGGAGACTTATTTTTGAACTATTGTATAAAGCACCAGGGTCTGCGTGTACTAAGAAGCGATGGCAGCGATCGCGGTTTGTGGAGGCAAACTTAAATCATAGTTTTCTGGGGTGGCATCGAGATTGCGCCGTTGAATTTTGCACCCATATCCATGCTCAAGGTAGGTGAGGTGATGTCTGCCTCTACATTTGCGGTCGGTTTCAAGCTGAGAGATTTGGCATAGATTTTGCCTATCACTTGTCCTTCAATCATGACTTGATCAGCCCGAATTGTGCCTGTGATTTTCCCAGTTTTGGTCACCACTAGAATGTCAGGGGTAAGGTCGCCGGTAATCGTCCCACCAAACTCGACAACACCATCACTTGTCCAGTTGCCTTCGATTTTGATCCCTTCATGAAGAACTGAGCGACGTTTGTCGGTAACGCTGCCTTCTCGATAGGGCGGCATAAATGGTTTTTTGGTAGGTGCCACATCTAATGCCGATGACTTAAGCTTCTGATCGCTTGGCGAATGCCCATCGTCGGGGGGGGCTTCGTTGGCCGTTTTAATTTTGAATTTCGAGAGCATAATCAGTCCGCCATTGGATAATCACCAGTGACATGTCCCAGAAGGGCATTCATCGTCAAGTTTCTTGGAGAGTGCGAGTGTGAGGTGTGAACCTTCAGTCAGCTCAGGACCAATGTTATCCATCATCAATTTGGTATACGGAATGGTATACAGGCTAGATGACTAAGCGCCTAAAATATTGTTTTTAAAATATTTTGGGGAATGCAGTGGCAGCCCGTAGGGGAATCGAACCCCTCTTTCCAGGTTGAAAACCTGGCGTCCTAACCGATAGACGAACGGGCCACTCTGTGCGTGAGGCGGTTTTTACGTATTGTGTGATCCGCCCGCAAGAGGCTTTTGTAAAAAATTATTTCCCAGCAGGCGCCGCATCTTCGAGACGGAGCTGAACGCTCTGTCTGCCTTGCCAAATATTGATTTCTAACCGCCCAGCAAGGTGGAACCGCGCGCCGTTGTGGGCCTCGATCATTGGGCCGATTGGACCATCAAACGCGCCAAAGGCAATCGCATCGATTCGTGCGCCGAGCCCGTCGCCGAATGTGGCCTTCAGGTGATTTGCGCCGACTCGTTTCGCGAAATGGATTTGAACGTCGGGGAAAACGAACCGAGGGGCAGAGGCCGATGCGCCGAATGGTCCTGCCTTTTCGATCTGTTCTACCAATTCTACCGTGGCAGCACCGGGCATGAGGATGCCATCGAGCCGAAGATCTGCGGGCCCCAAGCGATCAGCGCCTTGACGCGCCATAAGTTCGGCGAGCCGTTCCATAGCGGCGTCGAGCTTGTCCCGATGTACCGTCAGGCCCGCCGCCATTTTGTGACCGCCGCCTTTGATCAGTAGCCCTTCCATGGCGAGTTTTTGGATCGACGCTCCGAGGTCGATACCCGTCACCGAACGGCCAGAGCCTTTGCCGATATCGCCGTCAAAACCAATCACAATGGATGGGCGGTTGGTGGCTTCTTTAAGACGGCTTGCAACAATACCGACGACGCCCGGATGCCAACCTTCGCCCGCGGCCCAGACCAGAGGGCTATCAAACCCACGCTCTTCCGCCTGCAAAAGCGCCAGATCACGCACTTCGTTTTCGATTTCACGGCGTTCGCGGTTTAGTTGGTCCAATTGTTTGGCAAGGCTTTCGGCCTCGCGTGGGTCATCTGTCGCCAAAAGGCGCGCGCCCAGATCGGCAGCCCCAATGCGACCGCCCGCGTTGACGCGAGGGCCAAGTAGAAACCCGAGGTGATAGGAGGTCGGTGCGCTGTCCATTCCCGCGACATCCGCCAATGCTGTTAGGCCGATCCGATCGCGCTGGGCCATAACGGCGAGGCCCTGACGCACGAACGCACGGTTGACGCCGATCAGCGGGGCCACGTCCGCAACCGTCGCTAATGCGACAAGGTCAAGGAATGACATCAGGTTTGGCCCCGTTATGCCCTTTGCCCGAAGGCGGCGATTCACGTCGACGAGCATCATGAACACAACGCCCGCAGCGCAGAGATGTGCGAGTTCGCCCGTTTCATCTTGGCGGTTGGGGTTCACGACGGCGACACAGTCGGGCAGGGTTTCAGAGCCCAAGTGGTGGTCGAGGACCATCACATCCGCGCCTTTTGCGGCGGCAATTGGGCCATGCGAGAGGGTGCCGCAGTCAACGCAAATGATCAGGTCGTGATCTTTGGCGAGCGTCTCCATTGCAGGCTCATTAGGGCCATAGCCTTCGTCAATGCGGTCAGGGATATACAGCGTTGCCCGATGTCCCATCGCCTTTAGCCATGTTATGAGAAGCGCCGCAGAGGTTCCGCCATCCACGTCGTAATCAGCAAAAACGGCGATTTTTTCGCGGCGCTCGAGCGCGGTAATAAACCGCTCGGACGCCTTATTCATGTCGAGCAAGGTCAGCGGATCAGGGAGCAGATCCCGCAACGTGGGCGCTAAAAAACTATCTGCTTCATGCGGTTCAACGCCACGTCGCGCCAATGTCCGACAGACGGGCGCTGGCAGGCCTGTCGCCTGTTCCATCGCTTCGGCAAGCCGATCTTCTTCGATGCTCGGGCCGATCCAGCGGCGGCCCGTTGCGGACTGTTCGACGTTGAGAAATGCTTTCATACCTCGCTTATCGCCCAGAGAGCAAAGCGGCGCAATGATATGAAAAGGGCCAGAGCGATGCTCTGGCCCGATCAGGATTTAGATAGGGTTGGTGTAAGTCATCCGACGCACAGAGCCCGTTTTGGACCGCATCAGGATTGTTTCAGCGGTCAAATACCCCGGTTCGCGTTTGATCCCAGCCAAGAGACTGCCGTCGGTCACGCCGGTGGCTGCAAAGATCACGTCGCCTTTGACCAGATCATCACGGGTGTAGACGCGGTCAAAGTTGGTGATGCCAGCTTTGGTGGCGCGGCCACGTTCGTCGTCATTGCGGAACAGCAGCTTGCCAAAGAACTGGCCGCCCATGCATTTCAGCGCTGCAGCAGCCAGAACACCCTCAGGTGCACCGCCAGAGCCCATATACATATCGATGCCTGTCTTTTCAGGTTCTGCACAGTGCATTACGCCCGCAACGTCGCCGTCCGTGATCAGGCGGATAGCTGCGCCTGTGGTGCGCAGTTCTGCGATCATTTCGTCATGGCGCGGACGTTCGAGAACGCAGACGGTGATGTCTTCGGTCGAACAGCCTTTGGCTGCTGCCAGTGCGGAAACGCGCTCGGATGGGGACATGTCCATGGTCACGACGCCCGCTTTGAAACCCGGTCCAATGGCGAGCTTTTCCATATAAACGTCAGGAGCGTGCAGCATCGAGCCGCGCGGACCCATCGCGATAACGGTCAGAGCGTTGGGCATATCTTTCGCTGTGAGAGTCGTCCCTTCGAGTGGGTCGAGCGCGATATCCACCGCCGGACCTTCGCCTGTGCCCACTTCTTCACCGATGTAGAGCATCGGAGCTTCGTCACGTTCGCCTTCTCCGATGACGACGACGCCTTTGATGTCCAGTTTGTTCAACTGATCCCGCATCGCGTTTACGGCGGCTTGGTCCGCAGCTTTTTCGTCTCCACGCCCGATCAGTTTTGCCGATGCGAGAGCCGCAGCTTCGGAGACGCGAGCGAGCCCGAGCGAAAGCATACGGTCGTGGAATTCAGTGGTCTGCGACATGTCAAAAGTCCTCAAGTAACATTCGGGTGCATCTACGCAGGGCAAGCCTATGGGGGCAAGGCTGTCGGCGCTAACAGTCTGTCGCTAAAATCGCTTTGGTTCAAAATTTCTTTTTTCTGATACAAAAAAGGCAGGGTTTTCACCCTGCCTTTGACATTTCGAACTGAAATTTGGGATCAGACTTGTTCGATCCGTAGGGCGACGGGTGCCCCCGAAACGACGCCCGTCGCGGCAAAGCCTTCTATCGCCTGATCGACAGCCTGACGGGTGGTTTTGTGAGTGACGATCACGACAGGCGCGTGAGTGCCATCGTGGTCATGTTGGCGCATCCGATGAATCGATACGCCCGCATCGCCCAAAACGCTCGCCACTTTTGCCATCGCCCCTGGTTTGTCCAAGAGCGATAGACGGAGGTAGTAGGGCGCAGGGATCGCGGCGCGAGCAGATTTTGCACAACGCAGCGTGTTTGCGGGTTGCCCAAAGGTTGGGAGGCGCAGACCGCGCGCGATATCGCAGACATCACCCATCACCGCGCTCGCAGTCGGGCCCTCGCCTGCACCAGCACCGCGAAGGACGATTTGGCCAACAGCGTCACCTTCGAGGACAACCATATTCGTACCGCCAACTAATTGGCCCAAAGGCGAGGTCGCCGGAACGAGGCAGGGCGACATGCGTTGTTCAAGCCCACGGCCTGTCATCTGCGTCACGCCGAGCAGTTTGATTTTGTAGCCCATGTCGGCCGCGTTGCGGATGTCTTCGATGGTGATCGCGCCGATCCCTTCGAGCTCGACACCGTCAAAATCCACCTGCGTTCCAAAGGCGATGGAAGAGAGGATCGACAGTTTGTGGCCCGCATCAATGCCGCCAACGTCCAAGTTCGGATCGGCTTCGAGGTAGCCTAGACCGTCGGCTTCGGCAAAAGCCTCTTCGTACGACAGGCCAGCGTCTTCCATGCGAGTAAGGATGTAGTTGCAGGTGCCGTTCATGACGCCCATCACGCGGGTCACGCCGTTTGCAGCCAAACCTTCGGTCAGGGCTTTGATAACAGGGATGCCACCCGCAACGGCAGCTTCATATCGCACGACGCAGCCATTGGCTTCGGCTTGTTCTGCGATGGATTGGCCGTGATGTGCCAGCAACGCCTTGTTGGCGGTGACGACATCTTTACCAGCGGCGATTGCAGCCTCAATAGATGCTTTCGCTGGTCCATTTTCACCGCCCATGAGCTCGACATAAACATCGACGTCGTCACGAGTTGCGAGAGCAACAGGATCGTCTTCCCAGGCATAGCCAGACAGATCAACGCCGCGATCCTTGTCTTTGGAGCGTGCGCTTACAGCGCTGACGATGATCGATTTTCCAGTGCGCTGGGCGAGAAGTGCAGCCTGTTTTTCGACGATGCGGATGACGCCAACACCGACCGTTCCGAGACCGGCAATACCAAGGCGAAGGGTGTCAGACATATGGGATTCCGCTTTTTGAATTTTGACCACTCCGCTGTTACCGCGTCCTTGCGGTCACTGCAACGCGCAGGTGCTATTGAACTGCGCTGTTACGCAATTGTTCAGCCCGATTTTCCAGAACGGCTGCGCGAAGGGGCAGGTCATCGGTCATTTCTGCGGCGGTTTGGTCATTACCCGTAGTGACAAACGTCTCGAACGGAACAAAGTCGGGAAAGGCCGCTTTGGCCGCAGCGGGATCGATAGTCTCATCCAGCGCGGGAAAAGTTGCGCAGGCAGGCAAAAGCGCCGATAGCAAAAAGAATACGAGGCGCATGGCCGTTCCAGTGGTTTGTGATCGGCGAACCTTATCTCTGGTTGCATTTGAGGGGCAAGGTCAGATCAGGCTTTTCAAATGAACATTTGTTCAGTTAATGTTGGCGAATGGCGCGCAAACAGGGCTCACATTCAGACATTACCGGACCCAAGGTTCGGGAGGTGGCGCTCAAGCTGATTGCGCAGCATGGGTATGCGGCGGTCTCGATGCGTCAGATCGCAGCTGAAGTCGGCGTGCAAGCTGGGGCGTTGTATAATTACACGGCCGATAAGCAGAGCCTATTGTTTGATATCGTATTGGATCACATGGATGATCTGGTGGACTCATTGAACGAGGTAGATCTTTCAGGTCCGCCGTGGTCTGCGCTCGAGGCTTTCATTCGATTTCACATCTTGTTCCACGTTCCGCGCGTTGAACAGGTTTTCATCTCTTACATGGAACTTCGTAACCTAGATCCGGACAACTTTGCGGTCATCGAAGAGCGCCGTCGGGACTACGAACAAGTGCTGGCTGGCATCCTAATGGCGGGGAAGGAAAGTGGTGATTTCAACATTAGCGATCCGCGCATTACGTCAATCGCGTTGATCGGCATGTTGACCGCGATCCCGCAGTGGTATCGCGAAGGTGGCCGCCTGCCGCTGAGCGAGATCGAAGAGATTTACTGGGGCATTGTGCGTCGGTCAGTCTCGGCCTGACCGACGCGTTCCCGCATCAATGGGCGGGTTTGATGAAGGTGCCATTACGCAAATCAGCGATGGCCTGACGGATTTCTTCTTTGGTGTTCATCACGATCGGGCCGTGCCATGCGACAGGTTCCTCAATCGGTGCGCCAGAGATCAGCAAGAACCGAATGCCTTCTTCGCCTGCCTGCACGGTCACTTCGTCCCCAGTGCCAAAGCGGATCAGGGTCCGGTTGCCCGACATGTCGCGGATGTTCACCTCTTCGCCCATCACCTCTTTTTCGAGGAGGACGCCTTCGGGTTTTGACGCATCCGCAAAGGCGCCAGCGCCTTGGAATACATAAGCAAAAGCACGGCGATAGGTGTCGACCTTAAAAGTCTTGCGGACACCAGCTGGCACGAAAATATCCAGATACTGCGGGTCAGTCGCGATACCATCAACAGGGCCGCGTTTGCCCCAGAATTCACCGATGATGACTTTGACGCGGGTGCCGTCGTCGTCGATGATTTCAGGAATTTCTTTGCCTTTCACGTCTTGATAGCGGGGCGCGGTCATCTTGAGGTGGCTCGGCAAGTTCGCCCAAAGCTGGAACCCATGCATTTGGCCTGCGATATTTCCCTTGGGCATCTCTTGGTGAAGGATACCTGATCCAGCGGTCATCCACTGAACGTCACCTGGACCCAACGTGCCTGTATTGCCGAGGCTGTCGCCGTGTTCAACGGTGCCGTTTAGAACGTAGGTGATGGTTTCGATGCCGCGATGTGGGTGCCATGGAAAGCCACGGATATAGTCATCGGGGTGATCCCCGCGGAAATCATCGAACATCAAAAACGGGTCAAGCTCGCTCGGGTCTTGGAAGCCGAACGCACGATGAAGCCGTACTCCAGCACCTTCCATGTGAGGTGTTGCGCGGCGAGCTTCGAGGGTTGGTCTGATGGACATAGCGTATCTCCTTTGAGCAAGAGATAGTCCTGCTCAAAGCATCCATCAATCTGTCAGAGCCACTCTGCTTTGCACAGGACCCCTGCGCCAATTAGCAAGTCGCCGTCGTCACGCCGCCGTTCTCTTGGGAATTCCAGCAAAGCTGAGCCGAATTAAATCGAGGGCGGGTCACGATCAGGTTCTCGAACTCAAAGGCGCTGAGGCCAACGCTGAACATCGGCTCGTAGCTAAGCCAGTTCTGCAAGACGATGATAACCTCATTGTTTGGCATCACGGGTAACTTGTCCAAAATGTCAGCCAGACCCGCATTGGTGAGAGTGCCCGCACCACCGCGCCCTTGGGACCAGCGGACGTCGTAGCCGTTGTCGTCGGTAAAACGAACAACGCTCAACCGTAGTTTTGTCGGGTGGTTCGACGAAGTTAGGAATTCGTGCAGATTATAAAGCGACGTCATGTAGTTGGGCGTGATATAGCCCGTTTCACGGCTCACCTGATCGCTGATCGTGTAAGCGGCCTTGTTCGTTGTGCTCTGAATGCGGAAGGCATCAAAATACACAAACGTTGCAAGGTAGGCCCAGCATAGGATCGGAAAGATCAGGACGGTCTCGATCGCCATGCTGCCACGTTCGTCATCGCGGAACCGACGGAAAAGGCGGGACATATTCATGGTTCCCTCACGAATGCAGAGCGCGACACAAGTGCGTATTCATTGCCCGTTTCACGCGGGATTTGTGCGCCGAGGCCAAGTGTCGGGAACACTGGATCAAACAGAGCACAGGCCCGAACGACGACCATTTGGTTTGCACCACCTTGTTGGAATGCGACCAGAGGTGCGGCAGGATCGTTGCGATCAATACAGTCCGCTGCGGCAGGAAGGTTTGTCCAGTTCAGCAGATCAACGCGACGCATCTCGATCTTCAACGCATCGGCGTAGTTCGGAATAATGCCAGCGTTGTTGCAAATTGCGTTCTTTAGCGTGTCGTGGGTCACAGGCGACATCGCCCCGATCCGCACATCACGCATGGCCATCTCGAGCCCGCGTTCAAGCATGACTTGGCGGGTCATCAACATGCCGGATTCAAACGCTGATAACAGAAGAATAATATAGACAGGAAAAATAAGCGCGAATTCAACTGTAGCTGTCCCACGGTCATCCCGTGCGAACCGCGAAAGCGGGCGCATCAGGCCAGACCAGAGAGTGTGAAGCAGTTGTTTCATTAGTGAGTAAGCTTTAGGTTGTTAATCTGGGTTGCGATTGCAGAGAACGCGTTGGAAATTTCGATGCCGTCCACGTCAAAGAAGTGGCTGGGTGAGGTCGCACAATCGGCCAAAACCTGGTTGCCGACGGGGTCTGGGATCTCAAAGCCGATGGTCCAGATCACGATGCCTTGGGCTTTGGCGGCGTCGCATATGTCGTCCATCAACTCGTTGCCGAGGGTCCGATTGTATTTCAGGTAGGAATACTGACTGTGTTTCCAGGTCGAGACGTAGTTGTCGAGGTACCAGTTAAAGTTGTAGCGGCTCCAGTGTGCGTAATCGCTGTCCGAGTCATAGGCCCAGCTTTGGATACGGCTCGAAGTCGAGTTTTCGCCGTCCGTCATCAGAATGATGAACTTCACCGTTTCGGTGTCGGAGTAGGACGCTGGTCGACCCGCAAAGCTGCTGTCTACTTTGTTGCTCCCCACCAGGCTGGTCAGTAGAGGTTGCGTCGAAGGGTCGAGGAGGGCAGCGCCCCATTTCAGGCCCAAGAAAATCGACGTACCAGCACGGCCTCTGAGGTTGTTAATCTGCGTTACGAGCTCGGTGCGGTTAGATTCCCAAGGGTTGATCCGTTCGTAGTCCCAGCGTGGGCAAACAGTTTCCGACAGGTCGTTCCCGTGGTAGTAGCTACCGTTATAGTTCCATTGGAAATATTGCATCTGCTGATATTGGTGCGTCATGCTCAGCGTGGTGCTGTTGAATGCGCTGTTGTCGAATTCGATGCAGTGGGAATAGTTGTGAACCTTGCGGACGTTCAGCAAGTTGAACAGGTCTGGCCCAGGGTTCACGTGTTCAGAATAGGGGATCAAAGACACGGATACGAGGTCTTCGTTCCCGTCCTTTAGAACGGTGTTAACGAATTCAGTCGCCGCCGTGTGCAAGTTGGTCATGCGGTTATTGCTCTCCATCGAACCCGAGATGTCGAGGACGAGCGAAATTTCTACTTTGGAGACGCGCTCTTCGGCGACCGAAAACGCAGGAACGGTCATCGATTCATGCACGGTCGCGTCGGCATTCAAAATCTTAGCGAGGCCAGAGAACATCATTGGGACCGTCGCTTCGGCAACTGCGGATACTTCGCGGAAGTTCAGGCCCTCGGTCACGGTTGGTGTGCCTTGAAGGGCGTCACCCAGACCTGCCTTGTCCATGTAGTCTTGAACGACTTGTTCACGCGGCAGAGTTTGGCCGAGGTCAGCAGCGGCCAGAACCGCGCGGTCAAGTGTGCCCTGCATACGCGTGCGTGTTGATTCAATACGCATAAAGTCTACGGCCATGCCCGTAACGAGGAGCATCAAGATCAGCATGAAAACCGCGAAAATGACCATGGTGCCATCTTCACGGGTTTGGAATTTACGCAGGTGGCGGGCGATGCGCGATGCAATCGTCTGCGTCTGTGTTTCCAATGTCTTCATTATTGACCGACCTTTCGGGGGCTTCACTGCTTTTTGGTGGGGCTTCCACCTCTGTTGGTCCCATTTATATCCTTTAGAGAGTGGCAGAATTTGGGCAGCAACTGGCCACTTTTGGTCCTATTGTGTGGCCTGGGTGGACGGTTGGGTCTCTGAACGCCCTTTGTTTCCTGATTATCGATGGAAATGTGGCGGTCGGCAGGCAAACCGAACTGCTACGCGCTAAATGCAAGGGCGTTTGGTGGCTAGTTCATATGAGTGAGTCGCAATAAATGAGTCGCATCACCGGGTCGGTGGGTGCGATCCCCGTCAAAATCGGGCATTTGTGGCGTCCAGATTGGCGCAAATTCGTAAACAAACAGATAACTCGGTCGGAAAACTTACCCCCAACCTTCTGCGTCCGACCGCTGGACTTGCGCGGGTCCAGCGCCGATATTGGCGATATGAGTCTGCCCTCTGGTTTTTTGGATGAATTGCGAACACGCCTGTCGCTGACCCAAGTGGTTGGCCGTAAAGTGATGTGGGACAATAAGAAGTCCAATCTAGGCAAGGGCGACATGTGGGCGCCCTGTCCGTTTCACCAAGAAAAAAGCGCGTCGTTTCATGTCGATGACCGCAAGGGTTATTACTATTGCTTTGGATGCCACGCCAAAGGCGACGCGATTTCGTTTGTTCGTGAAACGGAAAACGTGAGCTTCATGGAGGCCATTGAGATTTTGGCCCGTGAGGCAGGTTTGCCAATGCCCGAACGTGACCCGCGAGCTCAGGTAAAGGCGGACCATCGCACCCAATTGGCCGAGGTCATGGAAGAAGCGGTGAAGTTCTACCGCCTTCAATTGCGAACGGGTGCTGCGGCAGAGGCGCGTGCGTATTTGACGAAACGTGGGTTATCTGAGACCGCGCAGGAACGGTGGGAAATAGGCTTTGCGCCGCAGGGGTGGCAGAACCTATTCGATGCGATGTCTGCCAAAGGGATTTCGCCCGAGTTGCTCATCGGTGCGGGTCTGGCCAAACCCTCAGATAAGGGCAAAGCGCCGTATGACGTTTTTCGCCATCGGATCATGTTCCCGATCCGCGATGTGCGCGGGCGGGCCATTGCCTTTGGTGGGCGTGCGATGGACCCCAATGACAACGCTAAATACCTCAACAGCCCAGAGACGGACTTGTTCGACAAAGGGCGCAATCTGTTCAACCACAAGAACGCCCGTGAGGCTTCTGGCAAAGGTCAGCCGCTGATTGTCGCCGAAGGATATATGGATGTGATTGCTTTGTCCGAGGCTGGGTTCACCGGGGCTGTTGCGCCCTTGGGCACCGCTGTCACGGATCACCAGTTGCAGCTGATGTGGCGTATGGCGGACGAGCCGATTATTGCTCTTGATGGGGATACGGCGGGTATCCGCGCTGCGATGCGAGTGATTGATCTTGCGCTTCCCGTGCTGGAGGCGGGTAAATCGCTTCGGTTCGCGGTGATGCCTGATGGGATGGACCCTGACGATCTGATCCGATCCAAAGGGGCAGGGGCCGTTCAAAAGGTGCTGGATGGAGCCATGCCGATGGTGCGTTTGCTCTGGCAACGCGAAACGGACGGGAAGATATTCGATAGTCCCGAGCGTCGGGCGGCCTTGGATAAATCCCTCCGTGAAAAGATTAAACTGATCCAAGATCCGTCGATACGTCACCACTATGGCGAGGCGATTAAAGAGCTGCGGTATGAGTTGTTCGGATCGAACAGACGGCCCGCGTTTCAGCCTCGCAGACCGTGGCAGCCTGGCAAATCGGTCGTCATCGCGCCGAGCGATTCTGCAAAACGTTCAGAGTTGGTTCAACGAGACGATCAGCAAATTCATCTGCGTGAGACGGTGATCCTCGCCATTCTGATCGCCAATCCGACTGAAGTGCCCGCATTCGAGATGCAGCTTGAACGGATGGAATGTCAGGACCAACGCAACAGAACCCTGCGGGATGCAATTCTGCGGTTGGTTGGCGAAGATGATTTGCGCGACCGTATCGAGGATCAAATTGGGTCTGGCCCCCTTGAAAGCCTCTTTGCCGAGCGCCAAGTAGTGATCACCCCTGCGATCCGACGCGCTGGTGATAGCGAGTTCGCCTACAACTCGGTCAAGGAAGAGTTCATGAAGCTTGAGGCCTTGCGTGGGCACTCCATGGAAATCTTGGAGGCTCAGGTCGAGATTGCTGAGGCTGAAGATAGAGAGGATTTGACGTGGCGGTTGGGTGTATCCGCGCTGGCTGTTGATCCCACAACGCAGCGTGATGTCGATGATACGACGGAAACGGTGACCGCAGACAATGGGCTGTCATTGTCAAAGGACGAACGGAACGACTTCCTCAAGGTGCTCGAATCGCTCGATCCTGCCAAATCGGGTCGTAAAAAGCCCAGAACCTAATTAATGGGTGAAAAATCGTGGCCAAGAGGTTGCGAATCACCCCGCGAAACCGTTGATTCGACTTTAACCGAATCAGCACAGACTTGCTGAACCGCTTAGGAGCATTTCATGGCCGCCAAAGATACCGACGACAACAAGGTTGACGACAAGGACGACGAGATCTCCATGGACGTCAGTCAGGCGGCGGTTAAACGGATGATCGCTGAGGCGCGCGAGCGTGGGTACATCACCTACGATCAGCTTAATGCTGTGTTGCCTCCAGATCAGGTTTCTTCTGACCAAATCGAAGACGTTATGTCGATGCTCTCTGAAATGGGCATTCAGGTCACCGAAGAAGAAGAATCTGAAGAGTCGGATGACAACGCAGGCGGCACCGATCTGGTTGCTGTCGGCGGCAATCGTGACGTTGCTCTTTCGGGCGGTGAAACCGAAAAGCTGGACCGCACGGACGATCCTGTTCGTATGTATTTGCGCGAGATGGGTAGTGTTGAACTGCTGTCGCGCGAGGGCGAGATCGCGATCGCAAAACGGATCGAGGCTGGTCGTAACACGATGATCCTCGGGCTCTGCGAAAGCCCGCTGACTTTCCAAGCTATCACCATTTGGCGCGACGAACTTCTGTCCGAAGACATTCTGCTGCGCGATGTGATCGACCTTGAGGCCACATTCGGTAACCAACTTGACGAAGATGGCGATGAGCCTGTCGTCGACACCTCTGCTGTGTCGACCGAGGCGGGTTCGAAAGAAAAAGAAGAAGAATACGATGCGGACGGTAACCCGATCCGCTCTGACGACGATGATGACGACGACGAACAGGCCAACATGTCGCTGGCCGCGATGGAAACCGCGCTCAAACCGCGTGTCCTAGAAACGCTTGAAATCATCGCACGTGATTTTGCGGACCTGTCCGACATGCAGGACGCCCGTATGTCGGCAACTCTGAACGAGGATGGTTCGTTCTCTGAGGCTGACGAAGATCGGTACCAGAAACTTCGTTCGGAGATCGTTGAACTGGTGAACTCGCTTCACCTACACAACAACCGTATCGAAGCGCTGATCGACCAGCTTTACGGCATTAACCGCCGTATCATGTCGATCGACTCGAACATGGTTAAGCTCGCTGACCAAGCGCGTATTAACCGTCGCGAATTCATCGACGAATATCGTGGCGCTGAACTCGATCCCACTTGGATGGATCGCATGAACGAAAAGCCGGGTCGCGGCTGGCAGATGTTCGTTGAGAAATTCACCGACAAGGTCGAAGAACTGCGTACCGAAATGGCGCAGGTTGGCCAATATGTTGGCGTTGATATCTCTGAATTCCGCCGCATCGTTCAGCAGGTTCAGAAGGGCGAAAAAGAAGCGCGTCAGGCCAAAAAAGAAATGGTCGAGGCGAACCTCCGTCTCGTTATCTCGATCGCTAAGAAATACACCAACCGTGGTCTGCAGTTCCTCGACCTTATTCAGGAAGGCAACATCGGCCTGATGAAAGCGGTTGATAAGTTCGAATATCGCCGCGGTTACAAATTCTCGACCTACGCGACATGGTGGATCCGTCAGGCGATCACCCGTTCCATCGCAGACCAAGCACGCACCATCCGTATTCCGGTTCACATGATCGAAACGATCAACAAACTGGTCCGCACGGGTCGTCAGATGTTGCACGAAATTGGTCGCGAGCCGACGCCGGAAGAATTGGCCGAAAAGCTGCAAATGCCGCTCGATAAGGTTCGTAAGGTGATGAAAATCGCTAAGGAGCCGATCTCGCTCGAAACGCCGATTGGGGACGAAGAAGATTCGCAGCTCGGCGATTTCATCGAGGATAAGAACGCGATCCTGCCGCTGGACTCGGCTATTCAGGAAAACCTGAAAGAGACCACGACCCGCGTTCTGGCATCGCTGACCCCGCGCGAAGAGCGTGTTCTGCGTATGCGTTTTGGTATCGGCATGAACACCGACCACACTCTCGAAGAGGTTGGTCAGCAGTTCAGTGTTACCCGCGAACGTATCCGCCAGATCGAAGCCAAGGCGCTGCGAAAACTCAAACACCCAAGCCGCTCGCGTAAGCTGCGCAGCTTCTTGGATCAATAAGAACGAGGCGCCTTTTGGGGCGCCTTTTTCGTCTAAGGGGGGGTATATGATCGGTGGCTTGATCCTTATTGCACTGGGTATTCTTGGGTATATGGGCGTGACCCCGTGGATCATTTTGCCGTTTGCTACGGTTTTGCTGATGATCTGCACGGTAGGCGTAAAATCATACGACAGGCGCTTTTTCGTGATGAATAGCTTACGGACGGCGCTGACGGTTGTTGCCTATGGTTTCGGCGCTTGGGCGCAGTCTGTGGTCTGAAAGGGGCAGAGATGAGCCATACTTTGTTTCAGATTTCGACCAGCGGGCAGGGCCTCTACGAATTCACGCGGGACGTAAAACGCTGGTGTCATGGTCAAGGTGATGGGCTGTTGACGCTCTTTGTTCAGCACACCTCTTGTTCGCTCCTGATTCAAGAGAACGCCGACCCTGAGGTGCAAACGGACCTCAAAGAGTTCTTCGCGCGTCTCGTGCCGCCTACAACGCATTCCACGATGTCCTATCTCACGCACACTTACGAGGGGCCTGACGACATGCCGGCGCATATCAAGGCGGCCTTGATGCCTGTCTCGATCAGCATTCCTGTCATTGCGGGCGTGCCGATGCTGGGGACGTGGCAGGGTATTTATCTGTTCGAACATCGGGATCGGCCCCATGATCGCCGTGTTGTTGCGCAATTTTTAGGTGAGTCCTAATCGCCACATCATCTGGTGTGTCCAAATTGACTCTACCCAAATCTAGTTATCGGTCCTATAGTGCCTGTGGATAACTAGGGATTAACCCTGGAATGAGCGGTAAGAGGACAGGCCCATGCGTTGCCCGTTTTGTGGAAACGTCGATACTCAAGTCAAAGACAGCCGACCGGCAGAGGATCACGTAGCGATCCGTCGTCGTCGGTTTTGCCCAGCCTGCGGCGGGCGTTTTACCACCTATGAACGCGTGCAACTCCGCGATCTGGTCGTCATCAAATCCAACGGTCGCCGTGAGGACTTTGATCGCGATAAACTAGAACGTTCGATCCGTATCGCGCTGCAAAAACGCCCAGTTGAGCCAGAACGTATGGACCAGATGATCTCTGGTATCGTGCGCCGGCTGGAGAGCATGGGCGAGACAGACATTTCGTCGAAAATCATCGGCGAGATCGTGATGGAGAGCCTCGCGCGGATCGATACGGTCGCCTACGTGCGTTTTGCCAGCGTTTACAAAAACTTCCAGGCTGCGGACGACTTTGACAAGTTCATCGATGAACTGCGTCCTGCGACTTCGCCTGAAAAGTGACGCCAGACAACGATGAAAGATACATGCGTCTCGCGCTGTCCTTGGGGCGGCGTGGGATGGGGCGTGTCTGGCCGAACCCTGCGGTCGGATGCGTTCTGGTAAATGACGGCATTATCGTTGGTCGTGGTCGCACTGCTGATGGCGGTCGACCTCATGCGGAAACCGTTGCCATCGCCCAAGCGGGCGACAGGGCGCGTGGCGCGACCGCCTATGTCAGCCTCGAGCCCTGCGCGCATCACGGTAAAACGCCGCCTTGCGCGAATGCCTTGGTCGAAGCGGGGATTGCTCGGGTCGTTGTTGCTTGTACTGACCCTGACCCCCGTGTCGCGGGTCGCGGAATTGATATTATAAAATCAGCTGGGATCGAGGTCACAAAAGGCGTCTGCGAGGCAGAGGCCCGCCGTGATCATGCAGGCTTCTTTAACCGAATTACTCAGTCGAGGCCTTGGGTTACGCTGAAACTGGCCTGCACGCTGGATGGGCGTATTGCGACAGCGACGGGCGAGAGTAAGTGGATCACTGGCCCCGAGGCTCGTCGGATGGTGCATGCGCAACGCGCGCGGCATGATGCTGTGATGGTTGGTGCTGGCACAGTCCGCGCTGATGACCCGTCTTTGACCGTGCGGGATATGGGCGTGACGGTTCAGCCTGTCCGCGTCGTGGTTTCGCGACGTATGGACCTGCCAGACGATTGTGATCTGACCCGCACCGCCAAGGATGTTCCTGTATGGTTGTGCCACGGAGAAGACGCCACATTGCGCCTCGTTCCGTGGGAAGAGGCTGGCGTGAAAATGCTCCCGTGCAAGGTGGAACAGGGGCGGGTTTCTGTGATGTCGGCGCTCTCAGCATTGGCCGAAAACGGATTGACCCGTGTGTTCTGCGAAGGGGGCGGCACCTTGGCAGCATCTCTTTTGTTGGCGGATGTGGTCGACGAATTGATCGTCTTTTCGGCGGGTATGGGCATTGGTGCTGAAGGCATGCCAGCTTTGGCTGCGATGGGCATTGATACTTTGTCGGACGCTCCACGCTTTGACTTGATCGAAGTGACCCAAGTTGGCGCTGACGTCATGAGCCGCTGGTCGCGGCGCAATTAGCGCCACAAATGAGCGTAGCTCGCCAATAGCCCCTGTAATTTCGATAACGCCCTTAGACCTGCGTTGCTGGTCGTGACCGTATCGTCTTTGATGCGGTCGAGGGCAACCTCGACAGGGCAGGGGCGTCCAGTCACAGGATCGAAGTAGCGGGGGTAGTCGATCAGACAGCAATGAACAAAGGTTCCCAAATCGGGGCGTGCAATGCGATGCGCGACAGGCATTCCGCGATCTTGGGTGAGGCCCCAGCTTGCATAGAATGGCTGGCCAATGGTGACGACGCGTTTGCCTCTGAGCAATGCTTCGAATCCGAGCGTGGATGTCATGGTCCAGACCTCGTCCACGGCTTCAATCGCGGTCACGGCGTCGATGCCAGATAGAACCACATCAGCGATGTCTTTGGCGTCTGGAACCTGCCCAATCCGCAATCCCGCCTCAACATCTGGATGCGGTTTATAGAGGATCACGGCGTCAGGATTAGCTGCACGCACGGCGCTGAGTAAAGCGCGGTTGGTGTTGATATCGCCCGCGCCCAATCGAATTGATGCGTCGTCTTCCACCTGTCCGGGGACAAGGATGCGCCGTCCTGTGGGCAGGTCATTGGGCAGCGCAGAGCGGTCCAGATTATATTTGCTGAAAGCGTCAGAGGTGAGCCGCGCGACGAGGGCTTCAGCGCGGCGGCGTTGGTCGTCACTTAGAGCGGTTGTATTAATAATGGCATCCAGCCGCGATGGACGGCTCGGATCATAGTAAATCCCCTGATCATCTAGAACGAGGCTGAGTGGAGGGGTGAGGGCCGCACCCAATCCACGTGACCTGATGAACCCATCCTCGACCCGAACAGCGCCCGCTGTATCAAGGTCGGGAGTGGTTTTTCCTGCCCAAACCATCAGCGGACGGCCAGATTTTTGTGCGGCAGGTACAGGGTTTTTGGAATTGAAAATCAGTGGCTTGTGGAGGCCAAACGCCTTTTGTAGCGGCCCGCGCTTCCATAGGCGCATGCCTGCAGCAACCCAGCCCTGACCATCTTCGCGATAGGCGCGAACTTCAGCTTCCAGTGTGGTTAAGGCATCCTCAAACGAACAAAGGCGATCACGATAAGGATCGAACCAAATCGGGTAAAGGATCATGGCCGCGGCAAAAAGCTGTGCCCGCGTGAGACGCCGTTGCCGGCGATATAGCGGCGTGTGATCGTCGGTAAGGCCCCATCCCGCGTAGAACGGTTGACCAAAGACATGTGGGCGGTGACCAGCCAAGATCGCTTCGAACCCAAGCTGTGAGGACACCGTATAAACGGCGATTGCCCCATCCAGCAGCGTCCACGGCGAAACAGGAGCATCGTATAGCTCCATCCCATCTCGGCAATCGTCGGGACGGAAATGTCCACCCCTGTAACCTGCCGCAGTTTCTGGGTGGGTCTTAATGAGGATGCGCGCGTTGGGGTGATCCTCGCGGGCTTGAAACAACATCTCTTGGAACGTGTGACGGTTCGCACGGCTTGCGGTGACACTCGCATCGCCTGCGGTCTGATCAATGACCAGAACATACCCCGGTTCTGGCGCAGGAAGTGTTACGTCAAAAGCGTTGTACTTCGACAGCTCGTTACCGCGTACCCGTTCTATCCCTGCCCTTGCGCGGTTCAATAAGGCCGTGTCATCGAGCGGATGTTCCGCCAAAATCCGTTCCAACCGAGAGGGCCGTTCGGGATCAAAATGAATGCCGAGGTCATCGATGCAGAGGCCTAACGGTGGTTCTCCATCCCGACCTGGGTGGATTGATCGGAGGAACGCATCCTCAACACGAATGACAGGAGTGTCTGTGCGGGCGGCAACGGCCTCTCCTCGAGGGGAGGTTGGGCTTTGTCCCCAGACGCCAACCAGATCACCTTCTGACGGTTTGCCGAGGCTGATGTCGTAGCCTGCCAGCTGCAGAATACGCCTGACACGTCTTTGGGTTAAGAACCCGCCGTTGTAGACAAAAAGCCGCCGCAAGGTGTCCCCTGCGGCGGCGGGTGTCCAATCGGGCGCGTGCATTACTGCGCGAACGCAGAGCGCGCGGTGTCGGCTGCGGTGAGCGAGCCTGTCGCTGCTGCAATGGCTTTGTTGAACTGAACGAACGGCGCTTCTGTCACGTAGACGGTGTCGCCATCACGGATCGCAAAGTCGCGGGCCATGAACATGCCATTCGGTTGAGTCAGGTCCAGCACGTAGACGACACGCTGGGTGCCGATCAAATCAGTCCGAGCCAAAAGCTGGTTCGCGATTTCGGCGGGTTCGTTGCGGAATACAAACACGCCTGTCGGATCGGCCGCAGCGGTTTGCAAACCGCCGACTGTCGCCAAGGCCTCAATCGCGGAAATGGCTTTGGATTCAAATGGGACGCGGCTTTGTGCGCCGGTTGCGCCAAGTGCGGTGAAGGTTCGGCTGTCTTCTTTGACGTAGATCTGGTCGCCCGAACGCAATGCGATATCCGCGGCAGGGTGATCAAAGAGGTCTTCGTACCAAATGGTGCCGCTGGCCTCGCCACGGATCACGGTGATCTGAGCGATTTCGGGTTGGATGGCAACGCCGCCAGCGGCAGCTATCATCGATGAGAGCGTGCGGGTCGGGCGTTCAATCGGGTAGACACCTTGGCCACCGACGCGGCCCGAAACGGTCACAGTCGCACCGTCACCAGCCAAACGACGCACCTGAACTTGAGGTTCTGGTGTCTGTTCTGCGAGCTTTTCGGTGATGATCTGACGGATACGTTCTGGCGAGTTGCCAGCAGCGCGAACGCGGCCCGCGTAGGGCACGTAGATAAAGCCAGCGCCATCAACTTGAAGCTCGTTTAGCACGGTGGCGTTTTGTCCTTGGGGCACCAAGAGGCCATCATCGACGTTTTCCCAGATCGTCAGACCGAGTACATCGCCAGCGCTGATAACGTCAGACCCAAGGATCGCTGCGTTTTCAAGAGAGCTTGAAAAACCGAGCGCGGGCGAAACGCTCGCAATGCGGTTTACGCGGTCATCGACGATCAGCACAAATGCATCGCCTTCGCGCATGACGGAACCCGCAAAAATTTCAGATTTATTCGGGCCAGAACGCGGCAAACCACAGGCTCCCAAAAGGGAACATGCGGCGATAAGTGCCGCACCTCGGGCAAGGCGCAAACTTAGGGTGCTCACTGCTCGGTCTCCTCGACCTATTATTATCTGCCTCAAGTTTTGAGAGTAAGTTACCGAAGTCTGTGAATAAAATCCAGTCTGCAACACCAAAGCGTGCAATCTGTTGCCACCCTGCCGCGAGTAGGTGGAGGGACACTAGGGGTAGTAGTGCTTAGTTCACGATACGCAAGGACTGCCTCGGTGCGATCTTACCTGACCGTAGCGCATCATAGGGATCTTCATCGTCGAGCATCATGTCTACAACCTGCCGTAGCAGCTGACGGCGTCCGCGTGACGAATAAAACCCGCCAGGAATTTGGCTCGTTTCGAGAAGGAACTGACGATAATCGCGATAGGCTCGATTGTCTGGGCGCCCCGGTTGGGCAAAGAAGTCAGGCAGGGGCAGGGTCGAGACGAACTCTGGTTTGTCGTAGACCGCGTTGCCAAACACTTTGAGCGGGATCGATCGCCAGAGCACCTGTTGGGCGGCGGTTGAGTTGACGGTCACAGCCGTGCGAGCGTGATCCAAGAGCTTAGCCAGCTTTCCACCGCGAATGTAGTGGATGCGATCCTCAACACCGAATTCTTTGGCGAGGCGGTTGATGTTTTTGCGCGTGGGCGAACGGTCGTTTTCCAGCGGGTGCGCCTTGAACACGAGGTGGTGGTGACGTCCCGCGCCTTGAGCGAAGCCTTCGATCACGACGCGAAGGAAATCCTCCATTGATCCAAAGGGCGAATGGCGCAGGAAATTCGAGTCGTGTTCGAGCTGGAGCAGGACAAGGTGATAGGGAAACCCGCCAAATCGCACGCGCGCAGTCGCCAACATCCGATGCAGCGAAATGAACGGCATGAGCAGCAAGCGGCGCGTATACAGCATCGCTTCATGCAGCGGGCTGAGATCGCGATGGGGCGCAAACTCGCGGAACTGGCGGTTTCGGAAAATCACGAACCAGTGGTAGAGCGCCCCATAAAATACGTGCTGGCGCATGTCGCCCCAATGCGCAGGTGGTTCTGGAACGTCCATTTCGGAGCGTTCAAGGTCCTGACGCATTTGGTCGATGGTCATGTCCATCAAACGCGAATTCCCATTGGTCCCGCCGCGTTCGTAGGTGACCCAATAGGGCCGCATGTAGCCTTCTTCGAAGACATGAACGGTAAGGCCCATGTCCTTCGCAGCCGCAACTGCCTGAGCGTGAATGGGGCGCACATCGCCATAAAGAACGATATCCGTGATCTGATGCTCTGCGACGAGGGCCGCAAAGGTATCGGGCCAGTCAGATGGTGCACCTGTAAACGGAATAAACCCACGATCCCCGAACGAAAATGCGCGGTCGCCTGCGTTGAACCCAACCCGCCATACCTCTGCCCCAGCACGGCGGAGCATAAGCCCAAGCCGATGGAAGAAGGGCCCGTGTGGACCCTGCAAAAACAGGAAATGGCGGTTCGGTCTTTGGGTCACGTGAAAAAGGGTGCACTTCTATAAAATTACCTGCATCCGCGCAGATTACCCTGTGGATAAGGCATAAATAAGACCTTTTCCATGGGTGATGCTGGTCTGTTGGTTTTGCGAGGCGACCCTTGCCCTTGTCTGGGGACTGATGGAGCGATACCACTTGGTCAACTTTGGAAAGGCAGACCCATGTTTACTGGCATCATCACGGATATTGGCAAGGTTCTCGAACTGGAGCAGCGCGGCGATTTGCGCGCGCGAATTGGGACATCCTATGATGTGGATGGCATCGACTTGGGCGCCTCGATTGCGTGCAATGGCTGCTGTTTGACGGTCGTGGCTTTGGGGCGTGAGCCGCAGAATTGGTTCGACGTTGAAATCAGCGCCGAAAGCGTAGCTAAGACGAACATCGGCGGATGGGCCGTTGGGAAACGGATCAATCTAGAACGTGCGCTCAAGGTTGGTGATGAACTTGGCGGTCATATCGTGTCGGGGCACGTGGATGGCGTTGCGGACCTGATTGCCATGACGACCGAGGGTGATAGCACGCGGATGACATTCCGCGCGCCTGAAGAGCTAGCGAAATTCATCGCGCCCAAAGGGTCGGTTGCCCTGAATGGCACCTCGCTCACCGTGAACGAGGTGGATGGCGCGACCTTTGGGATCAACGTGATTCCGCATACCAAAGAGGTGACGATTTGGGGCGATGTTCAGGTTGGGGACCGTATCAACTTAGAGATCGACACGATGGCACGCTACGTTGCGCGTCTGCGGGAATGGGACTAACCGACCCGCGTTTGACCTACCGCAAAGTCTGGCCTCAGTTTCCAGCCTAACCCCTTAGGATCGCCTAACAAGATCGGGAAATACCATGTCGACCAAATTCGAAGCCGCAGGCCCAGTAGAACGGGAGCTCAAAGATGCCATTTCGAGCATCGAAGAGATTATTGATGAGGCCCGCAACGGTCGGATGTTTATCCTCGTCGATCACGAAGATCGCGAGAACGAAGGCGATCTGGTGATCCCTGCGCAGATGGCAACGCCAGATGCGGTGAACTTTATGGCGACCCACGGGCGTGGTCTAATTTGCCTTACCATGACGAGCGAACGTATCGCGCAGCTCGGTCTGCCACTTATGGCATCGACCAACTCGTCGCGTCATGAAACCGCATTCACGGTCTCGATCGAAGCGCGTGAGGGGGTGTCGACGGGCATTTCCGCAGGTGACCGCGCACGAACGATTTCGGTGGCGATTGATGCCTCCAAAGGCCCTGCCGATATTGCGACCCCCGGGCACATTTTCCCACTGCGTGCGCGTGACGGTGGTGTGTTGGTGCGTGCTGGTCATACAGAGGCGGCCACAGACATTTCCCGCCTTGCTGGCTTGAACCCATCGGGCGTGATTTGCGAGATCATGAAGGAAGACGGCGAAATGGCCCGTCTGCCCGATCTGGTTGCCTTTGCGCAAAGGCATAACCTCAAGATCGGGACGATCAGCGATCTGATCGCCTATCGTCGTCGGCACGATAACCTCGTGAAATTGCGGGACGAACAGCAGATCACGTCAGAGTTCGGCGGCGACTGGACTATGCGGATTTACACCGACCAGACCCAAGGCGCAGAACACATCGCCCTCATCAAAGGCGACATCGGCGGTGATGAACCCGTTTTGGTGCGGATGCATTCGCTTGATCCGATGCTGGATATGGTTGGTGTCGGCCACGAGGGGCGCGCGTTTGAGTTTTCGCAATCGATGAAAACCATCGCCGCCGAAGGGCGCGGGGCCGTTGTTTTGCTGCGCGATCTGCAGATGAAACTGGTTCCCGAAGAAGGCCAATCTCCGCAGACGCTCCGCCAATATGGGCTTGGCGCACAAATTTTGTCGTCCTTGGGCTTGTCGCGTATTACACTGCTGTCGAATTCGCCCCAGCCCAAAGTGGTTGGGCTTGATGCCTACGGTCTCGAGATTGTCGGTACACGTATGATTGACGGAGCAAACTGATGGCTGGCGCATCGCACTATATCCTTGATCGGCCTGAGTTCGACGACCCGATCAAGCTGCTGATTGTCGTCGCACCCTATTACAAAGACATCACCGATGGTCTGGTCGCTGGCGCAAAGGCCGAGATCGAGGCCGCTGGTGGCACCTATGAGGTGATCGAAGTGCCGGGTGCGCTCGAAATTCCGACGGCCATTGGCATCGCCGCACGCATGTCGAACTTTGATGGATATGTTGCGCTGGGCTGTGTGATCCGTGGGGAAACCACCCATTACGATACGGTTTGTAATGATTCGAGCCGAGCCATCACGTTGCTCGGGCTTCAGGGCCATTGCATCGGGAACGGTATCCTCACCGTAGAGAATTATGAGCAAGCTGCCGTTCGGTCAGATCCGAAAGATCAAAACAAAGGGGGCGGTGCAGCCGCTGCGGCCTTGCACCTGATCGCCTTGGGCCGTAAGTGGGGCCGCGCCGGCAAGATCGGCTTCACCAACGATATATTGCTGGCCCAAAAGGCCTGAGGACTGCCCAAGCCATGAACGTTTCCAATAACGAACGCCGCAAGATGAAATCAGCCTCGCGTCTTTACGCGGTTCAGGCGCTGTTCCAAATGGAAGTTTCCGGCCAAACCGTCGAAGCGGTTGTGCGCGAATTTGCGAACTATCGTTTCGGCGAAACCATCGAAGGCGACACGCTGCAAGATGGCGACATCGAAGTGCTGCGTTCGATCGTCGACGTTGCAGTGAATGAACAGGCAAAGATCGACCAAATGACCGACCGCGCTTTGGTCGCAAAATGGCCGATTGATCGCATCGACCCGACCCTGCGTGCATTGTTCCGTGCGGCTGGTTCCGAATTGGTGGCTGGCGACACTCCGCCCAAAGTCGCTATCGTTGAATACGTACAGGTTGCTGAGGCGTTCTTCCCAGAAGGTCGTGAACCTAAATTCGTGAACGCTGTTTTGGACCACATGGCCCGCGAAGCACGCCCGGAGGCGTTCTAACAGGCGGTTCCCCGCCGTTTCCTGCGACAACTCTGCTCATTTGGGCGAATCCCCTTGCAGCGCGAGGGGAAGCGACTACGTTCGGTTTTGTAACGGAGGTGCGACCATGCCCAAACTTATCAAGATGTATATCACTCAGGTGATCATCGGTTTCATCGTCTCGGCGGTGTTTGTGGGTTTGCTACTCTGGTTTAACGTTGCGAACCTCGCGCATCTCGTTGCCAGCTCCAAAGAGGGGCTTTTGGCCGTATTCCTGCTCTGGCTGTTCAACGGCATTGTCTTTGCGGGTGTTCAGTTTGCGATCCGCATCATGAATATGAATGATGATGATGACGAACCGCGCGGTGGTCTTCGTCAGCACAGCATGAACCGTGAGCCTGCTTTGGTGCGCGTGCCAGTTCAGGCGAAACGCACATATCGTGCGCGCAATCTGCGCCACTAGATCCCGCTTCAAATTCGTTAAGGGGCGTCCACTGGGGCGCCCTTAGTCTTTTTGTATGGGGAAAGTGGCGAGAACCACAGCAACCGTGCACCCTTTATTCCCGAGGACCTGTTTTTACAGGTGGGCGCCAGATAACCAGGCCAGGGCAAGGACAGAGCCAGCTCCCTCGGATTTGCTTAAGGCCACTGGAATGTAAGGGCTTGCGCACGTGAAGAGCAGAAACTCGCCAAGAGAGCAGATAGTACTCAGTGTTCCGTCAATCAAGCCCCGCAAGACGACTTGACCAATGTTCACCTATTGTTCATGTTTCGGGCATGACCTTAGAGATGCCAGATGACCGCCTGATGATGCCCGGACAATTGCTTGCCCGTGGGGTCTGTCGGCATTTGTTGACCTATGATTTTGTCACGGTCGAAGAGTTGGTTCCGACCCGCGGCTTACGCGTCGACGTTATGGCACTGGGGCCTAAAGGCGAAATTTGGGTGGTCGAATGCAAATCCAGTCGCGCGGATTTTCAGTCCGACAACAAATGGCAGGGCTATCTGGAATGGTGTGATCGGTTCTTTTGGGCGGTCGATGCCGATTTCCCAACGGACCTTTTACCCGATGATACAGGCCTGATTATCGCCGACAGTTATGGCGGCGAGGTCGTGCGCATGGGGCCCGAATCAAAGCTGGCCCCAGCGCGCCGTAAGGCCATGACTCATAAATTCGCCCGCCATGCAGCCTTGCGGCAGATGGCGGCGCGAGATCCGAAATTTAGCGCTTCTTAGATGCTGCGCGGGCGGCCATTGCAGCAGCGCGCATTTCTTCTGCGATTTCTTCTGCTTCTTCTGGTTCGAAATCCATCGGAATTTCTACACCATCAGCTTCGATGAACAAACGGACCATACCTGCGTCGGTCGGCCCAATCTGGAGATTCGCTTCGATGTCGCGTTCGGTATTGATGCCCATGGTGGCCTCCTGTCTGTCGATGGTCGTGACTATCCCAGCGAATAAGAAACTTGCAAGGGGATGTGAGAAAAAGCGGTGTTAGCCGCTTGCAATCCGTCGGCACACGGTCTAAATCCCGCGCCAGTGCCGCCTTAGCTCAGTTGGTTAGAGCGCTTGATTGTGGATCAAGAGGTCCCCCGTTCGAGCCGGGGAGGTGGTACCATCCCTTACTTGCAGTAGGTTAGCGGTCGATGCCGACAGTTTGTGTCAGCGCGCCTGTGCCACGGTCGTAAATAAGGATCGTATCCGCGTCGGTCACAACTGCATACCAGTCCGTGCCTTGGGTAAATGCGACGGCCGAAACACCGGCTGGAAGGGTGACGCGGTCGGGTAAGGGGATCGGATCGGCGTTCAAGCGGATGACAAGCGTGCCGATAAGGACTACGAACCCCGCAATCATCACAATGGCCATCGCCGTGACCAATCGTTTCAGATAGGTGACGAGCGGCTGGTCGCTATCGTTTTCAGGAGCCTGATCCATGGCCCATACCCTTGTATCGTTTACCATCGCGGAAAATCCGCCTCCGCGTCTTGATAAGGCGCTTTCGCGCGATGTGCCAGCCGAGGCCGATCTGAGCCGTTCGCGTCTGGGACGTTTGATCGAAACGGGGGCTGTAACAGTCAACGGGGCTGTTGTGGAAAACCCACGGTTCAAGGTCTCTGAGGGCGATGAAATCACCGTAACCGTCGAAGCGGCCACCGAGAGTGACATCGTTGGTGAAGATATCCCGCTGGTCGTGGTTTATGAGGACGACGATCTGATCGTGATTGATAAACCTGCGGGGATGGTCGTTCATCCCGCACCCGGCACGCCGAACGGCACCGTGGTTAACGCCTTGATCCACCATTGCGGCGATAGCCTTTCGGGTGTCGGCGGTGAAAAGCGCCCTGGTATCGTGCATCGCATCGACAAAGATACGAGTGGCCTTTTGGTTGCTGCAAAGAGCGACCGCGCCCACCATGGCCTCGCCGCGCAATTCGAGGATCACAGTGTCAATCGTCGCTATCTTGCGATTTGTTACGGTGCGCCTGACCAGAATGACCCGCGCATCCACGGCGTCAAAGGGACTAACTTTGAACCTGGCAATATTCTCAAGGTGCAAACCTTCCTCGGTCGCCATAAAACCGATCGCCAGCGGCAAGCGGTGAGTTTTACCCAAGGTCGTCACGCGGTGACGCGGGCGCGGATTATCGAATCTCTTGGAGTGCCGCCTGTGGCTGCTCTGCTTGAGTGTTGGCTCGAAACAGGTCGCACGCACCAGATTCGTGTGCATATGGCCCACGTTGGACACTCGTTGATCGGTGATCCCGTTTACGGTGGCCGTCGCAAATTGAACGTCAAAGCCATCGGTGAAGCGGGTGCAGAAGCGGCTGCAGCCTTTTCGCGTCAAGCGCTCCATGCCGCGACGTTAGGATTTGAGCACCCCGTTACAGGTGAATGGATCGAATTCGAATCCGATTTGCCCGAGGATATGCAGGCGCTTTTGACCGCTTTGGGCGGTTCATAATCGACTGAAACATCTTTCCCGACTGCGTGACTGCGCCGCTTTGCCCCTAGCAGAGCGACGGAGGCTTGCTACATTTGCGTAGAAGGATCGTTGTTGACCCCTTGAATGGGGATGATAGCGCCACCATATGGATGTTAAGCCCTTAAACATCGAAGGGTTCGAGTGAATTGGGGGATTGGAATGAGTAGTTACACCAACCTGCCGGCACCGTCGCCGGAACAAGGATTGAACCGCTATATGCAGGAAATTCGGCGTTTTCCGATGCTGGAGCCTGAAGAAGAATATATGCTCGCCAAACGGTGGGTGGATCACGAAGACAGCGGTGCGGCACATAAACTTGTGACCTCGCACCTGCGCCTCGCGGCGAAAATCGCGATGGGCTACCGTGGCTATGGTTTGCCGCAGGCCGAGGTGATCTCTGAAGCGAACGTTGGTTTGATGCAGGCGGTCAAACGGTTTGACCCTGAAAAAGGGTTCCGTTTGGCGACCTATGCCATGTGGTGGATCCGTGCGTCCATTCAGGAATACATCCTGCGTTCGTGGAGCCTTGTGAAACTGGGGACGACCTCTGCGCAGAAGAAGCTGTTCTTTAACCTGCGCAAAGCAAAGAACCGCATTGGTGCGCTCGAAGAGGGTGATCTGCATCCTGATAACGTCAAGCGGATCGCAACTGATCTGGGCGTGACAGAGGAAGAAGTGATCTCCATGAACCGCCGTATGTCAGGGGCTGACGCATCGCTGAACGCGACCGTCGGCACTGAGGACGGTAGTTCGACCCAATGGCAAGATTGGCTCGAAGACGAAGATGCCAATCAGGCTGTTGCTTATGAAGAGCACGATGAACTCACCGCCCGTCGCGAGCTGTTGGCGCAGGCAATGGAAGTCCTGAATGACCGCGAGAAAGATATTCTCGTTCAACGTCGCCTTGCCGACGAGACTGTCACTCTCGAGGATTTGTCGGCGCAATATGACGTCAGCCGCGAACGTATTCGCCAGATCGAGGTCCGTGCTTTTGAAAAGCTCCAAAAGCGGATGCAAGAACTGGCTATCGAAAAGGGTATGCTGATCCCAGCATAACCTACTGTTTCCTCCCTCGGCCTTGGCCGCACCTTGCCCTCGGGTTTGGTGCGGTCTAGGTTGTTTTTGTTAGCGCGAACAGGGAGGTCCGCAATGAAATCTGTAAAGTGGGGTATTTTGGGGGCCGCGAAATTCGCGCGAGAACATATGGCTCGGGCGATCCATGCGGCCGAGGGTGCAGAGTTCTACGCGCTCGCTACATCCAGCTCTGAAAAAGCCGCTGATTTTCAGGCTTTCAACCCGAACCTTGTGATCCATGACAGCTACGATGCGCTGCTCGCTGATCCTGAGGTCGAAGCCGTTTATGTTCCGTTGCCGAACCACCTCCATGTCGAATGGACGCTCAAGGCGCTAGCTGCAGGCAAACACGTTCTTTGCGAAAAGCCGATGGCGATGAAAGAGGCGGATTTTGACGCGATCATCGCTGCACGTGATGCGTCGGGTCTTTTGGCGGCTGAGGCCTATATGATCGTTCACCACCCGCAATTCACCCGCGCCAAAGAACTGCTCGCAAGCGGTGTGATCGGTGATCTGATGCTTGTGGATACCGTGTTCAGCTTTAACAACGCGGAGGACACCAACAACATCCGCAACAAACCTGAAACAGGTGGCGGTGCATTGGGCGATATCGGTGTTTATGCCTTTGGCTCGGCCCGTTTTGTGACGGGCGAGGAACCTGTCAGCATCCGCAACGCGCATATCGTTCGCGAAAATGGCGTCGATGTGTTCACCCAAGTCATGGCCGAATTCCCATCGTTTGCCTATCAGGGCACCGTGTCGATGCGCATGGCGAACCGTCAGCACATCACGTTCCACGGGACTGCGGGCCATATCACTCTCACGGCACCGTTCAATGCGGGCGTCTACGATATTGCCGAACTCATCCTCGAAGCACCTGCAACCGAACGCCACGTTGAACGCTGGCCGACGGTGAACCAGTATGTGCTTCAGGTCGAAAACTTTGGCAAAACGATCCGCACAGGCGCTGCCTATCCATGCCCGCTGGAGTTCAGCCGTGGCACACAGGCGATGACCGATATGGTTCTGGCGGCTGAGTAGCGCTTAATTCAGACGGGCGCGCAGCACGCGGAGCATGTTGCCGCCCATCACCTTTGCGATGGTGTCATCGCCCAGACCACGGTTCATAAGCGCCGTCGTTAATGCGGGCAGTTCGGAGGTATCGAACGCCGTTTCAACCGATCCGTCAAAGTCCGATCCCAGCGATACGTGATCCTCACCCACCGCTGCTATCGCAGCGACGATCATGTCTGCGATGCCCTCGGGCGTTATGTCCCCGCAGACCACATCCGCCCAATACCCCATTCCAATCACGCCGCCCGTTCCCGCAATCTGGCGCATCAACGCATCAGGGAAGTTACGTTTGACAGGGCAATGACCGTGGAGCCCGCCGTGGCTGACCACAATCGGCACATCAGTCATGGCCAGAACATCGCGGGCGACTTGTTCGGACGAATGGGCGAGGTCGATGATCCAGCCGTCAGCCACGGCTTTCTGAATCACTTGTTTACCAAATACGGTGAGGCCGTGGTTCCCTGTGCCGTGCAATGACCCGCCGAGTTTGTTGTCGAAGAAGTGCTGTAACCCGATAAGGCGATAGCCCGCAGCGTAAAGTACATCCATATTTGCCAATTCGCCCTCTAGCGGATGCCCACCTTCGATCCCCAAAAGGCCAGCGGTGACCTGTGACCCTGCCGCACGTTCCGCAATCACGGCGTCCAGCTCGGCTTTTGTTGTCACAATATACAGCTGATCCGGAGCGTCTTTGGCAAATGCATGAAGTTTCTCAGACTGGTAGAGAGCACGTTCCAATAGGCTGTTCCACGTGCGCGGCGGCCACAACTGCCCGATGGCCAAGAGCGTGATGTTGTCGAGCGCATCGCTCGAGTTCTCGTCGTAGTTCTGACCTGCAGGGGATTTCGTGACGGCGGTGAACATTTGGACCGCAACATTGCCTTCGGTCAAACGTGGCAGGTCGACTTGGCCATAGTCACCGCGTTCAGTCAGGTCGCGGTTCCATAACAGGCTATCGGCGTGCCAATCTCCAATGATGAGGTTGGCGTGCAGCGCAGCACCTGCATCGGACACAGGGTAGGGGGCGTGTGCGATGACATTGTTACGGGACTTTTCGACGTAGGCTGGCGCGAACGTGAAGAACCCGACCGCACCGACGATGATCAAAATCAGCACGACGGCCAAGAGACGTTTGATGATCCGCAGCATAAGAAAACCCTCCCCCAAGTTGTGGAGGAGGGTGCGTTAGCCAATCCATTCGCGCAAGCGAAACCTCGGGGAAACTGTTAGTCTTCCATGGCTTCTAATTCGTCGATGAAGCCTTCGATCATCGACAGACCTTTGTTCCAGAACGCTGGATCGGACGCATCTAGGCCAAAGGGTTCGAGCAGTTCTTTGTGGTGCTTGGATCCACCCGCAGACAGCATGTCGAAATACTTGTCCTTAAACGCCTCGCCCTGTTCGGTATAAGCTGTATAGAGCGCATTCACGAGGCTATCACCAAAGGCGTAAGCGTAGACGTAGAACGGCGAATGCACAAAGTGCGGGATATACGCCCAGAACGTCTCATATCCTGGCATGAATTCGAAAACAGGGCCGAGGCTCTCGCCCTGAACGCTCATCCAAAGCGCGTTGATATCCTCGGGCGTCAGTTCGCCGTCGCGACGGGCCGCGTGGAGTTTGCATTCGAAGTCGTAGAAAGCGATCTGACGGACGACCGTGTTGATCATGTCCTCGACCTTGCCCGCCAGCATCACTTTGCGTTCGGTATCATCCTTTGCGCCTGCCAGAAGTTTGCGGAAGGTCAGCATTTCGCCAAACACTGATGCGGTTTCCGCAAGTGTTAGGGGCGTGTCTGATAGGAATTCGCCTTGTTTTGCAGCAAGCACCTGATGGACGCCGTGCCCCAGTTCATGAGCCAAAGTCATCACGTCCCGAGGCTTGCCCAGATAGTTCAGCATGACATAGGGGTGCACGGTCGTGACGGTCGGGTGTGCAAATGCACCGGGGGCCTTGCCTGCTTTGACTCCTGCGTCGATCCAGCCCTTGGTAAAGAACGGTTCAGCAATATCGGCCATGCGCGGGTCAAAGGCGCCGTAGGCATCCATGACGATTTTCTCGGCTTCGTCCCATTTGACGGTGCGATCCGCTTCCATCGGCAGAGGCGCATTACGGTCCCAGACCTGCAGTTTTTCGAGGCCCATCCACTTTGCCTTGAGCGCGTAGTAACGATGGGATAGGCGCGGGTAGGCTTCAACAACAGCGGTACGCAGCGCTTCGACCACTTCTGGTTCAACGTGGTTTGACAGGTGCCGCGCCATCTGGGGGCTTTCGAACCCACGCCAGCGATCGTCGATCTCTTTCTCTTTTGCCAGCGTGTTGTGAACGCGGGCAAAGGTTTTGATGTTTTCGCCAAAGACACGCGCCAATTCACGCGCACCTTTCTCGCGCTCGTCGCGGTTTTGATCGGACAGCAGGTCCAGCGTCGCTTCGATGTTTTTCTCTTCACCGTCGATCGTGAATTTCAGGCCTGCGATGGTTTCATCGAACAGTTTGTTCCAAGCGGTTGATCCCACCACAGAGGCATCGTGCAGGTATTTCTCTAACTCATCCGAAAGCTGATAAGGCTTCATCGCGCGCATACGGTCGAGAACAGGTTTATAGCGCGCGAGGTCAGCGTTGGATGCCATAAGCGCGTCGTAATGGGCGTCCTCAATGCGGTTGAACTCAAGGCTCCAGAACACAAGCGGTGTGGTGAAGGTCGTGATTTTGTCCTGACAGTCGGACATGAATTTCGCGCGGCCCGCGTCGGTGGTCAGTTGATAATAACGCAGCCCTGCATAAGACATGATGCGGCCTGCGATCTCGCTAATCTTTTCGTTACGCTGGATGGCGGTCAGTAGTTCGTCTGCGGATAGGGTGGCGAGCTTGCCTTCATAATCGGCAGCGAATGCGGCACATTCCCCTTCGAGCCATGCCATGTCCCGTTTCAATTCCGCGCTATCGTCAGCGGTATAGAGGTCGGTCAGGTCCCATTCAGGCAATTGGCCAAGGTCTTTGCCGCCCGAAGGGTTAGCGTCGAAAACACGGGTCTTTGCGAACATGACGGATCCTTTTCTTTATCTGTTGATCAACAGATAGTCGCGGTGATCGACAGATGAAAGGCTCAGGCAGGTTCGGGGATGTTTGAATCGGTCAGATGTGCGTGAAAATGTGCGGCTAGCAGGGCAAAGGCCGCCTCGCGGATCGCAGGTCGCTCCATCAGAATTTCGTGTTGTGCCCCGTCGAACATATGGAGCATGCCGTTGGCCCAATGCTGCATGATGGCTCTAACTGCGTTGGAATCGACGATCGATTCATCTGTGCCGAGCAGAGTGATCGTCGGGATCGGCGGCGGGGTCATGTCGCCGAGGGCACTCATTTCAACCATCGCCTCGTGGAGCCATTGCATTGTCGGCCCACCCAAGGCCAGATCAGGCATCAATTCCACCTGACGTTTCATGAAGTTGAACATCGATTTATCGGTGGTCAGGCTGTTGCCCTCAAACGGCGCACGGGCGACGTATGTTTCCTCGAGCTGCCCAGGTGCCAAAATGCGCGATAGCCCAATAGGTCGAGCGAGCGAAGTCAGCCCCCACGCAACGGGTTTGATAAAGGGCGCGAATTTGATGCCCCACATAGGTGCAGAGAAAACGGCAGCCTTAACCGGCAGCCTGTTGTGCAAGGCGCGGAGGCCAATGCATCCCCCCATCGAATGAGCCAAGAGAAAGAACGGCTCAGGGCAGGATTGTGCGCGAGCATAGGCAACCACCGCATCAACATCGTGCTGGTAGTCCGAGAATTTCTCCACATGCCCCAATAGGCGGTTCGGTAAGGCGCGGTCTGATAGCCCCTGACCGCGCCAATCTATGGCAATGACGTCGAGCCCCTGATCCAGCAGAAGCCCGGCGTCCTTGCCATATTTTTCAACGTATTCAGTGCGCCCCGGAAATAACAGCACGGTGCCTTTGGACCCGTCGCGGTGCCAATGGCCCACGCGAATCGTGACATCGTCTTTGGTGGTTAACCAAGCGGCGGACCCACCATCAGGGCCTTCCGCTAAATCGTTAAAAAGGGGCGCAATCTGAGACATCTTAAGCGAGCACGCCCGCGAGTTTCATCGCGGTGCCCATATCGCCGTCCACCGACAGTTTGCCTGTCATGAACGCTGTGGTGGCGTTCTCTTCACCATCCAAGATCGCTTTGAACGTTTCTGCAGAAGCGGTGAGAGTCACATCGGTGTCATCGTCGCCTGCGTGAACGCCCGATCCGTCAATAACCAGTGCGCCCTCGCCTTCGATGATAAATTTCGCCGAACCGTCAAAGCCTTCATATCCCAGTTTTTCGGTCAGGGCTGCTACGGCCTCGGTCACGATATCGCTCATATTAATACCTTTCGTCGATGTGTTCACGCCGCCACTGGCGGACGGCGGTGTTTCCGCTACAGTATTGTTATGAGCGTATTGAAACAGTCTAGCAAACTTACCGTTGCGGCACTGATGGTTGCAGTGGGGATTTCCGGACCCGCTAGGGCGGATTCGGCGGTCGTGGATGATTTGTTCGAACAGCTTCAGGACGCTGATCCGTCAGATTGGTCCCGAATTGAGGGTCAAATCTACGAGGAATGGAGCAAGAGCGGCTCTGCCACGATTGATTTGCTGGTGCGGCGGGGCAGTGCTGCGATTGAGGCGGGCGATTTTGCAGCCGCGATTGAACATTTCACAGCGGCCATTGACCATGATCCGACCTTTGCTGAGGCATATAATGGTCGCGCGACGGCTTATTATTTGACGAACCAGATCGGTCCCTCACTCGATGATATTCGCGAGACGCTCGTTCTTAACCCACGTCACTTTGGGGCGATGAGCGGGTTTGCGGTCATCCTCGAAGAACTCGACCGCCCCAAAGAGGCACTTGAGGTCTATGAGCAGATTCTTGATCTGGTCCCCGCCGCTACAAATGTGCAAGAAGCCATTGAGCGATTGAAACTCGACCTTGAAGGACAGACCCTCTGACCTTCCGCACCGCCGGGGATGCACATGACGACGCCTTCGCGCATCACGGCCGTTTTAGGCCCCACCAACACGGGTAAAACGCATTACGCGATTGAACGGATGTTGGCCTATCCGACAGGGATCATCGGCCTGCCGCTACGCCTTTTGGCGCGCGAGGTCTATGATCGGATCGTTGAAAAACGCGGTGCGATGGTGGTGGCATTGATCACGGGCGAGGAGCGTATCGTGCCGCCCCGCGCCAAATATTGGGTCTGCACCGTCGAAGCGATGCCCCCCGGGATGGGCTGTGATTTTCTGGCGGTTGATGAGATCCAGCTTTGCTCTGATCCTGAACGCGGCCACGTCTTCACTGACCGTTTGATGAACGCCCGTGGGTTGAAAGAGACTGTTTTCCTTGGCTCGGAAACCATGCGCAACGCGATTGCCGCCATGGTGCCTGATGCGCAGTTCATGAAAAAGGACCGTTTTTCGACCCTTACCTACGCAGGTTCGAAAAAGATAAGTCGGATGCCGGCAAGAACTGCGATTGTCGGGTTTTCGGTCGAAAATGTGTATGCGATTGCTGAGCTTCTTCGCAGAACTAAAGGCGGTGCCGCTGTTGTCATGGGCGCGCTGTCGCCGCGAACCAGAAACGCTCAGGTTGAAATGTATCAGAACGGGGACGTGGACTACCTTGTTGCCACTGATGCGATCGGTATGGGTCTGAACCTCGATATTAATCATGTCGCTTTCTCTGCTCTCACAAAGTTCGACGGGCAGCGTATGCGGTATCTCGAACCTGACGAGTTGGCGCAAATCGCGGGACGCGCTGGTCGCCACATGACGGATGGCACCTTTGGCGTGACGGGAGAGGCGCATGATCTCGATGATGAGGTCGTCAAAGCGATTGAGAACCACCAGTTCCGCCCGATCAAGAAACTGCAGTGGCGGAATGGGCGGCTTCAGTTTGGATCGGTGACACGGTTGATCCAGACACTCGAACAGCGCACCGACGATCCTTGGCTGACGCGGGTGCGGGAATCAGATGACCTCGCCGCGCTGCGAAACCTGTCGCAGGACGCCGAAGTTGTAGCACGAGCGACCGATGGGCCGTCCGTTCAATTGTTGTGGGACGTCTGCCGCATTCCCGATTTCCGCGGAATTTCGCGCAATGAACATGCGAACCTGTTGCGCGAGATCTTCAACTTTCTTCACCAGCATGGACAGGTGCCTGATGATTGGTTTGCGAGGCAAGTGAAGCGCATTGATCGGACAGACGGGGACATTGACACTCTGTCAAAACGATTGGCCTATATCCGCACTTGGACTTATGTGGCGCAACGCCGCGAGTGGCTGAGGGACGAAACCCATTGGCGTGACGCGACTCGCGCTGTAGAAGACCGACTATCTGACGCGTTGCACGACGCGTTAACGCAAAGATTTGTGGACCGGCGGACCAGCGTATTGCTTCGCCGGCTCAAGCAGAAGGAGGGCCTTGTGGCCGAAGTAAACGATCAGGGTGAAGTAACTGTTGGCGGTGAATACGTCGGCAAGTTGGAAGGCTTCCGTTTCCGTATGGACAAAACTGGCAGCCCAGACGAGGCCAAGACCCTGCGTCAGGCGTCGGTTCAGGCATTGGCACCGCAGTTCCATCTGCGCGCAGACCGTTTCTACAACGCGCCGGACACCGAAATTGATTACACCGAACAGGGTGGGCTGATGTGGGGTGAACACGCGGTTGGTAAACTGGTCGCGACCCAAGACGCGATGAAGCCGCAGGTCGTTGCCTTTGTTGACGAAGAAGCTGGCGATGACGTGGCCCAAAAGGTTCAGCGTCGTCTGCAACACTTCATCGACCGTAAGATCGCTGCGCTGTTCGAACCTATGCTGAACATGCAGCGTGACGAGGCCCTGTCTGGTATGGCCAAAGGCTTTGCGTTCCGTCTGGCCGAAGGTTTCGGTATTTTGCCTCGTGGCGAAGTTGCTGATGACGTTAAGCAACTCGACCAAGATGCCCGTGGCGCGCTGCGTAAACACGGCGTTCGCTTTGGTCAGTTCACCATTTTCATGCCGCTTTTGCTGAAACCTGCGCCGACACGTCTGCGTCTGGTTCTCTGGTCGCTGGCAAACAAACTCGATGAATTCCCCGAAGCTCCGCCTCCGGGTTTGGTGACTGTTCCTGCGTCCAAAGACGCGGAGCCGGGTTACTACGCGATGGCGGGCTATCGTGCTGCTGGCGAACGCGCTGTGCGTATCGACATGCTGGAACGTCTCGCGGACATGCTGCGCGATAAAGACAGCCGTGGCGGGTTCGAAGCGAACCCTGACATGCTGTCGATCACGGGTATGACACTCGAACAGTTCGCTGACCTGATGCAAGGTCTCGGCTACAAGGCCGAACGTGGTGAGCGTGCAAAGGTAAAAGCGTCCGACGCCGCAAAGCCCGAAGCCGAAGCGACCGAAGAAGCTGTTGCTGAGGTTGCCGAGACCCCAGCAGAGGTTGCGCCCGAGGAAATGGAAGTCTTCTTCACATTTACTTGGGGTGGTCGCCCAGCTGGCGCACGTCGTCAGGGCGGTAAACCGCAGGGCCAGCAAGGCAAGCCGCGCCGCGAAGGTGGCAAAGGTGGCCCGAAAGGCAAGGGCGGCAAAGGTGGCAACAAGCCTCAGTCGTTCGAAGCGAAACCTCGCAAAGAAAAACAGATCGACCCGAACAACCCGTTCGCGGCCGCACTGTCGGGCTTTAAGGCCAAGTAAGGCGTGGACGATCCGCGGCCCACTATCCGCATCGACAAATGGCTCTGGCATGCGCGTTTTTTCAAGACGCGCACGCTAGCTGCCGATGTGGTCAAACAGGGCAAGGTGCGGATCGACAGCCAACCCATTTCCAAACCAGCGCGCATGGTCGGTCCAGACAACGTTCTGACCTTTGCCCAAGGGCACGATATCCGCGTTGTTCGAATCCTTGCGATCGGAGAACGGCGCGGTCCAGCCCCCGAAGCGCAGGCGCTCTATGAAGATTTGGCGCCGATCACCAAAGACACATCAGAAAAAGCTCCCAAAAATCCCGCATTTGATGGGAAAGGACGCCCTGGAAAACGCGAGAGACGGAACATGGCGTCGCATCTGAGCCCTGACGATCCATTCGCGCTTGAATGATTGGGCAGGGCGGTCTAGCAAGGCGCCCGAACATCATAGGACCGATCCATGACCTACGTCGTTACGGAAAACTGCATTGCCTGCAAATACACAGACTGCGTTGAAGTCTGCCCAGTAGACTGTTTCTACGAAGGCGAGAATTTCCTCGTCATCCATCCCGATGAATGCATCGATTGCGGCGTTTGCGAGCCGGAGTGCCCTGCAGACGCAATCCGTCCGGACACTGAGCCGGATATGGAAAAATGGGTTGAATTCAACCGCAAGTATTCGGAAATTTGGCCTGTTATCACGGCCAAGAAAGACCCGATGCCGACCGCAGAAGAGATGGACGGCAAGCCCGGCAAGATGGAACTCTTCTCTGAGGCTCCTGGCGAAGGCAACTGATCTGATTCGACTGAGTTGATTCGAGGCGATTCTGTCCACGCGATAGAATCGCCTTGTTTTATATGGGGCTAGGCGGTTTGCCCCTGCTGCGGTGCGGCGCTTCCAAGAAGTCGGATTTTGTGATATAAGTTTTACAAATGCTGCCGGAAAACTGACCCATCCCTATATCCAACTTACCCCGACGGAGGCCTTTGCCCCGCCGGCTTTTGTGACTGTTTGGGGTCGGCCCATAGGAAGGACGAAAATGACTAAATCCAAGAAGAACGACTTCAGCCCGAACGAATTTGTGGTCTATCCCGCTCATGGCGTTGGCCAGATCGTGAACATCGAAAAGCAGGAAGTCGCTGGGTTCGAACTCGAAATGTTCGTGATTTCCTTCGAAAAAGACAAAATGACTCTTCGCGTGCCGACAAACAAGGCAACCGAAGTGGGGATGCGTAGCCTTTCGTCGCCTGACGTTGTCGCTCATGCGATGAAAACCCTGAAGGGTAAAGCGAAGGTGAAGAAAGCGATGTGGTCGCGTCGCGCTCAGGAATACGAACAGAAGATCAACTCTGGCGATTTGATCGCGATTGCTGAGGTTGTTCGTGACCTGCACCGCGCAGACGATCAGCGCGAGCAGTCCTATTCTGAGCGTCAGCTGTACGAAGCTGCGCTCGAGCGCCTGACCCGCGAAATCGCGGCTGTCGGTGGTCACAACGAGCAAGACGCTGCGAAAGAAATCGATAGCGTTCTGGTTGGTCGCGCCGCCTGATCCGGTGATATTTTGATGATGGAAGAGCCGCGCAAATTGCGCGGCTTTTTCGTTTTTAACTCATGGGGGCGCTGCCCCCAAATCCCCCGAGATATTTACGGCACAAAGGTAGGTTAAAAGAGGCTGCCTTGTTCTGGTGGTCTTGGCTTCTTGGCCTTGGGGGCAGCTTTTGGGGTGTCGTCGAGCGTGATCCGTCCGTCCGCGAACTGGATTTCGAGTGCGTTGGCGGACTTCGCTTCTTTGGTTGTTGTGATGACTTTGTCGCCGTCGCGGATCACGGCGTAGCCCCGTTGTAGCGTAGATTCGTAGCCGAGGGTCAGGCGCAGGCGGTCCAATGCGATTAGCTTTGCCTTGCGATCTGCGAAATCGCGGTTCGCGTGGTCTGTCAGTCGGCGGGCAAGCGGGATGAGGCGTTCCGATAAAAGGGCTGTTTTCTCTTTCAGAGCAGAGGGGCGGATACGGCTGGTCAATGCCGTGAAATCACGGCGCTGCTGACGTGTTCCGCGAGACAGTGCAGGTGCCAGTCGAGCCGAACGATCATAGAGGCGGCGGTTTTGTTCAGCGATCCGGCTTGTCAGGACTGACGGGCGGAGATGACCTGAAGCCTCGGTCAAATTGAGGCGCTTTTGGCTGGTGAAGTCCCGCAACGCGTTGTCGAGTTTGTCGGACAGGATATCCAACCGCTGGCTCGGCCCTTCGAGAAGCTCGGTCGCTTTTGGCATGGCGCGGGACAGGTCAGACAAGCGTTGTTGGCGCAACGTGACGGCTTGCGTTCCCGAACGGGTGAGGCGCATTCCCTGATTTTCGACCCAGTTCAAAAGTTCTAGGCGCACAGGTACAGCCAATTCAGCCGCGGCCGTCGGGGTTGGCGCGCGCATGTCCGAAGCATAGTCGATCAGCGTCGTGTCAGTTTCGTGGCCCACAGCAGAGATCAATGGGATCTGGCTCGCGGCTGCGGCGCGAACAACGATTTCCTCGTTAAAGCCCCAAAGGTCTTCGATACTGCCACCACCGCGGGCGACGATGATGACGTCTGGTCGGGGGAGTGCGCCACCCGGTGTCATGTGGTTGAACCCTTCGATGGCTTGGGCGACCTGAAGGGCGCAGTCCTTGCCTTGGACGGCGACAGGCCAAACGAGCACTTTGCGCGGGAAACGATCCCGCAGACGATGGAGGATATCGCGGATGACTGCGCCAGTCGGAGACGTGACAACGCCGATGACTTCGGGCAGGTAGGGAAGGGGGCGTTTGCGTTCAGTCGCGAACAGCCCTTCAGCAGCGAGCGCTGCTTTGCGTTTTTCCAACATCGCCATAAGCGCACCAGCACCCGCAGGGCGAATGTCTTCGACGTTGAGCTGGTATTTCGATTGCGGCCCAAAGGTCGTCAGGCGGCCAGTGGCGACAACCTCCATCCCTTCTTCGGGCATGTGGGATAGCTTGGAAACTTGGCCTTTCCAGCTGACCGAGGCGATAACGCTACGATCATCTTTGAGGTCGAAATACATGTGACCCGTGCGGGCAATGACCACGCGGCCAACCTCGCCTTTGACACGGACGTTGCCAAATTCACCTTCGAGCGTGCGTTTGATCGCCCCAGAAATTTCCGAGACGGAAAATTCATGTGCGTTGTCGTTCGGCTCTTCGAAAAGGTCCATCTGCTCGCCCTTGTTATATTCGTCCTGCAACCTTAGAACGCCCGCAAGCAAAGGCCAAGCGGAGGGCGCAATGAACATCCTAATTTTGGGTAGTGGTGGACGTGAACATAGTCTTGCTTGGGCTGTGAAGCAGAACCCGAAATGTGATCGACTGATCGTTGCGCCAGGGAACGCTGGTATTGCGCAAATCGCCGAATGTGCGGCAATCGACATTCTGGATGGCGATGTTGTTGCGACCTTCGCCGAAGAGAACGCGATTGATTTTGTTATCATCGGGCCTGAGGCACCTTTGGCCGCCGGTGTCGCTGACCGCCTACGCGAGGCTGGACTAAAGGTGTTTGGTCCGTCCAAGGCTGCTGCACAATTGGAAGCGTCTAAAGCCTTTACCAAAGCAATCTGTGATGCGGCGAATGCACCGACGGCGGCTTATGCGCGCTTTACCTCGGCGGACCCAGCGAAAGACTACATCCGCGAACAGGGCGCGCCGATCGTGGTTAAGGCCGACGGTCTAGCGGCGGGCAAAGGCGTGATCGTTGCGATGAACGAACAAGACGCGCTGGATGCCATCGACGATATGTTCGGTGGTGAGTTCGGTGACGCTGGCGCTGAGGTCGTGATCGAAGAGTTTATGGACGGTGAAGAGGCGTCCTACTTTCTCCTCGTGGATGGTGAAAACGTGCTGCCGATTGGTACCGCCCAAGACCACAAACGTGTGGGTGACGGCGACACTGGTCCGAACACGGGCGGGATGGGGGCGTATTCGCCTGCGCCTGTTTTGTCCGATGAGGTTGCCGCGAAAGCTCTGAACGAAATCGTTATTCCGACCATGAAAGCGATGAAAGATCAGGGCATGCCCTATCAAGGCGTCCTCTATGCGGGTCTGATGATCAAAGACGGGCAACCTCGACTGGTTGAATACAACTGCCGGTTCGGTGACCCTGAATGTCAGGTTCTGATGATGCGCTTAGGTGGTCAGGCTCTTGACCTGATGCTTGCCTGCTCTGAGGGCCGTTTGAACGAAGTTCAGGCGCAATGGGCCGATGATCACGCGCTCACCGTCGTAATGGCGTCGAACGGCTATCCGGGCGCCTATCAGAAAGGTACCATGATTAAGGGTCTGGGCGACTTGCCTGAAACTAGCAGCGAATATTGCTTCCACGCGGGCACCGCCGAAAAAGACGGCGCGATTGTTGCGACGGGTGGGCGTGTTCTGAACGTAACCGCACGTGGTGCGACCTTGGCTGAGGCCCGCGCGCGCGCCTATGCGATGGTAGAGCAGATCGACTGGGTCGAAGGTTTCTATCGTAGCGATATCGGCTGGCGGGCACTCTGAAATATCAATCTCAAGCGAGGTTGAAGTCAGCCTCGCTTGGTACTTGAAGCCCTTGTTTTGGCGGGCCAAGCGGGTCGTTGAGCGCCGCAACCACGGCCTCGGCTAGAAACGCGCCAGCGCGTGCGACATCTTCGCGTAGGGTGAGGATGTTGGGGTTGCAGAACCTTAGGATCGACGTTGCCTCTTTGCCAAAGATGTCGACGTGTCGTCCTGCCTCTTTGGCACCTGCGGCGGCGGCCATTGCTGCAACACCCGATGCGGTTATCAACGCATCGACTTCTGGGTTGTCCTTCAGCCGTAGTGCAATCGCAGCTCGAATTTCGTTAATCCGTGCGTCGCTATCGACATCATCCAAAACTGTCAACGAGACGCCGCATTCTGTGGCAGCGGCCAAGGCCCCGTCTATCATGTGAGTTGCGTAAAGCTGGTCCCGTTTCGGCGCGAGGAGTGCGATGCATTTGCGCCCACGCGCTGCCAAGTGACGAACGGCAAAGTCCCCAAATGCCGCGTTGTCATAGTCGAAGTAGGCATGACGGTCGGACATATTGGTGCGTCCGTGCGTGGCAAAGGGAAATTGCTTCTCCAATAGATAAGCGACACGAGGATCGTCCGCTTGGGTTCTGTTTAGGATTACCGCATCCGCCAGCCTATTCTCGACGATCTGCCGAATGGGCTTCATCGGGTCATCGTCCGGTAGATAAGGCGTAACGTTTAGGTGATAAGGTGTCTCTCGCAAGGTGCGGGCGATTGATCCGATAAGCTGTGCGGTATGGGGCATCAGTTCGGAATCTGGCGCGAGGATCAGGCTGATCACCAGCGTTTTGCCTGTCCGCAGTCGAACCCCAGCACGATTGGGCACATAGCCAATCTCTGCGGCGATTTCTCGGATCTTTTTCTTTGTTTTTTCGCTGATGTCGTGCGCATCACTGAGAGCACGTGACACCGTTGGGATCGCCAATCCGCTTAGTTTTGAAATCGTTTTGAGTGTGGGTTTCCCTGTGACCTGCGCGGCATTCGTGTCGGTGTTCTTTCGCGCGTCGGTCATGTTTCAAAGGTTCCTTTTATTCCTATTGTTGGACCCTACATAAACGTTATAGAAAAATCTATAACGTTTTAGATTTTAGAATCCCGCTAAAGGAGCACCTGAAATGGCGACCCAATCGATTGAAGCTATCGTGGACGAGATGACGCTTGAAGAACAAGTCGCCATTCTGGCGGGGGCAGATTTTTGGTCAACGCCAGAGAACCAACGCCTCGGCATTGCAAAGATGCGCGTCACCGATGGCCCTAATGGAGCGCGCGGGGGCGGATCGTTGTTCGGTGGCGTTACAGCCGCAGCTTTCCCTGTCGGTATCGCGATTGGCGCCTCGTGGGACCCTGAATTGGCCGAACAGATTGGCAGCGCCATTGCGGATGAGGTGAAATCAAAATGTGCGCATGTCGCTTTGGCCCCTACGATTAACCTACATCGTGGGGTGACCAACGGGCGAAATTTCGAATGTTATTCTGAGGACCCCGAACTGACCTCGGCTCTCGCGGTCGGGTATATTCGTGGTCTGCAGTCCAAGGGTGTCGCCGCATCACCCAAGCATTTCGCCGGCAACGAAAGCGAGATTGAGCGCACGACCATCAGTTCCGATATCGACGAGCGCACCATGCGCGAGCTTTATCTGCGCCCGTTCGAGGATGCTGTGAAAAAGGCGGGCACTTGGGCGATTATGTCGTCCTACAACCGTTTGAACGGCACCTACACTGCTGAAAACGAATGGCTGCTCACCGATGTGCTGCGCAAAGAGTGGGGTTACGACGGCATCGTCATGTCTGACTGGTTTGGGTCGCGTAGCACCGCGCCGACCGTCAACGCGGGGCTCGATCTAGAAATGCCTGGTCCAACTCGTGATCGTGGTGACAAACTAGTGGCTGCCGTTCATTCGGGTGAGGTGAGCCGTGAAACAGTGCGCTCTGCGGCCCTGAACATGCTGCGTCTTATGGAGCGGGTGGGTAGCCTCAACGACACGACCCCGTTCAGAGAACGCGCGGATGATCTGCCCGAACACCGCGCCTTGATCCGTAAGGCGGGGGCGGAAGGCATGGTTATGCTCAAAAACGATGGTGTTTTACCGCTATCGCCCGAGGCTAAGGTCGCTTTGATCGGTCCGAACGCCAAAGAGGTTAAGATCATGGGGGGCGGCTCTGCCCAGTTGAACCCGCACTATATGGTGTCGCCCTTTGATGCGCTTCTGGCCCGCATTGGGGTTGAAAACCTCAGCTTTGCCAAGGGCTGCACCAATCACCGTTGGGAACCGATCCTGACGGGTGATTTCGAACTTTCGTTCTATCGTGGTCACGACCTCACTTCTGAACCCGCCCATACTCAATCGATGGATAGTGTGAATGCCTTCTGGGTCCCGCCCTTCGCGGGCGGTCAGGTCGATCCGACCAACTTTGCGGCTAAAATTACGGGCACTTATACGCCGACCACATCGGGTATCCATCATATCGGTGCACATGCTGCGGGCTATGCGCGCGTCTACGTTGATGACGAGTTGATCGTGGATTGCTGGGAAGATGCATGGACCAAAGGGCGCACTTTCTTTGAAGAAGGGAACGATGAAGTCGTCGGTGCGGTCGAGCTAACGGCGGGTCGCGCCCATGACATTCGGATCGAGTTCCGTTCGAAAACGCCTGACAACCTGAACCATTCTGCGTTGCGTGTCGGTATTTCTGTGCCGATGACCGAGGCTGATATCGCGCAGGCGGCTGAGATTGCAGCGCAGGCCGATGTGGCTGTTGTTGTGATCGGGCGTTCGGGCGAATGGGATACCGAAGGTTGGGATATGGAGGATATCCACCTTCCTGGTCGTCAGAATGAATTGGTCGCTGCGGTAACGGCAGCCAATCCGAATACGGTTGTGGTTCTGCAGACGGGTGGGCCGGTTGAGATGCCTTGGGTCTCTGATGTCGCAGCGATTTTGCAAGCGTGGTATGGTGGGCAAGAGGCGGGGAACTCTATTGTTGATGTTCTCTATGGGGACGCGGAGCCCGCAGGGCGTTTGCCCCAGACCTTCCCAATCAAGCTGTCGGATAATCCAGCCCATTCGCAAGATCCTGAAATCTATCCCGGTCTTGATGGCCATGTTCGATACGCCGAAGGGGTGATGACTGGATACCGCCACTACGAAAAACACGGTATCGCACCGATGTTCCCGTTCGGCTTTGGCATGTCTTACACGGACTTTGATCTTGGACAGATGGACCTGTCAGACGACGGTGACGACGTCATTTGCACGATCCCTGTCACCAATACTGGGGCGCGGTGCGGTTCAACGGTGGTGCAGGTCTACGTTGGTGATCTTGAAGCCTCGGTCGAGCGGCCAGCGCGAGAATTGAAAGCCTTTGCGAAAGTTACCTTAGACGCAGGTGAAACCAAGATCGTTCGGATGACACTGCAGCCAAGGGCCTTTGCGTTCTTTGACGTGACCGCGGGGCAATGGCGCATTGAGGCGGGCAGCTTTACCGTTGAAGCGGGTTTTTCTGCTGCAGATATCCGTAGCGTGGCGACTGTTCTGCGCGATGATGCGCTGATCCCTGTCTGATCACATACCAAAGTTATCGCAAATCAATTCACGGGCCACGGGCGAGAGTTCATAGACAACCGTGCCCGTGGCGGTATCGATGTCATTCATAAAGACGGCCATGAGACGCCCGTCCATGTCGTAGTAGGTCCAGCATTGGGGTGTGGGGTCAAAGTCGTAGACGAAACAAATCTCGCCGTTCTCTTCGTGCCAATTCCCCGGCTCGCAGGTGTTGTCTCCCCAACTCCATAAAACGCGGCGGTCGGGGAGGTAGCGTTCTAAGCCATAGGGCGTTTCGCCGTCATATCCAAAGTCGAGCGTCTTGCCTTCGACGCGTGCTTCGAATTCGTCGGCTGTCAGGGCTGTTTGTGCCGAAACGGGCAGGGCGCAGAGGGCGAGGATGAGTGTGATGATCCGCATGATGGGAGTGTCCCCTGTTTTCCGTCTACGCTCAATTCAGGTTTTGGTGACCGAACGCCATTTTGCTGCGCGTGGGTCCATGATCTTGCGCCAGAACCGTGGATACAGCGCGACGCAGGCCATAACGGGGAGCGATCGCGGCAGCATAGGATTTTCACCCAGCTCCAACGCAGGGTAAGGTCGGGCAGGGTGCGCGTGATGGTCCGAATGCCGCGGGGCATTCAGCATAAGAGCTGATGAAAACCAATGCGGACTGTTCCAGCTGTGACGACCTGCGACAGGTTCAGCTTTACCATCCTCGGCCACATAGCGTTGGAGGCCGTAGTGCTGAACATAGTCCGACATCAGCAACTGCACTTGGGCAAAACCAGCGATCGCGAGATACCAGAGGAGTCCAATCCTGCCGCCAATCAAATAAGCTGCGCAGATCATCAAAATCGCCCCACCGATGTAGGTGATGTAGGGATGCAGCCACCAGGCCCGCCCCGCACGTTTCAACCGCTCTGATTCCGCCTTGAGGCCTGCATGGAAGGACCCGATCCATGCACGAGGGGCAAATCGGTAGAAACTTTCACCTTTGCGAGCGGAATTGGGGTCAGACTTTGTCGCGACAAAGCGGTGGTGGATTAGCACATGGGCAGAGGTGTGATGGCCAAAGAGAACAGAGATATAGGCCCACATGCCCAAGTTATGTAGAAAACGGCTGCCGCGATGGATCAGTTCGTGGGCGTTAGAATTGCCGACCTGCCCGAGGTACAGTCCAGTGGCGACAAATACTCCGACCTTTTCCCAGCTGTTTAAGCCGTGTCCCATCCCGTAAGTGACTGCACCCAATAAACAAAACTGACCGATGGCAATTACGGCTGATAAACGATCTGCCACCGGAAATTCCGCCTCGGGAACGGTTGGGGTGATCCGTTTCACCAATTCGTCCAGAGATGCGGTCATCAGGGTCATGTAAAGCGGCGCTAAAACGGCCCACCATCCGCCCGTCAGTGCAGCAAGCACGATCAGGGGCAGGGGTGTCAGTGTCGCAATCGTAAAAAGCGTCATTGGGCGCATGGGACTCTCCTGTTGGTGCAGTGATATGCCCCCTAATCGCGACTGACCAGTGGTGCAGGTCTTTCCATCGCCCTCCGTTGCCATTAGGTGATGGTAAAACCGGTTCAGGGCTTGCTTATGTCGTTCTTCAAGAAACTTCGTGACCGTTTGACCAAATCTTCGTCGAAAATCGATGAAGGGCTGGAGGCTATTGTCGAAGAGGCAGAGGTTGATCTGCCTCCCGAGGAAGAGCACGAGCCTATCGTTGAAGAGATGGTCGAAGAGCCGTTTGTTGACGTTGAGGACGACGATGAAGACGAGCTTGAGGCAGATATTGAGCATGAAGTTGCCCCTGCGCCTGTCGTTCCGGTTCAGCTAACCGTCACGCCGATGCCGATGATCGAAGACGCGCCCGCCGATGAAACCGCGAAGCCAGGCATCTTAGGTCGTATGCTCGGGCGTAAGCCCGATGCGCCGCGTCGGACGCTCGACGACGACATGCTCGAACAGCTCGAAGAGTTGTTGATCGCCGCTGACATGGGGGTCGATACCGCGCTCCGCGTCACGTCGAGCATGGCCGAAGGGCGGATGGGCAAAAAGCTATCCGTCGACGAGATCAAACAGCTTCTCGCCGATGAAGTGACCCGCATCATGGAGCCAGTGGCGCGTCCCCTGCCGATCTATGCGAAGAAACCGCAGGTCGTATTAGTGGTCGGTGTGAATGGGTCGGGCAAAACCACGACCATCGGAAAATTGGCGAGCCAGTTTAAGGCTGCAGGTAAATCCGTGGTGATCGCGGCTGGCGATACGTTCCGCGCTGCGGCCGTAGAACAATTGCAGGTCTGGGGGCAGCGCGCTGGCGTGCCAGTCTTGACCGCGCCCGAAGGGTCTGACCCTGCGAGCCTTGCTTTTGACGCGATGACAAAGGCTCACGAGGATGGCGCTGATCTGCTGATGATCGATACGGCGGGTCGTTTGCAGAACCGTCAGGATTTGATGGAAGAGCTGTCGAAAATCGTTCGCGTGATCCGCAAGAAAGACCCCGATGCGCCGCATAACACGCTGCTGGTGTTGGATGCGACGACTGGGCAAAACGCGATCATGCAGGTCGATGCGTTCCAGAAATTGGCGGATGTATCGGGCCTCGTTATGACAAAACTCGACGGCACGGCCAAAGGCGGTGTTCTGGTCGCGCTCGCTGACAAATTCGGTCTGCCGATCCATGCGATTGGTGTGGGTGAACAGATCGACGACCTTGCGCCCTTCGATCCCGAAGATTTTGCCAAAGCGCTGGTTGGTCTGAACTAAATGCCGATACTGGTCCGTCTGTTCAATGGGTGAGTGGCTCGTTTCTCTCGAAGGCACGGACCAAGGTCGACAACTGGCGACATTGTTGGTTTTGACGGCGGCCTTGGCACACGCGGCTTTTGGCGCGTTGCAAAAGGGCAAACATGATCCGTGGGTGGCGCGTGGGTCGATTGACCTGTGGTTCACGCTGGTTTCAGCCCCTGTCGCACTATTCGTTGTCCCGTGGCCCGAAGGGGCGATGTGGGGCGTTCTCGCTGGCGCGATGGTGATCCATTTCATTTACAAAGTGACAATGGCGTTAGCCTATGAATACGCGGCCTACACGGTGGTCTATCCCGTTGTACGCGGTTCTGGCCCGCTGGTCACCGTGATCTTTGCCTCGGTCGTCTTTCACGAACATTTCACGCTGGTTCAGTGGCTCGGCGTGGCTTGCTTATCAGGGGGCATTCTCCTTTTAGCACTACGCAATCTGAGCGAAGAGGTCATCGACCCTTGGCGGGTCAAAGTCGCTCTGGTTTGGGCAGTGCTCTGCGGATTGATGGTCGCGGTGTATACGACTTATGACGCGTGGGGCATTCGTCAGGCGACCGATCCGTTCACCTTCCTTGCGTGGTTCTTTTTCCTATCGGGCGTCGATATGCCCATCATCGCGATCATGAAGTTGCGCAAGTCCGGTGATCGTCCGCAAATTGGCCCGTTGATGTGGCGCGGTTTTGCTGGGGCTGTGATTGGGTGGATCAGCTTTGGTGGAGTGATGATCGCGACGCGTTTGGATAAGGTCGGCGAAGCGGCGGTGCTTCGTGAAACATCTACCGTTTTTGCGGCCTTGATTGGATGGTTCATCTTGGGCGAAAAGGTGGGGCCGCGCCGTTTGGCGCTGATGACTTTGATCGCCATCGGAGCAATCATTGTGGAAATGGGAGGCTAGAATGTCAGCAAAACCGATCAATCCGATCCTGAAACAGGTGCTGGAACTGGGGCCGACATTGGCGTTCTTCCTGCTCTACATTAAGATCAAGGATAACACCTATACCATTATGGGCACTGACTATTCCGGCTTTATCGTCGCGGCAGTCGTGTTTATTCCTGTGCTTCTGGCAGCCATGGCGGTGCTCTGGTTCCTCACGAAAAAGCTTTCACGGATGCAAGTATTCACCGCGATTATGGTGATTTTCTTCGGTGGGTTGACCGCATGGTTCAACGATGAGGCCTTCTTTAAAATGAAGACCTCGATTGTTTACGGGCTGTTTTCGCTGCTGCTTGGGATCGGGCTACTACGTGGTCAGAGCTGGCTCGAATACGTGATGGGAGAGTTCCTGCCTATGCAGCGCGAGGGCTGGATGATCCTCACCCGCCGACTGACTTTATTTTTTGCGGGATTGGCCGCGGCCAACGAATTCATCTGGCGCACGCAGAGCGAGGAACTTTGGGTCACGCTCGAAACCTTTGCGTTCCCCGTGGTCCTGTTCTTGTTCCTATGGTCGCAGATCGTAACGCTCCAGCGGTTCCTGATCGAAGAGCCTAAGTAAAGAAATCCGCGGCGATCCGCATGTCGCGCAGAGGGCGCACAATGCGGATCGATTCAGCGTAGAGCGGGTCGGCCTTATAGGCTGCTAGCTGTTCGGTATCGTCAAACTCAGCATAGACAATGAAGTCTGGGCCATCGGGGCTGATGGGGTCAGAGTTCAGGTTTTCCCCGATTTCGATATGGCGGCACTGTTTGATGTTTTCCAAGAGTTTAAGCCCTTGGAAAACAGCGTCGCGATCATCTGCTGACTTCGCTGTGAAAAAGACGATGTGACGTATCATTTTTGTTTGAACAGCCGTTCCATTTCTTCTTTTGAGAAGGCCTTTTGGCGCAGTTCGGCGCCGACTTCCATCCCTTTTGCAACTTCGGGACGTTCCGCCATGCGCGCCATCCAAGCGGCAAAGTTTGGTTTATCGTCAAGCGTTTGTTGCTGACCCTCCCAGCTCGCGGCCCACGGATAGATCGCCATATCCGCGATGGAGTATTCGCCGCAGACATAGTCTTGGTCCTGAAGCTGCTTGTCCAAGACGCGATAGAGGCGGCCGACCTCGTTGCGGTAACGGTCCTGCGCATACGGGAGCACTTGGGGCGGAGACATATCGGGAGCGTATTTGAGGAAGTGATGCGCCTGACCAGCCATCGGTCCGACGCCGCCCATTTGCCACATCAGCCACTGTTCGACCATCACCCGTTCACGCTCTGTCGTGCCACCGAATTTCCCAGTTTTTCGCGCAAGATATTGCAGGATCGCGCCCGATTCAAAAATAGAGATAGGTTCGCCGTCGGGGCCATCACGGTCGACGATGGCGGGCATGCGATTGTTCGGCGCAATGGCGAGGAAGTCTGGCGCAAACTGGTCGCCAGCACCGATGTTGATTGGGATCAGGTTGTAGTCCAAGCCCATCTCGCCCAAGGCGATGGTGATCTTTTTGCCGTTTGGCGTCGGCCAGTAGTAGAGATCGATTGCAGCGGTCATCTGAAACTCCTGTTCGCAAGTTGAGGTCACAATGCGGGTTTCACAGGGGGCTGCAAGGCGTTTTCCTTGACCAGAATGTCACAACGGCGTAACCACTCCGCCGTGGCGATTTGAACCGGATTGCGGGCCACGTTAAATAAGCCGCTAAAAAGGAAACAGGCCAACCCCTGCTCCCTTTATTCGGTGTAGGGGTTTTTTAATGGCCGTAAGGAACAAAGACATGGACAAACTTTCCAAACGCACTCGCGCTGTGCATTCGGGTACTCGTCGTAGCCAGTATAACGAACTGTCAGAAGCAATCTTTCTGACACAGGGGTTTGTTTACGAAACGGCAGAACAGGCTGAAGCCCGTTTTGTGAAACTCGGCGAAGACGAATTCATCTATGCACGATATGGCAACCCGACTGTTGCCATGCTCGAAGATCGTATGGCAGACCTTGAGGGCGTTGAGGCAGGATTTGCCACCGCTTCGGGTATGGCCGCGGTGAACGGCGCGCTGATGTCCATGCTCAAAGCGGGCGATCATATCGTGTCGAGCCGCGCTTTGTTTGGATCGTGCCTCTATATTCTCGAGGACGTGCTTCAGCGGTTTGGCGTCGAACTGACGCTGGTCGATGGTCGTGATCTGGATGCGTGGAAAGCTGCGATCCGTCCCGACACCAAAGTTGTCTTCTTTGAATCGATTTCGAACCCGACGCTCGAAGTGATCGACATGAAATCAGTCGTCGAACTGGCGCACGCCAATGGTGCGATTGTTGTGTGTGACAATGCGATGGTCACGCCTGCGTATTCGATCGCGGGCGAACTGGGCGTTGATCTCATTGTCTATTCGACGACCAAACACGTGGACGGTCAGGGCCGCTGCCTTGGCGGTATGGTTTTGGGCAAGAAAGAGCTCGTTCGGGGGCCGGTCGAGGCATACCTTAAACATACAGGCGGCGCGATGAGTCCGTTCAACGCTTGGGTCATGCTAAAATCGCTCGATACTTTGTTCCTTCGTGTGGGTCAGCAGTCCGAAACCGCACTGAAGTTGGCTGATGCGCTTGCAGGTCATCCTAAACTGAACTCGGTGAGCTACCCTCTCGATCCGCGTCATGCTCAGTATGAACTGGCGAAGTCGCAATACGAGGGCGTCGGTACTGTTCTGGCGATTGACGTGAAAGGTGGCAAAGAAGAATGCTTCCGTTTTCTCAACGCGCTCAAGATTTTCACAATCACCAATAACTTTGCGGACAGCAAATCACTGGTGACCCACCCTGCGACCACAACGCACCAGCGTTTGCCGCAGGATCAGAAAGACACGCTAGGTATCACACCTGGTTTGGTGCGTGTGTCCTGTGGCCTTGAGGATGCTGACGATCTGTTGGCAGACCTGAAACAAGCATTGGATGCCATCTGATGAGTGATCCGCGCGACGGTTCCAAGCGTATTCCCTTCGCATTTGATGGAAAACTGTCGCGCGCATCCCATATAGTGGGGCGTGCTGCACCTGCGGGAGGCTCCGACATGAATATCCATTCGTCCGATATGGACCGTGAACCGTCGCGCGAAGAAGCCGAGGCGGCTCTGGCGCTTTTGCGGCGCTGGGCTGGCGATGCCACACCCGAAGAGGTGGCAACGCTCGATCCTCTCGTGTCACGTTTGATCCCGGGGCAGGAAGTTTCGAATTACCCAGCCCTTGCTCGCGCTTATCCCGAAGATTTCGTTGTGGATGAGGATTACAAGGCGTCGATGCCTGACCTCCAGAACGGGCCAAGTAGCCTGATCAAAGGGGCAAAGCAGCAAATCCAGCACGTCGGGATTTCAAACTTCCGCCTGCCGATCCGGTTTCACACCCGCGACAATGGGGATGTGACGCTCGAGACGTCTGTGACGGGAACGGTGAGCCTAGAGGCGGAAAAGAAGGGCATCAACATGTCCCGCATCATGCGGTCCTTCTATAAACACTCAGAGCAGACGTTTAGCTTTGAAGTGATGGAGAACGCGCTGGACGCCTATATGGCAGACCTCGAAAGTTTCGACGCACGTATCCAGATGCGGTTCCGTTTCCCAATGAAAGTCCGTTCGTTGCGCTCTGGGCTCGAAGGGTTCCAGTATTACGATATCGCGCTCGAATTGGTCGAACGCGCCGGCGTGCGTAAAAAGATAATCCATCTCGATTACGTCTATTCGTCGACTTGCCCCTGTTCGTTGGAACTTTCCGAGCACGCTCGTCAATTCCGTGGTCAGTTGGCCACGCCGCATTCGCAACGTTCTGTGGCGCGTATGTCGGCGGTGATGGAAGACGGCCCTATGTTGTGGTTCGAAGATTTGATCGACATGGCGCGCGTTGCTGTCCCGACCGAGACCCAAGTGATGGTCAAACGCGAAGACGAACAGGCGTTCGCTGAACTCAACGCGGCCAATCCTATCTTTGTCGAGGATGCGGCGCGTTTGTTCTGTGAACAGCTTCAGCAGGATCCGCGCGTCGGCGACTTCCGCGTTGTGGCCAGCCATCAAGAGAGCCTGCACAGTCATGACGCTGTGTCGGTCTTGGTCGAAGGGGAGACCTTTGACAGCGACAGCATTGACCCGCGTTTGTTCACAACGTTGTTCCACGTCGGATAATTTCTGCATTGCAGCAGATGAAATGCTGCAATGCAAAAAGCAGCGGTGCACATGCGGAGCTATTGGTGCTATCGTTCATGTATCGGGGAAACGGCCCGCTCTACATGGATGCTCCTAAATGGCACAAATCGCAGAAAAATCGACCTTTGATGCATCAGCGCTTCGCAGAAAAATCGACGAGTTCTTTTCTGCACTGGGTCGTGGCGTTAAGGCATATGGAGCGCATAAATCGCGCGCTGGTGAAATTGCCGTTCTTAACGCAAAAACCGATGATCAGTTGGCTGCGATGGGTCTTCGCCGCGATCAGATCGCCGTGCACGTTTTCCGCGACATGTTCTACGTTTGATGATGTTGTGATCCGCGGCAGGGAATTTGCCTGCGTCGCGGGTTGACAGAACAGCAGCCTAACGCCAAGCCTTCGGCCATGATTGATATGCGCCCAGTTGGATACGTGATCGGATTGCTAACAGCCGTAATGGGGGTGACCATGGTCGCCCCGATGCTGTTCGACCTTTTTCATAAGGACCCCGAATGGCAGACCTTTCTGCAAAGTTCGGTTCTAACGACCATGGCGGGGGTTTTTCTCGCCTTGGCTTGTTCGAACCAATTGGGCGATGGGCTGACCCTGAAACAGAGCTTTATCCTCACCACAGGTGTGTGGATCGCGTTGCCCGCCTTCGGGGCTATTCCGTTTATGATAGGGGAAACCCAGCTTTCGCTCGTTGATGCGATGTTCGAATCTATGTCCGGTATGACCACGACAGGGGCTACGGCGATTGAAGGGCTAGAGACGCACTCTTACGGCATTCTGCTCTGGCGCGGCATTCTGCAATGGCTAGGCGGGCTTGGGATTGTCATCGTCGCGATGATTTTTCTGCCTGTGATGAAAGTCGGCGGGATGCAGTTTTTCCAGTCCGAGGGCTTTGATACTTCGGGGAAATCTCTGCCTCGTGCCCTGGATATCGCTAAGGGGTTGCTGAACATTTACATCGGTTTGACGGTCGTTTGTGCCCTTTGTTACGGGATCGCGGGGATGAACATGCAGGAATCGATCGTGCATGCCTTCACGACGATTGCGACGGGTGGGTATTCGACCTCGGATGCATCATTCGCCGCGTTCCCCGGTGCGCCGCAGTATGTGGCTGTGGTCTTTATGTTCCTCGCCTCAGTGCCGTTTTTGCGATTTTTGCAAATGGTCACGGGTGATCCAAAACCCTTGTTCCAAGATGCACAGGTGCGGGCCTATTTCACGTGGACCCTCTACGCCACGGCGCTGATTGTAGTATACCGTATGTTCGCCAATGGGGACTACAGCGAAGAGATGTTCCGCTCGACCTTGTTCAATGTTGTCTCGATCTTTTCTGGGACTGGATTCGGGGACGGGGATGTGGTCGCTTGGGGCCCATTTGCCTTTGCGATCCTATTTGCCGTTGGGATGATTGGCGGCTGCTCGGGATCGACAGGTTGTTCGATCAAAGTCTTCCGCTATCAGTTCATGCTGCGTGCGATCTCGGCCCAAATTCGGCGCCTCTATAGCCCGAGCCGCGTTGTCTCTGTTCGGTTCGAAGGCCGTGCCGTGAGCGACGAGGTTCTAAGTTCCGTCATGCTGCTGTTTAGCTGCTTTGTGATGACCTTTGGTATTCTGGTCGTTCTGATGGGTATGACAGGGCTGAGTTTTTTTGCGGCGATCACTGGGGCGTGGACGTCGATCTTCAACATTGGCCCGGTGTTCGGCCCAGAGGTGGGACCGTCTGGCGCTGTGCATCCGTTCCCAGATACTGCCAAATGGTTGATGATCTTGGGGATGCTCCTTGGACGGCTAGAGATCGTATCGGTGATCGTTCTCATCCTGCCACGGTTCTGGCGGTCGTAAAAAGGGGCGCCGAAGCGCCCCAATCCGTTACCAGCAGCTGACCAAGACGGTCATGTCGGACGCCATTGATGTGAGCGTCTCTGGCGGCATGTAAGCCATCGAGTCCGTTGTTTTTGCCGCCACGCCTGCAGTGCTGAGCGCGTTCAAAATGCCTTGAGCGGAATAGGCAAAGCTGACTTCTTCGGGCAGGACTTGATTACCCGTCGCGGGGTGCGGCAAGAGCATGCCAATCACAGCACCGCCATTGTCGAACACAGGACCGCCGATGTCGCCGTCCTCGGTCTGCATGTTCAGGCGCAGGGTGCTGTCAGACCCATCCAAGCCACGCACATCAGCGAGCGTGCCAAATGTCAGCGTCGGCAAAGTAAGCGCGCCGCCATAGGGGTACCCCCCCACGGTGATTTGCGACTGGATGCGGGGCAGGGCGGTTTGAATGTCTGCCGATCCCATCGGGGCAAGACGGCTCTGTGGGCGCAGAACGGCAACGCTGCCGTCGTTGAACACAACATCCGCGTCAAAGCTATCGTCCAGCGTCACCCGCTCACAATTCGCAACAGTGGTAGCTGCCGTGACAACAGTGCCTGAGCCATCCACATAGAACCCAGAGCGTGCGAGTTGCGGTTTACGGATCGCGAGGCCAGAGACCAGATCAATCGACTGCTCGTTGGCAGCTTGGGCGGGGTTGAGCACACCGTCCAGCGTTTCAAAACTCGCCTTCATGATCTCGGTCACGCGGGTGCGGCGCTCGTCGTCACCAGCGGGCCAAACGAGGGCAAAGCCTTTGATCTGACCACCAGAGAGCGACGCAGTCACGTAGGTGTGGATGCTGTCATTCACGCCTTCGATTTCAAACGAACTGTCACGGCGATTTCGGTCGCCCGTTGTCGGCACGATTTCCAGCGTTTGTAGGATTTCATAGAGACCAAAGAACCGTGTACGATCCCCGGGTTGAGAAATTAGCAGGACCGTTACACCCGACCCATCCTTTTCCTCGAACCGAGCAAAGGGGGAATCATAGGCTTTGAATTCAACAGCGCCGGTCGGGATTTCAATGGCGATGCCCGTGGCCTCGTCACGGATCAGTTCCATATCCAGACCTTCGAGTACGGCGTTGTATTGCGCTAAGAGGTCTGCACGTTGCAGCGTGGTCAGAACGCCCGTGTTGGTGTAGCCGTTCGCGTCCTGCCATGCGCTCATCGAAGCGCGGGTGCCCCGACCGAAGGCGCCGTCGATGGAGGAATTGTAAAACCCAGCCCATTTGAGCGCGATCTGAAGCATCTCACGTTCGCCACGGTCCAACGCTGCTTCGCTTGCGCGGGCTTCGGCTAGTGTTTCGTCGACAACAGCGGGTTCCAAAGGTGCTTCATCAGGAACGATCGTCACGACGGGGAGGTCGGCCGTTTCAGTCGGCAGGGGTTGCGGTTTGATCGGTGCGCCAACGCCAATCGGCCAGAATTGTTGGCCAAAACGTTCGCCGTCGCTGACAAATGCATCGCGCGGGATCTGGCCTGAGCTACGCAGCTGACGGCGGAGCGCATCGGCATCAGGACGTGTGTAGGGGCCGAGTGCCACGCCATACCAATCCGAACCCAGATAGAATCCGTTCACATTATCCAGCTCAGCCGCATATTTGCGCGCTGCATCCTGTGCGGCGGTCAATGTGGGGTGCGCTTCGAGTTGAACCCAAGACGACTGCTGGGCAGCCGCAGAAAAGGACGTAAATACAAAAATAAGAAAAACGGATAGGCGACGGATCATACTGTTCCCAATTCTACAGTCAAAGTATGGGGCTTTATGACACCACTCGACGGGCATTACCAAGCCCCCGACGCCCGAAAATAGAAGCACTGAAGCGAATGTGACACCGACGCCCCAATTGACCCCGCCCCATGTGCAGCCTATTCAGGCGCGGAACCGAAAAGAGGGCGACCATGGCCGATAAACCCCGTTCTTTCCAAGAGATCATCCTGAGGCTCCAGACTTACTGGGCTGAAAAGGGCTGCGCAGTTCTGCAACCCTACGACATGGAGGTCGGTGCTGGCACCTTCCACCCTGCGACGACATTGCGTTCGTTGGGTGATCGGGCATGGGCTGCGGCCTATGTTCAGCCGTCCCGCCGTCCGACCGATGGTCGCTATGGTGAAAACCCGAACCGTCTGCAGCACTACTATCAGTATCAGGTGCTGATCAAACCGTCTCCGCCAGATTTGCAGGACCTCTACCTTGGTTCGCTTCAGGCGATCGGGATCGACCTTGGCCTGCATGACGTCCGCTTTGTTGAGGACGACTGGGAATCCCCGACCTTGGGTGCATGGGGTCTCGGTTGGGAAGTTTGGTGCGATGGCATGGAAGTGTCGCAGTTCACTTATTTCCAGCAGGTTGGCGGTCACGACTGTAAACCGGTTTCTGGCGAATTGACCTACGGCCTTGAACGTCTGGCAATGTATGTGCTTGGTGTCGATCACGTTATGGAGATGCCGTTCAACAACCCGGACGCTCCGATTGCGCTGAAATACGGCGACATCTTCCGTCAGACGGAAGAAGAATATTCGCGCCATAACTTTGATGTGGCGGATACCGAAAAACTATTGCGTCACTTCATCGATGCAGAGGCGGAATGTCAGCGTATCCTCGACAACCCCGCGGTTGATCCGAAGACGGGCAAGCGTATCGTGATGGCGCACCCCGCTTATGACCAGTGCATCAAGGCATCTCATCTGTTCAACCTGCTCGACGCGCGTGGCGTGATTTCGGTCACCGAACGTCAGGCCTATATTGGCCGTGTTCGTGCGTTGGCAAAACTGTGTGCGGATGCCTTCGTTCAGACAGAGGCCGGTGGATATACCGCCGAGGCTGCGGAATGAACGCGGTAAAATGGGCTCTTTCGGGGATTGTTGTGTCTGCGCTTCTGGCTGGTGTCGTCCTTTATTACAATCAGGTCTATGCCTTCTATGATCGCGTGGACGCTGCCTCGTTTGGCGAGGTCGAACTAACTTCGATCCACACTGGCCAGCCCGAAGGCATCATGACCGAAGGGTTCGAGGCGATTGACAGCGATAGCTCTCCAATCCGTTTTCGCGCATGTTTCTCGACCCCGATCAGCATGGGGTCGTTGACCGACAATTATGAAATGTATGCAGACCCAGTGCCGCTGAACGGTCCAAACTGGTTCGATTGCTACGACGCGAGAAACGTTGGCGCAGCGCTCGAAACTGGTGAAGCTGTGGCCTTTATGGGTCATGAAAATATCACCTACGGCGTTGATCGCGTGGTGGCCTTTACGGGCGACGGACATGGCTATGTCTGGCACCAGATCAACAAATGTGGCGAAGCCAAATTCAACGGCGATCCGCTTCCCGAAGGATGCCCGACACCCGTCGAAGGGACAAACTAATGCCTAATCTTCTGATCGAACTTTTCTCTGAAGAAATCCCCGCACGTATGCAGTCCAAAGCGGCTGACGATCTGCGCAAGATGGTCACCGACGGACTGGTTGAGGCAGGTTTGACCTATGCTGGTGCAGCGGCCTTTTCGACCCCACGCCGTTTGACGCTGTCGATTGATGATCTTCTGGCGGAGTCCAAACCCGTGCGTGAAGAGCGCAAGGGCCCTGCGACCACCGCGCCTGAACAGGCCATCGAAGGCTTCTTGCGTTCGACAGGTCTGACAATTGATCAGTTGGAAGTGCGTGACCAGAAAAAGGGTCAGGCCTATTTCGCTGTGATCGAAAAACCGGGCCGCAAGGCGGCAGAGGTGATTGCAGAGGTTCTCGAACAAACGATCCGCAATTTCCCTTGGCCGAAATCCATGCGCTGGGGTGCCGGACCGCTACGTTGGGTGCGTCCGTTGCATTCCATCGTTTGCATTCTGTCAGATGCTGACGGCAACGAAGTTGTTCCCGTTGATATCGATGGCATCACCTCATCGAACACGACCAAAGGGCACCGTTTCATGGCGCCTGACGCTTTTACGGTCACAGGATTTGACGACTACGAGGCGAAACTGAAACGCGCAAAGGTTATCCTGCGTGCGGACGAACGCGCCGATGCGATCTGGCAGGACGCCACCAACATGGCATTCGCCGCCGGTCTGGAAGTCGTCGATGACAAGGGCCTGCTTGCTGAAGTCTCTGGGCTGGTTGAATGGCCAGTTGTTCTGATGGGATCGATTGACGACGCCTTCCTTGGTCTTCCGCCAGAGGTTCTGCAAACCTCAATGAAAGAGCACCAGAAGTTCTTCTCGGTTCGGAACCCGAAAACGGGCCGCATCGAAAAATTCATCACAGTTGCCAACATTGAGACGGCCGATCAAGGTGCGACGATCCTGAAGGGCAACCAAAAGGTTCTCTTTGCCCGTCTGTCGGATGCAAAGTTTTTCTGGGAAAACGATCTACGCACAGTCGAACGCGAAGGGCTCGAGGCGATGGGTGCGCCGCTCGCCAATGTGACTTTCCACAACAAGCTCGGTTCGCAGGCTGAACGTATTGCGCGCATCGCTGCACTCGCTAAAGAACTCGCGCCTGTTGTTGGTGCGGATGCGGCTGAGGCAGAGCTGGCAGCGAAAGTTGCTAAATGTGACCTATCATCGGAAATGGTCTACGAATTCCCTGAATTGCAGGGGATCATGGGGCGTTATTACGCGAAAAGTGCAAATCTGTCTGGTGCGGTGGCTGATGCTTGCCGCGATCACTACAGCCCGCTAGGCCCGTCGGACGACGTTCCGACCGAGGCCGTTTCTGTGGCGGTGGCACTCGCTGACAAGCTCGACACATTGACTGGCTTCTGGGCGATCGACGAGAAGCCGACAGGTTCCAAAGATCCGTTTGCGCTGCGCCGTGCAGCCCTGGGTGTGATCCGTTTGATCCTGTCGAATGGCCTGACATTGAAACTGTCGGACGTCATCGCAAAGGCGACCGCTGGCGCGGATGCGGCAGACCTCCTGTCGTTCTTCCATGATCGACTGAAAGTGTTCCTCCGCGACGAAGGCATTCGTCACGACGTGATCGACGCGTGTCTTGCGATGGACGGAAGCGATGATATCGCGCTGTTGGTCAAACGGGCGCGGGCGCTGCAAGACATGATGGGTACTGAGGATGGCACCAACCTTCTGCAAGGTTACAAACGTGCCTCGAACATCCTGTCCCAAGCCGAAGACAAAGACGGCGTCGAATATTCGTTCGGTGCGGATGTGAAATTCGCCGAAGGGGATGCGGAAAAGGCGCTCTTCGCGGCGCTCGACACCGCTGAGGCCGCGATTGCACCCGCGATGAAGGCCGAGGACTTTGCTGTTGCTATGTCGGCGATGGCGTCTTTGCGTGGACCGATCGATGGATTCTTTGAAGCGGTTCAGGTGAATTCGGAAAACGAGATCATCCGTCGCAACCGACTGAACCTTTTGTCGCGCATTCGGACGATTTGTACCTCTGTAGCCGATCTTTCGCGCGTCGAAGGTTAATAAAACCGTCACGTTACCCTTGCTGCGAATCGCGCTTGCTCTAAAGTGCGTCGCAGCAAGGAGTTCGCCGCAGTGCAGCAAGACCGTATTTACGACCCGATTACTCTGATCACCCCGACCGCTTCGATGTCTCCATCGGTGCATGGTGGACGGGCAAAATGTTTGCAGCGTTTGATCCGTTTGGACATGCCGGTGCCGACGACGGTCGCGCTGTCGTTTGACGCAGTTCGCGACATTGCACGCGGCCAAATGCCTGACATGGACGAGCTGATCGCGCCCTTTGGGGATGCGCCTCTTCTATCTGTCCGTCCATCGAGCCAAGACCCCGATTGGGGCGGTCCCTCGGCGATCCTGAATATTGGGATGAATGACGAACGTCATGCCGCGCTGAGCCGCGAAATAGGCGAAGAGGCCGCGACGGCGATCTATCTACGCTTTATTCAATCCTACGCCGTGCAAGTCGCTCGGTTGGACCCTGAGCCGTTCTATCTGCCCGACACACCTACCCCAGAATCTGTTCGGGTGATGTTGGATGCCTTTGAATACGAAACCGATGAGGTTTTCCCCCAAGACCCTGTTCAGCAATTGGGCGAGGTTCTGCGCTCGATGGCGCGGGCATGGGATGGGACCACAGCGCGTCTGTTGCGGCAGGCCAAAGGTGCCCCGATTGATGCAGGCCTCGGCCTCGTCGTTCAACGGATTGCCTTGGGCGTGGGGCAGGGGACCTCTGGGTCTGGCGTCATCCAATTCGTGGACGAAGTGACAGGCGAACGTCGGATCAAAGGGCGTTACCTCAGCCAAAGCCAAGGCCGCGAGGCCTTATCTGCTGCGAAGGGCGCACTTTACCTCGTTCAAGACGGGCGCGGTCCATCGGTCGAAGAGGAACTGCCCGAGTTGTTCGGAGAGCTTATCCGATTTGGGGAATTGGTTCGTATTCGTCTGCGTGAGGAAATGCAGATCGAATTCACGATTGAAAACGGCAAGTTGCATATCCTCGATGGTGTGCGGGTTCAGCGATCGAACCGCGCTTCCGTGCGTATTGCGGTCGCGCTTGCCGAGGATGGGATTATTCCAACCGATGAAGCCGTGATGCGAGTGGATCCTGCGGTTCTGTCGGAATTGCTCCACCGTCAGGTTGCGCCGATGACAGAACGCGACCGGATCGTTCGTGGTATCGCAGCGAGCCCCGGTGCTGCTGTTGGGCGGATTGTGTTTTCGGCGAACGATGCACAGGCCAGTGCCGCGAGGAGCGAGCCTTGTATTCTTGTTCGTCGCGAAACGACGCCCGAAGATATTCGCGGGATGCACGCCGCCAATGCGGTTCTCACCGTGCGCGGCGGTATCACAAGCCACGCTGCTGTGATCGGACGCGGGCTTGGCCTGCCCTGTGTGGTTGGTGCCTCCGACCTTGTGATTGATAAAAAACGCCGCGTGATGATTGCGCCAGATGGTCGTGAATTTGCCGAAGGAACGGTGATCACCGTCGATGGTTCTTCTGGTGATGTTCTGGCAGGGACGGCAACGCTCGAAGAGCCCGCGCTGGATAATGCGTTCCAAACATTGCTGAAATGGGCAGATGAATACCGCGACATTGGGGTGCGTGCGAACGCCGACACCCCTGCTGACGCGCAGACCGCGCGGAACTTCCTTGCCCAAGGCATTGGTCTGTGCCGCACGGAACACATGTTCTTTGAAGGGGACCGTTTGGGTGTGATGCGCGAGATGATCTTTGCGCATACCTCAGAGGATCGTCGTGCCGTACTGGAACGTCTGTTACCGATGCAGCGTGGCGATTTCATCGAATTGTTCGAGATTATGCAGGGCAAACCCGTCTGCATCCGCCTGTTTGACCCGCCCTTGCATGAATTTTTGCCTGCCGACAAATCGGGTCATCGCGAATTGGCAGAACAGCTGTCGCTGCCATTATCCGAAGTCAATGCTCGCGTTGAAGCCCTGTCGGAATACAACCCCATGCTCGGCATGCGCGGCGTTCGGTTGGGGCTGACCTATCCTGAAATTTACGACATGCAGGCCCGCGCAATTTTTGAGGCGACCGTTGAGGCGAGCCGTTCTGGTGACCCCGTGGTCCCTGAAATCATGATCCCGCTCGTCAGCGCGATGCGCGAAGTTGAACTGGTTAAGAGCCGGATCGACGCCGTTGCAGGTCACGTGCGGGCTGAGACAGGCACCAATTTCACCTATCGCTATGGCGTGATGGTGGAAACGCCACGGGCGGCTTTGCGGGCAGAAGACATTGTTCAATACGCGGCCTTCTTGTCCTTCGGGACGAACGATTTGACCCAGATGACCTACGGTTTGTCCCGCGATGACGCTGGCCGTTTCATGTCATCTTACGTCAATGCGCATGTTTACGCCGAAGATCCGTTCCATACGCTCGATATTGAAGGTGTCGGTGAGTTGCTCAAAATCGGGGCTGAACGGGGGCGTTTGGGACGCCGCGATGTGGTGCTTTCGATCTGTGGTGAGCATGGCGGAAGCCGTAGCGCGATCGACTTCTGTCGCCGCCAAGGCTTTGATTATGTGTCATGTTCGCCGTTCCGCGTCCCATCTGCGCGACTTTCTGCTGCACAATTGGCAATTTCTGACTCCCGTAGAAACAGTATGCGGTAGTCGAGTTCGGCCATCGCGCGATATATTGCTGGAACACTCATTCGTGTTTAAATTTGCACGAATGGGTGGGTAGACTCTGTTCTAAAGTTTCTTGTAGTCCCCTCCGGCCAGCGTGGGGCAGACCGCGTGAAACCGGAGCAGAGTGATGAAGAAGTCACTCGTCACTATGACGATCCGCGCCGCAATGACTGCGGCGCTTATTTTGTCGGGCAGCGCTTATGCGTCCGCACAGAACCTTTTGGCGAGCCGCCTGTCCTCTTTGTTGGGTCAAGAGCGTGAAGCCATCGCAGAGATTTCGTCGTCGAGCATGACTGCTCTGGCGACCCCGCCCGCGCCCGAAGCGCGTAACATCGCGACCGTCCCAGCTGGCCTCTATGAAACCGCGACCCTCGACGCTATGCCGAGCGCGTCTGGCGGTGCCCAGTGGGAATGCCTCGCAGAGGCCCTCTATTTCGAAGCCCGCGGTGAAAGCCTTAAAGGTCAGTTTGCAGTAGGCGAAGTAATCTTGAACCGTGTTGATAGCAGCGCCTACCCGAATTCGGTCTGTGGCGTTGTAAATCAGGGCACAGGTCGTTTGCACGCGTGCCAGTTTTCCTACACCTGCGATGGTCGCGCCGAAGCGATCAACGAACGTGGCGCATGGGAAGAAGTTGGTAAGGTCGCTCGCCTGTTGCTGGACGGTGCGCCGCGTGACCTGACCGCAGGTGCAACCCATTATCACACCCGCAACGTAAATCCGTCGTGGGCCCGCCGTTTCCCGCAGACGGCAGCGATTGACTCGCATCTTTTCTATCGTCAGCCGACGCGCACGGCGTCGAACTAGTCGCGTTTCGGAACCAAAGGGGCGTGCGTGATCGCTTGTCCCTTTGGTGTCGGCCTAGTATGCCGACACTCGAACGACCGAAAGTGCGACAATGACTGACGATATCCGCATGGCTTTTGCCCATCCCTCGGAACGAGCTGAAGCCAGCGCTACCCAACCCTGTGACCGTATTTCCCTAAGCGACTATGTTGTTGAGGTTGAAATCGGCGCGTTTCAGCAGGAACGCGGCCATCTGCAACGGGTGCGTTTCAATGTTGTGGTCGAAGTTGCGCCTCAGACGGGCGAAATCGACGACGATGTGGATCGGATTCTGTCCTATGACACGATCACTGAATCCATTGATGTCGAATTGGGTGCCGAACGCATAAACCTTTTGGAAACTTTGGCCGCGCGAGTGGCTGAACGCATCTTGCGTGAACCGCAAGCCCTGCGCGTCTTCGTTCGCATCGAAAAGCTAGATCGCGGTCCGTTCTCTCTTGGCGTCGAAATCGTTCGTGCAAAAGGCGAAGTTGCGCGCAAGGGACAAGACCACGTTCAAGTGCCTCATCCTCGGGTTCTGTATCTGTCGAATGACGCAATCATGTCCGACCGTCTGAAGGGCTGGATTGATGAGCTATCTGCAGAGAAAGCTCCACTTATTATTGCCGTTGGCGCGGCAGATACGCCAGCGCCGCAGTCTGCTGCCGCATTGGCGCAGCGTCGTATTGACCTCTTGGCCATTGAACAGAACGCGTGGGTTTTGGCTGGTCGCGATAGACGTTGTATGGTGGTCGGAACGCGCACCGAATTGGATTGGGCGATGAAACATTCGCAGATTTGCGTTTGGGCGCCGTCGAAAATCGTCCTCGATGCCGTCGAAAGCCCCTCGGCCAGCCCGCGTGAGGCATTGGCACTGGTGTCCTGGTTCGCCGAACACATGCAAGCTGCAGAGCTATTGGTGATTGATGCTGATGCGCCAACGGCCTCAATCCCCGTTCGAACGGCGGAGGTTACGGCGGAGCGCCTGCTATGACCAAATATTACCGCGCCATTCCGATGACCGATCCTGCGCGGCCCGCCTCGGCTCTGCCAATTGCGGGGGGCTGGTGCTGGTTTGATCGGGTCGAGGTTCTGTCGCGTGGCAAAGCGGCGGAGATTATCCCAGTGACCGAGGCTCCGCAGAGCGTTCTGCATGCGATTGCCTCGCCACGTGGAGATATCGCGGGGTTGTCGATGGCGGCGCCGCAGGTCATGGGTATCCTGAACGTCACCCCAGATAGTTTTTCCGATGGCGGGCGATACATTGATCCTGAACGCGCGCTGACCCAAGCGCAAACCATGATCCGCGAAGGTGCGACGATTATTGACGTCGGTGGCGAGAGCACGCGCCCTGGCGCGGCTGCTGTTCCCGTCGAAGAAGAAACGGCGCGTGTCGCGCAGGTTGTTGAGGCATTGGCGCAGGCTGGCGTTTGCGTTTCGATTGATACGCGAAAGGCTCTTGTCGCTGCAAAGACCGCCGAATTGGGGGCCAAGATACTCAATGACGTGTCGGCAATGTCCTATGATCCAGCGATGGCGGAGGTTGCGGTCTCTGCTGGTTTGCCGATCTGCCTGATGCATGCGCAGGGCACACCTGAGACTATGCAGGCTGACCCGCGTTATGACGATGTCGTGCTCGACGTTTATGACTATCTGGCGGAACGTATAAAGGTGGCAATCTCTGCTGGGATCAAGCGATCGCAGATCATCGTTGATCCGGGAATCGGCTTTGGCAAAACCCAACACCATAACCTTGCACTCTTGCGGCGCTTGTCGATCTTTCACAGCTTGGGCTGTCCGATCCTCCTCGGGGCGAGCCGTAAACGTTTCATTGGTGAAATATCTGGTGCGCAGGATGCTGCCGAAAGGATGGCTGGATCGGTCTCTGTCGCGCTTGATGGTATTCGCCAAGGGGTGCAGATCGTGCGAGTGCATGATACTTTGCAGACCAGACAGGCCATTAGCCTGCAGACTGCATTGTTTGGGACACTTTAATGACTCGTAAATTATTTGGTACGGATGGGGTGCGTGGGACCGCAAACCAATATCCGATGACTGCTGAGATGGCCTTGAAAATTGGGGCCGCGGCTGGGCGATATTTTCGCAACGACGGATCGAACGGCCACCGTGTGGTGATCGGTAAGGATACACGCCTTTCGGGCTATATGTTTGAAAACGCTCTAACTGCTGGCCTGACCTCAACTGGTATGAACGTTCTATTGCTCGGCCCCGTGCCGACACCCGCTGTTGGGATGCTGACCACGACGATGCGTGCCGACGTTGGCATCATGATTTCGGCGAGCCACAACCCGCACCATGACAACGGCATCAAATTCTTTGGCCCTGACGGATTTAAACTGTCGGATGAGGCCGAGGCAGAGATCGAAGCGATGGTGTTCGCTGATATTCAGCTCGCTCAGTCGATCAATATCGGTCGTGCGAAACGTATCGACGACGGTCGGTTCCGTTACGCCGAACGGGTCAAGGCGACCTTCCCGCAGGGGCAGAACCTCAAGGGGTTGAAAGTCGTGATCGACTGCGCGAATGGGGCGGCGCATAAGGTTGCGCCAGAGGTTCTTTGGGAACTTGGCGCAGAGGTTATCCCCGTTGGCGTTTCACCCAACGGCTACAACATCAATGAAAACTGCGGCTCGACCAGCCCACGCACTGCGGCTGAGACAATCGTGAGCCATGGCGCTGACGTTGGTATCTGTCTCGATGGCGATGCAGACCGCATCATGATCCTCGATGAAAAAGGTAATGTCGCGGATGGCGATCAGCTTATGGCGCTGATGGCAGGACGTTGGGCGGACGAGGGCCGTCTGTCGGGCGGTGCGCTCGTTGCGACGGTGATGTCGAACCTTGGCCTTGAGCGTTATCTCGACGGCCGCGGTCTGCGGCTAGAGCGCACCAATGTCGGCGATCGCTATGTTGTCGAACGTATGCGGGCAGGGGGCTATAACCTTGGCGGTGAACAGTCTGGCCACATCGTGATGACGGATTTTGCAACGACCGGGGATGGCCTCTTGGCTGGTCTGCAGTTCCTTGCTGCGATGATCGCGACAGGTAAGAAAGCCAGCGAACTGACAAAGTCGTTTGAGACAGTTCCGCAGATGCTGAAGAATGTGCGCTATTCGGCAGGCAGCGATCCGTTGTCTGCGGAGAGCGTGAAGAAAGCGATCGCTGACGCAGAGGGACTGTTGGTCGGTAAGGGGCGTCTCTTGATCCGTAAATCGGGAACCGAACCGCTCGTGCGCGTTATGGCCGAATGCGAAGATGCGGCTCTGCTAGAGCAAGTCGTCGAGGGTATCGTGGCGGAAGTTCAAACCGCAGCCTAACCGCTAGAGCATCAGGCACGAAAAAAGCGCCCCGTTTGGGGCGCTTTTGCATTTGGGGTGGCGGGTTTCCCCGCCACGCGGCCAAATTAGTTTTTCGCTTTATCGACCATTTTGCCTTTGGAGATCCAAGGCATCATTTCGCGAAGTTTTGCACCAGTTGCTTCGATCAGGTGCTCGTCGTTTGCGCGACGCGACGCTTTGAGGGTCGGCTGGCCAACGGCGTTTTCCAGCATGAAGTCACGAACGAATTTGCCCTGCTGAATGTCAGCCAGAACTTCTTTCATCGCAGCTTTGGTCTGCTCGTACGGCAGGATGCGCGGGCCGGTGACGTACTGGCCGTATTCTGCAGTGTTCGAGATCGAGTAGTCCATGTTAGCGATGCCGCCTTCATAGATCAGGTCAACGATCAGTTTCACTTCGTGCAGACATTCGAAGTATGCCATTTCCGGTGCGTAGCCAGCCTCAACGAGAGTTTCAAAGCCGCAACGGATCAGTTCAACGAGACCACCGCAGAGAACTGCCTGTTCGCCGAAGAGGTCGGTTTCGCACTCTTCACGGAAGTTGGTTTCAATGATGCCCGAACGACCGCCGCCGATAGCGGAGCAGTAGGACAGACCGATTTCGAGAGCTTTACCAGTTGCGTTCTGGTGAACAGCTACGAGGCAAGGAACGCCGCCACCTTTGAGGTATTCGCCGCGAACGGTGTGACCAGGGCCTTTCGGCGCCATCATGATCACGTCTACGCCAGCTTTTGGCTCGATCAGGCCGAAGTGTACGTTCAGGCCGTGAGCGAATGCGATCGCTGCGCCTTCACGAAGGTTGTCGTGAACGTATTTCTTGTAGGTCTCTGCCTGATGTTCGTCGGGCATGGTGAACATGATGACGTCGCACCATGCTGCTGCTTCAGCGATGTCCATCACTTTGAGGCCTTCACCTTCGGCTTTTTTAGCCGATGCCGAACCCGGACGAAGAGCAACAACAACGTTTTTCGCGCCAGAGTCACGCAGGTTCAGTGCGTGTGCGTGGCCTTGGGAGCCGTAGCCGAGGATAGCAACTTTAGCTTCTTTGATCAGGTTCACATCGCAATCGCGATCGTAATAAACGCGCATTTTGGCGCTCCTTGTGTATCGGGTTTCGATTGGGCGCAGATTAGGTTTGGTTTGCAGAAAACGCGATAGCGGAAGCGATGAATTTTGCAAAATTTTCGGAATAGTTATTCGTTATTCGGTCTGATAATATAAATTTTATGCTTGATGACCTCGATCGTCGTATTCTTCGACTACTTCAATCTGATCCTACGATGCCTTTGCCAGATCTGGCGGAGGCTTGTGGGCTGACAACTGGCCGCGCAACACGCAGGTTGGACAAGCTGCGCGAATTGGGTGTTCTCAAGGGGCAGGAGGCCGTGATCGATTGGCGGGCATTAGGGTTCGACGTGGCGGTTTCATTGCGCTGCACTTTGGATAAGACCCAAGGCCGCGCTTTTGACGATTTTCTTGAGGCAGCGCGTCAGGTGCCCGAAGTCATCGAAATCCAAACCTTCCTCGGGCGTGTGGACGTGCGATTGCATATCGTGGCGCGGGACCTTGCGCATTGGCAGTCCATCTATCGTGATCGTGTGCTCGAACTGCCTCACATTGCCGAAATTGAATCGCTTTTGACCGTGGCGACTGTCAAACGAGAGGAGGCTCTTCCGCTATGATAGAACTGGATGAGATCGACCGCAGAATCCTACGGGCATTACAGCAGGACGCGACCCAATCGGCGAGCCAGTTGGGACGCCGGTTCGATCTGTCGCAACCTGCAACATGGCGTCGGATTAAACGGCTGGAAGAGGCGGGTGCCATCGCAGGGCGGCGTTTGGTGCTCGACCGTGAAAAGCTTGGTTTCGGTGTGACGGTTTTTCTGGGCGTTAAACTGGTCGCCAAAGGTCGGGTGAGCCTAGAGGATTTCGAACGTGCCGTGTCCGCCATTCGCGAAGTGCAAACGGTGGAGCACGTCTTGGGGCTTTATGACTACCGCCTGCGTGTCGTCGCGACCGACCTTGCCGATTTTGAACGTGTCCTGCGTCGACGTATCATGACCCTCCCTGGGGTAGGGAACGTTGAGGCGAACGTGCTTTTGACCGAAGAGCGGCGACCCGGCCCCCTGTGACAAAGTTGTTATGCGCCTTGCTAGTTAAAATCGGTTAAGACCTCCTGAACAGAGGGAGATGCCGATGAAATACGCTATTATTGCACTTGTGATCGCTGTTGCAGGCCCAGTTGTTGCGCAATCGATGCATGGTCATCCTGTTGATAGCAACGGCATGCCCATCCACGATATGACCAATATGCCCGGATTGCAGGGAACCAATGCGGAGCCGCACGAAAGTGCGGAATTGGCGGTGATGTTCAACAATTTCAACACACTATCGCGCTCGGTCGAGAACCTGCCGAATGGTATCCGCTCTGTCACGACGAGCTCTGATCCTGCCGTTATGGATGCCTTGGTCAGCCACGTTGTCGGCATGATCGGGCGGGTCGAGGCGAAAGACAGTCCCGACATTTTTATCCAAAGCCCTACCTTGGATATCTTTTTCGAACGTGGTGACCAGATCGAGACAACGATTGACGTGACGGACGAGGGTATCGTCGTGAAGCAGACCTCAGAAGATCCCGAATTGGTTGAGGCAATGCATATCCACGCGGCTGAAGTGTCGGCCATGGCAGAGCGCGGGATGATGGCCGTTCATGAGATGATGATGCAGCGGCATCACTAAAATCATCGTGCGCCGAGGCCCATTTCCATCAGGACCTTGCGCACGGGTGCAACGGAATAAAGCGCCTCGATGCCTTTTGCACGCAGATCGCGGATGCTCTGCGCGCCTGCGATTGAGGCGCGGTTCAGGGCATCGACGCCTTTGACGCGCAGAACGACTTCACTGTGACGGCGGCGTTCATAGGTTGCCAACATTTGCGCGTCGCCCAAGCCCTCGGGGCGTTCTTTGGCGAGGTCAAGAAGGCAGATCATATCGCCGAGGCTCATGTTCAGCCCCTGTGCACCAATCGGCGGCACAACGTGCGCGGCTTCGGCGACGAGTGCACAACGCTGCGCGGTCATACGGTCGGCAACTTGGCTGATGATCGGCCACGCTTGACGCTTCCCTACCACTCGCAGGGGACCGTAAATGTTAGCGGACCGTTCGGTTGCGGCCTTGTTGAACTCATCCTCGGGGAGGTCGCGTAGACGCAAAACCTCTGCGCCGTTTTCCATCCAGACAACGGCAGAGCAAGGTTTGCGGTCCTGATCTGGGAGGGGCACCAGCGTGAAGGGACCGCCCGAGCGGTGAACTTCGGTTGATATGTTATAGTGCGGGGCCTCGTGGGTTACGGCAAAGACCACGGCCTTTTGTCCGTAACGCGTTGTTTTCGCTTCAATACCAGCGGCCTGGCGAACGGCAGAGTTACGACCATCCGCCCCGATCACTAATTTGCACCGCACTTGGGTGCCATCGGTCAGCATGACGAGAGCTTCGGTTTCGCGAGTGGTCATGGATTTGAACCCGACGCCAGCGCGGAAATCGACTGTATCCAATTCAGTCAAACGGGCCACCATTTCACGGCGGAGGAGCCAGTTCGGAAGGTTCCAGCCAAACGGCAGGTCCGAAATGTCCGATGCGTTGAAATCTTTGATGACGCGCGGTTCGGGATCGACCCCGCCTGCATCAACGATCCGCATGACCTGAAGGGGTGCTGCGTGGGCGTCCAGCTTGTCCCAAATGCCCGCATCAGCGAGGAAATTCCGCGACCCTTGGAAAAACGCTGTCGTGCGATGATCGGTTCCGACGCTGTTGTTATCTGTCACGGGTGGTGCGGGATCCACGCAGACAACCGAAAAACCAGCTGCCCCAAAAGCCGCCGCACAAGACAGGCCGGCAACGCCGCCACCTGCGATCACAATATCCGCAGAAATCCGTTCCATAGGGATAGACATAGGCCTGTCTAAGAGGAGGGGAAAGGTCTGTTAGATCACCTGCGACAGAAAATCCGAGAGATCATCGGTATGATGATGAATATGCGGAGCTGGCAATGGATCAGGGCCTACGTGAACAGTGCGCATTCCTAATGCATGAGGCACCGCGAGGTTGCGAACATCGTCTTCGAACATTGCGCCGAATTCGGGCGCTAGATTGTCGAGCGCAAAGATCGCCTCAAAGGCGGCTTGTTCGGGTTTGGGGCGATAGCCCGCGTGTTCAACGCCGTAGACCGCATCAAATAACCCCGTCAGTCCACGTGCCTCTAACACTTTGAGCGCATAGGGACGCGCGCCGTTCGTGTAGACGACCTTACGACCAGGGAGCGCGTCAATCCGCGCAGCAAGGGTTGGATCGGGCGACAGCACCGAAAAATCGATATCATGCACCGCTTCGAGGTAAGGGTCGGGGTCAATCGAATGTTCGGCCATTAGTCCCGCAAGGGTGGTCCCGTATCGCTTCCAATAAGTGTCGCGCAGATGGTCGGCCACCTCTGTTGAAACGTTCAACGCCTTCGCCACATAGTCGGTCATTTTGACTTCGATCTGGTCGAAAAGCCGAGCCGAGGGTGGGTAGAGCGTGTTGTCTAAATCAAAGACCCACGTGCGGACATGTTTGAAAGATGCAGCAACCATGATGACACAGCTAAAGCGACGCATTGACGCCTGCAACGGCTTTGGCTTGATTGCGGGGCGAAATGATGACTAGGCTCTAACACTCATTAAGACGAAAGTGGCCATGCAAGACCCTAAACACGCCCAAAAAGACGCCTACCAATTGATTCTCGAGGCAATCGACAGCCACATCTACAAGCCGGGTGACCGGTTGGTGGAAAGTGACCTTGCAGATCGGTTCGGTGTGTCGCGGACTCCCATCCGCGAGGCGCTCCAGCGTCTTGAGACGCAGAGCTTGCTGACCCGTGACGGTCGGTCGCTGATTGTTGCGTCCTTAGATCATACGCAAATGGCAGAGCTGTATGTGGTGCGTGGCGAACTCGAAGGTTTGGCGGCGCGTCTAGCTGCGCGGCACGCCACACCCGAAGAAATTCGAGTGTTGAAAGATATGGTTCAGGCCGACCGCAAGTTGCTGGGCGATCCGTCCGCGCTCAGCCGTGCGAACAAGCGGTTCCACAAACAGATTCACCTTGCTTCACACAATCGGTTCTTGGTCCAACAGCTCGACCTGGTACATCGATCCATGGCTTTGCTTGCAACGACATCGCTGGCAGCAGAGGGGCGCGGTGATGATGCGCTTGCTGAACATGATGCGATCGTAGAAGCAATTGCGGCGGGTGATGGGGATGCAGCAGATAAGGCTCTGCGTGAACACATCTCAAAGGCTTTTGTCACGCGATTGAAGCTAGACGCAGCGAAGGTCGAAAACAGCTAAGCTCCACCGAATTTCCCATGCGCCGTCTTGTCCCAGTAAAACGGGCGGTGCAGGAGTTCACCTAACCCTTTGTAAGCTGCGAGGCTGGCGAGGGGGAAATAGAGGTGCAGTGTCGGCACCCACGGCAAAAGCCACAGCCGTCTCGATGCTCTAGCCCCGAGGATGGCAGCGGTAAGGTGGACGGCTTCGGAGGTCGCGAATAGAACTGAGAGCGTGATCAAGCCTGACGGTGGAAGAACCTCTCTGACTGGATGCCAAAAGCCGAGAGGGATCGCCCAAAAGCTCCACATCATGGGGGCAGTTACGAATTGGGTCAGCGTGCCGAGGAACTGCACCTGAAACCCTAAGAATTTTCGCCAGCCAAGATCGCAGAGCAATTGGCGCGGGTTGCGCATGTGAACACCATAGGTGATCGCATAGCCTTTAAGCCATCGTGAACGTTGTTTGATCCACGGCCAGACGTGGCTGTTGGCCTCTTCACCCGTGACAGTTCGAACGATTTCAGTGCGCTAGCCATGTCGGGCAAGGCGGACTCCCAAATCCGCGTCCTCTGTCACGTTATGCGCATCCCAACCGCCAAGCTTTTCTAGAACCGATCGTCGGAAAAACAGCGTGGTGCCGCCAAGGGGTATCAGAAAACCGAGACGTTCGAGACCGGGGAGGATGACGCGAAACCATGTGGCGTATTCCAGCGCGAAGCAACGCGACAGCCAGTTGGTTTTAGCGTTGTAGAAGTCGAGCATTCCTTGGAGGCAGGCGACCTCTGGTCCGACAGCGGCAAAGCGGGCGACAATCGCGCGGATTTGCTGCGGGTCGGGGGCGTCCTCGGCATCGTAAACGCCGATGATGGACCCTCTGGCAAAGGACAGTCCGTAGTTCAGCGCGCGCGGTTTCGTTTTTACTGTCCCTTGGGGCACGACGATAGCCCGCATGAACCGGGGAAGGGTGGTCGCCAGCAAGGCTTGCCGCGTCATTTGATCGTCAGCTTCGAGCAAGAGACACACGTCGAGCAGATCGTGGGGATAGTCCAAGGCCGACAGACGGTTTACCAAACGCACCGCGATTTCGCTTTCGTGATAGAGCGGCACCATGATTGTCACGATTGGTAAGCGATGGGGCGTGGTTGGGGCCGCCGGCTTTGCTTCTGGGCGGAATTGCATGATGACGGCGGCAGCCTTGAGCGCGGTATTGGCCACGGTCCAAAATAGCATGACGCCAAAGAGTGCAATCGCGGTCGGCCCAAACCACGCAAAGAGGCTGGCGATGGCAAACGCGATAAGGCTCAGCGTGACATTCGCCGCCTGACGGGCATTCCAGCCGCGGCAGCTTTCCTCGCTCGCTACTTTTTCTTCGGCAAGGCGGGCTAGAGTGTCATTGGCGCAGGAGCGAATTGCGGCGTGAAGCGCAGCTTCGGTCGTCACAGCCCACCGAATTGCACCGAGTTGCGAGGATAGTTTTTCGCGATGGCAGGCAAAATCTTCGGGGCGAGAGGTGAGAATGATGACTTCGCCCGCCATAGACCGCCACGGGAGAATGGCATTTTCGATACAGTAGGTTGCGCCGATTTGATGCAGAAGCCGCACGTCGGGTTTATGCTTGACCGGATCAACCACGCCGACACCCGCAATAGCGGCCTCAACCTCGGCCATTTTGGCTGCGCTAATCGACAATCGCAGACGCAAGGTATCGGCCAATCGGCAGCCCTGTCTGCTCGCATCCTGTTCGGCGACCGCCACGCGCTGGGCAGAGGCGAACCCACGGCGGATCACCTCTTTACCCAGTGGGCTTAGTGACGGAGCAAAGGGTTGGGCCAAAGCCGTGTTGAAACTGCGCGTGTGGTGCAAAAAGAAAACTCCCGACTTTTCAGGCGGGAGTTCACTCTAATTAGACTTAAAGCGGCGTTAACGCGATCACGCTTTGCGTGCTTCCATAGCATCGGCGAAACGCTCAAACAGGTAGAAGCTGTCCTGCGGACCCGGCGATGCCTCTGGGTGGTGCTGAACCGAGAACACCGGACGATCAGCCATGCGGATGCCGCAGTTCGAACCGTCAAACAGCGAGATGTGGGTTTCAACAACACCTTCAGGCAGCGTTTGGCTATCCACGGTAAAGCCGTGGTTCATAGATGTGATTTCAACCTTGCCTGTATCTTTGTCTTTTACAGGGTGGTTCGCGCCGTGGTGACCGTGGTTCATTTTCACGGTCTTCGCGCCGAGCGCGAGCGCCAGCATTTGGTGACCGAGGCAAATACCAAAGACGGGAAGGTCAGTGGTGTCGAGAACCTGTTTGATCATCGGAACGGCGTATTCGCCAGTCGCAGCTGGGTCACCAGGGCCGTTCGACAGGAACACACCATCAGGATTGTGAGACAGAACGTCTTCTGCGGTTGCGGTCGCAGGTAAAACGGTCACGTCACAGCCCGCGGAGGCAAGGCAGCGTAGGATGTTACGCTTTGCGCCGTAGTCGACAGCAACGACCTTGTGTTTTGGTGCGGTGTTCGGCTGATAGCCGTCTGGCCAAGCCCAACGCATTTCGTTCCATTTGTAGGATTGTGCGCAGGTCACATCTTTGGCGAGGTCGAGACCAACCAGACCTTTAAACCCACGTGCCGCAGCGACGAGCGCTTCCGCGTCGAAGTTACCCTCGGGGTCGTGAGCAAGAGCAACGTGCGGTGCACCTTGCTGACGGATGGCGCGGGTCAGACGACGGGTGTCGATGCCGCCAATACCGATGCGACCTTTCTTGGTGAGCCAAGCGGTCAGCTCTTCGGTAGCGCGCCAGTTCGACGGCTCGGTCGGGTCCCATTTGACAACCATGCCAGCCGAAACAGGATCGGCTGTTTCGTCGTCTTCTTCTGTGACGCCAGTGTTGCCGATGTGGGGGAAGGTAAAGGTGACGATCTGTCCGGCGTAGGACGGATCGGTCATGATTTCCTGATATCCCGTCATCGCTGTGTTAAAGCAAAGCTCTGCGGTGGTCTGGCCCGTCGCGCCGAACCCCTTACCATAAAACAGAGTGCCATCAGCTAGCGCGAGGCAGGCGGTCGGTTTTTGGGCGGTTCCGTTCGGCATGGCGGCGACTCCTTATGGTCAAATTGCTGCGTTACTAGGCATGAGCCACCATAGGGTCAAGGCCGTAACGTTCCAAGCCTCAGATGAGGTTGTCACGAACGGATAGGACAGGTAAAGCTGCGCGGATGTTATCGCTCGCAAGGGGAACGGGATGGACATGCGTGAACGGATTAGCGCGGCGCTCAAGGAAGCTATGAAGGCGAAGGACGCGGGACGTCTTTCGACACTTCGTTTGATCAGTGCTGCGATCAAGGACCGCGAAATTGCTGCTCGTGGGGATGGAGAAGAGTCGGTCATCGGTGATGATGAGGTTCTCGCGATCCTTGGCAAAATGGTAAAACAACGTCAGGAAAGCGCTCGCCAATACGAAGAAGGTGGCCGGCTTGAGTTGGCAGAAAAAGAGCGTGGCGAGATCAGTGTGATCGAAGATTTCCTGCCGCGTCAGTTGGATGATGCTGAAGTTGATGCCGCGATTACTGCGGCCATGGCCGAAGTCGGTGCGGAGTCGATCCGCGACATGGGCAAGGTCATGGGGGCTCTTAAGGCCAAATACACCGGCCAAATGGACTTTGGCGCTGTTGGCCCGATGGTCAAAGCAAAACTGGGATAAAAAATTGGGGGGCGCTGGCCCCCCTTTTTGTTTCTGCTGTCTTAGGCGACAGATCGGATCAGGCGACCCAAGCGGGCGATGCCTTCGTTGATTTCGGGCGGACGGGCGCACGAGAACGACAGGCGGATCGTATTTCCGTTGGACCCATCCGCGAAAAAGGCCCGACCGGGCACGAATGCGACCCGTTCCGTTTCAAGCGATTGGGCGAGAAGCGTGGCGCCGTCAATGTGAGCGGGCAGGGTGATCCATACGAACATGCCGCCTTCGGGACGGGTCCAAGTCACACCTTCCGGCATTTCCCGTTCGAGCGCGGCGAGCATGTTGTCACGACGGCTCGAATACACGTCGCGCAGTTTGGCGACCTGATCGGCAAAACCGTCCTTGGCGACGCGATGAATCGCGATTTGGTTCAGGGTAGAGGAGTGCAAGTCCGCCGCCTGTTTGATCAGGACGAGACGCTGGATCACGGGCTTTGCCGCAACGGCCCAACCAACGCGCAGACCAGGGGCGAGCGTTTTGGAGAAACTGCCACAGTATATAGTGCGTGTATTCTCAATCCCGCCCGACCGCTGAATGTCGAGCGCGAGGATCGGTGGGACCGCCTCGCCATCATACCGCAGACCTTGATAGGCGGCGTCTTCGATCACAGGGATATCGAGGGATTCTGCCAGATCGAGCAGGGCATTCCGTGCGCGTTCATCCAATGTGATCCCTGTGGGGTTAGCAAAGTCAGAACTGGTGTAGGCGAATTTCACTTCGCCACCAGCTTCTTCGGCAGAGGCAACATAGTCCGCCGCAGAGCGGTTTGAGGCAGGGTCTAGACGGTCATATGAGGGTTCGTAAGCGTTAAATGCCCCGAGTGCGCCCATATATGTGGGCCAACCCACCAAAGCAGTATCGCCAGGAGATAGGAACAGTTTGCCCAAGTAATCCAAGGCTTGTTGCGATCCCGATGTGATCAGAATGTTGTCAGTGGTGCAGTCGATCCCGATGTCGCGCATCTGACCGGCGATCCAATCGCGAAGCGGCAGATAGCCTTCGGAGACGGAGTATTGGAGTGCTTGTTCAGCCTGAAGGCCGCTAAACAGGTCCGCAAAGGCGTCCGCAAAGGCCTCTTTTGGGAAAAGTGCGGGGTCAGGAATGCCGCCCGCAAAAGAAATAATATCAGGCTGGTCCAGAAGTTTGAGCAATTCGCGGATTTCAGACGCCTTCATCCGTGATTGGCGCGTTGCGAAAACCTGTTCCCAGTCCATGATTCCCTCCCGTGGGGTCTGCGATGTTTGAGAATTGATCTGGCCTGTCATTAAGTCAATAGGGCTGACCTAACAGTCCCGTTAGAGCCCAATTCGTGGGATGTTCGTGAAAAAAAAATCTTTTTGGATATGTGAAATTTGACATGCATCAAAGTTTTCAGGGGGTACGAATGGCATCGTGAACCCACGGCGCCCCCTGACGCTACCTCCCCTGCGGATGGGGTGCGCCATAATATCTCAACGTATTAGACCTTTCGAATATTGCCGAAAGCGCGTTGAGGCACTAGAACCTCCCCAAAGCCCGGGCGGAGTCCATGACTCGGTCCGTTCATGATTTGACCAAAAGGGGAGAGCCACATGGCAGATGCAGCCATCCATGGCCATGAACATCACGACGAACGGGGCTTCTTTACCCGTTGGTTCATGTCCACCAACCACAAAGACATCGGGATTATGTACCTGTTCGTATCGGGTATCGTAGGTTTCATCTCGGTCGCCTTTACCGTCTACATGCGTCTCGAGTTGATGCATCCGGGCGTTCAGTACATGTGCCTTGAAGGTGCGCGTTTCATCGCGGACGCTTCGGCGCCCTGTACTCCGAACGGTCACCTCTGGAACGTTATGATCACCTATCACGGTGTTCTGATGATGTTCTTCGTGGTTATCCCCGCTCTATTCGGTGGCTTCGGCAACTACCTGATGCCGCTGCAAATCGGCGCTCCGGACATGTCGTTCCCACGTATGAACAACCTGTCGTTCTGGATGTATGTTGCTGGTGTTGCGCTGGGCGTTGCGTCCATGCTGTCGCCGGGTGGCAACGGTCAGCTCGGTTCGGGTGTTGGCTGGGTTCTCTACCCGCCGCTGTCGACTTCCGAAGGCGGCTACTCCATGGACCTCGCGATTTTCGCGGTTCACGTCTCTGGTGCATCGTCGATCCTTGGTGCGATTAACATCATCACGACGTTCCTCAACATGCGCGCGCCAGGTATGACCCTGCACAAAGTGCCGCTGTTCGCATGGTCGGTCTTCGTGACCGCGTGGCTGATCCTTTTGTCGCTGCCTGTTCTGGCTGGCGCAATCACCATGCTCCTGATGGACCGTAACTTTGGTACCTCGTTCTTCCAGCCTGCTGGCGGTGGTGACCCGATCCTGTATCAGCACATCCTGTGGTTCTTCGGCCACCCGGAAGTGTACATCATCATCATCCCGGGCTTTGGTATCATCAGCCACATCATCTCGACCTTCTCGAAAAAGCCGATCTTCGGCTACCTCCCGATGGTCTACGCAATGGTTGCAATCGGTGTTCTGGGCTTCGTTGTTTGGGCACACCACATGTACACCGTTGGTATGTCGCTGAGCCAGCAGTCCTACTTCATGCTCGCAACGATGGTTATCGCTGTTCCGACTGGTGTTAAGATCTTCTCGTGGATCGCGACTATGTGGGGCGGTTCGGTAGAGTTCAAATCGCCGATGCTTTGGGCGTTCGGCTTCTTGTTCCTCTTCACCGTTGGCGGCGTGACCGGTATCGTTCTGTCGCAGGCAGCTGTCGACCGCGCTTACCACGACACTTACTACGTGGTTGCTCACTTCCACTACGTGATGTCGCTGGGTGCTGTGTTCGCGATCTTCGCAGGTATCTACTTCTACCTGCCGAAATTCTCGGGCCGCGCTGCACCGGAATGGGCTGCAAAGCTTCACTTCTGGATGATGTTCATCGGTGCAAACCTGACCTTCTTCCCGCAGCACTTCTTGGGCCGTCAGGGTATGCCGCGTCGTTACATCGAGTACCCAGAAGCGTTCGCTCAGTGGAACTACGTATCGTCGATCGGTGCTTTCATCGCCTTCGCATCGTTCTGTTTCTTCATTGTTGTTCTTGCGTACACCCTGCTTGCAGGTCGTCGTGAGACCCGTCCGAACCCGTGGGGCGAATTCGCCGACACGCTGGAATGGACCCTGCCATCGCCGCCGCCGGAGCACACCTTTGAGCAGCTGCCGAAGCAGGAAGACTGGGACAAACAGCACGCCCACTAAGATACGCAAAACCCCGGCCTTAGCGCCGGGGTTTTCATTTGTGGGACCGCGACAGGGCGTCCCCTTTACCCATGTTTCTGTCAGCCTATAGTTACACGCAGAAACAGCTGCAAAACTCACATGCCCTACGAATGGATTGACCCCCTGCCAGTGGACGACGCGCCCTTGGCTGAATTGCACCTCTGGCCTTATCGAAGTCTACCCAAAGCGGGGTTCGTCTGGTTTGTCGGGGGGACAGTGGCGTTGCTATCGCTGCCGCTTTTGGCAGTGATTGGGACTGCGGTTCTGTGGGGGTTGCTGCCGTTTATCTTGCTCGTCACTTGGGCGATGTGGGCCGCGCTCCAGCGTAGTTATCGGGATGGCGAGATATTGGAAGAGCTGTTGATCTGGAATGATCACCTCACGCTCACCCGTCACAATCCGCGCAAGCCGACCCAGAATTGGGAAGCGAATCCCTATTGGGTGCGTTTGACCCGCCACGCGACAGGTGGCCCTGTGCCGGAGTATCTGACCATGAAAGGTCAATCCGATCGCGAGGTTGAGATAGGCGCGTTTCTTACCGTCAGCGAACGCAAACGGCTCTATTCGGAAATCCGCGAGGCGCTGGATCGCTGCCGTTAACCCGCGCAGCGGGGCGTCACCACGCGATCAAACGTCGACATCAAAGCAACGTCGACATCTTCCATGGTGACGGGAAGCCCTAGATCAACGAGCGATGTGACCCCGTGTTGCGTGATCCCGCAGGGCACGATTCCGCCAAAATGGCTAAGGTCGGGCTCGACGTTGATCGACAGGCCGTGAAAGCTCACCCATTTCTTTAGTCGAATACCAAGGGCCGCGATTTTATCTTCGCGCACAGATCCATCCGGCAAAAGGGGCTTATCAGGGCGCGGGACCCAAACACCGACGCGACCATCGCGAATTTCGCCATGCACGTTGAATTCTGCGAGGGCTGCGATGATCCATTGCTCCATATCGCGGACGAAACACCGAACATCGCGTCCCCGCTCGCCCACATTCAGCATGACGTAGGCGACGCGCTGACCCGGACCGTGGTAGGTATATTGACCACCGCGTTTGCTCTCGTAGACAGGAAACCGATCAGCTTCGAGCAGGTCCGCAGGTTTTGCAGAGGTGCCTGCCGTGTACAGCGGAGGATGTTCGACCAGCCAAATTGCTTCTTCGGCCTCGCCCGCGTGAATGGCTTCGGCGCGTGCCTCCATAAAGGCAACGGCTTCGTTATAGTCGGTCAATCCAGTTGAGGTGATCCATTCTACCATGGTTCATGCGGGCAAAAGCCCTGCCTCCTTAATTGCGGGGATATAGGTGCGGCTGACGGGAATATCCGTGCCATGTGACATCGTCAGGATCGCGCGGTCGCCCGTGCGTTTGGTGGATGTCACTGCGGCAGCGGCAACCCAATGGGATCGATGCACCTGAAGGCCGGCGGTTTGGCCCACCTCTTTGATCGCATCTGCCAATCGCATCAGAATCATCTCTTCGCCCTTATCGGTTCGGATACGGACATAATGATCTTCGACTGAAATCGCCACCAATGCGCCACGCTTTTCCATCGGTAGACGTGAGAGGATCGGGGGGATGCTGGGGGATTCAACGGGCGCTGTCGATGGCTTGGCGACGAGCTGTAGGATCAGCGTGACGACCGCGCCGATGACAAAAACAGACAAGGGCAGGGTATAGGTGTCCTGACCTGACGGCACAAAATCGATAAGCGCCCAGTTCACAGCAAGAACGATCACCATAATCGTTAGGCCATTGGCTATCGCCGTGACGAGAGAGTGGAGGGGCAGGGAAAAGCGATTTGGCAATGCGGCGCGGCAGTATGCACTGACACCATAACCGCCGGCGTAGGTCAGGGCGATCATCACCAGCCAATAGCCGAGGCGCGGCAGTGCCCGCATCGTCTCTCCCGACCCGAAAGGGGCCACCACGGTAAGGACCACAGCCACCCCCACAATCACAGCCCCAGTAACGGGTTGGCTGAAATGGCGTCGCAGTTCACGAAGCGCAGAATGCGATGGCTGTGTGGTCACGGTCGTCTCACGCCTTTTCACGTATCCCGCGTTGAGCGGCTGGGGTGGTTCGGTTTCAACCTAAACAACTCATACCCAAAGGAGAAGCCAATGTCGTTCGCCCCATTCCTCGCAGCCTCACCGACTATTCAGATCCACGCCATCGCCGCCACTCTCGCGCTCGTCCTCGGACCTGTTGCGATCTATCGTGATCGGCGGGACGCGTTGCACAAATGGATCGGGTACATCTGGGTGATTGCGATGCTCTGCACGGCATTGTCGTCCTTTGGGATCCGAGCTTACGCCGTCATTGGCCCCTTCAGCCCGATTCACATTCTGTCGTGTCTCGCGATTTGGTCAATCTGGGTGGGGATGCGTTACATTTATGGGGGAAATATTCGCGCCCACCGCAAAACTTTTCAAAGTCTTTATTGGAACGGTGTCCTTGTTGCAGCTTTGTTCAATTTCTTGCCCGGACGCATCGTGAACCGCTTATTTTTCAACGATGCGCGCGAAATTGGTTGGGTTGTAATTGGCGCTGGAGGGGCATTTTTGGTCGGTCGTATCCTATTGTCACGACAGTTGTTTGCACGACTGACATGATTTCTTCATTTTTGCTCTTGAGGTGGGTGCGTGGTTGGTCTAGAGACCCCGCACCAAGCCTAGACAGTGCGGTCGTGGCGGAATTGGTAGACGCGCAGCGTTGAGGTCGCTGTGGGGTAACTCCCGTGGAAGTTCGAGTCTTCTCGACCGCACCAACTACTCTCCTGAGATTGTTGATTACATTACGAAACGCCCCTTAAACGGGTGCGTTTTTTGCCGTTACTCCGTTCAGCGTTTGTACGGAGTAACCAATGGCGATTTACACCAAAGTAGGGTTTGGTACCTCGGATCTGTTTGGATTTACGGGCAGCATCTCTACTGTTGGATCAACCATTCAATTGGACCCGAACTGGTCTGCCTCGACCGATGGTTACAACTTCTCTATCGACGACGCCGACTTGGTGCTGCTGCTCGAAGCCACGGATTCGTTTTTTAGTGGTGACCGCAACAACGACGAAATCGGTGATGACAGCTACAAGCAGACACTCACTCTCCGTGATCCGTCGGGGAATGTTGTTGCTAGTGGCAGGGCTTATCTAGAAGACGTCTATGTATTTCGAGCGCCGGACGGCTCCGAAGTTCGGCTTTACACGGTAGAGGTCGCGGGCGTTTGGGTCGGCACTCTTGCTGACAAGCAAATGACCCCAGGTGTGACCTATGAACTGGTCTCTGCCTCCAACACCGACGGTGTCAGCTACAGCACGCTTGTTAGTCAAAACTACGAGTCATCGCAGTTTAACACAATGGTTGGGTCCGATACCTATGGCGACACGCTGTATGGTGGGATCGGCAATGACAGTATTATTTCGCAGGGCGGCAATGATACTGTCGACGGTGGGTCGGGCGACGACACCATTTATTACGGGGCAGGGAATGACCTCGTTTATGGTGGCGATGGCAACGACGTTATTGACGATGTCAGCGGTAGCCAGCTGGGCGGCGCGGATACCGTTTACGGTGGTGCGGGCAATGATACGGCATGGCTCGGCTTGGACGGCGACACGTTTTATGGTGGGACCGGAAACGACACTGTTTATGGCGAAGGCGGGAATGATACGCTTTATGGCGAGGTCGGCGATGACTGGCTGCAAGGCGATGATGGTGATGATATCCTCGACGGTGGTGATGGAAATGACGTCATGGTCGGCGGGGCTGGCAACGATGTTTATGTTCTTTCATCGGGTTTGGACTACATCGGGGGCTTCGATTTAGGTGATAGCGATCTGGACGGCTTCACCAACGACCAGCTCGATGTCAGCAATTTAACGAACGCCAACGGCGACCCGATCCGAACGGTTGATGTAACTGTCATCGACGATGGATCGGGTAATGCAAAGCTGATGTTCCCAAACGGGGAGCAATTGATCCTGTGGGGTGTCGCGCCGTCGCTTGTCGACACTGGACCTGAGCTGTTCAAGATCGGCATCCCATGTTTCACTGCAGGCACAATGATCCTGACGCCGAAAGGCGAAGTGCCTGTCGAGAACCTCCGCGTTGGTGATATCGTCGTGACCCGAGACAACGGCCCGCAGCCGATAGTGTGGTGTGGGTCGCGGCATTTGTCATGTGCTGAACTCGACGCTGCACCAGATTTGAGGCCCATCCGCCTCGATGCGTCGATTTTGGGAGGCGATCGCGGCCTTCTTGTGTCGCCCCAACATGGGGTCTTCACGAAGATCGATGAACGCGGTGGTACCGATACACTTGTGCGGGCAAAGCACCTCGCTCGGCTCAAGGGCGGAAAGGTTCGCGTGGCTCAAGGTGTGAAAAAGGTGACCTACGTGCACCTCATGTTCGAGAAACATCAGATCATTTATGGAAACGGGATTGCGTCGGAGAGCTTCTATCCCGGACCTTGGGGTTTAACCGCGCTTGAGCGTGAGTCGGTGTTTGAGGTGCTTCGTTTGTTCCCAGAAATAGGTCGACTCGGAGCCGAAACGGGCTACGGACAAACTGCGCGACCAGTAGCGAAGTTCCGCGACCTTCCAGAATCTATTAGCGACATGGCATTGTCGCATCTATGAAGGACAGTCGCTTGACGTTAGGCAAGCTAGAACGGATTTTTCCTGAAGGGCCATGAAACCGAAGTCCATTTGACTGATGTTTGCGCAAACTAAAGTCATTTGTCGGGAATTTACGAATGTGATGGGTAAAAACAACCTAACTGGTTGCAATATCGAAAGTGGACGGGAATAGTTCTCCTTACAAACGGGCGGGCAAACCGCTGTAGATATCAGGGAGTGCCGTTTTGGCTTCAAGCGCAACGGACAGCGCGTTCGTAGAATTCGAACGCGTGCAGAAAAGTTATGATGGCGAGACACTCGTCGTTAAAGATCTCAACCTGAGCATGCCGAAAGGCGAGTTCCTTACCATGCTTGGACCGTCAGGGTCTGGTAAGACCACGTGTCTTATGATGTTGGCAGGGTTTGAAACCGCAACGCACGGTGACATCCGTATCGGCGGCGTATCGATCAACAATATCCCTCCGCACAAACGCGGCATTGGGATGGTGTTCCAGAACTACGCGCTCTTCCCCCACATGACGGTTGCTGAAAACCTCGCCTTCCCGCTTGAGGTTCGCAAAATCGGCAAATCCGAACGTGAAGAGAAAGTGCAGCGCGCGCTTGATATGGTGCAGATGGGCCGTTTTGGTGGCCGCCGTCCTGCACAGCTTTCTGGTGGTCAGCAGCAGCGTATCGCACTTGCACGTGCGCTCGTGTTCCAGCCTGAACTCGTTCTCATGGACGAACCACTGGGTGCGTTGGACAAACAGCTTCGCGAACACATGCAGTTCGAAATCACGCGCCTCGCGCACGAACTGGGGATTACGACCGTTTACGTGACCCATGACCAAACCGAAGCACTGACCATGTCTGATCGCGTTGCTGTGTTTGACGATGGCCGTATTCAGCAGCTTGCTCCGCCAGATCAACTCTATGAATCGCCGCAGAACAGCTTTGTTGCGCAGTTCATCGGTGAAAATAACACGCTCACTGGCGTCGTTAAGGAAATCGGTAACGGCAAGTGCCTCGTCCAGCTGGACGGCGGCGATTTGATCGACGCAAAGCCAGTGAACGTTAAGAATGTTGGCGACCGCACTAAGGTGTCGATCCGCCCAGAGCGTGTCGAAATCAACAAGGACCGTCTGTCACCAGATGCTCACACCCTCAAAGCTGAGGTTCTGGAGTTCATCTACATGGGCGACATTTTCCGCACACGCTTGCGCGTGGCTGGTCATGATGATTTCGTTATCAAAACACGTAACGCACCTGATCAGGTACGTTTGCAGCCCGGCACGATGATCGACATCGGCTGGTTGCCAGAAGATTGTCACGCACTCGACGCTTGAGTTCGTGATTAATGAATGCGGGAGGCCCCACCCGGGCGGGCCCCTGCAAAATCAAATCACCGGGAAACCACGGGAGAATAGTATGAAACTTACTAAAACACTTCTTGCTACTTCGGCTCTTACCCTTGCTGCTGGCGCTGCATTCGCAGACGCACACATGGCTTCGGATATGACCCTTGTTAGCTGGGGCGGCGCTTACCAAGCATCGCAAACCAAAGCTTACTCGGAGCCCTACATGGCTGCGAACGCTGGCGTAAACATCGTTTGGGATGAGTCCTCGGCAGAAGCCGTTGCGAAACTCCGCGCGATGAACGAGTCGGGCAACATCACTTGGGACCTCGTTGACGTAGAAGCTGCTGACGCTATCCGTCTTTGTGACGAAGGTCTGGCGATGGAAATCGACCACGACGCGATGCTCGCTGCTGGCAACGACGGCTCCACCGCGTCTGACGACTTCGGCGACTCGATCATTTCCGACTGCTTCATCCCGCAGATCGTGTTCTCGACCACTGTTGGCTACCGCGCAGACATGGTTGGCGACAACGCACCAGACTCGATCTGTGCGATCTTCGACACCGAAACCTACCCGGGCAAGCGCGCACTGAACAAGCGCCCGCTGGCAAACATGGAATGGGCTCTGCTCTGTGACGGCGTTGCAAAAGACGACATCTATGACGTTCTCGCAACTCCGGAAGGTCAGGATCAAGCGTTCGCAAAACTCGACACCATCAAAAACGACGTAATCTGGTGGTCGGCTGCTGCTGAAACTCCGCAGCTCCTCGCTGACGGCGAAATCGTAATGGGTTCGACCTACAACGGTCGTCTGTTCTCTGCGATCGCAGAACAGGGCCAGCCGATCGGCATGCTCTGGGACGCTCAGATGCTCGACTTCGACGGTTGGGTAATCCCAGCTGGTCTGCCGGAAGATCGCCTGGCACGCGTTCTGGACTTCGTATCCTACGCAACCGACACCCAGCGTCTGGCTGATCAGGCTGCATACATCTCCTACGGTCCGGCTCGTGCATCGTCCGCTCCGCTCGTGGGTAACCACGCAGAGCTGGGTATTCCTATGGCTCCGCACATGCCGACCGATCCGAACAACTCCAAGAACGTCTTCGTCACCCAGTACGACTTCTGGGCTGACTACCGCGACGATCTGGACGCTAAGTTCCAAGCCTGGCTCGCCCAGTAATCGGACCTAGTTTGGCCCTGCTGTCAGGGCCAGACAAAAAATTGCCGCGGCCCCAATCGAGGGCCGTGGCCACTCGGGACGGGACCATTTTATGACTGACGCGACCACCGACGCCGGTAAGCTGACGACAGCTGACGGCCAAAGCCTCAAAAAAAGTTTGCACAGAGCACTCCGCCGCCAAAAAGTGCGAGCGTTGATGCTGATTGCACCGCTACTTCTCTTTATTCTGTTGAGCTTCATTGCTCCCATCTTTGACATGCTTCTGCGGTCTGTTGAGAACGATATTGTGCCGGATACAATCCCGCGCACGATCGTTGCACTTGACGACTGGGATGCAACTTCGGGCGAAACGCCGGGCGAAGAGGTTTTCGCCGCGTTCTACACCGACTTTGCGATTGCCGAAGAATACAAGAGTCACACTCGTCTAGGTTCGCGCCTGAACTATGAACTGACTGGTATCTCGTCTCTGTTCCGTTCGACAGGCCGCAAGGTTGGTAAGTTTGAAACGGAATCCTACACTGAACAATTCACTGCGGCCGACGCTGCATTTGCTGATCCTGCGCAATGGGCTGCATGGATGGCGGATGATGCTGTACGCGCGGCACTTCCGCAGACGGCTGACGCTTATGACGCGTGGTCCAAAATTGTTGTCGATCTGAACAACGATGTTCCGTCCGAAGAAGACCCTGCTGATTTCGTTTATACAGGTCTTTACAATGACTTGATGGCCGGAGCTTCGGTTGCGTCTATTCCGTCGGTTGATGTATCTGGCTGGGAGCCTGTGTCCCTTCGTGAGCAGTTCATCGACGCAAATGACGGCTGGGCGGATCCTGCGGTTTGGGCGACGATCAAAACCTATGGCGGCGACTACACCAGCGGCTACTTCTTGAACTCTGTCGATATGCAGCTGTCTGGCGAAGGCGTAACGCAGCGCCCTGAAGACGAGCGTATCTACATCACGCTGTTCGTCCGCACGATCATTCTGTCGATCGTCATCACGGGCTCGTGCATCTTGCTCGGCTACCCGATTGCATTCCTGCTTGCAAACCTGCCACTGCGGAGCGCGAACGTTCTGATGATCCTTGTTCTTCTGCCATTCTGGACCTCGCTTTTGGTGCGGACCTCGGCATGGAAGGTTCTTCTGCAGAACCAAGGTGTGATCAACGACATCCTCGTTTGGCTGCATGTCATCGCTGACGACAACCGACTTGAGCTGATCAACAACGCAACAGGCACTATCATTGCGATGACCCACATCCTGCTGCCGTTCATGATCCTGCCGCTCTATTCGGTGATGAAAACGATCAGCCCGTCTTACGTTCGCGCTGCGAAATCGATGGGTGCGAATGACTGGACTGCCTTCTGGCGCGTCTACTTCCCGAACTCGGTTCCGGGTATTGGCGCTGGTTCGATCCTCGTGTTCATCCTGTCCATCGGCTACTACATCACCCCCGAGCTGGTTGGCGGCACCAAAGGTGTCTTCATCTCGAACCGGATCGCATATCATATCTCCAGCTCTTTGAACTGGGGTCTGGCAGCGGCTCTTGGCTCTATCCTGCTCATCCTCGTGCTTGCGCTCTACTGGCTCTACGACCGTATTGTTGGCATTGATAACGTGAAACTCGGAGGCTGATCACAATGGCACTTCCCGCATATGCAAGCACCGCTCAACGGGTGTGGCACTACAGCTACCGGACGATCTGTGGACTGATCTTTTTCTTCCTGATCGCACCGATTCTTGTGATCATCCCGCTGTCATTCAACGCGCAGGACTTCTTTACGTTCACGCCTGAAATGCTGCGTCTTGATCCGGCTGGATATTCGTTGAAGCACTACAACGACTTCTTCAGCAACTCCGACTGGCAGTTGGCACTGAAGAACTCGCTGCAGATCGCACCGATTGCGACCCTCGTGTCCGTAAGTCTGGGCACACTGGCGGCTATCGGTCTGTCGCAGAGCCACGTTCCCGGTCGTCGGGCGATTATGGCGGTGATGATTTCGCCAATGATCGTTCCGTTGATCATCTCGGCGACGGGCATGTATTTCTTCTACTCGAACCCCTACATCCCTGTTCCGTTCTACGGCAAAGTCTACTTGCCGTTCACACTGACAGGCACACGGGCAGGCGTTATCCTCGCTCACGCTGCATTGGGTATCCCGTTCGTTATCATCACAGTGACCGCGACGCTTGTAGGCTTTGACCGCTCGCTGACCCGCGCCTCTGCGATGATGGGTGCGAACCCAGTGACCACGTTCTTCCGTGTTCAGATGCCGCTCATCCTGCCCGGTGTGATTTCGGGTGCATTGTTCGCCTTCATCACATCCTTCGACGAAGTTGTGGTTGTGCTCTTCGTGGGTTCGGCTCAGCAAAAGACGCTGCCGTGGCAGATGTTCATCGGCCTGCGCGAGCAGATCAGCCCGACGATCCTCGCTGTTGCAACAATCCTTGTGGTGCTGTCGATCATGCTGCTGACCACGCTTGAACTGCTGCGTCGTCGGTCCGAACGCCTGCGCGGCATGTCACCGGGCTAAGGTTTTGTGGATTTGAATTGAAAAGGGCGGCCCCTTGGCCGCCCTTTTTTATGGGAGAAGGACTAGCCAGAACGAGGCAGTCACTATCGACACAGCCGTTCCCATTAGAACCGCCGATGCAGCCACCCGCCGTGCTTGGCCATACATATTGGCAAAGAGAAAGGCGTTCACCCCCGGTGCCATGGCCGAGGTCACGACCGCGGAGCGGAATGATGACAGCGGGAGGCCCAACATCTTGCCCATGCCCCAAACGACGAGCGGGTGTACGATCAGCGACACAGTGACGATAAAGCCTACGGTGGGGAGGTCGCCGTCTGGACGATAGCGGAACAGGATCCCGCCCAAACCAAACAGTGCAGTCGGAAGCGCCGCGCGAACCATAAGGTCGATTGCTTCGGTCAGGGCAGACGGGAACGTGAAGCCAGACAAGTTCACGATCACACCGCAAATGATCCCGATGATCAGCATGTTGCGGAACATCGCGCGGAGCACCTTTGCGGGGAGCTGCGCAATAGATCCGCCACGGTTCTTTACGATCTCCATCGCGGTAATACCGACGGCGTAGCAGAACGGAGAGTGGATCGCGATAATCGCAAAGTTGGCCGAGAGCGCGTCGACCCCATAAGCACGTTCTGTGATCGGAAGGCCAAGGAGCAGCGAGTTCGAAAAGAGTCCGACGAAACCAATTGCGATGGCTTCTTCCCATGTGCGGCGGAAAATGAATCGTGCACCGAGGATACCGACGCCAAAGCCCGTCAGCGCGCCCACATAGAATGACGCCCAGAGCGCGGCATCAAACGATCCTGCAAGGTCGAGATTCATCATCGACCTGAACAACAGCATGGGGATCGCGAACCCTTGGGCAAATGTCATGAGCGCGTCCACGGCTTCGGCTTTGAGCCAACCGCGCCAAGCGGCGACATAGCCAAAGGCAATGACGATAAAGACAGGTAAAACCACCTGTATCAAAGCAGACATGAGGGAGCCTTCCGAAACGGAAAAGTTAGATGTCGAACGACAATGTCATGCCGTCGTAAGCGGGCATGATATGGTCTGGCGTTTCAGCCGCAACCGTTTCGTAATCAAGGTCGACATGCATGTTTGTCAACACAGCCTGCTTGGGCGCGACCCGTTCGATCCACTGGAGCGTTTGTTCCAGATGCGAATGGGTTGGGTGAGGCGTGCGGCGCAGGGCGTCGACGATCCAGCAGTCTAGGTCGTTCAGATGCTCCCAAGCCTCGTCATAGAGGTAGGCCACGTCGGGCAGATAGGCGACGCCATTGATCCGAAACCCTAAGGCGTCGATAGAGCCGTGGTTTACCTTAAATGGGGTCAGGGTAACATCACCGCCCGCGCCTGAAACGGTCACAGGACCTTCGATCATATTCAACTCACAGATCGGCGGGTAGGGCGATCCTTTGGGCTGTACAAAGGCGTAGCCAAAGCGCGATAGAAGGCTTTCGGATGTGTCCCCATCAGCCCAGACCTGCAATCGTTTGCCCGTGTTGAAAACGATCTGGCGTACATCATCGAGGCCATGCATGTGGTCGGCGTGCGCATGGGTAAAGACCACGCCATCCAACTCTCCGACACCCGCATCGACGAGCTGATCTTTCATATCGGGACCAGTGTCGATCAGCACGCGGGTCGCTTTGTCGCCATCCCAACGCGTGACAATGATCGAACAGCGACGGCGGCGGTTCTTGGGATTGGTTGGGTCACAATCGCCCCAGATGCCGCCAATGCGCGGCACACCGCCCGACGATCCACAGCCGAGAATTGTAATTTCAAGCCGAGCCATCAGAGTTTCGCCTTTGTAAACAGGCGATCAAAGTTGGCGGTCGTTGCCTTTGCGAAATCCTCATACGAAACGCCAAACACGTCCGCGCCGACTTGCGCCGTGTGGACCGTGTAACCTGGTTCATTGCGTTTGCCGCGGAACGGTTTTGGAGCAAGGTAAGGGCTGTCCGTTTCCACCAAAATTCGGTCGAGGGGGGCGGATCCAAAAATGTCCCGAACCTCTTGGGATTTGGGGAATGTCGCGATGCCAGACATCGAGAGATAGAACCCCATATCCAGTGCAGCGCGAGCCAACTCGGGGCCAGAGCTAAAGCAATGCATGACACACGTGTAGGCGCCGTTGTCCATGCCTTCGCGGAGGATTTGCGCCATATCGTCGTCTGCGTTGCGGGCGTGGATGATCAGCGGCAAACCTGTTTCGCGGGCGGCATCGATATGGATACGCAGGGATCGCTTTTGCAGTTCTGCGCTGTCAGGCGTGTAATGGTAGTCCAGCCCCGTTTCGCCAATACCGACCATCTTTGGGTGCGCAGCATAGGCCACCAATTGATCGATCGTGACGAGGGGCTGTGCCTCAACGCTCATCGGGTGAATACCTACCGCGTAAAAGACCTCAGGGTGGGCCTCAGCAATGGCTCGGACCTTGAGTTCGTTGTGCAGTTTGGTGCAGATCGTCACCATGCGCGTCACGCCTGCCTCAATCGCACGGGCAATCACGTCGTCGCGTTCCTCGTCGAAATCGGGGAAGTCGAGGTGGCAGTGGCTATCAACGATTTGGGCTTTGGGGGACATATCTGCCTCAGTCTGCGGCCACGGAGCGGGCCGTTTCTTCGATCCTGAAAACCATATCAAGGATGAGCGCGGCAGGGTCAAGGTTCACCGCCCGACCACGGCGCACCTTGAGCGACAGTTCCTGCTGTAGTTCTGCCCATCGACGCGCAGCAAAGTCATTCGGCGCGATCCGTGCTAAGAGGCGTGCTTCGCCCATCGCACCTTGGGTGCTGGGTTCACCTACGAGGCCTGTTCGCGCCGCACGGGCAAGGAACAGATCGATCAGGTCGAGCGCCATCGGGAACCGCGCTTCGGCCCCTTTACCAGCGCAGCTTTCTGCGAGTTTCAATGCGGCCGTGCGATCCACGTTGGGCAATTTGTCGAACATATGCACCAGATCATGATACATCTTCAGCCCATCGTGGTTCATCAAACGGATCGCTTCGCCAACGGACCCACCCGACAACGTGGCGAGCGCTTCTGTCTCGTCCACGTGCACATCGGCCTGAGCCAAGGCGTGCGCCACATCGGCAGGGGACAAGGGCTTGCACCGCAGTTCGCGGCAGCGCGATCTGATCGTTGGCAAAAGGCGCGAAGGTTGGTGGGCAAGCAGCAGAAGCGTGGTGCGAGCTGGCGGCTCTTCGAGTTCTTTGAGGATCGAGTTTGCGGCCGTGACGTTCATCTCGTCTGCCACGTCCACGATCACCACGCGGCGACCACCGTCAGCAGCGGACATGTGAAAGAATTTTTTCAGATCCCGCACGGGGTCAGCGGTGATTTCGGTGCGCAGCTTGCCTGTCTTTTCATCCACAGGACGCCGCACGATCGAAAGCCGCGGATGGCTGCCCGCACGGATCAGCGCCATGTCAGGATGATCGGCACTGATCGACAGCGATGTCGGGGCAGGGGGCGCGTCACCAAAGAGGCCTCCGTCAGCGGGTTGTTCTGTCAGCAAAAACGCGGCGATTTTGTAGGCGAGGGTGGCTTTGCCTATGCCTTTGGGTCCTGTGATCAGCCACCCTGAATGGAGGCGACCAGAATTATAGGCCTCTAGGAATGCGGCTTCTGCTTGCTCTTGACCGAACAGGGTTTCGGTTTCGCGCGGGTGGGGTGCACCCTCGATCCGATCTGGTTCGGGGAGGTCATCGCTCATGCGCGATCCTCAAAAATTGCGAGGATTTCTGCGGCGACTTCATCTGCTGTTCGATTGCCTTCGACCACGACACAGCGGTCAGAGTGTGCACGTGCAATCGAAAGGAATCCGTGACGAACGGTTTCTTGGAACGAGAGGCCGAAATCTTCAAAACGGGCCTCTGCATCGGGGCGGGCCAACCCGCGCGCCAATGCAATTGCGGGGTCCATATCGATGATAAAGGTCAAGTCGGGCTCTTGACCGATCATCAAATCGTGCAACTGATCGACCTTCGTCCGTAGATCACCACGTGTCGCGCCCTGATAAATACGGGTGCTATCCGCGAAGCGGTCGCAGACGACAATCTGTCCAGCCTCAAGTGCGGGGCGGATTGTCTTTTCCAAATGATCCCGACGGGCCGCAGTGAACAGCAAGATTTCCGTTTCAGGTGACCAGCGGTCGGTGTCGCCTGTCAGGATAAGCTGACGGATTTCTTCGGCGCCGACGCTGCCGCCGGGTTCACGCGTGTGGATCACATCGTGGCCCTTTGCACGCAAGCGTTCGACCAGCATCTTAGCCTGTGTCGATTTTCCGGACCCGTCGATCCCTTCAAAGGTAATGAGTTGTCCGCGGGTCATTGTCGCCTCAGGCATTGTCGTCTGTCGTAGCCATATCGGCATTGCTCATGACTTTGTCCAACAGAACCATCACGGCGGTCCGCATACGGATCGCAAATCCACCGACTGGAACGTCAGCTTCAGCGACCAGCGGGATGCGACGCTCTGGAAGATCATCAAAGCGAATGATCAGTTCGCCCAAGGTTTGGCCAGCGGCAATAGGAGCCTCAATAGGAGCGTTGAAAACAACCTCACCGTCAATGCTATCGCCGCTCAGGATCGGCACGAGCATCGACACGTCTTCGGCAACGGTCAGTCCTACGGTCGGTGCTTGACCCATCCATACGCTGGCTTCCGCGACGCGGGTGCCTGTTTCGATCACATTTTTCTGGGCAAATTGTCGAAAGGACCAGTTCAGGATGCGCTGCCCCTCTTCGGCACGCGCGGCTGCACTGTCGAGCCCTGTGACCACAAAGACAACGCGACGGTCACCTTGTTTGGCAGAGCCGACAAGGCCATAGCCTGCTTCTTGGGTGTGGCCTGTTTTCATGCCATCTGCGCCAAGGCCGAGGCCAAGGATCGGGTTGCGGTTCTGACTGTTTGACGGAACGCGACCGTCAAAGAGAAACTCTTCCTCTGCGAAAATCGGGTAGTAGGTCGGGAAATCGGTGATCAGATGTTGAGCGAGTATGCCGAGGTCTCGCACTGACATACGCTGGTTCGGATCAGGCCAGCCGTTTGAGTTGGCGAAGGTGGAATGCATCATTCCCAAATCTTGGGCGCGCGAAGTCATCATGCGGGCAAAGCCAGCCTCGGTGCCATCGGGCGACAGGTTCTCCGCCAGAACCGCGCTTGCGTCGTTGCCCGACAGGATAATCACGCCGCGGATCAGATCTTCGACGCGGACACGTTCGCCGCTGCGCAGAAACATCGACGACCCTTGGTAGCTCATCGCGTGTTCAGACACGAGCAGTTCGTCGTCGGGCGACAGCCGTCCGTCCGAGATGGCCTCAAACGCGAGGTAGAGCGTCATCAGTTTCGACATCGACGCCGGAGGCAATGGCGTATCCGCATTCTTCTCCAACAGGACCGTGCCTGTCGTCATGTCATAGACATAGGCGGCGCGGGCATTGGTTTCGAACGATTGCGCAGCGGCAAACGTTGCGGTCAGGGCCAGAAGGCATGCTGTCAAAAGGCGGATGATCATCTCAAAGCAATCCGTTTCGTTTAATTGGTCACAGCGTAGGCGTCAGAGTATCCGAGGCCTTTCACGCGCAAAAGAAGGTCAGACCGTTCAGCCGAGCTCTGCGCGGGGCCAACAACGACCCGCCAGAAGGGGCGTCCTTGGCTTTCTTGGGCGAGGATGGTCGTGGTGATGCCATTTCCATTCAAAATTTCAGCCGTGCGGTCTGCGTTCGATTGGATCGAGAAGATACCGATCTGAATATAGGGTTTCGTCAGGGCCGACGTCGCGACCGCTGCTTGCGGCGCCGGAGCGGCTGTCGCCACTTGTTCGGCTTCTGCCGCAGAAATAGCAGCCTCAGCATTCGCAATCGGGTCCAGTGACGTGGTCTGGACCTCTTCGCCTGCAATCGCAGTTTCATCGAAGTTCGAAATCGGAGCAGGGGCCTCAACCGGTGCTTCTTCGCGACGAAGCGCTGTCACTTGCAGCGATGCAGGCGCACCAGCCAGCATACCCAATGCCGCAGCCGTATCGGAGGACACTTGCAACGCAGGGCCAGGTTGTTCGCGCTCGCGTCGGAACAGGGCGCCAATCACGAACTTGCCGTTTTCCGTGTTGCGGATAATCACCCGCTCTGGGTCAACCACATCAGGATGCGCTACCCAAACACCGCCCAAAGACGGGCGCCCGTCCCATAGACCGTTATCGGTGACTTGGAACACTTCGGGGGCTTCAACGTCGCGCTCAACCAATTGCACGCTTGGGCTTGCTTGCTCGGTCGAGGCCGCGCCGCCCAACTGTGGGAATTGGAATTGGCCGTTGCCGTCACAGCCTGCCAGAACGGTCGTTGCAAGAAGGCCTGCCACAACCCACGAAATTTTGCCCGACATTATGTTGCCCCTATCATTATGCGGATATGCCGCTGCACTTGTTTCAGTGCGTTCTGCTCTCGTCGCGAACACCATAGCGTTGCGCCACCACGTTTTAAAGCCTTCAGCACCATAGGTCGGCGGTTTTCCGAACATTGGTTTTTAGCTTCCAGAATCAAAAGCATGCCGTTAGTCACGGCAGGCGCAGGAAGTGTGGCCGAGTGGTTTAAGGCTCTAGTCTTGAAAACTAGCGTGCGGGGAACCGTACCGTGGGTTCGAATCCCACCGCTTCCGCCACCCACCCCCTAAATTCCAATCTCTGGCGGTTTTGCGCTGTATTCTTGCGGTTTTTCCGTGGGTTATTTTGGGCATTTCTGTTGAGAGACGCCCTTAGTCCGCCAATATGCCTGTTCTTCCGCAGAAGTCTCTGTTGGGCAAAGAGCACGGTGCGGTTTCTGGTATTTACAGGGAATTAACAGGGAATTTGTCTGTTTTTGGCCAGAATACGAAACTTTCGGCGCCTTTTTATGCCTGTAACGCTTTAGATTCATTGAAAATTTATGCGATTTCCCTGTTATCAAATTATCAGGGAACTTAAATTTCAATATCAGGGTAATTTGGTTTTAATAACAGGGATTTAAACAGGTAAAACAGGGAATATCAGGGAGCGTCGAGCTTGTAGCGTTTCCGTTGTTCCAACCAGCAGCGAGGAATGGTCGTGCTGGTCAGCTTTTCGAGCGTCAGATCAACTGGCTGACGTCCTTGTAGGATTGCGAGTTTAAGATCAGGCGACAGAAACGCGAGCTGGATACGCTTACGGATGTAGCTTTCGTTGCAGCTTTGGGCCGCCGCAATTTCTGCAATCATGGTTCCCATCTTAAGTTGCTCAATCCATCCTTCCGCTCTTGATAAAGCCGACAACAAAGTTTGGTCAGGCTTGGATTGAAGTTCCCCCGCGATGAGTTTTGCTTCGACCCCTCGTTTGCGAAGGGTAAGTGGAACAGTGTAGCTGGTCAGATGTGTCGAGAGCCGATTTTTTTCTATGTTCAGGGCCGCGCTGAGGTGATGCGCGGAGAGTTCTAAATCAAGCTTGCCTTTGCTGAATGTAGCTCTCTCTACGAGCTTTGTTATGAGATCATCTTTTCGATTATTTAATTTATTTACAATGTGTTCCGAGGCGACTTTTATCTTCTCGATCTCATCTGAATTTGGATTTTTAATGAGGGTGAAGTTGTTTGCAGTTGAGGCAATTTGGTTTGCGATTGCTGATGTAACGCACTGCTCGAGTTGGTCTGCAGGGATACGCCAAGCCGATGGATCTTTACCCCCGGAGATGAGCCGGTTTGAGACGTAGTACCGGTGGTATTTCCCTTTGCTCTTCGTGTGGCTGGGTGTGAGCCGATCTCCGGTCTCGTCGAAGAGCTTGCCCTTCAGGATACCATGCGTGGGGAACGTAGAGGCATTCAGGTGTGTTCCTCGTCCCCGTGCCTTTGCACTGACCTCTTGCAGTTTGTTTTGGACCTTTTCCCAAAGCTGAGCCGAGACGATGGCCTCATGCTGGCCTGGGTATGTTTTGTCTGTATGTCGGATGTCTCCCTTGTAGATCGGATTGGTCAGCATGTGGTGGATCTGTCCGCGAGACAGTGGCGCTCCTCCTGTATGCCGCCCCTTCGTATCTTGCCTCTGCTTTGATCGTATTCCCTGACGCTTGGCCTGCTCTTCTACCAGCCTGAGGTTGCCGTGGGTCAGGTAGAGATCAAAGAGCGTTCGGACGTCTTTGGCTTCAACCTCATTGATGACCAAGCTCCGGATCAATTTGTCTGGGTGAGGGTCGTACCCCAAGGGTGCAAGCCCACCCATCCAGAGGCCCTTCTTCTTGGAAGCGGTGATCTTGTCTCTAATGCGCTCTGCAGTGACCTCACGTTCGAATTGTGCAAAGGAGAGCAGTACATTCAAGGTCAACCGACCCATCGATGTAGACGTATTGAAAGCCTGTGTTACGGAGACAAACGAGCACCCCCGTTGCTCTAGGCGCTCTACAAGGCGCGCGAAGTCAGCGAGAGAGCGTGTCAGGCGGTCGATCTTATAGATGACGACCATATCAATCAGACCGGCATCAATGTCACTCAGGAGCCGCTGTAATCCGGGGCGCTCCATCGTGCCTCCTGAGATACCACCATCATCATATCGCTGGCTGAGGAGTTTCCATCCTTCGTGCTTTTGAGACGCGATGTAAGAGGCGCAGGCATCGTATTGAGCATCAAGTGAGTTGAACTCTTGCTCGAGCCCCGCCTCGGAGGATTTGCGCGTGTAGATCGCGCAGCGGGTCTTTGGTTTGCCCTCACTCATCTAGAGACCGAAGAACCGAGGGCCAGACCAGCGGGTACCGGTTATGGCGCGTGCTATGGCAGACAATGAGCGGTGGGTTTGACCTTGCCAAACAAACCCTGCCTCCGTGACTTCGACGATATGGCTAACTCCATTCCAATCTCGGATCAGCCGCCCGCCAGGCTTTAGGGCTCCTCGTTCGCGATTGGTCGATCGATGTCCGTCGTGTCCTGCATTCTTGATCCGCTTCAGGGCGCCTGGCTTGAGATCCCCATATTCCCGCGCCTGAAGATCATAGGCCAGGATGCTGCGCATAAATCCTTGGCTCATCTTCTTAGGTGGTGGTGTTCCAATCACCTCCACCCATACTTCAATCAGCCCCTCGCGCCCGAGCGTTTCCACGTCCGTCCATCGCATACCTGTGTCGCTCCCTAAATCGCGTCACGACACACTCACGCTCGTTCCGCTAAGGAAGTCCAGATGAGAATTTAAACACAATATCTAGTGTTATTACACGAAATTAGGTGGAGATGTGCCTCAGACGCTTGACCACATCCTGCTGATTCTCGTAACTTGAAAATGCGTTCAGACCACCCGTTACTGCACCCTGGTTCAGGACAGAACGGACAACGAGAAGAACGTCGAGATATCGCTTTTGAGGTCATCTTAAGGGGCCTCTGATATCCTCCACATCTGTAATTGTTGTGGATGCCTGGTCGCGCAGGTTCCCTCTTTTGCAGTTCGATAGCCGACCCGTGACTAGGCTGATTTTCACTTCACGGCGCAGCAATCTGCGCCGTGAGACCAGAAACTTTGCGCAACCTTCCTTGAAGGAGTGTCTAGCATGGATACACCGAATTCGCAGATTGAGTACGTTGCAGTTTCCCAGTTGAAACCTTGGGAGAAGAACGCACGTACTCACTCGAAGAAGCAAATCCGCCAAGTTGCCGATAGCATCGAGACCTTTGGCTTTACCAACCCAGTTCTGATCGATGCAGAACATCATATCCTCGCGGGACACGCTCGGGTCGAAGCTGCAAAGAGTATTGGCATAAAGCGGGTCCCTTGTGTCTGTTTGGATCATATGACGCCCGAACAGAAACGAGCCTACGTTCTGGCCGACAACAAATTGGCCTTAAATGCAGGCTGGGATGAAGTGATCTTAGCCGAGGAACTCGAAGCTCTCCTAGAGTTCGATCTCGACTTCGATGTTACGATCACGGGCTTTGAGATGCCTGAGATCGACAGTTTGCTGCTAGATCAGAACACGGAAATCACTAAGGACAATCCTCTCGATAAATTGCCCAAAAAAGCGCCTCGGAGGTGTAACCTTGGTGATTTATGGCAGTTGGGTAAGCATCGCCTCATCTGTGGCAGTGCGTTGGAACACGCGACTTTCGAGAAGCTTATGGGTGGTGAACGCGCAGCTATGGTGTTCACAGATCCACCTTACAATGTTCCGATTGATGGACATGTTGGAAACTCCGGTCAGATCAAACACCGCGAGTTTGTTATGGCATCCGGTGAGATGTCGGTGAGGGAATTCACTGAGTTTCTAAAATCGGCCTTCAACAACATGGTGTCTTTCAGTGTCGAAGGATCGATCCATTACGTCTGCATGGATTGGCGGCACATGGCTGAGATGTTGGAGGCGGGGCAGGAGGCTTATACTGAGCTCAAGAACCTCATAGTCTGGGTCAAGGACAATGGTGGTATGGGCAGCTTCTACCGATCACGTCATGAATTGATTTTTGCCTTCAAGACAGGGACGGCTCGTCACCAAAACAACTTTGGGCTCGGAGAACACGGCCGCTACCGCACCAATGTTTGGGAATACCGCGGTATCAATTCTTTGCACGCACAGCGTGGTGAAGAGCTTGCGATGCACCCAACGGTCAAGCCCGTCGAGATGATCGCTGACGCTATTCTGGATGTTTCGAGCAGGGGAGAGATTGTTCTCGATCCCTTCGGGGGCTCCGGCTCCACGCTTATGGCCGCTGAACAAACGGGGCGATGCGCCTATCTCGTCGAGTTGGATCCCCTCTATTGCGACACAATCCTGGCGCGCTGGGAGGCTGCCACAAAACGACAAGCAGAGCAGGTCCTATGTGGCTGGTCTCGTGTTGAGGGGGCTTAGATGACTAAGCTTACCAAAAAGCAATTGAGCAATCGTCTCAAGCATACTGCCGCAAACTATGACGTGGGCTATGCGAAACCACCCGCATCAGGGAAATTCCAAAAGGGCAAATCGGGCAATCCGAAGGGGCGTCCGAAGGGCGTTAAGAACAAACCTCGCCCTGCATATGATGAGCCATTTTATGACATCATCTTCGAGGAAGCATATCGGGATGTGCCAATCAAAGAGGGTGATAAGATCTTAACGATCTCAACTGCAGCTGCGGTCATGCGTTCGATTGGTTTAAAAGCCATGAAGGGTGAACCGAGATCACAAAAGCTTTTTGCTGAAATCTTGCTCAGTACAGAGGCAAAAAAACTAAAGGATCACGTCGATTATTTCGAGACGCTTCTGGATTACAAGCGTGATGCAACTGCGGAACTTGAGCGGCGCGAAAAGCATGGCCTAACGGATTTACCTCCCGTGCTGCCGCATCCGGATGATGTTATCCTGAACATGCGAACTGGGGAGGCAAGAGTTTATGGTCCGGTTTCGGAAGAAGAGCTCAAAATATTTAAGCGATCGAAGCTGATTAGAGCTGAACAAATCGACGAGCTAAAGTTTCTGAACGACGCGATGAAATTGGCAATGGCAGAAGGTAATCAGGCAGCTGTGGATGACCTGAAAGACAGGATCAGGCGAGAGCAAAAGGTCTTCGAAATACTCGATAAAACCGTGAAGATGTTTGAACCTGACAGAGCTAGTTGCTTTGGATTCTAGCAGGTGCCGTAATAGCCTCCGGAATAGCGACAATATTCAAAGGCCACGCCCAATCTTATCATCTCTGCAGCAATGTCCAATCCATTTTCTAGGAAACATTGTCCTACGATGCGACTGTATCGATCCACATCTTTGATAAGACACGTCAGGATCTGACCTTCGATGAGATCACTGAGCGCTTGAGTGGCAGCACTCCCACCAGCCTCATCTGTTTCGGGGGCATCTAATCCCCAAATGCGGATAGCGGGCACGAGATCGTGCGCCCGAAATGTATCGCCGTCCGTGATGCGCTTAACCTCAGCGGAAAAACTTGGGGTCTCTGCAATGCCTGAAGAAGGCGAAACGATACTCAGCAAGCTTGCGATGAGGAAAATATGTTTAGCCATTTTCAACTAAAACCGTGTTGTGCGTCTCTGCCTATGGCGAGTTAAGAAGTGTTATGCGTGGCGGGTTCACTGACGCGATGGGGATGCCGCCACGCATAGAAGCAATTCTGGGAGAGAGTGGCTGTTTGTGTTCGGAAGGGTGGGATCGAACACAAATCAGAAGGTATCAAAGCGATCTTAAGAGTCCAGAGCTGAGAGCACTTGTTATCTATTCGGCTGCAATAGCGCGCTTTCTGGCTTTACTCATGTGCTTGGCTTCGGTTGCTCGCCCCATTTTGACCAGCTTAGGGTGTAAGAAATCAGGTTCGATCCCTGCCAATGCACAGACTTCTTTGAAGTCTTTTGAAGGATACTCACCCACCCAGCGCTGCGCCGTTCGAAAGTCTTCAAACGCATGATTGCTATCATTGGTTAAGTCCTGCACCACTCGGTACTGCACAGCCTGCCACATCTCTGAAGACGAAGTTATACTTGTCATGCCGTGCTGACACTAAAATTGAATTCGATTCTGGCAATCTTAAAGTGATATTGATCGAGAGATTTTTTGACTTTTTGGTACAACTTTATTTTTGCTTCGCTGCCTACGACAGCACCCTCCCCAGAGCTGGAGGCGGCGAAGCGAAGTAGCAACAGCCACTCGGCAGGATGGTATCACAATCTTATGACGCGGGGTGCTCGGATTTTAAAAGCTTAGGGCCAAGCAAAAAAAGGCATACTGCGCACGCATAGCTGCAATGCAGCATTTTGAGTTGTCCGATTCAGGGTCAAGTCTCATATTTAAAGGCTCTGCCTCACTTTGTGTGGCGCAACTATCCTGAAACTGGAAAATTCAGGAGGGATAGTTGTGAGTTCGAAGAAGCACTGGTCGCCGGGCAGCGATGTTGCAGTTCAAAGCGTTGAACGAAGTGAATCCGGCGGGTGGATTGTATCTGGCGTCTTGGCACCCAACGGCATTTGCCCAGACTGTGGATTGCATTCACGCCGACGTCATGGCTGGCGGCGTCGGTGGCTGCAGGATTATCCCGCGCATGGAGACGCGGTAACGGTTGATCTCGCAGTTTGCCGTTGGCGATGTTTGGCGCCTGCTTGCCCGCGCCGGACTTTCTCGGACCAGATCAGCTCGATTGCGCGTCCATTTGCACGTCGTACTTCGCGTGTAGGGGAGATTGTCGGCCATCTTGGGCATGCGACAGGCGGACGGCCTGCGGAGCGGTTGTTGCATCGTTTGGGCCTTGGGGTCAGCGATGACACGGTGCTCAGGCAGCTGAAAAGGTGTGCTCAAGGCACCACCGAGGCGCCGACAATCATCGGGATCGACGATTGGAGCTGGCGGAAATCGCAAACCTACGGCACGATCATCGTGGATCTGGAGCGTCGCGTGGTCATCGACATCCTCGAGGATCGAGATGTCGTCACCTGCACCAACTGGCTAAAGCGACACCCCGAGGTGGAAGTGATCAGCAGAGATCGGTGCGGTCTCTACGCCAAGGCTGCCCGGCAAGGGGCACCGCAGGCAAAGCAGGTCGCCGACCGGTTCCATATCGTGCAAAACCTGCGGCAGGCCATTGAGGAACAGATGAACCTTCACGGCCGTGCCACCGGCAGGGCGCTGCTGTCCGACGCCGACAACATCACCGCAGCCGGAAGCCTTCTGAAGTCCCGCCTTGCGCACAGGACGTCCCGGGAAGAGATTTTCACCACCATCCATGCGCTCCGAAATCAGGGACTTTCCTGCAGCGAGATCGGGCGGCGAACAGGGTTTCCGCGTCGCAGCATCGCGAAATGGCTGCAGTTCGAAACACCACCGGACCGCAGGCGGGCCGCTTTGAAGCCGAGTTCGCCATGGTATTTTGAAGAGTTCCTGAGCCAAAGCTGGAAGGAGGGCATTCGAACTGGCAGCGCCCTTTTCAGTCTGATCCAAGAGCGTGGTTACGAGGGGAGCCAGTCGCATTTGCAGCGGCTGCTGGCGGGTTGGCGCAGAGCCGAACAGCAAGCGAGCGATCCCAAGGTAGAACACAAGATCCTGGAGCCGGTTCGGGACCCGGAAACGGGGCACGCGATCTCCCCGGTCATCGCGGCCGCGCTGTGCATCAAACCGCGCGGCAAGCTCACCTCGGATCAGGCGCGTAAAGTCGATGCGCTCAAGACCCGCTCTCCCGCCTTCGTATCGATGCGCAGCCTCGCCATGCGGTTCAATGGTATCCTGCGCGGCCGCGTGGCAGACCCGCTCCCTGCATGGATCGACGACGCGATCGAAACCGACCTGGCGCCCATCGTGCGCTTTGCCCGCACAGTGAACCGGGACTACGAAGCCGTCAAAAACGCCATCGAGATGCCCTGGAGCAACGGCCAAGCAGAAGGTCAGATCAATCGCCTGAAGACCCTCAAACGCGCCATGTACGGCCGAGCCGGTCCAGAATTGTTGCGGGCGAGAATGCTACCGTTCCACCACACAGATTGAGGCAGAGCCGATTTAAGGGCAACGCGACACCGGGACATAGCGAGAACTCACCGCAGTGGCACCAGTGACCGCTATTCTGTACTTCGCGGTTGTTGTGGAACTTTCGCGGTCTCCTGATGCCATCAGGAGGCCGCGAACAGTAGTTGTCGAATGATCCTCTGCGTTCCCGCAGATCAGCGTTGATAGATGATCGGGAACCAGTCCTCTCTCAACATTTGTCCGGGTTGCATGTTGTGGCCAGGAAAGGGAGGCGAGGTCGGGCCGGGACGCTCCACAAAGCGGGCGTCATCACCAACCAGTCTCAATGAGAACGCGCGGCGGCGCGCATCTGTCGTATTTCCGCGCGCACCATGCAGGGTGTCGTAGTTGAAAGCGACGGCGTCACCGGGCTCCATCTCCCATTCCCTGACATCCATGCCCTCGGCATCCGGATCGGGTACCGGCATATAGGTGTCCTCGTCGGGATAGAAGTTGGTTTCGGCGAGCCAACGGGTCGGTAGAACGGGTTTTTCCCAGGCGTGGCTGCCGGCAACGCACCGAAGGCTTGCCCCTTTAACCACATCCATCGGCGACCAGAAGCTGACATTCTGCTTTCCGCCAACGAAGTAATAGGGGCCGTCCTGATGCCATGGCGTCGGTTTTGATGTTCCAGGCTCTTTCACCAGCACATGATCGTGAAACACCTGCACCTTATTTGACTGCATCAGATCCGCCGCCACCTCGGCTGCTGGCGAATTGCGAATGGCATCTTCGAACTCGGGGATACGGGTCCAGTTGCAGTAATCGTCAAAAAAGCGTCCACCTTCGCCCTCCTTGAGATTTTCGGCAGCATAGGGGCCTGGCTCTGCCATGTTGCGCTCGATTCCTTTGCGGATTTTCTCAACATGGTCCTTGAAAAGCCCTTTGATCAGGACGACTCCATCGCGCTGAAAAGTGTCAATGTCGTCTTGGGTCAAGAGTGGGTGCATCGCGTTTCTCCTCTGTCTCAGTGTAATATAAATCCCCTCATAATTAATTCCCAATAATGTCTAGTCATAGTATATATAGGTTCATGCTATACATTACCCTACGCCAGTACGAATACATCGTGACGGTTGCCGAAACATGCAGCCTGACCGACGCAGCTGCCCGTTTGCATGTCTCGCAACCCTCATTATCGGTTGCGATTACCCGCGTGGAAGAACGGATCGGACGAAAGATCTTCGACCGGCGCAAAGGTGCCGGCATCATGGTGACGCCGTTCGGGCACCGGTTCGTGGAAAAAGCGCATGCGCTTCTTGGCATGGCGAGCGATATCGAGTTGGGGCGCGACACAACGCGCCCCTTTGTGTTGGGCTGTTTCGAGGACATCGCGCCTTGGTATCTTGCGCCAGTGATGGAAAAGCTGAAATCACGCTTCCCTGCAATCACCTTCCAATGCCTTGAGGGACGTTTTTCCGGCCTTGCATCCGATGTCGCTGAGGGGCGCGTGGACGTGGCGATAACCTATGACATCGGATTTGAAGGGAGATTTAGGCGCAAGAAACTGCGAGAGGTTGCCCCGGTCGCATTTCTCTCGTGCGATCACCCCTTGGCGAAACAACGCTCTGTCGATCTAGGACAGTTGGTCGATCATCCGATTATCCTCTTCAGCGAAGACTTGTCGGAAGGGTATTTGCGAAACCTGTTCGATGAGCTTCGCTTGTTGCCCCAGGTAGCCCATCGGGCGGCGTCTTTGGAGATGATGCGCTCCCTGGCCGCGCATGGAAGCGGCGTCGGCATCAGCTACTCGCGCCCACCAGGCAATGTCAGCTATGACGGGAAACCATTGGTGACAATTCCTGTTTCGACGCCCAATGCAACGGCCGGCATCATTCTACTCTGGTCGGCTTTGCGGGAAGAGGACTCGCAGTTCAGGGGAATCCTGGAGACAGTTGCACAACATGTGTGATGTCCGTTTTGCGCAGATCTCGCCTTCGCGGACGGTCAGCGAGATGCCCTTCAAAACCTCGAGCTGTCCGAAACGCTTTTGCAAGCCGTACACGACCGGGGTTGGAGCAACAGCTTCGGCGCTCATCTCGATCTTCTCTGCCTTCCCCTCGAAATCACTCCTCTGCCCGAGCCGGTTCGGCGGTATCGGCCAATTGCCGCAGGACGTTATGCGGGATGGCGGGGACGGTGTTACCGTCGCGTCCGACCATTGTTTCAGCGGCCACCATGCTGTTTATGATCGCCTCTTCAACCCCTTGAACCACCGCTTCGAAAAGCTGGTCGAGATGCGGGTCCGGGATGAATGCCGCACGTTGCGCGCTGGCTTCCTTCGCCGCCAGTGCTGCTTCGTTTGCGGTGGAGAAGGCGAGAAAAAGATCGCCTGAAGAGTGGTTTCCGATTGTACCAAGCCGCCCCATCCCCAAGGTCGCGCGACGCGACAGGCGTTTCAGCTGATGCGGCATCAGCGGCGCGTCAGTGGCAATCACCACGATGATCGAACTCAGATCTGTCGGCGGTGTGTGCGTCACGATCGCGGGTTCCGTCAGCCCGGCACCGATGTTGATGCCGCAGATAGTCAGATGCTCGCGCGTGCCGAAATTCGCCTGGACGAAAACACCAACCATGTGGCTTTCGTCGCCATAGCGGACCACCCGCGAGGCGCTCCCGGACCCAGCCTTGAACCCAAAACACTTCATGCCCGTCCCACCGCCGACGCTGCCTTCTTCGATAGCCCCGGAAGAAGCCGTTTCGATGGCTTCGAACACATGATCTTCGGTGACATGAAACCCGTTGATGTCATTGAGAAACCCGTCATAGGTTTCCGCTGAAACGGGCAAACCAAAGGCGTCAGTCAGAGAGCCCGGATGCGCACGGCTCGCCCATTTCAGCGTGGCGTCGCGGGTGACGCCGCAGGAATGGGTGTTGGTAATGGTGATTGGAAAGGTCAATTGGCCGACTTCGTCGAGGTAGTGCGCGCCAGACATTTCACCATTGCCGTTGAAATTGTGGTAGCCGGCGAAAACCGGGATAGAAAGGTTTTCGGGGCGTCTCGGTAGAATCGCAGTTACTCCGGTTCGAACGGGACCATGACCAATCCGCAGCGCGCCATCACCCTCGACGATCGTGGAATACCCAACCGATACACCGTCAACATCCGTGATGTTGTTGCGTGGACCTGGTTTTCCCTCAAAGTTCAAGCCCAGTGCGCGAGCCCTAGGTTTTCCCGAGCGAGTCATGTGTGTACTTGCCATAGATCGCCGCTCCTCCCCAGAACCTGTGGTTATGCTTGTAACGCCATAGAGTTCTAGTTACAAGAATAACATGGTTAGACATAACATACCCCGTTATTGCACAGGCGTTTGCGGCGGGTCACGGTTCGGACGGCCTTGGCCACCGGGAACTCCGAAGATCAGCAACGCAGTAAGATAATCGGATGAGCGCCTCACTAACGCAACGAATTCAGGAGCATTTGCCCAGCCTCTCGAAGGCAGAGCGGTCGCTGGCGAACTATCTGAAAACCAACCCCGAAGGTCTGATGGTCGAAACCAATGCCTCTCTTGCCGCCAAGGTCGGCGTCAGCGCGATGACGGTCAGCCGATTTGTCCGCAAGATCGGCTTCCGAGATTTTTCCGAAGCCAAGTCGTTCGAGCAAAGCCGAATATTCCTGACTGCCCTGTCGGAGGAGGGCAGCCTTGGTCAGCGCCTCGAACGCTACGGTCAGTCCGGCCGGTTGGAGGAATGGGCCAGCCAGAACTTGCGGCTTGAGATCGCCGCCATTGAGCAAGTGCACGGGTTGCGCAACGATCCGAACTGGCATCAGTGCGTCGAACTTTTGGCCGCCTCCGAGGCGGTCTATATGACCAGCTTCCAGATCATCCGGCACATCGCCATCGGCTTTGCGGCGATGCTCGAAAACGTGCGACCGAGAGTATCCTATCTCGACGGGCAGGACGAAGCCTACGGTGCGCTCTTCACCGATCCGGCGGAGAAAAAAACACTGGTGATCGTTGATACTTACCCCTACAGTGTACAGGCAGAGACCCTCGCCGGGCTGTCAGTTGAGGCCGGGATCGACATGATCGTGATCTGTGATGAATCCTGCCATTGGGCCTTGAAATACAGCCAGCACGTCCTGTCGGCGACGACCAACACCGGCCTCGTCTTCCGCTCCAAGGGGGCACTCAGCATCCTGACAAATCTGCTGACACATGACGTTGCCGGAGCCTTGGGCCAGCAGGCCGCCGATACGATCGAGACCGTCGCGGCCGCCCAGTCGCGCTTCAGCCGGACCACGAGGTAAGCCGAAGAGAGGATTGCCGGAGACCATTCACGTCGACAATGCCAAGGAGTTCCGCTCAAAAGCGATGAAGCGGGGCGCCGAGGAGCACGGGATTTCGCTGCAGTACCGGCCTATAGGTGCGCCACACTACGCAGGACGGCGGCGAGGCGGTCAGGCCACCCTCTCGCTGATCTGCGGAACGGCCGCCAGAAACGCATCATTCTCGGCCGCCGTGCCCATGGTGACGCGCGCCCATGTCTGAAACGGCGCCTCCTGCCAGGCCTTGATCAGGATGCCCGCGCGGCGCAGGCCCTCGGCAAAGTCATTCGCGGGCTGGCCCGTGTCGAAAAAGACGAAATTCGTCTGGCTGGGCGCGCAGGCATAGCCCTTTGCGGCAAGGGCGGCGGCAACTCGTGTGCGCTCGGTCGCGGCATCCTTTACTACGCGGTCCAGATGGGCCGTATCGGCAAGCGCCTCGATGGCGCCCGCGGCGGCCATCGCGTTGACGCCGAAGGGATTGCGCGTCTTCATCAACGCCCGGATCATCGCGGGCGCGCTAGCGATGCCATAGCCGGCCCGCGCGCCGGCAAGGCCAAAGGCCTTGGAGAAGGTGCGCAGCACGATATGCGGCTTGCCCGATGCGGCCAGAATGCCGAGCGCGTCAAAGCGGTGCTGCGGGTCGATTAATTCGACATAGGCCTCGTCGAAACAGATCAGCGTTGCGGGGTCTGCGGCCTCCACGATGGCGCGGAATTCCTCTTCGCGGATCGCGGGGCCTGCGGGATTGCTGGGCGACGAGAAGATCAGCACGCGCGGCGCGCTGCGCAGCTCGGCTTTCATCGCCTCGACCGGAAAGGACCACCCCGGCTCGAAGGGCAGCTTGGTCACCCGCGCGCCGAAGGTGAGCGCGCCGAATTCATGCAGGCCGAAACTGGGGCAGATCGTGACGACATGATCACCCGCGCGGATGATGGCGCGGAACAGCGCACCGATCAGATCCTCCGAGCCGTTGCCGACGATGATCCGATCGGCCTCGGCCCCCGTGCTGCGCGCGATGGCGGCGCGCAGGGCGGTATTGGCGGCATCGGGATAGCGGGCCACGCCCCTGGCCGCCTCCCGCATGACCTCGATCGCGCGCGGAGAGGGCCCGAGAGGGCTCTCGTTGCTGTCCAGCTTGGCCACGCAATCGATGCCATAGGCATCGCGAAACCGGTCCAGCGCGAGACCAGCGTTATAGTCGGGCAGATCGCGCACATCCTTGCGGATCAGATCGTCGGGGAGGGTGTGTGTCATGGCTGCTGTCCTTGGCGTCAAAGATCGAAAATCTTGCCGGGGTTCATGATGCCGCCCGGATCCAGCGCGCGCTTGATCCGGCGCATCACGTCCAGCGCGGGGCCGTGTTCGGCGTCGAGGTAAGCCTTCTTGCCCAATCCGACCCCATGCTCGCCCGTGCAGGTGCCGCCCATGGCGAGGGCCATCGCAATCAGGCTGCTGTTGATATGCCGCGCCTCGCGGACCTCATCCGCATCGGCCGGATCATAGAGCAGCACCAGATGGAAGTTGCCATCCCCGACATGCCCGACCAGCGGCGCGATGATGGAGGTGGTGGCGATCACATCCATGATGCCGCTGATGCAGGCGGGCAGTTGCGAGACGGGCACGCAGACATCGGTGGAAATCCCCTTGATGCCGGGCCTCAGCGCGCGCGCGGCATAAAGCGCGTCGTGCCGGATGCGCCACAGCTTTGATGCAGCCTCCGCCGTATCGGCACCATCGAAACGCAGCGCGCCCTCGGCCAGATCGCGCAGGACGCCCATATCATGCGTGACGGCCGCCTCGGATCCGGTCAGCTCGATCCAGAGTGTCGGATGGTCGGGCAGATCGGTGCCCGAGTAGGCGTTTATCGCGCGCATCTGGACGGCATCGGCCAGCTCGATCCGGTTCAGGCAAAGGCCGCATTGCAGGGCCGCGACCACCGTCTCGGTCGCCTCCTCGATGGTGGCGAAACTGCACATCGCGCTTTGCGCCGCCTCGGGGATGCCGAAAAGCCGCAAGGTCAGCTCGGTGATGATGCCGAGCGTGCCTTCGCAGCCGACCATAAGCCGCGTGAGATCATAACCGGCCGAGGATTTGCGCGCCCGACCGCCGGTCTTGATGATCTGCCCGTCCGGCATGACCACGGTCAGCCCCAGCACCAGATCCCGCATCGAGCCGTAGCGCACGGTCGTCGTGCCCGAGGCGCGCGTTGCCGCCATGCCGCCAAGGGTTGCATGCGCGCCCAGATCGACGGGAAAGAAGAGTCCGGTGTCGCGCAGATGCTCGTTCAGCGCCTGCCGGGTGACGCCGCAGGCGACGCGGCAATCCATATCCTCGGGATTGACCGCGATGATTTGGTCCATGCCGGACATGTCAATGCTGATGCCGCCGCGCGGTGCATGGATCTGTCCCTCGAGCGACGATCCGGCGCCGAAGGGAATGACCGGCACGCCGTGCGTATGAGCGGCGCGCAGGACGTCCGCGATATCTTCGGTGGATGTCGCCATGATCACGGCGTCAGGCCATTGGGGCGGAAGATGCGACTCGCCACTCCCGTGGTGCTCGCGTGCGGCGTCCGAGGTCAGCAGGCGCTCGCCGAACCGATGGCGCAATTCTTCCAAGGCGGCGGTGAGGCTGTCGGTTGCGGCGGGGGTGTCCATGGGATGTGTCGACCTCGGGATCGGATGTGACAACGGGCCGCCGTTCCGGGCGGCCCGCCATATTGCAATTCTGCCCGATCAGGCGTTGAACCACCAGCGTTCGCCGCAGCGGTTGCCGTCAAGGTCCCAGTCGCCCGAGATCTCTTCGGGCGTGCCCACCTTGGATGCCTTGGCATCGAGGAAGTCGGCCCAGACCGGTGCGATCAGCCCGCCCTCATCCGACAGGATGCGCTGGCATTCGTTATAGAGCTCGCGGCGCTTGGCGTCGTCCTTTTCCGAACGGGCGGCGATGAGTGCGGTGTTGAATGCCTCGTTGTCCCAGTTGGTCGCGTTGTAGCCGCCCAACGCCTCCTTGGAGTAGGCAAGGCTCAGCATCAGATCCTCGTTGGCACGGCCGGACCAGCGCGAGGCGAAGAACGGCTTCTTGCCCCAGATGTTCGACCAGTAGCCATCCTCGGGCTCGCGCGCGACATTGATGGTGACGCCTGCCTGCGCGGCATGCTCTGCAAAGAGCTGCGCGGCCTCCACAGCGCCGGTAAAGGGCGTGTTCGAGGCGTGCAGCGTCGTCGTCAGACCCTCGGCGCCCGCTTCCTTCAGCAGCGATTTGGCCTGCTCGGGGTCATAGCTGTGCTGGGGCAGATCGGGGTTGTGATAGCGATAGGCGTTGGAAATCGGCTGGTCATTGGCGATCGAGCCATAGCCATTGAGAATCTTGTCGACCATGTCCTGACGGTCGATCGCCAGTTTCATCGCCTTGCGCACGCGCACGTCCTGGAACAGCGGATCGGTGGTCATCATGCTGAAGCAGTAATGCACCTTGCCCTGCGTCTGGACCAGATCGACGCCTGGCATGACGGCCATCAGATTGGCCGTTGTCGGATCGACCGAGTTCATCACGTCGATTTGTCCCGTCTGCAGCGCGGTGGTGCGCGCATTGACGTCTCGGATCGCCAGCATCTCGATTTCGTCGAAATGGGCGCGATCGGATTTCCAGTAGTTGGGATTCTTGCGGACGATGGATTTGATGCCCGGCTCGTAGGTTTCGAGGATATAGCCGCCGGTGCCGATCCCGGCATCGAAATTCATGTCATCCTTGGGCACGATGACCATCGTGGTCAGCGCCATGACAGGGGGGAAGCCTGCGTTCGGCTCGTTCAGGGTGATCGTCACCTCGTCGGGGGCAGTGGCCTGAACGTCCTTGATCACGGCGACAAGGCTCTTGGTCTGGCTGATCGTGTCCGGTCCGCGATGCAGGTTGATCGAAAAGACCACGTCATCGGCATCCATCGTCTTGCCGTTGTGGAATTCGACCCCCTGGCGAAGCTTGAACACCCAAACGGTCAGATCGTCATTGGATTCCCAGCTGGTGGCAAGCTCGGGCACCAGAACGCCGCCCGCCCCGATCTCGATCAGGTTGTTACGGATCTGCCATTGCAGGTTCTGCATGAACTTGGTCTCGTTCACCTGCGGATCCAGCGTCTCGCCCGAGTCGAAACTGCCGATCCCGAGGCGGAGAGTTCCGCCCGGCTGCGGCGTCGCCGCGCGCAGAGGCTGGCCCGAGAGGCCCAGAACGGCGGCCCCGCCCATGGCGCCCGCACCGATCAGGAGACTGCGTCGGTTCATTGAAATCGTCATTGAAAGATATCCCTGTTATGGGCCGACACCGATCATCGCCAGATGATTGAACACCCGTTGAGTGGGCGGCCGTTTGCGTGTTATTATGTCTATTGTTATTAGAATAGGTCTACCGCTGATCTTCTGACAAATGAGAATTGCGCAGACACTCTTTAGGCTTTCTAAGTGTATCTGGTGCGACCGCATGTTATAGGCAGGCTATGCAATCCACTCTTCCTCCTCTCCGTGCGCTTCAGGCCTTCGAAAGCTTCGGGCGGCTCGGTTCTGTCACGGCGGCGGCCAAGGAACTGGGCGTGACGCCCGGCGCGATCAGCCAGCAGATCAAGATCCTCGAGACACAGCTCAAGATCCCTTTGATCATGAAGGACGGCCGGCGCGCATCGCTGGCGCCTGCGGCGCGATCATATCATGACTTGCTATCCGCGGGTTTCGCCAAGCTCCAGCAGGCGCAGGGGCTGTTGGCAGAGCGGATGGCCGACCGGGACGTGAGTATCTCGGGGCTACCGACGTTGCTGCTGAAATGGCTGAATCCGCGCCTTCACCGCTTCGAGGCAGCGCACGGCTCGGCCTCCTTTCGACTTGAGGCGACCTATGTGGAGCCGGAGCCGCAGTTTCTGAACCACATGTTCCGCCTTACCTATGGTGCAGCGTCCGAGGTGCATCCGCACCGGCGCGCATTGTTTCATGACGTTTGCTTTCCGGTCTGCGCGCCGGAGTTTCTGGCACGCCACCCCGAGGCATCAGATCCCCGGGCACTGGCATCGCTGCCTTGGGTCGATATCGACTGGGGGCCAGGCTATGCGAGCGTGCCTCGCCTCGGCGACTGGCTCGCCGCGCAGGATCAGCCGCGCCCCAAACAGAAACCCGTCTCGATCCATTCGCTTTCCGGCTCGGCGCTGGAGGCGGTCGCAAGCGGACAGGGCGTGGCGCTGGCACAGCATTCCTTCGCCTCGATGGATCTGAAACTGGGACGGCTGGTGCGCTTGTCCGAGCAGTCCATTCCCATGCCCGAACCCTATCACATCTGCTGGTCGCCAATGCTGCTGGAGAACGATGTCTCGCGCAGGTTCCTGAACTGGATACTGTCCGAGGCGCGCTCGGACCAAAGCATGCCCCGATCTCCTGGGTCTCAGGAAAACTAAACAATCATCCTGCAGAACGGCATTTAATTCCGGCGTGTCTTCAATATAGATCGAAAAGATCCAGCCACACTCAACCCAGTCAGGAGTCCCGGCATGTTTTTGAAGAACGCATGGTATGTCGCCGCATGGAGCGACGAGATCAAGGACGAGTTGCAGCAGGTCAAGGTGCTCGGCGAGAAGATCTGCATGTTCCGCAACAGCGAGGGCGAAGTCATTGCGATGGAGGATGCCTGCCCGCATCGCAAGCTGCCGCTCAGCAAGGGCCGGATCAAGGACGACAATGTCGAATGCGGCTACCACGGTCTGACCTTCGATTGCGCGGGGCAGTGCGTCTGGGCGCCGGGCGGCGGGCGTATCCCCTCGGCCGCCAAGGTGCGGCCCTATCCGGTGCATGAGAAATACGGGCTGGTCTGGATCTGGATGGGCAATGCGGCGATCGCGGACCCCGAGGACATCATCGACATCCCGAATTTCGACAACCCCGAATGGGGCATCAATCGCGGCGCGGCGATGGAGCTGAATTGCAATTACCTGCTGATGTGCGACAACCTGCTCGATCCGACGCATGTGGCCTGGGTCCACGAGTCTTCCTTTGCGGCCGCGGCGACCAAGGACACGCCGCTGCGCGTGACCAAGACCGACACGGGCGTCATCGTCCACCGCTGGATGATGGATCACGAGCCCGCGCCCTTCTACAAGAAGGTTGTCGAGTTCGAGGGCAATTGCGACCGTCTGCAGCATTACGAAGTGCGCTATCCCAGCCACGCGCTGATCCGCGCCGTGTTCACCCCCGCCGGAACCGGCGGCGTCGATGGCACCCTGCACGAGAAGACGTTTGTGATGGACAGCTACAACTTCATGACGCCGACCACCGAGACCGAGACGCGCTATTACTGGTTCCAGCTGCGCAATATCCGTCCTGACGACGAAGAGCTGTCGAAAATGATGAGCGAGGACGTGCGCGGTGCCTTCGAAGAGGATCGCGCCGTCCTGAACGAGGTGCAGATCGGCATGACCGAAAAAACGTCACCGCATATCGACCTGCATATCGACGCGGGCCAGCTGCGATTCCGGCGGCAACTGGAAGCGATGATCGCCGAAGAGGCGATGGTCGACGCCAAGATGAGCCAGTAAGATGGCGGGCGGCTTCCGAACCTTTCGCGTCGCGGACAAGCGGCGCGAGAGCGATATCATCACGTCTTTTCATCTGGTGCCGGTGGATGGAAAGGCCCTCTGGCCGGTCAAACCGGGACAGTATCTGACGCTGAAAATGCCGGGTGAGGGCGCGCCGGTGCTCAAGACCTATTCAGTGTCGAATGCCGTATCGGAGACGGGTCATCACCGCATCACGGTCAAGCGTGAGGCAGGACAGAATGGCGCGCCCGACGGGGTCGGATCGTGCTGGCTTCATGACCGGATCGACATCGCCGACGAGATCGAGATCGCAGCCCCGCGCGGCAGTTTCGTTCTGGACGAGGACAGCCGCCGCCCCGTCCTGCTGCTGTCGGGCGGTGTCGGGCTGACGCCTTTGGTGTCGATGCTGCACAGCCTCAAGGGCAGCGGGCGGGACGTCTATTTCATCCACGCCTGCGAGAATGGCGCGGTCCACGCGCTGCGCGATGAGGTCGAGGCGCTTGCAGGTGGCAATATCCGCACCCTCTTTGTTTATCGCACGCCCACGGAAGAGGACCGCAGCGCCGCGCGCAACCACGCCGAGGGCATGATCGACAAGGCGTTTCTGCAAGATCACGTCCCCATCGGCGACTACGAGGCCTATATGTGTGGCCCCGCTCCGTTCATGGCGGCGATGTATCAGCTGTTGCAAGAGCTGGGCCTGCCAAAGGACCGGATTGCCTATGAGTTCTTTGGCAAGGCCATGTCTCTGGACCAGACAAGTGCCGCGCCTCCCAATAAGCCGTCGCAGGCCGCGTCGAAGGCGGCGGCCTCCGTCCGGTCTCTGACCTTCCTGACCAATCCCGATGCCTGGGCCAGCGACGAAACCGCGGTCGAGCTGGCCCCAAAGGCTGCGCCCGTTGCGGCCGTGGGTGATGTGACGTTCCGTAAATCCGGCAAGGCAGCGGCATGGGATGGCAGGGCGGCCTCCTTGCTGGAGCTTGCCGAGAATGCCGGCCTCAATCCTGAATTCAGCTGTCGCGCCGGGATCTGCAACTCGTGCAAATGCGCGCTTGTGTCGGGCGAGGTCGAATATTTCGAGGATCCGCTGAACCCGCCCGCGCCGGGCGAGGTGCTGATCTGCTGCGCCCGCCCCAAGGGGGCCGTAGTGCTGGATATCTAGGGCGCGCCGCGCGCGGTCTGCTCCAGCAGAGCATCCAGTGCCGTGCCGGAGAGTTCCGGGCAGATAACGCAAAGATGATCGCCGGGCGCGACAATCGCGCCCGCACGCTGAATGGCGACAATGCCTGCGACGGGCGCGGTCAGGTCAATGGCCGAAACGTCCAGACGATGCAGATCGCGTAGGCGGGCGATAGGCTGACCAGCGCTGACCGCCTCGCCCAACGCAACCAGCGGCTCGGCAAGCGCGTGGTGATCCGATGTAACAGCCGCCGAAGCGGCGCCGAGATCCAGAAACCGCGTCTGCGGCGCGGGTCCCGCCCCCAGACGCGTCGCTGCCGCCTCGTGCAGGATGCCCGCGTCAACCAGCACGCGCAAGACGCCCTGCCAGCCTGCCTCTAGCGCGCGCCGTGACACCTTGCCCTCACCGCCCAGCTCGCAGGACAGCATGGCGCAGCCCGCCGCATGCGCGGCACCGTCGAAATCTCCGGGCGTATCGCCCGGCGGCACGACCATCGCGAAGGGCAGACCCATCGCCGTCGCCATGGCGCGGGTTTGCGCATCGCGCGCCGCGTCGCCCGAAAGGCAAAGATAGGCGGCGTCCAGATAGGCGGTGCCGGTCCCGCCTGAATGCAGGTCGATGGCGAGATCGGCCACAGTCATGAGCTGGGTCGCGACAAACCCGGCAATCTCGCGCGTGGGGCCGGCATGCGCCTCGCCGGGAAAGGAGCGGTTCAGGTTGCCGCCGTCCAGCGGCGAGGTGCGGCTGACTGCCTCGATTGCGGGCATGTTGAGCGCAGGCGCCAGGATGAGGCGCCCCGCCAGATCACCCGGCTCGAGCCGCTCGTAGAGGCGGCGTGCGATGATCTGCCCCTCGTATTCGTCGCCGTGGTTGCCGCCGCAGATCAGGGCCGTGGGGCCATCCCCACCACGTATGACGCCAAGCGGCGCGCGGATGGTGGAAAAGGCATGTCGGTTGCCCGAATGCGTCAGGCCGAATTGTCCCGCACGCTTGCCCGGAGCATCAAGATTGAGCGCGGACGAGACGGTGCCGAATGCAAGGCCCATCATGGCTGCCCTTGCCCGCTTGCGCCGCGCGCGGCCAGCAGTTGGGTCAGCCAATCGGGATCCATTTCAGGCACCGATGACAAAAGCAGCTCGGTATAGGCGGCGTGTGGCGGCGTGAAGATCTCGTCCTTCGTGCCCTGCTCGACAATGACGCCGTTTTGCATCACCACGACATTATCCGCGATGGAGCGCACCGTCGCCAGATCATGCGTGATGAACATGTAGGTCAGGTTCATCTCGCGCTGCAGCCGGTCCAGCAGGCGCAGGATGCCCTCGGCCACCAGCTGATCAAGGGCCGATGTCACCTCGTCGCAGATGATGAATTCCGGCTCGGCCGCCAGAGCGCGGGCGATGCAGACGCGCTGTTTCTGCCCCCCGGACAACTCGGATGGAAGGCGGTCGATGAATTCGTCCGGGTCCAGCTCGATCATGGTCAGAAGCTCGCGGATGCGCGCCTCTTTGGCGGCGCCCTTGAGTCCGAGGAAGAATTCCAGCGGTCGGCCGATCACCTCGCGGATCCGCTGCTTGGGGTTCAGCGCGGTATCGGCCATCTGGTGGATCATCTGCACATGACGCTGCAGGTCGGGCGTGCGGTTCTTGCTGGAAGCGGGCAGGGGCGTGCCGTCGAATTTGATCGCGCCCTGCCACGGCGGCAAAAGGCCCATGACGACCCGCGCGAGGGTGGATTTGCCCGATCCGCTTTCGCCGACGATCGCAACGGTCGAGCCGCGCGTGATCGTCAGGTCGATATCCTTCAGCACCGTGACGGCGCCATAGCCCGCCGTGACCTGCCCGATCTCCAGCAGCGGCGCGATACCCGCTTCCTGCGGAGGCATCGGATCGCGGCGGAAATCGCGGACCGCCCAGAGGGATTTGGTGTATTCCTCTTGCGGATTGGCCAGCATGTCGCGCGCGGGCGCATCCTCGACCTCCTCGCCCCGCAAGAGCACCTTGATCCGGTCGGCCATCTGCGCGACGACCGCCAGGTCATGCGTGATGTAGATCGCGGCGGTGTTGTATTCGCGCACGATGTCGCGGATCGCGGCCAGCACCTCGATCTGGGTGGTCACGTCCAGCGCCGTCGTCGGCTCGTCGAAGACGATCAGATCGGGCCGGCAGGACATCGCCATCGCCGTCATCGCGCGTTGCAGCTGCCCGCCCGATACCTGGTGCGGATAACGAAAGCCGATCTGGTCCGGGTCCGGCAGACGGATCTTGCGATAGAGCTCTTTCGCGTCGCGCTCTGCCTCGGCGCGGCTCATGACCCCGTGCTTGACCGGGCCTTCGGAATACTGGTCGATCAGCTTGTAGGCCGGGTTGAAGGCGGCGGCTGCGGATTGCGCGACATAGGCGATGCGTTTGCCGCGCAGCTTCCGCAGCGTGCCTTGTGGCGCTCCCACAAGTTCCTGCCCGTCAAATGTGATCGAGCCGCCGCTGATCCGGCAGCCGCCCTTGGTATAGCCCATTGCGGCAAGGCCCAGCGTGGATTTGCCCGCGCCGCTCTCGCCGATGATGCCCAGGATCTCGCCCCGTCGCAGCGCCAGATCGACACCCTTGATGATGGGCTTCCACGCCCGTTCCGAGCGCCCCTCGATGCGGATATCGGTCATCTCCAGCAGCAGATCGCTCATGCGTTACTCCTTGAGGCCCGAAGACATGTGCAGCACCCAGTCCACGATCAGGTTGACGCCGATGGTCAGCAGCGCGATGGCCCCGGCGGGCAGCAGCGGCGCAAGGCCGAAGGTGGCGGTCTGCCAGGTCGAGAAATCGGCAAAGCCGATCAGCTTGGCGCTTTCGCGGACCATGCCGCCCCAGTCGGCGGTGGGCGGCTGGATGCCGAGGCCGAGGAATGACAGCGCCGAGATGAAGAGGAAGACAAAGCAGAAGCGCAGGCCGAATTCCGCGATCAGGGGCGCTGCGGCATTGGGCAGCACCTCCTTGCGGATCAGCCACCACAGGCCCTCGCCGCGCATCCGCGCCACCTCGATATAATCCATTGTCAGGATGCCTTGGGCGACGGCGCGCGACAGGCGGTAGACACGGGTGCTGTCCAGGATGGCGATGACGAAGATCAGGGCCAGGACCGATGTACCGGTGATGGTCAGGATGAGCAGCGCGAAGATCAGCGCCGGGATCGCCATCAGCACATCGACCACGCGCGCGCTGATCGCGTCGAACCATCCGCCGAGGGTAGCGGCCAGAAGGCCCATGGTCGCGCCCAGAAGGAAGGCCAGCGCCGTCGTGGCCAGCGCGATGCCAACCGTATTGCGCGCGCCGTAGATCAGACGCGAGAGCACGTCGCGCCCCAGCGCATCGGTGCCAAGGTAATGTGGCGCGGCCCAGGGCTGATATTGCGCACCCACCGAGGCCGCCTCGGGATAGGGGGCCAGCAGCGGCGCGGCAATGGCCAGGATGGCGTAGAGACCGATGATCGCGATGCCGCTCCAGGCCGAAACCGGCGCGCCGCGTAAGGTGTATAGTATTTCGTTCACGGCGCTACCTCGGGTGCAGAAGGCGGGGATTGGCGATGATCGACAGGATATCCGCCGCGAGGTTCAAAAGGATGTAGGTGGCCGCGAATATCAGGCAGGCGGCCTGCACCACGGTCACATCGCGGTTCGACACCGCATCGACCAGGATCTGACCCAGGCCGGGATAGACGAAGACCACCTCGACCAGCACCACCCCGACGATCAGATAGGCAAGGTTCAGCGCGATCACGTTGATGATCGGCGCGAGCGCATTGGGCAGGGCATGAACCGCGATCACGCGCCAGCGCTTCATCCCCTTCAGATGCGCCATCTCGATATAAGGCAGCGCCAAAAGGTTCAGAATCGCCGCCCGTGTCATGCGCATCATGTAGGCCAGCACGATCAACGTCAGCGTCATCGCGGGCAGAAACGTCAGGTAAAGCCGCTCACCGAGGCCCGTGCCGGGATCGACATTGGCGAGGCTGGGAAACCAGCCGAGTGCGACCGAAAAGATCAGGATCAGGATATAGGCGATGAAAAATTCGGGGAACGAGATCGCGGCCAAAGTCGAGCTGCTGAGCATCCGGTCGAAGACGGATCCGTTATAGAGCGCGGCCAGCATGCCCGACACCACGGCGATCGGAACCGCGATCGCGGCGGCATAGCCTGCAAGGAAAAACGTGTTGGCCGCGCGCTGGCCGATCAGTTCGGAGATGGGGCGCTGATTGGCGAGGCTGATGCCGAAATCGCCCGTGATGGCGCCGCCAAGCCATGACAGGTAGCGCGCGGGCAAGGACCGGTTCAGATCGTATTTCTCGCGAAAGGCGTTCAGGCTTTCTTCGGTCGCGGCCTGGCCAAGAACCTCGGTCGCGATGTCGCCGGGCAGCATTTCGATGGCGCCGAAGATGATGATCGTCACGACGAAAAGCGTCATGCATCCGACCAGCAGTCTTTTCAGAATGATCGACAGGATAGTCCGCATCTAAACCGCTTCTTGTCCAAGGGATTCCGTTTATGTCTAGACTATATATAGGGTGATAGAGGTCGCCTAGTCCGGCAAGCGCAGGCTTGCAGCGCCGTCGTTTAGAATATCTACAAGGTCGCGCCGCAGGCTTGGTGTGGGATAAGATATAGACTATAAGTGCAATAGCGCGAACTTATGCGAAGGCTTGCCCGATGAATGCCACTTACAAGGATGTGAAATCGGACATCCTGTCCAAGATCACCAGCGGTCATTGGCAACCCGGCAGCCTTATTCCGAACGAGATTGAGCTGGCGGAAACCTATGGCTGCGCCCGCGCGACCGTGAACCGCGCTATGCGCGAGCTGACGGATGACGGCCTGATCGAGCGGCGGCGCAAGGCAGGCACGCGTGTGCGGGCAAGCCCGATCCGACAGGCGCGTTTCGACATCCCGCTGGTGCGCCGCGAGATCGAGGACAAGGGCGCCGAATATCGCTATAGCCTTGCCTCGCGCACGATCGAGACCGCACCCGACTGGCTGCGCACGCGGCTTCAGCTGGGGCAGGGGGCCGATGCGCTGCACCTCGTCTGCATGCATTACGCCGATGGCGATCCGTTCCAGCACGAGGATCGCTGGATCAACCTCGAGGCGTTGCCGCAGGCGCGCGGCGCCGATTTCTCGCAGATCGGGCCGAATGAATGGCTGGTCTCGACAATCCCCTTCTCGACCGCCGAGATCAGCTTCTCCGCGACACTGGCCGATGCCGCGCTGGCCGGACATCTTGGCTGCCAGACGGGCGATCCGCTCTTCACGGTCGAGCGGGCGACATGGTTCGAAGGCAGTGCAAACACCTTCGTCAAGCTGGCCTATCGCCCCGGTCATCGCATGACGACGCGTTACTGAGCGCGCCCCTTGATATCGAAAGACCCGCTATGAGCCCCCAATCACTCGCCACCCTGATGACGCCCTGCCTGATCGTCGACGAGGCGAGGATGATGCGCAACATCGAGCGTCTCGCGGCCCATGCGGCCAGCCTCGGGGTGCCGCTGCGCCCGCACCTCAAGACGGGCAAATCGGTGGAGGTGGCCCGCCGGATGCTGCCGGGCGGCACCGGGCCTGCGATGGTCTCGACCCTGACCGAGGCCGAGGTCTTTGCCGCTGCCGGGATCCGCGACATCACCTATGGTGTCGGTATCGCCTTGAACAAGCTGGACCGCGATCTGGATCTGCACCGCGCCGGGTGCCGCCTGACGGTCCTCGTCGACTCCGCTCCGCAGGCGCGGGCCGTTGCAGACGCCTCGGCGCGGGCGGGCATTGCCATTCCGGCGCTGATCGAGATCGACAGCGACGGTCATCGCAGCGGGTTGGTGCCGGATGATCCGGAAATCATCGAGATCGGGCGCATCCTGCAGGATGGGGGCGCCGAATTGGCGGGTGTCCTCTGTCACGCGGGCCAGAGCTATGGCGCGGTGGGCCGCGCCGCGCAGGCTAAGTTCGCCGAGGTCGAGCGCACCGCATTGGTGGCTGCGGCAGAGGCGCTGCGCGGCGCAGGTCTGCCATGCCCGGTGGTCAGCGCAGGGTCGACCCCCACGGCCCATGCCGCGACGGATCTGACCGGCGTGACCGAGCTTCGCGCGGGCGTTTACGTTTTCTTTGACCTGGTGATGGCGGGCATCGGCGCCTGCGCGGTGGACGATATCGCGCTGTCGGTGCTGACCACGGTGATCGGGCATCAACCCGCGCGCGGCTCGATCATGGTCGATGCGGGCTGGATGGCGCTGCCGCGCGATCGTGGCACGGCGGCGCAGGAGTTGGATCAAGGCTATGGCCTGGTCGGTGACGAGGCGGGGCGCCCGATCCCCGATCTGATCGTCACCCAGACCAGTCAGGAGCATGGAACGATTGCCGCGCGCCCCAGCTCGGACGCGGCCATGCCGGACCTGCCCATCGGCACGCGCCTGCGCATCTTGCCGAACCATGCCTGCGCAACGGCATCGCAGCATGGCGAGTATCACGTCATCCCGAAGGATGGCGGACCACTGATGGAATGGCCGCGTTTCGGCGGCTGGTAGTGGGGGCGCCGCCGGGCCTTTATGGACCGGCGGCGAAAGCGCATCAGAGGATGCCGGGCAGGTTCAGCCCCTGCTCGCGGGCGCAGTCCAGCGCCTCCTCATAACCCGCATCGGCATGGCGCATGACGCCGGTCGCCGGATCGTTCCAGAGGACACGCGCGATGCGGCGGTCGGCATCCTCCGAGCCATCACAGCAGATGACCATGCCGGAATGCTGGCTGAAGCCCATGCCCACGCCGCCGCCGTGATGCAGCGACACCCATGTCGCGCCCGACGCAGTGTTCAGCAGAGCATTGAGCAGTGGCCAGTCGGATACGGCGTCACTGCCGTCCTTCATAGCCTCCGTCTCGCGGTTGGGCGAGGCAACCGAGCCTGAATCGAGGTGGTCACGCCCGATCACGATGGGCGCTTTCAACTCGCCATTGCGGACCATCTCGTTGAAGGCGAGGCCCAGCTTGTGACGCACGCCGAGGCCGACCCAGCAGATGCGTGCGGGCAAGCCTTGGAAGCTGATCCGCTCGCGCGCCATGTCGAGCCAGTTGTGCAGGTGTGTGTCCTCGGACAGGATCTCTTTCACCTTGGCGTCGGTCTTGTAGATGTCCTCGGGATCGCCCGAGAGGGCCGCCCAGCGGAACGGCCCGATACCGCGGCAGAAAAGCGGGCGAATATAGGCGGGGACGAATCCCGGGAAGGCAAAGGCATTCTCCAGACCTTCCTCCAGCGCGACCTGCCGGATGTTGTTGCCATAGTCCAGCGTCGGCACACCTGCGTTCCAGAAATCGACCATCGCGGCGACATGCACCTTCATGCTGGCGCGGGCGGCTTTCTCGACGGCCTTGGGATCGCTCTCGCGCTTGTCGCGCCACTGGGCCATCGTCCAGCCCTGCGGCAGGTAGCCATTGACCGGATCATGCGCGCTGGTCTGGTCGGTGACGATATCGGGATGCACGCCGCGCTTGACCAGCTCGGGAAAGACATCGGCGGCATTGCCCAGCAGCGCAACCGATTTCGCCTCGCCCGCCTTGGTCCAGCGCTCGATCATTTCCAGCGCCTCGTCCAGCGTCTCGGCCTTCTCATCCACATAGCGGGTGCGCAGACGGAAATCGATGCTGTCGGGATTGCACTCGACCGCGAGGCAGCAGGCGCCGGCCATCACGGCGGCCAATGGCTGTGCGCCGCCCATGCCGCCGAGGCCGCCGGTCAGGATCCACTTGCCGGTCAGATCGCCATTGTAATGCTGGCGGCCCGCCTCGACGAATGTCTCGTAAGTGCCCTGAACGATGCCTTGGCTGCCGATATAGATCCACGATCCGGCGGTCATCTGGCCGTACATCGCCAGACCCTTCTTATCCAGCTCGTTGAAATGGTCCCAGGTCGCCCAATGTGGCACGAGGTTGCTGTTGGCGATCAACACGCGGGGCGCGTCCTTGTGCGTCTGAAAAACGCCCACGGGCTTGCCCGATTGCACCAGCAGCGTCTGATCCTCTTCGAGATCCTTGAGGCTGGCCACGATGGTGTCGAAATCGTCCCACGTGCGCGCGGCGCGCCCGATGCCGCCATAAACGACCAGCTCGTGCGGGTTCTCGGCCACGTCGGGATGCAGGTTGTTCATCAGCATCCGCATGGGCGCTTCGGTCATCCAGCTCTTGGCTGTGATCTCGCTGCCGGTCGCGGGATAGATGTCGCGGGTATTCTTGCGGGGATTGCTCATGAGGTGCCTCCGGGCGTGAGTTTTGCGATAAGGGCCGGATCGGCCAGTTGGGTCAGAATGTCCTTTAGGGGGCGGCGCAGACGCTCGGCCTTCGCGCTGTCATAGGTCCAGGGCGGACTTTCGGCGCTCAGATAGGTCGCTTGCGACAGTTCCATCTGGATGGCGTGCATGCCGTGCGTGGGTTTACCATAGTGACGCGTCGTCCAGCCGCCCTTGAAACGACCGTTGAGAACGCTGCTATACCCTTCGGCAGCATTGCAAACGTCCTGGACAATGGCCTCGATCGCCGGATCGCAAGTGGCGCCCATATTGGTGCCGATGTTGAAATCGGGCAGCACGCCATCGAAAAGAAACGGGATTTCCGAGCGGATCGAGTGGCAGTCATAGAGGATCGCGATGCCGTGGATCGCCTTCACCCGTTCCATCTCGGCGGCGAGGGCCGCGTGGTAGGGGGCGTGGAAGGTCTTACGGCGCTCCTCGATCTCGGCGTCATCCGGCGCGCAGTGCCAGATGTCATGCCCGTCAAAATCCGTCAGCGGCACGAGGCCGGTCGTGTTCTGACCGGGATAGAGCGACGCGCCCGACGGGTCGCGATTGGCGTCGATCACATAGCGGTGGAAGGTCGCCCGCACCGTCGTGGCGCCGGGCAGCAGCTCGTCATAGAGCCGCTCGATATGCCAATCGGTATCGTCGAGGCCGCGGCCCCGCTCGTTCAGATCCGCCATGATGGCGTCCGGCACATGGGTGCCGGTATGCGGAAGGCCCAGCACCACGGGGCTGTCGCCGCGCGCGACCTCGACCGGGATCATGCGCCCAGCTCCGGCATCGGCGTGCCTGCCGCCTCGATGATGGCGCCCGTGGCGATCATATGCGCCGCGCGCTCCAGATCGGGGGCCATGTAGCGGTCATCGCCCAGCGTCTCGACCTCTTGCCGCACACGCACGACAACGCGGGCCAGCGCGGCGCTGGTGGTCAATGGTGCGCGGAAATCGACGCCCTGCGCCGCGCAAAGAAGTTCGACCCCGAGGATGCGGGTGAGGTTGTCCAGCATCGGCATCAGGCGCCGCGCGCCATGGGCGGCCATGCTCACGTGATCCTCCTGATTGGCGGATGTCGGCGTGCTGTCGGTAACGCAAGGATTGGCCAGATGCTTGTTCTCGCTCATCAATGCGGCGGTTGTGACTTCGGCGATCATGTAGCCCGAATTCAGCCCCGGACGCGGCGTCAGGAAGGCAGGCAAATCGTGGCTGAGCACCGGATCGACAATCAGCGCGACGCGGCGCTGGGCGATGGCGCCGATCTCGGCCACGGCCAGCGCGATCATGTCGGCGGCAAAGCCGACCGGCTCGGCATGAAAGTTACCGCCTGAGACGATCAGATCCGCATCGGTCAGCACAAGCGGATTGTCCGTTGCTGCATTCGCCTCGATTTCCAGCGTTCGCGCGGCCTGGCGCAGCACATCCATCGCGGCGCCCGTCACCTGCGGCTGACAGCGGATGCAATAGGGATCCTGCACGCGCGCGTCGCCGTCCCTGTGGCTCTCACGGATCTCGGAGCCGTCCAAGAGCGCGCGCATCGCCTCGCCTGCCTCGATCTGGCCGCGATGGCCGCGCAGGCTGTGGATCTCGGGCTGCAGGGGTGCGGTCGAGCCCATGATGGCGTCCGTCGAGAGCGCGGATGTGACCAGCGCGGAATGCGCCGCGCGCCATGCGCCGAACAGGCCCGCCAGTGCGAAGGCGGTCGAGAATTGCGTGCCGTTGATCAGCGCGAGGCCCTCTTTGGGGCCCAGCTCGATCGGGCTGAGGCCCGCGGTCTCCAACGCCTTGTCGCCCGCCATCACCGTGCCGCCGAATTCGGCCTCGCCATGACCCATCATGACGGCCGCCATATGCGCAAGCGGCGCCAGATCGCCCGACGCCCCGACCGAGCCCTGCGCCGGGATCACGGGCGTCACGCCCTTGTCCAGCATCGCTTCGATGAGATGTGTCAGCTCGAGCCGCACACCCGACGCGCCGCGCCCGAGGCTGAGCAGCTTGAGCGCCATCAGCAGCCGCGCCATCCGGCGCGGGATGGCCGGGCCGACGCCGCAGCAATGAGATAGGATCAGGTTGCGCTGCAGCGTGGCCGTATCCTCGGACGCGATCTTGACCGAGGCCAGCTTGCCAAAGCCGGTATTGACGCCATAGACGGCATCGGTTCCGGCAACGGCGCGGGCGATGCGCGCATGGGCGCGCTCGATATCCGGGTGGCACGCGGGATCGAGGCGCACGGCGGCCTCGCTCCAATAGATCTGCGCCAGATGGTCCAGCGTCACGGCGCCGGGCGTCAGGGTAAGCGTGGTCACGAAATGCCTCCGAAAATGCGGGAATGAAGCGGGTTGAACCCGATGCGATAGCTCAGCTCGGCCGGTGTCTTGACGTCCCAGACGGCCAGATCGGCACGCTTGCCCTTGGCGATGGTTCCGCAATCATCCAGCCCCAGCGCGGCAGCCGCGTTGCGCGTCGCGCCGGCCAGCGCCTCTTCGGGGGTCATGCGGAACAGCGTGCAGGCCATGTTCATGGTCAAGAGCAGCGAGGTCAGCGGCGACGATCCGGGGTTGTTGTCGGTCGCCAGCGCCATGGGAACGCCCGCCTTGCGCAGGGCGGCGATGGGCGGGGCCTGGGTCTCGCGGATGGTGTAGAAGGCGCCGGGCAGGATCACGGCAACGGTGCCGGACTTGGCCAGCGCGGCGACGCCCGCCTCGTCCAGATATTCGATGTGATCGGCAGAGATGGCGCCATGCCCTGCCGCCATGATCGCGCCGCCGAGGTTCGACAGCTGCTCGGCATGGATCTTGACCGGCAGGCCCAACTTGCGCGCCGCGTCAAAGACGCGGTTGACCTGTTCGGGCGAAAAGGCGATGCCCTCGCAGAACGCATCGACCGCGTCGACCAGCCCTTCGCCGTGCGCCTTGCGCAGGGTGGGGATGCAGACCTCGTCGATATAGGCGTCGGGGCGGCCGTCATATTCGGCGGGCACCGCATGCGCGCCGAGGAACGTGGTGCAGACCCGTACCGGGCGCTCGTGCCCGATCCGGCGCGCGGCGCGCAGTATCCGCAGCTCGGTTTCGGTGTCGAGGCCGTAGCCCGACTTGATTTCCAGCGTGCAGATGCCCTCGGAAAGCAGCGCATCGACGCGGGGAAGGGCATCGGCCACCATCCGGTCCACATCCGACGCGCGGGTGGCCGTCACGGTCGAGACGATGCCGCCGCCGGCGCGCGCGACCTCCTCATAGCTGGCGCCGTTGAGGCGCATCTCGAACTCGCCCGCCCGGTCGCCGCCATGCACCACATGGGTATGGCAGTCGATCAGTCCCGGCGTGACAAGGCGCCCCCCCAGGCTGTGCGCACGTAGGCTATCATACTGGGAAGGCAGATCGCCGCGCGGCCCGACCCAGGCGATTCGCGCGTCCTCGACGACAATCGCCGCATCCTGGATCTGGCCATAAGCCTCGTCCCCCGGAATCATGGTCGCGGCTGTTAAATCAACGTAAAGGGTGCTGCTATCTGTCATAAACTGTCCGAAATGGCTGAAGTTTCGCTTTTCCAACGGCTTTGGGCGCTGTATATGTCTATACATAAGCTTTCGAAAGGCAGTCAAATGATTTTCGCAAAACAGGCGCTTTTGGCGGATGGATGGGCCAGCGATGTCCGGTTGAGCATGGAGGCCGGCACGATCACCGAGGTGACCGCAGGCGCCAGCGCCGGGCCTGATGATTTGCGCGTCGACACAGTTTTGCCCGCGCTTGCCAACCTTCACAGCCACAGCTTTCAGCGCGCGATGGCGGGCATGACCGAGTATCGCGCAGCCGGCAAAGACAGCTTCTGGACATGGCGCGATCTGATGTACCGCTTTACCGCGCATCTGACGCCCGAGCATATCGAGGCGATTGCCGCCTTCGTTTTCCTGGAAATGCAGGAGGCGGGATATGCCAGCGTCGGCGAGTTTCATTACCTGCACCACCAGCCGGACGGCGGGCCTTATGACAATCTGGCAGAGCTTTCGGCGCGTATCGCTGCCGCCGCGCAAGTGTCGGGCATCGGCCTGACGCATCTGCCGGTGCTTTATACCTATGGCGGCGCGGGACAGACGCCGTTGCAGCCGGGACAGGCACGATTCGGCAACAGCGTGGATCGTTTCGGCGATCTGGTCGCGCATGCGCGCCGAGCGGTGGCAGATCTGCCCGAGGATTGCCGCGTCGGCATCGCGCCCCATTCTCTGCGCGCCACCTCGCCGGATGATCTGGCGGCCGCGCTGGCCGCGCATGAGGGCGGCCCCGTCCATATCCACATCGCCGAGCAGCCCAAGGAGGTCACCGATATCGAGGCGTGGTTGGGCGCGCGCCCTGTGGACTGGCTGTTGGCGAATGCCGATGTCACGCCGGAATGGTGCCTGATCCACGCCACCCACATGACCGATGCCGAAACGCGGGCGATGGCCCATTCAGGCGCGGTTGCGGGCCTCTGCCCGATCACCGAGGCCAATCTGGGCGATGGCCCGTTCAACGGGCCCGCCTATCTGCAGGCGCACGGGGCCTTCGGCATCGGGTCGGACTCCAACGTGCGGATCTCACTGACCGAGGAGTTGCGCACCCTGGAATATTCGCAGCGCCTGCGCGACATGGCGCGCAATGTCATGGTCGTCGAGGAAGGGTCGGTCGGTCACATGCTCTATACCGGCGCGGCGCGCGGCGGGGCGCAGGCCCTGGGCCGCAAGGCGGGCACGATCGCGGTGGGCCAGCTGGCCGATCTGGTTGCGATCGACAGCCATGATACCGCGTTGATGGCGCTGCCGCGCCACCAGTTGCTCGATGGTCTGGTCTTTGCCGCGACGGACGCCGCCGTGACCGATGTCTGGTCCGCCGGGCGCCACATGGTTCAGGGCGGCAGGCATGTCGCGCGCGAGGGTATCGTCGCGCGCTATCGGGCCGCAATGGACAGTGTGATGGCAGCACTCTGATCGAGATACCGCAAGGATATCTCCAGCAGAGCGTCGCTCTCGGCCAGTTGCAAATCAGCAGGCCCGGTCAAGAACGCGGTATCCGCGACAGCCAGCGCGTCGCCCGCGATCCGCGGGCGGCCCTGAACGACGTGGATTGCCGTGAGCCCGCCAGACGGGGGGTCCACGTCCTGCACGGCCGCGCCGCGCAACAGGCGCACGGCGCCGTCGCAATGGGCCGGGTCGAACATCAGGTTCAGATCGGTCAGCGGCCCGTCCAGCAGGCGCGCCGTGACGGGCAGGCCCCCATCGAACGCCACCGGCTTTAGCGGATCGGCGCGCAAGGTGCCATCCGTGTGCAAAAGGTCCATGCCAGCGCCGGAGATAACGGTAAGGACCCGCCGCAGCCCCGCGAAATTCGAGAAAGGCCCATCCCCGGCCACATCAGCCCGGCTCAGTCGCCATGTCGGGCCAAGCGCCGTCTTGCCTTCTGCGATATTGCGGGTGATGCCGCCGCCGTTCTTCCACGGCACCTCCACCAGATCGACGCCCTTCAGCAGCTGCATGATTTCTTCCTTTCATCCCAGATGACGCCAAATGCTTGACGGGGCCAGTCACGCTTTCTGCAACGTGGTGACGCCTTATATGTCTATACATAAATTCAAGTGACATCTGCAATGAGAACATGCGCCGCCGTAGCCGTTGAGGCCGGAAAACCCATGGAAATCATGGAAGTGAACCTGGGCGGCCCCAAGGCGGGCGAGGTTCTGGTCGAGATCAAGGCGACGGGCCTGTGCCACACCGACGACTTCACCCTGTCGGGCGCCGATCCCGAGGGCGCGTTCCCTGCGATCCTCGGCCATGAGGGCGCGGGCGTCGTCGTCGAGGTGGGCGAGGGTGTCACCTCGCTGGAAGTGGGCGATCACGTGATCCCGCTCTACACGCCCGAATGCCACGAGTGCGAGTATTGCCTGAACCCCAAGACGAACCTTTGCCAGTCGATCCGCGCGACGCAGGGTAAGGGCGTTATGCCCGACGGGACCAGCCGCTTCTCCATGCTCGATGGCACGCCGATCCTGCATTACATGGGCTGCTCGACCTTCTCGAACCACACCGTCCTGCCCGAGATCGCGCTGGCCAAGATCCGCAAGGATGCGCCGTTCGACAAGGTCTGCTATATCGGCTGCGGTGTCACGACGGGCATCGGCGCGGTCATCAACACCGCCAAGGTCGAGATGGGCAGCCGCGCCATCGTTTTCGGTCTCGGCGGGATCGGCCTCAACGTCATCCAGGGCCTGCGCATGGCGGGGGCCAGCCAGATCGTCGGCGTCGATATCGACCCGCAAAAGGTCGAGATGGCCAAGCGCTTCGGCATGACCGATTTCGTCAACCCGAATGAGGTGAAGGGCGATCTGCTCGGCCACCTGGTCGAGCTGACCGGCGGCGGCGACTATACGTTCGATGCCACCGGCAATGTCGGCGTCATGCGCACCGCCCTCGAGGCATCGCACAAGGGATGGGGCGAGAGCGTCATCATCGGCGTCGCCCCCGCCGGCGCCGAAATCGCCACGCGCCCCTTCCAACTGGTCACGGGCCGCACATGGAAAGGCACCGCCTTTGGCGGCGCGCGCGGGCGCACCGACGTGCCCAAGATCGTCGACGGCACTGTCAGACTAAACGGTCTTGAGGTGGTTCTGGAGCGTGGTTAGCGTTTTGGGATGATCAAGCGCTCTCCATTTCGATACTTCAAAACGAGCCCAGAGGTGATCCGCTTAGCGGTCATGCTATATGTGCGGTTCCCTCTGTCTCTTCGTAATGTGGAAGATCTCCTGCATGAGCGGGGGATCGATGTTAGCCATGAAACGATCCGTTATTGGTGGAATAAATTCGGTCCGCTGTTTGCTTCTGAAATCAGGAAGCGAAGAGCGGACAGATTAAAAGCCAGTTCGAATTGGCAATGGCACCTGGACGAGGTCTTCGTGAAAGTGAATGGCGTGCGGCACTACATGTGGCGTGCTGTCGATCATGAAGGTGAGGTGCTGGAAAGCTATGTCACAAAGCGCCGAGACCGTAAGGCGGCACTGAAATTTCTTAGGAAATCTCTGCGTAGATACGGAAGCCCGCAGGCAATAGTCACCGATAATCTACGGTCTTATGGCGCTGCTATGAGAGACATAGGAAATGCTGAGAAGCAGAAAACGGGTAGGTGGCTCAACAACCGCATTGAAAATTCTCACCTTCCGTTTCGACGACGAGAGCGTGCCATGCTGAGGTTTCGGCAAATGCGATGTTTGCAGAAATTCGCCGCTGTTCACTCTTCCGTCCACAATCACTTCAATCAGGAACGACACCACTACAGCCGAGGCAACTTTAAGACCTTACGCGCCGCGGCTCTCGCTGAGTGGCGCCAACTTGGTGCGATCTGAAGACTTGGTTGAGCGACAAACGGAGACGAGTTCGAATTAGTCTGACAGCACCCCTGGATAGGTTTTATCTTTATGGCGGATGTCTCCCTTGTAGATCGGATTGGTCAGCATGTGGTGGATCTGTCCGCGAGACAGTGGCGCTCCTCCTGTCTGCCGCCCCGTCTTATTTTGCCTATGCTTTGATCGTATTCCCTGACGCTTGGCCTGCTCTTCTACCAGCCTGAGGTTGCCGTGGGTCAGGTAGAGATCAAAGAGCGTTCGGACGTCTTTGGCTTCAGCCTCATTGATGACCAAGCTCCGGATCAATTTGTCCGGATGAGGGTCGTACCCCAAGGGTGCAAGCCCACCCATCCAGAGGCCCTTCTTCTTGGAGGCGGCGATCTTGTCTCTAATGCGCTCTGCAGTGACCTCACGTTCGAATTGTGCAAAAGAGAGCAGTACATTCAAGGTCAAACGGCCCATCGATGTAGACGTATTGAAAGCCTGTGTTACAGAGACAAACGAACAGCCCCGCTGTTCGAGGCGCTCTACAAGGCGCGCGAAGTCAGCGAGAGAGCGTGTCAGGCGGTCGATCTTATAGATGACGACCATATCAATCAGACCGGCATCAATGTCACTTAGGAGCCGCTGTAACCCAGGGCGCTCCATCGTGCCTCCTGAGATACCACCATCATCATACCGCTGACTGAGGAGCTTCCATCCTTCGTGCTTTTGAGAGGCGATGTAAGAAGCGCAGGCATCGTATTGAGCATCAAGTGAGTTGAACTCCTGCTCGAGCCCTTCCTCGGAGGATTTGCGCGTGTAGATCGCGCAGCGGGTCTTTGGTTTACCTTCACTCATCTAGAGACCGAAGAACCGAGGGCCGGACCAGCGGGTACCGGTTATGGCGCGTGCTATAGCAGACAATGAGCGATGGGTTTGACCTTGCCAAACAAACCCTGCCTCCGTGACTTCAACGATATGACTGACCCCATTCCAATCTCGGATCAGCCGTCCGCCAGGTTTAAGGGCTCCTCGATCGCGATTGGTCGATCGGGCCCCCTCCCGTCCTGCATTCTTGATCCGCTTCAAGGCGCCTGGCTTGAGATCCCCAAATTCCCGCGCCTGAAGATCATAGACCAGGATGCTGCGCATAAATCCTTGGCTCATTTTCTTAGGTGGTGGTGTCCCAATCACCTCCACCCAGGCTGCAATCAGCCCCTCGCGCCCGAGCGTTTCCAAGTCCGTCCATCGCATACCTGTGTCGCTCCCTAAATCGCGTCACGACACACTCACGCTCGTTCCGCCAAGGAAGTCCAGATGAGAATTTAAACACAATATCTAGTGTTATTACACGAAATTAGGTGGAGATGTGCCTCAGACGCTTGACCACATCCTGCTGATTCTCGTAACTTAAAAATGCGTTCAGACCACCCGTTACTGCACCCTGGTTCAGGACAGAACGGACAACGAGAAGAACGTCGAGATATCGCTTTTGAGGTCATCTTAAGGGGCCTCTGATATCCGCCACATCTGTAATTGTTGTGGATGCCTGGTCGCGCAGGTTCCCTCATTTGCAGTTCGATAGCCGACCCGTGACTAGGCTGATTTTCACTTCACGGCGCAGCAATCTGCGCCGTGAGACCAGAAACTTTGCGCAACCTTCCTTGAAGGAGTGTCTAGCATGGATACACCGAATTCGCAGATTGAGTACGTTGCAGTTTCCCGGTTGAAACCTTGGGCGAAGAACGCACGTACTCATTCGAAGAAGCAAATTCGCCAAGTTGCCGATAGCATCGAGACCTTCGGCTTTACCAACCCAGTCCTGATCGATGCAGAACATCATATCCTCGCGGGACACGCTCGGGTCGAAGCTGCAAAGAGTATTGGCATAGAGCGGGTCCCTTGTGTCTGTTTGGATCATATGACGCCCGAACAGAAACGAGCCTACGTTTTGGCCGACAACAAATTGGCCTTAAATGCAGGCTGGGATGAAGTGATCTTAGCCGAGGAACTCGAAGCTCTCCTAGAGTTCGATCTCGACTTCGATGTTACGATCACGGGCTTTGAGATGCCTGAGATCGACAGTTTGCTGCTAGATCAGAACACGGAAATCAAGAAGGACAACCCTCTTGATAAATTGCCGAAAAAAGCGCCTCGGAGGTGTAACCTTGGTGATTTATGGCAGTTGGGTAAGCATCGCCTCATCTGTAGCAGTGCCTTGGAACACGCGACTTTCGAGAAGCTTATGGGTGGTGAACGCGCAGCTATGGTGTTCACAGATCCACCTTACAATGTTCCGATTGATGGACATGTTGGAAACTCTGGTCAGATCAAACACCGCGAGTTTGTTATGGCATCCGGTGAGATGTCGGTGAGGGAATTCACCGAGTTTCTGAAATCGGCCTTCAACAACATGGTGTCTTTCAGTGTCGAAGGATCGATCCATTACGTTTGCATGGATTGGCGGCACATGGCTGAGATGTTGGAGGCGGGGCAGGAGGCGTATACTGAGCTCAAGAACCTCATTGTCTGGGTCAAGGACAATGGTGGTATGGGCAGCTTCTACCGATCACGTCATGAATTGGTTTTTGTCTTCAAGACGGGGACGGCTCGTCACCAAAACAACTTTGGGCTCGGAGAACACGGTCGCTACCGCACCAATGTTTGGGAATACCGCGGTATCAATTCTTTGCACGCACAGCGTGGTGAAGAGCTTGCGATGCACCCAACGGTCAAGCCCGTCGAGATGATCGCTGACGCTATTCTTGATGTATCGAGCAGGGGAGAGATTGTTCTCGATCCCTTCGGGGGCTCCGGCTCCACGCTTATGGCCGCTGAACAAACGGGGCGATGCGCCTATCTCGTCGAGTTGGACCCTCTCTATTGCGACACAATCCTGGCGCGCTGGGAGGCTGCCACAAAACGACAAGCAGAGCAGGTCCTATGTGGCTGGTCTCGTGTTGAGGGGGGCTTAGATGACTAAGCTCACCAAAAAGCAATTGAGCAATCGTCTCAAGCATACTGCCGCAAACTATGACGTGGGCTATGCGAAACCACCCGCATCAGGGAAATTCCAAAAGGGCAAATCGGGCAATCCGAAGGGGCGTCCGAAGGGCGTTAAGAACAAACCTCGCCCTGCATATGATGAGCCATTTTATGACATCATATTCGAGGAAGCATATCGGGACGTGCCAATCAAAGAGGGTGATAAGATCTTAACGATCTCAACTGCAGCTGCGGTCATGCGTTCTATTGGTTTAAAAGCCATGAAAGGTGAACCGAGATCACAAAAGCTTTTTGCCGAAATCTTGCTCAGCACAGAGGCAAAAAAACTAAAGGATCACGTCGAATATTTCGAGGCGCTTCTGGATTACAAGCGTGGTGCAACTGCGGAACTTGAGCGGCGCAAAAAGCATGGACTAACGGATTTACCTCCCGTGCTGCCGCATCCGGATCATGTCATCCTGAACATGCGAACTGGAGAGGCAAGAATACATGGTCCGGTTTCGGAAGAAGAGCTCAAAATGTTGGAGCGGGCAAAGCGGACCAGAGCTTTTCAAATCGACGAGCTACAGTGTCTGAATGACGCTTTGAAGTTGGCAATGGAAGAAGGTAACCAGGCTGCTGTCATTGATCTAAAAGAAATGATCCAGAGAGATCAAAGGCTATTCGAAACAGTTGATAAATTCGTGAAGCTGTTTGAACCTGCATGAGCTAGTTGCTTTGGTTTCTAGCAGGTGCCGTAATAGCCTCCGGAATAGCGACAATATTCAAAGGCCACGCCCAATCGTATCATCTCTGCAGCAATGTCCAATCCATTTTCTAGGAAACATTGTCCTACGATGCGACTGTATCGATCCACATCTTTGATAAGACACGTCAGGGTCTGACCTTCGATGAGATCACTGAGCGCTTGAGTGGCAGCTCTCCCGCCAGCCTCATCTGTCTCGGGGGCATCTAATCCCCAAATGCGGATAGCGGGTCCTGAGCCTAGACAGGGTCAGAGTTTCGTTTCCGCCACTGCAATGGCGACATGCCAAAGGCCATTTTGAAACGGTTCGATAAGTGACCTTGGTTCGCGAAACCAGTCATTGCGGTTATTTCGCTCATGGGAAGCAACGTCGACGCGAGCAAATATTTAGCGGTTTCGAGGCGGATCATGCGGTATTCGTCCATAACGCTGCGTCCAATATGTTCGTGGAAAAGACGTTGGAGGTGTCGCACGGACAAGCCCGCGAGCTGCGCCAATTGTTCTTGGTCCAACGGGTCCGCAATATGGGTTTCCATATAGCCTATAGCGGCCTCAACTGTTTGCGGAAGTTGGCCGTATCGCGCTGGAATTGTCGCAATTTGGGGGGCATCAGCACTCCGGATTTCGGTTTGAATAAACCAGTTGGAAATCTTCTGAGCAAACGCAATTCCGTGGTCCCCTGCGATAATCGCGTGCATCATATCGAGAGGGGCAGAGCCACCAGCGCAAGTGTATCGGTTGCGGTCGATGACGAACAATCGCCGTTCGAGCAACCACGGCCCTGTAATGATCTCAAAATCATCGTAGTGATGCCAGTGCACAGTGAAGCGATGCCGATTGAGGAGGCCTGCACGCGCGAGCACCACGGAGCCGCCCGATATACCGCCAAGTGCAACTCCAGAGGCATCGAGGCGCCGCAGCCATGAAAACAGGGTTTGGTTTTGAAAATGTCGCGGGTCGCCGCCAGCAACGATGAAAACCAGATCAAAGTTTGGGTCTACGCTGTCGAAGGGTTGGGTTGAGAACCGTGACCCAAGCGACGATGTGGCGCTGTCACCTGCCAGCGAAAGAAGGGAAATGTCGTAGAGCGGTGTGGTCGAGAATTGGTTGGCCGCTCGCAAAGGTTCGAGTGCCGATGCCGTTGACATCAGCGCAAATCCGTCGAGCAAAACAAAAGCGATCCGTTTCATAGGCATGAGCGATTTGTCCTATTTATGTAAATAAATGTCAAATTTATAAAAGGAACTTTCCCTTCAGCTGCTTAGAAAGAGATGAAGCACGAAGGAGCGTCGGATGCGGTATTCCGGTTTTCGGGTCATAAAAGAGGCCTTGTTGGGCCAAAAAGGGTGGCGTCCTCTATGGAGGGACCCAGAGCCTCAGCCTCGGTATGACTATGTCATCGTTGGTGGCGGCGGGCATGGCCTCGCGACAGCCTATTACCTTGCGAAGACCTTCCAGAAATCTCGGATCGCCGTCCTAGAAAAGGGTTGGCTTGGGTCGGGGAATATCGGGCGGAACACCACGATTATTCGCTCCAACTACCTCTTGCCGGGTAACGAGCCCTTTTATGAGTTTTCCATGAAGCTTTGGGAGAACTTAGAGCAAGAAACGAATTTCAACTCGATGGTGTCGCAACGCGGGATCATCAATTTGATCCATACTGATGCTCAGCGGGATGCGTATCGTCGGCGCGGGAACGCCATGTTGTTTGCTGGCGCAGATGCGCAGCTTTTGTCGCCCAAAGAGCTGCGCGAGATGGTTCCATTCCTGAACTACGACAATGCCCGTTTTCCGATCAAAGGTGGGCTATTCCAAAGGCGTGCGGGCACGGCGCGCCATGATGGTGTCGCATGGGGGTATGCGCGCGGCGCGGACATGCGTGGCGTTGATATCATACAGAACTGTGAAGTTACTGGGATGCGAATTGAGGGGGGTAAAGTCCTCGGTGTCGAAACATCGCGTGGCTATATCGCGGCTGGTAAAGTCGGCGTCGCGGTTGCTGGTAGCTCCAGTCGGGTGATGTCGATGGCGGGCATGAGGCTCCCTGTCGAGAGCCATGTCCTGCAAGCTTTTGTCTCAGAAGGGCTTAAGCCAGTTATCCCCGGTGTCATTACCTTTGGCGCGGGTCATTTCTACGTGAGCCAATCAGACAAAGGTGGCTTGGTCTTTGGGGGTGATATCGACGGGTATAATTCCTATGCGCAGCGCGGAAACCTACCTGTTGTTGAAGACGTGCTTGAGGGGGGATGGCCCTGATGCCAATGATCGGACGCGCGCGCCTGTTGCGGAGCTGGGGTGGGATCATGGACATGTCGATGGACGGATCCCCGATCATTGATCGGACCTCGGTCGATGGGCTCTATTTCAACGGTGGTTGGTGCTACGGCGGCTTTAAAGCAACGCCTGCATCTGGGTTTGCCTTTGCCCATCTTCTCGCGACAGATCGCCCACATGAGACCGCAACCGCCTATCGCCTAGATCGATTTGCGCGCGGTTATCTGATTGATGAAAAGGGCGTTGGCGCCCAACCTAACCTTCATTGAGGCGCTAAGATGTTAATCCCTCACCCGCTCCTCGGTCTTCGTGATGCGCAAGAGTTTACCTACCTCGGTGATGCTTCGCTGTTGAACCGCCCAGATGCCTCGTCCCCAGATGCGGCGGTCGCGTTTTGTGACTATGTCTATCTGCGCGACAACCCAGCCGGCGTACACCGCGAACTGTGGTTTCATGAACAAGGGGACCGCTCTTGGCTCATTGTGACACGTAACACTCTGACGCACGAAATCCTGAACGCTGAACTGGCCTGCGAAAGCGCCGTTAAATCAGAGGTGCTGGCATGACCCGACTAACTGGTGGTGTTATTGATCATGAGACAGCGCTCCGTTTTACCTTTAACGGAAAGACGTATTCGGGACGCAAAGGGGACACGCTCGCCTCTGCGCTCCTTGCGAATGGTGTGCAACTGGTCGGGCGTAGTTTCAAATACCATCGTCCGCGGGGTGTTCTGAGTGCAGGTTCAGAAGAGCCAAACGCGCTTGTCACGCTACGTGGTGGCGCGCGCGAAGAACCTAATACGCGTGCGACTGTGACAGAACTATTCGACGGTCTTAGGGCGCGCAGTCAAAACCATGTGGGGCCATTGCACCGTGATTTCATGGCGGTAAATGACCTACTGTCGCCGTTATTTGCGTCGGGGTTTTACTATAAGACCTTCATGTGGCCGCGCGCGTTCTGGGAAAAGCTCTATGAGCCGTTGATCCGTCATGCGGCTGGCCTTGGGCGGTTGTCTGGCGAGGCTGATCCTGACGCTTACGACAAAGGTTTCCTGCATTGTGATCTATTGGTGATTGGTGGTGGGGCTGCTGGTCTTTCTGCTGCACTTGGTGCTGGTCGTGCCGGGGTAAAAGTCATTCTGGCAGACGAGGATTTCCAGTTTGGCGGACGACTTTTGGCTGAAACTCATCAACTCGACGGTATGCCTGCGACATCGTGGGTGACCGCGGTGATGGCTGAGCTTGCTGGGCTTGAGAATGTTCGGGTCATGCCTCGCACAACGGTCTTTGGGACCTATGATCACGGCATTTACGGCGCTGTCGAACGGGTGTCTGATCACCTGTCCGCAGCCGATGGTGCAGTGCGACAAACCCTTTGGCGTATTACGGCAAAGCGATCAATCTTGGCTGCTGGCGCAACAGAGCGACATATCCCATTTCCGAATAATGACCGCCCTGGGATTATGCTTGCTGGTGCGATGCGGGCCTATGCCAATCGTTGGGCAGCATCCCCAACGCGCCATCCAAGCGATCCGGTTATAATTTTTACAAACAATGACGATGGACACAGGACTGCGACCGATCTTTTGGCCAAAGGCGTGCCCGTCTCAGCGGTTGTGGACCCGCGTAGCGACGCTCCAACCTTTGGTGACTATGAGCTGATCACGGGCGTTGTCGACGACACAAAGGGCAGGCTTGGGCTGACCTCGGTTCGTGTGACCCAAAACGGTCAATCACGTTGGATGCCTTGTGGTGCTCTCGGCGTATCTGGTGGTTGGAACCCCAATGTTCATCTGAGTTCCCATCACAGGTCCAAGCCCGTCTGGGATGACGCCCTACTTGCTTTTGTTCCTGGCAAAGATCTACCGAACGGGATGATTGTCGCGGGTGCTGCAGTTGGGCAAGGGACGACGGTCAAGGCGCTCCGCAGTGGGGTGGAGGCGGCTGTTTCGAGCCTCGCCGCCCTAGGCATTGCGGCCGAGCCCATCGATTTGCCTGATGCAGATGATACAGCTGCTGCTCAAACCGCGTTTTGGCATGTTTCGCGCAAAGGACGTGCTTGGGTGGATTTCCAGAATGATGTCACCGTCAAAGACATCGTTCTCGCGCATCAAGAGAACATGCGACCCGTCGAGCATCTGAAGCGGTGGACCACCCTTGGCATGGCAACGGATCAAGGGAAGACATCGAATATTTCGGCATTGGCCGTCATGGCGGAACTCACAGGCAAGTCCTTGCCTGAAACGGGGACGACGATCTTTCGCCCTCCGTATACTGGGGTCACGCTTTCCGTGCTGGGTGGAGGCGATACGGGCAAACATTTCCGCCCAACGCGCTACACGCCAACGCATCAATGGAGCGCATCTCAAGGAGCGACATTTGTGGAAGTGGGCGCTTGGTTGCGTGCTCAGTATTTTGTTCAGCCAGGCGAAACCCATTGGCGGCAATCTGTTGATCGTGAAGTCCTGGCGGTTCGTAGTGGGGTTGGACTGTGCGACGTCACAACACTTGGCAAAATCGACGTTCAAGGACCCGATGCAGCAGAGTTCCTCAATCGGATCTACTGCAACATGATGGGCACCCTTGCGGTCGGTCGCGTGCGGTATGGCGTCATGTTGCGCGAGGATGGTCACGCCTATGATGACGGCACGTGTGCGCGGCTTTCGGAGAACCACTTTGTGGTAACGACGACCACAGCCAACGCTGCAATTGTCTATCGGAACATGGAATTCGCACGTCAGTGTCTGTGGCCCGAGCTGAATGTAAGCTTGATTTCCACCACGGATGCATGGGCGCAAATTGCTGTCGCGGGGCCGAATTCACGAACGTTGTTGTCGCGGGTCGTCGATGGGTTTGATCTCTCGAATGAGGTTTTCCCCTTTATGGCCTGCGCAGAGTTGACGGTTTGCGGTGGCCTCAGAGCCCGACTATTCCGTATCTCCTTTTCTGGCGAGTTGGCTTACGAAATCGCTGTTCCGGCGCGCTATGGCAATGCCTTGCTGGAGCGATTGGCACAGGTCGGTGCCGATCTTGGTGCGACGCCTTATGGGACTGAAGCTCTCGGCGTTATGCGGATTGAAAAAGGTCATGCGGCTGGTTCTGAATTGAACGGCCAAACGACAGCGCAGATGCTCTCTCTTGGGCGGATGGTCTCTGAAAAGAAGGACAGTATCGGCGCCGTCATGTCACGTCGCGAAGGCTTGGCGCAAGACAAGCGACGTTTGGTTGGGTTCAGTCCCATCGATAAATCCGAAGCCATCGTGGCTGGGTCGCATTTATTTACTCAAGGTGAAACGCGCAACACGACAACCGACCAAGGTTGGATCACCTCGGCTGCATATTCGCCGCATGTTGGGTCATCGATTGCGATTGGTTTCCTCGAAGAGGGGGATGCCCGCATGGGCGAGGTTGTTATTGCGGCAAACCCCCTAGAAGGGCGTGAAGTCCGTGTAGAGGTCGTTTCACCGCATTTTGTTGACCCAGAGGGAGGGCGGCTCCGTGACTGATTTAATGGCTATCACAGCGCTTGGCGCAGTTGCCCCATACGAGTTTCAAATCGGTGGCCTCGTGATCCGCGAAAACACTGAACTGGCTCTTGCGTCGCTCAGCCTTGGTCGGGGGCAGGGTGCCCCGACGATCCTTGGGACGTCTATGCCAGATGTCGGGCAATGGCTGGCGGGTCCAGAAGTCTCCGCATTTTGGATGGCTCCGAACCAGTGGTTCATTGAGGGACAGGGTCGCGCGCATGAGGACTTTGCTGCCATTGTGAAAGCGGCTGCGCCTGATTGCGCTGTCACGGAACAGACGGATGGCTGGGTGGCGTTTGATGTCTATTCGAACGACGGGTTCAAACCTCTTGAGGGTCTGTTGGAAAAACTGGTCAATATTGACTTAAATGGATTTGGGGTCGGAACCGCGCTTCGGACGGGGCTTCACCATATGAGCGTCTACCTCATCCGTCGCAGCGATACCCATGTAACGATTATGGGTATGCGGACCTTTGCAGCAGCCCTGTGTCACGCGCTCGAAAGCACCGCGGTGAGGTTACGTTAAGACCTCGCTTGCCTCTTCGAACAATTGCAGAGTTGAACTGCGCATAATCGTTACGGCTTCTTCGACGAAATTCGAGGAGACGTTTTTCTCGCGCACGTAGAGATAGACCTTCCGCATGTCAGGAAGGTTAGCGATAGGGCGGAACACGAGCCCTTCGGGTGCAATCTCTGTGACGAGTTGAGGCAGGACCGTTACCCAATCTCCTTTCCGGACCATCGCGAGAAGGGACTGGGTGTTATGAACAGTTATGTCTGCGGTCCCTAGTTTTTCCGCGAATTCAGGTGTTTCAATCTGATCGCAAAGGGCATTGCGCAAGAACGGGGCCGAGAAAACGTTGTCGATCTGAATTGGGTCAGTTTTCTGGGTAAGCGGGTGGTTCTCGGACATGACCAGCCCGTAGCGGTCACTGAACAAGATCGATGTCTTAATCCCATTGAGTGATTTTTGAGCCGAGGCAATGCCGATGTCTGCCCAGCTCTGTCCAAGTGCCTCTAGAACCTGCTGGGTATCGGTATCGCGTAGCTCGATTTTCAGAGAGTGGTGCCGTTCGGATAGGGTGCGAACAAGTTCAGGAAAAATTGAAATCGCGACAGACGGAACCGCTGCAATGCGCAGGATGCCCTGTGGTGCCCGCGCTGATTTTTCGATTGCAGCGATCGTGTTATCGAACTGGCTGATCTGGGTTAGGCCAAGGCGCAAAACCTGTTCGCCGAGTGGGGTGAGACGGTTCTTTCGGTCACTTTCGAACAACGGATTTCCGAGGTGCGCTTCGAGTTGCTTTAGCGTCATGGAGACAGCCGATTGTGTTCGGCCGAGCTGATCGGCTGCGTCCGACAAATTTCCAGCCTGTGCTACCGCACAAAAACTACGGAGCATTTCGATCTTGATGCTCATGACTTCACGATTCCTGAAATTTATTTCAACGATTTGAGTTTGACTGACATGGGGCGAATTGTCCACATTGGTAAAACACGACAGAAAAGAATGGGATAGACCGTGCTGCACAAGAATCTGATCGCTGGCGAATGGCTGGTTGGTGAAAGCGAAATCGAAAACCGTAGCCCTTCGGATGTGACGGATCTTATCGGGGTTTTTGCTCAGGCAAGCAGTGACCAGCTAGAGGCCACTTTGGATCAGGCGCAACAAGCGCAGCGCGAATGGGCCGCTTATGGCATGGAGCGCAAGCAGGCCGTTTTGATGAACATCGGTAACGAACTGATGGCGCGTTCGGCTGAACTTGGCGCACTTCTGAGCCGCGAGGAAGGTAAGCCTCTCGCCGAAGGTAAGGGCGAGGTCTATCGGGCAGGGCAGTTCTTTACTTACTACGCCGCTGAGTGTTTGCGTCAGATCGGGGAAAACGCGGACTCTGTGCGCCCCAATATCGAAGTGGACGTGCGTCGCGAACCAGTTGGTGTGGTCGCAGTCATTAGCCCTTGGAACTTCCCAACCGCTACGGCGTCGTGGAAAATTGCTCCAGCGCTCTGCTATGGCAATGCGGTGGTTTGGAAGCCGGCCAACATCACACCCGCGTCAGCCTATGCATTGACCGAGATCATCGCGCGGCAAGACATCCCCAAGGGGCTTTTTAGTCTCGTGATGGGCTCTGGTAGTGGGATTGGTGAACGTCTCGTTCAGAGCCCAAAGGTCAACGCAGTTACATTTACTGGGTCCGTGCCTGTGGGTAAAAGGATTGCTATCGCAGCTATTCAAAACCTCACCAAGGTTCAGATGGAGATGGGGTCAAAGAACGCGCTCGCTGTCATGGATGACGCTGATATTGACCTCGCTGTGACATTGGCTTTGGGCGGTGCTTTTGGTGGCACGGGGCAAAAATGCACCGCGTCCTCACGTTTGGTCGTGCATGAAGCTATCCACGACACTTTCGTTGAAAAGCTGGTCGCAGGGACCAAAGCGATGAAGGTCGGACATGCGCTCGAAGAGGGGACGCAAATGGGTCCTGTCGTGAGCGCGGAACAGTTGGCGGAGAACTTGGCCTATGTTGATTTGGGCAAGTCCGAAGGGGCAGAACTGTGCTGTGGTGGTGAGCGTCTGGAGATGCCCCACGACGGTTTCTACATGTCCCCTGGTGTTTTTCTCAACACTCTCAATGATTTCCGCATCAACCGCGAAGAAATGTTCGCGCCGCTCACGTCGGTCATTAAAGTCGCCAGTTACGACGAGGCACTGTCGGTCGTGAATGACACCAATTTCGGTCTGACCTCTGGGATCGTGACCAAGAGCCTTGCGCGGGCAACGCACTTCCGCCGAAATGCACGGACAGGCGTTGTGACGATCAACTTGCCGACCGCGGGAACTGACTACCATGTGCCATTTGGTGGTCGCGGGGATAGCTCTTATGGCTCGCGCGAGCAGGGCAAAGCAGCAGCCGAGTTCTACACCACAGTAAAGACAGCTTATATCAGCGCGGGCCCAGTATGATGCGTATCGACTGCCTTCAATATGCCAACTGGTCCGAAGAAATCTTTGAGCAATTGCGAGAAGGTTGTGTCGATGCGATTCATGTCACCATCGCGTACCATGAGAATTTCCGTGAAACGGTTCTGAACTTTGAACAATGGAACCGATGGTTCGAGAAATACGACCATCTCATTATGAAGGGACAATGGGCGAGCGATATCGATCGAGCGCGTGAAACGGGGCGAACGGCCGTGTTTTTCGGGTTTCAGAACCCGTCCTCGATGGAGGACGATATTGGCTTGGTCGAAATCCTTCACACACTCGGGGCGCGCTTCATGCAGTTGTCCTATAACAACCAGTCGCTTCTAGCGGCGGGATGTTATGAGGCCGAAGATGCTGGGATCACGCGGATGGGTCGGCAGGTGATTAAGGAAATGAACCGTGTCGGGCTTGTCGTCGACATGAGCCATTCTGGAGATCGTTCGACCATAGAGGCGACTGAAATCTCAGAGCGCCCCATCGCGATCACCCACGCCAATCCTTATGACTGGTTCCCAGCTCTGCGAAATAAAAAGGACAATGTGATCCGCGCTGTGACGCAAAATGGCGGCATGATTGGATTTTCGCTCTATCCGCACCATCTCAAGGACAAGTCTAATTGTACGTTAGAGGAGTTCTGCGGAATGATTGCGCGCACCGCTGATCGATACGGCATCGGAAATATCGGGATCGGCTCTGACCTGTGTCAGAACCAACCTGATAGTGTTGTCGAATGGATGCGTGTCGGGCGCTGGACCAAACGGATCGACTATGGTGAAGGCTCGGCGTCAGACGCTGGTTTTCCGCCGATGCCGCATTGGTTCAAAGACAATCGCGACTTTGGGAACCTCGAAAAGGGTCTCAGAGATGTTGGAATGAATGCTGATGAAATCAAAGCCGTTATGGGCGGCAATTGGTATCGTTTCTTTGAAAAGAACTTTGTTCCGCAGGGTGCACAGTCATGATCGAGCGTCGCTCGCCTGACGTCGTGATGACCCTAGAACGTCTGGGGTCACTGCATCAATCGCGTCTGAGCTTTATGCGTCAGTTGACGCGTCGGATCGCTCGCGAGGGTTGGTCGTTTCACACCCACGCCTTCAACATTGATGCGAATGGTGTTGGGCATGCGGTGTATACTGCAAAGGGGCCTGAACGGTTATATTCATTAGTGGCCTTTGCACATGATTTGCCACCAGAGCTTCGGTCGGACCGTGTTATCGCCACGGCGTGGGATGCGACTTTTACCTTGTTCGATGGGGTGCCAACGGTAGCGGACATCGAACGGCTGTCGCAGAATATTCCGCTCCAAGAAGCGGGTCGCGTGAGCGAGAGCGAACTGACCGTCAGTCGCGCCAATCGCTCGGTTCGACTTTGGGACCATTGTGTCGAAGCCCTCGCATCTGGCAACCAGCCTGATCCTGCGCAACTCGATGCGGTTGGTTATTTGATGCGCACGACTGCAGTCTACGGATCGGGAAAACTCGGTGCAGCTGACCGCGAAGTGATTGCCAACCGCCCCGAAATGCAGGCTCCGTTTCAGGCCGAGATGCTGACGGTTTATTTGATCCGTTGGTTCGTGCGCGACCTCATCGAACATATGGCGCGTTCAAAAGGCGGAGAGGCTGCGGTCAAGCTTGATCGCGTTATTGCTGCGCGCCTGGGTATCGGGAACTCGACAGGGCTTGGAATGGCCCCGTTCATCGTCAATCACCCTGTCTTGTTCAACAATTGGATCATGGCGCGTGAAGAAGCCATCGCTCGCGTCCGCAGCGTTGAGCGCGCATCACCAGATGAAATCGCCTGTTTTAATGATTTGGTCGCGCGAGCAGAGAAATCGGTTCAGGCGTGGTATTCTGAACATCCAATTCAGATCGAAAAGCTAGCGGAATTAGGGGCGGACATTGCAACTCTGCTTCAACGTCTGAAAGGTTTTGATTTTCATTCTGAACGTCCTTGGGATGCATTGTGGAACTGGGCTGAGAACCATCTCACATCGGAAGGTCAAGAGTGGTTGGCGTCTCTCATGCTCGAGCCATATGGCGAGTTGGTTGATGGTTTGGGGACCTGCATGGCCGATAGTCATACGCAGGCCAATATCGTCGATGGCTCAATGCCAGTGTCAGAATTGCTTTCGCTGATCGAACAAAGTTTCGGTTGGGCATTGGACGTGGATTGGAACGCGCCCGAACATACGGCAATGGCGTGGTATGTATCAGAGGAAAAGCTAGAGCCGCGTCTGGGTAATCGATTCGAAGAACCTATCGCTGCATATGAGCAGCCACTTGCGCCTGCACGTGATGCGGCTGATGCCTATCGCAAGGCCCAAGCCTTTGGACGCGATGAGACGACGGCTGATTTCTTAACACGTCACCCAGACTGTCGCCACACAGTCCGACGCGCACAAATGGCCCGTTTCGCGCCCTATGCTGAGATTAGGTCAAATACGATCGCTCACGATATTCTGCCGATCAATATGTTGCGGGCAAAACTGTCGTTCTTTGGGGTGACGCATTTTGATCCGCGCTCTGATCGATGGGTGCGGGTCTGCATGTATGCTGGCGCGCCATATCCGGCAGAATTGTCGGCGCAAAATTGCGAGCATTGGATTTACCCCGAGGCAGCGTCATGACGATGTCGCTAAATGAAGTTGAGGCTATGGCCCGCAAGGCTGCTCGGGGGGCTGGGTTCGAGTGGGGCTTGGCCGAAGATGCGGGGAAGGCCACACGCTGGTTGTGCGCTCAAGGACAAGACGGTGTGGCCGAGGCCGTTGCGGTTTTCACTAATGGGGCGGCGGCTGGGTCCACTTTGGCATGTGGCGCAGCTCTGTCAGACCGCGCGGCTGACCTGCGTAAAGGTGCGGTTGAATTGCAGAACATTTCTGACCCTCTGTTTTTGTTGCCATTTGCGGCAATGGCCGCGCAGACACTGCGGGCAACAGTCGAAGTGGAATGTGACGGGTGTCGCGCTTTGACCGATGGGAAGTCACTGACCCTTACCGGCGATTTTCCAGAAATTGCATCCGCGCTGTCGATCCGATTGACGGATACGGTTTTGGGTGCGGAGGGTCCGTCGTCTCGCGCTAGACCTAACCCGTCCGATTGGGCGGAACTCGAAACCCTTGCAAAACGCACCTATGCGCCTGCGACCGATGAAAGCCGCCTCAAAGGCGCTGGTGCAGGGCTATCTGATAATGATTAATGAGAGGCACCTATGATCGAAACCCGCAATTTGTCGCTTGAGGCCATCGAAGATCTGGCCATGCGGGCGCTGGTGGCCGCTGGCACCTCAGAGAAAAACGCACGCCCGCTCGCGGTTGCAACCGCAGCAACTGAGGCTGACGGAGTTTCGAGCCATGGGCTCGCCTACATTCCGATTTACTGTGAACACGTACAATGCGGTAAAGTTGATGGGCAAGCCGTTCCCATTGTCACGCGGCCTCGGCCCAGCGTGGTCAAAGTCGATGCGGCCACTGGTTTTGCACATGCTGCAATCGATCTTGGTTTTGCAGAGCTTATTCCTCTTGCTAAAGCACAGGGAATTGCCGCGCTTGCGATTGATAATAGTTACAACTGCGGGGTCTTAGGGTATCACACCCATCGTCTTGCGCAGGCGGGATTATTGGGGATCGGTTTCACAAATGCCCCCGCATCAATCGCCCCCTCGGGTGGCGCGAAACCTGTCGTCGGTACCAACCCGTTTTCAATTGCGGCGGCCGGTGAAAATGGTGAACCGCTAATTCTTATTGATCAATCGGCAAGCACGATCGCTAAATCCGAAGTTATGAAACGTGCTCGAGAGGGACGACCAATCCCAGTTGGTTGGGCTCTCGATCCCGAGGGAAACCCGACAACGGACCCGAACGTCGGATTGAAGGGCTCTATGTCGCCTTCGGGTGGGTACAAGGGGGTTGGTGTCGCGCTGATGACCGAACTCCTTGCCGCCGCTATGACGGGTGCAACTTTGGGCGCGGATGCTTCACCGTTTTCTGGAACTGCGGGTGGTCCGCCTAAAACAGGTCAGTTTTTCCTCGCGATTGATCCGGTGGCGACCTCTGGCGGTCACTTTGTAGATCGTTTGACACGTCTTGTTTCCATAATTCACGATCAGGAGGGCGCACATCTTCCGGGGGATGGAAGGGGTGCGAAACGGGCGCTGGCCAAGGTTGAGGGTGTCAATGTGAATGTCGCAATTCTCGATAAAATATCCGCTATTATCGCATAGACCCATCTTCGATCAGTCGTAGCGATTGTATCGCCTTAAGCCCTGTTAAATTTGGGGTTTATGGATTTGTCTTTGCGTGCAATGAAAAATCCTGAGTTTCAGAATATTTGAAATTTAGTTTAGAAGTATTTGTTTGATTGAAGTGTATTCTTCCCGAATATTGAATGGACCGAGCACTTGGGTTTGGCACGAACTGTGCCCTGTTCATGAGTGCAATAAAGGAATGGTCTTCGTCGCTTTGCCGTGTGGCAATGCAACCAATGAAATGCAGAAAAAGGCGGAACAAACCGCTCTGCTCTCAAACATAATTACTCAGGGAGAGTAAACATGAAGAAACTACTGCTTGCTGGCGCATTTGGGGCGTTTGCCGCACCTAGCGTTGCTATGGCCGACTGCGGTGAAGTCTCGGTCGCTGAGATGAACTGGGCATCTGCCTCGATCATCACCAAGATCACCGAGTTCCTGATGGTTCAAGGTTACGGCTGCGAGGTTACCCTCGTGCCTTCGGCGACCACCACCGCTGTGACATCGCTTGCTGAAAACAATGAGCCTGATGTAGTGCCTGAACTCTGGGTCAACTCTGCGCCGCTCTACAACGAACTTGAAGCAGCAGGTAAAGCGATCACCGCTGCCAATGTGTTCTCTGACGGTGGTACCGAAGCATGGTTCGTGCCGGACTACGTGGTTGCAGAGCATCCGGAATTGGCAACGATCGACGGCATTCTGGCGAACCCAGAGCTGGTTGGCGGTCGTTTCCACAACTGTCCTGATGGCTGGGGCTGCCGTATCGCCAACGACAACCTTGTGAAAGCGTTCGATTTCGCAGGTCACGGCATGGAAGTGTTCAACCACGGTTCGGGCGAAACGCTTTCTGCTGCAATGGCATCGGCATATGAAAACAAAGAGCCGTTCTTTGGCTACATGTATGGCCCGACCGCAGTTCTGGGTCGTTACCCAATGGTTGCCGTCGATATGGGTCCATATGACGCCGAAATCCACGCATGTAACCAGACCGTCGATTGCGCAACTCCAGCGAAATCGTCTTACCCAGCTGCGCCTGTTCTGACCGTTGTCACCTCTGACTTCGCAGAGCGTAACCCTGAGGTCTTTGATCTCGTCAGCAAAATCTCGTTCACCTCGCTCGAGCTGAGCCAGCTGTTGGCATGGCAAGCAGATAACGGTGCGTCTTCGGAAGAAGCTGCTGTCTATTACCTGATGGGTAACAAAGACAACGTTATGAGCTGGGTTAGCGAAGATGCCGCTGAAAAGCTGAGCGCGATCCTCAAGTAATGAATTGGCCGAGGCGGGTGTGAATCCGCCTCGGCAATTTTTTGAACGGTACGACGAAATGAAGAGGTCGGTCTGATGGCGACATATGATTTTATCTTTGACAGCATTGGCCTAAGGGATTGGTGCGGCGTCAAAGAGTCTAGCGGACCAATGACTATGGCCGAGCTCCTTGCCGGATCAAAAGGGTCCGATAGCGAGGGCTTCCTAAACAAGGCAATGTCGGTTCCGTTTCCGTCTCTGGATGAACTGAACGAAGCCTGCTCTTCGCTTGCTCGGACACGTGATCTAACCAAAGCTGTTGAAGACGCCTTTTTGGGTGCCAAGGACAGCCTCAAGATCGTTCTCGATCCGTTGACCCAACCCCTAAGCTGGATCTTGGAAGGGACGCTGTGGCTCTTTGCTGCGACGCCTTGGTGGTTGATGATCCCTCTGATCCTGCTCCTCGTGCACGTCGCATCCAAGTCACTTCAGTTGGTTGGGTTTGTGGCCTCTGCACTTCTGTTTCTGTCCTTTATCGACCACTACTCGTTTGCGATGCAAACGTTGTCGATCATCTTTGTGTGCGCCACTCTTTGCGTGCTCTTTGGCGTTCCGATAGGGATCGTGATGTCACGAAGCGATCGGATGCAGCGGATTATGATCCCAATATTGGACATGCTCCAAACCCTTCCGACATTTGTATACCTTATCCCGCTGATCTTCTTGTTCTCAGTCACGGAGCCAAAACTCTACGGTATTGCGATCATCCTCTACGCCATTGTGCCTGTGATCCGTTTGACCGACCTTGGCATTAGGCTCGTGAACAAAGAGGTGATCGAAGCCGCCGACGCATTTGGCATGACCAAGAGCCAAAAGCTCTACAGCGTGCAAATCCCACTCGCCTTACCAAACATTATGGCTGGCGTGAACCAAACAATCATGATGAGCCTTGCGATGGTCGTGATTGCTTCGCTCGTTTCGGCGCCAGGTCTTGGTGTGCTGGTGCTACGCGGCATCCGTAACCTTGAACTCGGGGTGGGGCTTGTGGCTGGGCTCGGGATCGTCTTGCTGGCTGTGATCCTTGACCGCGTCACCAAAGCAGCTCTCGCGCGTGTTAACGCATCCAACAGCGTCCCGCGTCACTAAGGATCGTATTATGACTGACCAAGTAAGCATCTCGATCCGCAATCTGTACAAGATCTTTGGGTCTAACCCGCAAGAGGCTCTCAAACGCGTATATGATGGCGCATCCAAGAAAGAGTTGATGGATAAACATCGCCACGTTCTCGGGCTGAGCGATATCAACGTTGATATGCATGCGGGCAAGATCACGGTGATTATGGGGCTTTCGGGCTCTGGTAAATCAACGCTGATCCGCCACGTGAACCGCTTGATCGAGCCGACTGCGGGCGAAATCTGGGTGGACGGCGAGAACGTTCTGGAGTTTTCCGAAGAACGCCTGCGCGAAATGCGCCGACTGACAATGTCGATGGTGTTTCAGCATTTTGCTCTTCTTCCGCATCGTTCCGTGTTGGAAAACACTGGCCTTGCGCAATCTGTGCGTGGCGAGAAAAAGCCGAATTACGAGAAAGATGCTCTCAAGTGGCTTGATCGTGTTGGGCTTGGTGGGCAGGGCGGTCAGTATCCTCACCAGCTGTCGGGCGGGATGCAGCAGCGTGTCGGTATTGCCCGTGCGTTGACGTCGAATGCGCCGATTATGCTCATGGACGAAGCCTTCTCCGCGCTCGATCCGCTGATCCGCACAGACATGCAGGACTTGTTGTTGGAACTTCAGGACGAACTGCATAAAACGATCATCTTTATCAGCCATGATTTGGATGAAGCGCTCAAACTTGCTGACCATCTGGTCATTCTCAAGGATGGCCGTGTTGTGCAGCAAGGCGAACCGCAAGAAATCCTGTTGCGGCCAAACGATCCTTACATCGTCGACTTTATCTCGGATATCAACCGCGCCCGCGTTTTGCGCGTTCGGTCTATCATGAAGGCGTTGAAAACTGACGCACAGCAGTCGATCTCTGGTGAAGCCGATGCCGAAGATACGCTGGAGTCTGTGATTGCGCTTTCTGGTGGGGATGCAGATCAGATTTTCCGAGTGATGGCGAACGGCAAGCCTGTTGGTCTGGTCTACATGCGTGATCTCGTTAGGGCGCTGGTTCCGACAAGTGCAAGCGCAGGCGGTATACGCAGAAGTGCGGCTAGAATGGGCGCGGAACCTTCTCCTCCAAACTGAAATGTCCGCCGTCGAAGTCGCGATGGCCTGTGGGTTTGAGAACTCTGGACATTTCACAAGAGTTTACCGGCTCGCCTATGGGGGGACGCCGATGATGCAACGTGGGCGTTTAACCTGAAAGGATCAGACATGCGCATTCGTGAAATCCACATTTATCACCACGCGCTACCGGTCAAAAATGGCCCTTATCGAATGGCGAATGCAACTGTCTGGTCTTTAGATACAACGCTTGTCCGCATTGTGGGTGACAACGGATTGGAAGGATGGGGGGAAACCTGTCCTGTCGGACCGACCTATGCGGAATCCCACGCGGCGGGTGCGCGTGCGGCTCTCGCACTGATGGCGCCTGACCTGATCGGGGCAGAGATTTGGCCCGCAATGTTGCAGCGTAAAATGGCGAGTTTGCTGAACGGTCATAACTACGCCAAAGCTGCGATTGATATCGCGGCGCATGACCTCTTGGGTAAATCGCTGTGCGTTTCGGTGGCTGATCTCCTTGGTGGGGCGGTGACCGATAATGTGCCGTCTTACTATGCTAGCGGTGTGGGCGCGCCCGATGACATTGCTCGCATTGCCGCTGAAAAATTGGCCGAAGGCTATCCTCGTTTGCAGATCAAAGTTGGTGGTCGTCCCGTCGAGATCGACATCGAAACCATTCGCAAAGTTTGGGAGGTCATCCGCGGCACAGGGATGCGGCTCGCCGTTGATGGGAACCGTGGTTGGAAGACACGAGACGCGCTTCGGGTTAGCCGTGAATGTCCTGACATTCCGTTCATCATGGAGCAGCCGTGTAACACAATCGAAGACCTTCGAACTATTCGATCGCTGGTGTCTCATGGCATCTACATGGACGAAAACAGCGTCGATTTGAACACGGTGATCTCTGCCGTGGGAACGGGTTTGGTTGATGGGTTTGGGATGAAAATCACACGGATCGGCGGGTTGCAGCATATGCGGACCTTCCGCGAGATTTGCGAGGCGCGGAACCTGCCACATACCTGTGATGACGCTTGGGGTGGGGATATCATCGCTGCGGCCTGCACGCAAATCGCCTCTACCATGCGTCCCGATTTGTGCGAAGGCGCGTGGCTTGCGGCGCCTTATATCGAAGGAAACTACGACCCCGAAAACGGCATCAAAATTGAGGGCGGATATATCAAACGCCCAACTGGTGCGGGTCTGGGCATTACGCCTGACGTGTCGGTTTTCGGCGCACCTGCGGCAAGTTTTTAAGAGGCATTGTAGGGCATTGTGGCAGTGTCAGACTAAACGTCCTTGAGCAGGGTAGTGTAGGTGGTTAGCGTTTTGGTATGACTAAGCGCTCTCCATTTCGGTACTTCAAGACGAGCCCAGAGGTGATCCGCTTAGCGGTCATGCTCTATGTGCGGTTCCCTCTGTCTCTTCGTAATGTGGAGGATCTCCTGCACGAGCGGGGGATCGATGTTAGCCATGAAACGATCCGTTATTGGTGGAACAGATTTGGTCCGCTGTTTGCTTCTGAAATTAGGAAGCGAAGAGCGGACGGATTGAAACCCAGCTCGAATTGGCAATGGCACCTGGACGAAGTCTTCGTGAAAGTGAATGGCGTGCGGCACTACATGTGGCGTGCTGTCGATCACGAAGGTGAGATGCTTGATAGCTATGTCACTAAGCGCCGAGACCGTAAGGCGGCACTGAAATTCCTCAGGAAATCTCTGTGTAGATACGGAAGCCCTCAGGCAATAGTCACCGATAATCTAAGGTCTTATGGCGCAGCTATGAGAGACCTAGGAAATACTGAGAAGCAGAAAACGGGCAGGTGGCTCAACAATCGTTATTGAGAATTCTCATCTTTCATTCACTCTTCCATCCACAATCACTTCAATCAGGAACGACACCACTGCAGCCGAGGCATTTATAAAGCCTCATACGCCGCTCCTCTAACTGCAGCGTTAGGATTGTGCGTAACCGCCGTGGCGGGTGATCCGAGTTTCAAATGCGGCAACACGGTCTTCAGCCTGTGGGGTCTTGGCCGTCATAGCTGAAAGCAACATCTCAACCGCGACAAAAGCCGTATTCAGGGACGGCATCAGTTGGGGGCCCGCCATAGGTAGGCGCAGAACTTCCCATGCGCCCTTTGCGACGGGCGACTGGTAACTGTCTGTCAGGGCGATCACTCTCGCACCAGCCTCTTGCGCGACCTGACAGGCGCGGATCACTTCAGCAGAGTAGTGCTCGTATGTAATTGCGACGACGATATCCTGTTCATTTGCGTTTGAAACTTGATCAAGAAGCGCACCTGGCATGCTGGGAACCTGAACGAAATTGTCAAAGACCATACCGCCGACGTAGCTAAAGTAATGGGCTACGCCAAAACAGCTGCGCACGCCTAAGGAATAGACCCGTCGCGCACCAAGAAGCGGATCTACGCAACGCTCCAGCACGCCAAGGGATTCTGGCGTAAAAAGGGTCTCAACGTTGCTCCAGCTTGTGGTCAAGGTTTCCTGCCAGATGTCGGAGCCCGTCCTGTTGCGCAGTGCCGCGGCGCGGTCGCCATAGCTTCCTGTCGGGGTTTGTAATGACTGCTGAAGTCGTTGACGCATTGCATCGTAACCATCAAATCCCAACTCACGGGCAAGGCGCGTGACAGTGTTCGGATTAACCTCCGCTAGCGTTGCCAAACCTCGAATCGAATGGAAGGCGACATCGTTTAGATGATCCAGAAGCCATGCCGCAAAGGCTGACAAAGTAGGCGTGCCCTTTTCGACTACATCCATTAGGCTGCGTCGGATTTGCTCTTTATTTTCCATACATTAGGCCCTTGCTCTCGGCGGCTCGTAAAGTCGTATCATAAAATTTCAATTCTAGAAATAATACATTTGAATTATTTTTTTTTGAATAATATACAACCGATCGATTGAGGGCTGCTCATAACGGGTAGCCCAGATGACAGGGAGACATCTATGAAAATCACTAGTTTCGCACTCGCAGCTGCAATGGCTGTCGCCGCAGCACCTTCGATGGCTGAAGAATTCGTATCGATCGGCACCGGCGGTGTGACCGGCGTTTACTACCCGACCGGCGGCGCGATCTGCCGTATGATGGCAAAGACCCGTTCCGAGCACGGCATCCGTTGTGCTGTGGAATCTACTGGCGGTTCCGTCTACAACGTCAACGCAGTGCGTTCGGGCGAGCTTGAATTTGGCGTCGCGCAGTCCGACGTTCAGTACAAAGCCGTCCACGGCGAAGGCTCACTGGCTGATGCAGGCCCGAATCCTGATCTGCGTTCGGTCTTTTCGATCCACCCAGAGCCCTTCACCGTTGTTGCGCGTGCCGACGCTGGCATCGCCAACTTCGAAGACCTTCAGGGCAAGCGCGTCAACGTAGGTAACCCGGGTTCGGGTCAGCGCGACACGATGGAAGTCGTGATGAACGCAATGGGCTGGACCATGGACAGCTTCGCACTCGCGTCCGAACTGCAGGCTGCAGAACAGTCGCAGGCACTGTGCGATAACAACATCGATGCGATGGTTTACACCGTTGGTCACCCATCGGGCTCCATTCAGGAAGCCACCACCGCTTGTGACGCGGTTCTGGTGAACGTCACTGGCGCAGCAATCGACGGTCTGGTTGCAGCAAACCCCTATTACCGCACCGCGACCATTCCGGGTGGCATGTATCGTGGCAATGACGCCGACACCGCGACCTTTGGTGTGGGTGCGACGCTCGTAACCTCGGCTGCTGTATCGGAAGAGACCGTCTACCAGCTGGTCAAAGCTGTCTTTGAAGACATCGACGGTTTCCGTGGCTTGCACCCAGCCTTTGCAAACCTCGACCCGAAGCAGATGGCAAATGACGGTCTGTCCGCACCGCTGCATCCGGGTGCAGAGCGTTATTTCCGCGAAGCTGGCCTGATCGAATAATAACAAAATACCACTCACACAAACGAGGGCCGCCGTTCATCGCGGCGGCCCTTATTTATCCGCGGGGGCAAGACGATGACGGACGAAACCAAACAGAAAAGAACCTTTAGCGATGATGAGCTTCAGGATTTGGTGGCCAGCACAGATACTGGCGGACGAAACCCGGCGAACCGCAAGGTGGCTCTGTTCATCTCGGCCGTTGCTTTATTATGGTCGCTGTTCCAACTGTGGATCGCCCAGCCGCAATTGTGGTTTGGCGCGTGGCTTCCTGTGCTGAACTCCTCGCAGACCCGTCCTGTTCATTTGGGGTTCGCGGTGCTTCTCGCCTTCCTTGCCTATCCCGCTCTGAAATCGTCGCCCCGTGACCGCGTGCCGCTGCACGACTGGGTGCTCGCGATCCTTGGCGCTGGCTCTGCCTTTTACATTTTTCTGTTTTCGCGCGAACTAGCGATGACCGCCCGTTCGGGCCTGCCAACCACTAATCAGATCGTGATTGGATCTGTCGGCATCCTTTTGCTGCTCGAGGCATCCCGCCGCGCGCTGGGACCGGCCCTGACCGTGGTCGGTGCGGTGTTCCTTGCCTATGCCTACATGGGCCAAGGCTGGCTGATCCCCGATATCATCGAACACTCGGGCTTGTCGTTCAACGCGATTATCAACGCCCAATGGCTTGATACCAGTGGCGTTTTCGGTATTCCGCTAGGCGTATCGACCGCCTTTGTGTTCCTGTTCGTGCTGTTCGGCGCAATCCTCGACAAGGCTGGCGCGGGCAACTACTTCATCCAGCTTGCCTTTGCCGGACTGGGCGCACTCCGCGGCGGCCCTGCAAAAGCGGCGGTGGTCGGATCGGCCATGACCGGCCTGATTTCCGGATCGTCGATCGCGAACGTTGTGACCACCGGCACCTTTACCATCCCGCTTATGAAAAAGGTCGGGTTCAGCTCTGAAAAGGCCGGCGCGGTCGAGGTGGCCTCTTCGGTCAACGGCCAGATCATGCCTCCTGTGATGGGCGCGGCCGCCTTCCTGATGGTTGAATTCGTCGGCATCTCCTATGTCGAGGTCATCAAGCACGCCTTTATTCCGGCGGTGATCTCTTACATCGCGCTGGTCTACATCGTGCACCTCGAAGCGCTAAAGCGCGACATGCCCGCGCTTGGACCGGCGGCGAATCTTGGCAAAATGTTCCTGAAAATTGGTATCGGCTTTGTCGCGACCGCCATCGCCTTTACCGCGCTGGTCTGGACCATCGGTGCGCTGCGTGGCGCTGCGCCGATGATCTCCGAATGGGTGATCCTGGCAGCGATCATCGTGGCCTATGTGCTGATGGTGCGCACCGCCGCCCGCCATCCCGATCTGGCGCTGGACGATCCGAACTCGGGTAAATTCCACCTGCCGACGGTGAAAGAAGTCTTCCCGACTGGTCTGCACTATCTGCTGCCGATCCTTGTTCTAGTCTGGTTCCTGATGGTGGAAATGCAGTCCCCTGCGAAATCCGCGTTCTATGCTGTCGCGGTGATGCTGGCGATCATCATCACCCAACGCCCGCTCAAGGCGCTGTTCCGAAACGAAGACATTGCTGCCGCCTTCCGTGCGGGCGGATCTGACCTGATTGACGGGATGATCACTGGCGCACGCAACATGATCGGCATTGGTGTGGCAACGGCGGCAGCGGGCATAATTGTTGCCACCGTGACCAAGACCCCCATCGGCACCGAGCTTGCCGGTCTGGTCGAGCTGCTATCCGGCGGGCATCTTTTCATCATGCTGTTGCTGGTGGGTCTGTTCTCGCTGATCCTTGGCATGGGCCTGCCGACCACCGCAAACTACATCGTTGTGTCGTCGCTGATGGCGGGCGTGGTCGTGCAACTGGGCGCACAGGAAGGGCTGATCGTGCCCTTGGTCGCGGCCCACCTGTTCGTGTTCTACTTCGGCATCATGGCCGACGTGACGCCACCTGTGGGCCTTGCCAGCTTTGCCGCGGCAGCTGTGTCGGGTGGCGATCCGATTAAGACGGGCTTTACCGCGTTCTTCTATTCGATGCGCACCGTCGCCCTGCCGTTCCTGTTCATCTACAACCCGACGCTGATCCTTTATGGCGTCGATCTGGGGACCACGGCTGGCATCCTGCATGCGGTGCTCGTGTTCGTTGTCGCCACCATCGCGATGCTTCTGTTCGCAGCCGCAACGCAGGGCTATTTCCTTGCCGCTTCGCGCAAATGGGAAAGTGCCGCGCTATTGCTGGTGGCCTTTACCCTGTTCGTTCCAGGCTTCTGGCTTGACCGCATTCAGCCCCGTTTCGAGGAACTGGAACCAACCCGTCTGGCCGAAGCCTTTGACCAAGCCTCTGTCGGTGACACGATCCGCTTTGTCGTGGCTGGCCCCGCCTTTGTCGATGGCAGCCCGTCCACTCTGACGCTGGTCCATACCGTGACCGATGCCGACCCGCAGACGGGTCGCGCGGATGCTGCGGGTCTGTTCCTTTTGCCCGAAGGCGCCCGTCTGTTCATGGACGAACCGATGTTCGGCACCGATTACCAGACGAAACTGCAAGGGTTCGATTTCTACTCCGATCCGCGCGTTGAAGTGGTCAGCCTCCTGCATCCCGCAGACCGTCTGCCCAAGCAGCTATTCTGGATCCCTGCTCTGGCATTGTTGGGCGTTGTCGTGATGCTCCAGCGTCGCCGCCAGACCAAGCCCGCCTTCTGAGGAGGAATTACAATGGCTAACACGATCCTTCTTCCGGTCGATTTGAACAATCTGGAGGCGACTAGTCGCCCCCTAGCCGAGGCGCTACGTCTGCTGGATGAGGGTGGTACGATTCATGTGCTCACCGTGGTTCCCGAATTTGGCTATTCTCAAATCTCGGGGTTCTTTCGTGATGGTTATGAAAAAGACCTGCTGCGTGTGGCTGGGCAAAAGCTGCAGGAGTGGGTTCAGACATCGGTTCCTGATGGCATCGATTTGCACCCACATGTCGTGCACGGCTCTGTCTACGACATGATCTTACGTGCGGCTGATCGTTTGTCTGTAGATTCCATCGTGATGGGAGCCCACCGCCCCGAACTCTCTGACTATCTGCTTGGGCCGAATGCCGCACGGGTTGTGCGTCACGCTAAGCAATCCGTTTACGTCGTAAGGAACTGACCCTATGAGCCACATCTTTGGACGCTCGACCAAAGGCACTTTGCCATCTGCCGTTGCTGGAGACGGCTGCTATCTCATCGATGCATCGGGCAAACGCTATCTTGATGGGTCGGGTGGGGCGGCTGTGTCGTGCCTCGGACATTCGAACGCACGTGTTCGCGCCGCACTGCATAGCCAGCTTGATACGTTGGCATTCGCTCATACAGGCTTTTTCACCTCGGACCCAGCTGAACAGCTTGCGGATCGACTTGTCGCTGCCGCGCCCGAGGGGATCGATCGTGTGTATCTCGTTTCGGGTGGTTCCGAAGCGGTAGAGGCCGCGCTGAAACTTGCGCGACAGTATTTCATGGAGATTGGTCAACCTCAGCGGCACCGCATTATTGCGCGTCGTCAGAGCTATCACGGCAATACGCTAGGCGCACTCGCCGCAGGTGGAAACGAGTGGCGCCGAGCCCAGTTTGCGCCGCTTCTGGTCGAAACCTCGCATATCGCGCCCTGCTATGAATACCGTTGCCGCGCCGAGGATGAGACGGTCGAGGCCTATGGTCTGCGCGTTGCCAATGAGCTTGAGTCTGAAATCAACCGTCTTGGCGCCGAAACCGTGATGGCCTTTGTTGCCGAACCCGTGGTCGGTGCAACATCAGGTGCCGTGCCTGCCGTGCCTGGCTATTTCAAACGTGTCCGAGAGATTTGCGACCAATATGGCATTTTGCTGATCCTCGACGAAGTGATGTGCGGCATGGGGCGGACAGGTCACCTGTTCGCCTGCCTCGAGGACGGAATTTCCCCCGATATGATCACGATAGCAAAGGGTCTTGGTGCGGGTTATCAGCCAATTGGCGCGCTGCTGGTCCAAGGTCGTATTTATGATGCCATCTCTGCGGGATCAGGATTTTTCCAACACGGCCATACCTACATGGGTCATGCTATGGCGGCGGCTGCGGCCAACGCGGTGCTCAGCGAAATCGAGGAAGACGACCTACTGGCCCGTGTGTGCATGCAAGGTGCAAAACTGCAAGCGGCGCTGGAGGAAAGCCTCGGTCAACATGCCCATGTGGGCGACATTCGTGGGCGTGGTCTATTCCGCGGTGTGGAACTAGTAGCAAGCCGCGAAACCAAGGCATCGTTCGATCCAGCCAAAAAAATACATGCAAAGATCAAAGCCGCGGCATTTGAAGCGGGTTTGATTTGTTATCCGATGGGCGGCACGATCGATGGCATCAATGGGGACCACGTGTTGTTAGCTCCAGCCTTCATAATCGAGGACGCTCAGATCGACGAACTTGTCGAAAAACTATCGGGCGCAATCAAGGTCGCGGTTAAGTCATGACCTCTCTGCCAAAGATCATGGTCGCTCCAAATGGTGCGCGACTGACCAAAAAAGACCACTCAGGCGTGCCCGTGACCATCCCCGAGATCGTGCAATGTACTGTCGATTGCGCCGCCGCAGGGGCCGATGGGGTTCATGTGCATGTGCGCGACCGCTCGCAGCAGCACATCCTTGATGCTGGTCTTTATCGCGAACTGATGGCTGAATTAGACCGCGCTCTGCCCGGTTTTTATACTCAGATCACCACAGAAGCTGTCGGGCTCTATAGTCCTGCCCAGCAACGTAAACTTGTCAAAGATGTGCAGCCAAAGGCGGTTTCGGTTGCTCTGCGTGAGATGATGGCAGATTCTGAGACGGATGCGCAAAGGGCCTTTTATCACGACTGCCACGAGACAAAGATGGATGTGCAACACATCCTCTACGACTTGGACGATATCCATCGACTTGTCGCAATGCAGAACGACGGGATCGTTCCAGCAGGCCAATTGCAGGCCTTGATTGTGTTGGGGCGCTACACTCCCGGGCAAGTGTCTAACCCGAAAGCCCTAGACGTGCTGGGCGGAGCCTTAACAACGTTGATTAAAGACGTGGATTGGGCCGTCTGTGCATTTGGGCAGAGAGAGACAGAATGTCTCGTTGCGGCGCGCTCTTTGGGTGCAAAGGCGCGAGTTGGATTTGAAAATAACCGAATAAACAGTGACTTAACTTGCGCAGCAAACAATGAGGAGCGGGTCGTTGAATTGGTGAATAGCCTGCTCCTGCAGGAAACTGCCTGAGGCCGAGATTAGCAATGTTAAGGTATGCAACCTTCGCGGCCATCATCGCCGCCTTCATTCTCTTTGTCGCAATACCAAGCTTTGGTGTTTGGTCTTATGCCTTCGCGGCCTTTTCGGGTGGGTTGGTTCTTGTGGGGATCCGCGACCTGACGCAATCCAAACATGCTGTCCTGCGAAACTACCCAGTTCTCGGCCACATACGTTATTTCGTTGAAATGATACGACCGGAAATTCGGCAGTATCTTCTGGAGTCAGATGACGACGAGGTTCCGTTTTCTCGGGAGGATCGGGCCATCGTTTATCAACGTGCAAAGAACGTTGAGGACAAGCGTCCCTTCGGCACCAAAAAACGTGTTTATGATGGCGGTTATCAATGGATGACCCATTCCATTCAGCCTAAGAAAATCGCGAATTCTGATTTTCGAGTGCTGATCGGTGGCCCTGATTGCCGTCAACCTTATAGCGCTTCGATCTACAATATTTCGGCGATGAGCTTTGGCGCGTTGTCGGCAAATGCCATCCTTGCCCTGAATAAAGGCGCCAAAGCAGGTGGCTTTGCGCATGATACAGGCGAAGGTGGCATCAGCCGGTATCACCGCGAAGGCGGTGGCGACCTTATCTTTGAAGTTGGCACTGGTTACTTTGGGTGTCGGACGCTTGATGGTAAATTTGACCCCGAGAAATTCGCTGAAACTGCCAATGACCCTCAGGTCAAAATGGTTGAAATTAAGCTGAGCCAAGGGGCAAAGCCAGGGCAGGGCGGTATGCTGCCAGCCTCGAAGATCACGCCAGAAATCGCCGAAGCGCGCGGTATCCCGATGGGGCAGGACTGTATGTCGCCAGCTGGGCATTCGGCTTTTCAGACTCCTATTGAGATGATGGAGTTCATTGAGCAGTTGCGCGGTCTCTCAAACGGAAAACCAGTGGGCTTTAAGCTGTGTATCGGTCACCGTCGCGAATTCATGTGCATCGTGCGTGCGATGCTGGAAACAGGGATCACCCCAGATTTTATTGTCGTCGATGGCAAAGAAGGCGGCACGGGTGCGGCACCTCTGGAATTCGCAAACCACATGGGGATGCCCCTCGTCGAAGGTCTGACCTTTACCCACAACACCCTAAGGGGCGTTGGGCTGCGAGATCGCATCCGCATTGGTGCGTCGGGTAAGCTGATCCAGTCGTTCGATATTGCACGCACCCTCGCGCTGGGTGCGGACTGGTGCAATTCGGCTCGCGGGTTCATGTTTTCGATCGGCTGCATTCAAGCACAAGCCTGCCATACGAACCACTGTCCGACAGGTGTCGCCACACAAGACCCTCTGCGTCAACGTGCGCTCGTCGTTCCTGACAAAGCCGACCGCGTTGCTAACTTCCATCGCAACACAATGAAGGCCCTTGGTGACATCACGGGGGCAGCTGGTCTTGAGCACCCCGGCCAATTCATGCCCCACCATTTGTTGATGCGGGAAAAAGACCGGGACATGGTCACTGGCGAAGAAGTCTATCCTTACATGCCCGAGGGGTTCCTCCTGCGTGAGGATGATGATCGCTATGGCTATCTCAAGCGCTGGCAACGGTCTTCTTCGGCCAGTTTTGCGCCAAACGATGGGGGCGTCTGACGGCCCAAAAGTACGACAGCCACTGTCAGACTTGACGGCCTTGAGGTGTGTAGGGCGCGTGTTTAGCGTTTTGGTATGACCAAACGCTCTCCATTTCGGTACTTCAAAACGATCCCAGAAGTGATCCTCTTGGCGGTTATGCTCTATGTGCGGTTTCCTCTATCTCTTCGCAATGTGGAAAATCTCCTGCGTCAGCGGGGGTTCGACGTAAGCCATGAATTGACCGGTTATTCGTAGAACAGATTTGTTCCGCTGTTTGGGTTTGAATTCAAGTATCGAAGACAGGACCGATAAAAATCCAATCCGAAATGGCGATGGCACCTTGGTGAGAACTGAAGGTGCGTTCCTCGAATTAAATTTGACACGCAAAGTCTCTTAGAGGTTAGGTTTGTACCACGATGCAATTTATATGAGATGCTGAGATGGGCCGTAATTTACGTCAAATCGCTAATGCTCTGATATTCAGCATAATGGCGACGCAATCACATTCGACTGAACTTCGCGACGTGCAGGCCGCCCTTCAAGATCTCGGATACGCACCCGGTCCCGTCGATGGGCAGTATGGACGACGAACCCGCGATGCATTGGAGCAGTTTTTTGAACGGACTAACGTCGTTTTCGAAGGAACTTTGAACGATGATCTGGCCCAATTTGTGTTAGATTTTAGTGAATACGCTAATACGCCTCGCGAAATTTTGGCTGGGCTCGTCACGCAGACCACTAAGCCATCAGATTTAGACGATGAGATGCTGTGTTCGACTTTGCGAGTGCTTCCACTCAACGTCACATTTAGAGAAGCAGAAGTTCGAAATCTCGACTGCGATCTCTCGGTTAATCTCGATCTTAATCTACCGCGTCGATACAGCGGTTTGGATGAAATCGAAGCTTATGCTTCGTCCAATAACATCACGGTGCCAGACTTTGACTTAACCAACGTTGCACCAGTGTTTCCCGACTTAGAGGAGACGCGAACAGCATTTAACTCATATAACGTGGGTTTTGGCCGTGTTTTTCATGAAGCCGTTCGCACAAGACACGTAGATTTTTGCAGGTCTTGGCTCCCTACCGTCCGACACGTGATGCCGAACCCATCAAAAAATCTCGACGGGACGGGATCGTGGAAGGAGACAACACTCCGTGATGCACAGGTCATATGTCAGGATGGGTTGACCACTTTAGCCTTGGCCGCCCTGAGTGATGGCGCCCAGGGCGCGTGGGCACTTCGTGACTATCAGGCTATGGTCGATACGTGGATACGGAACGATGCACCAGTCAACCTAATGTATGATAACGAGGGCGTTTCGACGAACTTTCCATATATCTTGATGATTAATCAAATAACATCAGGCGTAGAGGTGTTACGTGCAGGTTTTGACTGGGGGCCAGAGCAAGATCTGGCCTATGCAGAATGGGCACGACGAAGAGTCGACGACATCCATCCTTATGAAATTAGGAACCCAGTTGGTTCCGAGTTTTGTCGTAGACCGATAAGTGGGGGCTCAATGTCAAATGAATGCATGAACGCTGCTGCAATTACGGCTCAAGTAACGATGAGGGTTGGTATTTTGACCCAATCGCCCGAGCTTATTCGTCGAGCCTATTTGACGTTTCATCGATATATGGCCGCGATCCGCCCAGACGGAAGCCCAGCATTTGATAGCTTACGTGGGTGCTATGCCGCGGACTATGTCGCATGGGCCGCCATGTTTTCAGATGCATTTTTGTTCCAATGGGATCGGATCGCAGAGATCGATTGGACTTTACGGGTGAATGAAGGCGGCAGCATCAAGGAAATGATGGAATACGCATTGAGCGTGGTAGAAACCCCATCTTTGGTTAACCAATACGCTGATAATGAGGATTTTAACTTTTTGCGCGAATGCTACGATGGATCAGGAAATATGGTCCAAAAAGACATTGAAAATCCGATTGAATTTTTCGCAACTTACTTGGGTGCACATGACCCTGATCGACTAAGAGCAGGAATTGGCAGCTACCGTAACAATTGGTCTTTCTCACGCGGCGGCGGCCCAAATTATGAAACAGCAGTGCTAAAGGCACTGTCAGACTAAACAGCCTTGAGCAGGGAAGGGAGCATGTTTAGCGTTTTGGTATGACCAAGCGCTCTCCATTTCGATACTTCAAGACGAGCCCAGAGGTGATCCGCTTAGCGGTCATGCTCTATGTGCGGTTCCCTCTGTCTCTTCGTAATGTGGAGGATCTCCTGCATGAGCGGGGGATCGATGTTAGCCATGAAACGATCCGTTATTGGTGGAATAGATTTGGTCCGCTGTTTGCTGCAGAAATCAGAAAGCGAAGAGCGGACAGATTGAAATCCAGCTCGAATTGGCAATGGCACCTGGACGAGGTCTTCGTGAAAGTGAATGGCGTCCGGCATTACATGTGGCGCGCCGTTGATCACGAAGGTGAGGTGCTTGAAAGCTATGTCACAAAGCGCCGAGACCGTAAGGCGGCACTGAAATTTCTTAGGAAATCTCTGCGTAGATACGGAAGCCCGCAGTCAATAGTCACCGACAATCTGAGGTCTTATGGCGCAGCTATGAGAGACCTAGGAAATACTGAGAAGCAGAAAACGGGCAGGTGGCTCAACAACCGCGTTGAGAATTCTCACCTTCCGTTTCGACGACGCGAACGTGCCATGCTGAGGTTTCGGCAAATGCGATGTTTGCAGAAATTCGCCGCCATTCACTCGTCCGTCCACAATCACTTTAATCAGGAACGACACCACTACAGCCGAGGCAACTTTAAGACCTTACGCGCCGCGGCTCTCGCCGAGTGGCGCCAACTTGGTGCGATCTGAAGACTTGGTTAAGTGGCAAACGGAGACGAGTTCGAATTAGTCTGACAGCACCCTGATGGGCGATTCTCAGCAGGTTACTAATCCTTTATGAGGTAAGAGATAACCGTGTCACTGGCCCATCGATTCAGTGAACCGTTTGATATGGGTGTTTGATGTTCGCATACTGGCAGCGAGAGAGTGCTTTTAGCCCGCAACGAAGAGAGCTCAAGTCATATAGGGCGGGATGAGATAAATAGTACGCTTTCGTGATTGATTTCGACAGATTTCCTGATCCAGTGAATGTCCGAAAACGGCTCTCTTAAATTGCTTCTGAAAGGTCGTTGTTAATCGTCATATTTACAGCGACATCCAGCCACAGTTGATCAATTTGGTCTATAACCTCGGGATCAAATTGATGTGCGACTTTCCAATATCGTCCATTTGGCACCATGTAGTTTGCGCGCTTTTCAGCGCGCAGTGCACGCTCAATAAGGCTGCTTTGAAAACTGATAGGTCGAACAGAGTTTAGGCTTGTATGAACTGCTCGTGGATAAATCAGGCGGCTTGTAGGAGAATCTGATAGGTTTACCAAGGCACAGTTCGACTGAGCTGCGAGTGCTAAAAGTCGCGCTGACTTTGCTTCAAGTGATCGCAGCGTGATGTCTTCGCGCAGTGGGTCAGCCGTTCCTTCGCCATAGAAATGAGTTGGCCCAGTTTGAGGATAAACCATGTCACAACCGATCATTGCTATGACGCGTGGTTTGAGCGCGGCAAGCGCCCAGTAAGCTGCAGTGAAGGCCATAGTGCCTCCTGCATAAACAAAGCCACCAAATTGGTTTTGTAGAGGTACATAATCATTTGCGCAGATCGTTTTTTGATCTGTTTTAAATAATCGTGGACGTCGGTTTATAGGGAAGTCCTCGGGGTGAATGAGATAGTCCCAATCGGGGCGTACTCGCCAGGCATTATTTATAGCGACGAGGGTTTGGGATGAACTGCGGCGCCAATCTCTTGACTGAAGTGCCCCAGGTCCTGAACCAATAATAATGACTACACCCACGGTTTGTACTCCAAGTTGCTACTTCCTCTTTGTGTCCGAGTTAGGGCAATCCGAGGGGGTAGCAATCGAAATGAGCAGCAATCTCTGGTTTTGGCTCAGTCGGCAATCACGACAGCCGTGGCAATTTTAAGACTTTGTGCATCGCTACTCTTGGCGATTGGCACCAAATGGGTGCGGTCTGAGGACTTGGTTAAAGCTAGGCGCGTTCGAATTAGTCTGACCGCACCGCCACAATCACTCCGAAATCACCTGTCACTCACCAATTATTTTTAATTGAGTTGTGCTAAGGACATTAGTGTCAGCTAGGGTGACTGACTTCTGCTCCATTTTGCGATACAAGATACTATAGTGTAGGTTTTTGTGATGAATTCAGAGATATTTGCGCGCATTCGCGGTCTATTTGATCGTCCTCAAATTCAAAATAATCTGCGCGGCCTCTGGGTAGAGGCGATGGTCTGTGAAATCCTCGGCGATGGATGGGAGCATACTGGTAAGGATTGGTCTGCCTGGGATGTTGAACGGTCTGATGGGCTTCGTGTTGAGATTAAACAGTCAGCACGGGAACAATCGTGGGGTATTGCAACATCGAGCCCTCGCTTCGATATATCGGCGGCAAAAGGTCATTACCCAGACGGTAAAACCTATGTCGAAAACGTAAGTGGTTTGCGCTTTGCGGATGTTTATATTTTCGCGTGGCATGAAGGCGCTGATCAGCGGGATGTATCCCAGTGGGCGTTTTATGTGGTCGAAGAGAAGAAACTGCCAGTAGGTCAGAAATCGCTTTCGCTACAGGCCATTAGAAAACTCGCAAGTCCTCAAACGGCAGAGACGCTAGGGGCCGCTATGGCGCGGATTCACAGATAGAAGTCCGCATGGTCGCAACGACACCGTTCTAAAATTCAATAGCTCCATTCCCACCAATTCACTGCTTTATAACACCGCCAAGGTCGCGTTGATGACTGAGCGGCTGGTTCGGCTGGTCAGCTATTTGGCAAATGGGTTCGGATGGAATGTATGTTCCGCGCGATGGCGTGGTGGCGCCAATCGCCGTCAATAGTTTCGCCAGCGTCAGGCTGCGACAAGATGCCAAGCGTCAATAGAAGTAATCCCTACCTTTGATACCTCTCAGGTTGTGGCGGCTGGGCTCCAGTGGGTTTACAATTAGGACGCAGGATTAACGCTGTTCACGCGTTCTGAGCGTCTCTGCAAGCCTTTTTTAGGAGAATGAGATGACACAATTTACCCTCGCTTTGATTGTATCTGGTGCGGCCCTGGTTTCTGCTCATGCGGCCCAGTCCAACCCCGCTGGCTCCTTTGCTGAGGCCGTCGAGTTGTGCCTTCGATTTGGCTCTGACCCCTGGTTTGCCCAAGATCGGTTCGAGGATGCAGGCTGGCATAGCTATAAAGACCCCGACTTTGGCTCAACGGCCTTCAAGAGCCCAGATGGCGCTGTTATCGCCCTGCCACCGACCGATGAAACCTATCCGATGTGGTGTAGCGTGAGGAGCGGGAGCGTTTCGTTTGTGAATGGGATGGCCGCCGCCGAAAACGCACTCTTCGCAACTGGTACGCCGATCCAGCGCGAATTTCGTGATGACTGTCCCATTTACTTTGGCAGCTATGGCCAAGAGCTACGGGTTTTCTCGGAAGGAAATGAAGACCTTTGCAGCGATCCCACAACTGCAGTTGTTCATGTGGTGACGATGACAAATCCGATTGCTGGACAGTGATTAGAGATGGCGCCGAGCGGATAGAGACATTTTTCTTTTGCCACGGGATGCCGGAGAGCGTGGCGGATGTCACGTTATTTCGGAAGGCAAATCCCAACGCAGATAGTGTTGCAACGAGTGTGCTGCGTCAGCAATGTTGCAGTGTGGCAATCGGAACCAACGGTTAACCAAGTTTTACCAAGTCGCTCACGATTGCGGCGGTTGTGGGTGCGAGAGTGACGCCGATGTGGCCATGTCCGAATGCCATGATGACGTTTTTGTTGTGTTTTGTGGCTCGGATCACGGGGACTGAATCGGGCATGGATGGGCGAAACCCGAACCAAGTTCGACTAGGTTCCCCCAAGGCTGGAAACATGTCCCGTGCCCCGCGCTCTAGCATTTTTAGTCGGTGTTCGGACTGCGGCAAAGAAAGTCCGCCCAATTCGACCGTGCCCGCGATGCGCAATCGCCCGACCATTGGCGAGGCGTAAAGGCCGCGTTTGGCAGAGCATACTGGCCGCGTCACCGGCGGCGTATCCATGTCGAACTCCAAATGATAACCGCGTTCGGTATCAAGGCGCACGGTCTCTCCGGCTGACCGTGCCAAAGGTTTCGAGAACGCTCCCGCTGCCACAATCACCTTATTGGCCTGAACAACGCGATCTGTGCAGTGAACGTTTATCCGTGTGCCGTCACTGTCATCGATCGAAACCGCTGACGTTGGATGGATCGTGATACCCCGTTCCACCAAATTTCTCGCGAAAATCTTCATAACTTCCCCGGGGTTGTCGATGCTCGTTGCATCGGGAAAGAAATGAGCGCCACCCTCAAAGGGCTGCAAATTGGGTTCGTGACGCAAGACCTCGTCGGCGGTTATGACGTCGACCGCGACGCCGTTCTGTCTCCGTAGCCTTTCGTCGTATTTCGCGGCGGCAAAGGCCTTGTTGGATTCATAGAGGTATAAGCATCCTCGCCGATGCAAATGATGTGATGCGCCAAGTTCGAGGCTAAGCTCACGCCACATGTCGCTCGCGTTTTTCAGGAGCGCGCCGATCCTCTGGGCATTGTTTTCCGCTTGCTTGGGAAGGCTTTGGTAGAAGAACTCCAGCAACCAAGGCATCAGACTTGGCAATGTTCTGTATGGCAAAGACAGCGGACTGTTACGGTCAAAGAGAAGACTGGGCAAATTGCGAAGAACGTTGGGCGTACCCACCGGAATCGTTGCATAATCTGCAATCGTTCCAGCATTCCCGTAGGACGCCCCCATACCCAATTCATTAGGTTCGATGAGCGCGACCTCTCTGCCTTCTTTGACAAGGCGAAAGGCAATGCTCATTCCAACGACACCACCGCCGATAACGATGATATCGTGGTGAACAGGTTTGGAGGTAACATCAGGCATAGGTGGTCACGTCGCGAAAGCTGACTTCAAGACCTTCATAGTGCGATATTAAATCGGCGTGTCAAATTCTCGATTTCGGAGTGACGTCTCGCCTAACACGATGCGCAGCCGCGTTCGCGCGTAGGGGCGACTGGGGTGTAGCCTTCACGCAGAATGCGGTTCATGCCGCCTTGGACATCGATCACGGGGCCGTTGACCAACTGGGCGATCTGGCGCGTGGCTTGCGATGTGCGATTGCCCGATCGGCAAACGAGGGCCAGCTTTTGACCTTCGCGAAGGTGTGGTTGAACGGCCTGAAGGAATGATTGCGGGTCGGTGTAGGTGACGAGCAAAGCGCCCTCAATCACACCTGTTTGCTTCCATTCGTCGGGGCGCCGTATATCGACCAGCAACGTGTCTTCTGATGTCGAAAGCGCCTGACCACTTAGTGCCTCTAGAGTGAGATTCTCAGCGTGAGCCTCAGGTTGATACAGCCCGAATCCGATTGCGGCGGCTGAAATGACTGCGGCGCCTAGGAAAACTCTGCGATTCATCGTTCATCCTCATGAATTTTTAGCACATATAATATAATGAAAGTGTGATGTGTAGGGGTCATCTGGCTGCGTTTGGTCGCCGGGTGAGGCAAAAATGACCAACTAAACCCATCAAAAGCATATCCTGATGGGGTATTCTGTCGATTTCATTTGAAATCTTCCGCGCTCTCTGCAAGCTGCGACAAAGTTCTCTTTGCAAACATAGCAGGAAAAAGATGGAAGTTTCGGTTCGCGACAATAATGTCGAGCAAGCGTTGCGTGTGTTGAAGAAAAAACTCCAGCGTGAAGGGGTTTATCGCGAAATGCGTCTGAAAGAGTATTTCGAGAAACCTTCCATCCGCAAAGCGCGCGAGCAGAAGGAAGCAATCAGCCGTCAGCGTAAACTGGCTCGTAAACGGGCTCAGATGCTCGGCTAAGCTAGGCTCGTTCGCGCCGATTTGGCTGCGAACGTCTGACGCTGCTGCACTCGTCGAAAGACGTTGATGTAGAAGATCATAAAAGCTGCTCGACTAGCACCTGTCATCCTGAACACTGATGTGTTGTTTTTGGATGCGATCGGGGCGCCAAGTCGGCAGCTTTTTCTCTTTCGCTCTCAAGCTTTCAGCACGGGCTGCTTTGCGCTGTTGAACACAGGCGGCGTGCCCGTGCGGTCGAACAATCGCTTGCTCACAACGATTGCGTATCAATTAAACGGCACGCCGACCTATGCCCTCGAAGGATCGATTTTTATCGCGGGCGCGGTGGTGCAGTGGTTGAGGGATGGTCTGCAGATCATCGACAACGCGTCAGAAACGCAATCCCTCGCCCAGAGTGCGGACGCTGGACAAGATGTCATCCTCGTGCCCGCGTTCACAGGGCTGGGTGCACCCTACTGGAACCCCGACTGCAGGGGCGCGATCTTTGGCCTGACACGCAACTCCGGTCCAGCGGAACTATCCAAGGCGGCACTTGAAAGTGTGGGGTTCCAAACGCGCGACCTCTTGGAAGCGATGAAAGCGGATTGGAGCACGGATGAGGCTACGGCCACCCTGCGGGTCGATGGCGGGATGACGGCCTCTGACTGGACGATGCAATTCCTCGCCGACATCATCGGTGCCCCCGTCGATCGGCCCGAGCTCCTTGAAACCACCGCTCTCGGGGCGGCATGGTTGGCAGGGCAATTCGTCGGCTTCTATCCTGAACAGGACACCTTCGCGCGCCGATGGAAGGTCGATGCACGTTTCGAACCCACGATGGGGGCTGTTTAGGCGACCGGAATGCCCGCGAGATGTGCAACCAGTTCCAACCCATTGCGGGCACCGAATTTGTCCATGAGCTTGGCACGGTAAACTTCGACAGTGCGGGGGCTGATCTCGAGACGGCGCGCGATTTCCTTGGACGTCAGTCCCTCGGCCAGCATCTGCGCCACTTGTCGTTCGCGGAGCGTTAGTTCGGTCACAGGGCGATTTTCCGAAATGTCGGCAAAGCTCCACACTGTTTGCGCAAAGGGCTGGTCAAGGTCGAGTGACTGCCCCCGAACACGACACCAAAACAGGCTGCCATCCTTGCGACGCATGATGCGTTCGTCGGCATAACGCCCCAGCCCGCGCATCTTTTCGGCGCCGATCTGGCCAATGCGCTGATATTCCTCTGACGAGGGATACAGTTTTGACAGGGAATGCCCCTGAAGTTCGGAGGCTGCAAACCCGAACATTTCGCAAAAGCGGGCGTTGCAACGCTGGATCACTCGATCCTCGGCGTAGATCAAACCGACTGGTGCGCTTTCAAAAGCTAGTGCGGCAAACCTGTCCATCTCTTGTCACCCGTTACGTAGTTTCACGGATCGTGCTGCCCGACCCGCTGGAGTATTCCGATGGAAAGGGAATGGAGACAAGTGTGGACGCAAGAATAGTTGGCTGGGGGCACACCAAATTTGGTGTGCATCGTGACATGAGCTTTGAGGCGTTGATCGAGCAGGCGGCATCTGAGGCCATCAAAAACGCAGGTCTCTCGCCGAACGATATCGACGCTATATGGCTCGGTCATTTTAACAATGGCATGGTGCCTGACGCGTTTGCCGCTTCGCTTGTGTTGGGGATAGATGACGGTTTGCGCTTTAAACCGGCGACCCGTGTGGAAAACGCCTGCGCGTCAGGATCTGCGGCTGTCTATGCCGCGCGCAATGCGATCCGCGCTGGCGACGCGCGCTGTGTGTTGGTGATCGGGGTCGAAAAGATGACCGAGCTCGACACTAAGGGCGTGACGGCGGCTCTCGCTGGTGCATCCTATTCTGCTGAAGAAGCTGGTGTCAGTTTCCCGCAAATCTTTGGCCGTATCGCCACGGGATATTATGATGCCTTTGGCGATCAGTCTGAAACGCTTGCACGGATCGCGGTGAAAAACCATCAAAACGCACTGAATAACCCTTTGGCCCATTTGCAGCGCGAAGTGACGTTTGATTTCTGCAATGAGGTCAGTGTCAAGAACCCGATGATCGCGGCCCCGCTAAAGCTCACCGATTGTTCGCTCATCAGCGATGGCGCAGCGGCGCTGGTGATGGTGGCCGACGACATGACGGCGGACTTTAACCACGTGGCGGGATTTCGGGCTGCCGTGCAGATGAACGATTTTCTGCCAATGTCGCGGCGCGATATGACCGAATTGACCGCCGCGCGTCGCGCCTTTGAAACCGCATATGAAATGGCGGGGATTACCGTTGATGATCTCGATCTGGCTGAAGTGCATGATTGCTTCACTATCGCGGAGCTGATGATCTACGAGGCGATGGGGCTTGTCGAAAAAGGCAAAGGGGGCAGCCTCGTGACTGAGGGCGCGACCCTGCGCGGTGGCCGTCTTCCGATCAACCTATCTGGTGGGCTAAAGGCCAAAGGGCATCCCGTCGGTGCAACGGGTGTATCGATGCATGTCCTTGCTGCGCAACAGGTCACTGGGCAGGCGGGCGGCGTTCAGTTGGACGGTGCCGAGCTGGCCTGTGTGTTCAACATGGGCGGCTCGGGCGTTGCGAACTATTGTTCAATCCTCGAGGCCGTTCGATGAACCCTGCTGAATGGTTGAAACGAACGGCAACGCGGTCCCCTGATCGTCCTGCACTCTATTCTGGCGAAGCACTCCTATCGACTTATGCGGGCTTTGACCGCGCAGCGGCGTCGATTGGGGCTACGTTGACGGCATGCGGCATTGGGGCAGGGCATCGTGTGGCGGTGTTCATGTATAACCGCCCCGATTTTCTCGACGTGCTCTATGGCATTTGGTACGCGGGTGCGGCGGCGGTGCCGATCAATGCTAAACTGCATCCCAAAGAGGCGGCTTGGATCATCGATGATGCGGGTGCTGATTTGGTATTCAGTGATGACGCTCTGGTGAAAGGTCTGTCGGAATTGCTGAATGGTCGAGAGATTATTTCAGTGAACGGAGCCGCGTTTGCGGAAATGAAACAGGCCGATCCGATGCCTGCGCCAGTTGGCCTAAACGAGAGCGATCTTTTGTGGTTGTTCTACACCTCAGGCACCACAGGAAAACCCAAAGGCGTGGCACTCACCTGCGGCAACATTGCTGCGATGACCTTTACCTATTTCACCGACGTGGATGACGTTTTCGCTGAGGACGCGATCCTTTATGCCGCGCCGATGTCGCATGGTGCAGGGCTCTATAACTTTATGCATGTGATGCGCGGTATGCGGCATCTGGTTCCCGAAAGTGGCGGTTTTGATGCTGCGGAAATCCTGACACTGGGCAAACGAATGGGCCCAATTTCCATGTTCGCAGCGCCGACGATGGTGCGGCGGCTGGTCGACAAGGCGAAAGCCTGTTCTGAAACGGGCGAAGGTCTTCGGACCATCGTTTACGCTGGCGGTCCGATGTATGAGGCCGACATATTGGACGCGACCGAGGTGATGGGCGCGCGCTTTGTCCAAATCTACGGCCAAGGCGAATGTCCTATGGGCATTACCGCCTTACCTCGTGGTGACGTGATCGACCGCGCTCATCCACGCTGGCGGGAACGTTTGAATTCTGTCGGCACCGCACAGAGCGCGGTTCGCGTGCGTATCGTTGATCAGGATGGAGTGGAGTTGCCACGAGGTGAGATAGGCGAAATCGTCGTCAAAGGCGCGACCGTGATGTCTGGCTATTGGCAGAACCCTGAGGCGACCCAAAAGGCGATCCGCAATGGGTGGCTCTGGACGGGTGATATGGGGCGCATGGATGACGACGGCTATGTCACCTTGCAGGACCGGTCCAAGGACATGATCATTTCTGGCGGTTCGAACATCTACCCCCGCGAGGTTGAAGAGGTTCTACTGAGCCACCCGAATGTTCACGAGGTTGCGGTCATAGGCACGCCACATCCCGAATGGGGCGAAGAGGTGATAGCGTTCGTCGTCTCGCTGCCTGACGGTGACGTTTCGCCCGCTGAATTGGATGCGCTTTGCCTCGACCGGATCGCTCGATTCAAACGGCCCAAAGCCTATCGGTTTATCGATGCACTCCCCAAAAATAACTATGGTAAAGTCCTTAAAACTGAATTGAGAGACCGTATGAAAAAGGAACCCACGACATGACATTCCTGACAGGTAAAACGGCTCTGGTTACAGGATCTGTCCAAGGCATTGGTTTGGCCATTGCAAAAGAACTCGCAGGTGCAGGGGCACGCATTGCGGTTCACGGACTTGCCGATGCCGCCCAAGCGCAAGCTGCAGTGAACACATTGCTGGCCGCTGGTGCACCTGAAGCGCGGTTCTTTGAGGCGGACATGCGAGACGTTGAGGCCATTGAACGAATGATGGCGGAAGTCGATGAATGGGGTGGAGTCGATGTTTTGGTGAATAATGCGGGCATCCAGAAAACCGCCATGCTCGCCGATATTGATAGCAATACGTGGGATGCGATCATCGGCATTAACCTTTCTGGTCCGTTCCACACGATGCGCCTCGCTATGCCGAAAATGGCTGAGAAGGGCTATGGTCGCGTGATCAACATCGCAAGCGTCCACGGCACCGTCGCCTCGGTGGCCAAGGTTCCTTATTGCGCGTCGAAATTCGGATTGGTGGGCATGTCAAAGGTCGCTGCTTTGGAATACGCGGCCGCGGGGACCAAACGTGATGGCGGCATCACTGTGAACTGTATCGGGCCTGGTTGGACCGAGACGGCGATAATTGAACCGCAGATCATCGAACGGGCAGCCAAATATAATGGCGACCGCGAGAAAGGCATTGCCGAACTTCTCGCCGAAAAACAACCAAGCCGACGGACATCTGACCCGTCCGAAATCGGGGCTCTTGCCCTCTGGCTGTGCAACCCGATTGCGCACAATGTCACAGGCGCGGTGATCCCAGTTGATGGTGGTTGGACGGCGCAATAACGGGCATGGCCCTAATTCTCATTCGTGATACGAGCCGCCTCGAAAGGGGCAACCTGCTAGTTGACATGGAAACCTCTTAATTACGGTGCGTCAATTTTGACATTTCAGCCCTCGATCTAATTTTGTGTGAGATTTATCTCATGAGTTGTTAAACCTTAAGTGGTGATTTTTTACCTCGTTTTCATTTTTGCAACGGATCGCTACCGCTTATTTTGGCGGATGCAGTTGTTACATTTGTATTGATTTATTGGGTTCCCTGCTGCGGCGGGTCTCTTGCTGTGCTTTTTAAAGGCTCATGCAATGCGTTGTTCTGCGATTTACAGAACGACCTACATACTTTCGCTTTTCGCTCTTATCGGTTGTGGCGGCAGTGGTGAGGATGAAACTGACTATTCTTACGGTGGCTCTAGCTCTGCACTGAGCGAGCAGTATTCTAAATCGACATGGGGGCCCGGTGGCGAACTCGGAACTGGGTGGGTTCGTGGGGTCGTGACCGAGTTCTCGATGGCCGCTGTCCGTGCTGTCCGCAACACCTCGAATTTTACGAACAACTTGAATTGGCGCGGTGGCCGTCCGCTTGAGGCCGCGCGTGTCGATTATGCACGATCTGTCGGTCTTACGGGGGCGGGTCAGACGATTGCCATCATGGATAATGCGGTCCGTTTGAGCCATGAAACGTTCGACGGCGTGAAAGTGACGCACTCCTCCGTTTCAAATTTGCATGCGCGCGATGATCACCACGGCGGTGGCAAGTATCGCTGTTGGCAGAGGAGGTACCGGCATTGATGCTGTCGAAGGTGTCGCCTCTGGTGCCGATCTGTTTCTCGGGACGTGGGACTATCAGACGGGTTCGACGTGGGATGAGCGTGCGATAATGGTGACTGAGGCCAATGCGGCTGGTGCCATTGCGATGAATAATTCGTGGCAATTGTCCCGTGATTTTAATCAATCGACCTTCGAGTATTACTTTGGTCAGTACTCCGGGGCCTCCTCATACATTGATGCGATGCGCGACTATGCGCAGAACGGCGTCGTGGTGTTTGCTCTGTCGAACTACCATGACGAACTGGACGCCTATAACGTTGGGGTTTTGCCGCTTCTCTATCCCGACCTCGAAGGATCGTGGATCACCGTCGTGAATGGTGCGGCAACGTTTGATGAATACGGGATCACCGCGGTAGAGCGTATCTCGTCCGCCTGTATGCAGACCGCGGCGTTTTGTATGACTGCGGATGGATCGATCTATATCGCGACGGATTACACCGATACCGGCTATACCTCAGGCACGGGCACCAGTTACGCAACGCCGCAAATCTCTGGTGCTGTGGCTCTACTGGCTGAGGCCTTCCATGACCTTTCGGCCTCCCAATTGCGCGACCGCCTTTTGGCCTCTGCAGATAACGTCATGGATGACGGATTTCACCGGGTCGATCGATTTCGGGTCGGGCGTATCACACGCTTATAACGACGAATTCGGGCATGGTTTCCTAGACCTGCGGGCGGCGCTTTTGCCGATTGGGACGGCCAGTGTTCTTGTCGCGGAAGGGCAGAGCATCAATCTGTCCGCGGGGCAGGTGGCGGCTGTGTCTGGTTCCTTGTCAGGAAATGCTCTTGCCGATGCACTGTCGAGCGAGACCGTTTACGCCTTGGGTGGCTTGGATGGCACGTTTGATATTGCAGCGTCCGAGCTTGTTGCAAGGACCATGGGCGCGCTCAGCTCCATCGACAGTGCGTCGTTGACCTTCGCCATAGGGCACAGCCTCAATGCGGGTCATATTGAAGGGGCACATGGAAATATGGTTTGGGTAGCATTCAATTTTAGGCTCTGACCCGAAAATAGAGTTCTAAAAAATTTGATCAGAAGGTCGAAATAATTTTATCCGAGATCGTTAATTAAGCGGCAGATCGGGTAAAATTTTCGTGAATAATTGCAATGGTAAATTCCAAATAGCATGTTCGGTGGTGTGAAATTCGATAATTAATATTGGAAAATATCTCTCAATAATTGGGTGACTTGGTGCAACTTCGTGCTTTAGATGAATTTGGATAAGTTTTTGAATTGTTACCTTAAAGGTTGTTTTGTGTTGATCTGTTTTGTTCGCCTTTGAGGCGTATTGGGTCGGTGGGGGATTTGTGTCCGTGATTTTTGTGAAAATGGCTGTGATGCTAAGTTTATTGCCATAAAAGTGAAGTTCGCATCAGTCCTGCAGACTATGAAAAGCTGTCTTAGTAGGTTCGTCGTCCTCCGATCTTCTCGCTGTTTTGCGACTATTACTCAGCTTTAGGGTGATATTTGTGAGTCGTCAGTTTTCGCTCGATGAATACCTTATGGTTGTTTTTCGTTCGGAAGGATTGTATCCTAAAGTATATTTATTTAATTCTTTTGATTAAATTTATTGTAACATATTTTACACCTATATATTCGTTATTGTGTGCAGGTCATCGAATGCGACAGTGTTTTGCAGGTCTGGTCTATTGCTTTGGTGGTTTTAAAAGCCCATTTTTGGACCACAGATTATGTAGAGATCGAAGATGCAAAACTTCAAAGACTTCTTGAAAGACGAAGACGGCGCAACCGCAATTGAATACGGCCTAATTGCTGGTCTTATTGCAGTTGTCATTATTGCCGCTCTTACGGCGCTTGGGGGCAACCTTAAGGATAGCTTTAACGCAATTGCTACCGCTGTAGCTCCTGCGCAGTAATTCCTACTTCTGGCAGTTGACGGCCAAACCCCAAAGCTAGAGCTTAGGATTACGAAAATGGCTTTTGGTCGCGCGGTATTTGGTAAAACGGAAAATCGAAAATCACCCGATGTTCAGGTTGTTTCCAGTAGCGCGACCAAAGTCGATCAAACTGACAAGTCGGATGATCTGTTCTATGAGCTGAAAGAAGAACTACGTCGTTCTTTGATTGAGATTGTAGACGCACAGCACCTTCAGGAAATTGACGTCCAGCAGGCACGCCAAGAGATTGCGCGTCTTGCTCGGGAAATTCTGGCGCGTCGAAGCGAGCCGGTCCCTGGGGCGTTGGTTAATCGCATTGTGGACTCTCTTGTCGACGATGTGGTCGGGTTTGGCCCGTTAGAACCTTTGCTGGCCCGCGATGATATTACCGACATCATGGTGAACGGCCCTCGGAACGTTTTCATCGAAGTCGGTGGTAAGGTGGTCAGAAGCGAAATCCGATTTAAGGATAACGAGCATCTCCTCAATGTTTGCCAGCGCATTGTTTCGATGGTTGGCCGCCGTGTAGATGAGAGTTCGCCTATTTGTGACGCGCGTTTGCTGGATGGTTCTCGTGTGAACGTCATTGCACCGCCTTTAGCGTTGGATGGCGCAGTACTAACAATTCGTAAGTTCAAAAAAGACAAGCTGACGCTCGCCGATCTGGTCAAATTCAATTCGATTACGCCGTCGGGCGCGGAACTGCTTCGGATTATCAGTAAATCTCGCTGCAACCTTATCGTTTCGGGCGGCACGGGCTCTGGTAAGACGACGCTTTTGAACTGCCTTACAGGCTTTATCGAACACTCCGAACGTATCGTGACATGCGAAGATGCGGCGGAACTTCAGCTTCAACAGCAGCACGTTGTGCGGCTAGAGACGCGCCCTGCCAACCTTGAAGGTGAGGGTGAAATCGTTATGCGGGACTTGGTAAAGAACTGTCTTCGTATGCGTCCTGACCGTATTGTCGTGGGCGAGGTTCGTGGCGGTGAAGCGTTTGACTTGCTTCAGGCCATGAATACGGGCCACGATGGGTCCATGGGTACCGTGCACGCAAACTCTCCTCGCGAAGCACTCCGCCGCATTGAAACTATGGTTGTCGGCGCTGGCTTTAACTTGCCTGCCGCAAATATTCGGGAAATGATTGCTGGCTCGATTGATGTGGTCGTGCAGACAGCGCGTTTGCGCGATGGTCGTCGCGTTATTTCTGCGATCACCGAGGTTGTCGGTATGGAAGAAGACACCATTGTTACTCAGGATCTACTTCGGTTCGAGATCGACGGCGAAGATCAAAATGGAAGCATCATTGGTCGTCACGCGGGTACTGGTATCGGTGTGCCAAAGTTCTCTAGCCGAGCCAGCTATTTCAACGAAACTGATGCCCTCGCGACTGCGCTCGCTGATATAAACAGTGTAGCAGCCGACCAAAGCAAATCGAGTTAATCGACATGCCGGTCCTAATCTCACTCTTCGCAACTCTGACCAGCGGGTTGCTCCTATGGGCCATTTTGTATGGCAAGGTGCAACGTGATGCCCGTCGGCGTCGTCGCCTGTTTGAGGTCACGCAGCTACATGGATTGTCCAAACATTCCAAAGATGTCTCTCAACAAAACGTCCAGTCGGTAGAGCAAGCGCTCCGTGAACTTGAGGCCATGCGCCGTGCAAAGGGGCGTTTGACCCTGCGTATGCGGCTGCGGTTTGCGGGTCATTCGGGCGACTTGCGTAGTCACTACATTCGGTGGGGGGTGACTGCGCTGATCACCTCAATCTTGATCGGGTTTCTTTCGGTCGGGATCATCGTTCAGTTCCTGACGTTCATCTTGATGATTTCGGTCGTTCCGCGGGTGTTCCTGAATTATCAAACCAACCGCCGTATGAAACAAATCCACCGAGACTTACCAAACGCGCTTGATATCGTTGTGCGCGGTCTACGGTCGGGTTTGTCGTTGAATGATTGTCTCAAACTCGCGGCATCTGAACTCAAAGACCCGTTGCGGGGTGAATTTGCACGCCTTCTCAACGACTTGAGTATTGGCCTGTCGATGGAAGAGGCCGTTCACCGTTTTGCGAACCGCATCCCGAGCCAAGAGGTCAACTTCCTCGCTATCGTTGTCTCCCTGCAGGCACGGACGGGTGGTAACTTGACCGAAGGTTTGGGTAACCTTGCAAAAATCCTTCGTGATCGGGAACTACTGCACGGTAAAATTCGGGCGATGAGCTCTGAAGGTCGGACCTCTGCCTGGATTATTGGGATCATTCCGCCCGCTGTTGGTGGCATGAATATTCTTCTCGCACCGTCTACGATTGCCCCGCTCATCGAGACACCGTTGGGCAACATTATCGTCCTGAGCAGTGTGATCTGGATGGCGATTGGCGTCTTCGTGATGACCGCAATGATCAATATCGAGGTGTAACGTGGAAAACCTTCTCACGCCTGCCACACTTCAATTGGTCCTCCCAGTCCTCGTCGCCGTCATGGTCGCGTCGATCATGGTGCTTATCTTGAACGAACTGAAAAGCTCGTCACGGCTGTCTCAACGTGCAGAGATGATCGCTGGTGACAAATCGGCGTCCCGTGAAAAGAGCGATGGCGCCGACCTGAGTTTGATTAAGGCGTCGATCGCAAACCTATTTGAAGGTTTTGCCGAGAAACTACGCCCGCTTAACCCCGTCAATCAGAAGTTTTCGAAACGTCTTCTGATGGCTGGGATAAGAAATAAACATGCGCGTCTCTATTATCTTTTGTTCAAGGTTGTTGGCTCGATTGCGTCAGTGACCACATTTTACTTTCTCTTCTCGTCGGCTGGGACTTACATCAACTCTCCGCTGATGGCGTGGGGAATGACCATCGGTATCACGCTTTTCGCGTTCTTCCTGCCTGATCTGTACGTGAAAAACCTCATCGAAAAGCGGCGGACCGAGGTTCAGCGCTACTGGCAGGACGTGCTCGATCTCATGATCATCTGTGTCGAGAGTGGCCTCTCGGTCGAGGCGGCTTTGCGTCGCGTGACGTCTGAAATCGCATTGAGCGCCCCCGTTTTGGCCTCAGAGTTGGCGATCACAATCGCAGAGATGTCGATCCTGCCTGATCGCCGAAGCGCCTATGCGAACCTCTCTGAACGGATTGATCTGCCGAGCGTGAAATCCGCAACCATCGCGCTGATCCAAGCCGAGCGTCAGGGCTCGTCAATTGCACAGTCCTTACGGACTATTTCGCATGCTAATCGCGAAATTCGCGTGACCAATGTGGAACGCAAAGCTGCGGCGTTGGGGCCAAAACTCACGATCCCGCTCGTTGTGTTTTTCTTACCCGTTCTGTTTGTTGTTATCCTCGGTCCGATCTTCCTCAATGCTATCAAACTCTAACATAGTTCGTTTCTTCAGGAACGAAGAGGGCGCGACGGCCACCTATGTGGCCTTGATGGCGCCTGTGTTGATCGGTTTTGTGGCATTGGGCACAGAGGTCACAGGCTGGCGCATGGCGCAGAGCAAGCTGCAACACGTTGCTGATGTGACGGCCTTTTCAGGGGCGGTGTCACTTGGGGCGTACGGTACCGCTACGGCCGTAAACTCCACAATCGCCGATGTTGGGGTAAGTTCTGGTGCCACGATTGGAGAACTAGCGGGCAGCGGAATTTTGCTAACTGGCACTAACATTCCTGCGGCCTGCAGTACCGTTGACCCGAATTGTGTCAAAGTCACCGTCACCCGAACTCTTGATCGTTTTTACAGCCGCTATTTCATCGATAGCCCGACGATCGACATTTCGGCTTCGGCCATTGCCGTGACCATGCCGGGTGACACACTATCGAACTGTGTCTATGCAACCACCCTCATTGACCTCAGCGGCAGCTCCACCTTGGATATTCCTGGGTGTTATGGCTACGCCAAGAACACGTCGTTGACGGGCCATGCTGAAGTGACGAACGGGTGTTTGCTGGACTCCAATGCTTCGGAATATGGGGAATGCACGTCGGTCAAAGCGGAGCAAAATACGGACGAAATTTTGGCACTGAAAAACAGTTGGGTGCCAGATGTGACTGAATATGCGGACCGTCCAGAGTGCCCGTCATCCGGCGAAATTTCTCCTTCTACGACTATCCTCAAAGATGGCTACACCATTCCCTACTGTGTCTTGCCCGAAGGGGGAATTACCGGCGATATCCAGCTCGCGCCGGGGCTCTACATTGTGCCTGCGCTTCCCAAATCCAATGGGTATGGCGTCTACCGAATTAACGGCAACGTGAATATGACCGTGGCGACGTCGCCGATTGGCTACGAGGGCGTCACGTTCTTGCTCGAGCCAAATGCGGATGTTGAACTGAGCGGGACTATTGTCTTCGGGACGTCAGATGTTCCTGTCAGTGCTCCCACCGATCCGACGAACCCGCTCTATGGTCGGTTCATTATCGGGGCTCCAACCAGCCACCTCGATATGAAGGGGACCGCGGACGTTTATGGTGAGGGTATCATCTACATGGCGGGGGCGAGCACGATCACTTTGACAGGAAACTCAGTTGCGGGTGAACAGTCGAAATGCCTCGCGATTGCGACTGATACACTCGAACTCGACGGGAATGGTCTCGTGTCGATTGATGGTGCCTGTGCAATTGAAAAATTCGGAACATCCTACATTTCGACAACAGTCGTTCCGGGTGGTGCGCGTCTTGTGCAGTGATCACTGCGTCGGCAAAGCGACGGTCGCGTAGAGCGTTTCGTGCAGGTTGACGGTGGAGACATCTAAGACCGGGAGCAAGAGTTCAAAATCGTAGTCTGCATCGATCTTGATTGTCGTGCCCGTATCTACGGTCGTGACTATCACAGAGCCAGCCACCGTGAGATTTGATTGCAGTTGCGCTGATAAGTCCGAAATCTCGGTCGCATCCAAAGCAGCTGCTTTGAGAATAACATGACGATAGGCCAAGTCGGCTGCATAGCTGACTTCTTGGTTTGCGAGCATCAACCGTCCGAATTCCACGATGCCGAATGTGAGTGTGATCAACGGCAGCGCGACGAGCGCGAACTCAACGGCGGTCGCGCCGTCCTCAGAGCGTGCAAACTTTGATTTTCTAAGCCACGACATCATCTGAGTTGAACCTTGAGGTTATCTGAAATCTCACCGCCGACCCCAAAGTTTTCTGCATAAGCAATAAGCGGCGAGTGGTTCATTGTGATGGAGAGGCTAACCGTCACAACGCTTTTATCGATCGCACCTGAAGCCGTGCAGGGCGCAACAACTGAGCCTAGATCGTTTAGACAGGTCATGCTGACCGTCGGAGTGCCGCTTAGTCGTTTAATGGCGATCACGGACGACATGGCGGTTTCAGGGTCAAGTCCAGCCATCGCAGCACTCGCGCCTTCACGGGTGATCTGCTGCAGCATGGTTTTTTGGAATTGAAGCCAGCCAATATCGACCATGCCAACCACCATCAAAATCAGCGGTGGTGCTACAAGTGCGAATTCCAAAGCAGCTGCACCGCTGCAATCTGCCCAGAATTTGCGGAGGCGTCCTATTTTCTGCGCCATAGCTTTAGACTTCTGGCCGCGTTTTTTCCGGTCTGTTGGAAATGTGTGCCTGTCAACTGTGCCACGAGATCGGAAAACGATTGTTCCAAATCGCCCGTTTTGGGGAGCTCCATTACGACTTTTCCTTGTTCCGTCGCATCTGCATAAAGCGCGTCGTTCTCGCTAAACTCATGCACAGGCAGCCCGCCTGAGATTCGCAGGAAGTCATCGGACTTTAGATCTGTTTTCGCACGGCGTCGTAATCGGTTCAGGACGATTTGTGGCTTTGTCAGCGTTTTGCGCAGGCTTTCGTTCATGCGCATCATGACGCTCGCTGCTTGGAACGAAGAGAGGTTAGGTTTAGCAACGATAAGCGCCATTTCCGACGTTGCGAACATATCGGCATGTAGCTCGGACCAACCTGGGGGCAGGTCAATGATAATGTAATCCCAAAGTGTCCGCGCTAGCTCCAATAGGTGCCCAACACGCTCAGGGTCGGGCAGAGCGAAGTCTTGCAAGCTTGGGACTGAGGCCAAAATCGACACGCCATTCCTTCGGTCAATCGCAGTCTGCTCAACGTCGGCAATGTTGAAATCCTTCTGGGACAACAGCAATTCACGAAGGCCCCGCATCGGCTTTAGATCAAAATTCAGAGCCGTTGTGCCCATGGCCATATCGAGATCGATCACGCAAATTTTTACGTCTGGCGACTTGGCCAAGGCGACGGCAAAGTTCTGTGCAATCGTTGATGACCCTGTGCCGCCACCAGCTGAAAAGACCGAACAGACAGTGCCACCACGGCCCACACGGCGCGATGCAAAAACCCGTGCGAGAGTGTCGATCAGGATGACGTCGTCGAGCGGTTTGAAAAGGTAATCTGCCACGCCGAGCGCTGACAATTTACGATAGAGCACAACGTCATTCGTTGAACCGATTACGATCACACTGGTGCTGATCGCGCAGACTTCAGCGAGTTGTTCGAGTTCTTCAATATCGCCATCATGTTCGACGATGATGACGTCAGGTGTCCGCCCAACTGGAAAGGCAAGGATAGCAGCTTCAAGTCCCCCCATCGCGACCGAAACATGCGCACGAGACATAATCGGGCTTGAGGATACTTGGGTGAGGGAGTTGGCACAGTCTTCGGAGACGCAGAAGCACGCGACAGTGCTGCGAGGGATAAAAACCGAAGAATAGTTATGTGTGTTCGCCATTATCGTGCTCCCTTATTCACCAGTTTCCGATGCTGGCACTTCGATTGTAATCGATTGCCCACCAGAAATGATGGTCACGCGAGGCATTTCAACATTCTGCGCGTCAACTGATTGTGCAGTCGGCGTCACCACCTGTTGAATGATCGGTGTGGGGACCTGCGCGGCAGGTGCTTCAGTCGGCGTGCTGATCACCTCAGAGATAGTGGAAATATCGCCGACTTGCGCAAGGACGTGATCTTCGAGCGCGAGGAGGGTGAGTGTCAACGTGCCGCTAGCCGCTGCGGAAAACAAAACGCGCGCCTGTTCTTCGCTGACTTCGAGGGTCACGGTGTCGCCCAACAAAACACGGCTCGGTGCTTGGCCCGATAGCGCGTCTTGCTGTTCTGCGGTCCGGGTCACCGTCTGATCGGTGGGCGTCTCACCAATCGCGAGAACGCGGACGCTGCGCAGAATGGTTTGTGAAACCCCGTTCGATACGCCGTCACCGTCGATGTCACGCACGACTGTATGTACCACATCAACCCGATCCTCAGGCAGGATAAACCCGCCTGCAATTTTGTCGGAGGTCACACGAATGGCCACTGCTCGCATGTTCGGCGAAAGGGCAAGAGATAGGAAACCAGCAACGCCGCTGACCAGCTGCGTGGGGCGCACAATGTCTCCAGACAGCACGTTGGTTCGCAAGAGCATTCGCTGGACTGACGCGGGAATGGCGGGGTCGGTTTCGACGCTGCTAAACGCGTCAGCTGGAATGTTCTGCGGCTGACGTTCTTCCCAGCGATAGACATCGTTCGTCAAACGTGTGCCGCGGGGCAGGTCACGGGCATAAACCAACACCCGAGTGATGACTTGGGGCGCTTCGTCCGTTGCAGACTGTTCGACACTGGCCGTGCCGAGTGACAGAAACAGCCACGTCGCACCGCCCGATAGGATTGCGAGAACCACAATAATTATACGTGTCACGTCTGGTTCCTCCCAGTCGGTCTATACCGCTGTGCTTAGTCTCTTAGGCAGTCGTAGGCGCATTCAAGAAGGCCCATGTCGGTGCCCTTCATGATCACGATTTGACGATCAGACCCGTCAACAGGGGGCGGGACGGGGGCAGGTGCCCGCGAGGTCGCGCCGATCACCTTCAGGCTCACTGTCGCGAGTTTAGCGCCATTGTCCGACAGCACTACGACGTCGCTTTCGCCCGAATTCAAACCTGTCAGAAACACAAGGCTATCAGACCCAAGGTTAGCTGCCACAACCTGCGGATCACCGATGATGAGCGTATCAATGCCCTCTGAGATGACGAGTTTTGCAACGTCTCCTTTGCAGAGCTCGATCTCTGTTGAGGCCGTCGTCGCGTCTGGTGCGGCCAGTGCGACGGGATAGAACCCATCAACGGCAGGGCAGTCTTCGGCAAAGGCGGCATTGCCTAGGATCGCAAGGGCTGCGGATATGAGTGCAATCTTTGTCATTGAGCTACAAATGCTCCCTCGCCGCCGATCGTGAGAACAGGGCCGAAGTGACCAGATATACCTTCGCCAGTCAGGAGGTCACGCAGATCGTAGGCGTTGCGTTCGACGTTGCCATCAAGGAACAGCTCGGCCCCACGGCTGGCGCGTGTGCTATCCAGTGGAGTCTCAATATTCGCGCCACGCGGTGCGGGGCGGGTCATGCTGGGTGTCACGATGATCAGCAGTTCCGTGTTCTTGTCCGACAGTTCCGATGCGCGGAACAGGGCGCCGATAACAGGGAGTTCGCTAAACGCCGGCAAACCCGTTGTGCCACGGACTTCGGTTGTTTGCATGAGGCCTGCAATCACAAAGCTTTCTCCGTCGCGCAATTCCACAGTGGTCGATGCACGGCGGGTCGAAAATCCGGGAACAGAAAACCCGTTCGAAACATAAGAACTGTTCGTGTCGATCTGGCTCACCTCGGGTTCCAGAACTAGGTTGATCAGACCGTTTTCCTGAACATTGGGAGTAAAGCTGAGGCGAACACCGAATTCTTTGTATTCGACCTGTCCCGGGTCGCTGACTGAAACGGGGACGGGGATTTCACCACCTGCAAGAAAGCTCGCCGTCTGACCCGACAATGCAGTGAGCGTCGGTGTCGCGAGATATCGTGCAATGCCTTGCTGAACCATGGCGTCGATTGTTGTCGTGGCCGAGTAGAAACTGTTCGATGTGTTGCCCGCGCTTGTAAGTGTTCCGTCGACCGATAGGTTAACCGAGGTCAGGTTCATGCCAAGTTCCTGTCCGACAGAGTGCGATGCCTCTACGATTTGAACCTGAAGGAATACTTGCTTTGGGCTCGACGTCACCATCGTATCAATGATCGGCTGGTCGCTAAAGCTCGACGCGATATCGACGGCCCGTTTGCGTGCAGCGTCGTCAGCGACTTCACCGCCCAGACGAATGCGTCCGTTGATGGAATGCGCAGAAACCGAGGATCCGGGTAATGCACTGCGGATTGCACGCGCGACCTCATCCGCGTCGATGCCTACAACCAGATCGAGGACTTGTTCGACTTGCCCGATGTCATCCAGAATTTGAATGTTGGTCGTGCCAGATGCCTTGCCCAATAGGTAAAAACGGTTGGGATTTACGACGACAATGTCTGCAATCGCAGGATCACCGACGATGACGGTTCCGATTGCAAATTCGAGGTCTACAAACCGAGATTTCCCAACAACAAGCTGGATGCGTTCAGAATGCGGCGCAGCGGCTTCGGTGCCTTGATCCGCGATGGCATTTGTCGGTAGGGCCGCTGTCAACGACAGCGTCAAAAGCAGCGAGGAAAGTACGTTGCGCATCCCGATCATCCTTTGATCCTCTGCAACAGGGCCAAATTATTCAGGGCGGTTTCGTCGTTCGGCTTCAGCGTGAGAGCTGCATTAAGAGCGCGTTCCGCATCGGCGTGGCGGCCTTGGAGGATGTAGGAAAATCCGATGTTGTTTTGATATTCAAAAACAGGCCCCACGAGGCCGAGGACCTTTTCGTAGGCGGGACGAGAAATATCAAAACGGCCTGCACGGTCAGCTGCGGCTGCTAAAGCGAGCCAAACCTCTGCATTGTCGGGGGACGCAGCCGTGGCCTGCTGTAGATAGATAACACTCGCCCCGTAATCGCCTGCTGAGAATTTCGCGAGCCCAACAGAGGCTGCCGACGCTGGGCTGACGGCTTGAACATTTTCGGGGAGCGGTGTGGGGGAAAGATACTCAACTTGGCGCTGGAACATCACGCCCTGTGCAGGCGCTGAGCACGAGTGCAATAGTCAGAAATTTAACCTTGTGTCCGAACACCTGTAAATCCACATCCACTGCCTGTTGGTTTTGTTTTTTACTTATAAGACTTACATCATATTATTACATAAACCCAAACGGGTAAAAAATACACCTTGCTCAACTGAATATATACGAAGGTATATTTCTACGCAAAATCAACACCATATAAAACGAAGATAACCGTGCCGATTGCGATGGAAATACCCGCTGGCATTGTTGCTTTGCCGCGTTTGTCATTTTTGGTCAGGACGATGCCGTATCGCTTTTCTAAGATTGAAAACACGATTGCTTGCGCCCCGCCAATGAGGGCCAGAAGCAAAATGAAAATGGGCAGCTTCGTTAAATTCGCCAACGCCGAAACGGCGGTCAGCATTTTGATATCGCCCGCACCGATGAGCCTAAACCGCCATACTGCATAGCCGACGACGAGCACCAATCCTGCGGAAGTGAGCGCTTGGATAACGGTTACGCCAAAAGATGGGAATAAAACCGCACGAAGAATGGCGACTATAAGAATTGAAAACGTTAGGAAATTTGGAATGCGGCCAGAGTTTAAATCGCTGAATGCGCAGCCGAAAAGCAACGCTAAAAGTGTAGCCGTTAGAATGAGTGAAAGCATTTCCACACCTTAATTCTGCCCAGTCTAATCACGTTATTTGAAAATCTCCCATCGGTCCAATTTCAAAAATGAATATCTACATGGGCTATTCGATCACGTTCAATTCCAGTGCCTTAGCCGCGCTGCGCAGAATGCGAGCCAAAGCGCCTGCAAATTTTTCGGTCCGATCGCTCGGCACCAAGAGGCTGATGGTACGGTGGGAGTCTGGCGTGACCAGCGGCATGACCCGCACTTCGCTGCGGTGGATGCCTTGCCTACGGGCGAAAAGGTCGGGAAGGATGCCGATCCCAGCACCCGTCGCTGCCATCAAAACGATGGAGTCGAGGCTCGTGCCTTCGTAGTCGTCCGACACAATCGCTCCACTCGCGCCAGCGATGCCGTAAACGATGCGCGACAATCGGTGCCCCGTATCCAACGTCAGAAGCCGCTGCCCCGTCAGGTCGGCGGCTGTCACGCTCGATCGATGGGCAAGTGGGTGGTCCTGCGCGACTGCGACCCAAAGTGGTTCCACAAACAAAGGGTGTTGCATGGTGTTAGGGTGGTCTTCGGGGGTAGAGATAATTGCATCGAACCGACCACTGCGGATGCCGTCATCCAACAGCAGGGTGTTTTCCTCACGTACCACAACGCGCAGATCGGGTTCTGCATCGTGCAAGGCTGTGATCGCTTGAGGCAAAAGATACGGCCCGATAGAGGGTAAGACCCCTAGGCGCAGCCTACCGCCAAATGGCAGGTCGGAGAGCATGGTGCCACGCAGTGCTTCGACCTCGGCCAAGATACGCTGGGCGCGTTTCACGAAATCCAGCCCGCGCGCAGTCGTCTCAACTCCAGCACGGCTCCGATCAAAGAGCCGAACGCCGAGGTCGCTCTCTACGGCGGCGATCTGGGTCGATAGGCTCGGTTGGCTGACGTTCAGCTTTTCCGCAGCGAGTCCAAAGCCGCCCAACTGGTGAACGGTGACGATATATTCCATTTGCCGTAAGGTTGGGCGCATGCATAGCCTCAAACTATGAATAACAATGTTAATTTGTATTTAAGCTATCAGTAGTTTTCGGGCAACAGGCCGCAAACCTGTTGGAGAGATAAATTATGCAGATGCTCGATAGCCTTGTTGGAAACCTTATGGTGCCGACGATTTTGTTCTTTGTGCTGGGCCTTATCGCGGCCTTTGTGCGCAGTGACCTGTCTATTCCCGAAGGCGCAGCAAAGTTCATGTCGCTCTACCTGCTGCTCGCCATTGGGTTCAAAGGGGGGCATAGCCTTGCCGAAGGAGGGCTAAGTTTTGAGGTTTTCCTCGCACTGGCAGCGGGTTTGTTGTTGTCATTCCTTCTACCGTTCCTCGCCTACATGCTGCTCCGCACGATGACGCGGCTGGATGTGACGACCGCGGCGGCGGTCGCGGGGCATTATGGCTCGATCTCCATTGTGACCTTTGTCGCTGCGTCTAGTCTCCTTGAACTGACGGGACTGGTGGCTGACGGCTACATGGTGGCTGTTGCCGCTGTGATGGAGGTGCCCGCGATCCTCTCTGCGCTTTGGATTGCAAATCGGTTTGGTCGCGATGGCCAAGAGGCCAGCGTCCCGATGCGCGAACTCTTTGCCAATGGCTCCATCGTTCTACTGAGCGGCGCCTTCTTGATCGGTGCACTGACGCAGGACAAAGGGATGGAGATGATAGCGCCCTTCGTTGTGACGCCGTTTGTCGGCATCCTCTGCCTGTTTTTGCTGGATATGGGTCTGTCTGCGGGGCGGAGCCTCATCACAAACCGTCACCTCCTCAGCACGGGCCTCTTTGCCTTTGGCATGATGATGCCGCTGATCGGTGCGATCCTCGCCATGGGGCTAGGCTTAGTGATCGGTCTGCAAACGGGCAGCCAGTTTTTGTTGATGGTGCTCGCGGCGTCGGCCTCTTACATCGCCGTGCCGGCGGCGATGAAAATCGCGCTGCCCAAGGCAGAGACGGGGATCTACCTGACCCTATCGCTTGGCGTGACGTTCCCGTTCAATATCACGGTTGGTCTGCCGCTTTACCTCTGGCTGGCTGGCCTCATTTGAGGGTCTACTCTCGCCAACCCCACGTTTGAGCCAACGCCAAACAGTCCGCCGCTGTCTCTACGGTCGTGTACGTGCCGACCGACCGTAGGCAGGCGGCGGCAGCTGCGTGACCGAGTTTGAGCGCGTCTTGCCCTGTCCATCCTTCGTGAAGCCCGTATTGGAACCCTGCGGCAAAGGCATCGCCAGCCCCATTTGCGCCCTTGCGGTCCTTATCTGCGATCCGAACCGAGGGTTGGAAGGTTTCGGTGCCGTCACGGGTAACCAGAACGGCACCTTGGGTGAAATGAACCGCGACCAGTTCCATCGCGCCCATGGCGAGGACCTCTTTGGCTGCGGCAAAAACTTGATCCCGATCTGTCACACCGTCCTCAACAGTTTTGCGGCCCGCCAGCGCGCCAATTTCGAAATCATTAACCACCAAGGTATCGAGGTGCGGCAGGCAAGGGTGGCCGACCTTTCTGATCTTCTCCTCAGGTCCCACAACAAATTCAAAGTTGGTCTTTAGCCCTGCGGCCTTGGCCTTGCGCAGAACCGTGACCCAACCATTGGCATCGTCGCCCCACGCTGCGTCCATCTGTTTGTGAATGCCTGGAAGCCCGAGGTGTAGAACACGCGCTGAACAGGTCCAAAAATCGTAATGGTCTGGCGTCATCAGGTCCGCCACACCGAAAAACAGGATATGCGTGCGACGACCCGTTTGGGCCGACACATAGGCGTCGGTTACTTGGGTCTGTGCGTCAGCAGTGCGGTGAAGGCCGCTGCGATCAATGCCGTATTCGTCGGCGATCCCGATCAAGAAATCGCCCATCTCGCCCGCACCAATCAGACCTTGGGTCCAGACCGGCATATCAGGGTCCAGTCGGCGCATATCGACGGCAAAGTTGCAGCCAGACCCGCCACCCGCCAATTCGACCTTTTGAACGGCAGCGATCATGTCCTCTTTGGGCCATTGATCGACGGTAATGTTGCGATCAACGCACCACGTGCCTGCGGTCACAAACCCCTTGCGCATGGGTCACACGTTGGGCTTGAGGATGTTTTCCGAAATCACCAGATCGTCGTCGAGCGATCTGAACGGCGTGATGTCATTGGCCTGTAGATCACCGTGATAGGCCTTAACCGCTTCCTCGCTTGTAACGCCGTCTTCGATCACGTGGCGCATCGCTTTGACCATGAGAACCGAGTCCTCGGAGTAGTAGATCTTGCGCCCGAACAGAGCCACGCGCGCACCGTATTTTTCGGCCTGACGGATCAGTTCAAGGCAATCGCGCGTGGTTCCTGCGCCGCCGCCAAGTATGCCAAAGATGAGGTTTTCGGGATCGTAGTTTGCGATTTCTTCGGTTGCGGCCGGACCATTATAGGCGGCCTTGAGGAAGGCGGGGCGTTCATGCCTCGACACGCCCGCAAGGCAGCGCACGATCATGTCATTGTTGTAGGTCGCAAAGTCGCCGTTGGTTTCAACGGGAATTTGCGGGTTAAAGACCTCGAGGAAGTAATCCACACCCTCGGCAGAGGCCTCATCACGGAACTTCGCGAAGTCTTCGAGCGTTTTATGATCCCGTTCGAGGTCATTATAGAACGTCACAGAATAGAGACCCAAGGGCGCGACCGCTTTGACCCGATCCAGACGAGCAGAGCGGAAGTTCTTCATCATGTGTTTCGGATAGCACCCACCACGGACGTGCCAGATATCGGTCGTGTCGTTCATACGCACAGCAGGGGTGACGTGGGATTTGTGGAACAGCCCCTCGGCCTGCATAACCTCTGCGGTAGAGAGGGACATGAGCATGATGTCGACCAAACCAGATTTCGTGACCTTGACCATATCGTCGCGATAGGCGCGCAGCGATTTCATGCGGCCATCAGCTCCTTTTCCGGGGGTGGCGCAGCCAAACGCCATGTCGCCGTCTTTGGCGTCCGCAATGATAAAGTCGTTCGGCTTGTATTTGCCCGAACGAATGGCGTCTAACTTACGATCAAGATTTTTCGGCATAGTGTCCTCCACTCTAGGAAAGACGGTATCGCAGTTTCGCGAAATTGATAGCGCTAAACCGCCTGTGCAAAGAAAAGTGTACCGACATTTGTCACCACGTTTGCAGGGGAATGGCGGGCGACGGCGCAGTCCGATGTTTCACCGGACTGCTGATCGTGTGTGACTCAGATTTCGAGCGCGGCTGCGGGGGCAGGGGCCTGACCGTCATAGCCGCCCCAAACTGATTGGTCGTAGTGAATGACCGAACCTGTCAGCACTCCACTGTCGTCCGACACCATCCACAAAACGGCCTTTGCGACCTCCGCAGGATCGAGGAGACGGCCCAACGGAAGGTTCGCACCTGCCTTGGCTTCCCAATCGGGATCCCCGCTTTCGGCCAGCTGCAAGGCGCGTTCGTTGTCCGACGCCATCCAGCCGATATCCAATTGGTTCACCCTGATGCGGTTGCGCATCAAGGCAAAGCCTGCGTTTCGCGTCAACGTTGCAAGCGCCGCCTTGGTCGCGGAATAGGCGCAGAGAAACGGTTGACCTGTCCGCTCTGAGGCGGAGCCGATGTTCACGATCCGCCCGTCGATGCCGTCCTTGATCATCGCACGCGTGGCATCCTGCATCAAAAAGAACGGCGCACGGACGTTTGTTGCCATCAGGGCTTCATAGACCTCGGGCGTCGTATCAACGAGCGTCCCACGATCTGTCATGCCGGCCGCGTTTACCAAAATGTCGACCCGACCAAATTGCGCGATTGTCTGCGGCACGATCGATTGAACCTGTGCAAGGTCTGAGAGGTCAGCCGCAACCATTGCGACGGGAACACCCGTCTCTGCGGTGATCTTTGCTGCCATGGCCTCGCCCTTGGACTTGGTGCGGCCGACAATCGCGATACCTGCCACGCCAGCTTGCGCAAATTGCAACGCAATCGCCGCGCCAAGCCCCTGCGTGCCACCTGTGACGATGGCTATCTTTCCGTCGATACGGTTCATTGTCCCGCCTTATGTTTCGTTCTTGAACTGGAGGTCATCCAGTACCGTGTTGAACTGTTCGACGCTCCATTTATCACGCAGCGCTTCTTCCAAATAGGCGGCTTGCGTTTTCGGGGCGAGGCCACCGACAGGCGGGTTGCGGTCGAGGTTCGTGGGGAAGGGATAGCCCTCCGCGCTCGCCGCAATCACATTCGCAACGTTGATCGACGGCGAGGCATTCAGCAGAGCAGGGAATAACGCGCGGCACATCGCAGTGCGATTGACGCTTTCCATCGCGCGACCAAAGGCTGACGAGACTTGGAACAGGTTCACTAATCGGAACCGATCCGTGGTGTGGTTCGTGCCCGCACCGTGCATCACCGCAGGGTTAAAGAACACAGCATCCCCTTTTTCCAAAGGCAACTGCACATAGTTCTCGGCGAAATAGTCCTGATACTCTGGGCGGTTAAAGGCGAGGTATCCTTCAAAGAACTGCTGCGAGAACGGCAGTAGCAATGTCGGCCCTGTCTCAACAGGCATGTCGCAATGCGCCAGTGCACCTTGCAGCGTTAGAACAGGCGAAATGCCGTGGATATGCGCAGGATACTGGGCCATGCGATCCGCAGACATAAAGCCGAGGTGGTAATCGCGGTGCGGCTTCTGCGCGGCACCACCCGGATTCACGCGGTTGACCTGCGCGGTCATTTGATAAGCTGGCCCCAACCATGCCTCAGCCGCAAGGGCGAGCGTGTTGCAGCCGTAGTAGGCGGCGAAATTCTCGGGATCGGCGAGGCAGTGTTTTTCTAGTGAATTCCAGATGCGGTCATTGGCACCAGGTTTCGCAAAGTGATCGCCGCCGCCGATTGCCTTGGTCTTTTCGTCGTCGATGATCTGTTCGAAAATCGCCGAGGCACGGTCGATTGCGCCGTGATCGTTTAGCGCTTGTTTGATAACGATGATCCCCGCGCCATCGCTGAACACATGCGCCCATTCGGCGGTTAGGTCTTTGCGTTTCGCGGCGTCTGCGGCGGCAGCATCAACAACGGCGCCGTCATAGATTGGAATGTTGCGCACAACCTCCGCCGAATGAGGCACGTCAGCGGGATTTGTTTGTTGGCTCACGACGGATTTGAACGTCTCGAAGTTGCCGCTGTCAGCGGTGATCCAAACGGGCTTTCGCGTGGTCTTTGTGGTCATATGTAGTCCTCCCTTGAGGATGAAATTGACCTAGTCCACGGCACTTCGGTAGTTGCCTTTCACCTCAAAATCACCTCAAATATTGCAATGGATCGGAAATTCACCGTCAAGGAAATCGCGTTTCAGGCGGGGCTGAGTCCCGCGACGGTGGACCGTGCCTTGCATGCGCGCGAACACGTGCGTCAGGTCACGCGCGATAGGGTTGCGGCTGCGATCGCAGAACTGGACCGTCAATACGGTGCGACGCTGTCAGAGGGCCGCAAATTCACGATCGATGTGTTGATCCAATCGCCCAAACGGTTTTCGTCAGCCGTACGTGCTGCGCTTGAGGCCGAACTGCCTTTGGTCAAACCTGCGGCCTTTCGGGCACGCTTTCATTTGGCAGAGGTCATGGATGATAAGGCCATTGTCAGCAAACTCTACGCCATTGCGCGGCGCGGAACGCATGGCATCGTGCTCAAGGTGCCTGCCACCCCCGCGATTGAGGCCTGCCTTCAGGTTATCACCGATCGCGGCATTCCGGTGGTTACATATGTGACGGACGTGCCCGAACCACTTCGGTTGGCCTATGTCGGGATGGAAAACAGACGGGCAGGGGCAACGGCAGCCTATTTGATGGCTCGGATGCGTCGGAATACGGGCGGACGGGTGTTGGTCACCTTGTCGAGCCAGATGTTTCAAGGTGAAGAACAGCGACGGATCGGTTTTGCCGATTACCTATCGAAACTGCCCGATCCCCCTGCGATCCTTACAGTGTCCGAGGGGTTAGGCGTCAACCGCACCACCAAGAAGATCGTGATGGAGGCGCTCGCAGCCCATAGCGATATCGACTGCGTCTATTCCATCGGTGGCGGCAATCGTGCGGTGCTCGAGGCCTTCGCCGAGGCAGGGCGGACGGTTGATATATTTGCCGCGCATGACCTCGATCAGACGAACCGAAAACTGCTCGATAGCGGGCAGTTAAGTTTTGTCCTGCACCACGATTTCCGACAGGACGCGCGGCGGGTGTCATTGCATTTCCTGAAATATCACAAGCTCGTCCCGCAATCGGTCGAGATAGAACAGACCGACATCAGTATCGCCTGTCCTCTGCCCTGACATGCAAAAAGGGGCGCCGATGGCACCCCTCTCTTTGGTCGTTTCGCCCTCGATTAGAGGTAGCGGTTAACCAGATTTTCCAGACGTTCCTGACGGCCCGAACGGGGTTCAGGATTGATGTTGTCAGCCAGAACGCGCTCTTGGATCGAGGCCAAATCGCTGCCGAGCATCGCCTTCGCGCCATCGGTATCCCAGCCGGCGTAACGTGCATCACGCGCTGCTTCGAGTTTACCATCTTCGAGCATTGCAGCCGCCGCCTTGAGGCCGCGTGCACAGCAGTCCATGCCACCGATGTGGCTAAGGATAAGATCCTCTGCGTCGAGGGACTGACGACGGATACGCGCATCAAAGTTGGTGCCGCCTTTGGTAAAGCCGCCCGCCTTGAGAACTTCGTAGTAGGCCAATGCCATCTCGGGAACGTTGTTCGGGAATTGGTCGGTGTCCCAGCCAGACTGGTAGTCGTTGCGGTTCATGTCGATCGAACCCAGCATGCCCAGCGACCCAGCCAACGCCAGTTCGTGCTCAAAGCTGTGACCCGCAAGGATCGCGTGGCCTTGTTCGATGTTCATCTTCACTTCATTCTCAAGGCCGAAGCGTTTGAGGAAGCCATAAACGGTCGCAACGTCAAAGTCATACTGGTGCTTCGATGGCTCTTGGGGTTTCGGCTCGATCAGGATCTGACCATCCCATCCCATCTTGTGCTTATACTCGACCACCATTTCGAGCATCCGTGCCGCATGCTCTGCCTCTTTGGTGAGGTCGGTGTTCAGAAGGGTTTCATAGCCCTCACGGCCGCCCCACAGAACGTAGTTCTCACCGCCCAGTTTCATCGTTGCGTCCATGCAGGATTTGATGGTCGCAGCAGAGTAGGCAAAGACATCAGGGTCAGGGTTAGTCGCCGCTCCCGCCATAAAGCGGCGGTGGGTAAAGAGGTTCGCCGTGCCCCAAAGCAATTTCGTCTTTGAGGTTTCCATCTTCTGCGCAAAGTAGTCGACAACCTCTTCGAGGTTGCGTTTGTTTTCCGCAAAGGTCTTGCCCTCGGGACGCACGTCGAGATCGTGGAAGCAGAAGTATGGTGCGCCGAGGATGTCGAACATCTCGAACGCCACATCAGCCTTCAGTTTAGCAGCATCCATAGAGTCGCCGAACCATGGGCGGTCAAACGTACGACCGCCGAACGGGTCGCCGCCTTCGTATGCAAAGCTGTGCCAATAGGCGACGGCAAAGCGCAGGTGATCTTCCATCCGTTTGCCCATGACGACTTCGTCGGGGTTGTAGTAACGGAATGCGAACTCGTTTTCAGTTTCGGGGCCTTCGTATTTGATGGCCTGAATGCCTTTGAAAAAATCGGTCATAGGAACCTCTAGTTAAGTGTCTTAAGCGCCTTATAGGCCGCTTGATAATCAGCGTGGCGGGCAAGGAATGCCTCTTGCAACGCGGGAACAGGATCAATGGTGCGTGCGATTTGTGGGGCGCTTGCTGCGGCGGCGGTCTCACCTGTTGCCGCCATCAAGCCCAAACGGGCCGCGCCAAACGCGCCACCGTAGTCGCCAGCCACAGGCAAGCCGATCGGCATGTCGAGCATGGTTGCAATCGCTTGAACCCAGTAGTCCGACTTGGACCCGCCACCAACGGCGATCAACCGTTCGATCGGCGTGCCAGTCGAGGTCAGCGCGTCATAGCTGTCACGCACCGCAAAAGTGACGCCCTCAAGCACTGCTCGTGTCATGGCCGCACTGTCGGTCGCGTGGTCAAGGTGCAGGAACGAGGCGCGGATGGTCGCATCATTGTGCGGTGTCCGCTCACCACCCAAGTATGGCAGGAACAACGTGCGGGCAGGGGCCGTAAGTGGACCTAGGGCGCCTGTGAGTTCCGCAGGTGCGGCACCCATCACGCGACTAAACCAGTTCATCGCGTCCGCAGCCGCAAGGATCACGCCCATCTGGTGCCATGTGTCGGGCAGCGCGTGACAGAAGGTGTGGACCGCGCTCGCCGCATCGGGGGAATAGGCGTCGCAAGCCGCAAAGAGCACGCCAGATGTGCCGAGGCTGATAAACGCATCGCCAGACTTTACAACGCCCACGCCCACAGCGCTCGCCGCGTTGTCGCCGCCACCGCCAGCCACGACGACATTGGCGGGCAGGCCAAATTGCGCTGCGATGTCGGCCCGTAGAGTGCCCGAAACATCGGACCCTTCGACGAGACGCGGCATGTGATCGCGGGTCAGGTGGGTTGCTTCGAGAAGGTCATCGGACCAAGCCCGTGCCCCCGTATCGAGCCATGATGTCCCTGCCGCATCCGACATCTCTGCCACATGTTCACCTGTGAGCCAGAGGCGCAGGTAGTCCTTTGGCAGTAGAACCTTAGCGAGTTTAGCAAAAATTTCGGGTTCATTGTGGCGAACCCAATCGATTTTCGGTGCAGTAAAACCAGGAAATACGATGTTGCCAGTCAGTGCACGGAAACGCGGGTCAGCATCCAGTGCTGCGGCTTCGGCTGAGGACCGCGTATCGTTCCAAAGGATGCAAGGCCGTAGCACTGCATCCGAGGCATCTAGCAGTGTGGCGCCATGCATATGACCCGACAGGCCAATGGCACGCACACCGTCGAGCGAAAGTTTGGACTTGAGAGCACCCAGAACAGTCTGCGCGGCCGTAATCCAATCCGCGGGGTCCTGTTCTGACCAACCATCTGCCTTTCGGCTTACAGTAAGTGGGGCCGTTGCTTCGGCGAGGATGGTTTGGGAATCGTCAATGACGATCCCCTTTAGGCCCGAAGTGCCTAGATCAAGTCCGATGTACATTATGCTGCCAGATGTTCCGGTTTACGTCCAAGGATGATCATCGCGAGGAGATCGTCCTCGGTCACTTCATCCACTTTCACAACGCCAACCAACTGACCGTTTTTCATAACGGCCGCGCGGTCACAGAGCTGTTTCACCGCATGCACATCGTGGTCGATCAAGAAGATACCAAGGCCTTGTTTTTTCAGCTCTTGGATCAGCTCTGCCACCATCTGTGTTTCATGTGGGCCAAGCGCCGCTGTCGGTTCATCCATGATCAGGATTTTGGCGTTGAAATATACCGCACGAGCAATCGCAACCGACTGACGCTGACCGCCCGAAAGCGCGCTGACGGGTTCGTTGAACTTGCGGAAGTTGGGGTTGAGGCGCGCCATGATCTTGCGAGTCTCAGCTTCCATCTTTGCTTCGTCGAGCATGCCCGATTTGGTCACGATCTCACGGCCCAAGAACAGGTTCGACGCAGCATCGAGGTTATCCGCCAGCGCGAGCGTCTGGTAGATGGTTTCGATGTTGTAGGAACGGGCGTCGCGCGGGTTGTTGATTTCAACGGATTTGCCGTTGATCAGCACTTCGCCTGCGTCCTTCTTATATGCACCCGACAGACATTTGATCAGTGTCGATTTGCCTGCACCGTTGTGGCCCAAGAGACCGACAACTTCGCCCGGATAGAGGTCAACGCTGACATCATCCACGGCCTTGATACCGCCGAATGCGATTTCGATGTTCCGCAATTCGACAAGAGGGTTTTGCGTGTTGGTCATTGTCACGTCTCCTTACTTTGAACGGCTGCGGTAAAGGTTATCGAGGTACACAGCGACCACGAGGACGCTACCGACGACGATCTGTTGGACTGCGGTGTCAAAGCCGATCAGAACCATGCCGGTCTGAAGGCTCTGCATCACCAGCGCACCGAGGATCGCACCATAGATCGTGCCAACACCACCCGCGAGTGACGTGCCGCCGATCACGGCTGCCGCGATCACGTAAAGTTCGTCCAGAAGGCCGAGGGCGTTGGTCGCGCTGTTCAGACGGGCGGAGGCAACAACAGCCGAGAGGCCAGCCAGAGCACCCATCAGCGCGAAGATGCGCAGGGTCATCCAACGAACGTTGATACCTGCCAGAGCCGCAGCTTCGGGGTTACCACCGATAGCAAAGACGTAGCGGCCAAAGCGGGTGCGGGTCATCAGGATTGTCATCAGGATGCCGACCACCATCAGGATGATCACAGGGATAGCAAAGCCATGGCTGATAAAGAGGCCTTCGGCAGGAACCTCAACGCCGTTCTTCGCAGCCCATTGGTTCACGATGCCTTTGGGCCAAGGGTAGGAGTTCACAAGAAGAACAGCACCGACCACAATCGCGCAGCCCAGACCGCCGACGAACAGCTCTGCCCACATCGGACGGAGCGGGAAATCGTGCTCGATCCGATTGCGGCGACCTGCGTAGATCAGCCAGATGATGCCTGCACAGGCCAGACCGCCGACGATCCAGCTGCCCGTTGCGCCCACGGTGCCGTAAGGTCCGCCGCCCAAAAGCTGGAAGGTCGCGTCAACGGGGGAAATGGTTTTGCCGTTGTTCGACAGGAACGCAGCGCCGCGCCAGATCATCAGACCGCCGAGGGTTACGATGAACGCAGGAATGCCGCGATAGGCGATGAGCCAGCCGTGGAACGCGCCAATGATCGCGCCGCACAGGATGCCAACGACGGCGGTGATGATCCAGATTGTCGGGTTTCCGAGGCCGAGGTATTGCGGAAGGATCTCAACCTGCAAAATACCCATGATCATACCTGTCACACCAACAAGCGAGCCCACCGACAGGTCGATGTTGCGCGTGATGATGACCAGAACCATGCCCGTTGCCATGATCCCGATGGAGCACATCTGAACGGACAAGTTCCACAGGTTGCGTGGTGTGAGGAAGGCGCCAAAATCGTTAAAGATTACGCCATACATATGAAACCCGATCCAGATCGCCAGCAAAGCGCCGACCATGCCGAGGAGGCGGGTATCAATCTCGGTTGCACGCAGGAAACGCGCGATCGGCCCAGTCTTCGACGCGGAGCCGGTGGGTTTATTTGAGGTGTCGGTCATGGAACCTTCCAAATATCTGCTTGGTACGCAGGGTGCAGAGCTCAAGCCTAGTCTTCATGGCAAGCTGCTGCGGGCGTTTCAGGACGGCAAAGCGTCCGAATGTCGAAAATTCAAAGAGTGTCGGGTGCCAAACCGAAGTCTGGCACCCGTGTCTAAGGCTTAGTTACAGCCGTCAACGCCTGCGATTGCGCCTTCACATGCCTGCTCTTTCGAGATGTGGCCTGCGTCGATTGCAACGCTGAGGTTTGCGCGTGTCAGCGGTGTCGGGGACAGAAGGATCGCGTTCATTTCGATGCCTTTTTCGCCGCCCGAGAACTTCACAGCGCCGTCGATTGCGTCAAGTGCGGTACCTGCTGCGAGAGCCGAAGCGATTTCACCTGCTGCAGTGCCGAGCTGACGGGAGTCTTTCCAAACCGAAACGGTCTGGGTGCCACGTGCAACGCGGTTGATCGCAGCCAAGTCGCCGTCCTGACCGCCAACCGGGATCACGAGACCCTGAGCGGAGAGAGCAGCAACAACACCACCAGCCATGCCGTCGTTTTCAGACAGAACAGCGTCAACGTTGTTGTTGTTTGCGGTCAGAATCTGCTCCATGTTTTTCTGAGCATTTTCAGGCTTCCAGCTGTCCGAGAACGCTTCGCCAACGATGTTGATCTTACCAGCTGCAACGTCGTCGCCGATAACTTCCATCATGCCCTGAAGCAGGAACGCAGCGTTCGGGTCACCTGGGTCACCCTTGATGATCGCGTAGTTGCCTTCCGGAACTTCTGCCGAAACGGTTTCAGCGATGATGCGGCCAACGCCGATGTTGTCAAAGGTCAGGTAGAAGGTGCGGTCGTCTTCGATCAGACGGTCGTAACCAACAACCGGGATGCCCTCAGCCGCTGCCATTTCGATAGCCGGGCCGATTGCGTCTTTGTCCCAAGCGTTGATGATCAGTGCGTTAACGCCCTGAGCGATCAGTGCTTCGATGTCTGCAAGCTGTTTGGTCGAGGACGACTGGGCGTCTGCGGACACATAGGTGTCGCCAGCAGCTTCAATAGCTGCAACCATTGCCGCTTCGTCGATTTTCCAACGCTCTTCCTGGAAGCTCGCCCAGGATACGCCGATTTTCATTCCTTCAGCCAAAGCAGCAGAGCCGCTGAAGCCAGCAACCGCTACGGCAGCTGCGATAATTGCCTTATGCATAGTGTTTCCTCCCATAGAATTCTATCAACGAAGATCGTTCTCTTCGTAGGCCTCCTTAGCTTGACTGATTAAATTCAATTGTCAAAATAAAAAAATCACAAATTGCGGAAAATTTATGGACAGCAGGCGATTTTCGCCCGAATATTACGCTCACTTGAGGGAAATTCGGAGGAAATCTTCTCGCAGGTGCAGAAATAGTTCAGGAGGTGAACTTATGGAATCTGGGTTGGAGGAGGTCCTTCTCGAATCGCAGCACGCACAGGAAGGGTGCGGGCCGATTAACCTTGTGGGGTTGCGTGATTCCAAATCTCTCCGTCAGCAGGTCTTTGAACAGGTGCGGGCAAATGGGCAGGTATCGCGGGCCATGATCGCGCGGACTTTGAACGTTTCTCCGGGGTCTGTGACCTCAATTACGGCCGAATTGATTGCAGAAGGCTACCTGCGCGAGGTTGAGGGTGCCGCCCGTGAGGCGGGCCGTGGTCGTCCTCCCGTCGCGTTGCAGGTGGTGCCAGAGGTGAAACGGGTCATCGGGATTAAAATCTCTGACGAACGTCATACCGCTGTGCTAACCGATTTCGCGGGGCAGGTGGTTGCCTCTGCCGCACTGGACATTCCGACCACGAAAAAGCCTGTCGCTACGATCCTCGATGAACTCGAAGAGTTGGTGAGCCGTTTGATGACCACGGCGGGCCTGCCGTTTTCTGCGGTCTCGGGAATCAGTGTCGGGATATCGGGTGTTGTCGATCACTCCTGTGGTGTCGTCACATGGTCGCCGCTCATCGTTGAAACCGAAGTTGCGATGGAACAGGCCATCGCGGATCGGTTCAACTGTCCCGCTCACCTCGAAAACGACGCGAATATGCTGACGCTGGCTGAACTTTGGTTCGGCGCTGGCCGCAGCCGTAAGGACTTTGCCGTTGTCACAGTCGAACATGGCGTGGGCATGGGCATGGTGATCAACAACCAACTCTATCGCGGCACCCGTGGCATGGGCATGGAGTTGGGCCATATCAAAGTGCAACTCGACGGTGCACTCTGCCGCTGTGGACAACGTGGCTGTCTCGAAGCTTACCTTGCTGACTACGCTCTGGCCCGAGAGGCGTCGACCGCCTTAGGCATTTCGCGAAATAATCCGCAGAGCCTTCCAGTCATGCTCGAAACGCTCTACGAGAAAGCAAAATCGGGCAACCGTGGTGCGCGGACGATTTTCCAGCGCGCTGGGCGATATTTGGCGGTTGGCCTGTCCAATATTATCAACCTTTTCGATCCCGAACTGATCATTCTGTCGGGCGAACGGATGCGGTTCGACTACCTCTACGCCGCCGAAGTGCTGGCAGAGACGCATTCTCTGACTCTCAATCAGGCGCGACCAAGAAGCAAAATTGAAATCCAGACATGGGATGACTTAGTCTGGGCCCGTGGGGCAGCGGCGCTTGCGCTGAGTGAATTGACCAATCGGGTCTTTGGAGAGACGAAGTTACCAGCATGAAATACCTAACGCTCCTCGCGGCCTTCAGCGCGGCACCAGCCTTTGCAGGGCCAGTTTTCGAAAATATGTCCCAGAATTTGCCGCCCCATGAGTATAGCGGCGGCTGGGACCATTTCGTCGGCGGCGGCGTTGCGGTGATGGATTGCAACGGGGATACGCTTCCTGATGTGTTCGCGGCAGGTGGGACGGGGCCAGCATCGCTTTTCATCAACGATGGTGATTTCAAGTTCCACGCTGGTGACTTTCCCGAAATCACAGAGACCACAGGTGCCTATCCGATCGACATCGATGCCGACGGCCACATGGACCTTTTCGTTCTGCGGATCGGCGCGAATAGAGTGCTGAAGGGCGGCGCGGATTGTAGCTTTACGGATGTGACGGCTGACTATGGTGTGCCAGAGGCCGATCAGTGGTCCACGGCCTTTAGTGCATGGTGGGTCGATGATGGGTTGCCGCAGATTGCGGTTGGCAACTACGTGGATCGCAGCAACCCCAAGGGGCCGTTTTTCGCCTGTGATAGCAATACTTTGCTGACGCCAGACAACGGCACATACACTGCCACAAGCCTAGAGCCTGGTTTCTGTGCGCTCTCCATGCTTGCGGCGCGGGATGCGTCGGGTACTCAGCGGCTCCGCATTTCGAACGACCGCCAGTATTACGTGCGCGGCGGTTACGAGCAGATGTGGGACATCGCCGAGGCGCGGTTTTTGGGTGAAGACGACGGCTGGGCGAAGGTGTCCCTCTGGGGCATGGGGATCGCAAGCCGCGATCTGAACGGTGATGGCCGCGATGAGGTGATGCTGACCTCTATGGGCGACCAGCTTCTGCAAATCGCGACGGACGAAGGCCTATATACAGCCGCGCCGTTTAACATGGGCACATCGGCGCATCGCCCTTATCTCGGCGATGATGGCCGCCCGTCGACAGGGTGGCATGCGCAGTTTGGCGATGTGGACAACGATGGTCGCGCTGATCTTTTCATCGCGAAAGGCAACGTCGATCAGATGCCGTCGAACGCGATCCATGATCCGAATAACCTTCTGATGCAGCAGCCTGACGGCCGCTTTGTTGAGGCAGCACTCGAGGCGGGGCTTGCCAGCGGCGAACGTGCCCGCGGCGCAGCATTGACTGATTTCGACAATGACGGACGGCTCGATGTTCTGGTGCTGAACCGTCGTGCACCTTTGGAAATCTATCGCAATGTGACGCCGGACACTGGCGCATGGCTCAATGTCGCGCTGGAGCAAGACGGCGGAAACCGTAATGCAATCGGCGCGCAAATCACAGTTGAGGCAGGTTCGTTCAAAGAAACGCAGCAAGTCACCATCGGCGGCGGTCACGCTGGCGGTCAGGCCGTGCCGCTGCATTTTGGTCTCGGCGACGCGACTGAGGCCACAATCACCGTGGAATGGCCGAACGGGGCAGTGACCACAGCCACCGCCCTTGTGAACCAAACGCTGACCCTAACCCATTAAGGGTTAGGGATCGTCAATCCGCTCGGCACCGTTTCTGGAACACCCAAACGACCCGTTTCGGCGGCGGTATCGGTCAGGCTATTGAGGAAGGCGACAATCGCTGTGATCTCGTCCTCGGACAGTTCAACGGGTTCAATGCTGACTGCTGCGGCGATCGCTGCGACCTCTGCTGGATCATCCATGATGCGCCAATCCGCGAACTCAGCCTCGGGCAACACGACCTGCGAGCGGTCGTAAGATTCGAGACCCGCAATGGGGTCAATGTGACTTTTGACGAATGCTGTCAGGTCCGAATACGCCCCTGCGTGCCCCCACGGTCCCGTAAGTGCCACGTTGCGCAACGACGGTGTGCGGAAGGCATAGAGGTCAGCAGGATCGCCCGTCACACGGAAACGCCCTTCGTCGCGGGCATTGGTTTCAAACCGCGCACCTTTACCCGGTCCAACCTGAGGCTGCCCCATCGCGTGGAAGCTATGATCGGTCAGGAATTTACCCGCGTGGCAGGACGCACAGCCAGCTTCGCCATAGAACAATTCCATCCCTAGAGCGGCGGTTTCAGGCAGAGGAGCAACCCCGCGCAAGGCTGCATCAAAAGGCGATGTATCCGACCGCCACTCAAACTCCATAAACGCGGCAATCGCGTTGGAAACATCAGTGAAGGCGATGTCGTCAGGAGACGAAATGTGGTCATAAACTGCGCTGAATTTATCCGAGTACTCGGGAATGGAGGCGACGCGGCGTGCGATCAAATCCCATGCGCCGCCTTCGCCCGTCAGTGTGCCCAGACGCACGGCCTGTGAAATCTCGTTCTCGGAATAATGGCCTGCCATTTCATCGGCTGACAAAACAGGGAACATTGTCTGCGCGGAAACGATAGAGGCAAAGCCCGCGACCATTTCGTCCTCAAGAGGAGTGCGTAGGCCAGACGGACGGTTCGGGTCTAGCTCTACACGACCATCGTGGAACAGTGCGCGGAACTCTTTGGCGCCGAGGTTAAAGAGTGGTTGCGCGTTACGGGGAATCCGTTGTTCAGGCAGGTTGGCCATGTCCAGAACACGGTTCGGACCGAGTCCGCGACCGCCATCGCCGATGGAGAGCGAAAGCCCGTCGCCAGTTCCCTCGGACGGATGATGACAGGTCGCGCAGGCAACTTCTTTGTTGCCTGACAGGATGGGATCATAGAACAGCAATTGGCCGAGTTCGGCCTCGTCTTGGCGCACAGGCAGGAAATCGTCATCCGTCAAGGGCGCAGGTATTCCTGCCGCCTGAACCATTGGGGCTGCCAACACCAAAAACAAGGTTAATGAACGCATCCGATCTCTCCTCTTCCCTTGGCAATAGACTGTCGCAAGGCGGTGGATTTGGAAAGGCAAATAGGGCGGTTTTTCCGCATAGAAACGGGATTTTGAACAGAAAGAGGCCCCGCCTGATGTTTCAGGCAGGGCCTCTTTGCAGGGAGAAGCAGTTTAGCTGTTTGTGGCGTTGCGATACCACTCGACAATCATCCGACGTTCGTCGTCTTCCATGTAGCTGACGTTCGCGGGTGGCATGGCGTGAGTGACGCCAGCCTGCAGGAAAATCTGGGTTGCAGCACGGGCAATGTCGTGGTCCGTTTCAAGGAGCATTCCTTTGGGCGCGTTGCGGATACCGTCATAGAACGGCTCGCGTGCATGGCACATAGAGCAGCGGCCAGGGATCACCGAGGCCACGTCTTCGAACCCTTCGGCATTTGCGAATTTCTGTTCGGTCGGGGTCAGCGGACGGGCGTCTGATTCTTCCCAAGTGTCGTAGCGCAGCGGCGCGGTCGACAGCCACGCGATAAGGATGAACAGGATTGCCGTGACTGCCCATGTCCAGTTTGGGCTGCCTTTGCGAGCGTGGCGGGTGTTGAAATAATGACGGATCGTCACGCCCATCAGGAACACCAGCGCCGCGATGATCCAGTTGTAATCTGTGCCGAAGGCCAGTGGGTTGTGGTTCGACAACATCAAGAACACGACGGGAAGGGTCAGGTAGTTGTTGTGGGTCGAACGCAGTTTCGCGATTTTCCCGTATTTCGCGTCAGGTGTGCGACCTTCTTGGAGGTCTTTAACCACGATACGCTGGTTCGGCATGATGATCAGGAACACGTTCGCCGTCATGATGGTCGCGGTGAACGCGCCGAGGTGCAGCATGACCGCGCGACCTGTGAACACTTGATTATAGGCCCAGCCCATCACGACCAGCAGGACAAACAGCAGAACCATCAAGACGGTGGGGCGTTCGCCCAGAGGCGATTTGCAGAGGAAATCGTAGACCAGCCAGCCGATGCTGAGGGAGGCCGCAGAAATTAGGATGCCCTGCCACAGGGCGAGGTCCGCCTTGGCTGGGTCGATGAGGTATAGCTCACCACCGACCCAGTAAATAATCATCAGCAGAGCCGCGCCAGAGAGCCAAGTCGTATAGCTCTCCCATTTGAACCAAGTCAGGTGATCGGGCATGTTTTCAGGGGCAACGAGGTATTTCTGGATGTGGTAAAACCCACCGCCGTGTACCTGCCATTCTTCGCCATGTGCGCCCACTGGAAGGTTAGGCACCTTGCGAAGACCGAGGTCCAACGCGATGAAATAAAAGGATGATCCGATCCACGCCATCGCGGTGATCACGTGAAGCCAGCGCACTGCAAAGGCGGCCCAATCCCACAATACTACAAGGTCCTGCATATTTCCCCATCTCCTGTATTTGCGAAGAGTCTAGTCCAGTGATAGCTTTTCGAGTATTCTTGAAAATCCCAAGGCAGCTTCAAGAAATACGGAAATATCACGTGGCTTACCTCGACAATATCAGAACCTTCATTCGGGTCTATGAACTTGAAAATATGTCGGCGGCTGCACGAGATTTACGCATTTCTGCTGCGGTTGCATCATCTCGAATCTCGCAGTTAGAAGAACACCTTAACACACGGCTATTCCAGCGCACGACCCGCAAGCTCGCTGCGACTGAACAGGGGCGGATGTTTTACGAAGGGGCCTGCCGTATCATTGAGGCCGTTGATATGGCCGAAGCGGACATCAGTACCGCGACCAGCACGTTACGTGGAACGCTTTATGTCGCGGCCCCGCTTGGGCTGGGACAACGGGTCATTGCGCCCGCGTTGCCCGATTTTCGGGCGCAAAATCCGCTTGTGGATATTCGGCTGCGTCTCTCCGACCGCAAATTGGATATGGCCGAGGAGGGGCTTGATGTGTTGTTTTTCCTTGGTAATCCCGAGGACAGCAACCTTCGCATTCGCAAAATCACGGATTGCCAAAGGGTGCTCTGCGCCTCTCCCGATTACCTCGAACGGCGGGGCTATCCGAAAACGAGCGCAGAGCTCTGCACCGATGCGCATGATTGTTTGAACCTGCGTTACCCCGGCGCGCCAGAGTTTCGCTGGCCGCTGCAGGGTCCAGAGGGGGTGCGCCGTGTGCCCGTGACAGGGCCGTTTGAGACCGACCACGGTGACGTGCTGACAAATTGGGCTTTGGACGGGCAGGGGATCATTCTGAAATCCGTGTTCGAGATTTCAGAACACTTGGCGTCAGGGCGTCTGGTGCCTGTGCTCCCAGACGAACCACCCGTGCCCATTCAGATGGGTTGCCTGTTCATGCATCGCAGACGGCAAGACCCTAAGGCACGGGTTTTTATCGATTTTATGGTCAAACGGATCGACGAACAGCTATCGGTTTAGCTGCCGCGATAGGTCGAATACCCGAAGGGCGAGAGGAGCAGCGGCACGTGATAGTGCGATGCCTCTGACATGCCGAACCGTAGCGGGATCACATCCAGAAACCGTGGGGTTTCAGGTGGGGTTCCGCAGGCATCGAGGTAGTCGCCCGCGTGGAATACCAGCTCGTAAACACCCGTCGCAAATTCTGCGGCTGGCAGAATTTGTTCATCGGTGCGGCCATCTGCGTTCGTCGCGAGGCTACGGATGAGCGTGCGGGTTTCGTTCTCAATCCGATAGAGGTCAATCTTCAGACCCTGCGCAGGGCAGCCACGCGCCGTGTCCAAAACGTGAGTTGTCAAATATCCAGACATTTCAGTCTCCTTTTGCCCTTTTTTGCCGCAGTTACAGAATGAAGCGATACCTGAGCAGCAATAAGGACTTTCAAGATTAAATTGAAACCGTTTCACTGGCTCTCAGAATACAGTGTTGCGAACTGCAGGAGAATTCAATTGCGTCGATATACTCGCAACATGCGCGGATACGGGCCACAGGCCCCCAATGCGAACTGGCCCAACGGGGCCAAAGTGGCTGTGCAATTCGTTCTGAACTACGAAGAAGGCGGTGAGAACTGCTTGCTCCATGGGGATGCGGGCTCCGAGGGGTTCTTGTCAGATATTCCGGGTGCCGCACCATGGGCGGGGCAGCGTCATTGGAACATGGAGTCGATCTACGAATATGGTGCCCGCGCTGGGTTCTGGCGTTTGCATCGTTTGTTCACAGGCGCAGATATTCCTGTCACGATCTACGGTGTAGCTTCTGCGTTGGCGCGTAACCCAGAACAGGTTGCAGCAATGAAATCTGCAGGCTGGGAAATCGCGAGCCATGGGCTGAAGTGGGTTGAACACAAAGACATGCCCGAAGACGAAGAACGCGCTGCCATCGCGGAGGCCGTCCGGCTCCATACTGAGGTCGTTGGTGAACGCCCGCGCGGTTGGTATACGGGCCGTTGTTCGATGAATACAGTCGCGCTCGTCGCCGAAGAGGGCGGGTTCGACTACATCAGCGATACTTATGACGATGACCTGCCGCATTGGATGGAATTCGGCGACCGTGATCAGTTGATCATCCCTTACACGCTCGAAGCAAACGACATGCGGTTCGCTGGCGCACCGGGCTGGGTCACCGGGCAGGACTTTGGCGACTACCTTATTGATGCCTTCGATACGCTATATGCCGAAGGCGAGGCAGGTGCGCCGAAAATGATGTCCGTCGGGCTGCATTGCCGACTGGTTGGACGTCCGGGTAAAATCGCAGGCCTCAAGAAATTCATCGACCACATTCAGGCGCATAGCGATGTCTGGTGCCCGCGCCGCATCGAGGTGGCAGAGCATTGGGCGTCGCATCATCCGCACAAACGGATAGAGCGGCCGAGCACAATGACCAAAGACCGTTTTGTCAGCCTTTATGGTGGCATCTTTGAGCATTCCGCATGGATTGCCGAGCGTGCGTTCGAGTTGGAACTCGGACCCGCGCATGACTGTGCCGCTGGCGTACATAATGCGCTCTGCCGCATGTTCCGTTCCGCGACTGATCATGAACGGCTTGGCGTTCTATTGGCGCACCCTGATCTGGCTGGGAAGCTGGCCGCGGCTGGTCGTCTCACTGCAGAGAGCACATCAGAACAGGCGAGCGCGGGCCTCAATATGCTAACCGATGAAGAGCGCGAAACCTTTACCGCGCTGAACACGGACTATGTCGCGAAACACGGGTTCCCCTTTATCATTGCCGTGCGCGACCATGATAAAGCGTCGATCCTTGCGGCGTTCAAACGTCGCATCAACAACGACCGTGATACCGAGTTTGCAGAGGCCTGTCGTCAGGTCGAACGCATTGCAGAGTTCCGCTTGCAGGACCTCTTCGCATGACCGTGAACGTGACGCCCAAGCCCCTCACCGCCGAAGCCTTTGCGCCATATGGTGACGTGATCGAAGTTTCGGGCGCTCCAGACATGATCATCAATCAGGGCATGTGCGGGCGTCACCACGACCGCGCAAACGTTGATTTCGACGAAGGCCGCGCGGGCATCAGTCTCTTTGACGCAAAGGCGCGTAGCCTACCGATGACCGTTGCATTGGTCGAACGTCACCCCTTGGGTAGTCAGGCTTTTGTGCCGATCACAGGCGTTCCGATGATTGTTGTGGTTGCGGCTGCGGGCGAAACACCTGGCCCGATTGAGGCATTCATCAGCCAACCAGGGCAATCGATCAACCTACACAGAAACACATGGCATGGAGTTCTCACGCCATTGGATCGCGATGGCCAATACATCGTGATCGACCGAATTGGGGACGGCAATAATCTGGTGGAACACTGGTTCAAAGAGCCAGTGATTATTGACGTCCCACAATAAACGCTCCCCGCAGAATGGGGGCGACTAACAACAGTCAGAAGGGAGTAACTACTATGGCTGATACGTCACTTGGGACAGCTGCACAGCTAAAGGACCCGAATTACACACCCCCAATAGCCCAAGCAATCCCGCTGGGTATTCAACACGTTTTGGCGATGTTCGTATCGAACGTCACACCTGCGATCATCGTTTGCGGTGCTGCAGGGTTCGGCTTTGGCTCGAATTCACCTGATTTCCCGCAGATGGTCTATATGCTCCAGATGTCGATGTTCTTTGCGGGCGTTGCGACATTGTTCCAAACCATTGGTTTCGGTCCTGTGGGCGCACGCTTGCCGATCGTTCAGGGCACATCCTTTGCTTTTATTCCAATTATGATCCCGCTCGTTGCGGGCAAAGGCGTTGATGCCATCGCTGTCCTCATGGGCGGTATCTTTGTGGGTGGTCTGTTTCATGCCTTGCTCGGCACAGTCATCGGTAAAATCCGCTTTGCTCTGCCGCCGTTGGTGACAGGCCTCGTGGTGATGATGATCGGCCTCGCACTGGTGAAGGTTGGTATTCAGTATGCCGCGGGTGGTGTTCCTGCAATTGGTACGCCTGAATATGGTTCTGGCGCGAACTGGCTGGTCGCTGGCACAGTGATCTTGGTTACACTCGGCCTCAAGTTTTTTGCCCGTGGGATGCTATCCATCTCGGCTGTTCTGGTCGGTCTGATCGCTGGCTACGTGGTTGCTTATGCAATGGGCATGGTGAGCTTTGGTAACGTGGGTCGCGCTGCGACCTTCTCGTTGCCGAACCCGTTCCACTTTGGCATGGAATTCACCGCGGCGTCGATCATCGGCTTCTGCGCGATGGCGTTCGTTTCGGCTGTTGAAACCGTGGGCGACGTATCTGGTATCACCAAAGGTGGCGCTGGGCGCGAAGCAACCGACAAAGAGATCGCTGGTGCGACCTATGCAGACGGTCTGGGTACCGCTGTGTCTGGCCTCTTTGGCGCACTGCCGAACACCTCGTTCAGCCAAAACGTCGGTTTGATCGCCATCACTGGCGTCATGAGCCGTCACGTTGTGACCCTTGGCGCTGTGTTCCTGATTATCTGTGGTTTGGTGCCCAAAGTTGGCGCGATCATCTCCACCGTTCCGATCGAAGTTCTGGGCGGCGGCGTGATCGTCATGTTCGGCATGGTTGTCGCGTCGGGTATTTCGATGCTGTCGGATGTTGAATGGAATTCCCGCAACATGGTGATCTTTGCGATCGCTCTGTCGCTGGGTCTGGGTCTCCAGCTCGAACCTGATGCGTTGCAGTATCTGCCGGGCACGATCAAAATCTTGGCGACTTCGGGCATCCTGCCTGCAGCCCTGATCGCGATTGTTCTGAACCTCGTCCTGCCAGCCCACCTCTCGGTCGAAGCGACAGATGAAGTGTCGGGCGGCATGTCTGGGTCCAAGAAGTAATCAAAAACCCTGCTCCGCAGTCGCGGGGCAGGGCATATGACAAAGCAAAAGCCCCAGAGGAAACTCTGGGGCTTTTCGTTTAGCGGGCCAATGGAGCAAAGGGCATGTGGCGGTTCACATCCTTGTAGAGGAGGTATCGGAACGGCCCCGGCCCCCCAGCATAGCAGGCTTGCGGGCAGAACGATCTTAGCCACATGAAGTCGCCCGCTTCGACCTCGACCCAATCATCGTTGAGACGGTAGACGGCTTTGCCTTCGAGCACATAGAGCCCGTGTTCCATCACATGTGTTTCCGCAAAGGGGATCACTCCGCCCGGTTGGAAGGTCACGATGTTGACGTGCATGTCATGGCGCAGGTCGGTCGGATCAACGAACCGCGTCGTCGCCCATTTGCCATCCGTGTCTGGCATCGCATTCGGGGCCACGTCCGCTTCGTTCGTGACAAAGGCGGTCGGCATGTCGAGCCCGTCGATTGCTTGATACCGTTTACGCAGCCAATGGAACCGCAGTGGCGCCGCTTTGGTATTGCGCAGGGACCATGTCGCGTCTGGCGGCAAGAAGGCATATCCGCCCTCAGCCAGCACATGGGTTTCACCGTTCAGCGTTAGGGCCATTTCACCCGCCACGACAAAGAGAACAGCCTCAACACCCGTCTCAGTCTCTGGGCGATCCGAACCGCCGCCCTCAGCGACCTCAGCGATGTATTGCGAAAACGTCTCTGCAAACCCAGACAAAGGGCGCGCCAGAACCCAAAAACGGGCGTTGTCCCAGAAGGGCAGGTAGCTGGTCACGATGTCACTCATCGTGCCTTTGGGAATGACGGCATAGGCGTCTTTGAACACGGCGCGATCCGTGAGCAACTGTGTCTGCGGTGGAAGCCCACCCGTCGGGGAGTAGTATCGAGATTTTGTCATGATAATCCGAACCTTATAGATCGACCCCACTCAACCCAACTTTGGCGCAACGCACCACAGTGATTTGACGATAAGGTTTCGTAGCTTGGTTTTGATAATCGCGTCTCAATCCGCAGCCAGTAGCCAATCCCGTAACTCAATCGCCCGCGCAGGGGCGTTTTTCCGAGCCGTAATATAGAACCCGTGCGGTGCTTCAATGCTGTCAGGAAAGAGTTTGACCAGCGACCCCGATGAGATCAGCCCGCGTGTCAGCGTTTCCCACCCCAGCACCGCACCAACGCCGTCTTGGGCCGCTTGAAGCGCGATGGCGTAGTTGTTCACGTAGTGTGAGGGACCCAGATCAATCGTTACACCCAACATTTCGAGAAAGCTCTGCCAGCCCGTCCATCGCGCATCAGACGCCGTCAAGTGGATCAAAGGCATCTTAGTCAAATCGGTTAAATTTTGGGCAGAAAAACGCGCTGCGAACTCTGGTGAGGCAAGAATAGAAATGCGGTCACGGAACAAGAGACGGCAATCGCCAGAATTCGGTGCGTCCTCACCATAGAAAATGCATAGGTCACTGGTGGGCGACGTCCCCGGCAAATCGGTGACGTTTTGCGACACGGGGATGTGTCCGCGATGCGCCCAAAACCGAGTTAGACGCGGGGTGAGGAAGAAGGCAGAGACAGCCGTCGTCGCCTCAATCGTCACTGCGTCGTCATCCGCACGAAGCTGTAACTGGTCGATTGCGCTGGATATTTCGCCAAACCCACGTTGGATCGCGACATAGAGAAACGCGCCTGCCTCGTTCAATTCGACACCGCGGTGATAGCGGTTGAACACCTGAAATCCCAGCTCGGCCTCCAGCGATTTGACCTGATGGCTGATCGCGGCAGGGGTGACATTCAGATCGTCGGCTGCCTTTTTGAAACTCGCACACCGTGCGGCGGCCTCAAAACTGGCAATCGCGGTGAGGGAGGGAAGCGAATGATAGCGGGCTGGCATGGGGCAATCCTGTGGTGAGCGCCAAAACCTTTATGGCTTAATTGAAGTAAGTCAATGATAGGTTTTTTGCGATTGCGAGCGACCTGCGTTTTGCGGTTCTGTATCGCTGATTCAACGAAAGACCGACCGATGCATTCCAACAGTGATGTTCTCTCTCTCCTCCTGTCCCGCAAACCGTGGCATTCGCTGCCGCAGGGACTTTATTCCTCGCAAGCGGCCTATGACGCGGATATGCGCGACCTCTGGCACCGTGAATGGATTTTTGCGGCCAGCGCTGCGGAACTGCCCGCTGCCGGCAACTATGTGACCGTCACCTTGGGCGATGCGTCGATCATCGTGGTGCGGGGCGCTGATGGCGTTGCACGTGCGTTCCACAATTCCTGCCGTCACCGTGGCAGCCGCATTTGTTCAGCGACCAAAGGCACCTCTGCGAAACTCGTTTGCCCCTATCACCAGTGGACCTACGACCTCGACGGATCGCTCCTCTGGGCGCGTGAAATGGGTGACGATTTTAACCCCAAAGAACACGGCCTCGGTGTCGTTCACTGCCGCGAAGTGCAGGGGCTCATCTACATCTGCCTCGCCGCCGTTGCGCCCGACAGTGGCGACCTCGCCGATCAAGCAGCCCGTTACCTCGGGCCGCACGATGTGGCAAACCTCAAGGTCGCCTACCAGTCCACCATCGTTGAAGAGGCGAACTGGAAACTGGTGATGGAGAATAACCGCGAATGCTATCACTGCGCATCGAACCACCCGTCGCTCTGTGTGACCTTCCCTGATGATCCGAACCTCGTCGGTGCGGATGATGCGACGACCAGCAACATGGGGCGTGAGCATATTGAGAAATGCGAGGCCGCGAATTTCCCTGCGCGCTACGTGATCGACCCGACCGAGACATGGCGTTTCGTCCGTATTCCGTTCCTGCGTGACACGGTCAGCTACACGATGGATGGTAAGGCTGCAGTGTCCAAACGCATCGGCACTGTGCCTTTCGATGATGCGGGCAGCTGCCTCTATTTCCACTACCCGAACTCGTGGAACCACTTCCTGTCGGATCAAGTGCTGACCTTCCGCGTCATGCCGCTCGGCCCAGATCGGACCGAAGTCACAACGACGTGGCTCGTTCACAAGGATGCGGTCGAAGGCGTGGATTACGACCTGAACCGCCTGACCGAGGTCTGGATCCACACCAACGACGAGGATCGCCAAATCGTTGAGGAAAACCAGCGCGGGATCAATTCGCCGGGCTATAAACCGGGTCCTTATAGCAAGGCCCAAGAAGGCGGCGTGAACCAGTTCGTGGATTGGTATTGCCGCACGCTGCAAAACCATATGGTTTCGTCATGATCCCGATGCCGAACCGAACCTCGCCCGTCTGGACCGATGCGGAATTGCTAGAGTGTGTGGCCGTTCTGCCTGAAGCACCGAACGTCAAAACGTTTAGCTTCCGTGCGCCATCAGGTGCGACCTTCGTCTACAAGGCGGGACAGTTCATCACGCTCGATCTGCCAGTGCCGGGCGGGAATGTTCAGCGGACATTTACCATGTCCTCTTCGCCCCTGTCGGCGGGCTACATCAGCGTGACCGTCAAGGTCCAAGAGGGTTCTGTCGGAAGCCGCTGGATGCACGATCATCTGACGATCGGCACGCGGATCAAGGCATACGGGCCAGCAGGTATTTTCCATCTTCCTGACCAGCCCGATGGCAAATACCTCTACATTTCGGCGGGTTCTGGTGTGACGCCGCTCATGTCGATGGCCACCACTTTGTATGAATTGGGTAACGATCCCGATATCTGTTTTATCCAATGCGCCAAACGTCCGCGTGACCTGATTTTCCGCCAAAAGCTGGAACTGATGACCTCGCGGACCGCTGGTATCGATCTGCATTTTGTCGTCGGTCAAAACGATCCCTACGAGGTTTGGACAGGCTATCGCGGTCGGTTTAACCAGTTGATGCTGGGTCTGATGTGTCAGGACTATCTAGAGCGCGATGTCTATTGCTGTGGTCCAGAGAGCTTTATGGACAGCGTGCGCGAAATCCTGATTTCGCTAGGCTATGACATGGATCGCTATCATCAGGAGGCGTTTTCGGCCCCTGTTGACGACCCCGAAGACTTGCCTGAATTCAATGATGTTGAGGCCGATGCCACGGCAGCCGCAGAGGTTACCTTTGCAAAATCGGGCAAGACCGCAATGGGCAAAGAAACGGACACGGTTCTAGCTTTGGCGCGGGCCAACGGTGTGCCGCTGCCGTCTGGATGTAGCTTTGGTCTTTGCGGAACCTGTAAGATCAAGAAAATCTCGGGCGACGTGCATATGGTCCACAACGGCGGGATTACCGATGCCGAGGTTGATGCAGGTTATATCCTTGCCTGTTGTTCGCACCCCTTGGGCAATGTGGAGGTGGAGGCTTAATCCGCCCCCATATCCTTGGCCTTTTGGGTCGCGGCAGAAAGACCAGAGTAGAGCGCGGTGGAAAATCCACTTGCCTCTGCTGTGGTCAGACCGGCCGCCGTCGTGCCTGCATAGTCGACAAAGACCTTCACCCACTCGGTCGCGTTCTGCGCCTCACCACGCAACAACTGCGCCGCGTCACAGATGGTCGCTTCGGTTGCGCGTGCGGCAATGTCGGGGCTAACGCCGTTGTCGGTCAGAAATTTCATCATCGTTGCAGCCATGAGGGCAGGGTAGGCTGGTCCTGATCCCGAAAGCGCGGTCATCAGATCGATGTCTGACTCTGACGCCAGTTCATCACAGGTGCCAAAGGCAGACAGAATGTCATTTGCGGTCGCTTTGTCATCCGCAGTGACCTCAGGCCCCGCGAACCACGGCGAATAGGATGTGCCGATCTCTGCGGCTGCGTTCGGAATGGCGCGGATCACACGATTGCCCAAGGCCGCGATGTTCACGCCCGCCATAAATGAAATCGCCAGTTTTCCTTCGGCGTCAAAATTCAGCGCGGGCCAATCCTGTGGTCGAACCGATAAGATGATCACGTCAGAACGGTCGACCAGATCGGTCACATCCGCGGCCCATACGACTTGCCGCCCGAAATAATCGTCGCGCGGACCGCTGCGGTTCAGGATAATCAGATCGTCCGGCGCATGGCTGCGATCCAAAAGTGCCTTACCCAATGCAGAGCCGAGCCATCCCGTGCCGCCAATTATCCCGATTTTCATGGTGTTACTCCGAACCGTGAATAGAACCGCGCGACTTCGCGATCATTGGGTTTTTGGCCAGTATAGACCTCAACATAATTGGCAACGCGGGCCAGTCGTTCGGCTAGCGGTTCTGTCGTCTGCATCGAGATGTAGCCAATCTGAACAAGGTAAATCGTCCGCGCCCGCACATCGGCATCTTGGGCGTCGTATCCCCAGCCCTCTAGCATACCGCGCAGCGCATCGAGCCGCCGTTTGTCTGCGGCTTGTAGTTCGATGAGCATCTTGGGGTCTTGGATCGCCCAGCTACGGACAGCGTGTTCCATTCGTGCGTCAAAAGCATCCTCGCGCAGGAAACAACTGATGACGTTGAACATCGCCTCCGTTCGGGTCTCGGCGTATTCCTTTGTGGCTGCAATCAGAGGGGTTGTTGTGCGGTCCTCCCACAGGGCTCTCAGCGCTTGGAGTAGCGACCCTCGATTGTCAAAAAACCAATAAAAGCTGGTGCGCGACAATTTCAGTTGCGCCGCAAGTGGCAAAATCTTTACCGCATCGATCCCGTTTTCGATCAACGCATCATAGGCCGCTTGCAGCCATAATTCTGGCGATCCGCGCCATCCGGTGTCGATGTCTTCAGCCTGTGTCATGTGGGTAGGCTACCTGCGAATGACGGGCTGCTCAAGTAAATGTTCATAGGTGAACCTAAACTTGACAGTTATGAACATTTTAGGAATCCTGCGGCAAATCCAATTGCGGAGTCGCGCCATGTCTAACGATCCACTTCTCCAGCCTTATCAGCTAAAACACCTCACTCTGAAAAACCGGATCATGATTACAAGTCATGAACCTGCCTATCCCGAAGACGGCATGCCCAAGGAACGTTACCGCGCCTACCATGTCGAGCGGGCAAAGGCGGGTGTGGCGCTGACGATGACCGCAGGGTCGGCTTCGGTTGCGCGCGACAGCCCGCCCGTGTTCAACAATATCCTTGCGTGGAAGGACGAAGTTGTCGGCTACATGAAGCAGATGGTTGATGAATGTCACGACCACGGCGCCGCAGTGATGATCCAATTGACCCACCTTGGTCGCCGCACACGCTGGGATAAGGCGGATTGGTTGCCCGTTGTCGCGCCCAGCCACGAACGTGAGGCATCGCACCGTGCATTCCCAAAACGCATAGAAGATTGGGATATCACGCGCATCATCGAGGACTACGCCGACGCCGCTGAACGCATGCAATCGGCGGGTGTCGATGGGATCGAGCTCGAAGCCTACGGCCACCTCCTCGAACAATTCTGGTCGCCGCTGACCAACGACCTCGACGCGCCATATGGCGGTTCGCTCGAAAACCGTCTGCGGTTCACAATGGAGGTTCTGCAAGCGATCCGTGACCGTTGTGGTGAGAAGTTTATCGTCGGCGTACGCTACACGGGCGATCAGGATATGGCGGGCGGCATGGGTAAGGATGAGGGACTTCAGGTCTCGCACATGCTTAAAAACAGTGGCCTTGTGGATTTCCTCAACATCGTGAAAGGCCACATCGACACTGATCCTGGTTTGACCGATCTGATCCCGATCCAAGGGATGCGGAACGCGCCGCACCTCGATTTTGCGGGCGAAATTCGTGCGGCAACCAATTTCCCCACCTTCCATGCGGCCAAAATCCCTGACGTCGCCACGGCCCGTCACGCGATTGCGAGCGGTAAGCTGGACATGGTCGGCATGACCCGCGCCCACATGGCTGACCCGCATTTGGTGCGCAAAATCATCGAAGGGCGTGAGGATGACATTCGTCCCTGCGTGGGTGCGAACTATTGCCTCGACCGCATTTATCAGGGGGGCATGGCACTCTGCCTGCACAACCCCGCAACGGGCCGCGAATTGGAAGTGCCGCAGACGATTACCCCTGCGGATACGAAAAAGCGGGTCACGATCGTCGGCGCTGGCCCCGCAGGGATGGAGGCCGCTCGTGTCGCTGCCGAACGTGGTCACACTGTCACCGTGTTCGAGGCCGCAGACCAACCCGGTGGGCAAATCCGTCTGACCGCACTGCAAGAACGCCGTCGGGAGATGACGTCGATCATCGCGTGGCGTTTTGATCAGTGCACCAAACGCGGCGTGCAGTTCCATTTCAACACCTTTGCCGACATGGACACCGTTCTGGAAACCAACCCAGACGAGGTTATCATCTCGACAGGTGGCCTTCCGCACACTGAGGTGTTGGAGGCTGGCAATGAACTGGTTTGTTCTGCGTGGGATATTCTTTCTGGCGATGTGAAACCGGGCGCGAACGTGCTCGTGTTTGACGACGCAGGCGATCACGCGGGTCTACAGGCCGCTGACGTGATTTCGGAAACGGGCGCGAAGGTCGAAATCGTCACGCCAGACCGCAGTTTTGCCCCCGAAGTCATGGCGATGAACCTCGTTCCTTACATGCGAAACCTGCAAAAACGCGACACGACCTTTACGGTCACGTGGCGTCTCATGGCGGTCGCGAAAGAGGGCAACCAACTGCGCGCGACCTTGGGGAGCGATTACGGCGGGGTGACGCGTGAACGGATCGTGGATCAAGTTGTGGTAAACCATGGCACGCGCCCGCTCGATGACGTGTATTTTGATCTGAAACCGCTGTCGTCGAACTTAGGTGAGGTGGATTACGACGCGCTGTCGACAGGTGCGCCGCAGACCGTGACTCGCAATCCCGAAGGCACGTTCCGACTGTTCCGCATTGGTGACGCTGTTTCGGCCCGCAACACCCACGCGGCGATCTATGATGCCCTGCGGATCGGTAAGGACCTCTAACCGATCGGCATCGTAAAGCCGACTTTCACGCGGTCCATCACCGCGCTCGTTCTAAAACGCGCGACGTTTTCTTCTGCAAAGAAGTGGCGTCGCGTGAAGTCTTCGTAATCGGCCATATCTTTGGCTGAAAGGATCAGGATAAAGTCCGCGTTTCCAGTAACATAGTAGCACTGCATCACTTCTGGTGCGGCTTTCATCTTATCCTTAAAACGATCCAATTCCGCAGGCCGTTCGTTTTGGAGTGTCACCTCAACAATCATGATCAATCCACGTCCCATCGTCTGAGGATTGAGAAGTGCAACCTCTTGTTCAATCGCGTCTGACGACCGCAATTTCGCGAGCCGTTTGCGGCAGGCGTCAGGCGATAGCCCCACCTTTTCCGACAGCGCTTCGGCGGTCAGGCGGTTGTTGTGCTGTAGGGCGTCGAGGATGAGTGTGTCAAAGCTGTCCATGGGGGGATTTGGTCGGAATATACGCCTGTTGTCACGGCAAATTCGTGGTTGGGTCCGAAAATCCGCATTCGATGGTTTTTGACGCGGTTTTTCGGCCCAATCGCACCCTTCTTTGCCGAGATCGGATTGACCGCCTGCGCTACTCTCATCGCACAGTAAAAGGATTCCCAATGCCTATCACACGTTCTAACCCATTCCGTGGCTCTGGCTTGCCGAATATGACGCTTTATCCGACCGCAGATGCGGGAGCTGTGGGTAAACTGTTGTCGATGTGCCCCGCGCACGCTCAAACGCCATTGGTCGAGGCACCCGAACTGGCCGAGACCGTCGGTGTGGCCCGCATCACGATCAAGGATGAACGTGGGCGCATGGGCTTGGGCAGTTTCAAAGCACTCGGCGCGGCATTCGCGATTGCCCGCGAGGCGGCAGAGGTCGTGCAGGGTGACGCTTGGGGCAGTGCCCTCACAGGTCGTGTTTTCGTTACGGCGAGCGCCGGTAACCACGGTCTGTCGGTCGCGGCTGGGGCCAACCTCTTTGGCGCGCAGGCGGTGATTTTCTTGTCCAACACTGTGCCTGAAGCCTTTGCCACAAGGCTCAAAGCCAAAGGGGCACAGGTCGAACGTGCGGGTGCGAACTATGAGGAAAGCATGGAGGCCGCATTGGTTTGGGCGGCGGAGAAGGGCTACACGCTGCTCTCTGATAGCTCGTGGCCCGGCTACACCGATCCGCCGTTCCACGTGATGGAGGGGTATCTACAGTTGGCGGCAGAGGCGGCAGTGCAGATCGATACGCCTCCCACACATATCCTGTTGCAAGCGGGCGTCGGCGGGCTTGCCGCTGCGGCGGCTGTCTATGCGCGGTCGGTATGGGGCGATGGCCCGAAGATCATTGTCGTTGAACCTGATCAAGCGCCCGCCTTGTTCGATAGCATCGGCGCGGGCGAAGTTGTGACCTCTTCGGGTGGCGTGTCAGAGATGGGCCGTTTGGATTGTAAAACCCCGTCGATGATTGCACTCGCGGGGCTGTCGCGGGATGCCGATACGTTCTTGACCCTGACCGAGGAAGAGGTGGCTCATGGTATCACGGTTTTGGGGGAATACGGCTTTGCCACGACCCCCTCGGGCGGTGCGGGATTGGCCGCGCTTTTTGCAGGGATCGACGGGATCGGGCCTGATGCGCATGTGATGTGTATCCTCAGCGAAGGCCCCGAAGATGTCTGACCGCTCACTCATTTTTCCAACCAGCGAATATCGCGCCCGCGTCGAACGATTGCAGGCGCGGATGGCCGCAGCAGGGCAAGACGCGCTGTTGCTGACCTCGCCCGCGGATGTGTTCTACGTCACGGGGTTCCTGACGCGGTTCTGGGAAAGCCCCGCGCGTCCGTGGTTCATCGTCGTGCCTGCGCAGGGTGATCCGATTGCCGTGATCCCCGCGATTGGGGCCGATCTGATGAGGAGGACATGGATCAACGACATTCGGACGTGGGCCGCCCCTGATCCTGTGGATGATGGTGTTTCGCTGTTGGCCGATACGCTCTGCGATCTGGTGTCAGAGGGCGGCGTGATCGCGACACCGATGGGGTTGGAAACCTCGGCCCGTTTGCCGTTGGGTGACTTTATGCGGATCGCGGATCGCATCGCGTCGCGTCGATTTGTGGACGGCACCGACACCATTCAGCGGGTTCGCGAGGTGAAATCCGAGGCAGAGATTGCGAAAATACGCACGATCTGCGGCGTGGCTGATCGCGCCTTTGCCCGAGTGCCAGATTTTGCAGGCGTTGGCCGACCGCTCGACGAAGTGTTCCGCGATTTCCAAAAGGTCCTCTTGGACGAGGGCGCGGATTGGGTGAGCTATACCGCAGGCGGCGCAGGGCAGGGCGGGTATGGCGATGTGATCTCTCCCGCTGGGCCAGAGCCGTTGCGGGCGGGTGATATCCTCATGCTCGACACAGGCGCGGTGAAGGACGGGTATTTCTGCGATTTCGACCGCAATTATGCTGTCGGTGCGCCCTCCGATGATGTCAAACGCGCCCAAGCTGCGTTGACCCATTCGATTGATGTCGCGCTGGACATCCTGCGACCGGGGATGCTGGCTAGGGACGTCCACCGTATCCTCACCGATGCGATAGTGGCTAAGGGCGCCGTGGCTGGCGGTGGTCGGCTTGGGCATGGGTTGGGGATTACCCTTACGGAATGGCCATCCTTTACCCCGCTCGACACGACTGAACTGCGGGCAGGGATGGTTCTGACGCTAGAGCCTGGGGTTGAGATCGCCCCGAACCGCATCCTTGTTCACGAGGAAAACATCGTCTTGCGCGAGGAGGGGCCAGTGCTCCTCTCCACCCGCGCACCAGAATTTTTGCCAGAGGTTTGATATGACGACTTATCCCTATGATTTGACTGGCCCGATTGGGTCTTCTGCGATCCTTGGTCTGATCGCGCTATCCACCGACGAAACGGTCGAGCAAGATTTCTGGCACATGTTCCCGCAGAGGGATGTGGCGGTCTACATTAGTCGTGTGGCTGCAGGGGCGGAACTGAACCCCGATACAATCGCGACGATGGCAGGGCATATCACGGGCGCGGCGTCGCTGTTTCCGACGTCTCTGGATTTCGATACGATTTCATATGCTTGCACCTCTGGCACGACGCTGATCGGTGAGGATCGCGTGGCCGATCTCGTCAGGGAAGGTGCAAAAACGCGCAACGTCACGAACCCTCTGACGGCTTCGGTCGCGGCGCTTCGGGCTCTGGGGGCTACGCGTTTGGGGGTCGTATCGCCCTATATCGCGACCGTCGCGGATGCCATCAGAGATGCCTTTGTCGCGCGAGGATTTGAGGTGCCAAAGACGTTGTCCTTTGGCGAAGAGCTAGAGGCCCGCGTCGCCCGCATTGACCCCAAATCGATCCAAGCCGCCGCGTTAGAGATCGGTCGCGATCCAGAGGTCGACGCCGTGTTCCTGTCCTGCACCAACCTACGCACGATGGACATCATCGATGCGCTTGAGGATGAACTAGGCAAACCCGTTGTCAGCAGCAATCAGGCGCTGGCATGGCATATGGCCCAGCTTGCGGGCTGCACTGCAGGGCCAAATGCGCCGGGGAAATTGTTCCGCCTCTGATGGCTCAGGTGAACAGGCGGGTCAGCCTCTGGTCGAGAGGGAAGAGATCCGCCTGAATAGCGTGATAATGGTCGGGCTTGCCGATGAACTGCTTTTCAGCAGGTTTCCCGTTGGCATCGACCTCATGGAACCAACCGCCGTTTTCGTGGTCGATAAAGAGGTCCGAGGCCGCCTGCCATAAACGGCGATACCATGCCTCGTCATCGTCGCGACCGTCGAGTTTGATCAGCGATACCATGGCCCCGATGGCCTCGGTCAGCGGCCACCAGTAACGGTCTGTGACCTGTGGTGCGCCAGAATAGTCGAGAGTGTAGACGAATCCGCCGCCCTCTACCCACGCATCATTCAGCGCGGTTTCGATCAACGAACGTGCACGATCGACGGAGCCATCATCCTTGCGGCCCGCCAAATCCCAATACTGCAGGTAAAGCCGACCAAGTTCGAACGAATGACCCGGTGTTGTGCCGCGCGGACGGAACATTGGGTCGCCCTGATAGGTCAGGTCGGGCGTCCAATTCGGCGTGTAGTGCTCTGGCAATCGCCAATCGTGCGAGGGCGCGATGGTCTCCATAAAGAACGACAGGATGCGCCCCGCACGGATGAGGAACAGCGACTCGCCCGTTGCCTCATAAGCGGCCAAGAGCGCCTCAACCCCGTGCATATTGGCGTTGTACCCACGGTAGGTCGAAAACGGCGACCAGTCGCGATTGAACTCGTCAAAGAACAGGCCCGCATCGTCATCCCAGAACCGCGTGTCCAGCACCTCAGCCGCGTCTATGATCAAGCGGTCGGCGTCTGGGTGGCCGATGTTCTTTGCGCTCGACCCAGCAAGGAGGACAAAGACATGCCCATAAGCGAGCTTTTTGTCATCGACGATTGCGCCGTCCTTTAGGCCGTAGACATATCCGCCATGTGTCGTATCGCGGTGCTGGTTCCACAGGAACGCCATGCCCGCGTCGATCATATCGTCGTGCCTCTTCGCCCCCCAAAGCGAGGCCAGCGCATAGGAATGAACCATCCGCGTGGTATTGTGGAGCTGTTGTGCCGACCCCGCGATAGGTGTGCCGTCGATGGCGAGGACGTCATAGGCCCCATCCGCACGCAACGCCTTGCGATAAAACGCCAATTGCGCGTGGGCATCGTTTTCCAGAAATGCCCGATGGACGGGATCGTTGATCCAATGGCCATTGAAACCGTCTGTGCCGATCTGGGTCATGCTGTGCCTATTCGTGCTATGTGTCACGAATTGATACCGCTAACGACCTTTACCGCGCAACGCTTACCGCTTTGAGCACTGCAAATACTTTTTGCCCAGCCGTAAGCCCGAGGGTTTGAACCGAACGGCGGGTGATGCGTGACAATAGGGTCGCGCCGCCGACCTCCATCTGGACCATTGCACCTGGGCCGTCGCCCATGCGGATTGATTTGATCGTGGCAGGCAGAACGTTGAGGGCAGAGATGCCTTGGGGGGCTTGGGTGGCGATCATCACGTCTTGGGCGGCGATGCGCAGGCGAACCAGATCGCCGATCTGACGGCCGCAATTTGGGATGGTCACGACCAGATCGCCGATCAGCAGGTCGCTCAACCCGTCGTCAGAATGGGCGCCAACTCGCGCCTCAATCATCGCGCCCGCCTCGCGCACGCCAACAGGGGTTACAGACGGGTCAGAGAGGACCTCGCCCGCTGGCCCCATTTGTCTGACGCGCCCCTGATCCATTACGACGACCGTAGTAGCAAGGCGTGCAACCTCGCCCGCAGCGTGGCTCACATAGACAATCGGGATACCCACCTCATCGCGGAGCCGTTCAAAATACGGCAGAATGTCATCCTTGCGGGCCTCGTCCAGCGCTGCCAGAGGTTCATCGGCGAGGATCAGTTCTGGCCCCGACAATAGCGCCCGCCCAATCGCAACCCGCTGCTTTTCTCCGCCAGAGAGGGCGGCAGGGCGACGGTTCAAAAGATCGCCAAGGCCGAGCATTTCGACCACGGGATCAATTGCTGCCTTCGTTGCGCTGAACCGCTGTCCGTAGGTGAGGTTCTGGCGCACAGACAGGTGTGGGAATAGGCGGGCATCTTGGAACACGTAGCCGATCCGCCGTTTGTGAGGCGGGAGCCAAAGGCCCGTCGCGCTGTCTTGAAGGACATGTCCTCCAATCGCGATACGCCCCGCATCTGGGTGCAGTAGCCCCGCAATTGCATTAATCACGCTCGTCTTGCCAGAGCCAGAACGACCGAACAGGACCGTCAGCCCCTCTGGTGCATCAAAGGCCACATCAAGGGTGAAATCACCCTGTTTGTGTGTGATCTGAACCGACACCGTCATGCTGACACCCGTGCAGCGATGCGTTTCGATACGACCTCAGACAAGAGGAGGGCTCCCATTGCAATGACCACTGCAATGATAACGAGCCTCAGGGCAGAAGCTTCACCACCGGGGACTTGCAGGAAGGCATAGATCGCAGAGGGCAGGGTTTGCGTCTGGCCGGGGATGTTCGACACAAAGGTGATGGTGGCCCCAAATTCACCCATCGCCTTGGCAAAGGCGAGGATGGAACCCGCCAAAATACCGGGGAGGATGAGGGGTAGGGTCACAGTCATGAACACCCACGCCCGCGATGCGCCGAGAGTTGATGCGGCTTCTTCTAGCTTTGGGTCGACGGCTTCGATCGACAGGCGGATCGCGCGGACCATTAGTGGAAACGCCATGATAGCGGCTGCGAGGACGGCGCCCGTCCAGCGAAAGGCAACGACAATCCCGAACGTTTGTTCGAGGAACGCACCGACAGGGCCACGCCGCCCGAAGGTCAGCAAGAGCAGATAGCCCGTTACCACCGGCGGCAGGACGAGCGGCAGATGGACGATTCCGTTGAGAACCTGTTTTCCGACAAAGGACCAGCGGGCCAAAGCGTAGGCGGTGAAAATCCCGATGGGGAGGCTTAGCACGGTCGCCCAAAAGGCAACGCGCAGCGACAGCGATACCGCTTGCCATTCCGCTGGTGAGAGCCAATCCGTCACGCTGTCCGCCTCCATTCCTCGGGCCGACTATTGCGGAGTGGCGGCAGAGGAGCAAGCCAGATCAACGTCTTACCGCAGCCCGCAGCCAATCGCGAAAGAGCCGAACCTCGGCGCTGGGCTCTTGACCGTCGGGAAGTATCAGTGCGTATGCATCGCCGGTTTCGAACTTCCGACCACTGGCTAGAACCAGAGTGCCGCGATCTAGCGACTGCCGCGCAATCACATGCGGCACGATCCCAACGCCAAGCCCCGCAATCGCGGCATCAATCACCATATCAAAGTGATCTAGACGTGCGCCCCTCAGCGCCCGTCGTGGGTCCGCATCGCCATCGCGAAACCAATCAAGCCAAAGGGTCGGGCGGGTGGATTGCTGTAATAGCGGTAGGTTCAATAGGTCCGTGTCCGAGAGGTTCGATGCGCCTTTGAGCAGCGCAGGGGACGCCACGACCACCAGATTTTCGGGCAAGATGATCTCTGCCGTTGATCCTGTCGGTTGATGCGTTTTGCGCATGATCGCCAGATCGACGGGATCGCGGATGAAATCCACGGGATCGAGGCGGGCAGAAATGTCGAGGCTGATATCAGGCGCAATCGCCGTAAATCCAGGAAGCCGAGGGATCAGCCAACTGCGGACGAAACTGGGCAGGGCTGCGATCCGTAGGATTGATGTTCGCCCGCCAAAGGCCATCACGCCAACCGAGGCATCGTCAAGTTGCGCCAATATTGCTTCGGCCTTGTCGAGAAAGGCATGACCTGCAGGGGACAGTACCAACCGTTTGCGGACGCGATTAAAGAGGGCGACGCCCAACCGATCCTCAAGCGTGGCAAGTGACCGCGATACCGCGCTTTGCGTGAGGTTCAAATGCCCTGCCGCGAGCGTCGTCGTGCCGAGCCGTGCACAGGCGGTGAAAGACTGCAGTTCGGGAATGGATGGGGTGTAACTCTGGCGCATGTTGATGACTATAACTCATCAAATTCAATTTTTAAATCGTTTGTTTTTTGGCGCCCATAGGGGCACTCTTTGTGCAACTTTAGACGAAAGGTTTTCCCTATGCCCGCACTCAAGCCCAAAGACGCCCCTGATCTTGGTTCCTTTGATTGGACCGATCCGCTGCGTATGTCTGGTCAGTTGACCGAAGATGAACGCATGATCGCAGAGAGTGCGCGGGCCTATGCGACCGAAAAACTGCTGCCTCGGGTGAAGGACGCGTTCCTGACTGAACACACCGACCCCGCGATTTTCCGCGAGATGGGCGAGATGGGCCTTTTGGGTGTTACCGTGCCTGAGGAATACGGCGGGCTCGGCGGGTCGTATGTGTCCTACGGCCTCGTCGCGCGGGAAATCGAGCGTGTGGACAGCGGCTACCGTTCAATGATGTCCGTGCAGTCCTCGCTCGTTATGTATCCGATCTACGCCTACGGCACCGAAGAGCAGCGGATGAAATACCTGCCGAAACTGGCGTCTGGCGAATGGATCGGCTGTTTCGGCCTGACCGAACCCGATGCGGGCTCTGACCCTGCCGGCATGAAAACCCGCGCGGAAAAGACCGCGAATGGCTATAAAATTACTGGCTCCAAAATGTGGATCAGCAACTCGCCGATTGCGGATGTTTTTGTCGTGTGGGCAAAATCCGAAGCCCATGACGGTAAGATTAAAGGCTTCGTCCTTGAAAAGGGGATGAAGGGTCTGTCGGCGCCGAAGATCGAAAACAAGGTATCCCTTCGGGCGTCGATCACGGGCGAGATCGTCATGGACGGCGTTGAAGTGGGCGAAGATGCGCTCTTGCCGAATGTGTCGGGCCTTAAGGGGCCGTTCGGCTGTCTGAACCGCGCTCGTTATGGCATCGCGTGGGGCGTTATGGGGGCGGCAGAGTTCTGCTGGCACGCGGCACGCCAATACGGTCTGGACCGCAAGCAGTTCAACAAGCCGATCGCACAGACCCAGCTGTTCCAGAAAAAGCTCGCGGATATGCAGACTGAGATCACGCTTGGCCTTCAGGCTGCATTGCAGGTCGGTCGTTTGATGGATACGGCTGAGGCCGCGCCTGAGATGATCAGCCTGATCAAACGCAACAACTGCGGCAAGGCATTGGATGTGGCGCGTCATGCACGCGACATGCACGGCGGCAATGGGATTTCGGCTGAATTCGGCGTGATCCGCCACATGGTCAACCTAGAGACGGTAAACACCTATGAGGGCACGCATGACATCCACGCGCTGATCCTTGGCCGTGCGCAAACTGGTCTGCAGGCGTTCTTCTGATGCAACCCCTGAACGGTGTGAAAGTCGTCGAGTTGGCGCGGATTCTGGCTGGACCTTGGGCCGGTCAGGTTCTGGCCGACCTCGGGGCCGAGGTCATTAAGGTCGAAAGCCCTGACGGCGACGATACCCGCACGTGGGGGCCACCGTTCATGGATGACGGCACCGCTGCCTATTATCATGCAACGAACGCTGGAAAAACAGTGGTGACTGCCGATTTCCGCACCGAAGAAGGGCGGCAAATCGTGATCGACCTGATCCGCGACGCCGATGTGGTGATTGAGAATTTCAAGGTCGGAGGGCTGGCGAAATACGGGCTCGACTATGCGGGGCTGTCGGCGATCAATCCACGGCTGGTCTATTGTTCGATCACGGGGTTCGGACAGGATGGGCCGTATGCGGATCGCGCGGGCTATGATTTCCTGATCCAAGGCATGGCCGGCTGGATGGACCTTACGGGTGCGCCAGACGGTGAGCCGCAAAAGGTTGGTGTAGCCTTTGCTGATATCTTTACGGGGCTCTATTCGGTGATCGGCATTCAAGCCGCGCTGAAAGCACGCGAAACCACGGGGCGCGGGCAGCATGTCGATATGGCACTCTTGGACTGTGCAGTTGGGGTATTGGCCAATCAGGGGATGAATTACCTCGTGTCGGGAAATGCCCCGCGTCGTATGGGTAACGCGCATCCGAACATCGCCCCTTATGAGGTTCTACCTACGTCGAATGGCGATATCATCGTGGCCGTGGGCAACGATGGCCAATTCCGTCGGTTCTGCGACGTGCTGGGTCTGGAGGAGGATCCGCGCTTTGCAACGAATGCGCTGCGTGTGGCGAATAGGGTAGCCTTGCGGGACAAAATCGTCGTGGCTCTGTCGCGTTGGGATCGGGCAGAGCTATTGTTATCGCTGGAAAAGGCGACTGTACCAGCTGGGCCGATCAATTCCGTCGATCAGGTCTTTGCCGATCCGCAGGTCGTCGCACGCGGGATGCAGGTTATGGAAAACGGTATTCCTGCAATCCGAACGCCCATTCGTCTATCGGAGACTCCGCTCCGCCGTTAACGCTGGATCGGTTCTAGCGGGTCATAGGGCGGGGCGTCCGCGTCCCCCCATGCTACCGCCGCGAGGCTATCGGGCTTTACCCTGAGTTTCGACATTTCTTCACGCGTGACCCAACGACGGTGGCTCACGATACCTTCAGGATCGGTCCAATCGCCAAAAGGATCGCCCGCCATAATCTGACAGCGGAAATAGAGATCAACCTGATGGAAATCGCCCCTCGGGTCGTGGAATTCGTTGATCAGGCAGGGTTCGCCCACCTTTACGATCAGCCCAGTTTCTTCGTGCACTTCACGCGATAGGTTCGCAGGCAAGCTCTGATGCGCTTCGGCACCGCCACCAGGTGCACACCATAGGTGATCGCGATTTTTCCAAGCGTTCACGAGTAACAATTTGTTTTCGTGTAAAATAATGGCGCGTGTGGCAAGACGGATCGATCTGGACATGCGCTACAGTGGCCTGTGCCGCAGCGTCGCGCAAGGTGGTTGATTGGAATATGCGTATTTGCGCTTATATGGTGTGAATGAAAACTTTACTCGCCTCAATTTTGTTTCTCGCCGCTGCCCCAGCGAAGGCAGAGGACTGCGTTGTTCTGCTGCATGGGCTGGCGCGTGGGCCTGCCTCTCTGTTTGTGATGGGGGAGGTGTTAGAGGCTGAGGGCTACAAGGTCGTCAATCGCGGCTACCCATCGACCAAACAACCGATTGAAGAGCTGGTTGGTCAGATCACCGATGATGTGGCGGCTTGTGGCCCGCGCAAGGTTCATTTCGTGACCCATTCGATGGGCGGCATCCTGATCCGTGCGTGGCTTCAGGGGCATACGCCCGCTGATATGGGGCGTGTAGTGATGCTGGCCCCACCGAACCAAGGATCGGAATTGGTCGATGTGTTCGGCGATTGGGAACCGTTTGAATGGATCAACGGACCTGCAGGTGAACAGCTTGGCACAGGGGCGGGAAGCGTTCCATTGTCGCTGGGAGATCTGAACGTTGAGGTCGGGATTATCGCGGGTGATCAGAGCCTTAACCCGATCTATTCATCGCTGATTGAGGGTCCTGACGATGGCAAAGTGTCGGTCGCGTCGACCCGATTAAAGGGCGCGGATCACATGGTTTTGCCCGTGACCCACACCTTTATGATGAACAACCCCCAAGTCATCGCGGAGGTTGTCACCTTTTTGAAAAACGGCCACTTCGATCGGAGTGGAGAAGTCGTCTACGACGTGATCGAAGGGCTTATTGACCCGCAGGACCAGTGATGCGGTTCACGTGACCCATCTTGCGACCGGGTTTCGCGTCAGCTTTACCGTAGAGATGGATGGCATCGCCTGACTTCGCGATCTCGGGAATGCGATCCACGTCGTCACCGATCAGGTTTTCCATAACAACGTTCGAGTGGCGTTTCCCGTCACCCAAAGGCCAGCCCGCAACCGCACGGATGTGCTGTTCGAACTGGTCGACCGCACAGCCGTTCTGGGTCCAGTGGCCAGAATTATGAACGCGCGGCGCGATTTCGTTGACGATCAGCCCTTGAGGTGTGACGAACAGTTCAACGCCCATGACACCGACGTAATCCAACGCGTTCAGGATTTTCCCCGCGAGGAGAACCGCATCAACGCCCTGCATGCCCGTCAGGTTCGCAGGAACGGTGGTGGTGTCGAGGATGCCGTCCTTGTGGACGTTTTCACCCGGATCGTAGCAGGCTACTTCTCCGTTGGTGCCGCGAGCGGCAATCACCGAAACCTCGTGGGTGAAGTTCACAAAACCCTCAAGGATTGAGGGTGCGCCGTTCATGTCAGCCAGTGCTTGGCTCACATCATCAGCGGATTTCAGACGCGCCTGACCTTTGCCGTCATAGCCGAACCGACGGGTTTTCAGGATGGCAGGGGTGCCAATCTCGGCGATCGCTTCGGCCAGATCGACCTCATCATCGACCGCCGCAAAGGGAGCGGTTTTCAGACCCAGATCGTTCAAGAACGCTTTTTCGACAAGACGGTCCTGCGACACGGCCAATGCCTTGCGGTTCGGGCGGATCGGGCGCACGGATTCGAGGAGGTCCAGCGCTTCGGTCGGGATGTTTTCAAATTCGTAGGTGATCACATCGACAGAGGCCGCGAAATCAGCGAGCGCCTCTGCGTCGTCATAGGGCGCAGTGGTTACGCGGTCCGCAACATGGCCTGCGGGCGGGTTTGCGCTGGGTTCATAGATGTGGGTTTTAAAGCCCAGCCGCGATGCCGCGACAGAGAGCATACGCCCCAATTGACCACCACCAAGGATGCCAATCGTCGAACCAGGTTTCAACATATCACTCATCGACAGGCTCATCAGGAATAGAAGCAGAAAGCGCCTCGCGCCACGCATCGAGGCGGGCAGCAAGATCGGCGTCTTGGAGGGCGAGGATACCAGCGGCCATTAGGCCCGCATTCGACGCACCCGCCGCACCGATTGCCATGGTGGCAACGGGGTAGCCCTTGGGCATCTGAACGATGGAGTAGAGGCTATCAACGCCCGACAGCGCCTTAGTCTGAACAGGAACGCCAACCACAGGAACGCGGGTTTTAGATGCCATCATGCCCGGAAGGTGCGCCGCGCCACCTGCACCAGCGATAATCACCTGAAGGCCGCGATCTGCTGCCGCCTTACCATAAGCCCACAGGCGATCTGGCGTGCGGTGCGCACTGACGATCTTTTTCTCGTAGGTGATACCCAGTTCGTCGAGAATATCGGCGGCTAGTTTCATTGTCGGCCAGTCGGACTGGCTGCCCATGATGATACCGACTTGCGGTGTGGTCATGATGTGTCCCCGCTTGGAATAGGAAGCGGCACTATAGCGAGCATGGGGCAGGGTGCAATTGCCCGCGATGCACTCAGGCGATGATATCGGGGAAAATACGGTCCTCTAGGACGACGATTTTATCCTTGAGGTTCAGTTTCTGCTTTTTCAAGCGACGCAGGGTCAGCATATCGCCGGTGCCGCGATCTTCGAGGGCATGAATAGCCTCATCCAAGTCACGGTGTTCGCGCTTGAGAACCTCAAGTTCGAAACGAAGGACCTCAATCTGTTCCATCCGTGCGGATTTATTCATGGACTCACCCGATACTTTCTCGCGCCGCGAGTTCTTAACATAGGCGGTTTGATCGATTCCGCCTAGCCCTTGCAGCGGTCGGATTGAAAGACCATATTCAAGGGGTGGCTGCCGTGATCGGGGCCAATTTGACGGTCGCTTGGACGAGGACGTGTCGTATGACGAAACTTACACTGGGGGCGCATCCCTACCTTCTGGGCTTTGAACAGCTGGAACGGCTGGTTGAACGCACGGCGAAATCCGGCAACGATGGATATCCGCCCTATAATATAGAACAAACATCGGAACGGTCGTATCGGATCACGCTGGCGGTGGCCGGTTTTTCCGAGGACGATTTGCAGATCACCGTTGAGGACAGTAGCCTTGTCATCCGTGGTCGCCAATCGGACGACAGTGATGGTCGTATCTTCTTGCATCGCGGTATCGCGGCCCGCCAATTCCAACGGTCGTTCGTTTTGGCAGATGGTGTCGATGTTGGTGAGGCGGTGATGGAAAACGGTTTGCTGCACGTCGATTTGACACGCAAACTCCCCGAAACGGTTGTCCAGACCATTAAGATCAGGAAAGGGACCGAGTGATGAATGCAAAATACGACTTCCGAAACGGCCAAGACCGGATTGTTTATGTAAAGTCGGTCGATGTCGCTGATCTGCCCGAGGATTTGCAGGAACAGGCAGGGGGCCGCAAACAGTTGTTTTCGGTTCACACGGAACAGGGCGAACAGATCGCTTTGGTTGCGGATCGTCAGATGGCCTTTGTGTTGGCCCGGCAAAACGACATGACACCGATGGCGGTGCATTGATGTGACAAAGGCGCCCAAGCGGGCGCCTTTTTTGTTTGGCGATTGCATGTGCAGTTAAGATTAAATTATAATTTTGTTATGTATAGATATGGAGGCCTGTCGTGGCACATCCCGAAAAATTCTCAAAACCACAAATTATTCTGCATTGGTTGATGTTCCTGCTCTTTTTCGCGAGCTTCTTTAGCCATGATGCGATCAAGGATAGCTACCGTGCCTTTGTCCGCGAAGGCGTGACCGATATTGGCGTAGGAACGCGTATCCATGTGATTGTCGGTATCGTGATTTTGGCGCTTGCCGTGGTGCGTATTGTGATGCGCTTCACCCGTCCTGCACCTTCGGAAATGGGCAGTGGTGCGCAGGCTTTGCTCGCTAAGGCGGTGAAGCTCGGTCTTTACGTCGTGATGATCACGATCCCGCTGTCGGGCATCGCTGTGTGGTTCGGTGGCATCCGCGATGCGGGCGAGGTGCATGAGGTCATGTTCACCTTGGGCCTCGGCCTTCTGGGTCTACATATCCTCGGTGCGTTGGTCCACCAGTTCGTGTTCAAGGATAACCTGATGGCGCGGATGAAACTGCGCTAACCCCAAAGAAAAAGCCCCGCGAGTGCGGGGCTTTTTTAATCTTACTCTTGTGCAGCGAGCCAGTGTTCGGCGTCCAGTGCTGCCATGCAGCCCATGCCCGCAGAGGTGACCGCCTGACGGTATTTCGCGTCGGTCAAGTCGCCCGCGGCAAAGACGCCAGGGATCGAGGTCTCGGTCGATCCCGGTTTCACCTTTACGTAGCCGCCAGAGTGCAGTTCCAGCTGGTCTTTGACCAGTTCGCTCGCAGGCGCGTGGCCGATGGCGATAAAGACGCCTTTGGCTGGGACTTCGGTGATTTCGCCCGTTTCAACGTGTTTCGCACGCACGCCTGTTACGCCTTTGGGATCGCCTTCGCCAACGACTTCTTCTAGTTCGTGGTTCCAGAGCACTTCGATCTTTTCATGCTTCAACAGACGTTCTTGCAGGATCTTTTCCGACCGAAGCGAGTCGCGGCGGTGGATCAGGGTCACCTTGGTCGCAAAGTTGGTGAGGAAGAGCGCCTCTTCGACAGCGGTGTTGCCGCCGCCGATCACAACGATTTCCTGTCCACGATAGAAGAACCCGTCACAGGTCGCGCAGGCCGATACGCCAAAGCCTTTGTAGGCCTCTTCCGACTCCAGACCCAACCATTTTGCACGCGCGCCCGTCGCAAGGATGATTGCATCGGCGGTATAGGTGGTTCCGCTGTCGCCTTTGGCAACGAAAGGACGCTGGGACAGGTCTAGGTCGGAAATCAGGTCCATGATGATCTCACAGCCCATCGCCTTGGCGTGTTCTTCCATGTTGACCATCAGTTGCGGGCCTTGGATTTCTTTTTCACCCGGCCAGTTTTCAACTTCGGTCGTGGTGGTCAGCTGACCGCCCGGTTCCATCCCCTGAACCAGAATCGGGTTCAGCATGGCGCGGCTTGCGTAAACGCCTGCGGTATAGCCTGCAGGGCCAGAGCCAATGATCAAAACCTTCGTGTGGCGTGCGTCAGACATGTCAGCCTCTTTTCAATATCCATTCCCCCCGATATAGCCACGCCGCCCGCTGCGGGAAAGAGGCGAGCGGGATTAAAACATTGCAAGAATTTTATGCATGCGAATGAGAAATGAAATTGCGCAACTTTGAAATATTGTTGCGCATATAGTTCATTCGACGTAAGGTTCGCGAAACTTTCTTTGGGGATACCAATGCCGGGCAGCAAACTCGATGAAATCGATCGCATGATCCTTGCCGAATTGCAGGCGGATGGTCGCATGACCAACGTCGAATTGGCAAAACGAGTGGGCATTTCCGCGCCGCCGTGTCTGCGCCGTGTGCGCACGCTCGAAGAGCAGGGCTATATCCGTGGGTATCACGCTGATGTGGACAGCCGCGAATTGGGTTTTGAAGTGCAGGTGTTCGCGATGGTCGGTCTGCACAAACAAGCCGAAGCTGACCTCTCCGCGTTTGAAGAACGGTGCCGCAACTGGCCGCTCGTTCGCGAATGTCACATGCTCAACGGTGAGGTCGACTTTATCCTCAAATGCGTGGCCCCTGATTTGCGTAGCTTCCAGAGCTTCTTGACGGGTGAACTGCTCACTGCGGACAACGTGGCGCATGTGAAAACATCGCTTGTTATCCGCTGTGCCAAGGACGAACCGGGTGTGCCGTTCGATGTTCTTGAGGAACGCCTTGCTCGCGATGCCTAAGCGACGTCAAACACCGTAAGATCAGCCATCCGCAAGCGCGGCTGGCAATCCATCCCGAAATCCCCGAGATCCCGCATATGCGGGAAGAGCGGCATGAACATGTCGAGGAGTTCGCCGCGCAAGGGGAACCGATGCGGTGCGCCGGGGTGGTAGCTTTCGACCTCTAACCCCGCGACGCTGAGACGTTCGTGGGTCGCAAAACCCAAGTGGAACACCTGCACGGGTGCCATCGGTGTGATCTCTATGATGCCATCCCCATCGACGAGATCGGCCAGCGGAACAAAGGCGCCATCTTGCCCGTTGAACGCCCTGATGCGGGGGGACGTATGAAACACACGTGCTGATGGTCCGAACATCGTGTCGTGTGATGGACGATGAAGGCCCAACGCCTCTGTACCAACGCGGATCATGGATGTCGTTTCACTCGCCACATGCGGCACGATCATCATCGATCCCTTCCACATGAGCGTGCGGAGGCGTCCGTTGGCTGTGCGGATGCGATCCCCAGGCCAGAGATCTTCGACCGCTATGGGGCCGTTTTCGGTCTGAAACAATAGGCCACGGGCAAAGGCAGAAAAGGCTTCCTCGAACAGAGGGTGCGCGGGCGCTGTTTTCTGGAATTCGTGGCAAAGGCCATCTTTGGTCAGATGGGCGACTTCGTATTTGCGCATGAGAGGCTGGTTGCGCTGAAGTCGCCCGTCTTTCCGAGCGATCCGGTCCTGAGAAACCGGTAGGTTATTTGACACGCCTAGAGCGGCTGCCGAACGGGGCATATGCATACTGGTCCACCTTTCGGTTGACCTTCTGTCGGCCCCCACCGACAACATCGGGTCGTTCAACTTGACCAGAATGTGGCAGAAGTTGGCCAGACTTGTCAAAGAAATCAATGTATTGTGGAGTAACGGGTAACAAAGCGGGGTTGGCAACCTCAGATTGTTCACCTTTAAGGCGTTAATCTGGCCTTAATTTCACGCCCCTCACCCCGAATCGCAAAGAAAAAGGCGGCCAGTGGCCGCCTTGAGGTCTTGGAAGTGTCTGCTTCCGAGGGAGAAATCAGGCCGCCTTGGCCTCTAATTCGGGGGAGGTTGTTTCTGTGCGGCGGGCAATCATTGCCTCGCGCCGCAGGCCACGCGCCCAAGGCATCTGAGTGTCACAGGCTTTGGCGTCTTCGATCATAGTGGTGAGCCAGCGTTTATTTTTCATTGCTCTGTCCTCTTGGATAGTCGGTGCCAGTTTCGGCGTTGATCCCACTATCAAGGGCACAGGCGGCAAGAGTTGGGCGAAGTTGTGAAACTTTGCCCTGTTCGTGGGGAAACCGTCTTGGAACGGTGAAACCCTTTTGGAAAAAGGGGTGCGAGAGGCTAACGCTGAGCGGAAGTGACCCGATTGTGGCAGGTCAAAGGCGGATCGACGCAATCAGACGGCCATAATCGGCCTCTTTTTGATGGCAGGTCCGACGGTAGCTGTAGAATCGGTCTGGGTCCGAGTAGGTGCAGTGTCGTGTCCATTCTGCGGTGCCCACACCAGCGGTGCGCAGGCGGAACAGACCAAAGGCAGGAAGATCGAACATGAACTTCCCGTCTTCTTTGCCATTCACAAAGAAGCGGGCAAAGGCGGGGTCTTCGTCCAGAAACGCGTCAAAGAATTCCTGACCAACCTCGTAGGCGCGTTGGCTGATGGTTGGGCCAATGACAGCAACCATGTTTCCACGGTCCGCGCCGAGGTCTTCCATCGCTACGATCGTTTCCTCAAGGATACCGCTCAGTGCACCTTTCCAGCCCGCGTGGGCGGCACCGATGACACCTGCGTCATGGTCGGCAAAGAGAACAGGCTGGCAATCGGCGGTGAGGATGGACAAGGCGATGCCGGGAACGTCCGTGACCAATGCGTCGGCTTGGGCGCGGGGGGTGGTGATGTCAGACACGGTCACAACATCAGCGGAATGCACCTGATGCACACCAATAAGAGCCTCAGGCGCCACATCCATTGCGGCGGCCACACGGCCACGGTTGATCACGACAATATCGGATTGATCGCTGCTGCCACCACCACAGTTCAAGCCCGCAAACACGCCAGATGATGCACCGCCCCTTCGGGTAAAGAACCCGTGGCGGATCGGCATAAGGTCATCATGGGTGATAATTTCGAGCGTCATGGTTCCAGACCTGCGGGCGGTGTGTGGGCATCGGGGTAAATCCCGACCACTTTAAAGAGGTCACCCATTTCTGACGGGTGGGTCAAGCGTCTATGTGCTGCGATGTGAGACTCTAACGCATCGCCCGACATTGACTGCGCCAAACTTTGCGCCCGTTGCGTGATCCCGAGGCGTTCGAGAAAGACGCCTTGAGGCGTGATACGGGTAAAGCGGGCAGGGGCCGCGGATTGTGTGATGACCTCAAAATCCACATGGGTGGTGAGGTCCGCCGTTCCCGGTGCATGGAGCGGGTCAACAGGTTGATGTCCGCGCAGGGCTTGGAGCGTGTCACCTTGGGACCGCCAATCGCCATAGTCGATGATGAGGGCAGCGCCGCCATGTGTGCCGATCCGTTCGCCGATTTGCCCCATGATAGCGGGGAGGGCTGGGCATACTTCGACAATATCGCCGTCCTTGGTATCCGCGAGGCGGTGCTCCAGCAAAGCGAGCGGGGCGGCCGCAGATAGGCCCATGGTGAGGGTGTCGCTGTCTAGCCCGACCATCCGTTCACGCCAGCCTGTGCCGTCGCGCTGGAATTGACGCACGGGGAGGGCGTCAAAGAATTCGTTTGCGACAAGGAACAAGGGCGCATCGGGCAGCGTCGATACATCCGCATGGAACGTTGGGTTCGGCAGGCGCGCGGATTGGGCTGCGCGCAGGACGGGCGAGGCTTCGACAAGGTGCAGGGCGAGTGCATCATGGAACCCTGCGACGCCTTTGGTGGCGCGAAGGATGTCTTGCATCAGCGTGCCGCGGCCGGGGCCGAGCTCCGCCAGAACGCCGTTCGGGCGACCTTGATCCATCCACGCCTGCGCCAAACACAACCCGATCATTTCGCCAAACATCTGCGAAATCTCGGGCGAGGTGACAAAGTCCCCCGTCGCCCCCAGCGGATCGCGGGTGGTGTAATAGCCGTGCTCTGGGTGCAAAAGCGCCTCTGACATATAATCAGCAAGCGTGATCGGCCCTGTGGTCGCAATCCTGCGCTTGAGGAGGTCCGCCAGCGTCGTCATGTGCGTTTCGCCCGTGCGATCAGAACGAGGCCGATCAGGATCATCGGCAGCGATAGCGTTTGTCCCATGGTCAGACCCCAGCCGTTCACATGAAACGCGAGGCCAAGAGGGTTTCCTTCGCTGATGAACTGCGCGTCAGGTTGGCGGAAGAATTCAACGATAAACCGTGACACGCCGTAGCCTGCGAAAAAAGTCCCTGCCAAGGTCCACGGACGTTTCAACGCGCCTGCACGCAGCACAAGCCAGAGCATGATAAGGCCGAGGATCACGCCCTCCATCGCGGCCTCATAGAGCTGCGAGGGGTGGCGGGCGCAGATGGTCAAAAGGCACTGTTGGGCCGCTTCAGATGGGAAGACGACGGCCCATGGCACATCGCTCACACGGCCCCAAAGTTCGCCATTGATGAAATTCGCCAATCGCCCGAGCAAGAGGCCCAAAGGCGCAACCATCGCCAGACAATCCGCCACCGACCCGAGCGGCAGCTTTTGATGACGGGAATAGAGGTAGGTCGCCACAATCACACCAAGGAACCCACCGTGAAAGGACATTCCGCCTTCCCAGACCTGCAGAACCTCAAGCGGGTTTTGGGCGTAGTAGCTAAAACGGTAGAACAGCACATAGCCAAATCGCCCGCCCAAAATCACACCCGCGATGATCCACGTCATCAGATCTTCGAGCTGTTTAGCGGTCATCGGCGCGCTGTTCGCGGGCCAAAACGCTGGCTGTTTGAGGGACTTTGCGATCATCCACCAGCCCAGAGCGATTCCAGTGATGTAAGCGAGGGCATACCAACGCAGCGCAAACTCCATCCCGAAGAGCGAGATGGTGAAGATTTCCGGTGACACATTCGGAAAGGCGAGAGCAGAAAGAGCGATCATAGCCGCAGGTTTGATGGGACGAATAGTCAGAGTCAACAGGTTGCGACTTGCCCCTTTGAGGTTCGCCCCCCATATAGGGCTTAACACTGAACGGAGGCTGACAATGCAGACCCGCAATAAAATTCTAGACGACTTTTCCCAATTGATGACCAACGCTATGGGCGTGGCGCAAGGGGCCAAGGACGAAGCGCAAAATGCGATGAAATCCATGCTGGATCGCTGGCTTGCGGATCGCGACTTTGTCACCCGTGAAGAGTTCGACGCCGTTCGTGCGATGGCGCAAAAAGCCCGCGAAGAGAACGAAGCGCTCAAGGCGCGGCTCGACGCGCTCGAAGCGCAGAAATAATCACCGTCGCCGCCCACATCGGGCGGCGGTCCTTTTTTATGGTGGTCTGAATTGGCAGAACCGTGTTCGAAACCCGCGCTGCGTTATTTCACGCTGGCATTCGGTGTGACCGCTGGCGGTCTTATCCTTAGCTTGGTTTTGGGGTGGAGCATCTTTGGCACCGTGGCAGGTATGTTGAACGTGCTGTTCATCACTGCCGTGCTTTCGGTTCTGGAAATTTCGCTTTCATTCGACAACGCGATCGTGAACGCGAACAAACTGCGTGAGATGACTGCGGTCTGGCAGCGGCGGTTCCTGACGTGGGGTATCCTCATCGCGGTCTTTGGCATGCGGATCATTTTTCCGCTGGCCGTTGTCTGTATCGCTGCCAAGATCGGACCATGGGCGGCGGTAGAGCTCGCTTGGGCACATCCTGACCGATATGCGCAGATCATGGACGGTGCGCGGGTTCCGATCAGCGCCTTTGGTGGGACGTTCCTATTGATGGTCGCGCTGTCATATTTCTTTGACCCCGAAAAGACCGTCCATTGGCTCCCCGGTGTTGAACGGATGATGTGTCGCATGTCTGGGGCAAAGCTATTGGTGGTCACGATTGTAATTGGCGTGATCACTTTGGTGTCCAACCTTTTTGATCCAGCGACGGGGCGCGCATTTCTGCAATCGGCGATCTGGGGTTTGCTGACGTTCCTGTTGGTCGATGTGTTGGGTCACTATCTCGACGCACAAAAAGCAGGTCGTGCCGTCGGGCAGGCGGGGCTGGGGGCGTTCCTGTACCTCGAAGTGCTTGATGCCTCGTTCAGCTTTGATGGTGTGATTGGCGCCTTTGCCTTGACGCAGAATCTGTTCATCATCGCGATCGGCCTTGGGATCGGCGCGATGTATGTGCGTTCGATGACGGTCATGCTGGTCGAAAAGGGCACCTTGAACGAATATCGTTACCTTGAAAACGGCGCGTTCTGGTCGATCCTCGTTCTGGCTATCGTCATGTTCTTGCACGTCGAATTCCACGTGCCCGAAGCCGTAACGGGGTTGATCGGGGCGGCTCTAATCGGCGCGTCCTTTGTGGCGTCTCTGCGGGATCGCAAACTCCATGGCTGACGTAGAAGTCGATGCAATTGGGCTTTTGTGCCCTTTGCCCGTGTTGAAAGCGCGCAAGGTTTTGGCGTCGATGAAGGTGGGGCAGGTGCTCCGTATCCTTGCGTCCGATGCGATGGCGCAGATCGACATGCCCGTGTTTTGCCGCGAGGCGGGGCATGAGTTCCTCGGCATGGAAGAGGTCGACCGCGGGCAGGCCTATCTGATCCGCAGGGGCTAGCCCTTTAGGTCTGCTGGTGTGTTGAAATTGCGGAAGACCTCGCCGTCAAACCGTACCTCGGTCGCGCCAACAGATTTTGCCCAGCCCATGACACGGCGTTCTCCTGACCGAAGGTAGTCGCGCAATCCCGTTGCTAGAACGATAGGCCAGACACCGACCGTTGGATGGGCGCGCCATTCGCTGTCGACCCGTGAAGCGGCGTAGGAGGGTCCTGCGCCCAATCGTTCCAAGAGGTCGTCGGGCAGCCCAACGGTATCCCCAGCAATGACCCCAACATGCGAAAACCCAGAGGCTGCAGCCCATTCCATCGCAGTCAGGATACCCGAGAGCGGGCCGCAATCGGGCAGATCATCGGGCACAACAGATAGCCAGTATTTCGCGAACCGCTGTGGGTCCCCATTCGCGTTGATCGCTATTTTGGGGGAGTGTTTGCGCAGATCGTCTAGCAGCCATTCGATCAAAGGCCGGTCCCGCCACAACATCAGGGGCTTATCGCCTCCGCCCATTCGGGTGGCCCGACCGCCCGCGAGGATCATGACTGGTGTTTGCTGCATTGTGTCCCTTTTCTTTCGCACAACAGGCTGTCATCGTGGTGTGACTTGCACAAGAGGGCATAATGCTAGGCTACGTAATCGCGACCAAAACCAGCACCGCAAACCCAACCCTGACAGAGGCGATCCGCCAGTTGCGGGCCGAGGGCGTCGTGGTCGCAGGCGCCTGTCAGATCAACGATGATCCGCAGGACGGAAGCCCCTATCACATGGACCTGCATATGATCCCGTCAGGGCGTGTGATCCGCATCAGCCAGAACCTTGGCGCCTTGTCATCGGGGTGTCGTTTGGACCCGACCGCATTGGAAGAGGCTGTGGGGCTGGTTGAGGCTTCGCTGGATGGGGCAGAGCTGTTGTTGGCAAATAAGTTCGGCAAGCAAGAGGCCGAAGGTCGCGGGTTCCGTCCAGTCATAGGTGCGGCATTGGCGGCGGGGATTCCCGTGCTCTTGGCCGTTCGTGATGAAACCTTGCCGGCGTTCCACGCCTTTACCGAAGGCTTGGGCGAGGAACTGCCCAACGATCCGGCGGCGATCCTTGATTGGGCTCGCCGCACGGTCGCTGAACTCGCTTAATTCGCGGCTTTCTCGTCCTTGAGGCGCTGAACAACTTTGCGTTTGTTGATCAGCGATGCGGTCAGAACGCCGACCGTTACGATCCCGATCATGATGGTCGAGAGCGCGTTGATCTCGGGCGAAACGCCCAAGCGCACGGCTGAGTAGATCTTGATCGGGAGGGTCGTTGCCCCCGGACCTGTCACAAAGGACGCAATCACCAGATCGTCGAGCGACAGGGTAAAGGCCAAAAGCCAGCCCGATAGAACCGCTGGAAAGATGATCGGCAGCGTGACCGACATGAACGTATCGAAGGGTGTCGCACCGAGGTCGGATGCGGCTTCTTCCAGTGATTTGTCAAAGGACAGAAGGCGCGAGGAGACGACGACCGACACATAGCACATCGCAAAGGTCGTATGCGCGAGGATAATCGTGGTCATGCCCATGCTGCCGAACATCACCTTGAACAACAGCAATAGTGACAGACCAAGGATCACGTCAGGCATCACGAGCGGCGCATAAGCCATGCCTGAAAACAGCGTGCGGCCCCAGAACCGTCCGCCGCGCACCAGCACGTATCCCGCCAAGGTACCGAGGATCGTCGCAAGTGTTGCAGTGGCGACGGCCACGCGGATCGTCACCCAAGCGGCATCGAGGAAGGCCTCGTTATGGAACAGTGTGCCGTACCATTTGGTCGAGAATCCCGCCCAAACTGTCACCAGCCGCCCGCCGTTGAAGGAATAGACGATCAGGACGATCATCGGGATGTAGAGGAAGGCAAACCCAAGGGTGAGGGTGGTCAGGTTGAACCAGCTCAGCTTTTTCATTGGTCGCCCTCCAACTGCTTTTGTTGGTTCCGCTGGAACAGGATGATCGGGATGATGAGGATCGCGAGCAGGATCACAGCCACCGCAGAGGCCACAGGCCAGTCGCGGTTCGAGAAGAACTCTTCCCACAGGACCTTACCGATCATCAGCGTGTCCGATCCGCCCAAGAGGGATGGGATCACGAATTCGCCCAATGCAGGGATAAAGACGAGGAAACAGCCTGCAACCACACCCGGCACCGAGAGCGGCACAGTGACGAGCCAGAAGGCGGAGGTGCGCGTGCAGCCGAGGTCCTCTGCCGCTTCGATCAGCGAGAGGTCCAGTTTTTCCAACGTCGAATAGATCGGCAGGATCATGAACGGCAGGTAAGTGTAGACGATACCGATATAAACCGCCGTGTTGGTGTTCAGGATCGTTAGTGGTTCGTCGATAATGCCGAGCCATAGAAGGATCATGTTCAAGAAGCCTTCTTTGCCCAAAATTCCCATCCACGAATATACGCGGATCAGGAATGAGGTCCAAAACGGCAGGATCACGAGCATCATCAGCGTGGCGCGCCATTCCTCTGGTGCTCGGGCCATGCCGTAGGCCATCGGGAAGGCCACGCCGAGCGTCAGGAGGGTCGAAATCGTGGCAATCTTGAGCGACGACAGATAGGCCGTGTAATAGAGTGGGTCGAGCGTCAGGAAGGTGAAGTTCTCGAAATCCAGCTGGCTAAAGAACGCCTTTAGCCCCGCCCAGCCGCCAGACAATTCAAGGGTTGGCGAATAGGGCGGGATCGCGATGGCAGGATCAGAGAGCGAGATCTTGATTACGATCACGAAGGGCACGAGGAAGAACAGAAGCAACCACGTGAACGGAACTCCGATGACGATAAGGCGGCGTAGGTTCATGCCGCTCACTCCGTCAGGACGACACCAGCGGTGTCCGTCCAGCTAAGCCACACTTCGTCTTCCCATGTGAAATCACGGCGGGCAAGGCGACGAGAGTTGGTCATCAAGGCGCTGACCAGTTCACCAGAGGGCAGGCGAACGTGATAGGTTGACACGTTGCCAAGGTAGCCGATGTCTTCGATCTTGCCTTTAACGTGGTTTGCGCGGTCGTCGAGGGGTTCGCGGTTCACCGAAATCTTTTCGGGGCGGATCGCATAAGACACGCGTTGTCCGTCCGCGATGGGACGTTCGCAGACCGCAGTGATGGGTGCGGTGCCCTCTGCAAAATGGATCGTGACGGTGTTGCCGTCGACCTTTGCATTGCCTTCGATCAGGTTCACGTCACCGATAAAGTCCGCGACGTAAACGCTGTTCGGCGCTTCATAAATGCCAGCGGGCGTGTCGACCTGAACCATCTTACCGTGATCCATGACTGCGACGCGGGAGGCAACAGTCATCGCCTCTTCTTGGTCGTGGGTCACGATCACAAAGGTCGTGCCAGTTTTTTCCTGAATGTCCATCAGTTCGAACTGCGTCTCGTTGCGCAGTTTTTTGTCCAATGCGCCCAGCGGTTCGTCGAGCAGCAGTAGTTTCGGTGCTTTCGCCAGGGAGCGGGCAAGGGCCACACGCTGTCTCTGACCGCCTGAAATCTGGTGCGGTTTGCGTTTCGCGAACTTGTCGAGGCGCGTGAGGCGAAGCATCTCTTTGACGCGATCATTGATGGCATCTTTGCCCAGCCCATCACGGCGCAGACCGAAGGCGATATTGTCCCAAACGGTCAGGTGCGGGAAGAGCGCGTAGCTCTGAAACATCATGTTTACGGGGCGTTTGTTCGGGGGCACAGGAACGATATCCTGACCGCCCAGCAGAATGCTGCCCTCCGTCGGGCTTTCGAAACCAGCGAGCATCCGCATCAACGTGGTTTTGCCGCAACCAGACGGGCCCAGAAGAGCAAAGAATTCGCGTTCGTAAATGTCGATTGTCAGATCATCGACAGCGGTGAAATCCCCGAACCTTTTCGTCACGTTCTTAAACTGGATCAATGGTTTGGCGTTTGGGTCATTCCAAGGTGCAAAAACATTGGTTGGACTACTGGACGGGCGAGGGGACTGAGCCATCAAATGAACTCCGGCATAAAATGAAAATCCCCGCGCCGACAAAAACGGCGCGGGGCAGGTCAGGCGCGATTAGACGCCGGATTTAACGCGGGTCCACAGACGGGTCAGTAGACGCTGCTCTGCCGGACCGAACGGGGTCACGGTGTAGAGGTTTTCCAGCGTTGCTTCGTCCGGATAGATCGCTGTGTCGCCGATCACGTCTTCGATCAGCAGCTCTTGGGACGCTTTATTGCCGTTCGCGTAGTAAACGTAGTTCGACGCATCAGCCATGTTCTGCGCATCCATGATAAAGTTCAGGAATGCATGTGCGCCTTCTGGGTTCGGAGCGTCCGCGGGGATCGCCATTTGGTCGAACCACATCAGTGCGCCCTCAGTCGGAGCGTTATAAGCGACTTCTACGCCATTTTCAGCTTCTGCTGCGCGGTCACGAGCCTGAAGTATGTCGCCCGACCAGCCGAAGGCCACGCAGATTTCGCCGTTTGCCAGAGCGTTGATGTATTCCGAAGAGTGGAATTTTTGGATGTACGGACGAACCGCCATCAGCACTTCTTCGGCTTTGGCGAGCGAGTCAGCGTCTTTAGCGTCTGGGTCGAGGCCAGCGTAGGCCAAAGCGGCTGGAACCATCTCGGTCGGTGCGTCGAGGAAGTGAACACCACACTCAGCCAGCTTTTCCATGTTGGCAGGGTTGAACACCAGTTCGAGGCTGTTGATCGGGGCGTCGTCGCCCAGAAGCTCAGCCACCTTGCCGGTGTTTACGCCGATACCGGTTGTGCCCCACATGTAGTTGATCGAATAAGCGTTGCCGGGGTCATACTGCGCAGTGCGATCTTTGATCACGTCCCACAGGTTGCCAGCGTTCGGCAGTTTCGACATGTCGAGCGGCTGGAACGCGCCAGCTACGATCTGACGCTGAAGGAAGGTGCCTGTCGGCACAACGACGTCGTAGCCCGAACCACCAGCCAGCATTTTGGTCTCAAGAACTTCGTTCGAGTCGAACACGTCGTAGATGAGGTCATAGCCAGTTTCGGCTTCGAACTTTTCCAAGAGCGCTTCGTCGATGTAGTCCGACCAGTTGTATACGCGCACCTCTTCTGCCATCGCAGAGCCAGCGACGAGCGCAATTGCAGCCGTCATCGGCAACCAGGTTTTTGTCATATTTCTTTCTCCCGAGTTGGTGGCCCATTCGGACCTTTTTCCCCAATTTGATCAAAAGTAGCCTACAGTGCAACCTTTCTGTGTCGCAGGGGGTGAAATCATCCCGCCACGACTGAGGGCAAAAAACAAGCGGGACTGCGTAAATGTTTTGCTATGTGGAATGTCGCTGGTCAAAAATAAGGCGTTTATTGATCAAAGAAAGAAAGGCCAGTTGATCTGGTTGCTTAGCAGTTGTGCGAATCTTGGGGTCCGAATGGGCTTTGGGTGCGTGGTCAAGGGATTAGGCGCTACTTCGGATGGAGTCCGAAGACGATTCTATGGACCAGAGAGGGTGATGTGAGCGCGGAATTTGATCAAACTTGCTTGACGGGGCGGAACCGTATTTCTATCCTGCTGCAGAACGCAGATTTTGCGTGTAACCTTTGCCTTCAACCCCGCGCGCGTTTCGCGCCGAAAGGAGCGCCCTCATGAATATGATCAGCACCCAAACCCCCACAGCAGAGCTTCAGGCGCTCGATTCCGCTCACCACATGCACCCATTCACCAATGGTGATGTTCTGGCAAAGCGCGGCGCCCGCGTTGTGACCCGCGCCGAAGGCGTTTGGCTGACCGACAGCGAAAACCACCGTATCCTCGACGCGATGTCGGGTCTGTGGTGCGTGAACATCGGCTACGGCCATGACAGCCTTGCCGAAGTTGCTGCAAAGCAGATGAAGGAACTGCCGTATTACAACACCTTCTTCATGACCACGCACGTGCCGGTGATCCAGCTTGCCAATAAGCTCGCTGAAATCGCACCAGGTGATCTGAACCACGTGTTCTTTGCATCTTCGGGTTCTGAAGCGAACGACACCAACCTGCGTATGGTCCGTGCTTACTGGCAAGCGAAGGGCGAACCAGACCGTCAGGTCGTGATTGGTCGTAAGAACGGCTACCACGGCTCGACCATGGCGGGCATGAGCCTCGGCGGTATGGCTGGCATGCACAAGCAGGGCGGCGTGATCCCTGGCATTCACCACATCAACCAGCCGAACTGGTGGACCGAAGGCGGCGACATGTCGCCCGAAGAATTTGGTCTCGCTCGCGCACGCGAACTCGAAGACGCGATCCTTGAAATTGGCCCTGAAAAGGTTGCGGCATTTATCGGTGAACCTGTGCAAGGCGCTGGCGGCGTGATCGTTGCGCCTGAAACCTACTGGCCGGAAATTCAGCGTATCGTTGATAAATACGGTATCCTGTTCATCTCTGACGAAGTGATTTGTGGGTTTGGTCGCACAGGTGAATGGTTCGGCTTCCAAGCAATGGGCACCAAACCTGACATCATCACCACCGCAAAAGGCCTGTCCTCGGGTTACATTCCGATCGCTGCGTCGATTGTGAACGACAAAGTCGCAGCTGCGATTGATAGCGTAGAGTTCAACCATGGCTACACCTACTCGGGTCACCCTGTGGCCTGTGCGGTTGCTCTGGAAAACCTGCGTATCATGGAGGAACTGAACCTCGTTGATTACGTAAAGAACGACATCGCACCGTATCTGGCAGAGAAGTGGCACAGCCTCGGCGATCACCCGTTTGTTGGTGAGACCAAGATTGTTGGTATGATGGCGTCGCTCGCGCTGGTTCCTGAAAAAGGAAGCCGCAAACCGTTCGAGTCCGCTCCGGGCACCGTTGGTTTCATGACCCGCGAATGCTGCTTCGGCAACGACCTGATCATGCGTCACGTCGGTGACCGTATGATCATCGCTCCGCCGCTGGTTATCACCCGTGACGAAGTGGACGAGCTGATCGGTCGTGCCCGCAAGTCGCTCGATGAAGCTTATGAAAAAGTGAAGGCCGCAGGTCTGATGAAGTCAGCCTAATGGACTTTCTCACCGCAAATGATCGCGTTGGGGAATACCCCGACAGTTATTATGCGGCGACAGCTAAACCCCTTGACGCGTTTCCCGCGGCAAGGGGTGATTTGTCCTGCGATATCTGTGTCATCGGCGGTGGGTTCATGGGCCTATCGACTGCGCTGCATCTGGCAGAGCAGGGTTATCAGGTCACTTTGGTCGAGGCGCAGCGCGTCGGTTTCGGCGCCTCGGGGCGCAATGGGGGGCAGGTCTCTGGCGGTCAGCGGCTGCATCAGGACGATCTAGAGGAATTGGTGGGCAAGGATTTGGCCCGCAAACTCTGGGCGTTATCGCAAGAGTCCGTCGATGTTCTGCGCGGGCTGGATCAGAAATACGACACAGGCGCTGGCTGGGCCGCAGGTGTGATCGAGGCCGATCACCGCGCGCGGTTCGTGCCGCATACCCATGCTTACGTCGACAAGCTGAACACCGAATACGGCTATGACAAAATCCGCAAACTGGATCGGGATGAGCTCTACGATCTTTGTCGATCGGATGCCTATCATGGCGGCGCGATCGATATGGGGGGCGGTCACATTCACCCGCTGCGCTTTGCGCTTGGCCTTGCTCGGGCGTGCCGCGATTTAGGCGTGACAATCTATGAACAAACCCGTGTCACCCGCGTCGAAGAGGGTGAGCCAGCAATCGTTCATACCGAAGGTGCCACCATCCGCGCCCGCTATGTGGTTATGGGCTGCAATGGCTATCTGGGGCGGATGCAAGAACGCGTCGCGGCCCGCGTAATGCCGATCAATAACTTCATCATCGCGACAGAGCCTTTGGCTGATCCCGAACTGGTGATGAAGGGCAATCATTGCGTGGCGGACAGCAAATACGTCATCAATTACTTCCGCCTGTCGGACGATAATCGGATGCTCTTTGGCGGCGGGGAAAGTTACGGCTACAAATTCCCGTCTGATATCGAAGGCGTTGTGCGCAAGGCGATGGCGCAGATTTTCCCGCAGTTGAATGGCATCCGCGTGGACTACGCGTGGGGTGGGACGCTCGGGATCACAATGAACCGTCTTCCGCATGTGGAGCGGATCACGGGCAATATCCTGTCGCTCTCTGGCTTCTCTGGTCATGGCGTTGCTCTTGCGACGTTCGCGGGCAAGGTCGCGGCTGAGGCTATCGCGGGGCAGGCGGAAAAGTTCGACATCATGGCTTCGGTGCCTAGCCCACGGTTCCCCGGTGGTGCAGCGCTTCGGCATCCGCTCTTGGTGCTCGGTATGCTGTGGTTCGGTCTGAAAGATCGGTTTTGACGGACATTCGCCTCGCGACGCCTGCCGATTTGCCAGCGGTTCAAGAGATCGTCGAAACCTCCTACGCCCAATATATCCCACTGATCGGCCGTCGCCCTGCGCCAATGGACGCGGATTATGCGGCCGCGATTGAGGCGGGGCAGTTGTATGTCCTCGGTCATCCCATGCTCGGTTGTCTGGTCATGTTCCCCGATGGAGATGCGATTGAGATCGACATGATCGCGGTCTCGCCAGAGGCACAAGGGCAGGGGATTGGACGCAGGCTCCTTGATTTCGCGGCTGATCACGCTCGGTCAACGGGTCGGTCAAAGCTGACGCTTTATACCAACGCGAAAATGGCACGGAATGTTGTGATCTACCAAAAATACGGGTTCACCACTACGCATCGCGCAACGGTCGACGGGTTTGATCGTATCTTTATGGAGATGGCGGTTTAGTCGCGCATCGACAGGCGGATCTGGTTGAACCCCTGTTCAATATCCAAACGAATGGCGTCGCCCACGGCAGGGATATCGCCCACCCGTAGGGCCTCGACCGCGACCGCGTGACGGTCGTCGAGCGATGCTGTACCGAACCGACCCCGCATAACACGCAAGCTCGGCCCAAGGCGGAGCCAGAGCGCATCCACCAGCGCAATCACTGTTGCCGCCTGCGAAGCCGCATAAAGTGTGCTGTGGAAACGGTAGTTCTGGATGAGGTAGGTTTGAATATCGCCGCGATCAATCGCGCGGTTCAGGTCCTCGTCGATGGCGGCAAGCTGGTCGATCTGTTCAGGTGTGATCTTGGCCGCGGCCCACATGGCGAGCTGAGGTTCGAGCGCCAGACGCGCAAAGGAAATCTCGTCAATTTCAGCGCGGTTCAGAACGGGCAGGCCAACGCGACGGTTGTCTTTGAATTCCAGCGCGTGTTCAGAGGTCAGACGGCGGATCGCTTCGCGTACGGGGGTCATGCCCGCGTCCAGTTCAGCCACGAGGCCCTGAATGGTGACGGCCTGACCAGGCTCCATCTCTCCGCAGAGGATCATATCACGAAGGCGTCGATACACCGTTTGGTGTGCTGGTTCCTTTGGCATTTCGACGTTCACGTGCGGCACTCCTGCGTCTGATTGGGACCAATTCTGCCCCACATCAAAGAAATGATCAAATCAGATTGTGTTAGTGAAGCCCGTCGGCGCCGAACTTGAGGATTACGGGCACCACCAATTCCTCTTCGTCGGTGAGGTGGCGGTCCATCAGGCGGGTCAGTTTTTCGAGTTCCGCATGAAGCGCACCTGCGCCAGTTATCAATTTCGGACCGCGATCAAGGGTTTGCAACGCCCCGTTCGCAACTTCGACAAAGCTAGAGAGGATGCCGTCCATCGCATGGTGGTCTTTGTCCAGAATATCAAAGCCACGGGTCACGCGTGGGTCTTTCTTTGACAGGATCGGAAAGTAGTGCTGATCCTCAATCTGGTGGTGGCCGTGTAAGTCTTGGACGAACATAGAGCCATATCGGGAAATCGCGGTGGCGAACCGTTTGGGATCACCCTTGTCCATCACATCCTCGGTGGCCGTGGTCATAGCGGACAAGAGGCGGCGGAAGGTCATATGACGGTCGAGCCAAAAGCTTACCAACCCGTGGAAATTCGGATCTCTGGCCCAAAGGTCACGTGGGTATTCGGTGATCAATACCCGCATTGGATCAGGGAGCCCTTTGCGGTCGGTCAGGTCGAGCGAGATCGTCATCAGTAATCCTTTTCAAAGAAAACACCGACTGACGTGTCGCCAGTGGTTCCAAACCCGCCTTTGGCCGTGAAGTTGCCGCCGAGGTCAAGGTTAAGGTTAATTTGGGTGTCGCCTTGCGATGAAACGGTAACATCGGTGTAGACATTGTCGCTGAGGTATTTGCCCGCCGATAAGGCCGCATTGCCCGCATCATCGGTGGTCACGTCCAAATCATCCAAGCCCGACCCCTGACGGATTTTGTCGATTAGACCACCGCCACTGCGCCCCGTCAGGGTGCCGACGGCTGCGGCCAGCTGCACAGCTTGGAATGCGCTTATGGATGACATGTCACGACCAAAGAGAAGCTGGGACAGAACCTCGTCTTGGGGAAGTTCAGGCGCAGAGGTAAAGCTCACCTCTGGCGCACTGGCAGGGCCTTCGACGATGACGTTGACGGTTGTGCCGTTCAGGGACTCGGTCGTCGCGACAAAACGGATTTTGGGGATGAAGTCGCCCTGCATGGTGATCGCGCCGTCGGTCAGGGCAAAGCGTTGTTGCAAGATATCGAGCCGCCCGCGGATCAGGTTGAACTGACCTGCGGGAATGATCTGCTGGGTGGTCCCTTGCAGCGTCAGTTTCCCGCCAAGCTCCGCATCCAACCCACGCCCGCGTACAAAGAGGCGGGCAGGGGCGTTGATGGTGATGTCGAGGTCATATGCAGGCCCGCCACCGCCAGACGTGGTCGCCGTGGCTCCCGTCAGCCCCGCACGTTGCAAGGTTTGACTGACGTCCGATGGCGCACCGACATGGGTAACCTCAGGTACATCGCCCAATGACCCAACGGTCGAGGAGGGTACCTGAATTTCAGATTGCGTCACGTCGATGGTGCCACTGATCTGCGCACCACCCGCAAGCGGCCCATTGATCGCAATCGCCCCCGACAGGGTGCTTTCATAGAGCGTCGGATCGCGAACGACGATGTTGTTGGCTTCAACGGTTAGGGCTGAATTTAGCCCGCCGCTTAGCCCCACGCGGCCGCGCAAGGCCAGTCCGCCGCCAAGCGAGGATGCCCCAGTCATCTCGACCTGCGCTGATCCGTTGGCAAGGGTGATCGTCCCGTCGAGGTCGCGCAGAGATTGGCCCAAGGTCGGCGCTGATAGCTCTGCGCGGGTGATCTGAATTTGCCCTGTAACTGCGTCGAGAGCCGCGGGGCCAGAGACGGTAAGGTTAAATCCTGCTGTGCCCGTCAAACGGCGCGGTTCCAACACGCCGTTCAAGAGCGCCAGCGGTGCCGCGCCATTGATCCGCAGGTCGAGGTTCGACCCTACGATCTGTCCAGCGACATTGGCCGACAGGCCCGCCGCGCCGTCGGCTTGGGTATCGATCTGCCATGCGCCGTTCTCTGTCAGGGTTGCGGTGCCCTTGGTCGTGAGCGGACCTGAGAAGTCAGGCGCGATCAGGGCAAGATCAGCAAGGCGGACGTTGAACTCTGCCCCACCTGTTGTGCCATCCGTCGCGAGGGTCGCTTGGCCCGTTAGGTTCGGGAAGGTCAGCGTAAGCGGATCAACGGTGATCTGCTGGTCATCGCGGCGCAGGCGTGTCGCCAACTGCCCCGCGCCAGTCAAGATCGGGTCAACGCTTGCATTCCCAATCGCCACGTTGCGTGTCGTCGCGTTGGCGGTCAGGTCAAACGTTTGGCCGTCCGCTTGGGCTGTGCCGTTGATGGTCACAGACGCGCCGCCCGAGAGCGCGAGGCCAGAAAGGCCCGCATATTGGCGAAGGTCGGTGACTTCGGCACTCACGTTAATCGGGCCTTGGCCTTCGGCTGGCAGATCAGCGCTCAGGTCGATCCTGTCGCCATCGCGGGTGAGGACGGCATTGGCGGTTAGGGTTCCGTCGGTCGCGCGTGCGCCGTTGACCGTCACCGACAATTCGCCCGACGCCCCTTCAATCAAACCAGCCGCAGGGGTGCCGAGCGTCGCACGTCCCAACACGCCATCCGCCGTCAGCGCCACCGCGCCGTTCAGGGCCGTATCGCCCGATTGGAAATCGAGAGCTTCGATCCGCGTGCCGGCCTCATCCCGCACGGCGCGGAGGGTCAAAGTACCATCCCCCGCCAAAAGCGCATCCGCCTGCGGTTGCCCGATCGAGAGGTCGGTAGTGCGTGCCACAACGTCCAAATCGACGGCTGTACGGAGCGGGTGGATGGTGCCTTTGGCGGTCAGTTCTGCGTCACCCGATAGGTCGGGCAGCCCCGCAAGGGTGGCGAACCGAGACAGACCATTGACCACCACGGACAGGTCAGGTGTGATGACAATCTCATCCCCAGTGGGGTCGATAATAGCCGATAGCTGCGCATCGATCCCTGCGCCTGATAGCGAAAATTCACGCAAGGTCGTTCGATCATTTGCCACGTAGTCGACCGATAATGCACCGCTCACCTCATCGCCCATCGCATCGGTCAGCCCCGCATCATCGAGCGAAATGCCTGTCGCACCGTAGGTCAGAACGGCAGTCAATCCGCTACGATCCGGGGCAATCGTTCCACCGCCGTTTAGGGTGAGATTTGGAATTGAAATACCTTTTCTAACAAAGTCTTGCGCGTCGATCTTTACGTTCCATTGGTCGCCGTTTGTGGCATCAAACCCAATGTCCAAAGCTGCCGACCGCAGGTAGTTTTGTGCCCCACTGATGGGCAACAGAACGGGCGCGCCATCTGCACGACCCAAGTCGCCCGTTAGGGCAAAATCAATCGGCCAGCCCGTTTCATCCAAGTTTGCCGACCCGTTCAGGCGAAGGCTCTGCGTTTCGATCGTCAGGGCCGAGAGGGCGGTTCCGAGATCGGTCGACCGACCCGCCGCGGCGAGCCGAACGTCAGGGCCAAAGAAGTCGCGATATTCTGGCAGGAACAGCGCAGTGACATCGCCGCCGAGGTCAAATTGGAAGGTCTTATCTGTCGCTGCGTCGACGGTCGTGACCGAGCCGAACCCAACCGTCCCGCTCAACCGTGGCTGCCCGTCAGTATCCAGCGCAATCGTTGCCTCGTATGCATCCAGCGGAGCGGTGCCATCGATGCTAAGCGCGACGGAGGGCAACCCCGGTAGATCGAGGAGCCGTGCGGCAATGCCCGCGTCCCCTTCGCGCAGGGCAAGGGTCAGGCCCAGAACGCGGCTCTCGTTTGAAAAGGACCCCGTGAGGATCAATTCGCCCGTTTGCCCGTCAATCCGTTCCGCCCGAAGGTCTGCAGATCCCGCGCCACCTGCTAGGGCAGCGGCGCCTGTGATGGAGAGCGACACAGGCTCTCCGATCAGGTCTGCGCCGAGGCTCAGCGCGCCAATCGACATGTTATCGACGGTCAACGAGACGGGAAGGTCGGGCAGGGCAAAGGGTGCGCTGCTCGCGCTCGGGTCAATGGTTTGGGCTTCGGTCAATGGTTTGCGTACCATCGCGATGCTGTCCGCCGAAAGGTCGCTCACCTCGACCCGACCCGCCAAAAGTGCTGCGCGGTTCCAATCCAGAACCAGTCCTTGAGCGTCGAGCCAGACACCATCTGAGTCCGCAATGGTTAGTCGGTCGATTTTGGCCTGTGAACTCAGCGCGCCTTGAAACCCATAGATTTGCACTTCACGACCCGCGCCCGACAAGTTGTCGGTTAGAAAGTCGACGATCAACCCACGGTCGGCCTCAACAGTGTCTTGGGCCGCAGCGGGGATCGGCAGGGCCAGTGCGAGGAGGAACAGAAATTTCCGCATCAGAACGCCTGCCCAATACCGACATAAAGATTGATAGATTGCCCCGCACCATCCCCCGAGGTCGGCGTCGCAAGGTCGAGGCGAATTGGCCCGATCCCCGTGTTATACCTCAGGCCGAGGCCCGCACCGCTCTGCCATTCGCCATCGTCAAAGGGAACCGACCCGCCGCCGATAAAGCCTGCATCGACAAAGCCGACCATCCCGATGGAGGGTGTCACATCGATACGGGTTTCCGCCGAAATCGCGGCAAAGCTGCGCCCGCCTGTGGTCTGGCCACCTGTGGTATAGCCAAGCGATTTGTACCCTTCACCGCGTACGCTATCGCCGCCGCCAGAGTAAAACAGGTAATCGGTGGGCGCTTCTGCGATGGACACACCCATGACCGATCCCAATTGGCCGCGCAGGGCAAAGGTCACGTTATCGTCGGTGCCGACGGACCTATAATAGCGCCCATCGAAATAGAGCCTTCCCCCCGTGCCCGCATCGCCAAAGCCGACAAAGGGCGTGAGGTCCAAAGTCGCGTAATGACCGTTCTTTGGGTTCAACGTGGAATCCCGTCGATCAACAGTGCCCGCCATGGGAAGCGTCAAAAGCGTGTATTCGCGGGTGCCGTTGGCGTCTTCGCTTTCGGCGGTGACAAAGCCAATACCGCCCTCAATCGCGCGATTGTCGCTAAACAGTCGGGATACAATCACCGATCCTGTCAACTGATCGAGTTTGTAATCAGGCTCATCCTCATGTTCGAGGGCTAAGGTCGCAACGGCTTCGGTATCAATCGAAAAGGGGCGCGGGTAGGCGTAGGTGACAGTCGTCCCATAATCGATTCCGCCTGTTTCGCCAGCGATCCCCGACACGATCCCATCGACCCGCAACCGCTGCGCCCCACCGAACATGTTGCGATGCATCCAGTAGCCCGACAGGGTGAGACCATCGACAGTCGACATCTCTACGCCATAGCCCAGACGGCGCGGGAGCTTTTCGGACACCTGCAACTCAATCGGCAAAGCTGTTCCGATCAGCGCGTCGCCTTCTATCACCGCAACCGAAGAAAAAGCCCCCGTGCGCCGCAAACGATCCGCCAGCTTCTCCGCCTCATGAGGGGAAAACACGGTGCCTTGCCGATAGCCCACGATCCGCGTGATGGCGTCGGTCCGCACATCTTCGTTGCCCGAAACCGTCAGGGGACCAAACGACACTTGCGGCCCTGCATCAATGCCGACGGCTACGTTCAATTCGGCCTCGGAATGGCGCGCGGTGATCTGCTGCGATGTCGGAGCCGCCTTTGCGTGTCCCTCCGTCCGCCATGCCGCGACCGCCGCTGCAACTGCCGCCTTTACCTCTCCAGATCGCGCCGTCTGACCTGCGGCAAATCCATCAGGCAAAACGGTCCCGTCCGCCAAAGGCGCAACGCTGACCTGTCCAAAGGTGAACCGCTGGCCTGCGTTCACTTCAATCGAGATCGCGCTGACTGTTTCAGGCGCGTCCAGTGGCGCAATCGAGGCAGCCTCTCTCCCATCGATGCGAATGGACACTGTGCCGCCGTAATACCCCTCGGAATACAAACCCGCGATAATCCGCTGATAATCGGCCCGCGCGGCTGCGATCAAATCTTGGGCCAGTGGGGCGTCTTCGGTCGAGAGCACCGTGGCGACCAGCGAGGCTTGCCGCAACACGGGTTCCAGATCAGCGACATCCACCGCGATGGTCAGGTCTTGTGCCACTGCTGCTTGCGCGAGGATGGCAATGGAAATGCTCGATACGAGTGTTTTGAAGTGTCCTGACACGCGTTTTTCTGCCCCTAATCACCCACCCGCTTGGTGAGTTTGCTTAACCCTAACCTATCCCGCTGAGAACAGGAATGCACCTCAGGTAGAGCTACGGCACATCACATTCAGGTCAAGCAAATGGGTCGTCGGGGTAACCCACACCGGCAAGATATAGCCCATGCGGTGGACAAACGGGGCCACAGGCCGCGCGGTCCCGTGCATGAAGAGCCGCTTCAACATCATCAGGCGTCCATTGCCCTGCGCCAACTCGCTCGAGCGTGCCAACAAAAGACCGCACCTGATTGTGTAGGAACGACCGCGCCCGCACGTAAAATCGTATTTCCTGCCCATCAGGGCGCGTCAGTTCTTCAACGCGCAATTCATCCAATGTCCGCATCGGACTGTCGGCCTGACAAATCGACGACCGGAATGTCGTAAAATCGTGTCGCCCCAAGAGCCGATTGGCCGCCTCTTGCATCGCGGCCGCATCCAGCCGCTGCCGAACCTGCCAAACCAACCCTGCCTCATGCACCAGCGGCGCACGACGGGTGATGATCCGGAACAGATACCGACGCTCATTTGCTGAAAACCGCGCATGCCAATCGTCAGCAACCTGTTCGGTGCGGACGATCGATACCGGCAACGGCTTGAGGTGATAGTTCAACGCCTCCATCAAACGGAAAGTTTCCCATTCCCGTTCTAGATCGACATGCGCCACCTGATGGGTCGCGTGAACACCCGCATCGGTTCGACCTGCCGCTGCGATGGTATGGGCGCGTGGCTCCAACTTGGCCAAGGCCGCTTCAATCGCGCCTTGCACCGACAACTGCTCTGCTTGCCTTTGCCAGCCGACAAAAGGGGCACCGTGATATTCGATCTGAAACGCGTAACGAGGCATGGCCACCTATTAGGCCGCGCAGCCCCGAAAATCAATCCCGCGCCCGTCTGCCTTTGTGCCCAAAATATCCCGGGGGAGGCCGCCGTAGGCGGGCGGGGGCAGCGCCCCTACACAGAGCCGCCTCAAGTGCTTATCTATGACCTAATAGAGCAGGAGACTGATTTGGTTCTTTCGACACTTGCCGATGGTCTGGCCCGTAGCCTTGAGACGGTCACCGACACTGTAACGGCCCCTTTTTCCGATCCCGTGATCCGTTTGGGTGTCACAGGGTTGAGCCGCGCAGGCAAGACGGTCTTTATCACCTCGCTGGTGGCGAACCTGATGGATCGTGGTCGGATGCCACAACTGGTACCTGCGGCAAGCGGTGCGATCCGTTCTGCTTATCTTCAGCCTCAGCCCGATGACACGATCCCTCGGTTCCCGTTTGAGGATCACCTAGCTAAGCTAACCGCGCCACATCCGAGCTGGCCTGAGGGCACACGCCGCATTTCCGAATTGCGCCTGTCCTTGCGCGTTCAGCCGACGGGGTTCCTTGCGGGCGTGACTGGGCCGCGCACGGTTCATATCGATATTGTTGATTACCCCGGCGAATGGTTGCTCGACCTTGGTCTGCTCGAAAAATCCTATGCGGAATGGTCACATGAGACCTTGGCTCGGATGGAAGGGCGCAGTGTTGCGCTGGCCGCGCGCGATGCGATCCATTCGGCGAAGGGCGCAGAGCCGCACGATGAACCGACCGCAGGGGCCTTGGCCGCGAGCTTTACCGCATATCTGAATGCAGCCCGAGAGGAAGGGTTTTCGGACCTGTCGCCAGGGCGGTTTCTCTTACCCGGTGATCTGGAAGGATCACCTGTTTTGACCTTTGCGCCGTTGCCTGAAATCGACCGTGCGCCACGAGGATCTCTCTACCGAGAATTTGAGAGAAGGTTCGAAAGTTACAAGAATAAGATCATAAAGCCGTTCTTTAAGGATCATTTTGCAAGAATAGATCGACAAATCGTTTTGGTGGATGTTCTGGGCGCGATCCATAATGGCCCCCGTGCGGTAGAAGATTTGCGGACTGCGATGGCTGATATTCTGGCGGCGTTTCGACCGGGTCGGAATGCGTGGCTCACGCGGCTCTTGGGTGGAAAGCGGGTGGATAAAATCCTCTTTGCTGCGACCAAGGCGGACCACCTCCACCACAGCCAACACACCAAGCTGACAGCGATCACGCAGGCCCTGTTGCGTGAAGCAAAGGATCGCGCGGATTTCGCGGGGGCTCACACCTCTGCGATGTCGATTGCGGCGCTGCGCACAACGACCGAGGACAGTGTTCAACACGATGGTGCGACCATTGATGTGGTGCGGGGGCAGTTGCTGTCTGATGGACGGCAGGCTGCGTTTTACCCCGGTGCCTTGCCTGACGATCCTGCGCATCTTCTCGCTCCAGCCCGTGCAGGCGATGAAAAATGGTTGGATGCCGATTATTCCGTGATGAATTTCGCACCCGCGCCGCTCACCCTCCGACCGGGAGATGGTCCGCCGCACATCCGCATGGACCGTGTTGCGCAATTTTTGTTGGGGGATCGACTATGACGACCAATGGCCCTGTTTTGATCGACCTCGACACTCCGTCGCCGAGTCCAGCAGAAGCTCCGCCTGTCGATGAATTCGACACGGGACGCCCCGTCGCGATGCAGCAGTTGGCGGCGCTGTCGGTGCGCAAACCTTCGCGTCTGGCAAAGTGGTTCTGGTCGCTCCTCGTCTCGCTGATCGGCTTTGTCGTGTCCTTGGCCGCGTGGGATTACGTGAACGCACTCCTCGCTCGGTCGCCCATTTTAGGGTTGGTCGTTACGGTTCTGGTCGCTGGTTTTGTTGCAGTTATGGCGTTGATCTCGCTGCGGGAACTGGCAGCGTTCGGACGGTTACGGCGTCTGGATAAGGTGCACAAAGAGGCGCAAGAGGCTATCGCGAGCGGTAATTTAGGTTTGGCGCGTAATGTGCTGTCGGATATAAAGAAACTTTATAAAAATCGCGCGGATTTGGAGTGGGGATTGGCCCAGCTCTCAGACCGAGAAGCCGAGGTGATGGACGCTGACGGTCTTTTGCAATTGGCAGAACAAACGCTCCTCTTGCCGCTCGATGTCAGGGCCCGCGCAGAGGTCGAAGCCGCAGCGCGTCAGGTCGCGACCGTCACTGCGATCGTACCCTTGGCTTTGGCCGACCTGATCACCGCGCTGACCGCGAACCTTCGGATGATCCGTCGTATCGCAGAGATTTACGGAGGGCGCTCTGGCACCTTCGGAAGCTGGCGTTTGACCCGCACGGTGCTGACGCATCTGGTTGCCACGGGGGCCGTTGCGGTGGGTGATGACTTGATCGGAACCGTCGCGGGCGGTGGAGCCTTGGCCAAGGTGTCGCGCCGTTTCGGTGAGGGCGTGATCAACGGCGCATTAACCGCTCGGGTCGGTGTGGCCGCGCTAGAGGTATGCCGCCCGTTGCCGTGGGGTGTGGCGTCAAAGCCGACAGTTTCGCAAATCGTCAGCCGCGCCTTGGCAGGGCTCTTTGGGCGTCCGAAGGCGGATCAGTAAAAACTTTGCGGGTCGATGTCGATCGACAGTCGGACGTTGTTGGGCACGCGCACCTGCGCCACCCATTGCTGGAGTGCGCCTTGTAGCGGTGCGGTTTTGTCGGCCTTGACCAGTAGGCGAACACGGTGACGGCCACGGATGCGGGCAATCGGGGCAGGAGCAGGGCCAAAGACTTGCGCGCCGATACGGGTCAGCGGGTCGGCCCGCCGTGCCAAAGCATTTCCGAGGTCAAAAGCTTCTTGCATGTCGGGGCCAGAGATGACGATGCCAGCCATGCGTCCATACGGAGGCACGCCTGCCGCCTTACGCTCTGCGGCTTCGGCCTTCCAGAATTCTTCTTCGTCGCCCGATAGGATCGCGCGGATCACATGGTGTTCGGGCTGATAGGTTTGGAGCAAGGCAATGCCTGGCGTCTCAGCGCGGCCCGCACGCCCTGCAACTTGACGCATCAGTTGAAATGTCCGTTCGGCAGCGCGGAGGTCGGACCCCTGCAGCCCCAAATCAGCATCAATCACGCCGACAAGCGTCAATCGCGGGAAGTTATGCCCCTTCGCGACCAATTGCGTGCCGATGATAATATCGGTTTCGCCGCGCCCGATCTCTTCGATCTTTTCCTTGAGCGCGCGGGCTGATCCGAACAGGTCGGATGACAAAACCGCGATCTTCGCGTCAGGGAATAGATCGGCCACTTCTTCGGCCATACGCTCCACACCCGGACCAACGGGGTTCAGTTTGCCCTCTGCCTGACAATTCGGGCAGACCTCCGGCATGGGTTTGGTTTCGCCGCACTGGTGGCACATGAGCCGTTTTAGGAACCGATGTTCCACCATCCGAGCGTCGCAATGATCACAGGCGATCTGATGCCCACAGGCGCGACAAATGGTGAGCGGCGCGTAGCCTCGGCGGTTTAGAAAGACGAGCGATTGTTCGCCCTTTTCCATACGGTCGATGATGGCGGATCGCAGGCTCGGAGAAATCCAACGGCCAGAGGGGACATCCTCGGCCCGCATATCGATGGCCTTCATGACGGGCAGCACCGCATCGCCAAACCGCGAGGTCAGCGTGATCCGATCATATTTACCTGCCTCAACGTTCGCCCAGCTTTCGAGGCTTGGCGTCGCAGAGGCCAGAACCACCTGCGCGGTGTTGAGAGAGGCCCGAAGGACGGCCATGTCACGTGCGTTATAAAGAACGCCGTCGTCCTGTTTGTAGGAGGTGTCGTGTTCTTCATCGACGACAATCAGGCCGAGGTCGCGATAGGGCAGATAAAGCGCGGAGCGTGCGCCGACCACGAGTTGCGCGTCGCCATTGCCAACCATTTTCCAGCAGCGGCGGCGTTCAGTCATTGTAACGCCCGAATGCCATTCCGCAGGCTTCATCCCGAAACGAGCCTCAACCCGCGTGATGAACTCAGAGGTTAGGGCAATCTCTGGCAAAAGGACCAGCGCCTGTCGCCCAACGCGGAGCGCCTCTGCCACGGCCTCAAGGTAAACCTCGGTTTTGCCCGATCCTGTCACGCCTTTGAGGAGCGTGGTTCCATAGGCACCCGATCGCATTTTCGCCCGCAGGGTTTCGGCGGCTGCGGCTTGATCGTCGCTGAGGTCTTTCGCGCCGTAGTCAGGATCGAGCCGAGGGTAGGGCAGATCACGCGGGCTGTCCTCTTCGCTGACTGCGCCTTGTTTGACGAGGCCCTTGATGACCGAGGACGATGTTCCCGCCATTTCGGCCAGTTCGGACAGGGTAAAGGCCAATCCGCCATAATCGCGCAGCACCTCTAATACGCGGGCGCGGGCGTCGGTCATGCGGTCGGGGGCAACATCGCCCAAACGGTACACTTTGCGCATGGATGGTGCGTCGCCCAATCCAGGCGCACGTGTGGCGAGCCGTAGCATCGCGGACATGGGGGTCAGGGTATAGGCGCCGACCTTAGTCAGGAACTGACGCATCTCTTCGCGCATGGGCGCCACATCGAGCACGCGATTGACTGATCGCGCTTTGGACAGGTCGAACCCGCCTATGCCATCGCCCCAGATCACGCCTAAAACCTTGCGTGGGCCAAGAGGTACTTCGACGAATGCCCCGCGCCAACATCCCCCCTCAGGTGCCTTGTAGTCCAGCAGACGGTCGAGAGGCTGCGCGGTCAGCACAGATACCAGCTCTCCCTCTGCATAGAACTCTCTCATGTTAGCGCACTCATTTCGGGGTTTCGGTTTCGCCCTACCTGAGGTAAACGCTGACCCGACAAAGGCCAACCCACACTGTGAGGCAAATCCCATGAAATTTTTTGTAGATACCGCTGACGTGGATGCAATCCGCGAACTTAACGACCTCGGTATGGTTGATGGCGTGACCACCAACCCGTCGCTGATCCTGAAATCGGGCCGTGATATCCTCGAAGTCACGAAGGAAATCGCTGAACTGGTTGATGGTCCTGTATCGGCTGAAGCTGTATCCATGGACTTTGAGACCATGCTGGCCGAAGGCGAAAAGCTCGCAAAAATCGCGGATAACATCGCGGTCAAGGTTCCTCTGACCTGGGCTGGTCTGCGCGTTTGTAAGGAACTGTCCTCGCGTGGGATCATGGTGAACGTGACGCTTTGCTTCTCGGTGAACCAAGCGATTCTGGCAGCAAAAGCTGGCGCGACCTTCATCTCGCCGTTCATCGGTCGTCTTGACGATATCAACCTCGACGGTCTGCAGCTGATCGAAGATATCCGCACCGTTTACGACAACTACGGCTATGAGACCCAGATCCTCGCGGCGTCTGTGCGCACCGCGAACCACGTGTCTGAATGTGCGAAAATCGGCGCTGACGTTATGACCGCTCCGCCGGCTGTGATCAAAGCGATGGCGAACCACGTTCTGACCGACAAAGGTCTCGCCCAGTTCGAAGCGGACTGGGCAAAGACAGGCCAGAAGATTCTCTAATCTTCACCTGATCCGATCTACATCTAGGGGTGGCCAGAATGGCTGCCCCTATTTGCGTTAAGTGGTGCCGCTAACCTGTGGCAAAACCTGCACAATCCGTAGTCGCAGTTTTCTGCTGACTTGCGCGATGAGGCGATTTTTTACACAACCTCTCGCAAAAACCTGTTAGGGTTTGCGCAAAGCAGTATGAGGTCAGTGATGAGCGGTAATCCGGAAATCGATCCGAAAGTGCGGGATTTTATTCTTTCCGATCCTGAGGTCGTTCTCGAAGATACTGATCTGATGCGCGCGCTCGTTTCTGCGAACGAGCAGGCGATGGGCGGCAATATCGTTGATCTGCGCGGCATTGCGATGGCTCGGCTCGAGGCGCGTCTGGACCGCCTAGAGGATACCCACCGCAGCGTGATCGCCGCTGCTTATGAAAACCTCGCAGGCACCAATCAAATCCATCGCGCTGTGTTGCGCATGATGGAACCCGTGAAGTTCGATGCCTTCCTTCAGGACCTCGGCACCGAAGTCGCGGAAATCCTGCGCGTCGATTCCATGCGTCTGGTTCTCGAAAGTGGGGCAGAGCAGGCGGATGACGCGGTGCGCAGCCTTGGCGATGTGCTCTCTGTTGTGAAGCCCGGATTTATCGCGGACTACATGACCAAGGGCCGCAATGCCCCGCTGCGTCAGGTGCTTTTGCGTCAAGTGCAGCCAGAGGAAAACAGCCTCTACGGTGAAAAAGCGGATTACATTCGCTCCGAGGCTTGTCTGCGTCTGGACTTCGGTCCGGGTCGCTTGCCGGGTATGCTGGCGATGGGGGCCGAGGACCCGCATCAGTTTTCGCCACAGCAGGGCACGGACCTTCTTGGGTTCTTTGGCTCTGTCTTTGAACGCGCCATGCGGCGCTGGCTTGAGTGATTTCTCCGGCTCTTACCGATGCGCTTGCCCGTTGGCTTGACCATGCGCGGGCGGTGGATGGTGTGGCCGAAAACACGATCAAGGCCTACCAAACAGACGTTCTCGCGTTCCTTGGGTTCCTGCAAAACCACCACGGTGATCAACAGGGCACGGCAGCGCTGTCGCGACTGACCATCTCTGATATGCGGTCATGGATGGCGCATGAACGCGGGCGTGGTGTTGCGGCGCGGTCGCTGGCACGGATGCTGTCTGCGGTGAAATCCTTTGTGAAATGGATGGCAGAGCGAGAGGGGTTCGACCCTTCAGCGGTCCTTATGACCCGCGCCCCCAAGTTCCAGAAAAAACTACCCCGACCACTGGCAGAAGACGCCGCCAAAGCGATGCTCGACACAGTGGAGCTTCAAGCCCGCGAACCTTGGGTGGCCGCTAGGGATACGGCGGTCGTGACGCTGCTCTACGGCTGTGGCTTGCGGATATCAGAGGCTTTGGGCCTCAAGGGGAGCGACTATCCTTTGCCCAGCGTCCTGCGGATCGTCGGCAAAGGTGGGAAAGAGCGTATCGTGCCCGTGATCGACGCCGCCCGTGATGCGGTGGCTGCCTATGTGCGAGACTGCCCGCATCAAATCGACCCTGACGCCCCGCTGTTTCGGGGCGTACGCGGCGGACAACTGTCGCCTGTGATGATCCAAAAGGTCATGGCGCAGGCACGTATGCAGCTTGGCCTGCCTGCGACGGCAACCCCGCATGCGCTGCGCCATTCCTTTGCCACGCATTTGTTGAACGCGGGCGGGGACTTGCGGGCCATTCAAGAATTATTGGGTCACGCTTCGCTCAATACCACGCAGATGTATACGGCGGTCGATACCGCCCGATTGATGGAGGTCTATCGATCAGCGCACCCTCGCGCAGGGGCGGGATCACGTGACTGAACCCTTGCCCCTAGGGTTGCTTTCGGTCATTTAGCCCCAATGACACTATCACACAAAGCCCTCGGCGTTCACCTTCTCACCGCAACTGGCGCAGTTTTTGCGATGCTCGCTATGCTCGCTGCCGTCGATGGCAATTGGAGCTTGATGTTCCTCTGGCTGGTCGTCGCGTTCTTTGTGGATGGGATCGATGGGCCGTTGGCGCGGAAATACGATGTCAAAACCAATAGCCCGATCTATGACGGCGTGCTGTTGGACCTGATCATCGACTATCTGACCTACGTCTTTGTGCCCGCCTACGCGCTGTTCAAACACCCCGAAATGTTGCCGGGTTGGACGGGCTGGGTGGCGATCATGGTGATCACGTTCACATCTGCGCTGTATTTCGCGGACACCCGTATGAAAACAAAGGACTATTCGTTCTCTGGTTTCCCGGGATGCTGGAACATGCTGGTATTGGTCGTCTTTGCGATCCGCCCCGATTACTGGGTGATCCTCGGCCTCGTGGTCGTGCTGTCGATTGCGATGTTCTTGCCGATCAAATTCGTTCACCCGACGCGCACCGCTCGCTGGCGGTTCGTGACTTTGCCGATGGCGCTGGCGTGGACAGGATTTGCGGGCTGGGCCGCTTGGGTCGATTTCCATCCCGAAAGCTGGGCGCATTACGGTCTGGTGATTACCTCTGTTTACTTGATTTCGGCAGGCGCTATGCAGCAGGTGATCTACGGCAAAGATGGTTAAAGCGGCTTTGTCATCAGGCGATGCGGGATTCCTGCATCGTCAAACACTGGCCCCTCAGCGGTGAAGCCTAGTTTCTCATAAAACGGAATGGCGCTGACCTGCGCATCGAGGCGGGCCTCGGTGAAACCAATGTCGCGGGCGTGATCGAGCAGAGCCTCCATCAGCCGTTTACCCAAGCCGGTTCCACGAGCCTCTTTCATCACGGCAACGCGCTGCACCTTGGCATAACCACGGTCGAGCAGGCGTGCGGTTCCCATCGGCACTCCGTCTAGCCGCGCGAGGAAGTGGGTGCATTGGTCCTCTAGATCGTCCAGTTCCAGTTCTGGCGGCACGTTCTGTTCGCCCACAAAAACGGTGGTCCGGATGTCATAGCAGGCCTGACGGTCTGCGGCTGTGGTGACGATCGTGATCATGTGGTTCCTCGTTGTGAAAAGGGCGCCCGAAGGCGCCCAGATCTGTTATCCCAGTGCCGCGTCACAGCGTCCGCAGACGCCCGCGTGGCTGTGGGTGCCAACGTCTGGAAGGATTTTCCAGCAGCGTTCGCATTTCTCACCGTCCGCCTTTTCAAAGACGACGGCCACGCCCTCAACCTCGCCCATGCGGAAGGCTTCAGCAGGGGCAGGGTCGTTTGTGAGCATGACGCCAGAGGTGATGCAGAGGTCGTCAAACGCCACGGTTTTCAGCGCTTCAAGCACGTCTTTGTCGTCAACGTGGACGACAGGCGCGGCCTCAAGGCTTGCACCGATGACCTTATCACGGCGCTGGATTTCCAGTGCTGCAGTCACAACGCGGCGCACCTTGCGGATGCCAGCCCATTTTGCGGCCAAGGCTTCGTCTTTCCACTCTGCAGGTGTTTCTGGGATATCGACCAGATGCACCGACGCGCCGTCCTCTTTGTGACGCTCGAGCCAGACCTCTTCCATCGTAAACACGAGGATCGGGGCCAGCCAAGTGGTCAGACGGTTGAACAGGATGTCGAGAACCGTGCGCGATGCGCGGCGGTTCAGGGTATCGCCATCACAGTAGAGCGCGTCCTTGCGGATGTCGAAGTAGTAGGCAGACAGGTCCACGGTCGCAAAGTTAAAGAGCGCTTGGAATACGCCTTGGAAATCGTATTCGGCATAGCCCTTGCGAACGACCTCATCCAACTCAGCCAAGCGATGTAGTACCCAGCGTTCCAGTTCTGGCATGTCTTTCGGATCAACGCGATCGGCCTCTGTGAAGTCGTTGAGCGACCCCAGCATAAAGCGCATGGTGTTGCGCAGACGACGGTAGCTGTCCGCAACGCCCTTGATGATCTTATCGCCGATGCGAAGGTCAGCGGTATAGTCGGACTGTGCCACCCACAGACGCAGGATGTCTGCGCCGTATTCGTTACATACGTCTTCGGGGGCGACGGTGTTGCCGATGGATTTAGACATCTTCATGCCCTTTTCATCCAGCGTAAAGCCGTGGGTCAAAACGCCCTTGTAGGGCGCGCGACCTTTGGTGCCGCAGGCCTGAAGCATGGACGAATGGAACCAACCGCGGTGCTGGTCGGTGCCTTCGAGATAAAGATCAGCGATGCCGTCCGCTGTGCCGTCTTCACGGTCGCGCAGAACGAATGCGTGGGTCGAACCCGAGTCGAACCAAACGTCGAGCACGTCAAAGACCTGGTCGTAGTCGTCAGGGTTCGCATCGTTGCCGAACACGCGCTCTTTGAAGCCATCGACATACCAAACGTCGGCGCCACCAACCTCGAACTCCTCAGCGATGCGAGCGTTGATCGCCGCGTTGCGCAGGAGGAAATCATCTGCGGTCGGCAGGGTGTCTTTTTTGACGAAGCAAGTCAGCGGAACGCCCCACGCGCGTTGACGCGACAGAACCCAGTCAGGACGTGCTTCGATCATTGAATAAAGGCGATTGCGACCCGTTTGCGGGGTCCATTTCACGAGTTGGTCGATCGAGGTCAGCGCACGTTCGCGGATGGTCTTGCCATAGGTGTCCTGACCATCGTTCACGTCCTTATCAATGGCTGCGAACCACTGTGGCGTGTTGCGATAGATCACCGGAGCCTTGGACCGCCACGAGTGCGGGTAGGAGTGCTTCATCTTCGCCTTGCCAAACAGTGCGCCCGTGTAGGCCATCTGTTTGATGTTGGCGACGTTCGCAGGACCTTCTTTACCATCGGGCAGGATCACATGCATGCCAGCAAAGATCGGCAGGTCAGCGCGGTAAGAGGAATCCTCGGTCACGTTGTAGGTCATCGGCAGGCCGAATTTCAGGCCGAGCTGATAGTCGTCGTCACCGTGCGACGGCGCGGTGTGAACAAAGCCTGTGCCAGCCTCTTCGGTCACGTGATCGCCGGGTAGCATTGGGACGTCGTAGTCCCATTCGCCATTGCCGTCTTCGACACCACGATAGGGGTGTGCGAGGATCATGCCTTCGAGGGCATCAGCAGAGACATCGCCAATTTTTTCGAAAGCAGTGACGCGAACGCCCTGCATCACCGACTCGGCCAGCGAATTGGCGAGAAGGACAACCTCGCCAACGGTCGCGGCAGAGTGCTCGTGAACTTCGGTCACTTTGTAGAGACCGTATTCGATGGTCGGGCCATACGCGACAGCGCGGTTCTGCGGGATGGTCCACGGGGTCGTTGTCCAGATCACGACGGTAAAGTCGTCGTCTGATACCTTTTCGCCACCCGAGACAGGTTTAAACCGCACCCAAACCTGATGGCTGGTGTGGTCGTGGTATTCGACCTCGGCCTCGGCCAGCGCGGTTTTCTCAACGGGCGACCACATCACAGGTTTCGATCCCTGATAGAGCGTGCCGTTCATCAAGAGCTTCATGAATTCTTCGGCGATCACACGTTCCGCGTGGAAGTTCATCGTCAGATAAGGATCGGCCCAGTTGCCGGTGATGCCCAGACGTTTGAACTCTTCACGTTGGATGTCGATCCAGCCCTCGGCGAACTTGCGGCATTCTTGACGGAAGTCGACAACGTTCACTTCGTCCTTGTTCTTGCCCTCAGCACGGTATTTTTCTTCGATTTTCCATTCGATCGGCAGACCGTGACAATCCCAACCCGGAACGTAACGCGCATCTTTGCCCAGCATCTGCTGCGAACGGACGATAAAGTCCTTGAGGATCTTGTTCAGCGCGTGACCGATGTGCAGGTGGCCGTTCGCATAAGGAGGGCCATCGTGCAGGATGAACGGAGTGCGGTCAGATTTTTCACGAAGGCGATCGTAGATGCCGATCTCGGCCCAACGGGCAAGCCATTCGGGCTCGCGCTGCGGCAGGCCAGCACGCATCGGGAATTCTGTTTCCGGCAGGTTTAGGGTGTCTTTGTAGTCAGGTGTGTCGGCGCACATGGTGGCGTCCTTTTCACGAAAATTCGGTCAGGATGGGTAGGATCGGTGCGAAGTCTCAGACACCTTGGCCCGGCCGCTCTGGTTTCAGAGAGCCGGGTTCGTAATTCGAATAATGATCGGGTTACGTGCCATCATGGGCGGCTTATAGGACGGGCAGGAATTGGCGTAAAGTCTATGTGGCCACCTGACTAAAATTGCCGCATCTTGTTCTTTGTCAATGTGGGCTCAGATTGGCTTTGCTAAAGTTTATCGTGTGATCGGTCGTGCGTTGGGGGCGATCACCGATTGGGGGTTTCCGACGTTGAAAGGACGGGCCATGTCGTTACTGTCGCCCCGTTTCCCGATCTCTGAGCAAGAGGTCGAACTGGTTGTTCACGAATTCTATGCCGTCGTGCGAACCCATCCCGGATTGGGGCCGATCTTTAGCAAGCACGTGACGGACTGGACCGCTCATGAGGCCAAGATTGTCAATTTTTGGCGCAATGTGATCTTTTTCGACAAGGTCTACGACGGCAATCCGATGCGTGCGCACATGCATGCGGGCGACGTGCGACCGCAACATTTCGACGTTTGGCTTGGCTTGTTCGACTCCGTCTTGCGCCGTCACCTCAACCCGCTGCAGGCTGCTGCGTGGTCAGAGTTGGTCCACCGGATCGGACGAGGTTTGCGGATTGGCGTTGAGGAACGTCATCGCAATGCAGTCAACCCGCCGAGGCTCGTCGGTTAAAGCTCCGACACGCGCGCGATGCGCTGATCGAGAAGGAAGTCGGTGACCATCCCGCCGATCCAGAATGCGGTCAGCGCGAGCCATGCGGTGCCCGCAAAGACTGACCCACCTGTGACGCCCGCGCCGATTGCGCAACCACCCGCCAGCATCCCGCCAAACCCCATGAGGGCTGCCCCTGTGAGGGATCGCCGCATATTGGCCTCCGACTCAAAGCCTTGGAATTTGAACTCTTTGGTAAGGACCGAGGAGAAGAACGCGCCGATGAATACGCCCGGAACGAGGCCCACAGGGAATTCCAGAACAGCGTTTCCACTATCGAGCAGGAACATCAACGTGTTGGCCGAAGGGCCGGTAAACGTAGCACTTTCGATTGGGTAAGGGTCAAACGCCACGCGGCTCAATGCTGTTGTAAGCGCCCAACCCAGCGCCACGGCAAAGCCCACGCCCGCCCCAAAGATCAGGCGGCTGGCGCCTATTCGGTTCTTGCGGGCGATGATCAGGGCGAGGATGGCGAGCATCAGACCAAAGGCCAAACCGCCCCATTCTGGCAAGTGCAGCGTGGTTAAAAGGTCTACATTGCGTCCGCCTGAGGTGATCCATTGCGAAGCGATCCAGTCACGCGGCGCCTTGAGCCAGCCACCCATCGTCATCTGCGCAACCACGGCAAAGACCATACCCGACACCAAACTACGCAGGTTCCCTGTCGCGGCTAGAACCAGCAAACGCCCCGAACAGCCCCGCGCCATGATCATACCGACACCGAACATTAGACCGCCGACAATCGCGCCTGACCAACTGCCGGGGATGGCCATGATGCGTGCCTCAGGAATGTCGATGTAGCCCAATAGCCCTGCCGCTTGCACCCAGACCACCGCGGTCGAGAAGGTCAGCAGCCAGACTGCGACCTTGTCCCCCATCTGGCGGCGGGCAAACTCCACGGTTGCAGCGCGTAGGCAAAACCGCGACCGTTGTGCGGCCACGCCAAAGGTGATGCCCGTGATGACCCCCATCAAAAGAGCCGTGCGGCCTTCACCCAAAGTTTCGACGATGGATAGTAAATCCATATTAGCCTCCCCGCTACGATGCTTCTCTATACATCTGAATGTCTGAATACTGGACTCTGAAATGCGAAATCTTTGACCCAGATCAGACAGGGCGGGGCGGTAAAATCACTCGCCTTAGCCCATAAAAAGGCGTATCGGGCGGACATGAGACGCATTTTCCCACTGAATGACGCAGACCAGTTGCCCCTGTGGCGACGTCCGATTGCGTTATTGTTCCTGATGGCGATGGGAATGCCCGTTGCGTTTTCGATCTGGTCGGCGCTGTTGAACAACTTCGTCGTCGAGGTCGCCAACTTCCAAGGCGACGACATCGGCCTGTTGCACACCGTCCGCGAAATCCCAGGGTTCCTCGCCATCGGCGTGATTTTGATCTTGATGGTGGTGCGCGAACAGGTGCTGGGCCTTTCGGCGCTGCTGCTCTTAGGCGTGTCTACGGCAGTAACAGCATGGTTCCCGACCTTGGGCGGGATCCTGATGATCACCACCTTCAGCTCGATCGGGTTCCACTACTTTGAGACGGTGAACCAATCGCTCCAGCTCCAGTGGATCGACAAGGCCAAGGCCCCGCAAACGCTGGGCTGGTTGATGTCGGCGGGATCGGCGGCGACCTTGGTGGCCTATGTGCTGGTTGTCATGACGTGGAAAAGCTTTGAACTGTCGTTCAACACGGTCTACCTCATGTCAGGCGGCTTTACCGCGCTGGTCGCGATTTACTGCATGGTCGCTTTCCCGCAGTTCGAAGCCCCAAACCCCCAGATCAAGAAATTCATCCTGCGCCGTCGATACGGTCTCTATTACGCGCTGCAATTCATGGCGGGTGCCCGTCGGCAAATCTTTGTCGTCTTTGCTGGCTTCATGATGGTCGAACGGTTCGGATTTGAGGTGCATGAGGTCACAAGCCTCTACCTCGTCACCCTGATCGCCAACATGCTGATCGCGCCCGTGTTGGGGAAAATCGTCCATCTCTGGGGTGAACGCCGTGCTTTGGTCTTTGAATACACGGGCCTGATCTGTGTGTTCTTGGCCTACGGGGGTGTCTATTGGTTCGGCTGGGGTGTTGCTATCGCGGCCACGCTTTATGTCGTGGACCATATTTTCTTTGGTCTCGCGCTCGCGCTGAAAACCTATTTTCAAAAGATCGCCGATCCTGCGGATATTGCACCGACCGCTGCTGTGGCCTTTACGATCAACCATATCGCGGCTGTGTTCCTGCCAGTGCTCTTGGGGCTATTGTGGCTCTATTCTCCTTTTGCCGTGTTCATCCTTGCGGCCTGCATGGCGTTTGTTTCGCTTTGCCTATCGCTTCTTATCCCGCGTCATCCTATGGCTGGGCATGAGACTATTTTCACGCGGCCCGTCGCCGCTCCTGCTGAATAAAGACGATACGATCATGACTGACCTGACCTACTCCGCCATCGCTGTTGTCCCCTCCCTCGAACAGGCAGAGGCGTTGGCCGCTGATTGCGAAAACCTGTGGCCAGAGCCCACTGGCGTTGGAAGCTTTGAGATCGAGGATGGTTCGGGCCTGTTCGAAGTCGCCGTCTATTTCGTCGAAGAACCAGATCGGGCAGGGCTGGCGCTGTTATCGACGATGCATGGCGCAAAGGACTTTGTGATTTCCGAAGTGCCGCAGATCGACTGGGTCGCTCATGTGAAGCGTGAATTGGCTCCCGTCGAGGCTGGTCGTTTCTTTGTCTACGGCAGCCATGATGCGGATAAAGTCCCAGAGGATCGTATCGCGCTGCTGATCGAGGCCGCGATGGCCTTTGGTACGGGACACCACGGCACGACCTTGGGCTGCCTGCGCGCCTTGGATCGTTTGGCGGACGCAGGTTACGCACCTGCACACACCATCGACGTGGGGTGTGGCACCGCTGTCTTGGCGATGGGTGCTGCGCGTCTCTGGCCTGATACAGTTGTTCTTGCATCCGACATTGATGCAGTCGCTGTTGAGGTTGCCGAGGCCAACCTGTCGGCCAACGGCATGTCGGGCAGCGTTCTGTGTATTGAGGCCGCAGGCTTTGACGCGCCAGAGATTGGCGCCGCCGCACCCTATGACCTGATCTTTGCAAACATCCTCAAAGGACCTCTGATCGCCATTGCACCAGACATGGCGCGCCATTCGAAATCGGGCACCGTGTCGATCCTGTCGGGCATTCTGAACGAACAGGCCGATTCTGTGCTGGCAGCCTACCAAGCGCAGGGATTTGGGTTGAAAAACCGTGAATCCATCGGTGATTGGACAACACTGACCCTCATTTTCGAGTAATGTTTCCAAATCAGTGCTCGGACGGCCCTAAATTGGACGAAATTAGCAGCTAATTTTATCGAAATATTAGGTGTTTTTGTGCGGTGGGGGCCGTGCCGGAGGTAATCCTATGGCTGATAATAAAGCGACGTTCGATGCACGTCTGAAACAAATAGAGCGGACCTATCAGGTCCGTATGGCCAATGGCGTAGATCATGTGGTTCAAAGTGACGGGCTGATCGTAGCGCGTGCCCGACGCCGTGCGCCCCACATCCCGTTCAAAGGGCTGTTCACGATGGTCGTCGCGCTGATTGCATTCAAGGTCATCGTTCTTCTTTACCTTGGTGAGATGGCTTACAATCAACGCATTGATATGATGCGGGCTGGAACAATGCTCGACCGTTCGGGAGCATGGATCATGCAGGCAGACGTTGTCAGCCGCACATTGGCGGCCCAGATTGATCGTGGGGTCGCTAACGTTTTGATGATGCGATGATCGTTTCAGCATTCGAAAACGCAAAAGGCCACCGTTGAGGTGGCCTTTGTCGTATCGTCGATTGTGCGTGAACTAGGTCAGATTAGAACGACCCAGTGCGAGCGAAGTTATAGATGTCGCCGCGGTTCAGACCGATGTCATTCAATTCACGTTCGGTCAGTTTCTCCAGAACACGCACGGTTTTGCGAGATTCGTTCCAGAGTTGAATGTTGGTGATCACGTTGTAGACGAACGAAACGGCCTGATAGGCCAGACGCGGAGTGTACGCGGTGGTGGTGTCAACCATAGCCATAGCTTTGTCCTTCATGGGTCGGGTCGCCGCAGTGCAGCGATGTTGTCTTGATGGTCGCCATTTAGTTGCGGAAAAAATCAAAAGCTATAGTCGGTTTTGCATAGTTCTTATGCGTTTTTGGAATGCCTTATTTTTGGACAAACGGCCTTGTTTTTAAGCTTCGAATTCCGTCGCGGCCGAAATTTGAAGTGTCGTTTTTAGGGTCGTTTTTGCGTCTCTCGCAGGTGCGGCATGAAAATCTGCTTAATATTGCGACTTGGCGTTTGTTCTCTTTTTGTGCTACTTGTGACCGAAAGAGCATACAAAAAGGAACAGGCATGCGCGTCATCGGCATCGATCCGGGGTTGCGAAATATGGGGTGGGGAATCATTGATGTCTCTGGCTCGCGTCTTTCGCACGTTGCCAATGGGGTCTGTAAATCGGATGGCGCTGCGGATTTGTCCGATCGTCTATTGTCGCTCTATTCCCAACTGACTGAGGTCTTCGCGACCTATCAGCCTGATGCTGCAGCGGTCGAACAGACCTTTGTGAACAAAGACGCGGTTGCCACCCTGAAACTGGGGCAGGCGCGGGGGATTGCGTTGTTGGTTCCTGCGCAGGCTGGGTTGCGCGTCGGGGAATATCTACCCAACGCCGTGAAAAAGGCGGTGGTCGGGGTTGGACACGCGGATAAAAAACAGATCGACCACATGGTGCGGCTGCAATTACCTGGCGTGAAAATCGCGGGCGCGGATGCGGCGGATGCCTTGGCGATTGCCATTTGTCATGCACATCATTGTCAATCAGCGGGCCACCTGTCCCGCGCTATCGCAAAGGCTGGCGTATGATTGGAAAGATTTCGGGGATCGTAGACTATAAAGGTCTGGATCATGTTCTGATCGACGTGCGCGGTGTCGGCTACATTGTTTACTGTTCCGATCGCGTGATGGCGACGATCCCTCCGATTGGTCAGGCGGTTGCGCTGTATACAGATCTGCTCGTCCGTGAAGATTTGATGCAATTGTTCGGCTTTTCGACCTTGGTGGAAAAGGAATGGCATCGTCTGCTGACGGGCGTTCAGGGCATTGGCCCGAAGGCGTCACTTGCGATCCTTGGCACGCTCGGCCCCGAAGGGGTGAGCCGCGCGATTGCGCTCGAGGATTGGTCCGCGATTGCCCGCGCCAAGGGTGTCGGCCCGAAAACCGCGCAAAAGGCCATTCTGGAACTCAAAGGCAAAGCGCCAAGTGTGATGGCAATGACAGGCACAGAAGCCACCGTTTCTGATGACGTGATCGAGGCCGAACCTGCGCCGAAACCCCGCGCTGCCCCGCCCAAAGTGTCGAGCGCGCAGCCAGAGGCGCTGTCGGCCTTGCAGAACCTCGGGTATTCGCCCTCTGACGCTGCGGGCGCTGTAGCGCAGGCGCTGAATGATACGCCCGACCTTGATACCAGCCAGCTCATTCGTGCGGCGCTGAAACTCCTAGCCCCGAAAGGCTAACCGATGGACCGCACCGAAGAACTGACGCCGGACCGCAAACCCTCTGACAATGACCGTGCTCTGCGTCCGCAGGGGCTAGACGAATTTATCGGTCAGGCCGATGCGCGGGCGAACTTGCGTGTGTTTATCGAGTCCGCGAAAATGCGGGGCGAGGCGATGGACCACACGTTGTTCCATGGTCCTCCGGGTCTTGGTAAAACGACGCTCGCGCAGATCATGGCGCGCGAGTTGGGCGTGAATTTCCGCATGACCTCTGGCCCTGTCTTGGCCAAGGCGGGGGATCTGGCGGCAATCCTCACCAACCTCGAGGCGCGGGACGTTCTGTTCATCGACGAAATCCACCGCATGAACCCGGCAGTCGAAGAAGTGCTCTATCCTGCGCTGGAGGACTATGAGCTGGACCTCGTCATCGGTGAGGGACCTGCGGCACGTACTGTTCGGATTGAACTTCAGCCCTTTACGCTCGTTGGGGCGACGACTCGTTTGGGCCTGTTGACCACCCCGCTGCGTGACCGTTTTGGCATCCCGACGCGGTTGCAGTTCTATAATGTCGAAGAACTGCACCAGATCGTGACCCGTGGCGCGCGGCTGCTTGGGGCGCCTGCAGATGATGACGGGGCGCATGAGATCGCGAAACGCGCCCGTGGCACACCGCGTATCGCGGGGCGTCTGTTGCGCCGTGTTGTCGACTTTGCCGTGGTTGAGGGAAATGGGCGCGTCACCCGCGAAATTGCGGACCGTGCGCTGAACCGTCTGGGGGTCGATACACTCGGCCTTGATGGGGCGGACCGTCGGTATATGCGCCTGATGGCCGAAAGCTACGGCGGCGGGCCTGTTGGGATCGAAACTCTCTCTGCCGCTTTGTCCGAAAGCCGTGATGCACTGGAAGAGGTGATCGAGCCTTACCTCTTGCAGCAGGGCCTCATTCAGCGCACCCCGCGCGGACGGATGCTCACGCAGAGTGCGTGGCGGCATCTAGGGTTAGAAGCCCCGCGCAGCCAACACGACATGTTCGATTAAAAAAGCCCGCCGTTTGGCGGGCTTTCTTTTAGGTGCGGACGCCAGCAAAGCGCTCTTGCCACTCTTCGCGTTCCTCATCTGTGATTTTTCGGAAGAGGTTTTCGGGTACAGCAAAGCCGTGGCCAGCGGGCAGGGCGTTCAGCGCTTCGGCCACATCGTCGGGCCAAGCGCTGTCGTCGGATTTCATTGCAGCCAACATCGCGTCAGAGGCATCAGGGATGAACGGCGCAGAGAGGATCGCGTAGAAACGGATCAGGTTCAGGCCGAACCGAACCTGTGCGGCAGCGGTTTCGGGATCTTCCTTAAAGGTCGACCACGGGGCGGCGTCTTGAAGGTATTCGTTGCCGATCACCCAGATCGCACGCAATTCGCCCGCCGCTTTGCGAACCTCGATCGCGTCCATAAAGCCTTCGTAGGCTTTGACGCGTTCGGTCAAAGCCGCGATAACTGCGGCCTCTTTTTCACCGAATGCGCCACCAGCCGGGACTTCTTCGCCGAATTTGGAACGGCAGAACTTGGTGATGCGGCTGACAAAGTTGCCCAAAACGTCGGCGAGGTCTTTGTTCACCGACTGCTGGAAGTTCTCCCACGTGAATTCAGAGTCTGACGATTCAGGGGCGTGCGACAAAAGCCACCAGCGCCAGTAGTCCGCAGGCAGGATTTCCAGCGCCTGATCCATGAACACGCCGCGACCACGCGAGGTCGAGAACTGACCTCCGTCATAGTTCAGGTAATTGAATGACTTGATGTAATCGACGAGCTTCCATGGTTCGCCTGACCCAAGGATGGTCGAAGGGAACGACAGGGTATGGAACGGCACGTTATCCTTGCCCATGAATTGGGTGTAGGTCACGTCTTCTGCGCCTTTATCGGTGCGCCACCAGCGTTCCCAATCCGCGCCTTTGCCTGCATCGACCCATTCCTGCGAGCAGGCGATGTATTCGATGGGTGCGTCGAACCAAACGTAGAAGACTTTGCCTTCCATGCCCGGCCAATCTTCGCCGCCTTTTTTCACAGGAACACCCCAATCGAGGTCGCGGGTGATGCCGCGGTCCTGAAGGCCGTCGCCATCGTGCAGCCATTTTTTCGCAATCGAGGTCGTCAGAACGGGCCAGTCTTTTTTGCTATCGATCCACGCGTCCAACTGATCCTTCATCGCGGTTTGACGCAGATAGAGATGTTTGGTCTCGCGCATTTCCAGATCTGTCGAGCCAGAGATGGTCGAATGCGGGTTGATCAAATCAACAGGGTCGAGCTGTTTTGTGCAGTTGTCACACTGGTCGCCGCGTGCACTGTCGAAACCGCAGTTCGGGCAGGTGCCTTCGATATAGCGGTCGGGCAGGTATCGGCCATCGGCGTGGCTATACATCTGCGTTTCGGACACTTCGCGGATCAGATCGTTTTCCGCCAGCTTTGCCGCGAAATGCTGGGTCAGCGCGTGGTTTTGTTCGCTCGACGACCGACCGAAGTGATCGAATGAGAGGCGGAAGCCTTCGGCGATGCGGGCCTGAACTTCGTGCATCTCTGCGCAATACTCGGCAACGGGCTTGCCGGCCTTTGCAGCGGCAAGTTCCGCAGGGGTGCCGTGTTCATCGGTCGAACACAGGAACAACACTTCGTTACCGCGACCACGCTGGTAGCGGGCGAAGAGGTCAGCGGGGAGCTGCGAACCCACAAGGTTTCCAAGGTGTTTGATCCCGTTAATATAGGGAATTGCCGAGGTGATCAGGTGTCTTGCCATTGTTCTATCCTATGCGCGGTTATCCGCCTTTTAGCGGGGCATCGTGCGGGACGCCAGCGCCTAAGGACTCTTCCGTATGATCGCAGGTTAGCGTATTATTCGCGTCAGAGCAGTTCACTAAAATCGGGAACAACCCAATGAAAACCCTCCTCCTCTCTGCGGCACTCTGCTGCGCAGGCGCATTTGCCTCGGCACAAGACATTTATGCTGGCGGCGCCTTTGATTACGCGAACCCACATTCGGGCGACGCGAGCCTCGGTATCACCGTTTTGGGCGGAATGCGTTTCGGCGCTGGCGCTGTCACTTTCGGCCCCGAAGTTGACTACAGCCTGACCAATGATGGTGATTACGGTGCACTGCGTCTGCGTGCGATGGCGCGTCATGATACAGGCGTGATCGCTCTTATGGGTGGTCTGGGCTACACCAACTATGACCTCGACAGCGGCGGTAGCGCGGACGGCCTGAACTTTGGCCTCGGTCTGGATTACGAATTGGGCGCGAAAACCGATCTGCGCGTCGAGGTGATCCGCGACATGATGGACAGCGGTCAGTCTGACGTGACCAACATCCGCGTCGGCACGACATACGCGTTTTAATCCCAACCGATCCAAAGGGCGCCGAACAGGGCGCCCTTTTTCTGTGCGCCAACGCAGAGTGATGACAGCGCCCGAGGGGTTGCGTCGACAGGCGGGACGGTTAGGGTTGCGCTAACAATTTTTCTACGCGGGATTAACCATATGAACATGCTGCAACTCGGCCGGACGGGTATCGAAGTTTCTGATTGGTGCCTCGGCACAATGACCTATAGCCGCCAAACCGACCAAGACGACGCCTTCCGCCAGATGGATATGGCGCTCGAGGCGGGTATCAATTTCTTTGACGTTGCTGAGATGTATCCAGTGAACCCTGTCTTGAAAGAGACGATGGGCGATTCCGAAAAGGTGCTGGGCAATTGGTTCACGAAGTCAGGTCGCCGTAGCGACGTTGTCGTGGCATCAAAGATTTGCGGTGACAGTGGGTTCCGCCCTGGTGGGTATAACGGCAAGTCGTTCGAAGAGGCGCTTGATGTGACCTTGTCGCGTTTGCAGACAGATTACATTGACCTGTTCCAACTCCATTGGCCGAACCGCGGTAGCTACCACTTCCGTCAGAACTGGGGCTTTGATCCGTCGAAGCAGGATGCCGCGAAGGTCGAAGCCAACATGATCGAAACGCTCGAAGCAGCTGATCGTGCGGTAAAGGCAGGTAAAATGCGTGCCTTGGGGCTGTCTAATGAGTCCGCTTGGGGGACGATGAAGTGGGTCACGCTTGCGGAAAAGCATGGCTTGCCACGTATGGCTTCCATCCAGAATGAATATTCGCTTTTGTGCCGCTTGTTCGACACGGACATGTCTGAAGTCTCTCTGCACGAAGATGTAACGCTTCTGTCCTATTCGCCTTTGGCTGCTGGCCTTTTGACTGGCAAATACCAGAATGGCGCTGTGCCCGAAGGGTCGCGCCTGTCGCTCAACGGTGATCTGGGTGGTCGCAAGACCGACCGTGCCTTTGCTGCGACCCAAGCCTACCTCGATCTGGCGACCAAACACGGTATCGATCCTGTACACATGGCGATGGCGTGGCAGCGTCGCCGTCCGTTCCCGATCTCGGCCATCTTTGGTGCGACGTCGGCGGAGCAGCTGGCGCATCTTCTCGCGGGCGATCAGGTATCGCTCTCGGATGAGGTTATGAAAGAGATCGACGCGATTCACCGTCAGCATCCGATGCCCTACTGATGAAATCCTTTCTGGCCCTGTCCGTCCTCTGTGCGAGCCTGATTGCCTGTGCAAAGGCAGGGCCAGAAACCATCACCAGCTATCGGGACCGTAGCGTTCCGATTGCCTCGCGGGCGGTGTTTGATCCTGCCGCGTTTGAAGGAAACTGGCGTATCATCGCGGGATTTCCCAATGCCGATACCCCCGATTGTGACCCCGTTCTTTCCGTTGACCGCACAATGATCCTGACGGGCTGTTCGGGTGGGAATGCCTATGCAGGCGGCCCTGCGCGGTATCTGGGGCAGGGGCGGTATACAGTTGATGCTGATCCGATGTGGGTGCTCTGGCTGGCCGAAGATGGGCAAGCCGCCGTTATCGGTACACCTGACGGATCAATGGGCGCGATCCTTGCGCGGGACACGATCAGCGCGGATCGCTATCGTGCGGCAGTCACGATGCTGGAATTCAACGGATATAAGACGGACTATCTGCAGCGCTACTGATCGAGAGGGGATTTCCCGCCCAGTCGCGTGACCAAATGGGCCTCATCATCGTTGCGGAAAAACGGAACGAGGTCGGGTGCGCCCGCATTGTGTAGGTTCTTTGCGATCTCGGCCAAAACGACCTCTGTGATGAACGGTAGATCAAAGCTGCGCGCTTGATCCAGCGGCACCCATTGCAGGTGACGCAATTCGTCTTCAGCGCCAGAGAAATCATCGGGGTCCGTGGCGAGCCGCTCTGCATCGACGAGCAAGAAACGTGCGTCAAACCGACGAGGGCGACCTTCGGGTGTGACGGCGCGGAAGACGAACTCTAGGCCAGATGGATCAGGTAGATAGCCCGCAGCGGCAAAGCCACGCCAACCTTGCGGGGCGTCTGGCCAGTCGCCTTTTGTCCCGATGATCTGACCTGTTTCCTCCCACAATTCGCGGATGGCTGCGGCGATGATCGTGGTGGCGGTGAGGTCGCTGTCTTCGTTCAGGCGGGACTGTGTTGGCTCTGACAAAGCGGCAGCCATCGGCACCAACCCATCGTTCGGATCTATCGCGCCGCCCGGAAAAACGAACTTGTCAGGCATGAACGCCGCAGAGGACCCGCGCTGCCCCATAAGGACCGCGGGATTGGTTAAACGATCACGAATAACGATGATTGTTGCGGCGTTGCGAAGTGCGGATTTGTCCATCGTGTTCCCTTTCGGGATCAGGCGTTGCCGAACCCATGCATACGTTTCGCCCATTGCATCGCAACAATGAAGCCCTTGAACCTCGGAAGAAGATAGAGCGATAGCGCCACACAGCCAACCGTAAATCCAGTTGCCATGACCAGAGGTTCGGGGCGGAAATTGATAAAGATCACATGCATGAGGATGCCCATCAGGTGACCAACGATCAGGATGGTGAGATAGGCAGGGCCATCGTCGGCGCGGTGATGCGAAAGCTCTTCACGGCAGACGGGGCATTGGTCGGCAACCTTGAGGTAACCCACAAACATATGTCCTTCGCCACAAGAGGGACACTTGCGACGTAAACCACGCAGCACCGCTGTCTTGGTGTCGCGTTCTTCGATGATGGCTTCGACGTGTTGAGTCATGCAGGTCTCCTTGGCGTAGGCTCCTTCCTGATCGTTTCGGCATAAAAAATAAAGGGGGCAATCTGTCCTTGCGGCCCGATGTCGCAAAGGCTGTGAGGTCGAGAGAAAAAATCTGCGACGGAAAGCCAGAGCTGCACCGTATTAAGGTCAACCCAGGCAGTTGAGGGCCATGGGGAGAAACCTCGAAAAGGAATACAGAAATGAAAACCAAATTTATCATTGCGGCAGTTGTTGCTGGTCTTGCTGCGACGTCTGTTTCGGCTGCAGGCTTTGGTCGTGGAGATGATGCGGGTCGAATGGGTGGCCGTATGATGCAGGCGCCGATGGATTTCGCATCGCTCGATACCGACGGTGACGGCGTGCTGACCTTGGAAGAACTGCAAGCGATGCCAGCCGCGAGGTTTGCAGAAGCGGATACCGATGGGTCTGGCACCTTGAGCCAAGATGAAGTTGCCGCAATGGTCACAGCCCAGATGGAGCAGATGGCGGCAAATCGCGCCCAGATGATGATCGCAGAGCGTGATACCGATGGTGACGGCGTTTTGTCTGCTGAAGAGCTTCAGCCGAACAACGGTCAGGGTCTGGCGATGATGTTCGCGCGTCTCGACGCGGATGCGGATGGCACTGTGACTGCCGAAGAGTTTCAGACCGCGCAAGCCCAGATGGGTCAGCGGATGCAGCGTGGTGGCGAAGGCCACGGCGATCACGAACGCGGTGGGTTCTTTGGTCGCCAAAGCCACTAATTGCTAGAATATCTTCGGTGGCCTGCCACGCAGGTGGGCCACTGATTGCAGCACTCGAAAAGACCAGATACCCCTGACGGTTAATGGATATGGCCTTTGATCAATATGATGACGCACCAGACGGAGCGCTCTTGGTGGCTTTCGCCAACGGCGACCGCGCGGCGGCGCGCCTCTTGGCGATCCGATTGACGCCCCGTGCCTTGGGGCAGGCCTACCGCATGTTGACCGACCGTGCCGAGGCCGAAGACGTGGTTCAAGACGCGCTGATGCGGTTGTGGAAAATCGCACCAGAGTGGCGGCAGGGTGAGGCACAGGTGTCAACCTGGCTCTATCGCGTTGTCGCAAACCTCTGCACCGACCGATTGCGGCGGCGCAAACGCAATGTCGGGATTGATCAGATCGCAGAACCCGAGGACCCGACGCCAAGCGTCACGGATCGGATGCAAGATGATGCGCGCCAAAGGGCGCTGGCGGACGCCTTAGCGTCCTTGCCAGACCGACAGGCGCAAGCGGTGGCTTTGCGTCACCTAGAAGGGCTTGGTAATCCTGAGATTGCCGAGATCATGGAAATAAGCGTTGAGGCCGTAGAAAGCCTGACGTCTCGTGGAAAACGTGCCCTCGCTGCTATCCTTGCTGGGCGCAAAGCGGAATTGGGGTTTGATGATGACCGATAAACGGACTGACCTGACCGATCTTGAACTCGACGATCTGTTCGCCTCTGCGCGAACGGCCGATCCCGATCCGACTGATGATTTTATGGCGCGTCTCTTTGCCGACATTGATGACGTGGCCGATGGGTTTGAACAGGTCACTTTGCCGACAGAGGACCGCCGTTCGCTCTTGGCCTCGCTTTGGGCGGCGCTGGGTGGATGGGCTGGGGCCTCTGGTCTGGCGGCTGCGGCTGCGGCAGGGCTTTGGATCGGGATTTCTCCACCCTCGAGCCTTAGCTCTGTGACAGATGTAATTTGGGCCGATAGTGTCGATGTATCACTATTTGCCTCCGAAGATATTCTCGGGCTGGAGGGGTAACTATGACCACCGATATACCAAAGAGCCGGATGCGGCTGGGCCTGCGTATCCTACTGATCGCCTCGCTTGCGTTGAACGTGATGATCGTCGGCGTTGTGGCAGGCGGCATCATGAAAGGTCGTTCGCCGGGACCCTTTGGCGGGTTTGATATGACCATCGGGCCCTTTGCAGAGGCCTTGGGCGATGATGATCGCCGCGCGATCCGTGCGGAATTACGCGACCGACGCGATATTCGTCCGCCGCGGTATGAAGATCGCATTGCCGCGATGGAAGGTTTTTTAGACTCTGTTCGCGCCGAGAATTTTGACCCATCAGCTATTGAAGCGATGTTTGCAGAGCAGCGTGCCCGCGCCAGCAATGCAATGGAGGCAGGGCAACAAGCGTTGCTCAATCGGATCACCGCGATGGACAACGATGAACGTGCACGATTTGCGGAACGTCTAGAGCGCGAATTGAGGCATGGCGGGGACCGCCGTTAGGCCGCTGTTCGCGCTAATGTCACCGCATTACGGCCCGATGATTTGCTGTCATAGAGGGCCGCATCTGCGCGTTCGATAACGTCTGTAACATCACAGTCGTCACCCGTGCCCAAGGCAACGCCGATGGACAGCGTAACCCCCACGGGCATTTTCCCAGCACCAATCGACAAGGGCGTGTTCTGCACGATGTCGCGGATGCGTTCTGCCATTTTGCGGGCTTGATCGACGGGCGTGTCGGGGAGGGCGATCAGGAACTCTTCGCCGCCGATCCGCGCCACCAGATCCACGCTGCGCAAATTGTCACGTAAGATTTCAGCAACGCCGGCAATGACCCGATCCCCAGCGCTATGGCCAAAGCTGTCGTTCACGAGCTTAAAATGATCAATGTCGAGCGCCATAACCGCGAAACTGCGCCCCGTGGATTTTGAACGCTCGGCCATGGCGCGAAGGTGCGGGATCGCGTAGCGGCGGTTGTAGAGCCCCGTGAGGGGATCGGTCACTGCAGCCTTCAAACCTGTCTGAACCGTATCCCGCAATTGCGCCATCCGTTGCTTGCGCCGAATGAGTTTGCGGGCCCGAAGTCCGATTTCAGCAGCAGTCGCGTGGGACGGCACCACATCATTCGCGCCAACGTCGAGCGCCATAGGGGATAGGTCGCTGCCCGCGGAGGGGGTGATCAGCAATTGGGCTGCGTGGCGGGTGTCAGTACGGCTCCGCAAATCAGCGATGAGGCGGAACAGTTGGCGGTCATCGGTGTCAGGGTCGAACCCGCGAGCGTCGATGATAAATAGGTCGGGCACGTTGCCTTGGGCCATGAGCACATCTTCGGGCGTTTTCTGCTGGACCGAGGCAGCGAGCGCTGCCCCCAATTCGCGGCAGAACGTTGTTGAGTGGTTTGGCTGGGCCGCGATCAGGGTCACAGCGCCCGCTGCCACGAAAACCTCCGTTGCTTCGGCAAAGCCTAACGCGCGGCTCGTATCATCGCGCAGCCGTAATTCATCGTCCGCCGCGCGGGCGCGCAAAAGGCTGCGGATACGGGCCAAAAGCATCTGATCCGACATCGGTTTTTCCAGCACATCATCCGCCCCGCAGATCAACGCGTCGAGCCGTTGAGATGGGCTATCGAAATATCCCGTGGCGATGATCGGGATATGACCAGTGTCCGCCGTGTCTCGCAAATCCTGACAAAACTCGCGCAGGGCAGGCGGCAATTGGGTCATCTCGATCAGGCAGAGATCAAAGCCACCTTCGTTCATCGCCTCACGGGCTTCTGCAACATTGGCACAGGGTGTCACCTGATATTGTGCAGAGGCCAGTTTGACCTTGAGCACGATGCGGTTCGTGGCAACTGTATCGATGATGAGGATTCGTCCCGCCATTCTGGTTCTCCACGGCTGTGGGTTAAGGATGCGGCGAAAATGGTTAAGAAACTCTTGCGCAGACGTTGGAAATCCAAATGAACCTTGAACAGGCAGAGACAATCGCTCTTCGGGCCCTTGGCTGGTTGGCCGCAAATGATGACCTGTGCCCTGTGTTTTTGGGCGCAACGGGGGCTTCTATTGATGACATCCGCACGCAGGCCACGGAGCCTGCATTTCTGGCTTCAGTTCTCGATTTTCTGACCATGGACGATGAGTGGGTCGTGCAGATGTGTGATGCGCTGGAGTTGCCCTACGAAACCCCGCTTCAGGCGCGATACGCACTGCCTGGCGCTGAAAGCGTCCACTGGACCTGAGGAACAGCCATGACTGCCATCAAAGGCATCGTTTTTGACAAAGACGGCACGCTCTATGATTTCAACGCAACGTGGGGAGCATGGACGCTGGGTCTTTTGACCGAGGAAGTGGGTGACGATCCCGCGCGATTGGCGAAATTGGCAGAGGTGATGGGCTACGACGTTGCGAACCGTAGGTTTCGTAAGGACAGCATCGTGATTGCCAGTACCGCGTCCGAGGTTGCCGATGCGATCATGCCGTATCTGCCGCCCCAGCCCAAAGCCGAGCTTATCGCTCGTATGAATGCCCGTGCCGCCACCGCGCCGCAGGTCGAAGCGGCACCTTTGGCTGACTATCTGGACGGGCTGCGCGGCATGGGCCTAAAGCTTGGTGTTGCAACGAACGATGCCGAGGCACCCGCGCGTGCGCATCTCGCTGCGTCTCATGTAGTGGATCGGTTCGACTTTATCGCAGGCTACGACAGTGGCTTTGGCGGGAAACCTGAAGCGGGCCAGTTGATCGCCTTTTGCGAGGCGACGGGGCTTGCGCCTGAGGCTTGTGTGATGGTGGGGGACAGCACCCATGACCTACATGCCGGACGGGCGGCAGGAATGCGTACGGTGGCAGTGCTCACAGGATTGGCAGAGGCGCCAGAACTTGCACCCCATGCCGATGTGGTTTTGCCGTCGATTGCTGAACTGCCTACGTGGATCGTGGCGCAGGGTTAAGCGATCAGTTTCACGACAATATCGCGGGCGCGGTCAGAGCGCGCTTTGACTTCGGTCTCTGACAGCATCGGCAGAACGCCGATCACACGACGGATTTGCAAGTCACTGATCAAGATGTCGAGGTAGAGTTCTGCGGCTTCATAGCCTGTCATGCCCTTAGGCTCTGAACGGTCGAACACCTGCGCGAGGATCGGCAGGATCGCATCGCGTCCACCTTCGTTAATCGTGCGGCCCAGCATGCCCGTGTCATGTACATCGCCCGCCGCAGCGCGGTTGAGGACAATCGTGCGCTGACTCGTCAACATCTGGAGCAGTTGAGGTCCAAAGGTATCGAGGATCGTCGCGAGGTCCTGATCCCCTTCGAGACTGGAAACAAGCAGTTCGCGGGACGCGGCCACGCTACGTTCGACCATCGACAGGAATAGACCTTGTTTGTTGCCGTACCACTTATAAAGCGTCTCGTTCGATGCCTTGGCGCGTTTGGCCACTTCGAGCATGGAGGTCGCCTTGTAGCCCTTGAGTGACAACAAACCATAGGCTGCCGTTTCGATCTGAATACGGCGGTCGTTCTGTTTGGGTTCGTCCATTGGTGCCTCTTTGCCACATGCTCGGGTGTATTGAGCAATACGGCAAAAAGGTGACCAACTTTCTTACGAGCATACGAATGCTCTGGGGCCTATTCTTTGAGGCAGTCCGCGAGCACCGTTGCAATGTCGAGCATGATCCCAGTGGAGCGGATCGGACCATCAGGGAGGGCGGCGCCTTGTGGGTCGATCATTGCGACCTTTGCGCCCGTGCCTTCGGCCACAACCTGCGCCCATTTCGGCGAGGTCTGAGGGTCAACGAGGATACAGGTCACGTCCAAATCCTGCATGATCTGGCGGAGTTCGATGATATGTGCTGCCCCCGGTGCTGAGGCATCGCTGATCGTGATGGCGCCCGCAGCAGGCATGTCGAAGGCCCGTTCGAAATATCCCAGCGCATCATGTGATACGACAAACTGACCCCCGCGCACATCCGCAAGGGTTTCCTCAACAGCGGATTGGGTATCGATGATCGCCGTGGTCTGTGTGGCTGCGTTAAATTGGTAGGTGGCCGCGTTGGCAGGGTCCAATTGGCCGAGCGTATTGGCCAGCGTCATGATCCAAGTGCTCTGCACATCGGGGGCCAACCACGCGTGGGGATCAACGGCACCGTGGTCATGTTCATCGTGATCATCGTGGTGATCGAGTTCAATCGGTAACCATCCATCGGTGTCCAACAATTCAACGACGGTCGCGTCCTTGGCTAGTGTTTCAATCGGGTCCTCAAGGAACGGGGTTAGCCCATGCCCAACCCAGACCACGACATCTGCATGTTCCAGTGCAATCGCATCAGACGGGCGCATCGCGTAGTCATGTGGGCTGGCTCCCGCGGGGAGGAGAACCTCAACTTCTGCCAGATCACCCACAACGGCCTGCACCATCGACTGGATCGGCGCGGTATCCGCCACGATGCGCAGCGGCTCTGCCTGTAGGGATGTGGCGGCGAGGGTGAGTGCAGTAGCTAGTCGAATCGACATCGGGGCCTCTTGTGAATGGAGTTCGGCGTCGATATACTGGTGATGTTATAACATAACAAGATGCCATGCCCCATAAAATCAGCGGTTTTGCGCCGCACGATCATAACAGTTGTATCCATTCAGCGCTTCAGGCGGCTGAAAACGCCTGCAAGGAACGCGGCGCGCAGTTCACGCCTGTGCGTCGTCGGGTTCTGGAAATATTGCTCGAATCCCATCGTGCGTTGGGGGCCTATGATGTGCTCGCACGGCTCACGACCGAAGGGTTGGGGTCAAAGCCGCCTGTGGCCTATCGCGCGCTCGGTTTTTTGGTCGAACAGGGGTTTGCGCATCGGATCGAGCGGCTCAACGCCTTTGTCGCCTGCACTCACCCCGGCGCAACCCACGATCCCGCGTTCATGATTTGCCGCGCCTGTCACAAGGTCGCCGAAGCGGAAACCGCGCCTTCTGTACTATCGGAGGCGATCGGGGACAGCGGCTTTAGCGTCGAACAGACCGTGATCGAGGCTGAAGGTCTCTGTCCTGCATGCCAAGAGGGCCACGCATGAGCCTTTTGACTGCCCAGAATATCCACGTCCGCCACGGCGCGGCGACGGTTTTGCACAATGTCAGCTTTGCTATCCAGAAGGGCGAGATCGTTACCATTGTCGGTCCCAACGGATCGGGGAAATCGACGCTCCTCCGCACGCTCATTGGGGCGTTGCAGCCGACCTCTGGGCAGGTGGTGCGCAAGGCGAGACTGAAAATCGGATATGTGCCGCAAAAGCTCCATGTCGATGCAACTATGCCAATGACCGTGCGGCGGTTTTTGGACCTGCCAACGCGGGTCACGGATGCAGAGGCCGAGGCTGCGCTGACGCGGACGGGCGTTGCGGGGATCGGCACACGCCCCTTGGACGGATTGTCAGGTGGGCAATTCCAGCGCGTTCTTCTGGCGCGGGCGATCCTATCATCGCCAGATATTCTAATGTTGGATGAGGCGACGCAGGGGCTCGATCAACCAGGGTCGGCGGCATTTTATCAATTGATCGAGGACTTGCGCGATAGCCTCGGCTGTGCGGTTCTGATGGTGAGCCACGAGTTGCACGTTGTAATGAGCGCCTCGGACCGCGTGATTTGCCTGAACGGTCACGTCTGTTGCGAAGGCACGCCAGAGGTCGTTTCGGCCGCCCCCGAATATCGTCAGTTGTTCGGCACGGGGACCAAAGGCGCACTCGCGCTTTATCGTCATGATCACGACCACGGGCATGACCACGATCATCCCCATTGCCATCACGAGGATGCACACTGATGCTCAGCGATTTCATCATGCGTGCGGCCCTCGCTGGCGTTGGAACGGCGATAGCAGCAGGGTTCTTAGGGTCATTCGTCGTCTGGCGGCGGATGGCCTATTTCGGCGATGCGACCGCCCATGCGGCAGTTCTGGGTGTCGCGATTGCGCTGGGCTTTCAAGTGTCGATTTTGGGCAGCGTGGGCGTTGTCGCGGTGCTGATGGCCGTTGGTCTTTGGGCGCTGACAGGGCGCGGGTTTGCCGCCGATACGGTGCTGGGGGTCTTGTCTCACGGAGCCTTGGCGCTGGGCCTGTTGGCGGTGGCACTGGTGCCCTCGGCGCGGGTCGATCTGGACACCTATCTGTTCGGCGATGTCTTGACGGTGAGCAAAACGGATCTGGCAGTGATCTGGGGCGGGGCGGCTGTGGTCGTGGGCGTCCTCGCGTGGCGCTGGTCGCGGATGCTGACGGCAACGGTATCGCCTGATCTGGCCTATGCGGCAGGCATCGACCCGCGTCGGGAACAGCTTATTCTTACGCTCCTTCTCGCAGGTGTCGTGGCCGTGTCGATCAAGGTCGTCGGCGCGCTTTTGATCACCGCGCTTCTCATCATTCCTGCTGCCGCCGCCCGTAACCTGTCCCGCACACCCGAAGCGATGGCGGTCATCGCGGTCCTCTGCGGGATTATTGCGGCGCTTGGCGGGGTGGGGCTCTCCTTTACCCTCAACACCCAAGCAGGCCCATCGATTGTCTGCACGGCAGCGGCTCTGTTTGTGCTGAGCCTCTTGCGCCGCCGTGCATGATGACATGCATCTCAGGCTGCTTTGGCGGTCTGAGTGAGCAGCGTTTCCGCGATCTGCACAGCGTTCAGCGCGGCCCCTTTGAGCAATTGATCCCCCGACACGAACATCGCGATGGTCTGACCTGTCGGATCACCGAGGTCTGTGCGGATACGACCAACGAGGACATCCTCAATGCCCGAGGCTTCCGACGGCATCGGGAAATGGTTCGCGTCACGGTTATCGACAAGCCGTACACCAGCGGCATTTTCTAGCTGCGCCCGCACGGACTCGGGCGACACATACTGATCAAACCGCACCGAAATTGCGAGCGAATGGGCGCGAAGGACCGGAACACGCACGCAGGTGATCCCAATGGGCAAGCGCGGATGGGCGAGGATGCGTCGGGTTTCCTCAACGACCTTCAGTTCTTCGCCATTGTAGCCCGTTTCGGGGTCAATCTCGGCGTTATGGCTAAAGAGGTTGAAGGCGTAGGGATGCGGCAGGATGGTTGGGGCATGGGCTTCGCCGTTCAGGGCAGCGGCGGTTGCGTCACGCAGTTCCTCCATCGCGGCGGCACCAGCGCCCGAAGCGGATTGATAGGTCACGATGTTGAGGCGCGAGATCGACCAGCTGCGTTGAAGCGGCGCAAGGGCAACCGTGGCAATCGCGGCAACGCAGTTCGGGTTCGCGATGATGCCCGCATGCGGGGTGAGGGCGCGTCCGTTGGCCTCTGGCACGATCAGCGGAACGGTTGGGTCCATGCGAAACGCCGACGAATTGTCGATCACCACAGCCCCCGCACGCACCGCAATCGGCGCATAACGGCGCGAGATCGTCGCTCCTGCGGAAAAGAACACAATATCGCAGCCTGCAAAGCTCTGCTCGGTCAGTTCCTCAACGATCAGGTCGTTGCCGCGAAAGGCGATGCGCTGACCAGCCGAACGGGCAGAGGCCAGCAAACGAAGGGAGGATATGGGAAATCCACGGCTCTCTAGGCTGCGGATCAATTCGATGCCGACAGCACCCGTTGCGCCAACAATGGCGACGACTGGGGCGGCGTAGGGCGGTTCAACATGCACGTTCATAATCTGACTCTCTGTTTCAGAGGAGGCGGATTGGGAACGCTTTGAGTGTGTCGCTGAAACCCCATCCGTCTCCGGCGGGGTTTGTTTTGCTTAGATCCGATCAGACCATGCAAAAACGTCCCCCGCCAGAGCGGTGGTCATCTTGGTCATGGTTTTCTTCATCAGGATCGACATGGGACGCTGGTTAGCAGCGATTCCCCAGTTCGCGCAATGGTTTTGTTAAACCTCGGTCCAGATCGTCACTGGGCCGTCGTTGATCAGCGACACTTTCATGTCCGCACCAAAGCGACCGCAGGCCGTCGGGATGCCGAGTTTTGCGAGCTCGTCTTTGAACATCTCATAGAGACGTTCGCCTTCGTCGGGGCGGGCAGCGGTCGAAAACCCAGGGCGGTTTCCGCGCGAGGTATCGGCAGACAGGGTGAATTGGCTGACGATGAGGGCGCTGCCGCCCACATCAACCAGCGATTTGTTCATCTTGCCTTCGTCATCTTTGAAGATGCGCATCTTTGACAGTTTAGATGCCAGCTTCGCCGGTTTTTCGTCTGTGTCACCCTCCATCGCGCAAACGAGAACGAGCATCCCGTGGCCAATTTCGCCGACGGTTTCGCCGTTAATTTTGACAGATGCTTCGGATACGCGTTGGACTAAGGCTCTCACAGTTCGTTGCTCCACGGTGGGTTTGCGCCAGCGCGGCTGACGGTCACGGCGGCGGCACGGTTGCCCAGCGATAGGGCGGTGCGGATTGTGTCCTCGTCCAGTTCAGCGACGGCAGCTTTGGTTAGTTTGCCTGCCGACTGAAGAGACGCCAGAACGCCCGCGTTGAACGTGTCACCAGCACCGACAGTATCCACAACGGTCGCTTTTTGCGCTTCGACGAAAACGACGTTCTCAGCGGTGATACCGTAAGAACCTTTGGCCCCTTCGGTGATGCAAACGAGCTTTGCCCCGCCGCTGATCAGCTTGCGGGCGTGATCCGTCATGTCGCCTTCGCCAAAGAGCCATGTCAGGTCCTCGTCGGATACTTTGATGATGTCGGCAACAGCCAGCATACCTTCGATCCGTGCGCGGTAGACGGCTTCGTCGCGAATAAAGCCCGGACGGATGTTCGGGTCGATCATGATGACCTTGTTTGCGGCCTCACGGTGACAAAGCGCCTCATATGTTGCACCGCAGGGATCGACGGGCAGAGAGATGCCGCCGAAAAACAGGGTGTCCGCTGTAACTTCAGTCGGCAGGTCATCTTTGGACAACATGCGGCCCGCTGTGTTCTCATCGTAGAACGCATAGGTCGCTTGGCCATCAACCAATTTGATAAACGCCACGGTCGAGGGGCGGTCCGAATAGACAACAGCCGAGGTATCGACCTTTGAGGTGACGAGCGTTTCGGTGAGCAGATCGCCCATCATGTCCTGCGCTATACCGGAGTAGAAACCAGTCTCTGCCCCCAAACGCCCGAGCGCAATCGCGGTGTTAAACACAGCACCACCCGCGTAGGGAGCATAGCATGCCTCACCCTCGGTCGAGGTGCGGGGCAACATATCAATCAGGGCTTCACCGCAGCACAGGATCATTTCGGGCCTCATCTGGTAGCGTTAACAGTAGACCTCTGGGTGCCGCTAAAACGCCAATTAGTCAAGTCATCTGATTAAACTTACTTGTTCTGCGCTACAATGTATCCGACGCCAGCCGCGACAATCAGACCGATGATTGTTGCAAAGGCGATTTTCCAAGCAGAGTAGGGGCGTTCGCCCTGCACCTTGCCTGTCTGGCCGTTCACCACAAACCGATAGGTTTTTCCGCGATATTTATATGCGGCCAGCCAAACGGGCAGCAGGATGTGTTTGAACGTGACATCGCTGATCGTGGTGTTGATGCTGTGCACCTTCTGGCGGTCTCCACCGATATCGAATTTCACATCCCTCAGGATCATCGCATCCATATAGGCGCGGGCTTCGGTGTAGCCGTCCTCAAGGCTGATCTGATAGCCCTCTGCGCGGAACCCTGCTAGAAAATCGGGCGAATAGGGTTGAAGCTCGGATAGGTTCCACGGCTGAAGACCGTCCGTGTAGCGTTTCGGCAGCGATTTCGACGCGAGTACCAAAACATCGTCAAAGAACCGCGCTACTTGGCCCGATGCACGCCGCCATTTGGTGTGACGCTGGCGAATGGTTTGAGATTTGCCGTTTCGAACGACGCGGCGCGTGGTGTAATAGTCATCGCCTCGTTCGCCAGTGTAGCTTGATTTTGTATCTGCGTCGTAGGTCCAGTATGGGACGTAGATACCGTTGAGCTTGCGCCCCTTTCGAGCATATTCCTGCAATCCGTTTGGCGCGAACCACAACTGGCCTAACCATTTCGTCATCGCATCGCGCGCTTGTGTTTCATCAAGCCCAAACGGCAAAAGCGCCTTGGGTTTGATGTGGCGATGGGTGCCGGTATCCGTCACGACAGGTGTCGCACAAAACGGGCATTCAACGGCGTGGTCTTTTTCGTTTATTTCCACCTGTGCCCCGCAATTGGGGCAGGCACTTACACGGGTTTCTTCGATTTCGGCCTGAGGGAGTTGGTGGCGGATCGCCTGTTCGAAATCCAACTCTTTGATCGCAGTTCCCGCATAGTCCCCCTTTTCCACGGCCTCACTATGCCCACAAAAATCGCAGACCAATTTGTTCTGCACTGGGTCAAACCGCAGATCAGCGCCGCATTGTTCACAGGGAAAACGGTGTTCTTGAACAGTCATTCAAAATCCTTGGGCTTTGCCACTAATATAGCCATGTGCTGACCCGTTCTAAAGCCATGATACATAAAGGTGTTGGTATATGACGATCAGAACTGAGGCGAAAATTGATGGGGCACAAATCGATGCTGCTTTGGCTGCGCATGCGGAGTGGAAGAACCGTCTCTCAAAGGCTGCTACCGATAAGAACCGCGATTTGCCAGTTGGGACCATCTGCCGTGACGATAGATGTGCCTTTGGGGAATGGTTTTATTCGCGCCCCAAAGTAGAGCAACTGCAACCGTGTCCGCATCAGGTCCGTCGACTGCATGCGGCGTTTCACATGATGGCCGGCAATATCGCGTTGGATATTGCCGTTGGTGATTTTCAAGTCGCGTTGGACAAAATCCACTCGGCCTCGTTCCGCAGGATGAGCGATGACCTTGCCACCGCCCTATCTGCTTGGAAATCAATGAACGACACATCACAGGTCAAACGGCTCGTCACGTCACGGTAAGGGTGGAGGAGGTGGTGCGACGGTGAACAAGAGCGCGAGTTCTGTATCGCCCGCGGGCTTCCAGCCGTCCTGACCAGCGGTCCAAACCAGTGTTTCGCGGGTCAATGCGCCGTCACCAGCCATGCGGCCCAGCGAAGCCTTAGAGAACGGGCCTTTAGTTTCGCCATTTTCTGCAATGTGCCAGACCTTTTCGACGGGCGGTGGCGGAGGCGCGACAGGGGCGACCTGCGGTGCGGATTGCGGGACAGCGCCCCACGGACCCGTCATCGCCTGACCCATCGCCATGCCCATACCAGCGCCCATGCCCGTTGCCATGGCCGCACCTGCACCAGAGGCAGGATTGCCCATCGCCTCTGCCGCGCGCCATTTCATGTGGTCGTCTAGATTGCCAGCGATCCCACGGCTCGTGCGGGCATCGAGTGCTGCCTCAACCACTTCTGGCAGGCTGATGTTTTCGATATAGAACTCTGGGATTTCCAGACCATAGGCCGCGATGGTCGGTGCGATTGCCTTGTTCACCAATGCCGCCACATCGGCGGTGTTGGCGGCCATATCCAGCACAGGGATACCCGAGGATGCGATCGCGCGACTGAATTCTTGGACGATAATATTGCGAATTTGGAAGCTGATCTCGTCCATGGTGAATTCGGCGTCGGTGCCGACGATTTCGGTCATGAATTTCGCAGGATCAGACACCTTGATCGTATAAGTGCCAAAAGCGCGAATGCGGGTCGGGCCGAATTCAGGATCGCGCAGCATGATCGGGTTTTTCGTGCCCCATTTGAGGTCCGAAAAACGGGTGGTGTTGATGTAGTAAATCTCGCTCTTGAACGGCGATTTGAACCCGTGGTCCCAATGCTGGAGCGAGGTCATGATCGGCATGTTGTTCGTTTCGAGCATGTAAAGACCAGGCTGGAACACATCCGCCATTTGCCCTTCATGAATGAACACTGCGGCCTGACCTTCGCGAACGGTCAGTTTCGCACCGTATTTGATTTCGTGGCCTTCACGTTCAAACCGCCAAACCATTGTGTCGCGGGTGTCGTCGGTCCAGTGGATAACGTCGATGAATTGACCGGACAAAAAATCCAAAATGCCCATAAGAGGCTCCTTTCAATTACACAGGTCCACCGACCAGCTCTGCTGCGATCTGGCGGACGATGGGTGTGGCCTCGGCTTCGGTCATGCCAGTGCTGAGGCGCGGATCGTAAAGTATTTTCAACAAAAGTTCGTCGTGATGGGTGAGCAGCGCGAATTCGTCGTCATCATTGAAAATCGACGGACGCGCACGCGGGCTGTCGTTCGCAAGGCCAAGCCCCTGCGACAGTTCCTCGTGATAGCATGACTGTCGCATCAATTCAGGATGTTCGGCGCGAATAATCGCGACCGCGCTTTGATAGGTGTGACCATCGGGTTTGAAAGTGCCAATCACAACGCACAATTGATCGCGTGGCAGATTCACCGCATAGCGCAGCGAACTGTCGTCAATCGACGGGATCATGCTACGGATCAGGGGGCCAGCGGCAAGACGGTCATCCTCGTTCAGGATCAGAACGTGAAAATTGCCGCCGCTACTGACTTGATTGATGCGCAGGCCCGTGATGGAGGCCAGCCGCGATGCAAAGGATGAGATATAACGACGGTCGGTCGAGATGATGTCAGTCGGCACGTTCGCGCCAAATTGAACATTCATCTGGATCGGTTGATCCCAGCGGCGCAGGACGGACGATGTGGCTCGTGCCCGAAGTGATCCGCCACTGGTCGTGTATTCATCAAACAGGGCAATGCGGATGAAATTTGCAGTCAGTTGCGTGTCGGTAAAGGGCGCGTCGACAAGCCCGTCATCCGTCCGCATTAACCCTTGGGCCAGCGCGTTTCGTTCGAGGCGCTGATAGTAGAGCGACAGCAGTTGGCTCTGCTGCGATGGGCCGTTCAACGCCGGCTCTGGCGATGGGGCTACGGGTGCAGGCGGTGCAATTGTCGGAGGTGGGGACGGCAGGTCCACACATGCAGCGAGGATAAGCCCAGCCGCTGCCATAGAAATTCGCCGTCCCCATCCGTTCATTTATGCGCCTGTCGAAGTGCCGATGTTATACCCAGTAGCATTGCCGCGTGCCTTGGCGCTGGCAAGGGTCTCTTTGAGTTCAGACTCCATACGCTGCAGTTCAACCTCTGCTTCGGCACGTTTACGCTTGCCTTCGTCGGCAATCTCGAGGCTTTCGTTGATCGTCGCGATAAGGGTCGCGTTGGCCTTTTTGACCGCTTCGATATCGAAAACGCCACGTTCCATTTCTTCGCGCACGACCTTGTTTGCTTGACGCAAGTTGTCGGCGTTTGCGGTCAAAAGTTCGTTGGTCAGATCGTTTGCCTCGCGCACGGCTTTCGCCGCTTCGGCAGAGCGTTGAATTGTCACAGCCTGCGCCAGTTGGGTTTCCCAGAGCGGCACCGTGTTCACGAGGGTCGAGTTGATCTTTGTCACCAACGACTTGTCGTTTTCCTGAACCAGACGGATCGACGGCAGCGACTGCATCGTGACCTGACGGGTGAGTTTCAGGTCGTGTACGCGGCGTTCCAGATCGTCGCGTGCAGACCGCAGGTCACGGAGTTCTTGGGCGACCATAACACCGTCACCTTCGGGGGCTGCGGCAACTTCGGCTTCTTTGGCGGGAATGGTGTCCTCGTCCAGTTCCTTCAGCTTTGCCTCGCCCGCAGAGATATAGAGCGCGAGTTCGTCATAGAAGGTCAGCGTGCGTTCATAAAGCACATCAAGGCTCTCGATGTCCTTGAGTAGCGTATGTTCGTGCATCAGCAGATCATCGGTGATCTTGTCGATCTGGCCTTGAACGGTTTCAAATCGGGCTGCGAATTTAGCCATCGGCGCGGCGCGGCCCAGCAGTTTTTCCCAGAAGGTCCGTTCGCGGCGCACGTCCAGTTCAGACACCGAGAAACCACGGATTGTGGTGACGATATTACGAAGACTGTCACCTGCGGGGCCAACATCCTTATTGCGGACGCCTTGCAGCATGGATTGCGAGATTTCTTGCAGTTCTGCCTGAGCGGAGGATCCAAAACGCACGATGGAATTTGTGTCGCTCATGTCGAGTTCGGAAATGCGTTTGGTGATTTCGGCGCTGGTGGTCGCGTCAGCCTGATCCAAGGTCACAATCTCTGTGCCCGGTTCTGCCAAAACAACGGCGGTCACTTTTTCAACATTGGCCAAGCTGGCCTCGGCTTTGGTGCGAATATCTTGGGACATAATGGTTCTCCGTCACATTGACTTTATTAAAGCGGCTTTACGCCTTCGCGTTGCAGTCTGTCGCGCAACACTTTGATTTCAATATCCATATCGCTGCGATCGTCGGTCAGCATCTTGTCGGTGCGTGCCGCAAAATTCTGTTCGAGGTCGATGAGCAGCTGTTCGTAATCTGCGCGGGCGCTCTGATCGCCCGTTCTCTTGTAAAGGTCTGCAAACTTGGCCGAAGCATCGCGTGCCCCCATCAGATAAACACCCAGATATTTGCGGGCGCCTGTGAGGTCGCGGGGGTCTTCTTCGACGGTGCGGATCATGCGGCGGGCAATGGATTGAAATGTCGCAATCCGACCGTCCAGAGCGCGATCCTTAAGCGTGGAAATGTGGTCAGCCATCGCGGCGAGGTAATCTTCGGCCTCATCTACGACACGGGCAACGCGGTCCTGCTGGAAGTCATCAATCCCTTCCATGCGCTTGTTCTTTAGCGGGTCGAGGCCAAAGGCGACGAGGTAGAGCGCTGTTGCCACGATCCCAAAGGCGGGCGCGGCAAGCACAGGCGATCCACTGCGAATAGAGGCAAGAGCGACCGCGAACCCGATCAGGACAGAGCCAAAAATTTTACGTGGAAGAGCAGGGCGGCGGGCAATGGCGCGAGCGTTATAGGCGGCTTCGGCGCGGAGCCCTTCGCGGGTGAGCCATGCGGAGAGCAACATCAGCGCCGAGGCCGTGAGGCCCACGATCATCAATGTTGCGCCTTCGCGGATTGACAGGAACCCCAACAAGGCTGCTGGAACAAAGAGAACATTCGCACGCGCACCCGCCGCGTCCTTGACCCGATGATCGGGGGCTGCGGGGGCAGAAGGGGACTGCTGGGCCTGTGGGCTGTATTTACCGCCAAATTTCTGCGCCATTACAGACCTCCGATCCAGCCAAAGGTTGTGCCGAAGAGCAGCATAATCAAAAGCGCGAACGCGATGTTCTTAACAGATTTGGGCATTAAAACCTTCCACACGTCATCAGGAGGACTAGCCCCTGCACGCAACATCCGCATGACGTTGCGCGTGTGGTAGCCCCCAAGTTCCCAATACATAACATGGACCCTGCAACTGTCGGTAGCAAGGCCTTGAATGTTAGGGTTTACGTGGCGGACGTGGTTTGCGGGAGCGCACGGGTTTTGGTTTAGGCGTCTCGGTTGGGTTTTGGTCGTTGTCCCAACCCATCTGATCCCGAAGAACGCGGCGTTTCACTTCTTCGACTTCACCCGGTTTGAGGTTGCCTAACTGGAACGGGCCATAGGACACGCGAAGCAAGCGGTTCACAGTGGCGTTGACGGCCATCATCGCCTTACGGATTTCGCGGTTTTTCCCTTCGCGCAGTGCAATGGTGTACCACGCGTTCGCGCCTTGCTGACGGTCAAAGCCAACTTCCATGGGCGCGTATTTGACGCCGTCTACGGTGATACCGCGGCGCAGTGCGTCGATATCGATTTTCGATCCATCGCCTTTTACGCGGACTCGGTAGCGACGCAGCCAGCCCGTTGCGGGCAATTCGAGCTTGCGTTTCAGTTCCCCGTCGTTGGTCAGCAGAAGCAACCCTTCGGAGTTCAAGTCGAGGCGACCCACGCTCATCACGCGTGGCATATCGTCGGGGAGAGCGCCAAAGACCGTATCGCGGCCTTTCTCATCGCGTTCTGTCGTCACAAGGCCAGCGGGCTTGTGGTAAAGCCACAGACGCGCGGGTTCGGGTTCAGACACGGGTTTGCCGTCGACGATAATGCGGTCACTGCTGCTCACGTTCAGGGCAGGGCTGTCGATAACGACCCCGTTCACCTTTACGCGGCCTTCCGCGATCATACGTTCGGCTTCACGTCGGGATGCGACGCCTGCGCGAGAAAGAACTTTGGCGATGCGGTCGCCGTCCGGTGTTTGCGTGCTCATACCCGTCCCATAGCGCCTAAGCGGGTTGCGGCGCAATCATCCCTGAAGGGCAGGTGTGAAAATACTGAGTGGGCAAGGGGGCTCTGCCCCCCTTAGACCCCCCGGGATATTTGCAGCACAAAGGCGGGGGGCTTGCGCATTGCGCGGCGGCGGCACACAAGAGGGTATGACATTCACAAGCTATATGGATCAGGCGCTGGATGAGGCGCGGATGGCTGCAAAGCGCGGCGAAGTGCCTGTGGGCGCTGTGATCGTTGCGCCTGACGGATCGGTCCTGGCGCGCGCAGGGAACCGGACGCGAGAGTTGTCGGATCCCACGGCGCATGCCGAAACGCTGGCCATACGTGAGGCCTGCGCGGTAGTAGGGAGCGAACGGTTGGTCGGGCATGATCTTTATGTGACGCTCGAGCCGTGCCCGATGTGTGCGGCGGTCATCTCGTTTGCGCGGATCGGGCGGCTTTATTATGGGGCGGCTGATCCGAAGTCGGGTGGCGTGGCGCAGGGCCCGCGTGTGTTTTCGCACTCCCAGTGTCATCACGCGCCTGAGGTCTACGATGGCATCGCGGCGCGTGAGGCCGAAGAGATGCTCAAATCGTTCTTTGCGGCAAAGCGTTAGGTCGCGGGGAACCGTTTCGCCAGATCGAGCGCCAGCGCCATGTCTGTTCCGTCGAGCGGTCCTGTGTGATGTGGTCTGTGGCGCAGGCGGAAGGCAGAGAGGCGGGTATCAGCGGGCACCTGCGGATAGCCGATCGTCGTCAGAAGCGCGTCGAAGGTCGCGGGATTGGTGGGCGCTGGCGGGCTTTTTTTGGCACGAATGGCAAGTCCCTGACGCGCCAAGCGGTTCCAGTCGAACCGCGCACCTGGGTCAATTTTGCGTCCTGGGGCGAGGTCAGAGTGGCCGATCACCCGTTCGGGGGGAATCGACCAGCGATCCATGATGCCACAGAGCAGGGTTTCGAGCGCGTCCATTTGAGATGCTGCAAATGGCGCTGTGCCGATATTGGAGAGTTCGATCCCGATGGAGCGAGAGTTCACATCCGTGACGCTGCCCCATGCACCAGCGCCTGCGTGCCATGCGCGATCGGCCTCTTCGACGAGTTGGATCACGTCGCCTTGGGTCGTGATGAGGTAGTGGGCGGAGACTTCGTACTCGGTTGAACACAGCACCCGCTCGGCCGCATCACAATCGGCCATTGCGGTGTAGTGGATCACAACGAGGTCGGGCCGCGCGTTGTCACGTCGCGGCCCGAAATTGGGGGATGTCACCTTGCGGATCAGTTGCCGCTCGAACGAGCTGCGGCGATGTAGGGGGCTGGATCCCAGCCACAAGCAAAGCCGTCGCCATCAGGGTCGAGCCCGCGCGGATCGCGGTCAGGCCCACCACGGGCGAGGAAGTCACGCTGAGCCTCATCTGCGCTGGCGTATTTGGCGCAGTTGCGTAGGAACCGACCTTCGCCAGAGAGCATGAAACGGCTATACCATTCCTGACCTTTGGTGTTAGGCGCGGTGAGCGCGTATTCCACGATGTTCGGACCAGAGGCGACGCGGGTTGGAAGCGCGGTCGGTTGTACCACTTCGTATTGCGAGGCCAGAGCTGCGCGGCGTTCTGCGTCGGACTGGATGGTTTCGCGAGCCGAGACGGCTTCGAAGTCCTGTTCGTCTGACAGGCTCGTGCCGATCAGGGTCGGGGCCGCGTTGCTTGGCGAAGCCTCGACACCTGTGCTACGCACGTAAGTGGCGGTGCCGTCACCAGAGGTTTCAGGCAAAATACCAGCAGAGATCAGCTGACCCGTCGGGATCGCTTGTGATGTGTTTGTGGTCGACGACAGAGATGTCGACTGTACAGGCGCACCCGTCAGCGCGTTTTCACGCTGCCAATCCAAGGGATCACCAAAGCCGGGACCATTGCTGGCCGGAACGGTCTCTCCACATGCGACAAGCACTGAAAGTGCCGATCCAACCAACCACAGTTTATTCACACGCATACCGTGAACCTCTAATCCCAGATTTACCGCCGTTTACCACCACTTCTGGGGCTTGGCTACAAATCCGGTGGACCCTTCGAGAGAATAGGCGATGTTCAGCAGATCCGCCTCTTCCCACGGTTTGCCGATCAGCTGCAGGCCAAGCGGCAGGCCGTTCGCATCCAGTCCCGCAGGGACGGATACACCCGGAAGACCTGCGAGGTTCAGCGTCACGGTGAACACGTCGTTGAGGTACATCTGCACTGGGTCAGCATCCGACACTTCGCCGATGCCAAAGGCGGGCGATGGGGTGGTCGGGGCGAGGATCGCATCAACACCGCTTGCAAACACGTTTTCAAAGTCGCGCTTGATCAGAGTGCGGACCTTGCGGGCGCGATTGTAATAGGCGTCGTAGAAACCAGCCGAGAGCACATAGGTGCCGACCATAATGCGGCGCTGTACTTCGGCGCCGAAGCCTTCGGCGCGGGTTTTCTCGTACATTTCATTGATGCCGTCGCCAGCGCCGAGGGTGGCGCGGTGCCCGAAACGAACACCGTCATAGCGGGCAAGGTTGGACGAGGCCTCAGCAGGGGCAATCACGTAATAGGCAGGAAGCGCGTATTTGGTATGCGGCAGGCTTACGTCAACGACCTTAGCGCCTGCATCACGGAGCAGGTCTGCCCCTTTGTCCCAAAGACCTGCAATCTCAGCGTTCAGGCCGTCCAGACGGTATTCGCGGGGAATACCGATGGTTTTGCCTTTGATGTCGCCAGTGAGGGCAGCTTCGAAATCGGGAACGGCGATGTCTGCGCTGGTGCTGTCGCGCATGTCGTGACCTGACATGGCGGTCAGCATGATCGCAGTATCACGAACCGTTTTGGTCATCGGGCCTGCTTGGTCCAGCGAGGACGCATAGGCGACGATGCCATAGCGCGACACACGTCCATAGGTCGGGCGGATGCCGACGGTGCCAGTAAAGGCAGCAGGCTGACGGATCGAACCACCTGTGTCGGTGCCGATCGCACCGATGCAGAGGTCAGCCGCAACCGCCGACGCCGAACCACCCGAGGACCCACCGGGTGTCAGTTGACGGTCATCGACTTTCCACGGGTTCACGGACGGGCCGTAAGCCGAATGTTCGTTCGATGACCCCATGGCGAATTCGTCCATGTTCGTCTTACCCAGCATAACCGCGCCGTTTTCAAACAGCTTGGTTGTGACGGTGCTGTCGTATTCAGGTTTGAACCCCTTGAGGATGCCCGACGCGGCTTGGGTGTCGACACCTTTGACGCAGAACAAGTCTTTGATCCCGAGAGGGATACCCGACAGGGCAGGTGCATCAGCGTAACCGCGTGCATCCGCTGCTTTGGCCTGTTCCATCGCCAGTTCTGGGGTCTTATGAACCACAGCATTCAGAACGCCTTGGGCGTCGATGGCAGCCAGACAGGCTTCGGTCAGGGCCACAGAAGTTGTTTCGCCTTTTTTCAGCGCATCACGCGCCTCGGCGATGGTGAGTTTGTTCAGATCGGTCATTATTCCACCACCTTCGGCACGGCAAAGAACCCTTCACGCGCATCGGGCGCGTTTTTCAGCACGGCTTGTTGCTGGCTACCATCGGTCACGACGTCGTCGCGGCGTTTCAGGCGTTGTGGTGTGACAGAGGTCATCGGTTCGATGCCGTCTACATCCACTTCTTCCAGTTGCTCGATAAAGCCGAGGATGGCGCTGAATTCTTGCGCCAGTGCGGGCAGTGCGTCTTCTTCCACCTTGATGCGGGCCAGTTTGGCCACGCGGCGGGCGGTATCCGTGTCGATCGACATGGGCCTCTCCGAATATTTGGGTCGTTGTCGCGTTTAACGCCGCAGGCCAGAACCCGCAAGGCTCTCGGGACTTAGAACAGGCTAAGTTGGTCAGGGTTTGCCCGTTTTACCGCTTTTCGTCGGGTCGGTGGGCGCTTCCGACTGCCTAGCTTTTGGTGCACCCCCCGCGCCACATCGCTAAATCCGATGCCGCGTTTGATCGACGTAATTTGATCTTTGGCCGTTTTGGTTGCCGAGGCAAGGTCGACAATAGGCATTGGGTAATCGCGGCCCAGCACAAAATCGGACCGATCCAGAAACGTTTTTTCCCACGTCCAAGGGGTATGAATTGCTTCGTTTGGAAGGTGAGCCAGTTCAGGAATCCATTTCCGGATAAAGCGACCGTCTGGATCGTGCTCTTGGGACTGTTTAATGGGATTATAGACCCGCATCGTATTGATCCCCGTAACCCCCGATTGCATCTGCAGTTGGCTGTAGTGAATGCCCGGCTCATAGTCGGTAAACAGCCGCGCGAGGTGTTGTCCCGTAACCCTCCAGTCGAGCCAGAGTTGGTAACTGGCAAAACTGACCAACATTGCCCTCATGCGAAAGGTGATCCAGCCTGTCGCGGTCAAATTCCGCATGCAGGCATCGACAAAGGGGAAACCTGTGCGTCCTTCGGCCCAGGCCGCGAAATGGGGGTGGCTGTCGTTATGTCGGTCAAGAGCTTCGAACGCAGGATGCATACAGTGTGTCTCAATCGAGGGCTGGTCCTCGATTTTCTGGACGAAATGACACCGCCACGCGAGACGCGATCCAAAGGCGGAGAGATTTCGACTGTAGGACGCCCTATCGACCGTGTTGAGTTGGTTCCGCCATTTGCTGATGGATTGGACGACTTCGCGAACCGACATCGTGCCCCACGCAAGATGGGCCGACATGCGAGAGCAATGATAGTCCGACGCAAGGGGGGAAGAGATATTGCGCAGGTAACCTCGTGACCTGTTTGTCAGAAATGATCTCAGGTCTGCGACGGCGGCACGTCGACCGCCAGTTTGTGTGCTGCCGCTCAGGGGCGGACCGAACATTGGGTCGTCTTTTTGGGGCAGAGGTGCAGAGCGCACATGTGGTGCGGGCGCGAGGCGCTGCGGCTTTGGGATGATTTTATCGGCCATGCGACTGTTGCGGATCGCAGCCCAATCGTCGCGTGAGGCGAGTCGGCGAACAACGCCATTTGATGGCATCTCTTGCAGAGAGATACCCTGAGAACGGCAAAAGCGGATCACGGCTCGGTCACGTTGATAGGTCCAGTCGTTCCCACTCTCCTCGTGACATGAAATGCCAGCGATCCCATGTTCGGCATGCAACTGGGCTAACACGTCGACCGTTGATCCGATACGAATGATCAGTGGCTGGCCGAGCTGGGTGAGATGTTCGTTAAGTTCGCTCAGGCAGTCGTTGACAAAATGCCAGTGTCGACGAGATGCGTCGGGTTGGCGCCATAGGTCAGGTTCGACGATGTACAGCGGCACGATAGGCAGGCCAAGCAGCGATGCCGCATACAGCGGGGCGTGATCCTCGATCCGCAAATCGCGTTTGAACCAAACGACCTGAACTGCTGTTTTCATCGCTACACTTTTGTTGCTTAGAGCGCAGAGCTAGTCTTTGGCGCGCGCTAAGCAACCTTTCCCGTTGACCGATGCCGCAGAACCGCATAGCGACGATGACGCGCGGATGGCTGGATGACCGCGGGCCTTTGGGTCCGAGGAAAGTCCGGACACCAGAAGGCACGGTGCCGGGTAACGCCCGGCGGGGGTAACCCCAGGGAAAGCGCCACAGAGAACAGACTACCCTGCATGCAGGGAAAAGGTGAAACGGTGGAGTAAGAGCCCACCGCGGGACTGGCAACAGGACCGGCACGGCAAGCCCCACCGGGTGCAATGCCAAATAGGGACCTCGCGCCTCTTATGGGGCAGGGACGCCTAACCCCGAGAGGTCCGGGTTGGCAGCTAGAGGCGGTCTGGTAACAGGTCGTCTAGATGAATGGTCATCCAGAGGGGCAACCCTTGGACAAAATCCGGCTTATAGGCTGTCCGCGCATAATCTTTACGTTTCCCGCTACAATAGCGGTTGACTCGGGGGCGGGCGGCTGTAAAAGGCGGGCTTCATACGAATTCACGCGATGTGCCGTTCTGATAACGGCCCGCGATCAGGAGAGATGAGACATGGCGAAGCCGACCACTATCAAAATCCGCCTGAACTCCACCGCGGGTACTGGCCACTTCTACGTTACTAAGAAAAACGCACGCACAATGACCGAAAAAATGGTTGTGCGTAAGTACGACCCGGTTGTTCGCAAGCACGTCGAATACAAAGAAGGCAAGATTAAGTAATCTTACCCTTTGTCTAATCGACATCGATTGTAGACCGCGCGACACCAGCGCGGTCTTTTTCGTTGTATCGTTCTATTATGGGAATTGTGAGGGAATCGGTTCTATCGGACCTTGCTGCGATCACGCGGCTCTGTAACCGTAGCTTTAATCAGCTGCTAACAGACGATTATGCGCCGTCCCTTATCGAACGGGCCGTCCCATATATGGCAAGGCCCCCCGTCGATTTGATCATTCGCGGCCAATATTACGTTTATGAACAGGATGGTGTGATCTACGCCGCTGGCGGGTGGTCTCGTGAAGGGCCTGTTACGTCAAAGACGCCCAAAGGCTATGGCACTGTCAGGATGCTCGTCGCTGACCCAGACCATGTGCGGCACGGTTGTGCCTCCGAAGTTTTCAACCAGATCATCGCGGCAAGCAAACTTGCGGGCCTAAAAGGGCTCTATGGGCCTGCTACGCGGAACTCCGTCGGGTTCTTCCGCAATAAAGGTTTCGTTCTTTCAGGTGACGATATGCTCGACCTCACGGGGGATGGGTCGATTCTGTTTCCTGTGATTTGGCTGAAGCTCGATTTTTAGCCTTCGATGTGTTTGAGGATCGCCAGCGCCTCGGCATGGATCGCAGCATTCGCCGCAGCGATCACACGGCCGCCATCGTGTGCGGGGTTGCCTTGCCAATCGGTAACAACACCACCAGCGGCTTGGATCACGGCGATGGGGGCTTGGATATCATATGGCTGTAGACCCGCCTCGATCACCAGATCAATCTGACCCGCAGCAAGCAGAGCGTAGGCATAGCAATCGCAGCCATAGCGGACCAAACGCGCCTTTGACGCGACAGCGGTGAACCCGTCACGCTCATTGGTGCTGCCAACCTCTGGGAAGGTGGTAAAGACGATCGCTTCAGCCAAGGGACGGGGCGCGCGGGTCGAGAGTAGCGATGTTCCCATCGGACCTGTAACCTCTGCCAGTGTCGGGGCGCCGATGAAACGTTCGCCGATATAGGGCTGATCGATCACGCCAACCACAGGGCCGCTCTCTGGCCCGACGGCGATCAAAACGCCCCACGTCGGCGTGCCGGACAAATAACCCCGGGTGCCGTCAATCGGATCGAGAACCCATGTCAGACCAGTGGTGCCGTCTTTTTTCCCATATTCCTCGCCAAAGATCGCGTCATCGGGGCGTTCGCGAGCCAGAACATCGCGCATGGCGCGCTCTGCGGCGCGGTCGCCTTCGGTTACGGGATCAAAATCGGCGGGACGTTTGTTGTCGGCATCCAGTCCCGCACTGCGGAAGTAACGCAGGGTTTCGGGACGCGCCGCATCGGCAAGCAAATGGGCGACCCTGATCAGATCGCCCACAGTAGCTGTATCAATTGTATTCGACATGACGCGTCCCCTTTATTCCGCTTCTGCGGTAACGCGGGCTGCGCCTATCGGTCAAGTGCTCAGGCGGCAGCGTCGCTTAGCACGCGGGCCAGATCGAACAAACGACGGCGCTGTGCTTCGGGGATCGCATAGTACGACCGCAGAAGTTCCAGTGCTTCTTTGTCCGACAGAATGTCGTTGGGCATGTTGCCTTCAGAGACCGGAGCATTGCTTTCCAGACCTTCAAAGAAGAACGACACATCGACGCCCAGCGCATGGGCGATGTCCCAAAGACGGGATGCGGAAACGCGGTTCATACCGGTTTCATACTTCTGGATCTGCTGAAACTTGATGCCGACTTTTTCGGCAAGCTGCTGCTGCGTGGTGCCGATCATCCAACGACGATGCCGGACACGTTTACCGACATGGATATCAACGGGATGGCTCATAGGGTTTCCTCTCGGGTTTTCGCCTAGCACTCACACTTCGCACTGTTGCCCCATCAACAGTCGAAGGCCGTTACCGTGCGCGACGATTTTTTGTTTTGACGCCTGATAATAAACACGTAACGGTTGCGTTTTGAACCTGACCTTTAGGACAGGTTGTGCCGCTCTTTCGCTCAGTGACTGTGCGATAGTCCACACCAACGCACATGTTGGCGAGAAGGATTTGATCCTTTAGGCTATGGAAAAAGCCGTTAACTTCAAGGAGTCCCGCCGTATGAAAGCCTTCCAAGTCGTCGATTTTGACAGCCCCGCCCAGTTGGTCGAGATCGACGTGCCGCAACCAGCGGCTGGAGAGGTCTCTTTGCGGATAGAAGCCTGTGGGTTGAATTTTGCCGACATGCTGATGACCAAGGGCAAATATCAGGACACGCCAAAACCGCCGTTCACTCTGGGGCTAGAGGTCTGCGGCGTGGTGACAGAACAGGGTGAGGGTGTCACTTGGCCAAAGGTCGGTCAGCGCGTGGCCGTTTTTGGCGGGCAGGGCGGTTTGGCAGAGCACGGCGTCTTTTCTGCGGACCGCTGTATTGCGGTGCCCGATGCGATGCCCTCGACCGAAGCGGCAGGGTTCATGGTGGCCTATGGCACCTCACACCTCGCGCTCACGCGGCGGGGACGGCTAAAGGCAGGCGAGACGCTCGTTGTCTTGGGTGCTGCGGGTGGCGTTGGTCTGACAGCGGTCGAGATCGGCAAACAACTCGGCGCGCGGGTGATTGCGGTGGCGCGTGGGGCCGAGAAGCTGGCGGTGGCAAAGGCGGCAGGCGCAGATCATTTGATCGACGCGGATGCCGATTTAGCGGCAGAGCTAAAGGCGCTGGGCGGCATTGATGTGGCTTATGACGCGGTCGGGGGCGACAGCTTTACAGCCGCGCTTAAGGCCGCAAAACGCGAAGCTCGGCTCTTGGCAATCGGGTTTGCCAGTGGGGATGTGCCGCAGGTGCCTGCCAACCACCTTCTGGTCAAAAACGTCGACGTGATTGGCGTCTACTGGGGCGGGTATCTGAAATTCGCACCTGAGGCCCTGACCGAAAGCCTTGCTGAATTGCTCGATTGGTATGCGCAGGGGCGACTAAAGCCACATGTGAGCCATGTCCTTCCTCTGGATCAAGCGGCGGAGGGGATAGACCTGCTCGCCTCTCGCAAATCTACGGGTAAAGTGGTTATCACGCTGTAACGCTGTAGGCTTTGGTCAGAAGGTCCGCGAGGCTAGGGATCACCGGCGAATTGCGGCCCTTTTGGATGTAGAGGTTGATGTTCGTCACAGGCAGATCGGGCAGGGCGCCATTGTGGTCGATCTCGGCCAATTGCGGCGGCTCTGTCCCTTTGAGCATTGTATGAATAGCGAGGTCAGCGGCAACGGTCGCCTCGGCTGTTCGCGTGGAATCCGTATCAAGAGCCATTTCCCACGGCAGGTTCGCCGTGTCCAAACTGCGCTGGGCGATCTGGCGGAAAATACAGTGTGCTTCATGTGCCAACCGCAGCGGGCGATTGCGATAGGCAGTTCCATCGGGCGCGCCGATCCAAACCAGAGGCACTGACCGCAATAGCGTTGCATCCTCAGGCGTTCCGTATTCGGTGGTCAGCAGCACGTCGATCTCGTGCCGTTCGAACTGTTCTTTCATCTGTTTGGTGTAGGACGAAATCAGCCGCACCTGCATCCGTGGGAAATCCATTGAAAATTGACGCAGAACAGGCGGCAGCACGGGATAGACGATGTCATGTGGCACGCCCAAGGTGATCTCTCCCTCGTAGCTGTCAGCCGTCAAACGGCCCAAGGCCTCGTCGTTGAGGTCGAGCATTTTTCGCGCATAGCCGAGCAGTTGTTCGCCTTCTGAAGTCGGTCGAATGGTGCGCTCTGACCGATCCAAGAGCGATAGCCCCAGATTTTCCTCAAGCCGTTTGAGTTGCATCGAAACGGCCGATTGCGTCAGGTTCAGTAGGGTCGCCGCGCGGGTCACACCTCCCGTTTCCGCAACAGTGGCAAAGGCGCGTAGGGCAGTTAGGTCGAGATTTCGGGCCATGATCACAATCCGTGATGGTTTGCTTCAAATACATTCATTTTCATAATGCAATTCTGGCGTGCATTATCAAGGGAAATGATGAACCCCATGCTTGTATCACGAAAGGAAATGATATGTCTGACCTTTGCTGTAACTCGGCCCTCCTAGAGAACCGCTCTGCATTCCGTCGGTTTTGGAGCGTTATCTTCCGTGCCATTGGTCTGCGACGGAGCCGTCGCCAGCTACGTGCTCTCGATGATCATATGCTGGCCGATATCGGTGTGACGCGTCGGGATGCGATGGCCGAGGCGCAGCGCCCCGTTTGGGACGCGCAAGATCATTGGACACGTTCGACATTTTGATCGGGCATAAAGCCTTGAATCCTCGCAGCTCCATGCCAATATGGTATCCAAAGCCCCATTGGGGCACCACCACAGCTACTCTTGGAGGATTTTATGGCTGATTTCCGCACGATGCGCGCCAATGCCGGTGTCCGCACCGCTGCCATTGACGAGGGTCTTCGTACCCACATGAACAAAGTCTATGCGACGATGTCTGTCGGCACCTTGCTGACCTTTATCGTTGCTTGGGCCTTCGGGACGAGCGATGCGCTCTTCTCGATCCTGCGTGACCCGCGGACCCTGCAGCCCAACATTCTGGGCTGGATCGTTATGTTCGCGCCGCTGGGCATGGTGTTCTTCTTTGGCGCTGCGTTGAATCGCCTGTCGGCTGCTGGTGCGCAGCTTTACTTCTACGCCTACGCAGCCGTCATGGGCCTGTCGATGTCGTGGATCTTTATGGCCTTCACAGGCGTATCGATCGCGCAGGTGTTCTTGATCACATCGATCGCCTTCGCGGGTTTGTCGCTGGTTGGCTACACCACCAAAAAAGACCTGAGCGGCATGGGTTCGTTCCTTGTGATGGGCGTGATCGGCCTTCTGGTTGCGATGATCGTCAACATGTTCCTGCAGTCGCCTGCGATTGCATATGCAGTGTCGATCCTCGGCGTTCTGATCTTTGCTGGTCTGACCGCTTATGACACCCAGAAAATCAAAAACGATTACATCCAGCACGCGTATGCGATGGATCAGGAATGGCTCGGCAAGGCCGCTATCATGGGCGCGCTGAACCTCTACCTCGATTTCATCAACATGTTCATGTTCTTGCTGCAACTTTTCGGCAATCGCGATTAATCGCAACTGAACACAACACACTCAAAGGCCGCCTCAGGGTGGCCTTTTCGTTTGGATAGGTCCGACAATCATTTGGTTAAACGTGGTGCAAATTCAGGTTGAAGTGTCGTTGATGGAGGCAGATCACCAGCCAAGGACTCGCACGGCACGATGTTTTACAGATTTTATGCCATCAAATTTGGGTCCCAGCCGACGTCTAAACTCGCGGCTGCGTTTTTTACCGAGTCCTTGGAAAAAGACGGTGATCGTCTACCGATCCTGACCGCAGAAATCCTGTTTGACGCAGAAGGGAGCATTATTCTCCAAGTCGGCTGCGCCTCGGTGAATGATATGAACAAGTTCACCCGTTATGGCGATGCGCTGATTGAACAACTGCGGCACAGTTTTACGTGCAAGGTCGAAAAATATTCGACGATCTCGGTGTTCAAATATGAACGCCAGAACACGCCCGTTGCTCTTTAAGACTGACGGGTCTGACAAAGCACTGTAGACTGGGGCGGACACTCCAGACGGGCCAAACATGACACAGACACTGATCAAAGGCGCGACCATCCTGACGATGGATGATGATGCGCGTGAATTCACCGGCGATGTTTTGATTGATGGCGGTGTGATCACCGCAGTTGGTCCGGATTTGCCGCACGGGGACGCGAAGGTCGTCCATGCTGACGGCTGCCTTCTGACGCCCGGATTGGTGAATACGCACCACCACCTTTATCAAACCTTGACCCGAGCGGTTCCGGGTGGACAGGACGCGTTGCTCTTTGGGTGGCTGAAGACGCTCTATCCGATCTGGTCGCGGTTTGGCCCTGAGGAAATGTATGTCTCGGCCTCGATCGGACTCGCTGAACTGGCGCTGTCGGGCTGCACCCTGACCTCGGATCATCTCTACCTTTATCCGAACGGGTCGCGGCTCGATGACACCATCGCAGCGGCCCAAGACATCGGGATGCGGTTCCACCCCACTCGCGGTGCGATGAGCATTGGCGAAAGCAACGGTGGCTTGCCGCCCGATAGCCTCGTTGAACAGGAACCCGCAATCCTAGAAGACTGCATTCGCGTTGTGGACACCTTCCACGATGCCCGCGACGGGGCGATGGTTCGTGTGGGGATTGCGCCCTGTTCGCCGTTCTCTGTCACGCGTGATTTGATGCGGGATGCGGCGATCCTCGCGCGAGATAAGGGCGTGATGCTGCATACGCACCTTGCCGAAAACGACGAGGATATTGCCTATAGCCTTGAAATGTTTGGCTGCCGTCCGGGGCAATATGCCGAAGACCTCGGGTGGACGGGGTCGGACGTGTGGCACGCGCATTGTGTGAAGCTTGACGGGTCAGAGATCGACATGTTCGCCCGTTCGCGCACGGGCGTCGCCCATTGCCCCTGTTCGAACTGCCGCCTTGGGTCGGGGATCGCGCCGCTTCGCGATATGCGGGATGCAGGCGTGCCTGTAGGTCTTGGCGTTGATGGATCGGCGAGCAATGATGCGGGCAATCTGATTGCCGAGGCGCGTCAGGCGATGCTCCTCCAGCGGGTTGCGCGTGGAGCAGATGCCATGTCCTCGCGCGAGGCGCTTTGGATCGCGACACGCGGCGGCGCAGAGGTTCTGGGCCGTCACGACTGCGGACAAATCGCCGTTGGTAAGCGGGCCGACATTGCGATCTGGGATATGAATGGGATTGAGGCTGCAGGAAGCTGGGATAAGGCTGCGATTTTGCTTGCAGGGCCAACTCGTGTTAAGGAACTCTTTGTAGAAGGGCGGCAGATTGTTCAGGGCGGCCATTTGGTGTCGATTGACCTTGAACAGATGATCGGACGGCAAAACCGTTTGGCGAAGGCGCTCATTCAATAAACGAAACGGCTTTGGGGGCATTGCCATGCGTTACACATTACTCACCGCTGCATCGATTGCTGCATTGTCTGGCTGCGTTGTGGTGCCGATCCCGCTTGGCCCCGCAACGCCAGACATGAGCAGTATTACAATTACGCCCGCGACCACGGGCTTTGGCAAAATGCTGGTCGATTTTCGGGCGCAGAACGGGCTGGGTCCGGTCGAAGAAAACGCGGTGCTGACGGCGACGGCGAATGCCTATGCGCGCACCTTGGTTGAGGCGGGGTCGCACGAACACCGTGGGCCTGATGGGTCAATGCCATGGGATCGCGCAAAGGCGCAGGGCTATTGTTCGGGCTATGTCGCCGAGAACATCGCGTGGGGCCAGCGGTCCGAGGCTGAGGTGTTCAACGCGTGGCTCTCATCGCCAGGTCATCGAGCGAATATGCTGCTCGACGGGATCGCGCGATTTGGCCTTGGTCGGTATCAGAACGAATGGGTTCTGGTCCTTGGTGGGCCGTGCTAAACGGCCCGACCTGAGACCCAAACATCGCGAATGGCCCGATCATCGCCCATCATGATGGTCGGGAATAGTGCATCCCAAATGTCATTTGCACGAGCGCTGCGTTGCGCAATCACAGGCGTTGAGGCCAGATCGATCACCGTGATGTCGGCCTTTGCGCCAACACCCAGATGACCAATTTGTCCCGACATATGCAAGGCTGAGGCGGACCCCTCGGTTGCGAGCCACATCAACTGGCTGGGATGCACGGCAACTCCGCGCAATTGGGCGATCTCATAGGCCGCTGCCATCGTTCGCAGCATCGAAAAATTCGATCCGCCGCCTGTGTCCGTGGCAAGCCCGATACGGATCGTTGTTTGCGCAAGACCCATCAGGTCGAACAATCCGGACCCGATAAAGGTGTTGGAGGTCGGACAATGTACCACCGAGGCACCAACCTCGGACAGGCGAGCAATCTCACGTTCAGTCAAGTGGATGGCGTGCCCATAAAGGCCACCTTTGCCCAGAAGGCCAAACCGTTCGTAGGTGTCCAGATAGTCGCGGCACTCAGGGAATAGCGATTTCACCCACTCAATTTCAGGGAGCTGTTCGCTCAGGTGCGTTTGCATCAGACAATCAGGGTGTTCGGCCCACAATGCGCCCAGCGCCTCGAGCTGTTCAGGTGTCGAAGTTGGCGAAAACCGTGGCGTGATCGCATAGGTGTTGCGCCCGACGCCGTGCCATTTCTCCAGCAACCGTTTGCTGTCGTCATAGGCGGATTGAGCGGTATCGCGCAGCGTGTCTGGCGCGTTGCGATCCATGCAGGTCTTACCCGCAAATACCGCCATCCCGCGTGTCGTTGCGGCCCCGAAAAACGCATCCACCGATTCTGGGTGGATGGTGCAAAAGCTCGTCAGGGTCGTGGTCCCATGCGCCAAGGCGAGATCGAGCGTCCGTCCCGCGACCTCCTCCGCATAGGTCAAATCATGGAACCGCGATTCTTCGGGGAAGGTATAGGTGTTCAGCCAATCGATCAGTTGTTTGCCCCAAGACGCGATAATGCCCGTTTGGGGATAGTGCATATGCGCATCGACAAAACCTGCGGTGATCAACGCATCACCGTAATCGGTCACGGGCACGTCTGGATGGGCGCGGCGCAGGTCATCTGCTTCGTCCACGGCAGCGATTGTATCGCCGTCGATCAACACCGCCCCGCGAGAGGAATGATGGCTAACTTCTTCCCATGCTGAGGAAAAAGGATTGCCCGAATAGGAGAGCGTCTGCCCGATGAGAAGATGTTTTGTCATACTGTCATGCTAATCTGATCAAACCTTTGCGTAAATCGCAGAAAAGCAGCCTCTATGTGTTGTGACCGCACGGCAAATACGTATTTTGGGGGCAACAAACGGGGGCGTCATGGCCGAGCTGATCGAAGACCACGAAGAAGAGGCATTTGGTGTCACAGAAAGTCTCGTTGACGGGGTTCTCGAGGCTGTTGATGCGGGCGACGCAGAGCAGGTCGATTTCCTGCTTGATCCCTTGCACCCTGCGGACATTGCCCATGTGATCGAACAGATCTCGCCGCGCGAACGGCGGGACCTGCTGGATGTCTGGAAAGGCGGGATGGACGGGGAAATCCTGTCCGAACTCGACGAAGGTATCCGCGAAGAGATCATCGAGAGCCTCGCGCCTGCGGAACTGGCCGAAGCCTTCCGTGAACTCGAATCCGATGACGTTGTCGACCTTGTTGAATACCTCGACGAGGACCAACAAGAAGCGGTTTTGGATATTCTCGAAGGACCAGAGCGGGTCGTTGTTGAAAAAGCGCTCGCCTATCCCGAAGAATCCGCGGGCCGCCACATGCAGGTGGAGATCGTCCGCGCGCCCGAACATTGGACGGTGGGAGAAACGATTGATTTCATGCGGTCGGGTATCGATCTGCCGGATCAGTTTTACCACGTCGTACTGGTCGATCCCAAGATTAAACCCGTGGCCTACGCGACCCTTGGCCGTATCCTTTCTTCGCCCCGCAGCGCCAAACTGCGTGACATTTGCGAGGAAAGCTTCCGCGTCTTTGACGTGAACGATACGGCTGCTGATGTGGCGCATGCGTTCAACCACTACCACCTCATTTCGGCGCCCGTCGTGGACGAGGATGACCGTCTCGTCGGTGTCATCACCATCGACGACGCGATGACCCTTCTGGACGAAGAACACGAAGAAGACATCCTGCGCCTTGCAGGTGTGGGCGAAGGTAGCCTGTCGGACAGCGTGCTCGAAACGACGCGCCAGCGTTTGCCGTGGCTTGGCGTGAACCTCGTAACTGCGATCCTCGCGTCGATGGTGATCAGCCTGTTTGAGACGACGATTTCGGGGCTCGTCGCCTTGGCTGTATTGATGCCGATTGTGGCGTCGATGGGCGGTAACGCGGGCACACAGTCGCTGACCGTTGCTGTGCGTGCGATGGCGACACGTGACCTGACAGGATCAAACGTTTGGCGCGTGATCCGCAAAGAGATGATGGTCGGCCTTTTGAATGGGTTGGTCTTTGCCGTGCTCATGGGCTTGGTCGGTTATATCTGGTTCGGAACGCCTATGCTGGGTGTGGTCCTCGCGCTGGCGATGGTGATCAACCTTGTGGTTGCTGGGCTTGCGGGGACGATGGTGCCTGTCGCACTCGAACGTGCAGGTGTGGACCCTGCATTGGCCTCTGGCGCCTTTGTGACCACGGTGACGGATGTCGTCGGGTTCTTTGCTTTCCTTGGCTTGGCAGGATGGATGCTCCTATGACGCTCGAAGACCAAAAAAACGCGGCCCGCGTTGCCGCCTTTGCCCGCCGTAAAGAGGCCCATCAGGCCGGCGTCGGTACATCCGCACATCTGTCAGAGGTTCTTGCAGGATATCGTGGTGTGCCTCTCGCCGGTTACATGCCGATGCGGACCGAAATTGATCCACTGCCCGCAATGGCCGAAGCCGCAGCGCACGGCCCTGTCGGGGTGCCTGTGATCATGGGGGCCGCAACGCCGCTCAAGTTCCGCCAGTGGGAGCCGGATTGCGCCCTCATCGCGGGAGAGTTCGGTGCAATGATCCCCGAGAGTGGGGAGTGGATCGAGCCAGAGATCCTCATCGTGCCTCTTGTCGCGTTTTCGCGGACAGGTGGTCGTCTGGGATATGGCGGTGGCTTCTACGATCGCACGCTAGAGCAGCTGCGCGCCAAACGCGCAACGCTCGCGATTGGGTTTGCCTATAGCGCCCAAGAGGATGCGAATATCCCGCTCGAACCCGTGGACCAGCCGTTGAACCTCATCGTCACCGAAAACGGTGTGATTGAGGTCGGGTAAAGGGCAGGGGGCGCTGCCCCCTCTGGGCCATTGGCCCATTCACCCCTGGGATATTTGACGCACAAAGGCAGCGCAGAGAGCGGTGGAGGTTGCGCATTTATTGGCGCGGGCCTAGAGGTATTTCATGAAAATACTCTTTCTTGGCGATGTAATGGGTCGTGGCGGACGCGCGGCTGTGGTGGATGCGATCCCGAAAATGCGGGAAGCGTGGGGGCTCGATTTCGTTGTGGTGAACGGCGAAAATGCAACGCGCGGCATGGGATTATCGGGCGAGCACGCCAAGATGATGTTGGACGCGGGCGCGGATGTGATCACCTTGGGCGATCACGCCTTTGACCAAAAGGACATGATGGCCTTTTGCGAACAAGAGCCGCGGATCATTCGTCCGTTGAATTTTTCCAAGGTGGCTCCTGGCAAAGGGGCGCGGGTGTTTACCGCGCGTCGGGGCCAAAAGGTTCTCGTGACCCAAGTACTGGGTCAAGTGTTCATGAAGCGCCCGTTTGATGACCCGTTCTCTGCCGTGGATCAGGTATTGCGTCAGTTCCCGTTAGGTGGGTTGGTGCAGGCGACATTGGTTGATGTGCACTGCGAAGCGACATCAGAGAAAATGGCGATGGGTCATTTTTGCGATGGGAAGGCTTCGGTCGTGGTGGGGACGCATACTCACGTGCCGACAGGCGACGCGCAGATTTTGCCTGCTGGCACGGCGTTTCAGTCTGATGCGGGCATGTGCGGCGATTATGACAGCGTGATCGGTATGACTAAGGCGGAGCCGCTGCGTCGGTTCATAACGGGCATGGCGAAGAACCGTTTTGAACCGGCGATGGGCGATGTGACTGTATCGGGTCTATATGTGGAGACTGATGATCGCACAGGCAAAGCCACCCGCGTGGAAATGGTGCGCCATGGAGGCCGGTTGTCACAAAGCGGTCCGTCACCTCTGAGTTGAGGGGGCTTGCGTCCGAACATGCGGCGCGGCAACTATAGAGTGCCAATAGCTTGGGGAATTTCATGGTCGACCTAATACACCTGTCACAGACAGGTCAGGCCATCGTCGCGTTGTTGATCGTTGTCGGCATGTTTGTCATGTTCTTGCGGGAAACCTACCCGACCGAAGTTGTGGCGATCACGGGTGTTGCGATCATGCTGGCCTTGGGCATTTTGCCCTATGATGTGGCCGTGTCGTCGTTGTCGAACCCCGCACCTTGGACGATTGCAGCAATGTTTATCGTCATGGGGGCGCTTGTGCGGACGGGGGCTCTCGCGCGGATGACGGAATTCGCCCAAGCTCATGCTGAAGAGCGGCCCAAGTTGGCGCTGGCGGGTTTGATGGGCTTTGTCATTGTTTCCTCGGCCTTTGTGAATAACACCCCTGTGGTCGTTGTGATGCTGCCCGTCTTTGTGCAGTTGTCGCGGACCTTGGGCGTCTCGGCTTCTAAACTGCTGATCCCTTTGTCTTATGGCGCGATTGTGGGCGGCACGATGACGCTGATCGGCACGTCGACCAACCTGTTGGTGGATGGTGTGGCCCGTCAGTCGGGGATGGAGCCGTTTTCAATCTTTGAAATCACGCCTATTGGCATCGTGATCTCACTCTGGACGATGGCTTATCTTTTGATTTTCGGGCGCAAGCTGCTGCCTGATCGCACAAGCATGGCTTCGCTCTTGTCGGATCGGTCGCGGATGCGGTTCTTTACCGAAGCGGTCATTCCACCTGAATCGAACCTTGTTGGTCGTGAGGTGCTAGACGTTCAGTTGTTCAAACGCGAAGGCGTGCGGTTGATCGATGTGGTGCGTGGCGACCAGTCGCTGCGGCGCGATCTGACGGGCATTACCCTTCAGGTCGGGGACCGTGTTGTACTGCGGACACCGATGGCAGAGCTGCTGGGCCTCCAGCGGAACAAAGAACTGCGCCGGATGGACCAGTTGTCAGCCGTTGAAACCACCACGGTCGAAGTTCTGATTACCCCTGAATCGCGGATGGTTGGGCGCAAGCTGGGGCAGATGCGCCTGCGTCGTCGGTATGGTGTCTATCCGCTGGCGGTGCACCGTCGTGACAAAAACATCGGCAACCAGATCGAAGATTTGATCGTGCGTGTGGGGGATACGCTCCTTCTTGAAGGTGCACCTGAGGACATTCAGAAACTTGCTGCGGACATGAGCCTCGGCGATGTGTCGAAACCCTCGGTCCGCGCTTATCGTCGTAGCCATGCGCCGATTGCGATTGCTGCGATGTTTGGCGTGGTGATTTTGGCGGCGTTCAACGTGGCGCCGATCTTGTTGTTGGCCATTGTTGCTGTGGCTGTGGTTTTGCTCACGGGATGTATTGATGCAGAAGAGGCGTTCGAACACGTCGATGGCAGTCTCTTGGCGCTGATCTTTGGGATGCTGGCTGTCGGCGCTGCCTTGGATCATTCGGGGGCTGTTGCGCTCATTGGCAATGGTCTTGCGCCGTTTATGACCGATCTGCCGCCCTATGTCGTCGTCTTTGCAGTCTACACGCTGTCGATGGTTCTGACGGAATTGGTGTCGAATAATGCGGTTGGTGTGGTGATGACGCCCATTGCGATCGGGCTTGCAAACGCGATCGGTGTGGACCCTCGGCCCTTGGTCGTTGCGGTCATGGTCGCCGCCTCGGCGAGTTTCTCGACACCCATCGGGTACCAGACCAACACGCTCGTTTACGGCCCCGGTGGCTACAAGTTTTCGGACTTCCTAAAGGTCGGTGTGCCCCTTAACGCATCGCTTGCGTTCTTATGTTCCGCGATCATCCCGTTGATCTGGCCGCTCTGAGGCTTGCAGCCAGCCGCCTGACTGACATATAGAGACGCGAACTGTCCGATAGACTGAAAAGAGGTCCCCATGGCCGGCCATAGTAAATGGGCTAACATCCAACACCGCAAAGGGCGTCAAGACGCTGCGCGGTCCAAAATGTTCTCCAAATTTTCCAAAGAGATCACCGTAGCCGCAAAGATGGGCGACCCTGATCCTGATAAAAACCCGCGTCTGCGTCTAGCGATCAAAGCTGCGAAATCGCAGTCCATGCCAAAGGACGTAATCGAACGCGCGATTAAGAAATCGCAAATGGGTGATGGCGACGATTACACCGAAATCCGTTACGAAGGCTACGGCCCGAACGGCATCGCGATCATTGTTGAGGCGCTGACCGACAACGTGAACCGCACCGCATCGAACGTGCGTTCGACCTTCACCAAAGGTGGCGGCAACCTCGGCACCACGGGTTCGGTATCCTTTATGTTCGACCGCGTGGGCGAAATCACCTATCCGGCATCCGTCGGCGATGCGGACACCGTGATGATGGCCGCGATTGAGGCTGGCGCTGACGACGTGGAATCCGATGAGGACGGCCACTGGGTCTATTGCGCGATGGAAAACCTCTCTGAGGTGTCCGAAGCTCTTGAGGCCGAACTCGGCGAAGCGACCGAAGCGAAACTGATCTGGAAACCGCAGAACCGAACCGATGTGGATCTCGAAACGGCTCAGAAGCTGATGAAGTTGATCGACACGCTCGAAGACGACGATGACGTTCAGACCGTCACTGCGAACTTTGACGTGCCAGAAGATGTGGCTGCTCAGCTCGGTTAATCCTTGGGATCATCCCTGATTTACGGCGCCTTCGGGCGCCGTTTTCATTTAGACCGTCTGTTTCGCCGCCGTGCGGATCGAAACCGTCAGACCAGCCAGCGGTTTCGCAACCAGACGGTTCACTTGCCAATGTAGCGGGGTGAGAAGGGGGCGCTCTGGCGAGAGGTCAATCAGTTTACCCTCAGCGATCAACCCATCAACCAACGCCGCAGGGTTCATGCCCCACCCCATGCCCAACAGGCTCGCGTCAACAAAGGCGCTCGACGATGGGACGAGGTGGGTGTTCAACGGCACCCGTTTCCCGACCATCATCTCCACCCAGCGGTTTTGCAGCGCGTCCTTGGCGTTGAATGTCAGGGCAGGGGCGGTCGCGAGCGCCTCGGCCGTGACGCCGTTCGGGAAATGCTGAAGGACAAAGGATGGGCTCGCAGTTGCGCGGTAGGTCAACGCGCCGAGGGGAAAACTATCGCAGCCCTGAACTGGGCCAGCCTCGCCTGTGATGGCGGCAGAGACTTCGCCTTTGCGCAGCCAATCGGCAGAGTGGTCCTGATCGTCAATCAAGAGGTCGAACAGCATGGGATGGTCGGCAATAGCAGGCAAAAACCACGTGGCGAGGCTATCCGCGTTAACTGCAACCCGCAGCCGCGCGGGGGCCGCCGTTTGTCCGATGTCGGCAGCCAACGCCGTCTCCAAAATCGTGAGGTCATCAAAGTGCCGCGCCAATCGCGCGCCCGTCGGCGTCGCGGTGCAGGGAGTGCCGCGTTGGATCAATGTGGTTCCAATACGGTCCTCAAGTGCCTTGATCCGTTGCGAAATTGCGGATGGCGTGACGCCCAACGTATGGGCCGCGGCGTCAAAGGCACCCAATCGGATCACGGCAGAGAGCGCGGAGAGTTGGGCAGGATCATACATTAGCAATACTAATTCTAACTCAGATTATTTAATTTGATTAATCCTGTTGTGCCGCGCTAGGTCAACCCCATGGAATATTGGATCGGACTTCGAACAGGTATCGCGCTCATCCTCGTAATTGGGGCGCAGAATGCGTTTGTGCTGCGGCAAGGACTGCGGCGGGAACATGTCTTGGCGGTGGTTGCGACCTGCGCCTTGTCGGACGCTGTGTTAATCGCGGCGGGCGTTGCAGGGATCGGCGCAGCGGTGGATGCCCTACCGTGGCTTATGCCGCTGTTGCGCTGGGGTGGTGTCGCGTTTCTGGGATGGTATGGCGCGCGTTCGTTCCTGTCCGCATGGCGTGGCGGGGCGGTCATGACCGCGGGCGAAGGCGACCGCGTTCCGCTGGCAAAGGTCATGCTGACCTGCCTCGCGTTCACGTGGTTGAACCCGCATGTCTACCTCGACACGGTGGTGCTGATCGGCAGCCTATCGGCGCAATTCGAAGGCCGCGAATGGGTCTTTGGGGCGGGCGCGATGTCGGGGTCTGTCCTCTTTTTCACCACGCTTGGCTATGGCGCACGGCTATTAGCGCCTGTGTTTGAGCGACCCATGGCGTGGCGTATCCTTGATACCTGCGTGGGGCTTTTGATGTGGTCTGTGGCCGCAACATTGATCTTCGCAGACATGTGATCAAATCCACTTGCGGCGGTCAGCGCGCAGGTTCATGAAGGTGAAATGACAGTTTCATCACCCTCTCAGGATCGGCCCGTTCAGGGCGTGTTGTGGATGCTTGCCACGGGCTTTTGCTTTGTCGTGGTGAACGTGATCGTGCGCTATCTGGGCGAGGACCTTCCCGCCGCGCAAAGTGCATTCATCCGTTTTGCGTGGAGCTTTGTATTCCTCGTCCCAACGCTCGGGCCTTACCTCAAGGGCGGAATCGGTGCGCGGGCATGGCAGCTCTTTGGTCTGCGCGGGGCTCTGCATACGGTCGCGATTATCCTGTGGTTCTTTGCCATGGCACGTATCCCGATGGCCGAAGTTACGGCGATTGGCTATCTGAACCCGATTGTGGTGACGGTAGGTGCGGCGCTTCTCTTAGGCGAAGGATTTGCGCGACGTCGTATGATCGCGATTGGTGTGGCGTTGATCGGGGCGTTGATCGTGATCCGCCCTGGCATGCGCGAAATCCAAATCGGCCACCTGTCCCAGCTGGGCGCAGCGTTCTCGTTTGGCCTATCCTATCTTGTGGCCAAACAGCTGAGCGGGATCGCCCCTGCGGGTGTCGTTGTGGCGATGCTGTCGGGTGTGGTGACGATCTGCCTCGCACCGATCGCAATTGTTGTCTGGGAACCCGTAGAGCTGCATCAGGTCATGTGGCTCGGTGGCGTCGCTGTATTTGCCTCTGCGGCGCACTACTGCATGACCAAGGCATTTGCCTCTGCCCCCATGACGGTCACGCAGCCTGTGACCTTCCTCCAGCTTGTCTGGGCGAGCATCTTTGGTGCGGTTCTCTTTGGTGAGGCAGTTGATCCCTTTGTTCTGGCAGGTGGTGCGCTCATCATCGGGGCGATCAGCTATATGACATGGCGCGAGGCGCAATTACGGCGCAAGGTGACGCCAGTTGTGAACCAGACAAAGGTTTAAACGAAAAACGCCGGCCCAATGGACCGGCGTTTTGCTGTCTTGCAGAGGCTCTTAGCGGCTCAGGCGCGTTAGAACCGAAGCTTCGGTCACTTGCCCAATGGCGGTGCCATTCTCAACGACCGTGAGGACCTTGTCCGTTTGAAGCTGCGCGATGATCTGGCGGATTGGCAGCTCAGCGTCGATTTCAACGCCGTCGCCCGATCCAGTGGTCATCACATCACGTGCGGTCAGAACGCCGAGCGGGTTCATATGCGCGACAAAGTCTTGCACGTAATCGTCGACAGGGTTCGCGATGATCTCGCGGGCGGTGCCGATCTGAACGATGCGGCCACCCTCCATCAGGGCGATGCGGTTCCCGATTTTGAACGCTTCATCAAGGTCGTGCGACACAAAGATGATAGTCCGCTTCAGCTTGGCCTGTAGGTCGAGGAGTTCGTCCTGCAGCTTTGCACGGATCAGCGGATCGAGCGCCGAGAAGGGTTCGTCCATCAACAGGATCGGGGCTTCGGTCGCAAAGGCGCGGGCGAGGCCGACGCGCTGCTGCATACCGCCCGATAGTTCGCCTACCTTGCGTTCAGCCCAGTCCGCCAGACCGACAAGTTCGAGTTGCGCATCGACGGCCGCTTTGCGCTGTGCAGGCGTTTGCCCAGCAAGCTCCAGCCCTAGGCCGACGTTTTCACGAACGGTCCGCCACGGCAGAAGGCCGAACTGCTGGAACACCATCGCAACGCGGGTCTGGCGGATATGGCGCAGGTCTGCCGGTTTGGCGTGGGTCACATCAACGAGGCCATTGCCGTCCGACACCCGAACACAGCCGCGCACCACGGGGTTCAACCCGTTCACAGCGCGCAGAAGCGTGGACTTGCCGGACCCAGAGAGGCCCATCAGGACGAGGATTTCACCCTCAGCTACGGTGAGCGAGCAGTTATGCACGCCGAGGACCTGACCCGTGCTGGCCTGAATGTCGCCGCGGGTCTGACCTTGGTCCATGAGGGGGAGGGCACGGTCGGGTTGATCGCCGAAAACGATGGAAACGTTGTCGAATTCTACTGCGGTTTTAGCCATTATTTACGCTCCATCCGCAGCATGCGGTCTAGGATGATGGCCACGACCACAATCACGAACCCAGATTCAAAGCCGAGGTCGGTGCGCACCTGACCCAGCGCACGCAGCACTGGAACGCCCAGACCATTTGCGCCCACGAGCGCGGCAACAACAACCATCGACAGTGACAGCATGATGGTTTGGTTCAGACCTGCCATGATCTGCGGCAGGGCAGAGGGGAGTTCGACCTTCCACAGAACCTGACGGTTCGTCGCGCCAAAGGCACGCGCCGCTTCGAGGAGCGCTTGCGGGGTCGACGAAATGCCAAGGTGGGTCAGACGGATCGGTGCAGGCAGAACAAAGATCACGGTCGCCAAGAGACCCGGAACGGTGCCGATGCCAAAGAACACGATCGCGGGGATTAGATAGACGAATGCAGGCAGCGTCTGCATCAGGTCGAGCACAGGCGTCATGAAACGGTAGGATTTGGGGTTGTGGGCAGCGAAAATGCCAAGCGGCACACCAATCGCCATACAGACGAGGCAAGATGATAAGACCAGCGTGAGGCTCTCAAGGGTTTCGTCCCAATATTCTTGGTTCAGAATAAAGAGGAACCCGACAGCGATCAGAACACAGGTCTTCCAATTGCGTTGAAGCACCCATGTCAGCGCGACAAAGGCACCGATGATCACGATAGGGTGCGGGTATTCCAGAACGGCAAGGATGGATTCAATCAACCAATCCATCACCGCAGAAATCCAGTCAAATACGAATTCGAAATTATCTTGTAGCCAATCGAAAACGGTCTTCGCAGCTTTCCCTACAGGGATTTTGCTGCCCAGCTCTCCGTCCGCCATCGATTGCCAAAACTCACCTAAACTAATCACCCAAACCTCCTTTGAAATGCAGCGACAGGTCTTTGCCTGTTTGAGGGAAACAGAAAGGCCCCGATCAACGGGGCCTTTCGTTTGGTCGGGATTAGTAGCCGAATGCAGCCGAAACAGCTGCAGCAGCGTCGCCGCCGTCAGCGGTGGTCACACCGTCAACCCATGCCATAACGGCATCTTTGTTTGCCTGCAGCCAAGCCATGGTTGCTTCATCCGGATCAGCGCCTTCGTCGAGGATCTGGCCCATGATGCCGTTTTCCATGTCGAGGGTGAACGAAATCTGGCTGAAGAGTTTGCCAGTGTTCGGGCACTCTTCGGCATAGCCAGCGCGTGCGAGGGTCTGAACGGTACCGATGCCGCCAAAGAACTCTTCACCACCCGGCAGGTAGGACAGTTCAAAGTTTGCGTTCATCGGGTGCGGTGCCCAGCCGAGGAAGACAACGTCTTCTTGCTTGTCATAAGCGCGAGCAACCTGAGCCAGCATGCCCTGTTCGGACGATTCGATGACTTCCATGCCTTCGAGGCCAGAACCCGCTTTTTCGGTCAGCGAGACGAGGTAAGTGTTACCTTCGTTGCCCGGCTCGATGCCGTAGATTTTGCCGTCGAGCGACTCAGCGAATTTGTTGATGTCAGCGAAAGACTGCAGACCTTTTTCAAAGGTGTAGGTCGGAACGGCCAGCGTGTAGACGGTGCCTTCGAGGTTCGTTGCAAGAACGTCGATGGTTTTGTCAGCCAGATATGGGTCCAGAACGCCCGACTGAGCAGGGATCCAAGCACCGAGGAAGATGTCCAGATCACCCGAGGACAGCGACGCGTAGGTCACTGGAACCGAGAGAATCTTTACGTCTACGTCGTAGCCCAGTGCTTCGAGCACGTGCTTGGACGCAGAGGTGGTGGTGGTGATGTCGGTCCAGCCCACATCGGACATGTTTACGGTGCCGCAATCAGCAAGCACAGGTGCTGCTGCACAAATGGCAAGCACGGACAGAGCAGATTTGAGTTTCATGTTGGTCTCCCGTTGGTGATGGTTTTTTGTTGATTGACGAGTCAATAAACAACCACCTAGTTTCACTTGGCAAGCTATTTTGGATGAAAAGATGCCCAAGCTCGGGATGGAACCTATACGCCGCGCCGCTTTGGTTAAAGCCACGATTGATGAAATCGGGGCAAACGGGTCGTTGGATGTAACGGTTAGCCAGATCGCGAAACGTGCGGGTATGTCATCGGCACTTGCACACCACTACTTCGGTGGAAAAGAACAGATATTTCTGGCTGCAATGCGACACACTTTATCCGTTTACGCCGCGGAAGTTCGCGGTGCGCTGATTATGGCTGATACGCCGCGCGAACGGCTGGAGGCGATCATTCGGGCCGGATTCGGAACGTCTAACTTCCGCCGCGAGGTGATTGCGGCTTGGCTTAATTTTTACGTTCTTGCCCAAACTTCGAGCGAAGCGAAAAGGCTGCTGACGATCTACCAGCGCCGTTTGCACGCGAATCTCATGTTTAACCTGCGCCCGCTTTTGGGCGATGACGCGCAGGATGCAGCCTATCGGATCGGCGGATTGATCGACGGTATATATCTGCGCGAAGCCCTCACCATAACGAAAACCAGCAGCAAAGCCGCGACCAAACATGTGCTTGCTGCACTTGATCTCGAACTAGGGAAAACGAAATGACCAAGCCGAATATTTTGATCATTATGGTCGACCAGTTAAACGGTACTTTGTTCCCTGACGGCCCTGCAGAGTGGCTCCATGCGCCGAACCTCAAGGCGCTCGCTGCGCGGTCCACGCGTTTCAAAAACACTTATACGGGCTCTCCGCTCTGTGCGCCTGCGCGGGCCTCGTTCATGGCGGGCCAATTGCCGAGCCGCACCCGCGTCTATGACAACGCCGCCGAATATGCGTCGGACATCCCGACCTATGCGCACCACCTGCGTCGCGCGGGCTATCAAACGACATTGTCGGGCAAAATGCACTTTGTCGGTCCCGACCAGATGCACGGGTTTGAAGAACGCCTGACCACGGACATCTATCCAGCCGATTTTGGCTGGACCCCTGACTACCGCAAACCCGGTGAGCGGATTGACTGGTGGTATCACAACATGGGTTCCGTCACGGGCGCTGGCGTTGCCGAGATTTCCAACCAGATGGAATACGACGACGAAGTTGCCTTTAACGCGACCAAGAAACTCTATGATCTGTCGCGGGGGCTCGATGATCGTCCGTGGATGATGACCGTGTCGTTCACCCACCCGCACGACCCCTATGTTGCACGTAAGAAATACTGGGACCTCTACGAGGATTGCGAGCATCTGGAACCGACGGTTCCGACGATCCCCTACGAGGACCTCGACCCGCACAATAAACGTCTGATGGACGCAAACGATTGGCGCAACTTTGACATCACTGACGAGAACGTACGCCGCTCGCGTCGGGCGTATTTCGCGAACATCTCTTATCTAGACGATAAGATTGGCGAAATTCTCGACGTGCTCAAACGCACTCGCATGGACGACAACACCATCGTGTTCTTTGTCTCGGATCACGGGGATATGCTGGGCGAACGCGGTATGTGGTTCAAGATGTCCTTCTTCGAAGGGTCCGCCCGCGTGCCCCTGATGATCGCTGCCCCGCAGATGGAACCGGGTCTGGTCGAAACGCCCGTTTCCACCATCGACGTTTGCCCGACCATGTGTGACCTCGCAGGCGTCAGCATGGATGAGGTGATGCCGTGGACCGATGGGCAGAGCCTTGTGTCCTTGGGGCAGGGTGGTCAGCGCACCGAACCCGTTCTTATGGAATACGCCGCCGAAGGGTCCTATGCGCCCCTCGTGTCCATTCGTGAAGGCGACTACAAATACACCCGTTGTGCACTGGACCCAGATCAGCTGTTCAACCTCGCGACCGATCCGAACGAATTGACCAACCTCGCCGATGATCCCGCTCACGCCGACGTCCTTGCGGATCTAAAGGCGAAATCGCTGGCGCGTTGGGACCTTGATCGCTTTGACGCGGCTGTGCGCGAAAGCCAAGCCCGCCGTTGGGTCGTCTATGAAGCGCTTCGTAATGGGGCCTACTTCCCATGGGATTACCAACCGCTGCGGCTCGCGTCTGAACAATACATGCGCAACCACATGGACCTGAACGTTCTTGAAGAGAACAAGCGCTTCCCCCGTGGGGAATGACCGCTTTTTCTTTGCTACCGAAATACTCCCAATGGAGGCCGAATGATGCCCTATGATACCCAACCCACCGCAAGCCATTTCATCGATGGTCAATATGTCGAAGACACCGCAGGCGAGCTGATCGAAGTCATCTATCCCGCGACAGGTAAGGTGATTGCCCGTGTCCATGCGGCTACGCCAGAGATCGTCGAACGTGCGATTGCCTCGGCAAAACGGGCGCAGGCAGAGTGGGCCGCGATGACGGGCACAGAGCGCGGACGTATTCTGCGCCGTGCGGCGGATATCATGCGGGATCGGAACTACGATCTGTCTGTTCTGGAAACCTATGACACGGGCAAACCCCTGTCCGAGACGACGATTGCTGACGCGACCTCTGGCGCGGATGCGTTGGAATATTTCGGCGGTTTGGCTGGGTCGCTGACGGGCGAACATATTCCTCTTGGCGGTGGCGATTTCGTCTATACCCGCCGCGAGGCTCTGGGCGTTTGCGTTGGCATCGGCGCATGGAACTATCCGACCCAAATCGCCTGCTGGAAGGGCGCACCTGCATTGGCATGTGGCAACACGATGGTCTTTAAGCCGTCCGAAACCACGCCGCTCTGCGCACTCAAAGTTGCGGAAATCCTGCATGAGGCGGGCGCACCTGCAGGCGTCTATAACGTGATCCAAGGTCTGGGCGCCGTCGGTGCGCAACTGGTCACTGACCCGCGCGTGGCCAAAGTTTCGCTCACAGGGTCGGTGCCGACAGGGCAAAAAGTCTATGCCGCCGCTGCCGCAGGTATGAAGCATGTCACGATGGAGTTGGGCGGGAAATCCCCTCTCATCATCTTTGACGATGCCGATCTGGAAAGCGCAATTTCCGGCGCGATCAATGCGAACTTTTATTCGACAGGGCAGGTCTGTTCGAATGGCACCCGTGTGTTCGTCCAGAAGGGCATCAAAGAGGCGTTTCTGAAACGTCTGGCGGAACGCATGGATGACGCTGTCATTGGTGACCCGCTGCAAATCGAAACGACGATCGGGCCCATGTCGAACGAACGCCAATTGGGTATCGTCGAAGGCTACATTCAGAAAGGCATCGAAGAGGGTGCGCGTCTGGTCAAAGGTGGCAAACGTATCGGCAACGAAGGGTTTTATATCGAACCCGCGCTCTTTGCGGATGTGACCGACGATATGACCATCGCCCGCGAGGAAATCTTTGGTCCTGTTCTGTCGGTCCTTGATTTCGAGACTGAGGAAGACGTCATGGCCCGTGCCAACGACACCGAATTCGGGTTGGCGGCAGGCGTCTTTACGTCTGATCTGACCCGTGCGCACCGCGTCGTCGCTGGGTTCGAGGCAGGCACCTGCTACATCAACACCTACAATCTCGCACCAGTGGAGGCCCCGTTCGGCGGTTCTAAACTGTCTGGCGTTGGGCGCGAGAACTCCAAAGTGGCGATCAATCACTATTCCGAAGTGAAGACCGTCTACGTGTCCATGAACAAATGCGAGGCTCCATTCTAATGCAGGCTGAATATGTAATCGTTGGCGCGGGCAGCGCTGGCTGCGCCATGGCCTATCGATTGGCCGAGGCAGGCAAGTCGGTCATCGTCGTAGAATTCGGCGGCACCGATGCTGGCCCGTTCATTCAGATGCCCGCAGCGCTGTCCTATCCAATGAACATGGGACTCTATGACTGGGGTTTCCAGACAGAGCCTGAACCGCATCTGGGTGGGCGCGTCATGGCGACGCCGCGTGGTAAGGTCATTGGTGGATCGTCCTCGATCAATGGGATGATCTACGTGCGCGGTCACGCCAAAGACTACGATCATTGGGCTGAAAGCGGTGCGCATGGATGGTCCTATGCCGATGTGCTGCCCTATTTTAAGCGGATGGAGAACTGGCATGACGGTGGTCATGGTGGTGACGCGTCATGGCGCGGGAACTCTGGCCCGCTCCATGTGACCCGTGGTCCGCGCACGAACCCACTGACCCGCGCCTTTGTCGAGGCTGGTCGTCAGGCGGGTTATCCTGTGACGGGCGATTATAACGGCGAACAACAAGAGGGCTTTGGCCCGTTCGACAGCACTATCTGGCAAGGGCGCCGCTGGTCGGCTGCAAACGCCTACCTCAAACCCGCGATTGCAACGGGGCGTGTGACGGTCGTCAAAGGACTGGCCGAAAAGGTCGTGATCGAAAATGGTCGGGCGACGGGCGTTCAGATCAACAAAGGCAACGGGTCCGAAGTGATCTCTGCCACGAACGAGGTGATTATTGCGGCCTCGTCGATCAACTCGCCAAAGCTGTTGATGTTGTCGGGTATCGGGCCTGCCGCGCACCTTGCCGAGCATGGTATTGATGTGGTTGCGGATCGTGCGGGCGTTGGTCAGAACCTGCAGGACCACCTTGAAATGTATATTCAGGTGGCGGCGACCCAACCCGTGAGCCTCTACAAATACTGGAACCTGTTCTGGAAAGGGATCATTGGCGCGCAGTGGCTGCTGACGAAAAAGGGCCTTGGCGCGTCGAACCAGTTTGAAAGCGCGGCCTTTGTGCGGTCGGCTGCTGGCGTGGATTACCCCGATATCCAGTATCACTTCCTGCCCATCGCCGTTCGCTACGATGGTAAGGCCGCTGCCGAAGGGCACGGGTTCCAAGCGCACGTTGGCCCAATGCGGTCACCGTCACGCGGGTCGGTGACGCTGCGGTCGGCGGACCCGAAGGATAAGCCGAAAATCCTGTTCAACTACATGTCGCACGAAAAGGATTGGGCCGATTTCCGTACCGCGATCCGCCTCACGCGCGAGATTTTTGCTCAGGATGCGTTCAAACCCTACGCAGGCAAGGAAATCCAACCAGGCAAAGACTGTCAGACCGATGATGAATTGGACGGGTTCACCCGCGAACACGTTGAATCGGCCTACCATCCCTGTGGTACCTGTAAGATGGGTGACCGAAACGATCCGATGGCGGTTGTGGACCATGAATGTCGTGTCATCGGCGTAGAAGGTTTGCGCGTGGCTGACAGTTCGATCTTCCCGCGGATCACCAACGGAAACCTGAACTCTCCGTCGATTATGACAGGCGAAAAGGCCGCGGATCATATCCTTGGTCGGACACCGCTCCCTGCTGAGAACGCAGAGCCTTGGATCAATCCGAATTGGGAAACATCCCAGCGATAAAAGGAAAGGGCCGCATCATGCGGCCCTTTGTCTTAGAAGGTTTCGAGGTAGAGCGTCGCGTCGCAATATTCCCCGTTATAGGTGCCGACCCAAACGTCGAGGTAGCCATCGCTGCCGCTGATGCGGATTTTGGGATCAGCCTGACCGTTGCTGTCGTCGTCATAATACCAGTTCGCATTGGCATCATTGACCAATAGCATCGCGTCGCAGTTGCTGAGCACGCTGATTTCAACGTCGAAGCCGCCCATTTTATAGAGGTCGAAGCTAAAGTCTGGCGCGGTCATCACATAGCCAGAGTTGTTCTTGAAACCGCAGGATTGCAGGTTGTTGTCACCACCTGCGACAACGCTGAATTGACGCGCGGAATAAAGATCCGAACCTGAATACCGATATTCGGCGCCGTATTGGTTATAGTCCGGACATGCCGAAGCAGCAGTCGACATGGCCATGAAGATCGCGGCGCTGATAAGCGTTCCAAGGTGTTGCACAGGTCTTCTCCGTCTGTTGGACCTCACGAGGGTCAATTCCATCCATGGGACAACTCTACGCGATAATTCTTTATTTTGCAGTGATTTCAATCAAAAGGACCAAAATAATTATCACTAAGCAGCTTGAGATTGCAAAGTGCAGCAGAATGTTAAACTCGCCCCCGTTTATTGATTTTAGTCAAAGTGAGGCGGCTGCGCGGGGCCTAGGTTGAATCGAAACCTGAGGAAAGGGACCACTATGTCGAACACTCCGCACCGCCTGAACGAAGAATTCCCAGCCCAGATTGATGCGCTGCACGCGCTGAAACAATCTGATGCGCATTTCGCGAAAACCGTTGATCGCTATGAAGAGGTGAATGACAAAATCCACCTCGCAGAGACCAACGTCGAACCCGCGGATGACATGTTCATCATCGAAATGCGCAAAGAACGCATGAAGCTCAAGGACGAGATCGCAGCGGCGCTCAAAGCTGCGGCAACAGCCTAATCAGATGGGGCGGCGCGAGGGTGCCGCCCTTTTTATTCGACCTGATAGGGTAGAACGGCGCGATGGTCCGGATCGACCGTCAGGCGACGTTCAAGCGGTGGCACGGATCGCTGGTGACAATCGCGACGGTCACAAATCCGGCAGGAAATCCCGATAGGCTCAAAGGCGGCGGCTGTGTCGATGTCCATGTGATCGGCATAGACCAGCGCGCGCGCATGTTTCACCTCGCACCCCAGACCGATTGCAAAGCGGCGTGTGGGCGCGTGGAACGATCCCCCCGATTTCGTCGTGTCGCGGGCGAGGCAGAAATAGCGAACACCGTCGGGTGTCTCGGCCAACTGGCGCAGCCAGCGGTTCGGGTTTTCAAACGCGCGGTGCACGTTCCACAACGGGCAGGCCCCACCGTATCGTGCGAATTGCAGTGTGGTGGCAGAGTGGCGTTTGGTGATCGTGCCTGCGGGGTCCACACGGACAAAGAAGAACGGGATGCCCTTGGCCCCCGGTCTTTGCAGGGTCGATAGTCGGTGCGCCACCTGTTCGAGCGAAGCGCCAAACCAATCCGCCAACCGTTCGAGGTCGTGCCGCGTTTCTTGGGCCGCCTCAAGGAACCGTCCGTAAGGCATGAGCGCCGCGCCCGCGAAATAGTTCGCAAGGCCAACTTTGGCGATGGATCGTGCCTCTGGCGATTGGAACCGCGCAAGGTCGAGTGTGGCCTCGATCAGTTGATCTTTGGTCAGAAGCGCGAGCTGTAAGAGCAGTTGGAACGTCTGCGTGCCTTCGGCTGCGCGACGCGACAGGGTCAGAGTGCGGGTGGCCGCATCGTAATGACGAATAACCTCGGTATCATCGAACCGCACGGTGACGCCGCGCCCGTCAAGCGTTTTGACGGCGGACTCGCGGATTGGCAGGTCGCCAGAATTGAGAGCAAAGTTCTCTGCCGCGCGGTCCACGGCGTCGATGTAGTTGTCGCAGTAGTGAAAGAAGTCTCGCACTTCTTCCCAAGGGGAAGGTTGCAGGCGGGCATCTTCGCGGCCCAAAGCCTCATCCAATGAGGCAAGCCGTTCGTGGGTCTGACGGTAAGCCGCGTGCAGGTCCAACAGCGCCCGCGCCATTGTCGGCGCATTGGAGGCCACCAAGCGTAGGTCCGCGACCGATGGGGCAGAGCCCGTGAATACAGGGTCAGCCAAGGCCTCGCGCATGTCAGAGATCAGGCGCGCCTCGTCGCCAGATTGCAATTCGGTCACGTCAAAGCCGAACTCTTGGGCCAGTGACAGAACCACCGCCGTCGATACGGGGCGATTGTTGTTTTCCATCTGGTTCAGATAGGGCAGGGACACGCCCAGTTTTTCGGCAAAGGTCTTTTGCGTCAGCCCCAGTCGCCCGCGCAATTCACGCAGTTTCACACCAGCATAGAGTTTCTGGACAGCCATAGGGCACCTTTGCAGAATAGAGTTCCTGCAAAGTTACGTTTGCAAACTCAATCCAGCAAGTCCGAACCGATGCGGCGGTCACGATAAATCACGAGGATGATCGACAGAAGTGAAAGCGAAGCGCTGATCAGCATGATGATGAGTAGGGGCACTTCGCGTTGCGCAGGGTCGAGGAGCGATCCCGCAAGTGCCGACAGTCCCGCACCGCCTGCCATCATAATAGCAGCACCAAGGCCAGACGCTGTTCCTGCGAGGTGCGGACGCACCGAGAGCGATCCCGATGTGGCGTTCGGCATCGTCAGGCCGTTGCCGAGGCCCATAACGGTGGTGAAGCCGAAGAACACGAAAGGATGCGATACGACTGTCGTTGTAACGATCAACGCGGCGATGAGGCCTGTGACTGTGATCGAGCAGCCAAAGAGCGCGAGTTTGTTGATCCCCAGTTTGACCGAGTAGCGACCCGACAAGAAGTTCCCAAAGAGATACCCGATCGACGGCGCACCGAGGGCAACCCCCGTCATGGAGGGCGACAGTTCAAACACGGTTCCCGCTACAAACGACGCCCCGCCAAGGAGTGCATAGAACGCACCCGAGCAAAACGCGGTGCATGCGACGTAGCCCCAAAACCGTACTGAGCGGAACAGTTCAGGATAGGTTTTGATCTGGTCGCGGAACTTCATCCCGGTGCCTTTGGCGGTTTCGCCTAGGTCGAAATAGGTCAGGGCAAAGACGCCGATGCCAGCGGCAAGGAGGAAGGCAAAGGCCGATTGCCAGCCAAAGGCTTGATCCAAAACACCGCCAATCACAGGGCCGAGCATCGGCACGAGCGCCATACCCATTGTCACATAGCCAAGTTTCGATGCCGCCTGATCTGCAGGATATATGTCACGTACGACTGCGCGGCTAAGTGCCATGCAGGATGCGACAGAGGCTTGGAGCATACGGAAGCCTAAGAACACCCAGACGTTCGAGGCAAGGATACCGCCGAAGGTCGCGATGACAAACAGGCCGAGTGAGATGAGAAGGACGGGCCGCCGCCCGTAGCGATCCGACATCGGGCCGATGATCAGCTGCAAAAGCGCTGTCATGATAAAGTAGCCGGAAACGGCGAACTGCATCACGCTGTAATCTGTGCCGAAATACACTGTCATACCGTTCAGGGATGGCAGAAAGATCGACATGGTGAGCGCGGACATGCCAGCCAATAAAACCAGCGTCAGCGTATGGGGCGGGGTGGTGCGGTCCAAAATCTTGACCGATTGATCAATGCTCATGGTGGATTGGCTACGCCCAAAACCCGCCCCTGTCTATCTGCAAAGTTGACGGATGATCTGTGCGAAAGGGACGAGCAGATCGGTTGAGAAAAGTTAGCTGATTTGCAAATGCAAAGTCTTGCTAATCCAACTATTTGCAAATTTGCCCGATTTCATTTGTCGCGCAATAATCTTTCACATACGGTCCCGCTAACGACCTGTCGGAGGGGACCCCAGATGAAAGATATCCTGCAAGAACTCGAAGGCCGTCGCGAAGTTGCGCGGCTTGGTGGTGGTCAAAAGCGGATTGATGCACAACATTCTAAAGGCAAGTTGACCGCGCGCGAGCGTATCGAGTTGCTGCTAGACGAAGGTAGCTTTGAAGAATTTGACATGTTCAAAGCGCACCGCTGCACCGACTTCGGTATGCAGGAACAGCAAATGCCGGGTGACGGCGTTGTTACGGGCTGGGGCACCATCAATGGCCGTATGGTCTATGTGTTCTCTCAGGACTTCACCGTATTTGGCGGCTCACTCTCTGAAACTCACGCTGAAAAGATCTGCAAAATCATGGATATGGCGATGCAAAACGGCGCGCCAGTTATCGGTCTGAACGATTCTGGCGGTGCACGTATCCAAGAGGGTGTTGCCTCGCTCGCTGGTTATGCGGACGTGTTCCAGCGTAACATTATGGCGTCGGGTGTTGTTCCGCAGATCTCTGTGATCATGGGGCCGTGCGCGGGTGGTGCGGTGTATTCGCCTGCGATGACCGACTTCATCTTTATGGTGCGTGACAGCTCGTACATGTTCGTAACCGGCCCTGACGTGGTTAAGACCGTGACGAATGAAGTTGTGACCGCAGAAGAGCTTGGCGGTGCATCGACTCACACCAAGAAATCGTCGGTCGCGGATGGCGCGTTTGAAAACGATGTTGAGGCATTGGCCGAAGTGCGTCGTCTGGTAGACTTCCTGCCGCTCAACAACCGCGAAAAGCCGCCCGTTCGTCCGTTCTTTGACGAAGTGGACCGTGTGGAGGAATCGCTGGATACTCTTATCCCCGATAACCCGAACACGCCTTACGACATGAAAGAGCTGATCGGCAAAATCGCGGACGAAGGCGACTTCTTCGAAATTCAGGCCGATTACGCAAAGAACATCCTGACGGGCTTTATCCGCATGGAAGGTCAGACCGTGGGCGTTGTTGCGAACCAGCCGATGGTTCTGGCGGGCTGCCTCGACATCGACTCGTCCCGCAAAGCTGCGCGTTTTGTGCGCTTCTGTGATGCGTTTGAAATTCCGATCCTGACGCTGGTCGACGTTCCGGGCTTCTTGCCGGGCACCAGCCAAGAATACAACGGCGTCATCAAACACGGCGCGAAACTGCTGTTCGCATACGGCGAAGCGACCGTCCCGAAAGTGACCGTTATCACGCGTAAAGCCTACGGCGGTGCTTATGACGTTATGGCGTCGAAACACCTGCGCGGTGACTTCAACTACGCATGGCCGACTGCGGAAATCGCGGTGATGGGTGCTAAGGGCGCAGTTGAGATCCTGTATCGCAACGAACTTGGTGATCCTGATAAAATCGCGGCACGGACCAAAGACTATGAGGACCGTTTTGCAAACCCATTCGTGGCTGCAGAAAAAGGCTTTATCGACGAGGTCATCCAGCCCCGTTCGACCCGCCGCCGCGTGACCCGCGCGTTCGCTTCGCTTCGTAATAAGAAGCTGACGAACCCGTGGAAGAAACACGACAACATTCCGCTCTGATTTCAGGGCGGAAGTAGGGGATATGGCGCAAAGCCGCTGGCATACGATCCGCAACGAGGGTGTGGTTACTCACACCCGCCGCCTGCCTGCACATTTCGATGTATCGGCAGAGACGACGTTCCCGTTGCTGAGACGAGGCCGGCTTGCCACTCAAATCCGTCAGGATTTGTGGCGCGCGCTGAAAGGGCTTCGCGGCTTTTCCCCGGTTGTCGAGGTCCGCACACAAGAGGGAGGACTTGTTGTGCGGGCCGGAGGATCGGTGGCGGGACCGTTTCCTGCCACCACCACTCAATCGGTCATTGCTGATCTGCTGGCCGATACGACGAAAAGAGCGCGCTGGGTGGCGCGGTCGCAAATCACTCAGTCGGAGGTGTGATCCGACCATGGGAGGGACACAGGTGATCATTGGTGCACTCATTCTAGCAGGGAACTTGGCTGTTCCAGCGGTAGCGGAAGACTTCGCTATGCCGTCTGGCCTGTCTGTGACCTTGCATGAGGTGATTGCCGAAGAGGGCCTGACGCGGTTCCGCTTTATCGCGCCTGCGATTGCCGACCTCGATTACGCTGATGTCTCCGCTGACATTGCGACGCTCTGCGAGACGGTCGCGATTCCCTCACTTGACGAGGGTGTAGAGCAGGTTGTGATCTCACTTTCGGCGGAAATTGTCCCGTTTGGAGAGACCGCACCCGAAATAACCCAGTTCTTTGACCCTTTCGTGATTGAAGACGGTCGCTGCATGTGGGAGCCATTCTGATGACTCCACAATATCTTGCGAGGCTCGAACTCATCATGACCCGAATTGATGCAGGCCCGACACAGGGCGCAAATCTGCATGGCTCCCGATATGCTGGAAACGGCATTTCTGCTATCCTGACAGCAGGTTACCAAATGGTAGCCCGTAACAAGTTAGGGGAAAGCCGGAACAAATACCGGACAAACCCCATAGGCAGTGTCTGGAGCATATCATGTCTCATTCCATCAAAGCGCTCTGTGCGCTTGGATTACTCGTTGTCGTCGCAGCCTGTTCTGCCCGCCAACACCCCACTGAAACCGTCTATGTTGAGCCAGCACCGCTCTCAACAGAGCCTGTTTTCACCGGCAAATACGGCAACTAATGCGCAAACGGGACAGTCCCACGGGGCTGTCCTGACCCTCGCGCCCGTCGTTGGAGGGCGCGTGTGATGCTGAAACATCGTGGTTTCCCAGGTCGTTTCCCTGGTTCGGAATTCCAATTTGTTATTCGCCGTGCCAACCCGCGTGGCGTGACCCCTCTGACCCGCCGCGAACGTTTCCGTGACCGTAAGGCCATGGATAAACGCGTGGACGAGGCGTTTATGGCTGCCCTCTGGCACCACTTCGGCGACCAACCGTTTGAGCGCGGCAATCTGGATGCTGGCCGTCTGAGCTGGCTCTTTGGCCGCGAGGTCGTCGCTGCATATCCCGAAGACTTTGATCCAGAGAGCTATGACGCCGTTCTGCGTATCGACGTCGATAAGGCGATGGTCAGTTTCCCAGCGGTCTTTGACCCTGACAGCGATTTCTTTGAGTGAGGGTGCTGGGTTAGATGACACGGATCGGCACGATTTTGCCCATGAAGGCAGCGATTTGGCAGGAAACAGCCCATGCGGCTGCCCTGACAAATTTCGCCTTTGGCTCTGGCGAAACTTCGTGCCACGCTGCCTGTGTTGAGGACGTAACCAGCAGGTCGTCCAAGGCAAGCAGTCAAGACTGTTACCCTTCCCCTTGTCGGTCCGGCTTTCCCCAGACCGGATCGACTTCGGGAGAGGACCGTCTCGACCTATTTCTTACTTTGGCCTCGCCGCGCATTGCTCGTGGTCTTTTGGCGCAGAATAAAAACGAAAAGGGCAGTCACTCATGGTCAACAAAATTTGGATCGTCGCATTCGTCGCATTTGCAGGTCTCTCGGCCTGCCTTGATACCGACCTCGAACGTGGGCTTGCCGGCGCTGCCGCTGGTGCGATCACGGCAGATGCGCTCGGTGTCGATCCGGTCATTGGCGCAGCAGCGGGCGGCCTCGCTGGCGCAACCTGCGACAGCTACGCCTCGGCCTGCCGCTAACCCATTCTGCCCTTCGGGGCGTCTAAACCACCTGAACCGCCGTGGGGTGCATTGCGCCCCCACGGCGGTTTTGCATTCAAAGGACCCCAGCACATGTTCAAGAAGATCCTGATCGCCAACCGTGGCGAGATCGCATGCCGTGTCATTAAGACCGCCCGCAAGATGGGCATCAAAACGGTTGCTGTCTATTCGGACGCTGACCGTCACGCCCTGCATGTGCAGATGGCGGACGAAGCCTACCACATCGGCCCGCCGCCCGCGAACCAGTCCTACATCGTGATCGACAAGATCATGGAAGCGATCAAGGCAACGGGCGCCGAAGCGGTTCACCCGGGCTATGGCTTCCTCTCTGAGAACTCGAAATTCGCCGAGGCCCTGTCGGCGGCTGGCGTTGCGTTCATTGGACCGCCGGTTGGCGCCATCGAAGCAATGGGCGACAAGATCACCTCGAAAAAGATCGCTCAGGACGCTCAGGTGAACACTGTTCCCGGTTACATGGGTCTGATCGAAGACGCCGAAGAGGCCGTCAAAATCTCGAACCAGATCGGTTATCCGGTCATGATCAAAGCCTCCGCTGGTGGCGGTGGTAAGGGTATGCGCATCGCGTGGAACGACACCGAAGCCCGCGAAGGGTTCGAGTCCTCAAAGAACGAAGCGGCAAACTCTTTCGGCGACGACCGTATCTTTATCGAGAAATTCGTCACGCAGCCGCGTCACATCGAAATTCAGGTTCTCGCTGACAGCCACGGCAACGCCGTATACCTGCACGAACGTGAGTGTTCGATCCAGCGTCGTAACCAGAAGGTGGTCGAAGAGGCTCCGTCGCCGTTCCTCGATGAGGAAACCCGCAAGGCGATGGGCGAACAGTCGGTCGCGCTGGCCAAGGCTGTGGGCTACGCATCCGCGGGTACTGTGGAATTCATCGTCGATGGCGAACGGAACTTCTACTTCCTCGAAATGAACACCCGTCTGCAGGTGGAACACCCTGTGACAGAGCTGATCACGGGCATCGACCTTGTTGAACAGATGATCCGTGTGGCTGCTGGTGAAAAGCTGCCGTTCGAACAGAAAGACCTGAAAATCAACGGTTGGGCGATTGAGAACCGTCTTTATGCAGAAGACCCATATCGCAACTTCCTGCCGTCGATTGGTCGCTTGACCCGCTACCGCCCGCCGGTGGAAGGCCAAACCAACACTGGTGGCATCGTGCGTAACGATACCGGCGTCTACGAAGGCGGCGAGATCAGCATGTATTACGACCCGATGATCGCGAAACTCTGCACATGGGGTGAAACCCGTGCGGCTGCGATCGAAGAGATGCGCGTTGCTCTCGACACATTCGAGGTCGAAGGCATCGGTCACAACCTGCCGTTCGTTGCGGCTGTGATGGACCACGAGCGTTTCACCTCGGGCAACATGACCACCGCGTTCATCGCCGAAGAATACCCCGAAGGTTTCGACGGTGTGACCCTGCCGAAAGATGCGCTGGTTAAGGTTGCTGCGGCTGCCTCTGCGATGAACCGCGTGGCCGAAATCCGTCGGACCCAAGTGTCGGGCCGTCTGGGTAACCACGAACGTCGCGTTGGCACTGATTGGGTTGTGTCGCTACAGGGCGAAGATTTTGCGACCACAATCGCGGCAGACCGCGATGGGTCGAACGTCACCATCGACGGCACTGTGCTGCGGGTCGAGAGCGACTGGACACCGGGTGACAGCCTTGCGCGTCTGAGCGTTGGTGGCGAACCGCTGGTTCTGAAGGTCGATAAGATCACCCACGGCTTCCGCATTCGTTTCCGCGGTGCAGACATCAAAGTTCACGTACGCACCCCGCGTCAGGCTGAACTCGCGAAACTGATGCCTGAGAAACTGCCGCCAGATACCTCGAAACTGCTGCTCTGCCCGATGCCGGGTCTGATCGTTAAGGTCAACGTGGCCGAAGGGGACGAAGTCCAAGAGGGTCAAGCGCTCTGCACTGTTGAAGCGATGAAGATGGAAAACATCCTCCGCGCTGAACGCAAGGGCATCGTCAAAGCGGTGAAAGCAGCGGCTGGCGATAGCATGGCCGTCGACGAAGTCATCATTGAGTTCGAATAATGATGCGCGACGCTCAAACAGTTCTTACGCAGATGGCGGCCTTTGTGGTCGCCTATGCGGGCTGGTGGGCGGTTGTGCTGCATGGGGGCGGCGATGTCGCCCCTGTGATCGCCCTTGGGGCACCTGCATTGGCAGTTGGGCTTTATGCCCTAGTTGAGGGGATTATTGCGTGATGCGCCGCGCGTTGATCTCTTGCTGGCGGAGAGGGGATTTATCAATCGACCTCCCGATTTCGCGCATGTCCCAAGGGGCAGGTTTGCGGAACGCAACTGTGCCGTCCTTGTCGATCAACACAAGCATGAAACCATGTGGTCGCAGCCGCTCGCGTAACGCGGTCTCAGAAGCGGGGTCGGTGTCTGTGATGACGATGACATCGCGTTCGACGAGCGCAGGGATGTCCGCGCCAAGATTGTCCATCTGTTCGATGTATCGCGGATCAAAGGGTGTGTCGGCAAAGACAACGATGGCCCGCGCGCGCCACAGAAAATCGTTCAAATTTATCTCTGATGCGTCGACAAATTGGTCGGGCGCGGCAATCCAATCGTCAGGCGTGACGGACTGCGCTGCGGCAGGAATGCCTGCCAAAGTCATGAATATGAACGTAAAACTGGCGCGAAGAATTGGTTTCATACCTCTCAATATAGGGTGTGAAATTCAGGTTTCTAAGGGGGCAGACGCCCTCGGTGCGAACAATTTTAGCATTAAGCCTCTGGTGAGATTGGGGGACGCAGCATGATCGCTATCGTCCATCCCGCGCACCAACGCGCGGCCCAACGCCGAAAAGGTGATCGCGCCGTGGAAATCTGTCTTCATTTGGGGGCCCATCGTACGGGCACAACATCGTTCCAATGTCATGTCCAACGTCATCGCGGGACACTGTCCCACGGTGGTACTGCCGTTTGGACACCGAAACAAACGCGGGCAGGGCTGTTCGATGGTTTGGTTCATCGTCCCGACCGCGTGACGGCTGAGATCGCACGCCGCTCTGAACGGTCCCGCGTTGCCATTCGCCGCGAGGTCGGACGTTTGACCGAAGCTGGCTATGACCGCCTGATGATCACCGAAGAGAACCTCCTCGGGTCGGCCCGCAATAACCTGCGTGATGGTGCACTCTATTCCGATGTCCTCGAACGGTTGTTGCGGTTTCGTGCGGCACTGGCTGTGCCCGTTGCCCGTATCGCGATCAGCCTTCGTAGCTACGACAGCTATTGGGCCTCTGTCCTCGCCTATGCGGTGATGAACGGCCATTCGATGCCGCAGACCGATCTGATCTGCCGTCTGGCGTCTCAGTCGCGCACTTGGGGTGATGTGATCCGCGATGTCGCACGGGTGTTCCCGCAGACTGACATCGTTGTGTTCCCGTTTGAGGCGATGGTCAGCCATCCCGACGCGGAACTGTCGCATTTAATCGGCCAGCGCGTTTCGCTGTCTGAGGCAGACGATTGGCGCAACCCATCTCCGCGCCTGCGCAAACTGCGCGAGGAACTGGTGAACCGTGGCGACCTCGACGGGGCGATCCGATTGGGGCAGGGCAGCGGCGCTTGGATGCCGTTTGATGCCGATCAACGCGCCGCGATGCAACGCACATATGCTGACGATCTGACGGAGTTGCGCGAGGGCGCAATCGCACAGGCGCGGCTTATCGAAATACCAACCCAGCATGGGTTGGACACGACCCATTCAAGACAGACAGAAGTGACCAACGCCTATTGGCGTTCGGCAATCGGAGGACCCGATCATGGCAGACAAAGATACCTGGTCTAAGCTCGCGCAGAAAGAACTGCGCGATCGCCCACTAGATGACCTGAACTGGACCACGCTCGAAGGCATCACGGTCAAACCTCTTTATACCCAAGAGGACACCGCAGATCTGCCGCACCTCGGCTCACTGCCCGGTATCGAACCGTTCACCCGTGGCCCTCGTGCAACCATGTATGCAGGCCGTCCGTGGACCATCCGCCAATACGCGGGTTTCTCGACCGCTGAGGAATCGAACGCGTTCTACCGCAAGGCTCTCGCTGCGGGTCAGCAGGGCGTGTCGGTGGCGTTCGATCTCGCGACGCACCGTGGCTATGACTCGGATCACCCGCGCGTTGTCGGCGATGTGGGCAAGGCTGGCGTTGCCATTGACAGCGTTGAGGACATGAAGATCCTTTTTGATGGCATCCCGCTGGATAAAGTCTCTGTGTCGATGACCATGAACGGTGCCGTTATCCCCGTTTTGGCGAACTTTATCGTCACGGGTGAAGAGCAGGGCCATGATAAATCGGTTCTGTCGGGCACCATTCAGAACGACATTCTGAAAGAATTCATGGTGCGCAACACCTACATCTATCCCCCAGAGCCATCGATGCGGATCATTTCGGACATCATCGAATATACTTCGACCGAGATGCCAAAGTTCAACTCGATCTCGATCTCTGGCTACCACATGCAAGAGGCGGGCGCGAACCTTGTTCAGGAACTTGCCTACACGCTGGCTGATGGTCGTGAATATGTGCGCACCGCGATTGCGGCGGGCATGGATGTAGACCAGTTCGCACCGCGCCTGTCGTTCTTCTTTGCGATCGGTATGAACTTCTTCATGGAAGCCGCGAAACTGCGGGCTGCGCGTCTGCTTTGGACCCGCATCATGAAGGAATTCAACCCGCAGAAACCGGGTTCGCTGATGCTCCGCACACACTGCCAGACCTCTGGTGTGTCGCTCCAAGAGCAAGACCCGTATAACAACGTAGTCCGCACCGCATACGAGGCGATGGCGGCGGCACTGGGCGGCACGCAGTCGCTTCATACCAACGCGCTCGACGAAGCGATTGCACTGCCGACCGAATTCTCGGCTCGTATCGCGCGCAACACCCAGTTGATCCTCCAAGAGGAAACTGGCGTGACCAAGGTCGTCGATCCGCTCGCTGGTTCATATTACGTCGAAAGCCTTACCGCTCAGCTCGCCGAAGAGGCGTGGAAGCTCATCGAAGAGGTCGAGGAAATGGGCGGCATGACCAAGGCTGTGGCCTCGGGTATGCCTAAACTCCGCATCGAAGAGTCGGCTGCGAAACGTCAGGCGATGATCGACCGTGGCGACGAAGTGATCGTCGGCGTGAATAAATACCGCCTCGCCAAAGAAGACCCGATCGACATTCTGGACATCGACAACAACGCGGTGCGTGCATCGCAGGTTGCGCGTCTTGAAAAAATCCGTGGCACCCGTGATGAGGCCGCCTGTCAGGCTGCTTTGACCGAACTGACCCGCCGCGCAAAAGAGGGTGGAAACCTTCTCGCTGCTGCGGTCGAAGCCGCACGCGCCCGTGCATCCGTAGGGGAGATCAGCATGGCTATGGAAAAAGAATTCGGTCGTCACCGCGCCGAAGTAAAGACGCTCGCCGGTGTTTATGGCGCAGCGTACGAAGGCGACGAAGGCTTTGCCGCTATTCAGAAATCGGTCGAACAATTCGCCGAAGAAGAAGGCCGTCGCCCGCGTATGCTCGTCGTGAAAATGGGTCAGGACGGTCACGACCGTGGCGCCAAGGTCATCGCGACCGCCTTTGCGGACATTGGTTTTGACGTGGATGTAGGCCCGCTGTTCCAAACCCCTGCCGAGGCTGCACAGGACGCGATCGACAACGACGTGCACGTGATCGGGATTTCGTCGCAGGCTGCAGGTCACAAGACCCTCGCACCGCAGTTGATTGAGGAACTCAAGGCCGCTGGTGCCGAAGATATCATCGTGATCTGCGGCGGCGTTATCCCGCAGCAGGACTACGACTACCTCTACAAAGCTGGTGTTAAGGCGATCTTTGGTCCGGGGACAAACATCCCCAAAGCTGCCGAAGATATCCTGCAGATCATCCGCGACGTCCGCGGCTAAGATCAGCGATCAGACTGAAAAAAGGGGGCCGCGAGGCCCCCTTTTGCGTTAGGCTTTTTCGGCCTCTGGATTGCCTGCGTTGCGCAGCACCAGATAACCCGTGATCGCCGAGAGGATCGAACCGAGCAGAACGCCGATCCGGACCTCGTTCATCAGGACGCCACCTTCGCCAAAGCTCAGGCCACCGATAAAGAGCGACATGGTAAACCCGATGCCCGCAAGGCAGCTGACACCGTAGATATGCCGCCAGTTGACGCCGTAGGGTAGTTTAGCGATGCCAGATTTCACCATCAGCCACGTCAGGCCAAACACACCGATCTTCTTACCCAGATAGAGGCCGAGCGCGATGCCGATAGGAAGCGGCGCGAACATCTGGTCAATCGTGATCCCTTTGAGGACAACACCAGCGTTCGCAAAGGCAAAGATCGGCACGATCAGGAAAAACACATAGTCCGACAAGCCATGTTCGACCGAATGCAGCGGCGATTTTCCGTACTTATCTTTGAGCGGGATAAAGAACGCGGTAATCACGCCAGCCAGCGTCGCATGCACGCCCGATTTCAGAACGAAGAACCACAGGATGATGCCCAGCAGGACCGACGGTGCAACGCGGTGGAAGCCCATGTAGTTGCGGAACCACAGACCCGCGAGCGGGATCAGCGCCAGCCAGAGGTAGTCGATTTTCAAGTCCGCCGTGTAGAACAACGCGATGATGATAATCGCACCAAGGTCATCGAGGATAGCGAGCGTCAGCAGGAACACCTTGAGCGCGGACGGCACCCGCGTGCCCAAAAGCGCAAGCACGCCGACCGCAAAGGCAATGTCGGTGGCCGCAGGGATTGCCCAGCCACGGATGGTTTCAGGATTGCCCCAGTTGATTGCCGCATAGATCGCCGCAGGCACAACCATGCCGCCGACCGCCGCCATCCCTGGCAGGATCACGTCGCGTGGGTTTTTCAGCTTGCCCTCTAACATCTCGCGCTTCAGCTCTAGCCCGATCAGGAAGAAGAATACCGCCATCAAACCGTCGTTGATCCAAAGGATCAGCGGTTTTTGCAGCCCCTCACCGTCAAAGGTGATGGCGAAATATGTATTGAGAACACCGTGGTAGAGGTCCGTTAATCCAGAATTGGCGACGATAAGCGCCAAGGCTGCGGACAGCATGAGAACGATCCCTCCCGCCGCTTCATGGCGGAAAAAGCGATCGAGGGCAGAGGCAAGAGACATGGTAATTCCCGACAATTATAGTTAATTTAAGGTCAAGTAAGCACTCAGGCGCTTGCATCAACCAGTTGAACACGGTTTGTCTGTGCATAATTGCAGGTGACTTTGTCGATTCTAGCACAACGGGAAACCCGTCGATGTCGATCTGGACACGTATCGCTGATGCTCTGGCCGCTCTTCGCAAGGGCGAGGGGTTGGCGGCTGTGTTTGAACAATTCCGCACGCCGCCCGAACGGTCGGTAGCCTTTACCATCGCGGTGATTGCCTTGGGCGCCAAAATGGCCAAGGCCGATGGACTCGTGACCCGTGACGAGGTGGCCGCATTCCGCGAGGTGTTCACCATCGCGCCCGAGGACGAGGCGCAAGCGGCAAAGCTATTTAACCTTGCCCGACAAGACGTTGCAGGGTTTGAGGACTATGCTGCTCGCGTCGCAAAGATGTTCGGTGATGATCGCGCACCGCTCTGCGACCTTATGGAAGGTTTGTTCCATATCGCGATGGCCGATGGCGAATATCACGAAGCCGAGGATGCGTTTTTGCAGCGTGTGGCAGAGATCCTTGGGTTTGATGACCGTCGGTTTCGCACCATCCGCGCGCAGTTCGTGCCCGATGCAGAGCGTGATCCCTATGACGTGCTGGGCGTTTCGCCTGATATGCCACTCGACGACATTCGCAAGGTCTGGCGCGATGCCGTGCGCGAAAGCCATCCTGACCGTCTGATGGCGCGGGGCCTCCCCGAAGAGGCGATCAAACTCGCCGAAGCGCGTCTCATCGCCGTGAATACCGCGTGGGATCAGATCAACGGCAAAGCCGCATGAGGATAGCCACCTACAACGTCGAATGGTTTACCAACCTGTTTGATGATGAAGGGCGGCTTTTGCACGATCAGCGTTGGTCGGGACGATTGAATGTGAAACGGGGCGAACAGCTCGATGCCTTGGGGATCGTGTTCACTGCGCTAGACGCCGATGCCGTGATGGTGATTGAGGCCCCAGACGACAATCGTCGACGCAGCGGAGTGATCGCCCTCCAGAACTTTGCCGTCGAATATGGGTTACGGGCGCGAAAGGCACTGATCGGGTTTTCGAACGACACCCAGCAAGAGATCACTCTGCTCTATGATCCTGATGTGTTTGAGGCGCGGCACGATCCGTTATCTCATCCCGACGCCCCGAGGTTCGATGCGGCGTTTGAGATTGATCTGGACGTCGATGCCGATCTCGATCTCGTGCAATGGTCCAAGCCCCCGAACGAGGTCGCATTGCGGACTAAGGCGGGGCACGAGTTGCGGCTGATCGGCGTTCATGCGAAATCAAAAGCGCCTCACGGAGCCCGCAATATCCACGAACAAATGCGGATTGCGATTGAGAACAGGCGCAAGCAATTGGCTCAATGTCTCTGGCTGCGGCGTCGGATTGATCACCATTTGGCGCAGGGCGATAACTTAATCGTGCTGGGCGATTTCAACGACGGACCTGGGCTGGACGAATATGAAAAACTCTTTGGTCGGTCGAGTATTGAGATCGTTATAGGCGAAGGTGATCAGCCACGCCTGTTTGATCCCCACGCGCGGGCAGCGCTTACGCAAAAACTAGGCGCTGTGCCGACGACTTCGCGGTTTCGGATGGGTGGGGATGACAACTACCTCTGTGCTTTGCTCGACTATGTCATGGTGTCGCCAGAGTTACTGGACCATAGCCCGCGGTGGCGGATTTGGCATCCGTTCGATAACCCTGTCTGCTACGGCACGCCAGAACTGCGCGAGGCCTTATTGACCGCGTCTGACCATTTCCCCGTGACGATCGACCTTAATTTATGACGTTTTGGGCAGGATGCGGACGGTTGCAGACACCGCGTCCATCGCCTTGGCTAGAGAGTTATAACGGGCCTCAGAAACCTCACCCCAGAGCGGCTCTGTCTCTGCGTTCAGCACCAGTTCCAATTCGCGCTTCTTGGGCTTCCAAATAAACTGTCCCGGATTTCCCTCGGCCTTGAGCCACAGCATTGCGCCCAAGCGCATCGCGCGACCTAGGATCTCTGCCTCACGGATTTGCTGTTCATCGAGCAGGGCAAATAGAGGTTCCAGACGCGAACCCTGACGTTTGCTGGAATAGCGATGGAACAGCGAGAGGCCGAGTAACACCCGTTCTTCGTGTTTCAGCCCGCCCAAATTAGCGCGCGTCGCGTTATCGAATGCCACCTCATCTCGGTAATCAGGGTGGGCGCGCCATGTCACATCGTGCAACAGACAGGCGGCTTTGATGATGCGCAATTTCTGCCAATTTGCATTGGGGAACAGCGGCGTCACGAAATCATAGAGAACTTTACCAAATCCGGGCAAACGCGCGTCTTTTGATTCCGCATAACGACTGGCTTCAATCAACGGATCGCGGTCGCGTAGCTCTTGGGGCATCTGTTCGTACAAAAGACCCTCGCGGATACCATAGGACGACACAGCGATATCTTTGGGGCGGAAGGTTTTTACCAGTTCCTTGAGCACGTGGATCGCGATAGGCACCAGCGCCATACGCTCGGACGAAATACCACAACGGCTGCGCAGGTCGTCGAGGTTTGCAGAGCCAATGTAATCCGCCGTCGTGGAGACGTTGCGGGCGGTCATTCGGTATTCATGTTGAACGGTCAGGGGATAGCCGCGCCGCTCCATGTCGATGCGCGCAATCGCACGCCATGAGCCGCCGACCAGAAACAGGCGCATCCCTGTCTCATAGTCCATCTCGGCATGCATACCCTGCATGATCTCTTTGACATGGGCCTTTAGGTCGCGTTTCGACGTGAACCCCTTGAGCCGCAGCGGACCGAGGGGCGACGTGAGGCGGTGGCCAACCTTGCCATCTTTGATATCCGCCAACTCCATTGACGAGCCGCCAATATCACAGACCATCCCGAAACTGCCCGGCCACCCTAGAAGAACGCCTTGCGCTGACAGGCGGGCCTCTTCGCGACCATCGATGATGTGCAGCTTGACGCCTGCTTTTTCCAGTACTTCGCGACTGAATTCATCGCCATCTTCGGCTTCGCGCACGGCAGCCGTGGCAACGGCGGTCAAGGGTGCATCCATGCTTTCGGCAAGAGCGGCAAAGCGTCGGATCGCGGCGAGCGCACGGGCGCGGCCTGTCGGGTTCAACCGTCCCGTTTCACGAAGTCCAGCACCGAGAGCGCACATAACCTTTTCGTTGTAGAAATAGGCAGGGCTACGGGCAGCGCCGTCAAAGACCACCATACGAACAGAGTTAGAGCCAACGTCCAACACGCCGACACGCGCGAGCGCTTTGGCTTGAGGATCGTCAAACAAAGGCCGCCCAAAGGGGCCCCAGTCGGTGTCGTCTGTCTGGGTCGTGGTCGTCATGGATTCTCCGGTCCTCCCCGACCTTTGGACGGGGAGGGGGGCGGTGTCAATCTTCGGTGTGCGTTAGTTGCACGACACCCGTGGCCCCAGCCGATCCGCGACCAGACAGCGACGGGTTCTCCATAAAGAACTTATGGCAGCTAAAGGCGAATCTATCCTCGGGCACGGCGACCCGCGTAAATTTACCATCCGGTCCCATGATCCAGCTCTGCGCGATGTCCGCCATGTTGGCCGACATGATCTGATCGACGATCTGCGCTTTGACGGTTGGGTTCTTGGCTTCGACCAGTGTCTCAACACGACGGTTGAGGTTACGCCCCATCCAATCCGCAGACGAGAAAAATACCCGTGCCTCTTTGCCCGGAAGCCCGCCGCCATTGCCAAAACAGACGATGCGTGAATGTTCGAGGAACCGACCGACGATGGATTTGACGCGGATGTTTTCCGACAGTCCTTTGATACCTGGACGAATGCCGCAGATGCCACGCACGACGAGGCTGATCTTCACCCCCTCTTGGCTTGCGCGGTAAAGCGCGTTCATAACGTCTTCTTCGATGAGGCTGTTCATCTTGGCCCAGATCGCAGCAGGGCGGCCCGCGCGGGCATGTTCGATCTCTAGGTCGATCATTTCGATGAGGCGCTGCTTGAGACCCATCGGCGCAATCGTCAGGTTCTCTAGCCCGTCTGGCTGCACATAGCCTGACAGGTAATTGAACACCTTGGTCGCGTCCCGACCCAAGGCCGCATCGCAGGTAAAGAACGACAGATCGGTGTAAATCTTTGCGGTGATCGGGTGATAGTTGCCCGTACCGTAGTGGGTATAGGTGACCAGTTGATCCCCCTCACGACGCACCACTGTCGAAATTTTCGCGTGTGTTTTCAGTGTGGTAAAACCATACACAACATGCGCACCAGCCCGTTCCAAACGGCGTGACTGGCGAATGTTCGCAGCCTCGTCAAAGCGGGCCTTGAGTTCGACCAGCGCTGTGACGGATTTGCCGTCCTCTGCCGCCTCGCAAAGCGCCTCAACAATTGGGGAGTTCTTGGACGTGCGGTACAGCGTCTGTTTGATCGCGACCACATTCGGGTCGGCAGCGGCTTGTTTCAGGAACCGCACCACCATGTCGAAGGTTTCGTAGGGGTGGTGCAGCAGCATGTCCTTTTGTTTGATTGACTTGAACATGTCACCGCCGTGGTCCTGAACCCGTTCGGGAACGCGTGGCGTGTATGGCGACCACAAGAGGTCGGGACGGCTGTCGAGGACTAGCTGTTTGAGGTCGGCCATACCGAGCATACCGTCCACGATCACCACCTCGGATTCGTCGACGTGAAGTTCGTGCATGATCATGTTGCGCAGCCCGTCGGGCGCGCCCGCGGTCATCTTCATTCGAACGACCTCGCCGCGGCGACGGCGTTTGAGGGCGACCTCAAATTCGCGCACCAGATCTTCGGCTTCTTCTTCGACTTCAAGGTCGCTGTCACGAAGCACGCGGAACGCACAGTCGCCTTTGACCTTATAGCCTGGGAAAAGGCGGTGAATATGCAACAGCAGTAGTTCTTCGAGCGGCAGGAACCGATCCCCGTCAACCGTCGGCAGCGCGATAAAGCGGTCGATTTGATGCGGTACAGGCAAGAGTGCCCGCATGGACCGTTTGTCTGCTGTCCGTTCCAGCTGCAGCGCCAGCGCAAAGCCCGTGTTGGGGATGAACGGGAAGGGGTGCGCGGGGTCAACGGCTAGTGGAGAAAGCACAGGGAACACGTTGTTCAGGAACACATTTTCCAGAAACTCTGCGTCACCTTCGATCAGGTCAGTTCGCGACAGGATATGGATTTTCTCTTGGGCCAGTTCGCCTTTGAGCGCGTTGAACGTCGACTGTTGGCGCATCATCAGATCGCGGGCGTCCGCGTTGATCAGCGCGAGTTGTTCGACAGGTGTCAGACCGTCCAGCGCAGGGGTCATGTTGCCCGCATGCGCGAGTTCCCGCAGACCCGCCACGCGCACGGTATAAAACTCGTCGAGGTTGGTTGCCGAAATGGACAAGAACCGCAGGCGTTCCAACAGCGGAACACGCAGGTTTTCGGCCTCTTCCAAAACACGCCAGTTGAAGCCAAGCCAGCTTAACTCTCGGTTATAGAAACGCGATGGGCTGGTGAGGTCAAAATCGGCCTCAACGGCTTCGGGGAACTTTGCGGTCAGAAAATTTGCGAGTGTCATGGCGGCCTTATGCTGCGCAATTGCAACGATTATGTGACCATTATCGCGCCTATTCTGATGGATTGTCCAGCAGCCTACCAGCTAGTTTAATTCCAATCGGTTGCCCCGTCGCAAGAGCCTCTTTGTCGAGGGCAGAAACGATGTCGTCAGCGGCAGAAAACGACCGTTCAATCCGACCCGCGAGGTATGAGATCAGCGCCGGTTTCGGGGTCAGTTGGCGATCGGCAAAATGCTTCATCAACACGGCGCTCAGCAGACGATCATCGGGGTCCGCGATGTGGACGGTGGGTGCTGCTTGCATACGGCTAGCAAGGTCGGGGAGGGAGATGCTCCAACGGCTCGGCGGTGTTGTCGCGGTCAGCAGCAGGGGTAACCGCTGCGCGCGCAGGTGATTGTGCAGGTGAAACAGAGGTTCTTCGGACTGGGGAGGCAGGGCCTCCATGTCCTCAACAACTATCGGGCACGAGGGTAGGTCGAGCGTCGCGCCAATGTCCCCAGCCTTCCAAACCGTGGCACCTGTGAGGTGCTGAAACACCCGCGAAAGGTGGCTTTTGCCGCTTCCCTTAGGGCCGATCAGGGCAAGCTTGCCATCGGCCCAGCCGTCAGGGTTCGTGACCATAACATAGGCGTGGGCATTGGCCTCTGACACGAAATAGTCGTCAGGGCCCAACGCCACGTTAGGGGGCAGATCAAAGGACAGTTGGCGTGGGGTCATTCAGTATCGCTAAAGCCCCGATAGAGGCGTCCATTTTTGTAGCTTCGGATGGCGTGACGAGCCACAACGCCGATGACCGCAGCCACCGGCACTGCGACGAGCATCCCGACGAAACCGAACAATGTACCGAAGACCGACAGCGCAAAGATCAGCCAAACAGGGTGCAAGCCGACTGAGCTCCCGACGAGTTTCGGCGTTAGGAAGTTCCCCTCAAGGAACTGGCCGACGCCAAAGATCACAGCGACAATTCCGATCCGCAGCCAATCGGTGGCAAATGTCGTGGTCGCGCCGTCGATCACTTCAACGCTATTCCAGAACTGAAACAGCGCGAGGCCGATCGACAAAAGGCCACCGACCAGAGCGCCGACGTAAGGGATAAAAGTCAAAAGCCCCGCAATCGCACCTGCGACGAGGCCAAACTGAAGGCCCACGACCATGAGGCCTACTGCGTAGAAAATGCCGAGGATCAGGCAGACGGTGCCTTGCCCACGGATGAAAGAAGCAAGCGTTTTGTCGATCTCGGTCGCGATGCCGCGGATTTGGCTCAAATGATCGCGCGGCAAAAGGCTGTCGATCTGGGCCACCATATTGTCCCAATCATAGAGCAAATAGACCGCCACAACGGGCACGACGACCAAGAGGACGATTACGTTGATGAGGCTCATCGCTGAAGAGAGCACACCATTCAGGAAATCGCCGCCTTTGCTCTGCACGGTGGCGGCCACGTTTTTGAGGCTGCCGGACAAGGTGATGTCATTCTGCGCGAGGGCAGGGAAGGTATCGGTCAGCCATTTGTCGAGGTCACGCAGAACTGTGGGGGCAGTATCGACCGATGTACCAATGAAATTAAAGAGCGACGCGGTTTGTTGGATCAGCACGGGTATGATCAAGAGAGCCGCGATGACAAAGAGGATCGTTGCGCCGATACTAATCACCCCGACAGAGGCCGCGCGGCTAAAGCCCGCCCGCTCCAACCGATCCGCAACGGGGTCGAGCATGTAGGCGACCGCGCCGCCTAAAACGAAGGGCAGGATCACGTTGCCGAGAAAATAGAGCAAAAACACCAAAATAGCTGTGGCGATGCCCCAGTATTTCACCTGTTCTTTGACTGGAAGTCCCATGCCACGCCCCTCATCCACGCTACCGTCTATGTCAGCTTTCTGGCCAGATAAATCAAGTCCTGCGCGGGGTTAGATGCGGGGTATGGGGCGCTGCCCCCGTCCACCTGCGGTGGCCTCCCCCGGGATATTTGCGGCACAAAGGCAGGGATCGCGAGGTCTGACTTGCCCATGGGGGCGGTTTCCGATAGCGGAAGGGGTAACCTTGTCATTAAATTGCTGGACCGTGATATGCGCCTTTCCCGCTACTTCCTTCCTGTTCTGAAAGAAAACCCTGCCGAAGCGCAGATTGTATCGCACCGCCTGATGCTGCGTGCCGGTATGATCAAGCAGCAGGCCGCGGGGATTTATTCTTGGCTGCCCCTCGGGTTCAAAGTTCTTCGTAAGATCGAGAACATCGTTCATGATGAACAGATCAAAGCGGGTCACATCCCGATGCAGATGCCGACGCTTCAGCCGGCGGATCTGTGGCGCGAGTCTGGGCGCTATGACGCATACGGCCCTGAAATGCTGCGGATGAAGGACCGTCATGACCGTGACATGCTGTTCTCGCCCACCGCGGAAGAGATGTTCACCGACGTGTTCCGCGCCCATGTGAACAGCTACAAGGACCTGCCGCTGACCATCTACCAGATCCAGTGGAAGTTCCGCGACGAAGTCCGCCCGCGGTTCGGCGTGATGCGTGGCCGCGAATTCTACATGAAAGACGGTTACAACTTTGACCTCACCAAAGAGGACGCGCTGCACGCGTATAACCGTCACCTCGTCAGCTACCTGCGCACTTACGAGCGTATGGGCCTGCAGGCGATCCCGATGCGTGCGGACTCTGGTCCGATTGGTGGCGATGACACCCACGAGTTCCTCGTTCTCGCGGAAACGGGTGAGTCCGAGGTGTTCTACGATAGCCAAATCACCGATCTGACCTTTGGCGATCGTGCGATTGACTACGATAGCCGTGAAGAGTGTCAGGCGGTTCTGGAAGAATTCACCAGCCGTTACGCCCGCACCGATGAGACCCACGATGAGGCTGCCTTTAACGAGGTGCCAGAAGAACGTCGTCGTGTGGCTCGTGGTATCGAAGTGGGGCAGATTTTCTACTTTGGCACCAAATATTCGGACGCCATGGGCGCAACCGTTGTCGACAACGAAGGCAACAAGGTTCCAGTTCACATGGGGTCACATGGCATCGGCGTATCGCGTCTGCTGGGTGCGATCATTGAGGCGAGCCACGACGAAAAGGGCATCATCTGGCCTGAAGGCGTGACCCCGTTCCACGTTGGTATCGTGAACCTGAAACAGGGTGACGATGCGGCGGATTCGGCCTGTGAGAGCCTCTATGCTGAGCTGACCGCTGCTGGGTTCGAGCCGCTCTATGACGACCGCAACGAACGCGCTGGTGGCAAATTCGCGACGATGGACCTGATCGGTCTGCCATGGCGCATCACTGTTGGTCCGCGTGGTCTGGCGAATGGCGTTGTCGAACTGACATCGCGTCGTACCGGCGAAAGCGTTGAGATGGCGCCCGCTGAGGCTATCGCGAAGATCAAAGAGATCTACGCAAAGCATCCGCACCCGAAAGGCGCGTAATCTGGGGCGGGGGCACTGTCCCCGCGCTATTCTGACTATTTTGGGCACAAAGGCGCGCAAGCCACGGGAGAGTGACTTGACCCTTTGTGCCCTTTCCATAAGGTCCGTTCCGACAGACAGGAGCCGTTATGACCGAACTGCCAAAGGCACGATCCACCGCACCGTTTTCCCGCTTTGAGTGGATGATCGCGTGGCGCTACATCCGCGCCCGCCGTGCAGAGGGTGGCGTTTCGGTGATGACGTGGATCAGCCTCATTGGCATCATGCTTGCTGTTTTTGCGCTGGTTGCGACTATGGCGATCCGGTCGGGATTCCGTTCTGATTTCGTGGATACGATCCTTGGCGCGAATGCCCATGTGACCGTCTATCAAACGATGGAGGTCGATCAGAACGGGCAGGTGAGCCGCACGATTTCAAACGCCGCCGATATGGCCGCGGCCCTTCGAGGCGTGGAGGGCGTGACCCGTGCTGCGCCGTTGGTGCGCGGTCAGGTCATGGCGAACTTTACCAACGCAAACGCAGGGGTAGAGGTTTATGGCATCTCCTACGACGATCTGCTGACCATTCCGCGCATCGTCGAACCTGAAGTCGCTTTGGGTGATATATCCCGCTTTGAGGATGGTATCGCGATTGGGTCTGGCGTGGCGCGCGAACTTGGCGTGACCATTGGTGACACGATAAAGCTGATTTCCCCGAATGGCACCCGCACCGCCTTTGGCACCAGCCCACGGGTGAGCGCCTATGAGGTGGTTTATATCTTTACCGCGGGCCGTTGGGACATCGACCGCACGCGGGTCTATCTGCCGATGGCGCAGGCGCAGTTGTTCTTTAACAAGGACGGTGTCGCAGACGAAATCGAAGTGATGGTCGAGAACCCAGAATCCGTCGATGATCTGCTGGCCCCGATCCTGATTGCGGCAGGGGATCGCGCGTTGATCTGGACGTGGCGCGACAGTGCGGGGGCATTCCTGCGCGCCCTCACGGTCGAGGATAACGTGATGTTCGTCCTCATGGCGATCCTCGTTTTGATCGCCTCCATGAACATCATTTCGGGCCTGATTATGCTGGTGAAAAACAAGGGCCGCGATATCGGCATCCTGCGCACCATGGGCCTGACCGAAGGGTCCGTCCTGCGCGTGTTCTTTATCTGCGGGGCGAGCATTGGGACCGTTGGCACCATTGCGGGCGTGATCCTTGGGTGTCTCTTTGCGATCTACATCGATCCGATATTTAGCCTGATTAACTATGTCTCTGGCGGTGGTGTCTGGGACCCGTCGATCCGCGGCATTTATCATCTTCCCGCCGAACTGCGCCTGTCGAATGTCGTCTCGGCGGTCGCGCTATCGCTCGGTCTGTCGTGGACGATCACCCTTTTGCCTGCACGCCGTGCAGCCCGCATGAACCCGGTGGAGGCGCTGCGCTATGAATAACACCCTCGCACTTTCGGGCATCACCAAGGGCTACAACCACGGAAAACCGAACGAAGTGCAGGTCCTGCGCGGCGTTGATCTGACGGTGCGCGAGGGCGAGGTGGTTGCCCTTGTCGCGCCCTCCGGTGCGGGGAAATCAACGCTCCTGCATATCGCGGGGCTTCTCGACACGCCTGATACGGGTACCGTGATGATCGGGGGCGAAGATATGACGGGCCTCTCTGATCGGCGGCGCACCGCGATCCGTCGGGCTGGGGTCGGCTTTATCTATCAATTTCACCATCTGCTGCCGGAATTCACCGCTCTCGAAAACATCACCCTTCCGCAGCTGGCCAATGGTGTCAGCGAACGCGCGGCCAAGGCGCGAGCGCTGGAGCTTCTCGATACTGTCGGGATTGCCGAACGTGCGTCTCATCGTCCTGCGGCACTCTCGGGTGGCGAACAGCAGCGTGTCGCGTTTTGTCGGGCGCTCGCCAATGGGCCTGCGCTGCTTCTCGCGGATGAGCCGACGGGGAACCTCGACCCTGACACCTCTGATCGCGTATTTGAGGCGCTGATGACGCTCGTTCGTGCGACGGGCCTCTCGGCCCTCATCGCCACGCACAACCACGACCTCGCGGCGCGGATGGACCGTATTGTGCGCCTCGACGCGGGTGCTGTTACACCTTCTGTGTAACGAAAACACCCACAGCCATGATCGCGATCCCTGCCGCGCGGGTCAGGGAGATCGGCGTCTGGTTCGCGCCAAACAGCCCAAAATGGTCAATCGCCGCGGCCGAAATCAACTGGCCGATCAGCACAAGAAATACAGCGTTGCCGATGCCGATCTTTGGCGCGATCCACGTGATCGACAGCAGGTAAAAGGCGATCAGGAACCCTGCGAGGAACAAATGTTTCGGTGCGCTCAACAGTTTGCCGTAGCCCTCTGGCCCCGTGAACAAGGCCACCACCAGCGCGACGCAGAACGCGACAATGAACAGCACCGAGCCCGCCGCCGCAGGTGACCCGATTGTGCGCCCCAGAGCCGCGTTTAAAGCTGCCAAAACGGGGACGCCGATCCCTGCGAATAGCATCACAATATACGAACTGTTCATGAAAATTCCTCCTGCCCCTGCGGGACGTTAGACCGATCGGACAGGGGCGTGCAATTCCTGTTTACCTTTGCCCCGCGCTTTGGGACAATAGGGGTAACAAACACAGGGGAGAGCAGTCATGAAACCCGCCATTATCCTTCTTGCCGCTTTTGGTCTGTCCGCCTGCGTCGAAGAGGTCGCGGATGGCCGCAAGATATTCGCCGACGAATGTGCCGCCTGCCATGGTGAGGATGCCAAGGGGAACGGCTTTGCCGCCGCTGGCCTCGCGAAAATGCCGCCCGATTTGACCCAGATTGCAGCCCGTAACGGTGGCATTTTTGACGTGAACGCGGTGATGAGCACCATCGACGGCCTGCACCACTCCCCCGACAACCCGATGCCAGAGTTCGGAGCGGGCGACATGGGCGAGATCATCATGGTCGACCGCACCCCCGTGCCCGCCGAGTTGCTGGCCCTTGCAGGGTATCTGGAGAGCATTCAGGAGTGAAATATCCTTAGAATGGGATATAGGACTCGTTAATTTTGGATAACTCGGAAATACGTTCGGCATAGTATTCAAAATTGCTGCTTCTTCGAGCCATATGATGCAGGACTGGCATCGATTGGCGAACTGATTGTTGAATTTGTGTGTTTTGAATTGTTGTGTTTTCGAGCGCAATGAGCGTGATGTTTTCAAATAGATCATCAAGCGCATCCGTTTCGATGCCAGTATTTCTTGGAGATGACTTGAAATTTTTGCGGGTCATCGCGAGAATTTCTTCTAGTATATCGCGATCGCTTCTAATTTCTGTAGGTTCAGAGGCGCTTTTTAAATTAAGTATTTCGTTGATTTTTTCATCAAGATCTGGCCACCATTTTTCGAATACGATTGAAAACGTCTCTGTTGGTAAAGCATGCTCGCCACCAGTTCGGTTAATGCTAGACATCAACCTTTTGAAATCTTCTTTTTCGAAGTTAGTATTTTGCAAGGTTCCGAGAGGGCCCGGTAAATCGGCGTCTGAAACGCCAAACTTTAGCGAACTTACTTTTGCCGCATCCAAGTTTTTAGAAAGAGCCCCTGCTTCAAAAAGCAACCAGGGTTTATTTAAATTATCGGAGGTTAGGCAAATAATGCCTACATTTGTTTCAGCTAGTTTCGTAGAAATCTCTTCACTCCATTTTCTGCCTTTTTCAATGTCAGATGGGGTAAAGTATGGTCGAGCAAATTGCAGAACGGATGGTATCCATTGCTTGAGTTCATTCGCAATTTTTTGGCTTTTTTCGCCGCTCCAGCTTAAAAATACAGTTGTCATGCATCACTCTAAGTTAATTTTTTAGTGATGTTACGCAACCTCAGGGTGTTTTGGCAACTCCTTAATCAAACATCCAACTCTTCAACAAACCGCGCATTCTCCTGAATATACTGGAACCGTAGTTCTGGTTTTTTGCCCATGAGGCGTTCGACCAGATCGCCGGTTTCGCCCGGTTCGTCCTCGTCGATGGTGACGCGGATGAGTTTGCGGGACGCGGGGTCCATGGTGGTCTCTTTGAGGTCTTTGGCGTCCATTTCGCCTAAGCCTTTAAAGCGGGACACATCCATTTTGCCCTTACCGCCAAGCCCTTTTTCCAGCACGGCGTTCTTTTCGGCCTCGTCCAGACAGTAGACGCGCTTTGCCCCTTGGGTGACGCGGAACAGCGGCGGGCAAGCGAGGTAGAGGTGCCCGTGGTCAATCATCGGACGCATCTGGGTAAAGAAGAACGTCATCAAGAGCGAGGCAATGTGCGCCCCGTCCACGTCCGCGTCGGTCATGATGATGACCTTGTCATACCGCAGATCATCGACGTTGAATTTCGTGCCCAGCCCAACGCCGAGCGCTTGGGTCAGGTCGCTGATCTCTTGGTTTGTGCCGAGTTTGTTCGACGCGGCGCCAAGGACGTTCAGGATTTTACCACGCAGCGGCAGGAGCGCTTGGGTCTTGCGATCCCGCGCCATTTTCGCAGAGCCCCCCGCAGAGTCACCTTCCACGATGAACAGCTCGGTGCCCTCGCGGTTGGTCGCCGAACAATCGACGAGTTTCCCCGGTAGGCGGAGTTTTTTGGTCGCCGTTTTGCGCTGTGTCTCTTTTTCCTGACGGCGGCGCAGACGTTCTTCGGCACGTAGAACCAGAAAATCAAGGATCGCGCCCGCCGATTTGGTATCGGCCGCAAGCCAGTTGTCAAAGTGGTCGCGAACAGAGTTTTCCACCCATTTCGCAGCTTCTTCAGTCGACAGTCGGTCTTTGGTCTGGCCGACGAAAGAGGGCTCTCGGATAAAGATAGATAAGAGAGCACAGCCGCCGGTGATCAGGTCCTCACGGGTGATTTGCGCGGCTTTTTTGTTACTCACTAGGTCTCCGTAGGCGCGGATGCCCTTGAGGATCGCAGCCCAGAACCCCGTTTCATGGGTGCCGCCTTCGGGCGTGGGAACGGTGTTGGTGTAGGAATGGAGGTAGCCATCGCGCGACGGCGTCCAGTTGATCGCCCATTCGACCGACCCCGGCACGCCGAATTTCTCTTCAAAGCTGACTTTACCAGCGAAGGGTTTTTCGGAATAGGTGCTGACCCCTTCGAGCGATTCATTGAGGAAGTCCGACAGGCCGTTCGGGAAACGGAACGTGGCCTCGGTCGGGGTTTCCCCGTCGTCGATTTCAGATTTCCAGCGGATTTCAACGCCAGAGAACAGGTAGGCCTTGGACCGCGTCATCTTGAACAGGCGAGCAGGTTTCAATTTCTGCGAGCCAAAGATGTCAGGGTCTGCGTGGAAGGTCACAGTCGTGCCGCGGCGATTTGGGGCTGCACCGATCTTCTCGATAGGGCCAAGTGGCACCCCGCGCGAGAACTTCTGTTCGTAGAGTTCTTTGTTTCGCGCGACCTGCACAATCATTGAATCCGACAATGCGTTCACGACCGAAGAGCCAACGCCGTTCAAACCACCAGAGGTCGAATAGGCCTTGTTCGAAAATTTACCGCCCGCGTGCAGAACGGTCAGGATCACTTCGAGCGCGGATTTACTAGGGAACTTCGGGTGGGGATCGACGGGCATCCCGCGACCGTTATCGCGCACCGAAATCGAGTAGTCCGCATGTAGTTCGACCTCGATCCGATTGGCGTGACCTGCAACGGCCTCGTCCATAGAGTTGTCGAGGATTTCTGCGACCATGTGGTGCAGCGCCCGTTCATCCGTGCCGCCAATATACATGCCCGGACGCTTGCGGACAGGTTCAAGTCCTTCGAGGACTTCGATGGAGGATGCGTCGTAGTCGGTCGGCTCTGCGCCGGATAGAAGGTCGTCGGCCATATCGCTGCTCTTTGCTTTGTTGCCGCATATAGTGGCCTAACAGACGCGGAGGGGCAATCTCTGGTTTTGCTTTATCCACATGATGATCGAAACGGTCGTCGTTTTGTCGAGTTGAAAATTAGAACTTGTGTTATACTTTAGGGGTGAGGGGGTATAATGGCATCGCGCATCACCACTTTAACGTTAGAGACGAATGGACAGGTGCGACCTAATCCAGCCTCTATCATTGCGCCGTTGGAAGAGCTCGATTTCTTTGTGTCACTCGCGCAGCCGCTGCCTCATCCCATGACCGCGTGGGAGGTTTGGGCAAAGGCGATCGCCTCGTTGCCATGGTGGTCGCGGTTCATTCTTATGGTTCGCAACCTTGTTTTGTCACCGTTCGGGACGAAGCCATTCAAACCCGCCCAAATGGATATCGATTTTCCGCCGAAAAAAGGGGCGAGGATCGGTAGCTTCACCGTCGAAACCATCAATGATCACAAACTGTGTTTGATCGTGGATGATAAGGTGCGAAGGGGGATGCTCTGCATCACCATGTCCGCGGACCAAGAGGACGTTGTCCTCACAGGCTCCGCGATTTTGCACAACAGGTTTATGCGGTGGTATCTTGTGATCTTTGGAAAGATGATCATTCGCATCATCCGTTCCGCCGCTGCGCGGTTCTAGCGGCGTTTTGCGATGCGGGAGGCATAGCCCAAAAGCGCAGCCATCACGGGGGTCTGCGGGTCACGGTCGGCTGCAATCAACCCGATGCTATGGCTCCGCTCCGGCGCGGAGAGTGGCACAGACGTGAGGTCTTTGCCTGTCGTTAGGAACGCGGCAATCCGAAGGGGCAGGATTGTCACCCATTGCCCCGTTTCCACGTGGCTCACCAAAACCAAGGTAGAGTTGCTTTCGACGGTTGGGGTCGGGGTGATGCCCGCTGCAGCGAGGTTTTGGTTGATGATCCGTCGGTTCTGCATATCGGGTGTCAGTAGACACAGGGGCGCATCCGCCAGATCGGACCACTCCAGTTTTGACCGTTTTGCGAGGTCGGAACCCTTTTGGCAGATGACGGCGTAGTCTTCCTCATAAAGTGGGACAGTCGCCACGCGGCCCAAAGGTTCGTTGTCGAGGTAGGTAATCCCGCCGTCGATCTGCAGTCCCTCAAGCATATCGAGGATTTCAATCGACGACCGCGATAGGATCGTGAACCGCACGTTGGTGTGTTCTTTGGAAAAGGCCGAGGTCAGATCGGCCACCATCGGCAGGGCTGTCGGGATCACGGCCAAACGGATGTCACCAGACAGACCCTCGCGGGCGGCGCGCATCTCTTGTTTCATGACGCGCACGTCGCCCACGATCCGTCGCGCCCAATCCAACACGCGCGCACCTTCGGGGGTCAGGCCGCCGTAACGCGATCCGCGATAGACCAGCTGAACCCCCAACTGGTTCTCGAGCTGCTTGATCCCCGCAGAGAGCGTTGGCTGTGTGATCCCCAAACTTTCAGAGGCGTGTCCGAAATGTTCCTCGCGGGCGAGGGCGATGAACATCTCTAATTTGTCGATCATGCGCAGGCCACCGAAAGCAAAAGATCCCCAAGGGGTTTGAACTCCTTTAACCCGTCCATGATCCGATCGCAAAGGGGCCCAGTGCCGCCCAAGGGACGGGTCGCAATCACCGACTTAAGGCGCAAGAGGTCCGCATTCGGGTGATCAGGCGCAAAACCACGCGGCACCCGCACCAGTTCTGGATCGCGTAAGGCAAAGCCTGCCGTTTTCACCCCATCCATGATCCGCGCGACACGCGGCGCATCCAAATCAACGAACTTGCGCCAATCGTCGAGAACGTCTTTCTCCATCGCCATCATCCCGCCACCGATCCGGACTTGATCTGGTTCGATGCCAAAGAAATAGGCCACGGGCTGGCGCCCCTCGTTCACTTGCCAGAGCACATGCAGGTGCGTTTTGTAGGGCGTCTTGTCCTTAGAGAACCGCGTGTCCCGATGTGGGCGGAACAGTTTGGTGGTGACGGGATCGCCCAAAAGGTCGCTCAATCGCGGTGCAATTTCATCGAGCAGCGCAAGCGCGGTTGGCTTGATCGCTTTGTCATAGGTGGCGCGGTTTGCCTCCCACCAGTCTTTGGAATTGTTCGCAGCCAGCGCCTGATAAAACGGTTGGGCGGTCTCAATAAAAGTCTCGAAAGTCATAGCAGCACCACTGTCGTTCGCGGGGATCATGCGGTGTCGGGCGAGGGGTGTCTACTGACAAACGGAATTTGATCATATGGACGAAAATTGCAACTTGCCGTAATGCTGGTTCTATGAATCACACCCATCCTACCCTTCGTCAGGATATCCTGCCCCTGATCCGCCTTGGCATGCCCTTAGTCGGCAGCAGTATTGCGGCCTTTGCGATCCATATGACGGATACGATCATGTTGGGGTGGTATGACGTGACCGCGCTTGCGGCGGTGACATTGGGGTCATCGTGGTGGTTTATCCTCTATATTTTCGGGGCTGGTTTCGGCTTTGCCGTGATGCCCTTGGTCGCTGCGGCTGCCGCCGAAGGCGATGATACCCGCGCCCGCCGTGTGACCCGTATGGCATTCTGGTTGAGCCTCGCCTTTGCGGCAGTGGTTTTGCCGCTCTTGTGGTGGTCGGGGACCATTTTTCTTTGGATGGGTCAGCACGAGGTCATTGCCCTAGAGGCACAGAAATACCTTCGGATCGCGGGTTTTGGTATCGCGCCGGGGCTGCTCGTCGTCGTGCTGCGGTCTTATCTGTCGGCGCAGCATATGACGGCGATATTGCTATGGGTGACGTTGGGTGGTGTCGTTTTTAACGCGGGCGTGAATTACATCCTGATCTTCGGTAATTTTGGTGCGCCTGAGCTGGGGATCCGCGGGGCGGCGATGGCCTCTGTGTTGATCCAGACGATCACCATGATCGTGCTTGCGATCTATTCGAACCTCAAACTGCCAGAGATCAAACTGTTCCAGCGCATTTGGAAACCCGATGGCGAAGCCCTCTCGCAGATCTTTCGCATGGGTGTTCCGATTGGCCTGACGTCGCTGGCGGAAAGCGGTCTGTTTTCGGCCAGTGCTGTGATGATGGGCTGGATCGGGGAATTGGAACTGGCGGCCCACGGAATTGCGCTCCAACTCGCCGCATTGGCCTTTATGTTCCACGTCGGCATGAGCCAAGCGTCAACCATCCGCGCAGGTGGTGATTATGGCCGCAAGGATCAGGCAGGGCTTCGCCGCACGGCATGGGCCTCTGTGATCGTCGGGTTGAGCTTTGGAGTGATTGTTGTCAGTACCTTCCTCGCTCTCCCTGAAACGCTGGTCGGTCTCTTTGTTGATCCGTCAGAGCCGCAGCGCGTTGCCCTGATCGCCATTGCTGCCAAACTTCTGATGTTTGCAGCCCTGTTCCAATTCGTTGATGCGGGGCAGATCATCGCCTTGTCGCTCTTGCGCGGTGTGCAGGATACGGCGGTGCCGATGTGGCTTGCGACGATCAGCTATTGGGTGATCGGTTTGCCCGCAGGCTATATTCTGGCGTTTGTCTTGAGCTTGAACGAGGTCGGCCTATGGCTCGGCCTCTGCATCGGCCTTGGTATGGCGGCGCTGACGCTGATGTGGCGGTTCTGGGCGCGGTCAGTCAGGATCGGCTGATCAATCGTCGTCAGACACGTCCTCGCGACCCTTCATCAAACGATCGGCTTTCTTGCGGATCAGAACCGTCCGCAGGTCGTGCATCGCCATCAAAAGCGCGTCTGTCACGTCTTCGAGCTGGTCATCGGTCGCTTTGGTCTGCGCCCAATGGGTCGTCAAATTCATGTAGTCCACGGCACGGTGAATGTCGTCGATGTCCCGCGCCGCCAAAAGAGCGATCCGCGCTTCCATCCAGTCCTTAATCACCTTCACGTCTTCGGGGCTCAACTCCCGTGCGCCTTGGGCCTTAATCTCGCCATTGCGAATGTTCGCAACGGCGATCTGGTCCATCTCAATTCTGCGCTGCCGGTTTTCGGTATCCACTTTGAACACGGCCGCGCCATTGTCGCGCACGCGAAAGTAATACTCGGGTAATTCAGTACTCATAGTCGCTTACCTTAGGCCTTCGCAGAACTGTTGAATGCGCGTGCAAGCCTTTGCCAAGGCCTCATCCGAGGTAGCGTAGCTGATGCGGAAATTCGGTGAAAGCCCAAAGGCCGATCCAAAGACTACCGCAACGCCCGTCTCTTCGAGAAGGGCGGTCGCAAAGGCTTCGTCCGTGTCAATCAATGTGCCCGCCGCGCTGGTTTTCCCAATGCAGGCCGAGATATCGGGGTAGACATAAAACGCACCTTCGGGCGTTGGGCAGTTCACACCTTTCGCATCATTTAGCATGCCCACGACCAAATCACGGCGACGCTGGAACAGGGCCTTGTTGTCCTCGATATAGCCTTGCGGGCCATTGAGCGCCTCGACCGCCGCCCATTGGCTGATCGAACATGGGTTCGAGGTGGATTGCGACTGAACCTTGCGCATACCCTTGATCAGCTCCTCTGGACCAGCAGCATAGCCAATCCGCCAGCCTGTCATCGCGTAGGCCTTGGACACGCCGTTCACGGTCAGGGTGCGGTCATAAAGACCCGGTTCGACCTGCGCTGGGGTGCAGAATTTGAAATCGTCAAAGACAAGGTGTTCATACATGTCATCGGTCATCACCCAGACATGTGGGTGCCGCATCAGAACATCCGTCAGCGCCTTTAGTTCGTCCCACGAATAGCCAGCGCCTGACGGGTTCGATGGCGAGTTAAAGAGGAACCATTTGGTCTTTGGCGTGATCGCCGCCTCTAGCTGCTCTGCCGTCAGTTTGAACTGGTTTTCGAGGGTGCATTCGACAATCACAGGCGTGCCACCGCCCAAAAGAACCATGTCGGGATAGGACACCCAGTAGGGCGCAGGAATGACCACCTCGTCGCCCGCATTCAGGGTCGCCATGAACGCGTTATAGAGAACCTGTTTACCGCCTGTGCCGACAGTCACCTGAGCGGGTTCATAGGATAGGCCGTTTTCGCGGCGGAACTTATCGCAGATCGCTTGCTTTAGTTCTGGGATGCCATCGACAGCCGTGTATTTCGTCTTGCCCGCGTTGATCGCAGCAATCGCGGCGTCCTTGATGTTCTGCGGCGTGTCAAAATCCGGCTCGCCTGCGGATAGGCCGATCACATCGCGCCCCGCGGCTTTCAGCTCTTGCGCCTTGGTCGTCATCGCGATTGTGGGCGAAGGTTTTACGCGGGAAAGTGTCGTTGACAGAACGGACATGACGCCTCCGGTGGTCATTTGGGTCTCATGTGTCATAAGATGGCCCTGTAACCCAATCAAGCGGCAAGGAGCGCGGACGGTGGAAACTACAGAATGGTTTAGCGAAGATCAGGCAACTTTTGGTGATCGAGTGGCAGGGGCGCGAGAGGCAGCCCACCTTACCCAAAAACAACTCGCAGGAAAAATCGGGGTCAAGCTGACGACCCTGCGCGGATGGGAGGATGACCTTACTGAACCTCGCGCGAACAAACTCCAGATGCTGGCAGGTTTGCTGGGCGTTTCGATGACCTGGCTCTTGACGGGGCAGGGCGAAGGCCCCACAGAACCGACTGAGGGTGAAATTTCGCCTGGTGTCTCTGACATTCTGTCCCAAATCCGCGAATTGCGGGTGCAAATGCAGGACAACGTCAAAAAGATGGGCCAGCTGGAACGGCAATTGCGCGCCGCGCTGAAGGAGTAACAATGACTGAACCGCGTGACATTCGGATCAAACGTTTGGCGATGCGCTCTATGCGTCGCGGCATCAAAGAGATGGATTTGATCCTGTCGGATTTCGCAAGCCGCGAATTGTCCAATATGTCTGATGCGGACCTCGATCATTATGAAATCTTCATGGAAGAGGCCGATCTGGATCTCTACCAATGGATCAGCGGCCAAACTGAGGCCCCAGATCAGTTCAAAGAACTGGTGGCCCGTATTTCCGTTTCGGCCAAAGGCCTGACGGCGCCGCGCCAATAATATCGGTGGTGACGAAAATTCGTCGCCACCTTTAACCAAATCTTCTGATTCTTACCCCTAGATGGTCCCACTGACCGAAAGAGGAGTAAGAGGCATGAGCCTGATTTCCGAACTCGGGGTCCAGAAGGAAACCTCCGCAACTACGGCGCAGAATGCTGCCTTTATGAACAACTACCTTGAGTCCCTGTCGCTGGTCGAACGCCTGCACAGGTTGCTTCTGGATGTGATCAAAGACGAATTTGAACGCTTGGGCGTTCTGGAACTGAACCCTGTTCAAGCGCTCCTTTTGTTTAACGTGGGCGACAATGAGGTGACGGCGGGCGAACTCAAATCGCGCGGCTATTATCAGGGATCAAACGTCAGCTATAACCTTAAAAAATTGGTGGATGGCGGATTTATGCACCATCAACGCTGCTATGCAGACCGCAGGTCCGTCCGTGTCCGCCTGACCGAAAAAGGCCGACGCGTGCGTGATATCGTGTCCCGACTGTTCGCGGCACACTCGGAAGGATTGCAAAAACGCGGTGTGGTCGATCACGACGGCATGGATATGATCTCTGGCTCGCTCAAACGGATCGAACGGTATTGGACCGATCAAATCCGCTACATCTATTGATCGAGAGAGCCGAGCGCGAGGCTGCGCAATTCCCGCAACAACTTGCGGCGCATCGCGGCCTCGTAATCGTCATAGCTCGCTGCTGGTTCGACAAAGGCTTCTGGTCCGCGAATGACGTATGTTTTCCAGTAGGATAGTAGTCCTTCGTCATCCTCACCGCCGAGGATCACCAGCCCGTTGACGGTCATGCTGTCGACTTCGGGGATATCTTGGGGGCGCGGGCCTGTGTTGTTCTCGCCATCCCCTGATAGGTCGAGCGTGTGACGCCAGCAATTAGGCTGCTGGTCGAGCAACGCTGTGCCCGCCATCAGTGCCGATCCAATCGCGGTGGTCAGATCACTGGGCGCTGTCGAAACTGTGGTCAATCGTCCTGCGATGGCAGAAAGGTCAGAGGCCGAGGCGACCTCTGTCCACGGCAACAGGATGGTCGCCGTGTCTGGCCCGCTCCATTGATAGACCGACAGCCTGATCGGGGCCATCGGGTCCGACAAAATCGCCGCGCTGACCTCTGGCGCCAACAGAGCTGCCGCCAATCCATCGAGCTGGAGGCGATATTCCACCGCGTCCACGGACCCCGACACATCTAGCCCGAGGGCCAAGGCCTGTCGGCATTCCGCATAGGCAGGACAGCCCGCCCCAATCAGTGTAGCGGCGACGAGCGCCTTACCAGTGACCGACATTGTCCATGCTGGCCCAAGGTTCCGCAGGCGCGAGCCGTTCACCCGCTTGCAGCAGCTCAATCGATACGTTGTCGGGCGACCGCACAAAGGCCATATGCCCGTCGCGCGGCGGGCGGTTGATCGTCACGCCATTGTCCATAAGGTGCTGGCATGTCTCGTAAATATTCGGAACCTGATAGGCGAGGTGTCCAAAATGCCGCCCATCCGAGGGCAGCCCTTCATCGCCGTCCCAGTTGTAGGTCAGCTCGATCGGGCACTCCTCTTGGCCCTCTGGCGCCATGAACACGAGGCTAAACCGCCCCGCCTCATTGTCGATCCGACGTGTCTCGCGCAGACCCAAGAGCGCATAGAACGCCATGCTCTTTTCCAGATCCTTCACGCGCACCATCGTGTGCAAATACCGTAGAGTCATAAGTTTTCTCCCGAAACTGATTTGGTCAAACCCTAGCACTCCAGCCGACGAAGACCAGTTAGAATGAAGAGCGATAGCCAATCTCGATCCCCGTCTCTGATCGGGTAAAGCGGCTGATGTTGCTCTCTGTTTGAACAGACCGAAGGCTGATCACGGGCATGAAACCCGCGTAGGTCATGTTGGGAAAAGCAGCCTCGATCACGGCAAAGGACGTTTCGTCCCGCCGTTCGCCTGAAAACACAGGCGGTAGGGCGTAATCGTCATAAAGTGTGACCGCACGACCAACGGACGCCTGTAGTTGCACGGGTTTGCCCTGCATGTTTGGGGCAAAACTCGCGTATAGGCTTGAGGCGGTATTGGCTCGGTTTGCGGTCGGGCTTTCTGTTATCGTGTGATTGACGCCTGCGCTCCAACGCCCTTGGGCGATCCCCGTCTGAGCGATTGCAGTGATGCCCGCGCCGAACGTCGTCACCTCATCATCGTTTCCGCTGCCCGTCTGATCGAACCGCATCTCTTGACGGACCGTCGCGCTGAGTGCTGCGTTATCAAGCAGCCCGTAGCTCAGCCCTGCGCCCAAACGGGCCAAATCATAGGATTTTGCATCTCCCGACCAAACCTGCCCAACCTCTACACTGGTGGTCGTCGTGAGGTCGTCCCATTTTTGCCGATGTTCAACGCCTGCGGTCAGGGAATAGGAACTGAGGTCCGCGTTGGTTAAATTGGGTGCGCTGGCTTGGGCCTCGTCAGACAGGAACACGTTTTGCGTCAGCAACTGTCCCGTCAAAGCGGTCAGGTGCTCTGACGATTGGTCAATGCGATAGCGCGCAGATATTCGCCCCGAGGCCACCGTGCCCGAAAGGGCCTGCGCCTCTGCGCTGAGTGTTCCAACCCAAGGCACACCATCAATCACGTTAAGCGCCGTGTCGCTGCCGCCGTTGACGTTGTCGGACCGCCTGACTGACACATTCGCACGAAACCACAGAGGATTTTGCGCGGCGACTTGTTTGTAATCTTGAGCTGTTTGCGCAGCGAGGCTCGGCAGTTCCGCATGGTTTGCGGCGCGTCTCAGCCAGAGTTGCGAGAGGGTGAACCGATTGTCGAGTTTCGCTGCGAGGGCGGCGATGCGGGCGGCCTCATGAGACTGCAACCCTGCCTCGGCCCGCAGGTAGGCGCGGCGGGCGGTGCTACGGGCCAATGGGTAATCGCCCGCCCGTATCAATCCCGTCGCCAAGATTGCCAAGGCATCCGCGTCGTCTGGGTCCGCATCCAAAAGCGCGAGCGCCAAGTCCATCGCAAAGCCAAAGTCACCCGACAATAGCGCCTGTCGTGCCATGACGTGCCCCTGAGCGAGCGAGATTTCGGCTGACTCTGCCAGCGCCACACTGCAAAGCGACATGCTCAGCGTGATGGCGCAGGCAAAGCGTCGAATGCTAGTTGTCATAGTCAGGGTTGACGGTCACACAAATTGGATCGTCACCAGTCAATCCGCACTGCGTTAGAACGAAAACACCATATTCATCGGCGTTCTCGACCCCGACGTGGTTTTCAACAAAAATACCACCCGCAACGCCTTCGGCATTTGCCCCACCAAACACACCACCGTAATTGCCGATCCCTGCTTGGAGCCGGTTTTGTGCCGCACCGTAGAATTCGCCCGAATCGTTGATGCTGGTGACTGTCAAAACAATATCTGGTAGAAAGCCATCGTCATATGTTGGAGTGTAATGGGGAAGTGGGGTATTGCCCCATTTACGATCGGTAATGATCCCGTTGATCAAATTATCTCCAAAGTCGACGTTCAAGAAGACATAGCCTTGGACTGTTAGTGTTTGTCGTGGCAGGACTTGATCGCCCACCTCAATCGTCGGTGTTAAAAGTAGTTCTCCTACCGCGCCCATGTTTGTCACGCCTGCGTAGCGACCTGCGTAGGATACAAGGCCATTGTCTGACCCTGTTAGAGAAGGAGTAGGGTTCACAAATTCCTCAAGCGCGGTGAACGTCGAGCCTGACATGTAAATATTAAATTGCCCACCGTCGGAGGCGACAGCCCCTTGAACAGTTCTGGCAAAATCCTGTGCGACAAATGCAGTGTAGTGTCTATCGAGTGGGTCGTCTTGATATGTGAAGGCGAGGTAGCCTTCGACGTCAAGTTGCGGTGTCCGATTGTAGGCTGCTAATGGATACTGACCATTTGTTTGGTCAAGGCCAGTTAGATCAACCGACAACGTGCGCTCATCAGGATCAAAAACCACGCCGCGCATGTCATCGGTCAGCTTCGAAAAATCGGTGGCGCTTTCTTCGTCAGCGCCCGTACCTGTGCCGGTATCCACCTCCGCTCTTTGAAACGGATTGGTCCCACTTCCGCCGCAGGCCGCGAGGGCGGTCAGGAGGGCAGACGTCAAAAGGAATTTGTGCATTACAGGACTCTGAAAAAACGTGCTTTGATGTTGATGGCGACAATCGACTTTAGGTTAGTCTGTGTCAACCATTCGGGTAGGTGAATTCTGTGCCTGTCGCGTATCAGACACGGAATATGGAGGTTTTGCCTTTGCCATCTGCAATATATAGTCACCCGCGAGTCACCAGTCCCCGAGGAGAGCACAATGTCCATTACCCCCGAACAAGAGGCCGAAGTTGCCGAGCTTCGCGCGACACCACGTCAAACGCTGCGGGCTGTTTCTGAGGGGATGGAACGCCATCTCTACACTATCAAACCAGTGCTGGATCATGGTTTCGTTCGGGTCGTGGATTACATGGGCGATGACGCTGCGATCTGTCAGGCGGCGCGCGTGTCCTACGGTAAAGGCACGAAATCGGTGCAAAACGACGCGGGTCTGATCCGTTATTTGATGCGCCACTGGCACTCGACCCCGTTCGAGATGTGCGAGATCAAACTTCACGTCAAACTTCCTGTGTTTGTCGCGCGCCAGTGGATCCGTCACCGGACGGCAAACGTGAACGAATACTCCGCGCGCTATTCGATCATGGATCGCGAATTCTACATCCCAGAGCCCGACGTTCTGGCCGCCCAGTCGGTGATCAACAACCAAGGCCGCGGTGAGGTTCTGACGGGTGAAGAAGCGGCTCGCGTTCTCGAATACCTCAAGGGCGATGCAGCACGCTGCTACGACCACTATCAGGAAATGATCTCTCAGGACGGCCAGCAGGGGCTTGCACGTGAATTGGCGCGGATGAACCTGCCTGCGAACATCTATACCCAGTGGTATTGGAAGGTGGACCTTCACAACCTGTTCCACTTCTTGCGTCTGCGGGCCGATAGCCACGCGCAATACGAAATCCGTGTCTATGCGGACGAAATCTGCAAGATCGTCGCGGATTGGGTGCCTGCCGCGTATCAAGCGTTCGAGGATTACCGCATGGGCGGCGCAACGCTCTCGGGCAAGGCTCTCGACTGTGTGCGGCGCATGCTTAAGGGCGAGTCTGTCACTCAGGAAAACAGTGGCATGAGCGCAGGTGAATGGCGCGAATTCCAAGCCGTTCTCGAAAACTGACGCTACTTTTCGCTTTGAAAAACCAATGCCTATCCTGTCTCGCAGGGTAGGCTTTTCCATATGTTACTTTTATCAGATTTTCTGATATAATACACGCTAAAGTGAAAAGTGATCTTTGGTGGTAACTTGCATTCCTGTCACAAATGAATATTTGGTAAAAGTTGACGTTGGGTAAGCTATCGTTTTGACGTAAAGCTAAACAGTCATCGGTCGTTACCCATGCCAAAGACCAATTTGCTGGAGATAAGTGTGCCTGAAGACAGCCAACAATTGATCCGTTTGATCTACGTGAGCGTTGCTGCCCCAGATATGGGAAGCGAGCAGATCGAACATATTCTGATCAAGGCGTCCAAGCGAAATGAGATCAAAGGTCTCACTGGCATGTTGATCTACGACGAGGGGCAGTTCTGGCAGGTTCTCGAGGGGCCGCTCGAGTCCGTTATGACAACCTTTGATAATATCCGTTCAGACAAACGTCACACTGATGTCACAACTCTCGTGACCGAGGATATCGTGAAACGCGAGTTCAAGACGTTCCGCATGGGAACACCTGGAAACGTGCGCAGTATCAACGATCCAGAACTTCATTCAAACGTTGATGCTGCGTTGGCACGTGAAAAGACGACCATTGCCAAAGAAGCCTCGCAACGGTTGGTGCGAGGATTCAGTCAGAATGGGCAGTGGTATCCGCTGATTGCTGAGCGGTCCGAGGGCTAACGCGGGTTAGCCTGCCGCCTTAAGGTTGCCTGCCATTTGGCGTCCATCACGGCCTTCAATCAGGTCGAATTCGACCTTTTGATTGTCTGCCAGTCCGGTCATGCCGGCTTGTTCAACAGCTGATACATGCACAAACACATCCTTGCCGCCACCATCGGGGGCGATAAAGCCATAGCCCTTGGTTGTGTTGAACCATTTTACAGTACCGCTAGCCATTGTCGTAACTCCTTCGTCGTCGGTTGCCCGTTTGGGCGTGGCCGTCACGATGGGCGCGCATTAAGTTGTGGCACCCACCGATCTGCGACTCAAAGCGTAACACGATTTTCCAAAAGACAAATGACAACCTTGCATTGAGGCGACATCTTGCGCGAAATGCCGAAAAAGGAGGCGAAATGAAGGTCTATTCCCTGAAGTCCTGCGACACTTGTCGCAAGGCGATCAAAGAAATGACGGCAGCGGGGCTCGACCCACAGGTGCAGGATGTGCGCGCGGATGGGTTGTCTGGCGATGATATCGCAGCGATTTTGGCGGCCTTCGGGGACAAGGCGGTGAACCGTGCCTCGACGACATGGCGCGGCTTATCGGACGAGGATAAAGCGCGTGATCCATCCGATTTGCTCGCAGAACACCCGACACTTCTCAAACGTCCGGTGATCGTTTCTGACGGTGTTTGGTATCAAGGCTGGTCGGCCGCCGTCAAAGCAAGCGTCATCGGCTAAGGGTGTTGTGGTGCGCTCGCGGCGTGCCTATGTAACCGTCATAGCAAACAGGAGCACGCCATGCGTAGCGCAGCCAAAGCTTTGGGTATTTTCGCCGGTGTTATCGGCATGATCATCGGGATTTTCAGCTTTGGCTATGTGTCCCTGACCGAAACTCATTCCGAAGTCGGAGAGATTTTCGGCGTCGTGACCAACCCCGCCTTTATCAAAGCGGCGAGCTTCCTCGGTCCGATCCTCGCGATCACGGGGGCTGGGATGGCAAAATACCGTGCCCTCTGGGGTGGGGGGCTTTTGCTGGTGTCTGCGGTGATGATGTATGCCGCGTTCGGCTTTAACTTTGCCACCATGTTCCCGATTGGGATGGCAGGCGTCGGCGGGATCCTCGCGATTGCAGCGGGCAAGCCAGACGAAGAAAAGGCGCACTTTTAAGCGCGCCTTTCCAAATTCTTAGAACGTTTTGATTACCGCAGATCGGGCGGGGTCGCCTCAACAGCGAGATCGGCGATGATCTGGTCGAGCGCCACAGTCTCGGTCTTGTTTTCACCCAGACGGCGGGCGGACACAGTGCGTTCCTCGACTTCACGTGCGCCGATAGCGAGGATGACAGGCACCTTGCCGAGGCTGTGTTCACGGACTTTGTAGTTGATCTTTTCGTTGCGGGTGTCTGCCTCGGCGCGGATACCACGCGCCTGCAGTGCCTCAACGACCTCAGCCACGTAACCGTCCGCATCCGACACGATCGACGCCACAACCACCTGACGCGGGGCGAGCCAGAACGGTAGCTTGCCTGCGTGCTCTTCGATCAGAATACCGATAAAGCGTTCGAACGATCCCAGAACCGCGCGGTGCAGCATGACAGGGCGGTGTTTGTCGCCGTCGGTGCCAATGTAAACCGCATCCAGACGCTCTGGCAGGTTCGGGTCAACCTGCAGGGTTCCGCACTGCCAATCTCGGCCAATCGCGTCGGTCAGAACGAACTCCAACTTCGGACCATAGAACGCACCTTCGCCTTCTTGGATTTCGTAGTTGTAGCCCGCGGCCTTACACGCGTCACCCAGAGCGGCTTCTACGCGATCCCAGCTCTCATCCGACCCAACACGTTTTTCAGGACGGGTGGAGAGTTTGATCTTCCAGTTGTGGAAGCCAAGGTCCGCGTAAATACCAGCGAGGAAGTCGATGAATTTCTTCGTTTCGGCTTCGATTTGGTCGTCGGTGCAGAAGATATGCGCGTCGTCTTGGGTAAAGCCACGTACACGCATGATCCCGTGCAGAGCGCCCGAGGGTTCATAGCGGTTGCACGACCCGAACTCTGCCATACGCAGCGGCAGGTCACGGTAGGATTTCAGACCGTGGTTGAATACCTGAACGTGGCAAGGGCAGTTCATCGGTTTCAGCGCGTTAACTGTTTTTTCACGAGCATGATCTTCGTCGACTTCAACGATGAACATGTTCTCTTGGTAGTTTTCCCAGTGACCTGAGGCTTCCCAGAGTTTGCGGTTCACGACCTGCGGGGTGTTCACCTCCACATAACCATCGCGGCGCTGCTGACGGCGCATGTAGTCTTGGAGCGTGGTGTAGATGGTCCAGCCGTTCGGGTGCCAGAACACCTGACCCGGTGCCTCTTCCTGCATGTGGTAGAGGTCCATTTCCTTGCCGAGCTTGCGGTGGTCACGCTTTGCCGCTTCCTCAAGCATGTTGAGGTGCGCCTTGAGGTCGTTGCGGTTTTTGAACGCGATACCGTAGATACGCTGCAACATCGGACGCGAGCTATCGCCGAGCCAATATGCACCTGCCACGTGGGTCAGTTTGAACGCATCAGCGGGCACCTGACCTGTGTTTTGCAAGTGCGGGCCACGGCAGAGGTCCTGCCAGTCGCCGTGCCAATACATCCGCAGGTCTTGGCCTTCGGGGATGCGGTTGACCAATTCGACCTTATAGGGCTCGTTGGTGTCCTCGTAATGTTTGATCGCGCGGGCGCGGTCCCAGACTTCGGTCTTTACCTCTTCGCGTGCGTTGATGATCTCTTTCATCTTCGCTTCGATTTCGCCGAGGTCTTCGGGGGTAAACGGTTCTTCGCGGTCAAAGTCATAGAACCAGCCGTAATCGCGAACAGGGCCAATGGTGACTTTGACATCTGGCCAGATCGCCTGAACAGCGCGGGCCATAATGTGTGCGAGGTCGTGACGGATCAGTTCCAGCGCAGGTTCATCATCCTGCATGGTGTTGATCGCAATCGCTGCGTCCTCGTTGATCGGCCACTGAAGGTCCCAATGCGCACCGTTCACAGTGGCAGAGATGGCCTTTTTAGCCAGCGAAGGGGCAATAGATGCGGCGACCTCAGCAGGGGTTACGCCTGCATCATAAGAACGCGAATTGCCATCGGGGAAGGTAAGGGAAATCTGGCTCATGGCCGTCTCCTCGTCAGTTTGGCGCCCACGGAACGCCCGGTTGCGGGTATATGGTTCGGGCTGCGTTTTGATCCTCGATTGATGACACGTCAAGCCCGCAGGCTTGCCATTCTGGGTCATCGAGGCAAATGTGGCGAAAAAATCAAAGAGAAAACCGCCATGACCGAGTATCTGACCACCCCAGAGGGTCGCCGCATCGCCTATAACCTCACCACAGGTCGCGCACCCTATGTCGTGTTTTGCGGTGGTCTAAAGTCCGACATGGAAGGCACCAAGGCGCTCGCTCTTGAGGAATGGGCTAAAGCATCGGGGCAGGGGTTCTTGCGGTTCGACTACTCTGGTCACGGCATCAGCGATGGCGACTTTGAGGATGGCTGCATTGGCGATTGGTTCGAAGACGCCAGCGCCGCGATCGATTTGATCGACGGTCAGGTTGTCTTGGTCGGCTCTTCTATGGGCGGCTGGGTGTCGCTGCTCCTGTCTCGCGAACGGGCGGATAAAGTCGCGGGGTTGGTCACAATCGCAGGTGCGCCCGACTTTACCGAGGACGGTTATTGGGCGGGTTTCTCTGACGATGAACGCGATACCATCATGACCAAAGGCCGCATCGAAATCCCGAACGAATATGTTGAGCCCTATGTCATCACCCGCCGCCTGATCGAGGATGGCCGCACCCGCCTGATCCTGCGCAGCCCACTGACTTTCCCATTTCCTGCGCGCATTCTGCAAGGCAGCGCGGATGATGTGGTCACGCAGGATGTGGCGGAGCGCCTTTTTGCACATGCGCAGGGCGACGATATCCAACTGACCGTCGTCAAAGGCGCGGACCATCGGTTCTCTGATCCGACCTGTCTGGCTCTGATCGAAAAGTCGGTTTGTGATATTTTGGAACGTATCGGCTAAATTGTGATCCATTGCCCTCTTCCCTCAAAGGGAGAGTTGCGCCATGATGCAGTTAAGACGGGTGAAAACACTCGCGAAAGACTGACGCAGGCAATTCCGCGGGTGACGCGGGGGCAGGACACCAATGACCGAACCAATGGTTCTTTTACCCGGCATTCTGTCGGATATCAGACTGTTTTTACCGCAGTTGACCGCTTTGGGTCGCGAGCGCCCAGTGATGGTTGCACCGACATGCCAAGGCGAGCGGATCGACGAAATCGCATCAAACCTCTTGCCCGGTTTGCCCCCGAAATTTGCCCTCGCGGGACATGGGTTTGGCGGCATGGTCGCGATGGAGATTTTGCGCCGCGCCCCAGAAAGGGTCACGCGGGTCGCGTTGATCTCGACCTCGCCGCTCCCCGAGACGCCACAGGATTCCGCCGAACGAGAGTTGCGGATTGTAGGCGCGCGGGCAGGGCGGTTTGAGGATATCTTGGCCAAGGAGGTTCCGATGGATGCCATCGGTGCAGCCCATCGCAAAGACATCTGGGGCAAACTGCAAACCATGGGCAAAGCGGGCGGGGCAGAGACCTATGTCCGCCAATGCCGCGCCATGCAGCGCCGCCGCGACCAGCAAAGCACCCTGCGTCGTATCAAACAGCCCGCGTTGTTGATCTGCGGGGCCGAGGACACCGTTTTTCCCGTAAAACGCCACGAATTTATGGCGCAACTGATCCCATATGCGCAGTTGGCTGTCTTGCCGGGTGTTGGTCATTTGCCAAGCTTGGAGGCCCCTGCCGCCTTTGGCGAAACCCTACGCACGTGGATGAAACAGCCCTTGGTTCTGCAGTAAAGCGGAGGGCGCTGCCCTCTTGGCCTGCGGCCAATTCACCTGGGATATTTGGGGCACAAAGGCAGCAAAAAGGGGCCCTGAGGCCCCTTTGTTCGTTTAGCCGTTAACGGCGACGACCTTGGGTTTCGCAGGCGCCGTGCCCGCATTCGCGTCGATAAAGTCGAGCACGAGTGGGCGGATGTTGTTGCGCCAGCTGCCGCCGGCAAAGATCCCGTAGTGACCAGCACCCGGTTCAACGTGCCATGCTTTTTTCTCGTCCGGCAGGTTGGTCAGGAGGTCCAAAGCGGCCTTGCACTGACCAGGGGCCGAGATGTCGTCCTCTTCGCCTTCGACGGTTTTCACTGCCACGGTCGTGATCTTAGAGATATCAACCTTGTGGCCGTTCACGGAGAATTCGTTACGGGCGATATCGCGGTTTTTGAACACGCGCTCGACGGTGGAGAGATAGAACTCTGCCGTCATATCCATCACGGCGAGGTATTCATCGTAGAATACGTTGTGTTTGTCGTGGTCCGAAGACTCGCCCTTGGCGGCGCGGAAGATCTGGTTTTGGAACGCTTCGGCGTGGGTCTGACCGTTCATCGAGATGAACGAGGCCAATTGCAGAAGGCCGGGATAGACCTTGCGACCAACGCCCGCGTATTTGAAACCAACGCGCTGGATCATCGTTTGTTCCAACTGGCCCATGGTGACTGAGTGGCCAAAGTCGGTCACTTCGGTCGGGGCGGCGCTGGGGTCAACGGGGCCACCGATCAGGGTGAGGGTCTTTGGCTGCGCCTTGGGGTCAAGTTCCGCCAAATAGGCGGTTGCGGCCAAGGTCAGAGGAACAGGTTGGCAGACGGCGATCACGTTAATATCGCTGCCCAAATGTTTCATGAAATCAACGAGGTAGAGGGTGTAATCCTCAACGTCGAACTTGCCTTCGCTGACGGGAATGTCGCGGGCATTGTGCCAATCGGTGGTGTAAACCTCGCAATCGGGCAGGAGGCTCATCACGGTTTTGCGCAGGAGGGTCGCGTAGTGGCCCGACATTGGTGCCACGAGCAGCACGCGACGTTTCATCGGCTTGCGGCCTGCCACCTTAAAGTGGATGAGATCGCCAAAGGGACGTTCGATGACCTTTTGCACCTGAACGATGTGGTCTTTGCCGTCGCCCGTCTGAACCGACGGGATACCCCAGTCGGGTTTTGCAACCATGCGAGAGAACGTCCGCTCTGTCACTTCGCCCCACGCACCGAGCCATTCGACCAGTGGATTGGAGGTCGCGGCCAATGCTGGATACGCGGCAAATGCACGCGCTGTCGCACCTAACCACTGATTAGTGTTACGAACGCTTTCCATAAGGTCGTAAGTGTACATATACTTCACTTGTAACGTCTCCTGTTCGCGGAACGATGCAGCCATTGCAACGTCCCCAAACTCTGCAGACAGGGCGATGCTGCATGTGCGAAGGTTAAGGGGAGGACGCACATATGACAACTAGTGATTTGGTCGAAGATGCCGCAGGGCATCCGCAGCTTGCGAAACTCGAACAAAACATGGCGCGGATTGAGGCTTTGACGCAGCGCGTCATGGCAGCGTTTGCCCATAAACGTCATGTGCCAGAGGCATTACAAGGTCCGTCGCAAGAGCTCTATATGAAGGCGGCGATGGCATATTGGAACGAAGCGGCTGCGAATCCAGCAAAGCTGTTCGAACAACAGATTGCCTATTGGGGCAAAACGCTGACCCATTTTGCAGAGGCTCAGGCGGCCTTGGCAAAGGGCACGTTGGAAGCGCCAGAGGATCACACCCCCGAAGATCGGCGGTTCAGCAACCCGATGTGGAAGACGAACCCCTATTTCAATATGATTAAGCAGCAATACCTGATCAACTCCGAGGCGTTGGCTAAAGGCGTTGAAGAGATCGAGGGGATTTCTGATCTTGAACGCAAACGCCTGAAGTATTTCGGCGCGCAGGTCGTAGACATGATGTGCCCGACCAATTTCCTGCCCACCAACCCCGATGCGCTGGAACGCGCGATTGAAACCGAAGGGCAGAGCCTGATCGACGGTCTGGAAAACCTCGTGCGTGACTTAGAAGCGCATGATGGTGAACTGGTTGTGTCGCTCGCGGATGGGTCGGCCTTTAAACTGGGCGAAAACATCGGGACCAGCAAAGGCGAGGTTGTGTTCCGCAACCATATGTTCGAGTTGATCCAATACACACCGACGACCGATCAGGTGCGGGATATTCCGATCGTTCTATTTCCACCGTGGATCAATAAATTCTACATCCTCGACCTCAAGGAAAAGAACAGCCTTGTGAAATGGATCGTGGATCAGGGCTACACGCTTTTCATCGTCTCTTGGGTGAATCCAGGCCCAGCGATGCGCGACACAAGTCTGAACGATTACATTGAGGACGGCTATCGCACCGCGATGCGCGAGGTGAAATCCATCTGCGGGACAGAGACGATCAATGCGGTCGGTTATTGTATCGCGGGCACGACCTTGTCGCTGACCCTTTCGCGTATGAAACAGCAGGGGGATACCTCAGTCGGTTCTGCGACCTTCTTTACCACACTGACGGATTTCTCGGATCAGGGCGAATTCAGCGTCTTCCTGACCGACGACTTTGTTGACGGGATCGAGGCCGAGGTGAACCGCACTGGCGTGCTCGAGTCCTTCTATATGGCGCGCACCTTTAGTTACCTGCGCTCGCGCGACCTGATCTATCAGCCCGCGATCAAGAGCTACATGATGGGGGAAACCCCACCGGCCTTTGACCTTTTGTATTGGAACGGGGACGGCACGAACTTGCCCGCAAAGATGGCGGTCGAATACCTGCGTGGCCTCTGCCAAAAGAACAAATTCGCGGACGGCGGGTTTGAACTGGCTGGCGACGTGCTGAAAATCGACGAGGTGGATGTTCCGCTCTGCGCGATTGCCTGTGAAACCGATCATATTGCCGCGTGGCATGCATCATATGCGGGTGTGCAGCAGATGGGATCCAAAGATAAGACCTTTATCTTATCAGAGAGCGGTCACATCGCGGGCATCGTGAACCCACCGTCAAAAGGCAAATACGGACACTACACCAATCCCGACATGTCAGGCTCTGCCGATGCGTGGAAAGCCGGAGCTGTGCGCAATGACGGGTCGTGGTGGCCACGGTGGGGCGCATGGCTGGCTGAACGGTCGGGCGAGATGGTTCCAGCCCGAACACCGGGTGATTCGACCCATCCAGTGCTTTGTTCAGCCCCTGGAACTTACGTTGCGGCAGCACCACTAGAGGGAGAATAACCCTCTGGTGGGGTCTAACCTACTGATTTTGCTGTGTCGCAGAAATTTCACATGCTGCGATGCAGAAAAAACTTGAAATGCTGCGGTGCAGCATGCATATTGTTGGTAAGACAAATGACCAGCGGCAAGCGCCGCACATACCCGAAAGGTATTACCGATGACTGCTACTCCTGATTTCACCGCTGTATTCAAAGACATGATGGGCGCATTCCCGATCGACACTAAATCGATGGAAGACGCTTACAAATCGCAAACCACTTTGGCTGAAAAAATGTCGGCTGTTGCGATCGACGCTGCTCAGAAATCGACCGAACTGTCGGCAAAATGGGCTCAAGACACTTTGGCAAAACTGACCGAGCTGTCGACCGTTAAAGCAGAGCCTGCTGACTACGCTAAATCGGTCACCGATTTCGCGTCGACCGCTGCTGAAGCTGCTGCAGAGCACATGGCTGCTTTCGCTGAAATCGCGAAAAAAGTTCAGACAGACACTCTGGAACTGATGATGGCTGCTGGCAAAACCGCTCAGGAAGACCTGACCGCTGCTGCGAAAAAAGCAACCACCGAAGTTACCGCTGCTGCGAAAAAAGCTGCTGCGAAGTAATTCGACTTACCGACCTGATCCTCCTCCCTTTAGGTCGGAAATGATGGGCGAGCTGTTAAAACAGCTCGCCCTTTCTTTATTCTTTCTTTTTAATCAGATGCAGCATAGGCTCGCTGCATTGCCGCAAACGTTCGGGGAGGGACCCGTGGCCGAAACAAACAAACCACTGCTCATCAAACGGTATGCAAGCCGCCGCCTCTACAATACTGAAACAAGCGACTACGTGACGCTTGAGGATATTGCGCTGTTCATTCGTGAAGGCCGTGAAGTTCAGATTGTTGATCTCAAATCTGGGGATGATCTGACCCGTCAGTATCTCCTTCAGATCATTGCAGAACATGAAAGCCGCGGGGAAAGCGTGCTTCCGGTGGATGTGCTCACTGATCTGGTGCGCAGCTATACGACTCAAGCGACCTCTGTGGTGCCACAGTTCCTCGCTGCGTCGTTCGAAATGCTCCGTCAGAGCCAGTCGTCGATGATGGAAAAAATGACCAAATCGCAGCCATCCATGCCCGCTATTCCGGGGCTAGAGGCGATGCAGGCGCAGCAAGCCGCATTTTTCAAGGCGATGACGGGTGGACTGGTCGGATCATCCGGTCCTGAAAAAGAGGACGCCCCCAAAGCGGGTGATGACCTCGACACGATCAAAAAACAACTTGCCGAGCTTCAGGACAAACTGTCCAAAATTGGTAAGTAATCAACGAAAGCCGCCCCTGTGCTGACCGATCTCACGATTGTTATTGTGACGGTCCTCGCGGGGGCGGTTTTGTTTTACCCAAAGCTAAGCAGGGCGGCAGGGTGGCGGGCCACAGTGACGCCGCTGGCCTCGATCATCGGCAGTGGGTTTCTGGTTCTCGGTCCGGTCCTTGATGACAGCTTCGGTGCGTTTGCCCCCCTTGTGATGCTGGGCCTCTGTAGCGTGGCCTATGCCTTTGGCGGGGCGATCCGCGCGAACATCTACGACATCGACACAAATGCAGACCGTGGTCGGGGCATCGCTCGTCTTGAAACTGTGGCGTCGTGGCTCTTGGCAGTGGCCTATTTCATCTCGGTTGCCTACTACCTAAACCTCTTTGGCGCTTTTGCAGCCACGCTCACGCCGTGGGATGGTGCATTGCCCGCACGGATCATCACCACCGTGACCTATGCGGTTATCCTCTTGGTCGGTTGGGTCTACGGATTTCACGCGATGGAACGAATGGAGCAAGCCTCCGTCACCCTCAAACTCGCGATCATCGCGGGCTTGCTCGCAGGTCTGGCGGTGCATTTCACGGACCAAGCGATTGCAGGCGGTTTAGTCATAAACCCCGTCACGGTGTCAGGCTGGGGCGCTGTCACATTGGCCTTTGGCCTCATCGTCACGGTCCAAGGGTTCGAAACGTCTCGCTACCTCGGTGATACGTATTCTGCTGACATGCGGGTGCGATCGATGCGGTGGGCGCAACTGATCTCAGCCGCTATCTATATGATTTACATATGCCTTCTGGTGTATCTTTTCCCCGCGGGACATGTGCCTTTGTCCGAAACGGCAGTGATCGACATGATGGCCATCGTCGCGCCCGTTTTGCCGCCACTCCTGATCGTTGCGGCCTTGTCGGCCCAGTTCAGTGCGGCCGTAGCAGATACGGGCGGATCGGGCGGACTGGTGACGGAACTGACCAAAGGACGGCTCGGCACGGGGCAGTCTTATGCGGTTCTGGTGGCAGTGGGGTTGGCGCTCACTTGGGGCGCGGATGTTTTTGCCATCATCGCCTATGCCAGCCGCGCCTTTGCCGCCTATTACGCGGTCCAAGCTGCCATCGCTGCACAACGCGGTCGCCCGATCTATTGGGGCCTCGCAATTCTCGGCGCGGTCATTGCAATCTTTGGTCGATCCGTCGAAGGCTAACCATTCGCCGTTGCGGCATCGCGGTTGACCCCCTAGCGTAGCCGCAGCGAACAGGAGGCTGGTTCATGGCACCATCATCAGGTCGAATTACCCTCTGGGGTGTCGAAGTTTTTGTGGCCACTGCGCAAGAGGCCTCTATCTCGGCGGCAGCACGTCGGCTGGGATCATCAGCCGCGACGGTGAGCCAGCAATTGACCAATTTGGAAACCAGCATCGGTGCGGTTCTGTTGAACCGCAACGAACGGCCTATCACGCTGACCTCTGCGGGCGAGAAGTTCTTACGCCGCGCCAATGCCATTCTAAACGAGGCCGATCAGGCACGGCTGGAGCTCTCGGGCGATAATTCGGGGCTGACGCGGCTCCGCCTCGGGATGATCGAGGATTTCGAGACGGACGTGACGCCGCGTCTCTTGGGCGAGATTGGCGATGTCTTGAAATCCTGTCAGTTCCTGCTCGAGACGGGCCCATCGCATCAGTTGCATGACCTTTTGGACGCACGGGCGCTCGATATGATCGTGGCAGCAGACTTGCCGACGATGACCGAAGGTCTGGAACGTCACGCGTTGATGCAAGAGCCCTTTGTCATTGCCGCACCCAAAGGGGCCGTAGATCTGGCCGCGCCACTGTCTGATCTGCGCCGTTTGCCGATGATCCAATACACCACCCGCCATTTCATGGGGCAGGTGATTGCCGCGCATCTGGCCCGCGAGAATTTTCCGCTCGCTCATCGGTTCGAGTTGGACAGCTACCACGCGATCCTTGCTATGGTTGCGGGCGGAGCGGGCTGGTCGATCCTGACACCGATGGCGTGGCTGCGGGCGGAACGGGTCCACGATCAGCTCGACCTGATCCCGCTGCCCTTTGCGCCACTGTCGCGTCAGATCGCCCTGACCGCGCGGCGCGGCGCATTGTCTGACACACCGACCCAAGTCGCGGATCGTCTGCGCCCGTTGATCGACGATCTGATCGTCGGTCCTGCCGTCTCGGCTTATCCGTGGCTCAAAGAGCACCTCACCACGCTTTAGTGAAAATCACGGCTTTTGGGGATGACGCGGACGTTGCGCGGGTGACGCGCGGCCCCTGCAGGAATGGGTTTCGTGACCTCATCCGCGCGGGCCATTGGGGGTGCCATCGCCTCGGGCGCTAATCGCAACAGCGCATCCGACCGATCCTCTAGATGCTGCGCCACAACGTGGATGATGTCGCCCTCGCGCTGGATATACCCTTCGACGGACAAAAGCCGAGATTGCATTACCACCTTGCGATAGGCCTCCATCATCTTGGGCCAAACGACGATATTGGCGACGCCAGTTTCATCCTCGATGGTGATAAAGCACACACCCTTGGCCGATCCAGGTCGTTGACGGATCAGCACCAGCCCCGCCAGTTTGACCTTTTGCCATGGGCGGGACTGCATCAGATCGCGGGTCGCGCCGTAGCCCTTTTTGCGCATACCGGCCCGTAAAAACCCCATCGGGTGCGCCTTGAGCGACAGATGCAGCGTCTGATAATCCGCCACAACCTGTTCGCAATTTGGCATCTGGGGCAGGGCGACGGCGGGTTCGGCACCCTCATCGCGCGTCTCAGTAAACAGCGGCAGATCGGGCGCATCCCGTAGCGATTTCGCCTCCCACAGGGCTTGCCTACGGTCAATAAACAGCGACCGCATCGCGTCCGCTTCGGCAAGTTTGCGGATGTGGGCCGCGCTGATCCCAGCCTCTTGGAGCGATTTGACATCCCGAAACGGCCTGTCGCGGGCCGCCATCAGTCGCAGGGCCGCAGCCTGTGGAAACCCGCTGATCTGCCGGAACCCCAACCGCAGCGCAAAGCCCCCGCTGACAGGTTCCAATGTAGTGTCCCAGTCCGAGTAATTCACATCGGGCGGGCGTACGATCACGCCGTGGTCGCGGGCATCACGCACCAATTGCGCGGGGGCATAGAACCCCATCGGCTGAGAGTTCAGCAGGGCTGCGCAAAAGGCTGCGGGGTAATGGCATTTCAGCCAACTCGACACATAGACCAACTGGGCAAAGCTCGCCGCGTGGCTTTCGGGAAACCCGTATTCGCCAAAGCCCTTGATCTGATCGAAACAACGGCGGGCGAATTCCTCATCGTAGCCGCGCGTCACCATCCGCCCGACCATCTTTTCCTCAAGCCGCCCAATGGTGCCACGGCTGCGGAACGTCGCCATCGCCTTGCGCAGTTCATTGGCCTCGGCGGGGGAAAACTCTGCCGCTTCAATCGCGATCTTCATCGCCTGTTCCTGAAAGATCGGCACGCCGAACGTCCGCCCAAGGATCTGGCGCAGTTCTTCGGGGTGATGGGGCGGCGCGGGGGATGGGTAAATCACGTGTTCCTCACCGCTCCGCCGTCGCAAATACGGATGCACCATGTCGCCTTGAATAGGCCCAGGCCGCACAATCGCGACCTGCACCACGAGGTCGTAAAATTCACGCGGGCGCAGGCGCGGCAGCATGTTGATCTGCGCGCGGCTTTCCACCTGAAACACCCCGATGCTGTCCCCACGGCAGAGCATATCATAGACCCTCGGGTCCTCTCTGGGGGTGGTGGCGAGGGTGAGGTTTTTCCCGTAATGCGTTGATATTAAATCGAAACACTTGCGGATGCAGGTCAACATACCAAGCGCGAGGATATCCACCTTGAGGATACCCAGCGCATCAATGTCGTCCTTGTCCCATTCGATGAAACTGCGATCCGCCATCGCGCCGTTACCGATGGGAACGGTTTCGGTCAGAGGGCGTTCCGTCAGGATGAACCCGCCCACGTGCTGCGACAGGTGGCGCGGCATCCCGATCATCTGGCGGGCCACGGCCAGCGTCCGACGCAACAGCGGATCAGTCAAATCCAAGCCCGCCTCTTTGACGCGCTTTTCCTCAACATCGGTGCCCCACGATCCCCAGACGGTTTTGGCAATGGCGCTGGTGACGTCCTCTGATAACCCCATGACCTTGCCCACCTCGCGGATGGCTGATCGAGGGCGATAGTGGATCACCGTCCCACATAACCCAGCCCGATCCCGCCCATATTTCGCGTAGATATGCTGGATCACTTCCTCGCGCCGTTCATGTTCAAAATCGACGTCGATATCAGGCGGTTCCTTACGTTCCTCCGAGATGAAACGTTCGAACAAAAGCTGGTGCTGCGCAGGGTCCACCGCCGTAATGCCGAGCACATAACACACCGCCGAATTCGCCGCCGATCCACGTCCCTGACACAGGATAGGCGGGCTGCTTTGGTCACGGGCAAAACGGATGATGTCGTGAATAGTTAAAAAATACCGCGCAATATCGAGCTTTTCGATCATACGAAGTTCTTTTTGTATAATTTTTGCCGTCTCATCGGGTATCCCATCGGGATAGCGATCGGCGGCACCTTTCCACGTCAATTCCTCTAGGTAGGCCTGCGGGCTTTGTCCCTCTGGCACGACCTCTTTGGGGTATTCGTAGGACAGTTCGCGCAGGTCAAAACGGATGCTATCGGCCACCTCGCGGGTGGCGCGTATCGCGTGGGGCCATTCGGCAAACAGGCGGCACATCTCTGCAGGTGTTTTCAGGTGCCGCTCGGCGTTCGGCTCTAGCAGATAGCCCGCATCGCTCAGCCGTCGTTTTTCTCGGATACAGGTCATCACATCCTGCAAGGGTCTACGGTCGGGCGCGTGATAGAGCACGTCATTGGTGGCAAGGATCGACAGCCCGTTACGATCCGCCAGCGCGTCGAGATGGTTGATCCGTGCGCGATCCGCCCCGCGATAGAGGTAGGACGCTGCGATATGGGTGATTTGCGGCACGCTGCGTTTGAGGTGTTTGAGCCGCAGTTCCCAGTGGGCCACGTCGGCGGGCGGGACCACAATCAGGCGCAATCCCTCTGCCGCAGTGCGCAGATCGGCCAGCGGAATGTCACAGGCTCCTTTGTCCTGCCATTCGCCGTCAGGCCTATGGCGTTTGCCTTTCGACAACAGCGTAGAGAGACGCCCGTAACTGGCCCGATCCGTGGGATAGGCGAGGATCATATCCCCCTCGGTCAGCACAATCCGACAACCGATCAGCGGGCGGATATGTGCTTTTTCCGCCTCCACATAAAACCGCACGACCCCCGCAAGCGTGTTGTGATCCGCCACGCCGAGCGCATCATAGCCACCCTCCCACGCGGTCTGCACCAGATCGCAGGCCTCTGACGCGCCACGCAAAAAGGAAAAGCAGCTCGTCAGCCCCAGTTCGACATAGGCGCTGCGTGGATTGGGGGTGAACCCGCTGTCGTCAGGCAGGCTCCGTTTCGGATGATGCGGCGTAATGTCGGGCATCAGGCAAAGAGCCCATGCAGGAACCAGCGCGGCTCTGCGCCACGTAGATCGCCCAGCACACCTTCGCGGTAAATCCACAGCCGCAGGCCATGCTGATCCTCAACCTTGTAATAATCGCGCAGGCGCGTGCCCGGTTTGTCGGCCCACCATTCGGGGGCAATCCGCTCTGGCCCATCAAAGCGGCCCACGCGGTGCACCTGCCGCCGCCAGACAAACTGGGCGGGCGGACCTTCGGGCACGGCATAGAGGACGCGGATTTCCTCGGGGTGTTCGAGCAGGCGAATGGGCCGCCGTGGGTGGGTGGCGGCAGGGTCAGGGGTGCCCGCCATCGCAGGCCGCCACTGTTCTGAGCGTTCGGGGATGTGCCGCTCTAACGGGGCAGGACGCAGAACCCCACGCGGCCCAAATCGTGCGGTGAGACGGTCGATGGTCTGTGCCAATTCGCTGCCATCCGTGGCACGGCGGTCCAGACGGTGCTGGAGTTTTCCCATCTGTTCGACAAAAGGCGCGGCGAGGGTGATCAGGTCAAAGCCATAACCGGGGTCGATACGGTCCAACTTTCCGTCAAAGAGCTTGGCCAAATGGGCGGCATCGCGGCTGGGCTGGCTGGTGGCAACCGTGACAGAGGACACATCCCCATCGGTACGATACACGGTCAGCGTGATCCGCCGCGCACCAAACCCTGCGGCCTCTAGATCGGCGCAGAGGTCTTGGGCCAGTTGGGGAATCCATTCGGTTGGGTCTTGCACAGGTTCGGGCAGACGGGCGTGGGTGATGAACCGAGGCGGATCATCAGGGGCATCCAGCGGCTCTGCCAACTTTCCCACCATCTGGTCCAGCCGCATCAGCGGGTTTTCCGCCAGCGGTGCGCGGGCAAACCGACGGGCGAGCGGTACGCGCGGAACGGCGATCAGATCGCCGATGGTCTTTAACCCCAACCGATTGAGCAACAGCGTCGTGTCATCCGTGATCCGCAAGGCCCGCACGGGCAGGGCGCTGATCTGTGTCTCTAGCTGATCCGGCGGACAAACCGCCCGCACCGTGCCAAAGCGGGCCAGCCCCCATGCCGCGCCATGGGTCGGGGCAATAGCGCTGGCGGAATTGAGGCCGAGCCCCGCCAGTCGGTCCTCGATCTGCAAGAGCATCGCATCCTCCCCGCCAAAGAGGTGAGCGCAGCCCGTGATGTCCATAACGATGCCATCGGCCCCGTCCCGCGCGGTCCAAGGTGCCCATCGCCGCGACCAGAGCATCAGCCGCTCCAGCGCACGGGCATCGCTGTCCACATCCGCATGGTCGAGGTGCAGCGCAGGGCAGATCGCCCGCATATCGACAACACGGGCACCGATATAAACGCCAGCGGCCTCTGCCGCGTGGTTGGTGGCGTGGATCATCGCACCCCGTGCGCTATCCACGGCCAAGGCGCAGGGCATATCCGCAGGCGGACTATCGCCGCGACGATCCGCCATGATCTGCCAACGGTCCATCGCAAAGCGGGGCAGGTGGAGGGACAGGATACGCCGCCCCGATGGCTTTGGTTTGGCCCAGTCTGGCGCAGGGGTCTGTAGCCCCGTTTCTAACTGTTGCAGGGCGGCAGCGAGGTCCATGTCCCGTGATGACAGGCGGCTCACCCTTCTGCCTCCCTCCGCTGGTCGTCATAGGCGTCCGCCTCAACGCCGTGGTCAAAGGTTAGGCGTGTGCCGTCATACTGCGCCACCCAGCGCCCGGTTTTGCCCCAGCGGGATCGGAATAGATCAGCCTCCCAGACGGGCGCACCGGGGGCGCGGCTATCCCAAGGGTGTTTGAGCGATTGCAGCGAGGCCACGCGCCAGCGATTGCGCGCCGCGCTCAACCCTGCGGTGGCCGCCCGCCGAATGAGCCATGCGGGAATGCGATGCGCCTCTGACCGCAGGGCCAGCCGTTTTGTGGCTGTGAAATCGAGGACGGCAGGATCGCCCCAGACCTCTCCCAATACAGCACCAAAGGCAGCGCAGCGCAGGCCTTCTTCCATGGCCCAGAGAACATCAACGGGGCGGTTGGCGTCCACATGAATGATCTCAATCGGGCGGGGCAACCCGCGCAGATGCGGACGTCCTGTTTCCTTGCGCGATAGGCGGTCCTGTATCCAAAGAACGGGTTTGGCTGTGTCCAGATGTGCCAGCACAAAACCCACCGCTGCGGCATCAATAGCGCGGGGGCTGAACACCTCTGACAGGGTGGCATCTTTGGGCGTTGGACGGGACATGGCAGACTCTTTGTTCTCTTTTTGTTCTACATCGAGTCGCCCGCCTCCGTCAAATATCCTGATGGGCAGAGAGCCAAAGATCTGAAAACTCCTTGCCCTTGGAAAACGGCTGGGTAAGCATCCGCCCATGACCCAAGATATGCGCCAAACGGCAATCCGAATTTTCAACGCAGGCGTCGCGGCGGCTGATCCCTTTACCGGCGTCCAAGGCGCATTGCCCGACACGGCCCCCGCGCTGATCCTCTCGGTCGGTAAGGCGGCCCGCCGCATGGCAGAGGCGGCGTTGGACCGTTTCGCTGGCGTGCCGACGATCGTTGTGACCAACGCTGAAAACGCGTCGCCGCTCGCGGGCGCGACTGTGATCACCGCAGGCCACCCTGTTCCAGACGAGGGCGGTGCCGCTGGCGCGCGGGCCTTTATCGCGGCGATCCAATCAACGACGGGTCCGGTTCTGGTGCTCGTCTCGGGCGGTGGGTCGGCGCTGCTGCCTGCGCCTGCAGGTGACATCACGCTGGACGATAAGGCCGACGTCAGTAGGCTCCTTTTGGCGTCGGGCGCGGATATTCGGACGATGAACCTCATTCGCCAGCAACTGTCCCTGATCAAAGGGGGCGGCTTGGCGCGGCTTTGTGCGGGGCGCGATCTGCGGGCTCTGATCCTGTCGGATGTGGTGGGCGACGACCTCTCTACGATTGCCAGCGGACCAACCGTCGCGCCTTTGGGCACACGCGCCGATGCGATTGCTGTTCTGGAACGTCTCAATCTCTGGGACCGCGTGGCGCAGTCCGTCCGCGATTGGCTCACCCGACCTGACGCCGACCAGCCGATTGCAGAGGCGCAGAACATCCTGATCGGATCGAACGCCCAATCCGTCGCTGCTATGGCGGCAGAGGCAGGCGTGGCCCATGTCATTCCCTCTGCCATCGAAGGTGACGTTGCCGATGCGGCCCGTGAAATCTGTGATGCGGCAGGTGAAGGGATCACCATTTGGGGCGGTGAAACGACCGTAACGCTCAAGGGCACGGGGCGTGGCGGCCGAAACCAAGAGCTTGCCCTGCGCATCGCGATTGAGGCACAGGCACGCGGCTGGACCAACTGGACCTGCCTTCAGGGGGGATCGGATGGGCGCGATGGACCGACAGACGCTGCGGGTGGTTTGGTCGACGAGGGCACGCTTGCGCGGATCGCGGCGGCGGGCGGTGATCTGATGGCGCTCTTGGACAATAACGACAGCTACGCGGCATTGGGCCTTGCGGGGGACCTGTTGATGACAGGCGGCACAGGGACCAACGTGGCCGATCTGGGGGTCCTTATTCGGTAAGAATTGAACAACCCTTCAATTTCTCTTGCCTCAACTCTGCTCTCGCCCGAAGGTAGGGCAAACAGAGACGGAGGACCTGATGAAAACGCGGATCGCTTTGCTGCGGCAAATGGGGAATGCACGCCCCTACGTAGACACCAAACCCATTGAAATCGTTGAAGCTGAACTGTCCGAACCGGGGAGCGGGGAGCTGCTGATTAAAATGGCGGCGGCGGGTCTGTGCCATTCGGATCTCTCCGTCATCAACGGGGATCGTCCGCGCGATATGCCCGTCGCCCTCGGTCACGAAGCCTCTGGCGTGGTGGAGGCCGTGGGCCCGAATGTCACCCGCTTTGCCAAGGGCGATCACGTGGTTCTGGTCTTTGCACCGTCCTGTGGTCACTGCGTTCCCTGCGCCGAAGGCCGTCCTGCGCTCTGCATCCCTGCGGCGGCCGCGGCAGGCAAAGGCAGCCTGATCGGGGGTGACAAACGGATCAGCCACGAAGGCCACACCGTGAACCACCATGTCGGTGTCTCTGCGTTCTCAGATTATGCCGTGGTGTCCGAGGCGTCTTGCGTGAAGATCGACAAAGACATCCCGCTGGATCGTGCGGCGCTGTTGGGCTGTGCGGTTTTGACAGGCGTTGGCGCGGTGCTGAACTCTGGAAACCTGCGGGCAGGGCAAACTTGTGCTGTTGTCGGTTTGGGCGGCGTTGGCCTTGCGGCGCTTTTGGGCGCGATTGCGGGTGGCGCGCGCGAGGTGATCGCGGTCGACCTTGCCGCCGACAAACGCGCCTTTGCGCTGGAATTGGGTGCGACTGCCGCGATTGATCCGTCTGAAGAAGGCGCGGTTCAAAAGCTGCGCGACATGACGGGCGGTGGTGTCGACCTCGCGGTCGAGGTCGCGGGTGCGGTGCCTGCGTTGAAATACGCTTATGACGTGACGCGCCGTGGTGGGACGACCGTCACCGCTGGCCTGCCGAACCCGCAGCACGAGCTGAAAATTCCCGCCGTGTCGCTGACTGCGAACGAACAAACGCTCAAGGGGTCCTATGTGGGGTCCTGTGTGCCGCTGCGGGATATTCCGCGCTTTGCGTCGATGATGATGCGGGGGCAGTTGCCGATTGAAAAGCTGATGACTCATCAGATCAAACTTGAAGATATCAATGAGGGCTTTGATCGTTTGGCCGATGGCGCCGCGATCCGACAGGTTGTCGTCTTTGACTAACCTTTAAAAGTCTTGCGCCCGCCGATGAGGGCGGGCGCAAGCTGCGTTTAGGTTTTGAAGATACGGTAGATCGCTGGGATCACCAGAACCGTCAGAGCGGTTGATGACAACAACCCGAACAAGAGCGAGATCGCGAGACCTTGGAAAATCGGGTCAACGAGGATCACCGCCGCGCCGATCATCGCCGCCAGCGCGGTCAGAAGGATCGGTTTGAAACGGGTCGCACCTGCTTCGATCAGAACATCCACGGTCACTTCGCCGTCGTCATTGGCGTTGCGGATAAAGTCCACCAGTAGGATCGAGTTCCGCACGATAATCCCCGCAAGCGCGATGAAGCCAATCATCGAGGTCGCCGAGAAGGGCGCGCCGAACAGCCAGTGACCACCCATAATGCCAAGGAACGTCAGCGGCACTGGGGTCAGGATCACCAGCGGCAGACGGAAGCTGCCGAACTGAGCCACGACGAGGATGTAAATCCCCAAGAGAGCCACACCAAAGGCAGCGCCCATGTCGCGGAAGGTAACCCAAGTCACTTCCCATTCACCGTCCCAAAGGATGACGGGGGTGTCTGTCTCGGACGGCTGACCGTTTAGGCTGATCTCGGGCTTCATGCCTTCGGGCCAGTCCATCGCGTCCAGACGTTCCTGCACAGCGAGCATACCGTAGAGTGGTGCCTCATAATCGCCCGCCATTTCCGCCATGACCATGATGGTGTCACGACCGTTGTGGCGGAAGATCGGGAACGACGCGCGCTCTTCGGTGATCTGCACAACGTCACCCAGTTCGACCACGCCACGACCACCGGGCAGGGCATTTGCCGGAACCGGAGTAGAGAGCGCCATCGCGTCCAGAGTGTTGTCGCCACGGTCACGTGTCATCACGATCGGTAGCGGACGACGGCCTTCGCCACGGTGGGAATAGCCCACGATCGACGACCCGTTGAGCAGTTGCAGGGTCTGTGTGACATCGCTTTCCAGCACGTTGTAGAAATCGAGGTCCGAGGTCATCAGCTCTGCCCGCAGACGACGCGGCTGGACGCCGTAGTTGTTGTCAACGTCCACGACAAAGTCGATGTCCTCAAACGCGGCACGGACCTTTTCAGCGACTTCGCGACGGGTGTCAGCATCTGGGCCATAGACCTCTGCCAAGAGGGTCGCGATCACCGGCGGACCCGGAGGGGGTTCGACCGCTTTGACGACCGTGCCTTCGGGCAGGTTCATCGTGGCAAGGCGTTCGCGCAGGTCCAGTGCGATGTCATGGCTGGTGCGGTCACGTTCTGTTTTCGGCAGAAGGTTCAGCTGCACTTCGCCCATCTCTGGGTTCTGACGCAGGTAGTAGTGGCGCACGAGGCCGTTAAAGTTGAACGGTGCTGCAGTGCCTGCGTGGGTCTGGGCCGAGATCACTTCGGGCATATCCATCGCGATACGTGCAGCCGCTTGGGCAACGGCATCGGTGGCCTCAACGCTCGACCCTTCGGGCAGGTCGATCATGATCGCCAGTTCCGATTTGTTGTCGAACGGCAGGAGTTTGACCGTCACGTCTTTGGTATAGAGGAGGCCGAGCGACCCGAAGGACAGCACAACCACGACCAAGAGAAAGATCAGCGACGACTTCTTGCCAGCCAGCAGAGGACGCGCAATGCGGTCATACATGCGACCCAGTTTCCCACCGGGGAACCCATGACCATCGTCATGATGCAGTTCTGCGCGACCTGCGATTTTCAGCATCAGCCATGGGGTCAGGATCACCGCGACAAAGAACGAAAAGATCATCGCCGCAGATGCGTTCGCAGGGATCGGGCTCATGTAGGGGCCCATCAGACCCGACACAAAGAGCATCGGCAGAAGGGCAACCACAACGGTCAGGGTCGCAACGATGGTTGGGTTACCCACCTCAGCCACTGCTGCGATGGTCGCGCCAAAGCGGCTCTGCCCTGGTTTCTTCATTCCCCAATGTCGGGCGATGTTTTCGATGACCACAATCGCGTCATCCACCAAGATCCCGATCGAGAAGATCAACGCAAAGAGCGACACACGGTTGAGCGTATAGCCCATGATGTAAGCCGCAAAGAGCGTCAGGAGGATCGTCACAGGGATCACGATGGCGACCACGATGGCTTCGCGCCAACCGATGGCGAGCCAGACGAGGATCACGATAGAGATGGTCGCAAGAGCGAGGTGGAACAAAAGTTCGTTCGCTTTTTCGTCGGCGGTTTCACCGTAGTCACGGGTGATTTCGATATCGACGGATTCAGGGATGAGTTTCCCGTGCATGCCTTCAATGCGATGCAGGATTTCCTCGGCCACGATCACAGCGTTCGACCCAGCGCGTTTCGCCAGCGCGAGGGTCACAGCAGGACGACGGGTGACCTCGCCGTTTTCATCGCGGGTGAGGGTCGCCACATGGCGTTCGTCGATGTCATTGACCAGCGCCACATCGGCCACGTCACGGACATAGACCGTGCGACCGTCGCGGGTGGTGAGTTCGAGGTTGCCGATATCAGCAGGTGTGGTCAGCGTGCGACCAACGACAAGTCCGATTTGTTCACCAGCATCGCGCAGCGTGCCCGCAGGAACCGCGCTGTTCGCGCTCTGCACTTTGCCCGCAAGCTGCTGAAGCGTCACACCGTAAAGTGCCAGTTTTTCAGGATTCGGCGCAACGCGGATCGCTTCATCGGTGGCGCCGATCAGATAAGTCAGGCCCACGTTTTCAATGGTCGCAGTTTCAACTTCGACCTCGCGGGCAATGCGGGTCAGGTCGGCTGCGGTGATGTCGTCATGGCCTTCGGCTGCGCTGAAGGTCACAGAGAGGATCGGCACATCGTTGATACCACGGCCCACGACCATCGGCTGCGGGATACCCACAGGGATGCGGTCAAGGTTCGCCATGATTTTATCACGGACGCGCAGGATCGCGGTGTCCGAAGGGATGCCCACTTCGAACCGTGCGGTAACCATCACATGGTCGTCGCGGGTGTCGGAATAGACGTGTTCGACGTTGTCGATACCTTTGATGATCGTCTCGAGCGGTTCGGTGATCAGTTTCACCGCGTCTTCGGCGCGCAGGCCTTGGGCCTCGACGAAAATATCGACGAGCGGAACAGAGATTTGCGGCTCTTCTTCGCGGGGCAGTGCGCCGAGGGCGATCAGACCAACGGCGAGGGAGGCCATCAGCAAAAGAGGTGTCAGCGGTGACAGCAGGAACATACGGGTCAGGTGACCCGCAATGCCAAGGCTGCCGGATTGGTTCGGATTACTCATGGTCAGTCACCACTACGTCGCCAGCATTCAGGCCGGTCAGAATTTCAACCCATTCAACGCCGTCGCGCAGCATGGTGCCGCCCGGTACGACAGCTTTTTCGATGGTGTGGCCGTCATGTTCGACCGCAACGAAATCAATGCCGCCGATCTGGGTCACAGCCGAGCTAGGGACGATCAGCGCGTCATGTGTGCCGACAGTCAGGCGCACGGGCATCCGCAAGCCTACGAAGGTGTCAGAGAGGCCTTCGACCTCAACATCGGCCTCAATGCGACCACCAGAGATTTGGGGGTAGATCTTGGCCAGACGACCTTCGATTTCGCCGTCGGCACCATCAATGGAAATGGGGTCGCCTTGGGCGAGCGACAGGGCGTGGCGTTCAGGGATCGACAGACGCAGGAATACGCCACCACCACCGATGACCGCGACAGGTTCACCTGGGTTGATCACAGACCCCAGAGAGACCGGCACATCAAGGACGATGCCAGTTTCGGGAGCGAGCACGCTGCCTTCTTCGATTTGGCGTTGAACAACCAGCTTTTCAGCCTCAGTCCCTGCGATTTCACCGTTCAGCACGTCCACTGCCGTTTGCAGACCCTCAAGGCGCTGCCCCGTAATCACGCCGTTCTGCGACAGTTGCAGTCCGCGTTCGAGGTCGGCCTGTGCGGTCGTAAGGCGAGAGGCGAGCGCTTCAAGGCGGGCGTCTAAGGCTTCGACTTGCAACAGAAGTTTATCGTCTTCGATGCGGGCGATAGCTTGACCAGAGGCGACCTGATCCCCTTCGCTCACCAACAGTTCGGTGATCGTGCCTGGGATGCGGGCACGTGCGGGGATGCGGTCGCGCGTTTCAACGGTGCCATAGACGGGTTTCCATTCCTGAACAGGCTCAGGACGGAGGGTGATCGTGTCCGCCGCAGCGGTAAATCCGGTCGCAGCGATGCAGGCCGTGAGTAGGAGCGCGCGCATGGGGGCCTCTCTGGTTAAACATTTAATTTTCGACATATATAGACATACATATGTAAAAGGCCAAGCGATTCTTTGACCCGTGTTCTAAACAGTTTGCCACAGCCATATGAAAAGAGCGCCAACCGACCGTGCGGTTGCGCTCTGATTTGTTAAGACTCTGTCGGGGCGTGGTTAGGCTGGCCGCAATTTAGCAGTGGTTATGGCAGAGAGCGCAACCATTACCGCCGCCGTGCCCAACACCATCGTGAGGCCGCCGATTTGGAAGGTCAGTCCCGATAAAAGCGTTCCAATCAAACGCCCCAGCGCATTGGCCATGTAGTAGAAGCCCACATCCATCGTGACCCGTTCTGATTTCGTGAAGGCGAGGATCAGGTAGGAATGGAGCGAGGAGTTCACCGCAAATATCCCGCCAAAGGCCAGTAACCCAATGACCAATGTGATCGTTAGCCACAGTTGCGGGGCAGGCGATAGGGCAACCGCAACGCTCAGTGCGGCAGGCACGATGAACAACGCCCATGCCCACGTGCGGGCCGCGCCGATGATCTCTGCCTCTGGGCGGCTGGCCGCGCGGAGGATGCGCGGGGTGGCGGCTTGGACCATGCCATAGAGGATGATCCATGCGGCCATGAAGACGCCAATGATAAAGAACGCCGCGCGGTTGCCTGCCTCGGAGCCGTCCGACAGCACGGCATAGAAATAGATCGGGATGCCCACGACGAACCAAACGTCCCGTGCACCGAACAATGTCACCCGCGCCGCAGAGAGCCAATTCACGTTGTGGGATTTTGAAAAGACCTCGGAGAACTTCGCGCCTTTGCGACCCTTGGGCAGACCTGAGGGCATGAAGAGCGCAACGGCGATCAGGATCGCGCCGAGGACAATCGCCATCGCCCAGATCGACGCCACGAACCCGAACGCCGCGAGGAGCGCGGCACCCATGAGGAAACCGATCCCTTTGACTGCGTTTTTGGACCCTGTCAGAATCGCGACCCAGCGGAACAACCCACCATCACCCGAGGGCGCGAGGAGCTTTACCGCTGATTTCGACGACATCTTGGCCAAATCCTTGGCTACGCCCGACGCGCCTTGGACGCACATGACAAAGGCGACAGATGCGGGGATCGACCAATTCGGGTCCAGTTGGGCCAGCGCGAGGAGAGCCACGACCTGCAGGCTCAGTCCCGCATAGAGGGTTGCCGTGAGGCCAAACCGTGCCGCGATCCAGCCCGCAGAGAGGTTCGTCACCATCCCTGCGACTTCATAGAGGATGAACAGATAGGCCAGTTGTACGGGCGAAAATCCGAGCGTGTGGAAGTGCAAAAGCACCAGCATCCGCAAGGCTCCGTCCGTCAGCATAAAGGCCCAATAGGCGGCGGTGACCGCGATATAGGCCGATAGTCCTTCTGGCTTTTGGCTCACAGCGATGCCCCGACCATGCGGGCGACATCGACCAGACGGTGCGCATAGCCCATTTCGTTGTCATACCACGCGTAGATTTTGACCTGCGTGCCGTTGATGACCATCGTTGACGGCGCATCAATGATCGAGGACCGGACGTCGTTCGTGTAATCGGTGGACACAAGCGGGCGTTCTTCATAGCCGAGGATGCCGTTAAGCGCGCCTTCGGACGCCGCTTTGAACAGGGCGTTGACCTCTTCGGCGGTGGTTTCGCGTTCGACCTCGAACACGCAGTCAGTCAGGGAGGCGTTCAACAGAGGCACGCGGACGGCGTGACCGTTCAAGCGGCCTTTGAGTTCGGGATAGATCAGCGTGATTGCGGTGGCCGACCCTGTGGTCGTCGGGATCAGCGAATTGAGAGCAGAGCGAGCGCGGCGCAGATCCTTGGCGGGGCGGTCCACGATGGTCTGAGTGTTCGTCACATCATGGATCGTGGTGATCGACCCGTGTTTGATGCCGAGGTTCTCATGGATGACCTTGACCACAGGCGCCAGACAGTTCGTGGTGCAAGACGCCGCCGTGACGATCTGATGGGTCGCCGCGTCATAGGTGTCGTCGTTCACGCCATAAACGATGTTCGCGGTTGGGCCGTCTTTGACAGGGGCCGAGACGACGACCTTTTTCACGCCAGCCGCGAAATAGGGGGCGAGGGCGGCTTCGGATTTGAAAACGCCCGTGCAGTCGATCACGACGTCCACACCGTCGAGCGGCAGTGCGCTGAGGTCCTTGGTCCCGATAAAGGGCAGACGGGTGCCGTCGATGGTGACGCTGTCATCGTCATAGGAAAACGCCGCGTTCCAGCGCCCGTGCACGGTGTCAAACTCCAACAGGTGCGCGTGCATCTCTGTGTCTCCAACGGCATCGTTGATCCACGCGATCTTTGCGCCGCTTTCCAGCAGAGGTTTCAGAGCGAGTTTACCGATGCGGCCAAGGCCGTTGAGTGCGTATGTGGTCATAGGTGATCCTCAGAGGTCTGGCGGCCAATGGTGTCCACGGCCTTTTGCAGCGCAATCCGATCAAGCGTCGTGATCGGGAGCGCGATGAATTGTTCTATGCGGTTGCGAAGCGCCCCATAAGACTGCTGAAATGCGAGACTTTTTTCGGCGTCGGTGCCTGTGGCTTTGACAGGGTCGGGCATTCCCCAATGGCCGCTGATCGGTTGGCCGTCCCATGCAGGACATTCCTCGTTCGCGGCCTGATTACAGACGGTAAAGACGAAATCCATCTGCTCTGCTTCGGGGCCCGTAAATTCGGACACGTTCTTGGCCCGCAATTGGCTGGTGTCATGCCCTTTGGCCCCGAGCACCTCCAGGGCAAAGGGGTTCAGTTCCGAATAGGGTTTGGTTCCGGCGGAATAGACGTTGAACCGATCCCCGCCCAAATCCCGCAGGATCGTTTCGGCAAAGATTGAACGGGCAGAGTTGCCTGTGCAGATAAAGAGCACGTTGAACGTTTTTGTCGGCATCGTGGGGAGTCCTTTGGCAGAAGGAGAACACAAATCAGGCCGACCGCGGCAGCAGTCGACCAAGAGACCGTCAAACATCTGTTGAACGGTTGTCATATTGATGCAGTACCGTAGAGAGGTGCCAGACCGCTCTTGGTCAATCAGACCAGCAGTTTGTAGGGCAGAGAGGTAGTTCGACAGTGTGCTGCCTTTGATCTCCAGCGCGTCCGAGATTTCCCCTGCGGGCACATGGTCGGGGTAACGGCGCATAAGTAATTGGAACACCGACAAACGCTGCGGGTGGCCAAGGGTCGATAGTAGGTCGGGAATCGTTGTTTTCATATTTCATGAATATATGAAATATAACCTTCCGCAAAGTGAAGGTTTTGTAACAGCGATCCCCGATACTCGTTAACGAGGGTGGAACACAAACGAACGCATCGACACAGCGCCAAGGTCAATGGCGCCCGTCATAAAGGTGAGATCATCGCCCGCATCAGAGGCGCCCGCGATTGTGAGGGCAGGTAGGTAATGATCGACGGAAGGGTGCGCCATCCGAAGAAGCGACCCGAGTTTATTGGCATCGGCCAACCCGCCAAAGTCACGGTCGGTCAGCTTTGTTTCGAACAGGGTGTCGAATTCCGTTGCAAAGTCATGCACATGGCCATCGAACCGCAGGGCACGTAGGTTATGAACCACGTTGCCAGAACCGAGGATCAGCACGCCGCGATCCCGCAAGTCAGATAGGGTTTTGCCGATCTCGAGCTGGTAGTCCAATCCTTTGCTCATATCGATTGAGACTTGGAACACAGGCACGTCGGCCTCTGGGTAGAGGAATTTGAGCACGGTCCATGCGCCGTGGTCGAGGCCCCAAGTGTCGTCCTCTTCGGCGTGGTGGCTGGCCAAGAGCGATACGACCTCGCGGGCGAGGGCGGGATCGCCCTGTGCGGGGTATTGCTGGGCGTAGAGCGCATCGGGGAAGCCGTAGAAATCATGGATGGTCTTGGGCAAGGCCGAGACATCCACCAGCGTTGTGCCTTTGGTCATCCAATGCGCCGACACCACGAGGATCGCCCGAGGACGCGGCAGGTTCCGGCCCAATTCCGTCCACGAGCGGCTGTATTCGGTATCCTCAATCGCGTTCATGGGGCTGCCATGGCCGAGGAACACCACCGGCATACGGTCAGATGGGGCAAGCCGATCGCGGAGGGCTTGGAGAGAAGTAATCGTAGTCATTCGCGCATCCTTTGATCTGCGGCGCCTGCGTCGGGTACCGGCTGTGTCTGGGATGGAGATAGGGCTTGATTATAATCAATGAAATGGCGACTTTGTGGATTGACTGCTACCGTTTTATTCCAAATGAGCCTCCGATGGATATTACCGACGAACTCCGTGCCTTTGTGGCGACCGCACAGACGGGATCATTCACGGCGGCGGCCGAGGCGCTGGGCGTGTCGAACCGCCTCACGTCGAAATATGTGGCAGAGCTTGAGGCGCGGTTGGGTGTTCGCCTGTTCCAACGCACCACGCGCAGGGTGGGGCTCACGCCTGCGGGCGAGGACCTCTTGGCCCGCGCGCCTGCGGTTCTAGACGACCTCGATGATCTCTTGGGGCAGGTGGCTGATGGGTCCAAGGGACTGACAGGTGTGATCCGCATCTCTGCCCCTGTCACCTTTGGCGAGGTCTATGTGGGTGCGATGTTGGGGCGGTTCGCGCAGGCCAATCCGGGGCTCACGTTTGATCTGCGGCTGACAGATGACTTTGCCGATCTGGCGAGCGACGGGATCGATCTGGCGTTTCGACTGGGGCAATCGCAGATGTTGTCACTGAAAACCCGCAAACTGGGCGACTTTCGGTCGGTCCTTGTCGCTAGTCCCGCCTATATCGCAGAGCATGGTGAGCCGCGTCATCCCGCCGATTTGCAGTCCCACGCCTGTATCGTGGACACCAACCGTCACCAACCCAAACGCTGGCGGTTCTTTGAGGATGGCCGCGATATCATCGCCACGGTCCAAGGGCGGTTTCACGTCAATTCAGCGCGCGCCGCAACGGAGCTCGCGGCATCGCACCTCGGGATCGCCTATGCGCCGCGCTTTGCCGTGCGGGATGCGCTGGCTTCTGGGCGGCTGGTGCCTGTGATGCAGGGGTATGATTGCGAAACAGGACCGTTGAGCGCAGTTTACCTTGAGGGACGGCAACTGCCGCGCAAAATCCGTGCGCTGATTGATTTCGCGTTGGATGACATTGGCGGGGCAGAAATCCTGTAGCGATTGGTGGAAATTCTTTGCGGCTTCCGCTATGCGACCGCGAAACGGAACCGATCTAGCAACCGATGGCGACCCTTATGGTGAAGAACACAGCAAAATCAGCGGCCCGTCTGTCCGTCGCACCGATGATGGAGTGGACGACGCGGGAGTGTCGGTATCTGCACCGTCTGCTGAGCCGTGAGACGTTGCTTTATACCGAGATGGTGACTGCGCCTGCGGTGATCAACGGGGATCGTGAAAAGCTGTTGGGATACAACGATGCCGAACATCCTGTTGCGGTGCAGCTGGGTGGTTCCGATCCTGTGCAACTGGCCGAAGCCACGGCGATTTGTAGCGACTACGGCTATGACGAAGTTAACCTGAACTGCGGTTGTCCGTCGGATCGTGTGCAATCGGGTGCCTTTGGTGCGGTGCTGATGAAATCGCCCGATCTGGTGGCGGAGTGCGTGGCGGCGATGATTGCAGCATCGCCTGTCGAAGTGACAGTGAAATGTCGCATCGGGGTCGATGAACAGGTGCCCCGCGATATCCTACCAGAGTTCATTGAAAAGGTCAGCGCGGCGGGTGTTAACCGCTTTACCATCCATGCGCGGATGGCGTGGTTGCAAGGGCTGTCGCCCAAGGAAAACCGAGATATTCCACCGCTCGACTACGCTTTGGTTCACGAGATTAAGGCTGCTTATCCGCATCTGCATATTTCGATCAACGGTGGCATCGCGACCTTGGACGAGGCCGTGGCACAACTGGACCTTGGGTTGGATGGCGTGATGATCGGGCGGGCGGCCTATCACCAGCCGACCGATATTCTGCAAATGGCAGACGCGCGGATTTACGGCAAAGACGCGGGGCCAGACCCTGTGCAGGTCGTCCATGACATGCTGCCCTATATCGAAAATCACATCGCTGCAGGCGGTCGTTTGAACCAGATCACACGCCACATGCTCGGCCTTTTTGCGGGCAAGGCGGGCGCACGGGGCTGGCGGCGGTATCTGTCGGAAAACGCGCATCTCGACGGCGCTGGGCCAAAGACGGTGCTAGAGGCGCTTTCCTACGTGACAGGCGGCTGATACTGATCAGGGCAACATCATTTGGGAGGCCCTGATGGATAGCGTTCTTTTGGTTGAAATGGCGGCTCTTTTGCTGGCGATTGGTGCGCTTGCCGGTGTTTTGGCTGGCCTATTGGGAGTCGGCGGCGGTGTCGTCCTTGTCCCTGGTTTTTACTATGCATTTGCGTCGCTCGGGTACGAAATCCCGCAACTGATGCAAATCTGTTTGGCGACCTCGCTCGCTACGATCATCGTCACCTCGGCCCGTTCGGTCATGTCGCACCACAAAAAGGGTGCGGTCGAATGGGGTATCCTGAAAATCTGGGCGCCGGGGATCGTGCTGGGTGCGATTGCGGGCAAGATGACCGTTTCAGCGCTGAACACGACCGTGCTGCAGTATATCTTTGGCGGGTTGCTGGTGTTCATTGGCCTCTACATGACCTTTGGAAACAAGGACTTCCGCGTTGCGAATGAACTGCCCAAAGGTTTGAAAGGGCGCGTGTTTTCACCCTTTGTCGGGTTCTTGTCGGTTCTCATGGGGATCGGCGGTGGATCATTTGGCGTGCCTCTGTTGACCATGTTTGGCGTGCCTGTTCATCGCGCTGTGGCAACGGCTGCGGGCTTTGGTTTTATCATCGCGGTGCCGTCGGTGGCTGGGTTCCTGATGACCTCTTTGCCCGAAGGTAGCGCCCCGCCGCTGAACATCGGTGCGGTCAATATCGCGGCCTTTCTCGTGGTGATCACGATGACCACATTCACGGCGCCGATCGGGGCCGCGATTGCGCACAAAACGGATGCAGGCAAACTAAAGAAATTCTTTGGTATGTTCCTGATCCTGATCGCGCTCAACATGTTGCGTAAGGCAATCCTGTCATGATCGAAGGCGGTTTCATCCAGTTCGACGTCACTCCAGAGGTTATGGCTTGGGCCAAGGCTGCGAATGCAGTTGCGGATGGGATTCTGTCCGATCCAGCGATGCAGGCGAAATGGCTGAGGCATGGCAAGACGTGGTTTGTGGGTGTGGACGCGCTCCCGAATGATGACACAGGGGCAATTGACGGTGTTCCATTGCGTGGCCCGTGGGATGACATGGTTCCAGATATGCCTCTGCATCGGGGGCAACTTTCGGTGATCTATTCGGGCTATCCGCAGAAAGATGCGGATGAAACTGATGCAGCGCACCGTTATCGCAAGGCGAAGGACGCGGCGCATCTTGATGGACTATTGGGCGAGGGGCCGCAGAAACGTAGGTTTTTGCGGGAACCGCATGCCTATATCCTCGCTGTGGCGCTGAACGAATGCACTGCTGCGCCATTGGTCGTTTGGCCCGGTAGCGAAGAGATCATGCGCGAGGCTTTTACCGTGGCCTTTGCGGGGATGCCGCAGTCCATGTGGTCGGATATCGACGTGACCGAGATCTATGCAGACGCCCGCAAAGAGGTGCTCGAGTGCTGCGAACGTGTGGAGCTGCCGATGAAAGCGGGGCAGTCGGTCCTGTTGGATCGGATGGTGATCCACGGCACCGCGCCAGAGAGCAAGGATATGGTGCCCGCCGCGGGGCGTAGGCTCGCGTTTTTCAGGCCGCAGTTTGACAATATGCGGGACTGGCTCAGGGATTAAGCCTTGAGCCGCGCCGCCCGTCCGCCACGGCGCGTTTTGAGCGCACCCGAACGGTTCGGAAGATCGGCCATGATGGCGCGGCGATCTTCTGGGGTCATGCGGCTCCACATGCCGATTTCTTGGAGCGTTCGGTGACAGCCGATACAGGTCTTCGTCTCTGGATGGATCGAGCAGAGTTTGACGCAGGGGCTTTCGATTTCGGCCCGTTGCCAAATGGCATCCGTGTTCAATTGTTCGGTCACATCAGGCTCCGAGGTGGCGCAGGCGGTCTAGCATGCCTTGCAGGATATACCCCGCAGCGACGTGATCGATGACCTCATCGCGACGTTTTCGGGACGTATCCGCCTCTAACAGTGCCCGTTCGGCAGCAACGGTCGACAGGCGTTCGTCCCAGAACGCAATCGGAAGGTCGGTCAGTTTTTCGAGGTTGCGGGCAAAGGCGCGGGTCGATTGCACGCGCGGCCCCTCCGATCCGTCCATGTTCAAAGGCAGGCCCAGAACAATTCCAGCGATCTCGCGCTTTTTTACGATCTCGAGCAGGCGTTCCACATCGAGCGTGAATTTCTTGCGTTTGATCGTCTCGAGCGGGGTCGCCACCTGACGCATACCGTCAGAAACGGCAACGCCAATGGTCACAGTGCCCAAATCCAGCCCGCAAATCGCGCGGTATGGGGGGAGGGCGGCGGCAAAGGTTTCGGCGTCGTTGCAGATCATTCCGCGACACCTGCACCCACGGCCGCTTCACGGATGATCGACATCGCGGTTTCGTCGCTGGCAAAGGTCTGCTGTGCCTCGCCCCAAATGGCGGTGGCGCGGTCGAGGTCGCCCAACACGCCAAGCGCGCGGATCAACTGTGCCCATTCCTGCGGTGTGCCCCCTTCGGTCGCGAGGCGGTCCATGAGGTTGCCAACCATGCCTTCGATCATGGCAGAGCGGTCTTCTTCGTTCATGTCGCCTGCTGCGGCCATAGCAGCGGCATTCGGGCCGCGTAGGCCACCATTGCGCATTGGTGGTGTGTAGTCATCAACGCCCGCAAACCATGACAGTTCAATGGTGGCTTGGGCGACTTGATCGAACCACTCTGCATCCTCTGGCGCAACTTCGAGTAGCTTACGCCAATAAGGGAACGCACGGTCGGGGCGGCCATAGGTGTTAAACATGACACCAGCCCAGTAAAGCCCTGAAATGCTTTCAGGATCTTTGTCGAGGATGGCTTTGAGAACGCGCTCGGCTTCGGGGGTTACGTCGCCACCCGCAGCCGCAACGAGGAGTTCCAAAAGAACCTCTAAATCGGCCTGTTCCGCGTCATCGCCAAGGATCGCCACGACCTTAACCTGCGCATGAGCGGCGCGGGCAACATTGCCCAACGCTGTCTCGAGCCGCACCAGATCACGCTGCGCGATCAGGTTGTCGGGATTGGCCTCTGCGGTTTGGCGCACGCGGTCCACCGTCGCCTGAAGATCGTCGGGCAGGGTCACTGCGTCTTGGACGGGCTGGGCGGCTTCTGCTTCGGCCTGAGTGGGGCGATTGTCATAGGCGTCCTTGGCCTCTGCCAAACGCACGGCGCGGGGCATGTCGGGATAGCCTGGAGCACCCACACGGTAATAGAGCGCAAGCGCCCCCACCACCGTCGCCGCGGCTGCAGCGATCATCACAACCCGACCCAAAGTTTTGGGGGCGTCAGTCGACGTGTCGGTTTCGGCCTTGTCGGCGGCCAGCAAACGGCGGGCAATTTCGGTGCGGGTGCGTTCGGCCTCTGCTTGGTCCAAAACACCACGGGCGAGGTCGCGGTCAACTTCGGCCAACTGGTCCTTGTAGATCGCAATGTCGTTGCGAGGATCGACATCCGTGTCGGTTCCGGAGCGCAATAGCGGCAGCACAAGTAGACCTGCGGCAATAACTGCCAATGCGGTCGCAATGATCCAGAACGTCATGGGGCCTCCCGTTTGCGCGTTTCGCCTTACCTAACCTTCCCAACCCCCTGAGAAAAGCCCCTGCGGCCCGATGACCCGTTTGTGATCGGGTCGCTTTCGGGATGCTTCTTTGTCACATGTCGCAAAACTGCAAAAATCAGGCGTGTCCAATCGTCTTTGCTTCGTGGTTTTTGTCCAGTTAGGACCAAAGGATGCCCGCGACCAGAATAGGGGGATTCGCAGCCTATGAGACGCTATTCAGTATTTGCCGTCGCCCGCGAGGGTCTACGCTATCACACAGGATGGGAGCGTGCTTGGCGTTCGCCCCAGCCGAAAAAGAAATACGATGTGATCATCGTTGGTGCGGGTGGCCACGGCCTCGCGACCGCCTACTACCTCGGTAAGAATTACGGCATCACCAATGTCGCAATTATCGAAAAAGGCTGGCTCGGCGGTGGTAACACAGGTCGTAACACCACGATCATTCGTTCGAACTACCTTCAGGACCCCTCTGCGGCGATCTACGACAAGGCTCTCAAGCTCTACGAGAACCTGTCCCAAGATCTGAACTACAACGTCATGTTCTCGCCCCGCGGCCTGATCATGCTCGCGCAGACCCACCATGAGGTGCGCGGCTATCAGCGGACCGTGATGGCGAACCAACTGCAGGGCGTTGCGACCGAGTGGGTGACCCCAGAGCAGCTGAAAAAGCTGGTCCCGATCATCAATATCCACGGCCCGCGCTACCCTGTCATGGGTGGCCTCTACCAGAAACGTGGCGGCACAGCCCGTCACGATGCGGTGGCTTGGGGCTATGCGCGTGCCTGTTCCGACATGGGTATGGACGTCATCCAGCAGTGCGAAGTCAAAGGTGTCCGCACCGAAGGCGGCAAGGTTGTCGGTGTTTCGACCACCAAAGGCGACATCGATTGCGATAAGCTGGGCATGGTCGTTGCGGGTCATACCTCGGTTCTGGCTGAAATGGCTGGCTTCCGTCTGCCCATTGAATCGGTCGCACTTCAGGCTCTCGTCTCCGAGCCGATCAAACCCTGCATGGACGTTGTCGTAATGGCGAACACCGTTCACGGCTACATGTCCCAGTCGGACAAGGGCGAGATGGTGATCGGTGGCGGCACTGACAGCTTTAACAACTACACCCAGCGCGGATCGTTCCACCACATCGAGGAAACCGTTCGCGCGCTCGTCGAAACCTTCCCGATGGTCAGCCGTCTGAAGATGCTGCGCCAATGGGGCGGTATCGTCGATATGACTGGTGACCGTTCGCCGATCCTGTCGAAAACCCCTGTCGAAGGCATCTTTGTCAACTGCGGTTGGGGCACCGGCGGCTTTAAGGCGATCCCGGGTTCTGGTTGGGCGATGGCGGAACTGATGGCCAAAGGCCATAGCCCGCTGACGCAAGAATTTGATATGTTCCGCTTCCGCGAAGGCAAATTCATTGATGAATCTGTCGCCGCTGGCGTGGCGCACTAAGGAGGGAAGACGATGCTTTTATTGCAGTGTCCCTATTGCGGCGTAAATGCCGAAGAGACTGAACTGGCCGCTGGCGGTGAAGCGCACCTGAAGCGCGCGACCGTTGGTGACAGCGACGAGGCCTTTGAAGGCTACCTCTTTATGCGTGAAAACAAAAAAGGCGTTCATTTGGAACGCTGGCGTCATGCCTATGGCTGCGGGAAGTGGTTCCTTGCAGCGCGGGATACCGCCACGCTCGAGGTGTTCGGGACCTATCCGGCCCAGACCACCGAACCGCCTGCGGATGTGACTGAAAACATCCGTGCAAAATATCCCGACTGGTCGTGGAAGGAAACCGCATGAGCACCCGTCTGGCAAATTCCGGTCGTCTGATCGACCGTTCGAAACCTGTCGAATTCAAATTCAACGGTAAGCGTTTCAAAGGTTACGAGGGCGACACGCTCGCATCGGCTTTGTTCGCAAACGACCAGATGATGGTCGGCCGTTCGTTCAAATACCACCGCCCGCGTGGTGTTGTGGCCTCTGGCGCCGAAGAGCCGAACGCGCTCTTTAACATGGGCGAGGGCGGCCGTTTCGAGCCGAACCAACGCGCAACGACGCAAGAAGTCTTTGACGGTTTGACGATCCGTTCGCAAAACCACTGGCCGAGCCTTGAGTTCGACATCGGTGCCGTGAACCAGTTGTTCGCCCGTTGGCTGCCTGCTGGCTTCTACTACAAAATGTTCATCCACCCGCGTCCGTTCTGGAAGCACGTCTATGAACCCTTCATCCGTCAATCGGCTGGTCTGGGTCAGGTGCCGCAGGAAAAAGACGCGGATACCTACGAACACTTCTACTATTTCTGTGACGTGCTGGTTGTCGGCGGCGGTATCGCTGGTCTGGCGGCTGCGCTCAAAGAAGGTCAAGCAGGCAAGAAGGTTCTGCTTCTTGAACAAACCGCTGACTTTGGTGGTCGTGCTGTTGTCGATGGCGTCGAAATCGACGGCAAATCGGCTGAGGCTTGGGTTCAGGAAACCCTCGCGGCGCTGAACGCGATGCCCAATGTGACTGTTCGTAACCGCAACATGGCGTCGGGCGTATACGATCACGGCTATGTTCTGGGCTACGAGCGTCTGACAGACCACCTGTCCGATAAATCGGGCCCGCGTCACCGCCTGTGGCGCATCCGTGCAGGTCACATCATCACTGCCACAGGCGCGATTGAACGTCCGCTGTCCTTTGCTGGCAACGATATTCCAGGCGTCCTCTTGGCCGCAGCCGTTCGTGACTACGTTGTGAACTGGGGCGTGTCGGTTGGTGATCGCACCGTTGTTGTCACCAACAACGACGACGCATACCGCACCGCAATCGTTTTGAAAAACGCAGGTCTCGCTGTTCCTGCGATCATCGATGCTCGTGCCTCTGGCGCTGGTCCGATCGCGGCGGAAGCTGAAAAGCTCGGCATTCGCGTTCTCAAAGGCAAAGCCATCGCCAAGGTCAAAGGCAAAACCCGCGTCACTGGCGTTAAGGTCTGTCTGCAAGCGGGCGAAGGATCGGTCATCGAAGAGATCGCATGTGATTGCGTTGCGATGTCAGGCGGTTGGTCGCCTGTTGTGCACCTCTGGTCGCACTGTGGTGGTAAACTGAACTGGGATGAGGACCTCGCGATGTTCCGCCCCGATCCGTCCCGCGCACCGACAGGTGCCGACGGTAAGGCGTTCGTCAGCACGGTTGGTTCGGCTTCTGGCTACCTCAGCACTGTTGATGTTCTCAAAGACGCAGGTCTTGAGGTCACGACGAACGAGGTTGCCGCCGCTCCGCTTGAACCTGTTTGGCTGATGCCGCAGGGCGCTGGTCCAAAGCTGCGCATGAAAGCATGGCTCGATTATCAGAACGACGTGAAGGTGTCGGACGTTCAGCTTGCTGCGCGTGAAGGCTACGAATCTGTTGAACATACAAAGCGTTACACCACGCTGGGTATGGCGACGGATCAGGGCAAACTGTCGAACATCAACGGTCTGGCCATCCTGTCCAAATCGCTCGATGCTTCGATCCCGAACGTTGGTACCACAACCTTCCGTCCGCCTTACACGCCGATTTCGCTGGGCGCGATCACGGGTGCGGCTCGGGACGAGTTGTTCCAGCCGATCCACAAAACCCCGATGTTCGATTGGCATGACGCGAATGGTGCGGATTGGGAGCCTGTGGGCCACTGGCGCCGCACTTACGCTTACGTCCGCAACGGTGAAAGCGTGCATGACGCGGTGAACCGTGAAATCCTGAACGTTCGTGAAAACGTGGGCACGCTGGATGCGTCGACCCTCGGTAAGATCATCGTGAAGGGACCGGATGCGGGCAAATTCCTCGATATGCTCTACACCAACATGATGAGCAATCTGGGCGTTGGCAAATGCCGCTATGGTCTGATGTGCAACGAAAACGGCTTCCTTTCGGACGACGGCGTTGTTGTGCGTCTGGCCGAGGATACATGGCTCTGCCACACCACCACGGGCGGTGCAGACCGTATTCACGGTTGGATGGAAGACTGGCTTCAGTGCGAATGGTGGGATTGGAAAGTCTACACCGCGAACGTGACCGAGCAATTCGCACAAATCGCGGTTGCTGGTCCCAAGGCGCGCCAGCTCTTGGAAAAACTGGGCGGTAACATGGACCTCTCCAAAGAGGGCTTCCCGTTCATGACCTATGTCGAAGGCAAGCTGGGCGAGTTCGATGCGCGGATCTTCCGTATCTCGTTCTCGGGCGAATTGTCCTACGAAGTCTCGGTCCCAGCCTCCCAAGGTGCGGCCCTCTGGGCGGCGCTGCAAGAGGCGGGCAAGGACCTCGGCGTGATGCCTTATGGTACCGAAGCGATGCACATCCTTCGTGCCGAAAAGGGCTTTATCATGATCGGCGACGAAACCGACGGCACGATCATTCCGCAAGACCTCAACCTTCAGTGGGCGATCTCCAAGAAGAAAGAGGACTATCTGGGCAAACGCGCTCAAGAGCGGTCGTTCATGGCGTCGCCTGATCGCTGGAAACTGGTTGGTCTCGAAACGCTCGACGGGTCGGTCATTCCTGACGGGTCTTACGTTCCGGCACCGGGATACAACCCGAACGGCCAGCGCAACGTTCAGGGGCGTGTCACCTCGACCTACTATTCGCCGACGCTCAAGCGTGGCATCGCGATGGGTCTGGTCAAACACGGCCCAGATCGCATGGGCGAAGTGATCGAGTTCAACCGCGAAGATGGCACCATGGTTAAGGCAAAGATTGTCGATCCGGTGTTCTACGACAAAGACGGGGAGAAGCAGAATGTCTAATGCTGTCAGCGCCTTGAACGGCAAAACTGCGACCGGCCCTGTTACGGTCCAAGAGTTGGGACTGACCGGCATGGTCACCCTGCGCGGCGACTTTGAGGACGAAGGCTTTGCGGCTGCGGTAACGCAGCTGACGGGTCTGCAAATCCCTGACGTGCGTCAGTTCCAGACCGACGGCGTGAAAACCGTCCTCTGGATGTCGCCCGACGAACTGCTCGTCGTTCTGCCCTATGCAGAGGTGAACGCCTTTGTAGCGGGGATGAACGACGCGCTGGCGGGGTCGCATTTCCTCGTGGCGAACGTGTCAGATGCACGTGCGATCTTTAGCGTGTCAGGCGATTATGCGGGCGAAGTGTTGGGCAAAAACGCGCCCGTCGATTTCGAAGCCTCGCAATTCGTTGCGGGCATGGTGCGCCGTTCCCGCGTGGGGCAGGTGGCAGCGGCTTACTGGAAACTCGACGATGGTAGCTTCCGCGTCGTGTGCTTCCGCTCTGTTGCTGAATACGTCTTTGGCCTGATGGCAACCTCGGCCAAGGCTGGCGCGGTAGGCGTTTACTAAAATCAGACGTCGGGGGGGAGCTTAACCAGCCCCTCCCGCTCTGCCTTTTCCAGTGCATCGAGCCGCTGACGGAACCGCGGTGCAGGCATGCGCGACAATACATTCCGACACAGCATTGCGGTGAGGTAGGGGCGGTCGAGTTCGACCAGCTCTGCCAGTAGCCCGCGCAGGTAGCCACCATGGTTACGACGCGCCCGCATGAGCGTACCGAACCCTTCGTCGGTGGGCGTGCCCGCAGCGACTTGGCCCAAGAGTTTCTTGAGTATCCCCATTTCGATAAAGGCGCGGCGTAGGTCGATGCCAAACATCCGCACGCGGTGGTGGGTGACATTCGGGCCCTCAAACATCGCAGCATGTAGCGCGTCGAGCTCTGAACTTGTGTCATAGAGGATCGTCACATCCTCTGCCGCTTCAACCATATAAGGCGCGTAGCCGTAGCGTTCGATGAAATCGAGCTTCTTCGCCTGTGGGAAACGGTCGTCCCAACGGGTCACATCAGGTGACAGTGTTGCTTGGGGATTGAGGGCGAGGACCTTTGCTCCAGGTGCGCAGACCGAATAGGCGCAGGCCGCATAACCACCAGGGCCTGCGCCGAAAAAGATTACCTGATCGAAGTCGTCAAAGAAGTAGTCGTCGAGGAGTTCGTCAAAGAAGGCATAAACATCGTCATGACGGAACCATGTATCGCCGACGGAAAACAGGCCGAGGTGCGACCAGCCGTTTTCGACTACATAGTCCCAACCGAGGGGGCGCCCGTCGGTCAATCCTTCCATTGCGGTTTCCGCGCTCTCAAAGGTGACAAAGAGCGTCGATCCGGCTTCTACAAAAGTGCTGAAGTGTTTGTCACCGATCGCCTGAAACTGTCCGATCTCATTGCTGATTTCTTCGACCTTTGCGCGCCATGCGGCAAAGTCCAATCCAGTCAGAGGATCACGCAGTTTCTGGTTATTGCGGTGCACGACAGACCCACCTTTGTTCGAACGACTTAAACATACCAGCACCCGCCTGATGACGGGGACTTTGGGCGGACACTAGGCTCCGTTTAAGGCCATAACCAGAAGAAATCTGGGCATTTTGTGCCACAATTCAGCTATTTTTGGTCGGTTCGCTCGTCAAAATCGGCGTCTGTCGGGGTAAATGCTGGAAGGGGGATACAGCTTTGACTAGAGTTGTCGTAATAGAAAACGAAAGGGCATTGACCACAGGTGCCTGTGATTAAACGGCGCGCGGGGCAGACGGGACAGATGGTAGGCAAGGTTCATTACCGCAATCTACACGGCATGATTGCAAACGGCATTGCCTTGATCGATGCGGTTCGTGCGCCGTCGGAAACTTCGGAAAACCTCGTCACGCTGTATTTCCGCGCAGATGCACCGATGGACCGAATTGGACTGCCGCGCGGCACCGAAGTGCTGTCTCAGGTCACCATAGGCGGCTGTCCGATTATCAAACTGCGTCTGCCCGATGGCGTCCCACTGCGCATCGGGTTTGGCGGTGCCGTGGCCGATATCACACCTGCTGATCCTGAACTGACGATCTTTGCGGGGACGAACGCGCTGGCTGCGACCCGCAATGGGGAAACGGCGGCGACGGTGCTGCGCTGGTTAGAGTTCAACGCCGAACATCAAGGCGTTGAGACGGCGGTGATCCTTGATCGGGATCGGCTGGGCGATAGCCTAGAATTCGATGAGGCGTTTCAGGCTGGGCTTGCCGCGATGGAGGCAGATGTTGAGGTCGTGATCCTGCGTTCGCCCACGCCGTTGGGGAAACTGGACCTCCCTGACGAAAGCCACCCGTTCTGCGCCCCCGGTGCCCCTGGTAAGGATCGGATGGAGATCCCAGCCGCCGACCCGTGGAAGTCGCCCTTGGGCGCGATGCATGCCTATGAAATCATGCGTGAACGGTTCCTCGGCTCGGCACGGGCGGTGGCGAATATTGATGTGTTCGATCTGATTGCCGACACGGGCGAGGGGACGATATTTGACCGTGCGGTCGCGTCAGAAACGGGGGCGATCCCGATGCTCGGCACGCAGGCCTATCCGTGGCGTGTGCGCAATGACGAACCGATCCGCTTTGCAGACCATATCTGCGTTCAGTTCGATGCAGAAGCCCCGCGCCGCCGTTGGTGCATTGCGCCAGCCAAGGCCGCGCCGAATGCCGTTTGGCGGATGAACCGCATCGGCAACGTCGCGATGCAAGACGCAGACGCGGCGACGTTTTACCGTTTCATGAACCTGCGTCACCGCGCCGATGCGGTGTCCTTGATTATCCCCAAAAGCTCTCTTGTTGAGGACGACCGCCTGCTGGCTTTGGCCGAGGACGAGTTCGACCACAAACCCGTTCGCGTCCCAGAAAAATCGCATAAATCGCAAGAGCCGCAAAAGGGGCGCCGTGCCATCGTCACCACGATGAAAAACGAAGGTCCGTTCATTCTAGAATGGCTCGCCTATCACCGCGTGATCGGGTTCGACAGCTTTCTGGTTTATACGAACGACTGTTCAGACGGGACCGAGACGTTTTTCGATCTCTTGCAGGAAAAGGGCTATGTGCAGCACCGCGACAACCCATTTCGGGAAAGTGGCCTAAAGCCGCAGCACGCCGCCCTCGCTGCTGCGGGCAATGAGCCGATCATTACTGAGGCGACTTGGGCCGTTTGTATCGACGTGGACGAATTCGTCGACATTAAGGTGGGGGATGGCACGCTCGACGCGCTTTTTGCTGCGGTGCCTGATGCGAACCTGATCTCGATGACGTGGCGGCTGTTTGGGAATGCCGATGTCGCGGATTTCACCGACGATCTTATCATTCGGAATTTCACCCGCTGCGCACCAGAGTTTTCGCCGAAACCACACCAAGCGTGGGGGTTCAAGACCCTGTTCCAGAACACGGGCATTTTTAAGAAACTCGGCGTGCATAGGCCCAAGGGGCTGAATTCCCAACTGGTGGATCATGTGAATTGGGTGAACGGGTCGGGCAAAAACCTACCCGAGAACATGTATCGCAACGCGTGGCGATCAACGACGGCGACCTATGGCTATGACCTTGTGCAGTTGAACCACTACGCCGTTCGTTCGGCCGAGAGTTTCCTTGTCAAACGGGACCGTGGGCGGGTGAACCACGTGGACCGCGATCAGGGCCTCGCCTATTGGTTTCGGATGAATAACAACGCGGTCGAAGAAACGTCGATCCAGCGTATGATCCCGCGCGTCGAGGCCGAAATGGCGCGCATGTTGGCTGATCCCGATATTAAGGCGGCCCATGAGTATTCCGTGCGCAAACACCGCGAAAAAATTGATGAACTACGGGCGACGGAAAACTATTCGAATTTCTTTGAAGAGTTGAAAAGCGAACGTATGCGCCGTTTGGCGCGGCTCCATGGGCATTTCGGGGCGAATGTGTTCCTGACGGGGCCGACCTGTGTGCCTGACGAGGTGGCGTTCCGCGATCCTGAAGAAGAGTTCTTTTTCACCGTCGAAGCGGGGGAAACGCAGCACTAGCCTGTGAATTATATTGGTTTTTACACGTAGAATGTTTTATTTCCTAAACCTGCATAATCGTCCGGTTGAATAAGGATCGGGGACAGAGGGTAAACAATGAGCACGAACTACACGATTGGCGCACTTTGGATGGAAGGCGCCCTGAGTTTTCTGGAACAACTTTGTTTGAAGTCCTTTGTCGACGCCGGACATAAGGTGGTTTTGTACCACTACGGCCCGCTGCAAAACGTTCCTGACGGGATCGAGTTGGCGGATGCGAATGACATCATGTCTCGCGACAATTTTCTGACCCACGAACGCACAGGCAGCCCCGCGCTCCATTCCGATCTGTTCCGCTATAAAATGCTGAAAACGCAGCGGAATATGATTTGGGCAGATACTGACGCCTATTGCATGAAGAAATTCGAAACTCCGAACGGTCACTTCTACGGGTGGGAGTCTAAGACCCATGTGAACGGCGGTGTTCTGGGCTTGCCCCATGACAGTGATACGCTCAACGCGCTGTTGGATTTTACCTCGGATGAATTCGCGATCCCGACCTATTACGGCCCCGAATACGTGGCCGAGTTGGAACAGAAACGCGCTGAGGGGAATCCCGTTCACGCGAGTGAACAGCCTTGGGGCGTTTGGGGACCGCACGCCGTCACGCATTTCCTGCATGAAACGGGTGAAGTGAAATATGCCCTGCCTCAAGAAGGGTTATACCCGTTCACCTTCAAAGACCGCCGCCTGATGTTGCGCCGCAACTTTGATACAACGGGCTATATCACGGAAAATACGTTTTCGGTTCACCTCTACGGGCGTCGTATGCGGGCGCGTTTGGTCGAAAAAGAGGGCGGCGCGCCGCACCCCAAGAGCCTATTGGGTAAGTTGCTGGTCAAACACGGGATCGACCCAGAAAAGGCCCCGATCATCCGCAAACCCAAACCCGAAGAGAAACAAGCCGTGGAGCCAGTGAAAGTGTCGACACCTGTTGCAACACCAGCACCCACGGCTATGGCTGCGCCGATCCCAGCGTCTGCGAAATATGGTCGTGGACAGTTGAACCTGACGGATATGGCGGATGCTTATGGGTCGGACAAAGGATCGACAAAGCACCGCTATACCGAACTTTATCAAATGCTGTTCCAGCCACATCGTGACCGCGCGATCAACTTCCTTGAGATGGGATTGCAGATCGGTGGGCCTGAGCATGGCAAGAGTGAAGACCGCAAAACCACGGACCTTCCGTCGGTGCGGATGTGGCTCGAATATTTCCCGAAGGCGCAGATCACGGGCCTCGATATTTCGGACTTTAGCTGGTTCGAGAACGACCGCTTTAACTTTGTCCGCTGTGACATGGATAAGCGTGAGAATATCGTTGAGGCGACCAAAGACCTGCCTGAGTTTGATATCATCATCGACGATGCCAGCCACGCGTCCCACCATCAGCAATACGCCTTTATTGAGCTGTTCCCGAAACTGAAATCGGGTGGGCTCTATATCATCGAAGACCTGCGGTGGCAGCCTGAACCCTATGAACGCCCCGGTATCACAAAGACGGCGGATTTCATCCAAGGCTACCTACGGGATGGTGTGTTTACCCACGAGGACGCCAGCATCGCCGAAGGGTTCAACGCCCAGCGGATCGATATTTCAGGCTGTTTCATGTTCCAAGCGCTCTTTGACAAGAGGCGCAAAGATCAGGTCGCGGTCTTCCACAAGCGTTAAGCCGCGACGCTCACCCCTTTGAGAACAGCTTTCACCGCGTTCTGGTCTGTATTCAGGATCAGGACGCGTTCTGTTTTACAGGTGATCGCAACATCATCGCCTATCTGATCAAGGGTCACAGGCGCGATAGGGGCCCAGTCTGAGAGGTCCAAAACGGTGGTCGCGCTGACGCCTTCGATGGTTTGGGGCAGGGCGGTGCGTTCGATGACGACGGTATTCGCCCCATCGCCGAGGATCACGCGGTTGGTGCCGCCATCGAGGATGACGCGGTTGTCACCTGTGCCCGTGTCGATGATGTTCGACCCAGCCCCCGAATAGATCGTGTCGTTGCCCTTACCGCCGTAGATCGTAGCGCAGCCTTGCCCGCCGTGGATCAGGTTATTGCCGCCGCCCGCATGGATCGTGGCAAGGCCCGTGCCGCCATAGATTTCAGCGTCCGAGGCGCCCGCTTTGACCATCGAACTCCCCGACCCGAGCCGTGCAATCAGGCTGTCTGATTGGGTTTCGATATGGTCATGGCCCGCACCGCCCACCACGTCGAGGGTAAAGCGGTTATGCCCGCCAAAGATATAGATCCGATTGCCTTCGTCATTGCAGGCCACGCGGAAATGGGTCACGCCGCCGTTGGTATCAGAGGCAAAGAGCAGCTCCTTTAGTCCAGGGGCCAGCGTCAGCGTGCCGTTTTCGGCCAAGGTCGCAAAGTGTTTCCGATGACCCGGGTCGACGTGATCGGGCAACGCATCGCCCACGGTGATGATCCCGTCAGAAGGGAGGCGATCTGGCTGAACGCCGCCCTTGTGGACCGACACGAAATGCGCCGCTTCGTTTGCTGATTTCCCGTCCTCAACGATCAACACGCCGTAGTCGCGACAAGTGTCGAGTAGAGCCCTATGCATTCCGTCATAGGCGGGATCCTTGCCCGCGACGTTCGTCGTGAGCCACGGGTCGGTATGAACGTTGTGAAATTCGGAACTGCCGTCTTGATACAGGGTGATCCGATGATCGCCCTTGCGGATCGACGCGCTGCCATACCAGAAGGTCGGCACCGCGCGGTCGGTGTCTCGGGTTCCTGCAACCACATTGCGGAGCGACTGCCCGACCGAATGCTCCATCGGCCGTGCACCCGCATAGTCGAGGATCGTCGGCCCCATATCCACCAGCGCTACGGGATCATCGACCATCTGTCCCTTTGATTGAGGGTCATGGATGATAAAGGGGATACGCGTCGCTTCTTCCCACAATGTAAATTTGCGGAACCTGTTCTTATCGCCCATGTGGTAGCCATGGTCGGAAAAGATCACGACGACGGTGTTATCTGCATGAGGAGAGGCCTTGAGCGCATCCCAGACCCGTCCGATCTGATAATCGACATGGCTGAAGGCCGAGAAATAATTGCGGATGGATTTCTGCCAATCCTCGATCGCCTCTTGGGTATCCATGTTTTCGGACATGAACACATTGGTAAAGGCGGACAGATCAAACCCCTGTGCCCATTCATTGGGGCGGATGAAATCATCCATGTTGTACAGCTCTTTGAACCGCACAGGGGTGCGGAACGGCGGGTGCGGGTGGTGAAACCCGACCTCGCGATAGAACGGCTGGTCGCTGTCGTAGGAATTCAAGAAACGGATCGCGTCTTGGGACGATCTGTAATCGTAATACTGACGGTCCTCTTTGGCGTTCGTCGTGCCACCGCCGCCCATCCGCCCGCCGAAATTGATGAACTCCGCCTCAGGTTTCGGGCCAAAGTGCACGCGGCGGCTGGGATGGGAATAGAGCGTGTTGTGGATGTCAGGCGGGAGAGGCTTGTATCCGTGGTGGATTTTGCCAGCGGTTGAACAGTAGTAGCCGTCCTGTTTCAGGCGGAACTGCCACATCTGTTCGGGGCGGAGCACCTCAAAGATATTGGTGTAGTTGTCAAAGATCCCCGTCTCGTAGGGCGACAGACCCGACATCGCGCTGGCGCGTGACGGGCCGCAGACGGGGATTTGGCAGTAGGCCGCGGTAAAGGCCGACGAGACCTCGCATATCCGATCGAGGTTCGGGGTCTGAAGCTGTGCGCCAAAGCAGGATTTGAACCGCCAAAAGGCAAAGGCATCGTCCATGCCGATCAACAGGATATTCTTGCGGTCGGTCATCCGTCTTTGGCCTCAACCAGTTTCACCCGCCCAGAGAGGGCATAGCGGTGCAAGACGGACTTTGGGTCAGACACGCTCTGCGCCTCCCAACAGTCCCGAATTACACCTATGTTTGCAGGGTAAGGGCTATCGTCCGTTGCGGTCATGCCCCATGCGTAGGTCAGATAGGCGTCTTTCGTCTGGCAGGCCTTGTCACAGGTCAATGTGACGGTAGTTCCGTTTACTTCTTTGACCTCAGGCATGATGATTGCATCGCCATCATGGATGCGGAACCCGTGATCGCCGTCCTCTAGGATCAGGTCCGTCATCGCGGTGAACTCTGCTGTGATCTCTGTCCCGCGTATCAGCGCATAGCGCAGCGACGGACACCGCCATTCTCGCCCTTGCTGCACCTCGGCCACCGCACGCGCCTCTAGTTCATCAACGAGCATTTGTGCGCTGCCGTCCAGCGTCGCGGGCATCCCGTCCATGAGGGCAAAGGGATACGTGGGGGTGGCGACGATAAAACCTGCCGCAGGGTTGTCGAGGTCGAGCATCCCTTCGGCCAGCGCAACCGCAGAGCGCCCATCGGTGCGCGTACCAAAGGTTTGGCTGATCACCACCTTAGGGAAGCTCTTTTGCCCCGTAACCGTCGGGATCGCCCGTTGGAGCGCCCGCGCGGTATGCACGTAATGGCTTGCCGCCTCTGCCTGTGTTGTGTCTGGGGCACCTGTGAGCAGGCGCAGGGCGATACGATCCACAAAGAGTGTCTTATCCCACGCCTCAAGCGCATCAACGGCGGTCGACAGACTGTCGTCGAGCCTGTCAAAGAGCGGGCCGTCAGGCATGGCCTCGGTCATCGTGACGCCCGCCTTCAGGACATCGGTCGCAATAACAGTGCGTAGACCGCGTTTGTGAGCGTCTTTTACCAGATTGGTGGCGATCCCCATCGCGCGGGCCGCCGCCGTGCGGCCAGTGCCGTTCAGTTGGGCGTCAACCACATGGTAGCGGAAATCCTGCGGGGTTGGACGATCCGAACTCGGCGCGCCGCCAAAGGCTATATGTCCCAGAACCACCTCTGGCGTTTGGGCGAGGGTGATCCCGTCGCGGTCCTCGAACCCGATGACGCGGTCGGCATAGCAGTCGGACATATAGCGGATCACGCCATCCCGCTCTTCGATCATCCATGCGTTCCCACCGGGGTGGCGGATACTGCTGGGCGTTGATCGTGTCGCAACGATTTTGGGTTTTATCTTTGCCTCTACTGTGACGACAGGGACAGGGTCAGAGGACGCTTTGGGATCACTCGTAGCAGCCACCGCAGCGGCAAGTTTGCGACGACGGGCGCGGAACGAGTTTTGGAGTGCAGGAACACGGTGGTCTTTGCCGCGTGCGATCAGGTGCGCTTCCATGACTTTGCGATAGAGCAGCAGATCCTTGCGGTTGCGGATCATGCTGTAGAAATCCTGTTGGGTCAGCGTCCCCGTCAGAGCCTTTTCCATGACAGGTTTCAGCATTTCCATGCGGCGCAAGAGAACCGCTGTTTTGTGCCCCAGACCAAAACCCTTGAGTGGGATGATCTTATCACTCTTCAGCCGTTCCACCTGTTTGCGGTCGTTTTCGAGGAAGTGATCGTAGAGGACGTAAATCTTTTGCGCCTTCGATATCGTCTTTGCCGCGTCGGAATACGGGAGGGTCCAGTCGAACCCTTGCGCCTTTGTGAACCGATTTTCCCAAGGCACCTTTTTCAGATCGAGCGTCGATTGCGGGCTGAGCGCCATAACAATCGACCCAGGTGCATGGTTCGAATAAGCCAGAGCGGCAAAACCACCCATAGAGGTGCCCGTAAAGGTAACGGATTTGAAACGGGCAAAGAATTTGCGATCCCGAAGGTCATCAAAGAACGCGTTCACCCGTGCATCGCGATACCACGAGGGCCCGCGCGAATAGATACCGAGGTGGGACCAACCGTGGTCTTGGACGAACTTCGCCGCCCAAGGCTGCACGTCGAGGTAAGGGTTCCCCGCGTCCGATAGGTTGTCAAAGGACACGATCAACCGATCAGAGCCGCGATCCACGAACGACGCCGCATGGTACCCCATCTTTTGGTAGAAACCGTCAGAGGGGCCCGCAGGGAAAATCTCGCGATACCAATTGGGGACGCGGTTATGGTCGTCGTCGCTCACGTGGTGGCCTCTTTCATCCTGCGTTGATGCTGCTGAACCCGTGATCGCGGGTATCGATCAGCGGTGTGTTCGTTGTGTAGCCGGTGATCATCGGCAAATCCTTGGACCCGTCCAGCATACGGTAAATGTTCTTTAGCGCCCGAACATCGTGCCACGGCTGGAGCCGCTTGTGGCACATCGTGCTCAGTTGCCAATCCACAGCGCCCAGTACGCCAACCTTGAGCCACATATCGGCTAGGCGTGCCGCCATAGCGCCCGTCACCAGATAGCCGTCACCGCCCCAGCCGGGGTCTTGGGGCTTCCATTGTTCTGGATCGGGGTAAAGACCCGCATCGACATTGGCCAACTCTACGTCACGAGAGGGCAAGTTTTGGATCGTCGCATCACAGGCGCGGCGATTGATAAAGACCAGTTCCGCACCAACTTCACGTGCTGCGGTGATTGTCGCTGTCATCCCACGAGGGGCACCAAACATGAAACGGGCGTCGTCCTCAATGATAAGGGCATAGTCGTTGGGACTAATATCGCGGGCGACCATTTCCCAAGCCTTCATGTGGGACAGGCTACAACCAATCTCTGCATCGGTGATCATAGAGCGGTCGCCACGGGTGACGCTGGTCTTGATCCCTTCGGGAAGGGTGCGGCCCAATATGCCCTCGACCACGTGATAGGGGCTTCCGTAGTCCGTGAAATGCCGCGTGGTTGCCAGACGGCGATGATCGGCGGGCAAAGAGATACAGTAGACAGGCACATCGCACGGACCTGACGACAGACGGTCGGCCTGTGCGCTGCGGGGCTGACGGTCAGCCAGTTGCGGGAAATGGGCGCGTAGCCAATCCAGCTGACCCGCCTCAATCAAAATCCGCACCAGTTTATGGGCTTGCTGGCGGTTATGTTGGAACACGTCACCCAAGGATCGTTTGATCGTCTGGATGCCTTTGCCCGGAAAGCCCGCGATAAAGAACTGATCGATCAGCAGTAGTTTCGCGCCGACCGAGTCAGGTTCGCTCCGCGCCAATTGCCCTGCATAGCGCAGCGCATCGTCGAAACGCCGCAGGTGGTTCAGGGAAGCGACATAAGGAACATGCACATGGGTCGGATCATAGCGCCGGACGAGAGCCGTGCGAACTTTGTCCAGTGCCTCGCTCGTCTGAAAGGCCGCCGTCATCCTTAGGCACATAGAAATCCGAAAACCCAGATCGTCTAGCCCGTCACAGTCATCATGTATCAATTGCTGGCGTAGCGCGGGATACATATCCTGCCCACGTTGCCAGACATGACGCGAGAACGGATTGACCTTGCGCAGCCGCTCGGCAGAGGGGGCATTGGTCTGGGACGCTTCGGTCATGATTGGGCCTTTGGTTCAAAACGGAACGGTCGTGTCATCACCTGTGCCCTCTTACGCGAACGAATGGCGCGCTCTGACCCTGTCGCCCTCTACATAATTGACGAATATCATATAATTTTGACCATCCCTCAAGATTGTTTCTGAATTTAGCGCCAAACTTAAAAGTGGAGATTTGCGGCACATCAACAGGTTAGGCTTATTCCCTAAACGGCATCGGACCGTTATGGGTATAGGGAGCCGTCGAAGAAACAGGTCCGAATTGATGTCCATCCTCGCCGTCACCTGCGTGAAGAACGAAGCCCCTTATTTGTTAGAGTGGCTGTCGCATCACCGTGCGCTGGGCATCGACCATTTCCTTGTGTTCTCGAATGATTGCGAGGACGGGACGGATGTGATGCTCGACCAACTGGCGCGGGCAGGGTGGGTGACCCATGTGCGCCATAGCCAGCAGGGGAAAAAGACGATCCAGTGGCAGGCGCTTCGGACGGCCTATGGGCACCCCGACTATTCTGCCGCCGAATGGGTGCTGTTCTTTGACGTGGACGAATTCATCGCGCTCGACCCGTCGGTGCCTGACCTGAGAGCGCTGCTCGATCGGGACATGGACGCGATGATCCTACCGTGGCGGTTGTTCGGGAATAACGGGCAGAGCGCGTTTGTGGATGCGCCCGTGACCGAACGGTTCACAACGGCTGCGACACGAACCATTCCTGTACCCCTCGGCCATTTCTTTAAGACGATCTATCGCCGTTCGCTCTTTGGCGAGATGGGCGTGCATCGTCCCAAATCGCTCGCCAATGGCACCGCGCGCTGGGCGGATGCGGCAGGCGAGCCGTTGCCTGACGCGATTGCGCAGATGCCGAACCGCATCAACAGCTTTGGTCATGTCCCAACCAAGCCCTTGGTCCAGTTGAACCACTATTCGGTGCGGTCCGTCGCGGAATATGTGCTGAAAACGCGGCGGGGGTTGCCCAATAAGATGCACCTCGACCTTGGCCTGAAATACTGGGTGTCCCGCAATTGGAACACGGTCGAGGATTGGGCGATCAGCCACCACGCACCCGCCACCCGTGCGGTGCGAGCCGAGATCGAAACCGACGCGTTACGCGATCTGCACCAAAAGGCTGTCGCATGGCACCAAGAGAGGTTTGCGCAGGTGATGACCGAGGCAGAGACCGTTGATCTCTATTGGCAACTTCAGCTTGCAGGATCGTCTCATGAACCCGATCCTGACACCGCCCGCAGCTATTTTGCTTTTTTGCAGGCTGTCCGTCGGCAAGAGGGGGCCTAAGGTCGCGGATTGGGCTTGACCTCAGGCGCGCTTGCGCTTTGTTACAGGGCAGCGAACAGTAACCAGACCAAGAGGATTTCTCTGATGGCATTTCAACTTCCCGATCTTCCCTACGCACATGACGCTCTTGCCGCTAAAGGCATGTCCGCAGAAACGCTGGAATATCACCACGACCTTCACCACAACGCATACGTCACCAACGGTAACGCAGCGATTGCAGGCACCGAGTGGGAGGGTAAAACCCTCGAAGAGATCATCGTAGGCACCTACAACAAAACCGCAGTTGCCCAGAACGGTATCTTCAACAACATCTCGCAGCTCTGGAACCACAACCAGTTCTGGGAAATGATGGGACCGGGTTCGTCGGCAATGCCGTCCGAGCTGGAAAAAGCTCTCGTTGAATCGTTCGGTTCGGTTGACGAATTCAAGTCGCAGTTCTCGGCTGCTGGCGCAGGTCAGTTCGGCTCTGGCTGGTGCTGGCTGGTGAAAGACACCGACGGTGGCCTCAAAGTGACCAAAACCGAAAACGGCGTGAACCCGCTGTGCTTTGGTCAGACTGCTCTGCTGGGTTGCGACGTGTGGGAACACTCCTACTACATCGACTTCCGCAACAAGCGTCCGGCCTACCTGACCAACTTCCTCGACAACCTCGTGAACTGGGAAAACGTGGCATCGCGCCTCTGATTTCAGACAGTCACGAACATTGGTTTGGGCGCGAAAGGATACTTTCGCGCCTTTTCCTTTTTTAAGCCTTCAGCGCGCTAACAGAACAGAAGACTACGCCGTTTGAGACGCAACGACCTGTGACAAAGAACGGCATCATGAAAAAAACTCTCCGCAAGTGGTTCCTTACTTGGCAGACAATCAGCATCTACATGTTGGTTGGTGGCGCGCCACTGTTTTTGGCCGTTGTTTTTTCGGGCATCCTTGGCATCCAGCGCCTGAATGAAGTGCGCGACGTTGGTCGTCTTGAAGTTGTTGTTGAGACCGTAGAGCAAACGAGCAATCTGGTTCTTGAGCTGCAGAAAGAGCGATGGTTGAGCGTTCATTACCTTGAGGGGGAAGGCTCCATCGGCAAACCAGACCTGATGGCACAACGCGCTCTCGTCGATGCTGGCCTTCAGGACTTTGCTGATGCGGGTAGTATGTGGGCCGATATTGATCTGTCGCATAGGCTTCTGGAACTCTCTGGAGAAATTCAACGCTTTCAAGAATTGAGAGATGGTGTCGAGCAACACGACGTCACGGCGGAAGCCGTGATCGACCAATACACGGTTATCAACAAGAGCCTGATCAATATTGCCGATCACGCCTCTGGCGCTTTGAGCAGCGGTGAAACATCGCTTATTCTCGAGTCATTGAATAATTTTCTGCGGGCCCAAGAAGCGGCCAATGAGGAAAAGGCAGCTGCGCTACGGGTTTTTTCGAAACGGACGATGGTAGGGGATGATCTGCGTCGGCTGATCGAATTGCGGACGACTGTGGATATCGGTCTGAACCATTTGACGACGTCGCCGTTTCCCGCATTTGCAGAGCATGGCCGCGCGCTTTTGGCCTCGCCAGAGTATCAGTCCATTGTCGAACTGCAGAAACAGGCCGTTAACGGGGACTTTTCGACGTCCGTCTCAGATGTGAGGGCAGCCTACGATGCAAGCTTGGCCATGATGGAACATCATATCCAAGACACGTGGGATCTTTTGGATGTCGTGATAGTGGAGTCCAAAGCAGAGGCGACACAGAATTTATTTCTTGTGACAGCAATCTCGGTCCTGCTGATCGCGTTTGTCGCTCTCCTGATCTACATGATGGCGTTGACCGTGCAGAACGTCTTGGGCGAGGTGGTGCGCAGCGCGCTGCAAATGATTGATGGCAATCTGGATGTGACTTTCCCGAAGGTCGGCAACAACGGCATTTCGACCTTGATCAAATCCGTTGAGATTTTCCGCGACACGATCCGCGATACCCGTGATGCCGATGCACTTCGCGCCCAAGAAGAAAAAGAGCGGTTGAATGAACTCGTCGCCCGCGCGGAACAATCCAAGGCGCGGTCTGAACGGATTTCGAACGACCTCGAAAGTACGGCGCAAACCGTTGAAGAACTTGCGAATTCCGTATCGTCCTCGTTGAAAACCACAGAGATGGCGAACACCTTCGCGAATGAAATGCAGTTGAGCGCGAACGAAGGTAACTCCATCGTTCAGAATGCGATTGCGGCGATGGACCGTATCCGTGCGGCCTCGGACAAGATCACGTCGATCATTAAGATCATCGATGAGATCGCGTTCCAGACGAACCTGCTCGCGCTGAACGCACGGGTAGAGGCGGCGCGCGCGGGTCATGTTGGACGTGGCTTTGCGGTGGTTGCAACCGAAGTTCAGCAGCTTGCAGCACGCTCTGCCCGCGCGGCGAGCGATGTCTCTGAACTCATCGAACAGTCCGCCAGTGAGGTCCGCAAGGGGGCCTCGATTGTTGAGACCAGCGGCGTGACCTTGGCAGAGATTGCCTATGGCGCGACAGAGATCGCCGGCCTGATCGACACGATCACAGAGATGAGCCGCCAGCAATCGCGGTCGCTCAATGAAATCAGCGCGGCGACGGGGCGTCTGGACGACGAGATGCAGGCGTTGGCACGGGAATTTACCCAAGCCTAACGCTGTCCCTCCTACAGGTCCTTGTCTTTGGCGAACGGCTGTGACCTAAACAGGCCAAGGTTCACTAAAGGCGCGCGTCATGTCCGAAGCAGTCAAAGGGATCGTCGCGCTTGTTGTTGCGGCGACTGTTTGGGGGTTGTCGTCCCTCTATTATGCGCAGCTTCGTCATCTGCCGCCTCTCGAAGTGCTCTGCTATCGGTCTCTTTGGTCGCTGCTGTTCTTTGGCGTCATTCTGACGTGGCAGGGGCGTTTGGGACAATTGCGCAGTGCGTTGGGCACCCCACGTAAATTCGGAGTGATCTTTTTGGCGGCCTCGCTGATCGGGGCCAATTGGTTCGGGTTTATCTTTGCGATCAAATTCGGCTACGCCGTTGAGGCCTCTATGGGCTATTATATTTTCCCGCTGGTCGTGGTGATGTTGGGCCGCTTTGTGCTAGGGGAAAGCCTGTCGAATTGGCAATGGGGGGCTGTGGCTCTCGCGGCTTTTGCGGTGCTGATCTTGGCCGTGGGGCTTGGGGTTCCACCGTGGATCGCGCTGGGGCTGGCGTTTACCTTCGGCGGCTATGGGCTGGTGAAAAAACAGCTCGACCTTGGGCCTGTTTTATCCGTGACGGCTGAGGTGTTGACGCTCGCGCCCTTTGCACTCACCTATCTGTTCCTCTTTGGCACGCCAGATAAGGACTGGGGCACGCAAATTTTGCTGGCGCTCTCTGGTCCGCTGACTGCCTCGCCGCTGATCTTTTTTGCCTACGGGACGCGGCGGGTGCGGCTCTCGACGGTCGGTATCCTGCAATACGTGAATCCAACGCTGCAGTTCGTCGTGGCGACGACCGTTTTCCTAGAGCCGTTCACCCTCTGGCACGGCATTGCATTCCCGATGATCTGGGTTGCGCTCGTCCTCTATTCGGTCGCGGCCATCCGTCAGGACAGGGCGTCCCGCAGAGCCGTTTCCAGCGCTGCAGTATCCTCGACCACGGTGACGTAAGACCGCAGTGTTTCGCCTGCAAAGCCCTCGTCCACGATATGGTCGAGCAGGTCGACGAGCTTTTGCCAATAGCCCTCAACATTGACGAGGTAGATGGGTTTGCAATGCAAACCCAGTTGCCGCCATGTCAGAACTTCAAAAAACTCATCAAGCGACCCACCACCACCCGGCAAAACGACAATCGCATCGGCGTTCATAAAGAGGATCTTTTTGCGCTCGTGCATGGTCTCAGTCACGACATAGCTGTCGAGGTCGCGTTTGCCGACTTCCCATTTGACGAGGTGTTCGGGGATGACGCCAAAGGTCATGCCGCCCGCTGACTGGGTCGCCCGTGCGACAGTGCCCATCAGCCCCACATCGCCCGCACCGTAAACCAATCGCCAGCCATTCGCGGCCAACATCGTGCCCGTATCAACGGCGGATTGTTCATAAGACGGGCGGTTGCCAGACCGTGACCCACAGTAAACGCAGACTGATTTCATCGTGGCCCCCAAAATAGCCAATAGATAGCTTTGACCCTGAATAGGGCGGTTGATATGGTCCAACAACCCTTGATCAAAAAGGGGCGGCAATTTGCTGCTGGGGAAGGAACACGAGTGACGACAAAATCTAGTCAGGGGACATTGGTCCTCGGGGGTGTGGTTGTAGTAGCTGCAATTGCGCTGGGGGCTTATTTCATTGGGCAAGGCTCTGACGGGGCGGAAACTGCAACACCGGCTAATCTGGCCGAGGTGCCTGCCGTCGCCACAGAAGCAGCGCCCGAACCTGCACCCGCAGCAGAGCCAGCACCTGTTGTCGACATCACCCGCGCTGCGCCGATCTTTGACACCGTTCGGGTCGAAGCAGACGGCACTGCCGTGATCGCAGGGCAATTTGACGGTGGTGGCGCGGTGGAACTGCGCCTTGATGGTGCGGCGATTGAACGGATTGAAGCAGGCGCTGACGGTGCCTTTGCCGCGTTCCTGACGATTGCCCCGTCCGATCAACCGCGCGTCCTATCGCTGGTCGGTGATCCCAATGGCGATGCGATTGAGGCGGCAGAGACCGTGATCATCGCACCGTTTGGTATGGCAGAGCCGGAGGTGGCTGAGGGTGTTGTTGAAGAAGCACCGGCTGAAGCGGTTACTGCCGAGGAAACTTCGGAAGTCACAGTGGCTGAGGCCAATACAGAGGTCGCTCCGGCGCAAGAAACCACTGAACCTGTCCAAGACGCAGAGCCTGTCGTTGCCGACGCAGAACCCGTAGCAGAGGAACCTATCGCCGAGCCAGCTGCCCAAGAAGAGGTTCAGGTTGCAGCACTGGCAGAGCAGACAACAGCCGCAGAACCTGCAAACGAACCTGTATCAGAAGCTGCGCCTGCCACAGAGCCAACAGTTGAACCAGCCGCAGAGCCTGCACCCGCCGCCGCTCCGCAACTTCTCGTCGCGGACGCAGAAGGTGTGCGTGTCTTGGCGGATGGGGCGGCACTTGAGGCGTTGACGCTCGACACGATCACCTATGACGATAATGGCGAGGTGAAACTGGCGGGCCGTGCCACGGGCGAAGGCTTTGTTCAGGCCTATCTGGATGGCGCCTCTGTCGGCACTGCAACGATCGAAGCGGACCGCTCTTGGCTGATCGATTTGGTCGGCGTTGAACCCGGCGTGTACACCCTGCGACTGGATGAAGTGTCCCCTCAGGGCGACGTAGTCAGCCGCATGGAAACCCCGTTCAAACGCGAGGTCGCGACCGAAGTCGCCGCAACCATGGCAGACCAAGTGACCGAAGAAACCCGCGCCGCTGTCCGTACGGTTCAGCCAGGAAATACCCTTTGGGCGATTGCATCGGATACCTATGGGGACGGCATCAAATACGTCTATGTTTACGAGGCAAACCGCGATTTGATCCGCGATCCTGACCTCATTTACCCAGGACAGGTTTTCGTCCTCCCCGAGATTAGCGAGTAACCCTACTGGCAATCCACTTCGGCGGCGCATAGGTTCCACTGGTACAGCCAGAACGGAGCCTCCATGCGCCGCCTTTCCAAAACAGATGCGAACCTTAATAACGACCGTGTGCAAGGCATGCGGGTGCTGCGCCGTGCGGTGCCTTATCTTTGGCCTGACGGTCAGGCTTGGGTCAAACGGCGTGTGGTGATCGCGCTGACGGTGCTTTTGGCGGCAAAGCTGATCGCCGTTGTGACCCCGATTTTCTACAAACAGGCCGTGGATGCCCTGTCGCCTGACGGTAGCCCTGCGACCTTCCTTGCCCTTGGTGCTGTGGGTCTGACGCTGGCCTACGGCATGGCGCGTTTGATGGAAGTGGGGTTCAACCAGCTCCGCGATGCGATCTTTGCCAAGGTCGGGCAACGCGCCCTGCGGCGGCTCGCGATTGAGACGTTTACCCACATCCACCGCCTGTCGATGCGCTACCACATCACCCGCAAAACCGGCGGTTTGAGTCGCATTATGGAGCGCGGCGTAAAGGGCGTTGAATTCCTCCTGCGGTTCCTTGTGTTCAACATGGGGCCGCTGATGCTCCAGCTTTTGATGATCGCGGGGATGCTGATGTATCTCTTTGACATCCGCTATGTGGCGGTCGTCGTGCTGACCATCGGGCTTTATATCGCGTTCACATTCCGCGTCACCGAATGGCGGGTGAAAATCCGCAAAAAGATGAACGAACAGGACACGGACGCGAACCAAAAGGCTATCGACAGCCTGTTGAACTTTGAGACGGTAAAGTATTTCGGCGCCGAAAAATGGGAGGCCGACCGCTATGACGGCGCTATGACGCAATATGAAAAGGCGGCGATTAAGACATCGTATTCGCTGGCTTTTTTGAACTTTGGCCAATCCGTTTTGATTACCAGTGGCCTCGTCGCTGTGATGGTGATGGCCGCGATGGAGGTCCAGAGTGGCGTTCTGACCGTCGGCGATTTCGTTATGGTGAACGCCTATATGATCCAAATCACCATGCCGCTGAACTTCCTCGGGTCGGTCTATCGTGAAATCCGTCAGGCCCTGATTGATATGGGCGATATGTTCGACCTGTTGGATCAGCCGTCAGAGGTCACGGACAAGCCAGACGCGACCGAGCTGGTGGTGAACGGCGGGGCAGTATCGCTGAACGCGGTCGAGTTCGCCTATGACGCAGAGCGCCCGATCCTCAAGGGTGTGTCGATTGACGTAGCTGCCGGCGAAACCGTGGCAATCGTCGGCTCCTCTGGGTCGGGCAAATCAACCATTGGGCGGCTGTTGTTCCGGTTCTATGACGTGACGGGCGGGGCGCTGACCATCGACGGTCAGGACGTGCGCGATGTGACGCTAGATAGCCTTCATGCGGCGATTGGCGTGGTGCCCCAGGACACGGTGCTGTTCAACGACACCATCCGTTACAACATCGCCTACGGTCGTCCTGAGGCGTCGGAGGCCGAGATTGTCGAGGCCGCAAAAGCAGCGCAGATCCACGACTTTGTCCTGTCCTTGCCCAAGGGCTATGACACGCAGGTGGGTGAACGTGGGCTAAAGCTCTCGGGCGGTGAAAAGCAGCGCGTGGGGATTGCCCGCACGATCCTGAAGAACCCGCCGATCTTGTTGCTCGATGAGGCGACATCGGCGCTCGATACGGAAACAGAGCGGGGCATCCAGACCCAGCTACGGGCGATGGGACAGGGCCGTACAGTGATCACCATCGCGCACCGTTTGTCGACCATCGCGGATGCGGATCGGATTGTGGTGCTAGAGGACGGCCATATCGTCGAGCAGGGGCGTCACGATGCGCTGCTTGCCCAGTCGGGTCGCTATGCGCAGCTCTGGCAGAAACAGGCCTCAGAAGACGCGGCTTAAGTCCCGTTTGAGGCGAGATAAAAAGCGGGCGCGGTGATCTCTCATCGCGCCCGTTTTGTTTATTCTGCGGCCCGTAGTGTGGACGGGGCGGAGGGTTCTTCCGGGTCTTCCCAGATGATCTCTGGCGCTTTGACCTTGCGGGCCTCTCGTGCCAGTGCCCAGTCTTGCGCCGCGCGGCTACCGCGACCCATCGACAGGCGCGCCAACAGACGGCCAAGCCAATGCAAGTAGGTCGTGAACCAAACCCGTGCCGCCAACATCGCTGGGGTAAAGACCAGCGTCAGAACCGTTGCAATGCCGAGGCCAAAGACAACCGCCGTCGCCAGTTGTTTCCACCAGAGCGCGGTCGGGCTGTCGATTGAATAGCCCCCGTTAATGAAATCAAGGCTAAGGCCGAACATCATCGGCGCGAGGCCCGCCATCGTCGTGATGGTGGTCAACAGAACCGGACGAATACGGTCTTCGGCGGTGCGAATGATCGCCTCGAGACGCGGCATATACTGGTTATATTCCTGATAGGTATCGATTAGAACGATGTTGTTGTTCACCACGATCCCCGCAAGCGCCACGATCCCTGTCCCCGTCATAATGATCGAGAAGGACTGATCCATAACAAGCATCCCGATCAGAACGCCCGTCGTCGACAGGATCACCGCCAGCAGCACCAGAACAGAGTTATAGAAGCTGTTGAACTGCGCCAGCAGGATGATGAACATCAACATAAGCGCGGCAGAGAAGGCCTGACCTAAGAAGGCAGAGCTTTCCTCTTGGTCCGCCATATCGCCCGCCCATTCAAAGCTGATCCCCGCAGGCAAATTACCGTCGTTGAGCCAGCTTTCGACAAAGGCGATCCGTTCGTTACCGTTCACGACCTCGCGTTTCAGGCTTCCATTCGCGACCGCATCGCGCTGCGCATCGGTCATCGCGTCCTCGGCCACGATGGTGAACGTGCCATCCTCAGCGGTCAGTTTCACCAGCCCATCGGCCACGCCTGCCTTAATGTCAAAGTAGCGTTTCTGGTCGATACGGTCGATCTGCGCCAGTTTCGGAACAGGGGTGCGGGTGATGAAGTTCGACAGCGGAACGAGGCCCGCAGAGGTCCGCACCTTTAGGTTATCAAGGGTGGACAGAACGCGGTCTTCTTCGGGAAGGCGAACGCGGATTTCGATCTCTTCGTCAGAGCTATCCACCCGCATCGTATCGAGCAGGATGCCCCGCGTCACGAGCTGCACCATACCACCCACGGTCGCGACATCGGCACCGTAACGACCTGCTTTTTCCACATCGACCGAGATTTCCCAATCGATACCGGGCAGGGGGCGACTGTCTTCGATCTGGGTCAGACCCGGAACTGTTTCAAAGAACGCACGGGCCTCAGCAGTGGTTGCAAGCAGTTGTTCCCAATCATCCCCCTTGAGACGTAGATGCACGGGTTTTGTCGCCGCAGGACCCATCGCAAGGTCGAGCGTTTCCGTATGCACGCCTGGGATTTGATCCAGCTTTGCCTGAAGGTTCGCCATGACCGTCTTGCCGTTCAATTCCTCAAGCGGAATGTCATTGGCACGGGCAAAGGCAGGACGATCATCCCATGGGATCAGTTCGATCTGCAGCTGACCGACGGCATCACGCGGGCTTTCTGCACCTGCGGTATTTGCGTTGAGGCCACCCGCACCGGCAAAGGCAAAGACAGTTTGGATACCGGGCACCGACAGCGCGATCTCTTCGGCCTGACGGACGAGGTCGTCTTTTTCGGTGAGGCTGAGGTTGCCGCGGGCTTGAACGTAGACAATCGCCTGTTCTGGTTCCGTTGCGGTAAAGAATTCGACGCCGTTATTGTTCGCCCCGAAATAGGTGAAGGTCGACATAACAATGGCGAGGATCGCGCCCACGGTTACGAGCGGCATGACAGGGTTGCCCGCCACGCCCCAGATCACCCAGCCAAACGGGCTGCGGTGATAACCCGCACGAATTTTCGTTTGCTTGCGTTCGATCTTGGCCGCGCCGATGGTGATCGACAGGCCAACCGCGCCGAGCATAAAGAGGATCATCCCCGGAAGCGGCGCCATGAGGCCAGAGGTCTGAACGGCTTCACCCGATAGATAGGCAGGGTTCAGCGTCATCATCGCACCGACAAAGGCCATCAGACCCGCTGGCACGACCAACAAGGCACGAACGATCCACGGCAGACGAGCCTTGAGCGCGTCAGAGGTGCGGCCAAACAGACGGCTGGTGCGACCCAGAACGCCGCCCATGACGGGCATGTAGATCAGTGCCACGATCAGCGAGGCCGAGAGAACGAAGATCAGCGTGACAGGCAGCATCCCCATGAACTGACCCGGAACGCCCGGCCAGAATAGCATCGGCAAGAACGCACAGAGCGTTGTCGCGGTCGAAGACACCACAGGCCAGAACATGCGCTTTGCGGCCTCGGTATAGGCGGACATTGGGCCTGAGCCCTCGGAAATCCGTTTGTCCGCATATTCGACGACCACAATCGCACCATCGACGAGCATCCCGACGGCGAGGATCAGACCGAACATCACGATGTTCGAAATCGTCACGCCCATGATGCCCAAGAGAAGGAACGCAAGAAGGAACGACGTCGGGATCGAGAAGCCAACCAGCAGCGCAGAGCGCGTGCCGAGCGAGGCCAGAACCACGATCATCACCAGTGCAATCGCGGTCAGAACAGACCCCTCAAGCTGTGATACCATCGAGGCAACGGTACGGCTCTGGTCATTCGATGCGCCCACATGGACGGCCGCTTGGAGGTCGGCGGGCCATTGCGCCCGCGCGTTTTCAACGGTTTCACGGACCAATGCCGCAGTGTCGATCAGGTTATAGCCGCGCGCCTTTACCACCTGTAGCGCCACGGTTTTCACGCCGTTGAAACGTGCGGTGCTTTCGCGGTCTTCAAACGTCAGGCGGATCGTCGCCAAATCGCCCAAGGTGATCACGCGGTCGCCGTTGGTTTTGACGGGCAGGCTGTAGATGTCTTGGGGGCTGTCGAACGACGACGGGATTTTGACCGAGAAGCTACCCTGTTCGGTCGACACTTCACCCGCCGCGATCAGCAGGTTGTTCATCGTGACAACGTTGATCAATTCGCCCGCAGTGACGTTATAAGCCTCGAGCCGCAGGGGATCGATCACCACCTCAACCATCTCGTCGCGCGTCCCTGCAAGGTTGGCCGAAAGGATCGCTTCAATCCCTTCGAGTTCGTCCTGCAAGTCCTTGGCAACCTTGATCAATGTGCGTTCGGGTACATCGCCCGTGAGGTTCACAATGATGATCGGAAATTCAGAGAAGTTGATCTCGTTGATCGAATACTGATCCGCGCCATCGGGGAATTTCCCTTCAACCGCGTTCATCGCATCACGGACATCCGCCATGGTGCGGGTCTTGTCCCAGCCAAATTCGAACTCAAGCGCGACACCTGCATAACCTTCGGCAGCGGTCGCAGTCATGGTTTTCAGGCCGTCGATGTCCGACAGTTCGGTTTCCATCGGTTCGACCAGCAGGCGTTCGGCGTCGGTCGCGGAAATGCCGGGGAAGGGCACAGACACGAACAGAGCCGGAATTTCGATATCCGGCTCACCTTCTTTGGGGAGGCTCACATAAGCGACCGCACCCGCGATGATCGAAAGCACAATAAAGGCAATGACCATCCGCGCACGGCTGGCCGCCCAATCAATCATTCCAGTCATCCCTTAGCCTCCTGAAAGGTCGGGGCGACGGTGACGCCTTCGACGACGTATTCTTGACCAACGGTGATGATATTGGCTTCAGTCTCAAGGCCTGTGACCCAGACGCCGTCGATGGTGTCGCGGACAACCTCGACCTTGGCAAAGTGAACAGTGTTCGTCTCGTCAATCACGCGCAGACCCAGATTGCCGTTGTCATTCAGCGTCAGAGCCGATTGCGGGACGAGGTGCGCCTTGCGGCCATCGGTGCCGATGATGATTTCTGCGGTTTGACCGTCGCTGATCGACATGTCGGCGTTCGGCACTTCGACCTCAACGCGGAAGGTGCGGGTGGTGTCGTCGGCAGAGCGGGACAGGAACGTCACGCGGCCCATCACGTCGCCACCAGCGGCGAGGCGGGCACCAGCGGGTGCGCCAACCTGAACTTTGCCAACTTCGATTTCGGGCACAAACCCAACGAGCTTGATCGGGTCGAGCTGGATGATCGTTGCGCAGGCTGCACCCGTCGACAGGTAGGTCCCCAATTCCGCGGTGTCGGTTTCCAACAGGCCCGAGAAGGGCGCTACGATTTTCGTGTTTTCGATTTCACGCTGTGCAGCGCTGACCGCCGCCTCAGCAGCAGAAAGCGCAGCTTCGGCAGAGAGCAGACGAGTTTCACTGGCGTAGCCGTCGCCAATCAGACGTTCCGCAGCCGTGAGGTTCAATTCAGCCTCGCGTTTTGCGGCTTCGACCTGAGCGAGCGACGCCTCGCGGGTGCCGATGTCGATTTCGCACAGGAGATCGCCCGTATTCACAAAGGCCCCTTTGCGCAGCGGTTCAGAGACGATCTGACCCGTGGTTTCGGCCCGTACATCAACCTGACGCGCCGCTTCGGTGCGACCGCGCAAGATGACTGCGCTTTCGATATCGCGCTCAGTGCTACGCAGAACGACGACTTTGATCAGCGATGACTCGTCAACTGGGGTGGCAGCCCCCTCCGTCTCGGCCTCAGCAGAGGTGTCAGCTTGAGCAAAAGCCAGCAGGCTGTCGCGTTCCGCAACGAGGAAGTAGAGAAACGCAGTTACAACTACAGCTGTAATAAGCGGCATTACGCGCATGGTTTGGCCTTTCGAAAAACGGTCACTGTTCGCAACTAACCGCGGAAATAGTCATGAAAAGGTTCAGAGCAAGGAAGAATCTTGTTCGTTATATTCTAAACCATTTGGTTTAGATTAGTAATTTTTGGCTTTTTCTGCAAGGCAGCGAAGCCGACTGAATAAAACCGTGATCTGCGAAGGCCTTGGCAATTCCCGAAGGTTCAAGTTAAGACAGGGCACTAACAGTTTTAGAAGGCCGGTCGCGCAATGAGCAATAACGAAAGCTTCATCGACGAAGTCAACGAAGAGGTCCGCCGCGACCAGCTTTTTACCTACATCCGTAAATATGGTTGGATCGCAGCTTTGACCGTTGTTGGTCTGGTTGGTGCGACGGCATGGACTGAATATCAGGCCTCGCAAACGCGCGCTGCGGCACAGGCGGCGGGTGATGCGATTTTTGATGCGCTCGAACAGAATGAGTGGGCTGACCGTCAGGCAGCCTTTGCTCAATTGCCGCCCTCTGTCATGACGCTTTTGATGGCGGGGGCTGCGGCCCAAGAGGCAGGTGATACGGCCGCCGCGGCAGAGGCCTTTACTGCGCTTGCCAATTTAGAAGGCGCACGTCAGGTCTATCGTGACCTAGGCGCGTTCAAGGCGCTGTTGGCGAATGCGGAAAACCTGTCCACGGACGAACGGATCGCAGGGTTCCAAAACCTAGCCGCACCGGGTGCGACTTTCGCGCTCTTGGCCAAAGAACAGATCGCTGTCGCGCAATTGGACGCTGGCGATGCAGAGGCCGCAATGGCCACGCTGCGCGAGATTAGCAGCGATGCAACTGTCACGCAGGGCTTGCGCAATCGGGTCGAAGGCTTGATTGTGGCGCTGGGTGGTGACGCGTCTTAAACGACGCAGGAACGAAAACACGTCGGAGGACGGGGCAGTGACGAAATTTACCTTCCTTGGCACGGTCGCACTGGTGGCATTACTCGCTGGCTGTGGCACAAAGGATGTCCGTCTTCCGGGCGAACGCTTGGATATTCGCGATGGCCTCGCCTCTGCCCCTGTGGCCGAAGTGAACGAAGCCCGTGAAATTTCTCTGGGTCAGCAAGTCGCGAACGCGGACTGGACCCACCGTGGTGGCAACGCTGCGCACTCCATGCCGCATCTGGCGCTCTCTGCGACGCCGACCTTGGCCTTTGCCGCAAACATCGGTGAAGGCGAAAGCCGCCGCGCACGGATCACCGCAGATCCTGTTGTCGCGGCCGATGCGATTTACACGATGGACGCCGCGACGACCGTGACAGCGACAGGCACCAATGGCGCGACGCTCTGGTCGGTGGACCTCACCCCAGCGGGCGAGGGTGGCTCTGCGTCTGGAGGCGGTCTGGCTGTTGACGGTAACCGCCTCGTTGCGACCACGGGCTATGGCGAGGTCATTTCGATCGACCGCAGCACAGGTGGCGTGATCTGGCGTCAGACCTTGGATGCCTCGGGTGCGACATCGCCGACCGTTTCAGGCAACTTCATTTACGTGGTGGGCCATGACAACCGTGGCTGGGCGCTCCAGTCGGACAACGGTTTGGTCAAATGGACCGTCAACGGCGCACCGTCGAACACCAGCTACGGCAGCGGTCCGGGTGTCGCCGTAACAGATCGCTTTGCACTGATGCCGTTCGCGGGCGGTGAACTGGTTGCGGCCTTCCGCGATGGCGGACTAGAGCGTTGGTCGGCCTTTATCGGCGGTGAACGTCTGGGACGTCCGCTCAATGCCTTTGACGGGCTGAGCGGTGGACCCGTGGTCAGCGGTGATACGATTTACCTTGGCAACTCTTCGGGCATGACCATTGCGCTGGACGCCGTATCGGGCGACCGTAAATGGTCCGCGCACGAAGGCGCTGTTGGTCCTGTCTGGCCAGTGGGCGGGTCGGTCTTTGCCGTCAACGACCTCAACCAATTGGTGCGTCTGGATAATCGTGACGGGTCTGTCATTTGGCGCGTGGCACTGCCTGACCTTATCGAACGCCGCGCTGGTAAATCCCGCGCTGCTGTCGCGCATTACGGTCCAATCCTTGCGGGCGGGCGTCTGATTGTGGCCTCGTCTGACGGGTTGATCCGTCAGTTCGACCCTGTGTCGGGCGCTCTTGTTGGACAAATCGAAATCCCGAACGGCGCCGCCTCTGCGCCCGTCGTTGCAGGGAATACCCTCTATGTCGTGTCGAAGAACGGGCAATTGCTGGCTTTCCGTTAACGCGGGAATGGTGTATCGCCCCGATCTTGATCTGAAAGGGCTTTAGCCATGACATTCACCCTCGCCATTGTTGGCCGCCCGAACGTGGGCAAGTCGACATTGTTCAATCGCCTTGTAGGCAAGAAGCTCGCGCTGGTCGACGACCAGCCGGGGGTGACGCGTGACCTGCGTGAAGGCGACGCGAAACTCGGCCATTTGCGATTCACTGTGATCGATTCTGCAGGTCTCGAAGACGCGACCGACAACAGCCTTCAGGGCCGTATGCGCCGTTTGACCGAGCGTGCGGTGGAAATGGCAGACGTTTGTCTGTTCCTGATCGACGCACGTGTGGGCATTACACCGACGGACCAAGTCTTTGCCGACATCCTGCGCAAAAAGAACGCGAACGTGATCCTTGGCGCGAACAAATCCGAAGGTCGCGCGGGCGAGGGCGGTTTCCTTGAGGCCTATTCGCTCGGCCTTGGTGAACCGCTGCGGATTTCTGCGGAACACGGCGAAGGCATGGATGAACTGTATCACGTTCTCCTGCCGATTTCAGAGCAGTTCGAAGAACGCGCTGCCCAAGACGCGCCCGAAGTCGACGTTGATATCGAAGAGTGGGACGATTTCGAAGAGGGCGACGAGCCCGAAGTTCCGATGCCCACGTGGGACAAACCGCTGCAGATCGCCGTGGTTGGTCGCCCGAACGCTGGTAAATCGACCCTGATCAACAAGATCCTCGGCGAAGAGCGTCTGCTCACCGGACCTGAGGCAGGCATTACTCGCGACGCGATTTCGGTAAAGACCGAATGGGACGACGTGCCGATGCGTATCTTTGATACCGCGGGTATGCGCAAAAAGGCTAAGGTTCAGGAAAAGCTGGAAAAACTCTCCGTCTCGGACGGGCTTCGTGCGGCAAAGTTTGCCGAAGTTCTGGTTGTCCTTCTCGACGTTGAAATTCCGTTCGAACAGCAGGATTTGCGGATTGCCGACCTTGCCGAACGCGAAGGCCGTGCCGTCGTCGTTGCGGTCAACAAATGGGACCTCGAGGACGAGAAGCAGGAAAAACTCAAAGACCTGCGCGAGAAATTCGAACGTCTGCTGCCGCAACTTCGTGGTGCGCCGATGGTCACTGTGTCCGCGAAAACGGGCAAGGGGCTTGATCGTTTGCATAACGCGATCATGCGCGCTTACACGATCTGGAACCGCCGCGTGTCGACCTCTGCGTTGAACCGCTGGCTGGTTGGTATGCTGGAACAGCACCCGCCACCCGCACCTCAGGGTAAGCGGATTAAGATGCGGTATATGACGCAGGTGAAAGCCCGTCCGCCAGCTTTCGTCGTTATGACGTCGCACCCTGATAAGGTTCCGGAAAGCTATAACCGATATCTTATCAATGGCTTACGTGACGATTTTGATATGCCAGGGACGCCGATCCGTCTCTTCTTGCGCGATCAGGGGGAAAAGAACCCCTATAAGAACAAGAAGAAGAAACAGACAGGTCGTCTGGCAAAACACCTCAAGTCGAACCGCGGCGAGTAAGGTTAATCAGGCCGAGCGCGGCAATGCCCGCGCCGGCCAATACAGACATGATGATACTGTCTGTGCCGTTCTGCACCACAATCCCGAAAAGCGCCCAACTCACAGCGAGGCCATAGGCTGGCCCGCTGGGGGGCATGAGTTGCACCAGAATGGCTGCGGTCATGGCGAGGAGTAGCCCCGCGATGGACGCGACGTCGTAGCTCATCACGCCAAAGCCCGCGAGAGTGATCGACAGAGACACCACAGAGGCAGCCGTCAGCCATCCTGCATAGAGGCCGAGCGGGACCTTGAGCCACCAGTAATCCTTGGTCGGGGACCGCAACAGCGCCAAGATGGTGACGCCCGCCATGATGAGGATTACCACCGTCGCCCAGATCGCCGTGGCATTGGCGATCGACAGCCACAACGTGCCGAGGGCGAGCGATAGCGCCAGCGGCCCCCGCACGATGTCCCACGCGCCATCATGGCACCGTTTCACCAATCCAAAGACGGCAGAGGCCACCAGCCACGAATAGATCACACCCCAGATTGCAAAGGCATAGCCTGCGGGCTGGATCGGCGGTTGATCCATGAAAACAGGGAGGTGTTCAGGGCGATATCCCATGAACGGCTCTGTCACCAGAGGCGCTAGGATAAACGTAGATGCAAAAAGGGCGACCAGCCACGGTAAGGATTTTCTCATACTCCTTATACGTGGCACGATCGCCCTTTGGATCAAGTGTTTAGGCCAGATCGCCTGCAGCGGTGAGCGTGGTCTTGCCTTTGAGGTAGGGGTGCAGGACAGCGGGCAGGGTGACCGAGCCATCTGCGTTCTGACCGTTTTCCAGAACCGCGATCAGCGTGCGGCCAACCGCGAGGCCAGAGCCGTTCAGGGTGTGAACGAACTGCGGCTTGCCACCGTCAGCGGGTTTGTAACGCGCATTCATGCGGCGGGCCTGATAATCGCCAGCGGTCGAAACCGAGGAAATCTCGCGGTATTTGTCCTGACCGGGCAGCCATACTTCGAGGTCGTGTGTGCGTTTCATACCTGCGCCCATGTCGCCCGAGCAGAGTTTCACGGTGCGGTATGGCAGGTTGAGCGCCTCAAGGATCGCCTCGGCCTGACGGGTCATGCGGGCATGTTCAGCCTCGGATTCTTCGGGGGTGATGATGGTGACCATCTCAACCTTTTCGAACTGGTGCTGACGCAGCATCCCAGAGGTGTCGCGGCCAGCAGAGCCAGCCTCGGAGCGGAAGCACTGGGTATGAGCGGCATAACGGCGGGGCAGGGTGGATTCGTCCACGATGTCACCATTGACGAGGTTCGTCAGCGTGACCTCTGCGGTCGGGATCAACCACCAGCCATTGGTGGTTTGATAGCTGTCCTCGCCGAATTTCGGCAACTGGCCCGTGCCATACATCATCTCTTCTTTGACCATCACGGGGGTGATTGCTTCGGTCAGGCCGTGAACGTCCACGTGGTAGTCCAGCATGAACTGAGCCAACGCGCGGTGGATACGCGCCACAGCGCCCGAGAGCACCACAAAGCGGCTGCCCGAGAGTTTGGTGCCAGCGGCGAAGTCCATACCCGTCTGAACGCCAGCGATTTCAAAGTGTTCCACAGGTTTGAAATCAAAGCTACGCGGGGTGCCCCAACGGTTGATTTCCACGTTGTCGTTTTCGTCCGCCCCATCCGGCACGTCATCGTAGAGCATGTTCGGAATGGTCAGCAAAAGCGCGTTAAGTTCGTCGTCTTTCTGCTTGGCCTCTTCGGTCATGCGGGCAATGTCGGCTTTTTTCTCAGCGACCAGCGCGCGGAGGCGTTCGAATTCTGCCTCATCCCCACGACCTTTGGCGGCGCCAACCTCTTTGGACGCTTTGTTCTGTTCGGCGGTCGCGGTTTCCGCAGCGTGGATCAGGGCGCGGCGCGCCTCGTCCAGAGCAAGAACGGTTGACGACATAGGTTCAGCCCCACGACGCGACAGGGCAGCGTCGAATGCAGCCGGATTTTCGCGGATAAAGCGGATGTCATGCATGGGGCTTCTCCTTCTTAATGACGCGGTGCTTATGGCATGGGTGGGGAAGGGTGAAAAGGGGGCTCTGCCCCCTCTTGGCTGCGCCAATTCACCCCTGGGATATTTGTTGCACAAAGGGGCGAGGGGGATTTTTTGGCGGGCTGCGGCATTATCACGAAGATATGGGGTTGCGGTCCGGTTGCCATTCCCCCATCTGCGAATTAACGTGCCGCGACTTTTGCGGGGCGAGACCTGCATATTTAACACGAAGGGGAGCGCCTGATGGAGGCCATTCAAGGTATCGTACCGTTTATCCTGATCTTCGGGATCATGTATTTCTTGCTGATCCGTCCGCAGCAGAAAAAGGTAAAAGAGCATCAGGCGATGGTTGCTGCGCTGCGCCGCGGTGATCAGGTTGTCACCCAAGGCGGCATCATCGGCAAAGTGTCGAAGGTCAAAGACGACAACGAGATCGAAATCGAAGTTGCTGCGGGCGTAAACGTTCGCGTCGTGCGTTCGACCATTGCTCAGGTTGTGAGCAAGACCGAACCTGCCAAGGCATAAGACAAGGCCCCGGACATGCTGCATATTTCGCGCTTTCGCCAGTTGATGATCCTACTGGCCTGCCTGGCCGGGGTTGTCTTTACCTTGCCGAACTTTTTCTACGGCCGCGTCGAGTCTCATAACGACGCGGTTAAATTGGTTGATGCGGGGATGAGTTCCGACCAGATCGCGGCGGATGTCGCGCTCTGGCCGTCCTTCCTGCCGTCGAATTTGGTGAACCTCGGGCTGGACCTGCGGGGCGGTGCGCATCTGCTCGCCGAAGTGCAGGTTCAAGAGGCTTATGGCGCCACGCTCGACGCGATGTGGCCTGAGGTGCGTGATGTGCTGGCCGCAGAGCGTGACACCGTTGGGTTTGTGACCCGCGAAGAGTCCACCGCTGACGCGCTGCGTGTGCGTATTTCCGAGGCCGCTGGCATCGAGCGCGCGCTGGAATTGGTGCGCGGTTTGGGCCAGCCTGTGGCGACCCTGACGGGCGCAGGTGCATCGAACATCGTTGTCTCTGCTGAGGGGCAAGTGATCACCATTGGGCTGTCTGAGGCGGAAAAGCTGGCCTCTGACGACCGTGTTGTGAAACAAGCGCTTGAAATCATTCGTCGCCGTATTGACGCCGCAGGCACACGTGAGCCAGCGATCCAGCGTCAGGGCGACAACCGTATCCTGATCCAAGTTCCCGGCGCCAAATCAGCGCAAGAGTTGAAAGACTGGATCGGCACGACGGCACAACTGACCTTTAACTCGGTCGTTGGTCGCACCACGGATGCAAATGCAAATCCGGGTGTCGGTAATATCCTTGCCCCGTCTCTGAACGAAGAGGGCAGCTATTACATCCTTGAACGGACCCCTGTTGTCACCGGTGAAGAGCTGGTTGATGCGCAACCGTCGTTCGACCAGAACGGCTTGCCGGCTGTATCGTTCCGTTTCAATCCGACGGGTGCGCGAGCCTTTGGTCAGTATACCTCTGAAAACGTTGGCGCGCCGTTTGCGATTGTCCTCGATAACGAAGTGATCAGCGCCCCGACCATTCGTCAGGCGATCACGGGCGGCTCTGGTATCATCTCGGGCAGCTTCTCGATTGAGGAGTCGACGAACCTCGCGGTTCTGTTGCGCGCGGGTGCTCTGCCTGTTGGTTTGTCTTTCCTCGAAGAACGCACAATCGGCCCAGAATTGGGTGCGGACAGCGTGAAGGCTGGGCAGATCGCAGCGCTGGTTGGTTTTGCGCTGATCATGATCTTTATGGCGCTGACCTACGGCCTCTTTGGCTGGATCGCGAACCTCGCGCTGGTGATCAACGTTGCGATGATCTTTGGCGCGCTGTCGGTCCTCGGTGCGACGCTCACGCTGCCCGGTATCGCGGGTATCGTGCTGACCATGGGTATGGCGGTGGACGCGAACGTTCTTGTGTTTGAGCGGATCCGCGAAGAACTGAAAACCGCCAAAGGGCCTGCCCGTGCAATCGAACTGGGCTATGAACGCGCGATGTCGGCGATTGTGGATGCGAACATCACCACGATCATCACCGCAGCCATTCTTTGGTTCGTTGGCTCTGGCCCCGTCCGCGGCTTTGCGACCACTCTGGGCATCGGTATCGTGACTTCGGTCTTTACCGCGCTCTTTGTGACCCGTCTTTTCATCGTCTGGTGGTTCCAACGCCGCCGTCCCAAAACCATCGAGGTCTGAGCCATGCGGATGCGTCTTGTCCCTGACAACACGAACTTCAATTTCTTCCGCGTTGCACGCGCTACCTTTGGGGCGTCTGTGGTGTTGGTGATTGCCTCTGTCATCGCGTTCTTAGTGATGGGGCTTAACTTTGGTATCGACTTCCGTGGCGGCACCACGATCCGCACAGACAGCACGAACGCTGTTGATGTTGCGGATTACCGCGCGGCGATTGATCCGCTCGGCCTTGGCGATGTGGTGATCACGCAGGTCTTTGACCCGACATTTGCCGCCGATCAGCATGTTGCGATGATCCGCATTCAGGCCCAAGACGGTCAGGAAAGCATTTCCCAAGACATCGTGGCCAATGTTGAGGCGGCTCTGCAAACAGTCGATCCTGCGGTGACGTTTGCCTCTGTGGAATCCGTTGGTCCCAAGGTGTCGGGCGAATTGATCTCTAAGGCAGTTTATGCCGTTCTCGCGGCGCTTGTCGCGATTGTAGCCTATATCTGGCTGCGGTTCGAATGGCAGTTTGCGGTGGGCGCTGTTGTGGCTTTGATCCACGACGTGGCAATCACCATCGGCCTGTGGGCGGTGTTCCAGTTCAAGTTCGACCTTGCGACCATCGCGGCGCTTTTGACCATCGTGGGCTATTCGATCAACGATACCGTGGTCGTGTTTGACCGTGCTCGTGAAAACCTGATCAAGTATAAGCAAAAGCCGCTGATCGACGTGCTGAACCTCTCGGCCAACGAAACGCTGAGCCGGACCATCATGACCTCGGGCACCACGCTATTGGCGCTCATTGCGCTCTTGGTTCTTGGCGGTGACGTGATCCGTGGGTTCGTCTTTGCGATCACATGGGGCATTCTGGTCGGTACCTATTCGTCGATCTATGTTGCAAAGAACATCGTGCTTATGCTCGGTGTGAAACGTGACTGGTCGAAGGAAAAGAAACCTACGGGCAACCAGTTCATGGATATTGATGCCTGATTTTTCTTGGGGATTGAGCTATCTCAAACCCCAAGGACCCACGGCGCGGTAACAGGCCCTGAGCAAAGAGGATAAGACATGCGTTTGAACGAGGTCGTTTATTCCGATGCCAAGCCCGTTGATGGCTATGGTCCCGGTTTTTTCCGCATCGGTGGTGAGGTCTTTGAAGGCCCGCTGGTCGTGACCTCTACGGGCGTGTCTTCTTGGGGCGGCTATGACGACGTTGAGGCGCTCTTGGCGCTCAAAAATCTAGTCGATGTGATCTTTGTCGGCACGGGCGCAGAAATCGCCCATTTGCCTGCCTCCCTACGCTCCGCATTAGACGAGGCTGGCATTGGCGCTGAACCGATGTCCTCGCCCGCGGCCTGCCGCACCTACAATGTCCTATTGTCCGAAGGCCGCCGCGTCGCGCTGGCCTTGATCCCCGTCTGATGCGCCTCGCGGTCACTGATCTGGCCTGCGCGCGCGGTGGGGTTCCTGTCCTCTCTGGCGTGTCGTTCACGGTCGAGGCGGGGCAGGCACTGGTTCTGCGCGGGGCCAATGGCATCGGGAAAACCACGCTCTTGCGGACGCTTGCGGGCCTGCAACCTGCGCTGAGTGGCGAAATTGACCTGCCCGACGATCAGGCGGCCTATGCCAGTCACGCGGACGGGATCAAAGCGCAACTGAGCGTCGAAGAAAACCTGAGCTTCTGGGCTGAGGTTTACGGCAACCCCGTGCCGGACACGATTTACGAGGCCTTCGATCTGGTCGATCTGCGCCACCGCATGGCGGGCACTTTGTCGGCGGGGCAAAAACGCCGTCTCGGATTATCGCGGCTCGGTGTGATCGGGCGCAAGGTGCTGTTCCTTGACGAACCGACAGTGTCTCTGGATCGGTTTTCGGTGAACCTCTTTGCTGATTTCATTCGCGATCAACACCTGGCCAAGGGCGGTATCGCTGTAATCGCGACCCACATCGACCTTGGCCTTGATGCACCCGAATTGGACCTAGAGCCATTCCGCGCCTCGGCTGATCAATCTGGCGGCAGCGACGAGGCGTTCTTGTGATCGCGCTACTCAAACGTGATCTTTGGCTTGCTGTGCGGGCAGGGGGCGGGTTCGGCCTTGGCCTTGCGTTCTTTCTGATCGTCGTGGTGCTGATCCCCTTTGGCGTGGGGCCTGATGCTTCTGTGCTAGAGCCGATCGCGCCGGGTATCCTCTGGGTCGCGGCTCTCTTGGCCTGCCTTCTGTCGCTCGACCGTATCTTCGCGCTCGATTACGAGGATGGCTCTCTGGCTCTCCTTGCGACATCGCCGCTCCCGCTTGAGGGCGCAGCTCTGATCAAAGCGATTGCCCACTGGCTGACAACGGGGCTTCCGTTGACCCTAGCCGCGCCGATGCTGGGTGTTCTTTTGCACATGAACTCAGAAGCCTATGGCTACTTATTCATCTCACTCGCGCTCGGCACTCCTGCGTTGTCGATTATCGGCACCTTTGGCGCGGCGCTGACGGTGGGACTGCGGCGCGGTGGCCTCTTGCTGTCGCTTCTGGTTTTACCGCTATATGTCCCGACGCTGGTCTTTGGGGCCGAAGCAGTGCGCCGTGGCGCGGCCGGGATGGATGTGACGACGCCCTTTGTAATGCTGGCGGGTATTACTGCAGGGGCTTTTGCGCTATTGCCATTCGCCAGTGCTGCGGCGCTGCGGGTCAACCTGCGCTAAGACAACAAAAGGGGACATCATGTCGATCTGGGAATATGCAAACCCCAAGAAATTTATGGCCACAACGGCACCACTGATCCCGTGGATCTTTGGTGGGTCGATGTTGCTGATCGCGGTTGGCTTGCTCTGGGGTCTTTTCAACACCCCCGCAGCCGACCAGTTCGAACATTCGGTGAAAATACTGTTCGTCCATGTGCCTTCGGCCCTGATGGCGATCAATGGCTGGATGATGATGCTGGTTGCCTCGCTGATCTGGCTGATCCGCCGTCATCACGTCTCGGCGCTTGCGGCACGGGCAGCGGCACCGATTGGCGCGATCATGACCGTGATCGCATTGGCAACAGGCGCGATCTGGGGCCAACCGACATGGGGTACATGGTGGGCATGGGAGCCGCGACTGACATCGTTCCTCATCCTGTTCCTGTTCTACATCGGCTACATGGCCCTCTGGACCGCGATTGAAGACAACGACACCGCAGCCGACCTGACCTCGGTCCTTTGCATCGTGGGGTCGGTCTTTGCGGTGCTCTCGCGCTATGCGGCGATGTTCTGGGGTAAAGGTCTGCACCAAACCGCGACCTTCTCAGCTGACCGCGAAACCAACATTGATGCGTCGTTCTGGTGGCCTGCGGTGATTTCGATGCTGGGCTTTGGGCTCTTTTTTGTCGCATTGGTTTTGATCCGTACGAACACACATATCCGTTTACGGCGCGCGGATGCGCTCGAGGCGCGGGCTCGGAGGGCTGCATGATGGTCGATTTCGGTAAACACACGCTTCATATCTGGCTGTCGTATGGCGTGACGATCGGCCTCTTGGTCGCGCTCGCGCTTGTGAGCCTGAACCAGAGCCGCGCCGCGAAGAAACGACTTGATGAGGTTGAATCGAAACATGGCTAAGGTTCCGGTATTGGCAATCCTACCCCCCGTGATCTTTGCGGGGATCGCTGGGCTGTTTTTCAGCGGTATGTATTTTGGCAACGACGACAAACTCCCGTCGACCTTTATCGGCAAAGAGGCTCCGGCCCTGCCGACAGAGGCGCTTGAGGGCACCGTCCAACTGACGCCAGAAATGCTGCGGTCGGGCGAAGTGACGCTGGTGAATTTCTGGGCGAGCTGGTGCCCGCCGTGTCGTGCAGAGCATCCTGTACTGCATGAACTGGCCGAACAGGGCTACCGCATAGCTGGCGTGAACTTCCGCGATACCCAAGGCGCGGCGAGCGATTACCTTGCCGAGCTGGGCAACCCGTTTTTTGCGACGGGCTTTGACGCCACAGGGCGCGGCAGCATCGACTGGGGTGTGACCGCACCTCCGGAGACGTTCATCGTCGATGGGGACGGCACGGTGCTCTATCGGTTTGCAGGGCCCTTGATCGGCGCTGACTATGAAAGCCGGTTTTTGCCTGAACTCGAAAAGGCGCTGGGTAACTGATCAGCAGGCATAGGCCGCCATGGCGCCCCAATCGCGGGCGGCACGGCAGGCCATGCCCGACAGATCATAGCGCCACGCAGGTTCACCTATTTCCAACACGATCAAGAGGCTGAGTTCTTCGGCCTCTGACGTGTGCATTTGCGCGGTCGCAAAGTCGAACACATCGTCGATCACGCGCGACGACTGGCTGGAGACTTCGATGTCGGGGAAATATTCGGCCCGCTCCTCTGTCATGATGGACAGCGCATTGGCGGCGTTGATGTCTGCGCACCACTCTTCGGCGTCACTGCCCCAGATATTCGCCTGAACGCAGGCCCCCACAGCCATCATTTCCGCTAGACCACGACGCCAGTAGGCCGTTGTTTCCTCATGCGCGATGATAACCAACGCATAAGCGCGGTTTTCCGGCAGAGGCGGGTAGGCGTCGTCAGTAGAAAGACGCAGATGTGAGAGTTGAATATCCATCCCCCAAATCGACCACCCCCCTGTGGATTCGGCAAATCGGATTCAGGGGGTAAGCCTGTGGATAGAACCACTTAGGGGTGGGCAACCCTGTGGATAATCTGTGTATTTCATGCTGCGACCGCAAAGCGCACTTTATTCGGCCCTCTCGCCGATCTTGGCACTAAATTTGCCACGGATACTGCCGTTACAGATCATGTATAGTCACGAGGTTTTTGCGGTATGGTCGATACGCTCAGTTGGGGTTGGTACATGCCAACCCAGTTTCCGTTCCCAGAGATTCTCTCTCAAGATGTTCTTGATGAGAGCCTGAACGGTTACACGATCAACAACCCATACTACATCGAATATACCATTCGCGATGGTGACAACGACGGTGTCATAAACGACGATGACCTAGACTTGGGCCCAGTCAGGTACTTTGGCGATTATATTATCGGACCGACGACAACCCTCTACCCGCAGGAAATCGCGCTTTACACCAATTCCTCCATTGTGATGAACGGGCAGGTGATCTCTGGCCTTGCTATTGAGGTCACGTTGTTCACCGATGGCACATGGGGGTACCGCCTCATGGATACCTCGATCCCTGAGGGTCACTATTCCGCCGTCTCCTCTGTCACCATCGGCACATGGAATGGCGTTGAATATACAGGGATTTATACCACCGGCGTCGATCAGATGTTTGTCTGCTATCTCGCGGGGACAACGATCCAGACAGCGCGGGGCTGGGTGCCTGTGCAGCAATTGCGCGTGGGTGATCTGGTCGAAACCATGGATCACGGATTGCAGCCGATCCGCTGGGTGGGGCAAAACACGATCCTTGGCGTTGGGAAAAACGCCCCCGTTCGGATCGCCACGGGTGTCTTAGATAACGAAGTGCCCGTCTACGTCTCGCCCAATCACCGCCTGATGATTCACGGCCCCTTTGTTGAACTGCTCTTTGGCGAAGAGGACGTGCTCGTCGCGGCGAAACATCTCATTGATGGCGATCTCATTCGGTCAGAGCCAAGGGCGCTCGCGCATTACGTCCATTTCGCGCTCGACCAGCACGATATTGTGATGGCCGACGGTTTGCTGAGCGAAAGCCTGTTGCCCGGCCCCGAAGCCATCAAAACCATCTCTGAGGCAGATCGTGCCGCGCTCCTCGATGTGTTTCCTGTGCTGCATGGCGGGTGGGAGCATTATGGCCCTGCGGCACGTATGTGTTTGACTGCGCGCGAGGCGGAACTCTTGCGATGGGCGATGGAACGCGAGGGGCTACTCGACCGAAAATCGCCGCTGTCCCGTAGACTGGAACGTGAAACCGCCTGAGCGTATTCGCACAGACTTTACCCCTGAAAATCGTGTCCTCTGTGCAATCATGTCAAAGTCTCGCAATTCATTGATTGGAGAGTGTGATCGTGTTGCGCTAAATCGGTCTTAGGAAACGAATACGGATGTAAACATGCGACAGCTTTTGGGATCGGTGATGTGTGGCTTGGCTATGACCCTGCCTGCAGTTGCCCATGCGGATGATCATCCCCCCATTATTGTTGAATTGTTCACCTCTCAGGGCTGTTCGTCCTGTCCGCCTGCTGATGAAATTCTTGCAGAATTGGCGCAGAGCGATGATGTGATCCCACTGGCGCTGCATGTGGATTATTGGGATTACATTGGTTGGGCTGATAGCTTTGCCAATCCTGCCTTTACCGAACGCCAGAAACGCTATGCTGCCCAAGCAGGCGAGCGGACGATCTACACCCCTCAGTTTGTGATTGGCGGTGTGGATCATGTGGTTGGTGCCCACCCGATGGAACTGATGGAGCTGATGCGCCGTCATATCATCATGGCCGATGGTATTGATTTGGACCTTGAACGGTCGGGCAATACGCTGAGCCTAACGGCTGAATCTCTCCAGAGCTTTGCAACGCCTCTGATGGTGCAACTCGTGCGTTACCAGCCCAATGCGCAGGTCGATATTGAACGCGGTGAAAACGCTGGAAAAACCGTGGATTACACCAACATCGTCACGTCGTGGGACGATTTGGGCGAGTGGGACACGCGCACGCCGCTGTCGCTCTCGGTGACTATCGAAGGCGACGCGCCAGCAGTGGTGATCCTTCAGGAACCAGGGCCGGGGTTGATCGTATCGGCAGGGCGCGTGCGCTGAGGCTTCCAACGGTTATGAACCCAGAACCACTGTTCGGGGTTGGCCCTAACGCGGGTCTCTAAACGGGCGGTTGCCTCTGCCATCATCTGTTCAGGGGTCGTATATTCGATGGGCGTCTCAACGACCACGTCGAAGGTCACACCGTCAGCCTGTCGGATCCCGAAATACGGCACGAGGAGCGCATTCATCCGCAGCGCAATATCCGCGGCAGAGGTCGCGGTCATGGCGGGATGGCCGATAAAATCCAACAGCACACCGTCGGGCACGGCCACGTCAAACAGCAGCGTGCCCATGCCGCCACCACGCAGATGTTTCGCAAACCCTGCCGTGCCACGCCGCCCTTGGGCAAAGACGGGACCAGAGAGTTCGGTCATCGTGCTGGCGTAGTGATCGTTGAAATAGGCATTCTTCATCGGACGGTAGAGGCCACCAATGATGTAACCTTTGTTGGTAAGCACCTGACGCGGGGCCTCGTGATTGCCGAAATGTCCCGTGATAAACAGGATCGGGCGTCCCGCCGCGCGGGCCTCTTCGACGGCCTCCATGCCATCACCGCTGATGTCAGCACGAGCGAGGCGCTGACCGAATTCCTGCCACGAATAATTTTCGATCAGGGTGCGGCCTACGTTGTCTAGAACGCCATTGGCAATGCGGGATTTTTCGGCATCAGACATGTCAGGAAAAATCAGCGACAGGTTATCCAGCGCACGTTTGCGGTAGCCCGCGATAGGCCCAATGACCTTGCGGGTCGCAGCCCCCATCAGCGCCACGCGCCGTTCATAGGGCAAACGCATCAGCCCACCGATCATGACGCGCAAGATACGGTCAATCACCCAGTCGGCAGTCGTGCCAATGTCGCTGTCTTTGGTCTGGGCCATGTGCCATCCTGTGCGGTCTGTTCCCTCAGATAAAGGGCTGGCACCGCAATCTCAAGCAGCAGGATGGATCACGCAGCGTCCTCTCCCGTAGAAAAGAGCGTTATCTCGCCCGTTTCGGCCAATTTCTGGATCACGGCTGTCATTCGGGTCTGCGCCGCTTCACCATCGGCTTTGCGCGGGGTGCCGCGCTCCGCCATCTCATCCTTGATCTGGTCCGCCACCCGCTGCGACAGGTTCGCAAGGAGATACTCCGCCCCAGCCTCTAGCGCGCCACCCATCGCCATTGCATGGGCTAGCGCCGTCACGACATCGGCCTGATCCGCAGCACGTAGCACTTTGGGCACGTCGGGCGGGGGCAGGCGGGCAGGGATATCGGCAAAGGTAAAGATCGCCTGCCGAACTTGCGCGGTGAACACGGGATCATCGTCATGCAGATCAGACAAAAGACTGTCGCGCAGGTCGGCCCCGCTGGCCGTCAGGATTGCACCCAGATGCCGTGGGGCGGGCTGGGCAAAGGCCGTTTCGCGCGGTTTGCCATAGTCCCCAATCAAAGCGGTGCCAATGCGTAGGACGGTTTCAGGCGCCACGCCCGTGGTCAGCGACATGGTATAAGTGATGCGACGTGCCCGTTCGCCTGAAATACGGCCCAGCACTTGGGCAGCCTTATCAACGGGGAGTTTCGACAGAGTGATCGCGCAGACCTCTATCGCCTCAGCATTGACCAGAGGGAAGATTTGATCGACCTCTAGTTTGCAGATCTGCCGCCACGGGTCGGTGCCCGAGAGCTCATCGTTGAGCCGCGCTGTGGTCCCCGCGCTGAGTTGCCCCGACAGCGCATCGAGCGCGGCAGAGATACCACCGGGCCCAGTGAGGCCGAGGCGGTCCATCTCGTCGAGGAATTCGATCACCACATGATCCACCGTCGCCCGATCCACCATGCCGATATCGGCGATCTCGCGGGTGAGGGCGATTTGCGCGTCCTCTGGCATCTCAGAGAGGTTCAGCGTCTGCCCGTCCGCCATCAGATATTGCACCAAGAGCGCCGCCTTTTGACGGCGGGTCAGATGGGCAATCGGGGGGAGGTGTGATCCATCGGGCATTGTGGTGTCCTTTCCGCCCCAAGATCAGCCAGAAAGGTGAAAAAACAATTAGCCCAAATGAAAAGGGGGCCCGAAGGCCCCCGATCCGATTATGCGCCGAACACACGTTTGAAGATCGTGTCCACGTGTTTGGTGTGGTAGTCCATGTCGAACTTTTCGTTGATCGCATCAACACCAAGCGCGTTCACAACATCCTCGTCGGCAAGCAGTTGTTCACGGAAATCAACGCGGTCTTCCCATACTTTCAACGCGTTACGCTGAACCATGGAATATGCGTCTTCGCGCGATACGCCTGCTTGGGTCAGGGCCAACAGAACGCGCTGCGACATCACCAGACCTGGGAATTTGTTCATGTTATCCAGCATGTTCTGCGGGAAGATGAGCATTTTATCGACAACGCCGGTCAGACGGTTCAGTGCGAAATCGAGGGTGATGGTGGCATCTGGACCAATCGCACGCTCAACGGAAGAGTGCGAAATATCGCGCTCGTGCCAGAGGGCGACGTTTTCCATCGCAGGAATAACCGACATGCGAACCAGACGCGCCAGACCCGTCAGGTTTTCGGTCAGAACAGGGTTCTTTTTGTGCGGCATCGCGGATGAGCCTTTTTGGCCCATCGAGAAGAACTCTGCGCCCTCAAGAACTTCGGTGCGCTGCATGTGACGGATTTCGATAGCCACGTTTTCGATTGAGGACGCAATCACGCCGAGCGTTGCAAAGAACATCGCGTGACGGTCGCGCGGGATCACTTGGGTGCTGATCGGCTCTGGGTTCAGACCGAGTTGCGCGCAAACGTGTTCTTCGACGCGGGGGTCAATGTTTGCGAAGGTGCCGACAGCGCCGCTGATGGCGCCTGTTGCGATCTCTTCACGAGCGAGTTTCAGACGCGCGAGGTTGCGGTCCATCTCTGCGTAGAAGCGGGCAAAGGTCAGACCCATGGTGGTCGGCTCTGCGTGGATACCGTGGCTGCGGCCAACACGAACGGTGTTCTTATGTTCCATCGCGCGTTTTTTCAGCGCGGCGAGCAGGGCTTCCATGTCTTTGATCAGGATGTCAGAGGCGCGAACCAACTGAACGTTCAAGCAGGTGTCGAGAACGTCAGAAGAGGTCATACCTTGGTGAACGAAACGGGCCTCTTCGCTGCCGACATGCTCCGCAAGGTGTGTCAGGAATGCGATCACGTCGTGTTTGGTGACGGCTTCGATTTCGTCGATACGGGCGACATCAAACTCTACGTCTTTGGCTTTCCAAACGGCATCCGCGTTTTCGCGGGGGATCACGCCCAGATCGGCCATGGCGTCACAGGCGTGTGCCTCGATCTCGAACCAGATTTTGAATTTGGTTGCAGGTTCCCAGATGGAGACCATTTCAGGGCGGGAATAGCGAGGGATCATTGGCAGCGGCCTTTCGTCGGTGGAAAGTTTCACGCGCCTCATACGATGCATGACGTGTCGTAACAAGAGCAGCACAGCCATAACTGGTGGGCAAAAGGCCGCTAGGGTGCCAGGGCTATGCCCTTGGCGCATTGAACTCGGGGGAATGATGCGTCAGGACTATAGGCGAAACCCGCCGAGATGGGGCGAGAGGATCGATGCGTAGTGTTCTGAAATTCATAACGTTTCTAGGTGTGGCGCTCTTGGCGTTCACGCACCTTGGGACGTGGATTCCGCTGGCCGATTCCTTGTCTTTGGGGCGCCCCGTGTTGCTGGCGTCTGGATTGGTGATTGTCATTGCCCTGTTGTTTTTTGGCCTAAAGCGGTGGGCGGCCGGTGTCTTGGTCGCGGTGATCGCCTCTGGCGTGGTCACATGGGGCGATTTCGCGGGCGGTGCGCTGCGTGGAACGGGGCCTCTGACGCTCTATCAAAAGAATATGCTGTGGAACGGTGCCACGCCCGAGGCAATCTTGACCGATATCCTGTCGACAGATGCGGATTTCGTAACGCTGCAAGAAACGTCGTCGATCAATCAAATCGTTCTCGACGGGCTAGAGGAACGGTTTCCCTATCGCCTTGCCTGCGCGAGCCAAGGGAACGGCGGTATTGCCCTCCTGTCCCGTTACCCTCTGACGCCATCTGGCGCGGGCTGTAGTCTGGGCAGCGGCATCGTCATTGCCCAAGCCGACGTGCCAGAGATCGGTCAGATCTGGGTCGGGTCGGTCCACCTCAACTGGCCTTACCCCTTTACCCAAGCGTCGCAGGTCCCAAAAATCCTGCATGGGCTAGAAAGCCTAGACGGTCCGATCGTGATCGCAGGCGATTTCAACATGATCCCTTGGGGCAGTTCCGTTCGGCGGATCGCTGAAACGGCGGGCACTGTGCGGGTTGGAGGCTATTTGTCCAGCTTCCCCGGGTTTGGTGCCCATTTGCCCTTTGCCATTGATCACACGTTGATCCCACGTGGCTGGCAGGGGGCTGTCGATATTCGCCCCTTGGCGGGGTCGGATCATTATGGTCTGGTGCTGTCATTCGGACCCTAGGACCCGCCATGACGCCCATTCTCCAAGACCACTTGCCCGACGAACAACGCGCTGTTGCTGCTGCGCGTTTACCATCTATGCGACCTGTCACTGGGCCGTGGATCACGGTTGATAGTGCCTACACGGGTCAATTGGGTGAAAAGGCCCGCCTGATGCGCGACCATCGCGCGGCTGTCTGCGGTGTCCTGCCCGAGGCCGAAGAGGCGGTGTCTGAACTCCTCGACGTGATCTTGGCCGAATTGCCATCGGTGGGGTTCACGGTGACGGCAGATCAGGTGACGCGCCCCGATGGGCAGGTCGTCACCATCGACCGCAATGATCCCTTCCTGACCCTGTCACAGCTGGTCCAAGAGGACCTGTGCCTCTTGCAAAAACAGGGCGACGAACATGTGCTGACGGCGGCATTGCTGTGTTTCCCTGCCGCGTGGACCTTGGCCGAGAAAATCGGGCGTCCGCTCTTGCGCATCCATGTGCCCGTGCCGTCCTACACCGAAGATATCGGCAAGCGCGTGCAGCGTTTGTTTGATGGGGCGCAGCCCCTGCGACCGATGTGGCGCGCGAACCTGCACAGCTATGAGGACGCGACGCTATTCCATGTCCGCAGCGAATCGAACCCGCGGCCGTATACGGACATCAATCCGCTCTATGAACGCAGCGAACGGCAGACCGTCATGCGGCTGCCGAAAACGGGCGCGGTTCTCTTTGCGATCCACACCACCATGGTTGCGATTTGATTAGGGGTTGAGGGTCGTTTTGATCCGCTCCAACAGCGCGGACACCCAATTTTTATGAGAGATCGGTGTTTGCCGAGACACAAGGCCAGCCTGATGAGGTAGGCGCATCTGCGGCTTTGGCTGGGCAGACGCCGGAATGTGGTTCGGCTTGGGGGCAAGGTAATCTTGGGCACTCTTAAACATGATACTGGACCTGAAAACTGGTTCACTCACTCACAGCATCTCAACTTATAATGGCAAAATCAGGGCAAAGACATGAAATTGTCGTGGGACCGTTCCAGTAAAGCAAAAGGGCGCCCGAATGGGACGCCCTCTCGTTTGTCTGACGACTGCTAAGATTAGCAGCTGTAGTACATTTGGTATTCGACCGGGTGCGGGGTGTGCTCGTAAGCATAAACCTCGTTCCATTTCAGGTCGATGTAAGCCTGAAGCTGGTCTTTGGTGAACACGTCGCCTGCAAGCAGGAAGTCCATGTCTTTTTCCAGCTCTTCCAGAGCTTCACGCAGCGAACCACATACGGTCGGGATTGCTGCCAGTTCTTCTGGCGGCAGATCGTAGAGGTCTTTGTCCGAAGCAGCGCCCGGATCGATTTTGTTTTTGATGCCGTCGAGGCCAGCCATCATCAGAGCTGCGAAAGCGAGGTAGGGGTTCGCTGCCGGATCTGGGAAGCGAGCTTCTACGCGTTTTGCTTTCGGCGATTCGGTCCACGGAATACGGACACAGCCCGAACGGTTGCGTGCGGAGAATGCGCGCAGAACAGGAGCTTCGAAGCCCGGGATCAAACGCTTGTAGGAGTTTGTCGACGGGTTGGTCAGCGCGTTCAGTGCTTTTGCGTGGGTCAGAATACCACCGATGAAGTACAGCGCGTCTTGCGACAGGTCAGCGTATTTGTCGCCTGCAAAGAGCGGCTTGCCGTCTTTCCAGATGGACATGTTTACGTGCATGCCAGAACCGTTATCGCCAGCCATCGGCTTGGGCATAAAGGTTGCGGTTTTGCCGTAGGACGCAGCCACGTTGTGGATGATGTACTTGTATTTCTGGATGTTGTCGGCTTGCTCGACCAGACCACCAAAAATCATGCCCAGCTCGTGCTGACAGGTCGCCACTTCGTGGTGGTGTTTGTCAACTTTGATGCCGATGCGCTTCATGGTGGAGAGCATTTCGCCACGGATGTCCTGCGCTTCGTCGATCGGGTTCACAGGGAAGTAACCGCCCTTGTGACCTGCACGGTGTGCGAGGTTGCCCATTTCGATTTCTGCGTCGGTGTTCCAAGCAGCTGCTTCAGCGTCGATCTGGTAAGATACTTTCGCCGGAGTAACCGAGTAACGAACGTCGTCGAACAGGAAGAATTCAGCTTCTGGGCCGAAGTATGCAGCGTCACCAATGCCCGAGGACTTCAGGTAAGCTTCTGCTTTTTTCGCGATTTGACGTGGGCAACGGTCATAGGCTTCGCCAGTGTCCGGCTCAACAACGTCACAGTGGATCGCGATGGTTTTCTCAGCGTAGAACGGGTCCATGTAAGCAGAGGACGAATCCGGCATCAGTTTCATGTCGGACTGGTCGATCGACTTCCAGCCAGCAATCGACGAACCGTCGAACATGAAGCCTTCTTCGAGGAAGTCTTCGTCAACCAGATCAGAGACGATCGTCACGTGCTGGAGCTTACCCTTCGGGTCGGTGAAGCGAACATCGACGTACTCAACGCCTTCGTCCGCGATTAGTTTAAGAAACTCTTGGTTGTTCATCCCTGATTCCTCTTGAGGTGAAATTTTTCAGTGAATTACAGCGCGTCGTCGCCAGATTCACCGGTGCGGATACGGATCGCTTGTTCGACAGGCGATACGAAGATTTTACCGTCGCCGATCTTGTCGGTTTTGGCAGCGCCGATGATGGCCTCAATGGCAGCATCGACTTGATCGTCGGCAAGGACGACCTCGATTTTTACTTTCGGCAGGAAGTCCACAACGTATTCAGCGCCGCGGTACAGCTCTGTGTGGCCTTTCTGACGACCAAAGCCTTTGACTTCGATCACGGAGAGACCTTGTACGCCAGCGTCCTGCAGGGCTTCCTTGACCTCATCCAGTTTGAACGGTTTGATGATCGCCTCGATCTTTTTCACGGACGCGACTCCCTTCGCTTTGGTGTTCCTTCGGCGTCAGACCATGTCTGCACGGCAGGCACAATCGGGTAGGCTGACGCAGCCTATGCCTTTGGGATGATTCCATAGGGTGTGATTAAAAATTGTGCAATATGCGCGCTTAGTGCGCAGTTTGAAAACTTTTGGTGCTGAAACGATGATCGAAGTCCTGACCTCTGCTCAAATGCGCGCCACTGAAGGCGCTGCGATGTCATCTGGCCGTGTCACAGGCCTCGAACTGATGGAGCGTGCGGGGCAGGGCGTCGTCGAGTCCATTTTGCGCAAATGGCCTACGCTGGCTGCTGCGCCTGATCTGGCTGTTGTTTTGTGCGGTCCGGGGAATAACGGCGGCGATGGTTTCGTCATCGCGCGGCTTTTGGCAGAGCGCGGGTGGGAGGTCGCCTGTTTCTTTGCAGGCGATGCGGCGCGTTTGTCTGATGATGCCCGTGCGAACCATGACCGTTGGGCTGCGATGGGGCAGGTGCGGCCTTGGGCTGATTTGGGTGCGGCCTTGCGGGGCTGGGGCGATGATCACCATCCTGCGCTGTGGATTGATGCGGTATTCGGAACGGGCCTTTCACGAGCGGTAACAGGTGAGATCGCAGAGGGGTTCCGCGCCTTATCCGTTTGGCCTGCCGATCTGGCCTATGCAGAGGGTGGGAAGTGGGTGGCCGTCGATCTGCCCAGTGGCTTGGATGCGGACACAGGCCAATCGCACCTGACCCAAGATGCGCGGATTTTCTATGACCTTACGGTGAGCTTTCACCGCGCCAAACTTGGTCATCACCTGACTGTGGGGCCTGACCTTTGCGGTGAACTCGTGATCGCGGACATCGGCATAACGACGCCCTGTCCACAGGCGGTCCGTTTTTCCGAACCCCGCCGATCCTCGCTCAAAGGTGGGCTACGGCGATTGACGCATAAATATAGCCACGGTCACGCGCTGATCCTCGGTGGGCCTGCGGGTAAAACGGGTGCGGCACGACTGGCGGCGCGGGCGGCGCTGCGGGCGGGGGCAGGGTTGGTCACGATCGCGGTGCCACGTGACGCCATGTCAGAATACGCAACCCATGAAACGGCTGTGATGCTGGTGCCTTGCGACACGCCCGAAGACCTAGCAGCTATAGTAGAGGACAAACGCTACGACAGTCTCTGCATCGGTCCCGCGTTCGGCGTCGACCGTGCGGCGGCGTTTTTACCCACGGTCTTCGCGGCTGAACGGTTCACAGTGATTGATGCGGATGCACTGACGGCTTTGGCGTCGGATGCCACGCTGATGAGGGCACTCCATCCCCTCTGCGTTCTCACCCCGCATGGCGGTGAATTTGCACGGCTGTTTCCTGACCTCATCGATCACCCGTCGAAAATCATCGCGACTGAAGAGGCCGCGGCGCGCACTGCCTGCACTGTTCTCTACAAAGGGCGCGATACCGTTATTGCAGCGCCCTATCGTCAGACGGTCCTAAATGCGGCGACCTATGAGAATGCGACCCCTTGGCTCGCGACGGCTGGGGCGGGGGATGTGCTCGCGGGGATTATCACGGGGATCAAGGACGTAGAGACGGCGGCTTGGCTCCACACCGCTGCGGCCCGTCATTTTGGCGCAGGGCTGATTGCTGAGGATCTACCAGAGGCGTTGCCCGCCGTATTCCGCGACTTAGGCCTCTAAAACGAAAACGCCGCCCAAATGGGGCGGCGCATCAAAACCATGTGGTGCGGATCAGACAGCGGCTGATCCAACCTCCATCCCGTCTGCATAAAGGATGTGCTGACGGTCAAAGACCAGTTCGAACATCATCACCGACTGAGGTTCGGATCGTGTGATGTATTCGCCATCGATCAAACGCTCTGCGCTCACCATCGCGGTCGCTTGACCATAAAGAGCCTGCGCACGCCAATCCCGAATGTGGATCGGTGTCTGCGCAAATACGGCCATGTCGCGGTCGGGGCGGGTGTTGCCCAGCGTTCCTGCCTTAATGCGGATCATCTCTGCGGTTACAGTGAATGCGCGAACTTCGCGGAGGATCGCCATGCCAGAATCGCGCGTAATCACGCGATCACCAGCGGCAAGCGTCTCAACAGGGAGTTCCCCATCCAGCGTCAAAAGGGAGGTGCCGGCCACAAGGCCAGTCAAATTGCGAACGCCCACGGCTTGCGCCGGGCGAATCTCGATATCAGGGTGCATGGCGGTTCCCGCTCTTGCTGTGTCTGCCTCAATTGCTAGGCAGGTTAAGCAAGCATTGGGTTAACACCAGTCAAAAAGCACCCCCGGCTGCCCATATGCGCCGATTGTTAACCTTTTGGACACACTTTATGCGTGTTTACATACATTTAATACGTGTGCATTTTTCGCTGGAAGCCCGCGCAAGGCTTTGCTAGACCGCCTGTCAGAGCGGGTGTGGCGAAATTGGTAGACGCACTAGATTTAGGTTCTAGCGCCGCAAGGCGTGGGGGTTCAAGTCCCTCCACCCGCACCACAAATCCTGAATAAACTGACGATGTTAGATTGGCCCTTAGTCGATCGTCTCAGCCTGTTCAGGGCCTTATTTTCCCGAATTCGACGGACTTCCCCAGAATGGACCCGAAAAACATCCTGATGGAATAGGGAGGAATGTGCCATTTCGCCTTGCATGGGGCGCTATGCCCCAATAGAAGGACGGCTGATTTAGGGTGGCCGCCGTCGTGCGGCCTGAACGAGACGTAAAAGGACGCATACGATGCAGGTCACCGAGACCCTCAACGAAGGCCTCAAGCGCGGCTACACAATCACTGTAACCGCTGCAGAGCTCGACGCAAAAGTAAACGAAAAGCTCATCGAAGCTCAGCCCGACATTGAAATGAAGGGTTTCCGTAAGGGCAAAGTCCCGATGGCTATGCTGAAAAAGCAGTTCGGCCCGCGTGTTCTGGGCGAAGCGATGCAAGACGCAATCGACGGCGCGATGAACAACCACCTCGAAACTTCGGGTGACCGTCCGGCAGCACAGCCGGAAATGAAAATGACCAACGAGAACTGGAAAGAAGGCGACGACGTTGTTGTCGAAGTTTCCTACGAGCGCCTGCCGGACATTCCGGAAGTCGACTTCTCTGACGTGAAACTGGAGCGTCTGGTTGTCAAAGCTGACGACGCATCGATCACCGAAGCTCTCGAAAACCTCGCGAAAACCGCGAAATCCTTCGAAGACAAAGACGGCGCTGCAGAAGACGGCGACCAAGTTGTCATGGACTTCGTTGGTAAAGTTGACGGCGAAGCGTTCGAAGGCGGCGCAGCATCTGACTACCCGCTAGTACTCGGCTCGAACTCCTTCATCCCTGGCTTTGAAGCTGGCCTCGTTGGCGTAAAAGCTGGCGACGTGAAAGACGTAGACGTCTCCTTCCCTGAGGAATACGGCGCTGAAAACCTCGCTGGTAAAGCGGCTGTTTTCACCTGCACCATCAAAGCTGTTAAAGCAGCGAAAGACGCAGCGATCGACGACGAACTGGCAAAGAAATTCGGTTCCGAAGACCTCGCTCAGCTGAAAGCACAAGTCGCTGAGCGTCTTGAAGCTGAATACCAAGGTGCAGCACGCGCAGTTGCGAAACGTTCGCTCCTCGACGCGCTGGACGGCAAAGTTGAATTCGACCTGCCGGAATCGCTGGTTAACGCAGAAGCAGACCAGATCGCTCACCAGCTGTGGCATGAAGAAAACCCAGAAGTGCACGATCACAACCACGGTTCGATCGAAGCAACCGACGAGCACAAAGCTCTTGCTGCGCGCCGCGTAAAACTGGGTCTGTTCCTTGCTGAAATCGGCAACAAAGCAGAAGTCAAAGTCTCTGACGCTGAACTGACCCAAGCGGTCATGAACCAAGCACGTCAGTACCCGGGTCAAGAGCGTCAGTTCTTTGAATTCGTTCAGCAGAACGCTCAGTTCCGTCAGCAGCTTCAGGCTCCGATCTTCGAAGACAAAGTTGTCGATCACATCTTCTCGGTCGCTGCTGTGACTGACAAAGAAGTGTCGAAAGAAGACCTCCAGAAAGCTGTTGAGGCTCTGGAAGAAGAATAATCAGCGGTTCATCCCTGATCAAAAGGCGCCCTTCGGGGCGCCTTTTTCGTTTGTGCGACGAAAAAACTGACCTCAAGAGGTTTATCCACTTGGATAACAGGCCTAGGCTTGAGGGAGTTTTAGTCTCAACCAAGGATTTGAACCATGAAGCAATATCTTCTCTCTGTTTTAGCGGTGTTTGGTTTGTCGACGGCTGCGATGGCGTGTCCTGACTATTCCCAGTGGGGCGACAGTTATTCGGTAACGGGTCCCCAAATGCGCAGCCCTGTTCGTTTCAACGTTGTTGCTGGCGGTGAAAACTACATTTGGAACTGTCCGAACGTGCGTCCGGGAACGGATCAAGGGGCAGGGTACTTTACCACGGCGCCAGATTTCACGTTCGATATGAGCGGCATGTCTGGCCTACGCCTAGAAATCAGCGTCATCAGCAAATGTGACAGTGCGCTGTTGATCAACACGGCATCTGCCAACTGGTATTACGATGACGATGACAACGGCAATATGGACCCCAAGATCGTGCTGACACGGCCTCTGGACGGCTATCTCGACGTTTGGGTCGGAACCTATGACGGGGATTACTGTGATGCGATCCTAGAGCTGGAAACTTTCCGCCGCTGATCACCACATAAGAAAAAGGCCGCAGATTGCTCTGCGGCCTTTCTATTTGGTCTGACGGAAACCTTAGAGGTCTTCGTCGGAGTCCGCAGCAGCGCCACCAACGTCGTCGAACAGTTCGGCGATCTCGTCAGCTGCAGCTTGCTCTTCTTCAGCAGCCAGTTCCTGGATCGATTTACCCGATGCCTGGATCTCAGCTTCTTCTGCAGAGCGTGCAGCGTTGATGGTGATGGTTGCTTCAACTTCAGGGTGCAGAACAACGGTTACGCTGTGCAGGCCCAGTTCTTTGATCGCGCCTTGCAGGACAACCTGCTTGCGGTCGATCGAGAAACCACCAGCGGTCGCAACTTCGGCGATGTCACGCAGGGAGACAGAACCGTAGAGAGCGCCCGAATCCGAAGCGGAACGAATCACAACGAACTGCTGACCGTTGAGGGTTGCAGCCAGTGCTTCGGCTTCTTTTTTGGTTTCGAGGTTGCGTGCTTCGAGCTGAGCTTTGTCAGCTTCGAATTTCGCTTTGTTTGCTTCGTTAGCGCGCAGAGCCTTGCCGGTAGGCAGAAGGAAGTTGCGAGCGTAGCCGTCTTTCACGGATACGACTTCGCCCATCTGGCCGAGTTTGGCAACGCGTTCGAGAAGGATAACGTCCATTGATATGACTCCTTACTTCACAGCGTAGGGCAGCAGAGCCAAGAAACGTGCGCGTTTGATGGCTTGTGCCAGTTTGCGCTGGTTCTTGGATCCAACAGCGGTGATGCGTGCGGGAACGATTTTGCCGCGCTCAGAGATGTAGCGCTGCAGAAGGCGAGTGTCTTTGTAGTCGATCTTCGGAGCGTTCTCGCCCTCGAACGGATCGGACTTACGACGACGGAAAAATGGTTTGGTAGCCATGACTTAATGTCCTTTCCTGATCAACTTAGCGACGTTCGCGGCGTTCGCCACGGTCACCGCGTTCGCCACGCTCACCGCGGTCGTCACGCTTTTGCATCTGAACCGACGGACCTTCTTCATGTGCATCGACCTTGATGGTCAGGATACGCATAACGTCGTCGTGCAGGCGCATCAGGCGTTCCATCTCTTGAACAGCCGACGACGGTGCATCGGTGCGCAGGAAAGCGTAGTGGCCCTTGCGGTTTTTGTTGATCTTGTAGGCCATCGTTTTGACGCCCCAGTATTCGCTTTCGATGACTTTGCCACCGTTGTCAGCAAGCACTGTCGAGAAGTGTTCGACGAGGCTTTCAGCCTGTGCGTTCGACAGGTCCTGACGCGAAATGAAAACATGCTCGTATAGCGGCATGTGCACTCCTGTTTTTATTCAGCGCATTTCATAGGGTGGCAATGAGATCTTTCCGCCTCCACCCACGAGAGACTGCGCAGTTCTAACGAATTGCGGAAAGATGGGGCCTTATACAGGCAGCGACCCCAAAGGCAAGTGTGGAATGACACTCTCTTTATATACGCACCAGCGCGGGGCAGTGGGATCGTGTCAGGCGTGAATATGAGAAAGTCAAAACAACGTCAGGGCATCGCCTGTTTTTCGCCACTTTTGGTCTACAAGGTTACAACCATAGGGTAAAAAGGTGCTACAATGAACGCGCTGACAACTGATAGATTATTCCACAACGGGGCAATTGAGGTTCCGATGGGCTATAGCAAGGCGGATTTTATGCTCGCTGACACGTATTGGGGTTATGTCATTCGGTCGCTTGAGGGGCCGTCGCCAATGGTGAAAACCCTACAGGCCGTTGCGCTGTTTGTCGGGGTGGTCTTCGCTCTGGCTGCGGTGGGTCTGTGGCTCATGCCGTCGAGCATTGTGTCAGATGGCGTTGAGGTTATCAAAATTGGCCTGACCGTATTCCTCGCCGTCTTGTCAGCCTTTTGTTTCCGCTACGCGACCCGTGGCGCTGAGGTCGAACTGGAGTTTGACACCAATGTCCGCGAATTGCGCGAGGTTGTCCGTAACCACGCGGGTCGGCCCTCGCTCATCGGGCGCTATGATTTCAAATCCTTCAGCGGCCTGTTCATCGACCGTGAGCGCGGCGAAAAAGGTCACGGTGCACTCATGCTCCGCTATCGCAATTCGACCACGCTGCTAGAGGTCGCCTATGGTCCGCTCCCTCGGATTGAGGCGCTGCGCGATCGTCTGGGCAAAGACCTGATCGCCATTCCTGCTTAATATTTCAAAGCATTTTCTGAAACGGGCGGCCCATCGGGTCGCCTTTTTCGTTTTTACGAATTCTTGTGATGTGGCCCGTGACACGCTAAGGCAGAGAAAACGTTACCAAAGGGAAGTGACACATGCGGGCATTCGTATTTCCGGGGCAGGGCGCCCAAGCCATCGGAATGGGCAAGGCGCTGGCCGATGCTTATCCGGCAGCCAAAGCCATTTTCGACGAAGTTGATGACGCTCTCGGGGAAAGCCTGTCGTCGCTGATCTGGGACGGGGACATTGAGACCCTGACGCTCACTAAAAACGCACAACCCGCGCTGATGGCGACCTCTTTGGCTGCAATGCGCGCGCTAGAGGCCGAAGGCGTTTCGATCACCGCTGCGGATTACGTTGCGGGTCACTCGCTTGGTGAATATTCGGCACTTGCTGCGGCTGGTGCGATTTCGGTTGCTGACACGGCGCGTTTGCTGCGCACCCGTGGCACCGCGATGCAAGAGGCTGTTCCTGTTGGTGTCGGCGCTATGGCCGCTCTCCTCGGCCTCGATTTCGAAGCTGCAACCGCTGTCGCCGAAGAAGCCGCTCAGGGCCAAGTCTGTCAGGCTGCAAACGACAACGACCCGTCTCAGGTCGTGGTGTCGGGCCACAAAGAGGCCGTTGAACGCGCACTGACCATCGCTAAGGAAAAAGGCGCGAAACGAGCGCTTCTCCTGCCTGTGTCAGCACCGTTCCACTGTGCGCTGATGAAACCTGCCGCTGACGTGATGGCAGAGGCACTGGACGACGTTCAGATCAATGCGCCTGCTGTGCCTGTTGTTGCAAACGTGCGCGCCGCTGCGGTCACTGACCCTGCAACCATCCGCGCGCTTTTGGTCGAGCAGGTCACGGGGTCCGTGCGGTGGCGCGAAAGCGTGCTTTGGATGGCCGATCAAGGCGTCACAGAGGCATGGGAAATCGGCGCGGGCAAGGCGCTCTCGGGCATGATCAAACGCATCAGCAAAGATGTCGCGACCAACAACGTTGGCACCCCTGACGATGTTGCTGCCGCTATTGAAGCTCTCAAAGGCTAATTGAACCTGCCCCAACGTCGGGCGGAAGAAAGGATATAAGATGTTTGATCTCACAGGTAAAAACGCGCTGATCACGGGCGCTTCGGGTGGTATCGGTGGCGCAATCGCCAAGGCACTCCATGGTGCGGGCGCAACGGTCACTCTGTCGGGGACCCGTCAGGGGCCTCTCGATGAACTGGCTGCAGAACTGGGCGACCGCGTTCACGTGCTGACCTGTAACCTCAGCGATGCAGCCGCCGTGGATGCGCTGCCGAAACAAGCCGCTGATCTGATGGGTTCGGTTGATATTCTGATCAACAACGCTGGCATCACCAAGGATAACCTCTTTATGCGCATGTCCGACGACGAATGGTCGAGCGTGCTTGAGGTTAACCTCACCTCGACCATGCGTCTGTGCAAAGGCGTGATCCGTGGCATGATGAAGGCGCGTTGGGGCCGCATCGTGAACATCTCGTCCATCGTTGGCGCGACGGGCAACCCGGGTCAGGCGAACTATGCGGCGTCCAAGGCGGGCATGGTCGGCATGTCGAAATCCATCGCATACGAAGTGGCAAGCCGCGGGATCACCGTGAACTGCGTCGCACCGGGGTTCATCGCAACCGCAATGACCGACAAATTGACCGACGATCAAAAAGAAAAGATCAACGTTCAGATCCCCGCCGCTCGTATGGGCACCCCAGAAGAGATCGCAGCAGCGGTTCTTTATCTCGCGTCGAACGAGGCCGGTTACACCACAGGTGCGACCCTGCACGTCAACGGCGGCATGGCGATGCTCTAAGGAAACACTTTGCAACTTTACGTAAAGTAAACCCACCAATTTCGCGTATAGGGGTAGCCATCGGCTGCCCCTTTTTATTAGAATCTTGTCACAACAATAAAAAACGTGGACGGAGATTTTGGATGGGGCGTAAATCGGGTTTTACCGATGAGGATGTTTTTGTGTGGTTGGCGGATCATCTCGCCACGGCACCGGGGGTTACGGTGCAACAGGTTTCAAAAGGCACGAAAGTATCCGTAGGTTCGATCTATCACCGCTTTGGCTCGATGGAGGATCTCCTCGCCGAAGCGTGGGTTTGGGCACATGAGCGCTACCGTGTGTTTATGACCAAGACACTTCAAATGGATGGTGAGGCAGGGGCGCTGCGCTCTGCGGTGAAATCTGTGCGCTTTGCCACATTGGATCGGCCTGCCGCGATTTTGCTCTTTGCGGTGCCAAAACGGTTTTTGGTGCGCTCTGGCATTTCAGAGGCTAACCGCGCCAAGGTTAATTTTGAAAACCAATCCCTCGCGGATGAAATCAAAGGCTATGCCGCGCGTTTTGGCACGGATGCGGATTCAATTGATTTGGCCGTGATTCAGGTGCCCAAGGCGATTATTCAGAAATACCTTCCGGATGAACCTGTTCCAGCGCAGGCCGAGGTTTACGTGCGGAAATCCTGTAAGGTGATCTTGAATAACCCAATTCTCGCAACCGATGATATGGATGCCTGAAAGCGTTTGCCTCTGCGGAATTCTCTGCTATAGGCCCTGTGATACCTGCAGGATGTGAACGATGACGTTACGTCCGTGGGCGCCCCCTGCGGGCAGTTAACCGCCCCGCGGGGCACACAAAAGAACGGGCCGAAAGCCCTATTGAACGTGAGGACTTGATATGAGCGATGTCGCTGATCGTGTGCGCAAAATCGTAGTTGAGCACCTGGGTGTTGAAGAGGAAAAAGTGACCGAGAATGCATCGTTCATCGATGACCTCGGCGCAGACAGCCTCGACACCGTAGAGCTGGTAATGGCTTTCGAAGAAGAATTCGGTATCGAAATCCCGGACGACGCTGCAGAGACCATTCAGTCCTTCGGCGACGCTGTGAAATTCATCTCTGAAGCTCAGTAATTAACTGGATTTCAAAGTATTGATTGCGGCACCCCTTGGGGTGCCGTTTTCGTTTTGGCGCACTGGTTTGCCACGCTGGGACCGTTTGCGCGTCTGTTCGACCTTCGGCCCATGACCTAATGCCGTCGCGAGGTCAGCCGCTGTCAGAGCGCGACGAAACTTGATCCCGCTGACATGCGTATTCGACCACGCAACCCGACAGGGAATAGGCTGGCCGTTCACCATCACCGTGATCCTCTGACGGCGTTCAAATGGGAGGCTGTCCGTCAGCGTGATCTTTGCACCCAAACGGCTGATGTCGATGATCCGCGCGGGAATCACCTTGCCCTGATGGGGGATGGTTGTCTCAATGCTGCAAGTGAACCGTCGTGCCTTAGCATGGCGGAGCGCGATGATCCGACCGAAAAACACACCAACCGTGATCAGTGCGAGAAACCCCAAACCGCCGTTGACCGCTGCCGTTCGTGGGGTGATCAGCGGTTCCTCCATCGTCGAAAAGGACTGTGCGCGGGCTTGGCTGTCGCAGAGGTCGGTGAGGCGGGGCAGGGTGGCAATCGCGGCCTCTACCACCACGCGGTTCTGCGAGAGGAGTGCGCTACCGATCCGCGCCCGCTGTGCCTCTGTCTGGGTTTGCAGTCGGCCCGCGATCACAGCGCCCAGTTGTGCTGCATTCACCAGCGCCACCTGTGCATCGGAATTCACCCTGTCCCCGATCATCCACCGTGCAGAGGCCGCATCAAACCGCCCGCCGTTTCGCGCCAAATGATCCAGCGCAGCGCGCAATCGGGTTGGGTCGGTGAGCGCGATCTGCTGCGCCACGATGATCGTCGCGAGATCGTGAACCGCACGGCAATCCACCCCATCCTCAGCCGCATCGGCCGAACGGAGGGGCGCCAAGGTGATAAAGACCACGTAGAAGAGGCGGAAAACGAACATCATATTGATCAAATACGCCCCAATCCCCAAGTTTTAGTAAATAACGCGGTCTGAATGGCGCGAGTTGCCTTGCCCAAAGGGGGGGAACGCGCTATTTGGGGTGGAAATGAGAACAAGAGTTGAGGGCAGAAAATGCGCCGTGTCGTCGTAACCGGATTGGGCCTTGTCACACCGTTGGCGGATGGGGTTGAAGAAACCTGGACCCGTCTATTGGACGGACAGTCTGGCGCTGGCCGCATTACGGGTTTTGATCCCGAAGGGCTGGGCACCACCTACGCTTGCGAAGTCAAACGTGGCGACGGCTCTGATGCGACCTTTAATGCTGACAAATACATGGAACCCAAAGAGCAGCGTAAGGTCGATGACTTTATCCTCTTTGGCTACGCTGCCGCGCTCCAAGCGGTCGAGGATTCGGGCTGGAAACCCGAGGCTGACGCAGACAAAGAACGCACTGGCGTTCTGATCGGCTCTGGCATCGGCGGTCTGAAATCGATCGCAGACACCGCCGTGATGATCGAAGAAAAAGGCCCGCGCCGCGTGTCGCCGTTCTTTATCCCCGGTGCGCTGATCAACCTGATCTCGGGTCAAGTGTCGATCAAATACGGCTTTAAGGGCCCGAACCACTCTGTCGTGACCGCATGCTCCACGGGCGCTCACGCCATTGGTGACGCAGCACGCCTGATCAAATACGGCGCGGCTGACGTGATGGTTGCAGGTGGCGCCGAGGCTGCGATCTGTAAAATCGGTATCGCTGGGTTCAACGCGTGCAAGGCGCTGTCGACCAAACGTGCGGATGAACCGACCAAAGCATCGCGCCCTTATGATGCGGACCGTGATGGCTTCGTAATGGGCGAGGGCGCAGGTATCGTTGTTCTCGAAGAATACGAACACGCCAAAGCTCGCGGCGCAAAGATCTACGCCGAAGTGTTGGGTTACGGCATGTCGGGCGACGCCTATCACATCACCGCACCGTCCGAGGATGGCGAAGGCGCTGGCCGTTGTATGGCGGCCGCGCTCAAGGACGCTGGTCTGGAACCGTCGGCGATTGACTACATCAACGCACACGGCACGTCGACAATGGCGGATACAATCGAACTGGGCGCGGTCGAACGTATGCTCGGCGATCACGCTGGTAACGTCACCATGTCCTCGACCAAGTCGATGACGGGTCACCTCTTGGGGGCTGCTGGCGCGATTGAAGCGATCTTCTCGATCCTCGCGATCCGCGATCAGGTCGCTCCGCCGACGATCAACCTTGATAACCCTGCTGTAGAGACCCCTGTTGACCTCGCGCCGAACAAGAAAGTCGAGCGTAAGATTGACGTGGCTCTGTCGAACTCCTTCGGCTTTGGCGGCACCAACGCGAGCGTGATCTTCGGGAAAATCAGCTAATGTGGCGTAACATCGCGTCCAACGCGCTGTCGTTCCTGATTGTTCTGCTGTTTGTTCTGGGGGGCGTCGTCCTCTGGGGCAAATCGCAGTATCGCGCCGAAGGCCCTCTGGAGCAGGCGATCTGCCTAGAGGTGCCAAGCGGGACGAACTTCCGTCGCGTTGCGGACAATCTGGATCAGCAGGGCGCGATTTCGTCCAAGATGATCTTTAACATGGGTGTGGATTACACAGGCGCGAGCAACCAGCTTAAGGCGGGTAGCTTTATCGTGCCTGCTGCGTCTTCGATGGAATCGATCATTGATATCGTGACCCGCGGTGGGCAGAGCACCTGTGGCACCGAAATTCTCTATCGGATCGGCGTGAACGCAGCGACTGTAGAGGTCCGCCAAATGGACCCCGAAACCGCCCGCTATGACGAGGTCGCGGATTTCGAACTCGGTTCTGATGTGCCGGAGATTTACACCACCGTGGCTGGTCAAAACGACACCCGTTTCCGTATCGCCATCGCCGAAGGTGTCACCAGCTGGCAGATCATGACCAGCCTCAATGCCATTGATACGCTCGACGGTGATGTCGATGTGATCCCTGCTGAGGGCTCTTTGTCCCCCGACAGCTATGAATTCACCAATGGCGCGAGCGTTGCCGACATCTTGTCCCGCATGGAGGCCGCACAGGCCACCATCCTAGCGCAGGCATGGGAAAACCGTGCCGATGGGCTACCGTTCGACACCCCCGAAGAGGCGCTGACACTTGCCTCTATCGTGGAAAAGGAAACGGGCATTGCATCGGAACGTCCTTTGGTCGCCTCGGTCTTTATCAACCGTCTGGAACAGGGCATGCGCCTCCAAACGGACCCGACCGTGATCTATGGCATCACCAAAGGCCAAGGCACCTTGGGTCGTGGCCTGCGCCAGAGCGAACTCCAACGCGAAACGCCCTATAACACCTATGTTATCAACGGCCTCCCGCCGACCCCAATCGCTAACCCCGGTAAGGCCAGCATCGAGGCGGTTCTGAACCCAGAGCAGAGCGACTACATTTTCTTTGTCGCCAAAACGCTGAACCCTGCGGATGGTCACGTCTTTGCGGCCACTCTGAACGAGCATAACCGCAACGTCGCCGCCTACCGCGCATTGGAGCGTGCAGCGAACTGATGCGAACGGTGGGTTAACCGGTCCTTCGCACCCTTCGGGTAAAGTCATCACAGGCTAGAAGACGCAGGGCGGTCCTTTTGGGCCGCCCTTTGTCGTTTCTCGATCTGGCGGGGCAACCGATAGGGAACAACCAATGATAAATCGGGACCAACAACAGGCAGACCAAAAGCGATCACGTCTCTCAGAGGTGAGCGAGGTCTACGACAGCACCCTGAAACTGCTGCACGAATTGATCGCAGAGGCAGAGGTCGGCAACACCGACGCGCCGAAAAAGGCCACCGCACAACTCGCTGTTTTGCAAGAAATGTTCGTGCGGGTCCGCAAAGCCGAAGAGGCATTCCACGACAAATACAAAGAGGGTCCAGAGAATGGAGAAATCGACTTTGACGCCGTGCGGGTGTCACTCGGGTGCAGACTTGATCGCATCAGGGACGCCCACAGAGCAGACGCAGTTTCTGAATAAACTCACACCGGCAGAGCTTCGCGCTCTGCCCTTTTTGTTCGACTTCTGGGCCTTGGATCATCAGGTGCCGCCATCTGGCGATTGGCGCACTTGGGTGATCCTTGGCGGGCGTGGGGCGGGCAAAACGCGGGCAGGGGCCGAATGGGTCCGATCCCAAGTCGAAGGCTCGCGCCCGATGGACAAGGGCCGTGCCGCCCGTGTCGCCATTGTCGGTGAAACCTATGATCAGGCGCGCGAGGTGATGATCTTTGGCGACAGCGGGATCATGGCCTGTTCGCCCCCTGATCGTCGCCCGACATGGATCGCGGGGCGCAAGTTGCTGCAATGGCCCAACGGTGCCACCGCGCAGGTCTTTTCCGCATTTGACCCCGAAACCCTGCGCGGCCCGCAATTCGATGCGGTCTGGGCGGATGAGGTCGCAAAATGGAAAAAGGGGCAGGAAACTTGGGATATGATCCAGTTCGGCCTGCGTCTTGGCGATGATCCACGGGCTTGCGTCACGACCACACCGCGCAATGCCTCAGTGCTGCGCGGGATCCTCGACCGAGAGAGCACTGTTGTGACCCATGCGCCGACCTCTGCCAACCGCGCCAACCTCGCCGCGGGGTTCCTAGATGAAGTGCAGCGGCGCTATGCGGGGACCCGCCTTGGTCGGCAGGAATTGGACGGCGTTCTTTTGGCTGATGCCGAAGGCGCGCTTTGGACGTCCCATATGGTCGAAACTTCGCGGGTTGACCGTATTCCGCAGTGCGACCGTGTTGTTGTCGCCGTCGATCCACCCGTTACGGGGCACAAGGGATCGGACGATTGCGGGATTATCGTGGCGGGCGTTGTGACCGATGGCCCGCCGCAAAACTGGCGCGCTTATGTGATTGAGGATGCGACCATCTCTGCCGCATCACCCTCGCAATGGGCTCAGGCGGCGGTCGATGCGCTCCACCGTCATGGGGCCGACCGTATGGTGGCCGAAGTGAACCAAGGCGGCGCATTGGTCGAAGAGGTCGTGCGCCAGATCGACCCGCTCGTCCCGTATCGCCCCGTTCGCGCGTCCAAGGGCAAGGTCGCTCGCGCCGAACCCGTCGCTGCCCTCTACGAACAGGGGCGGGTGCATCATGGCCGCAACCTTGGCGCGCTAGAGGATCAGATGTGCCTGATGACAGCAAACGGGTTTCAGGGGCAGGGCTCTCCAGACCGAGTCGACGCCCTCGTTTGGGCGCTCTTTGATCTGGTGATCGCCCCAGCCGCAACATGGCAAGCGCCCCGTGTGCGTCACCTTTGACGCCCTGTTGCGCCCCCCTGCGCACGCTGCGTTGGGGGGATGTGAACACCTTTCCTGCATATTTGCTCCAACGACGCATTGGGGCGGAAACGAAGGAGCGATGGATGTTTGACTTTCTAAAGCGTGGCACGGCGCAAGATGCCCCTGTTGAGGCCAAAGCCTCGGCCACGGGCAAGGTGCTGGCGATGGGGGCTGGCCGTGCTGTCTGGTCTGCCCGCGATACGGTGACGCTGACCAAATCGGGGTTTACCCGCAATCCTGTGGGCTTTCGTGCGGTGCGCATGATCGCAGAGGCCGCCGCCGCGCTGCCCTTGATCCTGCAAGACCGCGACCGCCGTTATGATGCGCACCCCGTGGCTGACCTCCTCGCCCGTCCGAATGCTGCACAGGGCCGCGCTGAATTGCTCGAGGCGGTCTATGGCTATCTTCTCTTGTCGGGCGACGCCTATCTAGAGGCCGTGGGCGATGGAACCCTTCCCGTTGAACTGCACGCCCTGCGTCCCGAACGCATGTCCATCGTCCAAGGCGCAGATGGCTGGCCCATCGGCTACGACTACACCGTTGCGGGCAAAAAACACCGTTTCACAGTGGGCGACGGCGCAAGCCCGATCTGCCACATCAAATCCTTCCACCCGCAAAACGACCATTACGGATTTTCCCCGCTCGAGGCCGCAGCCTCTGCCATCGACGTGCACAACGCCGCGTCGAACTGGTCCAAGGCACTCCTTGATAACGCGGCCCGTCCATCGGGCGCGATTGTCTACAAAGGCGCGGATGGTCAGGGCAGCCTCAGCAGCGACCAATACGACCGTCTCTTGCACGAGATGGAAACCATGCACCAAGGTGCGCGCAATGCAGGCCGACCGATGCTGCTCGAGGGGGGACTCGATTGGAAACCGATGGGCTTTAGCCCCTCGGATATGGAGTTCCAGAAAACCAAAGAGGCCGCCGCCCGCGAGATCGCGATTGCCTTTGGTGTGCCGCCGATGCTGCTCGGAATTCCGGGGGACGCGACCTATGCCAACTACCAAGAGGCCAACCGCGCGTTTTATCGCCTGACGGTCCTGCCTCTCGCCACGCGTGTGACTTCGGTCATTGCCGATTGGCTGTCGGATTTCACTGGTGAACGCATCGACCTTCGGCCCGACCTCGACCAGATTCCAGCGCTCGCCACCGAACGCGAGGCCGCATGGCGTCGCGTGGGCGATGCAACCTTTCTGACGGCGGCGGAAAAACGGGCGCTCTTGGGCCTGCCCGCGATTGAGGTAGGCGATGCAGGATAACATCGTGCCGCTCCCCAATCGCCCCGCACCCGTGAACGATTTTTGGTTCGCCCAACTCGAAGCCCGCCTGAGCCGGATTGAGGCCATCGTAGCCAAAGTCGAAAGCCTCTTGTGGCTGGTCATCGCCTCTTTTGCGCTGATCTCTGGGCTGGAACTCATCCGCATTGTGACAGGATAGAATGATGGAATTAGAACATAAATTCAGCCGCTTATCGTGCGATATTTCGCTAAAAGACGGCCATATCATCGAAGGCTACGCGTCTCTCTTTGATGCTGTCGATCAGGGCAACGATGTGGTGGCCCGTGGCGCCTATGCCGCATCTTTGGCGAAACGGTCGGGCGTTAAAATGCTCTGGCAACATGACCCCGCGCAGCCCATCGGTATCTGGGACGAACTCCGCGAGGACGACCGTGGCCTCTGGGTCAAAGGTCGTATCCTCACTGATGTTGAAAAGGGCCGCGAGGCCGCCGCGTTGATTGCAGCGGGCGCCATCGACGGGCTGTCCATCGGCTATCGCACGGTGAAATCCACGAAAACCAGCCAAGGCCAGCGCCTCTTGACCGAGGTAGAGCTGTGGGAAGTGTCGCTCGTCACCTTTCCGATGCTGCCCGAGGCGCGTGTTGCGGGCAAATCCGACGAGGCGCTGACCACTGATCTGCGCGATCTGGCCGATGCGTTTCGGCAGGCGAGAGCCGCGCTGATCCCCGACTAACCGATCCATCCGAGAGGACCGAAAATGACCAAACCCGAGGCCACCCCTCGGGCCGGAGAAGACATGTCTCCGGTCCAAGACCTGAAATCGGCGATCACCGATTTCGTATGTGAATTCAAACAGTTTTCTAACGGCGTTCACGCCAAAATTCAGCAGCAGGAAGACCGCATGACCAAATATGACCGTAAATCCCTGATGGCGTCACGCCCCGCGCTTTCGGGCGCTGAGATGATCGAGGCCCCACACCAAAAGGCCTTTGCCGCATACCTTCGTTCGGGCGAAGACGAGGGACTTCGTGACCTGCCGCTCGAAGGCAAGGCGATGTCGACCGCTGTTGCGGCGGATGGTGGCTACCTTGTCGATCCGCAAACCTCTGACACGATCAAATCGGCGCTGACCGCGACCGCATCCATCCGCGCGATTGCCAGCATCGTCACCGTTGAATCGACCTCTTACGATGTCCTGATCGACCATACCGAAATGGGCTCTGGCTGGGCGAACGAGGCCGCGAACCAGTCCGAGACCGCAACCCCGCAGATCGACCGCATCACCATTCCCGTCAACGAACTCTCTGCGATGCCGAAGATTTCGCAACGTCTGCTTGATGACAGCGCCTTTGATATCGAAGGCTGGCTCGCTGGCCGCATCGCCGACAAATTCGCCCGCTCCGAAGCGTCTGCTTTCGTCAACGGTGACGGCGTGGATAAACCCAAAGGCTTCCTCGATTACCCGACCGTCGACGAGATGATCTGGACCTGGGGCAATATCGGCTATGTGGTCACAGGCACCGCTAGCGCGATTGATGACGGTGATCCGATCATCGAACTGGTCTATGCGCTGGGGGCTGAATACCGCGCCAACGCGACCTTTGTGATGAACTCCAAAACCGCAGGCACCGTGCGAAAACTCAAGGACGCCGACGGTCGTTTCCTCTGGTCGGATGGCCTGAGCCAAGGCGAACCTGCGCGCCTTATGGGCTATCCGGTTCTCATCGCAGAGGACATGCCTGATGTGGCTGCGGACGCTATGGCGATTGCCTTTGGTGACTTTGCCAATGGCTACACCATCGCGGAACGCCCTGACGTGCGCGTGTTGCGCGACCCGTTCTCGGCAAAGCCACATGTGCTGTTCTACGCGACCAAACGTGTGGGCGGCGCGGTGAGCGACTTTAACGCGATCAAACTGCTGAAATTCGGCACCGCCTAAGCGGGCTGATCCACGGGCGGCGGAGGCCGCCCCACGGTCCGCGCGGGGCTCCTGACCCCACTAGCATGTCCCCGCCCGAGAAGGGCCAGTGACCGCGCGGACCTCAACCGACCGGAATTTCGGAGAGATGTGATGATGTTAGTCGAACAGACCACGGTGCCCCTCGCGGCGCTTCCGGTCGCTGAATTCAAAGACCATTTGCGACTGGGGTCGGGCTTTGCCGATGATGGTTTGCAAGACGGCGTATTGGTCGCGGCGCTCCGTGCCGCCCTTGCCGCGATTGAGGCCCGCACGGGGAAAATCCTGATCCAGCGCGATTTTAGCTGGACCGTTTATCGCTGGCGGTCGGCCTCTGACGCGGTGCTTCCCGTGGGGCCTGTCTCTGCCGTCACATCACTCACACTCATCGACCGTTTGGGCGCTGAAACGCCTGTGTCGCAGTCGTCGTGGGTGCTTGTCGCTGACCTCCACCGTCCGCGGCTCGTAGCTTTGGGGCTTTCCTTGCCATTGATTGCAACTGGTGGCTCTGCACTGCTCGATTTCATCGCAGGCTACGGCCCGAATTGGTCCGACATCCCCAATGACCTGGCTCAGGCCGTCCTCATGCTCGCCGCTCATTTCTACGACTTCCGCCACGGCGAAACCGCTGGCCGTGACCTGATGCCGCCGATGGTGGCGTCGCTCGTGGAACGCTATCGCACCCTGCGGTTGGGGGGCATGGAATGACCCTGCCGATCCTTTCGCGCAAACTCACGCTTGAAACGCCGATCCGTGTCGCGGATGGGGCAGGCGGCTACAGCGTCGACTGGCAACCCATGGGCACGCTCTGGGCCGAGGTCAAAGCCCGTACTGGCGCCGAAGGATCAGGCGTCGCTGTCCCTCTGTCGAAATCGCGGTTCACCATGACCGTGCGCGCCGCCCCAATCGGATCGCCCTCGCGCCCGCGCCCTGAACAGCGGTTCCGCGATGCCTCACGCCTCTTTGCGATTGATGCGGTGGTGGAACGCGACGCGGATGCACGGTTCCTGACCTGCTATGTCACAGAGGAGGTCGCCGTATGACCTACGCCCTTTCTGCCGCACTGCAGTCTGCCGTTTATGCACGTCTCACCGATCAGATCACCGACACGCCCGTCTATGACGCGCTGCCCACAGGCACGCTGCCCGCGCTTTACATCACGCTCGGTCCCGAGGTGGTCAAGGATCGCTCTGATCAAACGGGCCACGGGGCGGATCACGATTTCAGCGTGACGATCGCCACGGAGACCGCAGGCTTTGCTGCCGCGAAACTGGCGGCTGCGCAGGTGTCTGATGCGCTGCTTGATACGGTGCTGACGCTGACCCGTGGTCGCATCGTTTCGCTGAATTTCCTGCGGGCCACCGCGTCCCGCGTGGACGGCAGCAGCATCCGCCAAATCACCCTGATCTTCCGCGCCCGCGTCGAAGACCTCTGACCCCTCACGACAGGAGAAATCCCATGGTAGCCCAAAACGGCAAAGACCTATTGATCAAGATGGACATGACTGGTGACGGTCAGTTCCAAACCACCGCTGGCCTGCGGGCCACGCGCATCAGATTCAACGCGGAAACCGTGGATGTGACGAACCTCGACAGCCAAGGCGGCTGGCGTGAACTCCTCGCAGGCGCTGGGGTCCGTTCAGCGAGCCTCTCTGGCTCTGGCGTGTTTAAAGATGACGCCACCGACGAACGCGCCCGCCAGATCTTTTTCGACGGCCAGATGCCCGATTTTCAGGTGATCATCCCCGATTTCGGCACCATCGAAGGCCCGTTTCAGATCACTGCCATCGAATACGCCGGCACCCACAATGGCGAAGCGACCTATGAATTGTCCCTCGCCTCTGCAGGTGCGTTAACCTTTACGGCGGCCGTCTGATGGCGAACCCCCACGCAGGCGAAGTGACCCTGACCCTCAACGGCACCGCATACCCGTGCAAACTGACGCTCGGCGCCTTGGCCGAACTTGAGGCCGAGTTACAGACCGGAACGCTCATCGACCTGATAGACCGCTTTGACACAGGCGCGTTTTCCTCGCGCGATGTGTTGGCCTTGTGCGTTGCGGGTCTGCGTGGGGGCGGGTGGCGCGGCACCAGCGCCGATCTATTGACCGCCGATATTGCGGGCGGACCCGTGGGGGCGGCACAGGCGGCGGCCCTCCTGCTCGCCCGTGCGTTCACGCCGGTGGCCTGAATGGACTGGGCTGGTTTGATGCGGTTGGGCCTACGCGGTTTGCGCCTGTCCCCGCGCGAATTTTGGGCGCTGACACCGGCAGAGCTCCTCCTCATCGCGGGGCTGGATGCTGCAACGCCCGCTATGGGCCGCGCCCGTTTGGCCGAACTGGCCACCCTTTATCCTGACGAAAGGACCACGAGATGAGCGATTTCGACCGCTTGGATGATCTGGACACGCAGCTTTCATCGCTGGAAACCAGCATGGGCGAGGCGTCCACGATGACCGCCGCCTTTGATGCACAACTGCGCGACATCCGCCAAACCTTGGGCGACACCACCCGCGATCTGGGCAATCTGGATGCGGGGTTTTCGCGTGGGCTGCGGCGGGCTTTCGATGGCGTGGTCTTTGACGGGATGAAGCTTTCTGACGCGCTGTCCACCCTGGGCAAGGCCATGTCGAACACCGTCTATAACGCCGCGATGAAGCCCGTGACGGATCACTTCGGCGGGGTGCTCGCGGGTGGTCTGAATGCGCTGGTATCGTCCGTTATGCCCTACGCGCAGGGCGGTGCCTTTACCCAAGGCCGCGTCATGCCCTTTGCCAAGGGCGGCGTCGTCACCAGCCCGACCACATTCCCGATGCGCGGTGCCACGGGCCTCATGGGTGAGGCGGGGCCAGAGGCGATCATGCCGCTCACCCGCTCTGCTGACGGTCGTTTGGGCGTTCAGGCGCAGGGCGGTGGCACGGTCAACGTCACGATGAACATCACCACCCCCGACGTGCAGGGGTTCCAACGCAGCCAGAGCCAGATTGCCGCGCAAATGTCGCGCATGATGAGCCGTGGCCAACGCAACCGCTAAGGAGGCCACAATGGGGTTTCATGATATCCGCTTTCCCGTGTCGCTGTCGTTCGGCTCTGTCGGTGGACCAGAGCGGCGCACCGAAATTGTCACACTCGCCAACGGTCACGAGGAACGCAATGCGCCGTGGGCCCATTCGCGTAGACGCTATGATGCGGGCCTTGGCCTGCGGTCGATGGATGACATCGACGCGCTGATCGCATTTTTTGAGGGCCGCAGGGGTCAGCTCTATGGGTTTCGGTGGAAAGACTGGGCCGACTACAAATCCTGCGTCCCGTCACGGGCACCATCGGGCATCGACCAACTGCTGGGCATCGGGGATGAGGTCACATCGACCTTTGCCCTGCGCAAACTCTACACCTCGGGCGCGGGCAGCTATGAACGCCCGATCACCAAACCCGTCCTTGGCACGGTGCTGGTGACGCTGGGCAATATCCCGCAGCAGGAAAGGATTGATTACACCGTTGATTACACGAACGGAGAGATCACCTTTGCCCACCCGCCAGACATTGGCGTGGACATCCGTGCGGGCTTTGAATTCGACGTGCCTGTGCGGTTTGACACGGATGCGATCCGCATATCAGCCGCGAATTTCAACGCGGGCGAGGTGCCTGATATTCCTGTGGTGGAGGTGCGCCAATGACGCTCTTCGCTCACCTTGCCACAGGCACCACAACCACCTGCCGCGCATGGGCCGTGACGCGGGGCGATGGCGTGACCTTGGGCTTTACCGACCACGACCGCGACCTGACATTCGACGGGATCACGTTTCGCGCAGACACGGGGCTGTCGGCGCAGGCGATCGAACAATCCACGGGCCTCTCTGTCGATAACACAGAGGCCATCGGCACCCTGACCGACACCGCCATCACAGAGGCCGATATCATCGCAGGTCGCTATGACAGGGCCGAGGTGCGCTTCTGGATCGTCAACTGGGCTGACACGTCGGAACGGGCGCTGCGGTTTCGCGGCAGCATCGGGGAAATGCGCCGCAACGGGCCAGAATTTCGCGCTGAATTGCGCGGGCTGGCAGAGGCGCTGAACCAACCCCAAGGCCGCGTGTTCCAGCGCTCTTGTGCCGCTAGCTTGGGTGATGCGGCCTGTCGTGTTGACCTGAACACCCCCGCCTTTCGTCACGAAACCTCAGCCTATGCCGTCAAACGCAACCGCGTCTTTTGGACCGACCCTCTGCCACAGGCAGAGCGGTGGTTCGAAAAGGGGCGTCTGACGGTTCTGTCGGGGGCTGCCACGGGTCTCTCTGGTCTGATCAAGGCGAACCGTATCGACGGTGCCCGCCATCTGATCGAACTGTGGCAGCCCCTTGGGGCCGATGTGGCGGCGGGTGATCTGATCCGACTGGAGGCAGGTTGCGACAAACGCATGGCGACCTGTCAGGCAAAGTTCGACAACCTCCTGAATTTCCGCGGCTTCCCTGACATCCCGGGCGAAGACTGGCTGGTGTCCACCCCACGCCGTGCAGGCAGCAATGACGGGGGGAGCCTACGATGAACGCGATTGTCAACACCGCCCGCGACTGGATCGGCACCCCCTACAGGCATCAGGCCTCGTGCAAGGGGGCGGGCTGCGATTGTCTGGGTCTGATCCTTGGCCTGTGGCGCGCGCATATCGGCCCGCTCCCTGAACCCGTGCCCGCCTACAGCGCGGATTGGTCCGAACCCCAAGGCCGCGAGGATCTCTTTGACGCCGCTTTGCGCCATTTCACCCCGAAACCCCTGTCGGATGCCGCGCTTGGCGATCTGATCCTGTTTCGGATGCGCGACGGGGCGGTCGCCAAACACCTCGGTCTGCAATCGCAGATCGGGGCGCATCCTGCATTTATCCATTCCTACACGGGCCACGGCGTGATCGAGAGCCGCCTGACCCCACCATGGGCCCGTCGCATCGCGGCGCGGTTTTCCTTTCCTGAAAGGGGGCTTTGATGGCGACGATTGTTCTTTCTGCGGCAGGTATGGCGTTGGGTGGGTCCATCGGGGGCACCACCCTCGGCCTCTCGAATGCGGTGATCGGGCGGGCCATTGGGGCAACCTTGGGCCGTGTCATCGACCAACGTGTCATGGGCGGATCGGATGCGGTCGAAACAGGCCGCATCGACCGTTTCCGTCTTACAGGTGCATCCGAGGGCGCAGCGATCCCGCAAATCCACGGACAGATGCGCGTGGGTGGACAGGTTATCTGGGCGACGCGTTTCCTTGAGAGCGCGACCACCACGGGCGGCAGCGGTAAGGGTTCCCGCCAGCCAAGCGTGACGAATTATGCCTATACCGTCAGCCTCGCCATCGCGGTCTGCGAGGGGCCGATCACCCGCATCGGACGCATTTGGGCGGATGGGGAAGAGATCGCCGCCGATGACCTGACCTTGCGGGTCTATAAGGGCGGCGAAGACCAGCTCCCCGATCCGAAAATCGAAGCGGTTGAGGGCACAGGCAACGCGCCCGCCTATCGCGGCACCGCCTATGTGGTGATCGAAGACCTGCCCCTTGGGCTGTTCGGCAACCGTATCCCGCAATTTTCGTTTGAGGTGGTAAAAACCAGCGCCGACGATATCGCACATAAGGTCCGTGGTGTGGCCTTGATCCCAGGAACGGGGGAATACGCGCTGGCCACAACGCCCGTGACGGTGAACGATGGTCTGGGGTCCTATCGGTCGCTGAACGTCCACACAGCGGCGGGCAAGGCGGATATTGAGGTGTCTCTGGATGCCCTCACGGACGAGGCGCCGAACCTCGCGACCGCCTCGCTCATCGTGTCGTGGTTCGGGAATGATCTGCGGTGTGGATCGTGCAGGATCGGGCCACGGGCAGAGACGCTTGGCCCCGATCCTATCGACATGCCGTGGCAGGTCAGCGGGGCCGACCGCGCGACTGCGGGGCTCGTGCCATACGTGGACGATCGCCCCGTTTACGGCGGCACGCCCACCGACCAATCCGTGGTGCAGGCGATCCAGTCGCTGAATTTGCGCGACATTAGTCCCGTATTCTATCCCTTTGTTCTGATGGAGCAATTGTCGGATAATGCTCTACCCGATCCGTGGGGCGGAACCGCCCAGCCTGCGCTGCCGTGGCGGGGTCGGATCACGGTGTCGCTCGCCCCACATCAATCCGGAACCCCCGACCAAACCGCCCTTGCCGAAGCCGAGGTCGCGGCGTTTTTCGGCACAGCCCAGCCCAGTGATTTCGTGATCAACGGGACAATGGTCAGCTACACAGGCCCAGTGGAATGGAGCTACCGTCGTTTCATCCTCCACTATGCGCATCTCTGTGCTGCGGCGGGCGGCGTTGGCGTGTTCTGCATCGGCTCTGAACTGAGGGGCCTGACCGAAATCCGCGGGGCGAACGGGTTCCCTGCGGTCGATCAACTTCGCCAACTCGCGGCAGAGGTCAAAGCGATCCTGCCCAACGCCAAGATCACCTATGCCGCTGATTGGTCGGAATATCACGGGATGCAGCCTGCTGGCACGGCGGATAAGATCTTCCACCTCGACGCGCTCTGGGCCGATCCGAACATCGATTTCATCGGGATCGACAACTACCTGCCGCTCTCTGATTGGCGCGATGGGCTGGATCACCTCGATGCGGAATGGGGCGATATTCGCAACCTCGATTACCTGCGCTCCAACGTCGAGGGTGGCGAACTTTACGATTGGTATTACCACTCGCCCGAGGCCCGCGCCGCGCAAATCCGCACGCCGATCACCGATGGTGAGGGTGAACCGTGGATTTGGCGCCCCAAGGATATTCGCAATTGGTGGTCTAACCCCCATTACAACCGCGTTGGGGGCGTCAAACAAGCGACCGCCACCGATTGGGTGCCCATGTCGAAACCCATCGTCTTTACCGAATACGGCTGTGCGGCGATTTATAAGGGGACGAACCAGCCGAACAAATTCCTCGACCAGAAATCGTCGGAATCTGGCCTGCCGTATTATTCGACAGGGGGCCGCGACGATGCCCTCCAAGCGGCCTATATTGCAGCGATCCACGACCATTTCGCGGACCCAGCGACGAACCCCGTGTCGCCGGTGTATGGCGGGGCGATGGTGGATATGTCGCTGGCCTGCCTTTGGGCATGGGACGCGCGGCCTTATCCTGCGTTTCCCAACAATCGGGACCTCTGGTCGGATGGGGCGAATTACGCCCGTGGCCACTGGATGAACGGGCGGTTGTCGGCCCGCAGCCTCGCCCAAACGGTGGCCGATATGTGCCAGCGGGCAGGGGTGACAGAGGTCGATGTCAGCCGCCTCTATGGTGTGCTGCGTGGCTATATGATCGACCAGACCGACACGGCGCGGGCGGCTTTGCAGCCTTTGATGCTGGCCTATGGGTTTGATGTGACCGAACGGGATGGGAAACTGACCTTTGTCACGCGCACGCCGACGCATGGGGTGACGCTCTCCCCTGATGAACTGGTGATCGGGGATCGGTTCTCTGCCATCGAACACATCCGTGCACCCGAGGCTGAAGTCGCGGGCAAAATCCGCCTGTCTTATGTGGGGGCGGACGGCAGCTATGACACGCGTCTGGCCGAGGCGAGCCTTGTCGGTGGGACGCAGTCTGTTGCGCGGTCCGAGGCGGGTGTTGTCCTGACCAAAGCCGAAGCCAGCCAGATCACCGACCGTTGGTTGACCGAGCAGCGCATGGCGCGGGACACCGTGACATTTGCCTTGCCGCCCTCGCGGATTGATGTCGCTGCAGGCGATGTGGTGACCTTGAGCGGTGACAATTATCGCATTGATCGGATGACACAATCCTTGGGCCAAGAGGTGGAGGCGACGCGCATTGATACGGACGCTTATATCCCGCCCTTGGCCGATGATTTGGCAGAGACGGTGGCACCTATAACGGCGCCTTTGCCGGTGACAGGCGTATTCCTCGACCTTCCACTGCTGACGGGGACAGAGATCGCACATGCCCCACATTTTGCGGCGACGGCAGTCAATTGGCCGGGGGCGGTCGCGCTCTATCATTCGGAAACCGACAGCGACTATAGGCTCGCTGCCACGGCAGAGCGACCCGCTACGATCGGCACCACGTTGACCACGCTTGCCCCCGCGATGGCGGGACGGTGGGATCATGGGGCCGCGCTGCGGGTGCAATTGGTGCGGGGGGAACTCTCCTCGACTGATCGGTTGGGCGTTCTGTCGGGCCGCAATGCGATTGCGATTGGGAACGGTGGCGCAGACGGTTGGGAGGTATTCCAGTTCCAAGAGGCCGTGCTCGTTGCGCCAAACACCTATGACCTGCGGCTGCGGCTGAGGGGGCAACAAGGGACCGAGGCGGTTTTCCGTCCTGCGGGGTCTTTGGTGGTGCTTTTGGACGGGGCGCTGGTGCAGCCCGACTACCCGAGCACGTTGCGCGGTGTCACACGCAGCTATCGCTTTGGCCCAGCAAACCGTGGCTATGATGATCCGACCTATCAGACCGTCACCAGTGGGTTCGCGGGTGTAGGGCTAAGGCCTTATCCTGTGTGTCATCTGACCTCGACTGGGGATGTGACGATGTGGGTGCGGCGCACACGGGTCGATGGCGATAGTTGGGACGCGGCAGAGGTGCCCTTGGGCGAGGATCGCGAGGCCTATGTCGTTCGTATCTTTGCGGCGGGTGATCTGAAACGCGAGGTGATCGTGACCGCGCCAGAGTTCACCTATTCGGCGGCTGATAAAGCGGCGGATGGTGTCACGGCGGGCTACACCGTGCAGGTCGCGCAATTGTCGGATCGGTATGGCGCGGGGCCCTATCGGTCGCTTTGGGTGGCATGATGCGGGCGGTGTTGCTGGCTGATCTCGAACAGGGGGCGCGGGCATTGCTGGCGCGCCCTGACTGCGATTGGCCAGACCTCGCTGCCATGATGATCGCGCAGGCGCACCTTGCCGACAAATACCGCAAACGTACGGGGCGGGTGCATCCTGACTGGGGCAACGGGACGCTCCATGACCGCGCCATCCGATTGCCCCGTGCACCCATCCGCTACCCGACCCCAGAGGGGTTCCACCACGCGCTAAGTGTTTTGCTGCAAACCTATATCGCCTCGCGTCATCAAAATCGGTGATATGGTCGATCACGGGTTTATTCTTGGACGAAATGCCCTAAGTAGGGTAGTCTGACGCGAGAAAACGCAGGAGCCTGACCATGGCAAACCCGAAATCTAAACTGGCTGAAATCGATCCCGTTTGGGACCGTATCTGTTCGGAAGCAGAGGACGCGATCAAAAGCGAACCTCTGATGGGGAGCCTGCTGCACCAATGTATCCTCCACCACCATCGGTTCGAAGATGCATTGGCCTATCGCGTGTCGATGAAGCTGGCGTCGGCTGAGATGTCGGAACAATTGCTGCGCGAGATTGCGGATGATGCTTATGAGGCTGAACCCGATCTGACCGCTGCGGCCCGTGCGGATCTGGTTGCGACCTACGAACGTGACCCTGCGTGCCACCGTTTCCTGCATCCTCTCCTTTATTTTAAGGGGTATCAGGCGGTTCAGGCCTATCGTTTGGGTCATTACCTCTGGCAGCAGGGGCGCAAGGATATGGCGTATTTCCTACAGATGCGCATCTCTGAAACCTTTGGCGTCGATATTCACCCTGCAGCCCGTATCGGGCGTGGGATCATGATCGACCATGCCCATTCCATCGTGATCGGTGAAACGGCGGTCGTTGGTGATAACGTGTCGATCCTGCATACCGTGACGCTGGGCGGCACGGGCAAAGAGGACGAAGATCGTCACCCGAAAATCGGTGATGGTGTTCTGATCGGCGCTGGGGCGTCTGTGCTGGGCAACATTAAGATCGGGGATCGCAGTCGTATCGCCGCTGGATCGGTTGTTCTGAACGATGTGCCATGCTGCAAGACCGTGGCGGGTGTCCCCGCCAAGATCGTCGGAGAAGCTGGATGTGACCAGCCCTCCGTTTCGATGGATCAACTTCTCAAGAAGTGTATGGGAGAGGGTTAACCCTCTCCTTCGCCCACCAGTTGGTCATAGGCTTCTAGAGCCTTCATTCCATACATATACGCAGGTCCGCCGCCCATCAGGATGCAGGTTGCGATCGTTTCTTCGAGTTCTGCGCGGGTGGCCCCAGCGCGGACAGCGCCCTGTAGGTGGAACCCGATGCAATCGGCGCAATGGGTCACGATGCCCACGACAATGGCTTGTAATTCCTTGTGTTTTACCGACAGCGCGCCGTCATGCAGCACCGCGCGGTGCATATCGGTAAAGGCCTTACCGACGTCAGGTTGGGCCTTGCGGAAGTCTTTGGTGAATTTGGTGGTGTTGGCTAGGTAGTCTTTCCAGTCCATGTCGCGCCTCTTTTGATGTGTCCCCAGATGCATAGCAGTCTGGAGGGGGTAAACCTTGCGATAGATCAAAGAGTTGAAATGTTTTTCACTGGCCCTTGCAGGAGCGATGAAATCGGGGTTCAGTTCGGGCAAATGACGGAGACACCAGATGATCATTCGCGATGCGACCGATGCCGATGCGGGCTTTCTCACGCAGATTTATAACCATGAAGTTTTGAACGGCACCGCACTGTGGACGGATATCCTCGTGGATGAGGCAAACCGTCTGGCGTTTCTGGCAGACCGTCGCGCGGCGGGGTTCCCTGTGTTTGTCGGAGAGGTCGACGGCGTGGCGGCGGGGTATTCCACCTATGGCACGTTTCGCGGCAAGGATGGCTATGACCTCACGGTCGAACATTCGGTCTATCTGCTGCCCGAATTTCAGGGGCAGGGATTGGGGCCGAAACTGATGCAGGCGATCATTGATCGGGCACGGGAACAGGGGCTCCATGCGATGATCGCGAGTGTTGAGGCGGGGAACACAGGGTCCGTCCGCCTGCATGAACGCATGGGATTTGTAGAGGTCGCGCGGATGCCGCAGGTCGGTAAGAAATTCGGGCGATGGCTGGATATGTTGTTCCTGCAATTGACCTTGGATGATCGGCCCGCTCCATAAAAAAACGCCCCCGAAGTCGGGGGCGTTTTCGTTTCGATAGACTGCTGATTAGGCCAGCATTGCAATCGGGTTTTCGAGGTTCGCTTTGATCGCCTCGAGAAGTTGTGCGCCCAGTGCGCCGTCGATCACGCGGTGGTCAACGGAGAGGGTGACGGACATGACTGTCGCCACTTTGATCTGGTCGTCCGCGCCAACCACAGGTTTCTTGACGCCTGCGCCGACGGCGAGGATGCCAGAGTGCGGCGGGTTGATGATGGCGTCGAAGTTGTCGATGCCGAACATGCCGAGGTTGGAGATCGCGAAGGAGCCACCCTGATATTCATGCGGCGCGAGTTTGCGGTCGCGAGCACGTTTGGCGAGGTCTTTCATTTCTGCCGACAGAGCCGAGAGCGATTTGCTGTCCGAGTTCTTGAGAACCGGAGTGAACAAGCCGCCTTCGATCGCAACAGCCACAGCCACGTCAGAGTTCTTGAACTTCAGCACGCGGTCGCCAGCCCAAACAGCGTTCGCTTCTGGGATTTGTTGCAGGGCCAATGCGCAGGCTTTGATGATGAAATCGTTGACCGAAAGTTTGACGCCACGGTCGCCGAGTTTCGCATTGAGCTGCGCGCGGAAGGCAAGCAGGTCGTCCAGTTCGATGTCGCGGCGCAGGTAGAAGTGCGGAACCGACTGCTTTGCCTCGGTAAGGCGGGCAGCGATGGTTTTGCGCATACCGTCGAGTTTGACTTCCTCGAAATCGGTGCCTTCGTACATTTTGAGCACGGCATCGGTGGATGGGCCTTGGGCCATGGCAGCGGCAGGGGCCGCAGCCTTGGGTGCCTCGGTCGCAGCAGCGGGAGCGGCCGCTTTGGGTGCTGCGGTTGCACCTTCGACGTCCGATTTCACGATACGACCACGCGGGCCAGAGCCAGCGATGGCAGAGAGGTCGAGACCTTTCTGTTCTGCGATGCGACGTGCGAGCGGCGATGCAAAGACGCGGTTACCGTCTTTGACAGGCGCTGCTGGGGCAGGTGCCGCAGCAGCAGGTTCAGCCGCCGCAGCAGGGGCCGCAGCCGCAGGCGCCGCAGCAGGTGCAGAAGCGCCCGCTGCAGGAACCTCTTCGCCCTCTTCGACGAGGATTGCGATCAGGGTGTTAACCTTTACGCCTTCTGTGCCCTCGGCGATCACGATCTTACCAACGATGCCTTCGTCCACGGCTTCGAATTCCATGGTGGCTTTGTCGGTTTCAATCTCGGCGATGATGTCGCCCGATTTTACTTCGTCACCCTCTTTGACCAGCCATTTGGCCAGCGTGCCTTCCTCCATCGTGGGGGACAGGGCGGGCATGAGAATTTCTGTAGCCATTTCTCTGTCTCCTTAGCGGTAGGTGACTTGCTTCACGGCGTCGATGACTTCGGCCGTGGTGACAAGAGCGTGCTTTTCGAGGTTTGCGGCGTAGGGCATCGGAACGTCTTTGCCGGTGCAGTTCAGAACAGGCGCGTCGAGGTAATCGAACGCGTGTGTCATCACATAGGCCGACAGGTGGTTGCCGATAGAGCCGACGGGCCAGCCTTCTTCGACTGTGACCATGCGGTTGGTTTTCATCACCGAAGCAATCACGGTGTCGTAGTCCAACGGACGCAGGGTGCGCAGGTCGATAACCTCGGCGTCGATGCCGTCTTCGGCCAGCTTTTCAGCGGCTTCGAGGGCGTAGGTCATGCCGATGCCGAAAGACACGATGGTCACGTCATTGCCAGAGCGGCAGACTTTGGCCTTGCCGAACGGGATGGTGAAATCGTCGAGCACCGGAACCTCGAAGGATTTACCGTAGAGGATTTCGTTTTCGAGGAAGATCACAGGGTTCGGATCGCGGATCGCCTGTTTCATCAGACCTTTGTAGTCCGCAGCCGAGTAGGGCATGACGACCTTGAGGCCAGGGATTTGCGCATACCATGCCGCGTAGTCCTGCGAGTGCTGTGCGCCCACACGAGCCGCTGCACCGTTCGGGCCACGGAACACCATTGGCGCCCCCATCTGACCGCCAGACATATAGAGCGTCTTAGCCGCAGAGTTGATGATGTGGTCGATGGCCTGCATTGCAAAGTTGAAGGTCATGAATTCGACGATCGGTTTCAGACCGCCGAATGCAGCGCCCGTTGCGATCCCTGCAAAGCCGTGTTCGGTGATCGGCGTGTCGATGACGCGCTTAGAGCCGAATTCGTCCAGCATCCCTTGGGAGATTTTGTAAGCACCTTGGTATTCGCCGACTTCTTCACCCATGAGGAACACGTCGGGGTCGCGGCGCATTTCTTCGGCCATCGCGTCACGCAGAGCTTCGCGGACGGTTTGGGTTTTCATCGGGGTGCCTTCGGGCCAGTCAGGGGACTGGTCGACCTTCGGTGCAGCAGGAGCCGCCGCCGCAGGGGCAGGGGCCGCAGCAGTAGCGGCAGGTGCAGCCTCGGCCGCAGGAGCCGATTGGCCAGCGTCCGCAGGAACCTCTTCGCCGTCTTCAACGAGAACAGCGATAGGGGTGTTCACTTTGACGTTTTCGGTGCCTTCAGCGATCAGGATTTTGCCCATGATGCCTTCGTCGACGGCCTCGAATTCCATCGTTGCTTTGTCGGTTTCGATCTCTGCGATGATGTCACCCGCAGAAATGGTGTCGCCCTCTTTTTTCAGCCATTTGGCCAGAGTGCCTTCTTCCATCGTCGGAGAGAGGGCGGGCATGAGAATTTCGGTTGCCATGAGTTAAGTCCTCCCTCGATCTTACGCGTAAATATCGGTCCACAGCTCATCAAGAGCCGGTTCCGGGCTGGTTTTCGCGAATTCGGCGGACTCGTTCACGATGTCTTTGATTTCCTTGTCGATCTTCTTCAGATCGTCTTCGGAGGCGTGGCTGCCTGTGAGCAACATGGCGCGGATCTGTTCGATCGGGTCACGCTCTTCGCGCATTTTCTGCACTTCTTCGCGGGTCCGGTATTTCGCAGGGTCTGACATGGAGTGGCCACGGTAGCGGTAGGTTTTGACCTCTAGGATGTAGGGGCCTTTGCCTGCGCGACAGTGAGCAACAGCACGCTCGCCAGCTTCTTTGACGGCGAGGACGGACATGCCGTCAACTTCTTCGCCTTTGATGCCGTAAGCTTCGCCGCGACCATAGAGCGAGGTCGATTTGGTCGAACGAGCAACAGAGGTGCCCATGGCGTATTGGTTGTTTTCGATGACGAAGATCACCGGAAGATCCCAAAGTTCTGCCATGTTGTAGGTCTCGTAGACCTGACCTTGGTTCGCAGCGCCATCGCCGAAGTACGCGAAGGTGACGTTGTCGTTGCCACGGTATTTGTCCGAGAAAGCAAGACCCGCACCAAGCGGAACCTGAGCGCCAACGATGCCGTGGCCGCCGTAGAAGTGCTTTTCCTTGGAGAACATGTGCATGGAGCCGCCCTTACCTTTGGAGTAGCCACCTTCGCGGCCGGTAAGTTCTGCCATCACACCGTTTGCATCCATACCACATGCGAGCATGTGACCGTGGTCGCGGTAGGAGGTGACGCGTTTGTCGCCCTCTTTGGTGCAAGCTTCGAGGCCGACGACGACCGCTTCTTGACCGATGTAGAGGTGACAGAAGCCGCCGATAAGACCCATGCCATAAAGCTGGCCGGCCTTTTCTTCGAAGCGGCGGATGAGAAGCATGTCACGGTAGTAGCTCAGCAGCTCTTCCTTGGACACGTTTGCCTGTGCGGCTGGTTTTCTAGCGGCCATAGGTCCTCCGTCCTGTGATGGCGATAGTTTAGTGTTAAACTATCTATACAGGATTGGGGTTTATAAAGCGAGTGTCAATATCGGTCAGGGGTGGATAGGTGGGTTGCACCGCGTGCAAGGCAGCGTGAAGCCCCTTTAAACAAAGGGCGAAAAGGGGCTCTGCCCCCTCGGCTGCGCCTTCACCCCCGGGATATTTGGGGCACAAAGGCAGGTTTATCGGGTGATTACGATCTCGTCCGAGCGGACCATGCCGAGCACATCGCGGGCGCGTTCGTCGAGCAGGTCAAGGTCGAGGTAGGTGTCAGAGAGGCGGCGGGTGAGGTTTTGCATATGTGCCACTTCGACATTCAGCGCGTCGAGGTCGGCCTGCAATTCGCGGGCTTGGGCATCGATTTCGGCACGGCGGAACACACCGTATTCGCCCTGCACAGCGGCAAAGGTGAAATAGAGACCCAGAAGGATCAAAACCGTGAAGTAGATAACAGAGCCCATGGCGGGCCGTGCGCTGCGATTCATAACATGCCTCAAAATCACCTCTGACGGGTGTTGACGCTAAATTCGCACATCTGATTCGCTTTGTGAATCCCCCAAAGGGTTATTTCACAAAGTTTTTTCGAGTAGAGTCAGGAAAGAAACAGGGCGCCCGAAGGCGCCCCGATGTGACCTTAACCTGCGACCGAAGCCTCAAAGATCGAGCCGACCGATGCGGCGAGCATGGCGTCGAATTCCGCGTCGGATTGTTTGGCCGAGAGGCCTTCGGTCAGGCCGCGCGAGAAGGAGGCGATCATGCCTGTCTGTTTCGACAGGAGGTCGTTTGCGTCCTTGCGGGAGTAGCCGCCCGAGAGAGCGACGACTTTCATCACGCGGGGATGATCGACGAGCGGTTTGTAGAAGTTCTCGACCGAAGGGAGCGAGAGTTTCAGCATCACCTGTTTGTCGGCGGGCAGAGCGTCCAACTGGGCGAGAATTTCGTCGCGCAGGATGGCTTCAGCCTCGGCTTTGTCGGCGATGGTGATGTTCACTTCGGGTTCGATGATCGGCATCAGACCGTGCGAAAGAACCTGCATCCCGATTTCAAACTGCTGGGCGACGACGGCTTTGATGCCTTCGGCGTTGGCGGCGTTGATCACAGAGCGTTCTTTGGTGCCAAAGATGCCTTTGGTTACGGCGCGCGCGAGAAGGGTGTCGAGCTCTGGCATCGGTTTCATCAGTTGAACGCCGTTTGCCTCGTCTGCGAGACCTTTGTCGATTTTCAGGAAAGGCACGACCGATTTTGCATTCCAGAGGAATTCAGCGGTCGGGGTGCCGTCGATGTCGCGGTCCATAGTCATTTCAAAGAGGATTGCGCCGACGATTTTATCGCCGGTGAAGGACGGGGATTTGATGATCCGCGACCGCATCTGGTGGATCATGTCGAACATCTCGGCGTCGCCGTTGTATTCGCTTTCTTCGACACCGTAGAGGCGCAGGGCCTTGGGGGTCGAACCGCCACTCTGGTCGAGAGCTGCGATAAAGCCTTTGCCTTCGGATACCTTAGCGGCCATCTGCGCGTTCATTACTAAATCCTCGTGAAATATTAAGAATTTTTAAGGCCTTAAACGGCCTGCGCCCCGCTTGTAGGAAAGCGGGGCGCAGGTTGCAAATGTGATAGCGATAACGATTTTTCGGATAACGCTATCAGCGTTTACTTTCTTTCAAAATGCTTCATCCGAGGGCGGCAACGCCAGGCAGGACCTTGCCTTCCATCCATTCAAGGAAGGCACCACCAGCGGTGGAGATGTAGGTAAAGGCCTCTGCTGCGCCCGCTTTGTTCAGGGCGGCGACGGTGTCACCCCCGCCCGCGACGGAGACGAGTTTGCCAGCCTTGGTCAGCTCTGCCGCTTTTTTCGCAGCGGCGTTGGTGGCGGCATCAAACGGTTCGATTTCAAAGGCACCGAGAGGGCCGTTCCAGATCAGGGTTTCGGCGCGGTCGAGCACTTCGCTGATGTAGGCGACGGTTTCGGGGCCAGCGTCGAGGATCATCGCGTCAGAGGGGACCGACTCTGGCACGACGGTTTCGTTGTCAGCGTTGGCTTTGAATTCGCGAGCAACGACGACATCGCGGGGCAGGATGATCTCGCAGCCTGCATCGGCGGCTTTAGCAAGGATATCGCGCGCGGTGTCCGCCAGATCATGTTCGCAGAGCGATTTGCCGACATTGACGCCTTGGGCGGCGAGGAAGGTGTTCGCCATACCACCGCCGATGACGAGGTGATCGACTTTGCCAACGAGGTTGCCGAGGAGGTCGAGTTTGGTCGAGACTTTCGCGCCGCCAACAACGGCAACAACAGGACGCACGGGCGAACCGAGGGCTTTTTCCAATGCGCTGAGTTCTTCGGCCATCAGACGACCCGCGCAGGAGGGCAGGAGGTGCGCGACGCCTTCGGTGGTGGCGTGGGCGCGGTGCGCGGCAGAGAATGCGTCGTTGCAATAGATATCGCCCAAGGTCGCAAGGTATTGCGCCATCTCTGGGTTGTTCTCTTCTTCCATCGGGGTAAAGCGGGTGTTTTCCACCAGCACGATGGTGCCGTGGGTGAGAGTTTTCATCTCGTCTGCGTTCGGGACTTCGACAAAGGTGACGGGCGAACCAAGCGCGGCTTCAAGTGCGGGCAGGGTCACGCGGAGAGACATTTCCGGAACGACTTTACCTTTGGGGCGGCCAAAGTGGGCGAGGAGGATCGGAATACCGCCAGCCGCAACGATGTCTTTGACGGTGGGCACAATGCGGTCGATGCGGGTTGTATCGGTCACAACGCCGTTTTCGACAGGGACGTTGATATCCACGCGCACCAGAACGCGTTTTCCATTGAGGTCCATATCGTCGAGTGTTTTCCAAGCCATCTGCGCCTCCGTCAAATCTTGGGTTGATATCTGATAGCGGTATCCTCGTTATCGCCTTTCAACGCAAGGTCTGGGAGCATCCCTTGGCAAGGACGTGCAAGAGGCTTATGTCAGTGTGCAAAGAACGCGAAATCAAGGAGGTCCCCGTGGCCGATATCAAAGACCCCGAAAACACAGTGATCATCGAGCTCAAAGACGGTCAGGTCGTCATTGAACTGCTGGCGGACGTTGCACCCGCACACACTGCCCGCATGAAAGAGCTGGCACGCGCAGGCAAATACGACGGCGTTGTGTTCCACCGCGTGATCGACGGTTTCATGGCGCAGACCGGTGACGTTGAGCATGGCAATATCGACAGCGATGCCTACAACAAAAACCGCGCGGGCACGGGTGGGTCGGACCTGCCTGATCTGCCTGCAGAGTTTTCGAAATTGCCGCACGACCGTGGCACGCTCGGTGCGGCGCGTTCGATGAACCCGAACTCGGCCAACAGCCAGTTCTTTATCAACTTCAAAGACAACCATTTCCTGAACGGCCAATACACCGTTTACGGTCGTGTGCTGTCGGGCATGGAATTTGTCGACAAGATCGTGCGTGGCGAACCGCCGGTCGATCCCGACAAAATGATCAGCGTGAAAGTGGCAGCAGATGTATAAGCTCGCGTGTGTTCTGACCTTGGTGGCTGGCCCTGCGCTGGCAACGGGGTTGGATGTGACCGTTTCCGGTCAGGCAAACGGCACGTTTCATATCGACCTTCTCGAAGATGTGGCTCCACAGCACGTTGCGCGGATCACAGAGCTGGCGAACCAAGGGCTCTATAATGGCGTGGTGTTCCACCGCGTGATTGACGGTTTCATGGCGCAGACGGGTGACGTCGAGTTTGGCCGCATGGGTGGTGATATGTCGATGGCGGGTATGGGTGGATCGACCCTGCCTGACCTTCCGGCAGAGTTCTCGGCCCTGCCGTTCGACCGTGGTGTTGTCGGTATGGCACGCGCCGCTGATCCGAATTCGGCCAACAGCCAGTTCTTTATCATGTTCCAGCCCGGCTATTTCCTGAACGGCGATTACACCGTCGTGGGCACTGTGACCGAAGGCATGGAGATCGTTGATGCGATCAAGCGCGGTGAAGGTGCAAACGGTGCTGTGATCGGTCAGCCTGACATGATGGCATCGGTGACTGTAACCGAGTGATCGGATCTGAATTGAGAGATTGAGAGCGGGGGCCAGTGGCCCCCGTTTTTATTTGGAGTGATGGGGGCGCTGCCCCCAAACCCCCGAGATATTTGAGGCACAAAGGGGCAACGAAAAAGGCCGCCCGTTTGACGGGGCGGCCTTTGGTATTCGGTGAGGGGCTGATTAGATCAGTTTGCCCATCGCGACGGCAGTGTCTGCCATGCGGTTCGAGAAGCCCCATTCGTTGTCGTACCATGTCAGGATGCGCACCATAGTGCCGTCCATGACCTTGGTCTGGTCGAGTGCGAAGGTCGACGAATGCGGATCGTGGTTGAAGTCGATCGAAACGTTCGGAAGCGAGGTGTAGCCGAGGATACCTTTGAGCGCGCCGTTCGAGGCTTCAACGATGGCTTCGTTGATTTCCGCAACGGTGGTGGCACGAGCGGCTTCAAATGTCAGGTCTACCACCGAGACGTTCGGGGTTGGAACGCGGATCGCAACGCCGTCGAGTTTGCCGTTCAGTTCCGGCAGCACGAGGCCAACGGCCTTGGCCGCGCCGGTCGAGGTTGGGATCATTGACATGGCAGCAGCGCGGGCGCGGTACAGGTCCTTGTGCATGGTGTCCAGCGTCGGCTGGTCGCCCGTGTAGGAGTGGATGGTGGTCATGAAGCCTTTGACGATGCCAACCGTGTCGTTGAGCACTTTGGCAACGGGCGACAGGCAGTTCGTGGTGCAAGACGCGTTCGAGACAACCAGTTGATCCGCGGTGAGCGTGTTGTGGTTCACACCGTAAACGATGGTGTTGTCCGCGCCGCCTGACGGGGCAGAGACCAGAACGCGTTTGGAGCCGTTTTCGAGGTGGAACGCTGCTTTTTCACGGTCGGTGAAGATGCCGGTGCATTCCAGCGCAATGTCCACGTCGCCCCAAGGCAAGTCTTTGGGATCGCGGATTGCGGTCACTTTGATCGGGCCGCGACCAACGTCGATGGTGTCTGCGGTGGTGGTCACTTCACCCGGAAAACGACCGTGAACAGAATCGAAGCGGATCAGGTGTGCGTTGGTTTCAACCGGACCCAGATCGTTGATCGCTACAACCTCGATATCGGTGCGGCCGGATTCAACGATTGCGCGCAGGACGTTGCGGCCGATGCGACCGAAACCGTTAATTGCGACTTTGACTGCCATAAGATGTCCTCCAGAACGGGGTAATGTTGGCGCTAACTCTCTCTGTTGGCGCTAACATTGCGATTTCTCGCCAAAGGTCAACAGTGAATAGGTCTAAACCAGCGCAATCAGCGCCAGAATGCCAACCATTCGGTCAGATCAAACAGTTCTTTGAGGATAAACAGGGTGCCCCCGAGGCCGAGAGCCAGATCGATGACGAAACCCGCCACGATCAACGCGAAAAGCGTGTAGGTCGTTGTGCTGTTCATGGCCACAGGTTTACCCCGCAGCCATGACGCTATGCAATTGATTAGTGAATGAGGCGGCCCATTGCGGCAGCAACGTCGGCCATACGTGCCGAGAAGCCCCATTCGTTGTCGTACCATGCCATGACGCGCACCATGCGGCCGACGACCTTGGTCTGGTCGGGAGCAAAGATCGACGATTCAGTGGTGTGGTTGAAGTCGATGGAAACCTTCTGTTCTGCGTCATAGCCCAGAACCATGCCCATGTAGCCCTGTGCGGCTTCGCGGACGATTTCGTTCACTTCATCAACGGTGACCGATTTTTCGGCGATGAAGGACAGGTCAACAGCGGATACGTTCGGGGTCGGAACACGGACAGCGGAACCGTCCAGTTTGCCCTTCATTTCAGGGAGCACTTCACCCAAAGCCTTAGCCGCGCCAGTTGATGTCGGGATCATCGCCATTGCTGCGGCACGTGCGCGGTAGAGGTCTTTGTGACGACGGTCGAGCGTCGGCTGGTCGCCGGTGTAGCTGTGGATCGTGGTCATGATGCCCGATTCAATGCCAATCGCGTCGTTGAGAACCTTTGCCAGCGGAGCAAGGCAGTTGGTGGTGCAAGAGCCGTTCGACACCATGCGGTCGTCAGCCAGCAGTTGGCGGTGGTTGACGCCATACACAACGGTGCGCTGAACGTTGGTCGCAGGGGCCGAAATCAGAACCTTTTTCGCGCCGCGATCGAGGTGAACAGCCGACTTTTGACCGTCGTTGAAGTTACCAGTGCATTCCAGAACCACGTCGACGCCGGACCAATCCAGCTCTTCGGGGTTGTAGGTCGACATCACTTCGATCGGGCCACGGCCCAGATCCATGGTGTTGCCGCTCACTGTGACCGGAGAGCCAAAGCGGCCATGAACGCTGTCATATTTCAGCAGGTGTGCGTTCGTCTCAATCGGGCCAGTGGCGTTGATTTTGACAACTTGCACGTCATTGCGGGCAGCTTCGGTGATGTGGGCGAGGGTGCAGCGGCCAATGCGGCCGAACCCGTTGATGCCGATGGTAACGGTCATGTCGTTTTTCATCCTCTGCAGCGTCAGCGTTTGCAGGGTCTGTACTTGGATGCTGCCTTGCGGCAAAGAAAAATCTGCAATTCGTGCAATATGTTAGCGATAAAAGTATGGTTGGTGTTGGGGTTGGCGCTAACGGTTTGCGCCAACAGCGCGGGGTTGTCATACGGTGAGGATAACGATCCAATTGAATTACGAATCTATAGGGGTGTGGGCATGAGTGGATTACTGGCATTGCTCGACGATGTGGCGGGTATCGCCAAAGTCGCAGCGGCGAGCGTCGATGATGTGGCAGCAGCGGCGGCAAAGGCGGGGACGAAAACGGCGGGCGTTTTGATTGACGATGCCGCCGTCACGCCAAGCTATGTGACGGGGTTCAAGCCCGATCGTGAACTGCCGATGATCGGAAAGATCACGCTTGGGTCGCTGAAGAACAAACTGGTGTTCCTGTTGCCCATCGCGCTTTTGCTGCCCAATTTCTTACCGCAAGCGATCACGCCTTTGCTGATGCTCGGCGGGTCGTATCTGTGTTTTGAAGGTGCAGAGAAGGTATTCCATCATTTCTTCCCTCATGGCGATCATGCCGTCGAAGAGGACATGGACATCAAAGATCCTGCCCACCTCGAAGAAGAGAAGGTCGCGGGTGCGATCAAGACCGACTTTATCCTCTCGGCTGAGATTATGACCATCGCGCTTTCGACGCTTGAGGCGAGCAGTATCTGGATGGAGGCCGCGACCTTGGCCGTCATCGCGGTAGGGATCACGGTTGCGGTTTATGGCACCGTGGCGCTGATCGTGAAGGCGGATGATGTGGGCCTGCACATTGCGCAGAACGCACGTCTGTCGGTGACGCGCGCGTTCGGGCGGGGGATCGTTAAGGCGATGCCGCCGCTGCTCAAGGCGCTTTCGTTTATCGGGACGCTCGCGATGCTTTGGGTCGGCGGGAACATCATGATCCACGGGCTGCACGATCTGGGCCTGCATGCGCCATATGAGGCCATTCATCATCTGGCAGAGGTTGCGTCCCATAGCGTTGGCGTGGCGACGGGCTTTGTCGCGTGGCTTGTCACGGCGGCCTGTGATGGTGTGATCGGGGTGATCTATGGCATGGCGCTGATCCCAGTTGCGACCAAGGTGATCGGGCCACTGATTGGCAAGGTTACGGGATCATCGGCAGGGCACTAACCCAAAGCGACCGAGACAAAGAAAAACGCCGCGCAGGATATGCGCGGCGTTCTTGTTTTCAGGGATGTGCAGATTAGCCCAAGAGAGCTTTGACTTTTTCTGCAACAGCTTCGGCAGTGATGCCGAATTTTTCGTAGAGCGTTTCTGCCGGAGCGGAAGCACCAAAGCTGTCCATACCAACAAAGCCAGCCTTCTGTTCGCGGCCACGTTCGCCGAGCAGGTATTTGTCCCAGCCCTGACGCACAGCAGCCTCAACCGCCACGCGGACGGGGCCAGCGGGCAGCACTTTTTTGCGGTAGGCTTCGTCCTGCTGGTCAAAGAGTTCCATACAAGGAACGGAGACAACGCGGGTGCCGATGCCAGCCGCTTCGAGGATGTCACGTGCTTTGAGCGCGATTTCGACTTCGGAACCCGTTGCCATCAGGATCGCCTGACGTTTGCCAGCTTCTGCGTCTTTCAGGACATAAGCACCCTGAGCGACGAGGTTCTTTGCTTTGTGTTCGGTACGAACGGTCGGCAGGTTCTGACGCGACAGGGCGAGAACCGACGGGGTCTTGTCCTGAGTGAGCGCGATTTCCCATGCCTCAGCGGTTTCCACGGTATCTGCAGGACGGAACACGAGGGTGTTCGGGGTCGCGCGCAGCATTGCGAGGTGTTCAACGGGCTGGTGGGTCGGACCGTCTTCGCCCAGACCGATGGAGTCGTGGGTCATGACGTAGACAACAGGCAGGTGCGACAGAGCCGAGAGGCGCATTGCGCCACGGGCGTAGTCGGTGAAGCACATGAACGTGCCGCCGTAAGGACGAACGCCGCCGTGCAGCGCCATGCCGTTCATCGCAGCAGCCATGCCGTGTTCACGGATGCCCCAGTAGATATAACGGCCAGCGCGGTTTTCAGGGTCGAATACGCCCAGATCGCCCGTTTTCGTGTTGTTCGAACCAGTCAAGTCAGCCGAACCCCCAACGGTCTCCGGCATGATCGGGTTCACCGCAGCCAGAACCATTTCCGACGACTTGCGGGTCGCAACGGATGGTGCCTTTTCGCTGATCTCTTTTTTCAGAGCGCGGATGGTGGCAGCCAGTTTCTTGGGGGCTTCACCAGCGAGCTGACGGTTGAATTCAGCCTGTTTGTTGGCCGATTGCGCAGCAAAGTTTGCTTCCCATTCTGCACGAGCCGCAGCACCGCGGGCACCGAAGGATTCCCACTGTGCCTTAACGTCTGCCGGGATTTCGAACGATCCCCAGTTGACGCCGTAGTTTGCTTTGGCGGCGGCGAGTTGCTCTTTGTCGGTCAATGCACCGTGACCCTTGGAGGTGTCTTGCGCAGCGTGGCCCAGTGCGATGTGGGTTTTGCATGCGATCATCGACGGACGCGGGTCTTTTTTCGCTTCAACGATCGCTGCGTCGATCGCAACAGGATCGTGGCCGTCAATTTCTACGACATGCCAGCCAGAGGCGCGGAAACGTGCGACCTGATCGGTTTTGTCGGACAGCTCTACCGTGCCGTCGATGGTGATGTTGTTGTTGTCCCAGAACACGATCAGGTGCGACAGTTCGTGTTTGCCAGCCAGACCGAGAGCTTCTTGGGAGACGCCTTCCATGAGGCAGCCGTCGCCAGCGATCACGTAGGTGTAGTGATCAACGATCTTTTTGCCGAAACGGGCGCGCTGGATCTCTTCCGCCATCGCGAAACCGACAGAGTTCGAGATACCCTGGCCGAGCGGACCAGTGGTCACTTCAACACCGTCGAGCAGGAAGTTCTCTGGGTGGCCAGCGGTTTTCGCGCCCCACTGACGGAAGTTCTTGATCTCGTCGAGCGATACTTCTGCATAACCTGTGAGGTACAGCAGGGAGTAGATCAGCATAGAGCCGTGACCCGCCGACAGAATGAAACGGTCGCGGTTCGGCCAGAGCGGAGCCTTGGGGTCGAAATTCAGGTGCTTTTCGAACAGCACGGTCGCCACGTCGGCCATGCCCATCGGCATACCAGAGTGGCCCGAGTTCGCAGCCGTAACGGCATCGAGCGTCAGGGTGCGGATAGCCGCAGCTTTCATCCAGTGATCGGGGTGCGCGGCGCGCAGGGCAGCAATATCCAAGTGTCCGGTCCTTTGCTGTTGGGCGATTGGTTTACAGCGTCATAACAGGGTGTCCTACAAGATCAAGCAGGACCGTTAAGTCATTGGCGATGTTCGTAGGCTGGGCCTTTGCCCTTGGCCTCGATTGACTTAGGCTTTGAGGAATAGATCACGATTCGGGCCTGTCGCGGGGGCAATGGACCCCAACGACGTTACAGAAGCCCTAGGAGGACGCGCAGATGACCGAGATATCAGAGCTTGAAGGGCGCATTTCCGCTGCCCTCGACCGGATTCGCAGCGGCGTTTCTGCCTTAGAAAACAAAGCGGTAGTGTCGGGTGACGCGCCTGTGGCTGCGGCGTCGGATGACGACCGTGTGGCCCAGCTAGAAGCGGATTTGGCAGCCCAAAAGGACGTCAACGCCCAGCTTGAGGAACGCGTTAAGGTGCTCAAATCCCGTCAGGACAGCGTTATCGCGGACCTGAACAGTGGTGCTGAGCGAGCGAAAGAGCAGCTTCGATCGTTTGAGGCTGACTTGGAAAAATTGCGCGAAGAAAATGCGGTCCTTCGGGATGTGAGCGAAAATCTGCGTAAGGCGGCGGAGGCCGACGGGATTGATGCCGCGATGATCAACCGCGCGATGCAGGCGGAACTGGATGCGCTGCGGGCGCTGCGGGCTGCTGAGGCTGCTGAGGTCGCAACCATTCTGGCCGAACTGAAACCCTTGATCGAGGAGGCGAAATAATGCCGCAAGTCGTGATTAAAATCGGGGGTCGTTCGTTTGAAGTGGCCTGTCAGGAGGGTGAAGAATCGTTCCTGCAATCGGCGGCTGCACTGTTAGATGCCGAGGCGTCGAGTTTTGCAGCCCAAGCGGGTCGTATGCCTGAATCGCAACTTCTTTTGATGTCGGGTTTGTTGCTGGCGGATAAAACCGTCGCGATTGAGGACCGTCTGCGCGAGGCCGAGGCCAAGATCGCGGAATTGGAACTTAAGGCGGCGAACCCTAAAGAAGTTGCCGTTCCTGTCGTTCCAACAGCTGTGACCGACACGCTCAAGGAACTCGCTGCGCGAGCCGAAGCGTTGGCGGATGAAGTGGACGACAAACTAAAGGCATAACTCATGCGTATTGCGGCGGCCCTTTTGGCGTTGTTGCCAGCAACAGGGCAGGCCGCAGGGCTGAGCCACTCGATCTATATTTGCGACCGCGAGATCAAATTAGATGTGGTATACGTGCAGTCCGATGGCCCCGATCAGGCTATTGTGATGGCCGAAGGTCATATCGCGATGCTCTCTGCCGTGCCCAGCTCGGAGGGCAAGCGCTATCGTAACTCGCCAGTGGCCTCTGACTATGTCTGGTGGGTCAAGGACCGTGAGGCGATGCTGGGTTGGTATGATGCAGCCACAGGCAACGAAGCGGTCGTTTACCAATCCTGTAATCGGGTATCGACGGAATGAAAAAAGGCGCCTCACAGGGCGCCTTTTCCAATAGGTCGTCTGCGAGTTACTGGTTCGCAGCGCGGATTTGTTCCGCTTTCTCTTTGTCAAAGGCAACGCCTTCTTTTTCAAAGAGTTCATCCAGTTCGCCCGAGAGCGTCATCTCGGTGATGATGTCGCAACCGCCCACGAACTCGCCTTTGACGTAGAGTTGCGGGATGGTCGGCCAGTCGGAGTATTCTTTGATGCCCTGACGGATTTCTTCGTCAGCCAGAACGTTCACGTCGGCATAGTCCACGCCCATGAAGTTCAGGACGCCAGCAACGCGGGACGAGAACCCACACTGCGGCATGGTTTTTGTGCCTTTCATATAGAGCACAACGTCATTGGAGGTGACGGTTTCTTTGATTTTGTCAGCTGTCGACATGTGTCTTTCCTTAGTCCGGTGCCTTGGTGGTCAGTGCCAAAGCATGCAATTCGCCTTGTGATCCGTCCATTTTGCCCTTGAGCGCCGCGTAGACAGCGCGCTGCTGCTGGACGCGGTTCATATCGCGGAAGCTTTCGTCTTCGACGTAGGCAGCAAAGTGCTGACCGTCGTCGCCCTGAACCTGCACTTTGGCAGCGGGGAATGCTTCGCGGATTAGGCTTTCGATTTCTTCTGCGGTGATCGCCATTCGTGGGCCTCCTGTCTTAACTAAGATGTAGGACGGCGCGGGACGGGCCGCAAGCGATTAGCGGTCGACAAATTTACGCATGTCGCTGAGGAAGGCGTCAAAGGCGGCTTTTTGCTCTGTGGTATCGGCCCAAAGGCGCGAGAGTTTCCGCAAAAGCTCTGCACGGCGGGCCTCTAATTCCGGGGGTAGGCTGTAGGTTTCAGCGGCAACCAGCATCGTCATGCGTTCATGGATCGGACGCAGGTTCGCGAAATCGCGCATCATCGCGGGCAAGAGTTCGGGCGCATCGCGCCAGCTTTCGCCGTTGAAGCGTTCTTGGGTGACGCGCTGACCCGCGCCCGCGCAGTCATAGAGCGTGCAGCCTTTAAACCCGCGGGGTTCCAGATCGTCGTGAATCGTGCAGAGGTGCTTGCCCAGATTGGGGCAGGGCGTGCCTGCGGCCTTATCAATGGCGAACATCGGGCCTTTGTCCAAGACGAGGCTCACACAGCAGAGCGCTGCGCAGTTCATGCAGTCGGATTTCAGGTCGGGGAGCGTCATCAACGGGCAGAGACGAAAAGGCCCGCACAGTGGCGGGCCTGATCGGTATTAGTGGATTGCAGTGTAGAACGAGGACCGGAAAATCTCGGTCAGTTCTGCGAGCGGTGCAGACGATCCGCCAAAGCTCACATCCGTGCCGCCGAATTTACCAACGGTCTGCAGGGTCACACCTGCCTGACCTGCGGCGATCATCAGTGCCTCTGCCTTGTCAAAGCTACACGCGATCAGGTAGCGGCCCTGATCCTCACCAAAGAGGGTCGGGGTGTCGGATGCATCGAGCGAGACACCTACGCCAGCGGCTTCGGCCATTTCAAAGGCAGCAAGCGCCAGACCACCGTCAGCAAGGTCGGTGCAAGCGTTGATCAGCGCGCGGTTTGCGCGGATGAAATCGCCATGTGCGGCTTCGGCGGCCAGATCGACATGCGGTGCATCGCCGTCTTCGCGGTTATACACTTCAGCGAGCAGGGCCGACTGACCAAGGTGGCCAGTAGTTTCACCCAAGAGCAGCAGAACGTGACCGTCACGCGCGGTGCCGAGGATCGCATCCTTGAGGTTGTCGATCAGACCAACGGCGCAGATGGTCGGTGTCGGCAGGATGCCTTGACCATCGGTTTCATTGTAGAGCGATACGTTGCCCGACACGATCGGTGTATCGAGCGCGATGCACGCCTCGCCGATGCCCTGCAGGGCGCCAACGAACTGGCCCATGATCTCTGGCTTCTCGGGGTTGCCAAAGTTCAGGTTGTCGGTCGTTGCCAGCGGCTTTGCCCCGACGGCAGAGAGGTTACGGTAGGCTTCGGCAACGGCTTGTTTGCCGCCCTCTACAGGGTTTGCCTTAACGTAGCGCGGGGTCACGTCAGAGGTGAAGGCAACTGCCTTGTCAGTGCCGTGGATCCGCACGATGCCAGCGCCCAAGCCCGGTTTGCGAACGGTGTCGCCCATAACTTGGCTGTCGTATTGTTCGTAAACCCACTGTTTGCCAGCGTAGTTCGGGGACGAAATCAGCGCCTTCAGGCCGTCAATCGCGTCAACGCCAGGGACATCCGCCATAGGTGCTGCCGCTGGGGTCGGAACCCACGGGCGGTCGTATTCAGGGGCCGAGGACGACAGCTCGGAGAGCGGCAGGTCTGCTTTGACCTCATTACCGTGCAGGATGACGAAACGGTCTTCGGCGATGGTTTCACCTACGATTGCGAAATCGAGGTCCCATTTTTCGAACACGGCGCGGGCTTCGGCCTCAAGCTCTGGGTTCAGAACCATGAGCATACGCTCTTGGGATTCAGAGAGCATCATTTCGTAGGCGGTCATGTTGGGTTCACGCTGGGGAACGCGGTCCAGTTCCAGTTTGATGCCCAAGTGACCTTTGTCGCCCATTTCAACTGCGGAACAGGTGAGGCCAGCCGCACCCATGTCCTGAATGGAGATCACAGCGCCCGTGCGCATCAGTTCCATGCAAGCTTCCATCAGGCGTTTTTCGGTGAACGGGTCACCAACCTGAACGGTGGGGCGTTTTTCTTCGATCGTGTCGTCGAATTCTGCCGATGCCATGGTCGCACCGCCAACACCGTCACGACCTGTTTTTGCACCGAGGTACACAACTGGCATGCCGACACCAGACGCCGCCGAATAGAAGATCTTGTCCGCGTCAGCGAGGCCAGCCGCGAAAGCGTTTACGAGGCAGTTGCCGTTGTAGGCGGGGTGAAAGCGCACTTCGCCACCGACGGTCGGCACGCCGAAACAGTTGCCGTAACCGCCAACGCCCTCAACCACGCCATTGACGAGCTGTTTGGTTTTCGGGTGATCGGCTGCACCGAACGAGAGCGAGTTCATCGCTGCAATCGGACGGGCGCCCATTGTAAATACGTCGCGCAGGATGCCGCCAACACCTGTTGCCGCACCCTGATAGGGTTCGATGTAGGACGGGTGGTTGTGGCTTTCCATTTTGAAGACAATCGCCTGACCGTCGCCGATATCGACAACACCGGCGTTCTCGCCCGGACCGCAGATCACTTGCGGGCCTTTGGTCGGCAGACCGCGGAGCCATTTTTTGGACGACTTATAAGAACAGTGTTCGTTCCACATCGCAGAGAAGATGCCGAGCTCGGTGAATGTCGGCTCTCGTCCGATAATCTCGAGGATACGTTCATACTCATCTGGCTTGAGGCCGTGAGCAGCAATCAGGTCTTCGGTGATTTTCGGATCGTCCATGGTCTTTCCCCGCAGGCTGGAAGTGCCGTCCTATTAGGGCAAGCAGGCTTTGGGGGGAAGGCCCGCAGGTGACGCGAGGGCAAAAAAAAATCGCCGGGACGATGCCCGGCGAAGTCCAACAGGGAGGTTGAAGTGATGAGCGTATAAGCATCATCGGCTTCGAAGGCTCAAATAGGCAGCAGTTTGTGAACGATCAAGGAAAAACCCTATCAACCTGAGACATGCCCGTTATGCACTCACAGCATAGCTTTGCTTAGGAGGGCGTCTCGTTGTCGCGTATCTTACGACGGTGGTTGAATATTTCTTCTTGAACGAAGTCCCGAAAGGCCGAGACGCGTTTCGATTGGCGCAGTTCTTCGGGGTAGGCGAGGAAGACTGGAACCTCACCGGATTCGATTTCTGGCATCACGCGAACGAGCTGCGGGAAGTCTTCGGTCAGGTAATCGGGCAGAACGCCGACGCCTAAATTCGCCAAAACTGCCTGCAACGCACCGAAATAGTTGTTCACGGTGAGTGTGCTGAGGACGTCATAGCCCAGCAAATGTTGCACCAGTGACGCGCCCGCAGAGACCTGAGCCGAATTCGGGCTCTGGCATATCAGACGGTGCGCCGAGATTTCTTCGACCGTGGTGAGCGGCGCATGGGTGTCGAGGTAGTCCTGAGTCGCATAAAGACGCATCCGAATGTTCATCAGGCGTTTGCGGATCAGGTCGGCCTGTGACGGCTCTTTCATGCGGATCGCAACGTCGGCTTCGCGCATGGGCAGGTCGAGCACCCGCTCTTCGAGCATCAGGTCGATTTTGAGTTCTGGGTATTTTTCGTAGAGTTTCGGCAAACGCGGTGCGAGCCACATGGTGCCGAAGCCCGTGGTGGTGGTCACTTTCAACTCACCGAACACTTCTTCTTCGCTGTCGCGGATACGCGCGGCGGCGGCCTCAAGCCGTTTGTTCATCGCGCGAGTGGCGTCGAACAGCAATTCGCCTTGTTCTGTCAGGATCAGACCACGGGCATGGCGGTGGAACAGGGTGGTGTTCAGAGATTCCTCGAGTGAGCGAATTTGACGGCTTACCGCAGATTGGGACAGGTGCAGTGTTTCGCCAGCGTGGGTCAGCGACCCAGCATCCGCAACTGCGTGAAATATCCGAAGTTTATCCCAATCCATCTGTCTCTTTACCCGCCTGTTGTACCGCTCACTATGACATGACCATTACTTATCGTCATAGCAGCTATGCAACCTGATAGGCCATGAAAATCATAGAGGTAGTGGCGCTAACGGATAATTTGTAACGGAAATGCGAAATTACGGGCAGTTTGCCCTTCTCCAGTGCCTTTTTGGCGGGCCTCTCGATATATCTTTCTCACTCCGAGGGAATCAGCCGAGACGATCCAAGATGCGCCGTTCCGACCGCCATGTGGCCCGCGATATCAGTTATGCCAGCGCCGTGGCGAACAGAGGGGGACGCGTCCTCGTCCGCACGATGGAAAACGTCACGGGGCGGTTGCGTCTCATTCGGCAGGCCAAAGGGTATGACCGAGAGGTCGCTGAGGGTCGCGATTTCTGGCAGGTGATGGTCGAACGCTATCGACTGGGTCTGCAGATCACCAAAGGATCGCTGAGTGATATCCCCGCGGAGGGGCCTGTGGTCGTGGTGGCGAACCATCCCTACGGTATCCTTGACGGGATGATGATGGGATTGATCCTGTCCGAACGGCGCGGCGGTGATTTCCGCGTGCTCGCGCATCAGGTGTTTCGCCGTTCTGCCGACCTCGAACGGGTGATCCTGCCGATCAGTTTTGACGAAACCAAAGAAGGTGCGCGGTTGAACCTTGAAACCCGTGCGGAGGCGATACGTTACCTCAAGCAGGGTGGGGCGATTGGGATTTTCCCTGGGGGCACTGTTTCGACCGCACATCGTGGGTTTGATCGGCCTCTGGACCCGATGTGGCGCAATTTCACCGCCAAGATGGTTGCGAAATCGGGGGCGACTGTGGTGCCGCTTTATTTCGATGGGCAGAACAGCCGCCTGTTCCAGCTCGCCAGCCGTTTGCACTACACCCTGCGTATGGGGCTTTTGATCCGCGAGTTTCGCGCTCGCGTCGGATCGAGCGTCAAAGTTGCCGTGGGCGCGCCGATTTCGCCACAGGAACTTGCCCCTTATGCCTCTGACCCCAAAGCGATGATGGATTTCCTGCGGGAACGGACGTATGCATTAAGCGAACGCCCCGACGGGACCAACCGTCTGGGCTTTGAATTCGAGGCGAAATACAGGAAACGCTAATGGCGGTCGGGGTTTTTGATAGTGGTTTGGGTGGGTTAACGGTTCTGGACGCATGCCAGAAGCGCCTGCCTGACGTTCCCTTTGTTTATTTCGGGGATAACGCCCATGCGCCTTATGGTGTGCGGGATGCCGATGACATCTATGATCTGACCACCAAAGCCGTCGCCCGTATGTGGGACGAAGGCTGCGACCTTGTGATTATCGCCTGTAATACGGCCTCTGCGGCGGCTCTGCGTCGGATGCAGGAATCATGGGTGCCGCGTGACAAACGCGTGCTCGGTGTTTTCGTACCGTTGATCGAAGCGCTGACCGAACGGCAGTGGGGCGATAACTCGCCACCGCGCGAGGTCGAGGTTAAACACGTTGCGCTCTTTGCGACCCCTGCCACCGTGCGGAGCCGTGCGTTCCAGCGGGAACTGGCGTTTCGTGCGATCGGCGTGGACGTTGAGGCGCAAGCCTGCGGCGGCGTGGTGGATGCGATTGAGGACGGGGATATGATCCTCGCCGAAGCTCTCGTTCGGAGCCATGTTGAGGCGCTGCAGCGCAAGATGCCCGAACCTGATGCGGCGATCCTTGGCTGTACGCATTACCCGATCATGGAAAAAGAATTCCAAGACGCGCTGGGTCCGAACGTGAAAGTGTTTTCTCAGGCGAACCTCGTTGCGGCGAGCCTTGAGGACTACCTGAAGCGTCGGCCTGAAATGCTGGGGGCAGGGACGGACACTGTCTATCTGACCACGGGCAATCCGTCGAAGGTTTCTGATCGCGCGACACAGTTCTTGCGACGAAAGGTCGAATTCATTTCGGCCTAATTCGGCAAACCCGCCGGTTGCGGTGGGGCTCATCCTTACCTATCTCACTCCTCAAACGGGAGACCCCTATGACTTATAACGTCGCTATTCTTGGCGCTTCTGGCTACACAGGCGCCGAACTCGTGCGGATCATCGCAACGCACCCGAACCTACGGATTGCTGCGCTCTCTGCGGATCGTAAGGCAGGCATGCAGATGTCGGACGTGTTCCCGCACCTGCGCCATCTGGACTTACCGACGCTCTGCACGATTGATGAGATCGACTTTGATCAGATCGACCTCGCGTTTGCCGCTCTGCCTCATGGGCTCAGCCAAGCGCTCGTCCGTGATCTGCCGAAAAACGTTAAGGTCGTGGACCTTGGCGCAGATTTCCGTCTGCGTGATCCAGCGGCCTATGAAAAATGGTATGGCGCGCCGCATGTGGCGACCGACCTTCAGAAAGAAGCCGTCTACGGTCTGACCGAGTTCTATCGCGACGACATTAAAAATGCGCGTCTTGTGGCGGGTACAGGCTGTAACGCGGCGACGGTGCAATTTGCGCTGCGCCCGTTGATTTCGGGCGGGTTGATCGACCTCGATGACATCATCTGCGACCTGAAAAACGGTATATCTGGCGCGGGTCGGAGCCTCAAAGAGAACATGCTCTTTGCAGAGCGGTCGACCGATGTGATGGGCTATAGCCAAGGCGGAAAACACCGTCACTTGGGCGAATTCGATCAAGAATTCAGCCTGTTAGCCGGTCGCCCTGTAGAAATCATGTTTACCCCGCATCTGGTGCCCGTGAACCGTGGTATCCTCGCGTCCTGCTATGTGCGCGGCGATGCTCAAGCGATCCATGCGGCGCTGGTGGAACAGTACAAAGATGAGCCGTTCATCGTGGTGCTTCCTTTTGGCGCGGCTCCGTCGATGGGCAATGTGACGGGTTCGAACTATTGTCATATTGGTGTGGTAGGCGACCGCAAGTCCGGACGGGCGATGGTTGTCTCTACGCTCGATAACCTGAACAAAGGGTCGTCGGGTCAGGCTGTGCAGAACGCAAACCTCATGCTGGGGCTGCCTGAAACCGAAGGCCTGCTATTGGCACCGGTATTCCCATGAGTGGTTTGAAAAGCCTGAAAAAGAAACGTCGTATCCAGATTATCGTTCTGGCCTTTGTTGCGCTTGCGCTCTCGGCCGGTCTGATCGGATATGGGTTCCGCGATGGTATCAACTTCTACCGCGATCCGACCGATGTGATCGCGGCACCGCCCCCCGCTAACGAAGTGTTCCGCCTCGGTGGACTGGTCGAAGAGGGGTCATTGGTCCGTGGTGAGAGCGAGACAATCACCTTTAACGTAACGGACGGTGCAGAGGTTATTCCGGTAACCTATACGGGCATCCTGCCTGATCTCTTTGGTGAAAATCAGGGGATGATCGGCACGGGTAAATACGTGAACGGCACCTTTGAAGCCTCTGAAATCCTTGCCAAACACGACGAGGATTACATGCCGAAAGAAGTTCTCGACAGCCTCAAGGATTCGGGTCTCTACGTTGATCCGAACGCTGCTGCAGGCGAGAGTTAACCTTTGTCTGTCATGCTTGGCCTCAATCAAAAAGAGGCCGAGCCATGCAGACTGTCCAAGAGATTGCCAAAGGTATCGTCGCCCGTGAGGGTGGCTATGTAAACGATCCCGCCGACCCCGGTGGTCCCACGAAACACGGTGTTACCCTTGCCACGCTGCAACGCTTGCGGCGTGATGTGACTGGGGACGGGCGCATTGACGACCGCGATGTGCGGGCACTGCGCGAAACGGACGCCGTCGATATCTTCGTCGAACATTATTTTAACCAGCCACGGATCGGCGAATTGCCAGAACCGCTACAGGCGAGCGTGTTCGATATGTACGTGAACGCGGGCGCGGGGGCGGTGCGCATCCTCCAGCGACTGTTGTGCGATATGCGGATAGCCGTTGCGATTGACGGGGTTTTGGGGCCGCAGACGATTTCGGCTACACATCGCGGGTATGATGCCGCACCTGATCATATCGTCGATGCCTATGGGATCGCGCGGCGCAACTATTACTACGCTTTGGCCGACGGTCGCCCGTCGCTGCGCAAATTCGCAACCCGTCGGGATGGTGGCAAAGGCGGCTGGATCCTCCGCGCCGAAGCCTTTGTCAGCCCTCGTTATCACCTCTCGGATGAGGCGCATAAGGCGCGGGTGTCGGCATGGGGGTAATCGCACGCATCATGGACGCTCTGTTCGGAAGTGGTCGCAATATTGTCGCGGAAACCGTTGGAATATTTGCAGAAAACACAGAGGCAGGCGCGGTGCGCGATGCCTCGGCCAAGGCTCAGGCGCGCGACCAGTTCGCCGCAGAGTTCAGGGGGGACCGCAAGGGACTGTTTGATCGGGTGATAGACGGACTCAACCGTCTGCCCCGTCCCTTGTTGGCATTCGGAACGCTGGGGCTGTTCGTAATGGCGATGGTCGATCCGATCTGGTTTGCGGGTCGGATGCAGGGGATCGCGTTGGTGCCAGAGCCGCTCTGGTGGTTGATGGGCGCGATTGTGTCTTTCTATTTCGGCGCTCGCCATCAGGCCAAAGCGCAGGATTTCCAGCAGTCTGTGGCCGATACCGCCGCCCAAGCCGCCGTTGTGACCTCGCGGGTCAAGGCGATCGAAGCACTCGGCGCGGGGGCCACGTTTTCGGTTCCTGCGGCAGAGCCGAACCCCGCGTTAGAGGACTGGAGGGCAGATCATGACCGATGAGTGGGCGCAGCTTGTGGACCAGCGGATCGCACGGTTGGAGACGTCAAACGCCGTGGATGAAGTGGTCCGTACAACGGTGGACTCTCGCCTCCATGCCATTGAGGACATGCTGAAATGGCTGATCCGTCTGGTGATGGGCGGGTTGATTATGGCGATGGTGGCCTATGTAGTCGCAGGGGGAATGGCCTTGTCGGTTTAGCCCTGCGTCAAGGTGAACCAGAAGAAACCACGCCCAATCGCCCCGTTGTGATTGGGATGATCGCCCGAATACGTTAGAAAGATCGCATGATTACTGAACTCGGACACTTTGCCCTGATTCTGGGCTTTGGCATCGCTATCATCCAGATGGTGATCCCTATGATCGGCGCCCAAAAGGGCTGGCGTAACTGGATGGCGGTCGCGGACCCCGCGGCCACCTCGCAACTGATCCTTGTAGGCTTTAGTTTTGCGGCCCTGACCTATGCGTTTGTCACCTCTGACTTTTCGCTGAAACTGGTCACGATGAACTCTCACAGCGACAAACCGATGCTGTACAAAGTGTCGGGCGTTTGGGGGAACCACGAGGGGTCGATGCTTTTGTGGCTGTTGATCCTGACCCTATTCGGCGCCTGTGCGAGCTGGTTTGGCGGCAACCTTCCCGACACTCTCAAGGCGCGGGTGCTGGCGGTTCAGTCGACGATTTCGGTCGCGTTCTATGCCTTTATCATTTTCACCTCGAACCCGTTTCTGCGGCTTCAGGTGCCCCCCTTCAACGGTCAAGACCTCAACCCGCTGCTTCAGGACCCCGGTTTGGCGTTCCACCCGCCGTTCCTCTACCTCGGCTATGTGGGCCTCTCGATGGCGTTTTCGTTTGCGGTGGCCGCTCTGATCGAAGGTCGCGTCGACGCCGCATGGGCGCGTTGGGTGCGTCCGTGGACGCTGGCCGCGTGGATTTTCCTGACCATCGGGATCGGCCTTGGGTCGTGGTGGGCTTACTACGAACTGGGCTGGGGCGGGTTCTGGTTCTGGGACCCTGTTGAAAACGCATCCTTTATGCCGTGGCTTCTGGCCGCTGCGCTGTTGCATTCGGCCATCGTGACCGAGAAACGTGAAAGCCTGAAAAGCTGGACGATCCTTCTGGCGATCCTTGCGTTCGGCTTTTCGCTCTTGGGAACGTTCCTTGTGCGGTCTGGCGTCATTACCTCGGTCCACGCTTTTGCCAACGATCCAGAGCGTGGGGTGTTTATCCTCGGCATTCTGTTTGTCTTTGTCGGTGGGGCGCTGACCCTGTTTTCATTCCGCGCGGGTAGCCTAGAGGCAAAGGGCGTGTTCTCTCTCGTTAGCCGTGAAAGCGCGCTGGTGATGAACAATATCCTCCTCGCGGTGTCGGCGTTCGTGGTCTTTGTGGGCACGCTCTGGCCGCTGGTGGCTGAAATGACGACGGGGCGGACGCTATCGGTCGGTGCACCGTTCTTTAACGCGGCCTTCACGCCGTTCTTTGTCGCGCTTGCCGTGATCCTGCCGCCGGGTGCGGTTCTCGCGTGGAAACGCGGATCGGTCGCCAAAGCGATGAAGCCGATGTGGGCGGTTTTGATCCTCGCCGTGGCCTTGGGTGGTTTGGCCTTTGCGATGCAGACGGGCAATTCCGCGATGGGGCCGATTGGCGTGATTTTGGGCGCGTGGGTCGTGTTCGGTGCGATGATGGACCTGTGGCAGCGGGCAGGGCAGGCGTCTGTGTCCGACCGTCTGCGCCGTATCCGCAATCTGCCACGTGCCGATTGGGGCAAGTTCACGGCGCACTCTGGCCTTGGTATCACCATGTTCGCAATCGCGACGCTCATGGCGTGGGAGCAAGAAGACATCCGCACGCTCGCCATTGGTGAATCTTTTACCATCGACAAATGGGAGCTGACCTTGGACGCGGTGGACCGTGTTGAGGGGCCGAACTTCCTGAGTCAAATGGGAACCTTTACCGTCAAAGAAAACGGAGAGTTCCTGACCACCCTTCATCCAGAAAAACGGTTCTACCAAGTCGCGGCGATGCCGACGACCGAAGCGGGTATTCGCAACGGCGTGTTTGAGGACATCTATGTCGTCATCGGTGATCCGCAGGACGACGGTGGCTGGGCGGTGCGCACCTACATCAAACCCTTTGCCAACTGGATTTGGGCAGGGTCGTTGCTGATGGCCTTGGGCGGTGCGATTTCGCTATCCGATCGTCGTTTGCGCGTGGCTGCAGGTGGTGCGAAATCGAAGGCGAAAGCGAATATGGTGGCGGCAGAATGAAACGGCTTTTGCTTGCAGCTCTGCTGACGCTCTCGACGCCTGTGGTGGCGGTGCAACCTGATGAGGTGCTCGACGATCAGGCGCTGGAGACACGTGCGCGCGACATTTCAAAGGGGCTGCGTTGCCCTGTGTGCCAGAACGAAAACATCGACGATTCCAACTCTGCCATCAGCCGCGAACTGCGGCTTTTGGTGCGGGATCGTTTGATTGAGGGCGACACGAACGAAGAAGTCGTGGATTTCATCGTGGCCCGCTACGGTGAATATGTGCTGCTCGAACCCACGAAAGATGGGTTTAACATGATCCTATGGGTGGCCCCCCTTGGGATGCTGTTGCTCGCGCTTGGTGCTGGCTTTGCCACGGTGCGGCGCAAGGGAACGGCATCTTCCGATGCTCTGACGGACGCAGAAAAAGCGCGTCTTGAGGAAATAATGAAGTCGTGACGCACGGTTTTGCTTTTCTGCATCTCGGGCATTGCTAGTCTCTGCCCGAGACACAGAGGAGCCCTCATGGATTATTCCGCCATCACGCTGGACATCACCGATAATATCGCGGTGATCACCCTGAACCGCCCTGACAAAATGAACGCCCTGAACGCGCAGATGCGTGCAGAGGTTACCCATTCGATCAAGGATGCTGAAACCCGTGCGCGGGTGATCGTGCTGACCGGCGCGGGGGCTGCGTTCTGTTCGGGTCAGGATTTGGGCGACGGTGGCAATGCGGCGAACCTCGATCTCGCGCGGGTGCTGCGCGACGAATATGTGCCGATGCTGAACGCGATGTATGATTGCCCTGTGCCTGTGATCGCTGCGGTAAATGGCGGTGCTGTTGGGGCAGGGGCGAACCTTGCGCTAGGGGCTGACGTGGTGATCGCGGCTGACAACGCATATTTCATGCAGGCGTTTTCAAAGATTGCCTTGATCCCCGATGCGGGCGGCACATGGTTGCTGCCGCGTCAGGTCGGTATGGCCAAGGCAATGGGCATGGCGATGTTCGCGGATAAGATCACCGCGCAGCAGGCCTCTGACTGGGGCATGATCTATGAGGCGGTGCCTGCGGAGGGGTTTGAGGCGCATTGGCGTGCGCGTGCGGCGCACCTTGCCAGCGGTCCGACCGAGACCTACCGTCACCTGAAAGAAGCGCTGCGCGCAAGCCAGTCGAACACGCTGGCGGAACAGTTGGATGTTGAGGCGCGTCTGCAGGGGAAATGTGGTAAGACCCGCGATTTCCGTGAGGGTGTCGTGGCCTTCCTCGAAAAACGACCCGCGAAATTCGAAGGGCGTTAACGAAAAACGGGCCGTCGTTCGGCGGCCCGATCGTCATAGAAAAAGGCCACCCAATCGGGTGGCCTTTTGTGTTTTTAGCGTTCTTCGGCTGGAACGTATTTGCGAAGCGTTTCGCCGAGGAACAACTGGCGCGGACGGCCAATTTTCATCTGCGGATCGCCCAGCTGTTCTTTCCACTGAGAAATCCAACCAACGGTGCGCGAGAGCGCAAAGATCGGTGTGAACATCGAGGTCGGGAAGCCCATCGCTTCGAGGATGATGCCCGAGTAGAAGTCGACGTTCGGGAACAGTTTCTTCTCGATGAAGTACGGGTCGTTCAGTGCGATGTGTTCCAGTTCTTTGGCAACCTGCAGGAGCGGGTTGTTTTCAACGCCGAGGAGTTCCAGAACTTCGTCTGCGGACTGTTTCATAACGGTCGCGCGTGGGTCCATGTTTTTGTAAACGCGGTGACCAAAGCCCATCAGACGGAACGGATCGTTCTTGTCTTTTGCGCGTGCGATGAACTCAGGAATGCGGTCAACGGTGCCGATTTCCTTGAGCATTTCGAGACAGGCTTGGTTTGCGCCGCCGTGTGCCGGACCCCAGAGACATGCGATGCCTGCGGCGATACATGCGAACGGGTTTGCGCCCGAGGACGACGCCAGACGCACGGTCGAGGTCGATGCGTTCTGTTCGTGGTCAGCGTGCAGGGTAAAGATACGGTCCATTGCGCGAGCAAGGATCGGGTCAACCTTGTATTCTTCCGCAGGCACAGAGAAGCACATGTGGATGAAGTTTGCCGCATAGTCGAGGTCGTTGCGCGGATATACGAACGGCTGGCCGATCGAATATTTATACGCCATTGCAGCGATGGTCGGCATTTTCGCAATCAGACGATGAGACGCGATTTCACGCTGACGTTCGTCGTTCACGTCGGTCGAGTCGTGGTAGAACGCAGACATCGCGCCAACAACGCCCACCATGGTCGCCATCGGGTGGCTGTCACGACGGAAGCCACGGAAGAACATGTGCATCTGTTCGTGGATCATCGTGTGACGGGTGATTGTGGTTTCGAACTTTTCCAGTTCTTCTTTGGACGGCAGGTTACCGTAGAGCAGGAGGTAGCACACTTCGAGGTAGTGCGAGTTCTCGGCCAGATCCTCGATCGAGTAGCCGCGGTGCTGCAGTTCACCTTTGTCACCGTCGATATAGGTGATGGTGGAGTCGCACGACGCGGTCGATGTGAAGCCTGGGTCGTAGGTGAACACGCCGGCCTGACCGTAGAGTTTGCGGATGTCGATGACGTCCGGACCTTGGGTTGGCGACAGGATCGGCAACTCATAAGAGGTCCCGTCGATTGTCAGTGTGGCGTTTCTAGTGTTCTCGGCCATTCTCTTTCCCCTGTTTAGGAGCTCGGCGCGCGTGTCGCGCCGAGACGTTGGTCGTAATCCCAGTATATAACGACGTTATGTAAACGTCGTGTTAGGCGGTCACATCTTTCAGACGTGCAACTGTTTCGTCCCGCCCCAGGACAAGCATCATATCAAAAACACTAGGGGTTACTGCGCGGCCTGCGAGAGCCGACCGAAGCGGCGCGGCAAGTTTGCCCAGCTTCGTGTCGTTTGCTTCTGCGACTGCTGCGACTATCCCCTCCAGCGTGTCTCGATCCCAGCTAGCATTTTGCAACTGCGGCGTCAATTCTGACAGTATACCACGGGATACAGGATCGAGAGCCTTTTCCGCTTTTTCATCCATATCCAGAGGGCGCGATGCCATGATAAAGTGTGCTTTTTCAAGTAGTTCTGGGAAAGTCTTTGCCCGTTCTTTGAGGCAGTACATACCTCGCGTCATTGCGTCGCGTTGGTCGTCTGTCAGTGGGTTTGCCCCTGTGGAGGCCAAAAATGCCTCGAGTTCATGCAGCAGTGCGGCATCGTTAGCGTTAGCAATGTGCTGACCGCAGAGGTTCTCGAGTTTCTTGAAGTCGAACCGTGACGGGGATTTGCCGATTCCATTGAAATCGAACCATTCCATCGCCTGAGCGTCGGTAAAGAATTCGTCGTCGCCGTGGCTCCACCCCAGACGTGCGAGGTAGTTGCGCATGCCAGCGGCAGGGTAACCCATGGTCTGATATTCATCGACGCCCGTTGCGCCGTGGCGTTTCGACAGTTTCTTACCATCTGGGCCAAAGATCAGCGGGATGTGCGCGTAAACGGGAAGCGGCCAGCCCATTGCGGTGTAGACCAGCATCTGGCGGGCCGCGTTGTTGAGGTGGTCGTCGCCACGGATCACATGGGTCACACCCATATCGTGGTCATCGACCACAACGGCGAGCATATAGGTCGGGGTGCCGTCCGAGCGAAGCACGATCATATCGTCGAGTTGGTCGTTGCGGATCGTCACGTCGCCTTGGACCTGATCGTGGATCACAGTGGTGCCCTCAAGCGGAGCCTTTACACGGATCACATAAGGCGTATCAGGGTGGGTGGATGGATCAGCATCACGCCATGGGCTGCGATAGAGGGTCGATTTGCCCTCGGCCTTGGCCGCGTCGCGGAAGGCCTGAATTTCGTCTTGGGTCGCGAAGCATTTATAAGCGTGACCAGAAGCCAGCATTTCATGCGCAACCTCAGCATGGCGGTCCGCGCGTTCAAACTGGCTGATCGCGTCACCGTCGTAATCAAGGCCCAGCCACTCCATCCCCTTGAGGATCGCCTCGGTCGCTTCGGGCGTGGAGCGTTCACGGTCGGTGTCTTCGATCCGCAGCAGGAATTTCCCACCCCGTCCACGGGCATAGAGCCAGCTGAACAGCGCAGTGCGGGCGGTTCCGATGTGCATGTATCCGGTCGGAGACGGCGCGATGCGGGTGACGACGGGCGTTTGGGACATGGGCAATTTAACCTTTCGCTAACCATGGTCGGCTCAAGTGAAGGGGATATAGGCCGGACGGGGGCAGGACAAGTGCGCGTGATGGGATGGATGAGGGCAAACCTCGCGTTACAGCGTGGACATTCCGTTAACTGGGTGCCCGTCGGTCTGGGCGTGGGCGTCGCGGGATATTTCGCGGCAAGGTCTGAACCGAGCTTGGCTCACTGGGCGATTGTCTGTGGCGGGATCGGCTTGTCGGGTGTTTTAGCTGTGGTCTGGCGTGGCGCACAGGTCGTGTGGGTCGGTATAGCCCTGATTTTGTTTGGCTTTCTGATCGCAGGCGTTCGGGCGAATGCGGTCGCTGCCCCGCAATTGGGGTTCCGCTACTACGGTCCGATTGAAGGGCGGATTGTGCAAATCGACCGATCGCAGTCCGATGCCGTACGCTTGACGCTCGATCATGTTGTGTTGGAAAACCTTGCGCCAGACCGAACGCCCGCCCGTATCAGGGTGTCGCTGCATGGTCATCAGGGGTGGATTGATCCCGTGCCGGGGCTGGTTGTGATCCTCACGGGGCACCTCTCGCCGCCTTCTGGTCCGGTCGAGCCGGGGGGATTCGATTTCCGTCTCTCGGCGTGGTTCGATCAGTTGGGCGCGGTCGGCTACACGCGGACGCCCGTTTTGGCGCTGGATGATGACCCGAGCGGGCTAGCTATTGACGTGCTGCGAATGAGGGTCGGCGATCATATCCGGTCTCGGCTCACGGGCGATAGCGGGGCCTTTGCGGCGGCGATCCTCACGGGCGACAGGTCGTCCATTGATGCGGAGGTCGTCGAAGGACTGCGGGCCACGAACCTCGCGCATTTGTTGGCCATTTCGGGGCTGCATATGGGGCTGCTGACGGGAGTGGTTTTTGCCGCGATCCGCATGGGGGCGGCTTTTTGGCCCGCTGTGGCTTTGCGTCTTCCCGTAAAGAAAATTGCAGCCGTTGCCGCGCTCTGCGTTGGGGCGTTTTATCTGCTGCTGTCTGGGCGAGCGGTCGCGACAGAGCGGGCGTTCATCATGATCGCGGTGATGTTCGTGGCGGTCTTGCTCGACCGTCGGGCCGTGACGTTGCGGGCGGTGGCGTTTGCCGCGACGATCGTCATCCTGACCCGTCCAGAGGAAATCGCAGGCCCCGGTTTCCAGATGTCCTTTGCTGCGACAACCGCGCTGGTCGCAGTCTTCAGCGCCATGCGCGGGCGCGGGTATCTTCTGCCTCGGGCCTTGCGCGGTGTCGGTGCGGTGTTTTTGTCGTCTTTGGTGGCGGGGCTGGCAACGGCGCCGTTCTCAGCCGCGCATTTTAATCAACTTTCGCACTACGGGTTGATTGCGAACTTCATGGCGGTGCCCGTGATGGGGATCGTCGTCATGCCTGCGGTAGTGCTGACAGTCGTTCTGACGCCGTTGGGGCTCGACTGGATCGGGTTGTGGCTGATGGAGCAGGGGATCGGCTGGATCCTCTGGGTGTCCGCAACGGTGGCAGGGTGGCCTGATGCGGTGGGCTATGTGGTCAGTTCGCCGCCCCTTGTTTTGCCTTTGTTGGCGTTCGGGGCGATCTTCGTGGCGCTTTGGCAAGGACATTGGCGGTGGGGTGGGATCGTGCCAGTGGTGATCGGTTTGGCGCTGTGGTCGGGGGGCGAACGACCTGCCTTGCTCGTCTCGGACACGGGCGGATTGCTGGGCGTGATGACGGACAACGGGCGGAGCCTTTCGCGCGGAACAGGCGATAGTTTTGCGGCTGAGGCATGGTTGCGCGGCGATGGTGATGGAGTAAGCCAAGAGGTCTCGGCTGCGCGAGGAGGATTCAATGTGGTTGGGCGGACCTATCGGACCGAGGTCGCGGGGTGGGACGTTCTGTTGGTGCGCGGCAAAACCGCGCTCGACCAGTTAGAAGGATGCGATGGGGCTGATATTGTTGTGACGAACCAACGTGATCAGGTGGATCGCCCCTGCGAGGTCTTCGATTTACAGAGGCTCCAGCACAGCGGATCGGTGGCGATTATGCCTGATGGGCAACTAAAAACCGCCCGACAGGTGACTGGCGAGCGGCTTTGGAATTCTGGTGGTGGGCGTCAGTAGGTGCGGATCAAACCGACCAGACGACCCTGAACCTTAACCTGATGATCGTGCAGGATACGAGTTTCATAGGCTGGGTTGGCAGCCTCTAGCGCGATCATCCCATTCTGACGGCGGAACTTTTTCAGCGTGGCTTCGGCGTCTTCGACGAGCGCCACCACGATATCACCGTTCGATGCGGTCTTGGTTTCGCGGATAATCACGATGTCACCGTCATTGATGCCCGCGTCGATCATCGAGTCACCCTTTACCTCGAGCGCGTAATGTTCGCCTTGGCCAATCATGCTCTGCGGGACGGCAACGTTGTGGGAAATTTCCTGAATGGCAGCAATCGGCACACCAGCAGCGATACGGCCCATGACAGGCAGTTCGAGCGCGCCAACGCTTTCCACCGATTTGGCGGCAGGCGGGATGCTATCGGGGCGGTCGCCCTCAATCACGCGTGGTTGGAAGCCACCCGATTTCTTTGCCAGCGCATCCGGCAGACGGGTGATTTCGAGCGCACGGGCACGGTGGGCAAGGCGGGTGATATAGCCGCGTTCCTCTAGCCCTGTGATCAGGCGGTGAATGCCGGATTTTGACCGAAGGCCAAGTTCCTCTTTCATCTCGTCAAAAGACGGTGGAACGCCCTCTTTTTGAACGCGAGTGTGAATGAATTCGAGTAGTTGGAGCTGTTTCTTTGTCAGCATGGCTCGTCCCCAATGGCAGCGAATGTTCGCATAGGTTTTGCCATTGTTCTACATGTGTTCTCGTTTTGTGTCAACGGGAACCTGTCAGAGGGCGATGACCTCGACCATCTCTCCTGCCGTGCGGGGGGGATCATTGGGCGGGCGCACGATCAGGCAGTTGGACTGCACGAGGATCGACAAAAGAGAGCTGTCTTGGGATCGCGCCGCCGTGACTGCGCCGTTTTTCAACGTGCCGCGTTCGTAGTGTTCGCGCGGTCCGTTTTTGCCGAGGCCTGCGGCAAGGCGGACAGGGGTGGTCTCTGGCAGAACATCGGTCAGGCCCTGTAATTTGCGAACCAAGGGGATCAGGAACATGATCCCACAAACGATGGCAGAAACAGGGTTCCCAGGTAGGCCGAGGTAGGGGCGCCCCTGAAAATCACCTGCGATCAGTGGCTTACCTGGGCGCATGGCGATTTTGTAGAAGGAGCGATTGAGGCCGAGTTCACCGCCGATCTTGCCCACCAGATCATAATCGCCGACCGACGCCCCGCCGATGGTCACTGCCACATCGTATTGGAACAGATCGGTCATCGCGGCGCGCAATCCGTCCTCGGTGTCGGGCGCGATGGGGAGGATGATGCCTTCGCCGCCTGCATCCTCGACCATCGCCTTGAGCGCATAGACGTTTGACGCGATAATTTGGTCGTCCGTTGGCGTCTGACCCGGCATCACCAATTCGTCCCCAGTGGCGAGGAAGGCCACGCGCGGTTTTCGCGACACCGACACCGTCGGCACGTTCATCGCCGCCAAAAGCGCGAGATCAGCCGATTTCAGACGGCGCGGTGCGGAAAGCGTGAAATCCGCCGCGAAATCCACGCCCAGTGGACGGATATTCGGTCCGTCGCCAAGGTTCGGCTGGATCGTGATCGTGTCACCGTCGCGGAGGATGTCCTCTTGGATCACCACATGGTCAGCACCCTCTGGCACAGGGGCGCCTGTGAAAATCCGAACGGCCTGACCCGCCTCTAATGTCTGGTTCCAGCCGTGGCCCGCAGCGGATTCACCCACAACGGTAAAGCTCGCGCCGATCCGAACTTCGGCGTCCCGCACGGCATAGCCATCCATCGCCGCCGACCGAAACGGAGGTTGCGCCCGCGTCGTCGCCGCAGGCACCACCATCACCCGCCCGTTCGCATCCGCCAAAGCCACCTCTTCGGTCGCCATCGGAGTTGCGAGAGCCAGACAAAGCGATTGTGCCTCAGCGACAGAGATCATGCCTCATAACGCCCTGATTTGCCGCCGTCTTTTAGGGTGACTTTGATGCCGCCGATAACCATGTCTTTTTGGATAGCTTTCACCATGTCGTGGACTGTGAGGGCGGCGGTGGAAACGGCGGTGAGGGCTTCCATTTCGACGCCGGTTTGGCCCGTTGTTTTGACCGTGGCGGAAATGCGGATACCGGGGAGGTCAGCGTCGGGGGTGAGGTCGACGGCGACTTTGGTGATGGGCAGGGGGTGGCAGAGCGGGATCAGATCGGATGTCTTTTTCGCGCCCATGATCCCAGCAAGGCGAGCGATCCCCAGAACATCACCTTTTTCGGCACGTCCCTCAACCACGAGGGCGAGGGTTTCGGGGGACATGGTGATGTAACCTTCGGCCACGGCGATGCGGGATGTTACGGCCTTGTCCGAGACATCGACCATATGCGCCTTACCGCTGTCGTCGAAATGGGTGAGGCCAGACATCACATCCCCCCCGAACGGAGCGGATTGGCGAGGAGGGTGCGGGTGGCCTCTTCGACGTTGTCCTGACGCATCAGGCTTTCGCCAATGAGGAAGGTCCGCGCCCCATAGCGGGCCATATCGGCGAGGTCGGCAGGGGTGAAGAGGCCGCTTTCGCAGACGATGGTGCGATCCTCTGGCACCATGCGCGCAAGGGTGCGGGTGGTGTCGAGCGTTGTCTCAAAGGTTTTGAGGTTGCGGTTGTTGATCCCCATGAGCGGCGATTTCAAACGGCTCGCCCGTTCGAGTTCTTCGGCATCGTGCACTTCGAGGAGGACATCCATACCCCAGTGAAACGCTGCATCCTCTAGCTCTTGGGCTTGTGCGTCAGAAACAGAAGCGAGGATGATCAGGATACAGTCGGCATTCAAGGCGCGGGCCTCTGCCACCTGATAGGTGTCATACATGAAGTCCTTGCGGAGTGCGGGCAGGTTTGTCGCCTCGCGTGCGGCCACGAGGTATTCATCCGCACCTTGGAACGAGGGGCCGTCGGTTAGGACCGACAGACAGGTCGCGCCGCCAGCCTCGTAAGCTTGGGCCAATGCGGGCGGGTTGAAATCGGCGCGGATCAGGCCTTTGGACGGGCTGGCTTTTTTCACCTCTGCAATCAGGCCATAGCCCGTGCGGGCCGCGTCAAGCAGACGGTCAGCAAAGCCACGGGTGGGCGAAGCGTTGCGGGCGCGTTCCTCGATCACAGAGAGCGGGGTGGCCTGTTTGCAGGCCTCGATGTGTTCGAGCTTGTAGGCCTTGATTTTATCTAAGACGTGCATGGATCAGGCCTCTTGGGTAACTTTGGATAGCATCTTGATCGCGGCCATGGCGCGGCCCGATGCGATGCTTTCTTTTGCGATTTCAACACCTTCGGTGAGGGAGGTCGCGCGATCCGCAACGACCAGCGCGGCGGCAGCGTTCAACAGAACCGCATCACGGTAGGCACCTTCAGCGCCCTCCATCAGGGCCAAGAGCGCCTTGGCGTTTTCTTCGGGCGTGCCGCCGAGGATCTCGGCGAGCCTATGGACTGGCAGGCCTGCGTCCTCTGGGTGAATTTCGCGGCCCGTGACCTCATCATTTTCGAGAACGGCAACAGAGGTCGCGCCCGTGATCGAGATTTCGTCCATGCCGTCGTGACCGTGGACCAGCCATGCTTTTTCGGACCCGAGCTCTTGCAGCGTTTCAGCCATCGGGAAAATCAGGTCAGGGGCAAAGGCGCCCGTAAGCTGACGTTTCACACCTGCAGGGTTGGTAAGAGGGCCGAGGATGTTAAAGATCGTTTTACAGCCGAGTTCCTGACGGACGGGCATCACGTGTTTCATCGCGGGGTGGTGCATCGGGGCCATCATAAAGGCGATGTTTGCCTCTTGAAGGCCGCGCTCAACAATCTCTGACCCAACCATGACATTAATGCCAAGTTGCCCCAGTGCATCCGCAGCGCCCGATTTGGACGATACATTGCGGTTGCCGTGTTTCGCCACGGGCTGACCTGCGCCAGCGACAACGAATGCGGTCGCGGTCGAGATGTTCAGCGTGCCGAGGCCATCGCCCCCTGTGCCGACGATGTCCATTGCGCCTTCGGGGGCTTTGACGGGAATGCATTTCGACCGCATCGACGCCGCCGCTGCCGCATATTCCGCGACTGATTCACCACGCGCCCGCATTGCCATCAACAGACCCGCGATTTGCGCGGGGGTGGCATCGCCGTTGAAGAGAATGTCGAACGCCTGACGCGCTTGGGATTTAGACAGCGGACCTTCGGAGGCTGCGTAGATCAGCGGCTTCATTGCGTCGCTCATGCGGTCACCTTCATCTTTGCGATATCGAGGAAGTTCTGAAGCAGTTTATGCCCGTGTTCGGATGCGATGCTTTCAGGGTGGAATTGCACGCCTTGGATCGGCAGTTCACGGTGTTGCAGACCCATGATGGTGCCATCCTCAAGCCATGATGTGACCTCTAGGCAATCGGGCAGGGTTTCGCGTTCCACGACGAGCGAATGATAGCGCGTCGCTTCGAACGGGTTCGGCAGGTCCGCGAAAACGCCCTTATTATTATGGTGCATTGTGCCCATTTTACCGTGCACGATTTCGTGGCAGCGCACGACGTTGCCGCCAAAGGCTTCGCCTATGGTTTGGTGACCGAGGCAAACACCCATGAGCGGTGTCTTTGTTTCAGCCGCCGCCGTTGTCAGTGCAAGGCAGATCCCCGCCTGAGCCGGATCGCAGGGGCCAGGGGACAACAGGATTGCTTCGGGGTTCATGCCCATCGCGTCCTGAACGGTGAGGGCGTCATTGCGTTTGACGACAACATCCGCGCCCAATTCGCCCAAGTAATGGACTAGGTTGTAGGTGAAGCTGTCGTAGTTATCGATCAAGAGCAACATGGTAGGCCCAACAAGCATTTAGGGGTTTTGCCGACCGTAAAGGTGGCGGTATAGTCGGCGCATACATGATCCTGTATGAGAGGGACCGTCAAGGTCCGCAGGGGAATTTACCGGACTGGGGCGTCACGGGGGCAGATAGGTGTTAAAAGGATTACTTTCAGGCGTTGGTGTAGGCGCATTGGTTGCGGGTGCAGGGCTATCGGTGGTGTCACTGTTGGCGCCATTGCCCGTGCCATCGACGCCTCCGGTCGGGGTGGAAACTCAGTCCGCGCAGATTGAGCCCGTCGCGGTCGAGGTGGAAAGCCCGACCTTGGCTGTAGATGCGACGACCGGCATCCAGATCGAAGCGCCCGATATGTCACCGGGTGCGGCGATTGAGGTCACTGAACCCACGCCTCCGATTGCGGATACAACACCCGCTGATCGTCCTGATCCGATTGATATTGCGGGCGATATGGCCGTGCCAGAGGCCGAGCAATCCGCGGGTGTTGAGGCGACGACCGATGCGCCTGTTTTGCCGACCCCGATGGTCGCCCAGCCTGAAATGCCAACAGGTGAGGCCGATATCGTGGTCAGCACCCAGCCCGCGATTGAAGTGATTGTCGTGCCAGAGGAAGAGCCAGCGCCAGTCGAGGACGCACCCGTTGTGACGGATGTTGCGCCCGAGATGGTGGTGCCTGAGGTGGTTGAGCCCGAGGTAACGGAACCCGAGCCAGAACCCGAACCGACCCCCGAACCCGAGGCGCCAAACGTCGATGCGGCCCCTGTGCCCGGTCTATCTGGTGAACCAGCGAGCGTGATGCCATCCAGCGACAGTGCCGTTGTGATCCGCCGCCCTGCGATCGAAGTCGAAGCCCCACTAGCAGAGCCCAGTGTCAACGCGCTCCTCGTTTATTCGGCCTATTTTACGAATCCTGATAACTTACCGCTCATGTCGTTTGTGGTGATCGATGATGGGGCATTGCCCAATGGGCCGTTGCTGTTATCGGCTGTTCCATTCCCAGTCACTGTCGCGATTGCTGTGTCTGACCCTGATGCGGCATCGAAAACGGCAGCCTACCGCGAGGCGGGTTATGAGGTCGCGGCGATCCTGACCTTGCCCGCCAATGCTACCGCCCCTGATGCGGCCCAAGTGATGGAGGCCACCTTTGCCGCCATGCCAGAGGCCGCGATGGTTCTCGATATGGGGGATGCAGGCCTGCAATCGAACCGTCAAGCGACCGAGGCCGTTATGGCCCGCCTTGCCGCCGATGGGCGTGGGTTCATCACGGCCGCCAGCGGTCTGAACGCTGCCATTCGCGCGGCTGAGGGGGCTGATGTGCCTGTTGCCATGGTCGAACGTGACCTTGATAGCAACAACCAAACCGCCGCCGTCATTCGCCGCTTTATCGACCGTTCCGCGTTTCAGGCGCGGCAAACGAGCGGCGTCGTGCTTGTCTCGCGTCTGCGGGCCGAAACGCTGAGCGCGCTGACGCTGTGGTCGACGGCCAATCGGGCAGGGCAGGTCGCTTTGGCCCCTGTTTCGGCGATTTTAAAAGACTAACGGGCGGGCCTTCGGGCTATCCCCCAGACGAAACCCACTACAAACGGAACCATCATGACACGTATCGTCCTCTCTAGCGACCACGCCGCAATCGAGCTGCGTCAGGCCATCGCGGCCCATATCACAGCCAAAGGTTATGAGGCCGTCGACATCGGCCCGACCGAGAACGTCAGCACCCATTACCCCGTCCACGGCAAAGCCGCGGCAGAGCGTGTGGCATCGGGCGATTGCGATCTGGGCATTATCCTGTGTGGCACGGGCCAAGGCATCATGATGGCCGCCAATAAGGTCAAAGGTATCCGTTGTGGCGTTTGTTCTGACCAATTTTCGGCTGCGATGATCCGTCAGCACAACAACGCCAACATCCTCTCGATCGGTGCGCGCGTTGTTGGCGAAGGTTTGGCGCTGGCTATCGTAGATGCCTTTCTCGACGCCGAATTCGAAGGCGGCCGCCACGCCACCCGCGTGGACATGATCGAAGAGTAAAAGAGTAAAGCGCAGGGGGCTATAATGCCCCCTCTGCTAGTATTTGTTTGTGATCTTGTAGTTTGAATTGAGAATCGAGCCATTGGCCCAATGAAATAATCACTTCAAGGAGTTGTACTAACTCTATTTGAGGGAAATTCTTTGTTTTTGGTCCGACACCGTCATGGAATGACGTTCGATCCCAGAATGTTAACTCAATTTCGTTTTTTTCGGTTATTTGGAAAAGGCCATGACTTAGTGCATCTCGCCACTTAATAACCCCATTTAGTGCATCGATGATCTGGCCCTTTTCGTCGACTTCAATATCCAAAACGGCCAAAATTTTCTCTAATATTTCTAACCGCTTTCGGAATGGTTTGCGCGCGATTTGTCGATACCGCTCTTTATGAAGTCCTTCATTTGGTTTCGTTCCAAGGCCAAACTCATGGACAACAATTGCGACAGCCACACGATGTTCGAGCTTTGAGCAAGCCAGAATAATACGGCCAATCAGAAGAATGTGCTCATCGTTAAGCGTTTTTCTCATCAGTCCTCCAACAAAAACCCCCGCTTTCGCGGGGTTCTTTTTTCTCAGCGATTGCCTGATCCCGTGAACCGCGTGGCGTCTTCGGCGGCTTTGCGGATGGCGTTCGATTTGTGGACGGTTTCCATGTATTCGGCGTGGGGGTCGCTGTCGTAGACGACGCCGCCACCTGCTTGGATATAGAGTTTTTCGTCCTTGAGGACCGCAGTCCGTAGGGCGATGCACATGTCCATGTCGCCGTTCGCGCTGAAGTACCCGCAGCCGCCGCCATAGACACCGCGCTTTTCGGGTTCCAGCTCGTCGATGATCTCCATCGCGCGGACCTTTGGCGCACCAGAGACGGTGCCCGCAGGCATCCCCGCAAAGAAGGCAGAGAGCGCGTCTTGGTCCTCGGCCAGTTCACCGACCACGTTCGACACGATGTGCATCACGTGGCTATAGCGTTCGATGATGAACTGTTCGGTCGGGCGGACGGTGCCGATTTTGGACACTTTGCCCGTATCGTTGCGGCCAAGGTCAAGGAGCATGAGATGCTCTGCCAGTTCCTTTTTGTCGGCCAAGAGGTCGAGTTCGTTCGCCTTGTCCTCTTCGGGGGTGGCGCCACGGGGGCGGGTCCCTGCGATGGGGCGAATGGTGACTTCGTTGCCGAACACACGAACGAGGATCTCGGGCGACGCGCCGATGACCTGAAACCCGCCGAAGTTAAAGAAGAACATGAACGGCGAGGGGTTCGTCCGGCGCAGCGACCGATAGAGCGCAAAGGGTGGTTCGCGGAACTCTTGGGTCCAGCGTTGGGCGGGCACGACCTGAAAAATGTCGCCTGCGCGGATGTAGTCCTTGGCCTTTTCGACCGCAGCCATATAGCCGTCTTTGGTAAAGTTCGACGTTGCGGGCGCTGCCTCGTGCGCGGTACGGAATTCGCGGCTGTCGACAGGGACAGGGCGATCCAAGGCGCGTTGGGCTTCTTTGACGCGTTCGGCGGCTTGGGCAAAGGCAGCCTTGGCCGAGAGGCCAGAGTTCGCCCATGCAGGCGCCACGAGGATCACGTCGCCTTTGACCCCGTCGAGGACAGCCACGACCGACGGGCGCAGCATCATCGCATCGGGCAAGCCGATGGGATCGGGGTTCACGTCGGGCAGGTGTTCGACCAAACGGATCATATCGTAGCCGAGGTAGCCAAAGAGGCCAGCCGCAGCGCCGGGTAGATCGTCAGGTAGATTGATCTTTGATTCCGCAATCAGGTTGCGCAGCGAGGTCAGCGGATCGGCTTCTTCTTCGACAAAGGCATCGTCATCGTAGCGGGCCGCACGGTTCACGCTGGCTGTAGTTCCGTCACAGCGCCAGATCAGATCAGGGTTCATGCCAACGATCGAGTAGCGACCGCGGACTTCGCCACCCGTTACACTTTCGAGCATGAAGGCATCTTTGCCCGCGCCAGAGAGTTTGAGCATGAGGGACACAGGCGTATCGAGGTCGGCGGCCAGACGGGTGTAGACGATCTGGTTTTCACCAGCGTCATAGCCACGTTGGAAGCTCTCGAAATCGGGGCTGAGGGCCATGGTGCGGTTCCCTTATTGGATCTGAGCGTGGACCGCGTTTACGGCCTCGCGCACAACATTGATGTCGGTCTCACCGCGCAGGGTGTTGAGCGTGATCTGCATCGCGTCCTGAGCCACACCGTTCGACAGCTGCGCCGCGAAACGGTCACGCAGGGCGATCACATCAGGGTCCTCAAGGTTCGGTGCGTTCACGGCATCCACACGGGCCAGCACAGCGCCGCCGTCATAGGGCAGGGCAAAGCCATTGCCAGCCTCGGTTTCGAACACGCGGGTCATGTAGCCTTCGGGGGTGTAGTCGAGGAAGGTCTGACGGGTGACGTCAACGTCGATGGTTGGGGCGAGGCCAAATTCACCGAACTGCGAACCGTTGGAGAGGGCGGTTGCCATCTCTTCGGCTTTGGCGAGGATCGCGGCTTGGGTTGTGTCGCGTGTCCATGCGGCTGTCACGTCCTCGAGAACATCCTCAAGAGGCTGGAGCGCAGGCTCTTGGATCGTTTCGACGCGGAGTGCAAAGATACCGCCGTCGGACATTTCGATCAGTTCAGGATAGGCACCGATCGGTGCAGCAGCGGCGGCCTGACGAAATTCAGGGTACGCGGCCATGCCGTCGGTCGAGGCGACTGTCCAGTCAATCGAGCCAAGCTCCATCTGGGTTTGATCGGCAAGGTCCTCAACACGAGCGCCGCCGGCAATAAGGTCTGCCATTTGCTCTGCCGCATCGCCAATCACACGACGGGCACGGTCACGGCCCAGTTCAGCGCGGAGTTCATCGGCAGCAACCTCGAATGGGATCGATTCAGCCTCGAGCACGGCGTTGATACGGAACAGCGAGGGTCCGATCAGAGACGGCAGTGGGCCAACAACGTCGCCAGAGGCCGCCGCAAACACAGCAGCGCCCGCTTCGGCCAGTTGCACCTGATCCACATCGCCGAGGTCAACGTCGTCAAGCGTCAGACCACGATCCTCAACCAGTTGGTCAAAATCGGTTTCGCCAGCGGTGATCGCGTCCATAGCGGCTTGGGCAGAGGCCTCATCCGCAAAGCCGAGACGTTCGACCAAGCGACGCTCTGGGCTGTTATAGTCAGCGGTGCGCTGTGCATAGAGGTCACGCAGTGCGGCTTCGTCCACTTCGATCGTTGGCAGCAGCATGTCAGGTGTCAGGGCCGCGTAGACGATAGATTTGGTTTCCAGCGTGGTGAAATCAGCAGGGTGCCCTTCGTGGTAGGCTGCGAGGTCTTCCTCAGTTGGGGCAGGGATCGCATCGGTCAGAGCGGCGTTAGTGACCTGAACCCAAGTGATGTCACGGCGCTCAGCCGCGTAGGTCACGAGCGCGTCGATATATCCAGCGGGAACGGTATAGCCAGCAGTGAGGCCGATTTGCAGCGCGGTTGCGGCCATTTCATCGCGGAGCGACTGTTCGTAATCGCTTTCGCGGGTGCCCATGCGGGACAGAACATCGCGGTACGCTTCACGGTCGAAGGTGCCAGAGAAGCCTTGGAAGTTCGGGTTCGACGTTACGCGGTCGCGCAAACGTTGGTCACCAATGGAAACGCCCATGTTCGTGGCTTCGTTTTCGAATAGGCGCATGTTGATCATGTCATTGAGAACTTGCTGATCAATGCCGAGCGATTGCGCTTGGGTAAAGCTAAGCGGTTGGCCGATTTGCCCCGAAAACGTGTCGATCCCGCGGCGCAGTTCCAGCGCGTATTGGTTCAGGGTGATTTCTTTGTCACCGACCGTTGCGAGGGTGGTGGTTCGGCCCGAAAGGCTCGTTGTTCCGAAACCGACAAGGCTGAAGAACAAAAGGCCCAAGATGACCCAGACGCCCAATTTTGTCTTCTTTTCGCGTGCCATCTGCGGCCCCCCTGAAACTGATGTCTTCACCCTGTCAAACAAGGCCTGCAATGAATAGGCGGGCGGGCGATAAGGTGCAAGCGGGGAGCCACGGGAAACCGCCAAGGAACGCGGTTTTTTGAATTGGCGCGGAAATCTGGAAAAATGTATACTTTTGTATAAAAATGGCGCGAAAGTATAGTCTTTCGCGCCTTAAAATGTTCGAAATGTGCAATTTTAACCGATGATTAATCGGTGCCGCGATAAGGTTGGACGTATTGCAGCGCCATATCCCAAGGGAAGAAAATCCATGTATCTTGGCTCACTTCGGTGATGAAGGTGTCCACTTGCGGGCGGCCTTTGGGCTTTGCGTAGACGGTGGCGAAGTGGGCTTTGGGGTACATTTCGCGGACGAGTTCGAGGGTTTTGCCGCTGTCCACGAGGTCGTCGATGACGAGGATCCCCGTGCCGTCCCCCATGATCTCTGCGTCGGGTGCCTTGAGCACTTGAGCCGAGGATTGGTTCTGGTGGTTGTAAGATTTGACGCTGATCGTGTCGATGGTGCGCACGTCCAATTCACGTGCAATGATCATCGCAGGGGCCATGCCGCCACGGGTGATCGCGACGATGGCTTTCCACGATCCATCTTCTGCCGGACCTTGTCCGTCTAGACGCCATGCCAGCGCACGGCTGTCACGGTGGATTTGATCCCAAGAGACATGGAACCCTTTTTCGTGGGGCAGAAGATCGTTCTTTGCCATTCGGTCAGTCCTTTACGTCAGGGCGATTTTTAGGCCGAGCAGGGCAAGGAGCCCGCCGAACATCCGGTCAACACCGGCCTTTAGTCGCAAATAGGCAGCACGCGCACGGGGCAGAGAAAAGACCCGCGCAACGACGATATACCAGAGTGTTTCATTGGCGAAAACCGCCGCAAGTATGGCAAGACGCCACGGCAACGGCGTGTCATGCGGCACGAGGCCGACAAAAACCGCGCCAAAGAACACAGCGGGCTTTGGGTTGGACGCGAAGGTGAAGAACCCGTAACGCATCGCAGAGAGGGCAGAGCGGGGTGCTGCGCCCGGTGTCGGCTCTGCGAGCGGGTCGCTCGCGTGTTTCCACATGTTGTAGGCGATCCAAAAGAGGAACGCGGCACCGACCAGTTTCAGGCCGATGAACAACGAGGGGAGAATTTCGAAGAGAAGCGCGAGGCCAGCCATTGCCGCCGTGGCCCAGAGGATCGCACCGAGCCCGAAGCCGAGGGCGAGGGCAGTTGCCACCTTGAACCCGTCAGAGGCTGCGGTGCGCACAGCGACGACAAAGCTGGGTCCAGGGGAAATCGCCGCCGCAAGGTGGATCAGAACGATCGACAGAAATGCGGCGGCGGTCATGGTTTACTCTTTGTTCATGTCAGGCGCGTCGACGGCTTTCATGCCGACAACGTGGTAGCCCGCGTCAACGTGGTGGGTTTCGCCCGTCACGCCAGTCGAGAGATCGGACAGAAGGTAGAGCGCGGAACCGCCCACTTCGTCGATCGAAACGTTTTTGCGCAGCGGCGAGTTATATTCGTTCCATTTCAGGATGTAACGGAAGTCACCGATGCCAGATGCGGCCAGCGTTTTGATCGGACCAGCCGAAATTGCGTTAACGCGAATACGGTCTTTGCCCAGATCTTCGGCGAGGTAGCGCACGGAAGCCTCGAGGCCTGCTTTGGCGACGCCCATGACGTTGTAGTGCGGCATCACGCGTTCTGCACCGTAGTAGGTGAGGGTGAGGCACGACCCGCCGTCGGTCATCATCTTTGCTGCGCGCTGAACTACGGCCGTGAACGAATAAACAGAGATGTCCATCGTCATCAGGAAGTTTTCGCGGGTGGTGTCCACATAGCGGCCACGCAGTTCGTTTTTGTCAGAGAAACCGATGGCGTGGACGATGAAGTCCATCTTGCCCCATTTTTTCTCAAGCTCTGCGAAAAGCGCATCGACCGAGTCCATGTCGGACACGTCGCACGGCAGAACCGTATCAGAGCCGAGTTGTGCTGCGAGCGGGCCAACCCGTTTCAGCAGTGCTTCGCCCTGATAGGAAAAGGCAAGTTCCGCACCAGCGTCTGCGAGTGCCTTGGCGATGCCCCAAGCTATTGATTTGTCATTGGCGAGGCCCATAATTAGCCCGCGCTTGCCCTGCATGAGTTGCGACGACATTGTGTCCCCCTTGCCCCTTTCGCGTTATATCGCTTCGGTGTAGGCGATTGGACCAGTCGCTTCAAGCCTGTGTGAGACGCAACGTCACAGTTGTTGTATCAAAACGCGCTTGTTACGCGCCCCACCTTGTTGATGAGAAGAGGGTATCATGAGTGACCGCACAGGCATTTTCGCAGGCGACGATCCGTTCCAATTGGCACGGGATTGGTTGGCTGAGGCCGAAAAAAGCGAGATCAATGACCCGAACGCTATCGCGCTGTCGACCGTAGACGCAGACGGTTTGCCGAACGCGCGTATGGTGCTTCTCAAAGAGATCGAGGACGACGCCTTTGTGTTCTACACGAACTACGGAAGCAAAAAGGCCCAAGAGCTAGAGGGGGCAGGGAAGGCTGCCTTTGTCATGCATTGGAAGTCCCTTCGTCGGCAAATCCGGGTGCGCGGAACCATCGAACGCGAGGACGGACCGCAGGCGGACGAATATTATCATTCGCGATCTCTCAAGAGCCGTTTGGGGGCATGGGCGTCGAAACAATCGCAACCTCTTGATAGTCGGGGCACTCTGATGGCCGAAGTGGCTGTTGTTACCGCTAAAGAGGGAATCAATCCGGCGCGCCCACCGTTCTGGGGTGGGTTTCGTATCACACCGGTCGAGATCGAGTTCTGGGCTGATGGCGCGTTTAGGTTGCATGATCGCTTTAGGTGGACACGTGAAGGTGTAAATGCACCTTGGTCGGCGGTCCGTTTGTATCCCTAAGTTGATCAAAATGCCGTTGGTGGGACTTGTTTCTTGCGAACAAAACAGGTCTGCTGACGCGGTGAAGCTGCGGCCGGATGGGGGTCCGTGGCGGGATTGAAAGAATGATGACTGACACAATAAATGAACGCCCTGTCAAAGGGCGTGTAAAATGGTTTGATCCTGGCAAAGGCTTTGGCTTTGTCGTGTCAAACGAAGGCGGCGCGGATATTTTGTTGCACGCAAACGTCCTACGCAATTTTGGGCAGAGTTCGGTGGCGGATGGATCGGATATCGATCTTCTCGTTCAAGAGACGGATCGTGGTCTTCAAGCAACCGAGGTTATCGCGATTGCACCACCTGAGTTGCCAGCTAACGGGAGTATGCTGGCGGATCTGGTGGATGTTGATCCAGAGGTTCTCGATAACACGCCAATTTTACCGGCTCGGGTCAAATGGTTCGACAAAGGTAAGGGATTTGGGTTTGCCAATGTCTTTGGTTCGTCCGAAGATATCTTTGTGCACATCGAAGTTCTGCGCCGGTCTGGCCTTGCTGACCTGCAACCAGGCGAAGCTATCGCCATGAAGAGCATCGACGGGAAGCGCGGGAAACTGGCGGTCGAGGTTCTGATTTGGGAAAGCATTCAGCTAGACGATTAATATCGCTCGTGATTGCAGCGCTAGCCGCCGTGGCCCAACCGGCTGCGGCGGCTTGTTCTTTGGATAAGGTACTGGTCAGGGGTGACTTTGGTCAGGCGCGTTTCACCGTTGAGGTGGCGGATACGGCGGATGAGCGGGCCCAAGGGCTGATGAACGTGCCAGAGATGCCGACGATGGCGGGGATGCTGTTCGTTTACGAGCGCCCGCATCAGGTGGCGTTCTGGATGCACAACACACTGATTCCTCTTGATATGATTTTCGCAGATGAGACGGGCACGATTACCCGCATTCATCCCAATGCGATTCCGCTCGACCGCACGCCAATCGACGGTGGGGCACAGGTTCAGTTCGTTTTAGAGGTAAATGGTGGCCTTGCAGGGCGTTTAGGCATCGCTGAAGGCGATGTTTTGCAGCATCCATCCATCGGAGAAAACGCCGCTTTGCCATGTAACTAAGAAAAAGCACGCTTTGGGCTTTTCAATTCCGAAAAGCATCGCTAAACGGTGCGCAGTCGGGGCGTAGCGCAGCCTGGTAGCGCGACGGTTTTGGGTACCGTAGGTCGTAGGTTCGAATCCTATCGCCCCGACCACTTCAGAAAATTGTGCCGATTAACCATAAGTGTGCAAATTCTGCCGTTTTCGTGCAAATTTGTGTCAAGCAGTTTCGTCAGCTTTCCACACATTTATTGGCAATTTGAAGTTTTGACCAAGAGCGGGCGGCTCTGGTTTCATCGTGTGATGTCTTCGAGACAGGATCAGTGGCTCTAAAATAAAGGCGCTTGGTCGACTCAGGCCGCTCACCCTGTTGCTTGGGCGTAGACTTCCAACTGCAGATACAGTCCGTACGCTGGCCGCTATCGAGAAGAATCGACCGACGTCAGGTCAGGTCGATTTGCGGCAGGTCATGTGTTGTCTGACCTTTAATTCGGGTCGCAAGTCTTTGTCGCAATCGCCTTCTCGTATACTGACCCAATATCGCAGCCTTCTGGACGTAATGGGTGTAGGCCCGCCTTTTCGAGCTTTGTTCGGTAGGTCACTGAGGCTCCGCCAAACGTGGATTGTAAGATTTTCGGTGTTGTGAAGGTCTTGTGGAAAGTCTCAATGGCTTGTCGAGTCACAACCTCTTGGATCACGCCGGTTTTGGGGTTCCGGTATTTTTCAAGTTTGATGGTGCCTGTCGCCGACAGAGCTTTGAGATGTTGAGTTTCACGAATTCCAATCATTCGGCCGAACTCAGAGAGGCCGACCCATCCTTCGTCTGGTGTTTCAAAAAGATGGCCCAGAACGTCGCGCACGTCCGCAAGGTTCAATTGGAACCTCGAAAACCCTCGATCCGCAGGATCCAAATATAGGGGAAGACTTCCGTTTGTGACTGCCTGAACCAGATCTGCGATCGATACGCCTGTTTTGGTCTGCGTCGAGAGCAACGATTGTGAAAGACCTTTACCTGCAGTCGTAGGTTCGGCTCTGGTGTCCAAGTCTTTTATCAGTGAGGCGAGGCCATTGAGAACCCATCTGCGATGAAGCCGAGTGACGTTTGACTGGGCCGATATGAAACCGGCAGCGACCAGCGCGTCGAACTCTCTCGGAGAAAGGCCATGACTTTTCCGAATGTGAGTTGCATCCACCCAGTGCCGCATTTGCTCAAAAAGGTCTGTGGCGTCCTGTATCTTGAAGAAGCGACGCATGGCGACACGCGGTATCGGTTTAATGAGGCCAGCCTCTTCGAGCACCAGAGCAAGAGTGTCGCTGGGAACTCCTATCTCTCGCCCTGCCGTCTCAACCGAACAGACAACCCTATTTGTGACGGGTTTGCCGTAGACGATATCGCCCTCATCGAATGGCCAGTTATTGATGGCGACCTCTCGAAGAACGTCTACAAACGGACCAAAGCAGGGGAGGTCAATCGAATTGACAGCTGAAGCGCGGTAGAACAGCCCTCCGAAAATACCCTTCAGCTCTTTGCTGTGGCTTTCTTCTTTATCAATGAGGTCTTGGAGAGCATGTGCGAAGTGTTCTTTACCCCCTTTGAGGATATTGAAACCAACCAAATGATGATCTGTTTCAACGTCGCCTTTGCTGACTGCTTTCCCCAGCAGCATGCAAAACGTGGCCGCACTATAGATCGTTGCGTTTGACAGCCATGTCGTGTCGGCCCCGGTGCTCAATCTGTTGTCGAGCCATCTGTCAAAGTCCGTGACTTCGATTTGAGGAAGATCGGGGTCCAGCGGAGGGTTGCGCTCTGATCATGACAGGACGTTCGCACTTTGCGAGATCAGTACTGCGTTCAAGGGCGCGGAGAGGGACGTAATAGGGCAACCCCAACAGCGATGAACCACAGGATTGCACCGAGGCCAAAGACAGCGCCTGCACTGTCACCGAGCGGAGGTAGGATCGTGGCGAGGCCCGCCGCACCGCTGACGGTACCGATCATTGCGATCACGCGACCCAAAGTGCCACTGCGTAAACCCGCAATACTGACCGCCAAAATCCATGCGCCCCCTGCGATCTCGTTACCGCCGCCGAGGCCGAGTTCGACGGCGTGAAGCGTTTGCCAAAGCTCCGCTGCGGCTTCGGGATTGTCTGCAAGTGCATGGGTTTGCTCCACGGCGACATTGGCGATCATGCCAGCGCCAAGGACGAGGGTGGACCAGATCAGGCCAATCGCGCCGGTGAAAGCTGCGGCATCGGGCATCGCTGCAGCAATCCGGCGGTAGAGTGTTACGACCAGCAGCACCAGCGCCAGTGCGTTGACCACATAGATCGTGGTGTTCCAAGCGATCAGCACGCCGGGTTGCTCTGCGATAAAGGCCACGACGGCGGCGGTGTCGATCTGGCTTGTGCCGAACCCGAGCGGGGCAAGCAGGGTAAGGATCAGGGCAAAGCCGACGAGATAAGTTGCGGCGCAGGTAAGGGCGGCGAGGCCACCGAAGGTGCGAAGGGTCATGGTCAATGTCCTTTGGAGTGGTTTGCCGCATCGGCGGCGAGCGTTTCAAAGTGGTCTTGCAGGTGATGAGATCCGAACCGTTTGATACCCACCGCCCACGCAGGGTTGCGCACCAGCGCAGTGACATGGCGACCGCGGCGCGCGTATTCGGCGCAGAGGTAACGCCCGAGGTAGCCCGTGGCTCCGGCAATAAGTACGGTCATAGTGTTCTCCATTCGGTCAGAAGACGGCAACGCTGAGGGCGGCGGTGGCCATTAGGACGCGCCGCGACCCACTTGGTCATCGTCGGGGCCACCGAAACAGGTGCAAGAGCAGGTTCCGAGGTCGCCTGCGAGCCCGAGGCAGAGTGGGCCTACGCGCTGGGATCTGCCGATCCGGTCCGCCGATCAGCAGATCGTGGAGCTCTGTAAAGCGGGTGTGGGTGCTGTGCATGGTGATCTCCGTCAATTTACGACTGCGTGGCCTCGGCCTCGGAGGCAGTTCAGAACGATTGTCTCGCGGGTCTCACTTGCCTCGCCTACGCCCATTGCCGTTCCTGCCAAGGCGCCCGCGATCGCACCGCCCAAAGCGTCGCCATCGTCGTCGACTTCGCCCAGAACACCACCAATCCCCGCACCGATGACAGCGGCGGCCATCGTTTCCTGTTGGAGCTGCGACTGATCACGGGCAAGAGCGCGGCACTCTGCAAGGTCGCGTTGGTATTGCGATGTCGGTGCGCCATCCAGAACCGGCGTCACATCGGTTCCCATCTCAGCACAGGCCCCAAGCAGGGTCGCCAGAGCAAGCGGGGCAATCAGAATAGGTTTCATATCGTATCTCCTTCGACTGTTGTTTCGAGGGAGGGTCTACTGATCCCTGTCTGGTCAGTGCATGACCGCACATATCAAAGAATTGACCGCACGCATCAACGGTCCAACCACGTGGTCGGACTGAGGCCCGTCCAGCGGCGGAACGCACGCACAAAGGCGGAGGCTTCGGAAAACCCGAGCAAATAGGCCGCTTCGCCGACAGAGACCTTACGCGCGCTGAGATAGTCCATCGCCATGCGGCGGCGCAGGTCATCATGTACTTGAGCAAAGGTGACGCCCTCATCCTTGAGACGGCGATAAAGCGTCTGACGGCTCATGCCCAAATCCCGCGCGATAAGATCCATCGACAGCGATCCTTCGTGAAGATCCGCGAGCATCCTCATCTCAACGGATGACCGCACGGTGTGGCGCTTGGCGAGGTCTTCCAAAAGCCCGTCCGCGTGCCGCGTGAAGACACCAAAGACATAATCCTTCCCGCCATCGAAGGTTTCATCGAGCCAGACCGGATTGATCCTGAGCGCGTTTCGTGCGGCATTAAATGTGACGGGCACCCGAAAAAGGTCGGGATATCGGTTGGAGTGGGGCGGCGGCGCATAAGTGACTTCGAGCGCCAGTTCAAACGGATGTTCCGGTGCAGAGCGACGAAATTCGGAAATGAAATGGGCGAAACTCGCCTCCGTTGCCATCCACGTTCCATCGCTGGGTCGGTGATCGACCAGCCAGACCTCGTCCCCCTCATGTGTGATTTCGAACCGATCCCGCCCGTTTGGGATCGGCACATCCGCCATAAGACGCGCGTAGCGGTTCAGTTGTCCAAGGCTATGTGGGAAAGAGGAGGACGCGTGGACAATCTGTCCGACGATAGACATGGTCTCCAGTCGCGAGTCGAGCACGTGGCGCAACAGCAGGGAGGTGTCGCCCGTGGCCTCAATCCCTGCAGCAATCATGTGGTGGTAGGCCTGCGTCGGAATGCGAGCGTCCTGATCAGCTAGATCGGCTTCCTCAAGCGCGGCCGCCAAAAGCAAGCCCTCGCGAGGCGCACCTTTGTCCACGGCATAGTCGAGGAAGGCCTTCGCAAAACCTGCAGCCATCGTTTGATCAGACATGCAATTGTCCTTGTAGGTCAAAAATGGAGCCGTTGGTCACGCCGATCTGCGCGTACACAGGCATACTGTGCCGAGACATGATCCAAGGACAAGACTACGCAGGTGTTTATGACGGTTTTACGCGCCATTTTGGGAATGGCAGCTTTTGGTTTTACCATTTTGCTCTGGACCACGCGGGTACCGCCACTGGTGCGCGCGACCGTGATCGACGATCTCTTTGCCGAGGCTCGAAGGGGACGGGGTGATGCTGCAGAGCCGTTATTATGCCTTTCTCGCTGGGTATTGTTTCAGTGACGAGTGTAAATGCCCCTCAACTTTACACCCGTCGAACCTATTTGTTTCAAAGAACCTTTGGACTAGAGCAGCTTTGCTTGCTCTCGCATCTGGAACTTTTGGATCTTGCCCGTCGAGGTGCGCGGGATTTCGGTGAAGACGAATTTTCCAGGCACCTTATATGGGGCGAGGTGATCGCGACACCATTGGCGTAGCTCTTCACTGTCTACCGAACGTCCTGCGGCCAGTTCGATAAAGGCGCAGGGGGTTTCCCCCCATTTTTCATGTGGCATAGCGACGACAGCAGCGACGCTGACATCTGGATGGCGATAAAGCACTTCCTCTACTTCGATCGAGGAAATGTTCTCTCCACCCGAAATAATGATGTCTTTGGAGCGGTCTTTGAGTTGGATGTAGCCGTCTGGATACCGCACGCCGAGGTCGCCAGAATGGAACCAACCACCTTCAAAGGCCTCTTTTGTAGCTTTCTGATTGCGGAAATATCCCTTCATGACGACGTTGCCGCGGAACATCACTTCACCCATGGTTTTGCCATCGCGGGGCACGGGTTGCATGGTTTCTGGGTCCAAAACGTCGAGCTGTTCTAGGGGCAGGTATCTCACCCCTTGTCGCGATTTAAGGGCGGCTTGCTCTGCATTCGGTTTTGTCGACCATTCATCGTGCCAGTCGTTCACTACAGCAGGCCCGTAGGTTTCTGTCAGGCCATAGAGGTGAGTGACGTCAAAACCCGCCTCGTTCATATCAGCGAGGAGCTTTTCGGGTGGCGGCGCGGCTGCAGTGAAAAACTGGACAGTATGATCTAGGTCGCGCTTTTCATCTTCTGGCGCCGAAATGAGGAGCGACATGACAATGGGCGCGCCGCAAAGATGCGACACCTTTTCTTGGGCCAAGGCAGACCAGATCGGTTCGGCCCGAACTTGACGCAGGCACACATGGGTGCCGATGATCGCAGAGAGCGTCCATGGAAAACACCAGCCATTGCAGTGGAACATCGGGAGGGTCCACAGATAGACAGCGTGTTTCTGCATTGAGGTGGTCAAGGCATTGCCTTGAGCAAGGAGATAGGCGCCACGGTGATGCGAAACGACACCTTTGGGATCGCCCGTGGTTCCCGATGTGTAGTTGATCGAAATAGCGTCCCATTCGTCTTCGGGCATCAACCATTCGAATTCCGGATCACCCGAGGCGACAAAGGCGTCATAGTCCAGTGCGTCAATCGCAGGTGTTTTTAGTGTGAATTCGGGATCGTCATACTGGATGACAACAGGTGAACCCTCAGCAATGGCGAGAGCCTCCTGCATCAATGGCATGAATTCGCGATCGACAATCACGATCTTTGACATCGCATGGTCGAGTTGGAACGCAATGATCGCAGCGTCAAGGCGGGTGTTGATCGAATGGAGAACCCCACCGCACATGGGTACGCCGTAATGGCATTCGAGCATGGCAGGTGTGTTCGCGAGAAGGGCGGACACAGTATCACCGCGCGTGATCCCTTTGCCTGCTAAAGCAGACGCGAGCTGACGCGATCTGTCGTAAAATTCCGCATAGGTTCGGCGCAGTTTTCCATGCACGATCGCGGTGTGATCGGGGAAAACACTCGCCGCCCGCTCAAGAAACGTCAGAGGAGTGAGGGGTTGATGGTTTGCAGGTGTCCGTTCGAGGTCGTGATTGTAGAACTGCTTTGTCATGGATTACGCGTCCTTCCATGCAGGGCTGCGTTTATCAATAAAGGCGCCGATGCCCTCTGCCGCGTCTTGCGTGAGCATATTTTGCACCATCACGTTGGAGGCGTAGGTATAGGCCTCTGCCAATCCCATTTGCTTTTGGACGTAGAAGGCCTTCTTCCCCGTGGCCAAAGTCATACTGGATTTGGATGCGATTTTTTGCGCCCAAGCGAGGGTGGTTTTGCTCAGGTCTTCGACTGGCACGCAAAGGTTCACAAGGCCCATTTCCGCCGCGCGCTCTGCTGAAATCAGATCACCTAAGAGAAGCATCTCCATGGCGTGTTTGCTCGCGACGTTTCGCGATAGCGCGACCATGGGGGTTGAACAGAACAGGCCGATATGGACACCCGGCGTGCTGAATTTCGCGGTTTCTGCCGCGATGGCCAGATCGCAGCTCGCGACCAATTGGCAGCCCGCGGCGGTGGCGACGCCTGCGACTTCGGCGATAAAGGGTTTGGGGCAATTAACGATGGAATACATCACGCCCGAACACATCGACATGATCTTTTCGAAATAGGCCTGACCGCCGTCTTTGTCTGCGCGGCCTGCTGTCATTTCTTTCAGGTCGTGACCGGCACAAAACGCGGGGCCGTTCGCAGCGAGGACGATGACGCGCACCGAAGGGTCAGAGCAGGCCGCGTTAATCAGGGACTGAAGCTCGGACAACATGGCTTCGGATAAAGCGTTGCGACGGCTGTTGTCGTCGAGGGTCAGTTTTAGCACACCGTCGGATGTGATGGTTTGCTGCACAAGTTGTTTGGTCATCATCAAAGGCTCTGTGTGAAAGGGCGGGGCCGTCGCGACCCCGCCGTAGTAAAGAAGGTTAAGCGGCTGCGATTTTCTTTTTGGGGTCAAAGAAGGGGCGTTCGCAGATTGTTGCGCGGACGGGGCCAGAGCGGGTCACGACCTCGACCTCTTTGCCGATTTGTGCGTGGTCTACCGACACCATTGCCAGCGCGATATTCTGATCGAGGCGTGGCGAATACACCGCTGAGGTCACTTTGCCGATCGTGTCCTCACCGACCTTGATCGCCCAGAATGTGGTGTTCGGACCCTTGAGCGGTTCACCATCAATAATCAGACCGATCTGAGTTCGGGTGACGCCGTTTTCTTTGATCTTGCGGAGCGCAGCCTTACCGATGAAATCGGCTTCCATATCGAGGTTCACTAGACGGTCAAAGCCCAGCTCGAACGGGTTTGTGTGGATGTCTGCGTCGGCGTGATACGACAACATCCCGCCTTCGATGCGGCGGATCGACGAGGTGTGACCGGGTTTCAAGCCAAACGGTAGTCCAGCCGCCATGATCCGTTCCCACAGCGCATCCCCATGAGCGCTGTCACGCAGATAGAGTTCGTAGCCCAGTTCGCTCGACCAACCTGTCCGCGACACGATGAGCGGGATTCCGTCTAGGTCTACTTCTCGGAGCCAGTAATATTTCAGGTCCATAATGCTGTCACCGAATAGGGCACGCATGATTTCGCCCGATTTGGGCCCCTGAAGCTGCAACGGTGACACGTCAGGTTCGCAGATCGACACATCTAGTCCGGAATGGATCGCTACGCCTTGGGCCCAAAGTAGGATGTCGCTGTCCGCAAGCGAGATCCAGAAGTGGTTCTCGGCCAAGCGCAGCAGGATTGGGTCGTTGAGGAGACCGCCGTCTGCGTTGGTGATGAGGATGTATTTGCACTGCCCGACACCCATGGTCGACAGATCACGCGGCGTCAGCATTTGCACGAACTTGGCTGCGTCCGGTCCTGTGATTTCGACCTGACGCTCGACGGCGACGTCACACAGGATCGCGTCATTCACAAGGTTCCAGAAGTTCTGTACCGGATCGCCGAAATCGCGCGGAATATACATGTGATTGTACACCGAAAATCCCTGAGCCCCCCACCGCACGGTTGCGTCGAAGTAGGGGGATTTGCGAATTTGTGTGCCAAAGCCGAAGTCATCAGATTGCATTGTTTTATCCTTCCTGATCGGCGGCGATTTCCACTGCCGCGCTGTTCTGGACAAAACATTTAGCGCCGCGTTTTCAGTGCGATGGACTGAAAACGCGGATGAAAGGCGACTGTTTAGGCTAAAGAGAAATCCAAATTCCGACCATCCAGTCGGAGGGTCAGCGCGCGACCAGATTGGTCAGGTTTGGAACGGTCGACTTGATCTGACGGGTGGCGATGTATGTCATGTAACGGTCCACATCGACATCGATTGCAAAGAGGCGATCTAATACGCCCTGAAAGGCCGCAAGCGTTGGCGCGACAACCTTGAGAACATAGTCCATGCCGCCGCCTGTGGCGACGCAATCAATGATCTCATCCATCGCCTGAACTTGTGCTTCGAACCGTTCAAAATCGGTTTTCCGATGATGGGCTAGCGAAACAGTCACCACGACCATCGTAAAATCACAGAGCTTATTTAGTGCGATCTCGCCTCTGTAGCCTGTGATGTAGCCTGCGAGTTTGAGCTTGGTCAGGCGTTCCCAGCAGGGGGTCGGCGATAGGTTGACCAGTTCGGCGAGCTTTGTCTTGCTGAGTTGCCCATGCGATTGCACGGCGGCGAGAATGCGCAGATCAGCACCATCAAGAGCAGATTTTTTCAAGAGCAGCTTCCTCAAACGCTAGTCGATCAAGACAACAACCCATCTGTCATATCTACAAAACGATTTGATGCAATGCTTTTACGTCGCCCCAAAATAATCCTTTTCAAAGCCGTTTGTGCGCGTGTTTGCGGGGGGCTCAAGGGTTCTCACTATTTAAACAATCTATTTATGGAAAGACGGTCAATTCAATCAATCTGCAGGAAGCCTGTGGGTCTGGCGCGATTCTATTTTTCGCGGTGGTTTCGGCGTTAGGGTTTATCCAATTGGATAACGATTACTTCTTTAGGTTTGTTTTGCGTAACCTAAGATGAGAAAACCTTTGTCTAAGCTGTGGGCAAGGCTGTGGATGAATCGAGCGGTTTTAACCACTTGCGTGCGTCAAGTTAGATTATCCAACATTTTGTCGAAAAAATTGATTGACCCCCAAGGGGTAGTTTTGTCAGTTTGTGCCTGCCGAGTGGGTCGCTACAACATGTGGTGCCACTTGGGTCAGGACAGACTACCAACCGTAACGACCGGCACAGTGTGCCGTTTTAGCAGGGTGTTTCCCTGAACGGTGTCGCTTGGCCCAAGCTTAGGTTCATTTGGCACCAGGGAATTGGGGCGTGTTGCGCCTTGAAGTAGATCGGCAGGCCGCGCAGACGGTCGTGTGTTAGGGGCCAAGTACGATGAAGATCGAACGCATTTTCACCAAAGCAGGACAAGACGCTTACGCGGATATTGATTTCCGCACGACGACATCCGAAATTCGCAATCCCGATGGAACGATCGTGTTCAAGCTGGACGATTGCGAGGTTCCGTCGAAGTGGAGCCAAGTTGCCTCTGACGTGATTGCGCAGAAATACTTCCGTAAGGCTGGCGTGCCGAGCGCGATGACTAAGGTCCGTGAAAAGGACGTGCCAGAGTTCCTGTGGCGCTCAGTCCCTGCCGAAGGCGCAGAGATGTCGGGCGAAACCAGCGCAAAGCAGGTGTTCGACCGTCTGGCTGGTGCATGGTGCTACTGGGGCTGGAAGGGTGGTTATTTCACTACCGAGGACGACGCTCGTGCCTATTATGATGAGATGCGGTTCATGCTGGCCAATCAGATGGCCGCACCGAACAGCCCGCAGTGGTTCAACACTGGTCTGCATTGGGCTTATGGCATTGATGGTCCGGCGCAAGGCCACCACTATGTCGACTACAAAACTGGGAAACTGGTTAAATCGAATTCTGCTTACGAACATCCGCAGCCGCACGCTTGCTTTATCCAGTCCGTCGCTGACGATCTGGTGAACGAGGGCGGGATCATGGACCTTTGGGTTCGTGAAGCGCGCCTGTTCAAATACGGCTCTGGCACCGGCACGAACTTCTCGTCGCTGCGTGGTGAAGGTGAAAAGCTGTCGGGCGGCGGTAAATCGTCGGGCCTGATGGGCTTCCTCAAAATTGGTGATCGTGCGGCTGGCGCGATCAAATCAGGCGGCACAACCCGTCGAGCAGCGAAGATGGTGATCGTCGATGCCGATCACCCCGATATCGAAGACTTCATCAACTGGAAGGTCATCGAAGAACAGAAAGTGGCGTCGATCGTCGCTGGTTCGAAGATGCACGAACAGAAGCTGAATGCGATCTTTAAGGCGATCAACACTTGGGATGGGGCAGAGGCTGATGCCTATGATCCGACCAAGAACGAGAGCCTCAAAACCGCTGTTCGTGAGGCAAAGAAAGTCGCGATCCCGGAAACCTACATCAAACGCGTTCTGGACTACGCGAAACAGGGCCACACCAGCATCGAATTCCCGACCTATGACACTGACTGGGACTCTGAGGCTTATGCGTCTGTGTCGGGTCAGAACTCCAACAACTCGATCCGCGTGACCGATGCCTTCCTTCAGGCGATCAAGGACGATGCGGATTGGGACCTGATCAACCGCAAAGACGGCACCGTTTCGAAAACCGTCAAAGCGCGCGATCTATGGGAACAGGTTGGACACGCAGCATGGGCGTGTGCTGATCCGGGTATCCAGTTCCACGACACCGTCAACGCATGGCACACCTGCCCAGAGGATGGCGCGATCCGTGGGTCGAACCCCTGTTCGGAATATATGTTCCTCGACGATACGGCCTGTAACCTCGCATCGATGAACCTCTTGCAGTTCTACAAGAACGGCGAGTTCAACGTTGAGCAGTATATCCACGCGACACGTCTTTGGACCGTGACGCTCGAAATCTCTGTGATGATGGCGCAGTTCCCGTCCAAAGAAATCGCGCAGCTGTCCTATGTGTTCCGCACGCTTGGCCTTGGCTATGCGAACATCGGTGGTCTTCTGATGAACATGGGCTTTGGCTACGACAGCGACGAAGGCCGTGCGATGGGCGCTGCCCTGACCGCGATCATGACGGGCGTGTCCTATGCGACCTCGTCTGAAATGGCGGGCGAGTTGGGTGCGTTCGAAGGCTACGAGCGCAACAAAGAGCATATGCTCCGCGTTATTCGGAACCACCGCAACGCGGCACATGGCAATGCGGATGGCTATGAAGGCCTCGCGGTGAAGCCTGTGCCGCTCGACCACGTGAACTGCCCAGACGCGCGTCTGGTTCAGATCGCGACAGAGGCATGGGATCAGGCGCTGGCACTGGGTGAAAAGCACGGCTACCGCAACGCGCAGGTCTCTGTGATCGCGCCGACGGGGACGATCGGTCTGGTTATGGACTGTGACACCACGGGGATTGAGCCTGACTTTGCTCTCGTGAAGTTCAAAAAACTCGCAGGTGGCGGCTACTTTAAGATCATTAACCGATCTGTTCCGTCTGCGTTGGAAACGCTTGGATATAGCTCTGCCGAAATCGAAGAGATCATCGCCTATGCGGTTGGTCATGGCTCGATCGGTCAGGCCCCAGCGATTAACCACACTGCGCTAATCGGTCATGGTTTCGGTCAAAGCGAGATCGACAAAGTCGAAGCTGCGCTGAAATCGGCCTTTGATATTCGCTTTGTGTTCAACCAGTGGACGCTGGGTGAAGAGTTCTGCCAGAAAACCCTCGGTATTCCTGCTGCGAAACTGAACGACCCGTCGTTTGATTTGCTGCGTCACCTCGGTTTTTCTAAGGCAGAGATCGATGCCGCGAATGACCATGTTTGTGGCACCATGACGCTGGAAGGTGCGCCGCACCTGAAAGAAGAGCACTACAACGTCTTTGACTGCGCCAACCCCTGTGGCAAAAAAGGCAAGCGTTATCTGTCGGTTAACAGCCACATCACTATGATGGCAGCGGCGCAATCGTTCATCTCTGGTGCGATCTCTAAGACGATCAACATGCCGAATGATGCGACGATTGAAGACTGCCAGAAGGCTTACGAATTGTCGTGGAGCCTCGGCGTCAAAGCGAACGCGCTCTACCGTGATGGGTCGAAGCTGTCGCAGCCTCTCGCTGCGGCGCTGGTTGAGGATGACGAAGAGGCGGCTGAGATCCTCGAATCTGGCAACCCGATGGAAAAAGCTGCGGTGTTGGCTGAGAAGGTGATTGAAAAGGTCATCGTCAAAGAGATCGTGCGCAGCCATCGCGAAAAGATGCCAGAACGCCGTAAGGGGTACACCCAAAAGGCGGTCGTGGGTGGTCACAAGGTCTATCTTCGGACCGGAGAATATGCCGACGGTAGCCTCGGTGAGATTTTCCTCGATATGCACAAAGAGGGTGCTGGCTTCCGCGCGATGATGAACAACTTTGCCATCGCGGTCTCGGTCGGTCTGCAATACGGCGTGCCGCTCGAAGAGTTCGTCGATGCGTTCACCTTTACCAAGTTTGAACCCGCTGGGATGGTGCAGGGGAACGACTCGATCAAGTCGGCGACTTCGATCCTCGACTATATCTTCCGCGAGCTCGCAGTGTCCTACCTCGACCGGACCGATCTGGCGCATGTGAAACCGCAGGGTGCTGCGTTCGATGATCTGGGTCGTGGCGAAGCGGAAGGTATCTCGAACGTCAAATCACCTAGTGAAAGTGCGGCCTCTAAGTCGTTGGAAGTGCTGAAACAAATCTCTTCGACGGGTTACCTTCGGAAGCGCTTGCCACAGGACTTGAACGTGTTTAGTGCAACGGCTGTAGAAGAGATTCAGCAGACCAAAGTTGTCACCGCTAAGACGGAAACCGCCGTCGGCACCGTGACCACGATGTCGGCACGTGACAAAGCGAAAATGCAAGGCTACGAGGGTGATCCTTGTGGGGATTGCGGCAACTACACTTTGGTGCGCAATGGCACCTGCATGAAGTGCAATACATGCGGCGGCACATCGGGCTGCAGCTAAGAGTTTCAGGGGCGGATGCGTTCGCCCCCGACGCGGATCGGGATACAGGCAAAAAGCAATCGGGCGGTATATAACTCCACCCGATCCGTGGAACTGGGGGGCCAAGCGCCCCCCATTCTTTATTTAGCGGTTATGGAATAGCCCGCAGCGGTCAGGCGGTCTCGGATGCTTTGGGCGATGGCCACGGCACCAGCGGTATCGCCATGCACACAGATCGTGTCGATGGCGACGGGGATCGGATCGCCCGTGCGTGGCAGGATCGCGCCCGCCTCAAGCATTTGCAGAATACGGGTCGCGGCGAGGTCGGGATCGTGGATGACTGCGCCGTCTTGACCGCGTGGGGTGAGGGCACCGTCGGATTCGTAGCTTCGGTCGGCGAAAATCTCTGAGATCACAGGACCGCCGAGGCTGGCAGCCGCCCGTGCTTGGGCCGTGCCTGCGATCACCATAAGCGGTAGGTCAGGGCAGACTGACCGTGCGGCACGGTAGCAGGTGAGCGCCATATCCTCGTCGCGTGACGCCATGTTTGCCATCGCACCATGCAGTTTAAGATGTGACAGCGACCCGCCCAAGGCACGGCAGACCCCGTCCGAGGCAGCGACTTGGTAACGGATGATCGCGGTGAGGTCAGAGGGGGAGAGCGTCATTTCGGTCCGTCCGAAGTTCGCGCGATCCTCAAATCCTGGGTGGGCACCGATGGCGACGCCTTTGTCCAATGCGGTTTGCATGACGCGAGACATGAGACGCGCATCGCCTGCGTGGGCGCCGCAACTCACATTAGCAGAGCTGACAATATCGAGCATCGCGAGTTCCGAGAGCACCTCCGCCTCGGTGCTGCCTTCGCCCATGTCGCAATTCAGATCGATCGTTTTCATGCGTCCCATCCTGTGATCATGCCGGAAATAAGTTGGTAGCTGAGCAGGTCCGCCATTTGCGCGGGGTCGCGGATCAACGGTTTACACAGCGCTGAGAGGTTGAGGGTCAGTCCTGCGGGGCTTTGATACGAGGATAGCGCGTCTTTGCGGGTGATGCAGGTGAATTGTATTTTTGCACCCGCTGGGGCCTGCGCGACCTTTGGAATGTCCTGCGGAATAACGGTGCCGATCCGTGGATAGCCGCCGACGGTTTGGCATTCAGGCAGCAGAACAAAGGGAACGCCATCGCCTGTCATTTGGATGTCGCCGGGCTGGATCGCGTCGGAGAGGATGTTTAATTGATCGGCCGTCGCGAACCCTGTGCCTGAGCCGTTCAGTTTTACACCTTGGCGATTTGCGGCGGGATCGCGGATGAATTCGGTTTGGGTGAACCGTGCGCGGGTTGCATCATCGAATAGTGCTGTCTGTGGTCCGTTGATGTAGCGTATGGTGCCGCCTTCAAATCGATTGTCTGTTGGCAGGATCATCCCGACCCGATCCGCATTCCGATCTGGGCCTAGGGGCAGGGTTGTGCCAATTTCGAGCAATGCGCCGATGCCACAGGTGAGATGGGTCGAACGGCTGCCCATCACGGGATCCGTTGCGATGCCACCGCCAAAGCCGATGTAGCCATAAACACCAGAGAGCGCAGGGCCGATCGTCAGGCGGTCCTCGGGCATGAGGAGGTGAGAGGCGTTCCAAACCAGCGTCCTGTCACCAATCGTGGCTCGCATCGGCGCACCCGTGAGGGAAATGCGGGTCGGCTGACTGACGGAAAACACGCCACCCATACCCGCCATTTCGATCACCGCATGATCGGGCGATTGACCGAGGAGGGCGGCGCTTTCGCATATGGCCTTGCGGTCAGCGGCGCCGCCACGGGGAAGGCCAATCGACAGATACCCCTCGCGACCGAGGTCTTGGACCGTCATCGCAGGGCCAGCGCGGTGGATGGTGAGCGTGGTCATTCCACATCCTCCCACGTTGCGCCGCCAAAGGGGGCTGTTCGGGCGGTTGCGAATTCAGCCTCTGACGCGGGGGTAAAGATGACCTCATCCGCTGGGGAAAACAGCGACGCGGGGCTACGTGTCGGATCAAACAAAGGTAGGGCGGTTTGACCGATCCAGCGCCAGCCTGTGGGTGACGCGTTTGCAAAAACCACGAACTGACGGATGGCGACGACCAATGCACCAGCGGGAACTTTGGGTGTGAGAGCGGTTTGGCGGGGGATGTTCCATTCGGGCGGCAGCGTGCCGAGATACGGCAAACCTGGCGCAAACCCGATGGTCAAAACGCGCACCCGTGACACGCCGAGTGCATCAATCGCGGCCTCCGTCGAAAGCCCCGCGAGTTCTGCGGCCTCAGCCAATTGCGGACCATGATCGCCACCGTAACAGGTAGGGACGCGCCAGAGTTTTCGACCCGAGGGCATGGCGACGGCGCCCCAATCTTGGGTCCTGAGGTGCTGTTGGAGCAGCGCGGTAATCTCATCCAACCCAACCGCAAAGGGATCAAATCTTAGCGTCACAGAGGCAAGTGTGCTCGACACTTCGATAAACGGTAGGGTGCTGTTGCGAATATGCGCAGCAAAGCCCAAAGCCGCCCGATTGGCCTGATCCGACATGGTCGCCTCGAACCGCACAAGAACGGCATCCAAACCAAACGGAAGGATTTCAGGCAAGGGCATCATGATGTGGCGTAACGCGTTGACGACATGGTCGGATTTGTGGGGAAACCCGCGGTGATCGTCAACGCCTTAGTCAGATTACGCGGTTTTCAACGAGCGAGCAGAGCCACGAATGCGCTGGGTGCCGCTACGCATTCGTGTAGCACCAGACGCCAGCGTCTCGGCCTGCTGTTGATTTTCGAGCGTGAGTTTCTGGATCTCACTCATCGCCAAGTTGATTTGATCCACAGCACGAGTCTGTTCAGAGCTTGCGAGGGTGATCTCTTCGATGCGATCGGCAACGGTGATAATCTCACCAGCGATTTTCTCGAATGTTTCGCGGGTCGTTGCCGATGTCGTAACACCAATTTCAACCTGTTTACGCGATGTCTCGATTAGACGTGATGTCTCACCCGCAGCCTTCGACGAGCGCGCAGCGAGGTTGCGGACCTCTTGGGCCACGACCGCAAAACCACGACCGTGTTGGCCTGCGCGTGCGGCTTCGACCGCAGCGTTCAGCGCGAGGAGGTTGGTTTGAAACGCGATTTCGTCGATCACTTTGATAATCTGAATGATCGCGCGAGAGGATTTGTCGATCTCGTCCATGGCAATAACCATGTTTTCAACCTGCGACTGGCCGTCGTTGGCAATGGTCGCGGTACGTCGCGCGAGGTCGTTTGCTGTGCTCGCTGATTTCGCATTAGAGCGCACCATGGATGCGGTTTCTTCGATCGAGGAGGACAATTGCTCGACCGTGCTGGACTGGCGTTCGGCGTTTTGGTGCAGGTTATGGGTGCTGTTGTAGATCGTCTCAGCTGCGTTGTCAGCGACGTCGATTTCTTTGGTCACCTCGGTGATCACGCCTCGGATCAGGTTGATCAAATCGGTGATCGCAATGGTGGTGCGGGAAAGGTCGCCAGTCGGAGCTTCGGGCAACTGAACACTAAGGTCTTTTTCATCAGCCATTTTGCGAACAGCACGATAGAGCTTGGCAAGCGGACGAATGCTACTGCGAGACCAACGAAGCAAAATATAGGCCGTCAGGATGCTTCCGCCGATCCAGATCAGCGAGATGGCTATGGCCGGGTTGCCGAGGGTATCGGACCAGTAAGGATAGGTGAACCCAACAATTGACCCGAAGACGATGTTCAAAATTATACTGAATACCGCAGTACGGATCATCAATGGCCACTTTGGGGGGATTAAAGTCATCACGGTTGCCTTGCCTGTTGTCACCTAACAAAGGGTTCAACGGCGCAACCGTGACTTTATTTAGCGAGAAAACGACTTAGTTCAGGCCGTTTTCGCATAGGTCGGCGCATCGTAATCGCCGTCCATTTCTTCTGTTTTCGCAATGGCTTGAACCATGCGGCAGAGTGTTTCTTTGATCTGTGGGCTCTCCACGCGAGCGAGCGCAAACAAAATACGCGATGTGGTGGTGTCGATATCGTCCGACGGGGCTCGATCATCGACGCCTTCAAAAAAGTAACCAGGCGATACGTCCAGTGCGGTTGCGATTTGGTAAAGACGGCTGGCGGAGACGCGGTTTTGGCCGGCTTCGTATTTCTGCAACTGTTGGAACGAACACCCGATTTGTGCGGCCAGACCAGATTGCGTCAGACCGCGCATAAGGCGGGCGTTGCGAATTTTCTGGGCAACAAAATCATCGATAGGATGCGGCATGGTGTTTCCCCTACAACTTCTGCAAGAGAAAATCTCGCCTCAACGGTTATGTTTCAACGTGTTAAATACAACTAAAAGTGGTTGAACTATCACCGCTCGATGGTGCATAAATCACCCATCAAATTGAGCGGTGCAAGATTCGACCGTAACACGTTGCTTTGACGTTATTTTCTTATGGAGCATTGAGATGGGCGAGCCAAAAACAGCTGCGTTATTTTATGAGATGCTCCGTTCGTTCACGGTTTTGGCAAAGGAATTGAACCTCTCAAGGACCGTCTCTCGGTTGAATAGCACGCGTCAAACGGTCCGTCGGCACATTCGCGCACTGGAAGAGTATCGGGGGACCGAGTTGTTCTCTGTGAACGACCGCCAATACGCTTTGACTGATGCGGGGCGCGATGCATTGGAGGGGGCTCTCGATATTGTGGCGCTGTCGGATGCATGGATGAAAAACCAGTCGGGGCAGGTGCGTGGGCTGGATCAATTGCGCAGCGAAAAGACGAACGGCCACTATTATCATCTACAGCAACAGCCGATCAGTCGGATTTGGGACGGTGGGCCTTCGTTGTTGCGGGATTGTTTTAACGCGTGGGTCGCGTCTGAGGGACGGATTGAAGCGCCAGAGTTTCAGGCGGTCCGTGCGGCTGTGGTGGTTTTCCGTCGTTTGGGCGAAGAATGGATCTGTGTGGAGGTCGGAGCGGAGTCCTCATATTCGTCATGGTTCGGGCGCGATTGGGCGCTGAGCAGTATCGGCCTGAAATCCGCTGATCTTCCCGGCGGGCATGGGTTCGGGCGGTTGCTCGTTGCCCCGTTTGAGGAGGTGAAACGCACCGAAGGCGTGCGGCTCGATCACATCGTGTCGGAGCTTCCGCGTGAAAAGGGCGGTGCCGCCGTGCCGATTAGCTATCAACGATTGCTACTGGGGTGTCGTTTCCCCGATCAGAGCCGTGGTTTGGTGTCGGTCGTGGTGCGCACCTATGACCTTTGCATCGACGGACTACCCAGAGAAGAGATTGAACGGATGCCGAGCGACCTGCTCATGGATATTCGTTAACACTGGTAAACCATTTATTAACGGTCGTGGATCACAAGATGGCTCCAAGGATGATTAGCCTTGGAGTGTAGACAATGACCATCCATGATTCTTTTGAAGGTGCGCTTTATGTAGCCACCATTGTAACTTTGGCGGAAAAATATGGCATTCGGTTAGAGTCGGGGTCCGACTTTGATTACTATGCCGAAACAATCGCCGCGCATCGGCCTCAGCCGATTGGGGTGCCGTTCGACCCAAACCTTAACGCGATTCACCCTGATGATGGGTTTTGGTTTCTAGGTTGGGACCGTGACGGGCGGCTCGTTTTTACCCAAGCGGTGCGCCTATTGCGGATCGAGGGGCAGAGCCTCGCCGACTATTTCCGTGACCAATACGTGGCCTTTCCGCCTGCGGGTTTGCCGATCGACTTCGACCGCTCTTTCTATTCCCCCGGACCGAGTGCGCGGCGTATGACGGGCACCTGTGCCTATCACGGTGACGTCTGGATGATCAGCGATCCTGCCTACCGCGGAACAGGTATGTCGAGCATTCTGGCGCGGCTTGCTCTCGCCACGGCTCTGATGACGTGGTCGCCTGATCACATGATCGGGTTCATCATCAAAAAGCTCGCGTTCAAGGGCTTAGGTGAACGGGAAGGCTATATGCATTCCGAACCTGCCGCGCTGAGTTGGTATGCCAAGGATCGCCCCGATCCGATGGTGGCGCATATGTGTTGGATGAACCGCGATGACCTACGGTACCTCCTGACCATTCCTGCTGAAACGGTCATGGCGTAAATGAAAAAGGCGCCCGAGAGGGCGCCTGTTTTTCCGTTCTTTGCGTAGCGTTTAGCCGTTCCATGTGCGGACCTGACCGCAGTCCATGTGGACGAAGTTCGAACCCGCATAACGGCCAACGCCACCCGCGTTGCAGGATTGTGCGGCGCTTGCGATCTGGTTGACAGAACGGCTCGCCAGACGGAGGTCAGCAGCCTGACCGCGCATGTGGAGAGAATTGCGCGCAACGCCAGAAGATTGGCGGCGCAGCATTGCGTTGGTTTCTGGAGAGCGATAGCCCGACAGCAGCATGTAAGGTTCAGTGACGTCGAGCAGGTTGTGCGAGGCTGCCATAATATCGATGGTACGCGTGTCGATAGCGATGGTTTTGTTATTCCGCCAATCACGCATGAAGTGGACGATCTGGTTGACCGATTCAGCGATATAGTCGCCTTCGATCCAGTAGATCATATCGATCTTTTCACCGGTGCGGCCAGAATACATCTTAATCCGACGAACATCACCAGCGCCGCGCAGGAACCCTGCCGCTTGACCGAATGTAGGGGTAAAAGCCGGAGCTGCCGATACAGCGGTCGCGGCGAACGCACGAAGGAGATCGCGACGAGAAATTCCCGAGGTATTCGTTGTCGTCATAGTTGAAGCGCCTGTCCCGTCGCTATCACCTGCTGTGGCGTGCAGGTTTTGTTTTCATCTCATCCCCAGATGCAGGAACTTTATGGCACAGACTGATTCCTGAACCAACCAAAGAATGCCCTAGCGTCCGTTAACAAAGGTCAAATAGGCGAAAATTTGCGCAAAATCCGATTGAGCTGCGTCGTGATGCGACGCCTTCGCGGTGCGGACCTGCAACATTTGGTGGCTCCGTGGGCGATTATCGCAATTGTGAGTGGACTATCGGGACGTCAACGTGTCTCTCTGGTCGATAATTGCGAATACTAGTTTTGAGGCTTTACGCGTGAATAGATCGGTTCGATTGTCATCTATGGCGGCTGTGGTCGCGATGTCCTTTGTTTTGGGCGCAACTGCGCCTGTGCAGGCTCAGGTCACCGCGTTCCGTCAAGCCGTGGCAGAGTCCGTTGCGATGGATGACGAACTGGCAGCGTTCTACCGCGCCCGAGATTTCGCTAGCATTTGGACAGGATCGGACGAGTTGGCGCAGGCCCGTCGTAATGCGCTACTCGGTGCGTTTGCGGATGCACCGCTTCATGGTTTGCCAGCTGAGAAATTTGATCCCAATGCCCTGATCGCCCGTTTGCAGTCGGCTAAAACGGCTTATGAACAAGGCGCGATGGAAGTCGAGTTGAGCGAACTGTTCCTCACCTATGCGCGGGACGTGCAGACGGGTATCCTCAACCCGAACCGTGTTCTGGACGCGATCAAGCGTGAGGTGCCAGTGCATGATCGGATCGAGATCCTGAACGGTTTTTTGACGGCTGATCCGGTGCAATACCTACGGTCGCTCGCACCGCAATCCGCTGAATATGCGCGGTTGATGCGGTCGAAAATGCGGCTGGAGCATCAGATTGCGCGCGGTGGTTGGGGGGAAACCGTTCCAGAGGCCACCCTTCGTCCTGGCGATACTGGGGCCGCTGTTGTGGCACTGCGCAACCGTCTGATCGCTATGGGCTTTATGGAGCGGTCGGTGACGGCAACCTATGACGCCACGCTTCAGGTTGCGGTGCAAAAGTTTCAAGAATACAATGGTTTGACGGCAGATGGTGTGGCTGGTGGTTCAACGATTGTCGAACTGAACCGCCCGATTGAGGACCGTCTTCAGTCGGTCATCGTCGCGATGGAGCGGGAGCGTTGGCTGAATATCCCGCGTGGGGAACGTCATATCTGGGTGAATCTCACAGATTTCACCGCCAAGATTATCGACAACGATATCGTAACTTTTGAAACCCGATCGGTGATCGGAGCCAACTCAAGTGACCGTCAGTCGCCAGAGTTCTCTGATCTGATGGAATTCATGGTGATTAACCCGAGCTGGTATGTGCCGCGCTCTATCATTGTGAACGAATATCTGCCGCGTTTGCAGGCCGATGCGGGGGCCGTGAGCCATCTTCAAGTCGTGGCGAGCAATGGTCAGGTTGTGAACCGCGCGAATGGATTTAGCCAATATTCCGCGTCCAGCTTCCCGTACTCGATGCGCCAGCCGCCGGGACCGAGCAACGCGCTGGGGTCGGTGAAATTCATGTTCCCGAACCGCTACAACATCTATCTGCATGACACACCTGCGCAGAATTTGTTCGCACGCGAAGTGCGTGCCTTCAGTCACGGGTGCATCCGCTTGGATGATCCGCATGACTTTGCCTATGCGCTTTTGGCAAAGCAGACCTCTGATCCGGTCGAGTTCTTCCAATCCCGTCTTCGGACAGGGCAAGAGACACGGGTTGATCTAGAGACGCCAGTGCCGGTGCATCTGGATTATCGCACTGCGTTTACCAATGTGGACGGGTCACTGCAGTATCGCCGCGACATTTACGGGCGTGACGCAGTGATTTGGGATGCTTTGGCCCGCGAAGGGGTAGCCGCGGGCGGCGTTCAGGGGTAAATCCTTCTCAACGTTGAGAGGGACTTATGGCTTATACCGTTTCAGAGATTGCAACTGCGCTCGGGGCTGAGGCCTTGGGCGATCTGTCCCTAGAAATTGATACCGCGTCAGAGCCTGCAACGGCTGGTCCGCGTGACCTCGCACTTGCGATGTCACCTGCCTATGCGGAAAAGCTGGGGCAGGGACAGGCCAAGGTCGCTGTTGTTTGGTCTGGTTGTGATTGGCAGGCGCTTGGCCTTGAGGCTGCAATCATCGCTCCGCGCGCACGACTTGCGATGGCGAAACTGACCCAAATGCTTGATCGTCCGTGGGATATTGAGGACGGTATTCACCAGACCGCGATCACTGAGGGCGCGACCTTGGGCGAGGGCGTCGCGATTGGTCCATTTGTTCTGATCGGCAAAGGCGCTGTGATCGGCGCGGGCACCCGTATTGCGGCACATGTGACCGTGGCACCCGGTGCTGTGATCGGTGAAAATTGTGTGCTCCTTGATGGAGCGCGGGTAATGCGGCGTGTTACCTTGGGTGATCGTGTGATCCTGCATCCAAACGCCGTGATCGGTGCTGACGGGTTTTCCTTTGTCATGGCCGAACAGTCGAATGTTGAGCGGGCTCGGGCGACTTTGGGTGATACTGAGGCGCAAATTCCGAACGATCCACGCCAGCACCGTATTCATTCCTTGGGTGGCGTGATCCTCTCGGACGATGTTGAGGTCGGCGTTGGGTCGACCATCGATGCAGGCACCATCCGCCCGACCTTTGTCGGCGAAGGGTCAAAGATCGATAACGGCTGCCATCTGGGGCACAACGTGGTCATGGGCAAACATTGTCTTATGGCGGGTCATGCGGCGGTGGCAGGATCGACAGTCATTGGCGACCGCGTGGTTTTGGGCGGTCAGACGGGCGTCGGTGACAACCTCAAAATCGGCGATGATGTTGTAACTTCGGCTGGTACGATGGTTTTGGCGAATGTGCCTGCAGGTCGCGTGATGATGGGCTATCCCGCGACACAAATGACGCAGCAAATTGAGATCTATAAATCCTTGCGCCGCCTGCCAAGAATCCTACGTGATATGGGAAACCGTCAAAAATAAGTTTCAAACGGCGGTCATAGTGATTAGATCATTTTAAATGCCCAAGGGTCATACCCGAGAGAGGCGAGGACACATGGAAATTCGCGAAAAAGTCATCGAAATCATCGCCGAACAGGCCGTTCTAGAGCCGTCGGACGTGAAAATGGAACACACCCTCGAAGACTTGGGTATTGATAGCCTCGGTCTGGTTGAGAGCATTTTTGCGATTGAAGAGGCCTTTGATATTTCTGTGCCGTTCAATGCGAATGACCCTAGCGAGAGTGATTTCGACATTTCGTCTGTCTCTGCCATCATTGACGCTGTTTCAAAGCTCGTCTCCGAAAAGGTATAACGCCAATGCGTCGCGTTGTGATTACAGGTGCGGGGACGATTAACGCCCTCGGCCATGATGTTGCGCAAACCTTTGAAGCGATGCGCGAAGGGCGTTGTGGTATTGGTCCGTTGGACATTCCCGACGTGGACCGTCTGATGGTCAAAATCGCGGGCCAAGTGCGCAACTACGACGAACACGCGCATTTCAACCGTCAGCAAATCGCGCTTTATGATCGGTTTACGCAGTTCACGTTGCTCGCCGCGCGTCAGGCTGTAGCGCAGTCGGGGCTGGAATTTCACGGTGAATTGGCAGATCGGTCTGGGGTTGTGCTTGGCACCTCTGGCGGTGGTCTGACGACACAAGATGAAAACTACCGTGTTGTTTACGAAGAAGGGAAGAACCGCGTTCATCCCTTTATCGTGCCGAAGCTGATGAACAACGCTGCGACGAGCCACCTTTCTATAGAATTTAACCTGCGTGGTCCGTCCTTTACCGTGGCAACGGCCTGCGCGTCTTCGAACCACGCGATGGGGCAGGCGTTCCAAATGATCCGTTCGGGCATGGCACCTGTCATGCTGACGGGCGGGTCTGAATCGATGCTGGTTTTTGGCGGTGTGAAAGCCTGGGAAGGCTTGCGCGTCATGTCCAAAGACGGTTGCCGACCGTTCAGCGCAAACCGCAACGGCATGGTCCAAGGCGAAGGCGCGGGCGTTTTCGTGTTTGAGGATTACGAACACGCGCGCAAACGTGGGGCGACGATCCTTGCCGAAGTCATCGGCTTTGCCATGTCCTCTGATGCCTCTGATATTGTGATGCCGTCAAAGCAGGGCGCGGGGCGTGCGATCACTGGCGCAATGCGAGACGCACGGATCGACAAGAGCGAGGTTGGCTATATCAACGCACATGGCACGGGCACGGCGGCCAATGACAAAACGGAATCGGCGGCTGTCGCGGATGCCTTTGGACCGCATGCGGATAAACTGATGATGTCCTCGACCAAGTCGATGCATGGTCACTTGATCGGTGGCACGGGCGCGGTCGAGCTGCTGGCCTGTATCATGGCTCTTAAGGATGGGATCATCGCGCCGACGATCAACTACGAAGAACCTGATCCTGAATGTGCGCTTGATGTGGTGCCGAATGAGGCGCGCGAGGCGAATGTGGATGTTGTTCTCACAAACGCCTTTGCCTTTGGCGGATTGAACGCGGTTCTCGCCCTGCGCAAGGCCCCTTAAACGAAAAAACGCCGCCTCGAGAGGCGGCGTTTTCGTTAAAATTCAGTGCCTTAGTTTGTCGGCGGAGTGGCTTTGTCGAAGCCAGCCGTGAAACCGGCGAGCGACATATCCAGAATAACTTCGGCAGCCTCAGGTGCGGTTTCTGCACGGACGATACGCACTTTCGCGTTCGACCCAGCCTTGAACGCAGCAAGCTCTTCTGCGGTGAAACCAGCGCGGGTGACGCAGCCACCTTGGTTACAGAATTCGATCGGGTAACGGCGCGGATCGGCGTCATCAACTTGGATCATGATACCTTCGGACAGGCGTGTCATCAGCGGAACCAGAAGGGTCGCTGCTGCGGCAGCCTGTTGGTCTTCAGGCATCGGGAACATGGTAACTTCCATGATCGAATTTCCGTCTGAATCCTTGAGCAGCTGGTAGATTTGGCAGGGTTCATCGCCAGATTCGACTTTGAGGCAGCGCAGTTCCCAATCGCCAGAGGTCTCTTTGACATAGACCTGACCGACCTGCGGGTCAGCGGGGGCGTCCGTTGCGGGGGCTGCGGTCTCTTGCGCCAGTGCGACACCGCCAAGGGCGATCATAGTCAAGGTGGCGAGCGGCTTAATCACGTTGAACATAAAAAGTCCTGTCTTGGTTTGCTGCGCACTGTCTAACACGTGAGGCAGAGGGTGTCAGGTGACATTGCCGTCACCATCGGCATAGGATTGCCGATCGGGTCACATGAAGTGTTACCGTTATCGCCTTGCAGCAAAAAGAAAAGGGACCGAAATCGATCCCCTTTCTCTATTCTCCCTGTCGGACTTGGCCGACTATTTGTGGTGACGCTACGAAAAGGAATCGGGACCGTCAACTAAGAAACGACAGTTTTATGGCAGTCGCCTAAAAAAACCGCGCCCAGAGGCGCGGCAAGTCTAACAGGGAGGAGATTTTGTCGGTCAGAATACAATTCTGACGAACGCTTTCACTATGGCATGAAACCGTTAAGGATGTATTTTAGCACCGATTTGAGCATTTAGGGGATGTTATGGAAAACGCGATTTTTATCGGCGGTGGTGGCGAAGGCTACGCTGAACAGCAGGGGCTTTTGCTCAACTACGCGAACCGTCACGGCTTGATCGCAGGTGCGACGGGCACGGGTAAGACGGTGACGCTGCAAATTCTGGCCGAGGGGTTTTCAGCTGCGGGCGTTCCTGTGTTTCTCTCTGATATTAAGGGCGATTTGTCGGGTTTGGCGGCGGCGGGCTCTGCGGATTTCAAACTCCACGATGCGTTTATGAAGCGGGCAGCGACCATCGGGCTCGACCTGCAATATGATAAATTTCCGGTGACCTTTTGGGACCTCTACGGCGATCAGGGCCACCCTGTGCGCACTACCGTTGCCGAAATGGGGCCACTTTTGCTCGCGCGGATGTTGGAACTGTCGGATGTCCAAGAGGGCGTTTTGAATATCGTGTTCCGTGTCGCAGATGAAGAAGGTCTTCCGCTCCTAGACCTCAAAGATCTGCAATCAATGCTCCTGTGGGTCGGTGAACACGCGAGTGAGATTGCACTGCGCTATGGGAATATCGCGTCTGCGTCGATCGGTGCGATCCAGCGTCAGTTGCTCGTGTTGGAAAATCAGGGTGCAACGGCGTTCTTTGGCGAACCTGCCTTGGACCTGATGGATATGATGCAGGTGGCACCCGACGGTCGTGGTCAGATCAACCTTTTGGCGGCGGATAAGCTGATGAACAGCCCGCGCCTCTATGCGACGTTCCTGTTGTGGCTACTCTCTGAATTGTTCGAAGAACTGCCCGAGGTCGGCAACCCTGATAAACCCAAACTCGTGTTCTTCTTTGACGAGGCGCATTTGCTGTTCGATGACGCGCCCAAGGCCTTGGTTGATAAGGTTGAACAGGTCGCGCGTTTGATCCGATCCAAAGGGGTCGGCGTTTATTTCATCACGCAAAACCCTGCTGACGTGCCAGAGGATATTCTGGGCCAGTTGGGTAACCGTGTGCAGCACGCGCTGCGCGCCTTTACCGCGAAGGATCAAAAGGCGCTGCGTCAGGCGGCAGAAAACTATCGTCTGAACCCTGCGTTCGATATCGCTGATGCCATCACCGAGGTGGGCACGGGCGAGGCTGTGACCTCAATGCTGGAAAACAAGGGTATCCCAGGGATCGCGCAACGCACCCTGATCCGTCCACCATCGTCGAAACTCGGCCCGATTGAGGCGAGCGATCGCAAGGCGCTGATGGCGACATCCCCGATGGGGGCAAAGTATGACAACGCTGTGGATCGTGAAACGGCACACGAAATTCTGCTGAAACGTGCGGACGCCGCGGCCAAAGAAGCGGCTGCTGCGGAAGAAGCCGAAGCCAAGGCAGAGGAAGAGGAACGCGAGTTCCGCAATGCGCGCCGCTATGACGGTGGGTCATCGCGGTCGACGAAAACCCGCACGACACGGACGCGGTCAACGAAGGATGAAACCTTTGGAGAGGCCATTGGCTCTGCTGTCATCAAAGAGCTGAAGGGAACCACAGGACGGCGCATTGTGCGCGGCATCCTTGGGACACTGTTCAAATCACGATAACGGAAAGAGCGGCGCGAGCCGCCTTTTTCAATTGAGCTGGCGGATTTTCAGGCTGGTGATCCGGTTCTGTTCCTTATCGATCACTTCGAACCGGAAGCCGTGGAAGCTGAACACTTGACCCACAACAGGGATCATCTGCGCCTCATGGATCACCAGACCCGCGATGGTATTCGCCTCATCATCGGGGAGGTTCCAATCGTGGGCACGGTTCAGGTCGCGCAGGGTCATTGACCCGTCGACAATATAGGCGCCGTCCGCAGTCGGTTTGATCATGTCTTCTTCGGCCACGTCAAATTCATCGGCGATTTCACCGACGATCTCTTCGAGGATGTCTTCGAGTGTGATCAGCCCCTCAAGCCCGCCGTATTCATCCACCACCAAGGCAAAGTGCGTTTTGCGTTCAAGGAACTTGCGCATCTGATCGTCGAGCGTGGTCGTTTCGGGGATAAAGTAGGGCTTCATCGCGACCGACATGATGTCGAATTTGTTCATCTCGTCGGTATCCATCGTCCCGTCTTCGAGCATGCGGTGCATGGCGCGCAGGAGGTCTTTGGCGTGGAGCACACCGACCACGTTTTCGGGATCATCGCGATAGAGGGGCAATCGGGTGTGCGGGCTTTCGAGAACCTGCGCAAGGATTTCGGGCACGGGCAGACCCGCGTCGATCATCTGAATGCCGGACCTGTGAAGCATTACCTCTTCGACAAAGCGTTCCGACAGGTCGAGTGCGCCAAGGATACGGTCGCGGTCTTCTTTTTCGACGACACCTTCGGAATGGCCGAGTTGCAGCGCGCCTGCGATCTCTTCGCGGACGGCGAGGATGTTGCTGTCTGGGTCGGCTTTGACGCCGAACATCCGCAGAACCAAACGCACCAACAGTCGCACGGCAGAGACAACCGGCGAAAATACGAGGATCACAATGCGGATCGGAGAAGCCACGCGGGCCGCTACGGTTTCTGGATTGGTGATGGCATAGGTTTTCGGCAGCACCTCGGCAAAGATCAGAACGAGGAGGGTCATCCCCAAGGTCGCCAGCGCAACGCCGTTTTGCCCAAAAAGCTTCGTCAGAACCGCCGTCGCCAGCGAGGTGGCGAGGATATTCACCACGTTATTGCCCAAGAGGATCGACCCGATCAGGCGTTCGTTGTCCTCTGTCACGTCCAACGCCGCCTCAGCCCCACGCGATCCTTTGTCGGCGGCAGAGCGTAACTTACCACGGCTCGCGGCCGTCAGCGCCGTTTCAGAGCCTGAGAAAAAGCCAGAGAGCACCAAAAGCACGAGGATGGCGGCGGCAGTGATCCAGAATGTAGCGTCGAGAACAGGCATTGGGTCCAATCCGTTGGTCTACAACGGTTATGGGGGCGCGAAGGGCGCGGTTCAAGTGGTCCGTTTTTTCGAAAGCGGATGATGCGTCAGAACGAGGTCTTTCAAACGCTCATCTAGCACATGTGTGTAAATTTCCGTTGTCGCGAGGTCCGCGTGGCCCAACATCGTCTGGATGGCCCGTAAATCAGCCCCTCCCGCCAAAAGGTGCGTGGCAAATGCGTGGCGAATGGTGTGGGGGGTGACGCTTTCGGGGGAAATGCCTGCAGCGACCGCGAGCTCTTTGATCAGGGCAAAGAAACGATGGCGCGTCAGGTGGCCGTCTTTGCTCCGCGAGGGAAAGAGGAATTTGGAGGCAGGGATGCCTTTGCGTTTGGCGAGGTCCTCTGCCGTGTCTCGGACATCGAGCCAGTCCGAGATCGCGTTCAAGGCCGCAGCAGAGAGCGGGACCATCCGTTCCTTACCCCCTTTGCCGCGCACCAAGAGCATCTGCGGATTGCCCCGCGCAGCTGCAATTGGGAGGCTTACGAGTTCGGTGACGCGCATGCCCGTCGCGTAAAGAAGTTCCATTAGACATGTGTTGCGCGCCGTGTCGCGGCCATTTGTACGGGCGGCGTGCAGGAGGCGGTCAACATCCTCAACGCTCAGCGTTTTGGGCAGTCGTTTAGGCTTTCCGGGGCCTTTGATTTGAACCGCAGGGTTGTCGCTGCGCCAGCCTTCTTCAAAGGCAAAACGGTAAAGCTGTTTGATCGCAGAGAGGCGACGGGCGCGGGTCGAAACGGCCAGCCCTTCAGCCTCGCAACTGATTAGGTAGTTTTCGACGTTGGTCCGATCCGCATCGAGGAAATGGATCTTGCGACGGTCTAGCCAGTACGCAAAATCCTTGAGGTCGCGGGCATAGGCCAGTTGGGTGTTCGTTGCGGCATCAAGTTCGGCGGCCTGCGCTTCGAGGAAGCTCTGTATCCAGTGCATCATGCCTGACGGCGCTGTCATGATGGGCGGTCCAACAACAGATACTGAAGCGCCGCACGGCGCGCGACATCCTCTAGTCCGACCGTGCGCAGGGTTACGAGCGCCTCTGAAATGGCAACCGGATCGCCTGTCATGCCCTCACCAAAGGTTGCGATGGTGCGCAGCAGTGCTTCGCCCAATTTCTGCGAATTGATGAGGTCTGCGATGGAATCGGGAACGAGTGTTTCGCCGGAAAATGCAGCAAATACAGTTTGTTGCGCGGGTGTCTTGGCTGTGACGGATGAGACGTTGCCGCGGGCAACTGCGCTCAGGAATTCGTCTTCATCGGTGGTCGCGGAAAAGTTAAGTGCTGCGGCCTCGTAATCAGCGGACAACAGTAGCACGTGAAACGCCAAGGCCGCTGCGTCACCTGTCAGAGGCAAGGCAGCGAGGTCTGGTTCATAGAGACGCGCAAACGGCACTTCTGTGCGGGCGTCTTGCATTGCGGACCATGCGGCGGGCAGGGCTGCAGCAACTGCAACGGGGTCGCGTGCGCGAATGGCTGTGTCAAACCGTTGGAACGCTTCGGCGCGATCCCAGATGCCACCAGAGGCCGCAGGACGTTGCGCGGTGTAGAGCGCACGTAGAACATTGTCGTCGACCGCACCGTATCGGGCCAAACGCTCTGCCGCTTCAAGCTGGCTCCGCCAGCTTGCCACATCGCGCAGATCGGCGTGGGCAAAGGCGCGAGGTAAGGTTGCCGTGGGAACGGGCTCGCCAATCGCTTCGAGCAGGCGGAATTTCAGTGGCGTTATCCGATCAGGCGTAGGAACAGGTGCCGCGTGATCATCGAATTCAGTCTCAAGAAACCGCACCAAAAGCCGTTCGTCGTCAGGCTGAATGTCACCGAGCGCGATCCCAGTGTTGAGGATCAGTGCAGCCGTGTCCCAATCGCCGCCACGGGCCACGCAGAAAATACGGACCGCATGAGTGGGCGCGAGGTCAGGTGCGTCGCGCATCGTGGCACATGCGTTGTCTTCGGTGCCCGTCAGCAGCGAAATATCGAACCAACGGCGGAAGAGGGCGGGTTCTTGCGGGTCTGCGGCCTCAAGAAGTGCTTGGGCCTGTTGCAGTGCACCGACCTCGAGCAATTTATCAACGCGGGCAAGGAATAGGTTCCCCTCACGGCCCGCATCAAAGGGCGGTTTGGCTTCGGCGAGAAGTAGGACCGTTAGGAAATCTTGAATCGCAGGAACCGACTCTGTCCGTTCTGCGGTCACGAGAGACACGAGAATTGATTCGGTGCTTGCTGACCAAATGGTGTTCGGTAGCCCCGTCATCGATGGCGGCAAGAGCCCGACCAAATCAGGGGACCCACTGTCGAGAGGGGTCACTGTCACCACGGGTGATTCCGCCCCGTCGAGTGGCGCAACGCCTGTTCCAAACTCAGATCCTAGAGGGCTGACGATGATATTCGGATCAACACTATTGGACAGCCAATCAATGGCTGACAGCGGACCTGCCTCTTGGGCTTGGGTCGCGGAGGCCAGCAAAACAAAGGCTGTGATCAGCTGTGCCCCTTTCATTTATTATTTCACCTGCAGGGTAACGGGTTGGCTGACTGCTTGTTCCGGCGCCGCGAAATCTGCCGGAAAGAACAGTGGCCCGACGTAGGCATATGCCACAAGTCCGACCCCCGCTAGAAAAAGCAGAACGATCAGAGCTTTGAACAATCTCCACAACATTCCGATAGCCTTTCTTGCCCTTTATGCCTCATGGGCTTTGCACCCTTGGCTGTCTTTATATATGCCCTTGCAGGCAATAACACGCCATTCGGGACAGAAAATGACAACTCGGCAAGCCACAGCCGATCACGACCCAGAGAGCAAAACCGCTTTGAGCGGTCCATTTCGTCTGGAACGGACGGTTGTTCTGGTCGGAATGATGGGGTCGGGCAAGTCTGCGATCGGCAAATCGCTGGCGACTCGGTTGGGTGTGGCCTTCCTTGATTCTGATGCCGAGATTGAGCGTGCCGCCAACGCAAGCATCTCTGAGATTTTCGCCCGCGATGGCGAAGAGTTTTTTCGTCGTCGTGAGACTGAGGTTATTCGGCGTCTGCTGAACGGGCGGCCCTGCGTATTGTCGACGGGCGGCGGGGCGTTCATGGCGGAACGGAACCGCACGATGATCACCGAAAAGGGTGTGTCGCTCTGGCTCAAGGCGTCGTCGGATACGCTCTGGGAACGTGTGCGTCACAAGGATACGCGCCCGCTGTTGCGCACTGCGAACCCGCGTCAGACGCTCGCAGATTTGTTGGCAGTGCGAGAGCCGATTTATAGCCTCGCGAACCTAACGGTCGAAACGCTGGCAAACTATTCGATTGATGACACCACCGACAAAGCGATCGAAGCGCTATTGGGCCGTGTCGATGTCCTAAAGGAAAAATCATGACTTTCGAAACCGTGCATGTTGGGTTGGTTGGCCGCGAATACGACGTTCTGATCGGGCCAGACCTGATTGCGACAGCTGGTGCGCGGGTAGCGGACATGCTGACGGTTAAGAAGGTCGCTATTGTTACGGATGAAAACGTTGCGCGACTTCATCTGGCGACCTTGCAGGCGTCTTTGGATGCCGCGGGCGTGGCGTATTCGGCGCTGACTTTGCCTGCGGGTGAAAGCACCAAACGTTGGCCTGAGTTTACCAAAACGGTTGAATGGCTGCTTGAGCAAAAGGTCGAACGGAACGGCCTCGTTATCGCGCTCGGTGGTGGTGTGATTGGTGATCTAGTTGGTTTTGCCGCGTCGGTTTTGCGTCGCGGTGTGCGGTTCGTTCAAATCCCGACCTCGCTTTTGGCGCAGGTGGATAGCTCTGTCGGCGGGAAAACGGGTATCAACACGGATCAAGGTAAGAACCTCGTCGGTGCTTTCCATCAGCCGAGCCTCGTTTTGGCGGATACGTCGATTCTGTCCACATTGACGGAACGCGATTTCCTCGCGGGGTACGGTGAGGTCGTGAAATACGGTCTGTTGGGAGATGCGGCGTTTTTCGATTGGCTTGAAGTGAATGCGCCAAAAATGGCTGCGGGCGATATGGCGGCGCGGGTTTATGCAGTAAAACGCTCGGTCGAAATGAAAGCCGAGATCGTGATGCGCGACGAGACAGAGCAGGGGGATCGGGCGCTTCTGAACCTCGGTCACACGTTCTGCCATGCGCTGGAAAAGGCGACGGGATATTCGGATCGTCTTCTTCACGGCGAAGGCGTCGCAATTGGCTGTGCGCTGGCCTTTGAGCTGTCGTCTCGCATGGGGCTTTGTAGCCAAGAGGACCCGAGCCGCGTTCGTGCGCACCTGCGTGCGATGGGCATGAAAACCGATGTGACCGATATTCCAGGTGACCTGCCGGATGCTGAGGCGCTGTTGACGCTCATGGGGCAGGACAAAAAGGTTTTGGATGGAAAGCTACGGTTCATCCTTGCGCGCGGGATCGGGCAAGCCTTTGTGACCTCGGATGTGTCGCGTGAGGCTGTGCTGTCGGTCCTGAATGACGCGCTGCGCGGTTAATCCGCTGCGGCCTTTGCGATCGCCGTCGCGAGGTCGCCGTATCCTGTAAAACGACGCTCAAACGCGAGGCCCATGCGGGTCGCGCAGTCGGCCGCATTGGCTGTCAGGGCAGGGTCGTCGGTTTGGGCAAGGTAAACCAGTTTTTCGTAATTGCCGAAATACATCGACAACAGATCGGGGTGACGATCTAGGCCGAGCGGTTTCCAGACAAAGGCGTCAAACTGGCGGGCAAGGAAATCGGTGAGGTAAAAGGCGGTGACTTCACCGCGGGCCTCAAAAACAGCATTCGTTTCAAAGAACGAATAGCAGTGCGGACCAGCGATATAGTCGACGCCCAGTTCATCGCATTTCGCGAACAACTGTCCACCCGTGCCACAGTCCGCATAGGCGACCATGATCTGATCATAGTCATCGCGGTTCTCAATGACTGCAGCCTCGACCGCGTCGGTGATCCGTTCGGGGTGGTTGTGCAAAATCGCGGGAAGGCACTGGAGGTCAACGTGATCCCAACCGTTCAGCCGTTTCAGCGCAATGATCTCATGGGCGAGGGCACCGCAGGCCACAATAAGAACGCGGCCTCGCCCCAGAGGGGCAAGGCCGTCATTTGTCAGAATGCTGTCTGAAAGATCAGGCATTCATCTGGTTGTGCTTGCGCGCAACGAAGGCTTTCGCGGTATCCACTGCAACAGCAGCGTCACGGCAGTAAGCATCAGCGCCAATCGCACGACCGAATTCTTCGTTGAGCGGTGCGCCGCCAACCAGAACGATATAGTCATCGCGGATACCCTGTTCGACCATGGTGTCGATCACGGTTTTCATGTAAGGCATCGTGGTGGTCAGCAGAGCCGACATGCCAAGGATGTCAGGCTTTTCGGTTTCCAGCGCTTCGAGGTATTTCTCAACAGCATTGTTGATGCCGAGGTCGACAACTTCAAAGCCAGCGCCTTCCATCATCATGGAAACGAGGTTTTTACCGATATCGTGGATGTCGCCCTTAACGGTGCCGATCACCATTTTACCAACGCGCGGTGCGCCTGTTTCAGCCAGAAGCGGCTTCAGGATGGCCATGCCGCCCTTCATCGCGTTCGCAGCGAGCAGAACTTCGGGAACGAAGAGGATACCATCGCGGAAGTCGCGGCCAACAACAGTCATGCCACCAACGAGAGCTTCGGTCAGGACGCGGTAAGGAGTCCAGCCACGCTCGAGAAGGATTTCAACACCTTCTTCGATCTCTTCCTTCAGACCGTCGTAAAGGTCGTCAAACATCTGTTCGACGAGTTCTTCGTCGTTCAGTTCGGACAGAATGATGTCATCTTGATCGGACATTGGCGTTCTCTAGTTGGAAGGGTCAATTGCGGTGATTTGATCCCAATGCGACAATTGGTCTGGACCGATTGCGACTCTGGGCGGGTCGGAAACGACGGTATCACAAAATGTCGAAAAAAAACCGCACCAAACGGCGCGGTTTTTGGATTTTCAGGGGTCGACCTGCACTTAACCGCGGCGACGCGATTTGCGACGCTCTGGGCCGTCACCGTCGGTGCCATCAGAGGTCGACGAGAAACCACCGAGTTTCGCAGCGATTTCGTCCAAGGTCGGACGGTCGCCACGCGGACGGGTTTCCAGCGCTTCTTTCATGGCGCGCAGGTGTTCTGGTGTCGTGCCACAACATCCGCCGATGATAGTCGCACCGCAATCGCGCGCCAGCACTGCATAGTCACCCATCAGGGACGGGGTGCCGTCATAGTGGATGTGGCCGTCGTGGTATTTCGGGATGCCCGCGTTGCCTTTTGCGATGATCGGGGTTTGCGACCCAGTGGCAGCAAAGCCCAGAACGGTGCGCAGAAGGTCAGCAGCGCCAACGCCACAGTTCGCACCAAACGCAAGCGGCGGATGGTCGAGTTTATCGATCACTTTTGCGAGGTCGGCACTGGTGATGCCCATCATCGTGCGGCCAGCGGTGTCAAAGCTCATCGTGCCGCACCACGCCATACCAGCGAGTTTCGCGGCTTCTGCAGCTGCTTTGTATTCTTCGACAGCCGAAATGGTTTCGACCCAAAGTACATCCGCGCCGCCTTCTTTCAGACCTTCGGCCTGTTCGTGGAACATTTCAACGGCCAGCTCGTGGGTCAGGCTGCCCATCGGCGCCATGATTTCTCCAGTCGGGCCTACAGAGCCTGCGACGATCACAGGACGGCCAGCGGCGTCAGCGACTTCACGACCCAGTTCTGCCGCAATGCGGTTCAGTTCGCGAACGCGGCCTTCTGCGCCGTGCAGTTTCAAACGCGATGCATTGCCGCCAAATGAGTTTGTTAGGAACAGGTCACTGCCTGCGTCCACAGCACCAGCGTAGAGGGCTTTGATCTTTTCAGGATGTTCGACGTTCCACATTTCTGGCGCATCACCAGAGCTGAGGCCCATGTTGAACAGGTTAGTGCCTGTCGCGCCGTCGGCCATCAGCCAGTCGCGTGTTTCGAGCAAGCGGGAAAGTGCATTTGTCATATCGCGAACCATTCGTCAGAGTCGTTTGTCCCCGCATGGCATGACATGGCAAGGTTTTCAAACCTGAATTGTATTTCATCGACGGGCGCGGTTGTTTTTCGCGCCCGTTTTTGGGTTAGTTTTCGGTCATCAGTTGATCTTTGGCGACAGCGCGGAGGTCGCGCATTTTTGCGCGTATCGTGGCCTCGTCGGCTTTGTCACCCAGATCGGCCGCGACTTTGCGATAGACATCTTCGTCCCCAGATTCCTGAAGATCGGCTTTGACGACCTCGGCGGCGTAGGCATTTGCGTCTTCACCTGATTTACCCAAAAGCTCTGCCGCCCAAAGTCCCAAAAGCTTGTTTCGTCGGGCTTCGGCCTTGAACTGCATTTCAGCATCATGGGCGAACTTATCTTCGAATGCCTTCTCGCGATCATCAAAAGTGCTCATGGGGACCTCCCTTTGCTATGGTGCTCTGCATTCTATGTGGTGGTCCACGTTAGTCAGGACAAGATTTCCCTATTTTGAGCTTTCGCAAATTCGCATAGCGGTTTGCGCTTGCAATTCTTGCAGCTTCGAGGGGCTTGCCCTATACGCAGCCCATGACTCACGCTGCGGAAAGCGCAGCCAGACGAGGGGACGTGCATGGCGCGGCGCAAAAAGATCTACGAAGGCAAAGCTAAGATTCTGTATGAAGGCCCAGAACCGGGCACGATTGTTCAGTATTTTAAGGACGATGCCACTGCATTCAACGCAGAGAAAAAGGCTGTGATCGACGGTAAAGGCGTGTTGAACAACCGCCTGTCAGAGTTTTTTATGACTGGCCTTCAGGCGGTAGGGATTCCGACGCACTTCATCAAACGCCTCAATATGCGTGAACAACTCTGCCGTCAGGCCGAGATTGTACCGCTCGAGGTGATTGTGCGTAACTTTGCGGCCGGATCTATGGCGAAACGTCTGGGCCTCGAAGAGGGCACCCAACTGCCGCGTCCGATTGTTGAGTTCTCTTACAAAGACGACGCTCTTGGCGATCCGCTGGTTCCCGAAGAATACATCGCAGCGTTCGGCTGGGCGACCCAGCAAGAGCTGGACGAGATCGTTTCGACCGCTCTGCGTGTCAACGATTTCCTCGCAGGTGTAATGCACGGCGTTGGTATCCGTCTGATCGACTTCAAAATCGAATTTGGTCGGGTCTGGGAAAATGAATACCCGCGTTTGGTGGTTGCTGATGAAATCAGCCCTGATAGCTGCCGTCTGTGGGATGTCGAAACAGGTGCGAAGCTCGACAAAGACGTATTCCGTCGCGATCTGGGCAACCTTACCGATGCTTATACCGAAGTGGCACGTCGTTTGGGGGTTCTGCCCACGAACGTCACCCACACGACCAAGCCAACGATGATTAACTAAAAAGGATATCGCCCGATGAAAGCTCGTGTGCATGTCATGCTGAAAAATGGCGTTCTGGACCCCCAAGGTGAGGCTGTTCGCCATGCTCTGGGTGCGCTTGGTTTTGCCGGCGTCGAAGGTGTCCGCCAAGGTAAAGTGATCGAGCTCGATCTTGCTGACGGGACCACAGAGGCCACAGTCAAAGAGATGTGTGAAAAGCTCCTCGCGAATACCGTGATCGAAAGCTACACGGTGGAGCTGTCCTAATGAAGGCTGCTGTCCTCCAGTTCCCGGGTTCCAACTGCGACCGTGATATGGCGGTCGCGCTGGAAAAGTCCGGTTTCGATGTCTCGGTGGTTTGGCACAAAGACGCCAGCCTGCCCAAAGTTGATCTGGTCGCTGTTCCGGGCGGTTTCTCGTTCGGTGACTACCTGCGCTGTGGCGCGATTGCGGCACAATCGCCTGTCTGCCAGGGCTTGGTCGATCACGTCCACGCCGGCGGTTACGCTCTGGGTGTTTGCAACGGTTTTCAGGTTCTGACCGAAACCCGTTTGCTGCCGGGCGCGCTGATGCGCAACGCGGGTCTTAAATTCGTCTGCCGCACTGTTGGCCTGACCGTTGAGACAACCGATAGCGCGTTCACCTCTGGTTACACCAAGGGTCAGATCGTCAATATTCCTGTCGCTCACCACGATGGTAACTACTATTGCGACGACGAAACCCTTGCTGCGTTGCGTGATCAGGACCGTATCGCGTTCACCTACACCGAGAACGTAAACGGCGCTCGCGAGAATATCGCTGGTGTTCTGTCCGAAAACCGCCGTGTTCTGGGTATGATGCCGCACCCCGAACGTGCCATCGACGCCAACCATGGTGGCACCGATGGACAGGCGCTTTTCCGCTCTATGCTGGACCAGTTGGTCCTCGCCTGATTGAGCCTTCCGTGGGGCGAGCGTAACATCGCCCCATGGGTGCAAAGACCGTGAACCGTGCTGAGAGAGTAAAGATCCGTCGTTGGCTTAATCGGCTGGCGTTCGGTCTGTTCGTCGCAATTGCGATCGCGGTGGTCTATGTCACCAATGTTTTCCTGACAGAGCGTTTTACGGAATCGACCCGCAATAGGGCCGAAGTGCGTATGACGCTTTATGTCGGGAACCTGATTTCCGAACTTCAGCGTAACTCTATCGTGCCGCAACTGCTGGCCCGCGACCCAGAGTTGCTGCGTGCATTGTCGGCGGCGGAATACTCTCTATCGACCCAGCGATTGTTATCCTTTGTCGATGAGATCGGCGCGGCGTCTTTGATGCTGTTGGACAAAGATGGGCGCACGGTTGCTGCGACTGACCGAAACCGTTTGGGCGAAAACCACCGTAACGCACCGTATTACATCAATGCACTGCGGTCGAACGCGACGATCTTTACGACTGTGCGCACTGAATCGGGCGGGTTCTCGTTCGTTTACTCACGCAAGATGGACGATCCGAGCGGCACCTTGGGCGTGATGACTGTTGCTGTTGATTTGCAAAAACTCGAGCGCAGTTGGGCAAGCATTTCGGACGCGGTGTTCGTGGCCGATAGCGAGGGGACGATCATTCTATCGACCGAACCGCGCTGGCGTGGATTGGTGGAAGAGCAAGCCTTGGCCCGTCAATCGCCCGCATCTGCCATTGATCGTGCGTTCGAGGCCACACGCGATTGGACTGTCGTTCCGATTGACGCTTACTTGCGTGGCGAGGCCGTGTTGCGCCGTGAAACCCGCGTCCCGTTCCAAGGCTGGCGGATGGTCAGTTTCACCACCTATGATTCCGTGCGGGAAAAGGTGAATGGGGTACTCGCCCTCGAAATCATGGGCTTTGCGATCCTCTTGGCCTTGGCGTTCTGGGTGTCTTCGCGCAAATCGGCAAACCGCGTTGTGTTTTTCCAGCGGGAATCGGCTGAATTGCGGGCGTTGAACTTGCGGCTCCAACGCGAGATTGCAGAACGTCAGAAGGTCGAAAAGACACTAGAAGTCGCAGAGCAATCACTGGCGCAGTCATCGAAATTGGCGGCTTTGGGTGAAATGTCCGCAGCGGTGAGCCACGAGTTGAACCAACCACTAGCCGCGATGAAAACCTATCTGGCAGGCGCACGGTTGTTGTTGCAGCGTAAACGCGCGGACGAGGCACTGTCGTCATTTGGGCGGATTGACGATCTGATCGATCGGATGGGTGCGATCACCAAACAGCTGAAATCCTATGCCCGCAAAGGCAAAGATGCCTTTGAAGAGGTGGATGTGCGCGACGCGGTGTCGACCGCTCTGTCGATGATGGAACCGCAATTGAAAACGCGAAAGGTTGCGATCACGCGGACCTTGCCATCCAATCCTGCGTTGATCTTTGGGGATCGGCTGCGCCTTGAGCAGGTGATCATCAACCTGTTGCGCAACGCGCTCGACGCAACGAAAGGTGTCGATGATCCGTCCGTTGAGGTCACATTGACCGTGACAGACGCCGTACGTTTGATCGTGCGCGATAACGGGGCAGGGATCGAAGACCTCGATGCCCTGTTCGAACCATTTTACACGACGAAACAGCCGGGTGACGGTGTGGGGCTCGGCCTCGCGATTTCGTCAGGAATTGTGACTGACCTCGGGGGTCGCCTCACCGCGCGTAATGGCGCAAAAGGTGGGGCGGTCTTTGAAATGACCTTGCCGGTCTTGGCCAGTGACGTTGAAGCAGCGGAGTAAACGCATATGACAAAAGCCATGAAAATTGCCGTTGTGGACGATGAAAAGGACATGCGCCAGTCGATCAGCCAATGGTTGGCCTTGTCGGGTTTTGACACAGAAACCTACGCCTGTGCCGAAGATGCGCTGAAGGTTCTGACTTCGGATTACCCCGGTATTGTGGTCAGTGACATTAAGATGCCCGGTATGGATGGGATGCAGTTTCTGCGTAAGATCAAGGGCTTGGATAGCACTCTTCCCGTTATCATGATCACAGGCCACGGTGATGTTCCTATGGCGGTCGAGGCGATGCGGATCGGGGCTTTTGATTTTCTTGAGAAGCCGTTCAACCCCGATCGGATGACCGAGCTTGCGAAAAAGGCGACCAATGCGCGGCGTGTGACCTTGGATGCACGGATGCTGCGCAAGGAACTGTCGGACCCAACGTCTTTGATGCAAAAACTGATCGGCACCTCGCCTGCGATGGAGCGTCTGCGTGAGGATATCCTCGACCTTGGACAAGCTGATGGGCATGTATTGATCGAAGGCGAAACGGGCACCGGGAAAACGCTGATCGCTCACGCTCTCCATGCCGTGAGTGCGCGGGCATCGAAGAAATTCGTGATCCTGTCCTGTGGCGCTTTTGATGAGGACAGTCTGACCCGCCGCCTGTTTGGGCCTGCGAATGAAGACGAGCCGATCCCAGCGATGGAAGAGGCGCGTGGCGGGACATTGGTCCTCGAAGATATTGAAGCGCTCAGCCCGTCGCATCAGTCGCGTTTGATGACAGCGATCAATGAGCAGGGCACGCCTGCTGAAACGCGGATCATTGCGATCTGTAACCTGCAGGAACAGGATAAAACCTGCGAAAGCGAGTTGCGATCGGACCTATTTTACCGACTGGCCGCGCTGCGCATCACTGTGCCGCCGCTGCGAGCGCGGGGTGAGGACATTCTTTCGATCTTTACGACTTATGCGGAACAGTTCGCCGATGAATACGGCTGCGACACGCCGCAAGTGTCTGCGCAAGAGGCGGCGCAGTTGCTTCAAGCGCCTTGGCCGGGGAACGTGCGCCAGTTGACGAATGTCGCAGAGCGCGCGGTTCTACAGTCCCGCCGTGGGTCAGGAACGATTGCGTCCTTGTTGATGGCGGATAGCGACGAACAGCCACCGACCATGACAACCGAGGGCAAACCGTTGAAAGAGTTTGTAGAAGCCTTCGAGCGGATGCTGATCGATAACACGATGCGCCGCCATAAAGGGTCGATCGTGGCAGTCATGGACGAACTGTGCCTGCCGCGTCGTACGCTCAACGAAAAGATGGCGAAATATAACCTACAGCGGTCCGATTACCTGTAATTGGCCTTTGATTTGGCTGGTTAACACATTGACCATTGTATTTTATCCCCAGCCAGTCTTATGTAGTCGTTACGTGATGGCGTCCGCAAAGGCGCGGCCGACACCGGAAAGATTCACTGTCTCAGACACAAGGGTCACAGACTCGGTCTCCGACAGATGTGTATTTGGCCCCGAAATGGGTCGATAGGATGCCCTGGCAGCGCGAGTTTATCGGACGCGCCGGGCTTATAACGGGCGCCCGAAAAGGGCGCTGAGGAAGAACCGCGATGCAACGCGCGCTGGACACAGGCAGACGATTGACGGCCCCAAGGGGCCTCTCTGCTTGCCGCGCCCGTTTCGCCCCTGACAGACACGACTACATTTCCGCCGCGCCCCCGGGTAGGGCGGCATTGCGTCGTGCAATTGGAAAACATGGCAAAGAAAATGCTCATCGATGCCACCCACGCGGAAGAAACCCGCGTCGTGGTGGTAGACGGCAACAAAGTTGAGGAATTCGACTTTGAAAGTCAGTCAAAACGCCAGCTTGCTGGTAATATCTATCTCGCAAAAGTAACGCGCGTCGAACCGTCGCTTCAGGCGGCTTTTGTCGATTACGGTGGTAATCGGCACGGTTTCCTTGCGTTCTCGGAAATCCATCCGGACTACTATCAGATCCCGGTCGCTGACCGCGAAGCTCTGCTCGCCGAAGAGCGTGCTTATGCAGAGAGCCTCGCCGCTGAGGACGAGGACGAAGACAAGCCGAAAAAGGTTAACCGTCGCCGTCGGTCGCGGTCGAAACCTGCTGCGGCCAAGTCGGACGATCTAATCGCGACGAAGGACGTTGAGGCAGAACCCAAGGGGATGGAAACCATCGATCTGGGTGAGGACGACGACCAAGAGGGCCTAAGCCCGATGGAAACCGTCGCTGAAACGCCGGTTGAAGAGCCAGAGGATGACACGGCTGCTGAGGCTCCTTTGGTCGAAGAGGTTGCACAGACCGAAGAGGTTGCCGCTGAGGACACTCAGGATGAGGCCGCTGAAGAGGTTTCGGAAGAAATCTCCGAGGACGAAGCTGACGACGAAGACGAGGACGAAGCGGATAACAACATCGAGTCCGTCGCTAACGAAGACGACCACGAAGACGTGCGTCCGACTCGGAAACCGCGTCCTAAGCGTTACAAAATCCAAGAAGTGATCAAGGTTCGTCAGATCCTTTTGATCCAAGTGGTAAAAGAAGAACGCGGCAACAAAGGTGCTGCTCTAACGACCTATCTGTCGCTCGCTGGCCGTTACTGTGTTCTCATGCCGAACACGGCGCGTGGTGGTGGCATCAGCCGCAAAATCACCAATGCCGTCGACCGCAAGAAGCTCAAAGAAATCGCGACCGAGATGGATGTGCCTGATGGTGCAGGCCTGATCATTCGCACTGCGGGCTCTCAGCGTACAAAGGCTGAGATCAAGCGCGACTACGAATACCTGCAGCGCCTGTGGGAACAGATCCGCGAACTGACGCTGCAATCGACAGCGCCGGCGAAGATCTACGAAGAGGGTGACCTTATCAAACGCACGATCCGCGACCTCTATTCCAAAGAGATCGATGAAGTGATCGTTGCGGGTGATGCGGGTTACCGCACGGCAAAAGATTTCATGAAAATGATCATGCCGTCGCATTCTAAGAACGTGAAACCCTATAACGACCAGCTGCCGCTCTTTGCGCGCTATCAGGTTGAGGGTTACCTCGCTGGTATGTTCAACCCGACCGTTCAGCTTCCTTCGGGCGGTTATATCGTGATCGGTGTCACTGAGGCTCTGGTTGCGATCGACGTGAACTCTGGCCGCGCGACCAAAGAAGGGTCGATCGAACAGACAGCGCTGAAAACCAACCTTGAAGCAGCGGATGAAGTTGCGCGTCAGATGCGTCTGCGCGACCTCGCGGGTCTGATCGTCATCGACTTTATCGATATGGACGAGCGCAAGAACAACACTGCCGTTGAAAAGCGCCTCAAGGACAAGCTGAAAACCGATCGCGCCCGCATCCAAGTGGGTCGCATCTCGGGCTTTGGTCTTTTGGAAATGTCGCGTCAGCGCCTGCGTCCAGGTATGCTCGAGGCGACAACACAGCCTTGCCCGCATTGCCACGGCACAGGTCTGCTGCGTTCGGATGACAACGTCGCTCTCTCGATCCTGCGTCAGTTGGAAGAAGAAGGCGTTCGTGGCCGTTCCAAAGAGGTTCTGGTCCGCGCTCCGATTGCGATTGCAAACTACTTGATGAACCAGAAGCGCGAACATATCGCTGCGATTGAAGCCACTTACGGTATGGCTGTTCGTATTGAATGTGACCCGACGCTGGTTTCGCCTGATTTCGCGATTGAGAAGTTCAAGACAGCAACCCGTATTGTTCCAGAAGCCGCACCTGTTGTGTCCGCGTCGAGCGTTGTGATCGACGATCTTGAGGACGATATCGAAGATGCGGAAATCCTCGATGAGGATGAAGCAGATGTGGATGCGTCTGATGCAGAGACTGCTGAGGGCGAAGGTGACGGCGATGATAAGCCGAAGAAACGCCGCCGCCGTCGTCGTCGCCGGAAGAAGCCTGGTCAGGGTGAGGGCGAGCAGTCGTCCGAGTCTGGTGACGAGGCCGAAGGTGGTGATGCGGATGCAGAGGGCGATGCGCCCGAGGCTGAGGCTGCAGAACCTGCAGCTGAGGTCGATGCTGACGCACCTGTAGAAGCACCGAAACCGAAACGCACGCGTTCGCGCCGCAAACCTGCCGCTGCCGCTGAGGCCGTTGAAGGTGAAGCTGCTACGACCGAGGCTGAGGCTCCAGAGGCTCCTGCTGAGGAAGCGCCGAAGCCGAAACGCACGCGCACCCGCAAGAAACCCGCTGCGAAAGCAGAAGAGGGCAAAGCGGAAGAGGCTGCACCAACGGATGAGGTTGAGGAAGCACCGAAGCCGAAACGCGCTCCACGTGCTCGTAAGAAACCCGTTGCAAAGGCCGAGGCTGTTGAAGCGCCTGCTGAGGTGGTCGCGGAGCCTGTCGTAGAGGCTGCACCTGAGGCACCTGTTGAAGTTCCGGTTGAGGTTGCAGCACCTGCACCTGAACCAGTGGCAGAGCCTGAGCCAGCGCCTGCGGCGGAACCTGAGCCTACGCCTGCTGCTCCTCCGGCACAGGCGGAAGAGCCAAAAGACGATAAACCCAAACGCCGCGGTTGGTGGTCACTGGGTCGCTAAATTGATCAGGCCGTCCTTCGGGGCGGCCTTTTCTTTCAGCGCTTCGCTAAACTGTGACGATCAGCGCAGGACATCGGGGGTGACGCGCGCTGTCTGGCACGGTATCGAAGGGCAAAGATCAAAGGGCCAAACGACATGGGCGAAATACTCTCAACGCAGATTGTGATGGATGCAGGGCTTTTGACGGCCATGGGTGTTGCCTTGTTCGCGGGTCTATTGTCGTTCCTCAGCCCTTGTGTGCTGCCCGTTGCGGCGCCGTATCTTGCCTATATGGGAGGGGTGACGGTCTCTGACATGGATGGGTCTGCATCAGCGCGGGGCAGGGTGATCCTCGCCGCTGTGTTCTTTGTCCTCGGTCTGTCGACTGTTTTCGTATTCCTTGGATATGGGATGTCCACGATTGGGCGGCTTTATTGGTCGGTGATCGAGTGGGTAAACTATGTCGCAGGCGCGCTGGTGATCCTCTTTGGTCTGCATTTCATGGGCGTGTTCCGCATCCCATTTCTGATGAAAGAAGCGCGGATTGAGGTGAAGGATCAGGGCGGCTCTGCCTTTGGAGCCTATCTTTTGGGCCTCGCTTTTGCCTTTGGTTGGACGCCGTGCCTTGGCCCTATTTTGTCTACGATCCTGACCCTAGCCGCCCAAGAAACCCAAGCCGCCCGTGGCTCGATCCTCTTGGGCACTTATGCAGCGGGGCTCGGGATACCGTTCCTGCTGATTGCGATTTTCTTCCCGCGTCTCAAAGGGCCGATGGCGTGGATGAAACGCAATATGGGCGTGATCGAAAAGGTTTCCGGCGCACTGCTGGTCGTGATTGGGCTTCTGCTGCTTACAGGACGGTTCGCGATGTTGTCGGGCTGGCTGTTGGATACCTTCCCCGTGCTCGGCACCATCGGCTAGGACTTACTCTTGCCTAAATTCCGCGTTAGGCTGATTTAAACAGTCGCGGAATAGCGCATGACGGAAACGACCGAGAGACAGGTGAAACGGCGTCGGGTGTTCTACATCCCCGGCTACGATCCGATTCATCCGCGCCGCTACCGTGAACTTTACCGCAAAGAAAGCGCAGTTCAGGCCCGCGTGTCGGGCTATGAGATCGCGCTCAAGCCAAAAACGACGGGCGGTGCTTATGGGTGGCACGTCACAGCGAACATCGACGGGCAGGGCGTTGACGCCGATGTCGATGTTCTGGTGTGGTCCGATATCGTGCGTAATTCGATGTCGCAGAGCATTCCCGCGACCTACGGCCAGTTGGTGCGCACGGCGTGGGAATATATCGCGACGGGTGCGCTGTTTCGTTTGATGCGCCTGCGCAAGGGGCCTGTGATTGCAGCACTTTATCCCGTCGGGATGCTGCTGTTGCAGTTGGCCGTGGCCGTGGGAATCGGCGCGTTGCTGGGTCAGGCAGCCGCGTTCGGCGCGACTTTGATCGATTTGCCTGTCTGGATTGGAACTGTGGTTGGTTTGGGTGTCGGTGCAGTGAGCGCGGTCCAATGTCTCCAGTTCTTCAAATCGAAAGACGGGAAGCTCTTTGCCTATTACCTTATGCACGATTACGCCTATTCGGCCCGTTGGAAAGGTGCCAATCCGCCCGAACTAGAGACACGGATGGCGGATTTCGGGGACCAGATCGCTGCCGCATTTGACGAAGGCTATGATGAAGTTCTGGTTGTCGGTCATTCTTCTGGTGCGCATCTCGCTGTCTCGATCTTGTCCGATCTGATCCGTGATGGTCGTGTGCCCGAACAAGGGGCGAAACTATCCTTCCTCTCGCTCGGTCAAGTCGTCCCGATGGTGAGCTTCCTACGCGATGCGTGGCGGTTGCGGGCGGATTTAGCCTATCTGTCGACGCGTGAAGAACTGACATGGGTCGATGTGACCGCACCGGGGGATGGCTGCGCATTTGCGCTTTGTGATCCTGTCGGGGTGACGGGTGTCGCACCAGAGGGTCAAAAATGGCCACTGGTGATGTCGGCGGCCTTTACGCAGTCCTTGTCGGCAGAACGGTGGAGCGAATTGCGGTGGCGGTTCTTTCGGCTTCATTTCCAATATCTTTGCGCCTTTGATCGGCCCAAAGACTACGACTATTTCCAGATTACAGCTGGGCCTCTGACGCTTGGCGACCGATACGAGGGACGCCCGCCATCGCGGAGCCGCAAGGTTACTGCTGCATCGCGTTACAGATCGGTGGCTCCATGATCCCGCCCAAGCCCAAGGCTCGCGCAGACAAGGTGTCGCTCTGGCGGTATCTCAAGCTCTTTCGTGAGGACATTCTCAGCGCACAACCTGCACGGCTCTATCGGGCGTGGATGGCTGAGTTTAAGACGCCGTTTTTCCGCAGCTACCTCTGCAATGATCCCGAATTGGTGCGGCAGGTTCTGAAAGAGCGGCCCGACGATTTCCCGAAGAGCGACCGCATTGGTGCGGGGCTAAGGCCGCTCCTTGGTAACTCGGTGTTTCTGACCAATGGCGAAACATGGAAACGTCAACGCCGCATCATTGATCCCGCCTTTGAGGGCGGTCGTTTGCGTGACACCTATCCTGCGATGTGGGAGGCAGGTGAGGCCGCTGTGGCACGCCTTTCGGCCCATGCCGATGGCACCCCGATAGAGATCGAGGCCGAGACGAGCCATGCCGCAGCCGATGTGATTTTCCGCACTTTGTTTTCTATCCCGATTGAACACGAAACGGCTTCGGCTGTGTTCTCAGAGTTCAAAGCGCATCAGCGCAGCCAGCCAATCCTGAACCTCGCGGCGTTTATCCGAGGGCCGAAATGGATGCCGCGGTTCTTTCGGTCGGAAACCAAACGGACGGCAGGCGTCATTCGAAATCTGATCGGTGATCTGACCACCGAACGTCTGGCCGCGATTGAGGCAGGCACCGCGCCAGACGATTTGGCGACCAAGATCATGACCACCACCGACCCCGAAACAGGGGACCGGTTCGATGTGGACGAGATGATTGATCAGGTCGCGATCTTTTTCCTTGCGGGGCATGAGACGAGCGCTTCTGCGTTGGCATGGACGCTGTACCTGTTGGCGACCAATCCAGAGTGGCAGGATCGTCTGGCCGAAGAGGCCAAGGCGCTTACGTCTGATTTCAGCTCAGTGTCGCGTTTGAAATTGTCGCGGGATGTGTTCCGCGAGGCGCTGCGGCTCTATCCGCCTGTGCCGATGATGGTGCGCGAAACCACTTGTCCCGAGGCTTTCCGTGGACGCGATGTGAAATCGGGATCGCAGATTGTTTTGTCACCGTGGCATCTTCATCGGCATGAACGGTTCTGGGAACGGCCTGACGAATTCGATCCGGCACGGTGGGGTACGGACAACGGAAAACAGTGCCAACGCGACGCCTATATTCCGTTTTCCGCAGGGAGCCGCGTTTGCACGGGCGCGGGCTTTGCCATGGTCGAAGGGCCGATGTTGCTATCGTTGATTCTGCGGAACTTTGTCATTGAGCCAGATGAGAATCGTGAACCCGTTCCAGTTGCGCACCTCACTGTTCGGTCATCTCAAGGTATATGGCTGCGACTGTGGAAACGCGGATAGATCGCTGAATTACCCGAACGGATAATAAAAAGTTCTGAAAGTTTATGTATCTTTTTCAGTAGCTTAATGTGACAATAACCCTGTGGTTTAGTGGCTATTTGCACTTACAGCCAGCTGGTCAGATTTAATTATATACTAAAGGTCATCGGGGGCTAAGCCGAATGGGTGTCGGTATGGCTATGATTGACTTTTCTACTACTGACGGTGGGCTCCGTCAGTCCTTGGATCGGGTAAAGGGCTTGATGTTGCGGGGGCGTTTTTCGCGTCCTGTTCGTCAAACTCCGCAAGAGGTGCTGCGCGAACGTAAACGTGCGCCCTATGCGCAAATCCTCGAATCCGAACTTCGTGAATTACAAGATCTCGCACGGGTGCGTGCGTCGCTTTACGCGTCGGACTGAAGACGTTTCAGGATCCAAACGCGGATCGCTGAGGCGAGGCCAACGTCGCCACGAGCCTCGTCGATTTCAACGGCAAGTTCGTTGATCGCTTTTCCGTCCTCTTTGGCAGCTTTTGTGAAGGCTGCCCAAAACTCGGGTTCGAGAGACACCGATGTGCGGTGTCCCTGAAGTGTCAGAGAATGTTTTTCGGGCCGTGTGGTCATTCGTCCTCGAACTTCTGCTGATCGAGCCGCTGGCGCGCTTTTTCTTCCCGCGCTGCCGTTAACAAACGTTCCGCTTTGGTGCGGCCAAATTTAACAGCATACGCATCGGCCTGCGCTTTTTCTTCGGCGCGTGTCTTTTGTTTGCGGGCTTTGTTTAGGTTGATGATGTCACTCATCTTGCGACTCCAAATGTTGGAAGGCTGGAGTATCGCAAAGCGTGTATCCCTGCCAAGAGGGAAAGAAAAAGGCCGCCCCGAAGGGCGGCCCGTTTGATTAGCCTTTCGGGCCGATCATGTCTTCTGGACGCACAATCCGATCAAACGTCTCGGCATCAACAAAGCCGAGCGCGATGGCTTCTTCTTTGAGGGTGGTTCCGTTCTTGTGTGCGGTTTTCGCAACCTTGGTTGCGTTATCGTAACCGATGGTCGGCGCGAGTGCTGTGACGAGCATCAGCGACTCTTTCATCAGTTTGTCGATACGTGCAACGTTTGCCTGCGTGCCAACAACCATGTTGTCGGTGAAGGCCGAAGCCGCATCACCGAGCAGCTGAATCGACTGCAGAACGTTGTAGGACATCATCGGGTTGTAGACGTTGAGTTCAAAGTGACCTTGCGAACCCGCGAAACCAATCGCTGCGTCGTTGCCCATGACGTGGGCGCAGACCATGGTCAGCGCTTCGGCTTGGGTCGGGTTCACTTTACCCGGCATGATCGACGAACCCGGTTCATTTTCGGGCAGGATCAGTTCACCTAGACCCGAACGCGGGCCAGAGCCCAAGAGGCGCATGTCGTTTGCGATCTTGAAGAGCGATCCAGCAACGGTTTTCAGAGCGCCCGAGAACATGACCATTGCGTCGTGTGCTGCCAGTGCTTCGAATTTGTTCGGAGCCGTGACGAAGGGCAGGCCAGTGATGTTCGCGATTTCTGCTGCAACTTTTTCAGCAAAGCCAACGCGTGTGTTCAGACCAGTGCCTACAGCGGTGCCGCCCTGTGCCAGTTCGTAGATGTCTGGCAGGCACATCTCAACGCGTTTGATGCCTTGGGCCACCTGATGGGCGTAGCCACCAAATTCCTGACCAAGGGTCAGAGGGGTCGCATCCTGTGTGTGGGTGCGGCCAATTTTGATGATGTCTTTGAACTCTTCCGACTTCGCAGCCAGAGCAGCGTGCAGTTTGCGCAGACCCGGAAGCAGAACGTCACGTGTGTGCATGCCGATAGCGACGTGCATCGCAGTCGGGAAGGTGTCGTTGGACGATTGACCCATGTTGCAGTGATCGTTCGGGTGAACAGGCGATTTCGATGCAAGTTGACCGCCGAGGATCTCAATTGCACGGTTCGAAATGACCTCGTTCGCGTTCATGTTCGACTGGGTGCCAGAGCCTGTCTGCCAAACAACGAGCGGGAAGTTGTCGTCGAATTTGCCTTCGATCACTTCGGTCGCGGCCTCTTGGATCGCTTTGGATAGGGTTGCGTCCAGATCGCCAAAGCCTTCGTTGACGATTGCTGCAGCTTTTTTGATCACGCCGAGTGCGCGGATCACCGGCACGGGCTGACGTTCCCAACCGATTGGGAAATTCATGATCGAACGCTGGGTCTGTGCGCCCCAGTATTTGTCTGCGGGGACTTCAAGCGGGCCGAAGCTGTCGGTTTCGGTGCGGGTTGCGGTCATCTGGACTCTCCCTGTTACGACTTGGGGCTTGTCATACCCCATGCGCACGGGAAATCAATGCAGTATACAGATGCATACCGCCTTGTTATCGCTATCAAGGCAAACGAATTGCCGCAGCTTACTTGCGGAATTGGTCCAGACTGACGACTTCGGCCTCTTTGCGGGGCTTCGGTTCTTCTTCGGCCATTTCGACCATCGGCGCTTCGTCGTCGTCATCCTCGTCGTCGAAGTCGTCTTCTTGGGTTTCAAAGCGGAGTCCGAACTCAACGGATGGGTCTACGAAGGTGCGGATCGCATCGTAGGGAATGTAGATGGGTTCTGGATTATCACCAAAGTTCAGCGTGACGCTAAACCCTTCGTCGGTGACGGTCAGGGCGTCGAACCAATGTTCCAACACGATGGTCATTTCGCCTGGGTACCGATCCGACAGCCAATCGGCCAGTTCGACATCGGGGTGCATCGTGTCAAAGGTGATAAAGAAATGGTGCTGTCCGGGCAGACCTTCGTCCGCGACGCGGGCCAATACTTTTTGAATGAGGCCACGCATAGCCTCGTGCATAAGATTGCCGTAGTCGATCTTCTGGCTCACGGTCGTTCCTTTCGCCCTGTTACCCCCAACATACGGGATTCGGAGCGGGATAAAAGAGGGATAGTCACGTTGCCGCTATGACAAATTGCACAAGCCAACTGGCGCCGCCCGTGAGGCCAAGCACCATTGGTAAACCGTAGGATTTACGGAGCAGAAAAAATCCCGCAAAGATCGCGAGGCCGAGAGCGATTGGGTCGAGTGATGCGGCCTTAGGCAGGATGAATTGGGCTGGGCCAAAGGTGATGGCTTGTGTCGAACCAAAGAACAAGTGCAGCGCGAACCAGACAGACAAGTTGGCAATAACACCGACAACAGAGGCCGTTACACCAGCGAGGGCGGAAGATAGACGAGGCCGCGACGCGAGCCAGTCGATCAGCGGTGCCCCTGCGAAAATCCATATGAAGCAGGGAACAAACGTAACCCAGAGCGCCATTAACCCTGCTGCGATGCCCGATAGCCCTGCATTGGTGCCAGCAACGATCGCCACGAATTGGGTCACAAGGATCAGTGGACCGGGCGTGGTTTCGGCAAGCCCCAAGGCGTCCATCATTTGAGAGGTCGAAAGCCAGCCGTAATTTGCGACGACATCTTGGGTCATATAGGCCAGAACGGCGTAGGCTCCGCCAAAGGTCACAACGGCGAGTTTGGAGAAGAACACGCCGATGTCGCGCAGGAGGCCGTCACCCACCAAGAGGATTGGGAGGCCCCAGAGGATGCCTCCGATCAAAACGACCATGAAGGGGGTGCGCCAGTTGATCGAAACCTTTGGGGCGTCCTCTGATGTTGCGCAGAACGCGCCGCCGATTATCGCGGCTACGGCGATCACGAGCGGAAAGGGCAGGGCGAAGACGTAAAGGCTAACGAAGGCCCCCACTGCCAAGAGCCAATGTAACTTCAGTTTCAGTGCTTTTTTGGACAGACGAAAGATGGCTTGGATCACGATCACGACGACCGTAGCTTTGACGCCAAGGAAGACCGCTTGCACCCAATTCAACTCGCCGAATTGGCCGTAGAGCAGCGCCAGTGCCATGATCACAATTGCACCCGGTAGGACAAAGAGTCCGCCGCCGATGAGTCCACCGACAATGCCGCGCTGCTTCCAGCCCGCATAGGTGGCGAGCTGCATTGCCTCGGGGCCGGGGAGGAGCATGCAAAAGGACAGGGCACGGAGGAACTCTGCCTCGGATAGCCACGGGCGTTCTTGGACCAGTTCGCGGTGCATCAAAGCGATCTGCGCCGCAGGGCCGCCAAAGGACAAAAGGCCAATGCGGCCGAAGATGCGGACGAGGTCAGAGAGCTGTGTCATGGCGGCAATTGGCCATTGTTTTCGGCTCTTTGCAATTCATTCCCACGGTCGTCGTTAAATCTTCATCCACTACAACTTTTCGTTTCATTGTCGTTATTTATAGGTATCCTGAGAAGAGACTATCATAAGGGGTCACGGGATGGAAAAACTGTTAGGGGCCGTTGCGATCCTCGTGTTGTCCGTTTTGGGATACATGGGCGCTAAATCATTGGGTCTCTTTGGTAATCCCGACCGACAGGCTGTTGAGTTGCAGTTGGCGCTCATTGATCAGGCAAAGCAGCTTGAGGCCGAAGGATATTTGCCATGGGACTCTACCGATATCGTGGCATCGACGCGTGTGACGGGCCTGAAACTGTCCGTTGAAATTACGCACATCGCCCCTTCGGAAAGCATGGTGCAGGCAACCGTCTGCAATTACCGCCGTATGCGCCTTTTGATTCAGAGCGGCGCGACCATCGAACTGATCTGGAAGCCAGAGCCAAACGGCTCCGTCATGGCAGTTTCAACGGTCAACAAATGTTAAGGATGAAGTGGAGGTTTCTGTTGCCAGGTACCTCCGAACCCCGCCTGAGGCTGCTAAGCGTCAGGACTTAATTTCGGCGACCCGAACTGCTTACGCAGCCAGAGCCATTGCCGGAGCACGATTGTCATTTGCAATTGTACAGTTTGAACCGATAACGGTGGTATCTCACCGAGACAAAGCATAACCCCTTTAGACGTTCGTCGATCCTATTTCGACCCCATGATCCCCAAATGAAGGATGTTTGGTGGAGTCGCCGGGTACCGCCCCCGGGTCCGATCCGCTTATTACGAGCGCGTTTATGTCCATAGTCCCCGAAGAGACACTTTGAATATAGGTTCTGACTTTGGCGAACTCAAGTAGCTTCGCGTAAATGTTCGGGATGGACGGGTTGCGTTTGACGGCGCTGCGCGTGTCGCTATCCTTGGTTGAAACATATGAGGGAGAGACCATGTTTAAGGCATTGATCGTCGACAAAGACGAAGCAGGCGCTACCAGTGCGTCAGTTCAGGATATCAGCACCGACCGTTTGCCGGAGGGCAATGTGACGGTTGCAGTGGATTATTCGACTGTGAATTACAAAGACGGGCTGTGCCTTGGATCAGGGGGTGGGCTTGTTCGGAATTATCCGCATGTGCCAGGTATTGATTTCGCTGGCACGGTCGAAGCTTCTGACGATCCGCGCTATTCGGTGGGCGATAAGGTTGTTTTGACGGGCTGGCGCGTGGGAGAGGTCCATTGGGGCGGTTACGCGCAAAAGGCGCGCGTCAATGGCGATTGGCTGGTACCGCTGCCAGAAGGCCTGAGCACACGACAGTCAATGGCGGTGGGGACCGCAGGGTTTACCGCAATGCTCGCTATTTTGGCGCTTGAGGATCATGGTCTAACCCCCGAAAAAGGTGAGGTTTTGGTCACGGGCGCTGCTGGTGGTGTTGGGTCTGTTGCGACGGCAATTTTGGCGCATTTAGGGTATCAAGTGGCTGCCGTGACGGGGCGTCCAGAGACCGAAGAATACCTGCGCGACCTCGGGGCGACCCGTATCGTCGCCCGTGAAGAAATCGCCGAAACGGTCAAGCGCCCGCTTGAGGCAGAAACTTGGGCAGGCTGTGTTGACGCTGTCGGCGGCGCGATGTTGGCGCGTGTGCTGGGTCAAATGAAATACGGTGCAAGCGTTGCGGCGGTTGGCCTCGCTGGCGGCGCGGCGTTGCCTGCGACTGTTGTTCCATTCTTGCTGCGGGGGGTGAACCTCTTGGGCATAGATAGTGTGATGCAGCCCTACGACAATCGTCTGCGGGCATGGCAGCGGGTCTCAACTGATCTGCCTATGGACAAGCTTGAAGCGATGATTCAGCCCGCAACCCTGTCTGATCTGCCAACCTTGGGGGCCGATATCCTCAAGGGGCAAGTCAAAGGGCGTGTTGTCGTTGACGTAAACGCTTGACCTTTGAGGGAGGGCGCTAGTTTCGCTGCAATTGTTAAATAGGACTATGCATGACTGACCAGCGCCCAATCCTCCTTTGGTTCCGCCGTGACCTGCGGCTTGCCGATCACGAAGCACTTACCGCGGCGTGTGAGACGGGGCGTCCGATCATTCCTGTCTTTATTTGCGATGACATTGTGGATGGAACAGGTGCAGCGCCAAAGATGCGTTGGGGTCAATCTGTTGGGGCTTTGGCGGATCAGCTTGCCGGGATCGGGAGCCGTTTGATCCTGCGCCGTGGGGCCGCATTGGATGTCCTTCAGCAATTGATTGCAGAGACGGGCGCGGCTGCGGTCTATTGGTCGCGTCTCTACGATCCCGCCTGCAAAGCGCGGGATACGGCGATCAAATCTACGCTAAAAGATCAGGGCATCGATGCGCAAAGTTTCGCGGGCCATCTGTTGTTCGAACCATGGACGGTTTCGACAAAGGATGGCGGATATTACCGCGTCTATTCGCCAATGTGGAAAGCCGTGCGGGATCGGCCCGTTGCTCCGTGTCTGCCCGCGCCCGAAACCATCCCAGCACCAGAGGCTTGGCCAGCGTCGGATCGACTGGAGGATTGGAACCTAAGTGCCGCTATGCGTCGAGGAACCGATGTTGTGACCGCCCATCAGGCGATTGGTGAAAAGGCAGCTACCGCGCGGTTGGATGATTTTATTGAACATCGGATCAATGATTACAAAGCCAAGCGGGATTTTCCTGCGGTTGAGTCCACGTCGCGTTTGTCCGAAAACCTCACCTATGGCGAGATCGCGCCTCGTGCTCTCTGGCACGCTGGCTTGCGGGCGATGGAGGGCGGCGCGGTGGGCGCCGAGCACTTTTTAAAAGAAGTTGTTTGGCGTGAATTCGCCTATCACCTCATGCACCACACACCACATATTCTTGAGTCAAATTGGCGTCCTGAATGGGATGCGTTCCCATGGAATACGGATGAGGACGCGCCCGAGGTTGTCGCTTGGAAGCAGGGTCGGACAGGTGAACCTTTTGTCGACGCGGCAATGCGCGAAATGTATGTCACGGGCACGATGCATAATCGCTCTCGCATGATTGTGGCGTCTTATCTGACCAAACACCTGATGACCCACTGGAAAATCGGGATGAAATGGTTTGAGGATTGCCTCACCGATTGGGATCCGGCGTCGAATGCGATGGGGTGGCAATGGACGGCAGGGTCGGGACCAGACGCCGCGCCGTATTTCCGTATCTTTAACCCTGAGACCCAGCTTGAGAAGTTCGATGGGGACCGGATTTATCGTAAGCGCTGGATCGCTGAACGTTATGCGACACCGACGGAAACGGCTCTGAGTTATTTCGAGGCTGTCCCACTGAGTTGGGGGCTTTCAGCTCATATGAACTACCCTGAATCAGTTGTTTCCTTGGAACAGGGGCGCGCGCGAGCGTTGGATGCATATTCTGCACGAGAAAAATAATCCATTCTGGTCAGATGTGCGTAACCCTACATAAGATAACAAATAATTCGGGCAAAGTTCCGTTAATATGGGGAAACAAATGATACTGACCAGCACCAAAGGGCAATCCAATCTTCCGCGCTATTTTGGTCCGGTCTTTGACATCCTGTGCAATATTCCACGCGGTCGGATCGATATCGAGCTCCCCGATGGCCGCGTGTTTCGTGCCGAAGGTAAATCAGCGGGCTATGTCACAGCGATCACTATTCACAATAAGGATATCTTTGCGCGATTGATCCGCGAAGGCGACCTTGGGTTTATGGAATCCTACATGGAAGGATGGTGGGATACGCCTGACCTGATGACCTTTATGGATTTTGTGCACGACGCCGAAGACGAGGTTTTCGACGGTTTCCCTGGTCAGGGTTTGGTGCGCGCCTATGAAAAACTGCGGTTCTGGCTGCAGTCGAATTCGAAACGACAGGCCAAAAAGAACATCAGTTATCACTACGATTTGGGTAATGATTTCTATGGCTTATGGCTTGATGATACAATGACATATTCGTCGGCCTATTTCAAAACCGGTCAGGAAAGTCTTGAGGCTGCGCAAATTCAGAAATACGCGGCGATGGTTGACGCAATGGGCGTTAAAGAGGGCGATCATGTGCTTGAGATTGGATGTGGTTGGGGCGGGTTCGCTGAATACGCAGCCAAGGAACGTGGTCTGAACGTTACGGGTCTTACTATCAGTAAGGAACAGTTGAATTACGCGCGTGAGCGTATTGAAAAAGCAGGGCTTTCTGATCGCGTTACATTTAAGATGCAAGACTACCGAGATGAAACGGGCACCTATGATGGCATCGCAAGCATTGAGATGTTCGAAGCGGTTGGAGAGAAATATTGGCCCGTTTATTTCGAAACGGTTCGCAAATGTCTGAAGCCGGGGGCAAAGGCAACGCTGCAGATCATCACCGTACAGGATCGTCGGTTTGAGGTGTATCGCAAGGGCGTTGATTTCATCCAGAAATACATTTTCCCGGGTGGGATGCTGCCAAGCCCTTCTGTGCTGCGGAAAGAGGTAGAAAAGTCGGGTATGTGCGTCGATGGCTCAATCGAATTTGGCGAAAGCTACAGCCAAACCTTGCGGCGCTGGTCAGACGTATTCAATGAACGATGGAACCAAATTGCTGCGTTGGGGTTCGATGATCGTTTTCGGCGAATGTGGAATTTGTATCTATCCTCTTGCGCGGGAACATTCCATAGCGGAAACTGCGACGTGACCCAGATAACGGTGTCGCGCCCGACCTGAGCGCGTGAATAGGCACCGATGTTCAAAAGGACCGGTGTCTATGCCCACTTTTGCAAAACTCGTCGGCGCGATTGGATTTGCGGCGCTCTTTATTGGGGCCTCCTTCCTGATGGTGCCTTTGTTTCCGTTTGGCCTGACGCCTTGGTATTTTACGGAATTCAATGGCGGCATCGCCTTGATCCTTGGATGGCGGATCGCGGGCGGTCGTGCGGGGTTGGGCACAATGAGCGGGATCAGCAACGGGGTAACGGCCCTTGTCGCTATCGTGTTTTGCACCTTGGCGCTGCATGGATTTACCCAGATGCTGCTGCGGTCGGCAGAGCTCCGATATAATGGGCTGATGCAAGCGATGATGTCGGGGATCGGGATATCTTTCGACCTCGCAGTTTTACTCGCAAAGCCGACAATTATTGCGATCTTGTTAGCGGGATCGATTGTGATTGGGATCGTGACTGAATTTATCGCTGATAAAATGGATTCCTGATGGATTTGTTCGTTTTCGGATCGCTTCGCGATCCACGGTTGTTCCACCTGATCGCGGGCGAGGGTGGAACACCGACCGAAACGGTTTTGCCTGATTACCGCGTTGAACGGGTCGCAGGCACAACGGTGCCGATGTTGGTGCCTGCCGTTGGTGAATTGTCAAAGGGCGTGCTTTGGCGTGGGTTGTCTGAGGCGCAGATGGAGCGTCTGGACGCCTATGAACTGCCTTGGGACTACAGCCGTGGATCCGTCGTGATCGACGGGATCAAAGCGGGCGTATATTTCGCGGACCTTCCGAATGTTGCGAGTGGTGAGCTTTGGTCGCTCGAGACGTGGGAACAGCAAGACGGCGATGTGTCGCGTATGGCGGCCGCAGAAATTGCGCTTCATTCGCCGCCACTTAGCGGTGAGGCCCTTCGTCAACAGTGGAAGCCCATACGGGCGAGAGCGGCGGCTCATGTGCGGGCAGGGCGCGAAACGGGACCGAACGAAGTGCGTCGCGCGGCGGGCCATTCGGCAATTGTGAAGAACCGCGTGCTGTCTGGTGACTTCTATAAATTCCGCGGCGTAGACCTTGAGCGCGAGACGTTTGATGGTCTGCTTTCGGAGCCAATAGCGCGGGAAACCACAGTCGGCTTCGACGCCTCACTGGTTTTGCCGTATGATCCCGTGCGGGATCGGGTGCTTTTGACGGAACAGTTCCGCACGGGTCCGTTTTTCCGCAAAGACGGGAATCCGTGGATGCTAGAGCCCGTCGCTGGCATCGTGGATGACTACGAAACACCCGAGGACGCTGCGCGCCGCGAAGCCGTCGAAGAGGCGGGTTTGACCATTGGTGAGCTGCTCCCTGTGGCAAATGCCTACCCAACCCCAGGGAATTGCACGGAATTTTTCTATTGCTACATCGGCATTTGCGATTTGCCCGATGATTTACCGCGTTTGGGCGGGCTTGATACTGAAGCGGAAGATATTCGCCTTCACCTTCTGGATCGCGAACGGGCGTTGGGTTTGGTGGACAGTGGCGAAATCACAGTTCTGCCTTTGATCATGATGTTATACTGGCTTGACCGAAACCGCTCTGAGATCGCTGCACTGGCTTGAGTTATCGGTGCGTCGCCCCTACACAGGTATGACAGACAGAAAGGCCAAACCATGCAGTTCAAAGAAGACCTCGCCGCCGCAATCGGGAACACCCCACTGATCAAGCTTCGTGCCGCGTCAGAGGCAACGGGCTGCAACATCTTGGGTAAGGCTGAATTCATGAACCCCGGTCAGTCGGTCAAAGACCGCGCTGCGCTTTATATCATCAAAGATGCGATTGCGCGTGGTGATCTGAAACCGGGTGGCACGATTGTCGAAGGCACCGCAGGCAACACAGGTATTGGCCTCGCGCTGGTTGGCGCGTCGATGGGCTTTAAGACCGTGATTGTTATTCCTGAGACCCAGTCGCAGGAAAAGAAAGATATGTTGCGCCTCGCTGGTGCGGAATTGGTTCAGGTGCCTGCTGCACCCTATAAGAATCCGAATAACTACGTGCGTTACTCTGGTCGTCTGGCCGAAGAGCTGGCTAAAACCACGCCAGAGGGTGTGATCTGGGCGAACCAGTTCGACAATACCGCAAACCGTCAGGCACACATCGAAACCACTGGGCCCGAGATTTGGGAACAGACGGGCGGTAAGGTTGACGGTTTTATCTGTGCGGTCGGGTCCGGCGGCACGCTCGCGGGCGTTGGTATGGCTCTCCAGCCGAAAGGCGTGAAGATCGGCCTCGCGGATCCGATGGGCGCCGCGCTACACAGCTTCTATACGACAGGCGAATTGGCGTCCGAGGGCACCTCGATCACCGAAGGTATCGGTCAGGGGCGCATCACCGCGAACCTCGAAGGCTTTACGCCCGATATGTCCTACCAGATCCCTGACGAAGAAGCGCTGCCTGTCGTCTTTGATATGCTCGAACACGAAGGGCTCTGCCTTGGTGGGTCGTCTGGTGTGAACGTCGCGGGTGCCATTCGCATGGCGAAAGAAATGGGGCCAGGCCACACGATCGTGACGATCCTATGTGACTACGGCACGCGTTATCAGTCCAAACTCTTTAACCCTGACTTCCTGAAATCCAAGGGCCTTCCTGTACCTGGCTGGTTGGAGCACGGACCGTCGTCAATTCCTGGTGTATTCGAAGATTGATGGTATTCGTTCGGGCTATTGTCTTAGCAATTGTGGCGTGGTTGGCCGTTGTGCCGACCTTGTCCTTTTCTCAAGTCATTGGTCCGCAATTACCTGAAACCATCATCGAAGGTGTTCCCGATTACATCGCGTGGGATCGCGTTGCGACGCGGGCAGAGCGGTCGTTGGAATCGGGGGCTGTGTCGACATTCGCTTTGGATCGGTTGCGGGCCGAACTTGCGGGGTGGCGTGACCAATTTCTGGATGCTCAGTCGCTGAATGCGTCACGCATTGCAACTGTTCGCGCGCAGCTTGACGCTTTGGGCGCGGCACCAGTGGATGGCGCGACTGAGCCGCTCGCCATTTCGACACGTCGGACCGAATTGAATGGTCAATTGGATAGACTGCGGTCGCCTGTGATCCTCGCCCAAGAGGCGCACACGCGGTCGAATGGTTTGATCGGTGAAATCGACGCTGTTATGCGCATGCGCGAGGCCGAACGTCTGACGACGCGCGGCGCTACGCCCGCCGATCCAGCGAACTGGCCGCTAGCGATCACTGCAATTTGGCAGGGACTGTCAGCCGTCGTGGTCGAGAGCAAAGCCAAATTTGCTACCAGCTACAAAAACGGCACCATTTGGCACGACTTGTTTGGTGCCGCTGGCCTGATGATCCTCGTGTCTATCGGCTTGTTCTGGCGGTCGCGGGCATGGGTCATGGCCCTGAACCGTCAGGTGACAGAGCGGAATCTACGCGGCGCGGATGTTTGGAAATTCGTTGTTTCGCTTGGCTTGATTGCGCTGCCTTATATCGCGGTCTTGCTGCTGACAGAGGCGCTCGCCACGACGCAAATCCTTGGATTTCGCGGGGCAACGATCCTGTCGGCGCTGCCAAATGCGGCAATGTATGTGATCGTCGGGCGCTGGCTGTCGATGCAGTTCTTTAGTGTGGTCGAAGCCGAAAAAGGTCCATTGTGCATGTCCGCCGACGACCGCTTGCGGGGTCGTCGTATCCTGAAACGGTTGTTCTGGGCCTTGGCCATCGGTGCCGTTATGGTCGCTGTCGTCGGAGTGGGCGATACAACCGGATTGGCTGGCACTGTTGTGTTGTTCCCGATTGAACTCGTGGCCTCGGTTTTCTTGTTCCAGTTCGGACGGCTGATCGTTCACCACTGCAAAGATGGAGACGATCCAGAGGTCTATCGCAATCGCATCATTTCAGTGCTCGGTCAGGCGGTGACGATTGTCGCGGTTCTGTCGCCGCTCCTCGCTATTGCTGGCTATTCGAGCGGCGCACAGGCGCTGTTGTATCCGACCGTTAATACGCTCGCTGTTCTGGCGGTGGTTTTATTGCTGCAGCGATTGGTGCTCGACCTTTACGTGATGTTGACGGGCGCGGTTGATACCGCCGCCGAAGCCTTGATCCCCGTCTTGATCGGCTTTGCGCTACTACTACTCTCTGTTCCGCTCTTGGCGCTGATTTGGGGCGCGAGAGAGGCGGACCTTCTCGAAGTGTGGACCCGTTTCCGTGAGGGCTTTACGATTGGTGAGACGCGGATTTCACCGACCGACTTCTTAACTTTCGTTGTGATATTTGGCGCTGGCTACGCGATGACCCGTTTTGTTCAGGGAACGCTGCGGTCCACGGTTCTAGCAAAGACAAAGCTGGATATCGGCGGGCAGAACGCGGTTGTCTCTGGCCTTGGGTATTTAGGTATCTTCCTCTCTGCCGTGATTGCGATCACGACCGCGGGGATTGACCTCTCTAGCCTCGCGATTGTCGCAGGTGCGCTTTCTGTCGGTATCGGTTTTGGCCTTCAAACCATCGTGTCGAACTTTGTCTCTGGCATCATCCTTTTGATCGAACGTCCGATCTCTGAAGGCGATTGGATCGAAGTGAACGGCCAGATGGGTATCGTGCGGGACATTTCTGTGCGCGCAACTCGGATTGAGACGTTTGACCGTCAGGACGTGATTGTCCCGAACGCCGATCTCGTCAGCGGTCAGGTGACGAACTGGACCAGAGGGAGCCTCGCTGGTCGTATCACGGTGCGTGTTGGCGTAGCGTATGGCACGGATACCAAACGGGTTGAGGCTATCCTCCGCGAAATCGCAGAAGCCCATCCGATGGTTATCATCTGCCCAGCCACCAATGTGTTGTTCGTAGGTTTCGGGGCAGATAGCCTTGATTTCGAAATTCGGGCCGTGCTGCGTGACGTCTATTTCTCGGTCGTTACAAAGTCCGAAATTCACCATTCGATTGCCGAACGCTTTGCTGCGGAAGGTATCGAAATTCCATTTGCGCAGCGCGATATCTGGCTGCGTAACCCCGAAGCCCTACATCCCAGATCTGACCAAGACCCGGAGACCTGATATGACCCAGCCGCTGTTTCGTGATGATGCCTATTGCCGTTCTGCTTCTGGCACTGTGACAGCATTGACCGAAGAGGGCGGGATCGTTCTGGATGCGACGATCTTTTATCCGACAGCGGGCGGTCAGCCGGGGGATAGCGGGCAACTGACGTGGGATGGCGGTCAGATGAAGATCGCAACCACGATCAAAGGGGAGGGCGATGATGTCGTTCTTGTCCCTGCAGAGCCTGCTCCATTGCCGCCCGTCGGCACCGTCGTTACGCAAGAAATCCAGTGGGATCGTCGCTATCGGCTGATGCGAGTTCACACTGCGTTACACCTTTTGTCTGTGGTTATTCCGCTCCCTGTGACGGGCGGATCTATCGGCGTTGATAAAGGGCGGCTCGATTTCGATATGCCCGATGCACCGAGCGATAAAGAAGCACTTGAGGCTGCATTGAACAACCTCATTGCGGGGGATCATCGGGTGTCCGATGAATACATCACCGACGCCGAACTCGACGCGAATCCGGAACTGGTGAAAACTATGTCGGTGCAGCCGCCGCGCGGGTCGGGGCGTATACGGCTGGTGCGGATCGGTGAGGGCGAACAGACTGTTGATTTGCAGCCCTGTGGCGGCACGCATGTCGCGTGGACCTCGGAAATCGGGGCCGTTCGGATCGGGAAAATCGAAAAGAAAGGCGCGCAGAACCGTCGCGTGTCCATTCACATCGAATAAGACGCCGATTCAGTGCGGAATTTTTGCAAGAGGCCCTTGCATTTCCTAATCCGTTGCGGCTAAACCCCGCGTCACGGACAGGTGGCCGAGTGGTCGAAGGCGCACGCCTGGAAAGTGTGTAGGCGGGAGACCGTCTCCAGGGTTCGAATCCCTGTCTGTCCGCCACTTCCCTTACATATCAATTCGATCCCGTGTCAGGCCTTGAGTTTGGCGTGGATCATTGCCGTTACGCGATCCGCATAGGCCTCGGGTGATAGTCCCCGTTTGCGCCATTTGCCGCGTTTGACATACCAGTCTTGAAGCAGTGGTTTCAGTAGCGCCGCATCGAGTTGGGCATCGTCTGTCTGATAAATCTTGTCCGCCGCACCTTGATCGATGACTTTCGCGAAAACGGTTTCGGTTTCCATCTCGCTCTGCACCGCGCGGGCACGTTGTTCTGGCGGAAACGATTTGGCTTCGAGGTAAGCGAAAACGAACCATTCTGTCATCGCTTCGGTCATGAGGATGTGGCGTTTAATGAGCCAAGCCAGCTGGTCTTTGACAGGCAGGGTAGGCGGCAGGATCAATTGCGCGGTGGCCGTGGAAATCACCGTCTCCAACACCATGGAGAGAAGTGTCTCTTTGCAGTCGAAATAGGCGTAAAGGCCGCCCATGCTCAGCCCCGTATCATTCGCGATGTCGCGCATGCTGGTGGCGTGAAACCCGTTGCGGTTCGACAGGCGGAGCACCGATTCCACAATGCGGGAGAGTTTCGCTGCGGCCACATCTGGCTTGCGGACCTTGATCGTGTCCGCATGGCGTTCCAGCATTTGACGACACAAGGCATCCATCGACAAATCGTCGGTGATGCGGGCGTCAGGGTTGGGCGATGTCCGTAGCGTCATGGGGTCTTTTCATAGGTGAAGTCTCGTGTATTGTAAATCTATCGAACGCTCGTTCGAAATATCTTAGGGGAGGAAGATATGCTGAAAGGACGCAAGGCGCTGGTCACAGGCGCATCAAGCGGGCTTGGCGCTCATTTCGCGCAAGTGCTCGCGGCGCAGGGGGCAGAGGTTACTCTGGGCGCTCGTCGTTTGGCGGAATTGCAAGAGGTTTGTGCACAGATCACCAACGATGGCGGTCAGGCCCGTGCTGTTCGTCTGGATGTTACCGATGCCAATAGCGTGGCTGAAGTCTGCGCGGAACCGTTCGATATTGTCGTCAATAATGCAGGCATTTCCGCAGCAGGGCCTGCGATTGGCTATTCGGAAGCGGATTGGGACCGCACGATGGATATCAACCTCAAAGGTGCGTTTCTCGTGAGCCAAGCCGCCGCCCAAAAGATGAAAGACAACGGCGGTGGGTCAATCATTAACATCGCCTCTATCCTCGGTCTTCGGGTTGCCGGCGCGGTTGCAGCCTATGCGACCTCAAAGGCCGCGCTGGTTCAATTGACCAAGGCGACCGCTCTGGAATGGGCACGGTATGGCATCCGTGTGAATGCGCTTTGCCCTGGGTATATCGAAACGCCGTTGAACACCGATTTCTTTGCGACCGACGCGGGGCAGGCATTGATCAAACGTATCCCGCAGCGTCGGCTTGGCCGGTTGCAGGATTTAGACGGGCCGCTTTTGCTGCTCGCGTCGGATGCAGGGGCCTACATGACAGGGTCCGAGATCGCCGTTGACGGCGGGCATCTGGTTTCATCGCTTTAAGGAGGGATACATGGATTTCACTATTTCAAAAGAGGTCGAAACCCTCCGCCAAGAGATCGCGGCGTTTGTAAATGATCGGATCATCCCGCTTGAGGGGGATCAGGCGAATTACGATGAGCACGGCAATATCCATCCTGACCAGTTGGAGCGTTTGCGCGCTGAGGCCAAAGCACAAGGCCTGTGGTGCCTCCAGCTTCGGCCTGAAACAGGCGGGCGGGGTCTGGGTAAAATGGGCATGGCGGTTTGCTATGAGGAAATGAACCGCTCGATCTTTGGGCCTGTGGTGTTCAATTCCGCGGCGCCTGATGATGGAAATATGATGGTGCTCGAAGCGCTCGGCACGCCTGAACAAAAGGCCAAATGGCTCGCCCCGATTGTTGAGGGCACGGTGCGCTCTGCCTTTGCGATGACCGAACCGCATCCGGGTGGTGGCTCTGATCCGGGGATGATGCTGACCCGTGCGGAACGGCAGGGCGATAATTACGTTGTTCATGGTCATAAGTGGTTCATCACAGGGGCCGAAGGGGCGGAGCATTTCATCCTTCTTGCGCGAACCTCTGACGATGCCCGCCGTGGGCACACGGCGTTTCTGTTCCACAAAGATCAACCCGGTTGGGAAATCACCCGCCGTATCCCGATCATGGGGCCAGAGGAGCATGGCGGCCATTGCGAGATCCGCTTTGACGGCCTGAAAATACCTGTCGAGGACGTCCTGATGGAGGAGGGGCGCGGGCTCAAAGTCACGCAAACCCGTCTGGGGCCAGCGCGTTTGACCCATTGTATGCGGTGGCTTGGTCTGTCGAAACGGTGTCTTGAGATCGCGACCGAATACGCTGAACGGCGCGAAGGGTTCGGGCAGCGGCTCATTGACCGCGAAAGCGTGCAACTGATGCTCGGTGATCTCGCGATGCGGATCGAAGTGGGTCGTATGTTGGTGATGAAGGCGGCATGGGAGATTGATCGCGGAAACTTTGCCAAGAAAGAAATTTCAATGGCTAAGATTCAGGTGGCAAACATCCTCCATGATGCAGCGGACCGTGCGATCCAGATCAATGGGGCGCGGGGCTATTCAAAGGATACCGTCCTCGAATGGATTTACCGTTACGCCCGTCAGGCTCGTTTGGTCGATGGTGCTGATGAGGTGCATAAGATGGTGCTGACCCGTGATCTCATCGCCAATGGGCGCGATTTCTGGAAATGGTCGGTGGAGGGCGAATGATGTTTTCGGCGTCTCACCTAAGTCCATCACAGGCGAACCATGTGCCAATGACGCCGCTCGATATGCTCGACCGAACGGTGGCAGAGAAGCCTGATGCACTGGCCGTCATTTGGGGTGAACAACGGATCACCTGGGCAGAGTTCGACACCATGGTGCAGCGCTTTGCTGGGCGTTTGCGTGATCTAGGCGTTGGCAAGGGCGATGTGGTTTCGGTCATTGCGGGCAATATCCCCGAAATGCTGGCCGCGCATTTTGCAGTCCCGACTTTGGGCGCAGTTCTAAATGCGATCAATACGCGGCTTGATCCCGAAGCCGTGCAGTTCATCGTACTGCATTGCGAGGCGAAGGTTTTGATAACAGACGCACCGCGTGCTGATCTGGGGCGCGCCTATGACACCCTGCCTGTTCACGTGTTTGGGCAGGATTTCGATATAGCAAAGGGGCCGTTGCCCGAACGGATCGATTGGCGCGGCGTGGTGACTGACGATTGGCAGCCGATTGCATTGAATTATACGTCGGGCACGACTGGCAACCCAAAGGGCGTCGTGCTGCACCATCGGGGCGCTTATATGAACGCGCTCGGCAACGCGGATGCCTTGGGGTTCGATCGCGACACGGTGTATCTTTGGACGCTGCCCTTGTTCCATTGCAACGGATGGTGCCACGGTTGGGCTGTGACCTCTGCGGGTGGGACGCATGTGTGTCTTGATGGCGTTGACCCGTCGCAGGTTTACAACGCGATTGAGGATCATGGCGTCACGAATTTCTTCTGCGCACCTGTTGTACTCTACATGCTGCTTGACCATCCCGATCGGGTAAAACGGTCAGCTGCGTCGCGGCCTGTTAAGGTCGGCACGGGTGGTGCGGCACCAACCTCTTCGTTGATTGAACGGATGGATGCCTTGGCGTTTGATCTGTCTCACCTCTATGGGCTGACCGAGTGTTATGGTCCTGCGACGGTGAATCATTTGCCGCACAGCCTGCGTGAGGCAGAGGCTGGCGTTCGGGCGAAATATCTTGCGTCGCAAGGCAAACGTCACACGACGGCCTGTGTCCTCAAAGTTTTTGATGAGGCCGATCAAGAGGTTCCGTGTGATGGTAAAACGACGGGTGAGATCGTTTTGCGCGGGAACACTCTCATGGCGGGTTATCTGAAAAATCCCGATGCAACGGCTGAGGCGCTGCGCGATGGTTGGTTCCGTACGGGCGACCTCGCCGTGGTATTGCCCGATGGTCGTTTGATGATCAAAGACCGCGCAAAAGACATCATCATCACCGGTGGCGAAAACGTATCATCGATTGAGGTCGAGGATGTTCTGCATCGGTGTGAGGCTGTCGCGCTTGCCGCAGTGGTCGCCGCGCCTCACGAAAAATGGGGCGAGACGCCTTGTGCATTCATTGAATTGCGAGACGGGGGGACTGTCGAAGAGGTGGAGGCGCACTGCCGCGAACACCTCGCGGGCTTTAAGCGGCCTCGCTATTTCGTGCCTCGTGTGATCCCTAAAACAGCAACCGGCAAGGTTCAGAAATTTATTCTGCGGCAAGAGGCCAAAGAACGATTTGGTGGAGGGGACGTGTAATGGATCAGTCGACCTTACACGAATTTCTCGACGCAACATTTGGCGCTGCGGATTTGTCTGAGCTGACCAAGATTTCGGGGGGCCAATCAAACCCGACATACTTTGTCACCCACGGCGACCGCCGAATGGTGCTGCGTAAACAACCTGATGGGCCAATTCTAAAAGGCGCACATGCGATTGATCGCGAATATCGGGTAATGAATGCGCTGGGTGCCCAAGGGGTTCCGGTGCCGAAAACAATCCTGTTTCACGAGGATGCCGAAACGCTCGGCACGCCGTTCTATTTGATGGAGCGGTTAGATGGGCGGGTGTTTGAGGATTGTAGTCTGCCTGACATGACGCCTGATGAACGCCGCGCGATCTATTTGGGTATGGCGGATGCGATGGCGAAAATGCATAGCGTGGTGCCGTCTGAGGCTGGGTTGGGAGATTATGGCCCGCCGGGGAATTACTTTGAACGGCAAGTGCGCAGGTGGTCCAAACAGCTCTTTGCTTCGACCGGAGAGCCGATCCCTGATCTGGAATTCCTCGCGAATTGGCTGACAGAGAACCAGCCCGAAGATGATGGTGAACTGGCCGTGGCCCATGGGGATTTTCGTCTCGGAAACCTCATGTTTCATCCAACAGAGCCTCGGGTAATTGCTATCCTAGATTGGGAGCTTTCAACGCTTGGGCATCCGATGGCGGATTTGGGCTTCTGTTCGATGACATGGCATTCCGCGCCTGAGGAATATGGGGGGATATTAGGCCTCGATTGGACCGCTTTGGGTATTCCAAGCAAAGAAGAATTCGCGGCGCGTTATTTTGAAACCGCCCGCACATCGGCGCGGCTCAGCGACTTTCATGTGATCTTCTCCCTGTTCCGCTTTGCCGTGATCTTTGTTGGTATTCGGGATCGCGTGGCCCAAGGGACTGCGACGGCGTCGAATGCCGCAGAGATGGCACCTCTGGCACGAGCCTTTGCAAAACGTGCAAGCGATTTGGTTGGCTGATTTTGGCAAAAAGTCAGTGAGTTAAATGGTTGTCCTAACCTGATCGAGGTCAATGCGCCGAGGTTATAGGTTCATTTACCTATTGCACTCAGGCAGCCACGGGCGATGACTTGTCGGTAAATAGGCTGAGCCGTATTCCGAAAGGGCGTCACCGTGAGCATTCTATGTAGTCTACCGATCATTGCTGGTTTGCTATCGGGCTGTGGCGACGGAGCCTCTTTCGCGACGGGTTATGTCGAAGGGGACTATACGCTGGTCGCGCCTGTCAGCGTGGCACAGGTCCGCGAGATTACTGTCGCTCGGGGTGATCACGTTGAGGCCGATACGGTGATGGTCGCAATGGAACGCCACGATGCCGAGATCGCGTTGGCTGAGGCGCAGGCGAATGTCGCGCAAGCCGAGAGCCAGCTCGCCAATTTACAAGAGGGCGCTCGGCCTGAGGAAATCGCTGTGATCGAGGCGAACCTTGCCTCGGCGAATTTGCAGGCGGATGAGGCGAACCGTGAACGCGATCGATTAGAGCAGCTTTTCGCCCGTGGTGTGGCCACGGATGCCCAGCGCGATGATGCGATTACGGCGGCGCAGGTCGCTGCGTCCAAGGTGGCTGTTGTGTCCGCTGAATTGGCTGTTGCGCGGCTGCCCGCCCGCCCGCCCGCCCGCAGGCCATCGCGCAGGCTGAGGCGGTTGTGGCTGCGGCCAATGCGGCCTTGGATCGAGCAGAGTGGCAGTTAGAGCAGCGCGAGTTGTCGCTGGCGGTGCCTGTCACCGTGGTCGATATTCTGCGACAAGAGGGTGAAATTGCAGGGCCAACTGCACCAGTGTTGTCGGTTCTGCCAGAGGGGGCTGTGAAATTACGGCTCTATGTGCCTGAAACGTCTTATGCGTCGATTTCGGTCGGGGACACTTTGGCGGTCGAATGCGATGGCTGCGGGGAAGGTCTGACCGCCACAATCAGCTATATCTCGAGCGATCCAGAGTTCACGCCACCTGTCATCTACTCTGTCGAGAACCGTCAAAAGCTGGTCTATCTGATCGAGGCACGCCCGACATCGGAACACGACCTTAATCCGGGTCAGATCGTGAATGTGCGGTTGCCATGACTGACCTTGCCATATCGGTCAGTGGCCTGACCAAGCGGTTCGGTGAAAAGACCGTCGTTAACAACGTGAGCCTCGACGTCCGCAAGGGCGAGATCATGGGGTTTCTCGGCCCGAATGGATCAGGCAAGACGACGACCATTCGGTTGATGTGTGGGCTGTTGGAACCAGACAGTGGCGAAGGCCGCGTCTTGGGGCATGACATTCGCACCGAGCGTCGCGCGATCAAACGCAAGGTCGGTTATATGACACAGAGGTTCTCGTTTTACGAGGACCTGACGATCGCAGAAAACCTGAGCTTTGTTGCGGGGCTCTATGGGATGTCGCCCAAACGGCAGGTCGTTAAGGATACGATTGCCGATCTCGGTCTGACGGCACTTAAAGATCAGCTGGCGGGGTCGCTCTCGGGCGGATGGAAACAGCGTTTGGCTTTGGCGGCCTGTATCATGCACAAGCCTGCGCTTTTGATGTTGGATGAACCGACCGCGGGCGTTGACCCAAAGGCGCGACGTGAGTTTTGGGATGAAATCCACGCCTTGGCGCATGGTGGCCTGACCGTGTTGGTGTCGACCCACTACATGGACGAGGCAGAGCGCTGTCACCGCATTTCCTACATCTCTTACGGTGATCTGATTGCGCAAGGTACCGTGCCAGAGGTCGTCCAAGGGGCAGCACTCACGACCTATGTTGTGACAGGTGGAGACACGGCGCAGGCCGCGCGGCTTTTGCGCTGCGCTTTGGGTGTCGATCAAGTGGCGCCTTTTGGCGCAACCCTCCACGTCGTTGGACGTGATGCGATGGCTCTTAAAACCAGCGTGGAGGTGGTCGCGTCCCAAACAGGGTGCAACGCGAAAATGTCTGACACCAGCCTTGAGGATGTGTTCATCCAACTAATGGGCGCGGCGCAGGACAATATGCAATGAACAGGTTCTTTTCGCTTCATCGACTTGTCGCGCTTCTGATCAAGGAAATGATCCAGATGCGGCGGGATCGTGTGACCTTTGCGATGATGCTGGGCGTACCTTTGATGCAGTTGATGCTCTTTGGGTTTGCGATCAACACCGATCCCAAAGCCTTGCCTGCGGCGCTCGTGTCCCCGACCCAAGACCGTTATACCCGCGCGATGGTCACGGCATTGGAACTGACGGGTTATTATCGGTTCATTGCCCCAAATGCGACCGAAGATGAAGCGGAGGATATGATATCCCGTGGTGAGGTCGCCTTTGTCGTAACGGTGCCGTCAGATTTCGGGCGTCGGATCGAGCGGGGCGATCAGGCGAGCATTTTGATTGAGGCGGATGCAACCGATCCGTCAGTGGCGTCAGGCGCGATCTCAACACTCAGCACGGTCGCGAATTCGGCGTTGTTGCGCGAGGCGGGGCAGGGCCAGAAGCAGTCGAACGGGTTAGAGATCATTGTGCACCGCCGCTACAATCCCGAAGGTATCACGCAATACAACATCGTCCCAGGTTTGCTCGGCGTGATCCTTCAGTTGACGATGGTCATGATGACCGCGATGGCGCTGACGCGCGAGGTCGAGCGGGGCACCATGGAGAACCTATTGTCGATGCCGGCAAACCCACTTGAGATCATGCTGGGCAAGGTGGTGCCATATCTGATCGTGGGAGCTGTGCAGGTGGTTGTGGTGCTGGTGTCTGCGAAATTGGTCTTCAACGTGCCGTTCGTCGGGTCGCTCTCGCTCGTCCTTGCGGGCGTCTTCGTGTTCGTGCTGGCATTGGTGATCTTGGGGTATCTTTTGTCCACGGTATCACGCACACAGATGCAAGCGATGCAGCTTACGTTCTTTTTCTTCCTCCCGTCGCTTTTGCTTTCGGGATTCATGTTCCCATATCGCGGGATGCCAGCATGGGCGCAGGTGATTGGTGAGGTTTTCCCGCTCACTCACTTTTTGCGGCTCATCCGCGCCGTGATGCTAAAGGGCGCGGATTTTTCGGCGGTGGCGGGGCCGTTCTTTGCCTTGGTCCTTTTTGCCGTTGGTTTGGCCGTACTGGCGCTCTTCAGGTTCCGCAAGACGCTCGACTAAGGATAAAACCCGCAGGCCAGCGTGATTAACCCAAATGGGATGTTGTTGGACGTTGCCCCCGTAGCCTGAATAAGCTATCGCAGCGGCAAGCTAGCTAGGGGACTCTCATGACCAAGAAAAACGGCCTGACTTACGCAGATGCGGGTGTGGATATCGACGCAGGCAATATGCTTGTTGAACGGATCAAACCTGCCGCGAAACGCACAGCCCGTTCGGGTGTTATGGCGGGTCTGGGCGGTTTTGGCGCTCTGTTCGACCTCAAGGGTGCGGGTTATGAGGATCCTATCCTCGTGGCGGCAACCGACGGCGTTGGTACGAAGCTTCGCATCGCGATTGATACGGGCAACGTTGATACCGTTGGCATTGACCTCGTTGCGATGTGCGTGAACGACCTCGTGTGTCAGGGTGCAGAGCCACTGTTCTTCCTCGACTATTTCGCGACGGGTAAACTGGACGTGGATAGCGCGACCCGCATCATCAACGGCATTGCCAAGGGTTGTGAAGACAGCGGTTGCGCATTGATCGGTGGTGAAACCGCTGAGATGCCCGGCATGTATCACGATGGCGATTTTGACCTAGCTGGGTTCGCCGTTGGCGCTATGGAGCGTGGCTCTGATCTACCCGCTGGCGTTCAGGTCGGTGATGTTCTGTTGGGCCTTGGTTCAAACGGCGTGCACTCGAACGGCTATTCCTTCGTGCGTAAGGTTGTCGAACTCTCGGGCCTCGGCTGGGATGCGGCAAGCCCGTTCTCTGACGGCACATTGGGTGAGGCACTTCTCGCGCCGACCCGTCTCTATGTTAAACAAGCTCTGGCTGCGGTGCGGGCAGGTGGCGTTCACGCTCTCGCTCACATCACGGGCGGCGGTCTGACTGAAAACCTGCCGCGCGTTCTGCCCGACGATATGGGCGCAACGATCGACCTTTCGTCGTGGGAACTTCCTCCAGTGTTCCGTTGGTTGGCTGAAACCGCCAACATGGAAGAAAAAGAACTGCTGAAAACCTTCAACTCTGGCATCGGCATGATCGTTGTTGTTGCGGCTGACCGCGCGGACGAGATCGCTGCGCTGCTGACCGCAGAAGGCGAAGCTGTGACCCGTATTGGCACCGTGACCGATCAGTCAGGCGTGGCCTACACAGGCAAACTTCTGTGACCAAACGCGTTGCAATCCTGATTTCTGGCGGCGGCTCCAACATGGTGTCGCTGGTAAAGGATATGCAATCGGGTGATCATCCTGCGACGCCAGTTCTGGTTGTCTCAAACGTCGCTGATGCTGGTGGTTTACAAAAGGCCGTTGATCTCCGCGTGGCGACCGCAGTCGTCGATCACAAACCGTTCGGAAAAGACCGCGAGGCCTTCGAGGCCGAATTGACCCGTGTGTTGGAAGAGGCTCAGCCAGACATCATTTGTTGTGCGGGCTTCATGCGTATCCTCACCGAAGGATTCACGAGCCACTGGGGCGGACGGATGCTCAACATCCATCCGTCGCTATTGCCGAAATATAAAGGCCTGCACACGCACCAACGTGCGCTTGAGGCGGGTGATACGGAGCATGGCTGTTCCGTGCATGAAGTGACAGCTGAGCTGGACGGCGGGCCGATCCTGGGTCAGGCAAAGATCGCGATTGAAGCAGGCGATACTGCCGATACCCTCGCGTCACGTTTGCTGGCGTGGGAACACAAACTCTATCCCGCAGTCCTGCGTCGCTATGCGGTTGGGGATCGTACCCCTCTGTTTCTCGGGTAACTTTCCTTTGTTGGTGAATTGCCTTAAAGATATCGATCAAGAGCAGTTTACGGACTTAGTATGAAGACGATCACCACGACCGAGGCGCTGGCCGCCTTTTGCGCAGAAGCCGCCAAACGCCCCTATGTGACTGTCGATACAGAGTTTTTGCGTGAACGCACGTATTATTCCAAACTCTGCCTTCTGCAGATGGCATATCAGGACGACGCTGGGTCGGACGCTGTGCTGGTCGATCCTTTGGTTGATGGCCTGTCTCTCGAACCCGTTTACGAGCTGTTCCGCAACACCGATGTCGTCAAGGTGTTCCATGCAGCGCGTCAGGACCTCGAAATTTTCTTTGTCGAAGGCGGTGTGATCCCTGAGCCTCTGTTTGATACCCAAGTTGCTGCAATGGTCTGTGGCTACGGCGAACAAGTGGGATACGAGACATTGGTGCGAAAGATCGCCAATGCATCGCTCGATAAATCGTCACGTTTCACCGATTGGTCCCGTCGTCCACTTACAGACGCGCAGTTGACCTATGCACTAGCTGACGTGACGCACTTGCGTGACATTTACGAAGTGCTGTCCAAACGCCTCGCTAAATCTGGCCGTGAACGTTGGGTTTCCGAGGAAATGGCTGTCCTCAAGGATCCAGACACCTATCGCACCGATCCCGAAGATGCGTGGATGCGCGTGAAGACCCGCACCAATTCGGGCAAGTTCCTATCGATCGTCAAAGAGTTGGCGCGCTTCCGCGAGGAGTTCGCCCAGACCCGTAACATCCCACGCAGTCGTGTGTATAAGGATGATGCACTGGTCGAATTGGCCTCTACAAAGCCCGAGAACGAAAAAGATCTCGCGCGGTCGCGGCTATTGCTGCGCGAAGCCCGCAAAGGCGAGATAGCCGATGGTATCTTGGCCGCAGTGAAAGCTGGGATCGCGACGCCGCCTGAAAAAGCGCCAAAGCCCGATCTGACCCGTGAAAAGCTACAAGTGAACCCTGCGATTGCGGACCTTCTCCGCGTTCTGTTGAAAGCCAAAGCGGAAGAAGAAGGCGTTGCGCAAAAACTGATCGCGACGTCTGCGGACCTCGATGCGATTGCAGCAGGTGAACGCGATGTGCCTGCTTTATCAGGCTGGCGGCGTGAGGTCTTTGGCGAAGAGGCGCTACTCTTGTGTCAGGGCAAGGTTGCTCTGGCGACCAAGGGCACGAATGTGGTGACGATCCGCCTTTAACGGCGGGTGGTCACAGTGTTTCCTGCACCTTTGACGATCACGGATCGAATGCCGGCTAGGTCATCCGCCGACAAAACCGTTGCGGCCGTAATGGTGCGGGATGCGATAGTGCCTTCAATTTCAAAGCGGGCAGGGCGTTCGACACGGAACGCATATGTCGCTGTGCCGTTCTGGATGTTTTCGAAGACCAGTTCCGCGTTGAAATAGCCTTGGGTCGGGGCAACGCCTGTCGCACGCAAAATCGCGCCCGATGGGGTTTGTGCGATTTCGGCGGACATCACTTGAGCGATTAGATCGCGGCTATCGACGACAACGACGTCTCGCTTGGTCGGAACCAAGGGCTGCGTGGCTTGGGGCGCGGTGGCGACAGGGGCCTCACGATCTTTGTTGAACCAATTCATCGGGTTCACGGGTGATCCTGCCAATCGGGAACACCCCGAAACTGTCAGAACCAAACAAGCAGCCATCCCGATGGGTCGCAACATTGGATTTTCCTTTCCCGTATCGTTGCCAAAGGGATAACGGGATTGAACCGAGTTGAAAAGCTCCCTCTGGACGTTTCATGTGATGCCACCTAAGTCATGGGGCAACAGAAAGGACGCACCATGGCCACGCAAGCATTCGAAGACATCGCGGATACCTTTGATTTCCTCGACGACTGGGAAGATCGCTATCGTCATGTCATCGAATTGGGCAAAGCGATGCCGCCGCTTGAGGATGCGTTCAAAGTGCCCGCGACCAAGGTTGAAGGTTGCGCATCGCAGGTGTGGCTTGTGCCAGAGATTTCCGATGGCGTGTTTCGGTTCCGTGGGGAAAGTGACGCGATGATCGTGCGGGGTCTCGTGGCGATCCTTGGTGCGCTTTATAATGAGGTGCCGGTATCTGAGGTACTCTCGATTGACGCTCATGCAGAGTTGGGGCGGCTTGGCCTGAATGACCACCTGTCTGCACAGCGGTCCAACGGTGTCCGTGCGATGGTCGAACGTATTCGGGCTGTTGCTGCTGCCGCTTAACCAAGCGCTCATCGCCCAAAGAAAAACCCCGCCAATGGCGGGGTTTTGTGTGTCTTAGAACGGGATTTCGTCGTCGATGTTCGATCCGCCGCCTTGGCTGCTGGAGCCACCCGACGAACGGTCGTCGTAGCCGCCGTAACCACCATCAGCGGGCGGGCCATCGTAGCCACCGCCAGCACCGCCACCGTTGCCACCGTCACCACGACCGCCAAGCAGGGTCAGGTTGCCGCCGTAGGGGCGAAGGACGACTTCGGTCGAGTAACGGTCCTGTCCTTGTTGATCTTGCCATTTGCGGGTTTCAAGCTGGCCTTCGATGTAAACGGTCGACCCCTTGCGCAGGTATTGCTCTGCAATGCGGCCCAGCGCTTCGTTGAAGATCGCGACAGAGTGCCACTCGGTGCGTTCACGGCGTTCGCCAGTGTTGCGGTCTTTCCAGGTTTCCGACGTTGCGATGCGCAGGTTTACAACCTTGCCGCCGTTAGAAAAGGTGCGAACCTCTGGGTCACGGCCCAAGTTGCCGATGATGATAACTTTGTTCACGGATCCGGCCATGCCGCGTCCCCCTCGAATCTGAAAATACCGTTTCAGACGTTACATCACTCCAGCGGCGTTAATGAAACCCCAATATCGGGACGGACGACCTAAACTTCGGTCATAGGCGCCTCTAACCGCAGGTCTAAGACGAGCATCTGCAACCGCAGTGCAATACCAATGGTTGAGAAGGCAGGGCAATTGATCAGCAGCGGATCACGGTGATCCGTTCACATCAATTTCGGAGATTACCCTATGACCTTCAAATCCATCCTCGCTGCATCTGTTCTCTCGTTCGCTGTTGCTGGTGCTGCAGTGGCTGGCTCGCCCGTTTCTGACGAAGTCAAAGCACAGGCAACCGCTGCTTTGACCGCGCAGGGTTACGAAGTGCGTTCCGTGCAAATGGAAGACGGTATGATCGAAGCCTACGCGATCAAAGATGGCAAAGCGTTTGAGGTCTACCTCGATGCAGACATGAACATCGTCGAAGTTAAAAACTAATCACCTGCGGTTGGACGGCGCGAACTCCCTTTTGCGCCGTCCCCGTCAGACCAGCATCAGGAGGCCACTATGAAAAACGTCAAAGTTTGGGACCCGCTTATCAGGATATTTCACTGGTCCTTGGTGATCTGTTTTATCTCGAACGCGTTGATCACCGATCCAGAATCCCAGCTTCATCGTCAGATTGGCTATGTGGTCGCAGGGCTGGTCGCGTTTCGGATCATCTGGGGCTTTGTCGGGTCGCGTCACGCGCGGTTCCGTGACTTTCCGCCGAGCATCTCGGGCTCTGTTGGCCAACTGTCAGACATGGCGACGGGTCGGAAACGGATTCACGTTGGCCATACGCCCTTGGGTGCACTGATGATCTATAACTTGATTGTGACCCTGATCGGCATCGCGATCACGGGGTATATGATGACAACCTTGCGGTTCTGGGGCATCGAGTGGGTCAAAGAACTGCATGAGATTTGCGTGACATGGGCGGAATTTTCCGTGGTTGCACATATCGCCGCAGTCGTCTGGGAAAGTCGCCGCACAGGTGTCAATCTTCCCAAAGCTATGGTAACTGGATCAAAGACACTCCCGACGGAAGTTTAACGAATGTCGTCAAAGACTAAGCCCGACAAAACGACCATCGGCTTGTTGGCTCTCATCGTTACCCAGTCGGCCTGTAGTGTGTTTTTCCTCTCTGACGCGGTTGCTGATATCATCGCTGACGGCATGGCGGCCCTGAATGATGTGCATCTGCATGTCGAAATGGTCGCCACATTGTCGCTGATCGTGGCGGTGATATTGGAGGGGCGGTTTCTGGTTCGGTTGCTGCGCCGAAATGCCCATGCTGAACGGGGGCTATCGATCGCCTCTGGTGCCCTGCATGATTTGATGGAGCAGTATTTCCACGAGTGGGGGCTTACACCGTCCGAGGCGGATGTCGCGACCTTTGCGATCAAAGGGCTGGATATCGCCGAGATTGCCGGAGTGCGCGGGACGGCTGAAGGAACGGTCAAGGCGCACCTTAATGCGATCTACCGAAAATCTGGGACCTCTGGGCGCGGCGCGTTGTTGGGGCTTCTGGTGGATGACTTGCTTGCGCAGCCGCTCATCGAACGCAAAGAACCGCCGAAAGATGTGCCAAAAGCTAGCGGACTGGCCTAAAATGCACTAAGTTACGCAGTGGATTGGATGAGCCGAGGCCATTGATGCGTAAATTGAGTGTGTTAGCCGCTTTTGTCTTTTCGGGCGTTAGTGGAGTTGCCGGTGCGGACAGCGTGTCCACATCGTCAAGAATGGCGTTGTTTCAGAGCCAGACCGCGATCCTTGATGGTCGTGCGTCTGAACAATATTCTAACTCGGTCCGCCTCCAACCCGAAGAGTTCCGCGTTCCGACGATCAATGGTCCCGAATTTCTAGGCAGCTACAGCGGTCCTTACCTTCAAATGGCGCGGGCGGCGGCTAACCGTTATGGGATACCGTCAGGACTTTTCTTGCGGTTGGTCCAACAAGAAAGCGGTTGGAACCCAGGCGCGGTTAGCCCCAAAGGTGCGATTGGTCTGGCTCAATTGATGCCACAGACAGCGCGTGTTTTGGGCGTTGATCCTCATGATCCCGCACAAAACCTTGAAGGCGGGGCACGGTATCTGCGTCAGCAATACGATCGCTTCGGGAATTGGCGGCTTGCTTTGGCGGCGTATAACGCGGGGCCAGAAGCCGTAGAGCGCCACGGTGGTATTCCGCCTTATCGCGAAACCCGTAACTATGTTCGCGTGATCTACGGCAGTTAAGCCTGCGATGCCTTGCGAAATGCGCTCGGGGTCAGTTTGGTTTCGCCTTGAAAGCTGCGGGTGAAATAGGCCGCCGACGAAAAGCCCAAGAGCGCCGCAATATCTTTGACAGGGATTTTCGTGGTTTGAAGAAGCGTGCGGGCCTCAAACAGGATGCGGTCTTGTAAGATCGCGATGGCCGAACGGCTGCAGGTTTGATTGCAACATCGGGTGAGGTGTGTGGCGGTAACGCCTAATGCGGCTGCGTAGTCCGATACACCTTTGCCCGTCGCGAAATCCCGTTCGACCAAATCCGTGTAAGCGGCGACAAGACGTGCAGATGTCGTTGCAGCCCGCGCCATGGTGTCTTTTGGCGGATTGTCGGTCAGTTGCCGTTCGATAAACACCGACAAAATACCAAGTAGATACAGCGCCGCGCGATTGTGGCTCTCCTTATCCGACTTGAGTTCCCGTTCGAGCGCATCGACATGCGAAATAAGTTCCTTTTGCGCTACCACATCCCGCAGACGCATGTGCACAGGTTCCTCTGGCCAATCACCTGACATGGCTGACGGAATCGACAGCATGTAACCAAAGACGGTGGGACCGATTTCAAAGCTAAAGAGCGTGTGGGCGGGGATGAAGATCACATTATTGGGACCATACCCACTTGTCAGACCTGCAACCGTGATACGGCCCTGACCTTTGGTGAAGATCAAAAGGCGCGGGGTCGGGTGGCTGTGCAGGCATTCTGTCTTCCACCGCGTCGCAGGTGTGGGTTGATGCACTGCTGACAGAGCCAATCGATTTTCCAAATCGCTGAGATGGGAAAATTGGTGGCTTTGCATTGCTACTCCGAATGTTCGAATTGTGAAACAATATCGGATTTCGAAATCACCTCAAGGTTGATCTTGTGCCATTACGGAAACATATTGTTGCCAATGCCTAGCAAGGCAATGAGATAGGTGTCCAGAGTTTCATGCGATTTCTGAACCATGTGCGTTGCCGTTTTGCGTATTGGCGGCTCGCTATAATCGCGGCTGTGCGGGCCTCTGCTAGGGTCATTTCGCCCTTGAGGTGGGCAATGAGTTCAGGTGCCCCTATGGCTTTGGACGAAAGATAGGCTGGATCCCAATCAGGCAGGATCGCGCGGGCCTCGTCCAGCGCACCTTGGTCCAGCATGATGTCAAATCGTCGCTCAATCCGATCGTTGAGCCATTCCACATCGGGCTTCAGGACCAGCGCTTTGCTCTGCTCGACAGGCAGCAGCGGCGGTGGCGTATCGTCTTGCCAATCGGCCAACGGACGTCCAGTGGCCCTGAGAACTTCCCACGCTCTTTGCACTCTGGCGCGGTTATTCAGGTCGATGCGCGCCTTTGTTTGGTCGTCCAATGTTTCAATGAGGTCGGGCAGGGCGATTGTGTCGGCCTCGTCACGGACCTCTTGCGGCGTTGACGGGATTTCGACCAACCCTTCGGTAAGCGCCATGAAATAGAGCCCCGTGCCGCCGACAATGATTGGCCTTTCCGAGCAAGTAAGCAGAGGGGCGACATCGCGGAGCCAATGACCCGCTGAATAGAGACCATTAATCGGCACATGTCCGTAGAGCTTATGCGGCGCCCTCGCCAAATCGTTATTGTCGGGTCGCGCGGTCAGAATTCGCCAGCGGTCAAATATCTGTAGTGCGTCGGCATTGATGATCACACCACCACCCGTTTCCGCTATTTCCAAGGCCAAGGCAGATTTCCCCGATGCCGTCGGTCCAGCAATCAGCACGGGCTGTTGGTCAGGAATGTCTTTCGGATCAAACGCCACTGCGGGGTCCTTTTGCGGATTTATAGGCCAAGGCGCGGTTTTTCGGGTATTCGCCCATTGCACCTTTTCGCCTTTTGCGACATTTTCGCGCCCAATCAAAGACCAGTCAAAGAGGATGTCACGATGGGCGAGGCCAAACAGGTAAAGTTCAAGCGGGTCATGCTCAAGATATCAGGTGAAGCCCTGATGGGCGATACCCAGTTCGGTCTGAACCCTCCGACTGTTCAGCGTATCGCGCAAGAGATCAAATCGGTTCATGATCTCGGCGTTGAAATCTGCCTCGTGATCGGTGGCGGTAACATCTTCCGTGGTCTGTCGGGCTCTGCCCAAGGTATGGAACGCACGACCGCAGACTACATGGGTATGCTCGCAACTGTGATGAACGCGCTTGCGATGCAATCCGCTCTTGAAGGTTTGGGTGTATTCACCCGCGTTATCAGCGCAATTCCGATGGATCAGGTGTGTGAACCCTACATCCGTCGCCGCGCAGTGCGTCACCTTGAGAAAAAGCGCGTTTGCATTTTCGCCGCTGGCACAGGTAACCCGTATTTCACCACGGATACCGCTGCTGCGCTCCGCGCGACCGAAATGCATTGCGAAGCGATCTTTATGGGCAAGCAGGTTGACGGTATTTACGACAGCGATCCTAAAACCAACCCGGATGCAGAACGCTTTGAACGCGTGTCCTATGACGAAGTGCTGCGGCGCAATCTGAAGGTCGCAGATGCTTCGGCGATTGCGCTCTGCCGCGATAACAAGATGCCGCTGATTGTGTTCAACTTGAACGATGCGGGCGGTTTCTGTGGTATTCTCGCTGGTGAAGGCACCTATACAACTGTGCATGCCTAAGGCTATAGCGGTTCAAACCTACTAAGAACCCGCATGGGGAGCAGAAAATATGTCCGACGATTTTGAACTCGATACCGATGACCTGAACCGCCGCATGGAAGGCACTCTTTCGGCGCTGCGCACCGAATTTGCATCTTTGCGCACGGGCCGTGGCTCTGCGTCGATGCTCGAACCGGTGATGGTCGATGCTTACGGTCAGATGACACCGATCAACCAAGTTGGCACTGTGAACGTTCCAGAGCCCCGCATGGTTACGATCAACGTCTGGGATAAGGCGATGGTTGGTAAGGTCGAAAAAGCGATCCGCGAGTCGGGCCTCGGAATCAACCCGCAGCTCAACGGCACAATTATCATGCTGCCGATCCCAGAATTAAACGAAGAACGCCGCCGCGAACTGACCAAGGTCGCAGGGAGCTATGCCGAACACAGCCGCGTTGCGATCCGCAACATTCGTCGTGACGGCATGGACCAGATTAAAAAGAACAAAGACGGGATGTCCGAAGATGACCAGAAATTCTGGGAATCCGAAGTTCAGGGCATGACCGACAAATTTATTAAAAGTGTTGATGAAATGCTCGAGTCTAAACAGGCCGAGATTATGCAGGTCTAATCACCTGCACTGTGCCGGGGGGCCGATATGACGACGCTGAATGAACCCAGCCAAGACCAAGGCCCGCGGCACGTCGCGATCATCATGGATGGCAACGGGCGGTGGGCGCAGATGCGCGGCCGCCCGCGGCTTTTCGGGCATCACGCAGGTGCGCGCCGCGTTCGTGAGATCGTCGAAGCGTGCCCCGAGAACAACGTTAAATACCTGACGATTTTCGCTTTCTCGACCGAAAACTGGAAACGGACCCAGACCGAAGTGGCGGGTCTGATGAAACTGTTCCGTCGTTATATCCAACGCGAGGCTCGTGAGCTGTTCGAGGCTGGTATCCGTGTTCGTTTTATTGGCGATCGGATCAAGCTTGAGGATAAGCTGGTCACGCTGATGGACGAACTGGAACTGCTCACCGCTGGCAATGACCGCGTGCACCTCACCATTGCGATTAACTATGGTGGACGGGACGAAGTGACCCGAGCTGCGAAACGTCTGGCATATGAAGTTGAACAGGGGCGTTTGTCTCACAAAGATGTTGATGCGGAAACGTTGTCACGCTTCCTCGATACCCATGTTTTGCCTGATCCTGACCTCGTCATTCGCACCAGTGGCGAAGCACGGATTTCGAACTTTCTTTTGTGGCAGTCGGCCTATTCCGAGTATGAATTCGTCGACACGCTGTGGCCTGATTTCACCGCTGCCGAATTTGGCCGCGTGATGAAAAGCTACGGAAAACGTGAGCGCCGATTTGGTGGCGTGAAGGTCTGATCATTGGCGGGATTTAGAGATAATTGGCAGGACCTCGGTCCGCGCGTTGCCTCGGGTGTCGTGATGGCGGTCGTCTTTGTGGGGGCTGTCGTTTGGGGCGGATTGCCGTTCGCTTTGCTCGTGATTGCGGCTGGTGGGCTTTTGACCTGGGAAGTCGCACGGATGGCACGCATTGCGCAGCCAGAAGTGATCGGCCTCGTCGCGGCTGGACTGGTTGCTGTGGCACTACGGCTACCAGAATGGGCCGATGTGCTGCTCTTTGCCCTTGTTGCTGGTGCTTTATTCATTGGCGGAAAACACGACCGCAAGGTGCTTGCGATCTACGGTTTCTTCGCGCTGCTGGCCTGTGATGCTTTCTGGCTTATTCGGGGTGAGAGCCTGCGCCTCGCACTTTGGCTGGCGCTCGTCGTCGTGGCCTCTGATGTGATGGGCTACATCGCGGGCCGCATGATTGGTGGCCCGAAATTCTGGCCTGCTGTCAGCCCGAAAAAGACATGGAGCGGTACCGTTGCTGGCTGGATCGGCGCGGCGGTCGTTGGGGTTCTCATTATGCCGCAAGCAGGTTGGATCATCGTTCCTGTCTCAGTGCTCATGTCCTTTGCGGGGCAACTGGGCGATGTCGCGGAAAGTGCTCTGAAACGTCGGGCAGGGGTGAAGGATAGTTCAAACCTGATCCCCGGTCATGGTGGTGTTTTGGACCGCTTTGATGCCCTGATGGGGGCAGCTTTGGTTGTTGAAGCCTTCATTTATATTGTTGGGCCGCAGTTCGGGGTTCATGGGTGGCGATGAGGCGTGTTTCTATCTTTGGCGCGACGGGTAGTATCGGCCAGAACACAATCGATCTTATTGCTCGCGATCCCCAAAGCTACGATGTGGTGGCGTTGACGGGCGGTCGCAATGTGGCGCAGCTCGCCCGCGATGCCATTCGATTGAACGCGGATGTTGCGGTGACATGCTTTGACGACGAACTCCCCGCGCTGCGTGATGCGTTGGCGGGGTCGGGGGTTGAGGCTGCGGCGGGTGAGGCCGCAATGCATGAGGCCGCCATGCGCCCTGTGGATTGGGTCATGTCGGCGATTGTCGGAGCGGCTGGTCTCGCACCGGGGCTTCGGGCGTTAGAGCAGGGCGCAACGCTCGCTCTCGCCAATAAGGAATCCCTCGTTACCGCTGGTCCTCTGCTGATGCAGACCGCGCGGGAGCACGGCGGGCGTGTTCTGCCGGTCGATAGCGAACACTCTGCGATCTTTCAGGGTCTCGTCGGCGAAGACATCAACGCGGTCGAACGGATCATCATCACGGCGTCGGGCGGTGCTTTCCGTGATTGGCCGATGGAGGATCTGGCGAAAGCAACCGTTGAACAGGCATCGACCCACCCGAACTGGGATATGGGACAGCGGATCACAATTGATAGCGCCTCCATGTTCAATAAAGCGTTAGAGGTTATTGAAACCAAAGAGTTCTTTGGTGTTCTGCCCAATCAAATTGAAGTCGTCGTTCACCCCGAAAGCATGATCCACGCGCTCGTTGGGTTCCATGACGGGGCGCTGATGGCTCATGTTGGGGCGCCTGATATGCGCCACGCCATCGGCTACGCGCTGCATTGGCCAGATCGCAAACCGTTGCCTGTAGAACGCCTTGATCTTACCAAGATCGGCCAATTCACGTTCCGCGCGCCCGATCCTGACCGTTATCCTGCCTTGCCGCTCGCGTGGCGGGTGATGGAAGAGGGCGGTTTGTCTGGCGCGATTTTCAACGCAGCCAAGGAACGCGCCTTGGACCTGTTTATCGACCGTCAAATCGGGTTCCTCGATATGGCGTGCGTTGTTGAACGGACAATGGACGCGATTTCGCCACGTCAGGGGCTGCAAAATGACATTCCGGACCTAGATACGATCCGTGACGCAGACAAAGAGGCCCGCCGTGTGGCTTCGCAAATGATAGAGCAGTTGGGATAACTTATGGCCGATTTTCTTCCATTTTTCGGAAGCGCAGGGTTCACGATTGCGGCGTTTGTGGTCGCTTTGTCGATCATCGTGGCGATCCATGAATATGGTCACTACATCGTTGGCCGCTGGTCGGGGATCGGGGCAGAGGTATTCTCGCTCGGTTTTGGCCCTGTTCTGTTGTCGCGGGTCGATAAACGCGGCACACGCTGGCAAATCGCTGCGATCCCTCTTGGCGGATATGTAAAGTTTAACGGCGATGCGAATGCGGCCAGTGTCGGTGGCACGGTCGGCGGGCGTGATACGATGCTCGGCGCTCCGCTGTGGGCGCGGGCGGCGACGGTGGCGGCAGGCCCCGTGTTCAACTTTATCCTCACGATCGTGATTTTCACGGGCCTCGGCCTTTGGGTCGGGAAGGCCACCGATCCGCTGACACTGCGCAGCGTGCCTGACCTGCCAGCAAGCTTTATCCAAGACCTCCAAGTCGGTGATCAGATCATCGCGGTAGAGGATATGGATGCGCGGTCCGTGGCCGATTTCAGCATCGCATTGGATCAACTGCCTGTTCAGCCCTCTCTGACTTACACGGTCCTGCGGGATGGTGTTGAACAGCAGGTCGAAGGTCCATTCCCCGAAACCACTCGCGTTCTGTCGGTCAACCATGACAGCGCAGCTGCTGTTGCTGGTGTGAAAGAGGGCGATGTCATCACCGCAATCGATGGCCAGCCCGTTTATGCGTTCTCGCAAATGGTCGAGATTGTGGGTGCCTCGGACGGTAAGGTTCTGACGCTCGATATTTGGCGATCGGGTGAAAGCCTTCAGATCGAAGTTGCGCCGCGTCGCACAGATTTGCCGACAGCGGATGGTGGTTTTGAAACCCGCTGGCTGATGGGTGTGTCTGGCGGTATCTTCTTTGATCCAGAGACCACGACGCCGAATGTTGTGACGGCTTTCACTGATGCCGTTCGTCAACTTTGGTATGTTCTGCAAACTTCTGTTTCGGCGCTATGGTATATGATTGCGGGTCAAATATCGACTTGTAACCTGTCGAGCCCTGTAGGTATCGCGCAGGCGTCTGGTGCAATGGCTGCGGCTGGTCTGACGGACTTTATCAGCTTTATCGGTTTCCTCTCGGCGGCTGTCGGGCTTTTGAACCTGTTCCCGATTCCTGTTCTGGATGGCGGGCACCTTGTGTTCCACGCCTACGAAGCCATCACGGGCCGTCGTCCGAGCGACGGTGCGATGCGTATCCTTATCGCGCTAGGGCTATCGGTGATCCTCACGCTGACGCTGTTTGGTCTACTGAACGATTTGGTGCTCTGCCCATAATTTCGCGTCTGACGTCATTATTTCGCCCCAATTATTGTTTAGGTTGAGCCTACGCATGGCAAGGGAGCCGAAGAAATGCATACGATCAACGCGAGCTATCGCAGCCTGTCTTTTCTGGTGAACCTCAACTGGGACCGGATTTTCTATTTCGTGGCTATTGTTGCCGCTCTTTGGGTCGGGTCTTTGATCGGCACCTACGGAATGCACTAACATCGGCTAATCCTCGATGGGCAAAGGATCGCACGCACCCCAAGGGGTGCGTTGTTCGTTTTGACAAGACCCCTCAATCTGGTTAGGTCATAGTCCAAACGGGGCTGTTCGAATTGGCTGGATTCATGCGATTTACTTCTTTCTCTGAAAACGGGCCTTCGGGCAAAGCACTTTTGAAACTGACAGCGGCGGTTGGGCTTTCGCTTTTGACGTTTCAAGGCCTTCCGGTAGAGGCGCAGTCCTTTACAGTGAACACCGTCTCGATCGAGGGGAACCAGCGGATCGAAACCGCGACGATCCTCAGCTATCTGGGCATCGCTCAGGGTGAAACGGTTTCGGCAGCAGAGCTTAACGATGCGAGCCAGCGTATTCGCGCAACGGGATTGTTCGAAACGGTTGAGGTTGAACCGCGCGGCGGCCAACTGGTCATCACCGTCTCTGAATACCCCACCGTTTATCGCATCAACTTTGAAGGCAACAGCAGGCTCAAAGATGACGAACTCTTTGCGCTGCTTAGCTCGCAAGAACGCCGTATTTACAGCCCGAGCAGCGTTGAGGCTGATGTGGCCGATATCACCGCCGCCTATGCCGATAAGGGGCGGATCAACGCTATCGTAACCCCGCGCATCATCCGTCTACCGGATAATCGTGTGAACGTTGTATTCGAAATCGCTGAAAACGGTGTGACCGAAGTTGAGCGTATTGGTTTCTCTGGTAACCGTAGCTTCTCGGATCGTCGTTTGCGGGGTGTGCTGGCAACAAAACAAGCAGGTATCCTCCGCGCAATTATCGGCCGCGATACCTACGTTGCCGATCGCATTGATTTCGACAAACGCGTTTTGACCGACTTTTACCAATCCCGCGGATATGTCGACTTTACGGTTAACGATGTGAACGTTGAGCTGACCCGTGGCCGTGATGCCTATTTGATCACCTTTGATGTCGAAGAAGGACAGAAGTTCGATTTTGGCGCAATTGACGTCGTTTCGGAAATCCCCGAAGCGAACCTCGAAGAATTCCAAGAGGCCGTGCGCACTCGTTCGGGCACGACCTACACGCCGCTCGATATTGAAAACGACGTGGCCCGATTGGAGCGTCTGGCGCTTCAGCGCGGTCTCCAGTTCGTTCAAGTCGAACCGCGTATCACCCGCAATGATCGGGACCTGACGCTTGATGTCACCTACGCGCTCGTCCGTGGCGAACGTATTTTCGTGGAGCGTATCGACGTTGAAGGCAACAACACCACGCTCGACCGTGTGGTGCGTCAGCAATTCCGCGAGGTCGAAGGCGATCCCTTTAACCCTCGTTCCATCCGTGAAATTGCTGAACGTATCCGTGCGCTCGGGTTCTTTGCCAACGCCGATGTTCAGGCCCGTCGTGGATCAACTGACGATCAGGTGGTGATCGACGTGAACGTTGCCGAAGCACCCACCGGGTCGCTGTCCTTTGGTGCGAACTTCAACACCGACACTGGCCTTGGCCTGCTCGCGTCGTTCCGCCAGCAAAACTTCCTTGGACGTGGTCAAGCCTTGAGCCTGCAGTTCTCGACTGCTGAGACGAACAAATACTTCACGCTGAACTTTGACGAGCCTTACCTGCTGGGCCGTGACCTCGCCTTTGGGTTCGATATGAGCTACGGCGCCACCAATAATGAGTCGGCGCAATACGATACGGAGAGTTTTACTATTCGTCCGTCCTTGACGTTCAACGTTAGCGAAAATGGTCGTCTGCAGACATTTGTTCAAAGCCGATATTCGGATCTAACTGATCCTCAAGCGCCTATTTCCGTTATTGTTAACGATGATGTTGAACTTGATGGCCGTTGGAGCCATTCACTTGGTTATTCTTACACTTGGGACACACGTCGCAGTGGTTTGGATGATAATCGTGGCGTCATTTTAAGGTTCGGTCAAGAACTGGGCTTTGGCGACACAACTTTTGTAAAGACCACTGCAACAGCAGGGGCGGAGGCAAAAGTGCTGAGCGAAGAAGTAACTTTGAGAGCCACGATTGAAGGAGGGCATCTGCACTATACAGATGGGAATGCCACCATTTCTGACCGCTTCTTCTTGTCTGGGCGGCAAATGCGTGGGTTTGACCTTTACGGTATGGGGCCTCGTTTTAACGACGGTACAATTGACGATGCGCTGGGAGGCAATTCATATGCCGTAGCGCGTCTCGAAGCCGAATTCCCGATTGGTTTGCCTGATGAGTACGGTATCCACGGTGGCGCGTTTATTGACTACGGTTCACTTTGGGATCCGGGCGTCGACTGTAGTGATGCAAATGTTCATTACTGTGACTTCACCCCGCGGGCAGTCGCAGGTGTATCGTTGTTCTGGGACACGCCAGTCGGTCCGTTGCGGTTCAACTTTACCGATACGTTGCTGTCCGAGGACTTGGATGAAGCCAAATCCTTTGACGTGACCATTTCGACCAGCTTCTAATGCGTTTGGTTCATGCTCTGACCGTTGCGATTTCGCTGACCTTTGGGGGTTGGGCGGTCGCGCCGGTTCAGGCGCAGGACGCGGCTGCTGTCGTTCGATCACCGGTTTTGTTGATAGACATCGAAACGGTGTTTTCGGGGACACAATACGGTCAGCGGATTCTGTCCGAAATCCAATCCGCGTCTGAAACATTGAAGGCTGAAAACCAGCGCATTGCCGATGCGTTGACCGCCGAAGAGCAGGATATTGCTGCGCGTCGTCCGTCGATGGAGCCATCGGCGTTTCGTGCTGAGGCGGATGCATTTGACGAAAAGGTCGTCGGTATTCGTCGTGCGCAGGATGCTAAGGAACAAGAGCTTCAGGATCGACTCACGGCTGCGCGTTCGAATTTTGACACGGCCATCCGGCCCGTTTTGGGTAAGCTGATGCAAGACCGCGAGGCTGCGGTTCTCATGGCCCGTCGTGATGTGATCCTCTACTTCGGAGCCATTGATATCACAGACGCCGCCATAGCGCAGATTGATGCAACATTGGGTGATGGCACCCAAGCCCCTGAGAATTAACGCGACCTTGCCCCGTTGCAGGTGAATTGCTACTCAATAGACGAAGTGCCCGCGACGGGCTCGATAAGGACCACGACATGACTGACGCTGTAACCACCGCCGATATCCAACTGATCCAGCGGATCATCCCGCACCGCTATCCGTTTTTGCTGGTGGACAAAGTTGTCGATATCAACGGCACTCAGTCTGGTAAGGGCATCAAAAACGTCACGATGAACGAACCGCATTTCACGGGTCACTTCCCTGATCAGCCTGTCATGCCAGGCGTTCTGATCGTTGAGGCAATGGCGCAAACTGCGGGCGTTATGGTCGGCGTGTCGCTCGGGATGGCAGATAAGAATATGAAGGTCTACTTCATGGCGATTGATGGCGTGAAGTTCCGTCGCATGGTTGTGCCGGGCGATGTTCTGGAAATGCAGATTGAAACCACACGCGGCAAACCCGGTGCAAAGGTTTGGAAATTCAAAGGTGTTGCGACCGTAGAAGGCGAAATGGCTGCTGAAGCTGAATTCACCGCAATGATGGACACGAGCGCCTAATGACCGCCCAAATTCACCCCAGCGCCGTTATTGAGGATGGCGCCACCATCGGTCCTGATTGTGTGATCGGGCCGTTTTGTATCGTTGGCTCGGACGTTGTTCTAGGCCGCGGTGTAACGCTGAAATCTCATGTGGTGATTACGGGCGACACATACATTGGTGACGATAGCACGGTGTTTTCGTTCGCGGTGATTGGTGAAATCCCGCAAGATAAGAAATTCGGTGGTGAAAAAACATCGCTTCGCATCGGTGCACGGGCACGCATTCGCGAGCATGTGACGGTGAATACTGGGACCGCGGGTGGCGGTGGTCTGACTTCGATCGGTGATGACTGCCTGTTGATGGCTGGATGTCACATCGCCCATGATGCGCACATCGGTAATCGCGTGATTGTAGTGAACAGTTCTGCGGTGGCGGGTCACTGCATTGTTGAGGACGACGTTATCATCGGTGGTCTTTGTGGTATTCACCAGTTTGTTCGGATCGGTCGCGGCGCGATCATTGGCGCGTTGACCATGGTGACAAACGACGTGATCCCGCACGCCTTGGTTCAAGGTCCGCGTGGTAAACTCGATGGCCTCAATCTGGTTGGGTTGAAGCGTAAAGGCGTGGATCGCTCAGACATCACAGCACTGCGTGCTGCGTTTCAGGCGCTCAAGGACGGCGAGGGTACGTTCCTCGACCGAGCAAAGCGGTTGGGCGACGAAGCAGAGAGCGAATATGTCCGCGAGATGGTTGGTTTCATCCTAGGTGAGAGTGACCGTAACTTCCTGACACCGTCCTGATGATTGCACTGATCGCAGGGACAGGTGCGTTGCCTGCTGCGCTTGTGACCGAATTGCAAGCGCAGGGGGAGACTCCACTGATCTGCGTGTTTGGCAACTTTGAGCCTGATGTGTCGTCTGACCTGCCACGGTTGCGGTTCAGGCTAGAAACGTTAGGGTCGTTCATTTCCGAATTGCAACGCTATGGTGTGACTGAGGTCTGCCTCGCGGGCGCGGTGCGTCGGCCTGAGGTTGATCCCAGTTTGATCGATGCCGAAACATCGCCATTGGTGCCGCGTTTGATGGCGGCCTTGGGGCAGGGTGATGACGGGGCGCTGCGCGTGATCCTGTCGATCTTTGAAGAGGCCGGAATCGCCATTCGCGCCGCTCACGAGATTGCCCCCGCGCTATTGCCGCCCTCTGGCGTTTTAACCGTTGTTCGTCCGTCAGATCAGAATAGCACCGATGCTGCTGTCGGTCAGGCATTCGTCGCCGATATGGGGCGCCGTGATAGCGGGCAAGCCTGCGTAGTCCGCGCGGGGGAGGTCATCGCCGAAGAAGGACCCGATGGCACGGATGCAATGATTGGTCGCCTGTGCTTGCCGAGTGAAAACCCCGACCCGGTCGACTTTGGAGTTGGGTTTGTTGATGTTGCGGTCATTGCGTTTCGTGGTGTGCAACGGTTACTGACCGACGATTTGCCGACTCCGCTGTTAGGCGAAAGCGCCATCCTTTTTAAAGCACCGAAACCGAACCAAGATCGTCGTGCGGACCTCCCTGTTATTGGCCCGAAAACGGCGCTTGGCGCGGCTGAGGCGGGGATGGACGGTATTGTGATAGAGGCAGGTGGCGTGATGGTCATGGACTTGCCGAAGGTCATCGCCACATTGGACGCGCATGGCATGTTTTTGTGGGTGAGGGCGCGGGGATGAAGGTCTTTCTTTTAGCGGGCGAAGTGTCTGGCGACCGCCTTGGCGGTGCGCTGATGGCGGGCCTGAAAGAACTGCGCGATGACATGGAATTTCACGGCATCGGCGGCGAACAGATGCAGTCGCATGGGCTGACCAGCCTCTTTCCGATGGAAGAGTTATCCATCATGGGCTTGGCCGAGGTTCTGCCAAAGTATTTTCACCTCAAACGCCGTATTCGCGAAACAGCCGATGAAATCCTGCGTCTCAAACCAGATGTGGTGATAACCATCGACGCACCCGATTTTTCACTGCGGGTGGCGAAATTGGTGAAAGAGGCGTCGAACATTCGGACCGTTCACTATGTTGCGCCCTCTGTTTGGGCATGGCGTCCGAAACGTGCGGCGAAGATGGCGAAGGTGATTGATCACGTTCTGGCACTCTTGCCGTTCGAGCCACCCTATATGACGGCGCACGGGATGGAATGTGACTTTGTCGGGCATCCCGTCACAACCGAGGTTCAAGCAACCGACGCTGAGGCTGCCGATTTTCGTGCGCGGTTTGGCATCGGTGACGCGCCTTTGATCTTGGCTTTGCCGGGGTCGCGCCGTGGGGAGGTGTCGCGTCTGGCCGACCGTTTTGGCGCAGCATTGGCGCAGGTTGTTGCGGACAAACCTAACTCAAAGATCGTGTTGCCCTGTGCTGCGCCAGTTGCCCAATTGGTGCGCGACCTGACCGCGAACTGGGCGGTGCGGCCCATTCTGCTGGATCCGAGCGAAACGACCGCGGCAGACAAAAGGGCCGCGTTCAAGGCCGCAGATATCGCCTTGGCTGCCTCAGGCACTGTTTCGCTTGAATTGGCGGCAGCGCGGACGCCGATGGTCATTGCCTACGATTTTAACAAAATCACATGGGCGATCATGAGGCGCATGGCGTTGATTGACACATTCACTCTTGTGAACCTCGTCAGCGAAACGCGGGCTGTTCCCGAATTCCTCGGGCCTCAGTGCCGTCCAGAGTTGATTGCACCTGCTATACTCTCTGTCCTCAATGATCCAACCGCGCAACGCTCTGCCATGGATGTGACGATGCAGCGCCTTGGTGAAGGGGGCGAAGCTCCCGGCCTTCGTGCGGCTCGCGCGGTTCTTGCACGGCTATAGATGTTCGGGCTGATAGGGTTATTTCTTGCCGCGTTTCTGGCAGCGACGATTGTTCCTGCGCAGTCAGAGGCCGTCTTGGTCGGGCTTATCATTGCGGGCGATCACGCGGCTGGTGCTTTGCTCTTTGTCGCGACTGTCGGCAACGTGGCTGGATCGGTGGTGAATTGGACTATCGGTCGTTATTTGGGACGACTATTCAGCCATCCACGATTTCCGTTCTCGCCCGAGCAGATTGAACGGGCACAAAGAGGCTATCACAAATGGGGGTGGGTCAGCCTCTTTGCGTCATGGGTGCCTATTATTGGCGATCCGCTCACCGTTGTTGCTGGTACGATGAAAGAGCCGCTATGGCGGTTTTTAACGGTGGTCACGATTGCTAAGTTTGGGCGCTATGCCGTGCTCGCTTGGGTCACGGTTGGTTTGATGTAAGGCTTAGTTACCCTTCCAAATCCAACCGCCGCCCAGAATGCGAGTGCTCTCTGGATCGTAGAATACACAGGCCTGACCCGGCGATACGCCTTCCTCGGGTGTCAGCAATTCAACCTCAGCTTCAGTGTCCGAGATGGCCCGCAAGATCGCAGGGGCAGGCGGACGCGTGGAGCGTACCTTGACCGAGATTTCGCGTTCGGCCACATCAGTGAACGCTTCATCGCCGAGCCAGTTGATCTCGCGGATCGGCACGCGGCGGGTTGCAAGCAACTCTTTGGGGCCGACAACGACCTGACGATTGTCTACGTCGAGCTTCACGACATAGAGAGGGTCTGCGAGGCCACCGATACCCAAGCCACGCCTCTGCCCGATTGTGTAATGGATCACGCCACGATGTTCGGCCAAAACGTTGCCGTCCATATCAACGATCTGCCCAGGTTCTGCTGCGCCTGGACGCAGTTTTTCGATGACGCTCGCGTAGTTGCCATTCGGGACAAAGCAGATGTCCTGACTGTCGGGTTTATCTGCGACAGCCAGTCCGTATTTCGTGGCCAAGGCGCGCGTCGCGTCTTTGGACGGCAGATGGCCTAGAGGGAAGCGCAGGTAATCTAACTGCTCTGGCGTGGTCGAGAATAAGAAATACGACTGGTCGCGGTTCGCATCGGCGGCGCAATGCAGCTCCGCACCATTCGGCCCCATCATGCGTTGGATATAGTGACCCGTCGCCATGCAGTCGGCGTCCAGATCCTTTGCCGTTTGCAAGAGGTCTTTGAACTTCACGCGCTCATTGCAACGGATGCACGGCACAGGCGTCGCGCCCGCCAGATAGCTGTCAGCGAATTCATCGATCACCGCTTCTTGGAAGATGTTCTCATAGTCGAGCACGTAATGAGGAAACCCCATTTCCTCGGCCACACGGCGGGCGTCATGGATGTCACGACCAGCACAGCACGCACCTTTTTTCGCCAGAGCTGCCCCGTGGTCATAAAGCTGAAGCGTCACGCCGACCACGTCATAGCCTTCTTCGGCGAGCTGTGCTGCGACCACAGATGAATCCACACCGCCCGACATGGCGACAACCACGCGGGTTTCTGAGGGCGGTTTGGCAAAGCCAAGAGAGTTCAGCGGTTGATCGAGCGACATGTCAGCCTCCGGCGACTGGGTAGGGCAAGTCCGAGGGAATATATGAAAATGCTAACTACTCTCAAGGGGCGGTTTCACTCCTCGTTAAATGATCACGGCACAGTGTTTGTGCATGACGTGTCTTTAAGAGGATGAAACCATGTACCTTAGGAAAATTGATGGTCCACGTGCTGTGAACTTACCCGATGGGACGCATATGACGGTAGCGGACTTGCCGCCAGAGGGAACAAACCGTTGGGTTGCGTCGCGTAAGGCGGCCGTCGTGCAGGCGGTATTCTCGGGATTGTTAACTAAGAACAATGCCTTGGATCGGTATGATCTTTCTGAGGAAGAGTTCGATGGGTGGGTTTCTGCGATCCGTTTGCATGGCAAATCAGCGTTAAAAGCAACGGCGGTACAAAAATATAGACAACTTTAGGTAGAATGTGTGAAGGTGGCCTTAGCGGTAACGTGTAATTAACCATTGTGCATCAAGGTTAACGTCAGAACACAAAATGCGGAGGCTGCAGATGCGAGTGCTGCTGGTTGAAGACGACCCGACGACATCGAAAAGTATTGAAATGATGCTGACCCATGCGAACCTAAACGTCTATTCGACGGATCTGGGGGAAGAGGGGATCGATTTAGCAAAGCTATATGATTACGATTTGATCCTTCTGGACCTGAATTTGCCCGATATGAACGGTCACGAGGTGCTGCGCCAACTGCGTCTGTCCCGGGTGGAAACGCCGATTTTGATCCTGTCCGGTGACGATGGAACTGAGAGTAAGATCAAAGGGTTCGGGTTTGGCGCTGATGACTACCTGACCAAACCGTTCCACCGCGAAGAACTTGTGGCGCGTATCCATGCGATTATCCGTCGGTCCAAAGGCCATTCGCAGTCGGTGATTAACACCGGCCGAATTTGCGTCAACCTTGATGCCAAAACGGTCGAGGTCGAAGGTTCGCCTGTGCACCTCACGGGCAAAGAATATCAGATGTTTGAACTTCTTTCTTTACGTAAGGGGACCACGTTGACCAAGGAAATGTTCCTTAATCATCTGTATGGCGGCATGGACGAGCCAGAATTGAAAATCATCGACGTGTTCATCTGTAAACTGCGCAAGAAATTGCAGTCGGCTACGGGTGGTGAGAACTACATCGAAACCGTCTGGGGCCGAGGCTATGTGCTCCGCGATCCAGAACCAATGCGTGCAGCGACCAAAATTGCGATTGGTGCCTGAGAATTATCCAACCATCTGGACGATTGACAGGTGGACCCCTAGAACATTGCTGAGGCTGTTTTCAGCCTTGGCAGAAGATGGGGAAGAGTGTGACGCAATCGGCCACAGCGATAATCGCGGTAGAGCAGCTTACAAGTGATCAAGCCGTCGAGGAATTGGCGCGACTGGCCGATGTATTGGCGCGGGCAAATACGGCCTATCATACTGAAGATGCACCAGATATTTCGGATGCGGAGTATGATGCGCTCAAGCAGCGAAATTCTGCGATTGAGGCTCGTTTTCCTCATCTCAAACGATCAGATAGCCCGTCAGAGCAAGTTGGTGCGGTTGTCGGCGATGGTTTTGGCAAAGTCGCCCACGCTGTTCGAATGCTGTCCTTGTCGAACGCATTTGATGACGAAGATGTCGCCGATTTTGATGAACAAGTGAGGAAATATCTCGGCACGGATGAGGTGATCGCCTACACGGCTGAACCAAAAATTGATGGGCTTTCACTGTCGCTCCGCTATGAAAATGGGATTTTGGTTCAGGCGGCGACACGAGGCGACGGCGAGGTCGGGGAAAACGTCACCGAGAACGCCAAGACGATTTCTGATATTCCGCATCATATCACTGGCGCACCAGCCGTGATCGAAGTCCGCGGCGAAGTTTATATGAGCCACGCGGATTTCGCGGCGCTCAACGAACGCCACGCTGCGACAGGTGGGAAAACCTTTGCGAACCCGCGAAACGCGGCCGCAGGGAGCCTTCGACAACTCGATGCAGAGATCACACGCAGCCGTCCGCTTCGGTTTTTTGCCTATGCATGGGGTGAGGTCAGTGAACCGCTCGGTGAGACGCAGTTTGATGCAATAGAGCGATTTAAGGTGCTGGGATTTCAGGTAAATCCGCTTACGCGACTGTGTTCGACGATCGAGGAAATAATCAGCCATTACCGCGATATTGAGGCCCAACGTGCGACGCTCGGCTACGATATCGATGGTGTGGTTTATAAGGTTAACGATCTGAACTTTCAGCGCCGCTTGGGGTTCCGATCCACAACGCCACGTTGGGCGATTGCGCATAAGTTCCCAGCAGAGCTGGCGTGGACACGGCTTGAGGCGATCGACATTCAGGTTGGTCGGACGGGGGCTTTGTCACCCGTGGCGCGCCTCCAGCCCGTGACTGTGGGCGGGGTCGTAGTGTCAAATGCCACGCTCCATAACGAGGATTACATCGCGGGCCGTGACAGCAATGGGCACCCCATTCGCGATGGTAAGGACATTCGTATCGGTGATTGGGTGCAGGTCTACCGCGCAGGCGATGTGATCCCCAAAATTGCCGACCTTGATTTGGCGAAACGTCCCGATGATGCAGAGCCGTTTGCGTTCCCTCATGTCTGTCCTGAGTGTGGGTCAGAGGCGATCCGCGACGAGGGCGACTCGGTTCGGCGTTGCACGGGCGGTTTGGTGTGTCCTGCGCAGGCTGTTGAACGGCTCAAGCATTTCGTATCGCGTGGGGCGTTTGATATCGAAGGGCTTGGCGCAAAACAGATCGAAATGTTCCACAATGATCCGGTGCTACCGATCAATGAACCTGCCGATATTTTCACGCTCGCGAAACGGGACGCACAGAATTTGGCGCGATTGAAAAATCGTGATGGTTTCGGTGAAAAGAGCGCGAATAAGCTGTTTGAAGCGATTGAACAAAAAAGAAAAATACCGTTTGGAAAGTTCTTGTTTGCTCTCGGCATTCGACATCTTGGTGAGGTCGCAGGTGCCGATCTTGCCCGTCATTTTGTAACTTGGGATGCTTTGGTTCGCACGGCCGATGCGGCACGCGTTGCCGCTCAATGTGAAGTCTTGGCTGAGGAGGCAGAAGCCGAAGAACGCGCGCTGGCAGAGGCGCAAGGCCGTCGGGCGAATATTAAGAAATCGCGGGATAAGGTTTGGGCGGATTGTCCTCAAGAGGCGCTTGCGGCGTGGAATGAGTTTACATCAATTGACGGGATCGGGGCCGTCTTGGCGGTCTCCTTGATCACCACTCTGTCTCAACCCGAAGAGCGTGCCGTCATTGACCGATTGGTTGCCGAGTTAGACATTCAAGCGCCTGAACAACGTTCAACCGATAGTCCTGTTGCGGGTAAGACGGTCGTCTTTACGGGGTCGCTTGAGAAGATGACGCGGGCAGAGGCAAAGGCGCGAGCGGAATCGCTGGGCGCGAAGGTGGCGGGTTCCGTCAGTGTGAAAACTGATTTGCTGGTCGCTGGTCCAGGTGCAGGGTCCAAGGCAAAAAAGGCCGAAGAACTGGGCATAGAAACCATCGACGAAGACGGTTGGCTCGCTTTGATTGGGGACGCATGAGCGGTCGGCCCGAAATACTCTGGCCGCTGTTCGGTGATTTGACTGGGCTCGATGGGATCGGCCCTAAAACGGCTGCGCATCTTGAAAACCTTGCGATCAAAACGCCGCGCGATTTGCTGTTTACCTTGCCACAATCGGGTGTGGATCGGCATCGGCGTCGATCCATCCGCGATGTGACGCCGCCCGCGACAGTGACGGTTGAAGTAGAGGTTACGGGGCACACGCCGAACCGTCAAAAGGGCCGTCCGTATAGGGTAACGGTGGAGGATGCCGAGACCTCGTTTCAGATCGTGTTCTTCCATGCGCGTGGCGATTATCTGACCAAAATCTTACCCGTTGGGTCGCGGCGGATTGTGTCAGGTAAGATCGAGTTTTTCGACGGTGTGGGCCAAATGGTTCACCCCGATCACGTGCTTTCCTTAGATGACGCCGACAGCATTCCCGCCTTTGAACCCGTCTATCCGCTGACCGCTGGCATCACGCAAAAGCTGATGTTCAAAGGCAGTCGGGCCGCATTGAGTCTTTCGCCCGTTCTGCCCGAGTGGATCGATCCAGCTCTAAAAGCTCGCGAAAACTGGCCTGATTGGCGCGATTCAGTCGAGACGGCGCATAATCCGCAATCCACCACGGATCTGTCGCCCTTTGATAAATCCCGACAACGGCTCGCTTATGACGAGGTTTTAGCGCACCAACTAACACTAGCGCTGGCGCGGGCGCAGGTGCGGCGGGGTAAGGGGCAAGTGAATCGCGGCAATGGGGCGCTGCGGTCCAAGGTCTTAGCTGCATTGCCATATCGACCGACCAATGCGCAGCTGCGTTCAATTGACGAAATCGCTGACGACATGGGGCATGGGGCTCGTATGAACCGATTGCTGCAGGGCGATGTCGGATCAGGGAAAACCCTCGTTGCGTTGATGGCGCTGTTGATCGCGGTTGAAGCGGGCGGGCAGGGCGTCATGATGGCCCCGACCGAGATTTTGGCGCGCCAGCATCTAGAGGGATTGCGACCCTTGGCCGAAAGCGCAGGTGTCGTGCTGGAAATTCTGACGGGTCGGGACAAAGGCAATGAGCGTAAGGCTAAATTGGCCGCGTTGAAAAATGGGGACATCGGGATTTTGGTCGGCACCCATGCGGTGTTCCAAAAGGATGTGGAGTTTGCGGATCTCAGGCTCGCGGTAATCGACGAACAGCACCGTTTTGGCGTGGCGCAGAGGATGGAACTGGGCGCCAAAGGCACGGCTGTCGATGTTCTGGTGATGACCGCGACGCCGATCCCGCGCAGCCTCGCGCTCGCACAATATGGCGATATGGATGTGTCGGTGCTGGATGAAAAGCCACCGGGGCGCACGCCCGTGCAAACGGCGTTGGTCAGCACGCAGCGGATGGATGAGGTGGTCGATCGATTGCGCCGCGCTGTGGCCGAGGGGCGTCAGGCCTATTGGGTTTGCCCCTTGGTCGAAGAGTCGGAGGTTAGCGATATGACCGCCGCCGAAGAGCGGTTCAAACGTCTTCGCGCAGCCTTTGGCGATGGCGTTGTCGGGCTGGTGCATGGCCAGATGCCGCCGTCAGAAAAGGATACCGCGATGGCGCGGTTTGTGGCTGGCGAGACGAAAGTTCTGGTTGCGACCACGGTGATCGAGGTGGGCGTGAATGTGCCAAACGCGTCGATCATGGTGATCGAGCGGGCAGAGAGCTTTGGCCTCGCGCAGTTGCACCAATTACGCGGGCGAGTAGGGCGAGGCTCTGCGGCCTCGACCTGTCTGCTGATGTATCAACCGCCCCTCACCGAGAGCGGCAAACGGCGGCTGGAAATTCTGCGCGAGACAGAGGACGGGTTCCGTATTTCCGAAGAAGACCTCGCCATTCGCAGCGCGGGTGACATGATCGGCACCGCGCAATCGGGTTTGCCACGGTTTCGGATTGCTGATTTGGAACGACAGGCGGCGCTGATGCAGACGGCGCAGGCAGATGCGCGAAAGCTGCTGTTGGATGATCCAAAGTTGGAATCTGATCGAGGGAGAGCCGCGCGTGTTCTCCTTTGGCTCATGGAACAGGATAAAGCGATCCGTTTGATTTCAGTGGGTTAACCTGATGTTCCCCTGAATGTTCGCAAATGTTCTCAAAAAGTTCTTGATTGAATCGGAATCATATGAGAACAAATAAGCAACAAGGTTAACGCAGCAGGAGAAATCAACATGGCTAAAGATATCAAAGCCGTACTGAGCCGGTCGCCCGTGACTGTTCTGTCCGATCTGATCGGCGCGGTGTCGCTGGTTGTGATCCTCTATGCTGGTCTCACGCTGCCTGCGTTCTTGTAACCTGCCTATCAACTGCCCTCGTGTTTCGCGCCGTTCCGGTCTGTCGTCCTGTCCCAAACTTCTGACGTCGACCACTGCCTGTCCAAATTGGTCAAACGGAGTCCTGCCTCTTTTCCGTTTTCTCCGGATACGGGTCCCACGCGAAACACCGCTCTCCGCCGCCGTCCTTTGTGACGTGCGGCGGTTTTCTTTTGGTTGTCAGATTTTATAGGCGAGGCGGAGGCCACCCCAATGACGACCGTTCACGGTGATCGGGGCAGAGAGATCTTTCATCATCACAAACTCGCCACCGCCCATATCACGGCGATAGACCTGCATGAGGAAGGGTTCTCGGTTCTGACCAGCCTTTAGGCCGACACGGTCATCAAAAATCCTGCGGTTTCGGCTGTTCGCTGTGTTCCAAACGACGTCAGGTCCTTGCGGGAGCGAGAATTTGAGATTGTGCGTTGGAAGATAGCCACGATCATCTACAGCCGCACTGAACACCACACGAGGGTCGAGTTTCAGCGCGGGCTCTTGGAATTTCGGCAGAACGGCATCCGTGAACCGCGTATAGCGCGACATGACCTGCTGTGGATTGGTTGCAGGGATGGGGAGGTATGTTCGATCAAAGAGTTCCGCTTCGGAAATGACCCGCTTCTTGATCGCGTCCTCAAAGGCGGCGCTGATGTCCCGAGCGGTTTGCACGACGTGATCAATGAATTTCTGATCCTCAGACGCGCCCCCGGCCAGAACGCTCAGGCGTACAACGGTTTCGCTATCATCCACCAAGGCATGAAGACGACTGCGTGTTTTCTGCACACCGTCTGTCGTCGTTTGGGCAGAGCTGGCGATCTTCTCAAAGGCGGGGCCAAAGGTGTCGATGGCGTCTGCGATGACTTCGGCGTCGGCTTGCATGGTTCCCGCTGTGCGAACAGTTTCCTGCATTTGGTCCGCAACGGTCGTGATCTTTTGGTTCGTGTCTTCGGTGTCCGCGATCACTTTTGCCGCGCTGGCCTGCATGGCGGTGGTTTCGTTGCTGAGTTCGGCAAAGTTCTTGGCAAGAACTGTGACACCTTCACTGACTGACTCTGCGGCCATTCCAGTGTTGCGGGACAACTCGTTGATGGCCTCTGCTACGACAGCAAAGCCACGGCCATGCGTGCCCGCACGGACGGCTTCGATCTTGGCATTGATGGCAAGGATGTTCACCTGACGGGCAATCGACGTGATCTCGCGGTTCAAGCTTTCCACGGATTTCAACGTTTGAACCACCGCCGTCATGCGGGTTTCAACGGACCGCACCCAATTTGCCACCTGTTCACTGCTTTCACGGCTGGTGCGGAAACTCGCAATGCCGAGCTGAAGCGCTTCAGAATTCGCCTCGGCCATCGTCGCGACATGCCTGATCGCTTCTTGCATGGCGCTGTTGGCATGCATGATGTGATTGACCCGCGATTGAAGGCCTTCCATTTCACCAAGCTGCTGGCTGGACAGCTCGCCAACGCTGTCGAGGAAGCCTGCGATATCTACGACATCAGACGCCATTTTGGTGCCGACGCGGGTGATTTCATCAAACCCCGTCGATGGCGTGTCAGCTAACTGCGCTGAACTTTTTCGGTGCAACATGCGTCCTCCCGGTGCCCGAACCGACACCCAAGGGAGTCGGCGAATTACTCTTTTTGTGCCTGCGCTAATTGCGCCGCCTCGACGACAGCGTCGAAGGCCAGAAGGATCGACGCGTGCCTGTTTTTGTAGTCCCGAGCCGGCAGCAGCGCCTCCAACCCATCAAAAGGCGCTTGCGGAACGGGACCATCATTTTTCAGCATTGCGCGCAATTCGTCCCGTGCGGCCTCTAACTCCGCGACGGTCCGCCCGATGACCGCTCCCCCGAGGATCGCGGCAGAGGCTTGACCCAATGCACATGCTTTAACGTCCTGACCGAAGGAACTTATAACGCCGTTCTGTATTTTTACGTCCACAGTGACCGTAGACCCGCATAAAGGCGCACGTTTTTTTACCGTGGCATCTGCATCAGGCAGGCGGTCCGTGAACGGCATGTCTGCCGTGAGCGCCAAAATGCGCGAGGAATAGAGCTTCACCAATTCTGCATTATCGGACACGGGCGGGTTTTCCTTTTCAACGTCTGTGCAGTAAATAGGGCGCGAACCGCGACAGCAATAGGATACCTGCGATGAAATTCGATCCATCCCTTCTAAAGTATGATGATCGCGGACTTATTCCTGCGATTGCGCAGGATGTGGAAACTGGCGACGTGCTGATGATGGCGTGGATGAACGCTGAGGCTGTTGCAAAAACTCTTGAGACGGGGAAGGTCACATACTGGTCGAGGTCCCGCCAATCGTTCTGGATCAAGGGCGAAACCTCTGGCCACCATCAAGAACTGGTGGATTTCACCTTTGACTGTGACAACGACTGCATTTTGGTCAAAGTGCGCCAGACGGGTCCTGCCTGCCACACCAACCGTCGGTCGTGTTTCTACACAGCTGTCCGCGATGGTGAGACGGTCGAACTGATGACACCGATGGCCTGACACGCATTTTTGCGGTCATTCTCGGGCCTTTGCCCTTTTCCCCGTGGCGCATCCATGTAATAGGGAAACGCCAAACGAAGCTATTCCATGGAGCACCCTGATGGAGATTCGCGAGGCCCTCACTTTCGACGACGTACTACTGGTTCCAGCGGCCTCATCGGTGCTGCCGGCAACTGCTGATACGCGCACTTTTGTGACACGTGGGATCAAAATGAACATCCCGCTTTTGTCCTCTGCAATGGACACTGTTACTGAGGCACGTATGGCGATCGCGATGGCGCAAGCGGGCGGTATCGGCGTAATCCACAAGAACCTGTCGTCCGAAGAACAAGCACGCGAAGTGCGCCGTGTGAAACGCTTTGAATCTGGCGTTGTTTACAACCCCGTTACGCTTCGCCCCGATCAGTCGCTCGCCGATGCAAAGGCGTTGGTGGAGCGGTATAACTTCACTGGTTTCCCCGTTGTTGATGAAAAAGGCCACGTTGTTGGCATCGTGACAAACCGCGACATGCGCTTTGCCTCTGAAGAGACAACGCTCGTCTCTGAAATGATGACCTTCGACAACCTCGCCGTTCTACGCGAACCTGTTGATCGGGACGCTGCCATCGACATGATGAAACAGCGCCGCATCGAAAAACTGTTGGTCACTGACGGAAACGGCAAACTGACTGGTCTTTTGACGCTCAAAGACACCGAGAAATCGGTGCTGAACCCAACCGCATGCAAAGATGAGCTCGGTCGCCTTCGTGTGGCTGCGGCGACCTCTGTTGGTGACGCTGGTTTTGAACGGTCGATGATGCTGATCGATGCGGGCGTCGATATCGTTGTTGTCGATACCGCACACGGCCACTCTGCGGGTGTTCTCGATGCCGTGCGGCGCATCAAAGCGGAAAGCAATGTCCAAATCATCGCTGGTAACGTCGCGACCGCTGACGCAACAAAGGCATTGATCGACGCTGGTGCTGATGCTGTCAAGGTTGGCATTGGACCGGGTTCGATCTGCACCACCCGCATGGTTGCTGGCGTCGGTGTGCCGCAGCTCACCGCGATCAACGATTGTGCCAAAGCGGCAGGAGATGTGCCTGTCATCGCTGACGGCGGTATCAAGTTCTCTGGCGACTTCGCCAAAGCGATCGCAGCAGGTGCATCCTGTGCGATGGTCGGCTCGATGATCGCAGGCACCGATGAATCCCCAGGTGAGGTGATCCTGTATCAAGGCCGTTCGTTCAAATCCTACCGTGGTATGGGGTCGCTCGGCGCGATGGCGCGTGGTTCGGCGGACCGTTACTTCCAAAAAGACGCGGCAAACGACAAGCTCGTCCCCGAAGGTATCGAAGGTCAGGTTCCATACAAAGGATCCGTTGCAACGGTTCTGCATCAGATGGTTGGCGGTCTTCGTGCTGCGATGGGCTACACGGGGAACGCCACCGTCGCTGAGATGAATAAGAACTGTTCTTTCGTTAAAATCACTGGCGCAGGTCTGAAAGAGTCGCATGTGCACGACGTTCAGATCACCCGTGAAAGCCCGAACTACCGGATCGGCTGATGACACCGGCGGCCCGCGTTGCTGCGGCGATTGAGGTTTTGGATAAAATCCAAGGGGGGCAGCCTGCTGAGGCTGCCCTGATCGCATGGGCGCGCGGGTCGCGCTTTGCGGGATCTAAAGATCGTGCGGCCATTCGTGACCATGTATTCGATGTTCTCCGTCGTTGGCGGAGCACAGCTGCCCTCGGTGGCGCTGAAACGGGTCGTGGTCGGATGATCGGCCTTTTGCGTCAGCAGGGCGCTGATCTGTCTGATGTGTTTTCGGGTGAAGGACATGCGCCGCAGCGCTTGTCTGACGACGAACTGACCTATACGCCGTCCGCAATGTCGCCAGACGCCCAAGCGGACTGGCCAGAATGGCTTTGGCCGCAGTTGGTGACCGATTTCGGGGACGATGCGCAGAGCATCGCAGTCGCACAACAAGACCGCGCACAGGTTTTCCTGCGCGTAAACCGTTTGCGTAGCACGGTTGAAAAGGTCCTCAGCGCTCTGCAATCCGACGACATCGACGCCCATGCGCATCCTGATGTCGAGGGCGCGATTGTCGTCACGGGCAATGCGCGCCGTATACAACAAACGCGGCTTTGGGATGACGGGCATATCGAACTTCAAGACGCCGCATCGCAAATGGCCATCGAACGTTTGGGCGTAACTGCTGATCAAACCGTTTTGGACTATTGCGCGGGCGGCGGTGGTAAGTCCCTCGCTCTCGCCGCGTTTGGCGCTCAAGTGACAGCCCATGACGCCGACGTTGGACGGATGAAAGATATTCCCGCCCGCGCTGCGCGCGCTGGAACTCGCATTAAAACCACGAACCGACCGAACGGGATTTTTGATCTCGTTCTCTGCGATGCACCATGCAGTGGAAGTGGGACGTGGCGTCGGACCCCCGATGCAAAATGGCGTCTGACTGAGAGCCGTTTGACAGAGCTAACCAAGATACAACGGTCGATTTTAGAAACTGCGATGACACATGTCGGGCAGGGTGGTCGTTTGGCTTATGCAACCTGTTCTGTTCTCAGCGTTGAAAATCGTAAGGTCATTGATGGGTTCCTCGCCGATCATCCAGAGTGGGCCGTCGTTGACGAAATGCAATTGCGTCCAACCGAACAACACGACGGTTTTTACCTGGTAAGCCTATCGCGATAACCACTAAAGGTTGTATTGGATCCTGCTTCGCGCCACAGTCATTCTCGTATTAAGGGTGCGTTAACCAAGTTTTGACATGGTGCACCCGATCATTAGGAGAATTCGGTGTGCACACAGGTTCCGCACGCATTGATGGACCCCTTGGGCTATTCGCTTTGGCGTCTATTGCAATACTCTCAATCTCTTTGGCTGGCTGGGTCACTGAGCCGAAGGTAACATTGTTCGGGTACCTATGCGGCGGTGCGATAGGTTTAACCGTCATTTTTATGGGTATTTGGAGTGCATTAAGGCGGTATGCGCAGCGTCGTACCTTGGCGACAATAGCGCCAATTGTATCGGCGAGCGAACCGACGTGGGTGATTGGGATAGACGGTTCGATTAAGCATTCGAACATGGCCGCGCAATCAATTGACGTGTCCCAGATATTTGCGAGCCCTACTGCGACGATTTTGCGTCTGAACGCTGAGGCTCGTCAGCTTGGGCGCGCTCATCATGAATTTCTACTTAAGGGTGTTCCCGCGCAGTTTTCAGCGACGTCTCTGCCAGAGAACTTGTTCCTATGGACCCTTACGACCGAACGCGGTGTGAAATGGGCCGATAACGTAAATCGAACCGAAGTTGACCAGAGTAGCCTCGCCGATTTTGGGGAACTCGATGCCCTGCCTGTACCGATCCTCAAGGTCGCACAAACCGGAGAAATCCTGTTCGCCAACCAAGAAGCCCGAACGCTATTAGGTGGGCAGATCACCGATGGCACGCGGCTGTCTGATCGGCTCGAGGGGCTAGGGCGTCCGATTACAGATTGGCTGGCTGATGTCGCGGCTTTGCGAAGCCTTAACACCCGCGAATTCTTGCGAGGGAAAGGTGATCGGCAGGACTTCTTTGTGCAGGTTGCGCTGCACCCAACGGGACGCGAGCCTGATAGCCCGTTGATTGCGGTTCTGAACGACATGACAGAATTCAAATCGCTCGAAGCGCAGTTTGTTCAGAGCCAAAAGATGCAAGCCATTGGTCAGCTCGCTGGTGGTGTGGCGCATGATTTTAATAATTTATTAACTGCAATTTCAGGGCATTGCGAGTTGCTCTTAATGAGACGAGGGGAGGGTGACGCGGATTTCGACGATCTAAGTCAGATCAAAGAAAATGCGACCCGTGCGGCAGGTTTGGTATCTCAGCTCCTCGCATTTTCACGTAAGCAGACGTTGCTCCCCGAGGTCTTTGATCTGTCAGGTGTTCTCATGAACATGACGCAATTGCTGGATCGTCTTGTCGGCGAACGTATCAAGTTGGTTTTGTCACAAGAGGACAATCTCTACCCCATTCGTGCCGATAAACGACAGCTCGAACAGGTTATTATGAACCTTGTTGTGAACGCGCGGGATGCGATGCCGGGTGGCGGGCACATTCGGGTTGAAAGTCAGAACGTGACGCTGGCGGAGCGGCTGGAACGGGATCACGCGCGTCTGCCCGCTGGAAATTACGTGCTAATCAAGGTGATTGATGAAGGCCATGGAATTCCGCCCGAAAAAATCGGAAAGATCTTTGAGCCGTTCTACACGACCAAGAAGCCTGGCGAAGGCACTGGGCTGGGGCTTTCGACGGCATATGGGATTGTGAAGCAATCAGGCGGGTTTATCTTCGTTGAAAGCGAACCCGATGTTGGGTCGATATTCTCACTCTATTTTCCGCATTTCGACGGTGCGGTGACAGACACGCAACACCTCCAAGTCACAGAAAAGCCGAGGACTGCACCACGCAAAGGCGTTGTATTGCTCGTCGAGGACGAAGCCCCAGTGCGCGCCTTTGCGACGCGTGCCTTGCAGATGAAAGGACTTACCGTGTTGGAGGCCGAAAACGGCGAGGAGGCTCTGACGCTACTTGAAGATCCCGAATTGGTCGTCGATGTCTTTGTGTCAGATGTGGTGATGCCCGGCATAGACGGGCCAACTTGGGTCAAAGAGGCGCGTAAAATGCGCCCCAAGACCCGCGTTGTGTTCGTTTCTGGCTACGCAGAAGATGCCTTTACCGACCATCTTGCGGATGTCGGGCCGTCTGTATTTCTGACGAAGCCGTTTTCGCTGGCTGATCTCACACGCACCGTTGAGGCAGAGCTCGCGGCACGTTAACCGAAATGCGAAACGAGGTGCGCTGCACAGCCTGTCAGAGCGGCATAGTCGTCCTCGATCACGTGCACGGTGAAGTTGCTCATGAAGCCCGCAAAGCGACCCTTATCGCGGAACGCAGTGTCGAATCCGAACCGATCAAGGTAGGGTTTGAATGCGCGCGCTACACCACCTGACAGATAGACGCCGCCAAAGGGCAGGTGGATCAGTGACAAGTTCCCAGCCACGGTGCCCAGAATACGGGTGAACTGCTGGGCGGCTGCTATGGCGCGAGGGTCGCTGCCATCGGCGCAAGCGGTCATGATTTCAGCGGCGCTCTTTTCAACAGGTGTTCCGTCCTCTTGTCCCAGCCACATGTAAACGCGCTCTAGGCCACGACCAGAGAGAACGTCCTCGACCGCGGGGAAACCATGTGCGTTCGAGACGAAATTGCACAACCGAAGTTCTGCGTCGGTGCGAATGGGCAGGTTTGCGTGACCAGCCTCAGACGGGGTAACAAGCCGACCAGAGTCAGTTTCAAAAACAGGTGCACAGTTAAATCCAGTGCCGACGCCGATCACGAGTTTTGCAGCGTGTTCATTCCCTTTGGCACCATCCAGAACGATCGGAACATTGGCATCGTCGATATAACCAATCGCATGACCTTGCGCCTGTAAGTCATTTAGAATGGCTACATTTTCGGCCTGAGTTGCGCGGGCAAGGGTGGGCTTGTCGATCGTCCAATCGAGGTTGGTCATCGTCGCTTTGCCATCGCGAACGGGCCCAGCTACGGCCACACAAGCGGCCTTGGGATCAACGCCATTTTCGTCTTTGACGTATTGCCGGATCACCGTCTCCAGCCCTGGGAAATCGGCGTTCGAATAGCGTCGGATTGTTTCGGGCAGGATTGTTCGACCATCAGCCAATGCCACACGGGTATTGGTGCCGCCAATGTCAGCGACGAGTGAAAGCGTATCAACCGGATGAGCCATAGGGCACCTTTTCTAGGACGAGATGTGAGCGACTGCGTTCCCGCGTTCGCTGCTTTTAGTGTTCAAAGCGATTAAGCTGCAAGTTTGAATTAAGCCCGAACGAGTGCTGGACCTGTGGACTGACCCAAAACCAATTCGGCTTCAAAGAGGACAGTTTCAGGATCGCGGGTCGGATCATTGATCATTTGCAGCAGGATTTCTGCGGACTTTCGGCCTGCCTCACGAACAGAGGATCGCGTAGCCGTAAAGATGGGTACGTCAGCGCCGTTCCTCAGGTAGGACAACACGTCGTCGTGGGTGACGACAGACACGTCCTTGCCCATGATCAATCCACGTTCCTCAATTGCGCGACGCACACCCAGAGCGCAGATCATCGACGAAACAAGGAACGCCGTCGGTGGGTTGGGCTGGCTGAGCAGGGTCGCTGTCGTGTCATGCGCGAACAGTTCGGTCATTTCGTGGCTGCACATCAGTATGGGGTCGGGAGTGAGGCCGCGGTTGTAGTGCGCGGCCTCATAGCCCTCGCGACGACGGAACGCGAAATCCATCCTCTCGAGGCCATTAATCAAAGCAATTCTACGGTGACCGAGATCGAGCAAAAGTTCGGTGGCACGTTCAAACGCACGACGGTTATTCATATCGACCCAAGAATAGGGATCGACCGCATTGGTGGCGCGTCCATGCACGACGAATGGTAAACCGATCTTTTTCAAGAGGGGAATACGGGGTTCATCCATTAGCGGTCCGTGGACCACAACGCCATCGACAGATCCCCGAGATTTGATCTGACGATAAGCGGCTTCCTCGTTGTTATCTTCGACGAGGGTCAGAACCATGTCGTAGCCTTCACGGGAATAAACTTCGCCTGCGCCCGCGATAAAGTCGCCGAACACAGGGTTCACCATCTCATGCTTGGTCGACACAGGGATAACGTGACCAATCGCCATCGTGCGACCCGTGGCGAGGCTGCGGGCACGTGTGTTAGGGCGGTAGTTGTGCTCTTCTGCAGCGCGGCGAACCTTTTCGCGCGTTTCTTCGGAAACCTCGGGGTAGCCGTTCAATGCGCGACTCACCGTGGTTTGGCTCAATCCGAGTTTTGTGGACAGCTCTTTGAGGTTCATTCGGTTTCCAAAGCGGTTTTAAATTTTAAAGCAGAGACTATCTGCGCTGCCTATTAACGTCAATTTAATGTGTATTTCTTAATTTTCTGCAGTTGCGAAGGTGATTTTGGGTCTGTTAGCGCTATATTGGTGAATCATTGACAGAGCCTTTTTAATGAGGCAATCGTATGATCAATCAAACCGCTTTGGATGACTTTGACAGGCGGAATTGATCACATTCAAATCGCCGAGAGGCGGACTTGGGAGGAGAAACCATGAAGAAATTTTACACTGGTGCTGCTGTTATTGCGCTGACTGCCACGATGGCTCACGCTGATGCGCACCTGATTTTCGCTGAGGGCGAGGGTGCATTCAGCTGGGACAGCTATGCTGATTTCGCTGCTGGCCACGACTACGCTGGTCAGACAGTGACCATCTCTGGTCCGTGGATGTCGCCAGAAGCTGACTACTTCAACAACATGGTTGCATACTTCGAAGCAGCAACAGGCGCAGACGTATCCTACGTTGGTTCCGACAGCTTTGAACAGCAGATCGTAATCGACGTTGAAGCAGGCGCTGCACCGAACCTTGCAGTGTTCCCGCAGCCGGGTCTTGCTGCGTCGCTCGCAAGCCAAGGCAAACTGTCCCCGCTCGGTTCTGATGCACGTCAGTGGGTTCTGGACAACTACGCGGCTGGTCAGTCTTGGGTTGACCTCGGCACCTATGACAACGCTGGTGCTGGCGACGACTTCTTTGGCTTCTTCTTCAACGTGAACCTGAAGTCGCTCGTTTGGTACGTCCCCGAGAACTTCGAAGACGCTGGTTACGAAGTCCCAACCTCGATGGAAGAGCTCAAAGCACTGACAGATCAGATTGTTGCTGACGGTGGCACCCCGTGGTGTATCGGTCTGGGTTCGGGCGCAGCGACTGGCTGGCCGGCAACTGACTGGGTCGAAGACCTGATGCTCCGCACTCAGCCTGCATCGGTTTACGACGCATGGACCACAAACGAACTGCCGTTCAATTCGCCTGAAGTTATCGGTGCGATCGAAGAGTTCGGGGCATTCGCGAAGAACGACGCATATGTTGCAGGTGGCGCTGGCGCTGTTGCAACCACCGACTTCCGTGACAGCCCGAAAGGCCTGTTCGACGCTCCGCCGGCTTGCTACATGCACCGTCAGGCTTCGTTCATTCCTGCGTTCTTCCCAGAAGGCACCGAAGTGGGCACCGATGCTGACTTCTTCTACTTCCCGTCTTACGCGGACAAAGACCTCGGCAACCCAGTTCTGGGCGGCGGTACTCTGATGGCTGTGACCAACGCGTCTGACGCGACAACTGGCTTCATGGAATTCCTGCAGACCCCGTTTGCACAAGAAGTCATGATGGCTCAGGGTGGCTTCCTCACACCGCACCTCGGCGTGAACAACGATGCATACGCATCGGCAGCGCTGAAATCGCAAGGTGAGATCCTTCAGGGCGCAACCACCTTCCGCTTTGACGGTTCCGACCTGATGCCGGGCGCTGTTGGCGCAGGTTCGTTCTGGACCGGCATGGTTGACTACGTGGGCGGCGCTTCTGCAGAAGACGTTGCAAACGCGATCCAGACTTCGTGGGACGCAATTAAGTAATCATCGCCAGATGATCTATGGGGCAACCTTTGCGTAAGGTTGCCCCTATTTTCTACCGCTCAGGGGAGGGGCTGCCATGAGTCCGGCGTTACAGGGTTTAATCACCATTTTTATCGGCGTTGGCGGCTGTTTGGCCTATTTCTACGGCTCGAACATCTTTCTCGATAAGGTTCTTTTCCCAGCTAAAGGTGCTGACGCAGGGCGCAACATCAATCGCGCCAATATGGTTCGCCCGTGGCTGTTTCTGATGCCTGCGCTCTTGGCGCTGGGGCTTTACCTCGCTTATCCCGTTGTCGAAACGTTCCGTTTGTCGCTGAGCGAACGCCTGCCGGGCGGGGCCTCCCAATACGTTGGTTTTGACAACTACCGCCGCATGTTTGCCGAAGATAAATTCTGGGAAGCGATGCGGAACAACCTTCTTTGGCTTCTCATTGTACCAGCCGCTGCAACGGCTCTGGGACTGTTGGTCGCGCAACTGACCGACCGTATCAAATGGGGCAGCTTTGCCAAATCCCTGATCTTTATGCCGATGGCGATTTCCTTCGTTGGCGCGGCTGTGATCTTTAAACTGATCTACGATGCACGTCCTGCGGATCAGAACCAAATCGGTATCTTGAACGCGCTTTGGCTGCAGTTCGATGGCGGTTTCGGCTCGATCCTGATCCTACGCGTCGTTCCCGCCCTGATGTTCGCAGGTTTCGCCGCTGTTGTTGGCTATGCCGCCTACCTTGTCGGTCGTCCGATTGTGAAACCTGCCTCTCATGTGGTCGAAGGGATTGCCTTCAAGCTCATGCGTGTCGTCGGTGCGGTTCTGCTGGCTTGGGTTGCTGTTCTATCGGCGCTTAACGTGATTGATAGCGCGACCCTTGCGATGCCTTATGGCGAACAGCAAACTTGGCTGACCATTCCGTTCTGGAACAACTTTTTCCTGATGGTCGTACTGATCTGGATTCAGACGGGATTTGCTATGGTGATCCTCTCGGCGGCGCTTCGTGGTATTCCCGAAGATACGATTGAGGCTGCGATCATAGACGGTGCGAACCCGTTCCAGATTTTCTTCAAGATTAAAGTTCCTCAAATCATGAACACGATTGTTGTGGTTTGGACGACCATTACCATCGTTGTGCTGAAGGTGTTCGATATCGTGTTCGCGATGACCAACGGTCAGTGGGAGACGCAGGTTCTCGCCAACTACATGTATGACAAACTCTTCCGCTCGAACGACTGGGGCGTAGGGTCGGCCTCTGCCATGATCATCATGTTGCTCGTCACGCCGATCCTCGTTTGGAACGTCTATAATGCTCGCAAGGAGATGCGCTGATGGACAACATCGCAGGCACCAAATCCTCGCTCAATTGGGCGGTCCATATTTCAGTCGTTCTTCTGGTCGTGCTGTGGATTTTCCCGACCGTTGGTCTGTTCGTGTCGTCCTTCCGTACGGCGGATCAGATTTCAACCTCTGGCTGGTGGAAAGCTCTCTTCCCGAGCGAGCAGAGCCTGACGTTGCGCGCCGCCGACCCAGATGAGTTCGCCGTTCAGCAGGCGGATGGGTCTTGGGTCGTATCGGGCAATCTATTTGACGGCGGGACTGAGGCAGAAATTTCCCGCTGGGGTTCATCTTCGCGTGACATTTCCGCTTATGCAGCGGGTGAGGCTGCTGATCTGGGTGATGGAGAAAGCTTTGCGGTTGAGGCGAACGGGGACTACATTTGGTCGTCTGCGGAACAACCCTCGGGCCGTGGCCAGCGCGTATTTGTGACGGCTGTGACGCCGCCAGAATTTACTCTTGAAAACTATGACACTGTGCTTGGGCAGGGTGTTGTTCAATCGCTCCTCGTTTATGTTGTGGCTGCAGTTATCGTGGGCAGCGTGGCTGGATTTTCCGCACGTGCGCTGCGTCCCGATCACACGCGGTCAGCCGTCATCGTGTTTGGATTTGGCACTCTGATCCTGCTGTCGGTCATTTTTGGCCTCGGCACGGGGCAAGGTGGCGGGCAGGCCAGTGACGACATGGCAAAGGCGTTCTTCAACACGCTTACCGTGACCATTCCCGCAACGATCATTCCGATCACCATCGCGGCCTTCGCGGCCTATGCTTTGGCATGGATGGATTTCCCTGGTCGAGCGCTTCTGATCGCAGCCATTGTGGGTCTGTTGGTCGTGCCGCTACAGCTCGCGCTGATTCCTCTCCTGCGTCTGCACCTCTCGATTGGGATCGGCAAAGGCTATCTGGGCGTCTGGTTGGCTCACACGGGCTTTGGTATGCCGCTCGCCATCTATTTGCTGCGCAACTACATGGCCGGCCTTCCGCGGGACATCATCGAAAACGCTCGTGTAGACGGGGCGACCGATTTCCAGATCTTCACTCGTATCATCCTGCCACTGTCATTCCCTGCGCTCGCATCCTTCGCGATCTTCCAGTTCCTGTGGACATGGAATGACCTTCTCGTGGCGCTCGTGTTCCTGATCGATAGCTCGGGTAACACCACCGTTATGACTCGCCAAATCGTAGAGCTCTTGGGCACGCGCGGCGGGAACTGGGAAATTCTTGCGACGGCAGCCTTTGTGTCGATCTCTGTGCCGCTGATCGTCTTCTTCGCTATGCAAAAATACCTCGTGCGAGGCCTCCTCGCCGGGTCCGTGAAATAAGGACTACTGAAATGAGTAAGGCACCGATTGTGTCTAACACGCAGGACAAAGACTGGTGGCGTGGGGCCGTTATTTATCAGATTTATCCCCGCAGCTATCAAGACAGCAACGGAGATGGCATTGGCGATCTCTTGGGCATCGTTCAGCGTCTGCCCTATATCGCGTCGCTCGGCGTTGATGCGATTTGGATTTCGCCGTTCTTTACGTCCCCGATGAAAGACTTCGGTTACGACGTGTCAGATTATTGCGACGTTGATCCGATGTTCGGGTCGCTTGCTGATTTCGACGCGGTTATTGAGACAGCGCATAGCCTCGGCATTCGTGTGATGATCGACCTCGTGTTGTCGCATACGTCGGATGTCCACCCGTGGTTCGTCGAGAGCCGTCAGAGCCGTGATAATGATAAGGCCGATTGGTATGTTTGGTCTGACCCGAAACCAGATGGCACCGCGCCAAACAACTGGTTGTCGATCTTCGGTGGGTCCGCGTGGCAATGGGATGCACGTCGGGAGCAGTATTATCTGCACAACTTCCTTGTGTCGCAGCCCGACTTGAACTTCCACAATCCAAAGGTCCAAGAGGCGCTTTTGGACGTAGGTCGGTTCTGGCTGAACCGTGGCGTTGATGGCTTCCGCCTCGATACCATCAACTTCTACATGCACGATGAGCAGCTTCGCGATAACCCGCCGCTTCCCAAAGAGATGCGTAATGCGACCATCGCGCCATCGGTGAACCCATATAACCACCAAGAGCACCTTTACGATAAGAACCACCCGAAGAACCTTGATTTCCTTCGTAAACTTCGCGCCGTGATGGAGCCTTTTGGCGCCGCTGCGGTAGGTGAAGTCGGTGATGCGCAGCGTGGCCTTGAGATCATGGGTCAATATACTCGTGGCAATGACGTCATGCAGATGTGCTACGCGTTTGAACTGCTGTCTGGTGCGCGTCCTTCGGCGCAATATGTGGCTGACGTTATGTCGAAAGTCGATGAAGTGGCCGCAGATGGCTGGGCATGCTGGGCCTACTCGAACCACGACGTTGTGCGTCATGTCACCCGTTGGGGCCTAACACCTGCTGCATCCCGCCTGTTCACAACGATGATGATGTGCCTGCGTGGGTCGGTTTGTATTTATCAGGGCGAAGAACTGGGTCTGCCAGAGGCCGACGTTGCCTTTGAAGACTTGCAAGATCCTTATGGCATCGAATTCTGGCCCGAATTCAAAGGCCGTGACGGATGCCGCACGCCGATGGTTTGGGAACAGGACAACAGCAGCGGCGGCTTCACCAATGGTAAACCGTGGCTTCCGGTGTCTAGCGAACACCTTGGTCTCTCGGTTGAGCCGCAGGAGAAAGATCCGGCTGGCTTGATCCATCACTACCGCAAAGCCATCGCATTCCGTCATGCCCATGAAGCTCTTAAATCTGGCGCGTCAACACCACTGGAAGTGAACGGCGATATCGTCAGCTTTACTCGATCTGCTGGTGACACGACGATCTATTGCGCGTTCAATATGAGTGACACGCCGTCTGATTTGGCAGCTCCGTCTGGGGAATGGTTGCCAATTGGCGGCGAACTGGGGGGTGCTCATGTTGCGCCCGACGGCGTGCTGCATCTGGGGCCTTGGCAGCCCTATATCGCGCTCAAGCGGACCTAAGGGGAGGGGAAACAGATGGCCGATCTCAAACTTACGGATGTTGCCAAGGTCTACGGTGGCGGTGTTGAGGTTCTAAAGAACATCAACCTCGACATCAAAGAAGGCGAGTTGATCGTTTTCGTTGGCCCATCTGGCTGCGGGAAATCCACGCTTCTTCGCATGATTGCTGGTCTGGAAAAGATCAGCGGGGGCACGCTGGAAATCGGTGGACAGGTCGTGAATGACATTCCGCCCGCACAGCGCGGGATCGCCATGGTGTTCCAATCCTACGCGCTCTATCCACATATGACAGTGCGCGATAACATGTCTTTTGCGCTGAAAATCGCAAAGAAATCTGCGGAAGAGATTGATGCGGCTGTGAACAAAGCCGCCAAGATCCTTCAGTTGGAACCCTATTTGGATCGCCTGCCCAAGGCTCTTTCTGGGGGTCAACGTCAGCGTGTTGCGATTGGTCGTGCGATTGTTCGTGACCCGCAGGTGTATCTTTTTGACGAACCGCTCTCGAACCTAGATGCGGCGCTGCGCGTTGCCACTCGCATTGAGATCGCACAGTTGAAAGAGGCGATGCCTGAATCGACCATGATCTACGTAACCCACGATCAGGTCGAAGCGATGACCCTCGCGTCGCGCATTGTCGTTCTCGCGAACAAAGGGATTGCGCAGGTTGGCACGCCGTTGGAGCTCTATGAGCGGCCAGAGAACGAATTTGTGGCGCAGTTCATTGGTTCTCCTGCCATGAACCTGTTGGCTGGCGAAATCGTGGAAACGGGTGCGCAGACAACGGTAAAACTGGCAACGGGCGGAACGGCTGTTTCTGCGGTGCCGACAAGCACGGCGGATATGGGCCTAAAGGTGAATATCGGTGTCCGTCCAGAGGACATGGTTCCCTGCGACGACTGCGACGCGATTTACACGGGTAAGGTCGATATTCTCGAAGCTTTGGGCGAGGTCACCTTGCTCTATTTTGAAAAGAACGGCGCCGCTGATCCTGTGATCGGGAAGCTACCGGGCATTCATGCGGATATGCGCGGTCAAACGGTCAGCCTACGGGCGGTGCCGGAAAAGGTTCAAATCTTCCACAACGGAAAATCGCTTTATTACCGCTAAACGAAAAACGGGCCCGCGAGGGCCCGTTTCTTTTGGGAGTGTTCCCAGATGATTAGCCGCGACGGCGACCACCGCGACGACGACCGTCGCCTTCAGCGCCAGCAGCCGACGGAGGCTTGTTAAAGCGGATCCAGTCACCACCATGTGCGTCATTGTTGGTCAGCAGGTTGGCTGCGCGGATTGCTTCCATCTCTTTACCCGGACGCGATTGGGTCGAACCCAGACCAGTCAACTGACAGAAGGTTTCGAGATCGATGTCGTCGGGAACGATGATGCCAGCGGCAGCCAGTTCCAGTTTCTTTTCTTCGATCTTCGATGCCGCAACGGGCAGCGCACATGGGTTCATGATCGCTGAGGTCATGCCCGCACCCATTGCCATCGGCAAGAACGCGTTGTTGATGCCGTGACGGTTCGGCAGGCCAAACGAGATGTTCGATGCGCCACAAGTCGTGTTGACGCCCAGTTCTTCACGCAGACGACGGACGAGCGCAAACACTTGGTTCCCAGCAGTAGCCATCGCGCCAATCGGCATAACGAGCGGGTCCACAACGATGTCGTATGCAGGGATGCCGAAATCAGCCGCGCGCTGAACAATTTTCTTTGCGACTTCGAAACGAACGTCTGGGTCTTCGGAAATACCCGTGTCGTCGTTTGAAATAGCAACAACAGGAACATTGTATTTTTTCACGAGCGGCAGAACAAACTCCAGACGCTCTTCTTCACCCGTCACCGAGTTCAAGAGCGGACGACCTTTGGCAGCCTGAAGGCCCGCTTCGAGAGCAGCAGGAACCGAAGAGTCGATGCAGATTGGGCAATCGGTCAGGCCTTGAACCAGTTCGATCATTTTGACCATGAGCGGCGGCTCGGTCTCGTTCGGGTTCGGGTTGGAGTTGTAGACAACGCCAGCGTTGATATCGAGGATGTTCGCGCCTGCAGCAACCTGTGCCAGAGCGTCCTTTTCAACGGTCGAGAAATCGCCTGCTTCGAGTTCAGCAGCCAGTTTCTTGCGGCCCGTAGGGTTAATCCGTTCACCAATCACGCAGAACGGCTGGTCAAAGCCGATAATGGCGGTTTTCGATGCGGATTCGACGATAGTGCGGGTCATACTGACTGTCCTTAGGCTTGATTTACGGGGGTGGCAGCGTCGCCACCATTTTTGATTGCCCATTCGGCGTTGGTCTTAATGCCACCGAGCGGGAAGAAGTGAACCTGTTCAATGTTGAAATCAGGGTTTGCAGCCTTGTGAGCAGCGAGTTCTTCGAGGATATCATTCGGCTCGTAGGGCAGAACGAGTTTGGTCACATCCATCGCGCGTTTTTGCAGGACGCGCAGCGACGAGCCAACGCCGCAAGCAATAGCGAATTTGATCAGGGTCTGAAGTTTTGCCGGACCAGCGATACCGATGTGGATCGGGATATCAACGCCAGCGGCCTTCAGCGCGTTAGCCCATTCGATAACGGGTTGCGCTTCAAAACAGAACTGGGTCGCCATCGCGATTTTCGCGTCGGTGGTTTCCGAAAATTTCTGTTTCCAACGCAGCGCGTCCATGACGTTTTTGTCCGAACCATCGGGGTCGATGTCGCGGTTGCCTTCAGGGTGACCTGCGACATGCAAACGTTTGAACCCAGCGCGATCAAAGATACCTGTCTCAAGGAGTTGCATCGACGAATGGAATTCGCCGACAGGCTGGTCAACGCCTCCTGCGAGGATGAGACCTTGGTTCACGCCAGCCTCAGAGGAATAGCGGTTCACCCAATCTTCGAGCGTTGCCGCGTCTTTGATGATGCGGGCAGGGAAGTGCGGCATCGGGTCAAAGCCTTCGTCGCGCAGACGGGCCGCAGTTGCCACCATGTCTTCGATCGGTGTGCCATCGATATGCGCGATGTAGACGCGTGTGCCAGCAGGCAGCAGGTCGCGGAAGTTTTCAACCTTCTCAGCAGTGCGTGGCATAACTTCGATCGAGTAACCTTGGAGGAATGCTTCCAGATCGGCAGAAGCCGTGGTTACAGAGTCTTTTTTACGCATAAACGGAAGCAGTGCCATGATGGCCTCCTTAAAAGAGCGGGTGGTCACGCGTGACCTTTGTTTTCGATAAGCGCCCGAAGACGCTCTGGTGTGTATTCGGCATCGAGACGGGCAGCTTCGGCATTTGCGACCTCTGCATCGTCACCTTCGACAGAGTAGGGCTCTGCCTTGCGCCATTCCGAGAGGTAATCATCAGTTCCCGCCATATCCGCTTTCATCGCGGCGCGGTCGATCGCTTGTTCAAACCGTTCGGGCAATTGCACTTTGTGTCCGCGGCGACCTTTGCCGACGATGACCTGCGCAGGAATATCGCGCCAGTAAACGATAGTGACATCTGCCATTTGTGATTCCCTGTTCCTCTTAGTGTTCTTCATACGCTCGGCATTTTCCGACACGAGGTCGGTTTTCGACATGCTGCCACTTTCCTGCGACTAGGTTTCGTCCAGAGAGGCTTGCGCGGCGCCGCGCGGGGGCATAGGTTGGAGTTAACTTGAAATGGAGGGCGTATCCTATGACGCCCAAGCGTCCCCGTGGTGCGGGCGCGTTCCCGAAGGCGGTAGAGACCCCCGCGCCTGTAATGCCTGATCCGGCCTCGCTTTATGCTGCGCTGGATTTGGGTACAAATAGTTGTCGCATGCTGATTGCCCAACCAAAGGGTAGTCAGTTTCATGTCATTGACAGCTTTTCTAAGTCGGTCCAGCTGGGCTACGGGCTTGAAAGTTCAGGCCGGCTAGGTCGTGGATCGATGAACCGCACGATTGCGGCGTTGAGGATCTGTAAGCAAAAGCTGCAGCGCCATAAGGTCGGCCATATGCGTCTGGTCGCAACAGAGGCTTGCCGTAGGGCTAAGAACGGCAAGCAGTTCATTAATCAGATCAGACGTGAAACGGGACTCCGGCTAGAGATCATCAGCCCAGAGGAAGAAGCGCGTCTTGCGGTTATATCCTGTGCGCCACTCGTCAGCACCAAAACCGAACAGTTGCTTGTGGTCGACATTGGCGGCGGCTCGACCGAACTTGTTTGGATTGACCTCACGAATGTGCCGCATCGCGAACGCCCCGGTGCGATCATGCGGCTCCACCGTGGATTTGTGCAGGACCCTGGTCCATTTGCTGCGGCTAAGGTCGTTGACTGGATTTCGGTGCCGTTGGGTGTCGCAACCCTGCGCGATCAGTTTGAGGACGTAGAGGACGACGCGGCGCGGTTTGCGTTGATGAGCTGGTTCTTTGAAGAGCAACTGTCGAAATTCAGTCCCTATACTGCAGAACAGACGCGCGAGGGGTTCCAGATCGTTGGCACCAGTGGCACCGTGACAACCGTGGCAGCGAGCCATTTGGGGCTGAAACGCTATGATCGGACCAAGGTCGATGGGCTGCGTATGACCAGCGATCAGATTGACGCTGTCATTCGCGATTATTTGACGCTTGGCCCCGATGGGCGTCGCAATGATCCTCGGATCGGGCGCGACCGTCAGGCCTTGATCATGTCGGGGTCAGCGATCCTTCAGGCCCTTATGCGAATTTGGCCGACGGATCGTCTGTCGGTTGCAGATCGTGGTCTGCGCGAAGGGTTATTGTACGCACAAATGAGTGCAGACGGCGTGCTTGAGGATACTCCGTTTTAGGGGTAGAGGAACGCTCTGCTAAGATCGGACTGGAAGAATGGCTAAGAAACCCGGGACAAAAAATACCAGCGGACGCGGACAGCGTGACCTTTTCGTTAAGGTGAAAACCGCCCGAGGTCGCAAGACCTCGTCGACCCGTTGGTTGCAGCGGCAGTTGAACGATCCTTACGTGAAGCGCGCGCAGGCCGAAGGCTATCGTGGACGTGCTGCGTTCAAAATCCTGGAGCTTGACGACAAATATCGGTTCCTCGTTCCAGGTGCGCGGATTGTGGACCTCGGCTGTGCTCCAGGTGGTTGGATGCAGGTTGCGGTGAAGCGTGTGAACGCTTTGGGTGAAAAGCAAGGCAAACGGATCGGGACCGTATTGGGCGTTGACCTCCAAGAGGTTGAACCACTGGCGGGTGCTGAAATTCACCAGCTCGATTTTCTATCCGACGACGCGGACCTCTTGGTCAAAGAATGGCTTGGTGGTGAGGCAGACGTTGTGATGTCTGACATGGCCGCTGCGTCTTCGGGTCACAAACAAACCGACCACCTTCGCATTATTGCGCTGTGTGAAGCGGCAGCTTATTTCGCCTTTGACGTTCTCGCCCCCGGCGGCACCTTTGTTGCCAAAGTCCTCGCGGGTGGGGCTGAAGGCGAATTGATGAAGACACTGAAGAAGAATTTCAAATCAGTCGCGAACATCAAACCGCCGTCGTCACGTGCGGATAGTTCAGAGAAGTTCGTGGTCGCAAGGGGATATAAGGGACGAAATGGCGATTACGACGCCGATCTGAACGACGAAGAAGAGTAAGGGAAGGGGCCAAATGGCCCCTTTTTCATGTGCGTGGTAGGGTCCAGTTTGGTCGCGGGAAATGGCAGGTGTAGCCATTCGGGTGCCGCTCTAGATAATCCTGATGTTCGGGCTCTGCTTCCCAGAAATCACCAACAGGCTCGACTTCGGTCACGACCTTCGCGGGCCAAATACCTGAGGCATCTACATCTGCGATCGTGCGCAGTGCCTCGGCCTTTTGTTCTTCATCGACATAGTAAATCGCCGAACGATACGACATCCCAATGTCATTGCCCTGACGGTTCTTAGTGGTCGGGTCATGAATTTGGAAAAAAAACTCCAGCAGGGCGCGATAAGTCGTCTTGGCGTCATCAAAGATGATCTCAATCCCTTCGGCATGGGTGCCGTGGTTCCGATAGGTGGCGTTCGGGACATCGCCGCCTGTGTAGCCGACACGGGTGCGCAACACGCCCGTTTGACGGCGGATCAGATCCTGCATCCCCCAAAAACATCCACCTGCAAGGACCGCGCGTTGTTCAGCCATCAGTTTTCCTCCACTTGATCGATGAACGCGCCATATCCTTCGGCTTCCATATCGTCACGATGTATAAAGCGTAACGCCGCGGAATTTATGCAATACCGCAGCCCACCGCGATCACGCGGTCCATCTGGGAAAACGTGCCCTAAGTGGCTGTCACCATATTTCGACCGAACCTCGGTGCGGACCATCCCATGCGACACGTCCGTGAGTTCGACAACATGGTCGCTGACAATCGGTTTCACAAATGAAGGCCAGCCGCAGCCTGATTCATATTTTGCGGACGAGGCAAAGAGGGGCTCCCCCGAAACCACGTCGACGTACAGACCTGGCTCCTTATTGCTCAGGTACTTCCCTGTGCCCGGACGTTCAGTGCCGGATTCTTGGGTCACGTAATACTGTTCGGGTTCGAGCGCTTCGATCACCTCGGGTCGGCGTTCATACTGTGTCATGTCACCTCCTAATTTGAAGCTACGATATGGCGTGTCTTGCGTCGAAATCAAAGGAAGGTTGTCAATGTTGTGAACGGTCCTGAAGTGGGCTGACGGAACTGCCGATGGGTGATAATCTAAAGCGGTAAGGTGTGAGGGTGAATTATGTTGAAAGTTGTAGCGGCATCTTTGTTGGTGTTCGTGTCTCTTTCGACCGCAGGTCATGGTCAGGGTAGTGATCGTTCCGTTGACGTTGAATTTGCAGCGGGAACGACAGGGACTGTAATCTCCGATCGGATTGTTGGGCGGGAAATGGTCTTGTACCATCTTGGTGCCGAAGCGGGGCAGGTGATGGATATCTCGCTTCAATCGTCGAATGCGGCCACCTATTTTAACGTCTATGCACCCGGGTCAGTCCCAGGTGATGCGGCACTTGCGGTCAGTAGTTTGACCAGCGACAGCGTGCCAGACCTCAACCAGTTTAGCGCCACCTTGCCAGTTTCGGGTGACTATACGGTTACAGTCTATTTGTACCGCGCAGCCGCGCGACGAGACGAGGTTGCAGTGTATACGTTGGACATATCGATCACGGGTGCGCAGCAGGGGATTGTTCAAAATGACTATGCTGATGGGTTGATGGGCGGGCCGGATTTTTGGTCTGTTGTCGCGAACAGTGACTTGAACCTGCGTTCAGATCCCAGCCAAAGTGCAACCAAGGTGTCGGTCCTCAACGCCGACGATGTCGTAAGAAACTTGGGGTGTCGCATGGCAGAAGCGCAACGCTGGTGTCAGGTTCAAACCATTACAGAGCCTGGGTTGACCGGATGGGTTGCAGGACGTTTTCTGGCTGAAGCTGCAGAACCCGCACACTAACGCGCCGATGAAACGCGAAACGCGCCCGAATGGGGCGCGTTTTCGTAAGTGGTCGTGTTTTGATTTTTATGGCGGAGAGACAGGGATTCGAACCCTGGGAACCCGTGAAGGCTCAACGGTTTTCGAGACCGCCCCGTTCGACCACTCCGGCACCTCTCCGCGATGAAGGGGCGTTTAATGGGACTTCGAATGGCGTGCAATAGCAATTTCACAAAAATCTTTTAGAAAGAGCGATCAACTGGTTGCGATGGGAATTGGAACATTCACGGACGGCCTATATGTAAACACACAACAGAAGGGTGTCTCATGCGCGCTAAGTCGTTTGTTTTCGTGTCCTGCCTCACGGCGATCACTGGTCCTGCCATGGCAGAACAGTCACAAAGTGCTGAACGGGCTTTGTTTGAGGCTTTGATGCAGCCCGACGTTATCGCGATTATGTCTGCGGAGGGTATCGATTACGCAGGTCAACTCGCGGACGAAATGCTGATGGGTCATGTAAATGATCATTGGTCGACAGTGATTTTGCAACTCTATGACTCAGAACAGATGGAAGACGCCGCGTTTGCAGCCTTCGAACGGTCGCTCATTGGGCAAGACGTCGATGCGATGTTGGCGTTTTATTCAACTGACCCCGGTCGCCAATCGGTGCTGCTTGAGGTCGACGCACGCCGAGCGGTATCTGATCCCGATATTTTGGACGCAGCGACGGCGGCAGCGATTGATGCCCACGGCACCCCACGTTTTGACCAAATTACCGCTTATATTGACGCCAATGACCTCATCGAGAAAAACATCAGCGCTGCTCTCAACGACAACTATGTGTTCCTGCTGGGGCTTTACGATGGTGGTGCAATGGATGGGCAAACGTCGCCTGAGAGTTTGATATCAGATGTTTGGGCCCAAGAAGCCGAATTGCGGTCTAGCACCTCTGAATGGGTCTATGGTTTCATGAACATGGCCTACCAACCGCTGTCTGATGCGGATTTGGACACGCTTATCGCGTTTTCCCAAACAGAGGCAGGGCAGGGGGTGAATAGAGCTCTTTTCGATGCCTATTCGGCTCTGTATGAAGATATCAGCAGGAACCTAGGCCTTCAGCTCGCACAAATGATGATGGTTTCTGAACTCTAGCTTGACTTTCCACAGGGTTCTGAGGATAAGCCCGCATCCGGGGCGGATTCTGCCCTGGTTTTTGATTCAATACAGCCCAAATCAGGGCGCGCAGTTCACGGGCGGCATAGCCACCAACACGTAAGTGGCCCCAGCGACGCGGTAGATGAAGGAAGATACTATGTTTGCGGTTCTCAAAACCGGCGGCAAGCAGTACAAAGTTGCTTCGGGCGACGTTCTGCGTGTCGAAAAACTGGCAGCCGATGCAGGCGAAAAAATCCAGTTCAACGAAATTCTGATGGTTGGTTCGACTATTGGCGCGCCGTTCGTGGCAGGCGCTGCTGTTCAGGCAGAAGTCATCGACCAGATCAAAGGCGACAAGGTTATCAACTTTGTTAAGCGTCGTCGTAAGCACTCGTCGAAGCGTACCGTTGGTCACCGTCAGCAACTGACACTCGTTCGCATCACCGACATCCTTGAGTCGGGTGCAGACAAATCGGGCGTCAAAGCTGCAATCGGTGCTGGTTCTGCTCCGAAAGCTGCGGCACCTGCGGCTGCTCCGAAAGCTGCAAAGGCTGCTCCGGCTGCCGCTGCTGCTGGCGCAGACGACCTGACCGCAATCACCGGCGTTGGTCCGGCTGCTGCTAAGAAACTGAACGAAGCTGGTATCACCACCTACGCTCAGCTGGCTGCTGTTGACGCTGCATCGTTCGAGGCTGTTAAAGTGAAACCCGAGTGGGTTGAGCAAGCCAAAGAACTGGCTAAGTAATTTAGGCATAGGAGAGACACATGGCACACAAAAAAGCAGGCGGTTCCTCCCGTAACGGTCGCGACTCCGCGGGTCGTCGCCTTGGTGTAAAAAAATTCGGTGGTGAAGTTGTCGTAGCAGGCAACATCATCGTTCGTCAGCGCGGCACTAAAATGTGGGCTGGCGAAGGCGTTGGTATGGGTAAAGACCATACACTGTTTGCAACTGCGAACGGCAACGTGAAGTTCTACACCGGTCTTAAGGGCCGCACCTTTGTAAAGGTTCTCCCAGTGGCGGAGGCCGCTGAGTAAACCGATACCTTAAAGGTTTGATATTTAGGGGGATCGGGTTTTCCGGTCCCCCTTTATTATTTTGTGATTGTTATTAAGTCATTGTTGGGGTGCGGAAGAGGAGCCAAAGCCCGACTCGGTTTCTAGGAGGAAGCCAACGATGTTAGATCAAGTGACACCACAGCCCACCATTCAGGCTGACCGTTTCGTTTTGCGTCCGCTGCGCAAATCGGATGCTGGTTTGATCAGCATGTATGCGGCGGATGATCGTGTCGCGCGTGGAACGCGGTCGATTCCTCATCCTTTGCCTCCTGGCACGACTGAGGGGTTCATTGACCGTTCAACCAAAGCTGATCGCACCGAAGACGTGTGGGTCATTGATGGTAAGGCGACCGATTTGGGCGAAATGCTCGGCATTGTGAGCCTCGAACGTATGGATCGTGGACAGAGCGAGATCTTCTTTTGGGTCGCGCCTGCGTTTTGGGGCACGGGCATCGCATCTGGCGCCGTCAAAGCCCTGATCGAAGCGAACCCCCATGATGCCAAAACTCTCTTTGCGGAAGTGTTCCAAGATAACCTTGGCTCTGCGCGTGTTCTGACGAATTGCGGTTTCACCTACCTTGGTGACGCCGAAGCCTATTCTGTAGCTCGCAAGTCAACTGTGCCCACTTGGACCTATACGCTTAAAATCAACAGCTAAAGGGGGCGGCTTTCGGGCTCCCTCTTGAGCAATGAGGCGTGATCGCATAAGCGAGGCGCTGTAAAACCTGAAAGCCGTTCCGATGAAATTCCTCGACCTTGCCAAAGTTAATATTCGCTCCGGTAGTGGGGGGAATGGCGCCGTGTCGTTCCGCCGTGAAAAGTTCATCGAATACGGTGGACCGGACGGTGGTGACGGTGGTCGTGGTGGTGATGTGATCGCCGAAGCGGTCGAGGGTCTGAACACCCTAATCGATTTCCGCTACCAGCAGCACTTCTTTGCGCAAAACGGCACGCCTGGTATGGGGCGCGCACGCACTGGTCCGTCGGGTGACGATATTATTCTGCGCGTTCCCGTCGGAACCGAGATCATTGATGAAGACGAAGAAACCCTGATCGCAGACATGACCGAAGTCGGTCAGCGCGTGATCCTTGCCAAAGGTGGCAATGGTGGTTTCGGCAACCTTCACTTTAAATCCGCCACGAACCAAGCGCCGCGCTCTGCGAACCCTGGTCTTGCTGGCATCGAACGTACCATTTGGCTTCGGCTCAAGCTCATCGCGGACGCGGGTCTTGTTGGCTTGCCGAACGCGGGTAAATCGACCTTCCTCGCTGCGACCTCGAACGCGCGTCCGAAAATCGCTGACTATCCATTCACCACGCTGGTTCCGAACCTTGGTGTTGTGGGTGTTGATGGCCATGAATTCGTTGTCGCTGACATTCCGGGTTTGATTGAGGGCGCGTCCGAGGGGCGTGGTCTGGGCGATATGTTCCTCGGCCACGTCGAACGTTGCGCTGTTCTCTTGCACCTCATTGACGGTTCATCGGGCGATCCGATCAAGGATTACGAGATCATCGTCGAGGAACTCGAAGCGTATGGCGGCGATCTCGCTGATAAGCCGCGTGTCACCGTTCTGAACAAAGTCGATACGCTCGACGAGGAAGAACGCCAGTTCATCAAAGAAGAGCTGGAACAAGTGACCGGTGAGCCTGTCATGCTGATGTCGGGTGTTTCGAACGAAGGCGTTCAAGACGTTCTGCGCGCCCTGCGTCGTGAAATTGACGACCGCAATGCCGAAGAGTTTGATGCTAGTCAGGAGGATGAACCGTGGCGACCCTAAGCAGCGCAAAACGCGTTGTTGTCAAAATTGGTTCGGCGCTACTCGTTGATCGGGATAGCGGTTCGCTGAAATCTGATTGGCTACGGTCCTTGGCAACTGATGTCGCGTGGCTCCGTCATTCTGGCATTGATGTTGTGCTGGTGTCTTCTGGTTCTATCGCGCTTGGCCGCGAGGTTCTCGGTCTGCCGCGTGGCCCGCTTCCATTGGAACAGAGCCAAGCCGCGGCAGCCGTTGGTCAGATCAAACTCGCCCGTGCCTATGAAGAGGTGCTGGCGCCCCACGGTATTCATACGGGGCAGGTGCTCGTCACGCTTGAGGATAGCACGGACCGTCGCCGTTATCTGAATACGCGTGCCACGATGGAAACCCTGATTTCATTGGGTGTGACGCCAATCGTAAACGAAAACGACACCATTGCGACAGATGAAATTCGTTATGGTGACAACGACCGTTTGGCGGCTCAAGTTGCCGTTACCTGTGGCGCGGATCAGTTGATCCTGCTGTCGGATGTGGATGGTTTCTACAACGGCAACCCGAACCTCGATCCAGCGGCAACGCGTTACGATGTCATCGACCGCATCACGCCCGAGATTGAGGCGATGGCAGGTGATGGTGTGTCTGGACTATCTAAGGGCGGCATGATCACCAAACTCCTTGCCGCGCGGATGGCGACCGAGGCAGGCTGTGCGATGGCGATTACGCTTGGTTCACGGATGAACCCATTGCGTGCGCTTGAGGATGGCGCGACGGTGACGTGGTTTACCGCGCATGACGACCCTCAGGCGGCCCGCAAACGCTGGATTGCCGCGATGAAGCCAAAAGGCGAACTCGTTGTGGATGCTGGGGCCGAAACGGCGTTGTCCGCTGGGAAAAGTCTTTTGCCTGCTGGCGTTAGAGCTGTGCGCGGCACCTTTGGCCGCGGTGAACCCGTCGCGATTGTGACAGACGCAGGTAAGGCAATCGGTATTGGCCTCACGCGATACACAAGCGCAGAAGCGCTCCAGATCATTGGTCGGCGTAGCGCCGATATAGAAGAAATTTTAGGATATAAGGGCCGCGCAGCTCTCGTTCATCGGGACGATATGGTGGTTCAATAAAGGGACGTAAGGCTATGACAGATATCGTAAACATTGCAGAAATGATGGCCGATATCGGTAAGCGTGCCCGCGCCGCCAGTGCGGAACTTGGTCACGCGTCAGCGGAACGTAAGCACGCTGCATTGATCGGTGCTGCCTATGCCGTTTGGGACAATCGCGCAAAGATCATTGAGGCGAACGCCAAGGACCTTGATTACGGTCGCGAAAAGGGGCTGAGCCCTGCGATGATGGACCGCCTGATGCTGAACGAAGATCGCATTCGTGGTATCGTTGACGGGCTTCGGTCGGTTGCGGAGCAGGCGGATCCCGTGGGTGCCGTTCTTGCCGAGTGGGACCAGCCTAATGGCCTTCATATCAAACGTGTACGTACGCCGTTGGGCGTGATTGGCGTCATCTATGAAAGCCGTCCGAATGTGACCGCCGATGCGGGTGCGCTTTGTTTGAAATCAGGCAATGCGGTGATTTTGCGCGGAGGGTCTGAGAGTTTCCATTCATCGCGCGCCATTCATGAATGTCTGGTTGCGGGCCTGAAGGCCGCGAACCTGCCCGAAGATGCAATCCAATTAATCCCGACCCGTGACCGTGAGGCCGTGGCGGCAATGTTGCGAGCTGTCGACTATATCGACGTGATCGTCCCGCGTGGTGGCAAGGGCCTTGTTGGTCTCGTTCAGCGCGAGGCCCGCGTGCCTGTCTTTGCCCACCTCGAAGGCATCGTGCACATCTACATCGACAAAGCTGCCGATCCCGAAAAGGCGCTTCGCGTTGTTCTCAATGCGAAAACCCGCCGTACTGGGATTTGTGGTGCTGCGGAATGTCTCCTGATTCATAAAGATGTCGCGGCGACCTTGGGCGCTGATCTGATCAAAGCGTTGATGGACAAAGGTGTCCGTGTGCATGCGGGCGAGGGGCTATCGGGCACCGATGTTGCGACTGATGATGATTGGGGACGTGAATACCTCGACATGGATATCGCGGCGAAGGTAGTCGAGGACGTTGACGGCGCGATTGCGCATATCCGCCAATACGGGTCGAACCACACCGATTGCATCATAACCGAGGATTCGGCAGCTGTGGCGCGGTTCTTTGAACGGCTCGATAGCGCGATCTTGATGCACAACTCGTCGACGCAATTCGCCGACGGTGGTGAATTCGGGATGGGTGCAGAGATCGGCATTGCAACAGGCAAAATGCATGCGCGTGGACCTGTTGGGGCCGAGCAGCTGACCAGCTTTAAATACCTCGTGACCTCGGATGGAGCGGTTCGCGGTTAAACTGCGACCGTTAGCTCAGTGTCTGTTGCCGTATAGATGACGGTGCGGTTCAAGCTTTGCGCGACGCGGGGCAAGAGTGCGAACTGCACCTGAGCGGCAGAGAGGGATTTGCCCTCGAACGACCAGAGGGCAGGGTCAATTGCGATTTTGCGCCCTTTACCGTCTATGTCGAACCCTGAAACCGTTTGCCTGAAAACGATTTCAGCGCCCAGTGGCGTTGCAGTCTCAATGCAGAGCGCGGCGAGGATCAACAAACGCACCTCACCACGGTTCAGATCTTGAGCAATTTGCCAATCAAAGCTTAATCGACCTGATTTCGATATATCGTTCAGCAGGGTGATAACCTCTGATCGTGATTTCGTTTGCGCGCAATCCGACGGGCCAAACGCGAGGCGGAACAGCTTTACCCGCGCCATTGCGGCTGCGACACTGTCTGCAATCAACGCCATTTCCGGCGTTTGCGCCGCGCCTGATAGTTCGAGGAGTTCCACCCCGTTGCTGATTGCGCTAAGGGGGTTCACAAGATCATGGCAAATGCGCGATCCGATCAATGCGGCGATGTCTGTGTCGTTGGTCATTGCGGTCCGAAAGGTAAAAGATGGATTTGAATTCAGTATTGGAGCCAGGAATGCTTGTGCGTCATCCTGGGCAGCCGGATTGGGGCGTTGGGCAAGTGCAGTCCAATATCGCTGGCCGCGTGACAGTAAACTTCCCCGACCAAGGAAAAGTGGTGATCGATGGCAACCGCGTCATGTTGATGTTGGTCTCCGTTGATCCGAATTAATTCTGGGATATGCGGCAAAGGTTAACAGAAGGTAACCATGCCGCCGCCCTTGATTTTGCGGCTACAAACCGCCTAAAAGTCGTGCACCCTGACCTAACCGTAAACGCAGCCATGACCGCAACCACTGATTGTTTGACTGTTCGGCTGTCCCAGACCGAAGACGATGTTCGCGCGGCACAACATCTGCGCTATCGCGTCTTTGTCGAAGAGCTCGGCGCAACAGGTCCGATGGTGGATCATGAGGCAAAGATTGAAGCGGATCACTACGATCCTTTTGTCGATCACCTGCTGCTTATCGATGGAAATAAGACTGGCCACGAACGTGTTGTTGGCGTCTATCGCTTGCTGCGCTCTGACATGGCAGATGCGGCGGGCGGGTTCTATTCGCGAAGCGAATATGACCTCACGCCCTTGATTGCCTCGGGTCGAAAACTGTTAGAGCTTGGCCGGTCGTGTCTTGCCGCAGACTATCGCGGCGGGCAGGGCATGATACTGATGTGGAATGCGCTGTCCGACTATGTGGTCGAGCATGGGATTGAGGTTCTCTTTGGCGTTGCGTCGTTTCATGGAACTGACATTGAACGCCTTGCGCCCGCTTTATCGCTGCTTGCCGATCGCCACATGGCGCCCGAAGGTCTGCGTGTGCGGTCGCAAGTTTATCAGCGGATGACCCTCATTGAGCCGTCACAGATCGACCGCGTGTCCGCCATGCGTGACGTGCCTCCGCTCATCAAAGCCTACCTCAAGATCGGCGGATTTGTCGGGGATGGGGCTTTTGTCGATCATGCGTTTAACACGACAGATGTTTGCCTGATCCTCGATACCGAACGTCTCAATGCATCGCAAAAGGCGCTCTATGATCGGGGTGCACGTCGATGATTACAAATTGGTCGCCCGAGCTACCGCCACCCGATATCAAAATCACACCGCTAGGCTGGCTGAGATTTGCGGTGAAGGCCCCAATGATTGGCATCTTGGTCTTTGGCGGTCTCTTGGTGCTGTTGTTGGTGCGTTTGGTCGAACGTCCGCTCTGCGGCATGGATCGTCCTGTCACGCCGTATATTACACTCTTTGTTTGCCGAAATACGCTTCGCCTTATCGGAATTGACTATCGCGTTATCGGCGAACCGATGAAAGGACCGGGCGCCGTGGTCGCAAACCACGTGAGTTGGATGGATATTTTCATCCTCAATGCTCGCAAGCGCATCTACTTCGTCTCCAAAGCCGAGGTTGCGAAATGGCCGGGCATTGGGTGGCTCGCACGTGCAACCGGCACTGTATTTATCCGTCGTGATCGCAAAGATGCCAAAGCGCAGATCATGCAGTTCCAAGAGCGGATGTCGCACGGGCACAAATTGTTGTTCTTTCCAGAAGGGACGTCGACGGATGGGCGCGTTCTATTGCCGTTCAAGCCGACACTCTTCGCGGCATTCCTTGCTGACGAAATGCGTGAAACGCTTTCAATCCAGCCCGTGACGATGGTTTATCGCGCCGCGGAAGGTGCGGATATTCGTCAATATGGCTGGTGGGGAAACATGGATTTCGGACAGCATTTTCTAGCCGTGCTGACCGCCCCAAAGCAAGGGTCGGTCACTGTGGTTTACCATGAGCCTGTAAAGGTCTCGGATTACTCAGACCGCAAAGCTCTCGCACGCGATCTAGAAGCCACCGTTCGCAAACCCTTGGCAGAGGCAGGTGTCCTCGACGCGTGATTGTTAGGACATCGCCGCGACGAGAGTGCGTAACGCTGCAACGGGATCGTCGTTGGTCCAAATTTCATCACCAATACCAAAGAAATCGGTGTAGGGCGTCAGTTGGCGGATCAAATCAACGTCGAGAGAGCCTTCGGCGACCACGGGCACTTCGATCATTTGAGACCACCACTGGAACAGGTCGAGCGGTGCGGTTTCGCCAGAGAACAGCGGGCTGTTTCCAACGGGGCCAAAGCTGACGTAATCGGCGCCAAGTTCACCCGCCGTCATTCCGTCGTGGCTGCTGTTGCCGCAGAATGCGCCGATGATCGCATCTTCGCCTAGTTCTTTGCGCATCTTTTTGACCGACCGTGCGGAATCCGTCAGGTGCACACCATCCAGGCCGAGCCGTTCAACCAGCATCATATGCGTGTCGATCACCAGAGCGACGTCACGTTCCATCGTGACAGAGCGCAGGGCGTCCGCAGCACGAGCAATTCGGTCCTCATCGCGGGTGGCGAGGGTCAGACGCACGCAGGCGATTTCTTGGGCGTCGAGTACGGAGCCAAGGATGTCAGGATAAGTCGACAGTTCAAAATCGGTCGGTGTGATGAGGTAAAGCTGCGGAAGGTCGGCTGCGTCGGTCATCGTGGTCCCCAATTCTGTCCCGTTAACATCGGTTTGTGGTCATATAACGATGCTTTTGCGCCTTAGGAAGAGGGTGCTTTGGCTTGTCTCAAGGAGCTGGCTTGCGTATCAGGCGCAGGAAACCTGAAAGGATGATCCCGATGCCCACTGGCCAGCCTCAGCCCGCCTTTGTTTTGATCCGCCCACAGATGGGTGAAAATATCGGTGCTGCAGCGCGGGGGATGTGGAACTTTGGGTTGGACCTGATGCGTCTCACAACACCTCGTGATGGTTGGCCGAACCCGAATGCGGTCGCGATGGCATCTGGGGCAGGGCGTCTGTTGAATGAGGCGCAGGTGTATGAATCCACCGCTCAGGCCGTTGAGGATTGCACATTCGTTTATGCGACGACCGCACGTCCGCGTGGTTTGACCAAACCTGTCATGTCGCCAGAGGCCGCGATGCAGGACGCCGCAAAACGGATCAACGACGGCCAGAAGGTCGCTGTGATGTTCGGGCCTGAACGGGCAGGGATGGAGAACGAAGATATCGCTCTCGCCAACGCGATCATCAACGTCCCCGTGAATCCAGAGTTTTCGTCGCTGAACCTCGCGCAATGTGTTCTGCTTGTTGGGTATGAATGGCGTCGTGCATCGACGGCGATTGTTCACGAACGGCTCGATAACCCAAACGAATGGGCGACCCAGCTTGAGGTTGAAAAGCTGGCTGAGAATTACGAGACGCACCTCGAACAGGCTGGGTTCTTTTTCCCAGAGGACAAAGCGCCCCATATGAAAACCAATCTGCGCAATCTGTGGAGCCGTATGCCGCTCACCCGTCCTGATGTGCAGATCCTACATGGCATCATGCGTCAGATGGTCCGCTGGAAGGACCGCGGCTAGCCCTTGCCGTGATGCCTCCTGCGACTTAGGTTCCCCGCAACATCGAAGGAGGCCGGCATGGCGCAAACACCGCGCAAATTGTTCGAGGACGTGGGCGAAGCCCCGAAACAGACCGCAGCACCGGGACAGATCGACGCCAAACGGCGCGGCGCACGCGGTGCTATTCGCTTCTGGCTCATGGTTATTTTCGCGCTTGTTGCGTCGATGATCGTAGTCGGCGGCCTTACGCGCCTGACCGACAGCGGGTTGTCGATCACGGAATGGAACCCCGTTATGGGGGCGATCCCGCCGCTGAACGATGCCGATTGGGCCGTCGAATTTGAAAAATATCAAACGAGCCCCGAATACCTCCTGCAGAACAAGGGTATGAGCCTAAGCGAGTTCCAGTTCATCTATTGGTGGGAATGGGGTCACCGTCAGTTGGGGCGCTTTATTGGCCTCGTTTGGGCGCTCGGTTTCTTTGGCTTCATGCTGACAAAGAACATCCCAACAGGCTGGACAGGTCGTCTGTTCCTTTTGGGCGTGCTTGGCGGACTTCAAGGCGCGATTGGCTGGTGGATGGTACATTCGGGATTGGATCAAACAGCCCAAGAAATTGGCCGCACGGATGTAGCGTCCTATCGCCTCGCAACGCACCTTGGCCTTGCTTTTGTGATCCTTGGTTTCACTGCGTGGTTTACGTTCCAGATGGGCCGTACTGAGGCTGATTTGATGCAGGCGCGTAGGTCGGCCAATGCCAAACTGTTTGGTATGGGCACAGGGCTGATGCATTTCGCATTCCTTCAAATCATTCTCGGCGCGTTGGTTGCCGGTATTGATGCAGGTCGCGCCTTCCCAACGTGGCCGCTGATGGGCGATGGGTTCCTGCCGCCTGATCCGTTCCAACTTACCCCGATGTGGCGGAACTTCTTTGAGGACGCGGGCCTCGTGCAGTTCATCCACCGCATGTCGGGTTATCTCTTGTTCATCTATGGTATCGTGGTTTGGCTTCGTGCGCGCAAATCGCCGAATGGCAAAACGCGCTTTGCCTACAACGCTGTGATGGCGATGATGGTGGTGCAGATGGTTTTGGGGATCATGACCGTGCTGTATCAAGCTCAACTCCACGTCGCGATCACCCACCAGATCGGTGCAATCGTTCTTTGGGTGCTGATCCTGCGTGGCCGTTATCTGGCGCGTTACCCGCTGGCCCAATCCATTCGCGAGGCGTGATATGACTGCTTATGATGATTTGATCGCCTTTGATCGCGAAACCCAAGCTCTCGCGCAAATCGCGGGGCGTTTGGGATGGGATCAGGAAACGATGATGCCGCGTGGATCGGCTGATCAGCGTGGCGAAGAATTTGCCGCGATTGAAGGTGTCCTGCACGCGCGTCGCACGGATCCTCGGGTCGGTGAATGGCTGGCAACGGCAGAAGCCAAGGATGAGGTCGCAACCGCCATGTTACGCCAAATCCGTCGCAGCTATGACCGAGCGATGAAAGTGCCTGCGAAACTCGCCGCTGAAATCGCAAAGGTCACGTCGAAATCTCAAGGCATCTGGGCCGAGGCGCGGTCGAACAATGACTTTGCCGCCTTCACTCCGACCTTCAAGGAGGTGCTGCGCCTGAAACGCGAAGAGGGCGCCGCGCTCGCCAATGGTGGCGACATCTATGACGCGATGCTGGACGACTACGAACCAGGTGCGAAAGCTGCGGATCTGGTCGCAATGTTCGATGCGATGCGTCCGCGGCTCGTCGCACTACGCGAGGCCGTTCTGGCAAAACCGCAGCCAGCGGGCGTTACGGGCACCTTTGATGAGGCCGCGCAGCTGAAACTGTCGACGCTCCTCGCGGAAACCTTTGGTTACGACATGTCCCGTGGTCGTATCGATAAGGCGGTGCATCCGTTTAGCTCTGGCTCTGGTAACGACGTGCGGATCACGACCCGCACGGCTGCTGACGATCCGTTTAACTGCTTCTATTCGACCATCCACGAAGTCGGTCACGCCTGTTACGAGCAGAACATTGATCAGGCTTACCTTCTGTCCCCGCTGGGCGGTGGTGTGTCGATGGGCGTCCACGAAAGTCAGAGCCGTATCTACGAGAACCAACTGGGTCGCAGCCGTGCGTTCACGGGGTGGCTCTTTGGTAAAATGCGCGATGCATTCGGTGATTTTGGGATCGCAGATGAGGGCGCATTTTACGCCGCCGTGAACCGCGTGAACCGTGGCTACATCCGTACTGAAGCAGACGAATTGCAGTACAATCTGCATGTCCTTTTGCGGTTTGACCTCGAACGTGCATTGATCAGCGGTGACCTAGAGATCGACGATCTAGAGGCTGCATGGAACGACCGCTTTGAGGCGGACTTTGGATACGCGGTCGATAAGGCATCGAATGGCGTTCTTCAGGACGTGCATTGGCCTGTTGGCCTGTTTGGCTATTTCCCGACCTATTCGCTGGGCAACGTCTATGCGGGCAACCTGCATGCAGTGTTGCGCAAGGCTGTTCCAAACCTTGATGATGATCTGTCACGCGGCGATTTGGCGGCGGCGACGGGGTGGTTGCGTGACAATCTGCAACAGCATGGTGGCCTCTATGAACCGCGCGACACTATCCGCCGTGCGATTGGGGCAGAGCCAACAGAGGCTCCGCTCCTTGATTATCTCGAAGCTAAATTCTCGGACCTGTATCAGCTTTGATCCCAGTCCGGTTTGCGTTTCTCGATAAAGGCCGTGATGCCCTCATCGGTGTCACGGTCTAACATATTGCGGACCATGACATCGCCCGCAAAGGCATAGGCCTCTGCGGTGGTCATCTGAGCTTGATCGTAGAACGCACGTTTGCCGATCTGAACCGCGCTCGCCAATTTCGACGCGATGGTATTCGCCAGTTCATCAACCGCCGCATCAAGGTCGTCATGCGGAACGGCGCGATTGATCAAACCGAATTCAACGGCTTCGTCACAGTTGATGAATTTACCAGTGGTGAGCATCTCGAATGCTTGCTTGCGATGAACATTGCGGGTGAGGGCGACCATCGGGGTCGAACAAAACAATCCGATGTTCACGCCATTCACGCCAAAACGGGTGCCTTCGGCAGCAACGGCGAGGTCGCAGGTCGCAACCAGCTGACAGCCTGCAGCGGTCGCGATGCCGTGCGGTTTGGCGATCACAGGCTGTGGAATCTGCTGGATGGTCAACATGAGTTTCGTGCAGCGTTCAAAGAGATCCTTGAAATAAGCTGCACCGCCGTCCGCAGCCGCGCGACCCGCTTGCATCTGTTTTAGATCATGCCCCGCGCAAAACGCTTTACCCGCACCGCCAAGTGTGATGACGCGAATGGAACGGTCCATCGCGACTTCGTCCAGCGTCGATTGCAGTTCCGCCAGCATCTCGTCTGAGAGTGCGTTGAGCTTTTCTGGTGCATTCATCGTAAGATGCAGAACTGCACCTGTGACGCTACGTTCTAGCAAGGCCATCTTGTTTCCTCCTCTTCCCTGCGTTCACCTTAGGGCAGACGAGCGAGGGAGGAAACTATGCCGTTGGCCATGGACAAAGACGCATTGACGCAGTTCTTAGCGTCGGATTTTTCCCAAGTGGATGGAATGTTTACCATCGAATCCGTTGATGAAATGGAAGCCGTCATTCGTCTGAACGTTCGCGAAGAACACTTACGTCCCGGTGGCACCGTCTCTGGCCCGTCGATGTTCGCACTAGCAGATGTGTCTGTCTATTTGGCGATCCTCGCTATGATCGGACCAAAGGCACTATCTGTCACTACGAATTGCAGCATTGATTTCATGCGCAAACCCGAAGCAGGTCGAGATCTGCTATGCCATGTTCGGCTTTTGAAACTGGGCCGTGTGTTGGCGGTGGGCGACTGTTTGTTGTTTTCGGAAGGCAGCGATCAGGCCGTCGCGCGCGCCTCGCTCACGTATTCTATTCCGCCGAAATAAAAAGGGGCGGGGAAGTCCCCGCCCAGGTACAGGAAGAGCCGGGGATTAGGCCCTCCAAAAGTATTTCGTTGACTCAAGCTTTGCCTGTTCACGGGTGAGGCCGATATCGAACAGAACATGTTCAGGCAGATCGCGTAGATGTTGACGGGTTTGGCGTCGCATCGACCACGTCTCTACCTTGACCGCGATGGTCACCAGCGCACGTGCCGCGAGGGTCGTGGGCGCAGGAATGATCATCGTGTTCAGCGGGAGGTGGTGGGATACCAGTGTCATCATCTTTCTCTTTACTTGTATTGATACAATGTGGCATTGTGCCGTATATAATCGATACAAAACCACGCTATGCGTGTCGAGGAATACATTGTGACCGATACAATTTGGCTACCCGATTTAACACAAGCCGACGGACCGAAATATCGCGCAATCGAGGTCGCCATTCGTCAAGCAGTTCGGGGTGGTACGCTGAAATGTGGTGATAAATTGCCACCCGTCCGTGACTTGGCGTGGCAGGCCAAGGTGACTCCTGGGACTGTTGCCAGGGCCTATAAGAACCTTGTTGATGCGGGGTTCCTCGATGCTGCGGTAGGACGGGGGACATTTGTACCAGAGCAGAAAGTGGTACAATTCGAAGAAGTCACCGATATGGGCGCGACACTCCTTAGTCCCCGACTTCCTGACCTCGGCCAGACGGACCTTATTCGGGATGGGTTTCACCGATACGCCGATACAGCAGCCTCTGAATTGTTGCTGCGATATCCCGTGCGTCAGAACCATCGGGACGCGCACGTGGCATTTTATGAGGCGAGCAAAGATTTTCCGATTGGCAAATTCTCACCGGACAACGTGGTGATCACCCATGGTGGTCAGCATTCGATCGTCATGATTTTCCAAACGGTACTCAAAGGATCGTCGCCCGTCGTTATGGTCGATGAACTGACCTACGCTGGGTTCCGTCGCGCAGCCGAACTGTGCCGCGCACCGACCGTTTCGGTCGAATGGGACGAGGAGGGGCCTCGGCTCGATAAATTCGAACGGTTGGTGATCGACCATGGCGTTCAGATTTACGCGACCTGCTCTGATGTGATGAACCCAACCGCCATGACGACCTCACTTAAACGTCGTCAAGAGATCGCCGAGATGTGCCGTCGCTATGGCGTGCACATCATCGACGACGATAGCTATCGCAATGGTCCGTTCATCGGTCCGAGCTATCGCCAATATGTGCCCGAACTGGCATGGTATACGACCTCGCCCTCTAAATCGATCTCTGCCGCGCTGCGGATCGGATTTGTTGTGCCGCCAGAAGGGCATCTTAACGCGTTTATCCGCTCGGTCACGTTTAACTCCTTCGGAGTGCCGACAGCGATTACGTCTGTTTATGCTTACGTCCAGAACCACCCCGAAATGCCTGCGATTTTGAAATCGACACGCGCACACATGGCAGACCGAATGCGAATGGCGCTGAATGTGCTCGGTGGATATAAAGTGCGATGGCAAGAGAACGTCCCATTCATTTGGCTCGAACTCCCTGATGGGTGGCGAAGCGGTGAATTCTGTCGAAGCTCTGAGGCGCAGGGGATCTTTCTAAAATCCGCCGAAGAATTTGGGCCGCGCGACGGGCGACGGGTTCAAGCGGTACGTATTGCCCTGAACGGAGGAATCGCTATCGAACGGTTTGAGACGGCCTTGCGAGGGCTCAGAGACCTTTTGGACCATCCGCCCGAGAGAATTACGGTCTAAATTGTGGGGTAAAATAATACCTTAATTTTAAGTAACTGATTTAGAACAATTATTTCGAGTAAATTGCTGTTGACTGGATTTTCGCGGCCTATATAACCCGCCCATCCGAATGAACGGGGCCGTAATGCCCCCAACCAGCAATGGTGTAATATGAAAACCTTCTCTGCTACTCCGGCAGATATCGATAAAAAATGGATCCTGATCGACGCTGAAGGCGTTGTTCTGGGCCGTCTTGCTTCGATCATCGCCATGCGCTTGCGCGGTAAGCACAAGCCGTCCTTCACCCCCCACATGGACATGGGTGACAACGTGATCGTTATCAACGCTGACAAAGTTCAGCTGACTGGTAACAAGCGCGAAAAGCCGAATTACTGGCACACTGGCCACCCGGGCGGCATCAAGTCCCGCACCACTGGTCAGATCCTCGAGGGTGCACACCCCGAGCGAGTCGTCATGCAAGCTGTTAAGCGCATGCTGCCGGGCAACCGTCTGTCGCGCAAGCAAATGACCCACCTGCGCGTCTTCGCTGGTGCCGAACACGGCATGGAAGCTCAGAAGCCTGAAGTTCTCGACGTTAAGTCGATGAACAAGAAAAACACGAGGGTCTAATCGATGGCCGATCAAATCAACTCGCTCGAAGATCTCGCAGCAGCCGCTGGCACCGCTGTAGAAGTAGACGCACCGCGTGAACCTGTTCGCGACGAACTGGGCCGTTCCTACGCAACCGGCAAGCGTAAAGACGCTGTCGCTCGCGTTTGGGTTAAACCGGGTTCCGGCAAAGTGATCGTAAACGGCAAAGAAATGGCTGTTTACTTCGCACGTCCGGTTCTTCAGCTGATCCTGCGTCAGCCGTTCCAGATCGCTGGCGTTGAAGGCCAGTTCGACGTAATGGCGACCGTTAAAGGTGGCGGCCTGACTGGTCAGGCTGGCGCTGTTAAGCACGGTATCTCCAAAGCTCTCCAGCTTTACGATCCGTCGCTCCGTGGTGCTCTGAAAGCTGCTGGCTTCCTGACCCGCGACAGCCGCGTTGTTGAACGTAAGAAATACGGTAAGCGCAAAGCTCGTCGTTCGTTCCAGTTCTCGAAGCGTTAATTCGTTTCCTGCGACTTACGGAAAAGGGCACCTTCGGGTGCCCTTTTTCATTTGTGTCAGCTGTCAGGCGGTAACAAACCCAACCCGCGCAAATAGACCCCAATGCCCGTTTCGAGCAGATCCTCAGGCGGAAAGGGTGATTTGGTCCCAGGGGACCCTCGCGCGAACAACTCGACAACGCCGTGGCTCATGGCCCAGATATGCGCACTGAACATCTGGGGTGGTGGGCGGCGGTCAGCGGGGATGTGCTGACTTAGGTCTTCGGCGGCTTTTTCCATGACACCCAGCGCACGTTTAGACGCTGCAGCGAGCGCAGGATCGCGCTGGATCGATACTCCGCTTTCGAACATCGCGATGTAATGACCAGGGAACTTCCGCGCAAAGGCGAGGTAGGCACGGCCGGTCGTTTCAAACGCAGCCAAAGCGGTAGGCTGACCTTTGTTATAGGCATGCTCCATCAGGTCGCCGAAAATCTCATACCCTTGGCGGGCCGCTTCTGCGATCAGCGCTTCGCGACCGTCAAAGTGGCGGTAAACGGCGGCAGGGGTTACACCTGCCTCACGTGCGGCCTCGGACAGGGTAAAACCTGTCGGCCCCCGTTCCTCAATCAACTTGAGACAGGCATCGATCAGCGCACTGCGCAAATTGCCATGATGATAGCCGCGTTTAACCATTCCAGATGTCGGGTCCGCCTGCGATTTTCGGGTCGATCTGACCGATATTGTCGGTGTCTTTGCGGTGATAGTCGATCTGGGTCAAGACTGCACGGATCGCATTCAATCGTGCGCGTTTTTTGTCGTCAGAGCGAACCACAGTCCACGGCGTCTGTTCGGTATGGGTTCGGGTCAAGGTTTCACCGATTGCATCGGAATACGCGCCCCATTTTTTGAGGCCCTCAACGTCAATCCACGAAAGTTTCCACTGCTTTAGCGGGTCTTTTTCACGTTCAAGAAACCGCTGAAGCTGCGAAGCACGCCCCACGTTAAGCCAGATCTTAAAGAGCTTAATCCCTTCGTCGACGAGCATCTGTTCAAACGGGATAACCTGTTCGAACCACTTGTCCCGCTGTTCATCGGTGCAGAACCCAAAGACCTTTTCGACGACGCCACGATTATACCAACTGCGATCAAAGAAGACGATTTCACCAGCGGTCGGAAGTTGTTCAACGTAGCGCTGGAAATACCATTGACCCGCCTCGACCTCGGTCGGTTTGGAGAGCGCAACCACACGTGCACCACGGGGGTTCAGATTTTCGCGGAACCGTTTGATGGTGCCACCTTTTCCCGCCGCATCGCGGCCTTCGAACACGATGGCAATACGGTCACCGCTTTCCTTAATCGCGTTCTGCAATCGGACGAGTTCGATCTGGAGTGCCTCCATTTCGTCCTCGTAATCCTTTTTCTTCATTTCCTCATCATAGGGAAAAGAGGCGTCCAGAATTGCGTTCTTCTCAGCTCTTTCAATGGCTTTGCGCACCTCTTTGGGTGCGTCGTTTTGAAAGAATGCGCTGATGGCTCCGTCGAAAGGTAGTTCCATGTCTTGCTCCGTCTTTTGGACCACTATGGCGGGCAAGACTGCGTAGTTCAATCGACACAAAAAAGGCGGCCTCTGGGACCGCCTTCACGTTATTTCCCAATGTCGTTCAGATCATATGGCGTCGATTGGTAAACTTCGTTGATCCAGTTGCCATAGAGGAGGTGTGCATGGCTCCGCCACCGGTTCTGAGGTGTCCGCGACGGATCATTGTCAGGGTAGTAGTTCGCAGGCACGTTGATCGGTTTACCGGCGGCAACATCGCGGTCGTATTCTTCTTTGAGTGTGCCACTGTCGTATTCGAAGTGGTTAAAGATATAGAGAGCACGGTGCGCGGGATCTTCGACCAGTGCAGGTCCCGTTTCTGCGCTATCAAGCAGAATATTGAGCCCATCGATCGGTTCAATTTCATCACGGCGCATTTCGGTCCAGCGGCTGACGGGCATCACCAGATCATCAGAGAACCCACGCAGGTAAGGCGATGCGGGCTGACAATTGGTGTGACGCACGCAGCCAAAAGCCTTGTCCGACAGGATGTGTTTCTGCACACCGTGGAAATAGTTGATCATTGCCATGCCACCCCAGCAAACGCCAAAGGTGGATTGCACGCTGGTCTGGGTCCATTCAAAGACCTCTTTCAACTCGTCCCAATAGGTCACCTCTTCGAACGGGAGATGTTCAATGGGTGCGCCTGTGATGATCAAGCCGTCGAATTTCTCGCCGCTGGCCTTCACCTCTTGGAAGGGTCGGTAAAACTCAGCCATATGTTCGGCAGCCGTATTGCGGGTCTCGTGCTCTGACATCCGGATCAGCGACAGTTCGATCTGAATCGGGGTTGCCCCCAACAGACGCGCGAACTGGTTCTCTGTCTGGATTTTCTTGGGCATCAGGTTCAACAGACCAAACCGCAGAGGACGGATATCCTGTTTGGCTGCCCGCTCATCCGACATGACCATCACACCTTCGTTCGTCAGAACGTCGAAGGCAGGAAGGTTGGCGGGAAGTTTAATAGGCATTGGTCTAGTCCTGATAGTGATGAGAGGCGGTATGTAGTCCCGTTAAGCGCGAGCCTCAAGGGTGCGGGCGATCAGCTCTTGGAAATCTTCGGCAGAGCGGACGGCGTAGATATCTTCGGCCTTCACCGTGATGCCCCAGCGATTAGCCATGGCGCGATACCGCGGCTGACGATGGTCGAGCGCCTTGCGGTAGGTCCAGCGGATAAAATCGTCGGGGTTCACGTCGTCAGGCGACACCGATTTTTCGGCCAGATAATCGGCCCATGCCTTGGTCAGAAACTCTGGCTGGTAGGACATCGGTTTAGGCGCCTTGTCGAACCGACGGCAAAGTTCATCGATATGCGCATCAGAGCCTTCGATCCAGACGCAGAGGCATTCCTTGGATAAAGTCGTCATAATCGGATCGTTCGCGTCCTCCGGATCGACCCATTCGCAGATTGATCCACCCGTATCGCATATGAAATTCGGATAGCCATAGAGCGATTGTGCACGGCGAATGAAATAGCTCGTGTCCATCAACGCATCGATTTCGGCACGGCGGAACTGATCCTGACGGCGGCGATACTCATCAATTGGCACGCCACCTTTATTCGGATCACCAGGTTTGCCGAGGTAAGAGGCCACAGGTGACAGGTTCTCGAACGTGATGTTTGACCCAATGTAGATCGAATCCGACATCAGGAGCTCACGTAGAAACGGCACCTTCATCGCCTCGGCCTTGGCGTTGTCAGCGATGTATTCGCCCATATACCGCGTGCCGATGCGGTAATCGACGCTGTAGTGGAACCATTCTCCCTGATCGCGCAAAAGGTTAGACACATAAGTCTTGCCCAGTCCGGACATGCCGAACAGGAGGATGTGTTTGTTGGGCGCATTGCGCCAGTCGTCTGCGGTCTCGTAAATCATGGTGTCCGGTTCGTTGATCGGGCTTATGGCTTTGGGGTTTTGCCGATCGGCAGCCGCCCGTCAAGAACGACCAACCCCAGCGTCAGCACCATAAAGCCCACATAGGCGTGCCAGTCCAGTGTTTCTCCGTAAACCACGGCACCAAGGCAGATTGCAAAGGGGATGATCAGAAGCGTCACAAGGCTCAGGTTACCTGCGCCCGCGGTTGTCAGGACAATGTAGTAAAGGCGATAGGCCACCGCACTCGCCATGATCGCGAGGTAGAGAACCGCCACGATACTACGACCACTGTAGGCAAAATCAGGCATGCCGTCGGTCCAAAGGGCGAGGGGGATCATAATGAGGCCCGCACCTGTCAGCATTCCGGCGCTTGCTATTTCAGGTTGGAGCCCACGCAGGGTGCGGCGCGAGATGATAGCCGACAAAGCATAAGACAACGACGCCCCAAGGATCGCCCATTGCCCCAGCGCACTGAGGTTCAAGTTACGAAATGCGTCGAAACCGATCACCACAACCACGCCAGCAAAGCCGATTAGCACACCGACCAAACGGTTCAGCGTGAGGCGCTCATCGGCAAAGGCAATCGTCACCAATAGCACAGTAAAGAGCGCGGTCGTTGCATTAAGAATGCTCGCCAAGCCACTGTCAATAAACTGTTGTCCCCAAACAATGAGGGTAAAGGGCAGGGCGTTATTCAGGAGCCCATGCATAAGAAATATCGGAACATATCGGGCCTGTCGCGGAACCTTCGCGCCACTGGCATAGATCCAAATCCAGAGCACCATCGCCCCGCCTGTGACCCGAAACGCAACTGTCGTGTAAACGCCGATGCTTTCAAGTGCGGCCCGGTTGGCAAGGAACGATCCGGCCCAAATCAGCGCCAAAATGAGGATCATGCCCCATGCCTTAGGTGATAGTCGCATCTGCGGAGTCATCGGTGCCTCGATATTTGATCAAAAAGACAAAACCACACAAAAAAGCCCCGCACAATGGCGGGGCTTTGAGAATTTTATCGGCTGATATTAGTAGTTATACGCCAGCTTCAGACCGATTGCGGTTGCCGAGTTGTCGGTGAAAGAAGAGCCTGGAAAAGCAGGATTTGTTGTTGTCACCGGTTTTGTAATTGCATCGCCAAGCCAAACTTTACGAATGCCACCAGAGAGCTCCATCCCATTTTCGAAGGCATAAGCGCCACCGATTGAAAGGCTCGTGTAACCATCCGTTGCAGACAATTGACCACCTTCCTGGCCACTTGTTTCTTCAAATCCTACTGAGACAAGGCCAGAAAAGTTTTCACTAAATTTTCGGCCAACGCCTAATGTATATGAATAGGTATCGCGGTTACGAAAATCAGTTAATACTCCCAATACTGGAGAAATTCCCATAAGGGTCGAGTCGGTTATTTCGGCCTCAGACCAATCGGCCCATCTTACTGAAGCGAATACAAGGGTGTTTTCTGCTACACCGGTTTGAAAGTCTACGTTTACAGACTGAGGAGCTTTCGCTGTTGCATTCCCATTGGTGCCTTCAAGGAAAAGTTCGGTGGCAGATGAGTAAGTAACTGATGCGCGAAGCGCGATTTCTGGAATTTCATATGCAGTACCAATAACATAACCAGTATCCGAACCCTTCGAGTATGACGAACTATAGGTAATCACTTCCAACGGAGCTGTATATGAACCCTCGGCAGAAATAACTCGCGGACCTGCATAAGCGCTCCAGTTTTCATTGATGTGATACTGCGCCAATAATGTCAGTCCACTCGACGACACGTCAGCTTCTGCGCCAGATAACGGATAGCCAGCTCCATAAGAAATTCCCGCTCCGAATGGCTCGTCCATGATAAATGCCAACGAAACTTTTTCATTTACATCGGTTTTGAAAGCCAAACCAAACGTGGTGTAATCTGGTGCCACATCGCCAGTCGAGAGGGCTGGTCCTGCTCGCAAGGCACCAGTGACATCGGCGGTAATCGACCCGAACGAAATCTCTGCGTAGGTGCCTTCTTCGAACAGAGCGGTGATGCTCTGACCGGAACGGTCCATGCCGCCTGCGTAGGCTGCGGTGGTGCCGAGTAGCAGGGCGATGCCTGCGCCTGTAAACTTTTTCATGTTTTTGATCCCTGATTACCGTCACGTAAGCTGACGGTCTCCTTCTCCAATGACGTGAACGTTAGCTAACCGAAAGTTGATCGGTCAATTCTGACGCCGCGTAAGATGTTTTCTCATGACTTAAGGTAACAGGGGGCGTGGTAAACGGAAGGTTAACAGATGGATAGGAGCGAGGATAATTTGACAGAAGGTCAAATCTGTTGCTGAGCCGCACCAAATAAACCGTTCAGTTTACTTTATTTCTTGAAATCATTTCGTTCGCGGATCGAATATTCACGCCGAATTCCTGCCGAAATCTCACCCCATGCAGAGGCCTTTACCCGCGCCTGATGTGCATTAAAACTCTCACGATCGGTAAAGAGTTCGGACACGTTGTAACGGCCCTCAACTTCGGGATCAGGGGTTACATCGAACCGCACACACCCCGTTTCAGCACGCGTGAGTTCTACATGAAGTGGAAGGGCGGCCGCGATTGCCTCGCGCCGCCCTTCAGGGACATCGATATATCCCGTGAGTTCGATCATTCGAGCTCGATCGTTCCCGGAGGCTTGGACGTGAGGTCGTAGAACACGCGGTTCACGCCTTTTACCTCGTTGATGATGCGTGTCATCGTTTCACCAAGGAATTCCTGCGTGAACGGATAGGTGTCCGCGGTCATACCGTCGACCGAGGTAACAGCACGGATCGCAACGGCGTAATCGTAGGTCCGACCATCTCCCATCACGCCAACAGTGCGCATCGGAAGGATCGCGGCGAAGGCTTGCCAGATTTCATCATACAGACCGTGTTTGCGGATCTGGTCGATGTAGACGGCATCCGCTTTACGCAGAATTTCCAGCTTTTCACGGGTGATCTCACCCGGGCAGCGGATCGCTAGACCTGGACCAGGGAAGGGGTGACGACCGATAAAGCTATCAGGAAGACCCAATTCACGGCCTAGCGCACGCACTTCGTCTTTGAACAACTCGCGGAGTGGTTCGACCAGTTTCAGGCCCATCTTTTCCGGCAAACCGCCTACGTTGTGATGCGATTTGATGGTGACCGAAGGGCCGCCCGAGAAAGACACGGATTCGATCACGTCCGGATAGAGTGTGCCTTGGGCGAGAAACTCTGCGCCTTCGATCTGGTCTGCATATTTCTGGAAAACGTCGATAAAGAGTTTACCGATGGTTTTACGCTTCACCTCAGGGTCGGAAATGCCTTCGAGTTCGCCAAGGAACAGGTCGCTTTCGTCCGCATGAATGAGGTTCAGGTTGTAGTTGTCACGGAACATCGCAACGACCTGTTCAGCTTCGTTCAAGCGAAGCAAACCGTGGTCAACGAACACGCAAGTCAGCTGGTCGCCAATCGCTTCGTGCAAAAGGATACCAGTGACCGAAGAATCGACGCCGCCAGACAAAGCACAGATGACTTGTTTGTCACCAACTTGTTCACGGATTTTTTCAATCATTTCCTGACGGTACGACGCCATTGTCCAATCGCCAGTGAACCCAGCCATTTTGACAAAGTTTTCCAGCATCTTTGCGCCGTTCGGGGTGTGGTGCACCTCGGGGTGGAACTGGACGGCGTAGAACTTGCGCGCTTCGTCAGCGACCATGGCGAGAGGCGCGTTCGGCGAAACACCGATCACTTCAAAACCAGGGGCGAGCTTTGTCACACGGTCGCCATGCGACATCCAAACCTGTTCTTTGCCCTCACCAAAGAGGCCAGCAAAGATCCCGTCGCCTTTGTGACCCTCAGCAGGCGTAACAAAAGCGCGACCATATTCAGCGTGGTGTCCAGCTTCGACCTTACCGCCGAGCTGTTCCATCATAACTTGCTGGCCGTAGCAGATACCAAAGATCGGCAGGCCCATGTCAAAGAGTTCTTGCGGCGCGCGGGGAGAGCCATCGCGCGTCACGCTGTCAGGACCACCAGAGAGGATCACGGCCTTCGGAGCAAGCTCACGAATGGTTTCAGCGGTGACCGACTGATAGGGGTGGATTTCGCAGTAAACCTTCAGCTCACGCAGGCGGCGCGCGATCAGCTGCGTCACCTGAGAACCGAAGTCGATGATAAGGAGGCGTTGATGCTGGGTCATGCCTGCGGAATAGGGCCGTGGCCGCTAAACCGCAAGCGTATTGTCGCTGGGGAAATGTCGCTTTTGCCCCCGATAGGACGCAAAATCCGCACCTCGTGCGTTTTTGGCGCGGTATTGAACGTCAAACACCTACCGGAGGGATAAATATGTCGGATGTTGCAGAGGCTCGTGGTCGTCGTGGACGTGGGGGTGGCGGTGCTGCCCGTCGTGCGGAACGGTCTGCCGTCAGCGTCGAAACGGCAAAATACATCGAACGCAACATTCCTAACCTCGAAGTCCTGAACGACGAGGCATTGGAAATCATCGAGAAAAACGCTGAAACGATTCTCGCTGAAGTTGGCGTAAACTTTGTCGATAACCCTGAGGCGCTCGAACTGTGGAAAGCAGCAGGCGCAGACGTTCAGGGCGAACGCGTTCGCATTCCCCGCGGCCTTGCTCGTGAACTGTGCAAAACCGCTCCTTCGAAATTCATCCAGCATGCGCGCAACCCTGAGCGCAGTGTTGAAGTCGGTGGCAAGAACCTCGTTCTGGCTCCGGTTTATGGTCCGCCGTTCGTGCGCGATAGCGAAGGTGGCCGTCGTTACGCGACCATGGCTGACTTTGAGAAGTTCGTGAAATTGGGTTACATGTCCAAGTGGCTGCACCACTCGGGCGGTACCGTTTGCGAACCGACCGATATTCCGGTGAACAAGCGTCACCTCGATATGCTTCTGGCGCACATGACCCTGTCGGACAAACCGTTCATGGGTTCTGTGACCGAACCGAGCCGCGCGCAAGATTCGGTTGAGATGTGTGAAATCCTGTTCGGCAAAGAGTTCGTTCAGGAAAACACAGTGATGACCTCGCTCATCAACATCAACTCGCCGATGACCTTCGACAGCATCATGATGGGTGCACTCGAAGTTTACGCTCGCAACAACCAAGCTTGCATCATTTCGCCGTTCATCGTTGGCGGTGCTATGGCTCCGGTTTCTGTTGCTGGCACGCTGACGCAGGTTCTGGCCGAAGTTCTCGCAGGCGTTGCTTACAGCCAGTTGATCCGCAAGGGCGCTCCAGTGATCTTTGGTGCGTTTGTGACTTCGATCGACATGGGGTCGGGCGCTCCGACCTTTGGTACGCCTGAAGCCGCTCTGATCACCTACGGTGCTGGTCAGCTCGCGCGTCGTCTGAACCTTCCGTACCGTTCTGCTGGTTCGTTCTGTGGTTCGAAACTGCCTGACGCTCAAGCGGCATATGAAACAGCGAACTCGCTGAACATGGGTCTGATGGCTGGTGTGAACTTCATGCTTCACGCTTGTGGTTGGCTCGAAGGCGGTCTGGTTGCCGACTTTGAAAAGTTCGTGATGGATGCGGACCAACTCGGTGCTCTGCACGGTCTGGCCCGCGGCATTGATATGTCCGAAAACGGTCAAGCGATGGACGCGATCCGCGAAGTCGGTCCTGGCGGTCACTACCTCGGTTGCGCTCACACTCAGGCGAACTTCCAGACCGCGTTCTGGCGCTCTGACCTCTTTGACTACAAGCCATTCGAGACTTGGGACGAAGAAGGTGCACGTGACACCCGCGCACTCGCTGCGAACCGCGTCGAAAAGATGATCGAAAACTACCGTCAACCTGTTCTCGATCCAGCTATTGAAAGCGCGCTTCGCGAGTATGTCGCGAACAAGAAGGCGTCGATGCCCGACAGCTTCACCTAAGACAATCAGCCCCGCAGCGCTTCAAACGCTGCGGGGTTTTGCATTGGCGCGTAGGTCGCGGGCTTCTGCCATGATAGCGATCAAAACTTCGACGTGCTTTGCAATCGAATACTCGGCCCGTGCGGCTATCCGATATTCATTCATCCTTCGCTCCAGTTCTAACAGTTTGACCAAAGCCTCAGAGCATTTTGGCAAATATGGGCTACGCAAAATGCGGGGCAGGTGGATTGTTCGTTTGTAATCATCCACCCCAAATCGCGCGGTCCGCACCAAAAGCGACGGACGATTGAGCGCCGCAACCATTCCAAAGATATCCAACATCGGTAAGTCCTTTCGCGTCAGAATTTCGAATATCCTGACACAGGTTTTCCCGTGTTGCGTGTGTTGTAATTCCAGCGTTCGGTCGTGCTACCAGAATTTATCTTTTTGAAACCATTATGATATGGCGTGGATTCCTTAACATTTAGGTAACCAACGCAATTATAGGTTGAAAAAGTGTTAAGGGCGCTGCGCCCTGACGTGGGATGGACGATCTGGGGAACACGATGACTGTAACTGCTGAAAGGGTGGCCATTGTCACGCATCTGCCTGCGTGGGTGCCCGATGCCGCACGGAACTATCTGGCGCATACCGAAACGGGGCTCTCGATACGGGCCTTGGCACGGGCGAGCGACTGCCACGCCTCCACGATCTTGCGCCAAGTACGACGGTTCGAAAACCGACGTGACGATCCGTTGGTGGATGATGCTCTGAGACGGCTGGCGGGACACATGCCCGCGCGGTCACCAGCGTCAGATGGGGAAACAGCCTTTATGAATGTCGAATTGCGCAATGATCCGAACCCTCAGCCGGATGGTCTGACCGAAGACCACATCACCCATGAAGCGAACCGGATCCTGCGGCGTCTATGTGAAACGGGCGCCGTTCTGGCGGTTGCTCGCGATATGGAAATGGCGGTCGTCGTGCGAGATGATCCTATCGGTGGAACAACGCGCACGGCGGTCACCGAACGCGCAGTCGCGCAGGCCTTTGCCTTGCGCGATTGGATTTGCTGCGACGATCCCGAAGCCCGCATTGTCCGCTATCGGATTACCAACAGTGGCCGTTCTGCAATCCGCCAAATGATCGAAGCCAGTGGGTTTGCGGAGCAGCAGAGCCCATTCATCTCGTCTATGGATGATCGGTTCTTTGACGACATTCGGATGGCGGGGCGTGTGACGATAGCGGAAAGTCCGCTGATTGGGCTGTCACGTCGTCGCGGGAAAGATGGGCAACCTTTTCTGACGCGGGATTTGGTGACGGCAGGAGAGCGGCTCCGCGAAGACTTTGAGCTAGCGAATATTGAGGCAAACACCCAATTGGATTGGGCTGCCCTGATTTTGGCTCCAGATGAAACGAACCTTCATTTAGATGGTGCGGGGCAGCGCGTTTTGTCGGCCCTTCATGACCTCGGCCCCGGACTTGGCGACGTAGCATTGCGCTGTTGTTGCTACCTTGAAGGATTAGAGGCAGCGGAACGAAAAATGGGCTGGGCCGCGCGTTCGGGGAAAATCGTGCTTCGCATCGCACTGCAGAGGTTAAAGCGGCATTACGATGTACAGGGCCAGTACGCGCCGAAAATCGGATAATGAAAACTTGCCCTAAGTTGAGTTTCAAATAAGTTCACCTGATGCGAACCACATTCAAACAACTCCGCTATATGATCGCTCTCGCAGAAGAAGGCAGCTTTGTTGCGGCAGCCGAACGTGTTCACGTCTCGCAACCAGCGTTGTCGCTTCAGATCAAAGAGATCGAAAGCAACCTTGGTGTCGATCTGTTCGAACGTCTTCCGCGTGAAGTGCGTTTAACGCGGGCTGGCCAGGTCGCAGTGGATCGCGCGCGTCAGATTTTGGCCGAGGTTGCAGATCTTGAAAAAGCGGTCCGTGATCAAAAAGGCTTGTCGGGGAGCCTCAAATTGGGGGTTATCCCAACCGTTGCGCCGTACCTGTTGCCGCTTGCGGTTACGGAAATTCGGGCACGTGATTTGATGCTAGAGCTTCGGATCAGAGAGGCCCAGACCGACCGATTGATCGAAGAGTTAAAACGCGGACGCCTTGATGCTGCTGTGATGGCGCTCCCGATCGCGGAAAAGGGGCTCGTCGCGCATCCACTGTTTGATGATCGGTTTCTGCTGGCTGGATCAAAGGGGCGGCTGGCCGCTCTTGCCGACCGAGGCGAGGCGCTGCGCCCGACCGAGATTGTCCCTGATCAGCTCCTTCTCCTCGACGAAGGGCACTGTCTTGCTGATCAGGCGCTTGAGGTATGCGGGTTACGTGGTCGCGGCCGTGTCGATTTAGGGGCGTCGTCACTGTCGACCCTCTGCGGCCTCGTGGCCGAAGGCTTCGGATTGACGCTGCTGCCTGAAATTGCGGTTCGAACCGAACAGGCCGCGCAATCGGGGCTGTCATTGATGCGGTTCAAAGGAGCGGAGCCGAAACGCACGCTTGCATTGGTGCGGCGGGAAACCACGACAGATGATGGATGGTTCACCGAATTGGCGGGTATTCTTACAAATGCCGGGCAGGGGCTTTTGACCCATGCCCGACAAGTCAGTCAGCCTTAGGCTGCTGCGGTTGCGTTGGCCTCTTTGAGCCACGCCATCACGGTTTCGGGCGAGGAAACGCCATAGGGGTCTTCACCGTGGTTGTCGCTGAGACCCGGCTCTTCGAACCATGCTTCGATTACGCCGTCATTGACGACGCAGGCATAGCGCCATGAGCGCAGACCGAAGCCGAGGTTATCTTTGCGTACCAGCATACCCATGCGACGGGAAAACTCGCCCGAACCGTCAGGAATGACTTTGACGTTTTTCAGACCCTGATCCTGCGCCCATTTGTTCATCACGAACGAGTCGTTCACGGACATGCAGTAGATTTCATCGATGCCTTCTGCAGCGAAGTCAGCAAAACCGTTTTCAAAACCCGGAAGTTGGTAGGTCGAGCAAGTTGGGGTGAATGCGCCCGGCAGCGAGAAAAGAACGACGCGCTTGCCCGCGAAATAGTCTGCAGTTGTCATGTCCTGCCAGCGGAACGGGTTCGGGCCGCCAACGGATTCATCACGAACACGGGTCTTAAACGTTACGTCGGGAAGCGTGTAACCAACTTTCATCTGTCTCTCCTAAAAAGTTGCTCTGCAGTGCAGCAAATCTTTCGGTTGTTTAGAATGATTCTACCCAAGCCACAATTCAGACCGAACCCTCAAATGGCGCATAGCTGCCATTCATTGCTTTCAAATCATAAAGAGACTATTTCGGTTCCATCATCGCTCAGGAGGAGGTCCCATGCGCGATCTTAAAATTCCGGATCAGCGGCATCCTGAAAAGGCGCACCGTCCAGACAACGCTCAGCCGAAAAAGCCGTCGTGGATCCGTGTGAAGGCGCCGACGTCCGACGGATACAAGAAAACCGCCGCGATCATGCGCGACCACAAGCTTGCCACTGTCTGTGAAGAGGCCGCGTGTCCGAACGCTGGCGAATGTTGGAGCCAAGGTCACGCCACCATGATGATCATGGGCGAGATTTGCACCCGTGGCTGCACCTTCTGTAACGTGGCAACGGGTAAACCGAACGCTCTAGACGTGTTTGAACCGGGTCGTGTAGCGGATGCGGTGCAAAAGCTGGGCCTCAACCACGTCGTAATTACATCCGTGGACCGTGATGATCTGGATGATGGGGGTGCGGAGCATTTCGCGCAAACGATCCGCGCTGTCCGCCATCGGTCGCCTGAGACAACCATCGAGGTTCTGACGCCAGACTTCCTGAAATGTGGACCTGAGGCGCTGGAAATCGTCGTTGAGGCGAAGCCTGATGTGTTCAACCACAACCTCGAAACCGTTCCGGCCCTGTATCACGAGGTTCGTCCTGGGGCGCGATATTTCCATTCGCTCCGTTTGTTGCAGCGCGTGAAAGAGCTCGACCCGTCGATGTTCACCAAATCGGGCATCATGGTTGGCTTGGGTGAAGAACGGCAGCAAGTGTTGCAAGTGATGGACGACATGCGGTCGGCAGATGTGGATTTCCTGACGATTGGCCAATACCTCCAGCCGACGCCGAAACACCACCGCGTTGATACCTTTGTCACACCCGAAGAGTTCAGCTCTTATGAAAAGTCGGCCTACGGCAAAGGTTTCCTGATGGTTTCAGCGACACCTTTGACGCGTTCATCCTATCACGCAGGCGACGATTTTGCCCGTTTGCGGGACGCACGAAACAAGAAATTGGGTCTTACTTAATCTTTCAGACGGTCCGCTACGGCGGGCCGTTTTCGTTTAGGCGTATAGAACGCCCGCGCGATCCTCGAACGCTTTCACAATACGCGACATTGCCTCGTTAAAGAACATGCCAGCAGCCCCTTGGAGCAGCTTGTTCTTAAACTCAAAATCCACGGAAAACGCCACTTCGCAGCCGCCGTCGACATCGCGAAAGTTCCAGACGGAGTTCAAGTGTTTGAACGGGCCGTCAATGTAGGAAGTGTCGATCTGCATCTTTTCCGGCCAAAGCGTGACGCGCGAGCCAAAGCTTTCGCGAAACACTTTGAACGACACCACGAGGTCCGCCAGCATAACCGCGTGATCGCCATGATCAGTCACTGACCGAATGCGCGCACCTGCCGTCCACGGAAGGAACTTTGGGTAGCTCGCCACATCGCCGACCAGATCGAACATCTGTTGCGCAGTGTAGGGCAGAACCTTTGTTTCGGCGTGGCTTGGCATTGTGGCCTCATCGGTTTTATCGCGTCTTTACTTACGGACCATGGCCCGCGATGCAAGAGGGCCATTTCGCCACATAGTCAAAATCGACTTTGACATAGGCGGACTGTTTTCAGACAAAGAGGCGTAACTAACGGAGAAACCGATGCCCAACCGTCCTTATGTCATTGACGAGATGATTTCCGCAAAGGCCATTGCCGCCCGTATCGAAGCCCTCGCCAAAGTGATTGAGACAGAGTTCGCAGACACTGACAAACTGGTTGTCGTTGGGCTTTTGCGCGGGTCGTTCGTGTTTATCGCAGATTTGGTGCGCGAGATTGGACTGCCGATTGAGGTCGATTTCCTTGAGGCATCGTCCTACGGCGACGGTATGGAGAGCAGCCGAGAGGTCCGCATCCTCAAAGACCTACGCGGTCAGATTGAAGGTCGCGATGTTCTGGTGGTCGAGGATATCATCGACACAGGTCATACTCTGTCCAAGGTGACTGAGTACCTCAAAACCCGCAAACCAGCGCGGCTTCGAACGATTGCGCTTTTGGATAAGCCAGCGCGTCGCGAGGTGCCGTTTAAGGCGGATTGGACTGGGTTTGAAATCCCTGATGAATTCGTTGTCGGCTACGGCATCGACTTTGCCCAGCGGAACCGAAATTTGCCGTTTATTGGATCGGTGAAATTCGTACAGGACTAAATGAAAAGGGGGCCACGCGGGCCCCCTGATCGTTTTAGGAGTTCAGTTCGTAGGCGCGTTCGCCATGAACGGAGAGGTCGAGGCCATTCGTCTCGGTCTCAAGATCAACGCGGATCGGGAAGATCAGTTTAACCACGTAAATAATGATCAGCGTGCCAACGACGGTAAAGATACCGACGATTGCAAGAGCGCCTAGCTGAGCGGTCCATGAGGCAGCGCCAAAGACAGCAAGCATGATCGTGCCGAAGATACCGCCGATACCATGAACAGCGAACACGTCGAGCGAGTCGTCGATTTTCAGTTTGTCACGGATCAGGACAACTGCTTCTTGGCAGAGGATGCCAGCGATAGCGCCGATGATCAGGGCCTCAACAGGACCGACAGAGCCAGCCGCAGGGGTGATCGATGCAAGACCTGCAATCGAACCCGTCACAATAGAGACAAGCGAGGCGCGGCCGAATTTGATGCGTTCCCAGAGTGCCCAAGACAGCGAAGCTGTCGCGGCCGAGAGGTGAGTCACCGTGATCGCCATTGCAGCCGAACCGTTTGCGGCCAAAGCTGAACCGCCGTTAAAGCCAAACCAGCCAACCCAAAGCATGCCTGCGCCGATGAACACGAGGCCCGGATTGTGCGGCGGCGTGTGTTTTGTTTTGCGTGGACCGAGGACTAGCGCGAGAAGGAGCGCTGCAAGGCCAGCGGTTTCGTGAACCACGATGCCACCTGCAAAATCGACAGTGCCCATCTGGGCAAGGAAACCACCGCCCCAGATCCAGTGGGTGACGGGTGCATAGATCAGCAGCATCCAAGCCGCAGAGAACGCCAGAACGAACCCAAAGCCGATACGTTCTACATATGCGCCGATAATCAGGGCAGGGGTGATGATCGCGAAGGTCATCTGGAAGGCAAAGAACAGCACTTCGGGGATGGTGCCCGATACTGTGTCAGCATCAACGCCAGTGAGGAACATCTTCGACAGACCGCCCCAAAATGCGCCTTCGCCGCCAAATGCGATAGAGTAACCAGCGACGAGCCACAGAATGCTCATCAGACAGGCAACTGCGAAGCAGTGCATGAACACGCTAAGTACGTTTCGGGCGCGGACAAGGCCCCCATAAAACAGTGCAAGGCCCGGCAGTGTCATGAATAGCACAAGCGCAGTGGCCACAAGAATCCAGGCGGTATCCGCTCCGTTCATTGTCCCCTCCAGAATTGGGAATTCCCGTTGATGGTGGGCAAAGGCAGGATTCGAAGTGCTTAGGAAAGGCGCAATTGCCGATTATCGTGATAAAATATTCAGCAGTTTTGCAAATGATTAAATATTAGGCACACGCGGAGCAGTAAGATTAAAATCAGGGCAATGGTGAATCTGCGGCTTTGAGTAAGAGATCAAGCGCATGATCCCGAGCGGCAAGACGCACGTTTTCACGGCCCAAGGCGCCAAACTCAATGGTTTCGGTCCGCGTTGTTGTGCCGTTGGTGATCCCAAAACAAACACGACCTTCGGGTTTATAGTCGGACCCTCCGGGTCCAGCGATCCCTGTGATCGATACAGCAAGCGTTGCGTTAGAATGGATAAGCGCGCCGCGGCACATCTCATCCGCGACCTGTTCACTCACCGCGCCAAAGGCATCCAATGTCTGCGCTGACACACTCAACATCGCGATTTTAGCGTCGTTGGTGTAGGTGACAAAACCCCGATCAAAGATTGCCGAACTGCCTGCAATGTCCGTGATCGCCGCCGACACCATGCCTCCCGTACAGCTCTCGGCTGTGGCAATGACGATGCCTTTTGCGCGTGCGATTTCAAGAAGCCGTGCAGTGCGGCTCACATCAGCACCAAATGAAACAGCGCAGCAAAGCCGATCGTCACGATAGCGGCAAAGACACCTGCAATCACATCGTCAAGCATAACGCCCAGCGCGCCACCTTTGCGATCTGCCCAACCAACAGGGCCCGGCTTTGTGATGTCGAACAGGCGGAAGAATATGAACGCGCAAACCCAACCTGGCCAGAGGCGCGTCACGTCGATGTTCATCATTGAGGCGCCATAGATCACGGGCGCAAGGGCGATCCATTGTCCGATAACTTCGTCGATGACAACCTCGGACGGGTCGTGATCTTCTTTGCCGTCAATATATATGTTCGTGAAATACAGTCCTTTGAAAAACCCGGCGACAATCGCGAAAGCAAAGAACCAAACGCCACCAATTTGATAAATCGCCCAAGCAAAGGGCAAGGCAGCCAGAGAACCCCATGTGCCAGGGGCAGGGCGGAGAAGGCCGACGTAAAAGACTGTGACAGCTAAACGAGCGAGTTCTTTCATAGTTTCACCAATGTTGCTGTTGCAATGGATGCGATGCCTTCTTCGCGGCCTGTAAAGCCGAGCCGCTCTGAAGTCGTCGCCTTAACGCTGACACGCGCTTCATCGAGGGTCATAATCCGCGCCATTTCAGCCTTCATCGCCGCAGCGTGTGGCCCGACCTTGGGCCGTTCGCAGATCAGCGTGCAATCGACATGGGTGATCGTAAAGCCATTTTCACGCGCCAAGGCGCAGGCGTGTTCTAAGAAAATATAGCTGGCGGCACCCTTCCATTGTGGATCGGAGGGCGGGAAATGTTGACCGATATCGCCCATGCCGAGCGCGCCGTAGATCGCATCCGTTACCGCATGCATCCCAACGTCCGCATCCGAATGACCCTTGAGGGCCTTGTCATGAGGGATTTTCACGCCGCAGAGCCAGACATGATCGCCGTCTTCAAAAGCGTGAACGTCAAACCCGTTGCCTGTGCGAATATCCATGTCGGCCCTCAGTATTGCTTCGGCTCTCGCAAAATCCTCGGGAGCCGTGATTTTAATGTTCGTCTCGTCGCCCGCCACGATAGCAACGTCAAGCCCAGCCCGACGTGCAACCTCCACATCATCGGCAGCGTCTCCGACCAAGTCGCGATGAGCGGCTAGGATTGCATTATAGTGAAAACCTTGGGGCGTTTGTGCACGATATAGACCGTTGCGATCCTGCGTTCCAATGACGGTTCCGGCATCTCCGCGCCAGAGGGCATCGGTCACCGCAAGCGCTGGCGCTGCCGCGGTGTGGGTGGTCAGGGCGGCGACAACCCGATCAATGACCGCGTGGGGCACCAAGGGACGCGCTGCATCGTGGATTAATACGAAGTCCGGGGCCGTGTCTGCCATCGCCTCTAGTCCTGCACGAACAGAGGCAGCGCGGGTTGCGCCGCCAGCAACACAGCGGCACCCCTTTAATTCATCAGCACGATGCATGTCATCGGGATGAAGAACAACGATAACCAGATCGCAGCCAGAGAACCGAGTAATGGACCGCGTGAGGATCATCTCACCTGAGATGCTTCGCCATTGCTTGGGCATGTCGCCGCCCGCTCTGACACCGCGTCCCGCCGCCACAATCAATGCTGCTGTCGTCATTAAAACCTCGGTTCGTTTTACGCAGTCTTAAGCGTCTCAAGCGGGTCGCGCAAACCATGATAGCTTTGCGGGCGTTTTGATTAAAAATTAGGCATCAACGCGCAAATGCCTAAATAGTATCGCTGATTTCATTGTGAGTTCGGCCCGAAATGGCTAGATCAAGATCGAACGCTCAACAAATAGGCAAAATTGGTGGATCGGAACGATTCCTTATTGATTGGCGATGTGGCCCTGTCGCCGACAGTGGCGCTGGCTCCGCTTGCGGGGATTACAGACCTGCCGTTTCGCCAGTTGGTGGGTGAATTTGGCGTAGGTTGGGTCGTGTCCGAAATGGTCGCCAGTCAGGAAATGATCCAAGCGAAACCTGGTGTCCGCGAAAAGGCCGAACTGGGATACGATCAGGCCAATACCGCCGTGCAGATCGCAGGGCGCGAAGCCTACTGGATGTCAGAAGCCGCACGTTTGATCGAAGCAAACGGTGCACGGATGATCGATATCAACATGGGTTGTCCCGCGAAAAAGGTGACGAACGGCTATTCAGGTTCTGCCTTGCTGAAGGATTTGGACCACGCGCTCACATTGATTGAGGCAGTCGTGGACGCGGTTTCCGTACCTGTGACGTTGAAAACACGTTTGGGCTGGGACGATGCGCTTTTGAATGCGCCTACGCTCGCCAGACGGGCCGAAGACGCTGGGATCCAGATGATTACGATCCACGGCCGCACGCGATGCCAGTTTTACAAAGGCAAAGCCGATTGGGATGCGATCCGTGCTGTCAAAGATGCGGTGGCGATCCCCGTAATTGCAAACGGTGACATTATCGACACCGCATCAGCTAAAGAAGCGCTCGATCGGTCGGGGGCAGATGGCGTGATGATCGGACGAGGCGCGCAAGGGCGGCCATGGGTTCTCGCACAAGTGGCGGCAGACCTTTCTGGCACAAAGGCCCCAGAAACGCCGACCATTTCGGAATTTATTGAATTGGTTTCAAAACATTACGAGGCGATCCTGTCATTTTACGGGGTCGACCTTGGCGGGCGCGTCGCGCGGAAACACTTGGGTTGGTACATGGATCAAGCCGCACCGAGCGCAGAGCTTCGACGTGCGGTGCTGACAGAAAAATCACCCGAACAGGTACTGCGTCTTTTGCCAGACGCGCTATGTGACATGGAAAGACGTGCAGCATGATCAATGATCAAAACCTTTGGAATTCGCTGCCTGTTCCGGCCTTGTTGCTGGGTGGGGATGACACGATCCTCGACAGCAATCCCGCAGCTGAGAGTTTCCTCAACCTGTCATCCAAAGCCCTGACGGGTTCGAATGTCTGGGAAAAGGTGATGATCGATGCACCGATCGAAGAGGCCTTTGAGCGGGCACGAAAATACAAGACGTCACTCTTTGTAAACGACATTGATGTGGGTTCGGGTGAACGCCCGCCGATGCAATGCAACATCCAGTTTTCTCCGCTTCAAGGCACCGACGACCAGATGGTGATGATGATTTCGCCGCGCGAAATCGCGAGCCGCATGACGATCAACACGTCGTCGGGAAAGGCCGCGAAGTCCGCGATCGGTATGGCTGAGATGCTGGCGCACGAGATCAAGAACCCGCTGGCTGGGATCACGGGTGCGGCACAGTTGTTGTCGATGAACCTCAACTCAGAGGATCAGGAAATGACCGACCTGATCGTGGATGAATGCCGCCGCATCGTTAAGCTGTTAGAGCAGGTCGAGCAATTCGGGAACCTTCGCCCACCTGTGGCAAAGCCCGTTAACATTCACGATATTTTGGATCGTGCTCGGCAATCAGCGTCTGTCGGATTCGGTGCGCATATGATGTTCGTCGAGGACTATGATCCGTCGCTGCCCCAAACAATGGCGGATGCAGACCAGTTGCTCCAAGTGTTTCTGAACTTGCTGAAAAACGCCTCTGAGGCGGGCAGTGCGGGTGGCACCATTCGTCTGCGGACATTCTATGATCCGTCTTTGCGCGTGCGTCGACCTGACGGCACCCATGCGCGGCTACCGCTTCAGATCGAAGTGATCGACGATGGCCCAGGTCTGCCACCCGAAATCGCAGCCGATGTATTTGAACCTTTTGTTTCTGGTCGAGAAAACGGAACCGGCCTTGGCCTTGCGCTGGTGTCGAAATTGATCGCCGACGTTGGCGGTTGGATTTCTGTGGACTCGGTCCCCGGACGCACCTTGTTCCGCATTTCACTACCTCTTGCGCCCAAAGACCTTCAATTGACTGACGGAGAGACCTAATGGACGGCACAGTCCTCGTCGCCGATGACGATCGCACAATTCGCACCGTTTTGACCCAAGCATTGACGTGGGCCGGCTGTAAGGTTCACGCCACGTCGTCGATCGTGACGCTGATGCGCTGGGTCGAAGAAGGGAAGGGCGATCTGGTTATTTCCGACGTGATCATGCCCGATGGCAATGGCCTTGAGCAGGTGCCCAAGATTGCAGAGCTACGCCCAGGTCTGCCCGTCATCGTGATTTCGGCACAGAACACGATCATGACCGCAATCCAAGCGGCCGAGGCAGATGCCTATGATTATCTGCCGAAACCGTTCGACCTACCTGATCTGATGAAACGTTCGGCGCGAGCTCTGGAAGTCAAACGCCGCGCGCCGGCACCGCGTATCGATAGCGACGAACGGACAGGTGATTTGCCTCTCGTGGGTCGTACAGCTGCGATGCAGGCGCTTTATCGGCTTGTCGCTCGGGTTATGAACACTCCACTGCCTGTGCTCATCACGGGGGAAAGTGGCACGGGTAAATCATTGATCGCCCGTGCAATTCATGACCTATCCGACCGTCGGAGCCTGCCCTTTGTTGTGGTGGCGCCCTCTGACCTCGAAGGTATGGATGGGCCCAGCACAGTGATTGCACGCGCCAAAGGTGGATCGGTCCTCTTTGACGAAGTGGGTGACCTGAGCCAAGACGCTCAAGCGCGGATTGTGCGGATGCTAGACGCCTTAGGCGAAAACGCGCCACGGATCATGGCGACGAGCCAGATTGACCTGATGTCGCGCATGGAGTCAGGTGAATTCCGCGAGGACCTTTTCTATCGCTTATCTGGCGTAACGATCGCCGTTCCATCGCTTCGCGAACGGGTTGATGACGTTGCGATCCTTGCTGAACACTTCCTGTCGAAATCAGAACGTGACGGCATGCCTGCGCGCCGCCTGTCGCAAGGGGCGCTGGATCTGGCTCGTGCCTACAGTTGGCCCGGAAACGTCCGCCAGTTGGAAAATGCCATGCGCCGATTGGTTGCGACTGCAGCCGAGGAGGAAATCACGCGCGGTGAGATGGAGATGATCCTTAGCAACCAACCCGCTATGGAACCGCTGCGCAGTGGCGACTCTGGCGACAAACTCTCGGCTTCGGTGAACAAACACCTGCGTCGGTATTTCGATCTGCATGGCGGCGTTCTCCCGCCCCCGGGACTGCACCAGCGTATTTTGCGTGAGGTTGAGACGCCGTTGATCGAGATTGCACTGGATGCAACTGGTGGCAATCAGGCGAAATGTGCTGATCTTCTCGGGATAAACCGAAATACACTCAGAAAGAAGATCACCGAGCTCGATATCCGCGTGACACGGCGCCGTAAGTTGATGTAAATTCGCCACACAACAGTGGCGGAAGAGTCGCATGACCTTTTGACCATATAAGGCGGTAGCGAGGAAAACCTCGCATTTTACAGGACGAGCGGGTGCAACACTCCCTCTTGGGTCAAATTCTCAGCCAGTTCAGCTGGTGGAGACGAAAGCGTTCGGTTCAGAACGCTGCAACACTCGGATTGGTTCTTTTGGGGCCAACTCTTGTGGCGCTAACCTTTGTTGTTTTGGGACCGCTAGATCAGGGCGCCGCGGATAATTCGCTCCGTCTCGTCTTGCTTGCTGACTTTGTTTATATCCTCGTCGTTGCTTCACTCGTCATGCAACGCGTGGCCAAGATGGTCGCAGCGCGTCGCGCGCGTTCGGCGGGCTCTCGGCTTCACCTCCGCCTGACCGGCGTTTTCGCGCTCTTGGCGCTGATCCCAACAGTCATGGTCGCCATTTTCGCCGTTCTATCGATCAATATGGGCCTTGAGGGTTGGTTTTCGGAACGCGTCGGGAATGTTCTGAACAATTCACTCTCCGCAGCGCAGGCCTATAAAGATGAACACCGCCGTGAATTGACCCGCGATGGAGAGGCTCTGGCTGGGTATCTCAACCTCAAACGCCAAGCGACGCCATTCATGACCGATGGCCAAATCCGAGAGGCTCTTGCCGCCGTTCAACCGCAAATCGACCGCACCCTTACTGAGGCGTTTGTGATTGATAGTGCAGGGGATTTCCGCGCCCGCGCCGTGGGATCCTACGAGTTTGACCTCGAACGCCTTACGCCCGAAGAGATTGAGGTTGCCGATGCTGAAGGCCAACTTTTGATCGAAGACTGGGATAACAACGAATTTAGGATCGTTATTCCGCTAGAAAGCTACCTTGATCGTTACCTCTATGTGAGCCGCGCGGTCGACGGGAGCGTCCTGTCTCTACTTGACGAAACTGAACAAACTGTTGGTCTTTACAACCAGTTGGAGAACGAACGTGGACGTCTGTTTTTTGAATTCGGCCTCGTTTACCTGGGGTTCGCATCTATCCTGATCCTTGCCGCTATTTGGCTTGGCCTTTGGTTCGCGGAACGCCTCGCACGTCCTGTTGGACGCCTCGTGACAGCCTCGCATCGTGTGGGCGAGGGTGATTTAGATGTGCGTGTTCCTGAGATCGTTGGGGATGATGAAATCGCGCAATTAGGTCGAGATTTCAACAAGATGACTGAGCAACTTAAAGCGCAGCGCACGGAGTTATTGGAGAATACCCAACAGATCGAAGGTCGCCGACGGTTATTCGACTCTGTGCTTGGGTCGATTACGTCAGGGGTTATTGGCCTCGATCCAAATGGCAATATCAGTTTTGTTAACCGCTCGGCGCGTCGATTGCTCGATATCGACAGCATGCAAAAAGACGTCGCTCTATCGGTCGCTGTCCCAGAATTTGGCCCCGTGTTTGACGCCCTTCGCACCGAAGGACGCGAAGTTGTTCAAGAGCAGTTGAACCTAATAAGGTCCGGCAAACAAGAGACTTTGCTGGTTCGAATGGGTACACGGCGCGCGCAAATGCAAGGTGAGGGTGAAGCGGCACTTGAAGGATACGTTGTGGCGTTTGACGACGTGACCGACCTCGTGACCGCCCAGCGAACTGCAGCTTGGGGTGATGTCGCCCAGCGGATTGCGCATGAAATTAAGAACCCGCTGACGCCGATCCAATTGTCTGCGGAACGGATCAAACGTAAGTTTGGGCCCAAAGTCGGTGACGAGAGCGACAGCCTGACACAAATGACGGACGTCATTGTTCGGCAGACGGGCGATTTGCGGCGCATCGTGGATGAGTTTTCCAAATTCGCAAGGATGCCAGAGCCTGTCAAAACGACCTTCGATTTGGTGACGCTGTTAAGAGATTCCGTTTCACTTCAAGAAGTTGGCCAGCCTTCTGTTAAGTTTGTAAGCGGCATCCCAACTGATCAAGTGGATGCCGAAATTGATCAAACTATGATTGGGCAGGCCCTTACTAACCTTATTAAAAACGCTGGTGAAGCCATTGAAACACGTCAGGAAAAAATGGGTTCTGATTTCATCCCAGAGATCCGCGTGACTATGGCTGTCGATGGCGAAATGGCGCGGATCACCATTTCTGACAATGGCATCGGATTGCCAGAAGATCGTGCGCGGCTGTTCGAACCCTATGTCACCACCCGCGACAAAGGCACAGGCCTTGGCCTGCCGATTGTACGCAAGATTATCGAAGAACATGGCGGCACTCTAACACTTGAGGACGCTGAAACCTATGACGGCACCGGCCATTTCGGCGCGATGGCTGTTGTTGATCTACCTGTGCTGGCGGCGGGACCGCGAGACCAGAAAACGTGAGTTTATGAGGGACTTATGGGCGATATTTTAATCACCGATGACGAACGCGACATTCGCGAACTCATCTCGGACATTTTGAAAGACGAGGGTTTTTCGACCCGCATGGCGGCCAATGCAGACGAATGTATGGGCGCAATCGCGGCAGAAAAACCTGCATTGATGATCCTCGATATTTGGCTCAAAGACAGCCACATGGACGGGATCGACATTTTGTCGAAGGTTAAAAAAGACCACCCGGAAATTCCGATTGTGATCATCTCTGGTCACGGCAACATTGAGATTGCAGTCGCTGCGATTAAGCAAGGCGCCTACGACTTCATCGAAAAACCGTTTAATATCGATCAGTTGCTGGTGGTTATTAAACGCGCCATGGAAGCATCGCGTCTGCGTCGCGAAAACCTAGCACTGAAACGGTCTGATGGTCCCGCGGCAGAAATGCTAGGCGATAGCGCAACGTTCCGCATCATGAAGTCGCAACTGGATAAAGTTACAAAATCCAATGGTCGTGTGATGTTAACGGGCGGTCCTGGTGCGGGCAAAGAGATCGCAGCGCGGTATATTCATGCGAATTCTAACCGCGCGGATGCTCCTTTTGTGGTCGTCAGCTCCGCATCGATTGATCCAGACCGGATGGAAGAGGTTCTGTTTGGGCGCGAAGGTACAGAGCGTGGCCTTGAAAAAGGTCTGCTGGAGCAGGCTAATGGCGGCGTCATTTATTTCGATGAAATCGCCGATATGCCATTGGGAACACAGACTAAAATCCTTCGTGTCCTTGTCGATCAGAAGTTCTCTCGCGTTGGTGGTTCGGATGTAATCGAAGTCGATCTTCGGGTGATTTCATCAACCAACCGCGATCTGAATGCTGATATTGAGGCAGGCAACTTCCGCCAAGAACTATACCACCGCCTTAACGTTGTTCCGATTGAGGTTCCAACCTTGGAGGAGCGCCGCGATGATATTCCTCTATTGGCTGAACACTTTATCGCGGAATTGAACAAGACGCAGGGCCTGCCCATGCGGGCGTTGTCAGAAGATGCACGCGCAATGCTCCAGACTATGATCTGGCCAGGAAATGTGCGTCAGTTGAAGAACGTGATCGAACGCGTTCTGATCCTTGGCGATAGTTCCGAGCCGATCAGCGCTAAGGAGCTTCCAAATGTTGAGGAAAGTGCTGCGACCGAGGGACGGATCGTTCTGTCGGGCGCGCTCGCGACATTGCCGCTTCGTGAAGCACGTGAACTGTTTGAGCGTGAATATCTGCTGACCCAAATTAACCGATTTGGCGGCAATATCAGTCGCACAGCGTCCTTTGTTGGGATGGAACGGTCCGCACTGCACCGCAAATTGAAATCGCTTGGCGTTGTGACAACCAGCAAGGCGGGCGCGCGGATCGCCCAAATCGAACAGGATTAATCTCTGTTAGAATGATGAGATGATGGCGCGCAGGTTGTTTTCCATGCTGCGCGCTGCGTCCTGCGCACTATTGCGGCACGTATCGCGGAGCATGAAATAAACCTCGGGTCCAGATGCGACAAACACCATATCGCAGGCTTGATAGAAAGAGGTTCCCAGCTTCTTGCGCAGCGGGTCCATTGCTAAGCGGATCAGCGCCAAGCGTCGTGCTGCGTAGGGAATCGCCGACACGTCAGAATTTGCGGCAGATGCCAATTTTTCCTGCGTTTTGGCGATGAACAACCGATATCCGGCCTCATTTCGCATCACGAAATCAATTACGATCCGATTGGCGAGGTTGACCCGATCAATGACCGACAAATCCTCTGTGCAGTTCGATTGAAAATGCTGGATGAAGTCGGCCTGCGCCCCAATGTCTTGGCTCGTGACGGCTTCGAGTTGAATCGTCTCTGGGTTTGGAAAATAACGGTAGGCCGTCGCGGTGGAAATCCCTGCGCGTTCGGCAACAGTTGCAACGGTGACCACACTTTGTTCAGCCATCAACTCTCGAGCGGCGATCAAAAGTTGGTTTCTAGTTTTTGCTTTTTGAGCGATCCGACCGGTCGATTGAACCATTGAACGATGTAGTTTTGACATCACTAAACTCTTCTTACTGGATAATGTGCTGCGAATTTTATTCATACAATTCAAGCATGACGATAGTTAATCCCATACACGCTATGGATTAGTAGGGAATTCCTTACCTGAGCGTCAAAGAGAGGGCTTCCATTGACCCTTTCCTGTGCATCTGCCACTTGTAGCCCAACCAAGATATTAGGAAGCTCGGTCATGAAAGTTATCATTTGTGGCGCAGGTCAGGTTGGTTGGCAGATTGCACGGCACCTGTCTTCGGAACGCAACGACGTAACTGTTGTTGATAACAACCCCGAGCTGGTGCGTCGTGCAACGGAAACCTTGGACGTGAACGGCGTCACCGGACATGCATCTTATCCCGATGTCCTTGAACGGGCAGGGGCGCGGGATGCAGAGATGATCATCGCTGCAACACATTCTGACGAAGTAAATATGGTCACCTGTCAGGTGGCGCATTCTGTGTTTGCCGTGCAGCGCAAAATCGCACGCTTGCGGGCACAAAGCTATTTGGACGCGATCTATTCCGATTTGTATCGACGCGATCATTTGCCAATCGACGTTGTTATTAGCCCTGAACGCGAAGTGGCTGAGGCTGTTTTGCAGCGATTGTCGTCGCCAGCAGCTTTCGACACCGAGAACTTCTTTGAGGGGAAGGCACAGCTTTTGGGGATCACCGTCCGCGAGGATTGTCCTGTAATCAACACGCCGCTTCGTCAATTGACTGACCTGTTTTCTACCTTGCGCGCTATCGTTGTCGGTATTCGCCGCGAGGGAACCCTGTTCGCACCCGCAGCAGGCGATCAGATTTTTCCAGGCGATGACGTGTATGTGTTTACCAGCACCGATGACGTGACGCGTACGCTGGAGGTGTTTGGCAAAACCAATGTCAAACAGGAACGCGTCGTTATTATTGGCGGGGGTAACGTTGGCCTTGCTGTCGCGCGTGCATTGGAAACCAGCACGGATCGTGTTCGTGTGAAGGTTATCGAAAAGAACCGTTCGCGGGCTGAGATTGCGGCCGACGCCCTTGAGCGGACGATTGTTCTGCATGGGGATGGCTTGAATGCAGCGCTCCTCGAAGAAGCGAACGTCAGTAGCGCGGATGCGGTTTTGGCGATTACGGACGACGATAAGACCAACATGCTCGCAGCGGTGCGTGCAAAATCGCTCGGCGCTGGGATGTCGATCTGTTTGACCAACGATCCGACCTTGGTTCCGCTGATGGGACCACTCTATATCGACGCCTACATCAACCCACGGGCCACAACCGTTTCGTCGATCCTGCGTCACATTCGACATGGTCGCGTGCGGGCGGTTTATTCGATTGGTGATGCAGAAGCAGAGATGATCGAAGCCTATGTCCTCGGAACTTCGCCGATTTCTGGTCAGCGTATCAGAGAGATCGATTTCCCGGAGGGCGTTCTGGTCGGTGGGATTTTCCGTGATCGGAAATACCTCAAGCCGACCGGCGACTTGCGGGTCGAAGAAGGGGACATCGTCGCGATCTTTGCGATGACCTCTGATGTTCCTGCCGTGGAACAATTGCTTCAGGTTTCGATCGATTTCTTCTGATGCTTAAGCGGATCACAGACCTTCCGTTTTTTGTCCTCCTTATGGGGATTTCGTCTTTGGCGATGATTGCGCCTGCGGCCTTTGCATTGTCGCATGGGCACCACGCGATTGCGCGACCGTTCTTTTATTCGATGATCCTGTTTATGTTGCTCACGACCCTGATTGGGTTTGCAACACATGGTCAGCAACCGCGCCGCGTGGCGCGAAGCCACCTTATTACACTGGTCGGCGCATACCTGATCCTGCCGATCCTCCTCGCCGTTCCATTTCATGAAGCCCACGGTCGAACGACGTTTTTCGATGCGTGGTTCGAAATGGTGTCAGATTTCACCACAACAGGGTCCACTCTCTACGACAGCCCATGGCGGATGAATGCGGCGTTGCACCTATGGCGCGCGATCGTGGGTTGGATGGGTGGTCTGTTTATTTGGATCACCGCTGTCGCGATCCTTGCCCCGATGAACTTGGGCGGGTTCGAGGTCCGTAACGCGGGTGCGCCTCAGGGCACGGTGCAGAGTTTTGTTCAAATCACGCGTGTCGCGAATACGTCCGAGCGTTTGACGCGCTACACCCTCCAGCTTGCGCCGCTTTATATCGGGCTCACCTTTGCGCTTTGGGTTGGGCTGTCGGCGGTCGGTGAACGTCCCTTTGTCGCTTTAATCCACGCTATGTCCACGATGTCGACCTCGGGGATATCTGCGACTGGCGGTTTGTATTGGGCAAACGGTGGCGTTCTTGGCGAAATACTGATCTTTGCCTTTATGTTCTTTGCGGTGTCTCGCCTGACCTTCAGCAGCGACATCCTCGCCCAAGAACGGGGCCGTCTCCGCAAAGATCCTGAAATACAAATGGCGCTTTTGTTGATCACGATTGTGCCGACGCTTTTGTATCTTCGCCATTACGTTGGCGTCCTTGAGGAACATCGCATCGATGGGCTACTCACCGGCCTAAAGGCACTTTGGGGCAGCGTGTTCACTGTAATGTCGTTCCTGACCACGACTGGTTTTGAATCACGTTACTGGTCGATGGTTGCTGATTGGTCGGAACTCTCAACGCCCGGGTTGGTCCTGCTTGGCCTATCGATCACGGGCGGCGGAATTGCGACGACTGCGGGCGGAGTGAAACTCTTACGGGTCTATGCGTTGTTCCGCCATTCAGAGCGCGAATTGGAACGGCTGATCCATCCCAGTTCCGTTGGTGGCTCGGGCCAAGAGGCGCGTCGTATTCGTAGGCAGGGCGCGCAGATCGCTTGGGTGTTCTTTATGCTCTTTGCGCTATCCATCGTGGGCGTGCTCACAGCGCTTTCGCTTACTGGTGTGCAGTTTGAGAACGCAATTGTTCTCACCGTTGCCGCACTTTCCACTACAGGTCCTTTAGTCGAGATCGCAGCTGAAGCACCGATTTCGATCTCGGGTGTAACGAATGAGGCCAAGATGGTGCTGGCTCTTGCGATGGTTCTTGGGCGGCTAGAGGCGCTGGCGATTATTGCTCTTTTCAACCCCGATTTTTGGCGCAAATAAACCCTACGATAGATGGTTGATTTTGGGGCTGGAATCTCTTTCGCGGGTTAGACATACTCACACCAAAGACGGAGGCCGGTCCGCGGCCACAAGAATAAAGGATAATATCAATGGCGGCCGACAAGCAGAACCTTCAGGATGCTTTTCTTAACCATGTTCGCAAAGCCAAAATCTCGGTCACTATCTTTTTAGTGAACGGCGTTAAACTGCAGGGCGACATCACGTGGTTCGACAATTTCTGTGTGCTCCTGCGCCGCGATGGCAAATCGCAACTGGTCTATAAGAGCGCGATCTCCACGATAATGCCGGCTGCACCTGTCAGCCTTTATGACGGCGAAGAGTAAGACCATCATGGAGGAAACGGACAGGCCTGCAACGCGGGCCTGGGTGCTCCACCCAGACATTAAATCAGATCGTAACCGCCGTGCTGCTGCACCGGCGCTGGACGAGGCTGTCGCACTTGCGGCGGCCCTGCCTTCGCTGGAAGTCTTTGGTGCGACGATCGTATCGCTGCCCAAAGTTCAGCCGGGTTATTTGTTCGGCTCGGGCAAAATCGAGGAATTGAACCAGCAGTTCAAAGCTGAAGAGATCGAACTCGTTTTGGTCGATGGCCACCTGAGTCCTGTTCAGCAGCGGAACCTGGAAAAGGACTGGGGCGTTAAGATCCTCGACCGTACCGGCCTGATCCTCGAGATTTTCTCGGATCGTGCGCGCACCCGCGAAGGCGTGCTGCAGGTCGAAATGGCTGCACTGTCCTATCAGCGGACACGTCTGGTGCGGGCGTGGACCCACCTAGAGCGTCAGCGCGGTGGTTTGGGCTTTGTTGGTGGTCCGGGTGAAACGCAGATCGAAGCCGACCGCCGTGCCATTGACGAACAGCTCGTTCGTCTGCGTCGCCAGTTGGACAAAGTGGTTAAGACACGTGAACTGCACCGTAAGGCCCGCGCAAAGGTGCCGTTCCCGATTGTTGCTCTCGTTGGTTACACCAACGCGGGGAAATCGACGCTCTTCAACCGTGTGACAGGTGCCGAAGTCTTTGCCAAAGACATGCTCTTTGCGACGCTTGACCCGACTATGCGTCGTCTCAATTTGCCAAGCGGCGAAGAGATCATCCTCTCCGACACTGTGGGCTTTATCTCTGATTTGCCGACCGAACTGGTGGCATCCTTCCGTGCAACACTCGAAGAGGTGCTCGACGCCGATTTGATCGTTCACGTCCGTGACATCAGCCACGAGCAGACCGAAGAACAGTCCGAGGATGTTCATACGATCCTCCAATCACTTGGCGTTGCCGAAACAGCGCCGATGATCGAGGTCTGGAACAAGGTTGATCGTCTGGATGACGAACAGGCCGACGCAGTGCGGACGCAGGCGGAGCGCACCGAAGATATCTTTGCGATATCGGCGATAACGGGCGAAGGCCTTGATACGCTGCTCGATGCGATTTCACTGAAACTACGTCCTGATCACATGATCGAGGTTTTGACCCTGCCATTTAGCGCGGGCAAAGCACGGGCATGGCTGTTTGCTCAGGGCGTGGTCGAAGCGGATGTGCAGACAGACGAAGGCTATCAGATGACGGTCAAATGGACGCAAATCCAGAAAGACCGTTACGCCCGAGTGTGATCAGTTCGGCACCAGCACCGTAACGCCCACGGCACCCGCACGCGCAAGCGACGGATCAAGCGACATGGGGATATACTCCCCGCGTCGCCACAATTCGCCCATGTCGTCGTAATACCGGCTGAGCGGGTGGCCAGACTGACCTGTGGAGATGATAAAGACGGAACTATCTGGATCCGCAAAATCGTATACGCCGCGATACCCCGCCGCATGAACATTGCGGAACGGGGTAGGATCGACGCCCGAAGTCAAACCACGCAAAAGCGTGTTGTCGCCGCCCGAGGTCGATTGGTGAATATTCACGAACCAGCGCAAGATGGGCGCATCGGCGAGCGCCTTGTGCACGTGAACTGCCGTATGCGCGTCACCCCAGCGAAGCGATTCCAGCGAACCGCTCTGGTTCTCAGAAATCCAGATCAACGCTTCGTCCAAAGACTGTCGCGCGATGTCGACGCAGGTCTCAATGGGTGCAGATTGAATCACGTCGCACCATGCGGAGGCACCACCGATATCGCGATAGACCCGTTCAATGAAAATCGGATCAACATGAGTGAATGCATCGGCCACATCGCCCAGTTCATCGCGGATCAAGCGATCCTGTAGCGCGCGCATCCAAGCTGCATAGATCAGCGGCTCTGGCAGGTGTTCGTTCATTTCACCATTCCACGAGGCCAACATATCCAGCGCTTGCTGACGGCGACGTTCTGGTGTGCCTTCGGGCGCAGGATCGCCCGTGAACCATAGATCCGCACCAACCAGCGGCAAGAGAGAACGGGCGGTGTAGCTGACCGTATCCAACTGCGCTTCGATAAAGCTTTCGCGCGTGTGAACACCGCGCGCCTGCATGAGACGCTGCCAACGATAGATACGCTGACTGTCTCCCCAGACATAGGACACATGGTTCGGGAAAGCGGCAGTGCTGGTTTTATTATTGGTGTTGCCGATGATGCCGCCTTCGGGATCGACGATCGACGGATTGGTGTCATAGGGCAGGGTGCCGCGCCATTGGTTCTGCGGCAGATAGCCGTACGTCGGCATGCGCCCCTTACTCTGATGAGCTTCGTCACGTGACGGGATCGTGCCTATGGTTTGCATGGCAATCCCATTCGGATCAGCGAGCATGAGGTTCTGCGCGGGCGCGATGTAGCTTCGACCCGCAGCGATAGCCGACCGAACAGAGCGCGACCGCATAATGCCCATTGCAGCAGACAAGGAGGTGTCCTGATCGCTCAGCCCAGTCCAAGCCAGAGATACGACGTGACCCGCTGGACGTATGGTGGCGAGGTTAAATTGATCCGGAGGTAGGACAGGTCCATTCTGCGTCCACAAGAGTTTAAGCGTCACCGCAGGCGCATCTGCGATTTCAATGATGCTTTCGCGAGTTACAAAGTCGGCCCAGCCATCTGCAGTTCGATATCGATTGGATTGGTTTTCATCGACCTCTTCGAGGTAGAGATCCATATCGTCCGCCCAAGCGCTGGTGATCCCCCAACCTAGGCTCGCGCTGCGTCCCGTCAGAACGACTGGCACACCGGGGATCGTTGCGCCGATTACGCCGCCAGTCGACAGCTCCAACCGAGCCAAATACCACGGCGAAGGCGCGGTCAGCATCCCATGCGGATCATTGGCAAGAAGGGTCGAACCAGAGGTCGAACGCGACGGACCCGCAACCCAAGCGTTCGAGGCGCCAGAAAAATCAGCGGCAGGAAGCCCCGCGCGTGACGCATCGGACCAATCGAATGCGACTTCGGTCGGAAGGTCCTGAACAAGTGACGCATAGGACGGCAGCGCGGTGACGCTCGTTCCGGGAACCTCTGGCAAAATATCATGGATACGGTCGTCGGTAATGCGCTGCGATACGCTGGCGCGCAGAACTTCGGCCTGAAGGTGGCCGCTTTGGCGGAACGCATAGAGTTTAAAGAGCGCGATACTATCGGCTGGCTGCCAAGGAGCGATGGGTTGATTGAAGACCCACATCTCTGGCGCGCCACGACCACGCACACCGTTGTTCACCTCTGTCAACCACGCGTTCACACCTGCGCTGTAGGCGTCAAGCGCGGCTTTGGTATGGTCATCCTGCGTCTCAACGCTCGATAACGACAGGTTATAGAGGTCGAGACGCCGCATCAGGATATCAGAAGGCAGCATCGATTGCCCGAACACCTGCGCCATGCGTCCTTGGGCGGTGCGGCGATCGGTGATCATCTGCCACATGCGGTCTTGGGCGTGGGCAAAGCCGAGGGCGAAGAATACATCGGGATCGGTTTCGCCAAAAATATGTGGAACGTCAGAGTTATCGCGCACGACCTCGACCGTTGCGCCCAGACCATCGACGGCGATCGTTTCGTTGTAATCGGGCAAGGATCGCGAAGCGAAATAATAGGCCAGCGTAAAAGCCGCCAAGGTGAAGCCAATCAGCCCCGACGCAAGCCAAAACATCAAACGAAACACAGTGATCATACTGCCCCCAACGCACAGCATCGGCGTTCGTTATGGTGCCGACGGCTCTACTTATCGTGATGGTGCATATTCGGCAAAAGCAAAAGGGACAAGCCCGCGGCCAAATAAGAAAACGGGGCCCTGAGGCCCCGCTTTGTCAATTTTCTGGTAGCATGCCGCGTGGATTGAACCGCAAGACAAAGAGCAGAACCAAGCCCATGGTAAAGAGCCTCATATGCGCTGCGGCCTCTGTGATGCGAACGGCGACCCAGTGACCTTCGGGCAGACCGTAAGTCAGCACTTGAGCGAGCCACTGGCCCAGCGGTTCAACCTTGACCCAGAGCCACCAGATCAGAAAACCACCGAGAACAGAGCCGAGGTTATTGCCAGAGCCACCAACGATCACCATCACCCAGATGAGGAACGTAAACCGCAAAGGGTGATAAGACGCAGGGGTCAACTGTCCATCAAGCGTCGTCATCATCGCACCCGCGAAACCACAGACCGCTGACCCGAGGATAAATATCTCGAGGTGACGGCGGGTAACGTTTTTACCCATCGCACGTGCAGCGGTTTCGTTATCCCGAATAGCACGCATCATACGGCCCCATGGGCTGTGACGCGCCAACTGCGACAGTACGAGGATCGTCACGAGTACAGCGGTGAACAAAAGTGCGTAACCGATCTTCACGTAGAGGGTCGAAGCCGTCACTGGATCGAGGCCGAAGCTCGCAGCGTTAGCTACAAATTCAGCGCTTTGCTGAAGGTCAACTTCGTAAGGAACGGGACGCGGTAAGCCATTTACGTTCTTTGCACCACGAGAGAGCCACTCTTCGTTCTTGAGGATCGCAACGATGATCTCAGCGATACCGAGTGTCGCAATGGCGAGGTAATCAGACCGAAGACCGAGCGCCGTTTTACCGATAATCCACGCAGCACCAGCCGCAAGGAGACCGCCAACAGGCCAAGCCACCAACACAGGCAGGCCAAGGCCACCAATATTACCTGTGACCGACGGATCAATCGCCTCGACTGCTTGAACGCCGCTATCGAACACAGCGCGGTAAAGGAAGAAACCACCGATCAGGATCGCGAGGGTCAGAACGCCACGCAGACGACCTTGGGGCAGCTTCATCCGCATCAGGATCGTGCCTGCGATGGTCAGCGCACCGAGGATCAAACCGAGGATGATCCGATACCCACCAGCCGACCAGCTCTCTGTCACGGGCGGCAGCGAGGTGACAACAACGGCCAGACCACCCAAGGCCACAAAGCCCATGATGCCCGTGTTGAACAGACCTGCATAGCCCCACTGGAGGTTCACCCCCAGCGCCATGACAGCAGAGACCAGCGCCATGTTCAGGATCACCAGAGAGGTGTTCCATGAGCCCGAAAAAATCCAAAAGTTCGTGCTGCCCTCAATGATGAAGAGCGCAGCCATGAAGCCAAAGAATAGGATTGCACGCATGTATTGGGTCATACGGATTGCCCCTTGAATAGGCCGGTCGGTTTAAACAGAAGCACGACGACGAGGATCGCGAAACTGACCGCAAATTTATATTCGGTCGACATCAGCTGCAGCAGGCCATTCGGCTCTAGTGCTTCGGGCAGCAGATAGATCGCGACCTTTTTCCAAACGTAGGTCACCATGACCTCGGAGAAGGATACGACGAAACCACCGACAATCGCGCCCAGAGGGTTGCCGAGGCCACCAACGATCGCGGCCGCAAAGGTCGGCAGCAGCAACTGGAAGTAGGTGTAGGGCGAATAGGCTTTATCGAGGCCATAGAGAACGCCAGCTGTCGTCGCGAGCATCGCCACGATCACCCACGTCACCATCACGACGCGGTTCGGGTTGATACCCGACAGGAGCGCCAAATCTTCGTTGTCCGAGAAAGCGCGCATGGATTTACCCGTGCGAGTTTTATTCAAGAACCAGAAGAGCCAAGCAACGATTGCGATCGCGACAACGAGGGTCAAAACTTGGGTCGTGCGGAGCGCGAGGGCTTCGTCTAGACCAGACCAGTTTTTGAAATCACGTGCCTTGATAATAAAACGTGTACCGTCGTCAAAGGTTTGGTCTTTCACGCCAGCCATGAAACGAATGAGACCGTTCATCACGAACATAACGCCCAAGGACGCCATTACAAAGATGATCGGGACAGCGCGTTTCTTGCGGTAAAAGCGATAGATCGCAAAGTCGGTGCCGACGAGTAGAACGGCCGTAATCGCAACCGCAAAGGGCAGGGCGAGTAGGGCGGTTGGAAGTGGCCCGAGGCTGATGCCCCAAGATTGGAACAGCGTCGTAATGCCAATGGTGACAACGGTGCCAAAAGCCATCGTATCGCCGTGCGCAAAGTTCGAGAACCGCAGGATCGAATAGATCAGCGTTACACCCAATGCACCCAGAGCAAGCTGAGCACCATAGGTTGTCGCGGGAATGATAAGGAGGTTGGTGATAGCCACCACAGCGTTGAGGAAATCCATATTAACCTCCGAGGAAGGAACGGCGGACTTCAGGGTCGGCCAGTAGGTCTTTGCCAGTGCCAGTGTGGGCGTTGGCACCCTGAACCAGAACGTAAGCACGGTCGGCGATTTCAAGCGCCTGTTTGGCGTTCTGTTCCACCATCAAAATCGGAATACCTGTGCGGCTGACCTCAATGATACGGTCAAAGAGTTCGTCCATAACAACGGGCGACACGCCAGCAGTCGGTTCGTCAAGAAGGAGCACTTTGGGCTTTGTCATTAGCGCACGGCCAACGGCCACCTGCTGACGTTGACCGCCAGATAGTTCACCCGCTGCCTGAAAACGCTTATCGCGCAGGATCGGGAAGAGATCGTAAACCTGCTCCATCGTCTCGCGGTAATCATCGGTGCGAATGTAGGCGCCCATCTCGAGGTTCTCTTCGACCGTCATCGACGGGAAGATGTTGCGCACCTGCGGGACAAAGCCCATACCTTTCATCACACGCTCTTGGGGTGAGAGTTTGGTGATGTCCTCACCGTCTAGGCGCACAGCACCAGAGCGGACGTTCAGCATACCAAAGGTTGCCTTCATCGCGGTCGATTTACCAGCACCGTTTGGGCCAACGATCACGGCGATTTCGCCCTTGTTCACTGAGATTGTGCAATTGTGGAGGATGTCAGGACCACGGCCATAGCCGCCCGTCATATTGTCCCCGATCAGGAATGGTTCGCTCATGCGCCCACCTTGTCTTTGTTCTTGAGGCCAGTACCGAGGTAGGCTTCGATCACCTGCTCGTTTGCCTTGATTTCAGCGAGAGTTCCTTCGGCCAAAACCTTGCCTTCTGCCATACAAATGACAGGGCCGCAGATTTTGCCGATGAAGTCCATGTCATGTTCGATGACGACGAAGGTGTAGCCGCGCTCTTTGTTGAGCTGGAGGATGGCATCACCAATGGTCATAAGGAGCGTGCGGTTCACACCTGCACCAACCTCATCGAGGAACACGATCTTTGCGTCGACCATCATCGTGCGGCCAAGCTCCAACAGCTTTTTCTGACCGCCAGAGAGGTTGCCCGCTTTTTCGTCTGCCAGATGGCTGATGGTGAGGAACTCTAGAACTTCATCCGCTTTGGCACGTAGAGCACGCTCTTCATCAGCGATACGCTTGCGACCAAACCACGTGTTCCAGAGGGTTTCGCCCGATTGACCAGCAGGAACCATCATCAGGTTCTCACGGCAGGTCATCGAATGGAATTCATGAGCAATCTGGAACGTCCGCAGAAGGCCCTTGCCGAACAAATCATGCGGAGGCAGGCCAGTGATATCCTCACCGTCCATCATCACACGCCCAGATGTCGGTTCAAGAACACCTGCAATCACGTTGAAAAGAGTAGTTTTTCCGGCACCGTTTGGACCGATCAAACCAGTGATCGAGCCTTTTTCGATGCTCAGCGAAGCTCCGTCTACGGCTTGAAAGCCGCCGAAGTGTTTATGGAGGTTGTCGACGACAATCATTTTGATCCCCAACGGCGCGATTGATCGCGCTCATCTTATGGAAAACGGCGCGGGGACAGGCCCCGCGCCGCATAGAACGTCATTTCTGACGATTAGCGGTATTCAGCGGTTACCATTTCGCCGCCTTCAAAGGTGACGACGCGGTAAGAACCTGCAGCTTCGCCGCCGTTTACCAGTTCAACGCCAGTCGCGCCGATCAGGTCAACGTCGCCGCCAGCAGCGAGGATTTCAAGAGCTTTGCCCAGTTCGCCCGGCATGATCGGCTCACCCGGAGCGTTCGCAACCGACTCTACATATTCTTTGTAGACGTTCGGGTCGGTCGAGCCAGCAGCCTGCATAGCAAGCAGGATCAGAGCAGCTGCGTCATAAGACTCCGACGCATAGGTGCCTTCGCCGTTGAACCCTTCTGCAAGGCTAACAAAGGTCTGGTAGCCAGGGTTGTCCGAACCAGGAGCCTGACCGTAGGAACCGTCGATGTCAGCACCGAAAGTTGCCGGCAGTGCGTCGCCGATCATACCATCGGGGAAGTGGAACAGGTCGAATGCGCCAGCGTCGATCGATGCGCGAACGATATCGCCGCCACCTTGGTCAACGTAGCCAGCAACGACCAGACGCTCACCACCAGCGGAGGACAGCGCTGCAACTTCTGCAGAGTAGTCACCTTTGCCAACGTCGTGCGCAGCAGAAATGGTGACTGTGCCGCCCATGCCTTCGTATGCAGCTTGGAAGCTGTCTGCGAGGCCTTTGCCGTAGTCAGAGTTGATGTAGGTCAGGGCAACCGAGCCAACGCCTTGCTCTTTGAGCAATTCAGCCATCACAACGCCCTGACGAGCGTCAGACGGTGCAGTGCGGAAGAAGAGGCCGTTGTCTTCGACGGTCGAGAGACCCGGAGAGGTCGCAGACGGCGAAACCATAACCATGCCGTTCGGCACAGCAACGTTCTGAAGGATCGCACCGGTTACACCAGAGCAGTCAGCACCAAAGATACCAGCAACGCCTTCAGCGATCAGTTCTTCGGCGGCAGCGGTCGCAGCAGCAGCGTCAACGCAGGTCGAGTCCTTGCGGATCGGCGTTACAGTCATACCGCCGAGCAAGTTGCCCGATGCAGAAACTTCAGCCATCGCCATTTCAGCGCCAGCAGCCATGTCAGGTGTCAGCGATTCGATCGGACCAGTGAAGCCAAGGATAACGCCCAGTTTCACTTCGTCTGCCGAAGCAGCGCCAGCAACCAAAGCGGTGGCCGCAGTGGCCAGCAGCAGTTTTTTCATTTATAGACTCCCTATCGGATGTTCTTATCCTGTAGCGAAGCTAATTGGACCATTTGGAAAAGTGAAGCGGTGACGCAAGGTGAATTGTCCCGCAGACAGCGCTAAACCCCGCCAAATAGCCCGCGAGACCGTAGAGACGGCCTAGAATCCAGAAATTTACTAGTCACGACGCCCATGTGCACCGCGTTCGCGGTAGGGTGTTGTCTGGTAATGCGCACGGTAGCATTTCGAAAAATGCGACGGTGAAGCAAAGCCGCAGGCGAGGGCGACATTGATCACACTCATGTCGGTTTGCATCAGCAGATTCCGTGCTTTTTGAAGGCGCAGTTCCATGTAGTAGCGTTTTGGCGATCGTGTCAGGTACCGACGGAACAAACGCTCTAGCTGGCGCGTCGACATACCAACGTCTTTGGCAAGAGTTGCGGGGCTGATTGGCTCTTCGATGTTCTGTTCCATCATCTGAATCACACGGCTCAGTTTTGGATGGCGCACACCGATGCGGGTCGGGATAGACAGGCGTTGCGTGTCTTGGTCCGTTCGGATCGATGAATAGATCAGCTGATCCGCAACTGCGCTGGCGAGCTCTTCGCCGTGATCGTCCGCGATGATTTTCAGCATAAGATCGAGGGACGCTGTGCCACCCGCAGCCGTGATACGATTCCCATCGACAACAAACACTGATTTTGTCAGGTCTACTTCTTCAAATTCCTCTGAAAAGCTGTCTTGGTTCTCCCAGTGGATCGTCGCACGTTTTCCATCGAGGAGACCAGCCTTCGCGAGCGCGTAGCTCGCCGTGCAAAGACCGCCCATGACCACGCCACGACGCGCCTCGCGGCGGAGCCAATTCAGAACGCGTTTGTTCGTAGCTTTCTGAACATCGATTCCACCACACACTATAACAACGTCGTCGCGGGTGAGTTCGTCGAGGTCCATCTGCAGCTTAAATTCAGTTCCGTTCGAACAGGCGACCATTTCGCCGCCATCACCTGCAAGCGCCCATGAATACAGGTCCGCATTCGACATACGGTTCGCAATACGCAAACACTCCACCGCGCTGGCAAAGGACAGCATCGTAAATTGTTCCAAGAGCACGAAGACAAAACGCTTTGCTTTCTTGGGCGCTTCGACTTCGACGATTTGAATTTCTGTGTCCATTTGGGTCTCGAAAACGGAGGTGATTTTCGACCACAACATCTTTTTCTCGACAAAGGCAAGAGTTGTTTGTTTGCGACGCCAATGTCGCTAAAGGACGGACCATAATTTAGGCAAAGTGATTTTTACGTTGCCGTGTCAAAGTCAAAGGCTATAAACGCGTCCTGATACCGCTAAAATAGACTATGCGGGTCGAAATTGAACGCAAAACGGAGCGAGACAATGACCGAGTGGCAGAAAACGGACTGGCGTGCAAAACCGCGGGTTCAGATGCCCGACTATACGGATGAGGCAAAGCTGAACGCTGTAAAAGCGAAGCTCGCAAGCTATCCGCCCTTGGTCTTTGCTGGCGAGGCACGCAAACTCAAAGCGAAACTTGGTGCGGTTTCCCGTGGCGAAGCCTTCCTTCTTCAGGGTGGTGACTGCGCTGAGAGCTTTGCTGAATTTTCGGCTGATAACATCCGCGACACCTTTAAGGTGATGTTGCAGATGGCAATGGTTCTGACCTACGGCGCCAAAGTTCCCGTCGTTAAAGTAGGTCGTATGGCTGGCCAGATGGCAAAGCCGCGTTCGGCACCGACCGAAGTGATCAATGGGGCGGAACTGCCGAGCTACCGTGGTGACATCGTCAATGGTTTCGACTTCACACCGGAAGCTCGTATTCCTGACCCAGACCGTATGTTGCAGGCCTACACGCAAGCCGCTGCAACACTGAACCTTCTTCGTGCATTTTCGACGGGTGGCTACGCTGACCTTCACAAAGTGCACTCATGGACGCTTGGTTTCACCGCGTCGCCTGAGGCAGAGCGTTACCGCGAGCTGGCAACCCGCATCAGCGATACGCTTGACTTCATGAATGCTGCTGGCATCCGTGATGAGGCGAACCATGCGATGCAGACCGTCGACTTCTTCACCAGCCACGAAGCATTGCTTTTGGAATACGAAGAAGCGCTATGCCGTCTGGATTCGACCTCGGGCAAATGGCTTGCGGGTTCTGGTCACATGATCTGGATCGGCGACCGCACGCGTCAGCCTGACGGGGCTCACGTTGAATTCTGCAAAGGCGTTCAGAACCCGATCGGCCTGAAATGCGGTCCTTCGATGACCTCTGGTCACCTGAAATCGCTGATGGCGTCGCTGAACCCCGAAAATGAAGCAGGGCGTCTGACCCTTATTGCGCGCTTCGGCGCGGGCAACGTTGGCGAACACCTGCCGCGCCTGATCAAAGCTGTTCAGGAAGAGGGCGCAAACGTTGTTTGGACCTGTGACCCGATGCATGGCAACACGATCAAGTCATCGACCGGTTACAAGACCCGTCCTTTCGACAGCGTGCTGCGTGAGGTCCGCGAATTCTTTGCAGTTCACAACGCCGAAGGCTCGATCCCCGGTGGTGTGCACTTTGAGATGACTGGTAAAGACGTGACCGAATGCACTGGTGGTGTTCGCGCTGTGACCGATGAGGATCTCAGCGATCGTTACCACACAGCCTGTGACCCGCGTCTGAACGCATCGCAATCGCTTGAGCTCGCGTTCCTCGTTGCGGAAGAGCTCTCTGCGCGTCGCGAAAAGCTGGCAGCAGCGGCAAACGCTTAATCGCGGTCGTTGTCGACAACCAAACGAAGGGCCGGCCGTTGGGTCGGCCTTTTTCGTTCGCCCGCATAAAGCGCCTGATCAAAGGCTTGCATGGGGGCCATGTTAATTTTCTCATGGCGTATAGGGACGGCTCCATCGATTGAGAACCGTCGCGCGCTACGACCCTGAATCCCTTCAGTGACAATCGCACCGAGCGCTCGCGTAGGAATACCGTTCGCACCCGCTAGCGGCATTAAAAGGAGCCGACCTGTAAACTTTGGTCGCGACAAACCGCGTTGTGTGGTCAGTGACAGTTCGACAATCGCTGGATCGGCAAAACACGCCTCAACATAGGTCTGCAAACGATCCCTTTCAGAGGGCTCAAACAGCATAGACAAAGGCATACCGCGCGCCTCCATCATTAAGAGGTCGTTGATTTTTTGCCCACTGACGCGCAAGCGACCAACGCCAGGGGCTACACGTTCTAGGATGAAGGAAAACGGTAATGCCGCGTCGATCCGCGTCGGATCAATGGCACGACGTTCAGGCAGTGTCTGCGGACCACGCAGTTCATGCCAATAGGTTTCTAGCACCTTAAGTGTTTCGTTATTTGATTGGTGTGGCGTGTCCATGTCGCACATCCTTAACGGGTCTTTCAAATTCATAAAACAATTCATTCAAATTGACACGACCCTTCGCGCATCAAGGTTAACAGGGCTTCGCGCCACTTGCCGCAGTGCCCCAATTTGCATTAAGCCATTGGATACAAAAGGAGAGGCCATCGTGATCCGATCAATGACCGCATTCGCCAGCCGCACGGGCGCACATGGCGTGACCCAATGGAGTTGGGATATTCGCAGCGTGAACGCACGGGGACTCGACCTTCGTCTGCGTCTCCCAGACGGCATTGAAGGGCTGGAACAGTCGGTGCGCGCGTCTTTGACCAAACGGTTTTCGCGGGGCAATATCACGTTGAACCTGCGCCTCACGCGGGACGAGACAGATAAAAAACTTGATGTCGACTTAGCAGCATTGGACCGCGCTTTAGAAGCGATCGGCCGTATTGAAGCTCGTGCCGCGGCAATGGGGTTGCAGGTCAACACACCAACTTCGGCTGACATCCTCAATATCAAAGGCGTTTTCGTTCCGACAAACCTGTCAGAAGATGACGAAGACCTACTCAAACATTTGACCGACGACTTTGGCCCATTGCTCGACGATTTCGCCGCGATGCGGGCAACGGAAGGGCGGGCGCTTCATGCGGTTGTGACAGATCACCTGAACAAGATCGAAGAACTCATTGAAAAGGCTAAAATTACTGCCGAAGAACGCAAGGCTGATGTTCGCACGGCACTCACGTCTGCAATGAAACGCGTGCTCGATGATATTGCAGAGGTCGATGATCAACGACTTGCCCAAGAGCTCGCTGTCCTTGCGGTAAAACAGGACGTAACCGAAGAATTGGATCGCCTTCGCGCCCATGTCGCCGCAGCCCGTGAATTGATCAGCGATCCTGCCCCCGCAGGACGCAAGCTCGACTTCCTCGCGCAGGAATTTAACCGTGAAGCAAATACCCTGTGTTCGAAATCTCAGGCTGTTGGGCTTACGGCCGTTGGGCTAGAGCTAAAAGCCGTCATCGAACAGATGCGCGAACAAATTCAGAATGTGGAGTAATTGATGTCCGACATCCAACGCCGTGGTCTTTTGATCATTTTGTCTTCGCCGTCAGGGGCAGGAAAATCCACGTTGGCCAAACGATTGATGGCATGGGACCCGACACTCTCTTTCTCGGTGTCCGCCACGACGCGCGATCCACGCCCCGGTGAAACCAATGGTGTCGAGTATTACTTCAAAACCAAGGCCGAATTTGAATCTATGGTCGATGCGGGTGAAATGCTCGAACATGCGGAGGTTTTCGGGAACTACTATGGAACCCCGAAAGGTCCTGTTGAGACAGCAATGATGGCTGGTCGTGACACAATTTTCGACATCGATTGGCAAGGCGGTCAGCAAATCAGACGTTCAGCTTTGGCAAATGATGTTGTGTCGATCTTCATTCTTCCTCCGTCGATAGCCGATCTGGAATCGCGCCTGCGTGGACGTGCCCAAGACAGCGACGAGGTGATTGCGAACCGCATGGCCCAAAGCCGCGATGAAATCAGCCATTGGGCCGAATATGACTACGTGATCGTGAACCGCGACGTGGATGCAGCCGAGGCCGAGCTAAAAACGATCCTCATGGCCGAACGGTCCCGTGCTAATCGTCAACCAGGGTTGAATGAATTTGTCCGCGGATTGAACAAGGAGTTTGAAGCAAGATGATTTACGAACTCGATGGAATCGCTCCGATTATCGATGACACTGCGTGGGTTGCCGACGATGTAAACCTGATCGGCAAGGTGACACTGGCCGCAAAATCTTCGGTCTGGTTTGGATCAACGCTGCGCGGTGATAACGAAATGCTCACGCTCGGCGAGGGCAGCAATATCCAAGAAAACAGCGTGCTACACACCGATATGGGGTATCCGCTCACTATCGGTAAAAACTGCACCATCGGTCACAAGGTTATGCTGCACGGCTGCACTATTGGCGACAACACATTGATCGGAATGGGCGCGATGGTGATGAACGGTGCCGTGGTTGGTAAAAACTGCCTGATCGGGGCAGGGGCGTTAATCACCGAAGGCAAGGTTATCCCCGATGGCTCACTCGTCATGGGCGCACCAGGTAAAATCATTCGCACCCTGACCGAAGACGCAATCGAAGGTCTGACCAGATCCGCACTGAGCTATCAGAAAAACGCGGAGCGTTATCGCACCGGACTCAGAGCGATCAATGCAGAGTGATTTTAGGCGCTAAGAAATTCAGAACGTCAAAATCCAAACCCGGTGCAACTTGCGCGACTTCGCGTCGGATCATGTCGGGGTTTGGCAAGTTTCCAGTGAGCGCGCGGTAGCGCCCCGTAAACCCAAGCTGATAAAGTTGCTTTGCTATATCAATCGCATCAAACCCATGACCAAAGAGGGACGACACAACAGTGTCGGGTTGAATGCGCGCCATAAGCGTTTGGTCTAATTCTGAAAAATCGACGTAGTGGTAATCGGCAACCTCGGCTGCAATACCCGGATCAGCCCAATCGGATTTCTGTCCGATCACAAGCATCACAGATCGCTGCGCAGTGCTGCGCAGGCGCGTTGCTCTTAGGGTTCCCATCCCCGATTTCCCCACTCTTAGTCGTTCGTCACGCAGTCAGAGTCACCCACTGCGTATACAATTATACGGAGTATTTCTCATGTCGCAATCACCGTTAAGGGGGAGTTGAAAAGACTTGCGAGGAAACAAACGGACGCTACGAATAGCGGCATGACGCCAGATATCCCAACGCCAGCCCAAATCGTCCAAGCACTGCCACTCGTGGCTTTGATCATTGGACCAGACGAACGGATCACCGTTGCCAATGGGCATGCACGATCCTTGTTGGGTCAGGAAATCGTAGGACGCCACTGCATCACGGGGTTACGACAACCCAATATCCTCGACGCGATCGAGACGGTTTTTCGCACGAAGACAAAACAAGAATCACGCTACCTTGGGCGCGATAGCGGTCGCGACACGACGTTTCGGGTCAACATTGCTCCGATTGACACGGGCAAAGGGACCTCTGTCTTAATCACTTTCGAAGACCTCACTGATATTGAAGATGCGGGTAAGATGCGTCGCGACTTTGTGGCCAACGTCAGTCATGAACTGAAAACGCCACTCACCGCGCTGATGGGCTTTATCGAAACGCTGCGTGGGCCTGCACGGAATGACCCCAAGGCGCAGGACCGGTTTTTGTCCATTATGGAACAAGAAGCCTCACGAATGTCGCAGCTTGTCTCGGACCTCTTGTCGCTGAGTAAGGTTGAGGAGAACGAACGCATTCGCCCCGTTCAACCTGTTAACCTCGATGCGATCCTCAATTCGACAATCCTCGCCCTTGCGCCTGTTGCGGAAAAGGCGTCCGTAACAGTCACCACACATTTCCCAACCACGGTTCCTCCCATTCCGGGTGATGAAAACCAATTGCGACAGGTGTTTCGCAATCTCATCGAAAACGCGATCAAATACGGGGCGCGTGGTGGCAAGATCGACGTCATCATCGACGAGGCCCAAGAAAGCGCACTTTTGCGTGGGCAGGGTATTACTGTACGCGTTCGGGATTACGGTGAAGGTATTGCAGCGCATCACATTGCTCGCCTGACTGAACGATTCTACCGTGTTGATAGTCACCGTAGCCGCGAGGTTGGCGGCACTGGCCTTGGGCTTGCAATCGTAAAACATATCATCAGCCGTCATCGCGGGCGCCTTAGAATTAATTCGGTCGTGAATGAGGGCACTGAGTTCGCAGTCATTTTGCCTGTTGAGTGAAGTTTTCTGCAAAAATCTTAGGCTGTCATAAAACTCTTACAAAATTGTCACAAAAGGTTGTCACGCCAACCTTAGTTGGGGCGCATAGGTCACGCGGCTCGCGTGTGGCCCATGTCTGACAGACAGGAGTTTATTAATGTCGTTCATGAAACTGACCGCCTCGACCTTGGCGATCGCCGCCGTATCCGCAACTGCAGCAGTAGCGCGTGACAACGTCCAGATCGCTGGTTCGTCGACCGTTCTGCCTTACGCTTCGATCGTTGCAGAAGCATTCGGCGAAAACACCGATTTCCCGACCCCCGTTGTAGAATCGGGCGGTTCGTCTGCTGGCCTCAAAGCTTTCTGTGAAGGTGTAGGCGAGAATACCATCGACATTGCAAACGCTTCGCGCGCTATCAAATCGTCGGAAGTCGAAACTTGCGCTGCAAATGGCGTAACCGACATCATCCAAGTTCGCATCGGCTATGACGGCATCGTGTTCGCATCCGACATCAACGGCAACTCGTTCGAGTTCACGCCGTCTGACTGGTACCTTGCTCTGGCTGCTGAACTGCCGGTTGACGGTGCAATGGTTGCAAACCCGAACACCAACTGGGCTGAAGTAAACGAAAAATTCGCTGACCAGCCGATCCAAGCCTTCATCCCAGGCACCAAGCACGGTACCCGCGAAGTATTCGACGAGAAGGTTATCCTTCAGGGTTGTGAAGACACTGGCGCGATGGCTGCAATTCTCGAGATCAACGGTGGTGACGAAGACGCTGCTGAAGAAGCATGTATGACCATCCGTGGCGACGGTCTGTCTGTGGACATCGACGGCGACTACACTGAGACCCTCGCACGTATCGCTGCTGACACCAACGGCATCGGCGTGTTCGGTCTGGCGTTCTACGAAAACAACACCGACAAACTTCAGGTTGCGACCATGAACGGCGTTGTTCCTTCGACTGCATCGATCGCTGCAGCAGAATACCCTGTATCGCGTCCGCTGTACTTCTACATCAAAGCAGCTCACATCGGCGCAATCCCTGGCCTGAAAGAGTACGCTCAGTTCTTCGTTTCTGACGAACTCGCTGGTCCTGATGGCCCGCTCGCAGCTTACGGTCTGGTTTCGGATCCGGAACTGGCAGCAACCCAAGCAATGGTTGCTAACGAAGTGACCATGGGTTCGAACTAATCGACCTCGAATACGCGGAGGGACGGGTTCCGTCCCTCCGCTTTTTCGTGTCTATAGGCACAAACAAGAATTTACGCATTTGGGGTCCCCATGCCGTTTCTCTGGATTTTAATTGCCCTCATCATCATCGCATCAGTCGCGTTTGTTTTGGGCCGGCAGCGTGCAGTACAGAGTGCAGGCGGCGACTCTCGCAAACTTCATTCTCTCCCTGGATTTTACGGCTGGAATACGGCGATTGGCGCGATGGTTCCGTCGATTGTGATCCTTGCCGTTTGGATGATCGCCCAGCCCATTATCGTGAACATGTCGATTGCCCCGATGATTACATCGGTTGAGGCGTCTGACAGCGCGACGCTGGGGCTGGTTTTGTCGAACGTGACCAATGTTTCCGAAGGTCTGGACGCCGCGATTGCTGCAGGCGCGATCACGGATAACGAAGTTGCGGCACTGAATGCTGAGACAGACAACATCAAAGGCCTTTTGTCCCAAGTCGGAAAGGTCGTGGGCTCTGATATCACCCCTGAAATCCTCGACGCTGCACGTGCATCACGTGACATGAACGCGACAGGGACACTGTTTAAAACCATCGTTGTTCTGGCTGCAGCCATTGCAGGCGGTGCGTTTGCCCTGACGAAAATACGTCCAGACCTCTGGGCCCGCAATCAGGTAGAAACCTTTGTGCGTTACGTACTGATCACGGCCGCATCGATCGCGATCCTGACCACAATCGGCATCGTTCTGTCCCTGATCTTCAATACCGTGAAATTCTTCGGTATGTATTCGGCCACTGACTTTTTCTTTGGTCTGAGCTGGCTCCCCCGTTTCCAAGGCGAAAGCGATCTAGGCATTCTGCCGTTGATGTGGGGCACCGTTTACATCTCGATCATCGCGCTTCTCGTGGCTGTCCCAATTGGCCTTTTTGCTGCGATCTACCTGTCTGAATATGCCTCCAAAGGGGTTCGTGCCGTCGCCAAACCCGCGCTAGAGGTTCTGGCAGGCATCCCGACTATCGTTTACGGTTTGTTTGCTTTGCTGACCGTTGGACCACTGTTGAAGTCTGCCTTTGGCGACGGTGGGGTCTTGGGCGTTCAGTGGATGGGCAGTGCCGATGCTGCGATGACTGCTGGCCTCGTCATGGGCATCATGTTGATCCCCTTCGTTTCGTCGCTCTCTGACGACATCATCAACGCTGTGCCTCAGGCAATGCGCGATGGCTCATATGGCCTCGGCGCAACAAAGTCAGAGACGATCAAGCAGGTCGTATTACCCGCTGCTCTGCCTGGTATTGTTGGGGCGGTTCTTTTGGCGGCATCGCGCGCCATCGGTGAAACGATGATCGTTGTGCTCGGGGCAGGGGCTGCGGCGCAGCTGTCGTTGAACCCGTTCGATGCGATGACCACCGTCACCACCCGTATCGTGGCCCAGCTGACGGGTGACACCGATTTTGCTTCGGCCACCGCGCTGGTCGCCTTTGCTTTGGGTATGACACTCTTTGTCGTTACCCTCGGGCTGAACATTCTCGCCCTCTACATTGTCCGTAAATATCGGGAGCAATACGAATGACCGACGCGTCCGCAAATAACTCCGCATCGGGTAAATCATCGCTACTCGTTCAGGATGCCCGCACGCGCAAACGCAATGCTGTTGAGGCGCGATTCAAGTGGTATGGCATCACCGCAATTGCCATCGGCTGCGTATTCCTGATCCTTCTTGTGTCCGCGATTACATTCAATGGTAGCCGCGCGTTCCGTCAGACGTTTGTAACGGTTCCTGTGACCCTCGACGCGGCTGCGATTGAAGCGGCTGAAGCATCGATGATGAAAACGTCGCAGTATCGCAAGATGATCGAAGCGGCGCTTTTGACCGAAGTGGCTGAGGCGAACATCGAAACAGATATGGATGCTGGTAAACTCGGTGACATGCTATCGTCCTCGGCGCCTGCGCAAATGCGTGAATTCGTTTTGGCGAACCCTAACCGCATCGGCGACACGGTTTCCTTTGATTTCCTGACCTCCTCGCGCGTCGATGGCTATTTGAAAGGCCGCGTGACCCGCGACTCTCTCGCGAACGATAAGAACCTCGATGCCGCTCACCTAGATCTGGTTGACCAGATGCGTGAGATTGGCATGGTCGAAAAACGGTTCAATATCGATTTCATCATCGGCTCGGATGCGTCCGAGGAACGTCCGGAGCAAGCGGGCATGGGCGTATCCATCCTCGGCTCGCTGTTCATGATGTTTGTCGTTCTTTTGCTGTCGCTCCCGATTGGTGTTGCAGCTTCGATCTACCTCGAAGAATTCGCGCCAAAGAGCCGCTGGACAGACTTAATCGAGGTGAACATCTCGAACCTTGCCGCGGTGCCGTCGATCGTGTTCGGTATCTTGGGCGTTGCGGTATTCATCCAGATCGGCCACCTGCCAAAGTCCGCGCCTCTGGTCGGCGGTTTGGTGCTGACATTGATGACCCTGCCGACGATCATCATCTCGACCCGCGCCGCTCTCAAAGCGGTGCCCCCGTCCATCCGCGAAGCAGCGCTTGGGGTAGGGGCCTCGAAAATGCAGTCAGTGTTCCACCATGTCCTCCCTCTCGCCATGCCCGGCATTCTGACGGGCACAATCATCGGCTTGGCGCAGGCGTTGGGTGAAACCGCACCGCTTTTGTTGATCGGTATGGTTGGCTTTATCGCGACGAACTATCCGACAGGTCCGATCGACGGCTTCCTGTCTCCGAACTCCGCAATGCCTGCTCAAATCTACGAATGGGCCAAACGCGCTGATCCAGCCTATTACGAACGGGCTTGGGGAGGTATTATCATCTTGTTGGTGTTCCTCCTCGCTATGAACGTAATCGCGGTCATCCTGCGCCGCCGTTTTGAACGCCGGTGGTAAGAAAGTCTAAAACCATGAACGATATGCGACTAATAGATAGAGCGGTGGACATGAAGGACATCAAATTTTCGGCCCGCAACGTGCAGGTCTACTACGGAACCACTCATGCCATCAAAGACGTGAATGTTGATATCGCGGATAAAACCGTGACTGCGTTCATTGGTCCGTCGGGTTGTGGTAAATCCACGTTCTTGCGTTCGTTGAACCGGATGAACGACACCATCGATATTTGCCGTGTCGAGGGTGATATCCTTTTGGACGGCGAAGACATCTACGACAAACGCGTTGACCCTGTGCAACTGCGTGCAAAGGTCGGCATGGTGTTCCAGAAGCCGAACCCGTTCCCTAAGTCGATCTATGACAATATTGCCTATGGTCCGCGCATCCACGGCCTTGCTAAGAACAAGACTGATCTCGATGAGATCGTCGAAAGCTCGCTAAAGCGTGCGGCGCTTTGGAACGAGGTCAAGGATCGCCTTGATGCGCCCGGCACGGGCCTTTCTGGTGGTCAGCAGCAGCGTCTTTGTATTGCACGTGCCGTCGCGACCCAGCCTGAAGTCCTGTTGATGGACGAACCCTGTTCGGCGCTCGACCCGATTGCGACAGCACAGGTTGAAGAACTGATCGACGAACTGCGGTCCAACTTCTCAGTCGTGATCGTGACCCACTCAATGCAGCAGGCTGCACGGGTGAGCCAAAAGACAGCCTTCTTCCACCTCGGGAACCTCGTTGAATATGGCGAGACGGGTCAGATCTTTACCAATCCGGTTGATCCCCGCACCGAGAGCTACATTTCCGGCCGTATCGGCTAAGGAGCGCACATAATGAGTGACCAACACATCCTATCCGCCTACGACCGCGACCTCGAAGCCATTCAGGCTTTGGTTATGAAAATGGGTGGCCTAGTCGAGGCTGCAATTCTTGACGGTGCACAATCGCTGGAAACCCGCGACGTTGAATTGGCAGCAAAGGTCCGCGCCAATGATAAGGCAATCGACGAGCTGGAATTGCGCATCAACGAAGAGGCCGCACGTTGCATCGCTCTGCGCGCGCCTGTCTCCAAAGACCTGCGCACTGTACTGACCACGCTCAAACTGGCTGGCAGCCTCGAGCGTATCGGCGACTATGCAAAGAACATGGCGAAACGCACCAATGTTCTGGTTGAGATGCGCGAAATCCCAGGGCCCGATGCGTCCCTGCGCCGTATGGCACGCGAAGTCGAAGGCATGCTACGTGACGTTTTGGATGCCTACATTCAACGTGACGCGAAACTGGCTGAACAGGTCCGAGAACACGACCATGACGTCGATCAGATGTATAACGCAATGTTCCGCGAATTCCTCACGTTCATGATGGAAGACCCGCGCAACATCACGGCCTGTATGCACCTGCATTTCATCGCGAAGAACATCGAACGCATGGGCGATCTGGTGACCAATATGGCTGAACAAGTCATCTATTTGGTGACAGGTGAACTACCCGAAGATAGCCGCCCCAAAGCCGATAGTACCTCGTATATTTCCAAGGTTGATTAATGGCTCAGCAACCCCTCGTTCTCGTCGTCGAAGATGAACCCGCGCAACGTGAGGTTCTGAAATACAACCTCGAATCAGAGGGTTACACGGTGTCGTTCGCTGTAAATGGTGAAGAAGCACTTCTGATGATCAGCGAAGAACTCCCTGATGTGATTGTTCTGGACTGGATGCTTCCGAATGTCTCTGGGATTGAGGTGTGCCGTCAGGTGAAAACGCGCCCTGAGACTCGTGAAATTCCCGTCATCATGCTCTCCGCACGGTCCGAGGAGGGCGACAAGGTTCGTGGCCTAGAAACAGGCGCCGACGACTATGTGACCAAACCCTATTCGGTGACAGAACTACTGGCCCGCGTGAGGTCACAGTTGCGTCGCTCGCGTCCGACAATGGCGGGTCAGGTTATGGTGTTTGAGGATATTCAACTTGACAGCGAAACCCACCGCGTCACCCGTGATGGTGAACAGTTGAAACTCGGCCCAACAGAGTTTCGTCTCTTGTCGACCTTCATCGAAAAACCAGGCCGTGTTTGGTCGCGTGATCAACTGCTCGATCGTGTTTGGGGACGCGATATTTACGTCGATACCCGTACTGTTGACGTGCACGTCGGGCGACTGAGAAAAGCGCTTACCGCCCATGGTGGTAATGACCCAGTGCGCACTGTTCGCGGTGCCGGATACGCGCTAGGCTAAGGCGTTTTTGGGCTTTTAAACGCTAATTTATCGCGTAGCGTAGGCGAACCACTTCGAAAGGTTTCACTATGCCAAGCACGCGCACAAGCCCATCGTTTGCAGATTCAGAATACTGGGATCGTATTGAGAAAACCCGCGCGGCGATGGAAGCCGCGGGCGTTGATACCATCATCGTCTCTGACCCGTCCAATATGGCGTGGCTCACAGGCTACGATGGCTGGTCGTTCTACGTTCATCAGGCCGTGATCCTCGGCATGGAAGGGGAACCTATCTGGTGGGGTCGTGGAATGGATGCAGCGGGTGCCTTGCGCACCGTTTTCATGCAAGAAGACAACATCTTTGGGTATGAGGATAGCTACGTTCAGAACCCTGACAAACATCCGATGGAAGACCTGTCGCGGGTCATTGAGGGTTATGGCTGGGACGCGGGTCGCGTCGGCGTCGAAATGGACAATTACTATTTCAGCGCAGCGGCTTATGGATCACTGATCAAAGGTCTGCCAAAGGCGACCTTCGTCGACACGACAGGCCTCGTGAACTGGCAGCGCGCGATCAAAAGCCCGACCGAACTGACCTACATGCGCCGTGCCGCCGACATCGTTCAAGCCATGCACGCGCGTATCGCCGAAGTCGCTGAACCAGGCATGCCAAAGCACCATCTGGTTGCTGAGATTTATCATACGGCGATCAAGGGCGTCGGTGGCCACTGGGGTGACTATCCCGCCATCGTGCCAATGGCGCCGTCTGGCCTCGACGCGACAGCACCGCACCTGACTTGGGATGACACGCCTCTGCGCACCGGCGAAACGACATTTTTTGAAATTGCGGGCGTTCATCGTCGCTACCATTGCCCGCAGTCGCGCACGCTGTTCTTTGGCACCATGCCGCAAAAGTTCATCGATGCGGAACATGCGGTCACTGAAGCCACAGCTGCGGCCCTCGAACAAGCAAAACCGGGAAACCGCTGCGAAGATGTCGCCAACGCCTTTAACCAAACCCTCAACAAGCTCGGTTTTGTCAAAGACAGCCGCTGCGGTTATGCCATCGGCCTCAGCTATCCGCCGGATTGGGGTGAACGCACAATGTCATTCCGCGCAGGCGACAAAACGGTTCTGCGTCCGGGAATGACATTCCACTTTATGCCTGCACTTTGGCTCGACGACGGTGGTATTGAAACGACTGAACCTATTGTTATCACCGAAACAGGTCACGAACTGCTTTGCAAAACCCCTAGCGGTATCGTTATCAAGTCGTAATCGGTGCAACATAGAGGAGGGCGGCGATGAGCGATGTCGAACGTCTTGCCGTCCATGACCTGAAACTGCTGCGCGCACTCGTCGTCGTGGCCCGTGAGGGCAACGTGACGCGTGCCGCAGACATCCTGAACCTCTCCCAACCTGCGGTGAGTTTCCAGTTGCGCAAGCTGGGTCAATTGAGCGGCCTCGTGCTATTCAAACGAACGGCGACGGGGCTAGAGTTAACCAAAGACGGTGCACTTTTAGCGACGAAGGCTGAGCAAGTTTTAGGCTCGGTCCAAGACTTCAACCGCCTTTTACAAACGATGCGGACCCATCTGCAGGGCACCTTGCGCGTGGGCACCATCATCGACCCTGAATTCACCCGTTTGGGCGCCTTTTTGCAGCAGATGCTGCAAGTCGGGCCAGGGGTTTCGACCTCACTTCGTCACGGGATTAGTGGTGAAGTGCTCGACTATCTGCGAAATGATACTTTGGATGTCGGGTTTTACCTCGGTGACTTCGATCAACCAACAGACCTGGAACAGTTCCACGCGCGTCACCTATCTACGCTGACGTATTGCGTGGTGGCCCCGCCAGCGCTCTTAGGATCGGCCAAAGACTACGATTGGCGCGAATTGGCTACATTGCCTTGGATCGGAACGCCGCCGGCATCGGTTCATAACCGTTTGCTGACGAAGGTTTTTGATAGGATGGGCCTCCGTCAAAACCAAGTCGCACAGGTCGATCAGGAATCGTCGATGCTGGCTATGGTGCGCACAGGCGTTGGCCTTAGCCTCGCGCGTGAATCCATTGCGCTCCGAGAAGCCCAGTCTGGCAACGTCACCATCCTAGCAGGCAAACGACTGGATACATCGCTGAGTTTCGTCAGCCTTGCGCAACGCCGCGATGATCCAGTTGTTCAACTTGCCTTTGACGCCATTGACGACGTTTGGCCGACTTAACTCGGCAGATATTCTTTGCTCCACGTTTCGCTGATCGATCCGTTTTGCAGCATCACGTCAATGTCGGTCTCACTATAGCCAAGCTCAATCAGGACCGAGCGCGTTGAGGCGCCGTATTTTTCGGCAGGATCCATCATATTCACAGCACCGCGTACGGGGCGAACGGCAAATGGATCGAGCTGCGTGACTGTATGGCCGCTCGGGTGATCCTCATAAACCGAGAACGAATAGCTACCGCGATCAATACCCGGAGTGCCATCTGGCGTCCGAACGTAGGCTGCGCGCAAGGCGTCAATGTTGTCGCAGACCGCCGCGCCAATATCATTCGCCCGCAAGACCTCGAGCCACGCCGCAGAGGTATCATTCGCAAACACGCCGGCGAGGAACCCTTCGCGCTCCTCGAGGGGCAGGGCGGATAGCCCGGCAAAAGCCTCGATCGCTTCTAGGCGTCCGATGTCTTTCTCGTAAGTCGAAAGAAGCAGGTATTCACCTGAGGCCGTGTAGTAGAACCGCGACAACGCATCATAGCCATTCACGTAACGCCCTGACGGTTCATCGAACAAACCGCGGCCTGTGTAGTCATAGCAGAATGGCACCTGCAAAAGCCCGCTGTTGGCAGAAAGCGATGTGCGACCGCGACCTGTTTTGCCTGTCTTAAGCTTTTGATAAAGCGCCGTTGCGACGCCCAATGCACCACCGAACCCGCACATCACATCAATCGTTCCAACGTGTGCGTGTTCCTCTGGCTCACTCATCAGCCCGCCAAAGCGCAACATGATCCCTGTCGTCGCCTGCACAAGGTCATCGTAGCCCACATAGTCGGTCCGCGGACCACGACGCACGCCGCTGAAACAATCAAGCTTACAGAAGATCGCATCAGGGTTCAGCCGTGCGAGGTTATCCGCGTCCAATCCCATAGCTTTGATCTGGTTATCGGGCGCGTTCCACACAATCACATCGACGGACTTTACAAGGTCTTCGAACACCTTACGCCCATGCTCGGACGTGATGTCTGTCAGAACTGATTTTTTCCCGCGCATGTGAGACATGCCAAAGATCACCGTGTTCCAAGCGTCATACATAGGCTTTGACGGATCAAGCTTGATCACCTCAGCCCCAAAACGGGCCAGATAGCTCACCGAATGCGGACCCGCGATCACGTTGCAGAGATCAAGCACACGGACACCTTCCAGCCAGCCAGACCGATCATTCGGATTGGTTACACGCGGCAGTTTGGTGCGCTGTCTCTTCAACTGAGCAAGGGCGCTGCTCACATCCACCCAACGACGGGGAATCGGATAGAGCGCTGCTTCACCGCTTTCTTCTAGCCAGACGACAGGTCCAGGTTGGATCATCATTCCGTATTCAGGATCCTCAACATCGATCATCAGACCCGATGTTTCCGCGTGGTCGTCGTTGATCCATTCCTGCAACCAGCGCTGCGGCGCACCGGGGAATTTGTTGCGGCCAAAAATGCGTTCCCACTCTTTGGCGGTTCGCGTGATGAATACCTCTTTCATCTTTGCCGCGATTTTATCCGCCCAGAATTTCGGCAGTGGATAAACACCGAGCGATACATCGGATGACCATTCGCTGGTTGGTTTGTAAGTATCATCCTCTTCCTGAAGACCTTCGGCCACGAGATCGTCATAGATGCCGAGCGTTTGCAGACACCGCTTCGCGTGGGTCTTATGGCTCGGACAGACGACATAGAACATCCGACCGTCCTTGCAGAGGTAGCTGCGATAGAATGGGTCAAGGAGCTCTTGCAGCTCTTCATAGGTTACATTCATCGGCAGGCCTTCGGTCCGACGACGCGTGATTTCTTGTTCACGCTGGGTGATGTAGCGTTCCGGCAGCCCATCGATTTTAATCGAATTGTAACACAGGCCTTCCATAACCGCGCTCGCCAGCGGCACCTCAATCTGATCACCCAGCCCCGTGCGTTCCCTCGCCTGAAGCGCCAGAACCGCAGCGGATGCTGCCATCATCGCACCGTATGAAGAGGCGAGGGGCAGGGGAGAGAATGACGGGTTCACGCCCATCAGAACACGGTTCAAACCCATGTCCGTAAACACGCCCGAACTCGCCGCGATGACACTCTCATAGGCGCGCAATTCACGACGTTCGTCATCCGCAGAGGCAAAACCGGGGATCGAGACGGTGATCAAGTCAGGCTGCGACTGGCGCAGTTCAGCAAAATCAATACCGAGCTTTGCCAGTTTTCCCGGACGAAAGTTCTCGATCACGATGTCAGCTTCCGCGATAAGCGCTTTGGCCTGTTCGACACCTTCTTCAGACTTAAGATCAATCGTCACAATCATCTTATTGCGGTTGAGGGTCGCATTCGCGGGGCTCTGCCACATCGGACCACCGGGCGGATCGATATGAACCACTGTAGCGCCCAGATCGCCAAGGATCATCGCAACCGCGGGACCCGCGATATATTGTCCAAAATCAATGACTTTGACGCCAGAGAGAGGAAGCGTGTCACGGGAAGGGATAGACATTTCCGAAATCCTGAAGAAGAGGTGTTAGTGTGCATCAGCGAGGATATATCCCGCCGCTTTTTCAGCAATCATGAGAGTTGGCGAATTCGTATTGCCCGAGGTAATCTTTGGCATCACGCCGGCATCTGCAACGCGCAACCCTTTGATACCTTTGACACGCAAACGGCTATCGACCACGGCCGTATCATCGTCCGCGCGACCCATTTTCGTCGTGCCGACAGGATGGAAAATCGTGCTCGCGATATCACCAGCGAGGCGGGCCAATTCCTCGTCTGTTTGGAACTGAGGACCGGGTTTCCATTCGACAGGTTTGTATTTTGCCAAGGCAGGCTGCGCCACGATATTGCGGACCTGACGGATACTCTCAGCCGCGACCAAACGGTCCTCTTCAGTTGAGAGGTAATTTGGCGCGATTTTTGGGGCATCAAACGGGTTCGCTGACCGAAGCGTAACATTGCCGGTCGAAGTCGGGTTGAGGTTACAGACGCTCGCCGTGAAAGCAGGGAAATCGTGCAATGGATCACCAAACGCATCGAGGCTCAGCGGTTGCACATGATACTGCAAATTAGCGTGGGTGCGAGATGCATCGGACCGCGTAAACGCCCCAAGTTGAGAGGGTGACATGCTCATAGGACCAGAGCGTTTGATCGCATATTCAAGCCCGAACATCGCCTTGCCAATTAAACTATTCGCAAGCGTATTCAGCGTCTTAGCACCTTCAATCTTGAAAACAGTGCGAATTTGCAGATGGTCTTGAAGGTTGCGACCGACGCCTTGAACATTGGCGACAACAGGGATGCCATTCGATGTCAGCTCTTCGGCTGGACCGACCCCTGACAACATCAAAATTTGCGGCGAACCGATTGCACCAGCGGACAAAACGACTTCTTTTTCAGCCGTGACAGTGACCTGAGCACCTTTACGGTTCACGACCGCGCCTGTGCATTTCAACTGACCATTTGCATCGGTTTCAAAGGTGAGTTTCTCGACCTGAGCCTCAGTCCAGATAGTCAGATTTGAGCGTTTGGATGCTGGCCGCAGAAATGCCTTGGAACTGTTCCAGCGCCAGCCAGACCGTTGATTTACTTCAAAATATCCAACACCTTCGTTGTCTCCGGTATTGAAATCATCGACGCGACGCACGCCAGATTGTTCGGCAGCTTCTGCAAAACTGTCCAGAATATCCCATCTTAGCCGTTGTTTTTCGATGCGCCATTCACCACCATGACCGTGCAAATCCGAAAAACGCCCGTTGTCGCCATCTGCCGGATCAGCGTTGTCATCTAGTTTGTAGTGGTTCTCATGGGCCTTGAAGGCGGGCAGGGTGTTTTCCCACGACCAATCATCATCACCCGTAAGGTCCGCCCAGTTGTCATAGTCGCGCGCTTGACCACGCATGTAGATCATTCCGTTGATCGACGAACAACCACCGAGCGTCTTACCGCGCGGATAGCGCAATGAACGCCCGTTCAAACCTGGTTCGGACTCGGTGTTAAAAAGCCAATCAGTCCGAGGGTTGCCAATGCAATAGAGATAACCAACGGGGATATGGATCCACGGGTAGTTATCCTTTTTGCCAGCCTCAAGCAGCAAAACACGATTTCTAGGATTGGCAGACAAGCGGTTCGCCAGAAGACATCCAGCTGTCCCAGCGCCAACAACGACATAGTCAAAGGTCGTAGAGCTCATGAAATTCAGCGCCTCCCGTCGCGTATTTAATCGAAAGTAGGGTAGCCAAACAGAGCATCAACGCCCAATGAAATCTTGCACGATATAATATCAAATAGATTTATAAATGATTAGGATCAGATAGTTGCACATCGAATTGAGCTGTAAGGTTTGAAAAAGGGACAATGATATTCAAAAGCTCGAAGTGTCATTTGCCTCGGTATAAATAATGTATAATCAGTATTATGTAAATAAATGGCGCGGAAACTAAGTCTTGGACAGAACATCTTAGAATGGTATCAACTTTAGCGACGAAGATCACAACAGAACGCCCATAGAATGAACTTTATCCGTCTCCTCGAAGAAATCACGAACGCTCCGCGCGTTGACGTGCTTTGGAGCTTGATGACTGAGGCTATGGCGGGATACGGCTTTGATCGCTTGATTTTTGGTTACACGCGGTATCGGACCGAACATTCTTTGGGCGATCCACTCGACTGGGTTCTGTTGACGAACCAATCGCCAGAATACATGCGGCACTTCATCGATGAGGGTTTGTATTTCAACGCTCCGATGGTGCGTTGGGCTCTGGAAAATGAAGGCGCTTGTAGCTGGTCTTGGCTCCAAGATCGGATCGAAGCTGGCGAACTGAGTGCCGCAGAACTCGCAGCGTTAGAGTTTAATCGTTCTATGGATGTCGTCGCTGGCTACACGATCAGTTTCAGTTCCATTTCCGCTAGGACCAAGGGCGCGATAGCGCTGACTGCCCGAAAAGGTTTGAGCCAAGCCGATGTGGATCGCATTTGGGCCGAACATGGCCGCGAAATCGTCCTCATAAACAACGTGTCTTACCTTAAATTGATGACCCTACCCTACTCACATGCGCGCCCACTGACAAAACGTCAGCGTGAAGTTCTTGAGTGGGTCGGTGATGGAAAAACGACGCAAGACATTGCGCAGATTATGGGCCTCACAGCGGCGACCGTAGAAAAACATCTTCGCCTAGCGCGTGACAACCTCGACGTGGACACCACCGCACAAGCCGTTCTAAAGGCAGCATTTTTCAACCAAATGTTCGTGATAGACACCTGATGCAATCTAGGCGCGCAAAGTACACAGCTGATACTAATTTAAAGGTCAGGTTTACCGTACTTTTCGCCCCTAAACTTTTACGGTTAGCTATAATTGTCCGTGAGTGGTGGCCTTGGGCCTGGGACAAAGCGGTGCGGAACCCCTGTTAATTGTCAGGATAACCGTATCGCTCCGGTCTAACCGGTTGCTGGGGTATTAAGGTTTGCCTTGATGGCCCAGCCCTTAAAAGCATGCGGGTGTCCATCCCATCCTGATATCTGCATGATTTTGCGGCGCGACGTTCTCCCGATGTCGCGCCGCTTTTTATGTCACTATCGAACCCTGAAACGAAAAAGGCCCGCCAAACTGGCAGGCCCTTTCCTTAAACTGCAAACGCAGAATTATTTGTTCATTGCAGCAACTTCAGCTGCGAAGTCGCTGACTTCTTTTTCGATGCCTTCGCCAACAGCCATGCGGATGAAGCCAGTGATTTCAACGCCAGCTTCTTTCGCAGCAGCTTCGACGGTCAGGTCAGGGTTCACAACGAACGCCTGGCCCAGCAGGGTCGATTCAGCAACGAATTTAGCCATACGGCCAACGATCATCTTCTCAATCACTGCGTCCGGCTTGCCGGATTCACGTGCGATCTCGATCTGAACAGCGCGCTCTTTTTCAACGAGGGCCGGATCCATGTCCGCTTCGCAGAGTGCCGCAGGCGACGCAGCAGCGATGTGCATTGCAACTTGCTTACCGAATGCTTCGTTCTCGCCCGAGAGAGCGACCAGAACACCGATTTTGCCCATGCCGTCAGCAGCAGCGTTGTGCACGTAGGTCACAACCGATGCGCCTTCGATCACAGCCATGCGGCGCAGGGTCAGGTTTTCACCGATTTTTGCGATCGCGTCGGTAACAGTCGACTCAACAGTCTTACCGTTGATTTCAGCTGCTTTCAGCGCATCAACGTCAGAAACGGTAAGTGCGGCGCCTGCGATTGCAGTAACCATGCCCTGGAATTCTGCGTTTTTAGCAACAAAGTCGGTCTCAGAGTTAACTTCGATCGCAACGCCTTTGCCGCCAGCAACTGCAACAGCGACGAGGCCTTCAGCAGCGGTACGGTCAGCTTTTTTCGCTGCTTTTGCGAGGCCTTTGGTGCGCAGCCAGTCTACAGCTGCTTCCATGTCGCCATCAGTTTCGGTCAACGCTTTTTTAGCGTCCATCATGCCTGCGCCGGTCGACTCGCGCAGTTTTTTCACCATAGCTGCGGTGATAGCCATTTCACATCTCCTGCAAATTTGGGTGTCCGGGCGCCGAGATAGCAAGCGCCCGGTAACGATATTGCGACAGTGCCGCGATTAGTTTGCAGCAGCCGCAGCTGCAGCAGCTTCGTCAGCCAGTACTTCTTCAGCCATTTCTTCAACGGCGCCGAGGTCAAAGCCAGCTTTAGCCATCTGAGCGGACATGCCGTCCAGAGCAGCGCGTGCAGCCAGATCGCAGTAAAGAGCGATAGCGCGTGCAGCGTCGTCGTTGCCCGGAACAACGTAGTCAACGCCGTCTGGCGAAGAGTTGGTGTCGACGATGCCAACAACCGGAATACCCAGTTTGTTTGCTTCGAGGATGGCCAGGTCTTCTTTGTTTACGTCGATAACGACCATCAGGTCCGGAATGCCGCCCATTTCGCGAATACCGCCCAAGGACGCTTGCAGTTTTGCCTGCTCACGTTCAGCGTTGAGACGCTCTTTCTTGGTCAGGCCTTCAAAGCCGCGCTCTGCGGATTCGTCGATTGCCTTCAGACGGTTGATCGACTGCGAAACGGTCTGCCAGTTGGTCAGAGTGCCGCCGAGCCAACGATGGTTCATGTAGTACTGAGCGCATTTCTCTGCAGCCTCAGCAACAGGCTTCTGAGCCTGACGCTTTGTGCCAACGAAGAGAACGCGGCCGCCTTTAGCAACGGTGTCACGAATGACGTTCAGAGCCTGGTCCAGCATCGGAACAGTCTGAGTCAGGTCAAAAATGTGGATGCCGTTACGCGAACCGTAGATGTATTTCTGCATCTTCGGGTTCCAGCGCTGTTTCTGGTGGCCGAAGTGAACGCCAGCTTCAAGCAGCTGACGCATGGTGAACTCTGGAAGAGCCATGTCGTTATTCCTTACCGGTTTAGCCTCAGCGGGGGATCAGACATTTGTCCAACCGGAGGATGGTATGGGATTTCTCCCCATAGCACCCGCCCCCGCCTGCGGAGTTGAAGTGGTGCGCGTCTATACTACACCCACACAAGACGCAACCCGTTTTACAAATGTTATAAAATGGTGCGCTCAATCACCCACCAAATCCCCATCATCGCAATCGCAGCCGAGGCTGGGACCGCGATCACACGACGATACCACGGCTTATTTCCAAACCACAGACCGACCGCAAGGAAGGCCACGGCTATGACGAACAACTGGCCCAGTTCAACGCCGATATTAAATCCGATCAGTGCCGCAACGAAACCATGCTGCGGCAGGCCGAATTCCTCGAGCACAGACGCAAAGCCGAGGCCGTGCAATAACCCGAACCCAAAGATCAGGAAAGGTCGCCACGGGGTCAACTGACCCTTCATAAAGATGTTCTCAATCGCCACATATGCGATCGACGCCGCAATCAGTGGTTCAACAATCGATCCGGGCACAGCAACGTACCCCAAGGACGCCAATGCAAGCGTGATCGTATGTGCCGCAGTAAACGCGGACACTTGCCACAGGAGTGGTTTCATACGGGTCGAGAGGAAAAACAGGCCGAGCACGAATAGGATGTGATCCAAGCCCATCGGTACGATGTGAGCAAAGCCAGTTGGAATGTAACTGACAAAGGTTTGCCAAATCGGCAAAGCACCACCACCGCCAAGGGGGATCGGACCAGAGTTTTCGCCACCCGCGAGGTATCCCGTGTACGGCTCATTCACCCCGACCTGACGCAGAACAATTGTTCCGTAGTTTGGCGCCCATTCGAAAGCCGCCTCATTTGCCCCAACCCCAACGTCGGCAAAAATCGACACTGTCGACAGACGAGGAACGTCGGGATTTTCGACATCAGGCGCAGTTACAGCGGCCAAGTCTAGGGGCACAGACGTTCCGTCAACAGAAAGGAAAATACCTTTTGCAAAACTGGGCCACGCGGCGGTGAACTCGCCCGCTAAATCCGCACCCGTCAAAGCATGTAGCGCATCATATCGTGCCGCCTGTGGCGCTTCGTTCGTATCAAGAACAGAACCGAGGTCGATCCCAGCTAGAACACCCTCTAGGTTCATTTCCAAAGTCAGTTCGATCCGTCCATCGACATAAACCAAATCCGCCACGGCGGGTTGAACTTCATGCGCTTGGGCCGACGAGGCTACGATCATCACCGAAACGAGAGTTGACAGAACACCAGCAAAGATCACCTTTGCTAGGCTTAAAAAGGATTTGATCATGCGTATTGTCTCACTCGCTCTGCTCTTGCTGGCAACTCCAGCGATGTCTCACGAGCTTTGGCTTGAACCGCTCGCCTATCAGGTGAGTAGTCAGGGTAGAATTGAGGCCAATATTGTCAACGGACAAAATTTTGAAGGCCCAAATCTGGTCTACCTTCCCCAACGCTTCGAACGGTTTGAGGTGGTTAGTGCTGATCTAGAAACAGAGGTGGCTGGCCGCGCAGGCGACCGCCCTGCCCTTGCCATGAATGCACCAACTGATGGGCTCCAAATTCTCGTGTATCAGTCTACTCCGACATTGTTGAATTACGAAAATTGGGAAAAATTTGCCCGCTTTGTAGAACACAAAGACCTGCGAATTGAACGGTCCGATCATGATGCCCGCGGTATTCCCGACGCCAACTTCAAAGAAACCTACATACGATTTTCCAAATCGCTCGTTGGGGTCGCAGATTCGGCGGGAGCGGATAGACGTGTAGGGTTAGAGACCGAACTCGTCGCGCTCATGAACCCTTACACAGATGATCTGTCCAACGGCTTTGCCGCTCAGCTGTTCTACCACGATGACGTTCGCGCAAATGAGCAGGTCGAAGTTTTTGACAAAGCACCCGACGGCACCGTGACGGTTGAACGACTACGCACAGATGACCAAGGGATCGTAACTCTGCCCGTCACAGCGGGTCACTCTTATATGTTGGATGCCGTTGTCATCCGTGAGCCGTCCGTCGATGATCAAACAGAGGCCGTTTATGAGACGCTCTGGGCCAACCTCACCTTTGCCGTTCCAGAATAGCTTGCAGCGGCAGCTTAGCCGCGTCATGACAGCTTTATGAAAACCAAAGCTGACATCTTATGCATCGGGTCAGTCCTCTGGGACGTGATCGGACGGTCCTCAGTAGTCATGCGCGTCGGGTCAGACGTGCCTGGCCGCATCACTCGTATTCCCGGCGGCGTCGCTATGAATATCGCTATGACGCTCACTCGTTTTGGAATGACACCAACCCTACTCACCGCCATTGGCCGCGACAACGAAGGCGACGAACTGGTCGGCGAATGTCAGCGGATGGGCATCCTAACTGATCACGTCTATCGCTCCGAGGATTTGCCGACCGACACCTATATGGCTGTGGAAGGTGCGAACGGTCTGATCGCTGCGATTGCAGATGCGCATTCCCTCGAACAAGCAGGCGATAAAATTCTTCGTCCGTTGTCGAACGGAGCGCTTGGAACAGCAGAGGCTCCCTACGCTGGACCCGTCGCCCTCGACGGTAACCTAACGGTGGACCTATTGCGAGATATCGCCGTCTCACCTCTCTTTTCCGCCGCCGACCTTCGCGTTGCTCCGGCAAGCCCCGGCAAAGCTGACCGCCTCTTGGCCCTACTCGGCCATCCATCAGCCACGCTTTACGTGAACCTCGAAGAGGCTGGCCTCTTATGCCGTCAAACTTTTGAAACCTCCGAAGACGGAGCCAGAGGACTGATCGCACGCGGTGCGAAACGGGTTCTGGTGACCGACGGCGGAAAATCCGCATCCGAGGCAACAGGCGATAGCGTCCTCACACAAACTCCGCCGCAAGTGCTCGTGACCCGCGTGACGGGTGCTGGTGATACATTTATGGCCGCGCATATCGCTGCCGAACACGCTGGCGCAAATCGCGAAGACGCACTACACCGCGCTCTTTCCGCTGCCGCAACCTACGTTTCAGGAGAACTCCCTCGATGATCCCCATGTCCTTTTCCCCCGAAGTCTCTGAGGCCATGAAAAACGGCACGCCGATTGTGGCGCTCGAAAGCACCATCATCAGCCACGGGATGCCTTACCCGCAAAACGTCGAAACCGCCCGACTAGTCGAGGCTGAGGTACGCGCGAACGGCGCAGCACCAGCCACAATCGCAGTGATCGACGGCGTTCTGTGCATCGGCCTTGATGACACGCAGCTCGAGATGTTCGGTCAGGCGGATGGCGTGGCAAAGCTCAGCCGCGCAGACATTGCTGCCTGCCTCGCGTCTGGTGGCACGGGCGCGACGACAGTGGCCGCAACGATGATCGCTGCGCACCACGCAGGCATTAGCGTTTTTGCAACGGGCGGGATCGGTGGTGTGCACCGCGGTGCAGATCAAACCTTTGACATCTCGGCTGACTTGCCCGAACTCGCTCAAACGCCCGTAACCGTCGTAGCTGCTGGTGCCAAAGCGATCCTCGATCTCCCTAAAACCTTTGAGGTCTTGGAAACCTACGGCGTTCCCGTAATCGCCTTTGGTCAAGACGAATTGCCCGCGTTTTGGTCCCGTTCGTCAGGCATCCCAGCACCTTTGCGTATGGACAGCGCCGAAGAGATTGCCCGCGCCCACCAAATGCGCGGCCTACTCGATCTGCCAGGTGGGCAGCTCGTTGCCAATCCGATCCCAGTTGAGGCTGAAATCGCTGCCTCCGAACTCGCGCCAGTGATCGAGGCCGCGCTGAAGGATGCCGAGGCCCAAGGCATCACCGCCAAAGAGGTCACGCCGTTTCTCCTCGATCGGATGTATCAAATGACCGAAGGCCGCAGTCTGACCGCCAATATTGCGCTCGTGCTAAATAATGCGCGTTTGGCGGCCAAAATTGCAGCGGCTCTGCATGAACTGACACATAAGTGAGGTATTCGAGTGTTTGGGCGATTGCAGAGCATTCGCCCAGACCCTACTTATTACACTGACTTAACCGATCGGCTTAATCGTGAACGAATTCTCCCACATCGAACCACCCAAGCGCCGCCACTCTATGATCAGCGGCCTACGCAACAATTTCCTTGCGGGTCTCGTGGTGATTGCGCCGATCGGTTTGACCGCTTGGCTGATCTGGACCGTTGTGGGCTGGGTTGATGGGTTCGTTTGGCCGTTTGTGCCCGGTTCCTACCACCCAGAAGCACTAATCAACCGTTGGTTCGGTGACCCAAGTCCACTGAGCCCTGACCACATCACGATTAACGTTCGTGGCCTCGGTGTCGTGCTTTTCTTTATCGTCACGATCATCACCGGTTGGATCGCAAAAGGCCTGATTGGACGCAGTTTTATAAGCTGGGGCGAAGGGCTCGTCTCCCGCATGCCCGTCGTACGTTCGATCTACAATGGTGCGAAACAGCTTGCTGAAACCGTTTTTGCCCAAACAGAGACCAGCTTTGATCGCGCTTGTATGATCGAATACCCGCGTAAAGGCATTTGGGCGGTCGGCTTCATCTCGATCAAAGCCAAAGGCGAGATCGCCACAAAGGTCGAAAGCGAAGACAGGATCATGACAGTGTTCTTGCCGACCACACCAAACCCAACGTCTGGTTTTCTGTTATTCGTGCCTGAGTCCGATATCACCTACCTCGACATGACGGTCGAAGATGCCGCGAAATTGGTGATCTCTGCGGGCCTCGTGTATCCCAACGACAAAAAAGTCATCCCCTCGGACGCGAAAACAGCGCCAAAGCCCTAATCGAACATCTCAGCAAGGTCGAAACTACTCGACTTTCCGATGATGTGTTTGTGATTGCGCAAGAAGTCATCCATCGCCAACCGTCCAGCTTCTTTGAGGCGTGACAGGATGACAGGCATCGCGATCATCTTTGTCGCGACGCTGAGTTCCGTCATCAGGGCGTCGTCTTCGATCAGGTGAACGTTCACGTCCTTCATCCGACCCTTTTTGACCGAGCCCTCAGCGATCAGCCGTTTCACAAAATTGATCGCCCGCAACTCGCGCAATAGCGAGGTGTTAAAGCTGATTTCATTAATACGGTTCTGAATGGATTGGCTGTCTTGCGGAACCGTATCGCGATACAATGGGTTGATGTTCACGATTACAATGTCATCTGGCAAGTGGTTGGGAAATAGCGGGAAAAGAGCAGGATTTCCCGTATATCCGCCATCCCAATAAGCTTCTGTCTTACCTGTTTTGGGATCATCGATTTCAACGGCCTCGAACAAGGTCGGTAAGCATGCCGACGCGAGGATCGCTTTGGTCGTCACCTCGTCATCCTTGAACACGCGGATCTTGCCTGTCCTAACATTGGTGGCACACACATGTAGTTCGGGGCCGTCGGACGCACAGACGGCATCCCATTCCAATTCACGGATAACGCGGTCCAGCGGGTTCTTGATCACGCCACCAAAGGCATAAGGCGACAAAGCACGCGCCGCTGTATCCCACCAGAAATAGGCCGGCGAATAGGTTAGCGCTTGGGTGTAAAGTTCGGTCGCAGGTGCAAATGGCGCAATCCATTTGGCAAGGTTGGTATCCGTAACAGCACCAACCTGACGCCAAACCCAATTCAGGCTCTCGCGAGCGCCTTCTCGGCCACCATTCACAAAACCAGCTTTGAACGCAGCCCCATTTAACGCGCCCGCCGAGGTGCCTGAGATAGCCGCGACCTCAACGTCACTCTCGTCGAGCAAACGATCCAGCACACCCCATGTAAAAGCGCCATGAGCACCCCCGCCCTGAAGGGCAAGATTGATTTTATAGGTCATAATTCCCCAACCATGCAGCAAGCGGCGAAAAATAAGCCGCTCTAGTACAGAAACTTTCCCGAGAAATACTCCATCGGAGGGTCAACTGGCGCCCTGATAGGCGCCAATCGCTAGATTAGAGCGCAGTCCAGCCGCCATCGACGCTAATTGTCGTGCCCGTGATTTGGGCTGCAGCATCCGAACACAGGAACACAGCCGTCCCGCCGATTTGTTCTGTGGTCGCAAATTGTTTGGACGGCTGGCGCGAAAGAATGACCTGAGCCACCGCTTCTTCTTCGGTCAGGTTGTATTCCTTAGCCGTCGCTGGGATTTGCTGCTCGACCAACGGCGTCAGCACGTAGCCAGGGCAAATCGCATTGCAGGTGATGTCTTCTTGAGCGGTCTCAAGCGCAATCACCTTAGTCATACCAACTACACCATGTTTCGCAGCAACATAGGCCGATTTAAACGGCGATGCGGTCAGACCATGCGCAGACGCGATGTTCACCACACGCCCCCAACCCGCCTGACGCATCATCGGCAAGGCCGCAGCCGTTGTATGGAATGCAGAATTCATATTGATCGCAATGATCGCATCCCATTTCTCTACAGGGAATTCATCGATCGGCGACACATACTGAATACCCGCGTTGTTCACGAGGATATCGCAGACACCTGCTTTCTCGATTAGGGCACGACAGTCCTCACCTTTGGACATATCCGCCTGAATGTAGCGAACCGTCACCCCGAACTCCGCCGCCATAGAGGCCGCAAGGTCGTGATCCTCGGGACGATCAGTAAAGGAGTTCAAAACAATGTCCGCACCCGCCTTGGCGAGTTCACGCGCTACACCCAGACCGATACCAGAGTTTGAACCTGTGACGACGGCGGTCTTACCTTTGAGTGACATAGATGGTCCCCTATTCGATTACTCGTTGGGCACCATAATGCTGCAACTGCAAAATAATTCAACGAATCTTCCTCCCAAACGAAAAAGAATCGCCCCAAATGGGAACCGATTCCCAAGAGGGTCATGCAGGATCACATTTGCGGGAAAGCCCAAGAAAAAAACGCCGGCACAAGGCCGGCGTTAAGTCATTGAGGCAGGTTTCATACAGGCAAGAAACCTATCGAGCAGTGCCCTCTTTATAAGCAATCCATTGCCACTATCCAAGCTAAAAGTTTGAAATGGATCAGAACCCTAGATACGGTTTGATTCAAACAATACAGGCCAATGGGGGATTGTTGTCGAAATGAGACCAGTGTTTTTCAGGAATTTGTGCCGGTCGGTCACCGCGCTTCCGCTTTTGTTTGCCTCCACGTTTGCCTACGCAGAACCGATGCATGGCATTTCGATGTATGGTGAGCCCGCATTAGCGGATGGCTTTATATCCCTGCCCTATGCCAATCCAGATGCACCAAAGGGTGGCGCTATGGTCACTGCCGAGGTCGGCAGCTTTGACAGCCTCAATCCCTATACCGACAGCGGCAAGGTGCCGTGGCAGATCAGCTACCTCGCGGGTGAAAGCCTTATGGGCAGGTCTTTGGATGAACCTTTCGCTCTATACGGCCTTCTGGCCGAGAGCGTTGAGACAGGCCCGAACCGCGAATGGGTCGAATTCACCTTGCGTCCTGAAGCTGCATTCTCGGACGGTAGTCCCGTGACCGTTGACGACGTGATCTGGTCCTTTGAAACGCTCGGCACGGTCGGCAACGGTCGCTACCGTGGTTTCTGGTCTAAGGTCGAAAGCATTGAGGCCACAGGCGACCGTACCGTCCGTCTGACGTTCAATACCCAAGACCGCGAACTCGCCCTCCTCGCGGGGCTACGTCCAATCCTGCAGAAGGCCCAGTTCGACGGCGTCGATTTCGCCAACGATGGGCCAGACATGATCCCGATCACCTCGTCGCCCTATGTCATCACCGACTATGAAATGGGCCGTTACGTCGAATTGACCCGTAACCCCGATTACTGGGGCAAAGATGTCCCGTTCCGCCGCGGAACTGCCAACTTTGACACCCTTCGGATCGAATTCTTCGGCGACGAAACCCCTGCATTCGAAGCCTTTAAAACGGGCGAGGTTAATTTCACCCGTGAATTCAATGAGGCTCGCTGGGACAGCCAATACGACTTCCCCCGCGTTCAGAATGGCGATGTGGTAAAGGCGGTCCTTACCCACGAACGTCCCTCTGGCATGACAGGGTTTGTGATGAACACCCGTCGTGCCCCGTTCGACGATTGGCGCGTGCGTGATGCGATGCTTCAAGTGTTCAACTTTGAATTCATCAACGAGGCGATGACTGGCGGCACCCAACCGCGCATTACCTCTTATTATTCGAACTCACCTCTCGGAATGAAAAACGGTCCTGCTGAGGGCCGCGTTCGTGAATTCCTAGAACCCTTCGCCGATAGCCTCCTGCCGGGTGCGATTGACGGATACGAACTCCCCGTCAGCGATGGCAGCGAACTAAACCGTCGAGGGGTACGTGCAGCTCTCGCCATGTTCGAAGAAGCGGGATGGACGCCAGATACTGAAGGTGTTCTACGCAACGCTAACGGTCAGGCCTTTGAGTTCGAAATCCTGATCCAAACAGGTGCCAGCGAAATCGAAGCCATTGCCGATATGTATGTTCAGGCCCTCCAGCGGGTCGGCGTTCAGGCTAAGGTGACGAACGTCGACAGCGCCCAGTTTGCAGAACGCAACGGCACTTATGATTTCGACGTGACCTATTACCGTCGTGGCTTGTCTCTTTCACCTGGCAACGAACAATACGCCTACTACGGCTCCGAATATGCCGATACCCAAGGCGGGCGTAACCTCATGGGTGTAAAGTCCGAAGCCGTAGACGCCTTAATCGGGCGACTCTTGACCTCAGAGAGCCAAGACGATTTTGTAGCGGCGGTGCGGGCGCTTGACCGCGTCCTGACTTCGGGGCGATACGTCCTACCGATCTATCAATGGAACATCACACGGATTGCGCATGACAAAGACCTCCACTACCCCGCAGAAATGCCCATCTTTGGCGACTGGCCAGGCTGGCAACCGGATGTCTGGTGGCATGAAAACTAAGGCCGTCCTGATCGCTGCGACGCTTTTGGCCCTCGCTGGCTGCAACACGGTCGCAGGCGTCGGCGAAGACATCGCCGGCGGTGCACGCACGGTTCAAACGTGGTTCTAATCTAACCTGAAATTCGGGCCGGTTCGCCGGCCCTTTTCATTAAGCGAGCGATGTGACCCAGAGGATCAACGCATCTTCGGGGCTCGTCGACACAACGTTGTGCCCCATCGACGCGTCGTAATAGGCACTATCGCCGCGTTTCATTTCCACAGGCTCGTAGAATTCAGTGAAGAGTTTGACCGTGCCCGTCAGCACATACAAAAACTCTTCGCCATCATGGCGCACCCAACCGTCGAATTCATCCATGCTGCGTGCCCGCACCCGAGCGCGATACGGCAGCATTTGCTTTTTGGTCAACTGATCGGCCAGCATCTCATGTTCATAAGTTGCGGTGATATGCGCACCACCTTCGCCACCACGGGTCATGACCATGCGGCCATTCACTTGGGTCCGACTGGGCGGCGTGAACAACTGAGGCACAGAAATTCCCAACCCCACGGCGAGCTTTTTCAGCGCGTCATAGGTCGGCGACATCTGACCGTTTTCAATTTTTGACAAGGTCGACCGCGCAAGCCCCGCCTGTTGGGCGGCTTGCTCAAGCGTCCAATCCCGTTCTTTGCGCAACTCACGAACCCGCACCCCCAGATCGAGTGGCAGTGCCGATTCAGTTTCGCCGCTTTCGCGGGCAATTCGGATGAGGCTCGTATTGTCGTTTTTTGTCATGGCATCTCTATACGGCTTTGCTTGATATGCTTGCAATGACTTCAAAGCCCTTCTAGCGATGTCGCATGATTAGCGAAATCGACACCAGCCCTTTCACCGCCTGCCCCGAGCCGTTCAATATGGCTGACCATGTCCTACAGGCGGGCCGTGCAACACCTGACAAAGTCGCGCTGTCTGTGATCAACGACGACACGTCCGAAGACTGGACCTTTGCCGAGCTAGAAACCGCAATCCGTGGCGTCGCTGCGGGACTTCTGGCCCAAGGATTAACCGCTGGCGACCGCGTTTTGATGCGCCTAGGTAATACGCCTGAGTTCCCGATTTGCTATCTTGCGTCCATTGCCGTCGGACTTATCCCCGTCCCAACCTCGTCGCAGCTTACGTCCACGGAGATCAGCAAGATCGCCAAAGAGATTGATCCGGCCCTTATCGTTGCCGACCACGGCATCGCACTACCAGACCACACAGCCCCCGTCCTAATGGCCTCGGACTTACAAGCGTTTCACAGCCTTGACCCTGCGCCGTTTGATTTTGGGTCGTCTAATCGTCCTGCCTACATAATCTACACCTCTGGCACCTCTGGAAAACCGCGGGCCGTCGTTCACGCCCACCGCGCTGTATGGGCGCGTCAAATGATGTGGACAGGCTGGTATGATTTGCGTCCGACAGACCGCCTGATGCACGCAGGCGCGTTTAACTGGACTTATACGCTGGGCACGGGGTTAATGGACCCTTGGGCCGCTGGCGCAACCGCCCTTATCCCTGCAAATGGGACGAAACCAACTGACCTTCCTGCCCTTATTACGGCGCATCAGGCGACACTCATTGCCGCTGCACCGGGTGTGTACCGGCAAATGTTGCGCACAGACATTCCAGCCATGCCGAGCCTCAGACACGGGTTTTCCGCCGGCGAGAAACTCCCCGAAAGCCTGCGTAGCGCGTGGACAGCGGCGACCGGCACTAATCTCTACGAAGCCTACGGCATGTCAGAATGTTCCACCTTCCTATCGAGTTCGCCGTCACGCCCTGCGCCCACTGGGACGCTCGGTTTCCCTCAGAAAGGTCGACGGATCGCATTAATTGATGAAAAGGGTCCCGTGCCAGTTGGCTCAGCAGGCACCATCGCGGTCCACAAATCCGATCTCGGGCTGATGATCGGCTACCTCGATCAACCCGACGAAACTGCAGCGCGATTTGTTGGCGATTGGTTCCTCACGGGCGATGTTGGCCGCATGTCAGAGGATGGCGCCATTAAATACGAGGGCCGCGCGGACGACATGATGAACGCAGGCGGATATCGCGTCTCGCCTGTCGAAGTCGAGGAAGCCCTTGCCACGCACCCCGACATCCATGAGGTCGCCGCCAGCGAAGTCACCGTCAAAGCCGACACAACCGTGATCGCCGCTTTTTACACCAGCACCAAAGAAATCGAGACTGACACGCTCGAGGCTTTTGCAGCCTCACGCATTGCCCGCTATAAGTGCCCTCGTATCTTTGTGCGTGTCTCTGTGTTACCGCGTGGCGCAAACAACAAACTATTGCGCCGCAACTTGCGCGCCGATTGGGAGGCCACACATGGTCAAGCTTGATATTTTCGCCGATCCGTCCTGCCCGTGGTGCTATGTTGGCAAGGCCTATCTGGACCGCGCCCTCGAACAAGCACCAGACCATCCCTTTACCGTCGAATGGCATCCGTTCCAGCTGAACCCCGCTCTGCCGAAAGGTGGCGTCGATCGTGCCGCTTACCTCGAAGGGATCTTTGGCAGCAAAGAAGCAGCGGTTGCCGCCCATGTTGAGCTGCAAAAACACGCGGATCAAGCAGGTGTCACGTTCAACTTCGATGCGATGACAACAACCCCTAACACCTTGGACGCACATCGCCTCGTGTTTTGGGCAGGAATTGAAGGCCGCCAAACGGCAGCTATGTCTTCCCTGCTGAAAGCATACTGGAGCGAAGGACGGGATATCGGAAGCGCCGAAGTCCTGTGCGATATAGCCGACAGCATCGGTCTAGATGCCGCTGTTATTGCACGTCTTTTGAAATCGGACTCAGATGTCGAAAGCATCCTCAAACGTGAGGCACACAGCCGCGAAATGGGTGTGCGTTCTGTGCCGACCTATATCGTCGGCGGCCAACACGCTATTGCTGGCGCTCAACCGACAGACCTATGGTCGAAAGTCATTGCCGATATCAAAGACATGATCGCAACAGACGCATAAGGAAAGTAGGCGTAATGACTTACGCCTGCTTACTTTTCTTCTCTTCAACAACTTTCTCTGCAAGGTCCTTGGCAATCGCAAAGGCCCCTTTGATTTTGTCCGCTTCAGTTTTCCACTCACGACCAAAGACGATCTTGTTATCTTTGACCTTCGCCATGCCTTTTTGCGCCTGAATAAATTCGACCAACCCTTTGGGTGATGCAAATTTATCGTTGTGGAACCGAATGGTAGCACCCTTAGGTCCACCATCAAGCTGGCTGATACCCGCGCGTTTGCACATCGCCTTGATCCGCACGATCAGCATCAGGGTGTTCACCTCTTTCGGCAACGGGCCGAAACGGTCGATGAGTTCTGCGGCGAACCCTTCGAGTTCAACCTTCTTCGTCAGGGCAGACAAACGACGATAGAGGCCCAAACGCACATCTAGGTCAGCGACATAAGTCTCTGGGATCAATACAGAAACGCCAAGATTGATCTGCGGCGCCCACTGTCCGTCATCATCCGACAATCCAACCGCGCCAGACTTGATCCGCGCAATCTCGTCTTCGAGCATTTGCTGATAAAGCTCGTACCCGACCTCATTGATGTGGCCCGACTGTTCCTCACCTAGGAGGTTACCCGCACCGCGGATATCAAGGTCTTGAGACGCAAGAGTAAATCCAGCCCCAAGTGTATCGAGGCTCCCCAACACCCGAAGCCGTTTTTCAGCCTGAGGCGTCAGTTTCGCACGTGGTTTCGTCGTCAGATAGGCATAGGCTCGTGTCTTTGATCGTCCAACGCGGCCCCGAATTTGATAAAGCTGCGCGAGACCGAACATATCAGCACGGTGCACGATCATCGTGTTCGCGGTCGGAATATCCAACCCGCTTTCGACGATCGTTGTCGCCAAAAGCACATCGTATTTCCCGTCGTAGAACGCGTTCATACGATCATCAAGCTCACCCGCTGCCATTTGACCGTGTGCTACGACAAACGACACCTCGGGCACCTCGCGTTTGAGCCAATCCTCCATCTCAGGCAGATCAGAAAGACGCGGCACGACAAAGAACGACTGGCCACCGCGATAATGTTCGCGCAAAAGCGCTTCGCGGATCGTGATTGTGTCGAATTCGCTGACATAGGTACGGATAGCCAAACGGTCGATGGGCGGCGTGCCGATGATCGACAAATCGCGTACGCCAGAGAGCGACAATTGCAGCGTTCGTGGGATCGGCGTCGCGGTCAGCGTGAGGACGTGAATGTCAGAGCGCAGTTGTTTCAGGCGTTCCTTATGCTGAACGCCAAAGTGCTGCTCTTCATCGATGATCAGCAGACCAATGTTGTTGAACTTAACACTTTTCGCCAGTAGCGCATGAGTTCCAACAACAATATCCACTTGCCCGTTTGCCATGCCCTCACGCGTTTTTGCCGCATTCCCAGCACTGACAAACCGCGACAGAGGCGCGACGTTGATCGGGAAGCCACGGAACCGTTCGGCGAAGTTTTTATAATGCTGACGCGCAAGCAGGGTTGTCGGCGCAATCACCGCAACCTGAACGCCCGACATCGCCGCGACAAAGGCCGCGCGGATCGCAACTTCAGTCTTACCAAAGCCCACGTCACCGCAGATCAAACGATCCATCGGACGACCAGAATCCAGATCCTCGAGTACGTCGGATATAGCCTGAAGCTGATCCTCGGTTTCCGCATAAGGGAACCGCGCAAGAAACTGATCCCACATCCCATCGGGCGGAGATAGGACAGGCGCTTTGCGAAGCTCCCGTTCCGCAGCAACGCGGATCAAACGTTCTGCCATCTGGCGGATACGCTCTTTCATGCGGGCTTTCTTTGCCTGCCACGCACCACCGCCTAGACGATCTAAGAGACCGTCCTCATGCCCGAATTTGGACAGCAGTTCGATGTTTTCAACTGGTAGGTAAAGCTTTGATCCTTCGGCATATTCGAGAAGAATACACTCATGCGCCGCCCCCAAGGCCTGAACGACCTCAAGCCCCTTGTAGCGTCCGACACCATGATCAACGTGCACAACCAGATCACCGGGTGTGAGGCTCTGCGTTTCGGTGAGGAAATTCTCTGCTTTACGCTTCTTCTTAGTCTGACGAATGAGGCGATCACCCAGAACATCCTGTTCAGAAATGACCGTCAGGCCTTTGGTTTCAAACCCTTTTTCGAGAGGCCAAATGGCGAGATGCAGGCCCGATTTCCCGACGCGAGAGAAGTTCTGCACGGGGATCACTTCACCCGCGCCCTCATCTTCCAAAAGCCCCATCAGACGTTCGCGGGCACCCTCGGAATACGAGGCCACTACAACAGGACCCTCAGAGGATCGCGCCTTAACGTGCAGCATCAGAGCTTTGAAAAGGTTTACGTTTTCTTGCTGACGTTCGGGCGCAAAATCGCGACCAATTCGGCCGCCTGCGTCGATCACACCTAACCCAGTCGATTGTTTGAGCGGCGTAAATTGCAGCACGCGACGATCCGCGGTGACGGCCTCCCAAGTAGGGTCGTCCAAATACATCAAGGCAGGCGGCGCTGGCTTATAAACGCTGTCCATACGCCCCTTTTGTTTCAGGGCAAACATCCGAGTGTCATAGGCATCTTCGATCATTGTCCATCGGGCGAGCCGTGTTGGTGTCACCTGATCGTCAAGCGTCACCGTTGCAGTTGGGACGTAATCAAACAGAGTCTCGAGGTGGTCATGGAAAAACCCAAGCCAATGTTCCGCGCCTGCATGTTTGCGGCCCGCACTGATCGCCTCGTACAATGGATCGTCGGTGCCAGCCGCGCCAAATTCGATACGATAGTTCTGACGGAACCGCGTGATCGCCGCCTCATCGAGGATCACCTCTGAGACAGGTGCGAGTTCTACGACATCGAGCTTTTCTGTGGTCCTCTGGCTCGCAGGATCAAAGCGTCGCGCACTATCCAGAACGTCACCAAAGAGGTCTAATCGAACTGGCCCCGCTTCACCCGGTGGGAAAATATCAATGATCCCGCCCCGAACTGCATAGTCACCAGCCTCCATCACCGTCGGAGATTGGGTAAAGCCCATGCGAACGAGGTACTGCTTCAGTGCCGTTTCATCGATGCGGCTATTCACCCGCGCCGTAAAGGACGCCTCCTTCAACAATCCCCGCGCAGGAACACGCTGTGTCGCTGCATTCAAAGTCGTCAGAAGAACGAACTGCTTTGGCATCCCATGCGCCAATGCCGCCAATGTCGCCATACGCGCCGCACAAATATCAGCGTTCGGCGACACGCGGTCATATGGCAAACAATCCCACGCAGGAAAAACAACGACAGGCATCTCTGGCGCGTAAAACGCCAAGGCCGCCTGCATTTCGGTCAATCGACGATCATCCCGCGCGATGTGGAGCACGGGAGCACCGGATTTACCGACTTCATCAAGGATCAGTTTCGCGTCAAAGCCTTCGGGGGCGCCGCAAACGGTAATGTGGGATTGTGATTTCATGCGCGAGACCTACCCCGCCACAGGCCAAAGTCAACTCAGAACCCGTAAGCACCGCCAAGGTTCTGATACATCCCGTAGGTCGCAGTCACAAAGATCGAGAACATTCCGATGAATTGCACGTAGGTACGGTGACGGCGTAATCGACGAAACAGCACTTCGGGCTCCATCCCCTCGGACCTGATCAACATCGCCGTATTGATCGATAACAGACCGACCAAAGACAGCGGGAACCCGAGGAGGAACAGCGCTTCTGCGAATTCGATATGATAGACGAAAGCTAACAAAAACAAACCCGTCAGCACAAAGCACATGAATCCCGTCAGCCATAGCCCAGATTGATGAGAGATATAAAGAAGACGGTTCACATTGACCCGAACAATCGCTTGGAGGTCTGCAAACGGCTCTCCACCCTCACGGGCGGCCCGTTGAATAAGGTCAAATGGAACACCAATCACCCAATGACTGGTCGTCGACCACAATACAGCAAGCGCAATCCAGAACCAAAGGTTCGAGAAAGAGCGTAAATCGATGACTTCAAATACCGTCTGGGTCCAGTTCACTGTCGTGCCTGATCTTTGTTTTTCGCCAACCTAAACTTCACCTGCGGCAAAGCCTAGACTTGTCGTCATGAAATTTCCGTGGCACCCATCGTGTGTGACATGAAAGGCCCGCTATGAAACCCACCGTCGCCCAATACCCTGCCGCTCGTTTGCGCCGCGTTCGTAAATCCCCTGCCATTCGCGCTTTGGTTCGTGAAAACACGTTGACCACAGACGATTTCATCTGGCCCGTATTCCTCATGGAAGGCCACGACGATGAAACCTCGATCGCGTCGATGCCAGGGGTGACCCGCAAAACGATTGACCGCGTGGTAAAGGCCGCCAAAGAAGCGCACGCACTGGGCATCCCCGCGATGTGCCTGTTTCCCTACACCTCGATGGAACATCGGACCGAAGATTGCGCGATGGCGTGGTCGCCCGACAATCTGACGAACACCGCAATACGCGCGATCAAAGATGCCGTTCCTGAAATGGCAATCATGACGGACATCGCGCTCGACCCATATAATATCAATGGGCACGACGGTTATGTGGTGGATGGCGAAATCATCAATGATGAAACGGTAGAGGCGCTGGTGAAAATGGCATTGGCTCAGGCCGAGGCTGGCGCAGATATCCTTGGCCCATCTGATATGATGGATGGTCGTATCGGCGCTATGCGCTCAGCGCTTGAGAGCGAAGGCCACCAAAACGTTGCGATCTTGTCCTATACCGCGAAATACGCGTCGGGCTTTTATGGTCCGTTCCGTGACGCAGTTGGCGCTTCGGGCGCGCTAAAGGGCGATAAAAAGACCTACCAAATGGATCCGGGTAACAGTGATGAGGCGCTCCGCCTCGTCGAGCGTGACCTGATGGAAGGCGCGGATATGGTTATGGTGAAACCCGGCATGCCGTACCTCGACATCTGTCGTCGCGTCAAAGACAGTTTTGGCGTACCGACCTATGCGTATCAAGTCTCAGGTGAATACGCGATGATCCAAGCCGCTGTGCAGAACGGGTGGCTCGACGGGGAAAAAGTCATGCTCGAAAGCCTCTTGTGCTTCAAACGCGCGGGCTGCGACGGCATCCTGACATATTTCGCCCCCGAAGCAGCGCGGCTCTTAAACGGCTGACACCCGCGCACACCTTATGTAGTGGATGACAGGCGCGAAAATCGCGCCTATAGTTCTCCAGATAGAGCGGCAAAAGCCGCCCCCAGATAGAGGCACGAGCAATGACCCTTCTTACCCGCCGCAATTTTGCGCTAGGCTCTTTGGCAACGACTGTCGCCGCATGTTCCAACGGTGTTGGCACAAACGCCGCCGCGACAATTGACGCACGCGTCGATAGCACGCTGTCGTATATGTATAGCACCTATCCTGCGACCCGTGATCTTTCGATGAAAGCCGCTGGTATGCTGGTTATGCCGCTCGTCACCGAAGTTGGCTTTGGCCTCGGTGGGTCGTTCGGTCGTGGCGCCCTACGGATCAGCCAGTCCACCGTCGATTACTACTCTGCCGCATCGGCGAGCGCGGGCCTCCAGCTTGGCGGTCAGCAATACAGCCACGTGCTGTTCTTCATGACCGAAGAAGCGCTGATGGAATTCCGCTCTTCACCCGGTTGGGCCGCGGGTGCAGACATCGAATACGCGTTGAACGATCAAGGCGATACACTGCGCGCTCAGACGACGACGTCGTTGTCGCCCGTGATTGCGGTCGTGTTCGCTCAGGCTGGGTTCCGCGTTGGGGCAACTCTCGAAGGCACAAAATACACCCGCATCCTTCCGTAAGATTATGACAGCGCCAGCCCTCACCGTTGGTACTGTCGTCCTAATCCTTGCCGCTGGTCAGTCGTCGCGGATGCGCGGCGGCGATAAACTGTGCGAGCTTGTCGATGGTGTGCCGTTGTTGCGGCTTCAGTGTGAACGAGCGCTCGGCCTCGGCCTACCCGTCTACGTCGCCCTGCCATCGGCTGACCATCCGCGTTTGGCACTCATCGCGGACCTGCCTGTGACCCCTCTCTTTGTTCCAGAGGCATCCGAGGGTATGTCGGGTTCCATGCGCGGTGCAGTCGGACAAATGCCAGCGTGGTCCCATTTGCTGATGGTGTTGCCTGACTTGGTCGAAATTGAAACTACGGATATGGCTACGGTTTTGGCAGGACTTGCCCAAGCGCCCGAAGCCCTCATTTGGCGCGGCGCAACCGAAGACCTTCAACCCGGTCATCCGATCCTATTCGACGGCTCGTTACGCGAAAATTTTGCCACGATCAGCGGCGATCAAGGCGGTAACTGCATCGTGCGCCCTTATCGGGACCGGATGCACCTCGTCCCCCTGCCCGATCAACGCGCCCGACGCGACCTCGACACGCCCGAAGAGTGGGCCGCTTTTCGCGCAGAAACAGGCCGCTGAAACGCAACATCCCGATGTCTCGGGCCACGAGGGTGTCGCCCAAGATCATCGGGATGGCTGTCTGACCCACCTTCAGACTTGCGACTGGAAAAGTAGCCCCTTCCGGTCAGCTGCACGTCTTAACGGACCAGAAGTTTGGCCTCGTGTTTTTTCAGCGCACGACGAGCGGATTGATAATCCTGAATGCCCGCTTTTTCTTTCAGCTCTGGGAAGAGTTCGAAAATCTCGTTCCGCTGGCTATTGCCGATACCCTTGAGGCTGTAATCACCCGGCTGGAAGCTTTCCGTCCATGCGCCGTCCGACAGCACCACTTCATGGCGTTCGAACATGAAGTGAATGTAAGTCGTGTTGGTCACATCAACCTGATGGATACCCGCGCTACCGACCAAGTGTTTCGCCGCAGCCAAAACTTCACGCTCTTCGAAATAGAGTTGCGTGAGGTCAGACGCGACCAGAACACGGTGGTTCGGCGACACAAGCATATCACGTTCCGGCAATCCGTTACCCAAGGCACCAGCTTTGATCAGGATCGGCTTGAGGTGCGGGTTCGCAATCAGTTGCTTGCCCGGCATCTCTTTCTGACCCAACCAAGCAATCTCTTGGATGCCGTTGTCACGGGTGATGATCTTGTCCCCAACATGGAGTTGTTCCACAGGAACTTGACCGCGCGGCGTTGCAATCAAAGTACCTGGCGTGAAGCAAGGAATAACGTTCTCGATCTCCGAGAAAGTCATCGTGGAACCGTCGTTAAAGAACACGGTGCCTGCTTCAGGATCGGTATCATTGTAGATGATGTGATCGACACCGCTGCCTGTCAGGTTCAGAACGTCGATGTCCAGTCCATCCGCATCCTCCCCACCGATGACCACATCACCGCCGTTGCCACCGATGAAGGTGTCATTGCCGAGGCCACCAAGCAACCTGTCACTGCCATCTCCACCCGTGATGATGTCATTGCCATCACCACCGTCGAGAAGGTCATTGCCTTGACCACCGGTCAATGTGTCATCGCCAGCGTTACCCAACACGACGTCATCATCGATGCCACCATCGATAAAGTCGTTCCCGTCACCACCGCTGATCAGATCGTCATCATCGCCGCCATAGATGGTATCGTTACCAGCGCCACCAGAAATAACGTCTTTGTTGTTATTGGTTACGAGATCCTCACCGATGTCGTTGCTATCGCCGTCACCATCCAAATCATCGGGCAGGTCAAGCACATCAGTCGTCAAACCACCATAAATCAGGTCGTCTCCATCACCGCCGTAGATCCGGTCATCACCTTCGCTACCGATAATGGTGTCCATACCATCTTCACCATAGATGACGTCGTCATCGACACCACCATCGATGAAGTCATCGCCAGCGCCACCATGAATGGTGTCATTGTCATCACCCGTCAGGATCGTATCGTTGCCGTCACCACCGTAGACAGTGTCACGATCATTGAGCGGATCAGTGTCAGCAGGGAACAATCCTGGATAGGCTGTATCTGGGCTCTGCTGTCCACCAGATGTATCGATGAAATCGTCACCTTCGTCGCCGAACACAGTATCCGATCCATTTTCATCGAGGATCGTATCGTTGCCTACGCCACCATAGACTTCATCGTTCCCATCGCCCGAGAGGATAATATCATCCCCTTCATAGCCATAGATCAGGTCGTCATCGCCCGTATCGCCAGGCAGGATCGCGTCATCATTATCAACGAAATCACCATTCGGATCGCCTGCAAAGGTATCGTCAATGATATCGTCGCCTGAGGTGCCTTCGACCGTGCCATCTGGCGAGGGCGGAGGTGGCGGCGGCGCATCATTCACCGTCACAGTGACAACAGCATCAGCGGTCAGACCATCCGCATCTTCGATGGTATAGCTGATTGTCGCCTCACCCTCAAAGCCAGCTGCAGGTGTAAACACAACCTTATTGTCAACGATTGCGACGCTACCCTGAACATCAGGGACAGATGCGTCTATCACCGTTAGGACAGTGCCATCTGGATCGCTGTCATTTTCAAGAACGTCGATAGTGACGGCCGTGTCAAAGTCAGTAGTTTCAACATCATCAACTGCAATCGGCGATTCAAGAACGCTGTTCACGGTGACAGTGACTTTTGCCACATCAACCGCACCCTCTTCGTCCTCGATGGTGTAGTCGATCGTCGCCTCACCATAGAAGTTCGCAGCAGGTGTAAAGACGAGTTTATTACCAACAATCGCCACGGTGCCTTGAGCAGCTGGTACAGTCGCACCAATTACAGTCGGCGTACCGCCATCTGGGTTCTGGTCGTTGGCCACAACGTCAATCGTTACAGGCGTATCTTCATCCGTCTGGGCAACGTCATCGACCGCAGCGAGGTCGTTTACAGGATTCACCGTCACAACAACAGAGGCCGTGTCCGTGTTGCCGTCAGGATCAGCAACCGTGTAGCTGATCGTTGCCTCACCGTTGAAGTCATCGGCAGGTGTGAACACCAGCTGACCGTTCACGATCTCGACCGAGCCCTGCTCGGCCGGAACCGTCGCCTCGGTGATGGTCAGCGGCTGGTTGTCCGGATCGCTGTCGTTGTCGAGCACGTCGATGGTGACAGCCGTGTCCTCATCCGTGGTCGCAGTGTCGTCATTGGCTTCCGGTGCATCCTCAACAGGATTCACCGTCACAACAACAGTCGCCGTGTCCGTGTTGCCGTCAGGATCAGCAACCGTGTAGCTGATCGTCGCCTCGCCGTTGAAGTCATCGGCAGGTGTGAACACCAGCTGACCGTTCACGATCTCGACCGAGCCCTGCTCGGCCGGAACCGTCGCCTCGGTGATGGTCAGCGGCTGGTTGTCCGGATCGCTGTCGTTGTCGAGCACGTCGATGGTGACAGCCGTGTCCTCATCCGTGGTCGCAGTGTCGTCATTGGCTTCCGGTGCATCCTCAACAGGATTCACCGTCACAACAACAGTCGCCGTATCCGTGTTTCCATCCGGATCGGAGACCGTGTAGCTGATCGTCGCCTCACCGTTGAAGTCATCGGCAGGTGTGAACACCAGCTGACCGTTCACGATCTCGACCGAGCCCTGCTCGGCCGGAACCGTCGCCTCGGTGATGGTCAGCGGCTGGTTGTCCGGATCGCTGTCGTTGTCGAGCACGTCGATGGTGACAGCCGTGTCCTCATCCGTGGTCGCAGTGTCGTCATTGGCTTCCGGTGCATCCTCAACAGGATTCACCGTCACAACAACATTCGCCGTGTCCGTGTTGCCGTCAGGATCAGCAACCGTGTAGCTGATCGTCGCCTCGCCGTTGAAGTCATCGGCAGGTGTGAACACCAGCTGACCGTTCACGATCTCGACCGAGCCCTGCTCGGCAGGAACCGTCGCCTCGGTGATGGTCAGCGGCTGGTTGTCCGGATCGCTGTCGTTGTCGAGCACGTCGATGGTGACAGCCGTGTCCTCATCCGTGGTCGCAGTGTCGTCATTGGCTTCCGGCGCATCCTCAACAGGATTCACCGTCACAACAACAGTCGCCGTGTCCGTGTTGCCATCAGGATCAGCAACCGTGTAGCTGATCGTTGCCTCACCGTTGAAGTCATCGGCAGGTGTGAACACCAGCTGACCATTTACGATCTCGACCGAGCCCTGCTCGGCAGGAACCGTCGCCTCGGTGATGGTCAGCGGCTGGTTGTCCGGATCGCTGTCGTTGTCGAGCACGTCGATGGTGACAGCCGTGTCCTCATCCGTGGTCGCAGTGTCGTCGTTGGCTTCCGGCGCATCTTCAACAGGGGTCACCGTCACAATAACGTTCGCCGTGTCCGTGTTGCCGTCAGGATCGGAGACCGTGTAGCTGATCGTCGCCTCACCGTTGAAGTCATCGGCAGGTGTGAACACCAGCTGACCATTGACGATCTCGACCGATCCCTGCTCGGCCGGAACCGTCGCCTCGGTGATGGTCAGCGGCTGGTTGTCCGGATCGCTGTCGTTGTCGAGCACGTCGATGGTGACAGCCGTGTCCTCATCGGTGGTCGCAGTGTCGTCGTTGGCTTCCGGCGCATCCTCGACAGGATTCACCGTCACAACAACAGTCGCCGTGTCCGTGTTGCCATCCGGATCGGAGACCGTGTAGCTGATCGTCGCCTCACCGTTGAAGTCATCGGCAGGTGTGAACACCAGCTGACCGTTGACGATCTCGACCGAGCCCTGCTCGGCCGGAACCGTCGCCTTGGTGATGGTCAGCGGCTGGTTGTCCGGATCGCTGTCGTTGTCGAGTACGTCGATGGTGACAGCCGTGTCCTCATCGGTGGTCGCAGTGTCGTCGTTGGCTTCCGGCGCATCCTCGACAGGGGTCACCGTCACAACAACAGTCGCCGTGTCCGTGTTGCCATCAGGATCAGCAACCGTGTAGCTGATCGTTGCCTCACCGTTGAAGTCATCGGCAGGTGTGAACACCAGCTGACCATTTACGATCTCGACCGAGCCCTGCTCGGCAGGAACCGTCGCCTCGGTGATGGTCAGCGCGTCGCCATCTGGGTCCGTATCGTTTGCCAGTACATCAATGGTGACGGCTGTATCTTCATCCGTCGTAATCGTGTCATCATTTGCTTCCGGAGCACGGTTAAACACATCACCAATGATTTGTTCGATTTCGACATAGTTCAGGATTTCACCCGTCGGCACGCCGTTTGCGTCCACAAAAACGACGGTACCGTTGGTACCGTTTCCGTTGCTGTCAGGTGTCACATTCTCGAGGTAGAACGGGCCTTTGCCAGTCAGGTCGAGAACGTCGAAGTCGTTCCCGCCAGCGCCGCCGTCGACGTAGTCGCCAGCGCCACCATAAATAACGTCAGCATCATCACCGCCAAGGATGCTATCCGCACCTTCACCACCATCGAGGATGTCGTCGCCGGCTTCACCGCCGAGGGTATCGTCACCGTCACCGCCCAGAAGCGTGTCGTTGCCTTTGCCAGTCCAAACTTCGTCGTTACCAGCACCGCCGTCAGCGTAATCATCACCGTTGCCGTCATTATCGGTGCCACGCACGTCGTCGATGATGTCATTGCCGTCACCACCCAGCAGCGTGTCGTTGCCGTCGCCGCCGATGAGACGGTCATCGCCTTCGTTGCCTTCGATCAGGTCATTGCCGTCACCACCATCAAGGTAGTCGTTGCCAGCATCGTCGTCAGACAAAATGGTTTCCAACGACATATCGGTGATCGTGACCGCTTGGTCCGTCGTCGCGCCGTTACCGTAGTCGATCACAATGCGGGCCACCGGATCGGCGATTTGGATCAGAACAGAGCCTGTCGCTGTACCAGTATTGATCGTCCCGTTGTCCAAATCATGCGCGGTGATCGTGTTGCCAAAGATCGTTTGACCGCCTTCGGCAACAAATGTCACCGGAACCTCAACACCGTTTGCGTCATAGGCGTGGATTGTCAGGATATCTTGGTGAGGATCGGAGGATGTACCGACATCGATATCATTGATGCGGAACGCAACGTTCTGAACCTCGTCAGAGTAACCGCCTGTATTCGATGCGAAATCGAGCGTAACCGTCGACGTATCACCAGCGTGACCGGTGGTCGGACCGTAAAGCTGCAAACCAGAGTGATTGTCAAAGTTTTCGCCCGTTTCGACGTATTGAGCAGCACCCGACACAGTCGCAGTCGCACCCGATACAGCTGGATCGAAACCAAAGGTTACAGTGACGCCGCCCAGATCTTGGGTTGCGCCGTTTGCAACGGTCGCACCTGCGCTACCGAAATCGCTCCAATCCAGGACAGCTGGTTGGGGGCTAACGTTGCCCGTGCTGTCGCCATCACCCTGAATGGTGTCGTCGCCACTACCACCGTGGATCGTGTCGTCGCCGGAACCACCGATGAGGCTATCGTTCCCTTCATTGCCTTCAATGATGTCATCACCAGCGCCGCCGTCGATGTAATCGTCACCAGGAACGCCATCGTCAGTGCTGACCGTTACATCATAGAACAAGTCCGTAATGTTCACGCCTGCATTGTCGTAGCCGTCCTGTAGGTGCTTCACGACCAGCTTGGTCACGGGGCCAGCAACATTCACCAGCATCGAATAATACGGGTCCGTATCCGCAGAACCGCCACCGTTCGAAACGCCGGTTTCATAGCCAGCAACGCCATCAAGGTTCTTGAGCGTTACACCGCCACCAGCCGAGATATCGACCGGAACTGCAACACCGTTGGCATCATAGGCATAGACTTGAACGGTTGAGTCGAAATCGACGTCGTTGATACGGAACGAGATATTCTCGACCGATGTATCAAAGCTCCACTGGTAGGTCGCGCTTTCACCCTTCGCGTTCAATTCAGATTCCAGCGAGGAATAGGCGTTAACCGTTTCAGTACCGCTGTCGATCGAGTGAACCTTTTGCTGATCGGTCGCAAAGTTCGTGTCGGGGCTATAGACTGACGCAATGGTCGAGAAAGTAACATTTACCGAACCCGTGTTCTGGGTAAATGTGTTCAGATCATCGTCATTATCGATCGAAGTGTTGTCATGCGGATCGGGCGCTTGCGACCAGTTAAAGCTCTCGCGGACAGTCGTTGTTGTGCTCGGCGAACCGTAAACAGCGCTCTCACGATCACCAATCAGAACGTCGTTGCCAGCGCCACCGTAGAGGTCGTCATTGCCGGCGCCGCCATACACTTCGTCGTTGCCATCGGCCGCGATTACAGTGTCGTCGCCGTCGCCTGCAACAACGATGTCGTCATTACCTGTTTCACCAGCCAAGATCGCATCATTGTTGTCGATTTTGTCGCCATCAGGATCACCAACGTATGTTACGTCGATCAAATCATCGCCTGCAGTGCCTTCAACTACGCCATCCTCGGTGGGCACGGGGGCGCAGCTGACAGAACCGATTTTCAGGTCACAATAATTGAACCAGCTCGGATCATAGCAAATCTTGATCGATTCAATCGGCTCGGCGCAGGTGACGCGAACGCAGTTGTTGATCCACTCGCATTTCGCTTCAACGATCTCACCGAGAGCGTTCTTAAACACCACGTCGCAGAGGTTGCCTGTGCCACACTTGCTCAGGCTGACGTCATAGAGGTTGAAGCTAACGTCCTGAACATCGCACCCGAAGCCGAAGTCGTAGGTGTTACCCGAATAATAGTTATCCAGCTTCAAACAGTCGTCGTTGTTATACGACACCGTATGGCAGCCCGATGTTGACGAGGTGTAGCAGTCGAGGCTGCCCCAGCTACCCGTAAATGTGTTTGTCGAACCAAAAAGACACTTTGTCCAATCCAGCAGGAACAGCGACATACCTTATAACTCCATTTGCCCACCCGATCGGAAAAACCGACCGGAAATGCGAGTTCCGGTGCGCTGCCCTGCAAGGGGCACACACTCGGACCCCGCACGCTAGAGTCACCTCCAGCGCGTTGATCCAAAAATCGGCAAAAAGGAAAACCCTTTCGCAGACACAATTCGGTTCATGTCGGCAACCGACACTCCCCATGACCGCCCCAATCGGTCATTTGCCCCCCCCCAGTTAGGCTATGTCTGGATATTCCATTGGATAGGTCAAACAGAGAGAAAAATGTAATGACCGCCTTAACCTAACAGAAAGACCTGTGGCGCTTCTGCGTTCTTATGCGTGAAAGATGACGCATCAAAACACGCTATTGTTTATCGACCCGCAACAGCGCTAAATTCCAAATCCTAAATTTTTCCTTCATTTTAAATCGGAAGGCCACCTACAGACTAGCGCTCTAGTAGAAAATTGGTTCGACATTGTGATCAACCAACCAGACACAAAGTTTCCTCATTTGAGCATGAAAAAAATCCTGACAAAGCCGTCCTATCGTTTCTCATCCAGAAACATTTTGAACATTTTACTCTAATTGGCGGCATATTTTGAAGAATCGAGGCGAAAAAATGTCTCGAAAGGATATAAAGCATCACCCTTTGGTCAATTTGATTCGTAGGTGGCCAAAGTAGAGGCAAGCATCTTGCCAAACGTCACCAAACACCTGCAGCGCGACCGCGTACAAGGTTCATGGTAGATCAAAATTTTATTGAGAATACTGGTGCCGGTGAAGAGACTCGAACTCTTACGACCTAGGGTCGGGGGATTTTGAATCCCCTGCGTCTACCATTCCGCCACACCGGCCAGTGGCGGTCGTTTATCCTGCTGTTTCAGGGTCGTCAACGCTCAAAGTCGCTGAACTGAAAATGTATCGCATTGGCGCATGTCGCCGCTCTGATACCCCTTATCGAACCAACGTTCGCGTTGATCCGATGTTCCGTGGGTAAAGGTGTGCGGCTGAACGCTCCGCCCTGCATTACGCTGCAATGTATCGTCGCCGATTTGCCGCGCCGCATTCAGCGCCTCGTCCAAATCACCCCGTTCTACGGTTCCCAATGTTCGTGACGCGGCACGCGCCCAAATCCCCGAATAGCAATCCGCTTGAAGCTCAATCCGAACAGAGATCGCATTGCTTTGCACCTCGCTCGCCTGCGCACGCACTCGATTTGCTTCGCCCAAGATGCCCAGCTGATCCTGGACAGAATGCGCAACTTCATGGGCCACCACATAGGCTGCGGCGAAATCGCCACCCGCGCCCAACTGCCGCTCCATCGTCACAAAGAAATCGGTATCGAGGTAAATCTGTTTGTCTGCGGGACAATAAAACGGCCCTGTCGCCGCCGATGCCCCACCACAGGCAGACTGCGTAGCGCCAGAAAACAGAACCAAGGCAGGCTCCGCATACCGTTGTCCCGCCTGATCAGGCAAAATGTCTGCCCAAATCTCTTCGGTGTCCGCGAGCGTCACGGCAACAAACTCTGCCGCACGTTCGTCCGCGGCCGACAGTTGCGTCGTTCCACCCTGCCCTTCAAGCTCTGACAAGAGCGGCGTGACATCCACACCCAACGCCAACCCGATTAATAGCATCACGACGACACCCACACCGCCGACGGCACCCGTGGCCCCGCCACGACGCCGATCCACAACATTCTTACTCTGACGTCGCCCTTGCCATTTCATGATGCACCCACCCATCGCAATTCAACTTATGCGTTTCTGAACAAAAACGTGTTCGTCTGCAAGCTTGACGCCGTGCGCCTCGCGTGGCCTAAAGCGCGAAACAACACAGGCACGGCGCGTATGCTTCGCAAACTCTATTCATGGACCATGTCGCTGGCAGATCACCCGCATGCGCTCTGGGTTCTGGCGTTTCTCTCGTTCATTGAATCGTCCGTTTTCCCAATTCCGCCTGATGTCCTCATGATCCCGATGATCATGGCGCGCCCGAACCGCGCGTTCCTTATTGCAGGTGTCGCGACGGTTGCATCGGTCCTTGGTGCACTTCTCGGCTACTATATTGGCTACGGTCTTTTTGACATCATCGGCAAACCGATCCTCGACTTCTATGGCAAGGGTGCAGAGTTCGACGTGTTCAAAGCAAAGTTCGACAGCTACGGCATTTGGGCCGTCCTGATCGCAGGTGTGACCCCCTTCCCGTTCAAGGTCATCACAATCGCGTCGGGCGTGCTGCAATTCGCCCTTATACCCTTTATCCTCTCGGCTATTGTTGCGCGTGCATTGCGCTTCTTTATCGTCGCAGGCCTGTTGTGGAAATTCGGTGAACCTATCCGTGACTTTATTGAAAAACGCCTCGGCCTCGTCTTTACAATCTGCTGCGTTCTCTTGTTCGGCGGCTTCTATCTGGTGAAATACCTATGACCACATCGCGCAAAACCTACGTTATCTTGGCAGCTGGCGGTTCGGCAGTGATGCTCTTTGGCGCAATGGTCGTATTTCAACGGCTGATGGACTTGCCGCCTTGCGCAATGTGCATCTGGCAACGTTGGCCACACGCGGCTGCTGTTGCCATAGGTCTCCTCGCGCTGATGATCCAAGGTCGCATCTTGCCCGCTCTCGGCGCGCTCGCTGCCCTGACGACGGGTGCAATTGGCGTTTACCATTTCGGGGTCGAACACAAATATTGGGATGGCCCAGCCTCGTGCACGGGGTCTGGCCTCTCAGGAATGAACGTGACCGACCTTCTCGCGGTCGATAGCGGTCCAAAGCTCGTAATGTGCGATCAGATCAGCTGGGAACTTTTGGGAATTTCGATGCCAGGTTGGAACGCGATCATCTCGTTCATCCTCGCCTTCATTTGGATCAAAGCGGTCCTAGCGTCGCGCCCCACGGCGGGTTGAGAGCAGCAGGTTCGTTTCACTGCTCGTGATCCCATCCAAACGTCGAATGGCAAACAGCACTTCGTCGAATTTCTCGAGCGTCATCGTGCCAATCTCAGCGATAAGATCCCACTGACCGTTTGTCGAATGAACGGCCATCACCTCTGGCATTGCAGAGAGACGAGACATGATCCGTTCTGTCCCACGTCCCTCGATCTCTAGCATCATCAGACCACGCACGGGGCTTGTCGCCACGTCGTTGCGCGTCAACACAGTAAAACCAACGATTTCCCCGCTGTCCTGAAGCCGCGCCAGCCGTGACCGGATCGTCGTGCGTGTGACATTCAAATCAGCGGCCAATTCGGACAGGCTCGCACGAGCGTCACGTTTCAATGCAACAATGAGGCGTTGATCCAGTTCGTCCATCTCAGCTTTCCAATTTGATCAGTGCTGGCTCATTTCGCACATTTTGATCGCTTCTGTCATCCCCATTTCGCAAGGATATTCAGCTCATGACACAGAAACACCTTATCTTAATCGGGGCACCCGTCGACTGCGGCAAACGCCGTAGGGGTTGCCTCATGGGGCCTGACGCTTTCCGCACCGCCGGCATTGCCGAAGCGATCACCGAACTCGGCCATAGCGTCACAGACATCGGGAACCTAACGCCTGATACACAGCCCCTGCCCGCGCATGCAAACCCCGAGGTTTACAAGCTCGACGAAACAGTTGGCTGGACACGGACCTTGACCAAGGCGGCAGTCGACCATGCACCAAATGGGATGCCCGTGTTTTTGGGCGGCGACCACGCGCTGTCGCTGGGTTCTGTTGCGGGCATGACTGAGTATGCGCAGCAGATTGACCGCCCTCTTTTCGTTCTATGGCTCGACGCACACACCGACTACCACACGCCCAACACCACAACGACGGGCAACCTACACGGCACGCCTCTGGGCTACGTGTGTGGTCGTGACGGCTTTGACGACTTCCCGCCGCTTGCCGCCCCCATTCCAGCAGATCGCCTTTGCATGATTGGCCTGCGGTCCGTGGACCCCGCCGAACATGACGCGCTGTCGGACACAGACGCAACGCTGGTGGATATGCGCACCATCGACGAGGTTGGCATCGTCAAGCCGCTGCAATCTTTCCTTGATAAGGTCGCCGCCGCGAACGGCATCCTTCACGTTTCTCTCGACGTTGATTTCCTTGATCCCTCGGTCGCCCCTGCGGTCGGCACCACGGTACCAGGCGGCGCAACCGTCCGCGAAGCGCACCTCGTGATGGAGATGCTCTGCGACAGCGGCGCGGTCTGTTCGCTCGACCTCGTTGAACTCAACCCATTCTTGGATGATCGGGGCAAAACCGCGTCCCTTATGGTAGACCTCACGGCCTCTCTCCTTGGTCGCCGCGTCTTTGACCGACCCACACGGAGCTATGCATGACCCAACCCTCTGAAAAAGCCCTCGTGCCGTTTGTCTCCGTCGATCACATGATGGGGCTGGTCCATCACATCGGGCTGGAAACCATCCTGCGTGACCTCGCGGACGAGATCGAAAGCGATTTCAAACGTTGGGAAGAATTCGACAAGACCCCACGCGTTGCGTCCCACTCTGAGGTTGGCGTGATCGAACTCATGCCCGCCGCCGATCGAGAAAATTACGGCTTCAAATACGTCAACGGACATCCAAAGAACACAAGCGAAGGCCTACAAACGGTCACCGCCTTTGGTCTCTTGGCCGATGTGGCGACAGGTTATCCTGTGCTACTCACCGAAATGACCATGCTGACCGCGCTGCGGACAGCGGCAATGTCTGCCCTCGCCGCCAAACACCTTGCCCCCAAAGGGGCAACGACGATGGCTATGATCGGCAATGGCGCACAGTCCGAATTCCAGTGCATCGCGTTCAAGGCAATCTGCGGCATCACCGACGTGCGTCTCTATGACAAGGACTCGAACGCCACCGCCAAATGCGCCCGCAACCTCGTGAAGTCTGGCCTAAATGTCACCCCATGCACCAGCGCCGAAGCGGCGATTGAAGGCGCGCAAATCCTGACGACTTGCACCGCGGACAAACAATACGCGACGATCCTCTCGGACAACATGGTCGGTCCCGGTGTGCACATCAACGCCATCGGCGGTGATTGCCCGGGCAAGACCGAACTCGCAGCCGCAATCCTGCATCGGTCGTCGATTTTTGTGGAATACCCACCGCAAACACGGATCGAAGGCGAAATTCAGCAACTCGATGCGGACCACCCAGTAACCGAACTCTGGAAAGTCATGTCAGGGACCGAGACAGGCCGCACCAGCGCCGATCAAATTACGTTATTTGACAGCGTAGGCTTTGCAATCGAGGACTTTAGCGCGCTGCGCTACGTCCACCGCGCCATCGCGGGAACGCCTTATTATACGAACCTCGATATGTTGGCAGACCCAGACGATCCACGCGACCTGTTCGGTATGCTACAACGAGCAAAATAGGTCGTATTTCCAAACAGGTTACGTTTTCCGCCATCCGCCATTGCACCCTATATCCTGACTGCGGTATAAGAACCCAAACAAGATATAGAAGCCAACAGGCAGACAGGCGGACAACGTGACCGATAATCCGGAAACCCCTGAAAACGAAGAAGAAACCGCGATCGTGCGTATGCACCACGACGGGCCACAGATTTCTATCATCGATGAGATGAAGACGTCTTATCTCGATTACGCGATGAGCGTCATCGTGAGCCGCGCTATTCCCGACCTTCGGGACGGCCTGAAACCCGTGCACCGCCGCATTCTTTTCGCGATGCACGAGACCAACAACGGGCACGATAAACCCTACCGCAAATCGGCGCGTCCGGTGGGCGACGTGATGGGTAAATATCACCCGCATGGCGACTCTGCGATTTATGATGCCTTGGTTCGTATGGCGCAGGACTTCTCTATGTCGCTGCCCTTGCTCGATGGTCAGGGTAACTTTGGTTCGATGGACGGCGACCGCGCTGCGGCGATGCGCTACACCGAAGTGCGCATGGACAAGCCTGCCGCCTATATGCTGGCCGATATCGACAAAGACACCGTTGATTTCGTCGACAACTACGACGGCAAAGACAAAGAGCCGACCGTTCTTCCGTCGCGCTTCCCGAACATGCTGGTCAACGGCGCAGGTGGTATCGCTGTTGGTATGGCGACTAACATTCCTCCGCATAACCTCGGTGAGGTTGTCGATGCGACCCTTGCGCTGATCGACAATCCCGATCTGTCGTCGGCTGATCTGATCGAATACGTTCCGGGTCCTGACTTCCCCACGGGCGGCGTCATGATGGGTCGCTCTGGTGCGCGCAAAGCCTACCTCGAAGGCCGTGGCTCCGTCGTGCTCCGGGCCAAAACCCACGTCGAAGAAATCCGCAAAGATCGCTGGGCCATCGTCGTCGACGAAATCCCCTATCAGGTGAACAAAGCGTCGATGATCGAAAAGATCGCCGAATGCGCACGCGACAAAAAGATCGAAGGCATCGCCCACGTTCAGGACGAATCTGACCGTAACGGTGTTCGCGTTGTTGTCGAACTCAAACGCGATGCTACAGCCGAGGTCGTGCTGAACCAACTGTTCCGCTTCACACCGATGCAGGTCAGCTTTGGTTGCAACATGCTTGCGCTGAACGGCGGCAAGCCTGAAACCCTGACACTTTACGGGTTCCTTTCTGCATTCGTCACCTTCCGCGAAGAAGTCGTCGCACGCCGCACCGCATTTGAATTGCGCAAGGCACGTGATCGTTCGCACATCCTCTGTGGTCTGGCCGTTGCAGTCACCAACGTAGACGAAGTTGTTGCAACCATCCGCGCCTCTGCCGACGCAGCGGACGCACGCGAAAAACTGATGACCCGTCGCTGGCCGGCTGGCTCGATCATCGAATACCTGAAACTGATCGACGATCCGCTCCACCCTGTGAACGACGACGGCACCTATAACCTCTCCGAGGCACAGGCCCGTGCGATCCTCGAACTCCGTCTCCAGCGTCTGACACAAATCGGCGTCCAAGAGGTCACCGACGAACTGCAAGAGTTGGCGAAAAAGATCAAAGAATACCTCGAAATCCTCGCATCTCGCGAACGGATCATGGGCATCATTTCCGACGAGCTACGCGAAGTGCGTGAACTCTTTGCCGTTCCGCGCCGCACAGAGATCGTCGAATGGGCCGCTGATATGGACGACGAGGATCTGATCGAACGCGAGGATATGGTCGTGACCGTGACCTCGGGCGGCTACATCAAACGCACCCCTCTCGCCGAATTCCGCTCGCAGCGTCGTGGCGGCAAAGGCCTATCGGGTATGCAAACCAAAGAAGAGGACGTGGTCACCACCCTCTTTGTGGCCAACACCCACACGCAGCTCTTGTTCTTTACGACCGATGGTATGGTCTACAAGCTCAAGACTTGGCGCCTGCCCGCAGGTGGTCGCACAGCCAAAGGCAAAGCGATCATCAACATTCTTCCGATCCCACAAGGTGTTTCGATCGCGGCCATTATGCCCGTCGACCGCCCCGACGAAGAATGGGACAACCTGCAAATCGTCTTTGCGACCTCCGCAGGTGACGTGCGCCGCAACCGTCTGTCCGATTTCACCAACGTCATGCGCAACGGTAAAATCGCGATGAAACTGCCCGACGGCGTTGAACTGGTGAACGCACGTATCGCGTCCGAGGACGACGACGTTATGCTCGTCACCAACTCTGGCCGTGCGATCCGCTTCCCGTCGACCGATGTGCGCGTGTTCAACTCGCGCGCCTCAACTGGTGTGCGGGGCATCCGCCTGAACGGCGACGACCACGTGGTGTCTATGTCGGTCATTCGCCACTTTGAGGCTGATCCGCAAGAACGCGCCGCCTACCTCAAAATGCGTCGCGCAATGGCTGGCGTAACAGAGGACGACGCGACCGATGAGGATGACGTTCCAGCAGGTGAACTGTCCACCGAACGCTATGCAGAGATGTCGGCAGCTGAAAACCTAATCCTGACCATCACCGCAAAAGGCATCGGCAAGATTACCTCGTCGCACGACTACCCTGTGCGCGGTCGCGGCGGTATGGGCGTCACGGCATTTGAAAAACAGATGCGCGGCGGCGAGATCGTGTCCTGCTTCCCGATCGACATGGATAACCAGATCATGCTCGTCACTTCGACCGGCCAATCGATCCGCGTTCCCGTCGAAGGCATCAGCTTCCGCTCACGCTCTGCTGGCGGCGTAAAAGTGTTCAACACTCGCGCTGATGAAACTGTCGTCTCCGTGGCTCGCATCGAAGAGGCCGAAGAAGAAGCGCCGGATACGGGCGAAGCCGAAACGCCGGCAACCGAAGAATAAGGACAGGGCCGCATCTCGCGGCCCTTTTCTTTTGCCCCCACCACCGCTAAATCCCCGACCATGACACAGACACTTCATATCATCGGCGGCGGAATGGCCGGATCAGAGGCTGCTTGGCAGGCTGCAAACGCAGGCGTTCAAGTGGTCATCCACGAAATGCGTCCCAAGGTCGAAACCTTTGCCCATCGCACGGGCAACCTCGCCGAGATGGTCTGTTCGAACTCCTTCCGTTCAGATGACCACGAACAAAACGCCGTCGGTCTTTTGCATTGGGAAATGCGTCAAGCGGGCGGGATCATTATGGAAATGGCTGCGAAACACCGCCTTCCTGCGGGTGGCGCGCTGGCTGTTGATCGTGATCCCTTTGCCGAAAGCGTGACTGCAGCGCTTATGGCGCATCCTAATATTTCTGTGTCTTATGAAGAGATTACAGAGCTACCTTCTGACGGTCACTGGATTATCGCAACAGGTCCGCTCACGTCCGAGGGGCTCGGCAAAGCCATTCAGGCAGAGACTGGCGCTGAAGCGCTAGCGTTCTTTGATGCCATCGCGCCCATCGTCTATTTCGACAGCGTGAACATGGACGTCGCGTGGATGCAGTCCCGCTACGACAAGGGCGAAACCGAGGAAGAGCGTACTGCTTACCTCAACTGCCCGATGACCAAAGATCAATATGAGGCTTTCATCGACGCGCTTTTGGCGGCGGATAAAACCGAATTCCACGAAGGCGAAACTGCGGGCTATTTCGACGGCTGCCTCCCGATCGAGGTGATGGCGGAGCGTGGTCGCGAGACGCTTCGCTTTGGTCCGATGAAGCCCGTAGGCCTCACCAACGCCAACGACCCCGACAACAAACCCTACGCCGTTGTTCAACTTCGGCGCGATAACGCATTGGGAACGCTATATAATATCGTCGGCTTTCAGACCAAAATGAAATACGGCGCCCAAAAAGACGTGTTCACCATGATCCCTGGTCTGGAGAACGCCGAATTTGCGCGGCTCGGCGGAATCCACCGCAATACATTTATCAACTCGCCGACGCTTCTTGATGCTGAAATGCGCTTGAAATCTCGCCCGAATATCCGTTTCGCAGGTCAAATCACGGGCGTTGAGGGCTATGTGGAAAGCGCCGCAATGGGTCTTTTGGCAGGTCGTTTGGCCGCTGCCGAAATCCAAGGCCGCACTGTTGACCCGATCCCGCACACCTCGGCGATGGGTGCTCTTGTCACCCATATCTCTGGCGGGGCCGAGGCGAAAACCTTCCAGCCAATGAACGTGAACTTTGGTCTGTTCCCGCCGCTCGACGGGATGCGCGGTGGCCGTAAAGGCCGAAAAGAGCGTTACAAAGGCTACACGGATCGCGCCAAAGAAGATTTCAATCAATGGCTTGCGGCGCAAAGCTAATGGATTACGTGACCCGCTTCGCACCGAGCCCAACAGGTCCGCTGCATTTGGGTCACGCTTATTCTGCGCTGATCGCTTGGGACCGTGCAAAGGCCAATGGCGGACAATTTCTCCTTCGGATCGAGGATGGCGACACAACCCGCTGCCGTCCCGAATGGGAGGCCTTGATCTACGAGGACCTGCATTGGCTAGGTCTCACGTGGCTCGAACCGATTGCGCGGGTAACGGATCGCATCCCTCTCTATGATGCGGCCCGTAACCGCCTGCAAAACCTCGGTCTTCTGTATCCATGTTCTTGCACCCGCAAAGACATCCAATCCGCATTTTCCGCCCCACAAGAAGGCGTGCCGATGGGGCCAGATGGCATTATCTACCCTGGCACCTGTCGCTCCAAACCCATGTCAGAGGGATCCTCAAACGACGCAATTCGCCTGAACATGGCTAGTGCGATTGCCCACCTTGGCGATGTATCGCACCTGTCTTTCACCGAAACAGGTCCGTTCCAGACGGGTAACCATGCATTATCTGCCGCGCACCTGATCGAAAACGTCGGCGACATTGTCCTCTTTCGCAAAGATACGGGCATGGCAGCCTATCACCTGTCGGTCGTTGTCGATGACGCGGCCCAAAACGTGACTGAGGCCGTACGCGGTGCCGACCTCATTGAGGCGACCGTTATTCACCGCCTGCTCCAAGCCCTTCTGGACCTGCCCACCCCGCTCTACCATCACCACGAACTGATCCGTGACGCTGATGGAAAACGGCTCGCCAAACGCACCGACGCTAAAGCAATTTCGAAATTCCGCGCCGAAGGTGCAACGCCCGACGATATTCGTGCGATGGTTGGGCTTTGACCTTTGATCAAATGCCGTTTCCGGTGCGCCAAATGACGCGATCCGGCTTTTTACTGGACCCAATCGGGCTATACCTTTTTGCGATAGCGAACAGGACCACACCATGACCGATCCTCTTGTGATTTTCACACCCTCTGGCAAACGCGGCCGTTTTCCGGTTGGCACCCCCGTTCTGACAGCTGCACGTCAGTTGGGTGTTGATCTGGACTCTGTCTGCGGTGGCCGTGGCATTTGCTCTAAATGCCAAATCCAACCGTCTTATGGCGAGTTTTCCAAACATGGCGTGACCGTCGCGGATGATGCGCTCACCGAATTCAACGCGGTCGAAGAACGATATGACCGCGTGCGCGGCCTGAAAACGGGTCGTCGTTTGGGCTGTCAGGCTTGCATCCAGTCGGATGTTGTCATCGACGTCCCCCCAGAGAGCCAAGTCCACCGTCAGGTCGTCCGCAAAGCCGCCACCGACCGTGACATCGTCATGGATCCCGCAACCGCGCTTTACTACGTCGAAGTAGCCGAGGCGGATATGCACGACCCGTCTGGCGACCTCGAACGCCTCGAAACCGCGTTGCGCGACCAATGGGACATCGACGGAATAACTGCTCCGCTCAGCGTTTTGCGTAAACTCCAGCCTGTCCTGCGCAAAGGCGCGTTTAAGGCGACCGTTGCCCTGAACCGCGATCACAACGACGGCAAACATCGCCTTATCGATATTTTCCCGGGCTTTGACGAAACGCCGATCTTTGGCCTCGCCATTGACCTCGGGTCGACCACCATCGCCGCGCATTTGTGCGACCTGAAAACGGGTGCTGTGATTGGCTCGTCGGGCATCATGAACCCACAAATCCGCTTTGGCGAAGACCTCATGTCCCGCGTCTCCTACTCGATGATGAACAAGGGCGGCGATGTGGAAATGACCACCGTCGTGCGTGAGGCTATCAATACGCTCGCGTCCGAACTCGCATCTGAGGCGCAGATTGACGCGGCGCGGATCATGGAAACCGTGTTCGTGTGTAACCCCGTGATGCACCACCTCCTGTTGGGTATTGATCCTGTTGAACTGGGTCAGGCGCCCTTCGCCCTCGCCACCGCAGAGAGCATGACACTCGACGCCCGCGATCTGGACCTGAACGCACTCAATCCTGCGGGCCGCGTTTACATTCTGCCGTGCATCGCAGGCCACGTTGGGGCAGACTGCGCTGCGGTTGCCCTTTCTGAGGAACCGCAGAAGTCCAAAGACCTCGCCCTGATCGTCGACGTAGGCACCAATGCGGAAATCCTCCTCGGCAACACCGAACGGGTTCTCGCCTGTTCGTCGCCCACAGGCCCCGCGTTTGAAGGCGCCCAGATCAGCAGCGGCCAACGCGCCGCGCCGGGGGCTATCGAACGCATTGAAATTGACCCCGTCACCAAAGAGCCGCGCTTCCGCGTGATTGGCTGCGATCTCTGGTCGGACGAGGATGGCTTTGCCGAGGCGACCGCTGGGTCCGGCATCACAGGCATCTGTGGCTCTGGCATCATTGAGGCCGTCGCAGAACTCCGCATCGCGGGCCTTTTGGACCCCAAAGGTCTGATCGGCAACGCAGAGCAAACGGGCACCGCTCGCTGCGAGGCCACTGGACGCACGAACAGCTACCTGATCCATGACGCCACCGCCGACGGTGGCCCACGTATCACCGTGACCCAAGGTGACATCCGCGCGATCCAGCTCGCAAAATCCGCGCTTTATGCAGGTGCACGGTTGCTGATGGATGAAATGGGCGTCGATACCGTGGATCGTGTGGTGCTCGCTGGTGCCTTTGGTGCACATATCAGCGCGAAACACGCGATGGTTCTAGGCATGATCCCTGACGTGCCGCTGGATAAAGTATCCTCTGCAGGCAACGCCGCTGGCACGGGCGCCCGCATCGCGCTGTGTTCAAAGGCAGCGCGGACCAGCATCGAACAAACCGTGCGCGAGATCACCAAGATCGAAACCGCGATCGAGCCAAAGTTCCAAGAACACTTCGTCAACGCGAACGCGATCCCGCACGCGACAGATCCGTTCCCGAACTTGCTGTCGATTGTCGATCTGCCCGACGTGTCCTTTAACACGGCTGGCAGTGGCGGAGAGGCAGGCGGACGCCGTCGTCGGAGGGGCTAAATGCCCCTTGACGCTGGTTGACCTCGCGACTACTTCGTCGCGCAGGGCTGCGGGTATGATGTAGTGGTAGCCTGTCAGCTTCCCAAGCTGAACGTGCGGGTTCGATTCCCGCTACCCGCTCCAAAAACTCTTTAAATTCGTATCTTGAATAGGGATTTTTACCCCCTATCTCCCTCCAAACACTATGGAGGATGACGATGTTTAAAGGCCTATTTCTGTCAATAGTGCTGACCACTGCGGGGATGCTTGGGTTGCCCTATTTGCTGCTACAATTGATGTAACCCACATCATATATTCAGAATTTAAAAGGGCGACCGCTAGGTCGCCCTTTGGTTTTGACAAACACAAACTGCACACGTTTATGTTTAGTACTTGTGAACAAAACGCGAGAACCAAAGCCGCCTCAGCCCCGTATCCCTCACATCTTAACCCCGATGTAGAGGACATCATGAAAAACATTCTTTCTGTAACCGCACTCACCGCAACGCTTTTCGCTGCTCCTATCGCTAGCTTTGCTGACGGCCATTCGGCTGCGAACCCTATGGTGGGCGGCGCTGAAATGTTCCCGACCATGAACATCGTGGAAAACGCGGTGAACTCGGCGGACCACACCACTCTGGTTGCTGCAGTTCAGGCTGCAGGCCTCGTTGATACCCTCGCAGGTGACGGACCGTTCACCGTATTTGCACCCGTAAATGACGCCTTCGCCGCCCTGCCAGACGGTACAGTCGAAACCCTTCTGCAGCCAGAAAACAAAGATCAGCTGGTCAAAATCCTGACCTGCCACGTCGTTGGTGCAGAAGTGATGTCTGATGCGCTTATGGGCATGATCGACGATGACGGTGGCGTGCATGACGTGCCAACGCTCGGCGGTTGCGTGCTCAAGGCAAGCTACGCTGATGGCGTCATGTCGCTGACCGATGAAAACGGCAACGTTGCGACTGTAACGATTGCGGATGTGAAGCAGTCGAACGGCGTGATCCATGTGATCGACGCGGTGATGCTGCCTGCGATGTAATCCCTCCCAGGGACTACGATGGGGCCGCTGCGATCAAGGTCGCAGCGGCCCTTTCATTATAGACCGTTGGTCCGTAAGAACCCGACGAGTTGCGCCGTCGATCCATCTTTGGACGCGGCATCCGCTTTACCCTCAACAATAGGCTGAAGCGCAGTGGCAAGCTCCTTGCCCAACTCAACGCCCCACTGGTCGTAAGAGTTGATGCCCAGAACCACGCCCTCAACAAACACGCGGTGTTCATAAAGCGCGATAATCTGGCCGAGCATGAACGGGTCCAGCTTTGGATAGGCAATCGTCACCGACGGACGGTTCCCCGTGAACACGCGATGGGCCGCTTGGCGTTCCAGCTCGGCACCCTCGAATTTATCCGCGTTCTTTGCACGCGCCTCATCCAGTGTGCGCCCCTTCATCAGAGCCTCAGACTGGGCAAGGCAGTTTGCCACCAACAATTGGTGCTGATGGTGCAGCCCTTCATCGTGACCCGTCGCAGCAACGAGAAATTCGCACGGAATGACCCGCGTACCTTGGTGGATCAACTGATAGAAAGCGTGCTGACCATTGGTGCCGGGTTCTCCCCAAACAACAGGGCCGCTTTCGAACGGGAGATCCGCGCCATCCATGCTGACGCCTTTGCCGTTACTCTCCATCTCTAGCTGTTGGAGGTAGGCGGGCAAACGCGCAAGATTGTTGTCATAGGGCAGCACAGCACGGGTTGCGAAACCGCAGACCTGATTGTGCCAAATTCCGACCAGAGCCAGCAAAGCGGGCAAGTTTTCTTCCCATTTTGCGGCACGGAAATGGGTATCCATTGCCTGACCACCACGCAAGAATGCGCGGAACGCTTCGGCCCCGATTGCGATCATCAGCGACAGGCCAATCGGCCCCCACATGGAATAACGACCACCGACCCAATCCTCGAATCCGAACACGCGAGACGCAGGGATACCAAAGGCCGCCGTCTTATCCATCGCAGTCGACAGAGCCGCGAATTGCGCCGCTGGGTCCGTGACCTGTTCGCTCATCCATGCCTTTGCGGTGCGGGCATTGGTCATGGTTTCGATCGTCGTAAAGGTCTTTGACGCGACAATAACAAGCGTCGTTGCTGGATCGCAGGACCGCAGAACTTGCGCGATATCTGCAGGGTCAACATTCGACACGAAATGGCAACGTGGCCCATCGGCATAAGGCGCCAGCGCACGGTATGCCATCGCAGGACCCAAGTCCGACCCACCGATGCCGATGTTGATCACATCCGTGATCTTGCCACCCTGCCCTGTGTAACGACCTTCGCGGACATCGGCGGCAAACGCCTCCATCCGTGCGAGCGTGTCGCGAACGGCAGGGATCACATCTTCGCCATCGACCTTCACCGCACCACCGTCGAGGTTCCGCAGCGCCGTATGCAGCACCGCACGCCCTTCGGTCTCATTGATCTTTTCGCCTGCAAACATTGCATCGCGCCGTGCGGCAACGCCCGTTGTCTCTAACAGACCGATCAGCATGTCCCGCGCATCGGTGTCGATGTTGGTCTTCGAATAATCGAACAGCATATCCCCAGCCTGCGCCGAAAAATCATCGGCGCGACGCGCGTCCAACATGCTTTCGATGCGGCGGTCTTTGATAGAAGCGTAGTGGGATTTCAGGTCGTCAAAAATGGTCATGCTTCAGCCCAGTGAACAGTTGCGCCCGACAGAACAGCGGCGACAGGGGCGTCGTCCGCGCTCAGATGACGAGCCTTTTCCAGTGCCTCACGTTTGTCGGCACCTTTGATTACGATATGTCGGCGCATTGCGTCTTTCAGGACATGCGCAGAGAGCGTGATCCGCGGCTCAGGCGCACCGGGCGCCCGCATCGGATAAAGGATATCGGTGCCGTGCAGCGCATCCGCCAGACGATCCGCCTCTGGGAAAATCGACGCCGTATGCATGTCCGCACCCATGCCGAGCACACAGACGGAAATCGGCAGCTTGGGCGCAATCACGGACGACAATTCGGGCAGTTTTTCCTCAGCCGATCCACCCTCCTTGAACAAGGGCAGGTAGGTCGCGGCAGCCGCGTGATTGATCAGCAGGCGTTCTTTAATCAGACGCGTATTGGATCGCTCAGAACTCTCAGGAACCCAGCGTTCATCCGTCAGCATCACATTGACACGTGCCCAATCCAGATCAACCGCGCAGAGCGAGTCAAAGATCGGACCAGGGGTCGTACCACCCGGAACAGCCAAGGTCGCAAACTCATCGTGCTGGAGCGTTTCACGCAATTCACTCGCGATCTTATCCGCGAGAGTCATCATCATAAGTTCCGCGTCGGCGTATTCGATGAAATCCATCGTTTTGTCCTTTCAGATCAACGGCGGGACCAGCCCGCCGTCGTTTGCTTAACCTTTGATATCGCGCCAGCGGCGACCGTCACGATGCATCAGCATCAATGCGTCATCGGGACCAGCAGAGCCTTGATCGTAGAGTTTAGGCACATCGTTGCGACGTTCCCAATCGTTGATCAGCGGATCGGTCCAAGCCCAAGCCGCCTCAACCTCGTCGCCACGCATGAACAGGGTCTGGTTGCCACGGATCACGTCCATAATCAGACGTTCGTAGGCGTCGGTCACATCCTCTGCGTCATCCCCAAGGGCCTCAGAGAAAGTCATATCCAGCGGCACGTCGATCAGACGCATACCACCCGGACCCGGTTCTTTGATCGTCACCTGCAGATCGATGCCTTCGTTCGGCTGCAAACGGATCGCGAGGATATTGCGGTGACGAGCCTCATCGCCCTCAAAAATAGAGTGGCCAAGGTCCTTGAAAACCACAGCGATCTCGGACGACCGCGCCTTCATCTTTTTACCTGTGCGCAGATAGAACGGCACGCCAGCCCAACGCCAGTTGTTGATATGGCAGCGCATCGCGATAAAACTCTCGGTGAACGAACGCGGGTTTTCCGCATCGTCACGATAGGACGGGCTACTGCCATCGGCGTCATATTGACCACGCACAATGTGGTGGTGATCCACGTTCTGTAGGGCACGGATAACCTTCAGCTTTTCGTTGCGGACCTCGTCGGCCTCAAACTTGCTCGGCGGTTCCATCGCGATGAGACACAAAAGCTGCATCAGGTGGTTCTGCACCATGTCGCGCATCGCACCCGATTTATCGTAGTAGGCACCGCGACCACCAACACCGACGGTTTCCGCCACGGTGATTTGAATGTGATCAACGTAGTGGTTGTTCCAAAGCGGCTCGAACAGAACGTTGCCGAAGCGGACAGCCATAAGGTTCTGAACGGTTTCTTTGCCCAGATAGTGGTCGATGCGGTAAATCTGCGTTTCATCGAAATGCGTGGCCAGAACCGCGTTCAACGCTTTGGCGGATTCCAGATCGCGACCGAACGGTTTCTCAACCACGATACGGCTTTCGCTGTTTGCGATGCGATGAAGGTGAAGACGTTCCGCGAGGTCGCCAAAGAGGCTCGGCGCGACAGAGAAATAGAACGCGCGCACAACACCGTCGCGCATCAGACCAGCAAGCTGCGCCCAACCGCCCTCGCCTTTGGCATCAATCGCAACATAGTCGAGACGCGCGAGGAACTCTGCGATCGCTTTCTTTTCAGACTTCTCGGCGCCACCGAATTCTTGGATCGCGTCGGCCACCATTTGACGGAAACCTTCGGCATCCATCTCTGAACGCGCCGCACCGATGATCCGCGATTCAGGGGTCATTTGCCCCGACAGATAACGGCGGAACAAGCCAGGCAGGATTTTACGGCGGGCCAGATCGCCCGTGCCCCCAAAAATCACTAGGTCGAAGGGTTCGACCGGAATGACACGCGATACCATGCTGTTCTCCGCTTCTCTCTCGTAGATCACATCACGCCAGTTATGTTAGCGTTAACGCTCGCGACTTACAATTCTCTACGGATAAAGTCTAGCGGCTTAGCACGGAAATGAAACCTTCCTCGGCTTATGCGTCCAATTCGGTGTCCCAATAGAGGTAGTCCAACCAGCTTTCATGAAGGTGGTTCGGACGGAATTTACGCCCAAGGTTTCGCAATTCCTCGGCGCTGGGCTGTCGCGGCGGCTTGCGCAGATGCATCCCAGCCTGACGTAGGCTCTTTGACCCTTTGGCAAGGTTGCACGGAGAACACGCAGCAACCACATTTTCCCAGCTTGTAATCCCACCTCGTGCCCGTGGCACCACATGATCGAACGTTAGATCACCATGCCCACCACAGTATTGACACTGAAATTCGTCCCTCAAGAAAAGATTAAAGCGCGTGAAGGCCACGCGCTTTTGAGGTTTGACATAATCTTTGAGGACGACAACCGACGGGATCAGGAACTCGGTCGATGGGCTGCGGACCACTTCATCGTAGGTGGCTACAATATCCACCCTATCGAGAAAGACCGCCTTGACCGCTTCTTGCCAAGGCCAAAGCGAAAGCGGGTAATACGACAACGGTCGATAGTCCGCGTTCAGAACCAGCGCAGGATGCGACCGCGGCCCTGCCTGATCTCTCACAAAATTTATCCTAAAATCGCCATCCATCGGAGCATATCTCCACTACTCTGTCTGCTCTAGGCACCAGAGCGGGAGCAACCCGCCCCAGCATAGCATTGACTATATATCGTAGACCAAACGGATCAAGCCTCACGATATCGTCAACGCGTGCCCGCAGATAACCGCAGCGATGTAACAACCGAGTGACGCGACAATAGGCAAATTGCGCTGACTTTGGTCAGTAACCCAACCGCTCACGCATGAACGCGAGGGCGACCGAAAGACCATCAGGCGCAATGCCGTGACCCGTGCCCTTCATGATGTGCGCATAAACCTCTTTCCAACCAGCCCCTTGGAGCGCCTCTGCGGCCTCAGGCAAGGATTGGACAGGAACGACATCGTCCTGATCCCCATGCACCAGCAAAACAGCAGGACGGCACGTCAGTTCGTCGGCGAGCAACTCTGGCTCGAGCAGACGACCAGAAAACGCACAGATCCCCGCAACAGCATCTTCACGGCGGGGTGCGACGTGCAGAGACATCATCGTGCCTTGGGAAAAGCCAAAGATCATAACCTGTTCGGGCAGAAGATCATAATCGACCATCACACCGTCCAAAAATGCGTTCAGATCGTCAGAGGCACGATCAAGACCCTGACGCGATTCCTCTTCGCTCGACCCATCAATCCACGGGATAGGGAACCACTGGAACCCCATCGGGGCACCTGCGCAAGCCTCGGGCGCATCGGGGGCAATGAACATCGTGTCCGGCAGGTGTTCGCCCAGCACATCCGCCAGCCCCAAAAGGTCGGCCCCATTGGCACCGTAGCCATGCAAGAACACAACAGCGGATCGCAGATCGCCTGATACCGGTTCGCGCCGGTCCGCCTGAAGAGCACGTGTCATAGGATACCTTCCCTGTCTTTCGCTACCTTGTAGTAGGCCCACAAGAGCCGCGCCGCAACCGCACGCCATGGGCTCCAGTCTTCGGCCATTTTCCGCAATGCCCGCTCTGTCGGTCGGGCGTCGAGGTTGAACAACATCCGCGCGGCCTCCTGTAGAGCCAGATCACCGGGGGCGAATACGTCAGCCCGACCCAGTGCGAACATCGCGTAAATCTCAGCCGTCCAAACGCCGATTCCGTTGACAGCTGTCAACTCCTTAATGATTTCTAAATCAGAGAGTTGTCGTAAATTGTTAAAGTCAATTCCAGCCCCCGCAAGTGCTTTTGCATAGCGCACCTTTTGGCGGCTCATGCCCAAAGCGCGGAGGTCATCTTCGCTGGCGTTCAAGACATTCTCAGGGTCGGTCATGCCTGCCGCCTCAACCCGTGACCAGATCGCACTGGCGGCGGCGACGCTTACCTGTTGGCTGACAATCGCGGACAAAAGCCGATCAAACCCGTCTTTGGTACGGCGCAGTGGCAATGGCCCTGTCAGGTCATAGGCGGCTTTGAATTCGGGATGTGCGGCTGACAACCACGCGATCCCTTCGAGGATGCAATCATCGGTTTCGATGATCCGCCCGATCATAGATCCATAACCCAATCCAAAACATCCTGAACCCGTTCACGCCGCAGCGCATCGGGCATTGGCGGACGCTGAACCATGACAACAGGTATCCCCAATTGCCGCGCCGCGAGTAGTTTGCCTTCGGTCATCCCACCCGCGTTTTTGGCAATCACGATGTCGATCTCATGCTGTTTCAGCAGGTCCACTTCATCCGCCTCGGGGAATGGCGGACGGCCCGTGATATAGGTCACGCCGTCCTCAGCAGGCTGAGGGTCAACAGTGCGGATCACGAGGTGGCAATTCGGCAAGTTCAAGTCTGTCGCGCCCTTACGACCAACGGCTGCAAAAACACGAGTGCCATCGGGGACGACAGCAGAGACGCTCGCCATATCGGGAACCATAATCCATTTGTCCTCCGGCTCCGGCTCCCACTCGGCTCGGATCAGTTGGATATAGGGCAAACCGCGCTGGGCGCAGACACGCGCCGTCCGTTCGGTGATCGCAGTCGCAAAGGGATGCGTGGCGTCGATGACCGCTTTGATACCGTCCTCGTCCAAATACTGGGTAAAACCATCCTCGCCGCCGAACCCACCGATGCGGGTTGGGATCGGATAGGCCGTGGGGGATGCGGTTTCACCCGCGAGAGAGGCAACAGCCTCAATCCCATAATCATGGAGCAGCCACGCCATTTTGCGGGCCTCTGTCGTTCCAGCCAATAAAAGGATCACACGCCTGTCCTCGCCAATATCGTGCCTGCGCGGTCAATGACCACGATGTCGATGTCGATACCCGCATCGCGCACCACCGACAACGCCTGTTCACGTGCTTTGACGGCAATAAGATCGGCCAGAGGCGCACCGCAAATTTCATAGGCTTCAAGAACCGTATTGGCACCGCGCAGCCTGTCATCCCCCATCCAATCTGCAAGGATCGCGAAATCAACCTGCGACCGCCCCGAATGGAGGTCCATTGCACCCTGCGCCAGCTTTGCCAGCTTACCGATGCCACCACCTATCGTCAGGCGAGGCACAGGATGTTGGCGCAGATATTTCAACAGACCACCCGCGAAATCCCCCATATCGAGCATCGCGTGATCGGGCAGATCATAGAGGCCTTGCACGATCCGTTCAGAGGTCGCACCGGTGCAGCCCGCAACATGGGTCGTGTTCCCTGCCCGCGCCACATCCACGCCACGGTGGATCGACGCAATCCACGCCGCACAAGAGAACGGACGCACCACGCCGGTCGTGCCAAGGATCGACAGCCCGCCTTTAATCCCCAAACGCGGATTCCAAGTTTTCTGAGCGAGCTCTGCCCCGTTGGGCACGGTAATCGTGATCGCAATATCAGGGGATTGGCCAAACTCGCTTGCCAGTTCCCCGACAACCTCATCCATCAAAGCACGCGGCACCGGGTTGATCGCAGGTTCCCCAACTGGGATTGGTAATCCCGCTTTGGTCACCATGCCGACACCGACGCCCGCATGGAATGTCACGCCCCCCGTTGATCGTTCGACCCGCACGCGGATCAAGGCACCATGGGTCACGTCAGGGTCGTCGCCCGCATCTTTGATGATTCCAGCTTCGGCATAGCCATCGCCCGTATCCATATAGGCCAATTCGAACGCAGGCGTTTCGCCCTTGGGCAAAGTGATCGAAACCGTTTCAGGCCAAGCTCCACCCCACAAACGCAGCAACGCCGCCTTGGTGGCGGCGGTGGCACAAGCACCCGTGGTCCAGCCACGGCGCAAAGGAGTGTCAGGTTTACGCGTCATGCAGCGACTATAGAACGGCTTATCCGTGCCGCCAATCCAGCAAACTGCGTCGTTTGTCGGCTTTATTCACCCTGACTTACGGGGCATAACGACCCCATGATCGACTCGCTTCCCTTTTCCGGCCAAACATGGCCCGCTTTGAAACCCGGTTGGGTATGGCTCTGTGGTGCTGGCCCTGGTGATCCAGGGCTGCTGACTTTGCACGCTGTTAACGGACTGCAGCAAGCGGATGTGGTGATCTATGACGCGCTTGTGGATGAGGCGATCCTCGCCCTCGCCCCGAATGCGGAACATATTTACGCGGGCAAGCGCGGCGGCAAACCGTCGGCAAAGCAGCGCGATATCTCGCTCCAACTCGTCGACATGGCGAAAGAGGGCAAAAAGGTTTTGCGGCTCAAGGGCGGCGATCCGTTTGTCTTTGGCCGTGGTGGCGAAGAAGCGCAAACCCTGATTCAGCATGGCGTTCCTGTGCGCATTATCCCCGGAATTTCGGCAGGTATCGGCGGCTTAGCCTACGCGGGCATTCCTGTCACCCACCGCGACGTGAACCAATCGGTGACCTTTGTCACGGGGCACGACCAGTCGGGTGAAACACCGCAATCGCTCGATTGGGCGGCGATCAGTAAGGGCTCGCAAGTCCTCGTGATCTACATGGGAATGAAACACATCGCCCAGATCGCAGGTAGCCTGATTGATGCGGGGCGTCCGCTGTCGGAACCTGTGGCTGTGGTGACCAATGCGACGACACCAAACCAGCAGGTTTTGGAATCGACCTTGGGCACGCTAGAGGCCGACATCGCGGCCGCTGGGCTGGAACCGCCTGCGATCATTTGCGTAGGTCGATCGGTTCTGATGCGTCAGGTTCTGGATTGGCAGAGCCTTGCGGCGGGCATTGAACCGCGCAACCTTGACCCGCTTGGGCGTGGTCGTCCGGCAGAGAGCGCATGACAGGGATCGTCATTGCTGCACCCTCTTCGGGATCGGGCAAGACGACGATCACCTTGGGCCTTTTGCGCGCCTTGGCCCAAGACGGACTGAACGTGCGCGGTGCGAAATCTGGCCCTGATTATATTGATCCGCGCTTTCATGCGGTTGCCAGCGGTCAACCCTGTGTGAATTTGGACGCTTGGGCGATGACGCCTGATCGTATTCGGTCGCTTGCAGCTGGTGATGGTCCGCTTATCGTCGAAGGTGCGATGGGCCTCTTTGACGGAGCACCGCCCGATGACCGTGGGTCGAGCGCGGATTTGGCCCGTGCGCTGGGCCTCTCGGTCGTTTTGGTGGTCGATGCGGCGCGGATGGCAGGATCAATTGCGCCACTTGTCGCTGGCTTTGCAGGCTTTGCATCGGACGTGACCATTGCGGGCGTGATCCTGAACAAAGTCGGGTCGCCTCGGCACGAAGGCATTTTACGCCGCGCACTAGCTGCGACAAACATCCCCGTTTTGGGTGCCGTTCCGCGCGATGCGCAGATTGTTCAGCCGTCCCGTCACCTCGGCCTCGTGCAGGCGGACGAGCGCGAAGATTTGGATGCGTTTCTGGATAGCGCCGCCGCTCTTGTCCGTCGCCATGTGGACATTGACGGGCTGCGGCAGATGATGCGTCCAGTGGCGACAGGCAATCACGCGGGCCTCACATCGCCCGCGCAGCGTATTGCATTGGCCCAAGACCGCGCCTTTGCCTTTTCCTATCCGCATATGATTTCAGATTGGCGGCGCAATGGGGCCGAAGTCATTCCGTTCTCACCGCTCAATGGTGATCCGATCCCAGAGTCCGATTTGGTTTATCTGCCCGGCGGTTATCCAGAGCTTTATGCAGGTCAGATTGTCGGATCGGGATTTATACAGAATCTGCAGAACGCCGCATTAACCACTGATATTTATGGAGAATGCGGCGGTTATATGGTCATGGGTGATGGTCTAATAGAGGCCGATGGCACACGGCACGAAATGGCTGGGCTGTTGCGCTTGGAAACCTCGTTTGAACAGCGAAAGCTGCATCTGGGATATCGGACGGTAACAGGCACGCATGGTCCGTTCGCAGGTCATTGGGCCGCGCATGAGTTCCATTATGCGGCCACGATTAAGGCCGAAGGTGACGCGTTATTCACCGCCCTAGATGCCGAAGGCAACGATCTACCCGCGATGGGACTGCGGCTCGGTCGCGCCTATGGGTCATTCGCACATGTGATTGACGCCATGTGTTAAGGCGGTCACAAAGGCGGCAACGAAATTAGGACTTCCCATGGATACGATCTATACCGACGACCGCCGCGCGAAACGCAACGTAGCAGTGCTGGTAGTGGCCCAAGCGATTTTGGGCGCTCAGATGCCTATGATCTTTGCGATTGGCGGTCTTGCGGGCAAACAACTGGCGTCGAACCCTTGCTGGGCGACCTTGCCGATTTCGATGATCGTATTCGGGTCGATGACCACTGCGCCGTGGCTGTCGCCGCTGATGCAGCGCAATGGGCGTCAGTTTGGTTTCATGCTCGGTGCCTTTGCGGGGATGCTGGGCGCGATGATTTCGGCAGCGGGCCTGTTTTTCGCGAACTTCCCGCTGTTCCTCGTCGGGTCGTATATTACGGGTATCTATATGTCAGCGCAGGGCTTCTACCGCTTTGCCGCGACTGACACTGCGACCGACACGTTCAAGCCCAAGGCGATTTCCTACGTAATGGCGGGCGGTCTGATCTCGGCAATCGTAGGACCACAATTGAACAAAGTGGTCGGTGACATCAATCCGGTCATTCCGTTCCTTGGCAGCTACCTCGCGATCGTGGCAATCAACCTGTTTGGTTTGTTCCTTTTCCTCGCGCTCGATCTACCGAAGGGCAGCAAATCAGCGCCGAAAGTTCTGGATGCGCCGATTGCACGGACACGTAAAGCGCTGCTGGCACATCCGCCGATCATCGTGGCAATCATCGTCGGTATGGTCAGCTACGCGCTGATGAACCTCGTGATGACCTCGACCCCACTGGCGGTTGTCGGCTGCGGCTACGGTGTTGATAGTTCGAACGATATCGTCACCGCGCACGTTCTGGCGATGTTCGTCCCCTCGTTCTTTACCGGTCACCTAATCGCGCGCTTTGGCGTGAAGACGATCATGGCGACGGGCCTTGTGATCCTCGCCTTTGCGGGGCTCGCGGCGCTGGCTGGCGTCCAGCTCGCGGATGAGGCAGCGTCACCGTCGCTTTTGAGCTTCTACGTAGGTTTGATCCTACTGGGTGTCGGCTGGAACTTTGGCTTTATCGGCGCGACCACGATGTTGGCGCAGGCGCACGAACCACATGAACGCGGTGTCATTCAGGGCCTGAACGACCTCTTGGTCTTTGGCGGTGTGACGGTCGCATCTCTAGCGTCGGGCGGTCTGATGAACTGTTCGGGCGGATCGCCGATTGATGGCTGGACGGCTGTCAACGTGGCGATGGTGCCGTTCCTCGCGCTCGCGGGTGGTTCGCTGATCTGGTTGGCGCTGCGTCCAAGAGACCTCTGATCACCAACGGCCCATCAGCTGTTTCAGCATGAGCGATCCCTTACGACGGAACTCTGACGTGGTCAGACGTCCGTCGGGCACGGATTGTGGGTCAGCAATAGCGGCTGAGAGGATCGCTTTGGCCCGCCATCCAGCACGCAAGGCCGGAACTGCGGGGCCAAAGTCGGTGCTGTGATGTTTCACAAGCATCCGAAGGCCGTAATCGGCGAGGTTCTTTACCTCTGCGAGTGTCTCATGTGCCAAAGGTTTGCGCCCTGCGGCTTTGATCGCCGGAACGGCCAAGAGCCAGTTGGCGATACCCGAAGCGATAGCGGCCTCACGAATGGCTTCTTCTTTGTCCGCATCAGAACCGAGAGCCAAAGCGGCCAACACGGTCAGGCTCCCTGCGCCACGGTCGATATGGGCGATCACGGCTTCTTCGTTTTCGAAGAGGTCGCCGTTGATGTCCCAATACCGCGCGTTGATCATGGTCGAAATCACAGAGGGCGGCAGAGCGGAAGATTTGACGACCTCTGCAAAAGGACCCGCCACCTCATGCGCACGGGGCGGTTTGCCCTCAACCACTTCGGTCACGATGTCCTGCCACCATTGCAACCGCATCTGCGCAATCATCGGTTCCCGCGTCACCCAAGGGGCCTTAGCCACCTCAAGGTTAAAGGCATAGAGCGGAAAGAGCTTCGCCCGCGCCTCTGGTGGGGCAGCCATGGTCGCGAGAAAACGATCAGAGTCGCCCTGACGAACCAGTTCAGCGCAGGCGTTCAGGGTCATACGGGTTCGGCTCCGTCTTGGACGAGTTTCCAGTTCACAGCGTCGAGAAGCGCATCAAAGGACGCGTCGATTATGTTCGCGGAAACGCCAACGGTGGACCAACGGCGGCCTGTGCTGTCTTCGCTGTCGATGATCACGCGGGTTACGGCCTCGGTGCCGCCATTTGTGATACGGACCTTAAAGTCGACCAGCTCCATATCCTCGATCAAGGACTGATACGGACCAAGGTCTTTGGCCAGCGCCATCGACAACGCGTTCACAGGGCCCGCATCATTCAACTGATCTGCATGTTCGTTCTCATAGAAGGACGTCACACGCTGTGTGCCGATCCAGACGGACACAACGGCCTCTGAGACGCTGATCACTTCGCCCTTCGCGTTGCGGCGGCGTTCAGTGATCACGCGGTAGCGGTCCACATCAAAGAACGGGCGCGGTTGGAACAACATTTCGCGGGCCAGCAATTCGAACGACGCCTGAGCGGTGTCGTAGGAATAGCCACGGGACTCGCGCTCTTTGATCTCTTCGAGGAGACGCGGCAGAGCGGGATCTTTGTCGTCCACCTCAAACCCAGCCTCGGCCAGACGGCGACGGAGGTTCGACTGGCCCGCTTGGTTCGACATCGGGATGATGCGGCTGTTGCCGACCAGAGCGGGATCAATGTGTTCGTAGGTCGACGGATCCTTGAGGATCGCGCTCGCATGGAGGCCCGCCTTATGCGCAAAGGCAGACGCGCCCACATAGGGCGCCTGTTTCGCAGGCACGCGGTTCAGGATATCGTCGAGAAGGCGCGAGAGTTTGCGCATCCCCGCAAGCGCCTCTGTCGAGATGCCCGTGTCGAGCGTCGATTTATAAGGCTCTTTGAGCAAGAGCGTCGGGATGATCGTCGTCAGGTTCGCGTTGCCACAGCGTTCACCAAGACCGTTCAGCGTGCCCTGAATTTGACGCGCCCCTGCATCTACAGCGGCGAGGGAGTTCGCGACAGCGTGGCCCGTGTCGTCATGGCAATGGATACCGATGTGGGACCCCGGGATGCCAGCCGCGATCACTTTGCCAACGATTTCCTTGACCTCGGACGGCAGCGTGCCGCCGTTGGTGTCGCAGAGAACAATCCAACGTGCACCAGCGTCATAAGCGGCCTTTGCCACTTCGAGAGCATAGTCAGGGTTCGATTTGTAGCCGTCAAAGAAGTGCTCCGCATCGAACAGCGCCTCACGGCCAGACGCCACGATATGCGCGATAGAGGCGCGGACGTTTTCGGTGTTTTCCTCGAACGTGATACCAAGCGCGGTCGTCACATGGAAATCATGCGTCTTACCGACAAGGCACACCGCAGGCGTATTCGCGTTCATCACCGCCGCCAGAACGTCGTCGTTCTCTGCCGAGCGCCCTGCCCGTTTGGTCATCCCAAAGGCGGTCATTGTTGCGTTGTTCAGATCAGGCACAGCATCAAAGAAATCACTGTCGGTCGGGTTCGCCCCCGGCCAGCCGCCTTCGATGTAATCGATGCCGAGCTTATCCAGAGCGGTCGCAATCTTTTGCTTTTCACCCGTTGAGAACTGCACGCCTTGGGTCTGTTGACCGTCGCGTAAGGTGGTGTCGAAAAGGTAAAGACGTTCTTTGGTCATTATAGACCCTCCAGTTTCGCGGCATCGAACCCTGCAGCAGGCAGAAGTTCAACACCCGCTTTGGACATGCGGACCTCAACGCCCGCCTCCATAAGTCCCTTTTTCATCGCATCAACGGCGCTGAAATCTTTGGTTTCCATAGCTGCGGTGCGCAAAGCGGCGAGTTTGTCGGCAAGTGCGGACAGATCGACATCATCAACCTTTGCCCAATCGCTGAGGGCATCGGTGAGGAAGCCCATGAACTCTGCCGAAGCTTTGAAGACCGCAACGTCGCCTTTTGCCAGAACATAGAGGCGCGCGATGGCACCAGCTGTGTTCAGGTCATCGGCCAGCGTGTCGATCAACTCTTGATCCACGGCACCGGCCTCAACCCCAGCGACCAGCCCGCGCCAATTGCGCAGTGTCGTCTCAGCCTCGGACCGTTTCTTATCGGTCCAGTCCATCGGTTTACCGTAATGAGTGCCGAGCATAACGAGACGAACGACTTCGCCCGGAATGCCCTGATCCAAGAGGTCACGGACGGTAAAGAAGTTGCCCAAAGATTTGGACATCTTCTTGCCCTCGACCTGAAGCATTTCGTTGTGCAGCCAGACATTCGCAAAGCCACCTTCGGGGTGGGCGCAGCAGCTCTGGGCGATTTCGTTTTCGTGGTGGGGAAACTGGAGGTCGTTACCGCCGCCGTGGATATCAAACGAAGCGCCCAAGAGTTCGTAGGACATGGCGGAACATTCGATGTGCCAACCAGGGCGACCATAACCCCACGGGCTGTCCCAGCCTGGGGTTTGAGCGTCTGAGGGTTTCCAGAGGACGAAATCCATCGGATCCTCTTTGAACGGTGCGACCTCGACGCGTGCGCCTGCGATCATGTCGTCAACCGAACGACCCGACAGTGCGCCATAGTTTTCGTAGGAGCGCACGCGGAACAGCACGTGGCCTTCTTTTTCGTAGGCGTGGCCTTTGGCAATCAGGTCTTCGATCATCGACACCATCGCGCCGATCCATTCGGTCGCGCGGGGTTCGTGGTTCGGACGCAACGCGCCGAGGGCATCCATATCGTCATGATACCATTCGATGGTTTCATCGGTGATGTCACGGATAGACCGATTATCGCGAGCGGCACGGGCGTTGATTTTGTCATCAACGTCAGTGAAGTTCCGCACGTAAGTCACCGCGTCAGAACCATAAACATGGCGGAGCAAGCGGTAGAGAATATCAAACACCAGAACTGGACGCGCGTTCCCGAGGTGGGCGCGGTCATAGACGGTCGGGCCGCAGACATACATACGCACGTTCTGTGGGTCGATCGGTTCAAAGACCTCTTTTTTGCGGGTCTTCGAGTTATGGAGTTTGATCGTGGTCATACGGCCTCTCACACAGGGTTTTCGCCTGCGGGCTTAGCAACTTACTGATCCGAATGAAACGTGAAAGAGCGGCCCGCGTGACGTTTGTCAGCAGGTAATAATGCAGTTGATAATGATTAGGTTGCTCTTCATGCGGCTATCGTTAGCACCGGATTGGGGGACTGTCTATAGATCAGCGAAGCGGATGACTGACAGTGCCGCCCCCAACGGCCGCACCAACGCCTGTCGTCGCAGGACAAGAGGTCGGTAAACCACGGGCTACGCGGACGGCGAGAAAGGCAAAGGCTTGAGCCTCTAACATGTCACCGTCGAGGCCAGCATCCTCAACCGGCGCAACCTCGCAATCAAGGCCAGCGGCGAGCATCGCCATCAGTGTTGCATTGTGTCGCCCGCCCCCCGTGACCAGCAGTTTTTCAGGCATTGACGGACAATGTTCCATCCCCCTGACAACGGCCATCGCCGCGCAGGCGGTTAAGGTAGCTGCGGCGTCGGCGTCGGAGAGGGAATTAACCTCAGTCGCCAAGGCCGCGAAATCATCGCGGTCGAGTGATTTGGGTGGGATTTTGTAAAAATAGCGGTGGTCGAGGAAACGGTTCAGGATGTCCTCATCCACGTTGCCTTTGGCGGCGAGGTCACCGTTTTCATCGCGATCCACGCCCAAACGTTTCACCATCAGATCGTTAATTGGTGCGTTGGCTGGCCCAGTGTCAAAGGCGATCAACGCGCCTGCGCCTTCTGGCTTTGCCTTTGTCGGATCAACCCACGTGATGTTGCCCACGCCGCCGAGGTTCAGGAACGCGACGGGCGCGGTGGCGCCGATGAATTTCGCAAGGGCGAAGTGATAGAACGGCGCGAGTGGCGCACCCTGCCCGCCCAGCTTCACATCGTTGCTGCGGAAGTCCCAAACGACGGGCCGCTCTAGCACTTCGGCCAGCAATGCACCGTCTCCGATTTGGAGCGTGCCACGGTTCGCGGGATCATGGGCTACGGTCTGGCCGTGGAACCCCACGAGGTCCACATCCTCGAAACCCGACAAGATTTGCGCATGGGCGGTTTCGATGACTTCGGCAGCTGCCTCAACCTCTGCGCCATCCCATTTCCCCAAGGCCGCGCGGAGCACCGCTGATTCCTCTTTGGAATAAGGACGGAAATCGGCGGGACCGAATTCGGTGATCGTCACGCCATCTGTCACCAAAACAGCTGCATCCACACCGTCTAACGATGTCCCAGACATCGCACCTAGCGCCCGAATTGCCCCAGACTTCAACATACGCTTTCCCTCACCCGTTGAGCCGCTTATAGAGTGCCGCGAACGAAAACCAAGGACAAGACGATGACCTACCATCCCAAATCCGATTTCATGGCTGTCATGATGCAACGCGGCTTCCTTTCGGACTGCACGGATTATCAAGGCCTTGATGAGGCACTGAGCAAGGGCGTGGTACCGGCCTATATCGGCTTTGACGCCACGGCGAAGTCGTTGCACGTCGGATCGCTGATCCAGATCATGATGCTGCGTTGGCTGCAAAAGACTGGCCACCAACCGATCACCCTCATGGGGGGCGGCACGACAAAGGTGGGCGACCCGTCGTTCCGTGCGGACGAACGCCCGCTGCTGACCGAAGACCAGATCAACGACAACATCGCGGGCATCAAAAAGGTGTTCGCGGCCTACATCGACTACGACACGGACGCGCCGAACAAAGCGCTGATGTTGAACAACGCAGAGTGGCTCGACGGTTTGAACTACCTCGAGTTTCTGCGCGACATCGGTCGACACTTCTCGGTCAACCGAATGCTGTCGTTTGAATCGGTGAAATCGCGTCTCGATCGTGAGCAGTCGCTGTCCTTCCTCGAATTCAACTACATGATCCTGCAGGCCTACGACTTCCTCGAACTGAACCGCCGTTATGGCTGTTTGTTGCAGATGGGGGGATCGGACCAATGGGGCAACATCGTCAACGGTATCGACCTGACGCGCCGCGTTGTGGACGAGCAGATCTTTGGCCTGACCTCGCCGCTTCTGACCACGTCGGACGGTAAAAAGATGGGCAAATCGCAGGACGGTGCGGTCTGGCTGAACGCCGACATGAAATCGCCCTACGAATTCTGGCAGTTCTGGCGCAATACGACCGATGCGGACACGGGACGTTTCCTGAAGCTCTACACTGAGCTACCGGTTGAGGAATGCGAACGCCTTGGTGCTCTCGAGGGATCCGAGATTAACGCGGCGAAGATCATCCTCGCCAACGAAGTCACGACCCTTCTGCATGGCGCAGAGGCTGCGGCTGCGGCTGAGGCAACCGCGCGCGAAGTATTCGAAAAAGGCGGCGTGGGTGATGATCTACCGACGCTGACGCTCGACGCGGGTGAAGTGGCTGACGGTATTTCGCTGGCGCAACTCGTTGTTCGTTCTGGCCTCGCCAAAACAGGCAAGGATGGTAAACGCCTGATCTCTGAAGGCGGTCTGCGCGTCAACGATGAGCCTTGTTCCGATGCTGGCCGTATGTTCAGCGCGGCTGATCTGGCAGAACCGCTCAAGCTCTCGGCTGGTAAGAAACGCCATGCGCTGGTGACGATCGGTTAATCGATCCGACGTACAAATATTTGGGGCGGTCCGGTGGGCCGCCCTTTTTCGTGGTTAAGTTGCGACACTCTATTCCGTTTGATCAAATTTCCAGCTAAGTCGATAGCGCGAACATATTTGGGGCTAGACCATGGAAAACATCCGCGGCGCGATATTGATGACCATCGCAATGGCAGGCTTTGCGCTTGAGGATATGTTTATCAAGCTGGCCAGCGAAAACGGTATGCCGACCGGTCAGGTTCTGATCATCCTCGGCGCACTCGGCACAATGGCGTATTGGGCCTTCATGTTGCCTAAGGGGATTCGCCTCCTCTCGCCGAAACTCATCGAAAAAGGCGTGGTGATCCGCAACATTGGCGAATTCATCGGCACAGGTGCTTACGTTCTAGCGTTCACAAGCGGCGCATTGGCGGCGACCTCGTCAGTTATGCAGGCCCTGCCCTTGTTTGTGACGATGGGGGCTGCGCTGTTCCTAGGGCAAAAGGTCGGCTGGCGGCGTTGGACCGCGATTGGCGTGGGCTTTTTCGGGGTTCTCCTCGTGATCCAGCCAGGAAGTTCGAACTACGATCCGCTGCTGATCCTCGCGTTTATCGGGGTTCTCGGTATGGCGATGCGAGATGTGACCACGAGGGCGCTCAAGGGGCACCTGCATTCGCTCCAGCTTGCCGCATGGGGATTTTTGACCATCGTGCCATTGGGTTGGGCAATCTTGCTCTATTCAGGCGAGAGCTTCGTCCGTCCGACGACCCTGCAATGGGTCTATATCGTTGCGGGCGTTCTGATCGGCACGGGAGCGTATTATCTGTTGATCATGGCCTCGCGGCTTGGCGACATGGCTGTGATTGCACCGTTCCGTTACACGCGGATTGTCTTTGCGCTGGCCGTTGGTCTGATCGTGTTTGACGAAGGTGACTCGATCAACGGCGTCATGCTCTTGGGTGTTCTTATTGTCATTACATCGGGGATTTATACGTTCTACCGCGAATCCCGCTCTCGTTCCGCTTCCCCTTCGTCACGTTGACGGGTATAGAGCGGACGAAAATAACGACATTTCAGCACAGGACCTGTCTTCATGAGCACAATCATCGACATCCACGCCCGCGAAATCCTTGATAGCCGCGGCAACCCGACTGTCGAAGTCGACGTCATCCTTGAAGATGGCACCATGGGCCGCGCTGCGGTTCCTTCCGGCGCATCGACCGGCGCACATGAAGCCGTAGAAAAGCGTGACGGCGACAAATCCCGTTATATGGGCAAAGGCGTTCTCGAGGCTGTTGCTGCAGTAAACGGCGAAATCGCTGAAACCCTCGTCGGCTACGACGTTCTGGAACAAGTTGAGATCGACGAAGCGATGATCGAACTCGACGGCACCCCGAACAAAGGTCGTCTGGGCGCAAACGCGATCCTCGGCGTATCGCTCGCTGTTGCAAAAGCTGCAGCAGAATACACAGGTCAGCCGCTGTTCCGCTACGTTGGCGGCACCTCTGCACGAGTTCTGCCCGTTCCGATGATGAACATCATCAACGGCGGTGAACACGCAGACAACCCAATCGACATCCAAGAATTCATGATCATGCCCGTTTCGGCAACGAACGTGAAAGAAGCGATCCGTATGGGGTCTGAGGTGTTCCATACCCTGAAAAAAGAGCTCTCTGCCGCTGGCTACAACACTGGTATCGGTGACGAAGGTGGTTTCGCTCCCGCACTGGAATCGACCCGTAAGGCTCTCGACTTCATCCTGACCGCAATTGAAAAAGCGGGCTACAAAGCTGGTGAAGACATCTACCTCGCTCTGGACTGCGCATCGACCGAATACTTCGTCGATGGCAAATACGAGATGAAGGGCGAAGGCAAATCGCTTACCTCGGAAGAGAACGCTGACTACCTCGCAGCTCTGTGTGCCGATTACCCGATCATCTCGATCGAAGACGGCATGGCAGAAGACGACTGGGCTGGCTGGAAACTGCTGACTGAAAAGCTCGGCGACAAGGTTCAGCTGGTTGGCGACGACCTCTTTGTGACCAACCCTGCCCGTCTGGCTGATGGTATTGCGCAGGGTGTCGCAAACTCCATGCTCGTTAAAGTGAACCAGATCGGTTCGCTGACAGAAACCCTCAAAGCTGTCGATATGGCGCACCGTGCACGTTACACGAACGTCATGTCGCACCGTTCGGGCGAAACCGAAGACGCAACCATCGCTGACCTCGCAGTTGCTACCAACTGCGGCCAGATCAAAACCGGTTCGCTGTCGCGCTCTGACCGTCTGGCAAAATACAACCAGCTGATCCGTATCGAGGAAATGCTGGGTGCGACCGCTCAATACGCAGGTCGTTCGATCCTGAAGTAATCAGGTCGAAATCTAATTGAGAAGCCCCGCCTCGTGCGGGGCTTTTTCGTTGAAGGCCGAGAGGTTGCATCATAGGCTAATAGCATGACAGCCGACGACATCATTGCGCACCTCGACCTGCAGCCCCATCCCGAGGGAGGGTATTATCGTCAAACGTGGATTGCGGATGGGGAAGGTCGCCCTGAGGGGACCTGCATCTATTTCCTACTCAAATCAGGCGAAAGCAGTCATTGGCACAAAGTCGACGCTGTTGAGATTTGGCACTACTATGCGGGTGCCCCGATTGTTCTATCGATGGCTGCAAACGATGATGGACCAGCCGTTGATCACATCCTAGGGCCGGATCTATTGGCAGGCGAAGCGCCGCAGATCATCGTGCCAAAACGCTATTGGCAAGCGGCTAAAACGACGGGCGATTGGACGCTTGTCGGCTGCACAGTTAGCCCAGCGTTCCAGTTCGAAGGCTTTACGCTCGCCCCGCCAAAGTTCGATATTCCAAGGTAAATGGCGCACCCGACAGGATTCGAACCTGTGGCCTCTGCCTTCGGAGGGCAGCGCTCTATCCAGCTGAGCTACGGGTGCCTAACGCGTTCTATAGCCGTGGCGATTTCTGGTCGCAATGCGAAATCGCCACTTGGCCAATCTTAACCGAAAAGTTCGTGACAGAACTCTAGCGCGTCCACGAGAACGTCGACTTCGGCTTTGGTGTTGTACATGCCAAAGGACGCGCGGCAGGTCGCACCAACGCCCATATGCTCCATCAAGGGCATAGCGCAATGGGTGCCCGCACGGACGGCAACGCCCTTTTTATCAAGCACGGTTGAGATGTCATGCGCGTGGGCCGCACCGTCCAAAGTGAACGAGAAAATCGCGGCCTTATCCGCAGGGTTGCCCTGAAGTTTCAGCCAATTCAGACCACGCAGGCGTTCGTTCGCATAATCGCGAAGGTCACGTTCGTGGGCCGCGATATGCTCCATCCCGATCTGCATCAGGTAGTCGAGAGCGACGCCCATTCCGATGGTTTGGACGATGCCCGGTGTGCCTGCCTCGAATTTCATTGGTGGATCATTGTAAGTAACTGCATCGCGCGACACTTCGCGGATCATGTCGCCACCACCCATAAAGGGCTGCATTTCTGCCTGACGTTCTTTGCGCACGTAGATCGCGCCAGATCCTGACGGGCCGTAGAGTTTGTGACCCGTGATCGGGTAGAAATCCGCGCCGATGTCTTGGACATCAACAGGCATGTGAACCGCGCCTTGGCTGCCATCAACAAGAACAGGAACACCTTTCTCTCTAGCAGCTTGGCAGATGGTTTTCACATCAACAACGGTTCCTAACACGTTGGAGCATTGAGTAATTGCGACCAGTTTTGTTTTGGGCGAAATGGCGTCGATTACGGCTTGAGGGTCAAGGTTGCCATCTGCATCAGGTTCGACCCATTTCAGAACGACACCCTGACGTTCACGCAAGAAATGCCATGGAACGATATTCGCATGGTGTTCGAGCAACGACAAAACAATCTCGTCCCCCGCCTGAAGGCGCGGCGCGGCCCAAGCGTAGGCCACCATATTGATGCCCTCGGTCGTGCCAGAATTGAGGATGATCTCGTCCTCATCAGCAGCGTTCAGGAACTTTGCCACAACGCCACGTACGCTTTCGTATTTGTCCGTCGCGAGGTTCGACAGGAAATGCAGCCCGCGGTGGACGTTTGCGTATTCCTCGGAATAGGCACGCGTGACGGCATCAATGACCACCTGCGGCTTTTGCGCAGAGGCACCGTTATCAAGGTAGACCAGCGGCTTATTGTTGACCGTGCGCGATAGGATCGGGAAATCCTTGCGGATGGCATTTACGTCATACATGTCAGACGTCCTTTTCAGCCTCAATCAGGCTTTTTACCCAGATAAAGAGGAACGAAAGTCCCCAGAGCCCACCAATGATATTGGTCGCGGCAACGTCGCCGTTAAACCCACGCAGCAGCCCGTAAAACAGAGCGATCGGCGCAGTGGCAAGGATGGACCAGAACAGCGCAACGCGCGCGGTGTAAAAGCTGCCTTTGCCGCCCAACGCTTTGGCAACCAGATGGCTGACGGCTGCGAGGGCGTAGAAAAACAGCGGTGCGATAAAGACCCAGAGGAACAATGCCCCAGTGATCTGTTCGCGCGAACTAACGCCTGTCATTTCCTCGACACGCACGGCATAGGGCCATGTGGCGAGGAAGTTCAGCGCGCAGCCGCCCATCAGGAAAGCCAAGGCGCGGTCCTCGCGGTGACCCATGGACAACAGTTTGTCCATCACCGCACGCGGTCCGCGCCATGTGGCGACCATATCGCGGGTTACGCTCACCGGCGACGCCCCAACCACTGTTCGAGACGTTGGCCAAGCTCGTCCGCGATTTCCTCGTTTTCGATCTCTTGCAGAGCTTCGGCGAGGAACGCGAGCGTCAGCATGTCCGTGGCTTCGCCCTTTGGAACACCGCGCGACCGCAGGTAATAGAGCGCCGTATCGTCGAGTGCGCCACAGGTCGACCCGTGCGAACAAGCCACGTCATCGGCGTAGATTTCCAACTCAGGCTTCGCGAGGAAGTTTGAATCGTCATCCAACAAGAGACCTTGGGAAATCTGGTAACCGTCGGTTTTCTGAGCGCCCTCTTTGACGAGGATTTTACCCTGAAACACGCCAGTCGCGCCGTTGTGGAGCACCTTTTTAAACACCTGACGGCTTTCGCAACGCTCTGCATCGTGGGTGATGAACACCGTATCATCGTGCAAGAAATCGCGGCCATCGCCAACGCAGGCACCCGCGACATGCGCAATCGCATCATCGCCCGTGAGTTCAATCACGGTTTCGTTGCGGGTTAGAACGCCGTTCACAGTCAGGGTAAAGGACTTGAACGCGGACTCTGTGCCGAGGCGGGTAAAGATCCCCGTCACAGCGCGGCGTTCGTGGTCGCGACCTTGAGCGCGGACATGGTGGAAGGACGCTTTGTCAGCGACCTCAACCTCGAGCACCTTGTTGAAACGCGCAGCCGCAGGGCCGTTTTCCAACAGAGTGACGGATGCGCCCTCTTCGACCTTTACGACATGATGCAAGATCGCGTCAGAGGACACGTCCTTGTGCAGGTAGATCAGATTGATCGGCTTGCTCACCTGTTTGGTGACACGGATCACGATCCCATCGGTCGCAAAAGCTGTGTTCAAAGCGGCCAGTGGACGCTGCACGGGTGTTTGACCGCGGGTTTCCAGAACGCCGTAGAGGTCTTTGGCCCAGTGAATATCGCGGCCCATCGCATCCGAGAGACGTTCGATTTCCACACCGTTGAGCGACAGATCGTCAGAGGCCTCAGCATCGAACACACCATCGACGAAAACGATTTTCAGACGGTCGAGATCGTTGAAAACAGGTGCCTCGTCGCTTTCGAAAACCGCAGCCTCTGGCGCGTCGATCGACGTCAGCGAGGTCGGATCGGTGTAGCGCCAATATTCGTCACGTTTGATCGGCAAACCCATCGCCGACACACGAGAGAGTGCGGACTTACGCGCCTCGGTTGCCCAACCTGCCCCATCCGGCAAGGTCAGGGCCGCTAGACGCGCATCGGTCGCGTCGGCCTTGATCTTGGGAAGAGCCATTATTCCACCTCCGCCAAGAGGTCGGCGTAACCGTTGTTTTCAACTTCGAGCGCCAGCTCTGGGCCGCCCGTTTTGATGATACGGCCATTCGCCATGATGTGTACGACGTCTGGTTTGATATGGTCAAGAAGACGCTGGTAGTGCGTGATCACGAGGAACGAACGCCCCTCAGAGCGCAGCGCATTCACGCCTTCAGACACGAGCTTCATCGCGTCCACGTCGAGGCCAGAGTCAGTCTCGTCGAGGATGCACATTTTGGGCTCAAGCATCGCCATCTGCAGGATTTCGTTGCGTTTCTTTTCACCACCCGAGAAACCAACGTTTACAGGGCGTTTGAGCATATCCGCGTCGATTTTCAGCGTCTTTGCACGTTCACGCACGACCTTTAGGAAATCTGCGCTGGACAGTTCTTCTTCACCGCGTGCTTTGCGCTGAGCATTCACAGCGGTGCGCAGGAAGGTCAGGTTGCCCACGCCCGGGATTTCAACGGGATATTGGAACGCGAGGAACAGGCCTGCAGCGGCGCGCTCTTCTGGTTCCAGATCGAGAAGGTCAGCACCATCAAGCGTCGCTTCACCGTCGGTGACCTCATAGCCATCGCGGCCCGACAGGACATAAGACAGCGTCGATTTACCCGACCCGTTCGGCCCCATGATTGCGTGGACCTTGCCAGCCTCAACCGTGAGGTTTACGCCTTTGAGGATCTGCTTATCCTCGTCTTCAAGTTTGACATGCAGGTTCTTGATTTCCAGCATCTTTATCTCCTTCGGGTGTCGCGCCACCCGCACTAACTGTTGTGCCCTGCGCGGGCGAATATCTTAACCGACCGAGCCTTCGAGGCTGATCGCGACGAGTTGTTGGGCTTCCAAAGCGAATTCCATCGGCAGCGCTTGAAGCACTTCTTTACAGAACCCGTTCACCACCAGAGCGACGGCCTCTTCTTCGTCCATGCCGCGCTGGCGGCAGTAGAAGAGTTGATCGTCGTCCACCTTGGATGTGGTTGCCTCGTGTTCCACGCGGGACGAGTTATTTTTGACCTCGATGTAAGGCACGGTATGCGCGCCACACTGCGAGCCGATCAGCAAGCTGTCACACTGGGTGTAGTTGCGGCTGTTCTTGGCTTTCGGGTGCATCGACACCAGTCCACGGTAAGTGTTCTGTGCTTTACCTGCAGAGATGCCCTTGGACACGATCCGGCTCTTGGTGTTCTTGCCAAGGTGGATCATTTTTGTGCCCGTATCGGCCTGCTGGTAGTTATTAGCGATTGCGATCGAGTAGAACTCGCCTTGGCTATCGTTACCACGCAGGATGCAGGACGGGTATTTCCAAGTAACGGCAGAACCTGTTTCGACCTGCGTCCACATAACCTTGGACCGATCACCGCGGCAGTCTGCGCGTTTGGTCACAAAGTTATAGATGCCACCTTTGCCGTTTTCATCACCAGGGAACCAGTTCTGAACGGTGGAGTATTTCACCTCTGCATCTTCTTCGACGATGATCTCGACGACCGCAGCGTGGAGCTGTGCGGTATCGCGCTGCGGCGCAGTGCAGCCCTCAAGGTAGGACACGTAAGAGCCCTTGTCCGCGATGATCAGCGTGCGTTCGAACTGGCCCGTGTTTTCCGCGTTGATACGGAAATAGGTCGACAGTTCCATCGGGCAGCGGGTGTTCGGCGGGATGTAGACAAACGACCCGTCCGAGAACACGGCAGAGTTCAGCGTGGCGTAGTAATTGTCCGAGACGGGCACCACAGAGCCGAGGTATTTCTTAACCAACTCGGGGTGGTTTTTGATCGCTTCAGAAATCGAGCAGAAAATGACGCCAGCCTTTTCCAACTCTTTCTTGAAGGTCGTGCCAACCGAGACAGAGTCAAAGACCGCATCGACGGCGACTTTACGTTCGCCCTCTTTGTAGTCCTCAGCACCCTCAACACCGGCGAGGATCATCTGCTCTTTGAGAGGGATACCCAGTTTTTTGTAGGTTTCGAGAAGTTTGGGATCGACGTCGTCGAGCGACTTGGGCTTTTCAGCCATCGATTTCGGACGGGCATAGTAATACTGATCCTGAAAATCGATCTCTGGATAGTTGACCATGGCCCACTTGGGTTCGGTCATGGTTTCCCAACGCTCAAACGCAGCCAGACGCCATTCGGTCATCCATTCTGGTTCTTCGTTCTTTTCCGAGATCAAGCGCACGATATCGGGGTTTACGCCTTTAGGGGCGTATTCCATCTCGATCTCGGTTTCCCAACCGTATTTGTATTTGCCCGACAGCTTTGCAACGGCATCTACAGTGTCCTGATCGACACCTTCTTTTACGTCCAATTCGGGGCGGTCTAGTGCAGCCATGACCCTTCCTCTCTTAAGCGGCGCGTGCGCGCATCTTCTTGTAACGATCTGCCCAAGCATCGGCATATGCCAGCACTTCAGCCTTCGTTGTTTCCAGACCAAGTGAAATCCGCGTCGCGCTAGCGGCTTCGACTTCGTCCAATCCCATCGCCTGCAAAACTCTGCTGGCTTTTACTTTGCCGGATGAACACGCTGATCCTGCTGAAATCGCAAATCCGGCGAGGTCCATTGCCATCACTTGGGTTTCGCCTTTCCAGCCTCGTGTCACATAGCACGAGGTGTTGGGCAACCGCGTAACAGCATTCCCGACAAAAATAGTATCTTTTGAGGCATCGGCAATACGTGCCTCCAACAAATTCCGCAATTCTGCGACTTCATCCCAGCGTCCATCTGCGAGGTCTTTTTGACCAGCGACCGCCGCAGCCGCAAAGCCCGCGATGCCGACCAAATTCTCAGTCCCAGCACGGCGCCCCATTTCCTGACCACCGCCCAACAACTGCGCCTTGAGGTCGTGACCTTGCGGAATCACGAGGACGCCAACACCCTTGGGACCGCCGATTTTGTGAGCGGAGGCAAAGACCATCTCAACGCCCGCCCAGCTGTAGGCAAAGGGGATGCGGCCGAACCCTTGGGTCACATCAGATACCGCCAAACCATTGGGGAGGGTCTGAATGACACCCGTTTCGGAGTTCGCCAGTTGCAGGCAGCTGTTCACGGGGTCATCAACCGTCACGATGCCGTTCGCATCAACGGGAATTGACATATCGAGCCACGCGCCAACCGCGTCGTGTTCAATCGGCGCACCCTGAAGCGTGCGACCTGCACAGGCCAGCGCCGCCGCTTCTGTCGCACCCGACACAAACACGAGATCAGCATTGCCTGCACCCAAAGCCTCAGCAATCTGCTGACGGGATTTTTCCAGCAGAGCCTTGGCCGCACGACCTTCTGAATGCACTGACGACGGATTGCCGACGATATCCATCGCAGCAACCATGGCCTCTTTGGCCTCAGCACGTAAAGGTGCCGTCGCGTTATGATCCAGATACGTGCGGGTCACTCGTCCACCACCTCGAACAAGGCTGGAACGGCAGGGCACGGCGCAAGGCCGTTGTTGATCACGTCCGACAGGCGGGCCTGATGGAGAAAGACGTAAACATGGGCCGAGAGGCCTTCCCAAAGACGGTTGGTCAGGGATTGCGCACGGCTGCCCGAATTCGCACCCGATGCCCCTGCCCCTTTGTGCATGGCGCTGACGGTTTCGTCGACGGCGGTCAGAATGTCCGACACGCGGATTTCCGAGGCTGGACGGGATAGCTTGTATCCGCCGCCTGGACCACGGACAGAGTCGACCAAACCGTCGCGGCGCAGCTTCACGAAAAGCTGCTCAAGATAGGGAAGCGACACGTCCTGACGTTTGGAAATCTCGGCCAAAGTTACTAGCGATCCTTCGGGCTGGAGGGCCAGATCCGCCAGTGCAACCACCGCATAACGGCCTTTGGTGCTCAGTTTCATACATATACCCCTGTCAGAACGCCCATTTCATGCGCAAGATCATTGACGTAAGCGGTCTGCCTCATTAACTCCGACACAGCCCACAGGACGTCCGTCCTGATAATTTAGAATCCTTCTAAGGTGTCCGAGAATTATAGTCAAGAATTCCGACACCCTACATAACGCGCAGGGAGCACCATGCCCGAAGTGATTTTCCCCGGTCCCGAAGGCCGGCTCGAAGGCCGTTACCATCCGCAAAAAGATCGTGACGCACCAATTGCAATCGTTTTGCACCCGCACCCGCAGTTTGGCGGCACGATGAACAACCGTGTGGTCTATAACCTGCACTATGCGTTCTATAACCTCGGCTTTACCGTTCTACGGTTCAACTTCCGTGGCGTAGGCCGTAGCCAAGGTGAATACGATCAGGGCATTGGTGAACTGTCTGATGCGGCGTCGGCTCTCGACTACCTACAGTCGATGAACACCGGTTCTAAACACTGTTGGGTCGCTGGTTTCTCGTTCGGGGCGTGGATTGGCATGCAGCTTTTGATGCGTCGCCCTGAGATCACTGGCTTTGTATCGGTAGCACCGCCTGCGAATATGTACGACTTCTCGTTCCTTGCGCCCTGCCCGTCCTCGGGTCTGGTCATCAACGGATCGGCTGACCGCGTAGCACCGCCCGCAGATACGGAAACCTTTGTAAACAAACTGCACGACCAAAAGGGCATCACCATCACGCACGACGTTGTGGACGGCGCTGGTCACTTCTTTGAAGACCCGCACATGGACACGATGATCAACTCTGTTCAAGGCTACGTACGCCGTCGCCTGACGGAAAACACACGCTGATCCATGGCTCTACTGGATGATATGGCCGACGAGCTGGCGCAATTAGCGCTAGAGGACGAGGCCCGCAGCGGGGACGATCAGATCGTTCGCAAAGTGGCAGAAATTCTTGGAGCGTCATCGCAGACGCTTCAAGAAGCTTTCAACACGGCCATCCGTGTCCGCCGCGCCGAAGCCCGAGCGCGCGACCTCCTCGCGCAACGCAAAGCCCAATTCGAGGCATCATCCCAATGACATCGACCCTGTCCGCCCAGTTTACTTTCCTGAACGAGGCGGACAGGCTCAAATCCGTAGACCGCGCCAATCTGCTGATTGATTGCAGCCGTCCGGAAAACAGTGCTGAACATAGCTGGCACCTCGCGCTCTATGCGTTGGTCTTTGGCGATACCGCTGCGCCCAATGTGGACGTGGATCACGCTATCGCAATGCTGCTGCTTCATGACATCGTAGAGATCGACGCGGGCGATCACCCCATCCATGAGGCACATGATTGGGACGCTGTTGCAGTGGCCGAACGCAAGGCCGCCGAGCGTATCTTTGGCCTCTTGCCCCTGCCCCAAGCCAAAGAGTTTCGCGGCATCTGGGACGAATTCGAAGCCGCCCAAACGCCGACTGCGAAATTTGCGAAACGGTTGGATACAGCACAGCCGATGTATCAAACGCTCTTCGCGCCGAACCCAGTACCTGATCATGTAGAGGTCGTGCGGGGCAATCTGACGACCGGACGGGCGAGCCCTTTGGCCGAGAGTTGGCCTGAGGCTTATTCCCATGCGAAATCAATGCTCGATGGGACGATCTCAATGGCGTCCACCGACTACCTACTGCGATTGGCGTTCCTGTTAGAGGCCTGCAAGTTAAAGTCTGTCTACCGCGCAACAAAACTCTGCGACGGATCGCGGCATGAGAATTCTGGCGAACACAGTTGGCATATCGCGCTCTATGCGATGACTTTGGCCTCTCATGCGATCAAGCCTGTGAACATCGGCCGCGTGATCCGTATGCTTCTCATCCATGATCTGGTCGAGATTGATGCGGGCGATACGCCGATCCACGGAGATTTCGACCCTGCCGAACAGGAACAGATCGAACGTCTGGCGGCGGATCGTCTTTTTGGTCTCTTACCGTCTGCCCAAGGTGCGACACTCCGTGCGCTCTGGGAAGAGTTTGAGGCTGCGGAAAGCGATGATGCAATCTTTGCCAAGTCGATCGACCGTGTGCAGCCCTTGGCCTCAAACCTAGAGAACGGCGGCGGATCATGGCCTGACTACAACGTTAGCTACGCGCAACTTGTCGGTCGTGTCGGGGATAAGATCGCAAAGGGTGCGCCCGCGGTTTGGGCCGAAGTCGATACCCGCATTCGCGCCCATGAGTGGTTCGCAAAAGAATTTCAAAAATAATTGTATACAATTGCATACAGTTCTGGAAATCCGTCCGACTTTGGTCTAATGTGCGCGCAAACACGTTAGTTTGCGGAGCACCCCATGACCAAGATCAAGGTAGCCAACCCCGTTGTCGAGCTCGACGGCGATGAGATGACACGGATCATCTGGGACTTTATTAAACAGAAATTAATCCTGCCCTATCTCGATATCGACCTGAAATACTACGATCTCGGCATTGAAGAGCGGGATCGCACCAACGACCAGATCACCATCGATGCGGCTTACGCGATCAAAGAGCATGGCGTCGGCGTCAAATGTGCGACAATCACTCCCGATGAAGCCCGCGTTGAGGAATTCGGACTGAAACAAATGTGGAAGTCGCCGAACGGCACGATCCGCAACATCCTCGGCGGCGTTGTGTTCCGCCAGCCGATCATCTGTAAGAACGTCCCGCGCCTCGTCCCTGGTTGGACGCGCCCGATTGTTGTGGGCCGTCATGCCTTTGGCGACCAATATAAGGCGACCGATTTCCACTTCCCGACCGCAGGCAAACTGACGATGAAGTTCGTTGGCGAGGACGGCACTGTGATCGAACGCGATGTCTATGATGCGCCATCCGCTGGCGTATACATGGGGATGTATAACCTCGACAGTTCGATCCGCGACTTCGCGCGTGCGTCGTTCAACTACGGTCTATCGCTGAAATGGCCTGTATACCTATCGACCAAAAACACCATCCTCAAAGCCTATGACGGTCGGTTTAAGGATCTGTTCCAAGAAATCTACGAGGCTGAATTTGCAGAGAAATTCAAAGAAGCCGGGATCTGGTACGAACATCGCCTAATCGACGATATGGTGGCCTGTGCGCTAAAATGGAACGGCGGCTTTGTCTGGGCTTGCAAGAACTACGATGGTGACGTGCAATCGGACACCGTCGCGCAGGGTTATGGCTCGCTCGGCATGATGGCGTCGCAGTTAATGACACCCGATGGCAAGATTGTTGAGGCCGAGGCCGCGCACGGCACCGTCACCCGCCACTACCGCAACCATCAGGCGGGCAAAGCCACCTCGACCAACTCTATTGCGACGATTTATGCTTGGACGGGCGCGTTGAAGCACCGTGCAAAGCTGGACGAGAACGCGCAACTGATGCGCTTTGCCGAGACACTGGAACGCGTGACGGTTCAGTGTGTTGAGGACGGTCATATGACCAAAGACCTCGCCCTTCTTGTTGGTCCGGACCAAGGCTGGCTGACCACGATTGGCTTCCTCGAAAAGCTGGATGAATACCTGAACAAAGCTCTAATCGGCTAACCAATGGTCAGGCGCGTGACGCAGGTCACGCGCCTGATGGACAGGTAAGTAATACTGACCTATATACAGGTCATGCCAGCACCGATTCCTGTCCCGCAAAATAGTGTCCCACACACCCCGATCGAAGACCTACAAGGGCTATCAATCGGATTACTCACGACATCTATTGCACTGACAATGCTTAAATCTTTGGGTTTTGTAACGGGGCAAACGGCAGGCATTGCATTGATCGTGAGCTATATTTCAGGCATCAGTTTCAGCTGGGCGTTTTTCCTGATCAACCTCCCATTCTACGTGTTCGCGTGGTTCAGAATGGGTGCAGCATTCACGATCAAATCCCTGATCTGTGTGACCGCCCTGTCCGTCATGGTCGCCTATATACCGCACCTGATGACCTTCGATTACCTTGACCCGCTGTTCGGCACGATTGCTTTTGGCGTGCTGTGCGGGTTTGGCCTCTTGGGCGTGTTTCGTCACAATGCATCGCTGGGCGGTTTGGGTGTCATTGCGTTGATGATCCAAGACCGCACGGGGTTTCGTGCGGGATACGTCCAGATCGGGGCTGACATTATCATTTTCGCAACGGCTGCGGCGCTCCTCCCGCTGCGGGTCGTTGGGTTTTCGCTCCTTGGCGCATTGGTTTTGAACGGCGTGATCGCCTTTAACCACCGCCGAGATCGCTACATTGGAACGTAATTTATGACTGCCACCGAAAAACACTCTCTTATCGAAGACGCCCAAGGTATCGCGTTCGGCGTCTCAATGGCGTCATTTGGCGTTTTGATCCTGACGCACCTCGGCTTTGTCACGGGGCAAACGGCGGGCCTCGCCATTCTGATTTCCTATGCAACCGGCTGGGGTTTTGGCCCCGTGTTCTTTGCCGTGAACCTACCGTTTTATTGGCTCGGGTATAAACGAATGGGTCTGCGGTTCATGATCAAGACATTTGTTGCGGTAGCCTCGCTCTCTGTTCTGACGACTATTCTTCCGTCGCACATTGCGTTCGCAACGCTTACGCCTGTCGTCGGTGCGATCCTCTTTGGCTTTGTCACCGGAGCGGCGCTCATGGCGCTCTTCCGTCATGGATCGAGCCTTGGAGGGATCGGTATTCTGGCGCTCTATATTCAAGAGAAGACAGGCTTCCGTGCGGGATGGACACAACTTCTGTTTGATGGCGCACTCTTTATCGTGGCCCCAGGCTTGCGCGATCTGCCGACAGTCGCCTACAGTTTCTTAGGCGCACTGGTTGTGAACCTCGTGATCGCCATCAACCACCGTAAAGATCGCTATATCGCAACCTAAAGGCCCGTTCATGCCAACCCATATTATCGCACTGGTATTTGCTGTTATGGCAGAAACCGTTGCTACCTCTGCATTGAAAGCATCCGACCAATTCACAAAGCTCGGCCCGACAGCTGTCGTCGTGGTTGGCTACGCGATCTCGTTCTATCTGTTGGCCTATACAGTGCGTTTTATGCCCGTTGGGATCGTTTACGCGTTGTGGTCAGGAATGGGGATTATCTTTGTGTCGATCATCGGTTGGGTCTGGTTCAAACAGTACCTCGACCTACCCGCGATCCTTGGGCTGGCGATGATCTTAGGCGGAATTGTGGTGATTAACGTCTTTTCCAACACAACTGGCACGCATTAAGCCCTTTAGGGGTGGCTTTTGCTGCGATTGCACGGTAAGGCGCAGCCAACTCTCCTTTTAAGGCTGCACTATGGATATCCGTAATATCGCGATTATCGCGCACGTTGACCACGGCAAAACGACGCTTGTGGACGAACTTCTAAAGCAATCCGGCGCGTTCCGTGAAAATCAGGCTGTTGCTGAACGGGCAATGGACTCGAACGACATTGAACGTGAGCGCGGGATTACCATCCTTGCGAAAGCAACCAGCGTCGAATGGAACGGCACACGGATCAACATCGTTGACACCCCCGGCCACGCTGACTTTGGTGGTGAAGTTGAACGCATCCTGTCCATGGTAGACGGCGTTGTTCTGCTGGTTGACGCGGCTGAAGGCCCGATGCCACAGACCAAATTCGTAACGTCCAAGGCGTTGGCTCTCGGCCTGAAGCCGATCGTTGTTCTCAACAAAGTTGACAAAGCAGACGCAGAGCCGGATCGCGCGCTAGACGAATGTTTCGACCTCTTTGCGAACCTCGGCGCGAACGAAGAACAACTAGACTTCCCGCACCTCTACGCATCTGGCCGTTCGGGCTGGTGTGACACCGAACTCGACGGTCCGCGCAAAGACCTGACCGCGCTGTTCGAACTGGTTGTGAAACACGTTGAGCCGCCAAAGCAGCTGGCCGCAAAAGACGAACCGTTCCGCATGCTGGCAACCACCCTCTCTGCTGACCCGTTCATCGGTCGTATTCTGACGGGCCGCGTTGAAGCTGGCACCCTGAAAACAGGTGACTCTCTGCACGCACTGTCGCGCGACGGCAAGAAAATCGAAAACTTCCGCTGCACCAAAATCCTCGCCTTCCGTGGCCTGTCCCAGCAGCCGATCGACGAAGCCGTAGCAGGCGACATCGTGACCATCGCTGGCATGACCAAAGCGACCGTTGCGGACACGCTGGCTGATACTTCGGTGAACGAAGCGATCCCTGCGCAGCCGATCGATCCGCCGACCATCTCTGTCATGTTCGGCATCAACGACTCTCCGCTCGCTGGCCGTGACGGTAAAAAAGTTCAGTCGCGCGTCATCCGTGACCGCCTGTCGAAAGAAGCTGAAACCAACGTCGCAATCAAAATCGAAGACACCCCAGGTGGCGAAGCGTTCATCGTTTCGGGCCGTGGCGAACTCCAGATGGGCGTTCTGATCGAAAACATGCGTCGCGAAGGCTTTGAGCTGTCGATCTCGCGTCCGCAGGTTATCTTTAAAGATGAAGACGGCGTTCGTATGGAACCCGTTGAAGAAGTCACCATCGACGTTGACGACGAATACACTGGCGTTGTCGTTGAAAAACTCACTGGCCCGCGCAAAGGCGATCTGGTCGAAATGAACCCAGGTGGCAACGGCAAGACCCGTATCGTGGCTCACGTTCCGTCGCGCGGCCTGATCGGCTACCACGGCGAATTCCTGACCGACACCCGTGGTTCCGGCGTCATGAACCGCCTCTTCCACGGTTGGGTTGCTCACAAGGGCCCAATCGCTGGTCGTCGTCAGGGCGTTCTGATCTCTATGGAGAACGGCACCGCAGTGGCCTACGCTCTGTGGAACCTCGAAGATCGCGGCAAGATGTTCATCAACCCGCAGGATCCTGTCTACACAGGTATGATCATCGGCGAGCACAGCCGTGACAACGATCTGGAAGTGAACCCGCTCAAAGGTAAAAAGCTGACCAACGTTCGTGCCTCGGGCACCGACGAAGCTGTTAAACTGACACCGCCGACTGTGATGTCGCTAGAGCAAGCGATTGCTTACATCGACGACGACGAACTGGTGGAAGTTACCCCGAACGCGGTTCGCCTTCGCAAACGTTACCTCGATCCGCATGAGCGGAAGCGCCAATCGCGCTCCGCATAATACGGATAAAAAAGCGGACCCTTCGGGGTCCGTTTTTCATTTATCAAAGCAAAATCCCGATGATTATGCCAATTGCAATTGCGCCAGCAACGCCGCCCGGACCAGTGATGGCAAGGACACTCAACTGATCCGCCTTCTCAGTATTATTTAAACTGGAGTCGTCCAAAATTCGCCCAACGGAGTTTCCGCGAGTTGAACTTGTATCCAAGGCGAGCTTTACCTCTGCCTCAACAGACGCGTCTAGATTGCTCGAAGCAAGAGCATTTAATATTTCAGTACGGATATCGGACATCTGACCCCCTATTGCCTAATACATAAGTACCGCAATGGTTGAGCAAAGGTGCTCCTAGGTCAACAAAAAAGGCGCCTGAATTTTCAGGCGCCCTTTTAAATTACTTTTACTCGGCTGCTTCGACGATCAAAAGATCGCGTTCGCTGGCACCTTTGGCGTAGCTGAGCGCCTCTTGGTACGCGTCCGAATAGTAGCAATCATGAGCAATCTGGAGGCTTGGGAAGAGCGCGACGACATGGCGAGCGCGGTCTTTGCCTTCTAGGATTTCATATTTGCCACCGCGTGCGAGGAATTTCCCGCCGTGGTCTGCAATGGCGACGGTCGCACGTTTTGCATATTCGCTGTACGCGGCTTCGTCCGTTACGTTGACGTGGGCGATCCAATAGGCTCCAGCCATGATTATGCTCCTGCAACTACTGCTTCAGCTGCTTTGATGGCAGCGTCCGCATTTTCAACCGACGCACCGCCACCCTGAGCCATGTCAGGACGACCGCCGCCGCCTTTCCCGCCAAGCTCTGGAGTAACGGCGCGAATGATATCCGCTGCCGAGACCTTGCCCGTCAGGTCAGCGGTGACGCCACAGGCAACGGCGGCTTTACCATCTGCATCCGCAATAAGAAGGATAACGCCCGAACCCATTTGGCCTTTCATTTCATCAATGATGCCAGGGAGATCTTTGCCGGTTACGCCCGATAGAACTTGAGCTTTAAACGCCATGCCATTGATTTCTTTGACAGGTTCTTCGGCTTTTGCACCACCCGACATCGCGAGTTCGCGACGCAGTTGCGCCACTTCGTTTGCGAGTGCCTTGCGTTCATCCATGAGCGCTTTGACACGATCAGCGGCTTCGCTTGCAGGTGCTTTGAGCACCGATGCGACAGCGTTCAACCGCGCCTCTTGGTCTTTGAGGTAAGCGATCGCAGCCTGACCAGTCAGGGCTTCAACACGGCGAACGCCAGCCGAAGATGCGCTGTCCGAAAGAACAACAAACGCACCGATATCACCGGTCTGACGGACATGCGTGCCGCCGCAAAGCTCGAGCGAATAGACGTTGCCGTCCGCACCCTTGCCCGAACCGAGCAAGCGGCCCATCGACACAACGCGAACTTCGTCGCCGTATTTTTCACCGAACAACGCCTGCGCACCTAGGGCACGTGCATCGTCTGGCGTCATGATACGCGTTTCAACGGCAGTGTTCTGACGGATCATCGCGTTTACATCGGCTTCAACCTGCGACAGCTCTTCGGCTGACAGTGCCTTGCCGTGGCTGAAGTCAAAACGCAGACGGTCTGGCGCGTTCAACGATCCGCGCTGCGCCACATGATCACCGAGCGCATCGCGCAAGGCTTCGTGAAGAAGGTGGGTGGCAGAGTGGTTCGCGCGGATGTCGCCGCGACGTTCGTGTTCCACTTCAAGCTTTGCCGCCTGACCACGGCTGATCGACCCTTCGGTGACTTCTGCGAAGTGGATGAAGATACCAGCCGATTTCTTGGTGTCCGTGACTTTTGCCGTACCTGTTTCGGTGCGGATAAAGCCCGTATCGCCGACCTGACCACCCGATTCACCGTAGAACGGCGTTTGGTTTACCACGATCTGAACAGTTTCGCCCGTCGCTGCGGTTTCAACAACATCGGAGACTTTAACAACCGACAGAATCTGACCTTCGGCGGTTTCGGTGTCATAGCCGAGGAATTCAGTTACGCCGAATTTATCCGCCATTTCGAACCAAACGGTCGCGTCGGCTGCTTCGCCAGAACCAGACCACGCGGCGCGCGCTTTGGCCTTTTGTTCTTCCATAGCGGCATCAAAGCCGTCGGTATCCACGGCGCGGCCTTTTTCACGCAGCGCATCCTGTGTGAGGTCGAGCGGGAAGCCGTAAGTGTCGTAGAGTTTAAACGCGGTCTCACCAGGAAGGTTGGCACCCTCGGGCAGATCAGACAGTTCGTCGTCCAGCAATTTCAGGCCGCGATCCAAAGTTTGCTTGAAACGGGTTTCTTCGGCGCGAAGCGTTTCTTCGATCAAGGCCTGAGCCTGACCAAGTTCTGGATACGCAGCGCCCATTTCACGAACGAGTGCAGGAACCAAACGATGCATCAGTGGGTCGGTCGCACCAAGGAGGTGCGCGTGACGCATCGCGCGACGCATAATGCGGCGCAAAACGTAGCCACGACCGTCGTTGGATGGCATCACACCATCCGCAATCAAGAACGAAGTCGAACGTAGGTGGTCTGCGATCACACGGTGGTGTGTTTTGCCTGGACCATCTGGATCAACACTGGTGGCGTTGGCTGACGCTTCGATCAGAGCGCGCATCAGGTCGGTATCGTAGTTGTCGTGCTTGCCCTGAAGCAGTGCGCCGATACGTTCCAGACCCATACCCGTGTCGATGGACTGCATGTCCAGCGCTTTCATCGAGCCGTCTTCGAACTGTTCGTTCTGCATGAAAACGACGTTCCAGATTTCGATGAAACGGTCACCGTCCTCCTCAGGCGAGCCCGGAGGGCCACCCCAAATGTGATCGCCGTGATCGTAGAAAATCTCTGTGCACGGACCACACGGACCAGTCGGCCCCATCTGCCAAAAGTTATCCGAGGTCGAAATACGGATGATGCGATCCTCAGGAACGCCAACTTTTTTCCAAATCTCAAACGCTTCGTCATCGGTGTGATAGACGGTCGTCAAAAGACGTTTGGGGTCGATGTCGAAATCTTTGGTGATCAGTTCCCACGCGAACGGAATTGCTTCGTTCTTGAAGTAATTGCCGAAGGAGAAGTTCCCGAGCATTTCAAAGAAAGTGTGGTGGCGCGCCGTGTAACCTACGTTATCGAGGTCGTTGTGTTTGCCCCCTGCCCGCACGCATTTTTGCGATGTCGTCGCGCGCACGTAATCGCGCTTTTCAACGCCGGTAAAGCAGTTCTTAAACTGCACCATGCCCGAGTTCGTGAACATCAGGGTCGGGTCGTTACGCGGAACCAGCGGAGATGACGGAACGATGGTGTGACCATTCCGTTCGAAATAGCTGAGGAAGGTAGAGCGGATATCAGAAAGGCTCGTCATGGCGGTCCTTGAATTCAAAGTGTCCGTGGTGGAATACCCCTCCATCTACCCCGCGTAAAGCCCAATGAAAAAGGCCGCCCAAAAGAGCGGCCTTTCGTCAGAACTTGATCAATTACATCTCGACGAGATCATCGTCGCTGTCATTGTCATCCATATGGAAATCGAGACCATGCGCGGCGCGTATTTTATCTTCGATTTCGAGAGCGATCTGCGGATTTTCCTTGAGGAAGGTTTTGGAGTTTTCACGCCCCTGACCGATCCGTTCATCCCCGTAAGAGAACCAAGCGCCAGACTTTTCAACAACGCCGGCTTTCACGCCAAGGTCCAACAACTCACCCGTTTTGGAAATACCTTCCCCATACATGATGTCGAATTCAACCTGCTTGAACGGCGGAGCCACTTTATTTTTAACGACTTTAACGCGAGTCGAGTTACCGACCACTTCATCACGGTCCTTGATTGCGCCGATACGACGGATGTCGAGGCGGACGGAGGCATAGAATTTCAGAGCGTTACCGCCAGTTGTGGTTTCAGGCGAACCGAACATCACGCCAATCTTCATACGGATTTGGTTGATGAAGATCACCATGCAGTTCGATTTAGCAATCGAACCTGTGAGTTTGCGCATCGCCTGCGACATCAGACGCGCATGAACACCAACGTTGCTATCACCCATGTCCCCTTCAAGTTCAGACTTCGGTGTCAGTGCCGCGACCGAATCGACGACGACCATAGACACAGCGCCAGAACGCACGAGGGTATCGACGATCTCGAGTGCTTGTTCGCCCGTGTCAGGCTGCGAAATCAGCAGTTCATCCAGATCAACGCCGAGTTTTTTCGCATAGATCGGGTCCAAAGCATGTTCTGCGTCGACGAATGCGCAAACACCGCCCTTTTTCTGTTCTTCCGCAATCGCGTGAAGGGTCAGCGTGGTCTTACCCGACGATTCAGGACCATAAATTTCGATGATCCTGCCCTTCGGCAGACCGCCAATCCCGAGCGCGATATCGAGGCCAAGAGAGCCAGTCGATGTTGCCTCAATCTCTTGGACCGGGCTATCCTTACCGAGCTTCATGATCGACCCTTTGCCGAACTGACGTTCGATCTGGGCCAGTGCGGATTCCAACGCCTTTTGCTTGTCGGCGGTTTTCTTGTCAGTCATGCTCAAAATATCTGCCATTGCCATCTTTGCGATCCTTATTTCACACCGAAAGGGGTGCGGCAATCATTGCCTTTGTTCGCTTCTTGTTCTCATTCCCTATGAGATCAAAAAGAGAACATTTCAAGAATTATTTTCATGGACCACTTTCATTCGCGAGAGATTAAAGAGTAGTTTACATGCAAACCGAGAGTAGGATTTTGCGTCGATATGCTTGTTTTCTGGAACGAAAAGCTTGTTTTTCTGGCCGTGCCGAAGACTGGCACAACGGCAATTGAAGGCGCTCTTGCGCCGCGTGCCCAAGCCGTGTTCCGCGATCCACCGATTCTCAAACATACGCCCTACTACCGATACAAACGGTTCGTTCTGCCAATGCTAGAAAAGGCAGGTGCCGAGGGGCTGCAGACCGTTGCCGTCGTCCGTCATCCGATTGATTGGCTATCGAGCTGGTATCGTTACCGAAATCGCGACGATCTGGTCGGAAGCAAGAACAGCACGCGCGGCATTACGTTTGATGAGTTTGTAGTCGAATATTGCGAAGAAAAGCCCGCCCCGTTTGCAAATGTCGGCTCTCAGGCGAAATTCCTCGCCGCGAACAACGGTCCGACCAAATGCGATTACGTGTTTCGGTATGAGGCGCAACCAAAGCTCATCGAATTCCTTGAAACGCGGTTGAATGTGAAGCTGGCATTGAAAGAGCTGAATGTGTCGCCACGGATGGAAGTTTCGTTACTGCCAGAGGTCGAAGCACTCTTGCAGCACACGAATGCGGCGGACTTTGCCCTATGGGAAGCGGCACAACATTAACCGCGTGAAATTCATAATCTTCTTGATGATCTTGAATTTCACTAATCGAACGGTGGCAGGTATCACCCGCGCAAGCAAAGGATACCTTAATGACCAAACCAGTTCGTTCGCCTATTTTTGACAGCCTTACCATCGCGGCCCGAGACCGCATCCTTATTCTGGATGGCGCTATGGGGACACAAATCCAAAAACTCGGCCTCGTCGAAAGGGATTTCACAGGGCATGGCGGTTGCGGGTGCCACATCCATTCGGACAAGCCGCAACAGGGCAACAATGACCTTTTGAACCTCACGCAGCCCGACGCGATTGAGGAAATTCACTTTCAATATGCGATGGCGGGGGCCGATATTGCAGAGACCAACACGTTCTCTTCGACTACGATCGCGCAGGCGGATTACGGACTAGAGGACAAGGTTTATGATCTGAACATTGCAGGCGCACGTTTGGCGCGTAACGCGATGGATCGCGCGACAGCGATTGACGGGAAGCCTCGGTTTGTTGCGGGTGCTGTTGGTCCGACCAACCGAACGGCGAGCATTAGCCCAGATGTGAACAACCCCGGCTACCGCGCTGTTTCGTTTGATGAATTGCGCGTTGCCTATGCTCAACAAATCCACGGGCTGATTGACGGCGGCGCGGACATTATTCTGATCGAAACGATCTTTGATACCCTGAACGCAAAGGCCGCCGTTTTTGCTGCTGAGGAAGTGTTTGAGGCGAAAGGTATCATCCTGCCCGTGATGATTTCGGGTACGATCACTGACCTGTCAGGGCGCACGCTCTCGGGTCAGACGCCGACGGCGTTTTGGCATTCGCTTCGCCATGCGCGGCCTTTTACGATCGGACTGAACTGTGCGCTTGGTGCAAATGCGATGCGTGAACATTTGGCCGAACTGTCGAGCGTTGCCGACACTCGGATTTGCGCCTACCCGAACGCGGGCCTCCCCAATGAGTTCGGCGAATATGATGAGACGCCCGCACAGATGGCAGCCCAAATCGAAGGCTTCGCCAAGGATGGGCTGCTGAACATTGTCGGTGGGTGCTGTGGATCGACCTTTGACCACATCCGCGCCATTGCCGAGGTCGTCAAAAGCTATGCACCCCGCGCGATCCCGACAGTTGAACCGCTCATGCGCCTCTCTGGACTAGAGCCATTCACCCTAACCAACGACATTCCATTTGTGAACGTGGGTGAACGGACAAACGTGACAGGGTCCGCTAAGTTCCGCAAATTGATCACGGCTGCGGATTACACTGCGGCCTTGGACGTCGCCCGCCAACAGGTCGAAAATGGCGCGCAGATCATCGACATCAACATGGATGAAGGCCTTATCGACAGCAAACAAGCGATGGTCGATTACCTGAACTTGATCGCAGCAGAGCCTGACATTGCCCGCGTGCCGATCATGGTCGATAGTTCCAAGTGGGAGGTGATCGAGGCGGGCCTAAAGTGCATCCAGGGCAAGGCCATCGTCAATTCGATTTCTATGAAAGAAGGCGAAGAGCAATTCCGCCAGCAGGCGACCCTTTGTCGTCGATATGGTGCCGCAGTCGTCGTCATGGCCTTTGACGAACGCGGCCAAGCCGATACCGAAGATCGCAAGGTCGAAATTTGCACCCGTGCCTATCGGATCCTGACCCAAGACATCGGTTTCCCACCCGAAGACATCATATTTGACCCGAACGTTTTTGCGGTCGCGACGGGCATTGAAGAGCACGACAACTATGGCGTCGACTTCATCAATGCGACCAAGCGGATCACTGAGGCCTGCCCGCATGTCCACGTCTCGGGCGGGGTGTCAAACCTGTCGTTTTCTTTCCGCGGGAACGAGGCCGTGCGCGAAGCCATGCATGCCGTATTCCTATACCATGCAATCCAAAACGGCATGGATATGGGGATCGTGAACGCAGGCCAGCTCGCCGTTTATTCAGAGATCGACCCTGAACTACGCGAGCATTGCGAGGATGTGGTTCTGAACCGCCGTTCTGACGCCACAGAGCGGATGCTGGAACTGGCCGAAACCTATCGCGGCCAAGGTGGTGCACTGGCCAAGGAAAAGGACATGTCATGGCGCGAGGCCTCGGTTGAAAAACGTCTCGAACACGCCTTGGTCAACGGCATCACCGAATTCATTGAGGCCGACACCGAGGAAGCCCGCCAACGGGCGACCCGCCCGCTCGACGTGATTGAGGGGCCACTGATGGACGGCATGAACGTGGTCGGCGACCTCTTTGGCGCAGGTAAAATGTTCCTCCCCCAAGTGGTGAAATCCGCCCGCGTGATGAAACAAGCTGTCGCCGTCCTGACGCCTTACATTGAGGCCGAAAAAAACGGTAAACAAGAAGCCGCAGGTAAGGTTCTCTTGGCAACGGTAAAGGGCGATGTGCATGACATCGGTAAAAACATCGTTGGCGTTGTGCTGGCCTGTAACAACTACGAAATCATCGACCTAGGCGTCATGGTGCCGACGTCGAAAATCCTTGAGACGGCAAAGCGTGAGAATGTCGATGTGATCGGATTGTCTGGTCTGATCACACCGTCGCTCGATGAGATGGTCCACGTTGCCGCCGAGATGGAGCGTGAGGGCTTTGACATCCCCCTTTTGATCGGCGGCGCGACAACGTCCAAGGTTCACACCGCAGTAAAAATCGCGCCGAAGTACACCAGCGGTCAGGCGATGTATGTGACCGATGCCAGCCGCGCGGTCGGCGTCGTGTCGTCTCTACTGTCGGACAAAGCGGCTGAGGTGAAACAGGCGGCCCGCGCCGATTACGCCGATATTGCAGAACGTCATGCCCGAGGCGAACGCGGTAAAAAGCGGATCACATTGCAAGAAGCCCGCGACAATGCGTTGAAGATCGATTTCGGCGGGTATGAAGCTAAAACACCGACTTTCATCGGCACTCGCGTCTTTGATCAGTGGTCACTGGCTGAATTGGCCGACTACATCGACTGGACCCCGTTTTTCCAAACGTGGGAGTTGAAAGGCCAATATCCGGCTATTCTGGATGACCCAAAACAAGGTGAAGCGGCGCGGTCCCTATTCGCAGACGCTCAGGCCATGTTGGAAAAAATCATCGATGAAAGCTGGTTCGCGCCAAAGGCGGTCGTTGGGTTCTGGCCCGCGCAGTCTGTCGGTGACGACATACAGCTATTTAACGATGAAGCACGGGAAGAACCTCTGCAAACGCTCTACACCCTGCGTCAGCAAACGGCAAAACGCGATGGACGACCCAATGTTGCGCTCTCTGACTTTGTAGCACCGTCTGGCGACTATATTGGTGCATTCGTCGTCACGGCTGGCCCCGAAGAGGACGAAATCGCGTCGCAGTTTGACGCCAAGTACGACAACTATTCTTCGATTATGGTCAAGGCTTTGGCAGACCGATTTGCCGAGGCCTTTGCCGAGCGGATGCATGAATATGTTCGGACCGAGCTTTGGGGCTATGCATCCGAGGCCTATGCCCCGACCGATCTGATTGCTGAGCCCTATGCTGGCATCCGCCCTGCCCCAGGTTATCCAGCGCAGCCAGATCACACCGAAAAAGCGACGCTTTGGTCGTTGCTGGATGCGGAAACGGCAACGGGTGTTTCACTGACGGAAAGCTATGCGATGTGGCCTGCGGCTTCGGTGTCAGGCCTCTACATCGCCCATCCAGAAAGCTATTATTTCGGAGTTGGTAAAGTTGAGCGCGATCAGGTTGAGGACTACGCGAACCGCAAAGGTATAAGCGTAGCTGAGGCTGAACGCTGGCTTTCGCCGATCCTCAATTACCAGACCTAACCTTAGCGGCCCGTGCTTTTGATGACGACACTGACCGTTTTAAGGAGGATCAACAGGTCCTCCTTGAGGCTGAGACGGGAATGATAGTCGTCATCAAATCCGACACGATCAACAAACCGAGTGTCCCCACGCCCCGCCACCTGCCAAGACCCCGTAATGCCAGGACGCATCGCGTAATAGGCGCGACCTCCTGCCTGACGATAAAGGTCTTCCTGCGACGGAAGGAAGGGACGCGGGCCAACGACACTCATCTCACCGCGCAAGACGTTGAAAAGCTGTGGTAATTCATCGAGGCTGGACCGCCGCAAGAAGCAGCCGAACTTTGTGATACGCGGATCAATGCGGAGCTTTTGATCACGGTGCCATTCCGCAGCAATGATCGGATCAGCGGCGCACATTTCAGCCAACCGCGTCTCTGCATCAACATGCATCGTGCGCAGTTTGAAGCAGGGAAACACGTGTCCATGTAGCCCAACACGAGGTTGGACAAAGAACGCGGGACCACCGTCGCGGCGGATAATGAGTGCAAGAACCGCAATGACGGGCACGACAATCGGCAAGGACACCGCGACGAGCATCGTATCAATAATCCGTTTAAAGACACGCTGATAGACGCGCACCCCAGCACTAGATACCTGCCTCACAGTAAAGGACGAAACCGAAACACTGTCGATTGGCGCATATTTCATAACACTTCCCCAAACCAAGTTTCCGCATGTGCAGGCCCTGACCTTAGGGAGAAGTGCTTAATGAAGTTTGAAGGCTAACGGGAAAATCAAGCTTAGATCTTTTCCCGCATATCGCGGTCTAACATCTCGCCCATTTTCTTTTGCTTGAGCAACTCACGAGCCTTTGCATATTCGGGATCGTTCCAGAACATCAGGCACCCGTTACAACCACGACCACAGCAGCCAGCCGCACCAGAGCGCGAGGTTTTGGACCGTTTTTCCATCTGCTCAGAGCCGATGGCGTCCTGCAACTTCTTAACCTGATTGCGATACGCACCTTTGTAGGCATCCTGCCCCAGTTCAATTTTCTGCGCCGTTTTATCGAGCTTGAACCGCCGCCAATCGTCGTCGGTTAGCATGGCCTCTGAGCGGACAATGGTGAACGGCGGGAAATTGCGACGGATCGCTTCGGGGTCTTCACGGTCAAACGCCGTGAATGGGATGAACACCTGATCACCACGGCTACCTACGACGTAGTCCGCAATTTCACCCGGTTTGTTGGCGAGTTCGTATTCGTAGAGGCGCAAGAGAACAGGTTCCGCTTTCGGATCGGGCGGCAGGAATTCCAGAACATCACCGCCATCGAGACGGTTCTTGACGTTCATCACCAGACCGTCCTCGCGAACCTCGGTGATCATGCCCGCGAATTCCCACAGAGCCATTGCCTTGGTGTGGTCATAGTTGTGGGCGTAGTTCTGGAGGCGGCCCTCGTGGAATGCGATGGTAAACCCACGGTTCGTCGCACCGACGAGTTCGTCCATATACTGATCTGGCGACCAGTTCTCGGGGTCGGCGTAATAGTCATCAATCGCACGGCGATACGCTCGTGCAACGGTGGCGACATAATACGGGCTTTTGTTACGTCCTTCGACCTTGAGGCTATCAACGCCGATACGCAGCAGGTCGTCGAGTTTTGGCATGAGGCACATATCCTTGGAGTTCAAGATATAAGAGCCGCGCCAATCCTCTTCGATCGGCATGAATTCACCGGGACGCGCGCCCTCTTCCAACACGAATTCGAACAGTTCGAGGTTCTCTTCGGTCAGCGGCAATTCTTTGATCGTGCCGTCCTTGAGCTTCATGTGGACCTTATAGTGCCAGCGACAGGAGTTCGCACAGTTGCCTTGGTTCGCGCCGCGTTCGGCCATGAAGTTCGACAAGAGGCAGCGGCCCGAATAGGTCATGCACATCGCACCGTGAACAAAGCTCTCTAGGCGGATGTCAGGGCATTTCTCGCGGATTTCTTCCATCTCGGCAAAGGTGACCTCGCGAGCCAAAACGACCAGTTCGGCACCCATATCTTTCCAGTAGTCCACCGTGAGCCATGAACACACGTTCGCTTGTGTCGAGATGTGAAGGTTCAGCTCAGGCGCATGTTTGCGTACGTAGTTAAAGACACCAGGATCCGCGATGATCACGCCATCGGGACGGATGTCTTTCAGCGTCTCGATAAAGCTCTCTAGCTTTTCTACGTCTTTGTTATGCGTAAAGAGGTTGAGCGTCAGATAGACCCGCACACCATGCGCATGTGCAAAGGCAACGCCCTCTTTGACATCCTCAAGCGAGAACTTGGATTTCGTCCGCAGCGACATATCGGGCGTGCCGAGGTAAACCGCGTCGGCCCCATAGAGAACAGCAACCTTCAGCCGCTCGAGCGAGCCTGCAGGCATCAAAAGCTCTGAACGACGGGTCTGGGTCTGATCTTTGGGCATGGCATGTCCTCTCTCTGGCTATCGGTCCACATAGCGGCGTGGGTCCGATAAACCTTGATCGAGGACAAAGAAACCTAAAAACGATCAGATCGTGTAAAGATACAGGTCGTAGTCCACATTGCTGATCGTGCGTGCCACGCGGTCGTATTCGGCCTGACGCACCGCCGTGAAGGTGCGATGCATGTCTTCGCCCAAGGCCGATTTTAGGAAGTCAGAGTTCACCGCCATATCAATCGCACTGCGCCAATCACGCGGGATCGGCGGGCCCGCGGGGTCCACATCATAGGCGTTGCCCGTGGTTTCTGGACCCGGATCAATGCGGTTCTCAATCCCGTGCAGAATACCCGCCAGAACCGTCGCCCCAATAAGGTATGGGTTCGCATCCACGCCAGAGGGGCGATGTTCAATGCGGCGCGCCTTAACATCGCCTTCGGGGATGCGGAGCGCGACAGAGCGGTTATTCACACCCCATGCAGTCGATACTGGTGCATAGCTTTGGTTCGCGAAACGACGCCACGAATTGAGGTGCGGTGCAAAGACGAGCATGGATTCACCCATCGTCGCCCGCAAACCACCAATCGCGTGGAGGATCGTATCGGTCCAGCCTTCGCCTTCTTTTTCGGCAAAGACGTTATTGCCCGCATCATCCTGCAAAGAGACGTGGAAATGCATGCCAGAGCCTGCGTAATCCTCAATCGGTTTCGCCATGAAACAGGCCGTCACGCCATGCGCACGTGCTTGTTGGCGCACAATCCGTTTGAGCCGCACAAGGTCATCCGCCGCCTGCATCACGTCCTCACGGTAGTGCAACGTCAGTTCATACTGACCGGGCGCATATTCAGAAATCATGGTCTCTGCTTTGATCCCTGCCTTCTCAGCGCCTGCGTAAATGTCAGAAAAGAGCGGCAACATCCCGTGCAGGTGATCGACGGAATAGACCTCGGTCTTGCCGCTGGATTTCCGACCATCCAAAACGTCACGCGCGGGACGCACTTTGCCATCAGCATCACGTTCGTTGTCGAGGAGGAAGAACTCCAATTCAAACGCGCCCGCAGGTTTCAGACCTTTGGCTGCGAAGGCATCGACCTGCCGCTGCAAAGCATGGCGCGGGTCAGAGGTCATCGGGCGACCGTCGAGTTCGTAGAGCGAAAGGAACACCTCAGCCCGAGGCGGCGTGGTGTTATGGAGCGGCTTTAACGTGCCGGGAATAGGCCACGCGCGCAGATCGCCATCACCCTGATCCCAGATCAGACCCGTTTCATGGACATCCTCACCGCAGATATCGAGACCGAGGATCGAAATCGGAATGTGACGGCCCGATTTATAGATCGACACCAGTTCGTGCCTCCGAATGATCTTGCCCCGCCCGATCCCATTGGAGTCGTGCAGGACGATATCGATTGCTTCGATCTCAGGATGCGCGTCGAGGAACGCTTCGGCTTCGGCAACACTCGCGCCAGAGGGACAGGTTTGGGTCATCAGGTTTTTCCTTTGGCGAAGAGGTCTGACATTACATCATCGAACGCGGCGATGAGGCGGTCAATCTGGTCATTTGTGGTCACAGGGCTGACCAACATCATATTATGGAAGGGCGCGATCAGGCAGCCACGATTTAAGAGTGCTGTATGCACGACGGCCTCGACCTCATGGATATGTGCAGCGGCGGCCTCTGTCCCATTATTGAGTGGGCCTTTGGCGCAGATAAATTCGACGCGCGCTCCGACACGGACAACGTGCCAAGGCGCATTATGGCGCTGGATCACTTGCGCTAAACCATCAGCAAGCCGCTCAGCGCCGCGCTCCATATGGGCGTAATTTTCGCCAGTCATCACGTCGGACAACGTAGCCGTCAGACAAGCGAATTGCATCGGGTTCGCAGAGAGCGTGGTGCCCATCCCCGAATGGCCGCTCGGCTTTTCCGCGCAATACCGCAGGTAGGATTTCACAACCTTAGGCGCGAGGCCCCAAACTGCGGTCGGCATCCCGCCCGCCACGCATTTCCCGACGACAAAGATATCAGGTTCGAGCCCGTGCACGCGGGTGTAGCCACCCAGCCCCGATGAAATCGTGTGTGTTTCGTCGATGATCAAAAGCGCGCCATATCGGTTCGCCAATTTCCGAAGTTCCGCATGAAACCCGTCGTGTGGCAGCACCATGCAAGAGTTGGTCATCACCGGCTCTGTCAAAATAGCCGCAACATCGCCCGTTTTCAGTGCGGCCTCCACGCTGGCCAGATCGTTGAATTCTGCACAAACAGCTGTCTGGGTGAGATCCGCCACCTGTCCCACAAGACCCTCGCGGGTCGCTGTCTTGCCACCACGCAGTTCAACCATCGCGTCGTCAACGGTGCCATGATAACAGCCATTGAACACCAGAACCTTGGGCCGCCCCGTGACCGCGCGTGCCACGCGCAAGGCAAAACGGTTCGCATCCGTCGCAGTGGTCGCGATCTGCCACGCAAAGTCCCCAAACCGTTCTGTCAACAACGCACCAGCCATCAACGCGGCCTCAGTCGGGAGCATGTAAGTCAGCCCGCGTTTCGCCTGCTTACGGATCGCTTTCGCAACCGGTTTGGGGGAATGCCCGAACATTGAGCCCGTATCGCCAAGGCAGAAATCATCGATCTTATGACCGTCCAAATCTGTGATCTGCGCCGCCTTAGCTTTTTGCACTAGCATCGGGAACGGCATCGGCCAGTCCTTCATCCAATGCATCGGAACGCCGTCCAAATAAGAAACGGAACCTGATTTCAGAGACTTTTGCGTCTTTGGACGGCTTTGAACATACCGATCGGCCTCGCGGGTCGCGATTTCATGCAAACGATCCAAAGGGACGCCCGCCAATTCTTCGATGACCTGTGACATGGGCTCCGCTCCGCCAGATTTGAGCAAACAGTTTGACACTAGATATACGTTTAAAATGAACCAATAAAGTCCTTCGTTATAAATTTATGATCAAATTTAGCTCCTGCTCTTTTGCGGCTGATAAGCCCGAGGCGTTTGGCCCGTCCACCGCCGAAAAGCACGGTGAAAATTCGCAGCCGAGGCAAACCCGACGTCCTGCGCGATAGCCTCAATCGACTTCCCCCCTAACGACAATTCGCGCATCGCCACGTCACGCCGAACGCCGTCTTTGATCAACTGGAATGTCGTTCCTTCGGCATCCAAACGCCGCATCAAGGTGCGCGACGTCACATTCATCATTCCCGCAGCATCCACCAATGACAGATTAAACCCGTCCGAGGCTAAAACCATTTCGCGCAAACGGAGCGATAAGGCATGTTCGCGCAACGCTGTGAAAATCCAATCCCGCGGTGCTCTCTCAAGGAATTCCCTCATCTCGGAATCGCTCTTCGCAAGGATCGCTTCAGGCAAGTCAGAGCTGAATATGACCGTTGATTTCCGATGAGAAAACGAAACGGGGCACGGGAATAGAACCGGATAATCGGATGCAAAATCAGGAGCTTCAAATCCGAACTGCACCTCGTTCAGACGCACTTCAAATCCAGCGAGCCACGACGCGATGCCATGCGCAAGTTTTAAGACGAGCAGCACGCCGAACCGGTTGGCAGGCTGTTCTGCGGTCTCTGTGATCGAAAGAGCCACATGCCCGTTCGCATCGGACAGTTCCAACCTCACATCGTCCAGAATGATGTTCCAGTATTGAACGAACCGAAATAGTGCGGCTGACATAGAGGACGCATCCCTCACCGATCCGCAGAGCAGTTTCAGCGCGCCGGCCCGCACAGGGCGCCCCCAAAGGCCAACCATCTCATCGCCCGTCTCTATCGCTATCCTCTGATAGAGCCTCACGATCTGGTCGTGTGTCACCCTAACTGAGCCGTCAGTAAGACCAATATCATCGAGGATGTTCGCCAATGTGTTCGACGGGCATGACCGCTCCAAGGCTTCGACCCAATCTTGGATGAACGCACGAGAAACGGTGGGGTATATGGGGTCACTCTTTTTCATTTGCCCATCACCCTGCCCCAATCTGTCACTTTCAGCAAATTATTAGTCATTTTTTGAGATAGATTGACCACATTCATGTTGTTAAGTGTCACTAAATGACCAAACAGGACCATCCCATGACCACATTAATCGACAGCAGCCGCTATGCGAACCTCGACATCACAGAACAGGACAATGGTGTTCTGCTTGTGACGCTCAACCGCGCGGCAAAGCGGAATGCTCTCGACAGTGCGACGATTGAAGAACTCGTTGATTTCTTTACGGCCGCCCCTCGCGCTGGCGTGCGAGCCATCGTTCTGGCCGGTTCTGGGGATCATTTCTGCGCGGGCCTCGACCTCGTGGAACATCACCGCGAAGATCGTAGCCCCGCCGATTTCATGCACCTTTGTTTGCGTTGGCATGAGGCCTTTAATAAAATGGAATATGGCGGCGTGCCGATTATCGCAGCACTAAAAGGGGCCGTCGTCGGGGGTGGCCTCGAATTGGCGAGCGCTGCGCATATCCGCGTCATGGACAACACGACCTATTTTGCCCTTCCAGAGGGCCAGCGTGGATTGTTCACTGGTGGTGGCGCGACCATTCGCGTGACCGACCTCGTCGGCAAAGCGCGTATGATCGATATGATGCTTACGGGCCGCGTGTATCAAGGGACCGAGGCCGTCAATATTGGCCTCGCGCAATACCACACCGATGGGTCGAGCTTGGATATGGCGCTGGAGCTCGCGCAAAAGGCTGCTGAAAACCTGCCCCTGTCGAATTTTGCGATTTGCTCGGCGGTGAGCCACATGCGGAACATGTCCGCGATGGATGCCGCCTATGCGGAGGCTGTGGTGGCGGGCGTTGTGAACACTCAACCCGATGCACGTGCGCGGCTCGCGGCGTTTGCAGATAAATCAGCAGCGCGGGTCCGACCGAACAGTTAACCCCGCAAGGCCCGTTGCAAGCGTGGTCTAATCTTAAGGAAGCCTTTGTAGAGCGCTTCGAAAAGAGGTGTCATCGGTGGCCAGCCTGCGATGACACCCAAGGGCCGCAAAACGGGGATCGCACGCCACATGGCGGCAAAGGCAGCCGCGCCCGAATACAACTGCCCTCCGACCTGCGCATGAAACCGTTCGAGAATTGCTGTCCGATCCAATGGACATGAAGTGTTCGGATCACAGGCATCGACAAATTCAATCGCCCCTCGACGATCCAGCCGACGCATCAAAGCGATCTCACGCGCACAAAGTGGGCACTGGCTGTCATACCAAACAGTTACATACTTCGCTTGCTGGATCACTGGTCTACTTACCTCATGAGTTACGCGAAAGGTAGAACCAGCACTCCAGCAGGCAAGACGTTAATAGACCAACTGTTGCAGGGCACGGATAAAGACATTGGCACCTGTTTTGATAAGCTCGTCCGGAAAATCGTAGTCAGGGTTGTGAAGTGCGGGCATGTCAGTCCCTGCACCAAGCAAGAACATGGCAGCGTTCGACACATGTCCAAATCGCCCAAAATCCTCAGACGCGCGCATCGGTAAATACCCCCTGACGAGCGTCAGCCCCTCATCGACAATTGATTGCTCCAAAACCGCGGTAGCCTCTGGCGCGTTCATACAGTGATGGAAAACATCGTGGTATGTGATCTCAACACCAAGCCCGAATTTAGACGCAGCCGCCGTCACTAAACACTCTGCCCGCGCCACCAAGGCATCCATGGTCGCGTCTTGTTGCGTGCGAAGTGTAACCCAAAGTTCGGCGTGCGCTGGCGCGACGCCAAAGGCCGCCTCACCTATACGCACGTGCGTGACGGTGGCGAGTGTGAAACTATCGTCTTGGGGTCGCCCGCCCGTCGCCAAATTGGTCATCGCAGGGATCAATTCAGCAATTGCGAGCGCGGGCGACACCCCAGTTTCTGGTTGAGAGGCATGGGCCGTCCGACCCTTCAGAACCAACTTCATACCACGCGAGGCACAGGCCATTGGCCCTACCTCAATCGCAGCATGACCTATAGGAATACCGGGCATATTATGAAGCGATAGCGCAATGTCTGGTGTGATCGCTGCAAATTTCACGTCTGCGATTACCTTGGCCGCGCCCGAGCCGTCCTCTTCTGCGGGTTGGAACAGCAAAACCACACGCCCTTTTTGAGGTCGATTTTGACCGACCCATTGCGCCACACCGGCCATGATTGCCATATGACCATCGTGCCCGCACAAATGAGCGACGCCATCCCGCGACGACCTATGCGGTGCTATCGAAAGCTCTTGGATCGGCAACGCATCCAATTCGCAGCGCAACAGGACCGTCGGCCCAGCCTCACAGCCACTGTAACACCCTGCAACGCCGTGACCGCCAAGACCCGTGATAATTTCATCAGGCGCAGTGGCAGGAAGCATTTCGACGACCGTCGCAGCCGTTTCCAACTCCTGACCCGACAGTTCGGGGTTCCGATGCAGATCCCGTCGCCATGCTACCAATTCAGCGAAAACATCGTCGTTCAGCATGTCCGTGTCTTTCCTTCGGCCGTCCTCGCGCCACACTAACATCAAACGAATAATGCACCACCTAGACCGCGCAACTGATTTCTGGGAAGACATACCTCATGACTGATCATCCCATCCTATGGAGTTTTCGCCGTTGCCCCTACGCGATGCGGGCGCGGCTCGCGATTTTGGTCGCGGGCGTGACCGTCGAAATCCGCGAAATCCTACTGCGTGATAAACCTGCGGAGTTTTTGGCCACCTCGCCATCGGGCACCGTTCCCTGCCTACGCACGGCTGACAGCGTCTATGATGAAAGCCTCGACATCATGGTCTGGGCACTACAACAGCGCGACCCGAAAGGGCTAATGAATATGCCCGACGACGGTTGGGCGTTGATCAAAGCGAACGATGGACCGTTCAAAGCCGCGCTGGATCACACCAAATACATAGCGCGCTATCCCAATCTGAACTTGGAAACCGAACGCGAAAACGCGTCCATGCACCTTCGGACCTTGGATCGTCAGCTTGCAGGGCAAAGTTTCCTCTATGGGGATACAATGACCATCGCCGACCTCGCGATCCTGCCGTTCATTCGCCAGTTTGCACATATCGACCGCACTTGGTTCGACGCCCAAAGCTGGACCAATCTGCGCGCTTACCTCGACCGCTTTCTGGCGAGCGATCTCTTTGCGCGTGTCATGGAAAAGCGGAAAACTTGGGCTGTCGGGGATGACCCCACCTATTTCGCTTAGAGGCCCCAAGCCTCGCCTCTCAGCCTCCCCAAAAACGAAAACGGCCCGCCAAAAGCGGGCCGTTTCTATTTCAAACTCTACACCGATCAGAAGTGAACGGAGAGTGCGTCCAACGGCGTTTTCGTCGGAACGAATTTGGTCAGGTTGATACCCTTAACAGCTGCTTTGTATTCAGACAGTGTCGGCGTTCGTCCAAGGATCGCCGAGAGCACAACAACCGGTGTCGATGCCAGCAGCGATTCACCTTTTTTGGTGTCGCTGTCAGCTACAACACGGCCTTGGAACAAGCGGGTCGAGGTCGCGAGAACAGTGTCACCTTTCGCTGCTTTTTCCTGGTTACCCATGCAGAGGTTACAACCCGGACGCTCGAGGTAGAGAATGTTCTCATACTCGGTGCGTGCGTTAGCTTTGGGTGCGAGGTCGTTGAATTCAAAACCAGAATACTTCTGGAGAATTTCCCAATCACCCTCTTCCTTCAGCTCGTCGATGATGTTGTAGGTCGGAGCAGCAACAACGAGCGGAGCTTTGAACTCTACCTTGCCGTTTAGTTCTTCGATGTTGCGCAGCATCTGAGCGACGATCTTGATGTCGCCCTTGTGGACCATGCACGAGCCCACAAAGCCCAGATCGACCTTTTTCTCTGCACCGTAGTACGAGATCGGACGAATGGTGTCGTGGGTGTAGCGCTTGGACACATCAGCATTGTTTACATCAGGGTCAGCGATCATCGGCTCGTCGATGATGTCGAGATCAACAACAACCTCAGCGAAGTATTTTGCGTTCGCATCAGGTTTCAGCGCCGGTTTCTCGCCCGAACGGATCTCAGCGATACGCTTATCAGCGATTGCGATCAGGTTAGCGAGCATACCGCTCTCTTGATCCATGCCCTTGTCGATCATGATCTGGATGCGGTGTTTCGCGATTTCCAGCGATTCAATCAGGGTCTCGTCATCAGAGATACAGATCGAGGCTTTCGCCTTCATCTCTGCAGTCCAGTCGGTGAAGGTGAACGCTTGGTCTGCGAGCAAGGTACCGATGTGCACTTCGATGACACGACCTTGGAATACGTTGTCGCCGCACTGCTTCAGCATTTGCTGTTGCGTCGCGTGAACAACATCACGGAAGTCCATGTATTCGACCATCGAACCTTTGAAGGTGACTTTGACCGACTCTGGGATCGGCATCGACGCCTCACCTGTTGCAAGAGCCAGAGCCACAGTGCCCGAGTCCGCACCGAATGCGACGCCTTTGGACATACGCGTGTGGCTGTCGCCGCCGATAATGATCGCACGGTCATCAACGGTGATATCGTTGAGAACCTTGTGAATAACGTCCGTCATCGGGTGGTAAACACCCTTCGGATCACGACCAGTTACGAGACCGAATTTGTTCATAAAGCTCATCAGGCGCGGAATGTTGTCCTGTGCCTTCTTGTCCCAAACCGATGCAGTGTGGCACCCAGACTGATACGCGCCGTCGACATTTGGCGAGATCACGGTTGCGGCCATCGCTTCGAGTTCCTGAGCGGTCATCGGGCCAGTTGTGTCTTGCGAACCAACGATGTTGACCTTCACGCGAACATCGGAACCAGCGTGGAGAACCTTGCCCGGCGTGACGCCAACAGCGTTCGCGTTGAAGATTTTCTCAACAGCAGTGAGGCCCTGACCTTCGTGGCTGATTTCTTTGGACGGCGCAAAGACAACAGGTGCTTCAACGCCGAGGATGTCAGCAGCAACAGTCTGGAGTTTTTTACCGAAAACGATGGCGTAAGAGCCGCCGGCTTTCATGAACTCGACTTTTTGCGGGGTGAAGGAAGAGGACAGATCAACTAACTCTTCGCCGTTTTCGTCGTAGAGTTTCTTTTTCTTGGTGTTGATCTTGAGGACCTTACCAGTTTCGACCGAATACTTCTGCTCGAGCAGCGGGTTGCCGTCGTTGCCGAGGATCGGTTTACCGTCTTCGTCCAGCTTTTTAACCCAGTTCTTAAGGTCGAGGCCAATACCGCCGGTCACGCCGACCGTCGTCAAGAAGATCGGCGAGATGCCGTTGGTGCCAGCCACAACAGGTGCGATGTTCACGAACGGGACGTAAGGCGATGCTTGCTTACCAGTCCAAAGTGCGACGTTGTTCACGCCAGACATACGCGACGAACCCACGCCCATCGTGCCCTTTTCAGCGATCATCATGACGCGCTTGCCAGGGTGCTGGAGTTTAAGCTCTTCGATGTGTTTCTGTGCAGCTTCATCGCACATGCATTTGCCGTGCAGTTCACGGTCAGCGCGCGAGTGTGCTTGGTTACCCGGCGACAGAAGGTCGGTCGAGATGTCGCCTTCAGCTGCGACAAAGGTCACGACTTCGATTTCTTCTTCGATCTCAGGCAGACGGGTGAAGAACTCAGCGTTTGCGTAGCTTTGCAGAATGTTGGTCGCAACAGCGTTGCCGGCCGCATGAGCCTCTTTCAGACGATCCGTGTCAGCCTCATAGAGGAACACTTGGGTTTTAAGAACTTCCGCTGCGGATTCAGCAATCGCCAGATCATCGCCCAGCGCGAGGTCGAGAAGAACCTTAACCGAAGGTCCGCCCTTCATGTGCGACAGCAGTTCGAACGCAAATGCCGTGTCGATCTCAGCCACGGTTGCCTGACCAAGGATGATTTCTTTGAGGAACTCAGCCTTAACGCCAGCGGCACTCGTGGTGCCGGGGAGCGTGTTGTAGATGAAGTATTTCAAGGAATCGGCGCGGTGCGCGTTGTTGACGTCCTTGATCTGCTCAATGATTTCAGCAGTCAGAGCGCCATCATCGATAGGCTTGGGGCTAAGCCCCTGCGCTTTGCGGGCTTCGATCTCTTCGAGGTAGCTGGCATAGAGGCTCATTGGTATCTCCGGTGGAAGATTATCTATATTCATGTCAGCGCGACGGTGAAAAACCGATGTCGCGCCGTATTGTGCACAATTGTATACAAATAAAATCGCAGATGCAAGATAGGCGACTGCGACGAATGCACCAATTTGTCGGCAACCTGCCATAGAGGGTGCCCTAAGGGCAACTGTGGCATCTCGTACCGCGGGTCAGTTCAGCGCTGATTTCAGGGTCGTCGGTGTGACGTAGACGATCTGATCCCCAACGCTGACCATTACATCACCGTCTTGGATATTCACCTGAAGTTTCATCGACCGATCCGCGAGCCCTGCAAGTTCGCTCGTCTCTTGTTCAGACAACGACATGACCTGAAGGTTATCAAACCGGCTGGTGCTGTTTTGGATCTTATCCCACCAGACATCCGCAGTGCGACCGCCGTAGGTGTAGATCACGACCTTTTGTGCCTTTGCGCAAGATTGGCGCACGACCTTATCGCTCGGCAAACCAAGGGCGATCCAAAGCTCTAGTTCATCACTCAGGCTCTTTTGCCAGATGTCGGGTTCATCATCGGTCGAAATCCCCTTGGTCATCTCTAACTGCTCATGCGCGTTCAGAGCAAAAGCCAAGAGACGCACCATCATCCGCTCATCCGTTTCAGACGGGTGTTTGGCAATGGTGAGTTTATGTGTCTCGTAATAGTGACGATCCATGTCAGAGACAGAGAGTTCGACTTTGTAGATGGTAGCTTTCTGCGCCATGGCCGCCCCCGAAATTAAATCCTAGGGCTGCGTAAAGCCTCTGGCGCCAATGTGAAAGCAGATAACGATCAATAGGTATTCAGGTAGTCAGCAGAGACATAACCCGACACACCGATCCCAGACGCGAGGGATACATGGCACCAACGCTGTCCCACTTCGGTCACGCACTCATGCTGATTGAGGACAGTTCCGTCAGGCAGACCCATAATGATTTCATACCCCAACCCAGGCCCTGCCCGCAGCTTGAGCATATCGTTAGCACCAACACCGTTTACCACAGCACGGCTCCCCACGACCGAGGAACAGCCCGCAAGGACACAAAGCCCGACGACGATTTTTGCAATTGTGCTGCGCATCATAACCTCACATCTTTTTCAGTAATGATGCACGAAAGCGACCAGAGGTCCAACCTTTGAGGGAGCAAAATCGCAGGTTTTCCGCAGGCCTGATGCAATAAGCCCCCTGATAGCTAAATCAGGGGGCCTAGTGGTTTAGTTTTTCAGGTCAGTCCAGATACGGTCGTAGATTTCCTGAACTTGCTGATCGCAGACCTCAATGAATACACCCGGGCCAGCGTCTGCGGGCGGGTTGGATTCAGGTTGGCTGGCAAGCGTTGGGTCAAGGTATGGTGCCACACCATCTACCCCCGCGACGTAACGGGCGTAGTTCGACACCGCCGCGATGTTCTCAGGCTCTAGTAGGAAATCCATAAATTTGATCGCGTTGGCGCGGTTCGGCGCGTCTTTCAGCAGAACCACGTTGTCCATCCAGACGACATAGCCTTCACGCGGGAAAGCGTATTCGATCGGAGCACCCTCTTCGCGGGCTTTCGCGCCGAAGCCGTCGTAGATCTGGCCAACTGCCGCGTCCCCCGACACCAGCACTTCCTTTGCGGTGTCAGAGTTAAAGGACGCCCAATGCGCTTTGGCGGATTGCAGCATGTCGTTAAGCGCCTTGAGCTGGTCACGGTCGCTCGAACATTGCGGAATACCGAGGTGAAGTGCCGCCATCGCCATCACTTCGCCCTGACTGTCGAGCATGTTGATTTTGCCCGACAACTCTGCGGGCGGATCAAAGAGGATCGACGTGGTGTTTATATCGCCCGCATAAACATCGCGGTTCACCGCAAACGAGGTCGATCCCCACTGATACGGGATTGAATGCATACGACCGGGATCAAAGCTCGGGTCTGCCCACTGGGGCTGGATATTCCCCTTATTCGCCAATTCCCCGTCGGCAACAGTATCGAGCAACCCTTCGCCCGCCATGATCTGCACCATGTAATCACCCGGCACAGCAACGTCATAGGTCCCCATCGCGCCCGCCTTGAGCGCCGCAAGAAGCGCCTCGTTGCTGTCGTAGGTGTCCATGATGATCTCGACGTCATTCTCAGCGGCGAATTTATCGAGAAGCTCTTGTGGAATGTATTCAAACCAGTGGTAGATCACCAGCTGCCCCTCAGCCAGCGCAGCCCCTGCAGTGACAGTCAGCGCTGCGGCCGCCACTGTCGATTTGATGATGGACTTCATAACAACCTCCATGTTGTTCATTTATTGTTGTCCCTTCGGCTGATGAGCCAAGAGAGCGTGACCATCACCACCGACACCCCGAGGAGCATCGTGGAAATAGCCATGATGTTGGGCTTTATGCCCTGTTTCACCGATCCGAAGATCGCTGTTGGCAGGGTTTCAACCCCTGCGCCTTTTACGAAATTGGTGATGATGAAATCGTCGAGCGATACGATGAACGCGAGCAACCAGCCCGATATGATCCCCGGCATCATCAGCGGGAGAAGCACACGGGTGAACGCCTTGGCGCGGGTCGCGTAAAGGTCCATCGCGGCTTGTTCATAGGTCGCCTCGATCCCTTGCATCCGCGCCGAGATCGGCAGGTAGGCGAACGGAATACAGAAGGCTATGTGGGCCAAGAGGATCGTGATCAAACCACGGTCGACACCGATTGCGTTGAAAAAGATCAGCGTTGCGACAGCCGTCACGATCTCTGGCACCATGAGCGGTAACGAGATCAACCCAAACGACGCGGTCCGTAGCTTGAACCGTCCCCCACGAAGGATCGCGGTCGCCGCAAAGGTTGCCATCACCGTCGATGCAGTCGCCGCAATCAGCGCGATGACGAAACTGTTCCGCGCTGAGATTTTGAATTTTTCGCTCTCCGCACCGGTAAAGACCTCTGCATACCAGCGCAGGGAAACGCCTTCCCAGTTGGTGATCGAGACGGAGTCATTGAAGCTATAGACCGTCACCACCAACAATGGCGCGTAGAGGATAAACAGGCAGAAAATCGTGATCGCCTTGAAGCTGGGATACTGGCGTAGATCGTAGCTTTTCATTGCCATATCATTTCCCCCCTTTCGCCTGCTGCCGCGCAGAGATCAGGAGGATGACCATCACCAAGGTCAAAAGGATCATCGACGCCGCAGCCCCGAACGGCCAGTTCCCCGCGTTTCCTTTGAACTGCTCTTCAATCAGGGACCCGATCATAAAGTTCTTCGCACCGCCCAAGAGATCAGGCGCAAGGAACGATCCGAGCGAAGGGACAAAGACGAGGATGCAGCCCGCAACGATGCCGGGTTTGACCGAGGGCAAAAGAATGCGCCGCAACACCGTCCAACGAGTGGCGTAGAGGTCTGCCGCCGCCTCTGACAGAGCAAAGTTATAGCGTTCAACCGCCGCATAGATCGGCAGCACCATGAACGGCAGGTAGGAATAGAACAGGCCCAATTGCACCGCAAAGTTCGTGTTCACGATGGTCAATGGTTCCGACAACAGGCCTGATCCGACAAGAAGATCATTCAGCGGCCCCTGATCCCGCAGGAGAAACTTCATCGAAACGGTGCGGATCAAGAGGTTCACCCAATAGGGAATAGTGACCAAGAACACCCAGATCGCCCGTTCTTTCTCTGGCCTTGTCGCGATGAAATAAGCTGTTGGAAACCCAATTATGAGGCTCATTAGAGTTGCCACGCCTGCCTGCCAAATCGAACGCCAAAAGATCGAAATGTAGGTCCACTGGAGGACGGGGGGATCATCGCCGAATAACCCGCGATCAAAGAAGAACTGATCGTAGGCCGACAGACTGAACTCCCAAATCACGCCGCCGCGGAATTCCTTGGTCAGGAAGGAATACACCATCATCATTGAGACAGGCGCGAGGACGAGGATGGTCAGCGTCACCCATGACGGCAAAAGCAGCCAATACCGCGCAGGTGCAAATGTTTCGCTCTGCGACGATCCGCCAGTGCTTGCCCCACCCGCCATTAGTCGATCAGGAGGCGGCCTGCCCCCTGCTCCATATTGACGACGACCTCTGCGCCGATGTCGAACACGCGTGAATTCCCCCGCGACGAGTTTGAGGCGCGGATGGTAAAGTCAGGCCCCTCGTTCAGCGCCACGATGGTGGTGATATCCGTTCCGATAAAGATATTCTCGCGCACAGTGCCCCTGAACCCTTCGGCGGCAACCGGTTCCTCAGAGAGGAAGAGCCGTTCGGGACGCATCGACATATGCACCTTATCGCCCGCTTTGACGCCTTCGACCGCGTCACAAATCAAGGCATGTCCACCGCCCAAATGACATTTGGCCTGACCTTCTGCGACCGCATCAACAGTGACCTCAATCAGGTTCGTGTCCCCGATAAAATCCGCAACGAAACGGTTTTTGGGCCGCTCATAAATCTCTCTCGCATCGCCAAGCTGTTGCAGTTCACCTGCAGACATGACCGCAATACGATCCGACATGGTTAGAGCTTCTTCTTGGTCGTGGGTGACAAAGATAAAGGTGATCCCCGTTTCACGTTGTAGGTGCTTTAGCTCCAACTGCATCGCTTTGCGCAGTTTGAGATCAAGCGCAGACAACGGCTCATCGAGGAGGAGCACCTTAGGCTGCGGTGCCAAAGCCCGTGCGAGAGCCACACGTTGCTGCTGCCCGCCAGACAATTGCGATGGCTTACGCGATGAAAACTGGCTCAACTGAACCATATCAAGCACTTCACCCGCCCGTTTCCGAGCCTCGGATTTGGACCGCCCTAGCATCTCAAGCCCAAAGCCCACATTGTCCAACACCGTCATATGTGGAAACAGGGCGTAGTTCTGGAACACCGTATTCACGGGTCGTTTGTGCGGCGGCAGCGCGGCAATCGGTTCACCGAACAGCGCAATGGACCCTTCGGTCACATCCTCAAAACCAGCGATCATTCGTAAAAGCGTGGTCTTACCGCAGCCTGACGGACCCAGCAGCGTAAAGAATTCATTATCATGGATAGAAAGCGAAACACGCTTAAGCGCAGTAAAGTCCCCATACACTTTAACGGCGTCGCGAACATCGACGGCAATTGGTCGATCAGAATGCAATTGCACGGCCCCCCGATTTGGTCCTGCTCAGTACTGTCAGACTATGGAGGGATTCCCAGTTTCCCTAATAACGGTGTGCCACAGCAGTCATTAGGTTTAGACTAAGATATGTAGTTTCTGAGGATTTGATCAAAACCAAAACGGCCATTGAGTGGCCGAGATATTTAATTGGGCTCGTCGCTCAATTTTTGCGCAGGCCAAGAACCTAAATCAGATCATCTAACAATCGCATCAACATCGCATCGCAGGCCTCTAGCTCGGACTTCAGGATATATTCGTCCGCTTTATGTCCTTGCCCTTCCATTGATCCAGGGCCGCACACCACTGTTGGGATACCGATGGCATCGAAAAATCCAGCCTCCGTCCCATAAGCCACTTTTGTGATGCCGTTCTTACCGCTGATCCGCTGCACGAATTTCACGCAATCCGCATCGGGCTTAACATCCAGCCCCGGATAAGATGTCAAACTATCAATTTCGATCACCGCACCGCAATGATCCTGTTCGACCTGAGCAGCAAGCGCCGCCACTTCGGCCTCGAAATCATCAATACGATCCGCCGCCAAATATCTGATTTCAAATAACAGTTCAGCCACATCCGGCACGATATTCAGCGCTGTGCCACCCATGAGCTTGCCGACATGGACGGTCGAATATGGAACGGCATAGTCATCGTCCACGACCCCAGCCCCAGCCCCAGCGAATTTTGCCTGCAAGGATCGAAGACCCGCGATAAGATCAGTCGCCACATAGATTGCATTAACAAACTTCGGCGCAAGCGCGGAATGTCCCGACGTACCACGGCAAATGGAGCGGTAACTCTTTTTTCCTTTGTGCCCGATCGCCACATCGAGCGAGGTCGGTTCACCCACAATACAAATCCGCGGCGTCCCTATCAAAGGGCGCAGCGTTTCGATCATACGCGCCATCCCAACGCAGCCGATTTCTTCGTCATAGGAAATCACCAGCTTGATTGGGGCCTTTAGATCGGAGCTAGCGGCCACCTCAGAAAACGCCAAAACAGAGGCGAGGAACCCCTTCATATCCGTAGTGCCGCGCCCATAGAGCCGCCCGTCCTCTTCGGTCAGCTCAAACGGAGGGCGGGTCCAGTTCTGCCCATCCACAGGCACAACATCGGTATGGGCGGACAAAATAACGCCGTCACCGTTTGGGCCTATCTCGGCATATAGCCCAGCCTTGGGTTCATCTGGATCCATGATCCGCGTCACACGGAACCCGAGCGCGGTGAGGTGACTTTCGATCCAATCAATGATCGCCAAATTGGACTTTGCGCTGACCGTGTCGAACGCAACCAACTCTCTTAGGATGTCAACGGTTCGGCTCACAAATCACCCAATGCAGTTACCTCACGGCGGAACGGCAGAGCGTCGCCAATATCTTCGCCATCCAGCTCACGTGCATAGCGGTGCCCCGCATAGGTTGACCACGCGATCGGCCCCGGTGCCTCGGCGTCCCCGATGAGCTTTACGGTCTTAATCCCTGCGTCTGCCCATTCCGATTTTCGAGCCATAAGATCACGGAACAGTTGATCGTTTGAGGTCCGAGAGGCGACGATTACGACCGCTTCTGCGTCGATTTCTGTGATCTGATCGGTGTAGGTGCAATTCGTCTGAACAGTGCCCGAGGTGATCCCGACGACACCACGATTCAGAATGATCTGAACACCCATATTCGCGAGACGGCGATGGATAGAGTGTTGTTCCAATGTGTTCACCGTCCAATCCGACAAATAGGCCGAAGGGGTCACGATAGTGACATCGCAGCCTTTGGACCGCAAAAGCTCTGCAATGACGCCGCCCATGTAGTAGTGATCATCATCGTAGATCACGACCTTACCGCTGGGGAGAGTGCCCGCCATAATGTCGTCAGGCGTATAGATCGGCATCGTGGCGTCGATCGCAAACGGCACGACATGCTGGCGACTGACCCCATCACGGCGCCATGTGCTCCCCGTGGCGATGCAGACGTTTTCAAACCCGAACTCTAGGATGCTATCGGCATCAAGAGCGCTATCAAAATAGGTTTCGACGTTGGGCTTTTGACTGATTTGATATTCCCGATAATCCGCAACACGTCCCCATGCGGACAATCCCGGCAGCAAACGTTCCTTGGCCACGCGGCCGCCCAGAACCGTTCCAGCCTCAGCGAGGGCCACATCATAGCCGCGTTCAGCCAATGCGCGCGTCGCCTCTAGCCCCGCAGGTCCCGCACCGACGACGAGAACGGATTGGCTGTCGCCTTTCGCGTTCATCCGCTCTGGGTGCCAGCCTTTGCGCCATTCCTCCATGAAAGTCGGGTTCTGCGTGCAGCGGCTGATCGACATGGTCATATCGCCCGTGATGCAAATATTGCAGCCAATACATTCGCGAATGTCTTCGATACGCCCTTCCATGATCTTGTTCGGCAGAAACGGATCAGCGATTGATGGACGCGCGCAGCCAATCGCATCAAGAATCCCCGATTTGATCATCCGCGCCATCACGTCTGGCGATGTGAACCGCCCTACTCCGACAACAGGTTTGGATGACAACTCTCTGATACCCTTAACCAAAACTTCTTGCGCCGCTTCTTCTTTGAACCGCGACGGTCCAGAGCAGTCTTCCCACGTACCATGGGCCAAATCCCAAAGGTCAGGCAGGTCTTTGTTCATCTCAACAAAGTCCCGTACCTCAGCGTTTGAAAACCCAAGATCACCAATCGTTTCATCGAGCGAAACACGCAGCGTGATGCCCATTGTATCACCAACCGCATCCCGCATGTCGGCGATGACCTCCCGTGCAAAACGAGAGCGGTTTTCTAGGCTACCACCGTATTCGTCGTTCCGCATATTGGTCGCGCGGCTCAGGAAGTGTTGGAAAATCCCGAACCCATGCGCACCGTAGAGGCAGATCAGATCGAAACCCGCGATCTTGGCACGTTTAGCGGCATTTACAAACCAGCGGCGCAGATCTTTGATCTCGTCCTTGTAGAGCGAACGAGCCTGAACAGGATCGTTCGTGAAGGTGCGTATCGGACCAGCGGAAACGGCCAGAGGAACCTCTTTGGTATAAAGGTTCGGCCCGTTGATCCCAGAATAAGCCAACTGGATGCCTGCGAGCGCGCCGTGCTCTTTCATTTTGTCGGCCATTCGGGCCAACATCGGGATGTCCTTGTCCTCCCACAGACGTAACTCGATGAAGGGCGTGATTTCCGAGGTATGGTGCATCTCGGTCTGTTCAGTGAAAATGACGCCCCAGCCGCCCTCGGATTTGACGCCCCGCATTGCCGCTGCGGCAGATGGGTCGCGATAGCCCCCGCCGTTACAATGCGGCACCTGATAGAACCTGTTTTTGGCCGTAACAGGTCCGATTGTCAGAGGTTCAAAGAGAATATCGTAACGGGGATCGCGCAATTTCAGCTCCATTTCGGACTATGGACGGATCGTAACAAATAGCCCGCACTGACCAAGTCCGCGCTGCGAAATCATTGGTTAGGCAGCCGCTAAGACTTCACACCAGAGGCAATCCGCCGATTTGCGACAACCGACCATCGCGCACCATTCCGATGGCGTAATCAATGAAAGCGCGCACAGCGTTAGAGCGGTGAACATCCTGCGCGGTCAAAAGCCCCATCCGCATCGGACGCACAGGCCCCGTGATCGGCACGCATTTGACATAGTTTCCATCTGGCGAAGTATGGCTGAGCGGGCGGACGTTTGCGATGGAATACCCAAAGCCGTTCCCCACCATGGACCGCATCACAGCCATGTCGCGCGTGCGTTCGGCGATCACTGGCTTTTCCCCAATCTCATCAAAGAACGACAGGAAATAGTCCGAACTCAGGGGCAGATCGAGCAGCACCATGGGGTGCTTCAGCAGGTCGTCGATGGTGACGCTGTCTTGCCCGACCAAGGGATGGTTCTCCCCCATCAGTGCGATAGGCGGCAATTTCAAAAGTGGTGTGAATTGTAAATCAGCAGGCAGGCCGAGGTCATAGGTCAGGGCCACGTCAATTTCGGACCGACGCAGCGCACTAAACAGCTCGACTTGGTTCATTTCGTGCTGACGCATTTTCACGTCGTCATAGGTCGCTTCAAACCCGCGGCGAAGGGATGGGAGAACCAGCTGCGCAAAGGTCACCAGACATCCAACCGTCAACGGCCCTCGAACGGACCCCGCGATATCTCCTGCAATGTCCATGAGCGCGCCCGCCTCACGCAGAACGATGCGGGCTTGATCCATCATCTGGCGTCCCGCTTGGGTCAGAGAGAGGCCCTGCGCATGCTGTCGCACAAACAACGGTAAGCCGAATTCGGCCTCTAGCTGTGTGATCGCAGCAGAGATAGACGGCGATGAAACGTTGATACGTTCAGAGGCCCGCGCGATGCTTCCTGCTTCTCCGACAGCGACGAAATACTCGATCTGCCGAAGGGTATACCTCAACATTTTAATTCCTTGCCTGACACAGACACACAAGCATTGACCGTGATCCCCTTGGTTTTCAAGGAAGAACACCGCCGAGCCTTCGCAATCTGGCTAACTGCCCGTTATTTAAGCCGCTTATTCGTCGCCAGGCACACCGTATGACGGCGCCTCGCGTGGGTCGATAGCGCGTTGGATATAGGCGTCGAGTTGCGGCTTATAAATGTCCCACGCCGTCGCAATGGCCTCAATCGGGCAATCTTCGGTCCAATCGCACCTGAGGTCCGCCACGGGCCAAGACACCTTATCGACGATCTTCATGCCTGCGGAATGGACCGGACCAGCTTCGCCTCCCGCAGCAAGGCCAGCCCGCATCGCAGCGATCAACCGATCCCCCAGATGTCCTTTTGCGACAAGGAAACCCTCGACAATTGCCTGAGGCACACCGCTATCAGCCAAAAGATTACCACCAGAGGCCACATTTTCGGCCTGCGCTTCGGACCAGATGCCCAGCGCATTGGGGCCAGAATGGATCGCCGTGCGTCCCATCGCATCGACCATGAGAACTTGCCGGTATTCGATGAACGCACCCTTCTGGCGGATACGTTCGAGTGCGTCTGGCGCAGACAGCCCCTGCCCCATCAATTCCAAACCCAGCGGCCCCAGTGTCGGGTCAGTCACGTTCTGTGACGCCACAGCACCAACGCCAGCTTGTGCGTAGGAACAACGGGCTGCGACGGCGGGCGAAGAAGATGAAATGGCGACGCCAAACATCCCCGTTTCAGCGCAGCGAGCAACGAGTGAGAATGTCATGCCTCGTCATCCGGAATAACGGCGGTTGCATCAATTTCAACGAGCCAATCAGGCCGCGCCAAGGCCGTTACGACAAGTCCTGTTGAGACAGGAAACACCCCGCGAATATATTCGCCCATCGTGCGATAGACTGCCTCGCGGTGGCGGACATCTGTGATATAAACAACCACTTTTACCAGATGCTCCATCGTGCCGCCCGCTTCTTCGATCAGCTGCTTGATGTTCTGCATCACCTTATGGGTTTGCTCTACTGGATCGTGGCTTTCGATATTCTTTGCATCATCGAGGTTCTGCGGACATTGACCGCGCATCCAAACGGTCCGTCCGCCACGCGTTACGACCGCTTGGCACAGGTCATTATCGAGGTTCTGCTCGGGATAGGTTTCTTTGGTGTTGAATTTGCGAATACGCGTATGGGCCATTTCAGTCTCCGCTCGATGCCCGACCTGTTTCGATACGGGACATTAGATAAGTAGCAAAATCGTAGTTCGGTCGCTCTAGGTGGCTCAGGTGCCCCGGACGGGCGAGGTCTGAACACAAGCCACGATAGACCTTTTCGGTGCAACCCCGATCCTCAATATTCACGTCATCCAACAATGCCTTCAGTGCGGCAAAGTGATCATGAACGGATGGATCGTCCTTAAAGTCGTCCGACATGCCCCCGCCAAAACGGATATGCACTTGCCCCGGCCCTTTGGGGTGAAGCGAGAGATACCAGAAATACCCCGGCGTTAGGGTGATCAGCAGGCTGGGATAAATAGCCAAGAGATACGTCGTCCGACGTTCTTCGCCTTTGAGACGGTCATTCGACGGATGCGCCATTGCGATGGTCAGGGATTCATCCTTGAGGATCGTATGGTAGTTGAACGCGGGCAATCCTGGCGGGCAGATCATATCCTCTAGCTTGGACAGTCCCCCAATCGTGCCTGCATGACAGACAGGCAAGTGGTAGCTCTCCATGAAGTTCTCAGCGAGGACTTTCCAGTTGGTGTCCCAGACGTGCTCTTCATAGAAGGCCTCTGTGTAGGCTTCCATGTTGTAGCCTGCGATCATCGCGTCGAGGTCGGATAGAGCATCAGCCACGGGAGCCGCATTAGGGTCGAGGTTTACGAACACCCAACCGTTCCATTCCTCACATCGGACCTTTGGCAAGGCATATGCGTCTTTGCAAAACCCTTCATTCAGGCTCATCGCAGGCGCGCCCCGCAGTTTGCCGTCCAGATTGTAGGTCCACGCATGATAAGGACATACGATCAGCTTTGCATTCCCGCGCCCCTCAAGGAGCGTCGACATACGGTGCAAACACACATTCGACAGCGCCTTTAGGTCACCATCACGGTCACGAATGACAACAATTTGCTGTCCAGCTAATTCACAGGTCGCATAATCCCCCGCATTGCCCAGCGCCGATGCACGGCCCAAACAATACCAGTCCTTGCGAAAGATGTGTGTCAGCTCTTCGGCTAGGAAGGCATCGGAAGTATAGACAGACGTCGGCATAGCGCGTGCGTTTTCGAACGGCACGGATACGGACTGCCGAAGTTCCTCAACTGGATCCAATTGACTGTCTTTTGCCACGGCTGGGACCTCATTCACTGATACCAGACAAACATGCGCCTCTGCAGCGGCAAGTAAAAGAAATGGACTACCTTACCAGCGCTTAGCCTTCCTCTAAGCGGCATTAGTCCGATCAAAAGCAAAGCTTCATGAAAACATGTTTTTAGTTCGCCAAATCCTACCCCTAGGGTCAGGGCAACGAATAGGAGAACACAGATGGAAGTTATCGATACGGTTGTGGTTGGCGGCGGACAGGCTGGCATCGCGGCAAGCGAACACCTTACAAACAACGGTATTGAACATGTGGTCCTTGAAAGACACCGCATTGCAGAACGGTGGCGGTCGGAACGCTGGGACTCTCTCGTGATGAATGGCCCCGCATGGCATGACCGTTTTCCAAACCTCGAATTCAACTGCCATCCCGATGCCTTCCCCGGCAAAGAGGACGTCGCGGACTACATGGTGGCTTACGCTGAAAAAATAGGCGCACCGATCCGCACGGGCGTCGAAGTGAAACGGGTACGCAAAGTCAAAGGCGGCTCTAGTTTTATGGTTGAAACCTCTGAGGGCCAGATTGAGGCGCGCCATATCATTGCAGCCACAGGCCCATTCCAAAAACCGATCATTCCGCCCATGGTACCCACGGATGCGTCGGTCTTTCAGATGCACTCCAACAGCTACCACAATCCAGAACAATTGCCCGAGGGGGCCGTTCTGGTTGTTGGCGCTGGGTCGTCAGGCACTCAAATCGCCGAAGAACTGCGCAAAGCGGGCCGTAAGGTCTATTTGTCCGTCGGCGCACATGATCGCCCTCCGCGTCGGTATCGGAACCGCGATTTCGTATGGTGGCTCGGCGTTCTGAACAAATGGAACGCTGATACCCCGAACCCAGGCACAGAACACGTCACCATCGCAGTCAGCGGGGCCGAGGGGGGCAAGACCGTGGATTTCCGCAGGCTTGCACATGAGGGCCTCACCCTCGTTGGCATGACCAAAGGGTATTCCAACGGCACCGTTCAGTTTGAAAATGACCTCGTCCACAATGTGAACCGTGGCGATGCAAACTACCTGTCTGTCCTCGAAGAAGCAGACGCCTTTATCGCAGCGAACGGTTTGGACCTTCCCGAAGAGCCCGAGGCCAAGATCATCCCGCCTGATCCAGAGTGCATGGTGAACCCAATCCTTGACCTGAACCTTGCTGAACAAGGGATCACAACCATTCTTTGGGCCACTGGGTATGCACTGGATTATTCGTGGTTAGAGGCCGACACGTTTGATGAACGGGGCCGCCCGATCCATCAGCGCGGTGTGAGCAAAGAAAGAGGGGTTTATTTCCTTGGGCTTCCATGGCTCACTCGACGAGGGTCTGCTTTTATCTGGGGCGCGTGGCATGATGCAAAGTTCGTCGCAGACCAAATTCAGATCCAGCACAACTATTCAGGCTATCATGGCGAGGCCGAAGTCATATCGTAGAGGGACATGATCGGTGAAAATCGGCGTTTATCAGGGGCATGCGGTCGGCAAAGACAATGAACATGCCTTTTCTGTGATTGAGGAAACGCTCAAAGCAGCGTCATCGGTTGGCACAGATATTGTCGTTTTCCCCGAGCTTTTCATCCCTGGCTACAACCAACCCGACCTTCACCGCGCGCTTGCGCAGCCCTCTGGTGGCGAATGGGAACAACGGTTTGCGTCACTTGCCGCGACGCACTCTTGTGGCCTCGTCATAGGTTGGGCAGAGAAGGACGGAGAGAAGATTTTTAACACGGCGTCAGCCTATGACGCGAGCGGCGCAAAGATCGGGCATTACCGTAAAATTCAGCTGTTCGGTGCTATTGAAAAGTCGGTGTTTGAGTTCGGTGACAGTTATTGCACCTTCGACATTGCAGGCACGAAAGTTGGCTTGCTGATTTGCTATGACATCGAATTTGCGCAGCATACGTGGGCGCTCCGCGAACTTGGTGCGGACCTCCTGCTAATCCCTACTGCGAACCCGATCGACTTTGATAATGTCCCTGACCTGCTGGTACCTGCACGGGCGACTGAAAACGGGATGGTGATTGCATACGCCAACTACTGCGGGTCCGAAGGGAACGTCACCTACGGCGGTAAGTCCGTGATCGTCGATGGCAACGGGGCCGTCATTGCCCAAGCGGGCCGCTGTCCTTCGCTTCTCATCGCTGATCTCGCGCAGGTCGCGCAGCCTCTCTCAACCCAACATCAAGACTACCGCGACATCAATCGAGCGTAGGAGGCACGCGATATTGCCCCGTCCGTTCAAACGCGGCAGCCAGCTGCAATAGGTTCACATCATCCCATCCTCGCCCCGCGAATGTCAGGCCAGCGGGCATACCGATGTCCGCAAGCATCCCCATCGGCACCGTTACCGTCGGAATCCCCAAGTGACGGATCGCGAGATTGCCATTGGCAACCCAGACCCCATTGCGCCATGCCAGAGCAGCAGAGACGGGATTCACGTCGGCATCCACAGGACCAATATCGGCCACCGCAGGGAAAATGACCGCATCTAGGTTTTGACGGTCCATCCAGTCCTCTAGGTCGATCTTCCGTGTCTCCTCAAGCCCCCTGAATCCGTCCTCAAGCTCTGGTATATCCAAGAAACTCCCGACCGGATGTATCCGCGCGTGTTCGGGATAGGTGGCGATATCATCGTCAAACCCGACATATCGATCAGGGAGCGCACCTTTCGGTTGGGGGAAAATCTGGGCGCCGTCGACTTGGGCCAAACGGTTTAACTTTGGGTCATTGTTCGATCGCAAGAAATCATCCCACGCCCAAACCGAGAGATCCATGATCTCACGTCTCAGGTACTCTGGCGTGACCAGGTTCCTCGTTTTGATCGATGGCGCCCCTACCCTGTCGCTCTCGTAATTTGTGACAACAGGAAAGTCCGTCACAACAACGGCCCCGCCTTCGGCTTCAATCACTCTGCGCGCCGCGTTGAATAGATCGATCATCGACGCCCGCGTCTCGATCTTTTGACCTGTCGGTCCGCCGATCCCGCCTTTAGCGTTCGATCCAGCCTCGGCGTCCTGGTTGATATACATCGCAGGCACGGCAAAACGTTTCCCCTGCAGCGATGCCCCCTGCGTCAGGTCAGCATATGACACTGGCCGATGGTCCGATGCCTTGGGAATGTGAACCCACGGCTGGGATCGCCACAGGTCGCCCCGAGTGTTCGGATCATCCGCCACAATGACATCCAATATATCGAGCATATCCGCCATGCTCCGCGTATGCGGTACCACGACATCCATCGTCGGAACGAGAGGCCAGTTCCCGCGCACACTGATCACCCCGCGGCTGGGCGTATAGGCGCATAACCCGTTGTTCGCGGCAGGTGCGCGTCCGCTGCTCCACGTTTCTTCGCCCAAACCAAAGGCCGCAAAGCTCGAAGCCGTCGCAGTACCTGATCCGTTCGACGAACCAGAGGCAAAGGCAGCAGTCAGGTAATTCCGGTTATACGGACTTTCTGCCCGTCCATAGAGGCCCCGCTGCATACCGCCATTCGCCATCGGCGGCATGTTCGTCAACCCGATCAAGATCGCCCCCGCCGCACGCAATCGTTCAATTGCGAACGCGTCGTCTGACGCGACCAAATCCGCAAAAGCCGGCGATCCGCTGGCGACCGTTAGACCCTTGGCCCGATAGCTGTTCTTCGCTGTGTAGGGAATACCATCTAAACGCCCCAATGCATGCCCCTTTGCCCGCCTCGCGTCCGACGCTTTCGCCTCTTCCATCGCAGTAGGATTCAAAACAGGCACAGCATTCAAACAAGGCCCAGACCGATCATAGCGTTGAATACGGTCCAAACACTCTTTGACCAGCGAAACAGCCGTCACCTCGCCCTCATCCAGCATTTGGGCAAGTCCGCGAATTGATGTCTCAACAATGGTCATGGCTGTTTCCTTTTAGTCCGCGACCACAGTCCAACTGTATGAAAACTTGAGCAAGTTAAAAGAACACCAATTGAGTTCAGGCCCTCAGAAGGCCTTTGACTTTAGCCACGATATCATCACGCCGATCATTTTTCGGGATGATCGGTCGACCGACGAATGCGTCTGGCAAAGTGTTATCATCGTAAGCGGTGAAAAACGCGAATGGGATGCCCATTTCATTCAAACGCGCGGCCACAGGATAAGAAAACTCTTGGTAGAGATTGATATCAAGCCGACCAACGTCACGGCGTTCTTCACTGAGACTATCCAACGACTCATCGACCGCCGTAAACGGACCTTGAACTGAACATCCGTATAGAATTCCTTGGGCCGTTAGCGTGCGTTCGAGTTTTCCGCGGAGCTGCAATTGGATGGTCGATTGAATAACAATCGAACCGAACCCCTTACGAAGCGGTTCTAAGTTCTCACCAGTGCATTCGGAATTAGGTTCAATTTCCTCAACCCATTGGATTGAAAGTGACCTGCCACGAAATTTTTTTTCTCCAGCTTCGATTAGCGTCCGGCCCAACTTGAGGACGGACCATGAAGCGAACGAGTTTCACGGACGAACAGATCATCGGCTTCCTGACGGAGCACGAGGCGGGTGCGACGTGCGCGGACCTGTGCCGCGAGCACGGCATGTCTGAAGGCACCTTCTATAACTGGGGGGCCAAGTACGGTGACATGACGGTGACGGATGCCAAGCGGCTGAAGGCGCCGAAGGGTGAAAATGAGAAGCTCAAGACGCTGCTGACCGAGCAAAAGTTTGATCTTGCCGCGCTGAAGGAACTGGTTTCAAAAAAGTGGTGGCGCCTGCCGTGAAGCGCGAAACGGTCGCGCATCTGAAGGCCCGTTTCGGGCTCTCAGAACGGCGGGCGTGCCGGATCGCAAGATGGTCCGCTACCAATCGCAGCGTGCGCCTAATACAGAGCTGCGTGGTCGGTTGCGGGAGCTGGCTAATGAATCGGCGGTCGGCTACCGGCGGCTCTTCGTGCTACTGCGCCGCGAGTGAGAGCCTTCAGGGATCAACAGGATCTATCGGCCCTACCGCGAGGAAGGGTTGACGGTGTTCAACGTGGCCGACGACGTCACGCGTGAGTGCCTGGCGGCAATCCCGGACACCTCGATCTCGGGACGTCGGGTGGCGCGCGAGCTGACGGCTCCGATCGAGCGACACGGAAGGCCGGGGATGATTGTCTCTGACAATGGGACAGACCTGACTACGAACGCCATCCTGCGGTGGTGTTCCCAGCAAAGGGGTGAATGACACTATATCGCGCCGGGCAAGCCGATGCAGAATGGCTTCGTGGAAAGCTTCAACGGACGGATGCGGGGGATAAATTGCTCAACGAGACCATGTTTCGCAACCTGGCCCACACACGCGCCGGCATCACCGCTTGGGCCGCCGACTACAACACCGAACGCCCGTATTCGGCATTGGACTACCTGACCCCGGTCGATTACGCGCAAAACTTGACCACCGCACCACCTGGCGTAAACACTAACTGGGCTCCGGTCGCGGCTGGATGAAAGTTCAGTGGCAGGTCACTCCATCCAAAAAGGCACAAGCCGGATTGAATTGGAAACCGCAATAGACGAATGTTTAAGTCGACAGTGAGAAGTGCCGGTACAATGGTTATGGGTGCTTCTTTTCCAACGCCACGTTTCCCTTATTTGGGGTTACCGGCTGCTGAATTTATTTGAGAATTTGTTTTGGTTGCGGGGGTTCGCACGCTTTGTAGCCTACCTATATTATCATGCCCTGTGTGAAGCAGTTCTACAGTGACGTGTTGCGGCCCAGAGCCGACCTTCGCCAAATTCGGCTCTGCTGCGGTGCAGCTTTCCCAAGCGGGACATGCATAACGGGAGCCGCGGACGATCGGTCCCAGCCCATTAACTATTGGGCAGGAGATTGGGTTTGCTTTGACAATCCAATGAATTTCTCCATGGTCACGTGACGACATTGGGTGAGGTTGGGAGGCCAAGCCATGGGGAAGAGCGATAAAGACGATGGGTCAGAGCTGACCAAAGACCTAAAACAAGCCTGTCTTCTTGTGGTCGATGACGAACCGGGGATGCGGAATTTCCTTGTTAAAACGCTGAGCCCACATTGCAAATTCGTGGCTGAGGCCGCGACCGTCGCCGCAGCTGAAGATCAGCTAAAAGACCGCTATTTCGACATTGTTGTTCTCGACAACATGATGCCTGGACAAAAAGGTATCGATTGGCTGGCGAGCCGACATGCCTCTGGCGAATTTACCGATGCCATCATGGTGACAGCCTATGCTGATCTGGAAACGGCGATCGATGCGCTGCGGGCTGGGGCTTCGGATTTTATCCTCAAACCATTCCGATCCAATCAGTTATTGAACGCGGTGCGCAGATGTTTGCAGGTCACCCGACTGCGCCGCGAAAACCTTTTGCTCAAACGCGAGTTGGAGCATGCCACCCAGACGCGATTGGTCCGTTCTGAATTGCTGGGCGATTCTGCGGCGCTGACCCAGATCAGAACGATTTTGGATCGTATCAAAAATCTTGCGACCCCTGTCCTCTTTGCTGGCGCGTCTGGCACAGGGAAAGAGGTCGCTGCGCGCTATCTTCACGCCATATCGGATCGACGCGACAACCCCTTTGTCCCAATCGGATGCGGATCGATCCCTGACGATTTGGTCGAATACGAATTGTTCGGCCATCAGGACGGCGCGTTCCCAGGGGCTCGGGCGGGGCGCGAAGGTTTGCTGGCCTCTGCAAATGGGGGGACGGTCTTTTTCGACGAAATCACCGATCTCAGCCTAAGTGCGCAATCGAAACTGGTTCGCGTCCTCGAAGATGGTGCAATTCGTTCGGTGGGGTCCGAGCGGATGATTGACGTGGACCTACGTTTCCTTTTCGCGACCAACAAATCCCTTGCCCAAGAGGTTGCCGCAGGGCGCTTTAGAGAAGACCTCTATTTCCGCATCAATGTGCTCGAAGTCAGCATGCCGCCTTTGCCGCAACGCGAAAACGATGTGGTCATTCTTGCTGAACATTTCATGGCAGAACTGGCCAAACGCCTACGGTTGGCGCCTCTCGAGATCGACAGCACAACCAAAAGCGCGCTTCTTCGTCATGACTGGCCCGGCAACATTCGGGAACTTCGCAATATTATCGAACGCTCACTTATCCTTGGGAGGTTCGCGATAGAGACCCTCAGCCCCGTCCCTGCAAACAAAGCGATTGAACCGCTTGAAGATGTTGAACGTCGCACAATCTTAACCGCGCTGGAGGCCGTATCTGGCAATAAGACCGAAGCCGCACGCAAATTGGGAGTCTCGCGCAAAACCATCGACCGCAAATGCGCAGCGTGGGGCCTTTGATGCCTACGGTTATTCGCTCGGTTCGGGTGAGGCTCCTCGTTATCGCACTTTTGCCGATGCTGGTGCTTTTGCCCTTTCTTCTTAGCGCGACGATGATCCGTTGGTCTGGCAAGGTCGACGGACTTTTGATTTCCAAGGTCACAGGCGATCTGACCATCGCGGATCAATACCTCGGGCGATTACTGGAAACGCAGGGCGAACGTGTAAACGCGGTGGCGCAATCGGCGGCTCTCCAACAAGTCATCAATAATGAACAGGATCGAAACCGGTGGCTGGAACGAGAACGGCAGCGGCTCGGCCTCGACTTCCTTTATCTTACCTCTGGCGAGGATGGACCGAACGGGTTCAACGCGCGTTATTGGCCTGTGATTGACGAAGCCTTTCGTGGAAATGGGCACAGTGCGGTGGATATCATTAGCGGTGCAGACCTCGACCGTTTGTCGACGGGTCTGGCCGAAAAGGCATCAGTTCCACTGGTCGAAACCATCGCTGCGGTTCCCACAGAACGAACCGTTGAGGATCGCGGCATGATCCTTCATTCCGCCTCGCCCATTCGGTTCGAGAACAGAAACGGCGCGTTGGTTGGCGGTGTTCTGTTGAATAAGAATCTCGATTTCATCGATACGATCAACGCGCTTGTCTACCGTGAACAGAGCCTGCCCGAAGGGTCAAAAGGCACGGCGACGCTCTTCCTCGACGATGTTCGCATATCTACCAATGTGCGTCTCTTTGAAAATGTGCGGGCGCTGGGAACGCGCGTGTCGGCTATCGTCCGCAACAGGGTGTTAGAGGACGGCAATCTTTGGCTCGACCGAGCGTTTGTGGTGAACGATTGGTATATTTCGGGCTATGAGCCCATCGTTGATAGTTTTGGCAATCGTGTCGGGATGCTCTACGTCGGATTTCTGGAGACGCCATTTCGTACGGCAAAGATCGTCAGTGCACTCACGATCTCGATCCTGTTTTTCCTGATTGCGCTCATTTCGGTGCCGATCTTCTTGCGGTGGGCTGGTCGCATTTTCCTTCCTTTGGAACGCATGACCCAGACGATCGAACGGGTTGAGGCTGGTGATTTGACCGCCCGCAATCGGCTCGATGATCAGACGGGTGAAATTGCCCAAGTGGCGGGGCACCTTGATCACCTCCTCGACCAACTTTCAGAACGAGACAAAGAGCTTCGCGAATGGGGCGAAAGCCTTGAGGTCAAAGTCGATGAACGCACGAGAGATCTGAGTGACGCCAACCAAAAGCTCGCGCAAACGACCGAACGCCTGATCATGTCAGAGAAACTCGCCGCCGTTGGCGAGATTACAGCGGGGATCGCACATGAGATCAACAACCCGATTGCGGTGATTCAAGGCAACCTGGAAGTCGCGCGGAGCCAACTGGGTGAAACGGCTAAAGAGGTCAAAACTGAATTCGATCTGATTGATGATCAGGTCTATCGGATCGGATCGATTGTCTCGAAGCTCCTCCAATTTGCGAGGCCGAATGAATATTCTGGGGCCGCAAATCACATCACCCCGTCCAGCGTCGTGCGTGACTGTTTGGTTCTCACCCGCCACCAAATCGATGCGGCTGGCATCACCACGACCACAGACATCACTTCTGACGCCGAAGTCGTCATGGCGCGGACGGAATTACAGCAGGTTGTTGTGAACCTGATCCTGAATGCGATCCACGCGATGCCGCAGGGCGGCAGTCTGTCACTTTCAGTTTATGATCAAGACAGTTCGGTGGTGATCAAAGTGCAGGACAGCGGCGCGGGCATCCCCTCGGACATTGTTGCGCGGATCTTTGACCCGTTCTTCACGACCAAACAGGCGCAAGGAACGGGACTCGGTCTATCGATCAGCCAGACATTGGTCACACGTGCAGGCGGTCAGATAACCGTCGAATCCGAGGTCGGCATCGGAAGTATCTTTGAAATTCGCCTGCCTGCACTTTGATCGCGTTTTGGACAAAATGTCCCGATTGAGTGGTCCCTTTGGTGAGGCTTCAGACAGGATGTCCCGATAATCAAAAATTCAGCACTCAAAAATGGACAGATTTTCCAAATAAGTCATTGTTTTAATTATAAAAATTATTTGACAGCAATAACTTCCTTGCGACAGGTTGCAACCGTGCATGCTGTCGCATGCCGAAATAAATCCGCCGATCTTTGGTTGAGGAGCCCTTGATCGATCACGGTAAAAAGGGAGGAATATCATGTCTAATGCCCGTTCAGGCGGTGCGCTGTCGTTCCTGTATAAGGAACACATCGTCGCAGAACCCGGTTATAACCGCTGGCGCGTTCCGCCGGCCTCTATTGCAATTCACCTGTGCATCGGCTCGGTCTATGCGTGGTCCGTGTTCAACCCCGCATTGACCCGCCAACTGGGCGTTGCGGCGCCTGCGGCTGACGACTGGTCGTTGTCATCAGTCGTCTGGATTTTCTCTGTGGCGATCGTATTCCTTGGCCTCGCGGCAGCTTTCGCGGGCAAGTGGCTTGAAGAAGTTGGCCCGCGCATGGTGGGTGTTGTGGCTGCATTCCTCTGGGGCGGCGGCTTTATCATTGGGTCGCTCGGCATTTCGTCCCATCAGTTGTGGATGATCTACTTAGGCTACGGCGTGCTCGGTGGGTGCGGCCTTGGCCTTGGCTATGTGTCGCCCGTATCAACCCTGATCCGTTGGTTCCCAGACCGTCGCGGTATGGCAACGGGTATGGCGATCATGGGCTTTGGTGGCGGTGCGATGATCGCGGCACCGCTAAAAGGTTGGCTGCTGAAAACCTTTGCAACGGCACCAGAGTTCCTCGGCGCTGAAGGTGCTGTCGCGACCATGATCGAAGGTGGTCGCGTGTTCGCAGAAACCGCAGCAGGCAAAGTCGAAGTGGTCGTTGCGACCGCAAAACAAGCCGCATCGTTCGGCGGTGACGCAGGCGTATACGTGGTTGGCACTGGTGACACAGGCGCATCCAGCACCTTCATGGTTCTCGGTGTCTTCTACTTCATCGTCATGATGATCGCAGCCTTCCAGTACCGCGTTCCAGCCAAAGACTGGAAACCTGCCGGTTGGGAGCCAAAGCCTGTCACATCGTCGGGCCTCATTACCCAGAACAACGTTCACATTGACCAAGCGCTCAAGACACCGCAGTTCTGGCAGCTTTGGGTTATGCTTTGCTTCAACGTGACTGCTGGTATCGGTGTGATAGGCGTCGCAAAAACCATGATGTCTGAGATATTCGGCACCATGATGCCGCTCGTAGTCACCGCAGGCTTTGCGTCTACCTATGTTCTGATGATCTCGGTCTTCAACATGGTAGGTCGCTTCTTCTGGGCCTCGACCTCTGACTTCATCGGCCGCAAGGCGACCTACATGTGCTTCTTCGTGCTCGGCACGGTGCTCTACATGTCGATCCCATACTTTGCGAGCGCAGGCGCATCGGCTCCGTCGATGTTCTACCTGATGGGCTTTTATATCGCGACCATGGTGATCTTCTCCATGTATGGCGGCGGTTTTGCGACCATCCCTGCGTATCTGGCAGATATGTTCGGCACCATGCACGTCGGCGGTATCCACGGCCGTCTGCTGACCGCTTGGTCGACCGCAGGTGTTCTTGGCCCGCTCGCGATCACATCGTTGCGTGAAATGTCGGTCAACAAGGCAATCTCTGCTCTTGTCGAGAAAATTGACCCAGCGGCCTTCACTGAAAAGTTCGGTGCACCTGTCGCTGACCTTGGTCAGCTGGTTGCCGCAAAAACCGTCACAATCGCAAAACTGATGGAGATCGCTCCTGAAGGCACCATCGACCCGACGCCAAGCCTCTACAATACCACGATGTATTGCATGGCTGCCCTTCTGGTCGTCGCCTTCTTCGCGAACCTCTTCATGCGTCCGGTGAAAGAACATCACCACCATGATGAGCCGGAGTTGTCTGCAATTCCAGTAGAGTGACCCCTGAAGATTTGGTGGCGCCTACTCCACCAAATCATCCCTCAAAGGCGCCCTCCAGGGCGCCTTTTTTCCTTCGGCTGAACGTTGAATGTTTCAATCCCAATAGGGCAACTTGATTTACGCACTCGGCTATCAGCTGCGGCGCGGTATTCTATGGCAAGATGCTGTGTCAGCACCGTGTTGTCGATGTGGAGGGCGTGATGGATCGGATGATTGGTCATGGATATATCCAACTTACCTGCCATTCGCGCGCGTCGTCCCGCATGGAACAAGGGCCGCATTGTCGGCCAGAAAAGGCCGCTTAAGCCAAAGCAAATTTGGACGATCAGGGTCCGGCTTGAGATGGCTGAAAACCACCGTGATCTGGCGCTGTTCAATCTCGCCTTCCCTAGAGCTGACAGAGATCATTCGCTGTACACTGCGCCGCTAGCATGTGCGCGGCTGCCAGCGTTGAGTGACGGAGCGGGAACGGCTCTGCTGCGGAACCTGATCCAGCTACAAGGTTCGTTGCCGTTCAGGATAATAAGTCCAGGCAATAAAACGGCTGGTCTTTTGCCCCTGCGCCATTTCGACGATCCTGAACTCGGCAATCCGCGCCTTTTTCAGCAGTCTGGCAAGAGGCCCGAGGTTGTCTTTTTTTGATACGAGGCAGGTGAACCACAAGCATTGGTTGGAAAACGTCTTGCTCTGCTCGATCATTCTGGCAATGAAACCGATTTCACCGCCGGGGCACCAAAGCTCGGCATTCTGACCACCAAAATTAAGCTCGTTCGAGTGACCTTTGCCTAGATTTCGCCATTTGCGACGCGTACCCGATTCCGCCTGCGCAAGTGAGGCATGAAAAGGCGGATTACAAAGCGTGACGTGGAAAATATCCTCGGGGCCGATGACGCCTTTGAAGATGTCCTCAGGGTTGTTCTGACGCTTGAGCCGGATATTCAGCCCGTTTCGCTGGCAAATCTCGCGCGCCGATTTGATCGAAATCGGGTCGATATCGACACCTGTGAACTCCCATCCATATTCATGCTGACCGGTCAGCGGATAGACGAGGCTGGCGCCCGTTCCGATGTCCAACGCCTTGATATCGGGACCGCGCGGGATCTTCCGGCCATTACTCTCGGCTAGAAGATCCGCCAGATAGTGGATGTAATCGACGCGGCCCGGAATTGGAGGACATAGAAAAGCGGGCGGAATGTCCCAGAATTCAATGTCATAATGCGCCCTGAGAAGCGCCCGATTGAGCATGCGGACCGCATTCGCATCTTGAAAATTGATCGTGACCTGTCCACGCGGATTTCGTCCCGTGAAGGTCTGGAGTTCAGGAGATTTCTCGATCAGGCGTTCAAAATCATACCCCTCCAAGTGCTGGTTGCGTGGGTGTAACTTAGATTTGGTAGACATCGAAAACCTTCAACTGATTGGTACAGGCAGTGCGCCCGACAGGCATCGAGCTTAGAGTGTAACAGCTGTTTGAGGAATACTTGAACGGCCCAATTCGGACCTTGGATTGATGCATTGTTTCTGCGGTCGTAGCCCGGATTTCCGACATTCGCTGTCGACGAAAAAAGAGCAACGCGAAGTCGCTCTTGGCAAGAGTCATTGGGCCGTCCAACCTCCATCGACTGGGATAACGGTGCCGGTGACGTTGTGTGCAATAGGGGAGCATAGCCACAAAGCGAGCGCGCCGATCTCCGATGGATCAGAGGTGCGCTGGCTTGGCTGCTTTTCGGCCAGCAGGTCGGCGATTCCCTTGTTGCGGTCGCCGTCGAACTTTGCCGCGCGAGCCGTTACTTGCGGTTCAATGATCGCGGTCTCCGTCCAACCGGAGCCGATGCAGTTGACCGTGATGCCGCCCTCACGCTTATTGCCTGCGGCCGCGTATTCCAGAGCGGCGACTTTCGACATGCCCACCAGCCCGAATTTTGACGCGCAATAAGGCACTTTGGCCACGGAGGCGACGATACCGTGCACGCTGGCGATGTTCACCACCCGACCGTAACCCTTCTTCGCCATCTTCGGCAGGGCCAGGCGCATCGTATGGAACGCACCTGACAGGTTGACTCCGATGATCGCATCCCATGTTTCTGTGTCGAGGTCGGCCAGCGTCGCGGTTTTCTGGATGCCGGCATTATTGACCAGAATATCAAGACCGCCCCAGTCGTCCAGATCTGCCATCATTCTCTCGATAGCGGCCACGTCGCGCATATCGGCGTCGAAGAAACACGCCTCGGGTGCACCGGCCGCCAGCATCGCCTGTACCGCCGCGTGTGCCTGTGCTTCGTCTGCAAGCCCATGCACCGCGATGCGTGCACCTGCACCGGCAGAGCGGTGGCGATGGCCATGCCAATGCCCTGGACAGACCCCGTGACCAGTGCTGTTTTCCCTGTCAGATCCATCATGTCGCGGGCTCCTCTTTCACGCGTTCTCTCAGCTCGGTCTTTAGGACCTTGCCGTAATTGTTCTTGGGCAGCGCCTCGACAAATCGATAGGCCTTGGGACGCTTGAAACGGGCAATGCGGTCAAGGCAGAGCGCATCCAGTTCGACGGACGCGACCGTCGCACCCGGCACCGCGACGACAAACGCGATGACCACCTCACCCCATTCCGGATCCGGCGCACCGATGACCGAGACCTCATGGATGTTGGGGTGGGCCAACAGCACCTCTTCGACCTCGCGCGGGTAGATGTTGGACCCGCCGGAAATGATCATGTCCTTGGAGCGGTCATGTAAGGTGACATAGCCGTCGCCGTCCATGCGGCCCATGTCCCCGGTCCAGAGCCAGCCATCGCGGATGGTCTTTGCCGTTGCTTCCGGGTTCCGCCAATAGCCGGACATCACCGTTGCACCTTGCACGGCGATTTCGCCGATTTCTCCGCGTGGCACCTCGCTGCCATCCTGATCCACGATGCGCACTTGTACGGCGCTTTGCGCGGTTCCGACCGAGTTGAGGCGCGCGCGCCAGCGCGGGTGCGTGCGGTCCGCAACATCGGTGCGCGGCAGGACGGTTATCCCCATCGGGCATTCGCCCTGACCATAGATCTGAATGAACCGCGCGCCCATGACCTCCGTCGCATCCAGAATGTCAGCCTCGTACATCGGGCCGCCCGCATAGACGAGGGTCCGAAGGCCCTCTCCGGTCTCTCCGCGGGCCTTGGCCGCATCAACGAGGCGGCGCACCATCGTGGGGGCGGCGAACATGGAAATCGGCCCCATGTGCTTGCAGAGGTCTAGGATTTCCCCGGCATCGAACCCGCCGCTTTCGGGCACAATATGACGCGCACCCCGCAGGATATGCATGAAGTTGTAGATCCCCGCGCCATGGGACATCGGCGCAGCGTACAGGATTGCGTCCTCGGGCAAGACGTCATCCACATCGGTGAAATAGCTATATGTCATCGCCGCAAGATTGCCGCAGGTCAGCGCCACGCCCTTCGGCTTGCCGGTCGTGCCGGACGTGTAGAAAAGCCACAGCAAGTCCGTTGCGGCCATACCGAAAGGCGCGGGCATTGGATCGGCCTCACGCAATGTCGTGAAGTCATCGCTGTCGACGGAAACCAAAGGCTGTGCCACTCCCAGCAAGGGCTCAAGATCCTTTCCATGCTCGTCGTCGGAGATCACCAGGGCAGCCTCTGCATGGGTGATGATCCACTCGGCTTCCTTGGGGTGCAACTTAGCATTGATCGGCACCGCGGCCGCGCCCGCGTACCAAATGCCATACAGGGTCTCCAAATACTCGGTGCGATTAGACATGAACACGGCGACACGACATCCTGATCCGATACCGCGCGCCGCGAGCGCTGCGCCAATAGACGCCGCGGTCCGGTCAAACTGAGCATAGGTCGCTTTCAGCGTTGCGCCCGAATAAAGCGCCGTACTGCCAGGTGAGCGGGTCGCCGTGCGTTTCAGCCACTCTGCGGGGTTCATCGCACGGCCTCCAAAATGGAACAGTAATTGGCGACACCGGATCCGCCCATGTTGAAGACGCAGGCCAGCTCTGCCCCATTTAGCTGGACGCCCCCGGCCTGTCCGGCAACCTGCTGCGCTGCCAAAACATGCATCGACACGCCCGTGGCGCCGACCGGATGGCCCTTAGCTTTCAGTCCCCCTGAAAGGTTGACCGGCAACCTCCCGCCCCGCGCGGTAGCTCCTTCTGCGACCAGGCGCGCGCCCTTGCCCTTCTCCGCCAGCCCCATCGCCTCGTAGATCATCAGTTCTGCGATCGTGAAGCAGTCATGCACCTCGGCCAGATCGAGATCATCGATCGTGATCCCGGCAACCCTATAGGCGGCATCAAAGGTGCGGCGCGCGGCGGTCAGTTCGGTCATGTCGCGGCGCGACATAGGCAGGAAGTCATTCATCTGCACGGCGGCACGAAAGCCCACGGCGCGGTCGAAATCGGCGGTCATTTCATCGGCAACCATAACCAGCGCCGCCGCACCGTCTGAGATCAGTGAGCAATCGGTCAGGCGCAGCGGCGCAGCGATCATCGGGTTCTTGCTGCTGACCTCGTTGCAGAAGTCGAACGACACCTCACGCTGCATATGTGCCAGCGGATTGTTCAGGGCGTTTGTATGGTTTTTCACCGCAATTCGCGCCAAGGTTTCGGACTGGTCGCCAAAAGCCTGGAAATACCCGGCGGCGACGCGCCCGAAGATCTGCGGAAAGCTGACCCCCGCCTCCTCAATGGCATAAGACGCGCCCGCAAGCGCCGCGGTCACCCCCAGGGTGTCCAGTTCGGTCATCTTCTCGACCCCCACCACAAGCACGCACCGCGCATCTCCGGCACGGATGGCATTGCGCGCCGCATAGACAGCCGCAGAGCCTGAAGCGCAGGCGTTTTCCACGCGCGTCGCTGGGGTAAAGCGCAGGGCCTCGTCCAGCCCCAGCACCAACGAAGCGGCAAAGGCGTCAGGCACCATGCCGTTGTTGAAGTGCCCCAACCAAATCGCGTCGATATCGCCTGGCGCCACGCCAGCGGTTGCCATGGCCTCTGCCGCCGCCTGCTGGATCAGCGCCTCAAGGCTGACGCCGTCTTGAACCCCGAACCGAGTATGACCCCAGCCAACTATTCTCGCTTCCATGCTTGCCTCCGCTTCTTGGCCGAAGGAATACTGCGACGGGTCCGAACGCGCGATCCGTGAAACTACGTATTGGATGACGAAATATAGAATCTCTTCCGGCACTTGCCTTCGAGAATGCCCCGGTCGGGCTAATCTACGCCGAGGAGCGAGTGATCCGGCATTGCAACGCCCGCTTTTGTGAGATGTTCGGGTTTGGCAAACTCGAGCTGCAAGGTCATTCGCTGTCAAAGCTCTACCCCTCTTCTGAGGAATTCCAGCGCATCGGCCAGATCGGGGTCGACAAGATGCGCGGCCTCGGTCGCTACGCCGATGAGCGCATCATGCGCCGCAAGGATGGCAGCCTTTTCTGGTGTCGCGTGCGCGGACAGTCTCTTGAACCCGATCAGCCCTTTGCGAGATCGGTCTGGAGCTTTGCCGACATCTCGGAAATGCGCCCGGTGACCGAACTGACCCCGCGTGAACGGCAGGTGGCTAAGATGCTGGCCGAAGGGCTCACCTCGAAGGAAATCGCCCGAGGGCTGGACATCAGCCCCCGCACCGTTGAGGTTCATCGTGCGCGGCTCATGCAGAAATTCGGCGCCCGCAACGGGCTTGAACTCGTGGCCCACCTCGTTGGACTGCCTCTCTTGGGGCCGGGCATGTCCTGAGCAGTTCACTCTCACTGAATTTGGGCCGTTCACATCGACAGCGGGGTGTTTCGCTGTATCAAAGGTCCGCTTTCTCGATCTCCCCAAGTTCTCGCTGCAAAGCAGCGAGCGACCACTCTCGGTCGGTGCCTGTCATGTGACCCTATCGGCCCATCGCTGCCTTCCAGCTACTATGCCGATGCTGCGCCACAGCTTCACCAGACCGGCCATTCGTCCATCGTGCAGCATTTTTCGAGGGTGAAGGTCTGCTCTGCGGGACTTACCTGCCGTTCGCGCGCGTCGTCCCGCATGGAGCAAGGGCCGCATTGTCGGCCAGAAAAGGCCGCTCAAGCCAAAGCACGTTTGGGCGATCAGGGTCAGGCTTGAGATGGCTTAAAACCACTGTGATCTGGCGCTGTTCAATCTCGCCATAAATAGCAAGTTGCGGGGGTTCGCACGCTTTGTAGCCTACCTGTATTAACTTGCCCTGTGTGAAGCAGTTCTACGATGACATCTTGCGGCCCTTTGCTGTCGTTAAGCCCTGGCCGACCGCCGCAGTGCAGCTTCATCAGACAGGCCATTCGTCCATCGCGTAGCATCTTGGGAGGGTGCATGTCTGCTCTGCGGGACAGAGCACCATTTCGCTGCGGATGAGCCGACGGCTGCTTATCGGATTTGCCGGTTTGTACAAAGTGGAAGCACCCGAGCTAACAGCCCGGATGCCTCCTTGCTCCTATTGTTGCGTCACCAATGGTTTGGATCGTCAAGCGGGCCGACGCATTTTGAAGGGCCTTTGAGCGGGAGGAATGGCCCCTTTTCCAGTGTCTGGCCCAGCCATCCTTCTGGATACTGTAGCGGCAGGGGCGGTTGCGCATCGGCTTCTGTGATGTGAGTGAAACCCACTTTTGAATAAAAGTTGATGTCGCCGTAAGTCAGGACAACGTCCACCCCACCATCCAGTAGCGTTTGCAGGGCATGATTGATCAATCGTTGCCCCAGTCCTTTGCCCTGCTGCGCGGTTGCCACGGCCACCGGCGCAAGAATGAACACCGTCCGGGTATCATCGGCATAGGTCATGCGTGTGAAGATGATGCTGGCCAAAACCTCCCCGTTCTCGATTGCCGAGAACACGTGGATGTCATCAGACGCAAGCGAAGTGAGCATGTCGGTCACCAACGCCTTAATCAGTGTGCCAGCCTCATCGCCTTCTGATACGGCGAAGGTGTGAAAGAACATCGAGATGATGGCATCGGCTTTGTTTGAGTATTCAGTCGTAAATTCCATGGTCTGTTCCTGTGGATCAGTTTATCAGGTTATCGTTGATTGAGTTGCGCACGCACGGCTTCTATCCCGAGTTTTGAGGCCCGATACGGTCGTCCGCTTTGAGAGCGGATGAAGCGCCGTTTTTTGAGCCGTAGGAAAACCGGGAGCGTGCAATCCGACAGGACATGCCTGTCGCGCGTGTAGCAGGTGATCTCGCGAATTTTGCCGTTCTCGTATCGCTTGTGGTGGATTGCTCCACCGAGCGCAAGTTCATGCAAAACACGCTGTTCGTGTTTTGAGATGTTCAATTGAGTGTCTCGATTTTTTGAAGATGCAAAAAGAGGCCGCTCAGCGTGCCGCGTGAGCAGTCTTGGTGTTAAGCGTTCCCAATGCCGAGAGGCGGGAACAGGCTTATGACCGGGTCTCTTGCATAAAATCTCCATCGAGAGCGGCTCTTGTCGCTCTGATCCCAACCTAAGTCCAAGCTGCAAAAAATGCAACTGTAGCCACATTACGCGGGCAGCAACGCGCGGTCAGAGAGCGGATCGATAAGCTGGTAACAGAGATACGCACCGCCAAGACCGACATTGGCGCGCAATGCAGCATTCTGTACTTCGGGCTCAGAACCGCCATTCTCCGCCATGCAGCATTCAGAACCGTTATTATGCGCCCGCTGCCGCTCTCGGCCCGGAGCGGTCAATCGTAACAGCTTCAAATGCAGTAGTGCAGCTTTCATAAAAGCAGACCTTCGCCGGTCACCCCACCAGCTCGAGCATTTCTTGAGGCACGCATAAACCTACAGAACGGAGCCCCTTGGGGCGCTCTGTTCATGTTCATGAGTGTACTTAAAGGTTGTATGTTGAAGACCCAATACCTACCCTATGATTGTATACGGAGACGGAGAACGATTCCTTGGCCAATTTTTACGAAGTTGATTTTCTGCCAGTAGGCAATTCTACAAGTGGCGACGCAATCTGCATCAGATATGAGATTGAGGGGCAAACGTTTATTCATGTTGTAGACGGAGGATATGAGGAGGACGGGCAGAAGGTACTCGACCACCTTACCGATTATTTTGGCGGGGATGAGATTGACCATGTGATCGCGACGCATCCAGACGGAGACCACACGGTTGGACTGAGAAAAGTACTGGAAACGGCTAAGGTTGGCGCTCTCTGGATGAACCGTCCTTGGGTACACGCAGAGGAGCTGCTTCCCTATTTTGCGAGATACACAAACGCTGAAAATCTGGCGAAAGCGCTTCGTGAAGTGTTTCCAAATCTCGCGAAACTTGAGGATATAGCCACAGAACGCAATATCCCAATTTATGACGCGTTCCAAGGTACTCTGATTGGGGCGTTCACAGTCCTAGCCCCTTCCAAAAATGCGTTTTTCAATTATGTCGCTGACGATGACAAAACGCCAAAAGTTGCCCAAGAAGCCACTGGTCGTGGATTGCTTGGTGGTGCGATGCGATTCGTTGCGGAAGGGCTACGTATGATTCAGGCCGCTTGGGGTACCGAAGTCTTTCCCGCCGATGATACCTCACCACGAAATAACATGAGTGTCGTTCAATACGCCAATTTATCAGGCGATGAAGTTGTTTTGACCGCGGATACAGGGCGAACCGGTCTTGAAGAAGCGGCAGCGTATGCGCCGTATGCTGGTCTCAGTTTGCCTGCAGATAAGTTTAGGCTCATCCAGGTTCCACATCATGGTTCCCGGCACAACGTTTCGACCGAAACACTGAACCTTTGGCTCGGTGAGGTAGGAGAGGAGATGCAAGAAACTCGTTCTACCGCCATCGTTAGTGCAGGTAAGGACGACCAGGACCACCCGCGAAAAGTAGTGGTCCGAGCGTTTATGCACCGTGGTGCTCGAGTTATGGAAACGAAGGGCAAAACAATCTGCTTTTCCGGAGGAGCGGCCCCGGACAGGGATGGATGGGTTTCCACAACGCCATTGACCTACCCGAGCGGATTCGAGGCATAAGGCATGGAGGCGGTGCTTAAAAAATTTTCTGACCCCTACGAACGAAAGGCACGTCTGTACCCCGCACTGGTCGCATTGCTTCCAGTTGTTGTTGCTGTTGCATTGTACACCGATTGGCTCACCTTTGATGTTTCAAATGCCGTGTATATTGCAATCATTGCTGGCGTTTTGTTTTGGCTTTCGGGTAAGGCCAGAGATGCAGGCAAAGCCGTAGAAAAGCGTCTCGTGACGACGTGGGGTGGCATGCCATCAGTCACCCTTTTGCGCCACCGTGACCAAGGGCTCGATAGGTACACGAAGCAAAGGTATCACCAAGCCGCTGAACGTTTAACTGGCATTCACATGCCAAGCCCATCGGACGAGGAGCAAGACCCTATGGATGCCGATGAGCGATACAGAGCAGTGACCAGCGCTCTACTTTCAAGGACTCGAGACACCAACGAATATGCCCTCTTGTTCAAAGAGAACATAAACTATGGGTTTTGGCGAAACTTGCGCGGCCTCAGACCTGTCGCACTTGTTCTAGCCTTCCTTCTTGTTGCGTTCGGTGTTTGGCATGACTTTGAGCTTATACGCAGTTTCAATTTACCTGACGGCCCAGAGTTGGCAGTGGTGAGTATAGGTGCGTTTACGCTAATCGCATGGGGTTTCACGATAACCGACGACGCCGTGCGGCGAGCAGCGGATAATTACGCACTTCGACTACTGGAGGGGCTGGATAAGATTCAGGCCTAAAGCAGATACGGATACAGCGCTGAGCCAAAAAAAGCGATTGTGGCCCAATGTCCGCTTCCGATGTCGTGGCGCAAGCGCATAGCGCCTGCAGCGAATGTCCGCATTCCGCCCTTTTTCACCGAGGGACAACAACTCCCCGACGTCTACTTCACCTCCCCTTCTCCCAGTCCTCAACGATCCCTTTCGCCTCTTTCCTCACCTCTTCCTTCACATCTTCACGGTCGAAGAACCCGCGCACCTTCCCCATCATATGATCGACCCACTGCGCCTTTCGGCGGGTTACAGCGATGACCTCTGCCAGTGACGACACGACCCGAGAGATGCTCTGCCTGAAGTCGTCGGGTAGGTTCTTTAACGGTGTCAAGTCTTCAACCTTCAGCCGCTGTTCTTCGAGGTCGAAGCCGATTGCGCCATTGGTCAAACCATCAACCGCAGCTTCCAGTGCTCCGATCATGCGGTCCGCCACTTCTTCCTTCTTCTCTACGTCTTCTTTTCTCTTTTGGACCTCTTCGGCCTGAGCCTTCACCGCACGCGCTTGGCGGTCGATCATTTCGGCACCACGCCTGAGGTTTTCTTCTTTTTGGGAGTGAGCGATCCTCTCTTCAGCCAGGCTTTGCCGGCGTAATCGGATCGCTTCTTGTTCGGCGTCCTGGTCCAGCCTTTGCTGGATCAACTGCGCGTCCAGCGCAGCCAGTTCCGCCTCTTTCTTTTCCAGCCGCCTCCTGTAGACGGCGGCCCTTTTGAGTTCCCTTTCAGAGAGCGCACGCTCTCCTTCCAACGCCTTGAGAAGCCGCCGCGTCTTCGCGGCCGATGCCTCAAGGCCTTCAATTTCCACTGCGGTGGCAGTGACCTTCTGTTTCAAGTGTTCCAGATCCTGAGGCAGCTCCCGATGGAGCTGCTTCACACTCTTGTTGACCGTATCGGCGTAGTCGGCCCCCGCCGCGAGCCGCGCATATTTTTTGTTCCCCCGCTCGATGAGCGGGCAATACCGCTGCGCAGCCGCAGCGGCGATGTCTTGTACCTCAGACATGATCGTCGGCTTCGTCAGCTTCGACAGTGGCTCTCCCGCATTGCTGTATCCCCGCAGTTCAAAATGCGCGTGAATGGTTGCTTCATCGCAGTGCACCACCAACCCTTCGACCCTCGTGTCGAGCCGCGCGGCGATGTCGGATGCGACCGCCAAGAAGGTCGCGTTCTGATCGTCTATCGACAGATCTTCGAACCATTGTGCCGCGACGTGGCCGAAGGTGATGATGCCGGAGGTTACGATGCAAGCTGTTGACTTCATCTTACGCAGACGACCCTGACGCAGCGCCTTGACCTCATCTTTGATCACCGCGACCGGACGCGGGGAAACGATGATGCGGTTCAAATGCACCCGCCCCATGTCGACATATTCGGGCTGACGACCCTTGCGATGATCGTGGTTGCGTTGACCATAGACCTGCGCCTGACTCTTGCCCTTGAGGCGGACAGATATGGCGTTCGGGTTGGCATCTTTAGGGTCGACAGGGGGTGCGTATGTGTCTTTCATAAGCGCAATGATCGCGCGTAAGAGCGCAAACCCAAAGCCGCACCATCACGCAATCCACAATATTCGAACACGGTCGGCAGATCAGGGCCCGCCGCACCTTCCCCAAAGGGGTCGGATCAAAAGGCGGAGCATAACCTACTAGCCATAAACTCTTCGCTACGTTCGAGTTATGGCTCTCCGGCGAAGGGAGAAGCCGCGCATCCCCCTTTCGAAACCCCCAGCTGAAGGGGCAACGCGCCCCTTTCAAAACCCCCGTGACATGGCAGACAAAGCGATGATCGGTTAACATGGACTGGGTTGTCAGCGAACGATCTGGTGGACCTATGCGCCCACCGGATCACCTTCGCCCTCCGCACGGATTACGGCGGATCAAGGTCCTGATGCTTGACCTTCTGTAGGATCTCATTGAGCGGCGCGCCTTCGATTTTGCGGTAGGCGATCAGGACCTCGGCCAGCCGATGAACGACCTCTTCGTTGGTCTTGAGAACCCGTTTGATCGATCCATAGAGGTCGTCCAGCAGTGCCCGCATCCGTGCCTGAGCCTCATCGTCCATAACCGCGTCATGCCGCCAAACCAAACCACTCGCGCCAAGGCCACTCTGGTTGTCGATTGCCGTCAGCAGCTTCGTGGCAATCGCGAGATCAGATTGCGGACCGCCGCCTGATCCGCTCGATATATCGCCGAGGAACAGCTCTTCAGAGGCCCGTCCCGCGAGAAGAACAGCGACCTCTCTGTGGATGTCTTTGAGGCGATATTCGGAGGGCTGCAGGTCGTAATCTGTCCGCCCTTCCCCGTTGAATTGGACTTCACACGAAGCGACGGGTTGCCAGTCGATCGCGGTCGAGGCCACGGCATGACCCGCTTCGTGATAGGCCACGCGATGGTCCGCCGCCCTGCGGATCGACCGCTGTTTGGTCAGGACAAACTTCAGCTCTTTGACGATGGCAGAGAGGTCATCACTCTCGATCGAGGCAAAGGCCAATCGGATGAAGGCCCCCGCCTCTGCTGCGGTCTGACCATACATCAGATCGACGATCTCATCGGCATCGCCGATCTCTCCGAAGGCATCGTGAACGACGGCCGTCAAAAGCTCTGCGTCTGTGGTCGACATCTCCGCCTTGAGGTCAAAGCGACCCGGTCGAATGATCGCCGGATCAAGCTGTGTGAGGGAATTGGTCGCGCCCATGATCACCACGCCCGGTGTTCGCTTCAGACGATCGACAGAGGTCAGGAAGGCATTGATGAGACCTGTGACGTAGGCCGTCCCACGACCGTTATCGATGAGACGCGTGCCAAAACTGTCGATCTCATCGATGAAGACGACACAAGGAGCCGCTCCAATCGCGTCGTCCACGCTCTCCTTCATGCGCTGTAAAACGAGATTGAACGCCCCTACCCCTTCGAAGTCAGCCACGCTGAACGCGTGCAGCGGCACCCCTGCGTCCACGGCCACCTGCCTCGCGAGATACGTCTTACCTGTCCCGGGTGGACCGTACAGCAGCAGCGATGACGGCACCCGCCTCCAGTCACCCTGCCCCTCTTTAAACTGTTTTAGACTGCGGACCAACCGACGCGCATAGGCCTGGGCCCGCCCAACACCTGCGATGCCTCGGTGTTGGTTTGCGGCGCTGTCGGTCGATCCGTTCGTCGTCTCGGGGATCATTGTCCCCAGTGAGATCAGGTAACGCTCCAGCGTCTCGATGTTCTCACTGCGCAGCGCCAGAACCATGGCGGTAGGATCGGCTGTCCGTAGATGGTCATCCGTGGGAAGCACCTTTTGAAGGCGCGCCAGATCATAGTGGATATTCCGGTCCTTGAGGGCGTCCAGCACCACCAGCAGGATCTCACGATCAAAGGGCGGCACTTTGATCGGCGCAGGCATCAGCCCACGGAACTGCTCCGGAAAGATCATTTTGGGAAAGCCCACGAGCACAAAGCCACACTGTCGGTCGAGCGCCTCAAAATAGTGGTCTCTGACTGTACGCTCGGCGGGGCGGTAGACGTTCACACTCCGCTCAAGGCTGACGACGCTGAGCGGGTCTGGGTGCGCCAGCGATGTCAGAACCTTGCGAATGATACTGCAGTAGTCACTGATCAGGTATTCTGTCTCAACTTCGAGCACAGTCACAGCGCCCGATTTGAACGCGGGACGCAGAACCTCCATCGTCTGCAGGCCTTTCGCAAGGCATGCCAGCGCGAGAAGAGGCCGATCGGGCCGTTTTAAAAGGCTCGTGCGGTCGGCTTCCAGACCAAGGGGGTCTTCAGCAAAAAAGGCACCGCAAAGGTCTTCGAAGAGTGGTCGCCAGGTCGGAGTAAAGGAGGTCATGACAGCACCTGAGAGACATGGAATTTGGGCCTGCCCCGACACTCGGGGCAGGAGTTTTTGTCCTTAAGAAAGGATGGTGTCTTTAGTCGCGCAGAAGCGCGTTCAGCGTCTGGTCGATCTCTTTGAGAGCCTCCGGCCAGTAGATCTCTGACACCACCTTGATCCGCCCTTGAAACACCTCAAGCGGTACTCGCGCGTGGGGATGGTCCTTCGCCATGCGGCGATGGAACGCCTTCTCGAGCCGGATCGCTGCGCGGCCCTTCTGAAGAGGCTCTTGTCGCAGGAACTCCACCGTGACCTCTGACCCCAGATCGAGCTGCTGGCGAAAGCGGATCGCGGGGTTGGCGCTGAAGCCGACCTTAATCAGCGTCAGATCATCCCAGATCAGGCGCACCACGTAGATGAACGATGGCTTTGCGGACCACCCTCCCCCGCAGTGCGCGCAGTCGAAGCGCCCCGTTTGAAGGTTACCGCGCGCAATGCGTTGCTGATGCCCACAGGCGTCATGCTGATAAAGACGATAGCTTGGAGCACCCTCTGGATCGTCACCCAAGAGGCTCCAACCGCGGGCCATCGCTTCATCGCGCTCTTTTGCCCCGTGGCAGGTCTCGCAGCGAAGGCCTGTCTTGCCCGCCGCCATCCGTTCGATCATCTCGAACTGCCTCTGGACCTGATGCCCGCAGGTCAGCAGAAACCGCCCGTAGTGGGGCTTTCCCGGCACCGCCTCCACAAACTGCAGCCCTGCCTTTTGTGCGATCGTAGATCGCTTTTTTTTGAGACAGCTCTGGCAGATCGGCACGCCAGAGCGGCAGGTAAAGACCTTGGACCGCTGCTGCGCCCCGCAGCGGGTGCATTCGATCAAGAGGTCGTTCCGATTTGCGAACCTGCCGACGATCGAAAAGGCCTTTGAGGATGGGAATTTTAGCCAAGCCTTTGGGATTAGGCGCTGGCTGCGACGGCGGTCTCTGCGCACAGGTTTGGGTTTGCCGCCTGCGGGCGACATTACAACATCGGTCATACTGACCTCCGAATGGAACAGAGAGATTGGGTCCTCACGGCCAGAGCCGCGAAGATGTCTCATCCATTTAAAGGAAAAAAGAGGGTTAAGCCGCGAGAGGCGCCTGTTCGGCGCAAGCCGTCACATAGGCGTCCAATGCCGCAAAAGCATCGACAATGATCCTCGCCAGATCGTCAGACACACCATCCTCGATCAGCATCTCTGCCTGCTCTGCATATGGCGCCGCCGTGACATCAAAGCTTCCCGACCACGCCTGCGAAAGACAGGTGAAAATCGCCGCAAGAGCCTTCAGTTCAACCGACTGCGGATGCTCCTTTGACCGCCGTGCGTACTTCAGGGCAGCATCGATATCCTGCGTCCGGATATTATGTACCCGTTTCCGAAATTCTTCGATCAAGGCTGGGGATTTTACGACCGACACATACTGCTGCAGGTCTGCCGATTGCTGCAAACGTCGCGGCAGAAGCCGAAGACATCCGTAGTACACTGCGGACATACCCGCTTGGTTCCCCGATGGGGAAGTGATATCATTATTTAATGTCATTTATGATCTCCGTAACAGATCGTTCTTGGCACGGCCCACCGAAGAGTTGCCGCTCTTTGGTGGGTCAACTGCAGATTATTATTGAGATTAAATAATGTCAACAAATAAAATGCCCAGAGGCCGTCCGCCGGTCGACACGGAAGCTGTCACCGTGCGCCTACCCCGCGATATCATTGTAAAAATTGATGAAATTCGCGCCCGCAATTTAGGTACTCAATCTCGACCGGACGTTATCCGGCGCGCCATCATTGAGTGGCTGCGGGAAGAAAAGTAACCCCTACCCCCGTCGAAATCTCCAGGAAATTCCACGCAGGCAGGAAGTGATAAGGCGGATCTTGTCCGATTGGCAGAAATCTCAGGGTGCATCGACTGTTTTGACTAGAAGAAGCCTGACCTGATTAGAACCGCCCGAAATATCCGTACAGCGACACGCCGAATGTGAGCAAAACTCATAATCTTTCTGAATTTTTAGTAGTTGCTCTAAAAACGAAAATCCCTTTTAACGGTCTCATCATCAAGAGCTGGGCTTATGCCCACACCAACCTGCGAACTCGGCAAGGTGGTTTCCATGAAGGGATGTGGCCTGTGGGCAAAAACGAGCAAATCCTCATCGACCATTTCTTGGATCGTTCCTCCGTCTGTCGAGTTTCGCTTTCGGAGGAAAGACAATGAAACGTCGCTCATTCTTATCAGCACCTTTTGCGATTGCCACGATGACCGAGGCATTTGGGGAGCCATCGTCTGACGGCTGGATCGAACCGCCTTCTCAAGTCTCAGTGAAGCGAGAACTGCATTTTGAGCCGAGCCATTCAGGACAGGTCATTATCAAGACGGATGCACCTGCTGAGCCAAGGCCATTGGTCAGACCAGAAATCATCGATAGCATTTGGTTTAAGGGCACCTACGAGATCATGCCTCAATCGCTTCATTGGAAGATGATCGATCAGGGTTGGTTCGGAGAGGACGACATTTGGTTTCCGTTTGGAGAAAATGATTGGGAGTACGAACATTGGTTCGCCTATTTCCAACCCGCATGTGAAGCGCACGATCTACTCTGCACGCTTTTCGATGTGAGCAATTTTTGGTTCACAGAACCGAAGGAACTGGGCCTAGGCCTCGATCTACAAATACATCCAAGCACCCCAAGATATGCCACCGCAAAGCTGATTGATCGAAGTTGGATCAACGACTTCAAGGCCGCTGTGGAAAGAAAGACTGACTTCCTTATCGTAGATCCCATCATCCGCCCCGCATCAGGGGCCTTCGTGCCGCGATCGGCAGAAAGTGCAAGAGGTTAATCATGAGCAACCTAGACAACCCAAGCATTGAAGAGTTCTTTGCGGCTTCAAAGCCCGCCCAATATGACTTCATTAATACCATCCTACCCACTGAAAAGCTCTATGAGGAAGCTGGCGATACAATCCTTGGAATGTATTACGAAGGTGCTAGAGACCGAGACAGTGAGTGGATCAATTACCCCGACGATTATGATGTGGTCAGCATCCTCGAGGAGTCGGGTGAGATCGATAGTGATCGCCTCGGTGCAATCGAAAACGGATCACTGTTAGAAGAGGCGGAATTACAAATTCTACGGCGTGATCATGCTGACAACGATCCAGAAGGCTGGGACGGAGTTCACCTTTGGGAGGTTGAACTGAAAGACGGCTCCATATTCGCGGCATTCCAAAGCCAGAGCCAAGGACAAGCTGGGTTCACACTGGACTACTCTCGCAGCTTCATATCCAGAGAAGAGGCAGTCGAATGGCTAGAAACCTTCGAAATTAACTCCTGAATGGACCTGGGGTACCGCATAGGTACCCCAGACCCTTTTAAGAACGCAGGCCTTGGAGCTTTCACATGAAGACATTCATCATGAAGACATTCATAATGCTAATGCTGGCTCTGCTCGCTCGGACAGCTTCAGCGCAGGATCACCCCAATCCTGTCGTTCAATCCATAGTCGATTGGCATAGACAATACTGCTTTGAGGATTTGGCACGCACTGAAAAATCAACGCCAAGGCAAAGTGACTTCGGTATCGACGAGGGATCAATCTACGATATCGCAATTGGCGAAGGTCAGAGCGCAACTGTCATCTATAAGTCTTTCACTTGTGAAGGTCTGGGACATGGTTGGTGCGGCTCAGGTGGATGCGGCTACTTCATTGTAGTTGAAGATAAGATTTTTGAACGTCAGCTGGGCTTCGAACCATCGGTCATTGACATACCAATATACAACGGCACCCGACCCGGTCTTCTTATTCCCTTACATGGCACATCGTGCGAAGGAGCTGCGGGCGAGAGTATGTCCGGAGCAGATACCTGCTACGCCATTGCGACTTGGAACAGCCACTTGAGAACATTCCAATCAATCTTGCCCCTCCTCAGTGAAATGACATTGAATGGGGGGAAATGGAGCGAGGTGCTGGGTGATCGACCTTGATCTTTCCCCCTTTTGGTCCCCCCGTCATCCTCCTCATCCGTTGCCTTAATAGCAGACGGCGGTTCTTCTTTATTGGACTCATCTACGAGGGCGCTCTTTGAGGTCTGGATATGACGGCAAGGGCACTCGCATGTAGACTGGCACCCTTCGGGGGGCCTTTTTTCGTTATGGCCGTCCCTTTGTGCGCCGAGCCTACCTTATCTCACCTCCCCAAATTCCCTAAAAATCGCGGTTTACGGTGTCTCGGGGGCGCCGTCGTGGGAGACGGCGACATCGTCTCCGACGGTCACCCCACCTCCAACCAACTCAACACTTTAAGGTTTTTCGCGGTTTGCAGAGAGTTTTCCGGATTTTGGGGGGAGGTATCCACAATTTTGCGCAAAGAGAGAGTTTGAGCGGGGTTCCCCTGCAATGGAGCCTCCCTATCCTGAAGGCATCAGACGACAGGAGCGACGCTTTGGAACACACGGACAAGAGATCAAAACTGGACGGGGAAGGTAAAATTTCCTCATCCGCCCCTCTTGTCATTTCGCGGCCGGATGATCATCCTTTGATTGAAGCGACTGTCAGGCTCTTGGCCAAACACGCTGCATGGGTAGATTATACCGCCTCACTTAAAGGCGGTGACGATCAATGACGCTATTCCCTTCCAGAAGGATGTAACGCTATGCCCGCATACCGTGCCGCTATCTACGCCCGCTTTTCCAGTGACCAGCAACGCGATGCCTCAATCGAGGACCAGTTTCGCGTGTGCCGCCAATTGGCGGAGAGCAAAGGTTGGACCATTGTTCGAACCTTTTCCGACCGCGCGATCTCCGGCGCCACGCAACATCGTCCTCAGTTTCAAGAGCTTCTGGCGGAAGCCAAAGCAGGCCAGTTCGATATCGTTATTTCAGAAAGCCTCGACCGCCTCTCGCGGGACCTGGAACATATCGCAGGCTTTGCCAAAACGATGACCTTCCTTGGCATCCCAATCTTCACAGTCGCCGAAGGTGAGATCAGTGAACTCCACATCGGCCTCAAAGGCACAATGTCCGCCCTCTACCTCAAAGACCTCGCGCAAAAGACCCATCGCGGATTGGAAGGTCGTATCCATCAAGGCAAATCCGCAGGCGGTATCTCTTACGGCTATCGCGTCATCCGTGAACTCCTCCCAGATGGGAGCGTCACCACGGGGGATCGTTCCATCCACCCCGACGAAGCCGCTGTCATCCGTCGCATCTTCACAGACTACGCCAAAGGCACCTCCGCTCAAGCCATTGCCAAAGCGCTGAACAGCGAAGGTATCGCAAGTCCTATCAGCGGAAAGGGCAGCGGAGAATGGAACCCCTCCACCATCGCCGGCAACGCAAAACGGGGAACAGGCATCCTCAACAACGAGGCCTATATCGGCAAATTGGTCTGGAACCGCCAACGCTATCTGAAGAACCCGGAAACAGGCAAACGTCAGGCGCGTCTGAACCCGCCCGATCAATGGCAATACACAGACGTCCCAGAGCTCCGGATCATCAATGACGACCTCTGGGACGCAGTCAAAGCCCGTCAAAAGGCCATCCGCGTCAAGATTAACCCCGCAGGCTGTCTTACCGCAGGCCTACGGCCCGAACGTGCCCGTCGACCCGTCTATCTGTTTTCCGGATTGGTGAAGTGCGGCTGCTGTGGATCGAGCTATACGCTCATCAATAAGACCCGCTATGGCTGCGCCGCCGCCCGCAACAAAGGTGAGGCGATCTGCACCAACCGCGCAACCATCCTGCGAGAAGACCTCGAAGATCGTGTGATCACAGGCCTGCGGGACCGGCTGTGGCCCCCCAAAATGGTCAGCGCCTTCGCCGACCAATACCGCAAATCCTATAATAGCTATGCAGCCAATGTTTCAGCCGAACGGGAGAAAGCCGAACGCAAACTCGCAAAAACACAATCAGCGATCGACCAAATCACAAAAGCCGTCGAAGAGGGGATGTATCACCCCTCCATGATCGCGAAGCTCACAGACCATGAAGCCACCAAAAAGGCACTCGAACAGGAACTCAGCTCAGAGCCCCCTGCTCCAACATTGCGGCTCCATCCGAGCATGAGCACCCGCTTCAAAGAGCACATTCACGCCCTGAGCGTCGCACTCCGCGAAGACCATTTACGGGCAGAGGCGATTGAGATCCTGCGCGGTCTCATTTCAGAAGTGAGGATGGTTCCGGATGCCGATGCGCGAGGTGGGCATCAGATGGAATTGGTCGGCGATTTGGCCGGAATTCTTCAATTAAGTGAGGGAGATAGAGGTAAACGCCAGTCCATTATCGCAGGAGGGTCGGTTACGTTGGTTGCGGGGGTAGGATTTGAACCTACGACCTTCAGGTTATGAGCCTGACGAGCTACCGGGCTGCTCCACCCCGCGCCGATTGTGACTATTGTGTCACTGGTGCGTTAGTCCAGCATATGCGTTTTATTGATTGCTTTGCTGGATGATATCGAAAGAGAGAAAGGATTGGTTCTTATTAGGTCTGGCGGTGACTTACTCTCCCACGTCTTAAGACGCAGTACCATCAGCGCAACGGCACTTAACGGCCGGGTTCGGAATGGATCCGGGTGTTTTGCTCGTGCTATAGCCACCAGACCGAATAAGAACCAATTTTTCCAAGTCGAGTACAACTGATTGTGTGTGTGTATGCTCTTGATTTACCAGCGTTGTTTTTACTGGATCAAATCAAGCCTATCGGACGATTAGTACCGGTCAACTGAATGCATTGCTGCACTTACATCTCCGGCCTATTGACGTGGTGGTCTACCACGGTCCTCAGGGATACCTTGTTTTGAGGGGGGCTTCCCGCTTAGATGCCTTCAGCGGTTATCCTGTCCGATCATAGCTACCCAGCACTGCCGTTGGCACGACAACTGGTCCACCAGTGGATCGTTCACCCCGGTCCTCTCGTACTAGGGGCAACTCCTCTCAAGTATCCTACACCCACGGAAGATAGGGACCGAACTGTCTCACGACGTTCTAAACCCAGCTCACGTACCTCTTTAAATGGCGAACAGCCATACCCTTGGGACCTGCTCCAGCCCCAGGATGAGATGAGCCGACATCGAGGTGCCAAACGATGCCGTCGATATGGACTCTTGGGCATCATCAGCCTGTTATCCCCAGCGTACCTTTTATCCGTTGAGCGATGGCCCTTCCACTCGGGACCACCGGATCACTATGGCCGACTTTCGTCTCTGCTCGACTTGTCAGTCTTGCAGTCAGGCTGGCTTCTGCCATTGCACTCAACGAGCGATTTCCGACCGCTCTGAGCCAACCTTCGCGCGCCTCCGTTACTGTTTGGGAGGCGACCGCCCCAGTCAAACTACCCACCACGCAGGGTCCCGGATCCGGATAACGGACCGCGGTTAGACAACAAGCAAAGCAAGGGTGGTATCTCAAGGGAGGCTCCACAGAGACTGGCGTCCCTGCTTCAAAGCCTACCACCTATCCTGCACATGCTGTACCTGTTGCCAGTGCGAAGCTATAGTAAAGGTGCATGGGGTCTTTCCGTCTAACCGCGGGTAGCCTGCATCTTGACAGGCAATTCAATTTCGCTGAGTCAACGTTGGAGACAGCGGGGAGGTCGTTACGCCATTCGTGCAGGTCGGAACTTACCCGACAAGGAATTTCGCTACCTTAGGACCGTTATAGTTACGGCCGCCGTTTACCGGGGCTTCAATTCGAGGCTTGCACCCCTCCTTTTAACCTTCCGGCACCGGGCAGGCGTCAGACCCTATACGTCGTCTTACGACTTCGCAGAGCCCTGTGTTTTAAGTAAACAGTCGCCACCCCCTAGTTTGTGCCCCCCGCCCATAGTTGCCTACGAACGGGGCCTCCTTCTCGCGAACTTACGGAGGTATTTTGCCGAGTTCCTTCAACGTTGTTCTCTCAAGCGCCTTGGTATTCTCTACCAGTCCACCTGTGTCGGTTTAGGGTACGATCTCATGGAGGGCTATTTCCAGGAACCTCTAAGCGGCCCATCCAATCCGATAAGGATGAACAACCTTCGAGATCCGTCACCATCTCCTGGCCCAGGAATATTAACCTGGTTCCCATCGACTACGCCTTTCGGCCTCGCCTTAGGGGTCGGCTTACCCTGCTCAGATTAGCTTTAAGCAGGAACCCTTGGACTTTCGGCGAGAGGGTCTCTCACCCTCTTTGTCGCTACTCATGTCATCATTCTCACTAGTGATCTCTCCACCGGATGCCTTACAGCCCGGCTTCATCGAAAGCTCCTTGCGTCCAATCCTTCCGAGGAAGGTAAGGACGCATGGAACTATATCACACTACGCTCTGCTACCAGTGCTTACGCACTCCGAAGTTTCGGCTCATGGCTTGAGCCCCGTTACATCTTCGCCGCAGGACAACTTATTTAGACCAGTGAGCTGTTACGCTATCTTTAAAGGATGGCTGCTTCTAAGCCAACCTCCTGGTTGTTTTGGTCGTCCCACCTGCTTTCCCACTTAGCCATGAATTAGGGGCC
>NZ_CP018572.1:0-1147500 GCF_001908835.1 Marivivens sp. JLT3646 | reverse complement strand
ATCTTATCTCCCTCGCGGACTATATGGCCGAGCAGCACTGATCCTGCTGCTCCCGATCATATCGCTCCAAATCCTCGTCTCTGTCGTGTTTATCCAACGTCACTATGATGGTGTGACGCGGCGAATGACACAATCTGTCAGTGGTGAGATTACCCTGATCCTTGATAGCCCAGCCGTGCAGCAGGCCGCTCTCTCCGAAGCGCTCGGGTTTACACTTCTGTCGTCTGAGGCACCGCCTGAGGCCGATGACTATGGGTTCTTGGATTTCTCTGGTCGCGCGATGATTGCGACCCTTCGGACCGACTTCGACGATCTACGCGCTGTTGATCTGTCGGATGACACCGAAGTTATGGTTTGGTTCGATCGTTCAGGCATGAATGGGATCAGTTTTCCGCGGTGGAGGGTGACGGCGTCGAACCCTCACCAATTGATCGTCATTATGATGGTAATGGGGACGTTCCTTACTTTTGTCGCCTACTCTTTCCTGCGCAACCAACTGCGTCCGATCAAACGGTTGGCTCATGCATCCTCTGAATACGGTAAAGGGCGGATTGTCCCCTATTCACCTGGTGGCGCGAATGAAGTCCGCGCAGCGGGCACCGCTTTTCTAGACATGCGGGCGCGGATTGAACGTCAGACACAGTCACGCACAATGATGCTGTCGGGCATTAGCCATGACCTTCGCACGCCGCTGACACGGCTAAGACTTGGACTGTCGATGGTCGACGATGCCGAAGCAGAACCCATGGTCCGCGATGTCGAGGATATGGAACGGCTTATCGAAGCCTTCCTCGAATATGGGCGTGCGGATGCAGGCGATGCAGCTGAGCAAGTGGATGTCGTCGATCTGGTCACGCGTGTCGTGGATGATGCCCAACGTGGCGGGCAAGATGTAATCCTCCTGCCGCTCGATCCGATGCTCAACGATGTTACCGTGCCTCTCCGCCCATTGGCGGTGCGTCGCGCCTTGGACAACCTGATTGGCAATGCTTTGCGGTATGGCGGAACCCAAGCCCAAGTGTCGGTTGCCCTCACCGACCGCACGCTCCGCATCACGGTTGAGGATGACGGCCCCGGCATTCCCGCCGACAAACGCGAAGAGGCGATGCGCCCCTTCACGCGGCTTGACCCTGCGCGGAACCAGAACAAAGGTACAGGCGTTGGCCTCGGCCTTGCAATCGTTGCTGATATCGCGCGACTGCACGGGGGTGTGTTGCGGTTGTCGGATAGCCCAACCCTCGGTGGGCTACGCGCCGATATTGTTATGGCGCGTTAATATGAAACCAACCATCCGCACCCTCGACCATCTGGTCCTCACGGTCGCAAACATTGAAGAGATATGCCGGTTTTACTGCGTCGGATTGGGCATGACACGGGCCCCATTCACCACCCCGTTTGGCGAGGTCCGCGAAGCCCTGACCTTTGGCGCGCAGAAAATCAACCTCCACAAAGCGGGTGCAGAGTTCGCTCCATATGCGGCCGCCCCTACCCCGGGCTCTGCAGACCTGTGTCTGCTCTCAGACACCCCTCTGGCGGAATGGATCGATCACCTCGCGCTTTGCGGTATCCCGATCACCGAGGGCCCAGTGCCCCGCACGGGCGCAACTGGACCGATCACATCTATCTATTTGCGCGATCCTGATGGGAACTTGATCGAAATTTCGAATGCACGTTGACGGTGGTATAACGCTAACCTGTCACACCACGACAACGTTGCCGCGTTTATGGCCTGTTTCCGACGATCCGAATGCGTGAAAAATGCTTTCAGATCACCCAATCCGCAGCATACGTTACCGAATACGGCTGCGGGATACACATCCATGTCGTGCTTAGTGGTCACTCGCTACACAAAGTATGAATGTTCGCACTGATGAGCCACCGCGCGGCAAGGAGTTTGCTTGCTGAATGACCGGACTGGGCCGATTACCGTTCGACTCCAAGGGCGGGAAGAGGACTTTCGCTGAATCGAGATAACGATCGAACCCCATCACGACAGCGGATGTCAGTCATATCCAACATTGAATAACGGCAGCTCTCGTCATCACGAGCCATTAGCATTGACTTAGTGCCCGAATTTCGAGAGCCAAACAGTCACATTGGACGTTCATATAAAGATGAGGCAAGAACAGGGTCGTTCTTGCCTCACCAAGCTTATTTCGTCCGTTGAGCGTCTCGCGCCATCGCGGCAAGACGATAAAAGCCATGCACCATTTTGGTGAACGGAGTTAGCACGAAAAATGCCAAGACTGCGCCAAGGTGTAGAACCAGCAATACTGGCATCGCCGTTGTGCTTCCGAGAAAATAGAGAAGCAATCCGCTGATTGCCACGAAGCCCAACAAGCCAACAAAACCAACTTCCCCAGAAAAGGCCTTGTCTGCAGCTAATGTTTTATCCGACTTGAGTTTCAATCGGACCATTTCAACGCAGCCGAGCGACAACAATACGCCTCCGATAACGCCCAAGAGTTTTGGTAATGACCAAAATGGGTATGGCGCAGGCATATCGAACACATAATGCAGAACAGTTGCCGAACTCGTCGCAGCGAAGCACAGCAAAAAGCCATACATCACTGCCTGATGAGCATAGCGCCGACCTTGAGAGAACCGGTCAGTATCCTCAAAGTTACACCCATCGCCGTGTCCACCCCGCAGATTTTTCATTCCCGCAGCAGCGATGAATGCCTTTTTGAGGTGCACAAGTTTAACAGGGCCGCCATCGACTGAACGCCAGTATCGGCGAAGACTGATGCCGATGCTCATCAAAGGGAATACGAAAGCTGGTATGAAGATAGCGATCATCATGTTATGGGACAGGATCGCATAGAAGCCTTCCCCACCGATCGTTGCAACTTGCTTTGCCAGCCAGAAGAAGAACGCAAATCCCACCGTCGCCATCAGAGCGATCAATGCGCCATTTTTTTGAAAGGCTTTAGCCGCAGATTGCGGATAAGCAAATTCTTCCCAGCTTTGCTGGCGCACGTTTGCCAGTGCTTGAGGTAGGTTGAGATTGAATTCATGCGGCGCCGTGTACTGACAGGCGTAGTAGCACCCCCTGCAATTGTGGCAGAGGTTGGCAAGCTGGGTCAGGTTTCCATCTGAAAAGGCGCGCTCGGCGTGGAGCGCTGGAAACACGGAACAATATCCCTCACAGTAGCGGCACGCGTTGCAGATCTCTGCCTGTCGGCGCGCTTCATTTAGAAAATCAGTTTGCATGGGCCGCGGCCTCCTTGCCAGCAATGCGTCCAAAGACAGTTCCGATTGTCATGCCAAAACCGGCAAGATACCCCTGCCCTAAGATTGAACCAGCCATTGTTTCGCCAGCGGCCCAAAGGTTCGCTATCGGACGATTGCCGACAGAACATTGTGCATTTTCATCCACTTTTAGACCCAGGTAAGTGAATGTGACGCCGGTTCTGAGACTGTAGCCGTAAAACGCCGCCTCTGTGATTGGTCGCGCCCAGTTGGTTTTCGCGGGATTAAGTCCAGTGGTTCTCACACCGTCGAGTTCGGTAGGATGGAAATTTGACGTGTCACCACACGACCGATTGAACTCCTCTACCGTACTTTTGAGCGCTGCGGGTGGCAGCCCCATCTTTTCAGCCAACTCTTCAATGCTGTCGGCTTTGATCGGTGGAAATACGGATGGCATAAATAGGTTCAGAGATTTTGCGTCGATGATCACGTACCCAACTTGATCCGGCTGTGCCGCAACCAAACGACCCCAAATCGCATAGCGTTTTGGCCAGACATCTTCGCCTTCATCGTAGAACCGTTCCGCGTTCTTATTGACTACAATAGAAAACGGCACGCAGTCCAATCGGGTAACAATTCCACCGTCAAATTTTGGGGCACGCCCATCAATAGCAACGGCGTGACATTGCGTAGGATCGCCGACCTGCTCCACGCCTTGATCCAAAAGATCTGCTAGAACAACTCCCCTATTGTAGGGTGTACCTCTAATCAGAAAATTCTTTGCTGCTGGCCCCCAAGCTCGGGCAAGCCATTCAGTATCTGCCTGAAAGCCACCCGACGCGACCACAACAGACTTTGGAAAGACACGGTGTGTTTCGTCGGCCAGCGTGTAATCGAGATAGCTAACCCTATCATCATCCAACTCGATGTGCGTCACAGCCGCTTCGTACTTTACTGTCACGCCAAGCTTTTCGGCAGTTCTGTAGTACGCATTGACGAGGCTTTTCCCGCCACCCAAGAAAAACGCATTGGTGCGCGCCAGTGACAATGTCCCAGAGAGTGACGGCTGAAACCGAACTCCATGTTCTTCCATCCATGGCAAACACTCTTCTGAAGACCGGATGGCCAAACGGGCCAGCCCTTCGTGCGTTTTGCCGCCCGTGACCTTCATAAGATCACTGAAATACTCGTCCTCGGTATAGCTTTCGACCAGTGGACCTAACGGACCATGATGCATGCACCGAAAATTTCTAGTGTGCCGCGAATTGCCACCACGGTACGCCTTTGGGGCGGTTTCGAGGATAAGGACGCGCGCACCTTCTTCGGCAGCGGTCATTGCTGCACAAAGGGCGGCGTTCCCTCCCCCAACCACCACGACGTCCCAGTTAGAACCGGGTGTTGTTGAATGTTTGTTCATCTCTCTTTTGCTTTTATATCTACACCGCATTTCGCGGTCGCTGGTTTCATCGCTTGTTGGAGGGAGGAACCAGCCAGATAGAGTGTCATTCCTCCGTAACTGGCAATTGTCTCAGAGCCCTAATTCGCACTCTTTGAGCAGCTTCAATATGCGCGCGCATGGCTTTTTCGGCAGCTTCACCGTCACGCGAACGGATTCCTGTAAGAACGTCATTGTGTTCTTCGATTGCGCGCTCAGCCCGGTCAGGCTGTGTCAAAGTGGTTGGCCCTAAAATCATCAAAGATTTCTGTAGGCTATCCATTGATTTGGCCAAAAAACGGTTCTTAGTCGAGTGAAGCAAAGCTTGGTGAAATTGACGGTTCAACCGGAAAGCCTCAGGCGAATTGCCCGCAGCCGCAAGATCAGCGTTCAAGGAGATCAATTCTTCAATCTCAATGTCAGATGCTGAACGGGCAGCAAGGCGTGCGGCAGTCCCTTCCAACACGGACCGCATCTCATAAAGCTCCATCACCTCTGCATAATCGAGACGCCTGATGGTAGCCCCTTGTCGTGGCTGGTGAGAAATCAAGCCATCTACTTCAAGCAGACGGATCGCTTCACGTATGGGCGTTCGGCTAATACCGAACCGTTCCGCGAGATCAGTTTCACGCACACGATCACCCGACACCAAACGACCGTCACGGATATCCGACAGCAGCTGGAAATAAGCCTGATTGCCCTGCGGACCATCGGCTGAAATGTTGTCGTCGTGCTTTGCCATAACAACCATCTTGTAAATTGTATCCAAGTGTATACACTCGGATTCACAATAAGTCAAATGATTGATAACCCCATGGCCCAGCACCACCTTTCAAATGGTTCCAAGAGAATATTTACCTTTGCTTTGGCTCTGACTGGGGTCGGCATCTTCTTGGCTTTGGACCTTCCTTTGCCGTTCCTTTTTGGCCCAATGTTCGCCTGCCTCTTTGCCGCTCTCACAGGTCTTCCACTAAAGGGATTTGGAGATATATCGGTTGGTGCGCGCACCATTTTGGGTGTCGCGGTTGGTGCTAGCATTACCCCTGCACTATTCCATCAGCTCCCGACGATGATGGTTTCTATCGCTATGATCCCCGTGTTCATTCTTGCGATTGGAGCGGTTGGCGTCCCGTTTTTCAGTCGTGTTTGGAAATTGGATCAAACCACGTCCTATTATGCGGCGATGCCCGGTGGCTTGCAGGACATGGTCATCTTTGGAACCGAAGCAGGTGGCGATCCTCGTGCACTGTCACTTATTCATGCAACGCGAGTTCTGATCATTGTCACGATCGCACCTTTCGTTTTGTCCACGCTTTATGGCGCATCCCTGAACAATCCTATTGGCGCCCCCGCGACAGAAATTCCTTTATTGGAACTCATACTCATGGCGATTGCAGCCATTGGAGGTTGGAAAATCGGCGTTCGGGTGGGGTTGTTCGGAGCTTCGATACTTGGCCCTATGATAGCCACCGCTGCACTATCACTCGGTGAACTCATCCATGTCCGTCCACCTCGTGAAGCCATCCTCTTCGCCCAATTTTTCATTGGGGTTGGCATCGGGGTGAATTTCGTGGGCGTTACATTCAAAGAATTAAAGCGCTTCGTTGCAGCAGGGATTGCGTATGTTGCATTGCTCGCAATCCTTGCAGAGCTCTTTAGCCAGCTCGTCTACTCTTTCGGCCTCGGTGGTAAAGTTGAAGCGTTCTTAGCCTTTGCGCCTGGGGGCCAAGCCGAGATGACTGTTCTGGCTATCATCGCAGGCGCTGATCTGGGTTATGTCGTGACCCACCATCTGGTCCGCATCATTTTAGTGATTACCGGTGCGCCTCTGATCGCAGGACTAATCAGGCGGTCCAGACTTCGGGATTAATCATATGAATGGGTGCTTCATCCGCAAATGCATTCACCTGATCAAAAATATCTGAGAACTGAAAATCAAACTCATCTTCAGTCACAAACCCAATATGCGGCGTTGCAATCAGGTTTGGATGGCTCAACAAAGGATCGGTGGGATCGAGTAAAGGTTCCACATCGAAGACATCAATTGCTGCATAGTTGGGCTTACCGCGATTTAGGGCATCCAGTAGTGCGCCAGCCTCGATCAATCCTGCCCGTGATGTATTCACAAATACCGAGCCGTTGCGCATAGATGCAAAGTCAGCGGCCGTAATTATTCCTTTGGTTTGAGGCAACATCCTCACGTGCACCGAGACGACATCGCAAGATCCAAAAAATTCCTCACGGGACGCGGGAACGGTTTCACCAGCTGCGACAGCTTTTTTGCGTCCGTCTTCAGAACCCCACCAGATGACATTCAGGCCAAACGCTTTGGCGTAACCAGCAACAGCTTTTGCAATGCGGCCATAGCCATATAACCCGAGCGTCCGACCGTGTAGGGTTTTGCCGACTCCAACTTGCCAAGTCCCTGCCTTGACCGAGGCCATTTGCTGGGGCAACTGACGCATTGCTGACATGATCAGCGCAAAAGCTAATTCAGCAGCCGCATGCGCAGGCGCTTCGCCACTTGTCTTCGAGCAAACCAAAACACCATGGTCGGTGCAAGCCTGCACATCGATATGTGGATAGACCCCTCGCTGGCTGACCAATTTGAGGTTTGGAAGACGCGCAACCAGATCGCGCGTCACCTTGGTTCTTTCGCGGAAGAGAACGACACCGTCGGCGTCATACAGACGATCAACGAGCTGATCGATATCCTCAACATGGTCCGTCCAGACAGTCACATCGTGCCGATCAAGTTTGGCAAAGCAAGGCAAGCCACTAAGCGTGTTAAACCAGTCATCGAGGATATGGATCTTCATAGTCTGTCCCTAAACATACCTGTTCTATAGTTCTGAAATACGACAGGGCATTCGGTCTGAACCTATGCCTGGTCAGTGCGAAAGCAACACAGGTATCTTAATTTCCCGAAGAACAGTCGCCGTTACTCCACCCAGGAAATCTTCGCGAAATTTGGAATGCTCATATGCCCCCATCACAAGTAAGGTTGCATCCTGCCGTTTGCAGAAATTGACGAGCGCATCCCCAATCGACGTGACCCGAGGCAAATCGTGGTGAATGGCATCCGTACCGTGCCGACTGAGATGCTGCAGCAAATCATCAACGGGTGGATTACTAGCCCCTCGAACGGTCAAGAGGCTGACCTTACCCTCATCCTCAAGGATCCTGAGACTATCGGACACAGCTCTGGCCGCCGCGCGTCCGCCATCCCACGCGACTGCCACATGGCTATGCGTGCCCGACAAGCTGAAGTCTGTCGGAACCACTACAACAGGCCGACCGCTAATGAGCGCGATACGATCTGGATGAAGGGTGATGTGCTCGTCGTCATCGTCCAAGTGTTGACCGACAATCAATATGTCAAAAGAACGTGCCGTTTGTGCAAGCAAGTCATCAACCCGCCCTGTCGTTTTGCGGAATAACAGACGGTCTCCCAACTCTAATTCTGACGACAACTCAACGAATTTCGCCTCGATTTTCTCGATAACTTCATCGTTTGCATTGGCGATCAGCGCCGCAGCTTGCGCAGGAATCCAGCGATGCTTACGATCAATGACTTCGTGAGATGTATGCGCCAAAATAGCAGTCACATATGCTCGATCTTTATGTGCAAGCGCTGCCGCATATTTCAGAGCAGAAATAGAGGAAGCCGAACCATTGAAGGCAACCAAAATATTTAGAACTGGCATCAGTGCCTCCTATTTCATCCAAACTTCGGCTGGGACATAGACATGCCCGTCCGCCAGTTTACGCGCGGTTCGGACGAGCCCAGCCGACATCAGGGTAAAGCCGTCGTCGTTCGAAAAATCGACCAAGACGTCGATGTTACCAGACGCATGCTCAAGTATAACTTCGGCCGGCCCTGTTGACGGACGCTCCAACAGACCATCGGACACGGTGCCCGGCGTCAAAGCGCAGGACGCAAGGCACTGCGCCCCAGTGACCGCCATCGTCGGATGGGTATTCCATGGCATGAAGTATCGAGTTGCGATCGTCCCACCGTCTTTTGCTGGTGCTAGCAATCCGAATTTGGGTGTAACGGATTTTGAAACATCCCCCATACCCATGGCCGCGCCCGCTTTAATCCGGATCGCTTCCATTCGCGCAAAGAAATCACGATTGGCGTCCAACTCCTCCGCAGTTTCATATCCCGTCAGCCCAAAGTCAGCCGCACGCGCTATCACCAGCGGCATAGCAACATCCATACAGGTGACCTCAATCCCGTCTATGGTATCGCGCAGGTTTCCGGTCGGCAAAAACGCCCCAGTCGACGACCCGACGACGCCCATAAAGTTAAGGGCAACTGGTGCAGATGTGCCTGGAACACCCGCAATTTCGGTTTGCCCCGAGTAATCCAGTTGCCCGCCGGGGGTTTGGACTTTGGCAACGACCCGCGCCCCTGTGTTTACTGCATGAATCTTAATCTCGGTGACATCACCCGATGGCTCCACCAACCCCATTTCGAGAGCAGCAGGTCCAACTCCAGACAGGATATTTCCACAGGTCGGTTTGAAATCGACGAGACGATCCTCGACCGAAACTTGAGCGAAGAAGTAGTCCACATCAGCCCAGTTGTCGGTTGCTCGGCTCAACATTGCGACCTTGGTTGTGACGGCGGCACCGCCGCCAATCCCGTCGATGTTGAGTTTATGACCGGACCCAATCACGGCCAAAAGAACTTCTGCCAATTGATCTAGGTCTTCTGGGAGATCAGCGCGATTGAAATACGGACCACGAGAGGTACCACCACGCATGAAGACATATGGAATAGCATGTTGTGTCATTTCAACGGCCACGGCATATCAACCGCTCCCTGCAAGAGACCTGGGGGGAAGTCACGGTTCAATGCGCCGGCCATCAAACAGATGAACCCAAGGCCACATGCCGTGAGGATAAGAGTCTTGAACCAGCCAGCCTGCGCGCGAACCCGAAGGAACGTGATCAGGAAGCCGACCAACGCAATGATGAAACCAACGACCCAAGTGGCCGCGATCAATCCAGCGAACCAAGCCAACGTCGACCAGAGGCCATAAGGCGCGTCTGCATCTTCACCAGCCACCTCTTTGTCGGCAAAGACCACATCGCCTTCGGGGCTACGCATCATCTGCACCAACACAATCAAGCAACAGGCCAGAGAAATCCCACCAATAACGAGCGGCACGATTTTATCGGTCATGTTGAAGTCAGGGATCGCATTGGCGTTCAACAGCGCAACAACGAGATAGGCTGTAATGATCAGCAAGAACGTAACCGGCGCGCGTTTGCTGCCCGACTGCACATCGCCTTCGGCCATGATCGCCTTTGCCTGACGAATGCCAAAGACGACGGAGATCAGCGTGACGACGATCAGAACGATTACGATCGGGCTAAACAAGTAATCCATGCCAGTTTCAAAACCACGGCGGAATTTGAAGCTCGCAATTTGGAATGCTTGGTTGGAGAATTTCTCTACAGGGTTCGACAGTACAAACCCGATGAGGAACGCAGGGCGCGACCAATCAAAGCGACGCAGAAAAATACCAACCAACCCAATTGCAAACAGCGCGAGGAGATCCTCGAAACTCTGTCCCGACTGAAATGCTGCGAAGCTGATCAGCATAAACAAGAATGGTGCGAGGTAGGTAAATCGGATCGTCGTCAAACGCGCGATCCCGCCCGACAAAGCGATGCACATCAACGTCCCAAACACGTTTGCGAGCGCGAGCAGCCAGACGATCAAATATGTGATGTCGAGGTTGTCCTTGAGCATCTTGGGGCCAACTTCGATATCGCCAGACCCAAGCAGAGCAATTGCACCGATGAAGATCGCCATCGATCCCGAACCAGGGATACCAAAGAGCAATGTCGGAACAAGGCCACCGCCTTCTTTCGCGTTATTCGAGCTCTCAGGCCCAATAACACCGCGAACATTACCCTTGCCAAAGCCCGATTTGTCTTTGGTGGTCTGAACCGTGTGGCCATAGGCGATCCAGTCCACAACGGAACCACCAAGGCCAGGGATGATGCCGACGAGGACACCAATCAACGAGCAACGGACGGACAGCCAGATATTGTCAAACCAGTCCTTTACCCCGCTCAGCCAACCAGCGCCCAAATTACTATTTTCAGAGATGGAGCGGTCTTGACGAAGCAGAGATACAATTTCTGGAATCGCGAAGATACCAAGGCCGACAATCACCAACTGAAGGCCATCGGTCAGGTATGGGATGTCATAGCTGGCCATACGAAGCGAACCGCCAGCGTCGGCGATACCAATGGTCCCGACCATCATGCCGAGGCCCGCAGCGGCCAGCCCTTTCAACGGAACGCGCCCAGCAAGCACGGCCACCATCGAAAGTCCTAGGACAGTAATCATCAGCATTTCGGGCAACCCGAATGCCAAAACAATAGGACGCGCGACCAAGATAAACGCAGTCAGGAAGAGAGCCCCAACCAGGCCACCGAATAGAGACGATGCGAAAGCTGCAGAAAGCGCACGCGCCGCCTCGCCTTTTTTCGCCATAGGGAACCCATCAAGCACGGTTGCCTGAGATGCAGATGACCCAGGTATCCCCATCAGGACCGAAGCAAAGGTGTCTGACGTTGGTACAACCGCCACCATTCCCACCATCAAGGCCAAACCGTAAACGGGCTCCATGCCGAACATGAAGGGAAGAAGAAGGGACAAGCCGGCGATACCACCGAGGCCAGGGAAAACCCCAACCGCTAGGCCCATGGTGACACCAAGGATGAGATAGCCCAGCACAATAGGCTGGAGTATCAATGCCCACGCGTCACCGAGCGCAGGAAGTGCGTTGGCGAAAATCTCCATCGGAGTCGCTTTCTTTTAGTTTTGATTTTTTGATGAGGTGCGCCCCCTCGAATTCGAGAGGGCGCTGTGAACTGGCTTAGTTCAGTTCGACGCCGTAAGCGTCTTTAAGCCATGTCAGGACGAATTGTTTTGCCTCGTCCGAAACGGTTGTTGCTTCGTCAGTTGCCTTTTGAGCGCCAGCACCAACAAACATCGGGTACTCGCCAACCTGCTGGGATGCGATTTCTTTGAAATCTGGGCGTGCACGCACTGCTTCAAAAGCTGCAGTGTAGGTGTCGATCACGTCCTGAGGTGTTCCAGCTGGCAGGAACGCGATCTTCTGGGACGGATAACCCGCGATAAAGAAGGCTTTCCATGCATCTCATGCTGGACCAGAGGTTTCACAACCATCGGTCGCTTCACAAACTTCTTTGAAGCTTGGGAGATCAGGGAACGTTGGATCGCGCACGATCATACCGTTTTCGTCCAGAGCACCCCAAGACATCATCGGAACAGCCGTACCCGCGTCCACGAGGTCCATAGAGCCACTGATGTAGCCAGACGACGTTTGGTAATCGATCGTCGCTTCACCGCGTTCAAACATCAGACGCCCATCGCCACGACCTTTGATGCCAAAGACGGGTTCGACGTTCATGCCCAGCATTTCCCAAGCCAAGAGCGGAACCAGATCAAGACCCGTCGCGCCCTGCGAACCGAAAATGAACGGGATATCTTTCAATTGGTTTGCGGAACCATCGAACAGAGCACCGTCTTCGGCGTTGAGATAGGCAACGCCACCAGTGCCTGTCGCCATAACGGCGTTCCAATCCGCATATTCATACATTACGCGCGGATCATCCAGAAGGAACGGGAACTGAGTAGAACCGGACGAACCGAACAGCAGAGTGCCGTCGCCTTCAGTTTGTTCTTGGAACCAGTTTGCACCTTTAGTGGATCCTGCGCCTGGCATGAACTTGACCACAACGGTTGGGTTGCCCGGTAGTTCTTCGGACAAAAGGGGTGCAAAGAAGTTTGCCCATTTCGCCGAACCGCCAGTTTCAGAGAATGGGATCACCCACTCGATCGTCTTACCGGAAAAATCTACATCTGCCATCGCGGGCGCAGCCAAGCCAGCAGCTGCAGTAAGAGCAAGCGCCGCACGGCGTGAAAGCTTTAGTAAGGTCATTGGTTTCCTCCCTTAATGACCGATGGGATCATAGCGGCAGTCAAAACTCCACTTTAATCCGATTTATTTTTTGGGGATTGATTCCCCCCTCCAACGTGTTGAACTTTGTGTGCGAACCTTGCGGCAAACTTGCGGAGTCGAAAAATTCGTATCGTCATCATCGAAGACAACGTCACACTCTCCAACGCGATCGCCTACAGGTTGAGGGATCGCGGTCATGCGGTTGACGTTCTGCATGATGGATTAGAAGCTGACACGTACCTTCGCAATGAAGGCGCAGACCTCATCGTGCTTGATATCAATTTACCAAGTATGAGTGGCTTGGATGTGTTGCACGCGCTGCGACAACGCGGTGGGCATACACCGGTGATCTTGCTCACGGCCCGCATTGAGACCAGCGACCGTGTCTTGGGATTAGATCGTGGCGCCGATGACTATCTGGTCAAACCCTTCGAGATGGACGAACTCGAAGCACGGATCAGAGCTCTTTCACGACGCAAAAACCTCGAATACAGTCCAAAAGAGATCCTCGGTCGACTTATTTTTGATCGCTCAACACGCCAAGTGACTGTTGACGGCCTTCCCCTCGACTTACCACGCAAAGAACTGGCGACACTTGAATGCCTTATCGAACGCAAGGGGCGATTGGTTTCCAAGTCGCAAATTATTGACCACGTTTACGGTATCGGCGCTGACGTCGATGACACTGCAATCGAACCTCATATTTCGCGTCTTCGCCGCCGATTGGCGCAATGTGGGGTCCAGATCAAGACCGCCCGCGGCCTCGGATATCTACTCGAGGTCGAAGGATGAAAACCGCCCCGCATACTCTTCGATTTCGCCTCTTCGTTCTTATCCTTACACCACTTTTGATTGTAAGTTTATTTCTTGGCTATTGGCGGTTTTCGGTTGCCCAACAGACTGCGAACGAGCTTTTCGATAGGGGTTTACTGTCTACAGCCTTGGCAATTTCACGCGACGTAGCGAGCTCTGAGGGCGACGCTCTATCGCCGTCAACCCGCGATTTACTCACGGATGCGTCTGGCGGCGAAGTCTTCTATCATGCGACAGGACCGGGTGGATATTACGTTACCGGATATGCATAGCCACCTATTGAACCAACGGCACTCGGCGCAGAACCTCAAACAACGTCCTATTTTGAAGCCATATACCGTGATGAACCTGTCCGAGTCTTAAAGCTCACCGAAAACGCTCAAGTCGGAGGGATAACGGGTCAAACGATAATTCGAGTTTGGCAACGCATGTCGGACCGAAACGAATTCGCAAGAGATCTCGCCCTCAAAGCTGCTGCCTTGATGGGAGCCCTTCTGGTGACACTTGCTCTTGTTGTTTGGTTTGGTGTGCAGTTGGGTCTACGCCCCCTCAATGACCTTCAAGATGCGATCGATAAACGATCTCAGAACGACCTAAGCCCGATCAAACGTGCTGTTCCAGGCGAAGTAAAAGAAATTGTGAGAACGCTAAACCGTCTGCTCGGGCAAGTGTCCGACAGCATCTCCGCTCAACAGGCATTTATATCTGACGCAGCCCATCAACTTCGAAATCCTGCAGCTGGCATCCTGGCAATGGCGGAGGCAGTCAAATCAGCGAAAACAAACGCAGATCGCGAGCAGCGGATCGACAAACTCCTCTATGCTGCCAAACACTCTGCGCATGTCACTGAACAGCTTTTGTCATTGGAACGACTGACCTATGGGCGCGATCAAAGAGATGCCAAAGAAATTGATCTGAATGCGATTGTCTCCGATGTTTGCACCGATTTCGCCTATCTCGTCCTCAAACAAGACGTCCGGTTTGAATTTAACTCAGCAGGTCAACCGATTAAGGTGTTCGGGACAGAAGTTTTATTGAAAGAAGCAATCAAGAACATTCTTGATAACGCTCTAACGCACGGCGGACCATCGTTAAGCACAATAGTCATCAACTGCGACGCTGACGGTGACCACGCCAAAGTGTCAATTTGGGATGACGGAAAAGACCTGCACCCAGACAACGCCACAAAAATTTTTGGTCGCTTCACCCAGCTCGAACCAAATTCAGGCAGCGGATTGGGACTGGCGATTGCAAATGAAATTGTTCAGCAATCGAATGGCAGTTTAACCGTAGACCCAGTGGCCAAAGGTGCACAGATCACAATGCGCCTTCCGATCTCGGCGTAGTTTTTCGAAAAATGTAGCGCCTTTGAGCATTGGCCTTAGACTCTGCCTATCGTCCACCGCCCAAATGGTTCCAAACGTGTCGCTAAGAAAAACGGAACCTCACCCTACGTTCGCTGCGCAATCGACCAATGCAGCTTCATGGCCGAATTTGGGTGCTGTCAGACTAGTTCGAACTCGTCTCCATTTGCTGTTTAACCAAGTTTTCATATCCCGCCGAGTTTGCGAAACTCTGCGAGACCAGTGGCGCGTAAGGTTTTGAAGTTGCCTCGGCTATGGTGGTGTCGTTCCTGACTGAAATGATTGTAGACGGAAGAGTGAACGGCGGCGAATTTCTACAAACATTGCATTTACCGAAACCTAAGCATAGCTCGCTCTCTTCGTCGAAACGGAAGGTGAGAATTCTCAATGCGGTTATTGAGCCACCTGCCCGTTTGCTGTTTCTCAGTATTTCCTAGGTCTCTCATAGCAGCGCCATAAGACCTAAGATTGTCAGTGTCTATTGCCTGCGGGCTTCCATATCTACGCAGAGATTTCCTGAGGAATTTCAGTGCCGCATTTCGGTCTCGGCACCTTATGACATAGCCTCAAGTACATCACTTTCTTGATCAACAGCGCGCCTCATGTGGTGCCACACACCATTCATTTTCACGAAGACCTCAACCAAGTACCATTGCCAATTCGAGCGGGATTTTAATCTGTCCGCTCTTCGCTTCCTGATTTCAGAAGTAAACAGCGGAACAAATCTGTTCCACCAATACCGGATCGTCTCATGACTTACGTCGATCCCCCGCTCATACGGGAGATCCTCCACATTACGAAGAGACCAAGGAAACCTTCCTAGAGCATCAATGCTAAGCGGATCACCTCCGAGCTCGTCTTGAAGTACCGAAATGGAGAGCACGTGGTCATACCAAAACGCTGACCACGTGTTCTACCCACCTAAAGGTCGTTTAGTTCGACAGTGCCGTCCCAACCTTTAAACGACGAATGCCCCATAAAGACACATCTCAAAGATAGAATTAAGCATTCTTTTGACCTACATCAAATCATCTACATACACTTATATGTCATAAATATTATGTATAATTTGGAGTTCCTGATGACCAATTCCCTAAACGCGCCCATAGGGCGCCGCGGCTTTCTGGGCCTCGCCGCAGGCGGGGCTGCTCTTGTTGTTTCGACGCAAGAAACCAACGCTGCAGCCATACCTACAAATGCAAAAATCATAATTATCGGTGCAGGCGCAGGCGGCACTGCACTTGCTAACCGCTTGGTTGACCGACTGGATGGCGCAGAAATCACTCTAATTGATCCCCGCCCCCAACACTTATACCAACCCGGTTTATCTTTGGTCGCAGCAGGCCTTAAGCCAGCTAATTATGTTGTATCTAAAACAACGGATTGGCTGCCTACCGGTGTTTCTCTCATCACAGAAAAAGCTGCAGCAATTGATCCCGACAAGAAAACCGTCACTACAGAAAGCGGTCAGATCCTTGCCTATGATTTCCTCGTCGTGGCACCGGGTCTGGTTTTGGATCACGATGCAATCGACGGGTTCAGTCTCGATATGGTCGGTACCAACGGAATCGGCTCTCTTTATGCTGGACCAGAGTATGCAGCCAAGACTTGGCAAGCGGCCTCAAAGTACACCGAAGAAGGTGGGATTGGGCTATTTACGCGCCCAGCGACCGAAATGAAATGCGCGGGTGCTCCGCTCAAACATACGTTCTTAATTGACGACATCGCACGCCGCGCGGGTAATGCAGGTAAAATGGATGTTCACTACATGGCGAATAATAACAGCCTGTTTGGTGTGCCCATCGTCTCAGAAAAGGTCCGAATGCTGTTTGGGGATCGCGGTATTACGCCGAACTATTCGCACGTCCTCAAGTCGATTGATGCGGGCGCAAAACGCGCGACCTTTACGACCGAAAATGGTGAAGTCGAGCGCGACTACGATTACCTGCATGTAATCCCGCCACAGCGCGCACCCGAGGTTATTCGACAGTCTGGGCTCTCTTGGGCTGACAAATGGACCGACCAAGGCTGGGTTGAATGTGACAAGACAACCTTACGCCACCTGCGCTATCCCGACATTTGGGCCCTCGGCGATGTTGCCGGCGTTCCAAAAGGGAAAACAGCAGCCTCGGTCAAATGGCAGGTCGTTGTTGTCGAGGACCAGATCGTGTCGACCATTGCGGGCGCCGATCCTACAGAGACTTACAATGGCTACACCTCTTGCCCCATGATCACGCGCGTAGGTCGCGCGATGCTGATCGAATTTGACTACGACAACAACCTCACGCCGTCCTTCCCCGGCATCATCGCCCCGCTAGAAGAGCTTTGGATTTCGTGGCTGATGAAAGAGGTTGCACTCAAAGCCACCTATAACGCCATGCTGCGCGGCAAAGCCTAAGGAGACGTCAAATGAAAGAGATGACACTATCAACCTTCCTCGCAGTTTTCGAAGAGATTTTTGGCAGAGGACTGTTTTGGGCCATGGTCGTTGCCGCGGTTATTGTGACCGCGCTTTACCTTTTCGTTCTGATCAGAGACCGCGCAGTATCTTGGAAGAAATTCCTGTTTGCTCAAATCTCGATGCCGTTTGGTTTTGTCGGCGCGATTTGGTTCGTAATGGCCATGACCCATTCGCATCTGACAGACCTTGGTGGGCCCGTCGATTTGATTGTCTTTTTGCTGGTCGGTGTCGGCGGCGCAATCGGGGCAGCGATCCTCGTGTACACGATCGAATCCCTATTATCGCCTCCCCAAAAACCTGAATAATTTGTTTGCAAATAAAGCCCTCGAGACATCTGCTCGGGGGCTTTTTTGTATCCAACGACAATGGATAACAATTATGCGAATTAGTTTAGCAGGTGATTATTTCCTGAAGTTCCAACCAACATACAGTAGGTGTTTTAGGAACACTCAAGACTGTCCATTGATTACCAAAACTACCTGATCGGTCGTATCTGCGGGTCTATGCCTATCGCAAATATGCTACGTTCAATTCGGCAACAAAAAACGGAGGCGAGTGAACCCGCCTCCGTAGAGCGCCACAGGGAACGCGTGACGATTAAGCTTCGTCAGCCAACCGTTTATCTTCACGCAGTTCGAGCCACATGGCGTTCATAACTGCAAAGATAGCGGCGAGCGGAAGTCCGAGGATCCAAGCGAAATACCACATAGAGATATCCTTTCCTTAGTAGAGAGAGTCACCGTGTTCGATCACGTCTTTCTCGGTGACTTTTCCCCAAAGCACTTTGTAGACCCAAGCTGTGTAAGCGAGGATCAAGGGCATGAAGATCAATGTCACAACCAACATGATGAACAATGTCATGTGAGAAGAAGATGCATCCCAAACGGTCAGCGATGATTTTGGATCAGACGATGACGGTAAGATGAACGGAAACATGGTTAGGCCGACACTCGAAATCATCCCCAAGATGGCCATTTTGGAGGTGAGGAGTGTTGATACTTCGTGCCCTGCACGAAGCCCACGGATCGTCAATAAAACGCCCGTGAGGCCCATGATTGGGGCGACCATTATCCAAGGACGATCATTATACGCATTCAACCAGCTTCCGCCCTTAGACACTTCAGACAAAAGCGGGTTCGAAGGGCCAGCAGGATCAACGGCATTCACAAAGCTGTAGCCATCAATCCCGAAGGCCAACCATACGCCGGCAATGACAAAGCCCAAACCTGCAACAGTTGCCCCATACGCACCGTAGGTACGGGCACGTTCTACAATAACCCCCTCTGATTTGAGTGAGAGCCAGGCAGAGCCATGCATGACCAACATGCCAACAGAGACGATGCCAGTGAGCAATGCAAACGGGTTCAAAAGTCCAAAGAACTTACCTGCAACACCGCCCTCATAAATCGAATGAAGGTCGGGGGTTAAGTGAAATGGCACACCCTGAAGGACATTACCGACTGCCACACCGAAAATCAGCGCAGGGACAAAGCCGCCCGCGAACAATGCCCAGTCCCAAGCGGAACGCCAGGAAGTGGATTCCCGTTTGGAGCGGTATTTAAAAGCAACTGGACGCACAATGAGTGCCGCCAAGACAACCCACATTGCAAGGTAGAAGCCCGAGAAGCTAACCGCATAAAGAGGCGGCCAAGCAGCAAAGATTGCTCCACCACCGAGAATGAACCAAACTTGGTTGCCTTCCCAAACCGGTCCAACAGTATTGATAACCATGCGTCGTTCTGTGTCAGACTTGGCTACAAATGGAAGCAACGCTCCCACCCCCATGTCAAATCCGTCGGTTAATGCAAACCCGATCAGGAGAACTCCAAGAAGTACCCACCATATCAGGCGCAAGATATCAAAGCTGATAAGTTCATGCAGGATCATAGCTATTACTCCGCTGGGGTTGCGATTGCATCGGGCTCACCGACAGTAATCATGCGACGCCGATGAACATCCATCCATTCATCCGTTTCTTTCACGTCCATATATGGGCCTTTTTTGATGTATTTGATCATCAGGCCCATCTCGACGATGAAGAGGACGGTGTAGAATAGAACAAAGCCTGCAAGCGTCATTGCAACTTCAGTTACCGAAAGAGAGCTCACCGACAACGCTGTTGGCAAAACGCCATCTACGGTCCAAGGTTGGCGACCGAACTCGGCAACAAACCATCCCAACTCGGCAGCAATCCAAGGCGCCGGGATCATAATCACAGCTAGACGCAGTGCAAATTTTGGGAACTTCATGCCTTTGAATGAGGCTAGATAGAAGAAGTAAAGCATCAGGCCAATGAAACTGAACCCAAGCGCCACCATGATGCGGAAAGCCCAGAACAACGGCCACACTGTCGGTACAGTATCATCTGCAGCCATCAAAATCTGTTCTTCGGTCGCTTCGCGAGGATCATCGACATACCGTTTCAGAAGAAGTGCAAAGCCGAGGTCATCAGAATGTTCTTCAAACTGAGCGCGTGCCGCATCACTGACATTGTTCAGATCAGCTCGAATTTCCATCAAAGCATCATATGCGATCAGGCCAGAACGAATACGATCCTCCGCTTGGTGAACTAGCTCTTCAATGCCTGGTATTTCTGTTGTCAGGGAACGCGTCCCAATCAGGCCCATAACCCACGGAATTTCTATTGCGTACTTCGTTTCGCGGGCTTCCTGATCGGGAAGGCCAAACGCAGTAAACGGCGCTGGAGCGGGATGGGTTTCCCACATCGCTTCAATCGCAGCCAATTTCATTTTCTGTGTGTGGCTGGCCGAATATCCAGATTCGTCGCCCAGAACGACCACTGATAATGCTGCGGCAAGACCAAACGACGCCGCAACAGCAATAGACCGACGCGCCAACTCCGTATGACGACCCTTCAAAAGATACCAAGCAGAAACACCCAACACGAAAACGGCAGCGGTGACATAGCCGGCTGACACTGTGTGCACGAATTTTGCTTGGGCAACTTCATTGAATAGCACCTCCGTAAACGAGGTCATTTCCATACGCATCGTCATTGGATTGAACTCTGCACCTACTGGATTTTGCATCCAGCCATTCGCAATAAGAATCCACAAAGCAGAGAAATTAGACCCTATAGCAACAAGCCAAGCAGAAATGAGGTGCCCTACCTTCGAAAGCTTGTCCCACCCGAAGAAGAACAAGCCAACAAACGTCGCCTCAAGGAAGAAAGCCATAAGACCTTCAATCGCGAGTGGCGCACCAAAGATGTCGCCGACATAGTGACTGTAGTAGCTCCAGTTCATGCCAAACTGGAATTCCATGGTGATACCGGTGGCAACGCCAAGGACAAAGTTGATACCGAAGAGAGTACCCCAGAATTTGGTCATCTGCCGCCAGATAGGGCGGTTTGTCATCACGTAGACCGTCTCCATGATCGCTACGATGATTGACAGACCCAAAGTCAACGGCACGAACAGGAAATGGTATAAGGCTGTCATGGCAAACTGTAGCCGTGACAGCTCTACGATCCCGAAGTCCATTTTAGGCTCCTTTAAATACGGGCCAGAAGGCGGCCCCGAGAAAAAGTCATTGTCTATTTAATCCTGTATCAGGGATATAACTTTGATCCATGTCAAAAATAAAATATCTTGATCAATTTTCCTGAATTTTCACAATTCGGTGGGCCCACTGAGCTTCTTCTGCTGAATGGGTTGCATAAATAACAAGAGAATCTGGCAAGTAATCCCGAATATTTTGCATTATTTCCAGAGACATAGATTGGTCCAATCCCTCAGTCGGCTCATCAAGGAGCAGTATCTTGGGCTTACGTAAGAGCGCTCGCCCTAAGGCAACTCGTCTCGCCTGCCCCCCCGATAATCCCGAAGCATGGATGTCTAATTTTAGGTCAAGAGCATCACGTTCTTGTAGCAGAGTCCCTAATTTCAGGAGTTGCAAAACCTTTTTCAATTCTTGGTCGCTCACGTTCTCAACACCGAGACTTAGATTGTCTCTAAGTGTCCCCGAGAAAAGCCGAATACGTTGTGGGACAAAACCAACAACGTTCCGTAACTCCACTTCGTCGATGAATGCGGGTGACAGACCGCCAACGGTCACTGTTTCTGCGGGAATTAAACCTGCAATTTGATTGAGCAGTGTACTTTTGCCTGACCCACTCGGCCCAACCAAAGCAATACTCTCTCCGGCATGGGCCTGAAACAGAGGGGTCACGACATCAATTCGAAGATCTTGAACCGATGCCAGAGGAGCCTTTTGGATGAGGTTAGGTCTTACTCGCGCAGCAGCCACAACCATGCGGCCCATCTCGGTTGCCGACCGGCGCAGCGGAGCAATCGCTTCAAAGAGGCCAAGGGTCGCGAAGATACCAAGCGCCGAAAGTGCTGGCGAAAAAACGCCTTCTATTGCGAACTGATAACCCGCCCAAAGTGCGTATGTGGTCAAAACTGTTAAAAGTACCGACAGAAATGCACCTGTCTGTCGATCAATTTTGTCGATCTTCCTACGATGAAAATGGAACTCATTCAGCTGCTCAAGTAGTCGGATTTTCTGGGTTTCGATTTGTCCATAAATTATCAAATCATCCCGCGACCGAATAACATCTACGAGGTGCGCACGAAGTGATTGGCCCGTTTCTTCTTCGGCAGCCGAATGTGACAAAGACCTCAACATCCCTATAAAACTGACGAGAAGCCCCCCCGTTATCATCCCAAATGTGATTGGCAGAGCGATCCAGAAATCTGTCAGCCACCAAAGCATAAGGAAGGTGATTAGGGTCGTCGAAATCGCCGCTGCCACCGGCAAAATCAGACGGAGTGGTATGTTGTCCAAGGCGTCTACATCAGCCACCAATCGGTTAAGAGCTTGGGCGCCACGCAGCTTCACTTGTTCAGAAAATTCTGATCCCAAAATACCGTTCAATAGTTGCACACGGAAAGCTGATAATACTCTCAACGTAGCATCATGCGTCGTAAGACGTTCGCCGTAGCGCGCAACTGTTCGCCCCAATGCGAGCATCCTTACGCCAGCAGATGGGCGAAACACATCGAAGGTTGCACCGACACCAGCCAAACCAGCGGCTGCAGCTGCAGTAATGAACCAACCAGATAGACCCAGCAGGCCAACACCCGCGGTCAACACAACAATCGTCAACACGGCGCCCTGCAACATTGACTTGCGTCGCAGACGCAGCATGAGCCGAAACAAGGCAAACAAATCCTTCATTCGGCGCCTCCGATGCGGATCAACTGATCCATTTGCCGAGCTAGGACTTCATCATGCGTTGCAACAATGACGGTGACGCCCGAACGTTTTAGCATCTTCAGGCTCTCGACAATGAGGGTGGCGGTCTCTCGATCAAGATCGGCAGTCGGTTCATCCGCGATTAATATCTGAGGCGATGCAAACACTGCCCGAGCCAACATAATACGTCGCGCCTCACCGCCCGAAAGTCCTGCGCCGTTTTCACCCAGATACGTCCTATCCTGATCCGGTAGGCGTGATACAACGCCGTCCACTTTTGCAACTTTCAATGAAGGCCAAATATCTGCGGTTTCATCGAAAGCAACATTGTAGCGAAGTGTTTCATTCAAAAAACTAGGCGCTTGTGGCATCCAGCCAATCCGGCTTCGCCAACTATCTATAGTCGTTTGAGAAAGAACGACATCACCACTACGCAATTCACCACTGCAGAGTTCTACAAGGCCGACCATCGCTTTTAGCAATGTCGTTTTCCCACTTCCCGATGGCCCCATGATCGCGACTGAACTGCCGCTCAAAATATCAATGTCTGGAAACTTAAGCACAGCCTCACCGCGCCTTACCGACAATGATCGAGCACGCAAACCTGAAAACGCGCCACCGTCTTTCCCAGTCGGTCGTACGATTTCGGCGCGTACTTGGTCCCTCCAGTCGTGAATATCTTGCGCAACGGCTGCCGCTGATGCGCGATCATGCCAAGCAGCAGATAGGTCTCGCAATGGCTGATAAAACTCAGGAGCTAGCAGTAGCAGCCAAACGACCTCAAATGCCGTGACAGGAGCTCCAGTGGAGCCAAAATTGATTTCGCCAAGAAGGCTAAATCCCAAGAAAACCGCAACAAGAGCAACGCCGATCGCCGCAAACAATTCAAGGACTGTCGAAGACAAAAAGGCAATCCTAAGAACTGCCATAGTTCGTATGCGCAGTTCCTCTGCATGTGTTTCAAAATCCGATAAGACACGCCGAGAAGCGTTTAGTAGCCGGATATCCACTAGCCCGCTCACCCGATCGACCAAAAGATCGTTCATAGTAGAGACTTCCTGCATCTGTTGTTCGCTAGCGTTCTGCGCAGCCCATCCAATCAAAGCCATGAACAATGGTATCAATGGACCAGTAATCAGCAGAATGACCCCAACCGCCCAGCTGTAATAAAAAGCGATGAAAACGATCACTACAGGCACGACCATTGTTCGAATGCGAGCGGGGAAGTAGCGAAGCAAATAAGGACGAAGTAAGGCGACTTTTTCAATAAGGAGTGCTGCGGTCGCCCCTGCACCAAAACCGAAGGAGGCACCTGTTACAGATACTTCAAGCCCGATGATTTCACGGCGAAGATCATCTTGAATAGCGTCGGCAACTTCTGCTGCTTTTTTGTCTGATAGATATGATAAGGCGACCTTAATGAAACCCAAGACCAAAAAACCGGCGATTTCAGGCTGGGTCCAAGAGAAACTGTCACCAGCGAGCATGCCCGACACGACCGACGCAATCAAATATGCTTGCAAAAGCCAGATCATGTTTGAGCCCAACGCAAGCCCTGACGAAACCCGCATAGTTCGAGCCGCTGAGCCTGAAAGTAGTTCTAAAATAGGCTTCTTTAGATCGCGAGGCATTGGTAGCGCATTAACATTCTATAATTGAGATGTTTTATTTGCCCTATTTTCTTACACAAATACAAGTCCCAGATGTGACTTTTCCTTCGTTAAGACCCGATCACGACTGATGTGACTCTAACCAATCATCGATATACAGAGAGCAATAACCCACAGACCTCATAATGCAGACATTTGTAACGCGAAGGTACGCTCAGGGTCGAGAGCAGCCGTAGATAGAATCCGCGATGAAATGGTCGATAGACAGACCAAATAATTGCTCACCACAGAATCCAGATAGATGAGCAAAATCATATAGATATACCCAAACCCCAACCGCAAACCACATGAAATGGCCCCCAAAGCGAGCAAGCTTATGGTTTATCGACAAGTGGGGAAGGATTGGTAGGCCCGGCAGGATTTGAACCCGCAACCAAAGCGTTATGAGCGCTCTGCTCTAACCATTGAGCTACAGGCCCCCGCCCGCTTGCTACAATCCTGTGCCAGACGCGTCAATGCGCAACGCACACGAATTGACGAGTGATAGTCGGTTATGAATGTGGGGAAAATGGTGGGTCGTGAGAGACTCGAACTCCCGACATCTTCGGTGTAAACGAAGCGCTCTACCAACTGAGCTAACGACCCGTGGCGGCGTAAGTAGCCGCAGATTCTCAAAGGGGCAAGACCCCAATGTCATCTATTTTTCAAAAATCTCATGTTGGCCGTTTTTTATCCGAAAAATAACGCCCTGCCCGCCGTCGACTCGGCCAATATCGTCAAGGCTCAGCCCCAATGCCCGCGTCCGCAAGAAGCGCGAGGTAAAACCGTGGGTGATAATCACCGTGGGACGCTGGATTTGGTCCAACACCTGACCGACACGATCCCATAATGCTGGAAAGGATTCCGCATTGGGCGCGCGACGGTAGAATTCGATGAAATGTTCATCTGGCGACGGTGCAGGCCATTTCGCGTCGATCTCTGATCGCGACAGCCCGACCCAGTCTCCCATGTGGATTTCGCGCAAACCATCGACAGCAACGACTGGACAACCTGTTACTTTGGAAATCGGCTCAGCAGTGGCCAAGGCGCGACCTTGAGGGCTGCTCCATAAATCATGGGTGTCTGGATGAATAACGCCCGCGAGCGTGGCGGCTACCTGATCCGCCTGCGCACGACCTAGCTCTGTCAGCGCCGAATCCAACCCGCCCTGCATACGCGCAGCGCGGTTCCATTCGGTTTCACCATGGCGGATGATGTAGAGCTCAGGCAGGGTCATGGCGTGACTTATCCACCAAAAAACAAAAGGCGCAACCCGTGGGATGCGCCTTGTATTCTGGTGGGTCGTGAGAGACTCGAACTCCCGACATCTTCGGTGTAAACGAAGCGCTCTACCAACTGAGCTAACGACCCGTGGCGGCGTGATTACCCTTACTCGTCTTCATCCGCAAGAGGGGTTTCGGAAGAATTTGCATCAACCTTCACAACGGGCTTTGACAGCTTCACTTTGGCGATGACTACAGTACCGTTTGCAGTGTCTTTGGTCCGGTTCACCATGATCTTACCAAAGGGCGGCAGCGACAGCTCTTTGTCTTCGGTCAGTTCCTCGCCCAATTGCGCGAGGATCGCCTCAAGCGCGGGTTTGACATCTTTCTTCTTAAGTCCAGAGCGCGCAACAACGCGGTCGATGAACTCCGGCTTCTTCACCAAAACGGTTGTTGTTTCACCTTCCGACGCAGGCGTCGCTTCGGGGGATTCTTTAACCGCGGCAGGTTTGCGTTTGGTGGTTTTAGCGGTGGTCGCCATAATAAATTGCCTCAAATAGATTGATTGTTTCTACCCTAGTAACTCCGCTGATGGTTGTGCAGGGGGTATTCAATGAAAATGATATGATTTTCCAATAAAAAAGGGCGCCACACGGCGCCCCTTTCCATTAATGTGCGATGGCCCCTGCCCCATCTTCGCCCCTTGCGAGGGCACGGGCGGCGGCGGCTTCTTCTTCCGCCTCTTCGTCCCATTCGACAGGCACCGGTTCAGCGATCAACGCGTGCTTTAGAACCTCAGACACGTGGGTGACTGGAATGATCTCAAGCCCAGATTTCACGTTGTCCGGAATCTCTGGCAGGTCTTTGACGTTCTCTTCGGGGATCAGCACGGTTTTGATACCACCGCGCAGCGCCGCCAAGAGTTTCTCTTTCAACCCACCAATCGCGGTCGCATTACCACGCAGCGTCACCTCACCCGTCATCGCGATGTCCTTGCGAACAGGGATCTGGGTCAGAACCGACACAATCGCAGTGACCATCGCCAGACCAGCCGACGGACCATCCTTGGGCGTTGCGCCATCGGGCACGTGAACGTGGATGTCCAGCTTATCGAAACGCGGCGGTTTCACACCAAGTTGTGGTGAAATGGACCGAACATAAGACGATGCCGCCTCAATCGACTCCTTCATCACATCGCCGAGCTTACCAGTGGTTTTCATCCGACCTTTACCCGGCAAACGCAGCGCTTCGATCTGCAACAGCTCACCACCGACCGAAGTGTAGGCCAGCCCTGTCACGACACCGACCTGATCCTCTTTCTCAGCGAGGCCAAAGCGGTGACGCGGCACGCCGAGGAAGTCATCGAGGTTCTCAGCCGTCACTTGAACGCGATCAGTTTCCTTTTTCACGATCTTGGTTACGGCCTTGCGGGCAACTTTAGCGATCTCGCGCTCAAGATTACGCACACCAGCCTCGCGGGTGTAGGTCTGGATGATCGCGGTCAGCGCATCGTCTGTGATCTCGAACTCCTTGGCGTGGAGGCCGTGGTTCTTGATCTGCTTGGCCAAAAGATGCTGTTTCGCGATCTCGCGTTTTTCATCTTCGGTGTAGCCAGAGAGCGGGATGATCTCCATCCGGTCAAGAAGCGGACCAGGCATGTTGTAGCTGTTCGACGTGGTCAGGAACATTACGTTCGACAGGTCGTATTCCACCTCGAGGTAGTGATCCACAAAGGTCGAGTTCTGTTCCGGATCGAGCACTTCAAGCATGGCCGACGCAGGGTCGCCACGGAAGTCCTGTCCCATCTTATCGATCTCATCGAGAAGGATAAGCGGGTTCGTGGTCTTCGCCTTTTTCAGCGCCTGAATGATCTTACCGGGCATAGAGCCGATGTAGGTCCGACGGTGCCCACGGATTTCAGATTCATCACGCACACCGCCGAGGCTGATGCGGATAAACTCGCGCCCAGTGGCCTTTGCAATCGATTTACCTAGCGAGGTTTTACCCACACCCGGAGGACCGACGAGGCACATGATCGGCCCCTTCAATTTCGCGCTCCGCGATTGCACGGCGAGGTATTCGACGATCCGCTCTTTGACCTTTTCCAGACCGTAGTGCTCGGCATCGAGGGTTTCCTCGGCCCGCCCCAAGTCCTTCTTCACGCGGGATTTGGTGCCCCACGGAATATTCAGCATCCAATCGAGGTAGTTGCGCACCACCGTTGCCTCTGCGGACATCGGCGACATGTTCTTGAGCTTCTTCACCTCAGCGTCGGCCTTTTCCTTGGCCTCTTTCGACAGCTTCGTCGCAGCGATCTTTTCTTCGAGTTCGGCGATTTCGTTCGCGCCGTCCTCTCCATCGCCCAACTCACGCTGGATCGCCTTCATCTGTTCGTTCAGATAATACTCGCGCTGGGTCCGCTCCATCTGGGACTTCACACGGGTTTTGATCTTTTTCTCGACCTGCAGCACAGACATTTCGCCCTGCATCAGGCCATAGACCTTTTCCAGTCGTTCACTGATCGGCAACGTCTCAAGCAGCGATTGTTTCTGCTGAACATCAACACCCAAATGGCCCGCCACGAGGTCCGCAAGTTTTGCAGGCTCTGTCGTGTCGCTGACCGCAGCCAGCGCCTCTTCGGGGATGTTCTTTTTGATCTTAGCGTAGCGTTCGAATTCCTCGCCAACCGACCGCACAAGGGCCGCCAATTCGTCCTCGGCACCCGGAATTTCGATCAGTTCATCGGCCATCGCTTCAAAGAAGTTGTCGTTCTCGATAAATTCGGTGATCCGTACGCGTTTTTTACCCTCGACGAGCACCTTCACGGTGCCATCAGGCAGTTTCAGCAGTTGCAGCACATTCGCCAGAACACCCGTCTGGTAAATGTCCTTGGTGGTTGGATCGTCCTGCGAGGGGTCAATCTGGCTCGACAGCAAAATCTGCTTGTCGTCCTGCATCACTTCTTCGAGTGCCCGCACCGATTTCTCACGCCCGACGAACAGCGGCACGATCATGTGAGGGAACACAACGATATCGCGCAGCGGCAGGACGGGATAGGAGGTGCTGAAGGTTTCTTCCATGCTCTTGTCCTTTTTTTGGCAAAACGATCAGGTCCCGCAAGTCGGCAACCGCAACCGTTTCCACTAGAGGATACACATGGGTCGAAGTGACCATGATTTCAAGCATCCCCGTTTGGCCCAATGTGCCTTTTGCTGCGAACAGGAGCAAGAGCCAGTTCCGCAAAATACCGCCCTTTTGCCCTTTGCGGGACACATTTATACGCAACTTTTGGGTGATTAATTCTGATTTCATTACCCCTAAGCGAGACAGGTCAATCATATGATAGAGTTCTTGAGCCATCATTATCGGCGCGTCGCGTTCCGGCGGTCTTCACGCTCTTTGGCGCAGTATTGATATCTGGCCCAACTTTGGCCGCTCTGACGGCTGGGTTTGCGGCTGCGATCGCCGCGGTTTACATGGTCTACGCTATGCCAAAATATCGCAAAGCCTGCGAAAGCGGCGCGGTGGGATTGTTCGTCGCCGCATTGATCCCGATCCCTGCAGATGCCCTCCCCCCCGCCATCGTCGGCCTCGCCTTTCTGTCTCACAGCATTTTGTACGGCCACTGGTCCGATGCGCTCGGCCTCAGCCTCTCTGTGCATGCGCAACACAAGGGCGAACTTGGCGGCCAAGCCGAAGACGTCTGGATCAGCCTTGTGCCAGCCGAAGGGCACCCCTCTGACTTCTGGAACCCTGACCTGATCGACTACAACCGCGATCCCGAAGACCCAGATACAGTTTACCTTCGCTTTCGCGACGAAACGGGGCTCGCCGAAGAGATGACACTCACTTTCATTTCGAAAACGACTGGGAATTACTGTCGCTATTTCCTCGAACGCGACGAACCCCTCGGTCGGGACGATATGACCGTGACAATCGCCATTGCAGAGATTGACGACGGCCTCTGCCTCGTTGAGACCGAAATCAAACAAGATGCCCTACCCCCACGCATCGCCCTCGCCCGCTGGTTTGACAATCAAATCGGGATGAGCATCGATGGCGTGTCCGCAGCGCTCAAGGGAAAACGCGCGATGAAACTACGACAGAGGCAAAATTTGACTGCCCCAAAATACGTATAATCAATGTAAGTTTACGACGAGGCACAGCAAATAACCAAACCGATCGCGAAAATTTCACCAAAAAATCAAATATTTAAAATACACTATTCCACCCAAACGACTATACGTTAGAACACTAAACTCTCAACCCGATGTGGTATACCATGGCCAGTCGTAACAAACCGTCGCACAGGACAGCCGAACTGCCATGACATCGATCACCCTTGACGATATGCTCGCTGTTGCGACGCCCCAAGATGTCTTGGAAAAGATCGAATTGACCAATTCGCCCGTCCTCGACAAATTGGCGCGGAGCTGTGCTAAAGTCACAAAACGCCCACATGTTAACATCGTTCTCTACTCCGCAGACGAAGTGTATACGATAGGCAGCTACAACCCCGTCTGTATGCGGATGAAGCGGACTCTTTACGGACCGATCCTGCAAAAGCCGATTATCGAACTGTCTGATTTCGTTCTTCAGAGCACTCATTCGGATACGCAAACGATAGCCCAGATGAAATCGTTCACTATGGCGACCATCAACGTCGCTGGTGAAACGGTCGGCGGTATCAGCGTCCACGATTATCAGGAATGTTCTACCCTCACAGAGTCGCAGAAGGACTTCCTTATTCAAGCCGCCCAACTTGCCGCCTGCGTGATCGAAACCAAAGCCAGATTAAAGACGACGCTCATGAACGCCTTTAGTCTTTCGAACTTTTAGAACGGACGATCATGGACATCTTAGAACTGCTCAGCAAAGCAGATAGCGAACACGAGCTCATCAAAGTCGGGATCGATCCAGGCGAGCATTATGATAACATCGCGGCTATGTTTGCCCATGCGACTGGTGCCGATATGTCGGCGATCTGGCTGGTACTTAAAGGCGAACAGCTTCTTATTGGATCACATAACACACCGTCACCTCTCCCAGAGCCGCCCTTCTTGCATCGCGATCTCGGCGGGAAGGTCTTTTATGAATCGATCTCTGACGAACAGGCTGCAGTGATCAAATATCCGCTTATCAACGGCGAACTGGCCAGCATGCGCAGCGGATATTACCTCGACATCACCTACAAAAAACAAAAAGTCGGCTATGTCGCGATGGCGTTTGAAACCCGCGTGGGAGAGCCTTCGCCAGAAATGGTCGATACATTGTTTTCGCTGCGCGACCTGACGATCTCTGTCCTGCAAGGGCGCGCCAATGCCCGCAAAATGTTAGGTGAAATGCAGGCTGTTGTTAAGCGATAAGCCCTAAACGGGTTCGATATCGCCCTCAGCACGCTGCGCATGGAACGCGGCCTCCCATGCAGCAAAGCGTCCCTCAGCAATCGCGTCGCGCATGCCCTGCATGATTTCCTGATAATAATGCAGGTTGTGCCACGTCAGCAGCATCCCAGAAATCATCTCACCCGCACGGAAAACGTGGTGCAGATAGGCGCGGCTGTAATTTCGGCACGCCGGGCATGTGCAATGTTCATCGAGCGGACGCGGATCGTCCTGATGGCGTGCGTTTTTGATGTTCACCTGACCACGACGCGTCCAAGCCTGCCCCGTGCGTCCCGACCGTGACGGCAACACGCAGTCCATCATATCAATCCCACGTTTAACCGCACCGACAATATCGTCAGGTTTCCCAACGCCCATCAGGTAACGCGGCTTATCCGTCGGCAGATAATCTGGCGCATAGTCCAGAACGCCAAACATCGCCTCCTGCCCCTCACCCACGGCAAGACCGCCCACCGCATAACCATCAAAGCCAATATCGACCAAGGCCTTAGCGGATTCTTCGCGCAGATGCGGCGTCACCCCACCCTGCATAATCCCAAACAGGGCGTGCCCCGGACGGTCACCGAATGCATCACGGCTCCGTTGTGCCCACCGCATCGACAGGCGCATCGATTCAGCGACACGCTGATCATCTGCTGGCAACGCAGGACATTCGTCAAAACACATGACAATGTCAGAACCGAGTAGTTTTTGGATTTCCATCGACCGTTCTGGCGTCAGGAAATGTTTTGATCCATCCACATGACTGCGGAAAGTCACACCCTCTTCGGTCAGTTTTCGTAGATCAGCGAGAGACATCACCTGAAACCCGCCGCTGTCGGTCAGGATCGGTTTGTCCCAATTCATAAACTTGTGCAGCCCGCCCAAACGATCGATCCGCTCTGCTGTCGGTCGCAGCATCAAATGGTAGGTATTCCCGAGAAGGATATCCGCACCCGTTGCCGCAACGCTTTCGGGCATCATCGCCTTTACCGTGGCCGCCGTCCCTACGGGCATAAACGCCGGTGTGCGAATATCGCCGCGCGGCGTGTGGATCACACCGGTGCGGGCCTTGCCATCAGTTGCGTTCAGGTCGAATGAAAAACGGGTCATATCTCTCTCCGGTCGGACCGTGTGCTGATACGCCGTTCCGAGCCAGATGAAAAGATGATCAGGCGCTGAAGGCCGCGGTTAGATCATTCAGCATTGCCTTTATATTCGAATGTTCCACCAAATTTGACACCACGATCTCGGCCCAGAGCGCCGCAATCTCTGCGGCCTCGTCACCGACCTCTTCGGCTGGCCTCTCAAATCCAATGGTGATTTGACCAACCACCACCGCCATATCGACCAATGGGATTGCCATGACAGACCGACAGTTTCCCGCAGCACCATTGATCATCGGATGATCTGGGTGAGCATTTGGGTCCAAATCCAAAAGGAAAATCTTCTCTGCATTGGTCAGGCGGGTTTGATCGAGCATCACGATATTGCTCGGAACCTTATGCGCACCAATCATCAAGTGCTCGTTATCGGGCAAATACAGCCAAATCGCGCCATGCTCCCCATCGACCGACAGGGTCGCAATCCGCGCGGCACGATCATAGCTTTCGGTCCGCTGGATCCCCAATTCCGCCAGTTTCGCCCGAGTGCTCTGTGCTGTGATGATACGCGTTCTCGGCATGCTACGCTCCGTATGAGACAGGTTCGGAATGCAATTGATAGGCGATGAATTTCAACCGTGCCCGACGCATGACCAGTTCCTGTGCGGTCTGCGCAAGGTCTTTCAAAACAGTCCTCTGGTTTTCCGTCAACGGGTCTAGGACACGTGGTGAATGCACCGCTATGCCCCCAATCGATTGGCCCTCATACTTCATCTCGCACAATGCCAACGCACGAACATCAGGCGCCAATGCACTGAAGTTGTTACCCAATTTCAACTGACAAATCGCATCTTCGTATTCCGCGAAACCGTCTTTGAAATCGTAGTCGGGAACGGTGCGACGAACTTGGCTGCGCTTGAGGTTATAGCCGCCGATCACGATGATTTCGTTTTCCCAACACAAATAAACGCTCGCGGCCGCACGATGCGATGCCATCCCCGCAAAACGGGCGATATCGTCGAAATCACCAAAGCGTTCCATCTGGAGCTGCCGAAGAGCTCCAGCAATTCCATGTCGCGACACAAACCCGTCGAAAGACAATGCAAACATATCTCTACCCTCACCCGTGGTTAATATTTACCAATAAGTTGTGGCGAAAATAGGGAGAATCTCAAAAAGTTGTATCAATCTATTTCATAATGCTACTCGGGCACGAAATTTATTGCTACCACAGAAACAATAACGGCGCATTGCTGGTCTTTACCCTGACGGGATTAAAACCTATATGAATGGTCAGGAATTTACAGGGCCGTGACATGACTGACTCTCAAGCCAAACTCGAAGGCACACCGCTGATCGAACCATCGACAACTGACCACCCTCTTTATGACGGCGTGGTAGAGGCGTGCCGCACCGTGTTTGACCCCGAAATTCCGGTGAATATCTTCGATCTTGGTCTCGTCTACACGATCAAGATTAATGACGAAAACGATGTTAAGATCATCATGACCCTCACCGCCCCCGGCTGCCCTGTTGCAGGCGAGATGCCCGGTTGGCTCTACGACGCGATCAGCCCTGTGGCTGGTGTTAAATCCGTCGACGTGGAACTGACATGGGAACCCCAGTGGGGCATGGACATGATGAGCGACGAAGCCCGCCTCGAACTGGGCTTTATGTAAGCTGACCGCCCCGCTGCAAGGGGCAAGGAGAGACCGATGTTCGGCATTCCTGGCAAACAGGCCGTAACCATAACCGACCGCGCTGCCGCGCAAATCGCGAAACTGATGGCCAAAGACGGGCATCAAGGGCTGCGCATTGGCGTGAAAAAAGGCGGCTGCGCAGGCATGGAATACACCATGGACTACGTGGACGAAGTAAACCCGCTCGACGAAGTCGTCGAACAAAACGGCGCTCGCGTCATGATCGCTCCGATGGCACAGATGTTCCTCTTTGGAACAGAGATCGACTACGAGGTTTCGCTCCTCGAATCCGGCTTCAAATTCAAGAACCCGAACGTCGTCGATGCCTGCGGCTGCGGCGAGTCGATCAAATTCGACGAGAGCCTGACCAAGTCAGACTGATCGCTGTGACCTACGCGCGCTTTAGGTGCAGGTAGGTCTCGTCGAACCGTTTCTGCAAATGATCGACCGCACGGATCACTTTGCCCGACCCGATCGGCGCAACATTGGTGTCATGGTTCGGGTTAAAGAACAAAGGCACCGAAATTCGTTCATGATCCTGCCCGACCACACGGTGCGGGGTCGCAACAACGCGGCCATCGGTCCACATTTCCAGCATCTCACCAAAGTTAATGATGAAATCACCGGGTTCAGCGCTGACCGCGATCCAGCCACCGCCGCGCTGACGCACCTCCAACCCATCTGACCCGTCCGTAGCAAGGAGCGTCAGACAGCCGTAATCCGTATGCGTGCCGATGCCAAAATCCTTTTCGGTCGCCCACTCAGGCCGCTCTGGGTAGAAATTCCCGCGCAACAGCGCCATTGGGGTCGAGAATTTGTCGGTGAAATAGTCCCGATCTTCGCCAATCGCACCCGCAACCGATTTCAGTAAATCAAGCGCGAACGCAGTCGCATCACGGTAATAGTCACGCAGCAGATCGGCAAATCCCGCTGGTGTGTCTGGCCATTGGTTCGGCGCATAGGCCGACACTTCAGAAAGTGGATCACCGGCAGGAAGCTCCAAACCACAATCGAAAACCTGTTTGTAGTCAGGGTTCGCATCGGGGTCGACCTGTTCAGATCCAGCAGCACCCCATCCACGGTTGGACCCCGTTTTTGCCATATCCACCGCTTCTTTGGCCGCAGCAGGCAGATGGAAAAACTGGCGGTATCCTTCGATGACCTCACGCACGCGATCCCCAGAAATCGGCGTGTTGTAGATGGTCAGGAACCCGACATCCGACGCCCCTACCCTCACATCCGCGATGGCCTGTGCATGGCCTTCATGCGTGGGATCGATCAATGCTGCAGCGTCAATACGCGGGATCATGGCACTCTCCGGTTTACGTTGGGGCGCGTTTTTTAAGATATGGCCAGCGAACGCAAGGGCTTTTCCATTCTCGCGGCAGTTGCTAACCCTAGTTCAACCATATTTGAGGAGACCCCCATGCGCCGCAAACTCGCCGCCGGAAACTGGAAAATGAACGGAACCGGAGGCAGCCTGTCAGAGGTCACAGCCCTCTCAGCGGCCTACCCTGCGCCCAAAGTGGACCTCCTCCTCTGCCCGCCGGCCACACTTGTCGCGCGTATGGCGGACACGGCCAAAGGCAGCGCGATTGCGGTTGGTGGTCAGGACTGCCACGCGAAATTGAACGGCGCGCATACGGGCGATATCTCTGCCGAGATGCTGATTGATGCAGGCGCGTCCCATGTGATCCTCGGCCACTCTGAACGTCGCACCGACCACGGTGAAACGGACGCCGTCGTTCTGGCCAAATCAGAGGCGGCGATTGCGGCTGGCTTGATTGCTGTAATCTGCATCGGTGAAACGCTCGATGAACGCGAAGGCGGTAAAACCCTTGATGTCGTCGGCACGCAGCTCTCTGGGTCTACCCCCGATACGGCAACAGGCGCGAATACCGTAATCGCTTACGAACCAGTTTGGGCGATTGGCACGGGCAAGGTTCCGACCCTCGACCAAATCGCCGAAGTGCATGGCTTTATTCGTGCGGAATTGGTGAAACGGTTCGGCGACGCGGGCAATGCGTTCCGCGTGCTCTACGGTGGCTCTGTAAAACCCTCGAACGCGGCAGAGATTTTCGCTGTTCAGGATGTGGACGGTGCCTTGGTCGGTGGCGCGAGCCTTAAGGCCGCAGACTTTGGCGGGATCATCGACGCGCTCGAAGCTGCAGTTTAATTTCCCCACCCTTTCCAATAAAAAACGGCGCCCCTAGAGGCGCCGTTTGTCGTTTTAGCGGACCACAATCTCTGGTCCCATCAGACTGGTCGGCAAGACCGTCGAAATCCATGGGACGTAGGTGATCAGGATCAAGAAGACAAAGAGCACAGCGAGGAAAGGCAGTGCCGCCTTGACCACTTTCATCATCGGCATCCCTGCCACACCCGAGGTCACAAAGAGGTTCAGACCAACGGGCGGGGTGATCATGCCGATCTCCATGTTCACGACCATGATGATACCGAGGTGGATCGGGTCGATGCCCAACTCCATGGCAATCGGGAACACCAGCGGTGCGACGATCACGATCAGACCCGACGGCTCCATGAACTGACCACCGATCAGCAGGATCACGTTCACCATGATCAAGAACATAATCGGGCCAAAGCCAGCGTCGAGCATCATACCCGCGATATGCTGCGGGATTTGTTCGTCGGTCAGCACGTGTTTCAGGATCAGCGCGTTCGCGATGATGAACATCAGGGTGATGGTCAGCTTACCCGAGTCGAGCAAGGTGCGGCGGGTGTCCTTGTGGAAGAACGCCGTGACCAAAGCCTGTGGTTTCTTCCAAAGAGGGATCGCACCGTTTTCGCCGGCCAGTGGGCCCATGTCGCGATAAATAAAGGTCGCAACGATGAACGAATAGATCGCAGCAACGGCAGCAGCCTCGGTCGGGGTGAACGCGCCACCTTTCCAGTAGAACAGGCTCGCCCCTTCTTCAAAGCGGATCCAAGGGTGGCCATAGATACCGCCCATGATGATCACGATCAGCAACAGGCCCCAGAGTGCATCTTTCAACGACGCACCGATCTCGCCCCAGCCCTGCCATTCGCCCTTGGGCATGTTTTTTACACGCGCCATGACGTAGATGGTGACCATAAGCATAACGCCAGCCAAAATGCCTGGGATCACACCAGCGAGGAACATGCGACCCACCGATACGTCGGTTGCAGAGGCGTAAACCACCATAACGATCGACGGCGGGATCAGGATGCCCAAGGTGCCCGCGTTACAGATCACGCCTGCCGCGAATTCCTTGGTGTAGCCAACCTGACGCATCGCCGCGATCACGATAGAGCCGATGGCAACCACTGTCGCAGGCGACGACCCCGACAGGGCTGCGAACATCATACAGGCAAACACGCCCGCAATCGCCAGACCGCCCTGCATGTGACCTACACAGGCGATCGAGAAACGGATGATCCGCTTTGCCACGCCACCCGTCGACATGAACGACGATGCGAGGATAAAGAACGGGATCGCCAAGAGCGTATAGTGCCCAGCCATCGCCTGATACATCGACTGCGCCACTGAGGCGAGCGAGGTTTCCGAGAAGAACAGCAGGAACAGGATCGACGAGAAGCCCAGCGACACCGCAATCGGCGCGCCCAAGAGCAACAGCCCGACGATCATCAAAAAGAGGAGTGCGACGGTCATCGGATCAGTTCTCCTTATTGAGGGCCGCGACTTCTTCGACGGCATCCTCGGCTTCGTGGCTGACGATCAGGGAGCCGTCACCGGCCTTGATCAGACGCAGGGTGGCTTCGATCACACGAACAACCATCAGGAATGCGCCGAACGGCAAAATGAAATACGGAACAAGGCGGGGCATCTTTTCGTAGGGTTCGCCTACGTTAAAGGTGTTTTCCAGCCAGCCTTGCAGGAACGGGATCGGGATCTGCTCGGTTTCATACCAGCCTTGATCGCGGGTGTTTTCGAACCCTGTGGGGAACCAACGACCGCTGGTGGCATCAAAGCCCGCAAACGGCGCCCAGTAATCCCAAGCCCCTTTGAGCAGGAGCAGCATATACGCCAAGGTGATCAGAGCCGCTATCAACGACATAACGAACCGAACACGCGGGTTCACGATCGCCAAGATAGCGTCCACGCCCAAATGCATCGTCACCTTGAAACCATAGCTGATGCCAAACAGCACAAGCCACGCAAACAGGATCAAAACCAGCTCAAGCCCCCAGATCAACTGAGAGTTAAATGCATATCGCAGCACCACGTTCGCAAAAGTCACCAATGTCATCAGCCCCAAGAGGAGCGCGATAAAGGTCTCTTCGAATTCGTGGATTGCCCGCGATACGGGCCCCTTGGGCACATATTTTGTCGCCATGACAGTCCCCTACACCATTGGATGTAAAAAAGGCGGGCACCAGTGCAGCGCCCGCCGATAGAGCTGGGCCAGCCGAAGCCAGCCCAGATAGATTAGCCGCCGAACTGAGCGTTGAATGCCTGTGCAGCGTCGATGTTTTCTTGGCCTACGTCCTCAAGGAACTTCGCCCACACCGGCTGCATCGCATCAACCCAAGCCTGACGCTGCTCTGGTGTCAGAACGCGGATTTCGCCGCCAGCATCGATGATCGCCTGACGTGCTTCTGCGTCGACTTGGCCAACAGCAGCGTTACGCTCGGTGGTCACTTCGTTGAAGATGGTCAGGAACTGATCACGGGTCGCCGGATCAAGGCTGTCGAGCCAGTCAACCGAAGCCACAACAAGGTAGTCCAGAACACCGTGGTTGGTTTCAGTGGTGCCGTCCTGAACTTCAAAGAACTTCTGACCATAAACGTTCGACCAAGTGTTCTCTTGACCGTCAACAACGCCAGTCTGAAGCGCGCCGTAAACTTCGGAGAATGCCATCGGCTGCGGCGACGCGTTCAGTGCTTCCATCTGAGCAACCAGAACGTCCGAGGTCTGGACGCGGAATTTCAGGCCAGCAGCATCCTCAGGTGCGATCAGCGGAACGTTCGCCGAGAACTGCTTCAGACCGTTGTGCCAGAAACCCAGACCCTGCAGGCCACGGCGCTGCATGGAATCGAGCATTGCCTGACCAGTGTCAGACGACTGGAATGCGTCAACAGCTTCGATGTTCACAAACATGAACGGAAGGTCGAAAATGCGGAATTGTTTGGTGAAGGTTTCGAACTTCGACAGCGACGGTGCAGCGAGCTGAACGTCACCCTGAAGCATCGCTTCGAGAACTTGGTCATCGTTGTAAAGGGTCGAGTTCGGGTAAACTTCGACGCACATCGTGCCGTCCATCTCAGCGTTTACACGCGACTGGAGCAGGCTTGCAGCGATCCCCTTGGGGTGCTTGTCGGTGTTGGTCACGTGCGCGAATTTGACGACGATCTCGCCTTCGTCACAGCCCATCGGGTCAGCATAAGCAGCGTTTGCAGCAACAGCCAAAGCAGCGGCGGATACCGCGTATTTCATGAATTTCATTTGTTCCTCCCAAAGGATATTCGATCGCCCCATTGAGGGCGGGTGACAATAAAAAGCGACAGCTAGGCAAACCACGCAAGGCTATATTGCGCGGGACGCATACTTCGCTATTAACCTTTTATTTACAGCAAGTTGACAGCAGTCAACTTTACCACTCACCCATTCTGCAGATGCAAAGTGGCGGAAATCCACACACACTGTTAGCGCTGGATGTGCGGAAATCCGCACACCCCAAACGAAGTGTGAATCACCAAAAAGAGATCAAACCGTGATCAATCGCGGTAAAGCTCAGCCTTAATCGCGTGCTTTGCGAGTTTGTCGTAGAAAGTCTTGCGCGGCAGTTTCAGGTGCTTTGCCGCGACAGTCGCATTGCCGTTGTGACGGGTCAGCGCTGCAATGATAAGTGACCGTTCAACCTGTGCCATTTGTTCGGCAAGACCCAATTCTTCGGCATGTGTCCCTTCGCCATCCGACAGCCCCATAGCAAAGCGCATAGCCGCATTCATCAGGGACCGTGCATTGCCCGGCCAATCTTGGGCCATAAGTTTTGAAATCACTTCTGGCGTGATCTCTGGGACAGGAAGGTCAGATTGCTCACAGGCGATATCAACGTAGTGACGAAAGAGCACTGGAATATCTTCGGGACGTTCCCGCAGCGGCGGAATACGAATGGTTGCCGCCTGCAACCTATAGAACAAGTCGGGCGAAAACCGTCCCTCTTCTACCTCTTTGGAAAGGTCGGCATAAGTGCCCGCAATGATACGAGGCCGATCATGCCCTTCCATTGCGTCAAGGAGCGCAAATTGCGCGGCGGGTGACAACCGCAACACCTCGTCCAAAAAGATCGACCCATCCGCCGCATCCCGCAGCGCGACCGCCAGCGTCTCGCCCGTCATGGAGGCCGCCGAGAATTTAAGGAACGGCGCGTTCGACCCAACAGACAAGAGGTGCACCACCTCTGCCATCTTAGCCGTCCCGACCCCCGGTTCGCCCGTAATCAACACGTCGGCAGTCGTCCGCGCAACCGCACGCGCGGCCTCTCGCATTTTATGAGAGTGTTCCGATTGCCCGCGCAACAGCCGTGCCGCCGCATCGCCCGTCTCGACCTCGCGGCGAAGACGACGGTTCTCTAGGATCAGGTTTCGGGTTTTGAGCGCACGTTCAACAGTGGTGAGCAAATCCTTGGGCGAACATGGTTTTTCCAGAAAACTGAACGCACCACCAGAGATACCTCGCACCGCCATCGGCACGTCAGCCTCACCCGTCAAAAGGATCACGGGCAGTTCACGATCGACCGATTGCGCAAATTCCAAAAGCTGGAACCCGTCCTTGCCGGGCATCCGCACATCAGTGACGACGACACCGTTAAACGACTTTGCGATGTGGTCTTTGGCCTCAATAAACGACCCCGCAAGGATCGGTTTCAGATCAGCCAGTTCGAGCGTCTGCCCCAGTGCCTCGCGCACTTCTTTGTCGTCATCGACCAAGAGAACATGTCTCGCGCTCATGCTGCGTCCCGTCCTTTTGTAGCGTCCAATTCAACGGTGAATATGGCACCGCCCTCGGGATGATTGCGACCACGGATTGCGCCGCCAAAACTCTGCACCAGACCATAGGAAATCGAAAGGCCCAGCCCCATGCCTTCTGCAGCACCAACCTGTTTGGTCGAATAGAACGGATCAAAGATCTTTTCAGGCTCTGCAATCCCGGGCCCTGTATCACGCACAGAAACCGTCACACGATCCCCTACCATCACGTCGATATGCACAGCCTTATCATCTTGGCCTTCCATCGCGTCGATGGCGTTGGAAATGAGGTTCAACACCACCTGCTGCAAGCGCACTTCCCCTGCCCTAACCCAAATCGGCACATCGGTTTTTTTCCAGTGCAAAACCGCGCCTTCTTGGCGTGCTTTGGTCGCAGCCATCTCCATCGCGGCTTCAATCGCGGCGCCAACCTCAACATCGGTGAGCGGTTCGCTCTCTTGACGAGAAAAGGCCCGCAGGTTGCGAATGATGCGCCCCATGCGGCGGACAAGTTCAGAAATACGGTTCAGGTTTTCGGCGGCCCGTTCGGGTTTGCCCCGTTCAAGAAACGCTTCGGCGTTTTCAGCAAAAGATCGGATCGCCATGAGCGGTTGGTTCAATTCATGACTGATGCCAGCCGACATTTGCCCCAAGGCAGATAGCTTGCCCGCCTGCACCAGATCATCCTGCGCCTTTTTCAACCGCGCCTCTGCTGCGGTGCGTTCAGCCACCTCACGACGAAGGTTCACAGCGACGGCTTCTAGCTCTGACGTCCGCCGTTTCACTCGCGCCTCAAGCAATTGGTTTGCCCGCGCCAATGTCCGCCGCCGTTCAGTCGCCAGGAACAACAATGCGCCGAACGCCAGTGACAACGCCGCCGCAACTGCGGCTTGAAGCCCCGCGATCTGCCTTGCAGGGGCCACGTCCAACAGTGCCTCCCCCATCAGGCCAACGGTTGGCATACTGAGCGTCAAATGCAGCGCTTCATTCGGGAGGTAACGCCCGCCATCGATTGCCCAGATATCATGTGGGCCACGCATCCTGCTGTCGTAGTCAAAGAACGGCGCAATGTCGTCGGCGCGGTAGTCATCGCTGTCAGCCGCAGCGGAAATGTCATTCGATCGCGAACGGAACACCAATTCGGAACGGTTTGAGACAAAGACAACGTCCAGCTCATCGGTGAACAGAACCGCAGGACGATCGCCGCGCCACGAGGCTTCGATCGCTTCGACGTCGACGGTGACAGTTACCGCGCCCACAACGGGACCTTCGGTGCTGAACACGGGCGAGGTAAAGGTGAACACACGCCGCCCGAAGGGTTCGCTGAAATAGTGATCGACGCCTAGTGCGCCGCTCATTGCGCGTTTGAACCCGTAGCGATCGACCTGTGGCGCCGCTATCCCACGGGCGCTGGCCAGAACGTCGCCCTCCGTGTTCGACACCGTCACATCGAGAGCGCCCGTTTTATCGGCAATCTGCGCAAGCGTGGATTTCGCGTCCCACCCAGCCAAGGCGACTCCGACCACAGGATGATCCGACACGAGGGCCGCGAGCTCACGAAAGCTCTGTAATTCGCTGGTCAATCGGTCGGCAGCCAAGGCCAAGTCCGACCGCCCCCGTCGCGCCAATTGATCCAAGGCCGCGCCATAGCCCCACCACCACACAGCGCCCGTCAAAACGCCCAAAAACCCCGAAAACAGGGCAACGGCGATTAGACGGTGAGAGAGGCTCGAACGCATTGGGGCAGAGTAGAAAATCCCGCTTGTCTTGACCAGAGAGGATCGTCAAAGTTGCGCTATGCAACGTTTCGACCAATCCCCGACTGATCCCGATTTTGTCCAAAACCCTTATCCGCTTTATGATCGGATGCGTGAGGCCGGTGATTTGGTCTATTGGTCCGACTACAACACAGTTTGCGCCACATCCCACAAGGCCGTGACGACAATCCTAAAGGACCGACGGTTTGGGCGCGAGGCACCCGCCGAATTCGCGCGTGCCGTTCCTGACCACCTGCGCCCCTTCTATGACGTCGAAGCGCATTCAATGCTGGAATTGGAACCGCCACGACATACAAAGCTGAGAGCACTGGTCATACGAGCGTTTACGTCGCGCGGGATTGCGTCCTTGGGGCCGATGATCAGTGAACTGGCGAACGATCTGATTGATCAGTTCCCTGAGGGACCGTTTGACATTATCGACGCCTTTGCGCGGCCAATTCCTGTGATCGTGATCTGCCGATTGCTCGGCGTGCCAGAGGATCGCGCCTCTGACTTGTTGCGCTGGTCAAACGATATGGTCGCGATGTATCAGGCACGCCGCACTCCCGCGATTGAAGCGGCCGCCGTCGCTGCGACGCTCGAATTCCGCGCCTTCCTGACCGACTATATTGCGGCTCGACGGAAGGCCCCTAAATCCGACCTCTTGTCCGACCTCATCGCGGCTGAGGCCGAAGGGGAAAAGCTGACCTCGGACGAATTGATTGCGACCGTCATGGTGCTGCTGAACGCTGGGCATGAAGCCACGGTTCACACGCTAGGAAATGGCATCAAGGCCTTGATTGAAAATGACAAACCTGATTTGACGCCCGCAACTGCCGAAGAAATCCTGCGCTTCGACCCACCGCTCCATATGTTCATGCGTTCGGTCTATGAGGACGTGACGATTTTTGGTCATGACTTTAAACGCGGGGATGAAGTGGGGTGTCTGTTGGCAAGCGCGAACCGTGATCCTGCGGCCTACCCCGACCCCAACACGTTCGATCCTGATCGCAACGGCCCCGTGAACGCCAGCTTTGGCGGCGGCATCCATTTCTGCGTCGGTGCACCACTCGCACGGATGGAGGTTCATCTCGCCCTCGATGCGCTATTCACCCGCTGCCCTGACCTAAGGATGACAGAGTCCGCGACCTACGCGGATCTCTATCATTTCCACGGTTTGGATCGGTTGATGGTTACAACGGCAGCTCAAGCGTCGACTTGATCTCTTCCATAGACAACAGCGCAGTCACGTTGTGGATGCGTACCTCTGAAATCAGAGCCTGATAGAATTCGTCATAAGCGCGGGCGTTTTTCACGCGGACCTTAAGGATGTAGTCGATGTCCCCGGCAAGGCGGTGCGCCTCTTGAACCTCGGGACGGGCCTGCAACGCGGAGAGGAATTTGCGCTGCCAATCGGCCTCGTGTTCGCTCGTACGGATCAGGACAAAGAAACAAGCCTCGAACCCAAGAGCCTCTGCATCCAGAAACACCGTCTGACGACCAATGATATTGGCCTCTTTCATCTTGCGGATACGATTCCAAACAGGCGTCTTTGAGGACCCCACATTGCGGGCAATATCGTCGAGCGACTGCGCTGCGTCGGCCTGAAGCTCCTTGAGGATTTTCCGATCCATATCGTCTAACCGAAACGCCATTCTGTATTCCTCGCTGGATTGGAACAAACGTCACCACTGTACGCATAGGGGGAACATACGTCCTTATTCATCGGACGCAATAGGCAAAAAGGGGGATATTATTCTATATATCCGGATAGAAACCGGAGCGTCCCATGCAGCACTTTCCAATCTTTCTATCGGTCACACACCGCCGCATCGTCCTGACGGGGGGTGGCGAGGCGGCACTGGCGAAATTGCGTCTCTTGCTCAAGACTGAGGGTAAGATCACCGTTTTCACAGATGCACCGCATCCTGATCTTCTGCGCATGGCGGCTGAGGGTCGCCTGTCGCTGGTTCAGCGGGCATTCGATCATGGTGATACACTCTGCGCACGGTTGGTTTACGCGGCGAACGAAGATGCCGTCGAAGACGCCCGTGTCGCACGCATTGCCCGCAGCGAAGGTGCGATCGTGAATATCGTGGACGATTTACATGGGTCGGACTTTATCACGCCTGCAATTGTGGACCGTGATCCTGTAACGATTGCGATTGGCACCGAGGGCGCGGCCCCTGTTCTGGCGCGCGCGATCAAGGCAGACCTAGAGGCACGCTTGCCATCCAACCTCGGCCTTTTGGCACGGGTGGGTAAAGCGTTCCGTCATGCGGTGGACATATTGCCGATGGGCCGCAAGCGCCGCGATTTCTGGGCGGATTACTATTTCAACACCGGCCCCAAGGCTGTTGAGACAGACGGTGAGGCTGGTGCGCAATCGGCGCTTGAGGCTACGCTAGATCGTCATGTGATGGCAAAGTCCCTCGAAGGTCATGTTGACCTCGTTGGCGCAGGTCCGGGTGATCCAGAATTGCTGACGCTCAAGGCTCGCAAGGCGCTGGATGAGGCTGATGTCGTGATCTACGACCGTCTGGTTGCACCTGAAATCCTCGAACTGGCCCGCCGTGAAGCGATCATGGTCGATGTGGGCAAAGAGGGTTTCGGCGTTTCGACCTCTCAGGACGACATCAACGGTCTGATCGTCGAGCACGCGAAAGACGGCCACCATGTTGTACGCCTGAAATCGGGCGATCCGACTGTCTTTGGCCGCTTGGACGAAGAAATCGAAGCGATTGAGGCGGCTGGGATCAGCTACCGTATCGTGCCTGGCATCACTGCGGCCTCTGCTGCTGTTGCCCAAATTGGGCAGAGCCTGACGAAACGCGGTCGCAACGGATCGGTTCGTCTGCTGACAGGTCACGACATGAAGGGCTTTGCCGAGCAGGACTGGCGTGGTTTAGCCCGCGATGGCGAAGTCGCCGCGATCTACATGGGCAAACGCGCCGCGCGTTTTGTTCAGGGTCGCCTGTTGATGCACGGCGCATCAGCAGACACGCCCGTCACCATCATCGAAAACGTTTCTCGTCCTGAAAGTCGCGTGATCGCCACAACCTTGGCCGAGCTAGAGCCGACCATGTCGACCTCTGGCCTCACTGGCCCTGCCCTCACCTTTTATGGACTTGCGCCGCGCCATGCGGTTCAGGTCGCCCGTTCTTCACCACAAAAGGAGGCCGCACAATGAGCCGCCGCTTTACCCCAAAAGTGATTACCGCAAACCTTCTCCTCGATGGGGATGCTGTCTGGCTGACCGCAGACGACCGTTGGTCGAAATCAATGTCAGAGGCCGAGTTAATTGAGGATGAGGCTCACGCTGACATCCGCATTCTCTTTGCCAATGGCCAAGCACACGTCGTCGTTGGTCCGTACCTTGCTGATGCGAAGGCTGGTCCGAACGGCCCCGAACCGACCCATTTCCGCGAAGAATTCCGCACCCGTGGCCCGTCGAACTATGCCCACGGCAAACAGGTGGAGCTGAACTAATGTATAAGTATAATGACTTTGACGAAGCCTTTGTCCGCTCTCGCGTTGAGCAATTCCGCGATCAGGTGGAACGCCGTATCAAAGGGCAATTGACCGAAGACGAATTCCGTCCACTCCGCCTGATGAATGGTCTGTATTTGCAACTGCACGCCTATATGCTGCGCGTTGCGATCCCCTATGGCACGCTCAACAGCCGTCAAATGCGCCAACTCGCGATGATTGCGGAAAAGTGGGACAAGGGCTACGGCCACTTCACCACCCGTCAGAACATCCAATTCAACTGGCCGAAGCTGCAGGACGTGCCTGATATCCTCGAGGCATTGGCCGATGTGGAAATGCACGCACTGCAAACCTCGGGCAACACGATCCGCAACGTGACCGCCGACCACTTTGCTGGCGCTGCCGCCGATGAGGTTGCGGACCCGCGTCCTGTGGCCGAACTGCTGCGTCAGTGGTCCACTGACCACCCAGAGTTCCAGTTCCTGCCGCGCAAGTTCAAGATCGCGGTCTCTGGCGGCGAACAAGACCGCGCCGTGACCAAAGCGCATGATATCGGTATTCGGATCGTCCGTAATGCTGCAGGCGAGATCGGCTATCAGATCATCGTTGGAGGTGGCTTGGGCCGCACCCCGATGATCGGCAAGGTCATTCGTGACTTCCTGCCCAAAGAAGACCTACTGCCCTACGTTGAGGCCGTCGTGTCCGTCTGGAACCTTCTAGGTCGTCGCGACAACAAGTATAAAGCACGGATCAAAATCACCGTGTTCGAGAACGGTCTGGAAGAGTTCTCTCAACTTACGGATGAACGTTTCGAACAAATTCGGGCAGGATTTACAGGCGTTGATCAGGAAATTCTTGCAGAAATCGAACAATTTTTTCGTGAGCCTGTGTACGAAACTAAATCTAAAGATGTGTTCGATGCACGCTACGCGACGGACCCTGCGTTCCGGTCATGGGTCGATACGAACCTGAGCGATCACAAGGCAGACGACTATGCCATCGTCACTATTTCGGTGAAAAAGCATGGGGCAACTCCGGGTGATGCGACCGCTGATCAGATGCGCGCTATGGCAAACCTTGCCGAGGCTTATGGTCACGACGAACTGCGCATTAGCCACGAACAAAACGTTGTTCTGCCACACGTTCACAAGGCCGATCTGCCCGCAATCTATGACGCGCTGAAGGTGGCTGATCTGGCGACCGCCAACGTTGGCCTGATCTCTGACATCATCGCTTGCCCCGGTATGGACTATTGCGCCCTCGCGACGGCTCGGTCGATCCCAATCGCACAAGAGATCGCGCAGCGCTTTGACGATCTGAAGCTGGAACACGATATTGGTCCGCTCAAGATCAAAATCTCGGGCTGCATCAACGCCTGTGGTCACCACCACGTTGGTCACATCGGCATTCTGGGCCTCGATCGCGCTGGGATTGAAAACTACCAGATCACGCTAGGCGGTGACGGGACCCAAGACGCGGTCATCGGTGATAAAACGGGCCCAGGATTTGCGGCTGAGGACATTACCAATGCAATTGAACGGATCGTGATGGCTTACCTCGCCCTTCGCCAAACGCCTGCCGAGACGTTCCTCGACGCATATAAACGTCTTGGTCTAGAGCCGTTCAAAGCCGCACTCTACGAGGAGGCCGCAGCTCATGCCGCTGAGTGAACCCGTCCAACAACGGGTTGACGCTTTGAATGCCCGCTACAAACACCACAGTGCGACTGCGGTTCTCGAACATGCGCTAAAGGATGCTCAGGTCGGCAAAACGGCGATGGTGTCGTCCTTTGGGGCCGAGTCCGTCGTGCTTTTGCACCTCGTGTCCGTCATCGATAACACGACACCCGTCTTGTTTATCGATACCGAAATGCTGTTTGCTGAAACACTGGCTTATCAGCAGGAGCTGACCGAACGGTTGAACCTGAAAAACCTTCAGATCATTCGTGCGGCGGACAAGGCAAAACGGATTGAAGACCCCGATGGCACACTGCATCAGTTCAACACTGACGCCTGCTGTAACCTACGCAAAACCCAGCCGTTGCAAGACGCGCTCAAAGGCTATGACGCATGGATCACTGGTCGGAAACGGTATCAGGGCACGACACGTTCTGCGCTCGAGTTCTTTGAGAACGAGGACGACCACCGGATCAAGATCAACCCGCTCTGCCATTGGGATGTGAACGATCTTCAGGACTATATGACCGAGAACCGTCTACCGCGTCACCCGCTGGTCGCCCAAGGCTATCCGTCCATCGGATGTGCCCCCTGCACCAGCCCTGTTAAAGAAGGCGAAGATCCACGCGCTGGTCGCTGGCGCAACTCGAACAAAACCGAATGTGGCATCCACATCGTAGATGGCAAGGTCGTGCGCAACGGCCAAGCCGCCTAAGGAGACTGACATGACTGTAATCGTCACCGATACTGGCTTTGCGGCCGATGACCACAACGCACCGTTCATCGCATTGGGTGAAGCCGCAGGTGAAACCGCAATCCTGATCCCGTCGAACACCAACCCTGCCGATCTGCCCAAGGCGCTCTCCGCCTCGGTTATCGCGGTCGAATTCCCGTCCTTTGCAGACGGTCGCGGGTTCACCCTTGCGGCACAACTGCGCCGCCTCGGGTTCAAAGGTCGCCTCCGCGCCCAAGGTCACGTGATCTGCGAACAATACGCCATGGCCCGCCGTTCGGGCTTTGACGAAGTCGCGATCAGTGACGAATTGGCCGCACGTCAGCCTGAAAACCTGTGGCTGACACGTGCAAATTGGCAAGCAAACGATTATCAGGCGCGCATGCGGGGCTGATTTGCCCTTTCCTGACACAGATCAAAGTTTAATGATGGATTGGGCTTTAAGCCGCCCATATGACATATATGACCGAACCGACACTCGTGAAAGACGCCCCTGTGAAAGAAGCCGCTGCAAAGCCACACCTGCCTGACGCTCAAGTCGTCACTGAGGTTAAGCACTATACCGACCGCCTGTTTTCGTTCCGCTGCACCCGTCCTGCGTCGATGCGGTTCCGCTCGGGCGAGTTTGTGATGATCGGCCTCATGGGTGATCCTGATCCCGCAACGGGCAAACAAAAGCCGCTGTTGCGCGCGTACTCCATCGCCTCGCCTTCTTGGGACGAAGAGCTGGAGTTCTACTCGATCAAGGTTCAAGACGGCCCGCTGACCTCGAAACTTCAACACATCGAAGTCGGTGATGAGGTGATCTTGCGTCCGAAACCGGTCGGCACTCTGGTGCATGATGCGCTGCTGCCCGGCAAACGGATTTGGTTCTTTGCGACTGGTACGGGCTTTGCGCCGTTCGCGTCGCTCTTGCGTGAACCGCAAACCTACCAAGACTACGATGAAGTCATCATCACCCACACCTGCCGCGAAGTCGGCGAACTGACCTATGGTCGCGATTTGATCGAAAGCCTGAAAACCGACGAATTGTTGAACGAGGTGATCGGTGAAGGCTTCTGGAAGAAGATCAAATACTACCCGACCACCACCCGCGAAGAGAGCCCAAAAATGGGCCGCATCACTGACCTGATGCGCAAGGGCGAAGCGTTTGCGGATCTCGGCGTGCCGCAGATCAACCCGAACGACGACCGCGCGATGGTCTGTGGCAACCTCGCCTTCAACCTCGAGATCAAAGACATGCTCGAAGGGTATGGACTGGTTGAGGGCGCGAATTCCAACCCACAACATTACGTGGTGGAAAAAGCCTTCCTCGATTGATCGGATCGAACGGAAAACAAAAGCCCGCCAATCGGCGGGCTTTTTTACTTTCAGGCCTTAGCCCTTCATCACAGTGTCCAGAGCCCGAAGCTGTGCCAAAAGCCCCTGCAACTGCTCAATCGGCACCATGTTTGGGCCATCAGAGGGCGCATTGTCAGGGTCTTCGTGGGTTTCGATGAACAAAGCCGCACAGCCAACAGCAACCGCAGCACGTGCAAGAGGCGGCACCATGCGACGATCACCGCCCGAGGAATTACCATTGCCGCCCGGTTGCTGCACCGAGTGGGTCGCATCAAAGACCACCGGATAACCCGTTTCAGCCATCGTCGGCAGACCACGGAAATCGCTGACAAGTGTATTGTAACCAAACGACGTGCCACGCTCACAGAGCATGATGTTGGTGTTACCCGTACTCTCAATCTTGGCCGCGACGTTCTTCATATCCCAAGGCGCAAGGAACTGCCCCTTCTTGACGTTGATGGCCTTGCCCGTCTCGCCCGCAGCCAACAAAAGGTCGGTCTGACGGCAAAGGAACGCTGGGATTTGCAGGATATCGACAAACTCGGCCGCCATCGCGCAATGGTGTGTCTCGTGCACATCAGTGATCACGGGGCAGCCGAACTCTTCGCGGATTTTCGAAAGGATCGTCAGGCCAGCCTCTGCGCCAATCCCGCGCTTACCACCCAGCGACGAACGGTTCGCCTTATCGTAGGACCCCTTGAACACGAACCCCGTGCCCGTCGCCGCACACGCCTCAGCGATTTTTTCCGCCAACATACGTGCGTGATCAAGGCTCTCGAGCTGGCACGGCCCCGCGATCAGCGCAAACGGCAGATCATTGGCAACTTCTAGATTTCCGATTGTAACGCGATGCATGGGGCTCTCCTTGGCTCGACTTAGCCCCGATATAATGACGCATCACGCCTAGGTCCATCGCCCCTGCCTTTGTGCCTTAAATATCCCGGGGGTGCAGGGGGCAAAGCCCCCTTACCCCGCCACCATCCGCAGTGCCTTTGCCCGTGCAGGCGGGATCGCGCGGATCTCGAGGCCCGTGAAAACATGCAGCGTATTCAGGTCATTATCAACCACAGCATGATCGCTCACCCAACCGCCCATCAGCAGATAGGTCTTGAGCAAGGGCGGCATTCCCAGCATCGCCCTCTTGCGGTCAAGGGGCCTGCGTAGACGTTCAGCGGCGAAACGGATCACCTTGGGCGCTTTGACTTTGGGCAACCAGCGTATTGGCGCAAGGTGCTTTTCGGCTAGCATGTCAAAGGCATCCAGATAGGTTTCGGCTTCGGTGCCCCAGAAGGACGAACAGCCGAACAGCATCTCAACACCATTGTCATCGACAAATCGGGTCATGGCACCCCAAGCGACACGCAGGATGTCGGGATCTTTGTGATCAGGGTGGATACAGAACCGCCCCATCTCGACCATCGGCCCGTCAAAGGCCTTTAGCGCGGAAAGTTCATAATATTGCGCGGAATAGCTCTGACCGATTTCTGCGCCACCAGAGAGCGGCATAAGGCGAAAACAGCAGACGAGATCGCCTGAGCGCGTATCCTCAACGAGCATGTGCTGGCAGCGGGCATCAAAATCATCCGCCTCGATCCCGTCGTCTTGCCCACCGTCTGCAATGAAACAGGCATAGCGCAGGCGTTGCGCTGCCTTTAGGTCTTGATCAGTTTCTGCCAATCGGGCCGCATAGCGTCCCTTACGCAACATCACCCGCATGGGATCACCCTCTGCACTCATGCTCCCGCCACCATAGGCGCGGGATGTAACAGGTATATTGATCCTGAACGGCAACGCCGCAAAGCGATTTTAATCAGAGCCAAAGATATCAGCGGCGTTGAAGCGACCGATAGAGCCAAGCAACTGACGCAGGAACACATTGTCGCGCAGGTTATCGTCGGTCACACGGCGCGACAGAGACACCACCTGACCGTCGGCAAGGCCAAAGGTTTCGATGTTGCGCGCAATGCCGCCTGCATCAAAGGTCACAGCGACGACAGTGCGGTCGATCTCTTTGGGGGGCATCGCACCGTAGTGGCGCATCTGATAAGACACATAATAAAGCCCGCCATCCTCTAGCACACCACCCATCGTCGGGCGGCCCAGCTTTTCAATGACAGATTCGCGGGTGTCGCTGCCAAGGGTGACCGTGGCGATGGCCTCTGCCTTCGGCGCAAAGCCGTGGTTGGCGACCCGCTCAACACAGCCCGACAGACCGGCGACCGCAGCCATTGTTGCGACCACGAAAACACCTTTGCGGATGATGCGACCTGATTTGAACATAGCTGCCCCCTTGTATCGCCTGCCCGAGCCTTTTAATCCGCTTACATCACCACAGACCCAATGTTCAAGGATTGAAGCGCCATGGAGACCTCTAAGACCACATTACGGTTCGCCGATCTTCCCAATCGCGCCGATACGACTTTTGCGATTGAACCCGATGCAGCGCAGCGTGCGGAAATCGCCGAAAGCCTAGGAATCCCTGCCATTCGCAAGCTGCGGTTCAATGGTTTGATCCGCGCTGAGGGAAAACATGACTGGGTTTTGTTCGCTGATCTGGGTGCGACAGTTGTTCAGGATTGCGTGATCACTCTCGAACCTGTGACCACACGGATCGACCAGAAGATCAAGCGCACCTACCTCAGCGACATCGAAGATCCGCTGATCGGTGAAGTAGAGATGCCCGAAGACGACACAGTTGAGGAACTTCCAACGACGCTGAACCTCGTTGATGTCATGACCGAAGCGCTCGCGCTCGCCCTGCCCGACTTCCCGCGGGCCGATGGCGCAGAGCTGGGCGAAGCGATTTTCACAGAGCCAGGCGTGGCCCCGATGCGCGACGAAGACACCCGTCCGTTCGCAGGTCTATCTTCGCTAAAAGATGCGCTTGAAAAGAAGGACGAATCTGGCGCATAAGCCCCCACATCAAATGGGGTTGAACATTTGCGGATTCGCAGTATGTTCGCGACCTCTTTCGAACGAGGGTCGACAGGCCGCGCCATATCATCTATGACGCCCACGAACTTCACCGAGATAACGAAACAACGGGCCCTGTGCCCCTTAGATAATAGGTAGAGACATGGCCGTTCAGCAGAACAAAGTCTCCAAATCGCGCCGCAACATGCGCCGTGCACACGACGCTCTGGTTGCAGCAAACCCGAACGAATGCCCGTCCTGTGGCGAACTGCGCCGTCCGCACCACGTATGCCCGTCCTGTGGCTCGTACGCTGACCGCGAAGTCATCGCTCAAGCGAACGACGTCGATCTGGACGAAGACGCAGCCTAAGGGCTTGCCATTACGGGTGGGGAATTGACGGGATGGATACGTCCAAAACCGCCTCGAAATCCGTAGTGCTGTCAATCGACGCCATGGGTGGCGATAAAGGGCCTGCAGCTGTTGTTGCGGGCCTTGCGTATTTCTTCGAAGAAGAACCGCTCGCCAAAGTCATTCTTCACGGTGATGAAGCCGTGCTTGCGCCGCTCGTTGAAAAGCGTCGCCTGTCTAAACGTGTCACCATCCGCCATGCGGAGCGGGCCGTGACCATGGATGACAAACCCGCACAGGTTCTGCGTAACTCCAAAGGCACCTCTATGCTTGCCACCGTTGACGCGGTGCGCAGTGGCGAGGCCGATGCGGCCGTGTCTTGCGGCAACACTGGCGCGCTGATGGCATTGTCGATGTTGCGTCTACGCAAGGCCGAAGGTGTGAACCGCCCGGCCATCGCTTGCCTCTGGCCTTCGCGGAACCCCAACGGGTTCAATGTGATGCTCGATGCGGGTGCCGACATTCGGGCCGATGAAGACGACCTATTGACCTACGCGCTGATGGGCACCTCTTATGCCCGTAACGGTATGGGCCTGACCCGTCCCCGCGTTGGTCTGCTGAACGTCGGAACCGAAGAACATAAGGGTCGTGCCGAACTGAAGGTCGCGCATGAACTGATCGGCGCCGCCGCTGAAAAAGGCGAATTCGAATACATCGGTTTTGTTGAAGGTGGCGATCTGCCATCTGACCGCGTTGATGTGATCGTGACCGATGGCTTTACCGGCAACGTCGCGCTGAAAACCGGCGAAGGCACAGCCCGCCTGATTTCAGACGCCCTGAAAGAATCGTTCACCTATTCGATCTGGTCCAAATTGGCCGCAGCCTTTGCCTACACATCGCTGAGCCGTTTGAAGAAAAAGATCGACCCGCGCAATGTGAACGGTGGCGTTTTCCTCGGCCTGAACGGCACTGTGGTCAAAAGCCACGGTGGCGCAGATGCCAAAGGCAACGCAGCCGCATTTAAACTGGCCTACACGCTGGGTCAGAACCGATTTGCCGACAAACTCGCGGCACGGGTTGCATCTGCGGCCACCCTCCCCCAAGATATCCTCCACGAGGGTGAGCCGGTCCCGACCTCCGGCCAAGAAGGCGAGCAAAACTAAATGACGATACGTGCTGTTGTAAAAGGTGTCGGGCACTACCTGCCCGAGAACGTTGTCCCCAACAGCTACTTCGAAGACAAACTCGACACGTCCAGTGATTGGATCGTCTCGCGCTCTGGCATCGAACGCCGTCATTTTGCCGCCGAAGGCCAGACAACATCCGACCTAGCCACCAATGCCGCCAAAGCCGCGCTGGAAAACGCTGGTCTGACGGGCAACGACATCGATGCTATTGTTCTAGCGACCTCGACCGCTGATCTGACCTTTCCGTCGGCCGCGACGATGGTTCAGCACAATATCGGTAACACCCGTGGCTTTGCCTTTGACCTTCAAGCGGTCTGCGCGGGCTTTGTCTTTGCCCTGACCAATGCGAACGCGCTGATTCAGGCTGGCTCTGCAAAACGCGTTCTGGTGATCGGTGCAGAAACATTTAGCCGTATCATGGACTGGCAAGACCGCGGCACCTGCGTCCTGTTTGGCGACGGTGCTGGCGCGCTGATCCTTGAGGCCCAAGAGGGCACAGGTTCGACCGATGATCGTGGCATCCTTTCGACTGATTTGAATTCTGACGGCAGCTATCGTGACCTTCTCTATGTGGATGGTGGCGTGTCGACCCAATCGACAGGCGTTCTGCGCATGGAAGGCAAAGAAGTCTTCCGCCATGCCGTCGAAAAACTCGCTCAGACCGCGCATACCGCCTTGGACAAGGTCGGCCTCGGCTCTGACGACGTGGATTGGGTTGTGCCGCATCAGGCGAACATCCGTATCATCCAATCGACCGCGAAAAAGCTGGGCGTTGGCATGGACCGCGTTGTAGTGACCGTTCAGGACCACGGCAACACGTCGGCCGCCTCGATTCCTCTCGCTCTGTCGGTTGGCGTGGCCAATGGGCAGATCAAACAAGGCGATCTGGTCGTGACCGAAGCCATCGGCGGCGGACTCGCTTGGGGTTCAGTCGTCGTACGGTGGTAAAGAGCCGCTGAAACTGCGATCTGCAAGTCGTTGTTATTGACTCCTAAATTGCGCTCTGCCTAAGCTTCTGAAAACCTCAGGGGGATGAGATGTCTGAAAAAACACTGACACGTATGGATTTGGCTGAAGCTGTCCACGCTGAAGTGGGCCTGTCGCGCAACGATAGCGCCGATCTGGTCGAAAGCGTGCTGACCCATATTTCCGACGCATTGGTCCAGAATGAGACCGTGAAAATCAGTTCGTTTGGCACCTTCTCGGTCCGCGAAAAAGCGGCTCGCGTTGGTCGTAACCCCAAAACGGGTGAAGAAGTGCCGATCTCTCCGCGTCGTGTGCTGACCTTCCGTCCGAGCCACTTGATGAAAGACCGCATTGCGGCTGGCAACAAAGGCTAATTTCCGATGAAGAAGTCGCATGACGCCTTTCGCACCATCAGCGAGGTGTCAGAGCTTTTAGACACGCCCGCGCATGTCCTGCGGTTCTGGGAAAGCAAGTTTTCCCAGATCAAGCCCGTGAAACGTGCGGGCGGTCGCCGCTACTATCGCCCCCAAGACATCCAGCTGATTGCGGGGCTGAAACAGCTTTTGCACGGTGATGGCCTGTCGATCAAAGAAGCGCAGAAATTGCTGCGGGAACAAGGCATTAAGCATGTTGTCAGCATCGGCAGCGAAGCAACTGCCGAGGCCGAAGGTCCCGTTGTTGCCCCTGTGTCAACCTCTGTGATCGAGGCCCCCGTGGCAAAGCCAGTGGCGGATGCATCCGAGCATGCGAAGCCCGCGAAAAAGACGTCTAAGAAAGAGATCGAGCAGAGCAAGCGCGATGAGACCGCCGCGATCGGCGACCTCTTTGGCGCGCTTGATCCGTCGTCAAATGTTGTGCCTCTGCACGCCCCGCAGCAGCCTATCGCACCGACCCCGATGTCAGTTGGTTCCGCGTCGATCCTGAGCGCGATTGCCCGTGCAGACGCCGCCAAAGTCGCCAACAAGAGCGCCAAAATCGCGCCGCTCTTGGCCCGTCTCTCTGACGTCCATGCGCGGATGCTGAAGGACTGATCCTTGCCTCACAATACTGCTCTCGTCTTTGACCTCGACGGCACGCTGATCGACAGCCTGCCCGCGATCTCTGGCTCTGTGAATGCCATGCTCGCCGATATGGGATGTGCCCCTCTGCCCGTTACAAAGATTCGCGGTTTCATCGGCAAGGGCGCTCCGAACCTCGTCAAACTGTCGATTGCGGCGGCAGGACTGCCCGACGATACCTTCGATAACGCACTTTCCACGATGATGGGTCATTACGCGGCGGCGCATGACGGCAATATCCCATTTGACCACATGGTCGACACGCTGGAGGGCCTTCGCGCTGCGGGATATGCCTTGGGTCTCTGCACGAACAAACCGAGCTCCGCGACACAGGCCGTTCTGGATCACCTCGGTCTGACTGACCTCTTTGACGTTGTGATCTCAGGCGATAGCCTGCCCCAACGCAAGCCGCACCCCGCGCCGCTCCGAGCGACTTTCGAGGTAATGGGACGCGCAAACCACATCTATATTGGCGACAGCGAGGTGGACGCCGAAACGGCAACTGCGGCAGAGGTGCCCTTTGTCCTCTTTACCGAAGGCTACCGCAAAGCGCCCATTTCCGACCTCACCCACGCGGCGACATTTGACGATTTTCGCGCCTTGCCGGAAATCATTGCCTCGCTGCAATAATTCGTGGCCTTGCCCCTTGCCCTTATCGGCAAATCGGGTATTTAGGCCTCCACGTCGGGCTATAGCGCAGCCTGGTAGCGCGTCCGTCTGGGGGACGGAAGGTCGCAGGTTCGAGTCCTGCTAGCCCGACCAACAAAATCGCCCGCCCGCTCTGGGCGGGCGTTTTGCTATGGGAGGCAAAAATGACCGGTGTACTGCCCAGCCAACGTATCCGTGACCTGATGCAATCGGGCGCGATCACGGCGACGACTGACTACGTAGACGGACAAATCCAACCTGCGAGCCTCGATCTGCGCCTCGGCACCGTGGCTTACCGCGTTCGTGCCTCGTTCCTTGCGGGCGAAGGCCGCACCGTCGCGGACCGCCTCTCTGAATTCGAAATGCACCGCGTGGACCTCACGAATGGCGCTGTTCTGGAAAAAGGCTGCGTCTATGTTGTCCCGTTGATGGAGAGCCTCGCTCTCCCCGACGGCATTCAGGCTGTTGCTAATGCGAAATCCTCCACCGGCCGTCTGGATCTCTTGACCCGCACGATCACTGATGGCGGTGTGGAATTTGACCGCATCGCGCTTGGCTATACTGGCCCTCTCTACGCTGAAATTTGCCCGCGCTCATTCTCGGTCCTCGTACGGCCTGGAATGCGCCTGAACCAAATCCGCTTCCGCGCAGGTCAAGCCGTGCTGTCGGACGACGAACTTCGCACGCTGCACTCTGAAACCCCGCTGGTGAACGGTGAGGCGGTAATTGACGACGGTCTGGGCTTCTCGGTCGACCTCGCCCCTGCCTCTGGCACCCTCGTCGGATACCGTGCAAAGCCTCATACGGGCGTGATCGATCTGGATCTTTTGAACCACTACGACCCCAGCGAATACTGGGAAGAAGTGCACACAAAAGACCGTAAGATTATCCTCGATCCGGGTGCCTTCTACATTCTAGTCAGCCGAGAGGCCGTTACAATCCCACCGATGCAAGCCGCTGAAATGGCGCCCTATTTGGCAATGGTCGGCGAATTCCGTGTCCACTACGCTGGCTTCTTTGACCCAGGTTTCGGCCATGCAGATGCAGGCGGCCAAGGCTCGCGCGGGGTGCTAGAGGTCCGCTGCCACGAGGCCCCTTTTGTCCTCGAGCACGGTCAAGTCGTCGGTCGCCTCGTTTACGAACAAATGGAAGCCCTGCCCGATCAGCTTTACGGACGCGAAATCAAATCCAACTATCAGGGACAGGGTTTGAAACTCTCCAAACACTTCCGCGCTTGATACGTAGGGGGCTGCGGCAAAGTGGCTCCCGATAAACCACATATTTACACATTATAATTTAAATATATGTATAAGGGGCTGCAATCAAAGGAGCCCCTAATGGCCTATACCGAAAAATTCCAAGCCATGTCCGACGCCGCCCGCGCCCGCGTCGATGAAGTCGCCCCCGAAGACGTTGATGCCCTGATCGCTGGCGGTGCCATCGCGCTCGATATCCGCGATCCCGACGAACACGCGAAAACCCATATCCCCGGCTCGCTCAACATCAGCCGAGGCAAGCTGGAAATGAACGTCGAAGGCATCATCACCGATCTCGACGCCACCATTCTTTGCTACTGCAACGCCTACAACCGTGGCGCTCTCTCCGCGGCAAGCCTACGCGACATGGGATATGCCAATGCCAAATTTATCGGCGGCGGCTTGAACGCATGGAAAAAATTGCACGAAGAGGACTAATGCCTTTGTGCTGAAAATATCTCGGGGTGCGGGGCAGCGCCCCGCGACCTCACCCTTTTAGCGGAACCGTGAAATACCGCGCAGAACTCGCGTTGCTTTGCCTATTCGCCCTGTCATTTCACCGATCTGACGGGACCGTGCCCGCGCCTCTGGCGTGTCACTACGGTTGCCCGTAACCTTTGCCCAAAGCCGTTGAAACACGCCGCGTTGTCGTAGGACACGCATCAACAGGCGCATCACCGTCCGCATCATTTGGTCTTGGTTCATTGCTGATCCTTTACTGCCTCATGGACAGTTTAGCACAACCCCAACGCGCACAACATCACTCTTCGATGAACAGATCGCCCTGATCATCATCATCGTCGTCTTCACCAGACAGTTGCCCCATTCCTGGCGGTGGACGGTTATCCAACAGACCCGCCGACCGCAGTTCTTTGAGACCTGGCAGGTCGCGCGCACTCTCTAGTCCGAAGTGGTCAAGGAACTCTTGTGTCACCACGAATGTCACAGGACGACCCGGTGTCATTTTACGACGACCAAAGCGGATCCACTCCATCTCGATCAACTGATCGATGGTGCCGCGCGATACGGACACGCCACGGATTTCTTCAATCTCGGCCCGTGTGACAGGCTGGTGGTAGGCAATGATCGCCAGCGTTTCGATCGCTGCGCGGGACATTTTCCGCACTTCGATCGTTTCTTTCTGCATCAGATAGCCCAGATCAGGCGCCGTGCGGAGCGCCCATGCCTCCCCAACCCGCACAAGACGAACACCCCGTCCCTCATAGCGTTTGCGTAGGTGGGCAATGGCCTCGGCTGGATCACACCCATGCGGCATACGTCCCTCCAGCTCGCGGATCGTGACGGGTTCGGAGCTGGCGAAAAGGATCGCTTCGACCATGCGCTCTTGTTCACCAATCGGCGGCGCGTCAAAGAGGCTGATCTCTGCCTCTTGGCTCTCGATATCGCTGGGTGTGGCTTCAGTCTCGTCAACCATCGCGTGGCGCTCTCCTACGGATCTGGATTGGGGCAAAGGTTTCGCCTTGCCGCAATTCGATCTTGCCTTCTTTGACCAATTCCAGCGTTGCGGCAAAGGTCGCAGCCGTAGCGGATCGTGTCCGCATGCTGTCGCCCTGCCAGCCATCCGGCATATACATCACCAGATCGGTCCATTCTTTCGCGTACCCAATCAGCGGTTTCATCCGCTCTAGCGCACGCTCCATTGTGTCAATATGTTCGCGGTCAAAGACAAAGGGACGGAATTCGTCCTTGGTTCTGATCCGCGCATAGCCCTGCATGAGGTCCAACAGCGTCGCGGTATAACGCACCGACCGCACACGTTCGACATCTTCTGGGATACCGCGGGCAAAGAAATCACGGCCCTTTTGGTCCCGCGCCATCAGGTTAGCGGCAGCGGTTCGCATCGCCTCTAGCCGTTCAAGTTGGAACGCGAGGTGCGCGGCAAGCTCTTCACCCGATGGGCCTTCTTCGGTCGGATCAGGAGGCAGCAAGAGGCGCGACTTTAGAAACGCAAGCCACGCTGCCATCACCAAATAATCCGCCGCCAGTTCGAGCCGCAGTTCCTTGGCTTTTTCGACGAAGGCCAGATACTGCTCTGCCAGCGCAACCATCGAAATCTGCAGAAGGTCGACCTTTTGAGTCCGCGCCAGCGTCAGCAAGAGGTCGAGCGGCCCCTCAAACGCGCCCACGTCAACCACCAGCGCCTCGGCAGCTAGGCGCTCTGATACGCTCACGCGGTCGGTGTTGAATAACTGCTGTTGTTCGGCCATGCCGTCCCTACGCTAATAGCGCGTTAAGTTCGGCTTCAATCGCTTCGATGTCAACGGGTTCCGGCGTTTTCCGACAGGCCGCCGCCGCCTCTGCGCGGGTCATTGCCGCCTCTGACATTTGACCGCAGGTCTTGGCAATTGCCTCCATCTCTGCGGCCTCACCGTTACAGTGCAGCACCACGTCGCAGCCTGCCTGCAGCGACACCAGACCGCGCTGATCGACGGTGCCGTTGAGGGCCTCCATCGAAATATCGTCCGTCATGAGAAGGCCGTTGAACCCTATATCCTCGCGGATGAGGCGGATCATATCGGGGTTCTGCGTCGCGGGACGGTCGCCCATTGCAGGGTAAACGATATGCGCGGACATCCCCAAAGGCAGATCGTTCAAGGCCCGAAATGGGGCAAAGTCAGTGACGGAGGCCTCAACCAACGTAACATCAGCCACAGGTAGACCAAGGTGGCTGTCCACCTTTCCACGGCCATGTCCGGGCATGTGTTTTAGGATCGGCAGAACGCCTCCTGCCAGATGCCCCTCTGCACTGGCCCGCGCATTGGCAATGACCGTGGCGGCATCCGTGCCAAGGCAGCGATTGCGCAAGAACGGATGAGTATCAGGTTGGGCTACGTCACAAGTTGGCGCACAGTTCGCGTCGATCCCGACGGAGCGCAGTTCATCAGCGATGATCCGATAGCGCAGCCAAAACGCTCGCGCCGCATCCTGCGCTGTTTCTGCTTGATCCAATGGCGGCAACCATTCGCGCCAGTACGGGCTGCGCATCCGCTGAACACGTCCGCCCTCCTGATCAATCAGGACAAGCGCATCGCGCCCTACGGTATCCCGCAGGTCATTCGTCAAACGGCGCAGCTGGTCGGGCGTATCGATATTGCGGGCAAAGAGGATGAAGGCCCAAGGGTCAGCATCCTTGAAAAACCCGCGTTCCCAGTCAGTTACTTCGCTCCCTTTAGGTGCAAGGATAAACGCCCCATGCGCCACTTAGCGCACCACGACAGGAACGCAGTCTGTGCCTTCAGCCGTCAGAGCCGCGCAGAACCGACGAGCATCCGACAGATCAGCAAAGTTCATTGCGCGCAGTCGGAAGAACGTACGGCCACCGCGTTCAGCCTGCTGGATCACGCGGTCTTTGTTCGCCATAAAATCAGGGAAACGGTCGTTAAAACGGACCCACTCGCGGGCTGCAATCTCGACCGAGTCATAGGCGCCGAGCTGGACGAGGTTCGTGCCAACGGGGATCGCGGTCGTGGTCACGGTCGCATCGGTCGCCACAGTGCGCGGCGCGGCTGCGGGAGCCGCCGCAGCAGCCGCCAAAGCCGCCGCAATCGGGTTCAGACCTTCGGGACGCGCCATCGGACGCGGGGACCGCGACACACCGGGAACAGAGGCAGGAATAATATCGGCGATCACCGCAGAGGACACACCATTGATCGCGGTTTCAACAGGCGGCACGGCAGTGGTATCCAAGTCTTCGAGGCGTGTTGCGCCCGCTGCCAATTGATCGGCCATCGCGAGGATATCATCAGCGCTCATCGGTTGGATGCCGCTGGCAGAGAGGTCGGTCACAGCAACGCTCGGCACGCCAACGGCGTCAGCCTCGGGCGCAGGTGCGCGCGTATCGACACCTTCGGGGATCACTTCACCCGCTTCTGCGGTGGGCATGATCACCAAATCTTCCGCAGGGAGAGCCACCATCTGAGGTGCAAGTAAGAGCGTTTCTGCATCTTCGGGCGCAGCAGCACCGCCCAATGCGGCCACTTCATTCACCGACAGTCCTACGTGATCGGCAATATCGCCACCGGGATTGCTGGGCGCAGTGCGCATAGCACCTTCCATCGCCCGTACCACAGGTACGCCAGTGACATCGCGCATCACGAGCTTATAGCCCCATACGCCAATCCCAATCACGAGACCGAGGGACACCAATCCCCCAGCGACGTTCACGAGTTTACCCGTATCGAGTGCACGCCCGTTTTGCCGGGCGTTCATGTCTGAGTACGCTGCCATCGTTGCCTCATCGCCGTCGGGTTTCCGTCTGCCCCGACGATCCATTTTGGTTGCCTGCTTTGCCGACAATCGGACGCTTTAGCGCATCTCTTCTGCCGGTTTGACGCCCAAAATACCCAATCCGTGCGATATGACAACCGCCACGGACTTGATCAGTGCGATTTTCGCTTGAGATGTTGCAACATCGCCCTCTTGGAGGAACCGCAACGACGTATCATCGTTGCCCTTATTCCAGAGACCATGGAAGTCAGAGGCCAATTCATAGAGGTAGAACGCAATCCGGTGCGGTTCATGGCCTTTCGCGGCGATTTCAACCAGACGCGGCCATTCAGCCAGCTTCTTGATCAAGGTCACCTCGGCTTCATGGCCGATCTTGGTCAGATCGGCAGACCGAAGCGCCGCGTCCGATACATCCACGCCCGCCTCAGTCGCCTTACGCACGACAGAATTGATCCGCGCGTTGGCATATTGGACGTAAAACACTGGGTTGTCTTTCGACTGCTCCAGCACCTTATCAAAGTCAAAGTCCAACGGCGCGTCATTTTTACGGGTCAGCATGTGGAAACGGGTCACGTCAGCGCCCGCTTGTTCGACCACATCGCGCAGGGTCACAAAGGTCCCTGCCCGTTTCGACATTTTGAACGGCTCACCGTTTTTGAAAAGCTTCACCAACTGGATGAGTTTGATGTCCAGAGGAACGCGATTGCCAGAGAGCGCGGCAACAGCTGCCTTCATCCGTTTCACATAACCACCGTGGTCGGCACCGAAGACGTCAATCAACTGATCAAAGCCGCGCTGAACCTTGTCGAAGTGATAAGCGATATCGGGGGCGAAATAGGTCCACGCGCCGTCCGATTTCTTGACCGGACGATCGACATCATCGCCAAAATCGGAAGACTTGAACAAAGTCTGTTCGCGCGGTTCCCAATCCTCAGGCAGTTTGCCCTTGGGTGGTTCCAGAACGCCTTCGTAAATCAGGCCATCGCCGCGCAACTGATCAATCGCGCCTTCGATTTTACCCGTGCCATAGAGCGCCTTTTCAGACGAGAACACATCCATTTTGACGCCAAGCAGTGCAAGGTCATCACGGATCATGTCCATCATCGCAGCGGTCGCGATTTCACGGATATCGGCGAGCCACACCTCTTCAGGCTGACCTAGAAGGCTATCGCCGTATTTCTCTTTCAGCGCCTGACCAACGGGGATCAGGTAGTCACCGGGGTATAGTCCTTCGGCGATATGCGGCTCTTGGCCGTTCGCCTCGCGGTAACGTTCAAAGGCAGAGCGCGCCAGAACATCGACCTGCGCACCACCGTCGTTAATGTAATATTCACGGGTCACGTCGTAGCCTGCATAGGCCAAGAGCGATGCCAGCGCGTCACCGAACACCGCGCCACGAGTGTGACCTACGTGCATCGGGCCTGTCGGGTTGGCCGACACGTATTCGACGTTTACCTTAATGCCCTTGCCCAAAGACGACTGACCATAGGTCGCATCGGTCAGAGCCGCCGACACGATCTGCGGCCAAACGGCACCCGCCAGACGCATATTGAGGAACCCCGGCCCCGCCACATCAGCGCTGTCGATCCGCGGATCCGCAAGCAGCTTTTCAACGAGAGCCGTTGCGATTTCGCGCGGGTTCTTGCCCGCGGGCTTTGCCAATACCATCGCAGCGTTCGTCGCCATGTCCCCATGCAGCGCGTCGCGTGGTGGTTCGACCGCAACGTTGGCAAAGTCGAGACCAGCAGGCAGCACGCCTTCGGTTACGAGGGTGTCGAGGCAATTAATGACAAGCGCACGGATATCGGAAAACAGGTTCATTTTATCGTCTTTCTCGGGTTCGAGGCGGGTTTACCACGCAATGCGCTAAGGTCAACGGTCAAGCGATCTTACCACTTGCCAACCCTATCCAGTAGAGCGATGATTCAGCATGATACGCTTTACTGTTTCGCTCATTGCTTTTGTTGGTTTAATCACGCTCGGGTTAGTGTCCTACATTAGGATCGAACTCGCGTTCCCCGGAATTATGGCCCTCACCCGTTGGATTGGCGAACCCGATGTAAAAGCGGCCTATGAGAATATCAGCCACGTCCACGGGCTTTTCGCGACAACGCTGTTTCTCCTGTCAGCCTCATTCCTTGGGTTCACCGCTGGCATGCGCGGCGCACCGCTCGGCAAACTTTGGGGCAATACGGCGCTGATTATTGCGTCCATTCAATTGCTGCTTGCGCTGTGGGAAACAGGCGCGATGCTCTGGCCAGCGAGTTTCCCGACTTATCCACTTCGTCTGGAAAACTACGCAGAGATCAAAGACTTCTCTGCAGGTGCCATGTTCCTCTCCGAAGACTATTTTCGGATGACCGCTCTTACACTCACCATCCTCGCGAGCGCATCGCACGTCTGCACGTCGAAACCCTACAAGCTAGGGTCTGCCCTCCTTGCGGTCATCACCTTGATGACCTTCGGTCTCTTTAACTTCTTCCGCCTGCACACGGGCGCTGACATCGGATTGTCGCTCTTTATCGTGCCCGAGGTCATCCTTTTGGCGATCCTCGCGATTGTCATGATCGACCCGATGCGTCCCGATGAGCCGCACCTAACGGTCGGCATCGGGTTGGTTCTGATCACGGGCATGGCCTTTGACCTTGTGTCGACGCTGGCCGACGATATGTACCTCGGACGCAGCTATTATTTCATCGCAAACAACCACCTTGCGCAGCACGGCTTGATGCTCTTTGCGTTTTTCGCCGCTTGGTTCCGATGGAAATTGCCGATGGGTCCGCAGTGGTGTCTCTGGGTCCACTCTGGCGCACTCGCTTTGGCACTTTTGCTGACTTACATCCCGATGATGACCATCGGGCAACGGGGCGGTATGCGGCATATGCCAGACTCCACCAATGAGTTCCCCGTTCTCCACCTCATGTCGAGCATCGGGGCCGCGGTTCTGGTCGTGGTAATCCTCTTGGGCCTTTTTGCTCCGCGCCTTTTTAGTTCACGCAGGTAAATCGCCTGGCAGGTTCGGGCGCACTTTGGACGCTTCGCTCTCTAGGCTACCGGGTGGCAACATAGAGATGATCTGAACATCAGGCGCGCCCTTAATCTGATCATCGCGGCGAATAAAACGAATATCAGCCGAGGCACTAACCCGCGCGATCAATACCGCATCTGGCCGCTTTTCGCGCCAATGATCGGCGGTGAATTCTTCGGTCAATCGCGTGACACGGAACAGCCATCCTTCACGCATCATCGCCTCTAGATCGCGCATTGTCTTTTCGGGACCAAAGGGTTTCCCGCCCAAGCTATTGGGCAAGGCATGACGGGAGCTATCACTTTTTTCGCGCTGTACCTGATAGACTCGATCCCGCCCGAATTCGGGGCCAAGGTCGGTCGCGACCAGCGTGTTGTAGGCATCATTGTCAGTCGCCGCGATGATGGTCTGATAGCCCACCCATTCCAGTCGGTCCTCTGCCGCCTCCGAAAGAATATCACCCGTAAAGGTTGGCACCCCAGCGGCACGCGCATGACGTAGGTGGATATGGTTTGGATCTGTGATCAATGCGCGAACATCAGCCTTTTTCAGCGCCTCGGCAAGAGCCGTCGCCCACCGTGACCCACCCGCGATAATAACCCCCGGACGCTCCCCGCCTGTCAGGCCAAGGAACCGCGCAAAGGGCGCAAGCGTAAATCCGTGAAGAACCACGCTCGTCGCGACAAGGACAAAGGCGAGCGGTGCCACAACGGCCCCATCTTCGACCCCTATCTGCGCAAGCCGTTCCCCAAAAAGCCCCGCCACCGCGACCAGCACAACGCCCCGCGGCCCCGTGAAAGCGACCAAGATACGTTCCCGCCACGGCACATCCGTAAACGCCAACGAGGTGAACACGGCCACAGGTCGCGCAATCAAGATGACGGCGACCACGAACAAACCCGCGTGCCAATCCAGCCGCCCAAGTGCCGCGAAATCGAGGTTGGCCGCGAGCAAGATAAAGACGCCAGAGACCAACAGAACCGTCGCGTGTTCTTTAAAACGGCGCAGCTCGACGTAGGACGGCAGTTTGGCGTTGGCGATCCAAATCCCCATGATCGTGACCGTCAAAAGCCCGCTTTCATGCAGAACGGTATCGGCCAGCGCAAAGACGGTTAACAGAACAGTAAAGATCACGGGGACCTTCATGTATTCGGGCACCCATGCCCGCTTGAACGACTTTGACACCCCCCACCCCGCCAAAAGGCCCAAGGCCGTGGCGATCCCGATGCCTGTGATGAATTCGAACGTCGCGGCTCCACCATCTGATGCGGTCCGCGCAACCACCACAACCTCGAACGCGAGGACGGCGGCCAGCGCACCGATGGGGTCGTTCAGGATGGCTTCCCATTGAAGGAGGTTCGCAGGCCGTTTCGACAATCGTGCCTGCCGCAGCAAGGGCGCGATCACAGTGGGGCCAGTGACGATCATAATACCGCCAAAAACGGCAGAGGTTTCCCACGACAGTCCCGCCGCGTAGTGCAATGCCGCCGCAGAGGTGATCCAGCCCATTGGCGCCCCGACAAAGACCAGTCTCCGCACACCCTTGGCCGCGTCCGACAGGGAATGACGTTCCAACGTCAGACCGCCCTCAAATAGAATAATCGCAACCGCAATCGCGATCATTGGAGACAAGAGCGCACCGATATCGCGGGAAGGATCAAAAACGCCCAGCACAGGGCCGACGATGATCCCAGCGAGCAGCATCAGAACAATTGCGGGCATTCGTAGCCGCCACGCCAACCATTGTGATCCGACCCCCAAGGCGCCAACGAGTGCGAACGCCATCACTGGGGCCATCTGCCCTACTGTCCCTTCAACCGACATTTGTAATGCGCGTCCTCTCGATTATATCCGATCCGGTCAGACGCGCATGTTCCTGAATGGCAAAGCGGTCTGTCATCCCCGAGATATAGTCGCAGACAATGCGGGCAAGGTCCGTCTCTGAACTGACGTTCTCTAAATCCTTACGCCATTGCTTTGGCAGATGGGTCGGATCCGCCATAAAGAGCGGGAACAAATCCTTTACCGCAGCCGTCACGTGGCGGCGCATCTCCACCACATTAGGGTGTCGATACATACGCGTAAACAAGAACTTACGGATCACTTTTAAATCTTCCCACAGAGCGGGAGAGAACTGAACCATCATCCGTCCAGCGTGGCGCACATCCTCGACCGCGTGGGCGTCGAGGTCTGCCAAATTGCGCTGGCTCACCGCGATCACATCCTCGACCAAAATGCCAAAGAAACGGCGCAGGGCTTCGTGCCGGCGGCGGTAGTAGTTGAGGCCCGGATACTTTTTATCGACCTCTGCCCAGCAGTCATGAAGGATCGGCAAGTCCGCCAATTCATCGGTGCTGAACAGCTCTGCCCGCAAACCGTCATGCAAGTCATGGTTGTTATAGGCGATATCATCGGACAGCGCCGCAACCTGCGCCTCTGCGCTCGCATGGGTGTGGAGTTCGAGATCATGCAGCGCGTTATACTGCTGCAGCGCCCACGGAATATCGCCTTCAACAGGCCCGTTGTGTTTTGCAATCCCCTCGAGCGTTTCCCACGTCAGGTTCAGCCCGTCCCATTCTGCGTAATGCCGTTCCAGATTGGTGACGATCCGAATGGCCTGCGCGTTGTGGTCAAACCCACCATAAGGCGCCATAAGTTCGTGTAGCGCGTCTTCGCCCGTGTGGCCAAACGGTGGATGACCGAGGTCATGCGCGAGCGCGACCGCCTCTGTCAGCTCTTGGTTCAGACCCAAAGTCCCAGCAATCGTTCGACCAACCTGCCCAACTTCGATGGAATGTGTTAAACGAGTGCGGAAATAATCACCTTCGTGTTCGATAAAGACCTGCGTCTTATGTTTCAGCCGCCGAAACGCGCTCGCATGGATGATGCGGTCGCGGTCCCGTTGGAACGGGGACCGGAAATGGCTCTCTTCTTCGGGGTAAAGACGTCCGCGTGTTTTCGTCGGATCGGTCGCAAAAGGCGCACTCATGTGATCTGCCCTGCCTTGTTGTGTCTGCCTATGACCTCTATATTTGAAACACGCTGCAACTTATAGGCCCGAAAATGCTCAACCTCCCGCCCAACGTGACCCAACGTGCCTTTGAACGACTGGCCGAAATCGGCGCGGCTGATCAAGGCAAAGCCCTCCGCATCGCGGTTGAGGGCGGCGGCTGTTCTGGGTTTCAGTACCAGATCGAATTGGATGAGCCTGCGGCGGATGACCTGATCCTTGAAGGTGCTGGTGAAAAGGTCGTGATCGACCCGACATCGCTGCCGTTCCTCGCTGGGGCCACCATCGACTTTACCGAAGAACTGATCGGTGCCCGCTTTGCTATCGACAACCCAAACGCGGCGTCTTCTTGCGGCTGCGGAACGTCGTTTTCCATGTGACAAAGCCCTTGCGCCTGATGGCTCTAACGGGGACAACAGGCGCAACGCAGGAGGCAGCCCATGAAAATCGCGACGTTCAATATCAACGGGATCAAAGCGCGTTTTGAACGACTGACCGAATGGCTGGAAGAGAGCAAACCTGACGTTGCCATCCTCCAAGAGATTAAATCGGTCGACGAAAATTTTCCTCGCGAACATTTTGAGGATATGGGCTACCGCGTTGAAACCCATGGTCAAAAGAGCTTTAACGGCGTCTCGATCTTGTCCCGCCTCCCGCTCGAAGATGTGACCCGCGGCCTGCCTGGCGATGACAGTGATGAACAGGCCCGCTGGATCGAGGCGACCGTGATCGGTGACAAAGAGGCCGTCCGCATTTGTGGCCTCTATCTGCCCAACGGCAACCCTGCACCTGGTCCGAAATTCGACTACAAATTGGCGTGGATGGAGCGCCTATACGCACGTGCGCAAGCGCTGATGGCGGATGAAATGCCCGCGTTCATGGCAGGCGATTACAATATTATCCCGCAGGCAGAGGACGCAAAGCGACCAGAGGCTTGGACCGAAGACGCGCTCTACCGACCCGAGAGCCGCGCCGCGTTCCGCCGCATCCTGAACCTCGGTTTTACCGAAGCCTTCCGCGCCCGCACCGTCGGGGGCGGTCACTATAGTTTCTGGGATTATCAGGCGGGCGCATGGAACCGTGATGACGGCATCCGCATCGACCACTTCCTGCTGACACCGCAGTGCGCCGACCTCATGGTCGATTGCTACATTCAGAAAGACGAACGGGCCAAGGATAAACCCAGCGACCACGTTCCTGTTTGGCTCGAATTGGACGCCTAAGCCGTCACATCGTAGTTATAGAGCCAGTCATACCGTCCCAAAAACAGGTTCGGCGTGAGTTGCGCCATGGTCCGCAGACCCGCATGAGCCACGCGGCGTTTGATCCCTGTGAGGTGATAGTTCACTGCATTGCGGTTCGCTGCCTCAATCGCACGATTGACCCGCGACCGCCGCGCCGCTTGATACGCTTTGAGGCCGAAATGAACCGACGGGTCATCATCCAGACAGCGCGCCATAACAAAGGCATCCTCAAGCGCGAGGTTGGCCCCCTGCGCCATAAACGGCAATGTCGGATGCGCCGCATCGCCTAAGATCGCACGACTGTGGTCATGCCAGACCTTGGCCACGGGATGACGGAACAGGCCCCAGCGACGGACGGTCTGCATCTGATCAAAGAGGTCAAACAGGCTCTGATGACAGTCAGAGAACACTTCGCGCAGCACGTCAGGTTCATCAAAGAAGTTCCAGCCCTCAGCGGCCCATTCCTTGCGCTCTTGCACGGCGACGATATTCATCCGCCCGCCCACCAGCGGGTAAGTCACGACGTGTTTTCCAGCGCCCATCCAGATCTTCACTTCGGGCTGGGAAGACGGCACCTTAACCACTGACCGCCACGCCACCTGCCCTGTGAAAAACGGCTTATCATCACCGTTCAGGATAGGGCGCACCACAGAATGAAGACCATCGGCACCGACGATCAGATCGCCCTCTGCCGTATCGCCGTTGGAAAACCGAACATGCGTCTCTCCGACCTCGACCGCCTTTGCGCCTAAGGTGATCGTAACCTTCGCCCGTTCGCAGCCCTCTGCCAGCAAGTCGAGCAAATCAGCGCGGTGGAAAAATCGATAGGGCTGACCGGGGAGCCGCGATAGATCGAACCGCCCAATCGTCTCGCCCGTCATTGCATCGACCGGCACCAAGGCAGAGGCGGAAATACTGCGTTGATCGGCAATCGCTCCCAGCCCCAACGCCGCCAGAACAGCACCACCATTGGGCGTGATCTGCAATCCTGCGCCCACTTCGCGCAGTTCGTCGGCCTGTTCGAAAACTTGGACGTCTGCCCCCATTCGGGCAAAGCAAAGGGCGGCCGCGAGACCCGCGATGCCGCCCCCAATGATAACGACCCGCCGGCCGGAATTTGCGCCGGTGGTCATGCCTTAGTCGTCGCGGTGAACTTTTTCGCGGCGCTCGTGGCGTTCCTGTGCTTCGAGCGTCATGGTCGCGATCGGACGCGCGTCTAGACGTTTGAGGCTGATCGGTTCGCCGGTCATTTCGCAATAGCCGTACTCGCCGTTGTCGATCCGACGGATCGCAGCGTCAATTTTCGACACCAGCTTACGCTCACGGTCACGGGTACGCAGTTCCAGCGCACGGTCGGTTTCCTCGGACGCGCGGTCTGCGATATCTGGAATGTTCCGTGTGCCCTCTTTCATGCCAGTGATGGTGTCACGGCTTTCTTCAAGGATGTCGTTTTTCCAAGCAATCAATTTGCGACGAAAATACTCGAGCTGACGCTCGTTCATAAACGGTTCGTCCTCGGCGGGACGGTAATCTTCCGGAAGAAAATTCTCGGCTTTCATCGAACTACCCTTAATCGCGCTGTCGGCCGTCATGTTGGGTTCATCGGCCATCAGCCACTCCCTCTAACTCGCGCCCTCCTTTACTCTTTCAGCACAGGAGTGTCACGCCCGAAAATGGTAATTTCTTCAATGGTTGCAGGTCGTTTTCGTCGTGATACTGTCACACGACTTTGAAGGGACGGACGACAATGCAGTTCAACGGAACCGATTCTTATGTGGCTGGCGACGATCTTAAGGTTGCGGTGAATGCCGCTGTTACTCTGGAACGTCCGCTCTTGGTCAAGGGAGAGCCGGGAACGGGTAAGACAGAACTGGCCCGTCAGGTCGCTGCGGCCCTTGGCCTACGGATGATCGAATGGAACATCAAATCGACCACAAAAGCGCAACAGGGTCTTTATGAATACGACGCGGTGAGCCGTCTTAGGGACAGCCAGTTGGGCGACGAACGCGTCCATGACGTAAAGAACTATATTAAAAAAGGTAAGCTCTGGCAGGCGTTTGAGGCCGACGAGAAAGTCGTCCTTTTGATCGATGAGGTCGATAAGGCTGACATTGAGTTTCCGAACGACCTCTTGCAAGAACTCGACCGGATGGAGTTCCACGTCTACGAAACAGGCGAAACGATCCGCGCCACCAATCGCCCGATCGTTATCATTACGTCAAATAACGAAAAAGAACTGCCCGACGCCTTCCTGCGCCGCTGTTTCTTTCACTACATTCGTTTCCCCGATGCCGATACGCTGCGCCAGATCATCAGCGTCCATCACCCCGACATCAAAGCTGATCTTTTGTCGACCGCCCTCACCCGTTTCTTTGAGGTGCGCGAAACGCCGGGTCTGAAAAAGAAACCCTCGACCTCTGAAGTGCTCGACTGGCTGAAGCTCCTCCTCGCCGAAGACCTCAGCGCCGAAGATTTGCGAAAGGATTCGGGCAATGCGCTCCCTAAATTGCACGGTGCTTTGCTGAAAAACGAACAGGACGTTCACCTTTTTGAACGACTCGCCTTTATGGCGCGTCGCCAACGCTAAGGTTTCGATTCAATATCTAGCGGCATGATTGTTGCCACGCACTACGATAGTGGCGCGGCTGCGACACGATTTCGCCAAATTGGTAAACAATTGCCATTTTTCGCGTGATTTGTGGCAGCACGACGCCTTTTAGTTGTCGTGTTGCATGTGGCTCGCCTTGGTAAAACCCCTTTGCGATCTGAATGCGGCCCCACTCCTTCGGCAGGTTAGGGTTGTGGGTAAATTGAGGAGAGCACTTTGACCAAGGCAAAAATGCCGGTCGAATGCCGCCAGTTCCCCCCCGCAACGGTTGCGGGTTGGGCTAGGCTGTGGACCGTTAAAGATCACCAGACCGCGCAATCGCGCCTGTCTGGACTGTTACATACAATTGGCGCCACCCTGCTGGGCGCCAATGCGACCTGTCACCCCAAAGGAGGCCTGCTATGAGAGCTGCCTACCTGATGGCTGTGACCACGCTGACTGCCTGCACACCGATGCCGCAGACGTTTGAACCGACCCGTGCGCTGAGCATGGACGATCACCTGCCGCCGATGCGAACGTTCGCGAATAATAACGTGTCCTTGCCGACCCGCCCGAACAGCGAATTGCTGCGCGATTTCCTAGACCTCTCGTTCCGCATGGAAAGCGGCCGCCCGATTGCCACGCTCACGCGGTTCGAAGGCCCGATTTCGGTGCGTGTCACTGGCCCTGCCAATGCGACCCTTGTCACTGATCTGCGCGCGCTTCTGGCACGGATGCAAAACGAGGCGGGCATCGACATTTTCCTTACGGGTGCGCCAGAGGCCGCCATCACGATCCAAGCCATTCCTCGGGCCGAACTGACCCGCGCCGTCCCACGCGCTGCTTGTTTCGTTGTGCCCCGCGTATCGAGCTGGGAAGAGTTTAAACAAGTGCGCCGCACCCCGCAGGTCGATTGGACCACGCTGGAACGCCGCGACCGTGCGACTGTCTTTGTGCCCGCCGATGTGGCTCCACAAGAAATCCGCGACTGCCTGCACGAAGAACTGGCCCAAGCCATTGGCCCACTCAACGATCTCTATCGCCTGCCGGATTCGATCTTTAACGACGACAACATGCACGCGGTGCTGACGAGCTTTGATATGCTGATGCTCAAGGCTTATTATTCGCCCGAACTGCGCAATGGCATGACCCGTGGTGAAGTCGCCGCCCGCCTGCCCGCTATTCTGGCTCGGTTGAACCCCGCTGGGGAACGCAGCGATGGTCGCCCCGTTAACGACACCTCTCGTGACTGGATTGACGCTATGGAAACGGCGCTGTCCTCTGGGACACCCGCTGGTGGACGAACAGCTGCGGCCGAACGCGCTGTGAACCTTGCGCGTAGCTATGGTTGGTCGAACACCCGCGAAGGCTTTGCCAATTTCGTCTATGGTCGCTTGCAGGTTGGACGTGACCCTGCCCTTGCCCGCGCAGCGTTCGAGGCCGCAGACCGTGCCTATCGCACCAGTGCGGAAACCCGTTTGCAACGCGCCCATGTAGCCGTTCAACTCGCGGCGTTCTCGCTCTCGGAGGGGGACAATATTCAGACACTGCAGATCACAAACGAGGCGATCCCGATTGCCGCAGCCCATGAAAACGCGGCTCTTTTGGCGACGCTCATGATGTTCAAAGCCGAAGCGCTGGACAACCTCGGTCGTGCGTCAGAGGCGTCCCAAACCCGCATGGACAGTTTGGCTTGGGCGCGCTATGGATTTGGTTCCGATCAAAACGTCAGGACCCGACTGCGCGAGGTTGCCGCACTCGATCCAAAATAAGGAGACACGCCCCATGCTCATCCCCATTTTCGGCCTGCTCATCGGTGCCATTTTCGGGGGCCTTCGGGCAAAGCTACGTGGCGGTTCCACCCTCGATATTCTCCAATGGGCAGCGGTCTACGCGCTGATCCTTGGTACGATCGCGCTGTTTATCATGATCGGAATCGACCGCAGCTATCGGCCGTAACCGATGTTTCTGCCCTTTTTCGAAACCCTTCGGAAAGGCGGCGTGCCGGTCTCGCTGCGGGAATTCCTGTCGTTCCTCGACGGGCTTGCCGCAGGGATCGCCACATATGACGTCGATGCCTTTTATTACCTAGCCCGCGCCGCGCTGGTGAAAGACGAACGTCATCTCGACAAATTCGATCGCGCCTTTGCTGCCAGTTTTGAGGGTCTTGAGGCCATCAGTTTCGACGATGTGGTCGAAGCGATGGACCTTCCCGAAGAGTGGCTCCGCAAGCTCGCGGAAAAGACGCTGAGCGAAGAGGAGAAGGCCGAAATCCAATCGCTCGGTGGGTTTGATAAGCTGATGGAAACGCTGAAACAGCGGCTTGAAGAACAAAAAGGCCGACATCAGGGCGGATCAAAGTGGGTCGGCACAGCAGGCACATCACCTTTTGGCGCCTACGGCTACAACCCCGAAGGCGTCCGTATTGGTCAGGATAAGTCGCGTCATCAACGCGCCGTAAAAGTCTGGGATAAAAGGGAATTTAAGAACCTCGACGACGGCGTCGAACTCGGCACCCGCAATATCAAGGTTGCGCTCAAACGTCTGCGCAAATGGGCTCGGGATGGGGCCGCAGATGAGTTGGACCTCGACGGTACGATACGCGCCACGGCAGAGCATGGCTATCTCGACGTGCAGACCCGCCCAGAACGGCGCAACGCGGTAAAGGTGCTGCTGTTTTTTGACGTCGGCGGTTCAATGGACCCGCATATCAAGGTGGTCGAAGAGCTGTTCAGCGCCGCGCGGAGCGAATTCAAACACCTCGAACATTTCTATTTCCACAATTGCCTCTACGAAGGCGTCTGGCGCGACAATGCCCGCCGTTGGAACGCGCAAACACCGACGTGGGACGTACTGCATACGTATGGCTCCGACTACAAATGTATCTTTGTCGGTGACGCCTCAATGTCACCCTATGAAATCGCCTATCGCGGTGGCGCCAATGAACATTGGAACGAAGAAGCGGGGCAGGTCTGGCTCGAACGGGCGCGGGATCAATGGACGAACCATCTTTGGATCAACCCTGTTCCCGAACGGCTTTGGGGATATACTCAATCCATCGGAATGATCCGTGACATCTTTGGTGCTGACCGCATGGTGCCAATGACGCTCGAAGGGATCGAACGCGGGATGAAGGCACTGGGATGAGCAGGCTAAACCGTTTTTTTACCAAACACCGAATTGCCATTGTGGGCTTTGTGCTGGCTGTGGTGTTGCTGGGGTTCTTCCTCGTTAAATTCGTGCTCGACATGCTGTTCTGGAACGACCCCGCCCATCGGCGCGTTGATCCTGCGGAATGGATGACGCCTGGTTTCATTGCGCACAGTTGGCATGTGGACGGTCGCGATCTTGCAGCCGCCATCGGCATCACCGAAAAACCCGAAGGTCGACCAACGCTGGAAGATATCGCAGAGATGCGCGGCGTTCCCGTCGCCCAAGTCATCGCCGAAGTTCAGGCCTTTTTGGCGGAGAATGCGCGGTGACCGAATGGGTGCTGGGGCAAGTCGCGGTCTATGGCGCGTGGATATTGTTCATTGTGACCTTCTTATCGTGCCTCGCCCTGCCGATCCCGGCCTCTCTCGCGATGATGGCGGGTGGTGCGTTTGTCGGCGCGGGTGATCTAAGCTACCTCGCGGTGTCCTCTGCGGCGTTTGGCGGCGCAATGGTCGGCGATCAGACGGGCTATATCATCGGCAAACACGGTGGCCGACATATCCGCCACAAGTTCACCAGCCACCCAAAACGGGCGAAACTGTTTCAACAAGCCAAAGACCTCACCCATAAACACGGCGGCATCGCGATTTTCCTCAGCCGGTGGGCTCTCAGCCCTCTGGGGCCCTATGCAAACGTGGCAGGTGGGATCGTCGGGATGAACCGTCTGCGGTTCACCCTCTGGGGCGCAGCGGGCGAAGCCGTTTGGGTGCTGATCTACATCACCCTCGGCCTGATGTTCGCGGATCAGATCATCTATGCCGCAGAGGTTGCCTCTGACCTTTCAGGCCTTCTGGTCGCGCTCGTCCTCACGTTTGGCTTTGGTCATTGGCTTTGGAAACGTTGGCGCGACCATCATCGACATGGCTAGGCTTGTCGCGGGGCGTGAGGTTCCCATATTTACATCATGCGCTATCTCATTTTCGTCCTCCCGATCCTCTACGCCCTCGCCATGTGGCACTTCTCGTCGTGGCGTCTTCGGCGCGAATTGGATGCGAAATCGACAGAACTCGCTGATCCCGCGCTGAAACCTGTGACGGACAAACTGGCTAGGGCTCTGGATATTCCGCGGGTGCGGGTCTTTGTCTACGAAATCCCGCAGATCAACGGGCTGGCCGCACCCGACGGTCGGATTTTCATCACCCGTGGGTTCCTGCAGAAATTCCGAAGCGGAGAGGTATCGGGCGAAGAGATCGCCAGCGTGATCGCCCACGAAATGGGACATGTGGCATTAGGCCACTCACGCCGTCGGATGATTGATTTCAGCGGTCAGAACGCGTTGCGGATGCTGCTGATGGGTATCCTCGGGCGGTTTATTCCGGTGATAGGGCCGTGGCTTGCCAATACACTCTTGTCGCTGTTGGCCGCGAAACTGTCCCGCCGCGATGAATACGAGGCCGACGCCTATGCGACCGCGCTCTTGCTCAAGGCGGGGATCGGTGCGGATCCGCAGATCAGCCTGTTTCAGAAACTCGAACGGCTCTCTGGTGGCAACGCGAACCAAATCCCTGCATGGCTACTGAGCCACCCCAAGGCCGACGAACGCATCGCCGCCATCCGCGACAACACGGCGAAATGGACTTAATCCAGCGCTTTCCCCAAACGGGGCAACCGCGCTTTTTTCATCAAGGACCGCATGGTCCAGTCATCTACTGATAACCGCCGCGCCTCTGCTAGAACGGCATCTGCTGCCGCTTGAACCTGCGCGGGATGGTCGAGCCAGAGGGAATACAGGAAACCGTCAGGGTCCAATCGCGCAAGGCCTTCTTCGGCCAATACGTGTTTCGGGAAATCCTTCGCGTTGATCGTCAGGATCGCATCACACGACCCCGCAATCGCGGAGGCCAACACGTGAATGTCGTTCTCGTCCGAGAGCCACAGCCGTTGTTCGACATGGGGTGCGACAGGGACAATCGCTCTTGGGAACCGTACGGACAAAAGGGCAATTTCGCCCCGCGCGACAGCCTCTGCCCCATCGCCGAGCTTGGGCGTTGCTCGCGCCCATTCTTCGAGGATGCGATCCGACCAGCGGGGTTCAAAAAGACCCTGCGCCGCGACGCCCAGCACCACTTCCCGCATGACCGTGGGAAACAGAACGCAGGCGTCGATCAGAACTCTCACAGGCGGAAAAAGACGGACTTCAGATATCCGCTCTCTGCCAGTTGCGGCATCATCGGGTGGTCCGCCCCAGCATAGCCTGTGTGGATGATCTGAGCAGAGCGCCCTGCCCGACCGATCCCACGTGCCGAGGCATTGCGGAATTTCGACAGGTCCGCCGCGTGCGAACAGGAACACAGCGCGAGGTATCCGCCTTCGCGCACAAGCGGCGCAGCAAGGCGCGCCACACGTTCGTAGGCCCGCAAGCCAGCCTCAAGCGATTGTTTCGACGGGGCAAAGGCAGGCGGGTCACAGACGACCACGTCAAAGGTTTCGCCCTCTTCGGCCAAGGCCGCTAGCACATCGAAGGCATCGCCCTTGCGGGTCGTGAATTTCGACGAGACGCCCATCGCTTCTGCACCCTGTTCAGCAAGTGCCAGCGCAGGTGCCGATCCATCGACCGCAAGCGCGCTCTCTGCCCCGCCAGCCAGCGCGGCGAGAGAGAACCCACCCACATGCGAAAACACGTCGAGCACTTTAGCGCCCTTGCAGAGCCCCGCATTGAACGCATGGTTCGGGCGTTGGTCGTAGAACAGGCCCGTTTTCTGCCCGCCCATGACATCCGCCATATAGATCGCACCGTTCATCGGCACGGGGATCGGCGCTGCTGGGGCATCGCCCGCAACGACCTTCATTTCCTCAGGCAAACCTTCGAGGCCACGCGCACGACCAGAACCGTTCATAATCACGGTTTTAATGCCAACGACCTCTTGGAGAGCCGCTGTAAATTCTGGCACCAGACGATCAGCCCAAGCCGCGTTCGGCTGCATCACTACAGTATCGCCGAAACGGTCGATCACGACACCAGGGAAGCCATCAGCCTCTGCATGGATCAAGCGATAGAAGGGTTCCGCAAAGACACGTTCACGATGGTCGAGCGCCTTTTTCAGACGTGTCGCAATCCAAGCCTTATCAATCACCGCCGAGGTATCTCGGTCCAACATCCGCGCAATGATGCGCGAGTCAGGGTTAAACGCCACAAGTCCGAGCGGTTGCCGTTCGGCATCCTGCAGTTCGGCGATAGCGCCCGCCTCAATCGCCTTTGTACGGCGGTCGGTGACGAGGTCGTTGGAATAAACCCATGGGAAACCAAAGCGGATAGCTCTGGCGTCAGCTTTGGGCATGAGGCGCACAATAGGCAAAGAGGACTGCATGTTCATGCCGCCCTCCTACTCTGTTTCGTTTGCCTCGGAAAGGCTGTTAGTGCGTCAGAACCTGTGCAAGCGCCCCAACGAGGTAGTCCTTCACGAACATCCGCTCGGAATAGCCGCGGGCATCCATCGCCAGCACGTCATCGGGATGCGGGCTATCAAGGACGAGGCGCACATTGCGCGGACCTTCAATCACGTCGCCCGTATTGGCATTGCGCACAACGAGGACAAAGCTGATGTCATAGTCGCCTTGATAAGTATAACGGGTACGCTGGGTCAGACCGTGGAACCGTGTCAGCGTCATTTCAGCAACGACAGGCACCTGACCCCGAAGACGCTCAGCCCCATCACGAGCGGCCTCTTCGAACAGAACGCGGAGTTGTTCGTGACGCGTGCCACCAATATCTCCACGCCACACGATGTCGGCTACAGGCTTAATAGAGTTGGCCTCAGAAACAGAGAGTGTCTCAGGCACAATGATCTGAACGTTCCGCACGGTATAGCTCGGCAAAGCCTGCTCACCCACCGAAGGCAACGGCGCCTCAAGTGTTGCGTTTCGGGTCACACCGTTATCACTCACACACCCAGCAACAAAGAACACCAGTGCAGTTGCCAATACTGTTTTCAAAAGTCGCATCTTCAGTCCCTTCGGCGGCGCTGCGGCCACTCTTCTACCATTAAGGTTTGATTAACTATCCATTCGAATAGCGGCACAACTGTGGCGGGAGTGGTCTGATTTCGTGAAACTTCACTCCCATAACGACAAAGGCATTTCTGTTGCGTTGAGAGTTGTTAGCGTTAACATATTGTGTTAAGTGCCGCTCGAGAGAGAGACCGCAGGAGAATCCAATGTCCCTTCACCGGACGCTAGTCGAGGTAACCGACCGTATCCGCGCGCGCAGTGAAAACACGCGCCGCGCCTATCTGGACCACATGTCAGCCGCTGCTGCCCAAGGGCCGCGCCGTGCCCACCTCGCCTGCGGAAACCAAGCCCACGCCTATGCTGCAATGGGTGAAGACAAGGCAGCGCTCGTTGACGACCGCGCCCCGAACCTCGGCATTATCACGGCCTACAACGATATGCTTTCGGCGCATCAGCCGTATGAAACCTACCCCACCATGATCCGCGACATCGCCCGCAAGGTCGGCGCGACGGCGCAGGTTGCGGGCGGTGTGCCTGCGATGTGCGATGGCGTGACCCAAGGCCAAACAGGGATGGAGCTGTCGCTCTTTTCTCGAGACGTGATCGCGCTGGCTGCTGGCGTTGGCCTATCGCACAATACATTCGATGCGGCGCTCTACCTTGGTGTCTGTGATAAAATCGTTCCGGGTCTGGTGATGGCCGCAGCAACCTTTGGCTACCTTCCATCGGTCTTTATCCCCGCCGGCCCGATGACGTCTGGCCTCCCGAATGATGAAAAAGCCAAAGTCCGCCAGAAATTCGCAACCGGCGAAGTGGGTCGTGACAAACTGATGGAGGCTGAAATGGCCTCTTACCACGGTCCGGGCACCTGTACCTTCTATGGCACTGCAAACACCAACCAAATGTTGATGGAGTTCATGGGCCTCCACCTCCCCGGCTCGTCCTTTGTGAACCCGAACACCCCACTACGTGATGCACTAACTGTTGCGGGCGTTGAACGTGCGGCGCAGATCACGTCGCTGGGTAACGAATTCACCCCCGCCTGTGACGTGCTGGATGAACGCGCCTTTGTGAACGGTATCGTGGGTCTGATGGCAACGGGTGGATCGACGAACCTCGTTCTGCACCTGCCTGCGATGGCGCGTGCGGCGGGAATCATCCTCGACCTCGAAGATTTCGCGCAATTGTCCGAAGCGGTTCCTCTCTTGGCTAAGGTCTATCCAAACGGCCTCGCTGACGTGAACCACTTCCATGCGGCGGGCGGGCTTCAGTTTATGATTTCCGAACTGCTGAATGCGGGTCTCTTGCATGATGACGTGACCACGATCGCTGGCAAAGGACTTGAGCGTTATACCCAAGAGCCGAAACTCGCCGAAGGCCGCGTGCAATACACCGAAGGCCCAAAAGAGACGCTGAACGATAAAATCCTCCGCCCTGTGGCAGAGCCATTCAACGCGCATGGTGGGTTGCAACAACTGACAGGCAACCTTGGTCGCGGTGTGATCAAAGTCTCTGCCGTCGCCGAGGACCGCCAAATTATCGAAGCCCCCTGCCGCGTATTCCACGAACAAGCCGACGTAAAAACAGCCTTCCAGAACGGCGAATTCACAGGCGACACAGTGGTGGTTGTCCGCTTCCAAGGGCCGTCCTCGAACGGGATGCCTGAGTTGCACTCACTGACGCCAACCCTCTCGGTTCTGCAAGACCGCGGGTATAAAATGGCGCTTGTCACCGATGGCCGTATGTCGGGCGCATCGGGCAAAGTGCCTGCCGCGATCCACGTATCGCCAGAGGCCGCGAACGGTGGTCCGCTCGCCTATCTGCAAGACGGCGACATTGTCCGCCTCGACGCAAAAGCCGGCACGCTTGAGGTGATCGGCGTGGACCTCTCGACCCGCACTGCCGCCAAACCGGACCTTTCGGCAAATGGCAACGGCGTTGGCCGCGAACTCTTTAACGTTTTCCGCCGCAATGTCGGCCTCGCTTCTGACGGGGCTGCGGTCGTCCTCTGACCGCGCCCATTCATTTAACAGGAATACACATATGACCCCTGAAGCTGCATCCATTGAAGCCCGCAAAATCTGTGAACTGGCCCCTGTCGTTCCCGTGCTCGTCGTAGATGACGCAAGCACCGCTGCGGATCTCGCACGCGCCCTCGTCGCGGGTGGTCTGCCCGCCCTCGAAGTGACACTGCGCACCCCCTCTGCCCTCGACGTGATCCGCGAAATGGCAACCGTTCAGGGTGGTGTTGTCGGTGCAGGCACTCTCCTCACCCCGAAAGACGTCGAAGCGGCCAAGGCTGCGGGTGCGACCTTTGGCGTGTCGCCGGGTGTGACCGACGAACTGCTGGACGCCTGCGAGGCTAACGACCTGCCGCTCCTCCCTGGCACTGCGACCCCGTCGGACGTGATGAAGCTCTACGCGCGCGGCTATACCGTGATGAAGTTCTTCCCCGCCGAGGCAAATGGCGGCGCACCCGCGCTCAAGGCGATTGGCGCACCGATCCCGCAGGTCAAATTCTGCCCCACAGGCGGTATCAGCATGAAGAACGTCAACGACTACCTGTCGCTGTCCAACGTGCTGTGCTGCGGGGGGTCGTGGGTTGCGCCCACGAACCTCGTCAAAGCTGGCGATTGGGCTGGGATCGAGGCATTGGCCAAAGAGGCCGCCGCTCTCGCCCGTTGATCTTTACTGGGTAATGACCCGTGCAGACCGTCCGCCGCGCCGCGCCGGGCGGTCTGTTTTTTCCAGAGCCGCCTTGAGCGTCACCGTCATCGGGTGATCTGCAGGCTCGTCGGCGTGCCGTTCTAGCAACTGACGCACGAAATCATCGGTGTCCTCTTCGACAGGCACCTTAAGAACCCAGCCAAGGAAAATCGTCCGGCAATCGTCGGCACCAATGCCGTCGATGTTATAGGACTCGCGAATAACGCCTACAGGGTCGAGTTTGTCTTTTGACATGGTCCATTTAATCCAACAAACGGGTGATAACCGCATCCGCCTCTGCCGCGGCTGCCTCCATCGTCTGAAGTAAGCTGTCGGTGTCCGCATATCCGGTCTCCCGCAAGATAAAGCGCCGACCGCCTTCGCCAAGGTCTTCGGGATGTAAAACACCCCCCGTGAGAAGTCGGGCTGCTGCCTGCAGTTGCCAAAATAGCGCGGCAGAGCGTGTCAGGGCCGCTTCATCCGCGGCATCCAGCCATCCAGAGGCGACACCTGCAGCAATCTGTTCAGGCACGGTGCGCGCTGCACTCCCCGCTCGCAAGGCCGCTGTCTGGGCGCATAGCTCCACGTCCTGCAACCGTCCCGCACCGATTTTCGCGTCCCAATCGCCTTGTGGGGCTTTGGCTTCGGCGATACGTCGACGCATATCTGCGACATCCTTGAGAACCGCCTCGCCCGTCGATTTTTCGTTGAGCACCGCAAGGCGGAGTGCTTCCACCTCAGCGCCCAATTCCATGTTCCCCGCTACAGGCCGCGCCCGCGTCAGCGCGAGGTGTTCCCATGTCCACGCCTCTGTCCGCTGATAGTTATCGAACGACAGGATCGAGGTCGCCACTGGCCCCTGACGCCCTGATGGGCGAAGCCGCATATCGACCTCGTAGAGCCGCCCGTCTGTCATCGGCGCGGTCACAGCGGTCAACAGGGCTTGGGTCAGGCGGGCGTAATAGGGGCGCGTTGCCAACGGGCGCCGCCCGTCGGACATTTCGACACCCTGATCGTCGTAGATCATTATCAGGTCGAGGTCGGACCCCGCATTCAGCCGCGCAGCCCCGAGCGATCCCATGCCAAGGATCACCGCGCCCCGACCCGGAGGCGTGCCATGTTTCGCGCTAAACTCTGCGACGACCAGCGGCCAAAGTCCCGCAATTACGGCCTCGGCTAATTCCGCATACTGGCGACCGCTTTCTTGGGCATCGATCAAACCACGCAGGTGATGCACGCCAACGCGGAAGTGCCATTCCTTCATGAACCGCCGCGCCATATTCAACTGCGCCTCATAATCGGGCGCCTCTGACATAGCGCGTTCCAGCAATCGCGATAGCTCTGCTACCCCAGGCCATGGGGCAAAGAACGACCCCCCGATTACCATGTCGAAAACGTCCGAATTGCGCGACAGATATTGCGCCAGCGCAGGGGCCGTCGAACAAATATCCACGATCAACTGCGTCAGCTGCGGGTTCGCATCAAAGAGCGAAAACAGCTGAACGCCCGCAGGCAATCCACGCAAGAACCCATCGAACTGCAACAGGGCCTCTTCGGGCTTTGCCGCTTCTTTCAACCGTCCGAAAATCTCTGGCTTGAGACGTTTGAAAATCTCGACCGCGCGTTCAGAACGAAACGCGGGATAGCCGCGCCACTGGACTTCCATATCTGCGCCGAAATCATCCTCGGGCTTTGCCGCCTGACCGGGGGCAAAGAACCCTTCGGTCAGTGTATGCACCTCTTCGCAACGGTCGGTCAATTCGGCCCGTAGGTCCGCAACGTCGCGATCCATAAAGGCCGCGAGCCGTGCCCAACCCTCTGCCGAATTTGGCAAAGCATGGGTCTGCTGGTCGTTGATCATCTGAACACGGTGTTCGACCTCTCGGTGGAAACGATAATGATCATATAGCGTTACCGCATCCTGTTCCGGCACCCACCCCGCAGCCGCGAGCCGTTCCAACCCGCGACGCGTTTCGCGCACCCGCAATTTCGGATCACGTCCGCCCGCGATCAACTGACGGGTTTGAGTAAAGAACTCGATCTCTCTGATACCACCGCGACCGAGCTTAATGTTATGCCCATCAAGGTTCAGCGCCCCATGCAGTCCCTTATGGTCACGGATTTTCAGGCGCATATCGTGGGCGTCCTGAATCGCCGCGAAATCGAGGTGCTTGCGCCACACAAACGGGCGCAGCGTCTCTAGGAACTTCGCGCCGCCTTCTAGGTCGCCTGCCGCCGGACGGGCCTTGATATACGCCGCGCGTTCCCACGTCCGACCGACCGATTCATAGTAATGCTCTGCCGCGATCATTGGGATACAGACGGGCGTCACGCTGGCATCAGGGCGCAAACGTAAATCGGTGCGGAACACGTAACCTTCGGCAGTGTTATCCGACAACAGCGTGGTCATTTTGCGGGTCACACGAATAAAGGCTGCGCGTGCATCATGGTAATTGCTGTCATCGAACCGCTCTTCGTCAAAGAGCATGATAAGGTCGATGTCAGAGGAATAATTCAGCTCCCCCGCACCGCCCTTGCCCATCGCCAAAGCGACCATACCACCCGCCGTTTCGGCGGCCTCTTCAGTCAAACCTGGAATTTTCCCACGCCCGATCTCATGCGCCACGAGGGTCTTTAGACACACATCGACCGAGGCATCCGCGAAATCAGAGAGTGCTTGGGTCACGGTCTCCAGCGGCCAGACCCCACCCAAATCTGCCAAACCCGTCAGCAGCGCCACGCGACGTTTTGCACGACGCAAACCAGAGGACAATTGATCCACCGAAAGCGCGGCAACCTCGGCCAAAACACCCTTGAACGCCGCCTCTGGATCGTCAAAGGCTGGGATAATCCAATCCGCCTCTTTTTTCATTAGGTCCAGCAAATAAGGGCTACAGCCTCCTGCCCCCTTGATCAGCGGGACCAAACCCACAGGGGCCGCGGGCAGATAGCCAAAGGCATCCTCTGCGCGGTCAGAATCAAAAGGACGGGGAAAACGGGTCATTCGGGATTCGAAGGTCATGGAAACACTCTCATAGGCCATTGAATTTTCGTCAATTCCCCATTCAACTGCTTTGATCAGACGCAAAGCGGAGCAAGCGATGAGTAAGAGCCTGAAACGTGTGACCAAAGCGCTCCTTGACGCAGGTCTCGACATCACGCCTGTCGAATTGGGCGAAGCCCGCACCGCCGCCCAAGCCGCAGAAGCCGCAGGTTGCACCATCGACCAAATCGCAAAGTCGATCATCTTTCAGGGCGAAACCTCTGGCGAGGCAATCCTGTTCCTCACCGCCGGCGGAAACCAAGTCTGCACCGATAAGGCCACAGCTCTCGCGGGTGAACCCTTGGGCCGCGCGGATGCAAACCTCGTTCGGGCGCAAACAGGTTTTGCCATTGGCGGCGTCTCCCCTGTCGGGCATCTAAACCCGATACGCGCGTTTTTTGATCCCCGATTGTCCGAGTTCACCGAAATCTGGGCCGCAGCAGGCACCCCGCGCCACATCTTCCCCATAGCGCCCGCCGATCTTTTGCGGATCACAGGCGCAAATTCTGCCGATTTTACGAAATAATTTCTGAACGGGATCAATCTGTTAATCACACAACCAGAAATAAATGTGAAAATCTTTAACATAGACCCTTGAAGGTGGGGTTGTTCATTCCGATATCGGTGATGTGAAACAGATTAACATCACCCCGAAACGGAGCCCTTCAATGTCTGATACCTTTACGACCCCTCACCCGACCGCACCGAACGGTAGCTGGTTCTCGCGGGCCGAAACTTGGCTCGACGAACGCGGCAAAGGCGCTTGGATCGCAGCAATGGTCCTTGGCTTTATCTTTTTCTGGCCGGTTGGCCTCGCCCTTCTTGCATATATGATCTGGAGCAAACGCATGTTCAGTGGAAAATGTTCTAACCGCCGCAAGGCACATTCGCCCTTTGGCACACACGCAGCCTACCGGAGTTCCGGCAACACGGCCTTCGACGCCTACAAAACCGAAACCCTGCGCCGCCTTGAACAAGAACAGCAGGATTTTGAGGCCTTCCTTGAACGTCTGCGCGAAGCCAAAGACAAATCGGAATTCGATCAATTCATGGATGACCGTGCGCGTGCCGCTCGTGCGCCCAAAGAAGAAGACGAAACCGTCTAAACCCTTTACCCTCGGGTGGCCGCTCCCCTCGGCCACCCACCCTCTGACCATGAAAGCGAACCAATGACCTACGGCCTTCCTGATCCTCAGATGCGCGCCGATTTTTACGACGGTGTCACAGCCAAGCGTGCGATTGCTTGGGTGATCGACACGGCACTGATCCTCGGCACGGCAATTGTTCTGATCCCCTTTACGGCCTTCACAGCCCTGTTCTTTTTCCCTGTGTTTTTGTTTGTGGTGGGGTTCATCTATCGCTGGTCAACCCTGTCAGGCGCGGGCGCCACATGGGGGATGCGGATGATGGGCGTCGAACTGCGTGACCGCGACGGCCACCGCTTGGACAGTGGCACTGCGTTTTGGCACACCGTCGGTTATACTGTCTCGATCGCAGTCTTTCCGCTGCAGCTCGTATCCGTGCTGATGATGCTCTTGTCCGAACGCAACCAAGGGCTGACGGATCACATTCTTGGCACAGCCGCTATAAACAGAATGCTTTAGTCGTCGTAGAGACTTGGACAAACAGCGCGAGGTTGCTAACCTCGCGCAAATTCATCGTGATCCGAGTATATGCGCCACACGCTTCCCATAGCGCCCCAGTTTTATGTGACGGCCCCCCAACCCTGTCCGTATCTCGACGGACGGATGGAGCGGAAGTTGTTCACTGCACTTCAGGGCGAAGGCGCCACAAAACTAAACGATGCCCTTTCAAAACAGGGCTTCCGTCGGTCGCAAAACGTGCTCTACCGACCATCCTGTTCGGACTGTTCGGCCTGTATGTCCGCCCGTATTCGGGTGGCAGATTTCGCCCCATCCAAAAGCCAACGCCGCGTAACAAAGCGTAACCGCGCCCTGTCTCGCCGTGCGACCAGCCCTTGGGCGACTGAAGAGCAGTTCGATCTGTTCCGCACCTACCTCGACAGTCGTCACGCAACGGGTGGCATGGCGGACATGGATCTCTTTGAATTTGCAGCCATGGTCGAGGAAACGCCGATCCGCACGCGGCTCATCGAATATACCGATACCACAGAGGACGACCGAGCGCTGCGGGCCGTCTGCCTGACCGACATCCTCGATGACGGGTTGAGCATGGTCTATTCGTTCTTTGACCCAGAGCTAGAGCGTCAATCGCTCGGCACCTATCTCGTGCTTGACCATGTTGAGATCGCCCGCGAAATGGGTCTGCCCTATGTCTATTTGGGCTATTGGGTGCCTGGCAGCCCTAAGATGGGGTATAAGGCCAACTATGCCGCGCTCGAGATTTTCCATCAGGGCAACTGGCAGGACATCGGCGATCCCAATGATTACGAAGCGACGACCCATCCGCTCTCGGTCGATCCGATTGCGGAACAAGTGTCGCGCATCCAACTGCCTGATAGCAAAACGGTGCGCTAATCGCGCACCGTTCTTATGTGTCGCTCGTGGCCTAAATTAACCGACCGCAATCGGCTCTAGAATATCCCCGAACAAGAAGTCGGACGCGGACAGGTCATCCGCGTTCATGTTTTCCATACGGATCATCAGGTCGCCATATTCAATGATAGCGGCGCTTTCGTCTTGGGACAGCATCAGGTCATCAAACGATCCGCCAAGGATCTGCACTTTATCCTCACCAATGGTAAAGTCGCCGATCACGTCCGATCCGTCACCATCCGCAAAGTCAAAAATATCGTTGCCCGCATCACCAAACAGCGCGTCGTCGTCGATGCCACCTTGGATAAAGTCATCACCAACCCCGCCGTGGATCGTATCGCTGTCGTCGCCACCGTAGATGGTATCGTTGCCGCCACCGCCATAGATATCGTCGTCATCGTTGTCGGGGGCCAGATCGGGTGTTTCGCCTACATCAGCGATGTCGAGGATTTGCACCTCATCAGGGCCTTGGCCGCCATAGATCACGTCATCGCCCGAGCCGCCGTCGATATAGTCGGACCCTTCGCCACCGATGATCATGTCCTGACCAAAGTTGCCATAGAGCGAGTCGTTGTCGAACCCACCGTCGATGGTGTCGTCGCCCTTGCCGCCCCAGACTTGGTCAGCGTCATCGCCTGTGATGATGGTGTCCGCACCGTTGCCGCCCCAGACTTTATCCATATCATCGCTCGGATCAGTGTCCGCGGTGAACACGCCCTCATAGGCCATATCCGGTGTCCCGCTCACAGTGCCAAGCGCGATATCGGCCACCACAACCTCGGTCGCAACGTTGCCTGACGTGTCGATCACGTCATTGCCCGCACCACCCGTCACAACATCACTGCCATTGCCACCGTTGATAGTGTCATCATCTGCGCCGCCGTGCAGTTTATCATCGCCATCCCCGCCATAGATCATGTCATCGCCCGAATTACCGAGGACCACATCATCACCAGCATCGCCGTAGAGCACATCATTGCCCAAAGCACCCCAAATGCTGTCGTCGCCCGTACCGCCGCTGACCGTATCGTCGCCGCGACCACCATAGAGCGCGTCATCGCCAAGGTTGCCATTGATCGTATCGTTGCCAGCACCGCCTGAAACATTGTCTGCGCCCGCACCACCCCGCATGATATCGTTGCCAGCGCCGCCTTTGAGCAGATCACCACCTTCGCCGCCAAAGACCTTGTCGTCACCGAACCCGCCGTAGATCGTGTCCTGACCATTGTTGCCGTTCAGCTCGTCATTGCCGCCTTGGCCGTAGATCGTATCATTCCCGACACCGCCGGACACGAAATCATCGCCCGTGCCACCGCGCACGATGTCAGCACCCGCACCCGCGTCGATCACATCGTTTCCGTTAAAACCGCGAATGTCATCATTGCCGCCGTAACCGTTGATCTGATCCGCAACCGCGCCACCCGTGATCGTTTCACCGTCATCGGTGCCGTCCAAAACAGCGAGATCTGCATCGACGTTGACACTAAAGTCTTCAATAGGCGTGACGGCGATATCCGTTAGGTCTTCGCCATCGACGGTCAGTTCCAGCTTTACCAAACCATCGGTCGAGTCATATTCCAGTGTCACAACGCCCGTGTCAGAATAGACATAGAGCGTATCACCGGTTTGCGTCGGCCCAATGCCGACGATCTCTTGGGTGCCTTGCGGGATGACGTTGTCATCAGCGTCGACCAGCGCCACGAACAAATCTGTCGCCCCATCGGTCGCAAGTGACGGTTCTTCCCAGATAAAAACGCTCGTCCCTGCCGCGTTTCCAATATCAACCGCTGGGACCAAATAGGTCACACCAACTGCGCTAACGGCCTGACGTGCAGCAATAAGATCATTGATCAAAGTCATTTGAAAATCCCCCACGATTAAACAACCATAGGGACCATGCCTCAATCTCGACACAATCGTAAAGAAATTCCTAACGCGGTGACTCTGCCACCCTCACAAATACTGTGAATAACTCTGATTGGCCTGATTTCAGAAACAATCGCGCCCAAAGCCCCGCGTTTTAACGTGCCGTTAACCAGTTCCCTGCCCCAAGCGGCCCCTTATCGATTCGACCCCACCCGCGACAAATTGAAAGAAAGTTGCGAAAAATGCGCCCCTGACGACATTTTCTCTATCAGACAGGTTGACCTCGCTTTTCGGGCGTGCATAAGGTTCGCGCACGCAATCGAAAGGCCCGAGGGATGAAAAACCTTCTAGTAGTGGTGGGAAAATGGCGCATGGGCCGGTAACGGTTTTACCATAACGGTTCCCCATGCGCCCCCGAAAATCTCGGGGGCTTTTTTGTATGAAAACGACGTTAAGAATAACGACGACGCAGGATAAGGAAGAACGAAATGTCTCGTCAGATGACCGGCGCTAAAATGGTTGTTCAAGCTCTGAAAGATCAGGGTGTGGACACGATATTCGGTTACCCCGGCGGCGCCGTGCTACCGATCTATGACGAAATTTTCCAACAGAGCGACATCACCCACGTTCTGGTCCGTCACGAACAGGCTGCGATCCACGCGGCCGAAGGGTATGCACGTTCGACTGGTAAGGTTGGCGTTGCCCTCGTGACCTCTGGTCCAGGTGCGACCAACGCTGTAACGGGTCTGACCGACGCGCTGATGGACTCGATCCCAATCGTTGTTTTCTCGGGTCAGGTTCCGACCTTTATGATCGGCTCGGACGCGTTCCAAGAGGCTGACACCGTTGGCATCACCCGCCCCTGCACCAAGCACAACTGGCTTGTCAAAGACACTGCTCAGCTGTCGGGTACAATCCACGAAGCATTCCACATCGCGTCGTCGGGCCGTCCGGGTCCGGTTCTGATCGACATCCCCAAAGATGTTCAGTTCGCGACCGCCGAATATTCCGAAAAAACAAAGCGTAAATCGCACTACCAGCCGCAAGTTAAGGGCTCTATCGAGGGCATCAATGACCTCGTGAAACTGATGGAGAAATCCAAACGCCCGATCTTCTACACCGGTGGCGGCGTGATTAACTCTGGCCCAGCGGCATCCCAACTGCTGCGCGAACTGGTCGAAGCAACTGGCTTCCCGATCACCTCGACCCTGATGGGTCTGGGCGCTTATCCAGCTTCGGGCGACAAATGGCTCGGTATGCTGGGTATGCACGGCCTCTATGAAGCCAACATGGCGATGCACGACTGTGATCTGATGATCAACATTGGCGCGCGTTTCGACGACCGTATTACGGGCCGCGTCGATGCCTTCTCGCCGAAGTCGAAAAAGGTGCACATCGACATCGATCCATCCTCGATCAACAAGGTCATCCACGTTGACCTCGGCATCATTGGCGATGTTGCTCATGTCCTCGAAGACATCTTGAAGGTCTGGAAATCCCGTGGCCGCGTGACCGAAAAAGAAGGTCTGGCGAAATGGTGGACCCAGATTAACGAGTGGCGCAAAATCGACTGCCTCGCCTACACGGGCTCTGAAAAGACGATCAAACCGCAATACGCGCTGCAACGTCTCGAAGAACTGACCAAAGGGATGGACCGCTACATCACGACCGAAGTTGGCCAGCACCAGATGTGGGCTGCGCAATTCCTCGGCTTTGAGGATCCGAACCGTTGGATGACCTCGGGCGGTCTGGGCACCATGGGCTACGGCTTCCCTGCGTCGATCGGCGTTCAGATGGCGCACCGCGATGCTCTGGTTATCAACGTCGCAGGCGAAGCCTCGTGGCTGATGAACATGCAAGAAATGGGCACCGCGATGCAGTATCGCCTGCCTGTAAAACAGTTCATCCTCAACAACGAACGCCTCGGCATGGTCCGTCAGTGGCAAGAACTGCTGCACGGCGAACGCTATTCGTCGTCGTGGTCTGAATCCCTGCCCGACTTCGTAAAACTGGCCGAAGCCTTTGGCGCCAAAGGTATCATCTGCAAAGACCCAGCCGACCTCGATGACGCGATCATGGAGATGATCAAACACGACGGTCCGGTGATCTTTGACTGCCTTGTTGAGAAACACGAGAACTGCTTCCCGATGATCCCATCGGGCAAACCGCACAACGAAATGCTGCTCGCAGCAGATGCTGCGGCCTTCGCCAGCGGCGCAACCCTAGTTTAAGGAGGACTGAATATGTCTGCACTACGGATCAAAAAAGGCTCCTCCTCTCACTCGGCTTATGACCTACGCTCGACCTATGGCGACACCGTTGAACGCCATACGCTCGCAGTCACTGTGATGAACGAACCGGGCGTCCTCGCCCGTGTGATCGGCCTGTTTTCGGGTCGCGGTTATAACATAGAAAGCCTCACCGTGGCCGAAGTGGACCACGAAGGTCACAAGTCGCGCATCACAATCGTCACCTCTGGCACCCCACAGGTGATCGTTCAGATCAAAGCCCAGCTGGGCCGTATCGTTCCCGTGCTCGAGGTCCACGACCTTACCGCCGAAGGACCGAGCGTTGAGCGTGAACTGGGCCTTTTTAAGGTTGCAGGCAAAGGCGAACAGCGTGTTGAGGCGCTCCGCCTTGCCGATATCTTCCGCGCCAACGTGGTCGACACCACACTACAAAGCTTCGTGTTCGAACTCACCGGTACGCCCGAGAAAATCGACGCTTTTGCCGACCTCATGCGCCCCTTGGGGCTGGTCGAAGTGGCCCGCACGGGCGTTGCTGCCCTGTCGCGCGGCGATCACTAGTACCTGAACGGGCGGGATCACATCCCGCCCGTTCTTTATTAGCACTGACGCTGGGGGACGACTCCCGCCCCTGCCTTTCCGCTTGAACCTGCGGCAATCCACCTGCACTGTGCCCGCGATACGCGAACTAGAGGCAGGCATGGCACCCCGTAAAATCATCATCGACACCGATCCCGGCCAAGACGACGCAGTCGCCATACTTTTGGCCCTTGGCAGCCCTGATGACATCGACCTTCTCGGCATCACCGCCGTTGCGGGTAACGTGCCCCTTCCGCTGACCCAGAAAAACGCGCGGATCGTTTGCGAACTCGCAGGTCGCACCGACGTTAAGGTCTTTGCGGGTTGCGATGCACCGATGAAACGCAAGCTCGTCACCGCAGAACATGTGCACGGCAAAACGGGCCTAGATGGTCCGCAATTACCCGACCCGAAAATGCCGCTCCAAGACCAGCACGCTGTTGATTTTATTATCGAAACGCTGCGAAATGAGCCCTCAGGCACGGTAACGCTCTGCCCTATCGGGCCGCTGACAAATATCGCAACCGCCTTTGAACGCGCACCCGATATTATCCCGCGCGTACAGGAAATCGTTCTTATGGGTGGCGCCTATTTTGAGGTGGGCAACATCACGCCCGCAGCAGAGTTCAACATCTACGTTGACCCAGAAGCCGCTCAGATCGTGTTTCAATCCGGCGTACCCCTCGTCGTCATGCCCCTAGATGTGACGCACAAGGCGCTGACCACGAAATCCCGCATTGATGCCTTCCGCAATATGGGCACACATGTGGGCACGATGGTCGCGGAATGGACCGACTTCTTTGAACGCTTCGATATGGAGAAATACGGCTCCGAAGGTGCCCCTCTCCATGATCCCTGCACCATCGCTTATCTGATTGATCCACATCTGTTTTCTGGCCGCTATATCAACGTAGAGATTGAAACCCAGTCAGAATTGACGCTCGGTATGACCGTGGCGGATTGGTGGCGTGTAACAGGTCGAAAACCCAATGCGCTGTTTATCGGTGATCTTCATGCCGAAGGCTTCTACCGTCTGCTGACAGATCGGATTTCTCGCCTATGACCACGTCTATAACGCTCGCGGGTCCCGACGCGCTCGATCGTGTGCTGTCGCTCGTTGAACGCAACCACAGCGAAATCGGTATCCCATCTGACGACGAAGGCCGACGTCGCGCGATTACTCCACTGTTGAACGGCTCGCCGCATGGTGCGATCTGGCTCATTGGCCCGCAACGTGCCCCGTTGGGCTATGTGCTCGTCACCTTTGGCTGGTCTATCGCGCTTGGCGGGATGGAAGGTTGGGTCGATGAAACCTTTATCCGGCCTTCGGTTCGTCGCCGCGGCATCGGCACGGAGGTTCTCCATTCCGTTGCTGTCGCCTTGGGTCAAGGCGGGGTCAAGGCCCTCCATGCCCGCCTTCCGATCCCTGATCCCTCACTGATTGCCTTTTGCGAACGGGTCGGCTTCCGCCAGCGCGACGGGCTGTTGGTGCTAACCGACACGCTCTGAACTGGTTATCGCAGCCCCGCGCACCATATAGAACCTATGCAGCTTTTCGCCTTTGATAACAGCTACGCACGGCTCCCCGCGCAGCTCTACACCCGCCAGACAGCGACACCTGTGCGTTCGCCACAGTTCTTTGCCCTGAACGACGCGCTTGCTCGCGACCTCGGTGCGGACCCGGACGCCCTGCGTGCCAACGTAGATATCTTTGCGGGCAACGCGGTGCCCGCAGGCGCCGACCCCATCGCCCAAGCCTACGGCGGCCATCAGTTTGGCCAATGGAACCCGGGCCTTGGCGATGGTCGAGCGCTCCTCTTGGGCGAAGTTATCAGTGACAAAGGCCGCTTTGATCTCCAACTCAAGGGATCAGGCCGCAGCCCCTATTCCCGCGCTGGCGATGGTCGCGCGGGCCTCGGCCCCGTAATCCGCGAATACCTCGTGTCAGAGGCGATGAATGCTCTGGGCGTGCCGACCACCCGCGCCTTCGCTGCCGTCACCACAGGCGAACAAATCCTCCGCGAAGGTCCCGTCCCCGGTGCAATCCTCACCCGCGTCGCTTCTAGCCACATCCGCGTCGGCACCTTCCAACTGCAAGCGTTTCGCGGCGACGAACAGGCGTTGCGGGCGCTCTACGATCACGCCCTCGCCCGCCATTTCCCCAATGCCGAAACCGTCGAAGATGTCGTCACCCAAATGATGGACCGTCAGGCGGACCTTATCGCCCGCTGGTCCGCGCTCGGCTTTATCCATGGGGTGATGAACACCGACAATATGACCGTTTCTGGTGAAACCATCGACTATGGTCCCTGCACTTTTATGGACGCCTATCACCCCGCCACAGTGCTCTCCTCCATCGATCGAATGGGGCGCTATGCCTATGCAAACCAGCCGCATATCGCGATTTGGAACATCGCCCAATTCGCATCAAGCCTCGTGCCCATGGCCCCCGATCAAGACGCCACCGTTGATCACCTGAACGCTATGATGGGTAACTTCGCGGGCCTCTACCGCAGTGCGTGGATACGCCATTTCGCCCCGAAACTTGGCCTTCCTCCATCGGATCAGGCCGAATCCCTCGCCCAACGGTTCCTCAAGATGATGGAGGATACGGGCGCGGACTTTACGCTGACCTTCGTCAATCTTGATCAGCCGCTCGACCATCAGGACTATGCCGATTGGCGCGCCGATTGGCAGGCCGCAAAACCCGACCTCGCCCTCGCCGCAAAATCGAACCCGCAGGTCATCCCCCGCCTCCATCGGATTGAAGAGGTCATCCGAGAAGCCGCTGACGGAAACCGCGCACCCTTTGACGCTATGCTCTCTGCCGTCACCGCACCATTCATTGAAAACCCCGACTTCGCTCGGGCACCTGAACCGCACGAACGCGTAATGGCCACCTTCTGCGGCACCTAAGGCTCCTTTGTGCTCCAAATATCCCGGGGGTCTGGGGGCAGCGCCCCCAGAGCGTCAAATCGAAACCGCCGCCAGCAACCGTTCCCGCGCAAGGTGCTCTTTCCCCTCGTTCAGCACGACATCGCCACGGTTGAGCGCATAAAACTCATCTGCGAGGTTAAAGGCGAAATCGAAATACTGTTCGACCAGTACCACCGCGATCTCTCCCTCATCGCGTAACTGGGCGATCACGCGACCAATCTGCTGGATGATATTGGGCTGAATGCCTTCGGTTGGCTCGTCCAAAAGCAACACGCGGGGCCGTGTGATCAGTGCGCGCGCAATCGCCAACTGTTGCTGCTGCCCGCCAGAGAGGTCACCGCCACGGCGATGCAGGAACTCTTTGAGAATTGGGAAGAGCTGGAAAATCTTATCGGGCACGCCGCGTTCAGACCGATCAAGGCAGGCAAACCCGCTTTCCAGATTTTCCTGCACGGTCATCAGGGGGAACACTTCGCGGCCTTGTGGGACGTAGGCGATCCCTGCCCTTGCGGCTCCGAATGCAGTCAGGTGCGGTAGGTCCTTTCCGTCCAACCGAATAGTGCCTTTGTCGTATGGATGACGCCCCGCAATCGCCTTGAGAAGCGATGTCTTACCAACGCCATTGGTGCCCATCACCGCCGTCACCCGCCCCGGCTTTGCGGTCATCGTGATGCCGTTCAGGATCTGGCTTTGCCCGTATTTCAATGTGAGATTTTCAATTTCGAGCATCTTAGCGTCCCAGATAAACTTCGATCACGTCAGGGTTTTGGGTCACGTGATCGAGCGACCCTTCGGCCAGAACCGATCCTTCATGGAGCACGGTGACCTTGCAATTCAAACGGCGGACAAACTCCATATCGTGTTCGACCACCACAACGGCACGGGTCTTCGCCGCCCGAACAAGAAGATCCGTCGTTTGTTCCCTTTCCGCAGGCGTCATCCCCGCAGCGGGTTCATCGACCAAGAGCAAACGCGGGTCTTGGGCTAATAGCATGCCAATTTCCAACCATTGCTTTTGACCGTGGGACAGTTCGCCTGCCACGCGGGTTAGCTGATCACTCAGCCCGATTTCGGCAGCGAGCGCTTCGATCCGCGCAGCCCCATCTGCCGTCTTGCGATAGAACAACACATCAAACGGTCCACGTTTGTTTTTCAACGCCATCGCGAGGTTTTCGCGCACGGTCTGTGCCTCAAACACCGTAGGCTTTTGGAACTTACGACCGATGCCTGCACGGGCGATCTGGCTTTCGCTCATCCCCAAAAGGCTGATGGATTTTTCGCCCCAAATGACCTTGCCCTCGTCAGGTTTTGTCTTGCCCGTGATGATGTCCATAAAGGTCGTTTTACCCGCCCCATTCGGCCCGATCACCGCCCGCAACTCTGGCTCTGCAATCGCGATGGAGAGGTTATTGATCGCGCGAAATCCGTCAAAGGTGACCGAAACACCTGAAACTTCGAGGAGACGTTTGTTCATTCCGGTTTTCCTTCTTCTGCGCGCCATGCCCCCTCGGACGGGCCGTAGTCAGAGTTGCGTTTGACCGCGACGAAATCGAACAGACCGCCGATACCCTGCGGGAAGAACAGCGTGACTGCGACAAAGGACAGGCCCAGCAGAACGAGCCACCAGTCGGTCCAGACGATTTTGTAGAAACCGAGGTTGATCGCTGGTGCGCTGCCGCCTGTGAACCACGATGACAAGAGCGAGACGAGCGTTGCGCCGATCACAGCACCATAGAGCCGTCCGCGCCCACCAATCGCCACCCAAACCGCAAGGTAGATGGAGGCAATCGGTGCGATCTCGGCAGGGTTAATGATGCCCGCCTGCGGATAATAGAGAGCACCCGCAATGCCCGCCACCATCGCTGTGATCGTAAAGACAAATAGCTTATACGATTCAACGTGATACCCAAGGAATCTCACTCGTGCTTCGTCATCCCGAATAGCCCGAATGACACTGCCCATTTTGCCCGATGTAACAAAGGCAAAGAGGACATAGCCGAGGCCGAGCGCGACGGCCGAAGCCCAGAAGAACCAGATCGAAACATCGTCTTGGGATGCGGAGACACCGGGGATGTTCTGCAGACCGGAGAGGCCGTTATTCCCCCGCAAACCGCTGTCGTTCTGGAACAGGTAGAGTGACAGCGCGAGGGTCATCGCTTGGGTCAGGATCGAAAGATAAACCCCAGTGACGCGGCTACGGAAGGCCAGCCAGCCAAAGACCAGAGCGAGCAATCCGGGAACGATGAGGATCGCCAAAAGCTGGAGCGGCAGCGAATGGGCAAAGCTCCAGATCAGGGGAAAATCGCTACTGCCAACGACGCCGAAAATCTGAGTTCCAATAGCGTCAGAGAGCTCTTGCGCAGTTGCGGGCAACGGCTGGTTCGCCAGCGACCCCGCGACGATTTCTTCGGTTCGGGCATACATAAGCCACATGCCAATCGCGTAGCCACCGATCCCAAAGAACGCAAAATGGCCGAGGCTTAGGATGCCACAATAGCCCCAGACCACATCCATGGCGATTGCGATCAAACACAAGCAGAGCGTTTTGCCCAGTGTTTTGACAAAGGAGGTCGAGATCAACCCATAGCCCGTTGCCTCTGCCATCACAGTCACCGCAAGGGTGAAGAGTGATAGGACCAAGAGGAACACAAGGACCGAACGGTTCGTTGCAAGGAATGATTTTGTCATGACTCAGTTCCCTGCCGCACGGCCCTTGAGGGCGACGATGCCTTTGGGGCGGAATTGGATGAAGATGATGATAAAGAGGATCATGTAGGTCTGCGCGGCGAGCGTGTTCGACGGATTGAAGAACTCGATCCCTTTTTGCAGGAAGCCAATCAACGATGCTCCCGCTAGCGTGCCCCAGACATTACCCACCCCACCTACCACGACGGTCATGAAGCTCTGTACGATGTAATCGGCACCCATCTCGGACGTGACTTTGGCATAGAGTCCGATGGCAATGCCTGCGATCCCCGCAATCCCAGAGCCAAGCCCGAAGGTCAGCATATTGATGCGATCAGGGTTGATGCCCATCGAGGCCGCCATCCCTGGGTTCTGGGTCACTGCGCGGACCTCAAGCCCCAGACGTGTCTTTTTCAAGATAAACAAGATCAGGCAGAGGAACATCACGGCGAGCACAAAGATCGCGATACGGATGTAGCTGATCGCCACCACATCGTTGAACACAAGTGCGCCATCCAACCATGACGGCGAGGTCAGCGGGCGGGCCTGCGTGCCAAAGATGTTCTTTGCGATTTGTTGCAGTGCAATTGATATACCGAAAGTCGCGAGGAGCGTTTCCAGCGGACGTTTATAGAGGTGGCGAATGACCAACCGCTCCATCGCGACGCCAGCCGCAAAGGTGACGATAAAAGCAACGGGAAGTGCGACGATTATCGACACGGTGTAATCAGGGATCACCTGCTGGATCACATAGCCCGTGTAGGCGCCCATCATGATGAACTCGCCATGGGCCATGTTAATCACACCCATCACGCCAAAAGTGACGGCAAGGCCAATCGCAGCGAGGAAATAGATCGACGCCAGAGAGATCGCATCGAGCGCGAGGTCAGCCGTCTGCATGGCCCCCACCTTTAGCTCGATCTGTTTGATCGCAGCGGCGGCAGCATCGGTGACAGCCTGATCCGCCTCGTCGTATTGGGTGTAGAACACATGGGCTGCAACGGCAGATTCGCGATCCGCCATCGGCACAAAGGGGGCAGCGAGCCCCGCATCAACAAGCCCTTGATAGGCACGAATGCGTTCATCGGGATCTGACATTGCGGCGACCGGCACACCCGCAATCTTGCCGTCCACGATATTCGCGACAAGGGCGGATTTCAGGTCTTCTTCGGTCACAGTGGGCTGCGCCAGCCCAGCGGACGCTAGCTCTGCATAGGCGGTGTTCACATCGAAATCAGGGCCAACCTCGCGGATCGCTGCGATATTGGCACCTTCGGGCAATGTGGCCGCAACGCCAGTGGTCGAGGTCAGTGTTTGGTTCATCACAGCGCGAACATCGACGCTTACATCGGACGACAGCGCCTCAATCGCCGCTACGCGGTCCTCGCTTGAGGGCGCAAAACGGGCGGTGAGCATCATCAACAGCCGTTCTTTGCGGGCCTGCAAACCTGCGTCAGGCTTATCAGCTATCGACGCGGCTAGAGGCGCAAGCTGTTCGGCAGAGCCATCGCGGCTGATCGCATCCAATGCTGCAGCCCGACGATCATAATCAGGATCGAGCAATTGATATTGCACCAAGGCAGAGCCAATCACACCGCGCACACCTGCGTTGGGTTTGATCTGAGACATGACAGCTTTGGGCGCGGTGCCCACGGCTACACCCGTCGAAAGGTCGATCAAAGTGACCGGATCAGAGCCTTCGACATAGTAAAACAGGCCAGTGTCTACGTTCTGCCAGACGTTCTTTTCCTGCCACGCCTGAAGAAACGCAGGGACTTCGGGCAGATCGCTGTCGATCAACGCGGTGATCGCTTCGCCTACAGTGCGGCGAGACGGTTTGGCGATGTCATCGGAATAGGTTTGCAGGACAGATTGTAGGTCCTGAGCGGCAGCGGCAGCAGCCAAAAAGAAGATGGACACAGCCATCACAACGGCGCGAAGCATCGGCGCGTTCCTTATGGGGTAGTCTTGGGGGGAAGGTTCGGGGTGGAGGGCGCGCCCCCACCCCAAATTTCAAAACCTTAGTAGTTCGAGGTCAACTGAACGCAGGTCTGAGTTTCAGTGTTATACATACCGCATTTCAGGTCGATCCAATCGGATTCCAGAACAGCGGATTCTGGCAGGAAGTCGGTCCATGCGTCGCCAGCCACTTCGGTGGTTTGGCTGATGATGTCGAACTGGCCGTCCGCCTGAATTTCGCCGATCAGAACTGGTTTGGTCAGGTGGTGGTTCGGCAGCATGACAGCGGTTCCGCCTGTAAGGTTCGTGAACTCTTGGCCCGGAAGCGCGTCGATAATCGTGTCAACATCGGTGGTGCCCGCTTCGGTGACAGCGTTTACCCACATGTTAAAGCCGATATAGTGCGCTTCCATCGGGTCGTTCGTCACGCGCGCATCGTCACCGATAAAGCCGTGCCATGCATCAATGAAAGCAGCGTTTTCAGCGGTATCCGCGGACATGAAGTAGTTCCAAGCCGCCAAGTGACCGACGAGGTTGGTGGTGTCGAGGCCCGAGAGTTCTTCTTCGCCGACGGAGAAGGCAACAACTGGGATGTCTTCAGCAGAAACGCCTTGGGCTGCGAGTTCTTTGTAGAAGCCGATGTTCGCGTCCCCGTTGATGGTCGAGATCACGCCAACCGATTTACCGTCAGCGCCCAATGCGACCACGTCGGACACGATGGTTGCCCAGTCAGAGTGACCGAACGGGGTGTAGTTCACAAAGATGTCTTCGGCGGCGATACCCTTGGACTGAAGGTAGCTTTCGAGAATGTTGTTGGTGGTGCGTGGATAGACATAGTCGGTGCCCAACAGCGCGAACTTCTCGACACCAAGTTCTTCGAGGAAGTAGTCAACCGCAGGGATCGCCTGCTGGTTCGGAGCAGCGCCAGTGTAGAAAACGTTGCGCGAAGATTCTTCGCCTTCGTATTGAACAGGGTAGAACAGCAGGCCGTTCAGCTCTTCAAGCACAGGGAGGACCGATTTACGCGATACCGAGGTCCAGTTGCCGAAAATCACATCAACGTCGTGAACGGTCAGCAGTTCACGAGCCTTCTCCGCAAAAAGCGGCCAGTCCGACGCAGGGTCGACCACGACAGCTTCGATTTCACAGCCCAACAGACCGCCCTTTGCGTTCTGCTCTGCGATCAGCATGAGCATAGTGTCTTTGAGAGTGGTTTCAGAAATTGCCATCGTCCCCGAGAGGGAGTGCAGCACGCCAACCTTGATCGGGTCAGCACATTCGGCAAGAGCGGCGCCTGCACCTGCGATCAGAGCAGCGGAGGAAAGTGCGGGCAGCATAATTTTTTTAAACATCTAAAGTGTCCCCTGTTTGAGACCCATCAGCGGCCCGTGACCAGTGGTCAAATCGGGTCAAAACGCATATCATTAGGTCTCAGCTTTGTTGCTGATGTCGCGCGGGGTCTGTTATCTGCCAGGATTGCGTCCCCGTGCGGCGATTGTGAGCGGCTTTATCCGTCGCCCGAGGAAGAGAAGATGCTGCGCTGCGGCACATCGCAATTTCCATCAAATCGAGAAACTCAAAATTCAACACAGGTGGTCACTTTTTAATCACAAATAGGTGCTTTGGTTATTTTTTAATCAGAACAAACGTCAACAAACGGTCGATTTTACAGGCGAATGGTCCGAAAATCGTGGCTTGTCACATCTTAACTGCCTCATCTCTGCCATGATTGAAGCGTATGCTTACCATACGTCACCCTAGTGGATTTGAGTAAAGCGAGACCGCCATGCCAGCCCATCAAGTGAAAAAAGCACCGAAACAGTCCAAGCCGCCAACAGAAACAAACAGACAAACACCTGTCGCCGCAGAGACAACCTACCTCATTCGTGACTTTGCTAGTCTCTAAGACGTGATCATAAACGAACAACCCTTGGATGTTTTCCGTTTTGAGGCACATCATTTGGGGTGTTAGCCTTTTGGATACGGCAGCTTATCCCAATGCGGCGTTTCAGCACCGATCCGGATGACATACCCCTGAATTTAGGGAAGACCGACAACCAAAAAGAGACACCGAGGCCCAATGGCACTTAAAACCACCTTCGCGATCTCCAGCAATAAGACGCCAGATGACCTGCGCGACTCCCTGCTGTTTCGCGATCTGGATGGGTCTCAACTTCTCCGATTGCGCGCAAAAATCGCGCGTCACCCGTCTCGACACACCCTGATATACGTCGCTTTTACGTCGATATGGGTCATTGGTTTGGCTTTGGGTGCTGTGGCAACTGATCTCTCGAAGATCGCGATTTACTTTGTGCCGCACACGGCGCTTTTTGTGTTGGTTTTGGGTGTTCTCATCTATCCCATCCGCATGCTTTTTTGGCCAATTCTCGCCTTCATCGGCATTTATTTGGCTCAAGCAATCATACCCACTTACATCCTGCCGCTTGACGCAACATCGGACAGTATAGCTCGCATGTTCTGGGTCGGGCTGGGGGTGAACCTGTTTATCGGTGGCCTTGTTGGGTTCATGTTGCGACTGGCGTTGAACTTTCTCAACAAACGCCTTGCCCCCTATACGGTCGACCTTACGATTTCAGTACTGACTGGTGTGGTTTTCTTCATCGTATCAGTTACGACAATCTCAACGCTCACCAGCGTCTTGACATCGTCTTTCCCCGAGACCGTTGCCGCACTTTCACTCGATAAAGAGTTCCTGCTCCAAGCAGCGATCCGTTGTGGATATGGCGGCATTGTCGTTTCCACCTTCTTCATTGGGATGATCCAATTCCCAAGGCCATCGGATGTCCTCTGGGCGACTCCGTTTGTCTTGAGTTTTGGTGTGCTCGCCACGTTGGGACGGTATGGGTTCCAACTGCACGTCGCCCTCGATGCGATCGCGCTCTGTGCAATTTTTGCTGTCGTTCTACCGATCCGATTGGTTGTCCCGACCCTGACAACAGGTATGCTAATCTACGCGTCAATGACTGGCGCGATTGTGACGCCTCCGATAATCACTTCGCAATCCGACCTTGTCATCGAAATTTACGCGGTCATTGCCCTCGGTATCATCATTTTCGTACTCGGCCTGCGCAGCCATGGGCTGCATCTGCAAGACCAACAGGTCAGCTCCCTACGTCGGCTAAACACTGTTCGAAATTATGCGGGCGTTGGCGTATTCGCCGTTGATCTCACGTCCCGCATGGTATCTGTCGATCCCGTAACGCAGCGCATGCTGGGCGTTCCGCAGAATTTCGATATCGCGTCAATGATGCGCAAATTCGGCGACCATGAACAAACCGAACTGCGGCGCATGATGTTCCAACGTCCAGGAGAGACCACGACCCTCCTCGCCCGTCTTCGCGAAGCGCCTGGAAGCAACCACCGTCGCGTCATTCGCCTGTTCCTCTGGTATGAACGTAGCTTTGACAATCTACCGGTCGTCTATGGCCTTGTGGTCGACGTGACAGGCGAACATCTACAGGAACGTGCGCTCAAGGAAACATTGGCCGAATTGTCGATCCGTCAGGATCAGCAGAAACAAATGTTCTCGATCATCAGTCACGAATTGCGGACACCTGCATCGGTGATTTCGATGCTGATCGACGATCTCAATGACGACGAAGCGGACCAGGAGCACCTTGCCAAGCGCCTACGCGAAGCGACCGATCAGCTGCTCGGCGTTTTGACCGACATGCGTCAGGCCGTGAACCCAGAAAAGAACCTTCCGATCAACCCCGTCCCGTTCGTCCCTGCCGACCTCGCGGAATCGATCCGCAATACGTTTGAAATGCAGGCTCAGGCCAGCGGCATCACGATCAGACTGCGGTTCGGCGAAGGCGCAAACGAGATGGTCTTGGCCGATAGCGTTCGGATCAAACAAATCCTCGGCAACCTCATTCGGAACGCGATCATTCACTCTCGCTGCTCTGCGATCACCGTGACGTATCGGTCGTCGATCGGAGATAATCTGAACGACCGCACGGGCGTTTGGTCAATCACGGACAATGGCATTGGGATCGCTGCCGAAGAAGTCGAACGCCTGTTCCAACCGTTCCAACGCGGCGGCGAAGATGCCCGTAACCGTGCGGATGGCTCGGGACTTGGCCTCTACATCGTGCGAACCACCGCGCAGCTCTTGGGCGGCAGCGTGACCTATTTCCCCGCTCCCGAAGGCGGCGCTGGTTATCACGTTCGGATCGCGGAACCGCTCGCCTCAGCAGAGGATTTGCGTCAGGTCGCGCATTTGGACGACGACACGGTCGACTTTGGCTCGATGTATGTTCTCTTGGCCGAAGACAACGCTCTGGTTGCCGAAGTCACCAGTGCCCGCCTCCGCAAATTCATGGGTCGCGTTGAGGTGGTCGGCTCTGGCCGTGAAGCGCTCGATCTTATCGCCCAAGATCCGCCTGATGTGGTCGTCACCGACCTCTTTATGCCAGAGATGTCAGGCGATGAACTGACACGCACCCTACGCGCCAACGGCTTTACCAAACCGATCATCGGCCTCACCGCTGCGGTCGTAGGCGATGACATGCGCCAATTTGAAAAAGCAGGCGCGTCGACCGTCATGACCAAACCGCTCGACGATACAGCACTGATGCGTTTCCTCCGCAAACAAAGCGCGGAACAGGATGACGAGACACCTCAGGCAGAGTAACCTGCAAGTATGACATCCCTTCGCACGATTTCGGGCATCGGCCCCGCGACTGAAACGGACATGGTCCGCGCAGGCATACCTGATGCCGAAACCCTAAGGGCGCTCGGTGCCCATGATGCCTATGCACGGATGATCGCCAAAGGCATCCGCCCGCACTTCATTGGCTACTACGCTCTTCACATGGCACTCCAAGGACGTCCATGGAACGACTGCAAAGGCGCCGAAAAAGACGCCCTACGCACCCGCTTTGACGCGCTCCTCGCCTCAGACACACCAGACCGCCCGTCAAATGACCTCGCCCGCTTTTTATCAGATATGGGCCTCGCCTGATCGAGCCTTTTGTGCTGCAAATATCCCGGGGGCTTGGGGGCAGCGCCCCCATAAACGAACAAAGCCCGCACTAATGTGCGGGCCTTGCGGTTATCCAAATCTGAAAAGCAGCGATTAGCCGACCAGTTCAAGACCCGAGAAGAAGAATGCGATTTCTTCTGCAGCAGCTTCAGGCGAATCCGAACCGTGAACCGAGTTCTCACCAACGGATTTCGCGAACTCTGCGCGCACGGTGCCAGCAGCAGCGTCAGCAGGGTTGGTTGCGCCCATGACTTCACGGTTTTTCAGGATAGCGCCTTCGCCTTCGAGAACCTGAACAACAACCGGTGCGGACGCCATGAATTCGCACAGTTCGCCGTAGAACGGACGCTCTGCGTGTACTGCGTAGAATTTGCCAGCCTGAGCAGGTGTCAGGTGGATGCGCTTGGATGCGACAACGCGCAGACCAGCGTCTTCGAATTTAGCAACGATTTTGCCGGTCAGGTTACGCTCGGTTGCGTCCGGTTTGATGATCGAAAGGGTGCGTTCTACAGCCATGATAGCCTCACTTGCGTCGGCCCCATTTGGGGCGGGTTAAGAATTGGCGCTGCCCTAACATGTGTTAGCGCACAAGAAAAGCCGTGATTGACCGCGCCTCCTAGGTCAGGCAATGACGCACCTATGCTACGTTTAGATGACATCAGTTATTCGATCGAAGGCCGGGTCCTCATTGACCACGCCACCGCCGTCATTCCCACCGGCCATAAGGTTGGCGTTGTGGGCCGCAACGGGACGGGGAAAACCACTCTTTTCAAACTGATACGAGGCGAACTACACCTCGACACGGGAACCATCGAACTGCCCAAAGGGTGGAAAATCGGCGGCGTAAGCCAAGAGGTTCCTGGAAATGAAGTCTCTTTGATCGACACTGTTCTTGCCGCAGATATCGAACGATCAGCACTTCTGTTGGAATCAGAGACCGCAACCGATCCAGCCCGTATCGCCGACATTCAGACCCGTCTCACTGATATCGATGCGTGGAGCGCGGATGCCCGCGCCTCTTCCATCCTCAAGGGCTTGGGATTTACCGACGAAGAACAAAAAATGCCCTGCTCTGCCTTCTCGGGCGGTTGGCGGATGCGCGTGGCTCTCGCGGCGGTTCTCTTCTCGGAACCCGATCTCCTGCTTCTTGACGAACCGACGAACTACCTCGACCTCGAAGGCGCGCTCTGGCTCGAAAACTATCTGACTCGCTATCCACATACGGTTTTGATTGTCAGCCACGACCGAGAGCTTTTGAACCGCTCGGTCACAGGCATTCTGCACCTCGATAGCCAGAACCTGACCTATTACACAGGCACCTACGACAGCTTTGCCCGCCAACGCGCTGAACAGCGTGCAGTGTTGATGCAAGCCGCCAAGAAACAAGACGCAAAGCGTGCCCACCTTCAGTCCTTTGTGGACCGCTTCAAGGCGAAGGCAAGTAAGGCAAAACAGGCGCAATCCCGCGTTAAAATGCTCGAAAAAATGGAGAGCATTCGCGTACCAGAGGATGCCGCCCGCACGGTCTTTACCTTCCCGACGCCAGAACCGCTCTCGCCCCCAATTATCCGCGTTGAGGGCGGCGCAGTTGGCTATGACGGCACGGCCATCTTGACCCGTTTGAACCTGCGCATCGATCAGGATGACCGTATCGCGCTCTTGGGCCGCAACGGCGAAGGTAAATCGACCCTGTCGAAACTGCTATCGGATCGTTTGCCTTTGATGGAGGGGGATAAACACTCGTCCTCCAAGCTGCGTATCGGGTTCTTTGCCCAGCATCAGGTCGATGAATTGCGCGTTGAGGAAACCCCGCTCCAGCATATCGCGCGGGCGATGCCTGACGTTCAGCAGCCGAAACTGCGTGCCCGTCTCGCTGGCTTTGGCCTCATGGCTGCCCAAGCCGAAACCGAGGTTGGCCGCCTCTCTGGTGGGCAGAAAGCGCGCCTTTCCCTCCTCTTGGCCACGCTCGACGCGCCGCATCTCTTGATCCTCGACGAACCGACCAACCACCTCGACATCGAAAGCCGCGAGGCTCTGGTCGAGGCGCTCACCGCCTATACAGGCGCGGTGATCCTTGTCAGCCACGACATGCACCTGCTGAGCCTCGTGGCCGACCGCCTTTGGTTGGTCAAAGACGGTCGCGTAACACCATATGAGGACGATCTCGACGCCTATCGCAAACTGCTTTTGTCTAGCGATAAACCAAAGGCCGAAAAACCCGTTGTCGAAAAGCCCAAAGCAGAAAAAGCCGACCGCAACACCATCCTCGCCCTGAGGGCCGAGGTGCGCAAATGCGAAGAGCGCGTGAACAAGATCAACGAAATTCGGGATCGCGTTGTCTCGGAACTCGCGGATCGGTCCATTTACGAAGACGTCAACGCGGTGAAACTCGCGGGTCTCAACCGTAAATACGCCGAAGCCAATGCCGCCATCGACCGCGCAGAGGCCATGTGGATGGACGCGCTCGAAGCCTTGGATAAGGCCGAAAATCCGGCCTGACCCCCTGCCTTTGTGCCTCAAATATCTCGGGGGTGCAGGGGGCAGAGCCCCCTGCCCTTGAGGCTTTTCCCTTTGTCCATTTGATCAAATCCGTTAGAACCACCCCATGACTGATTATATCGCCGCCTTCACCACGCTTTTCGTGATCATTGACCCAATCGGTTTGACGCCGCTTTTCGTGGCGCTCACCCATGGGGCATCTGCTCAACTGCGCCGCAAAATCGCGCTTCGGGCCTGCATCACGGCTGCGGTGATCTTGTTTTGTTTTGGTATCTTCGGCGAGGCGCTCTTGGGCTTTGTCGGGATTTCAATGCCCGCCTTCCGCATCGCGGGCGGGGTTCTGTTGTTTTTGACCGCGCTCGAGATGTTATTCCAAAAACGCCAGACCCGTCGACAGGGTCATACCGACGACGCAGCAGAGGACCACATCGACGATCCATCCGTGTTTCCGATTGCCATCCCCCTCATCGCTGGCCCTGGTGCCATCGCGACGATGATCCTTTTGACCGATCAGGCAGAGGGCATCGGCGGATTTGCGGCGGTGATGGGCGTGATGCTCTCAGTTCTGCTGATCGTTTTTATCTTATTCCTTGTTTCCAATATGTTAGAGCGGATTCTGGGGCGCGTCGGGGTGAACGTCGTGACCCGTATCCTCGGCATGCTGTTGGCTGCCTTGGCTATTCAGTTCATTCTTGATGGATTGCGCTCTTTCGGATTGGCCCCCTAAGACCTATCTATTGGTTTATGGACACAAACGACCAGCTTCGCCTCTTGTATCTCGGCATCCTTATAACCGTCATTTTTGGCGGGGTGATGATCCGTTCGCGCAACAGGCTCGGCAAAGTTGCTCAACAGCTTGGCATTTGGACGCTGATTTTTGGCGGCGTGATCCTCGCCGTTTCGAGCTACCAAGGCGCAGGCTTTATGCCATTCCGGTCGCAATCGACGCTGTCGGATGGACGCATCGAATTGGCCATCCAACCAGACGGTCACTACTACATGACCGCGATGGTCAATGGTGTCCCGATTGAATTTGTCGTGGACACGGGCGCTACGCATGTGGTGCTGAACCAAGCGGACGCAAAACGCATAGGCATCGACCTCAATGACGTGACCTACATCGGCTCGGCCAACACGGCAAACGGCGTTGTTCGCACAGCACCAATTCGGATTGAGACTCTAACCATCGGCGATGTCACCGACCGCAACATTCGTGCGGTCGTGAATGGCGGCCCGATGGAAGGATCGCTGTTGGGGATGAGCTACCTCAACCGTTTCAGCAAAATCGAAATCACCCGCGGCCGCCTGATCCTCACCCGTTAAGTCTCATAATCGGGGTGCTGATTGTTGGTCTTTTTCACGCTTTCTGCGTTGATATAATCCTCGTCGCAGGTGTGTTCCGTGAGGCTCGGCAATTGGCTGAGCAACGGTGATTTCGACTCAGCCCCCCAAGCGAACTTCAGCTTCACTTCGTCGAACTTATCAAAAACCGAAATCGCCATCCAAAACGACTGCCGGTTATCACGTTTATAGCTCAAAGTGGTCCCGCACTCTGAACAAAAGCCCCGCGACACACCTTCAGAGCTTTTGAAAATCGATGGAACACGACGGGTCCATGTCACCGCGTTGATCGGAACCCCGATCCAGGCACCGAACAGGCTCCCAGTCGCTTTTTGACACATCCGGCAATAGCACACGTGTGCGTTATTCATAACTGATGTCACGCGGAACCGGATTGCACCGCACTGACACCCACCAGCGTGAAGATTAGACATTTTTGCCTCCGCCAGCATTTGTCGTCTTTAGTCGGACTGACTTTCTGCCTTTTTTGTCCAACGGCCGTCTTCTTGGGCCCAGTATTGGGCTGACACGTTTTGAGAGGTTAGACCCTTCCAAGCCTCCCGTGCGAGTTGAACCAGACCGTCATCGAATCCCGAGAATATAATCATGGTTCGTTCAACCCTAATAACATCTTCGGCACAGATTGTCGCCCCGTCGACGCAAACTATACAATTTGGTTCATTTTGTGCTGGCCGACCATCGCTGGTCAGCAAAATCGGCTGATGGGCGTCATGTGGACCGCCCGCCAAACCGTGCGCTAGAAAGGATGTATCGCCGCAATCCCAAAGGGCGACATCCAACGCCGCCATGCGATCCGCATTGGTGCCGCGCACTTCGACCCGCCAGCCCTGTTCTCTTGCCTTGCTCAACAACAGGGGCAAGGCTTTCTCGAGCGAGCTTTCAGTCAGGTGGTAGAAATAGGCGGCACCCACGAACTCAAGCCTCGTAGTTGTCAGCGATAAGACGGTTCAGCGCCATCACACCCCAGCCAGTCGCGCCTTTCGGAGCGAGTGCTGTGTCCGATTTGGTCTGCGCGGTGCCCGCAATGTCGATGTGACACCACGGCATGTCGTCTTGGATAAAACGGCGCAAGAATTGCGCTGCCGTGATCGACCCGCCATCGCGGCCGCCGACGTTTTTCATATCCGCTTTGGCTGATTTCAACATCGCATCGTAAGCAGGTCCCATCGGCATCCGCCATGCACCCTCGCCCTCGTTTGCTGCGGCTTTCAGCAGTTTGTTCGACAGCTCGTCACTGTTCGAAAACACACCCGCGTTTTCATGGCCCAGCGCAATGATGATCGCACCCGTCAGCGTGGCGAGGTTGATCACGCCCGTTGGTTTGAACCGTTCCTGCGCATACCAGAGCACATCGGCCAAAACCAAACGGCCCTCAGCGTCGGTGTTGATCACTTCGATCGTGTCGCCCTTCATCGAGGTCACGATGTCGCCCGGACGCACCGCGTTGCCCGACGGCATGTTCTCAACCAACCCAACAAGGCCAACCACATTTGCCTTGGCCTTGCGCAGAGCGAGCGTTTTCATCACGCCAGCCACAACGCCAGCGCCGCCCATATCCATGGTCATGTCTTCCATGCCCGCGGCTGGTTTGATGCTGATACCGCCCGTGTCGAACACGACGCCTTTACCGACAAAGGCAAAGGGTGCCTCATCGCCGCCGCCGTTCCATTGCATGACGACGACCTTGGACGGGCTATCCGATCCTTGCCCAACGCAGAGGAGCGACCCCATGCCCAGCTTTTCGAGATCAGCTTCTTCGAGAACTTCAACGGTTACACCCAAAGCGCTCAGATCGTTGAGCTTTTCGGCAAAGGACGTGGTGGTCAGGATGTTTGCAGGCGCATTCACCAGATCGCGGGTAAAGAAGGTGCCTTCTGCAACAGCCGCCAGAGGTGCGTAGGCTGCGGTGGTTTCTTCAGCGTCTTTGACCATGACAGTGACGGCGCCATATGTGGTCTTGTCACCCGTTTTGTGGTCCTCAAACACATAGGCGCGCATCGCGATGCCAAAGGCGAGCTCTTCAGGTTTGTTGACCGCTGCCGCCAAAATTGTCAGATCGCCTTTGCCCAGCGCCTTCGCGATACTTGCACCTGCCTTGCGATGTTCCTCGGCAGTGGCGCGGCGGGGCAGTTTCACTACCAAGAGCGCCTCAGCCGCGACACCAACTGGCCATGTGATCTCTGCCAAATCACCAGTGCCCAATTTAGCAAAACGATCAGAAGCCACCAAACGGTCGATAGCCTTGCGAGACAGGGTGTTCACTTTACGCGCACCGATGTCCATTTTACCGTCTTCGGTCACGAAAATCGCAATACGACCTTCTGTCGTCGCGAGCGCATCAGTGGTCAAAGGGGCAAAGGTAATCCGGATCGGGCTAGTCATGTGGTGAACTCCTGAAAGCTATCTTTCGGCAATAGGTAGCTTGCCTTGTGGTGAATGACCAGAATACGGTTCAATCCCCCCAACAAATCGGTTAGCGTCTTGGCGATAATGAATAACTGGCATCCGGGGGGACGCATTGGCTCGATTCGACAGATACCTACTGTCGCAATTGCTGACTCTCTTCGGCTTTTTCTCGCTCGTATTGGTCTTTATCTACTGGATCAGAGCGGCGGTCGAATTGTTCGACGAACTGATCTCTGACGGACAAACAGCAAAAGTGGTTCTGGAACTCACCATGCTCACCCTTCCAGGTGTGGTGCAGATCGTTTTGCCATTGGCCGCAGTGGTGGCGAGTATTTACGTGATGAACCGTATGACCTCTGACAGTGAATTGGTGGTCATGCAGGGCACAGGGTTTTCGCCCGTGCGCTTGATCCGCCCTGCGGTGATCTTTGGCGTCATTGTAACGGTTCTGACGATGGTCTCTTCGCATTTCCTTGTGCCAACCGCTGCGCTCATCACCAATCAACGCCAAGCAGAGATCAGCCAGAACCTCGCCGCGCGAATGCTGGTCGAAGGACGGTTTCAGTCGCCCACCTCTGGATTAACGATTTATATCCGAGACATCAGCCGCAACGGAGAATTGTTGGACCTGTTCCTCTCTGATACCCGCGATGATGCAGAAACGATGACCTATACCGCGTCTCGTGCGTACCTCGTGAAAACCGACAACGGCCCGCAGCTGGTGATGATCGACGGTATGGCGCAGGCGCTTAATACCCGCACACAGCGCCTGAGCCTTACAAGGTTCGAAGATTTCACCTACGACCTTGGCGATCTGGTGGACTTCACACCTCGATTAACGCGATCGAGCGGTGAAGTGACCTCACTCGAACTGCTGATGGCAACACCTGAATTGCAGACTGAAACAGGCAAGACCGCCGGCGAATTAATTATGGAAGCCAACCGCCGCAATGCGAGAGCCCTTTTGGGCTTCGTCGGGGCCATGATTGGAGCTGCCTCCTTGCTCGTCGGTGGGTTCAGCCGCTTTGGGGTTTGGAAACAAGTGATGCTTGCCATTGCCCTTATCATTGTCGTCAAATTAGCAGAGTCCACCGCTGAGAACATGATGCGCACGATGCCCGAAGCATGGATGATACCTTACCTACCGATCTTCGTGGGCATAGTTATCACTATGGTCTTGCTCACCATCGCGTCCTACCCCGCGCGGTTCCGCTTCCCCAAAGGAAGGATTGCTGCATGATCCTTCACCGATATTTCGCACAGCGCTTTATCTTTGTCCTCGGGGGCGTGATCGGTGTGTTCGGCCTCCTGATGGCGTTCGTTGAATTGGTTGAACGCCTAAGAACCCTGCGAAATGTCGATGTGTCGTTTGGGCAGGTGGTGCAATTAGCTCTCTTGAACCTGCCAGACTCGCTTTATCGGATTATCCCGCTGTTGGTGATCATCGCAACGATTTGGCTGTTCCTCGGCCTCGCGCGATCATCCGAGCTTGTCGTAACGCGTGCAGCAGGTCGTTCCGCACTCAGGGCGCTTGTCGCACCGTGTCTCGTGGCATTCATCTTCGGCCTCGTGACCATCGGGATTTTCAACCCCATCGTCGCCAGCACATCCCGAGAGTTCGATGCACGTCTGAGCACCCTAACTGGTGAAGGCAGTAGCTTTACACTCGCATCGGACGGATTGTGGCTACGCCAAGGGTCAACGAACGGTCAAACGGTGATCCGCGCAGATGCGACTAACCTTGATGGGACGGAACTGTCTGGGGTCACGTTTATCACATTCACCCTAGATGGTGGCCCCACTCGTCGGATCGAGGCCACCTCGGCCCGTCTGACGCCCGGTCAATGGGACATCGCAAATGCAAAAGTCTGGCCTCTGGCCGATGCTGAAAACCCCGAAGCCGTCGCCGAATATCACGAGACGTTCCAAATCCCATCGTCGCTGACCGTTGATCAAATCCGCGATAGTTTCGGTAGTCCGTCTTCGGTTCCAATTTGGGAACTTCCCGCATTCATAGAACGACTCCGCACAGCGGGGTTTAGTGCGCGTCGTCATGCGGTTTGGCTTCAGTCTGAACTGGCGATGCCTCTCTTCTTGGTTGCGATGGTTTTGATTGGCGCGGCCTTTACCATGCGCCCGCAACGCGGCGGAAAAACCGGGCAGATGGTCCTTTGGGCTATTCTGATCAGTTTCGGACTTTATTTCGTTCGGAATTTTGCGTCTATTTTGGGCGAAAACGGGCAAATCCCGATTGCTTTGGCCGCTTGGGCTCCGCCTTTCGTTGCCGTGGGTTTTGCCTTTGGTCTACTACTGCATCTGGAGGACGGGTAATGCGTCGCCTCGCCCCGTTTATCCTCGCTGCCCTTCCCTTTGCAGGAACAGTTGCCGCCCAAGATGCGGCAACCCTCATGGCGGACAGCGTATCGATCACCGCTGACAATCGACTGATCGCGTCCGGCAATGTTGAGGCATTCTTTGACGGCACAACCCTTTCGGCAGCCCGCATTACTTATGATGAGGCGACGGATCGTCTGATAATTGAAGGCCCGATTTTCATTAAGGCTGCCGATGGCACAATCCTCACAGCCGATAGCGCGGACCTAGACCCCAAGCTCCAAAACGGTCTTTTGCTCAGCGCCCGTATGGTCCTGAACGAACAGTTGCAGCTAGCGGCGAACCGGATCGATCGGGTTGACGGTCACCTCACCCAATTGACCAAGGTTGCTGCGACATCCTGCAATGTCTGCGACGGACGCCCTCCGTTGTGGGATATTCGCGCGTCTCGGATCGTCCATGATCAGGATGCCAAGGAGTTATACCGCGATAACGCAGTGCTACGTGTACGAGGCGTGCCTGTGTTTTGGCTGCCTACGATGCGGCTCCCTGATCCGACACTCGATCGTGCGACAGGGTTTCTGGCACCGAGCTACCAGTCGAACAACTTGTTGGGCCTTGGTGTCCGCACACCATACTTCATTAAGATCGGTGATCACCGCGACATTACCCTGACCCCCTTCCTAAGCGCGGAAACCCGCACCCTCGAAGCAAGGTATCGGCAGGCCTATCTAAATGGTGACATCGAAATCAATGCCGCAGTGAGCCGCGATACCATCGATGATGGTGCGACACGGGGCTACATCGAGTACGAGGGCGACTTTGCTTTGCCTCGCGATTACACGCTGAGCTTTGGCGGCATTCTGACCAGTCACGACGAATACCTCGCTCAATATGGATATTCCTCTGCGGATTATCTGAAGAACGCACTCACGGTCGCGAGGATTGAACCACAGTCCTTTGTGATGGGCGAAGTCGCGATCTATCACACAGTCAAAGAAGGTGAGACTGACGCCGATATCATTCCCGTTGTCATCAGCCTTAGCACTGAAAAGCAGCTCAACTACGCTGCGGGCGTCCTGACCACAGGCATCGATGCGGATCTTCAACTGCGATATGGCCACGACAACACAGGCGCAGACCGCGATGTATTTCGGATCGGCGCATATACAGATTGGAACCGAAACTGGGTGCGTCCCTCTGGCATCGTGATCGAAAGTGATCTGGAGCTTGCGGCGGATGCGTATGGCTTCAACAACGATCCGGCGAATGACACGGCCCTGCGATTGGTGCCTTCAGCTTCGGTCACCCTGCGTTATCCAATGGCCCGCACCGAACGCGATGGTTCGGTGAACTTGCTAGAGCCATTATTGATGCTGGGGTGGTCCGATGTCATCGGCGACACTGTCCCGAACGAAGACAGCGGTACCGCCGATTTTGACGAAGCGAACCTGTTTAGCCTGTCGCGTTTCCCTGGGGACGACCGAGTGGAGACAGGGGCGCAAGCTGCTTATGGCGTATCATGGCTTCACATTGCGCCGCAGGGGTGGAACGCTCGGCTCTTGATGGGACAAGTTGTTCGCGACGAACCCGCCGATTTCTCGGCATCGTCAGGGCTTTCAGGTTTAGGGTCAGACTTTCTCCTTGGGGGGCAACTGTCCCTCGCGAACGGACTTCACGTTCATGGTCGGACGCTGATTGACGCAGACTGGGACGCGGGCAAATCCGAGTTGGGCGTTGGATGGGCAAATGACCGGATCGACCTTACTGCAGAATATCTGTGGCTACCTGCTGACCTTGGCGAGAGCCGCACTGAAGTAACGTCTGAATGGGCCTTGGATGCGGGCTACATCGTCAATGATAACTGGAATATCGGGTTCAACGGGCGCTACGACATCGACGCAGATAGCCCTGTTGACGCGGAAATTCTCTTGGGATGGCAGAACGAATGCGTGAAAGTCGAGTTTTCGGCCTCGCGCAACTATACTGTTTCCTCTACTCTCGAACCAATAACAGACTACGGATTGACCGTGGGGATCGCTGGCTTTGGCACCTCGACATCGGGTGTCGCTCCCCGTCGGGTCTGCACGAACTGAATGAGGCACCTATGCGTTTGCTGAAAAACCTGATCTGCGCTGCCGCCCTTTTGGCGCCCCTCGCCGCATCTGCGCAAGGACTGTTTTCTCCTGCGATCAGCGTGAATGACAGCGCGATCACACGCTACGAAATTGACCAGCGCGTAAAACTTCTTGTTCTCTTCCGCACGGCTGGCAACCTCGAAGAACAAGCGCGTGAGCAGTTGATCGATGAACGCCTGCGCATGTCATATCTACAGCGCGAAGGTCTTGATCTCTCGGACGACGGCCTGAAAAACGCAATGACCGAATTCGCAACCCGCGGCGGTCGCACCTACGAGGAATTCCTCGACAATATCACGCAAGCTGGCGTTGCAGAGCAAACCGTGCGTGATTTTGTGGCGGTGAACACCCTCTGGCGCGAATTAATCCGATCAAAGTTTAACCGTCAGGTTACTGTCACCGAGGCTGAGATTGACGCCGCTCTGGCGAGCACCAACACCAACCCTGCTTCCCTTCAGGTTCTGATCTCCGAAATCATCATCCCAGCTCCACCTGAAAAGGCGGAAGAGGTCGCTAAACTCGCTGAAGACATCAGCCAGATGACCTCAGTCACAGAGTTTTCCGCTGCGGCCCGCGAATATTCTGCGACCCAATCCCGCGACGACGGCGGTCGCCTACCGTGGCAGAGCTTGACCGAGCTGCCTGCAGGTCTCCACGGCCTCTTGACCAACCTCGAACCGGGTCAAGTCACCCCTCCACTGCAACTGGAAAACGCTGTAGCACTGCTCCAGTTGCGCGACCTGCGTGAGGTGCCGAACGCGACAGTCGCTCCCTCTCAGTTTGACTATGCGCTCTTTACGATCCCTGGCGGCCTGACCGAAGCTGCCAAAGCCGAAGTGGCCCGCATCGACGCAGAGACAGACAGCTGTGATGATCTCTACGGCATTGCCCGCGACCTTCCCGAGGATCGTCTGACCCGCACGACCGCAACCCCGTCCGAGATCGACACCGATATCGCCTTGGAGCTTGCAAAGCTCGATGCTGCCGAAAGCTCTGCCATCCTGACGCGGAATGACGGTCAAACCCTGCTTTATGTGATGATGTGCAACCGCATTCCTCAGGTGGCCGAGACCGTCGATCGTGACCAAGTCGCAAGCCGCCTGCGCAGTGAAAAACTCGCTGGCTACGCGGATGCGCTCTTGGCACAGTTGCGCGATACAGCCGTGATCAGCAGCCAATGACCATCGCGATCAGCTGTGGCGAACCCGCAGGCGTCGGCCCAGAGGTCGCTGCCAAGGCTTGGGCCGCGCTTCGCAATGACATGCCTATGCTCTGGATTGGAGATCCGAGCCACTTGCCCGCTGGAACCCCGCATCAGGTGATCTCCGACGCAAGCGAGGCCGCCTCTGTTAGCCAAACCGCCCTGCCCGTTTTGGCCCGCGATTTCGGACCTGCGCTTACGCCTGGCATCGCCAATCCCGCCCATGCCGCTGGTGTGATCGCTGCGATTGAAACGGCTGTTGATCTGGTCGCTTCTGGGCAATGCTCTGCCATAACCACCGCGCCAATCCACAAAAAGGCGCTCGCAGACGGTGCTGGGTTTTCCTACCCCGGGCATACCGAATTCCTCGCCGCTTTGGGCAAGGTCGATCAAGTTGTGATGATGCTCGCGTGCGACCAGTTGCGCGTGGTGCCGACAACGATCCATATCGCATTAGCCGATGTGCCTGAGGCCTTCACCGCCCGCCTTCTGACCGATACCGTCCTCATCACTCACGCGGCCCTAAGACGTGACTTCGGCATTGATCGTCCGCGCCTCGTCGTCGCTGGCCTAAACCCCCATGCGGGCGAAGGCGGCAAGATGGGAACCGAAGAGCTAGAGTGGATGAACGACACCATCGCGGCTCTTCGTGCCGAAGGGATCGACCTGCGTGGACCGATGCCACCTGACACAATGTTCCACGCTCGCGCCCGCGCGACCTATGACGCGGCGATCTGCGCCTATCATGATCAGGCCCTCATCCCGATCAAGACAATCGATTTCGACAATGGCGTGAACGTGACCTTGGGCCTGCCCTTCATTCGCACCTCGCCCGATCACGGCACCGCTTTTGACATCGCGGGCAAAGGGATCGCCAACCCGTCGTCGATGATCGCCGCTCTACGCATTGCTGACAAAATGGCAAAATCGCGCTGCTGATCGGTCATTGTGCCTGAAAATATCGTAGGGGCCGCAGCGCAGCGGGGGCAGAGCCCCCTCGCCCCTTTCCCCTCTTGACCAAAACTCCGCGCTCTGGCTCTTTGGTCATAATTTGATCAAAAGGAACGACCCATGGCACTTGAGGATGCAAAGAAACAAATCGACCTCGCTTTTACCCGCGAGGATCGTCGCGGTTTGGCCTTTGAAAACGCCTTTGGTGGCGCACTGTCGTTCCTGCGCCGTCAGTATTCCAAGGACCTGACAGGGGTCGATATCGCCATAACAGGTGTTCCCTTTGATCAGGCTGTGACGCACCGCACAGGCACGCGCTTTGGCCCGCGTGCGATCCGCGAAGCCTCCACCCTGCAGCCCTATGACCCTCCAATCGGTTGGGGCTTTGACCCGCTAGGGGAATTTTCGATTATCGACTACGGCGATCTGGCCTTTGACTATGCCCATACGCCAAGCTTCCCCGCGCTCTTGACCGATCACATTCGCACAATTCTAAACGCAAATGCAGCAAGCGTAACCTTAGGCGGTGATCACTCGATCACCCTCCCGATCCTGAAGGCCTATGCCGAAAAATACGGTCCAATGTCGGTGATCCAGTTCGACGCCCACTCTGACCTCTGGGCCGATGATGATTTCGACCGCATCGATCACGGCACCTTTATGTATAAGGCGGTAAAGCTCGGCTACGTGGACCCGACCCGCTCTGTCCAAATTGGCATTCGGACGGTCTGTGATGATTACCTCGGCATGCACTACATCGACGCGCGTTCCGTCCATGAAATGGGCCTGCCTTGGGTCGTTGAGCGGACCAAGTCCATCGTCGGCGATAACCCGACTTATGTGACCTTTGACATTGATGCGCTCGACCCAGCCTTTGCACCCGGGACGGGCACGCCTGTTTGGGGTGGTTTGGCATCGTGGCAAACTGCGGCACTCCTGCGGGATTTGGCGGGGATCAACATGGTTGGCGGTGATGTGGTTGAGGTCTCTCCACCTTTTGATCACGGCAATATCACAGCCGTTGCGGGTGCTCATGTCGCGATGGAGCTTTGCTGTCTAAACCTCTGGAACAAAAGAAAATGAAGCTTTTGCTCGGTATTGTTGTCGCCCTTGTTCTGGGCTTTGCAGCCTATGTACGCCTCGCGCCACTCGACGCGCAGCGTTGGCATCGGATGGCGGCCCCGCAATTACCTGCAGGCCGCTACCCCGAAGCCGACGGGCTGACGGTCGCAACGGTCCTCAGTGACCCGTCCCGCATCGACGCCCTCTTTGATGCAATCAATGACACGCCACGCACCGTTCAAATCGCGGGCTCTCGCGATGAGGCGATGATCACTTTCGTGACCCGCACCGCGCTCTGGGGCTTTCCCGATTACACTACGGTCCGCGTGATAAAACAGGCGACAGAGACGCCCGAATGGCACCTTCAAATCCACGGGCGGTTACGGTTTGGGCGTTCTGATTTGGGCGTGAATGCAAAACGGATCGACGGTTGGCTCATGGCGGCAGGCATCAACCAGCCTTGACGCCGCGCGGCCTGTCGGCCATTGCAAAACACATGATACCCAGTGACAAACTCGACCAAATTATCTCTCGCTTTCAGTTCTTAGAGGCCAAACTGAACGGCGGCGTTGAGCCGTCGCAGATCGCGGCCCTTTCGAAAGAATATTCCGAGCTTGAGCCGGTTGTAAAAACCGTTTTGGGCTACCGCCAGATCGTTGCCGATATCGCCGAGGCAGAGCTGATGCTCAAAGACCCAGATATGCGCGAACTGGCCGAGGATGAGCTCCCTTCCTTGCGCGACCAGCTAGAGACGGCCGAACAAGACGTGCGCCTTGCTCTGCTGCCAAAGGATGCCGCTGATGCCCGTCCTGCGATCCTCGAAATCCGACCTGGCACGGGTGGCGACGAGGCCTCGCTATTCGCGGGTGATCTGTTGCGGATGTATCAGCGCTATTGCGAAGACAAAGGCTGGAAGCTGGAAATCCTCGAACACCAAGAAACGGAATTGGGCGGCATCAAAGAGGTGATCGCTCGGATCGCAGGTGATGGCGTCTTTGCCCGCATGAAATACGAATCCGGCGTGCACCGTGTGCAACGTGTGCCCGAGACAGAGAGCGGCGGACGTATCCACACCTCTGCCGCAACGGTCGCCGTTCTTCCAGAAGCCGAAGACGTCGATATTCAAATCAACGCCAATGACATCCGCATCGACACGATGCGATCGTCGGGTGCAGGCGGTCAGCACGTGAACACCACCGACTCTGCCGTTCGGATCACCCACATCCCCTCTGGTATCGTTGTCACCAGCTCTGAGAAATCACAGCACCGCAACCGCGAAATTGCGATGCAGGTTCTGAAAACCCGCCTCTTTGATTTGGAGCGTCAGAAGCTCCACGATGAACGCTCTGCCAGCCGCAAATCGCAGGTGGGGTCTGGGGACCGCTCTGAACGCATTCGCACCTACAACTTCCCGCAGGGACGGATGACAGATCACCGGATTAACCTGACGCTCTATTCGCTTGATAAGATCATGCAGGGTGACTTGGATGAAACGATTGATGCGTTGATTGCCGATGCCCAAGCGACGCTCCTTGCGGAGATGGAAGGATGAACCAGCCCACTGGATCGGTTCTGCTGGCCAAAGGCGTGCGACAATTGACCGATGCAGGAGTGCCTGATGCGCCTCGCGATGCGCGACGGTTACTAGCTCATGCGGTCGGGGTTGAGGCTGGTCGTCTGACGTTGATCCTCCCCGAACCCGTGACCCAAGAGGCCGAAGCGCGCTTTGCCGCCCTCTTGCAGCGGCGGGCTGGTCGGGAACCTGTGTCGCATCTGTTGGGCTATCGTGAGTTCTATGGGCGTCGGTTCAAGGTCACGCGGAATGTTTTAGACCCGCGTCCTGAAACCGAAATCCTGATCGAGGTTGCGCTCCAAGACGCCTTTGCCAGCGTGATCGACCTTGGCACTGGGTCGGGCTGTATCCTCCTGACGCTTCTCGCTGAAATGCCCGAAGCACGGGGCGTTGGCACTGATCTGTCAGAAGACGCCTGCCGCGTGGCAGAGGACAATATGCATGCGCTGGATCTGGGTGAACGGGCGGCGATCCTACGCACCTCTTGGGCCGACGGCATCGAAGGTCAGGTTGATCTGGTCGTGTCGAACCCGCCCTATATCGGGCTGGACGAGATGGATGGTTTGTCGCCCGAAGTCCACGATCACGAACCGCACATGGCCCTAACCGACGGCGGTGATGGCCTATCCGCCTACCGAGAGATCAGCCAGCAAGCAGCTAACCTCTTGCGTGTTGGCGGTCGCCTGATCGTCGAAATCGGCCCCACCCAAGCCGTCGCCGTCGCACAAATGTTTGCGGACAACGGGTTTGAAAAGGTTCGGGTGATTCAGGATCTTGATGGTCGGGATCGGGTCGTTTCAGGCGAATATCATGGTTAATCCGCCTGTTCTGTGCAGAAAAGCACGCCTTTCGTCGGATTCGATGCATTTTAGACTTGTAACGTATCCAGTTTGAAGGGTAGTCACGGGGCATCAGAAGACAGAAGGCTTCGGCCTCTCTCTGATATTCGCCTGAACATCTTTGGCATTTTGTCCCGTAGATGGGAAAGCCAAACGCAACGCATTTTCCGCTGCCCGAAAGCACGTTCATGAGATCATCGAAATCACGGTCCCGCGGTAAGAACCGCAACAACAATCGTCCGTCTGGCGGTAACATCATTAACCGAGTGTTTGATAGCTCGGGTCCTGATGGAAAGGTGCGCGGGACGCCGCAACAAATCATCGAGAAATACAATCAGCTGCACCGCGATGCGCAGTTGTCCGGCGACCGCGTCGCGGCAGAGAACTTTGCCCAGCACGCCGAACACTATTTGCGAATTCTGGCTGAGGCTCAGCGTGAGGTCGACAAGGCCCGCGAAGAGCAAGAAGAACAGAACCGTCAGCGTCAGGCCGAACGTGACCGCGAACGCGCGGATCGCCTGAAGGCTCAGGAAGAGCAAGCTGCTGGCGCAGGCGAACAGCCTGATGTGTCCGAGGATCGTCCTGAACGTCCGCAGCGCGAGGACCGCCCGCAACGCGAGGCTCGTCGTCCGCGCCGCGAGGATGTGATCGAAACTCCGTCGGAGGACGAAGACGACAACGGTCTGGTTGAGACACCAGAAAGCAAAGCGCCAGAAGCGGACGAGCCGAAAAAAGCACCCCGCAAGCCGCGCGCGCCGCGCAAACCCAAAGCGAAAGCTGACACGCCTAGCGATGACAGCCCAGCCGCGGCAGAGTAAACTGGAACCCGACCCGAAACGGTCGGGTTTTTTATTTGGTCTATTATGAAAATTGAACAGACTTCGGACGGTTTGCACCGCTGCTGGTGGTGCACCGCGACAGAGCAATACATTGCCTATCACGATGACGATTGGGGAGTTCCGACTGCCGATGACCGCACCCTCTTTGAAAAGATCACACTCGAATCGTTTCAGTCTGGACTAAGCTGGCGGACGATTTTGGAAAAACGCGATGGGTTCCGCCATGGCTTTGCCAATTTCGACATTGCAACAGTCGCGCAATTTGGTGAGGCGGATGTAGATCGCCTCTTGAATGACAAAGGCATCGTTCGGCATCGGGGCAAGATCACGGCAACGATCAACAATGCCAATCGTGCGTTAGAAGCAATCGCTGCTCATGGATCGCTTGCCACATTCTTCTGGTCCTTTGCGGATCCGAACGACCTCGGCTCTGGCACAGTGCAGCGAGGCACTTCACCCGCTGCAACGGCGATGTCAAAGGTGATGAAAAAGCTCGGCTGGAAATTCGTAGGTCCCACGACGGCCTATGCGTTCATGCAGGCCGCAGGTATGGTGAACGACCACGCGGAGGGCTGCCATCATCGTGCTTTTTCAGCGGCCGCAATCGCAGGTTTTACGCGTCCTTAATTGACCGAGCCAGCGCGCAGAACTGTTCCAAACTGACCTGCTCTGCGCGTTCCGTCGGCTGAATACCTGCGGCGATCAGATGATCTTCGATATTTGGGGCAACGCCCTTGAGCGAGGCACGCAGCATTTTGCGGCGCTGATTAAAGCCAGCCGCGACAACGCGCGATAGGGTCGCGGCGTCAGCAGGGAAACGCGGCTCTGGCAATGCGGTAAGATGAACCACAGCCGACGACACTTTGGGCGGCGGCGTAAAGGCTTGCGGCGGCAGGTCGAGCACGATTTTCGCGTCAGCACGCCACTGGGCAAGGATCGCCAAACGACCATAAGCCTTGCCGCCGGGTTGGGCGACGATACGTTCGGCGACTTCCTTTTGGAACATCAGTGTCAGCGACTGCCAGAACGGCGGCCATTCTTTCGGCGTCAACCAACGCACCAAAAGCTCTGTCCCGACATTGTATGGCAGATTCGCTGCGATCTTGATCGGCGGAGTGAGATATTGCAGCGGGTCAATCTCGAGAGCGTCGCCGTTGATCACTTGTAAACGCCCGTCATAGGCGTCTGAAATCTCCTGTAAAGCGGGCAGGCAGCGTTCGTCTTTTTCGATGGCGAGCACGCGGCGCGCACCCTCTGCCAACAGGCCACGGGTCAAACCACCCGGACCCGGACCGATTTCAAGAACATCGGCCCCACTCAGATCACCTGCCTGACGCGCAATTTTCGCAGTCAGATTAAGGTCGAGCAAAAAGTTCTGCCCCAGCGATTTCTTTGCCGAAAGCTGGTGCGTCGCGATTACATCACGCAGAGGGGGGAGTTCATCAATACGGGCCATAAGGGGTCCATGCCCGAAGTCAGGTCAACCGTCAAGCCTAGCGATCAATCGCGCGGCTGTGCGCGCTCCACAAGCCGCGCCAAATAGCTGGCGCCAATCGGTGCGGAACGGTCATCGAAATCATAGGCGGGATGGTGAACGCTCGCTGTGTCACCGTTGCCGAGGAACAAATAAGCCCCCGGACGGTTTTCGAGGAAGAACGCAAAATCCTCTGCGCCCATTTCCTTGCCGCCGTTGCCGTCCACCTTATCGGCGCCCACAATTTCAGAGGCCGTTGCGATGGCGAATTGGGTCGCTTCGGGATCGTTAATGGTGGGCGGATAATCATCCATGTAGATCAGCTTTGCCTCGACACCATAAGCCATCGCCTGCCCTTGCACGATCTCTTGGAGGCGTTGTTTGACCATCGCCTGAACATCGCGCGAGAACGTCCGAACGGTGCCGTTGATATAAGCCTGATCTGGAATGATGTTGTCCGCCGTGCCCGTGTGGATTTGCGACACCGACACAACCAGATCGTCAAAGGGCGAACGGCTACGGCTTACGATGGTTTGGATCGCTTGAGTAATGCCGCAGGCCGCAACGATCGGATCGCGGGCCTCTTGGTGATAGGCGACGTGACCGCCCTTCCCTGTGATTTCCACATCAAAAGCATCGACAGCAGCCATAATCGGGCCTGAGGTCGTGTAGAATTCGCCCAGCGGCAGACCAGGAAGCGTATGAATTGCGTAAATCTGGCTGATGTCGAAACGGTCAAGAACGCCCTCTTTGACCATTACGCCCGCGCCTCCGCCTGCTTCTTCGGCGGGTTGGAACACCAGCGCAACGCGGCCTTTGAAATTGCGAGTCTCGGCCAAATACCGTGCCGCCCCCAAGAGCATCGTCGTATGCCCATCGTGCCCGCAAGCATGCATCCGCCCGTCGATGGTCGACGCATAGTCAGCGCCCGAATGTTCCTGCATCGGCAGCGCGTCCATATCTGCCCGCAGACCAATGGTCGGGCCCTCGCCCTGCCCGTTGATGATCGCAATCACGCCAGAGGTCGCAATGCCCGTATGCACCTCGTCCACGCCAAATTCGCGCAACCGTTCCACCACAAAGGCAGCCGTATTATGACACTCGAACCCGATCTCTGGATGCATATGCAAATGGCGGCGCCACGCGGTCATATCGGTTTCGAATTCGGCAATGCGGTTTAGGACGGGCATGGGTGGACTCTCGTGCTTGGGTGGATACCTTGGCCACAGAACCCTAATTCAAGGACGCCTGCAATGGACCTCTCTGCTTCTGACGCCATCGTGCATTCCCCCGACGGAACAATGGAGCGGCTGTTAGAGATCATGCGCCGCCTCAGGCACCCTGAAAAAGGTTGCCCGTGGGACATCGAACAAGATTTCGCAACCATTGCGCCCTACACGATTGAGGAAGCCTACGAAGTGGCTGACGCAATCGAACGCGGTGCATGGGACGAATTGCGCAGCGAGTTGGGCGACCTTCTGTTCCAATCCGTGTTCCACGCGCAAATGGCCGAAGAAGCGGGCCATTTTAAATTCGAGGACGTCGCCAAGGCCATCAGTGACAAGATGGTATCGCGCCATCCACACGTGTTTGGCACCGAAGGCAATGACTTCAGTGCCGATACCCAAGTTGACCGGTGGGAAGAGGTCAAAGCAGCAGAGCGTGCTGCCAAATCCGAAACCCGCGTCTTGGATGGCGTCGCCGTCGGACTGCCTGCGCTCTTGCGTGCGGTGAAGTTGCAAAAACGCGCTGCACGGGTCGGGTTTGATTGGCCATCAACCGATCAGGTGATCGACAAAATCATCGAAGAGTCGCGCGAACTGGTCGAGGCTCGCGACACTCTGACACAAGACGAAGTCGAAGAGGAAATGGGCGATCTGCTGTTCGTTGTGGCAAACCTTGCCCGCCACCTGAACGTTGACCCCGAAGCCGCCCTGCGCCGCACCAATGCGAAATTCATTCGCCGTTTCAACGCCGTAGAAGACGCATTGATTGCCAAAGGCAGCAGTCCAGAGCAAAGCAATCTCGACGAAATGGACGAACTTTGGGACGCTGCTAAACTGGCAGAACGGGAAGCGGAAAAAACCCGACTATAAAATTCAGGTATTGACCTGATCATTTTAGTCAGGTTTAACGACGGCAATTCAAATGCCGGAGTTTAGCATGACATTTCGTTCCCTCCTCCTCGCTTCTGTGGCTGGTCTGACTGCCCTCCCTGCCGTTGCAGACGTCAACATCTACACCACACGCCAGCCGGAACTGATCCAGCCCGTAATGGATGCCTTCACCGCCGAAACAGGCATCAACGTGAACCTCGCCTTCGTGGACAGTGGTCTAGTTGAACGCCTCAAGGCAGAGGGCGCTCGTTCGCCCGCCGACCTCGTGATGACGGTCGACATCGCAAACCTGCAGCAGATCGTTGATGCTGATGTGATCCAGCCTGTTGAGAGCGAAATTCTGACCGCTTCGGTCCCGGCGGAACTGCGCAGTCCTGAAAACCTCTGGTTCTCGCTTACCACTCGCGCCCGCATCGTCTATGCGAGCCAAGAGCGCGTGGCAGATGGTGAAGTGACCACCTACGAAGACCTCGCCGACCCGAAATGGGCTGGCCGTATTTGCACCCGCTCAGGCGTGCACGACTATAACCTCGCCCTTCTTTCAGCTGTCATCGCCCACCATGGCGAAGATTACGCGCGCACTTGGGCAGAAGGTGTCAAAGCGAACCTAGCCCGCAAGCCCGAAGGCAACGACCGCGCACAGGTTCGCGCAATCTGGGCTGGCGAATGCGATATCTCGCTCGGGAACACCTATTACATGGGCCAAATGCTCGCCGATCCGGAACAGACCGAATGGGCGAACTCTGTCCGCATCGTGTTTCCGACATTTGAGGGCGAAGGCACCCACATCAACGTCTCGGGCGTCGCGATGACCAAAGCAGCACCGAACCACGACGAAGCCCTGCAACTGATGGAATTCCTCGTCTCCCCCGAGGCACAGGCCATCTACGCCGAACTGAACAACGAATACCCAGTGCTGGAAGGCGCGGACTTGTCTGACCTCGTCGCAAGCTGGGGTACGTTTGAGCACGACAAAATCGACCTGACCGAGGTTGCTGGCCACCGCTCAACAGCACTTCGGATCATGGAAGAAGTGAACTTCGACGGATAAAACATGGGGGCTCTGCCCCCACACCCCCGGGATATTTCAGGCACAAAGGCAGGCGAGCCCTTGCGTGTTTTGATGGGGCAGATTAGCTGCACGTCATGGCACGCGCACCTTTACTCCAGTTATCCGATATTTCCCTGACCTTTGGTGGGGATCCCGTATTTTCAGACCTCTCTGCCGTTGTACAGGGTGGCGATCGCGTCGCGCTGGTTGGGCGCAATGGGTCGGGAAAGTCGACACTGATGAAAGTGATGGCGGGGTTGGTAGAAGCCGACCAAGGGATGCGCGTTGTTCCACCGGGTGTGTCGGTTGGATACATGGAGCAGGACCCCACGATGGAGGGGTTTGCGACCTTGGGCGATTATGCCGCCAGCGGCCTTGACCCGAGTGAATCTTACCGCGTAGCAATGGTTGCGGATGGTCTCAAGTTTGATCCGTCCCGCGATGTTGCGACAGCATCTGGCGGTGAGCGTCGCCGCGCGGCCTTGGCCAAGTTGATGGCCGAAGCACCAGAATTGATGCTCTTGGATGAACCGACCAACCACCTCGATATTGAGGCGGTGCAATGGTTGGAAAATGAACTGAAATCGACCAAGGCAGCCTATGTTCTGATTTCCCATGACCGTGCGTTTTTGCGAGCTTTGACGCGGGCAACGCTGTGGATTGATCGCGGCGAAGTGCGTCGTCAGGAAACCGGCTTTGACGGGTTCGAAGCCTGGCGCGACAAGGTTTGGGACGAAGAAGAAACCGCCAAGCACAAGATGGATCGCAAGATCAAAGCCGAAGCGCGATGGGCTGTCGAGGGGATTTCTGCGCGTCGTAAACGGAACCAAGGGCGTGTTCGCGCTCTACAGGATTTGCGCGCTGAACGGGCTTCGATGATCAAGCGGCAGGGAACGGCGGCCCTCACGCTCGAGAGTGGGCCGACCTCAGGTAAGAAGGTCATTGAGGTTGAAAATCTGACCAAATCCTTTGGCGATAAGCAAATCGTGAAAGGACTGACGATCACCATTCAACGCGGCGATCGCGTGGCCTTTGTCGGGCCAAACGGGGTCGGAAAAACCAGCGTGATCAAGATGATGCTGGGACAGGTCGAACCAGATGCGGGCCGTGTGAAGTTGGGCACGAACCTCGAGGTCGCTGTGTTCGACCAAACGCGTGCGCAGCTCGATCCCGAGATGTCGCTCTGGGACAGCCTCACAGGTGATCCCGAAATGCGGGTCGGTGGACGCGCGGATCAGGTCATGGTCCGTGGCGTGCCCAAACATGTTGTCGCCTACCTCAAAGACTTCCTCTTTAACGAAGCGCAAGCGCGTGCGCCTGTAAAATCCCTGTCGGGCGGTGAAAAAGCGCGTCTCTTGCTGGCCAAGCTGATGGCGAAACCGTCGAATCTCTTGGTCCTCGACGAACCGACGAACGATCTCGACATTGAGACGCTGGATCTCTTGCAAGAGATCCTCGACGATTACGATGGCACTGTGGTCCTCGTCAGCCACGACCGCGATTTCCTCGACCGAGTTGCGACGACGACCATCGCGATGGAAGGTAACGGAAACGCCACGGTCTATGCAGGTGGCTGGACCGATTATCTGAACCAGCGCGGCACCGTTGTTGAAGAGACGACAAAGCCAGTTGAAACACCCAAAACGACCGAAAAACCGAAATCGGATACTCGTAAAAACGGTTTGTCCTTTACCGAAAAACACCGACTCGAAGAACTACCTGCCGTGATTGATAAAATCACCGCAGAAATCGCGAAACTTGAGGAATTGATGGCCGATCCTGAGCTGTTCACCAAACAACCGGTGAAGTTCCAAAAGGCGACAGAGGCCCTCGTGCAGCGACAAGATGCGCTTGCCGCTGCCGAAGAAGAGTGGATGCTTTTGATGGAAAAATCAGAAGCTTAGGACTTGCCCATCGAGATCCAGATCAAAATGACATAGACGGTGGGAACCAGTGCGAGCACGGGAACCATCAGTCCTGCGATGCCAAAAATCTTGATCGAGATGGCAAGCAGCACCAGCAAAACCACAAGGCCAAGTAGCGGTTTTACGATCGTGCCAAAGTTTTCGGGGTTGTGTGCATGTTCAGTCATAATCCGCATGTGACATATATATTATGCTTTTGACATGCGACAGGCTGTCACGACTTCAAAAGCATAGGCGTTGCCGCCCATGCCTTTGTGCCTGAAATATCCCGGGGGTCTGGGGGCAGCGCCCCCAGCATGTCAGCCTCGCAAACGGCTTTCGAGAGCCGATTTAACCGAGGTCGGCACGAATTTCGAGACATCGCCATTCAAGCGGCAAATCTCTTTGACCAGCTTCGATGCTATGGCTTGGTTTTTAGCATCGGCCATTAGGAATACGGTCTCAATGCTATTGTCGAGCGAACGGTTCATGCCAACCATTTGGAATTCGTATTCGAAATCAGCCACAGCGCGTAGGCCACGGATGATGACATTGGCACCAACATCACGGGCACAATCGATCAAGAGGTTCTCAAACGGATGCGCAACGATCTCAGTGCCCGTGGAGGCCGCAATTGACGCAACCTCAGAGCGGATCATCGCAACGCGTTCTTCGAGATTGAACAACGGTCCCTTGTCGCGGTTGATGGCGACACCAATGACGAGACGGTCTACCAGGGAACAGGCACGGCGTATGATGTCGATGTGGCCGTTTGTAATTGGATCAAACGTGCCGGGATAAAGGCCAATACGCATCGGGTGCCCCTCTTTGGTTCATTGCCCGCACGCAACAATATTGCGCACGGGAATGCAAGGGTACTTATCGCCCCATCACCATGCCTTCGAGGGCATCTTTCTCCATCGCGAGCTGGGATAGGCGCGCTTTGACCACGTCGCCAATCGAAATCAGGCCGATGAGTTTGCCATCCGACATGACAGGAAGGTGGCGGAAACGGCCGTCTGTCATGATCTGAAGCACCTGATCCGCAGTGACATCAACGGTCGTTGTGATCAGCTTTTTGGTCATCAGAGCCTCAATCGACCCTGACAGGATTTCTGCGCCCTGCTTGCCCATTTCGCGAACGATGTCACGTTCGGAGAGGATTCCCGTTGGGACTTCGCCGTCGTGCGACACCACGATTGTACCAATTCGATTGTCAGACATGATCTGCACAGCTTTGGACACAGGCTCGCTTGGAGCTAGCCAATAGATGCCAGTTTTTTCTTTGGAATTCAGAATGTTCTGTACGAGCATGGCTGGTCCTCCTCAACTGCCGATACATACAGCGTCTCCGCAATACCCCCCACCTGTCAAGCGGCCTGAGCCTCCAGGCGTGCGATTTCAGCCCGCATGCCCGCCAAAAGGGCTTCGGCAAATCGGTTCAAGCGATCTGATTTACGGTCGGACAAGTGACGCACCAAATAAAAACTGCGTAGCAAAGAGAGTTCATTCATTAGAACGCGGGTCAATTCGGGCGCACAAGGCAGCGCGAAATCATGCACGATCCCTACCCCTCCGTGTCGAAGCATCTGCAACTGAACAGCGACCGAGTTAGAGGCCATCTGCACCCCATCCCGCGACAATGTGCCCAAGTAATCCAACTCTTTGTCAAAGATCATATCAGGAATGTAGCCAACGACAGGCACACCGTGCAGGTCCGCCATCGTTGTGGGCAGACTGCTGTCCTGCCGCATCGCGAGGTGGAGCCTGTAGTCGCTGATCTTTTGAACCGTCAGGCGTCCTGCATCGGGGGGTGACACGGTGATGGCCATATCGGCTTCGCGTTTGGACAGGTTCACAACACGCGGCAGAGCGAGGATTTGCACCTCTAACCCCGGATTTTCAGCCTGAATGGCAGCGCAGACTTGAGGCAGAAGAAAGTTCGCGCAGCCGTCAGGGGCACCAATACGGACTTGCCCAGACAGCCCTTTATCGACCGCCTGCCCTTCGTCCATGGCGAGAGATAGTGCAGCTTCCGCCTGCGCCGCATGATCCCTCATGCGCAGTCCTTGTTCAGTCAAAGCGTAGCCTTGGGGGGATTTGACAAAAAGCGGTGCGCCTACTGTTTCCTCGAGACGAGTGATCCGACGGCCAACTGTCGCAGGGTCCATTTTCAAAAGCGGTGCGGCCGCCGAAAGGCTCTCCGCGCGCGCCACAGCCAAAAACACCCGCATGTCATCCCAATTCATCAACCCCACCTTTGCATTTTTGCAAAACGATTTTGACAAACCTTCTCTTTTACCGACCAAAACGCAAGACTATTCTAGCGTCAAATCAGATCAGACCCCCTAGGGAGGATACCATGCAGGAACTGACTCACTTCATTAACGGTGAACACGTTAAAGGCACCTCGGGCCGCTTTAGCGATGTTTACAACCCCGCAACTGGCGAAATCATCGCTAAGGTGCCGCTCGCATCCGACGAAGAAATGGATGCTGCGATCAAAGCTGCTGAAAAAGCTCAGGTCGAATGGGCGAAAGTAAACCCGCAGCGCCGTGCTCGTGTCATGATGAAGTTCGGTCAACTGATCAACGAACACATGGAAGAGCTGGCCGAACTGGTTGCACGTGAGCACGGCAAAACCATTCCAGACGCACGCGGCGACGTTCAGCGCGGCCTCGAAGTTGTCGAAGTATGCATGGGCGCGCCTGCGATGCTCAAAGGCGAATACATGAACGACGGTGGCCCGGGTATTGACCTTTACGCTATGCGTCAGCCTCTCGGCGTTGTTGCGGGCATCACCCCGTTCAACTTCCCTGCAATGATCCCGCTGTGGAAAATGGCGCCTGCGATCGTTTCGGGCAACGCTATGATCCTCAAGCCGTCCGAGCGCGTTCCCTCGACAGCTCTGCGCCTTGCTGAACTGATCATGGAAGCCGGTCTTCCTGCTGGCGTTCTGCAGGTTGTGAACGGTGACAAAGGTGCGGTTGACGCGATCCTTGACCACGAAACCATCCAAGGCGTCGGCTTTGTGGGTTCGACCCCGATTGCACAATACATCTACGGTCGCGCTGCAACCAACGGCAAACGCGCACAGTGCTTTGGTGGTGCCAAAAACCACATGATCATTATGCCCGACGCAGACCTCGACAAAGCGGCAGACGCACTGGTTGGCGCAGGCTATGGCGCGGCTGGCGAACGCTGCATGGCTATTTCGGTTGCTGTACCAGTCGGTAAAGAAACCGCTGATCGCCTGATCGAAAAGCTGGTTCCGAAAATCGAAGCGCTGAAAGTCGGCCCCTACACCGCTGGCGAAGACGTGGACTTTGGCCCCGTTATCACCGAAGCATCGAAAAACCGCATCAACGGTCTGGTGAACTCTGGTGTTGAGCAGGGTGCAAACCTTGTTGTCGACGGCCGTGATTTCAAAATGCAGGGCTACGAGAACGGCTTCTTTGTTGGCGCGTCGCTCTTTGACAACGTGACCCCAGACATGGACATCTACAAAGAAGAAATCTTTGGCCCTGTTCTGTCGACCGTCCGTGCCGAGAACTACGAAGAAGCTCTCGATCTGATCATGAAGAACAACTACGGCAACGGCACCGCGATCTACACCGCCGACGGCGATACCGCACGTGACTTTGCTAACCGCGTGAACGTTGGCATGGTCGGCATCAACTTCCCGATCCCGGTTCCGCTGTCCTACTTCTCGTTCGGCGGCTGGAAGAAGTCTGCATTTGGCGATCTGAACCAATACGGTCCGGATGCGTTCAAATTCTACACCAAGACCAAGACCGTGACCGCGCGTTGGTTCTCTGGCATCAAAGACGGTGTCGCGCTGAACTTCAAAGCGATGGACTGATAGCGAAAACATTGCGGGGCGGCCATTGGCCGCCCTTGCTATTTCTGACGGTTCGTCGTTTAATTAAACAATCGTTCAATTAGTGACTTTGGGAGGAGGCGCTATGGACTTTGCATTGTCCGAAGAACAAACCGCTATTTTCGATATGGCGAAGGCATTTGGCGAAGAACACATCGCGCCCTATGCCCAAAAATGGGAAGCTGAGGGAACGATCCCCAAAGAGCTCTGGACGAAAATCGCAGAGCTAGGATTCGGTGGATTGTATGTCAGCGAAGAGTCTGGCGGATCAGGGCTGACACGCCTAGACGCCACGCTGGTCTTCGAAGCCCTTTCGATGTCCTGCGCCTCTGTTGCGGCATTCCTGTCGATCCACAACATGTGTCTCAAAATGTTGGACACCTATGGCTCGGACGACCTCAAAGCGCGCTACATGCCCAAGGCGCTGACTATGGAAACCGTGTTTTCTTACTGCCTCACTGAACCTGGTTCGGGATCTGACGCTGCGGCCCTGAAAACCCGCGCCACACGCACAAACGACGGATATACGGTCACTGGAACCAAAGCTTTCATCTCGGGCGGTGGCTATTCTGATGCCTATGTCGTCATGGCCCGCACCGGCGAAGACGGACCCAAAGGGATTTCGTCCTTCGTGATCGAAGATGGCGCAGAGGGGCTGTCGTTTGGCGGACTTGAGCAAAAGATGGGCTGGAAATCACAGCCGACCCGTCAAGTTCAGATGGACGATGTTAAAATCCCTGCCAACAACCTCTTGGGCGAAGAAGGCAAAGGGTTCAGCTACGCGATGGCCGGCCTCGATGGTGGTCGACTGAACATTTCGGCCTGTTCCTTGGGTGCGGCGCAAACGGCGCTCAATTCGACCCTCGTCTACATGTCCGAACGCAAGGCTTTCGGCAAATCCATCGACCAGTTCCAAGCACTGCAATTCCGCTTGGCTGAGATGGAAATCGAACTTCAAGCGGCCCGCACATTCTTGCGTCAGGCGGCGTGGAAACTCGACACAGGTGCACCTGATGCGACCAAATTCTGCGCGATGGCCAAGAAGTTCGTCACAGAGGCAGGCAGCCGCGTGGCGGACCAGTGTCTGCAATTGCACGGCGGCTACGGCTACCTCGCGGACTATGGCATCGAAAAGATCGTGCGTGACCTTCGTGTTCACCAAATCCTCGAAGGCACAAACGAGATCATGCGCATGATCGTGGCACGGGATCTGGTGGGGCGATGAGCGACGTTCTCACTCGGATCGAAGGGCACGCGGGACGGATCACTTTGAACCGTCCCAAGGCCCTAAACGCCCTCACTTATGACATGTGCATGTCGATTGAGGCAGCGATCGACGACTGGCGTGACAACGACGCGGTAAAGCTAATCATCATCGACGCAGAAGGTGAGAAAGCCTTCTGCGCAGGTGGTGACATCGCCGATATCTACGCCGCTGGAAAACGCGAGGAGTTTGATTATCCCCGCAAGTTCTGGCGCGATGAATACCGTATGAACGCAAAGCTGGCGGAGTATCCCAAACCCGTCGTGAGCTTTATGCAGGGCTTTGTCATGGGCGGCGGCGTCGGCGTTGGTGGGCACGTGTCTCATCGCATCGTTGGTGACACCACGAAAATTGCTATGCCTGAATGCGGCATCGGGCTGATCCCCGACGTTGGCGGAACACGTCTACTGGCACTTGCGCCACGGCACCTAGGCGAATTCCTCGGACTGACTGGCGATCGCATGGGGGCCGGCGACGCGATATATGCGGGTTTTGCCGATACCTATATCGCAGAGAAAGATTGGGATGGCCTAAAGGCAATGCTGATCGAAACTGGCGACATTGAGGCCATTGCCCACACCGCTCAGCCCGTCCCCGAAAGCACCCTTCGCGAATGGCAAGACGCAATTGATGCGGTGTTCGGTGGGGATAGCATGGCCGACATTGCCGAGCGGTTGTCCCATGCCAGCACCGATGCAGCGCTCAAGGCACAAGCCGCTTTTGCGAAAAATTCGCCGCTGGCGATGACGTCGACGCTCTGGCTGGTTCGTGAATGTCGCAAGAACCCTGACATTCGCAACGCTTTGCAGCTCGAATACCGCTTTACCAGTCGTTCACTGGAACTGGCTGACCTGATCGAAGGCGTGCGCGCCGCGATTATCGACAAAGACCGCAACCCGCAGTGGATGCACACCGACGTGTCCGAGGTTCCCGCTGATCTGGTGGCCCAATTGTTGGCCCCTGTCGACGGCCCTGATGTGACCTTTTGAGAGAGAGAAACAGGATGAAAATAGCCTTTATCGGTCTGGGAAACATGGGCGCGCCAATGGCGGCCAACCTTGTCAACGCAGGCCATGACGTCGTCGGCTGTGACCCTATCGCAAAGCCTGACTTTATGCCCGTTGCAGCCACCAATGCAGATGCCGTGCGCGGTGCAGATGTTGTCATCACCATGCTCCCGAACGGCGCGATCCTTCAGGCTGTTGCCGCAGAAATCCATCCTGCGATGGAAAAAGGCGCGGTGCATCTGGATTGTTCGACCGTTGATGTAGAGAGCGCACGCAAGGTCGCACAATCCGCAGCTGACCATGGTCTGACTGCTCTAGACGCCCCTGTATCGGGCGGTGTTGGAGGCGCGACGAACGGCACACTGACCTTTATGGTTGGTGGCCCTGACGACGCATTTGCGACAGCGAAACCGCTGTTCGAGATCATGGGCCAAAAATCCGTTCACTGTGGTGCATCGGGCAACGGTCAGGCGGCGAAAATCTGTAACAACATGATCCTCGGCGTCACCATGATCGCCACATGCGAAGCCTTTGCCCTCGCTGACAAACTCGGCCTTGATCGCCAAGCGATGTTCGACGTGGTAAGCACCTCGTCTGGCTACTCATGGACCATGAACGCCTACTGCCCTGCCCCCGGCGTTGGCCCGCAATCCCCAGCGGACAACGACTACAAACCGGGCTTCGCTTCTGAACTGATGCTCAAAGACCTAACGCTCGCGCAGATGGCGGCAGAAGTTGCGGATGCGGATACCCCGATGGGTCAACGTGCGATGGAGCTTTACAAACAGTTCGTCGAATCCGAGGACGGCAAAGGTATGGACTTCTCGGCGATGCTACCGCGGTTTGAAAAACGTGGACGTGATCAGGCCTGATACGATTATTGGTGACGACGCTCTTAGATTGCATTACAATATCGAAATGTAATTCTTCAGATTGGGAGTCTGACCATGTTTAAACGTAACGAAGGTACCATTGACCGCGCCCTGCGCGTGATCCTAGGCCTTGCTCTGATCGCTGGGTATTTCATGAACGGTGGCGGTGCCTATAGCTGGCTCTACCTCATTGGTATCGTGCCACTGGTTACTGGCCTTATCGGGTCTTGCCCGCTCTATACAATTCTGGGCATCAACACCTGCCCGATGAAAAAATAAGAAAAGGGGCCGTGAGGCCCCTTTTTCATTCCGCTGCCACCCGTGGCGTGAGCATTGGAGCGAGGTAATGCCCTGTATGGGATTCCTTTACCGCCGCCACATCCTCAGGCGTACCTGTCGCGACGATCCGACCACCCCCATCGCCGCCCTCTGGCCCGATATCGATCAACCAGTCCGCCGTTTTAATCACATCAAGGTTATGTTCGATCACCACGACCGAGTTCCCCTGATCAACCAATTCGTGCAGCACTTCCAGTAGCTTACGAACATCTTCAAAGTGCAAACCCGTGGTCGGTTCGTCTAGGATATAGAGCGTCCGCCCCGTTGATCGTTTCGACAGCTCCTTGGACAATTTCACACGCTGCGCTTCACCGCCCGAGAGGGTCGTCGCTTGCTGGCCGACCTTGATGTAGGACAGACCCACACGCACGAGCGCGTCCATTTTCTCGCGGATCGATGGGACCGCGCGGAAGAACTCTTGGGCCTCTTCCACCGTCATATCCAGCACGTCGGCAATTGATTTACCCTTAAACTGCACTTCCAGCGTTTCGCGGTTATAGCGTTTCCCTTTGCAGGTCTCACACTCCACATACACATCGGGGAGGAAGTGCATCTCGATCTTGATCACGCCGTCGCCCTGACAGGCCTCGCATCGACCACCTTTGACGTTGAACGAGAACCGACCAGGTTTGTAGCCACGAGCCTTTGATTCAGGTAGGCCAGCGAACCAATCGCGGATCGGCGTGAAAGCGCCCGTATAGGTCGCAGGGTTAGACCGTGGGGTGCGCCCGATGGGACGTTGGTCAATGTCGATCACCTTATCGAGGTGCTCAAACCCTTTTATCGTTTCGCAAGGCGCAGGCGTCTCACGCGCACCGTTCAGCTTCATCGCCGCGTTTTTATAGAGCGTCTCAATGGTGAGCGTGGATTTACCGCCACCCGATACGCCCGTAACGCAGACGAATTTACCTAGTGGGAAATCAGCAGTCACATCTTTGAGGTTGTTGCCCGTGGCCTTTACCACAGTGAGCGTTTTACCATTCCCCTTGCGGCGTTCGCTGGGAACCTCGATCCGACGTTTTCCAGAGAGATACATCCCCGTGATAGACCCCTCGTCGGCTTCCACTTGGCTCGGCGTTCCGTGCGATACGACCTGACCACCGTGCACCCCTGCCCCCGGTCCGATGTCGAACACATAGTCGGCCTCGCGGATCATATCCTCGTCGTGTTCAACAACGATCACCGTATTGCCCTGATCCCGAAGGTTTTTCAGCGTTCCTATCAAACGATCGTTGTCCCGCTGGTGCAGACCAATCGACGGCTCGTCGAGGACGTAGAGAACACCCGTCAGACCGGACCCGATTTGCGAGGCAAGGCGGATACGTTGGCTTTCCCCACCCGACAAAGTGCCCGCGTTTCGGCTCATCGTGAGGTAGTCGAGGCCTACGTTGTTGAGGAACCCCAGACGTTCGCTGATTTCCTTAACAATCGCGCGGGCGATTTCCTGTTTCTGCTTACCAAGCGTCTCCATGACGCCGCCGATCCACGCATAAGCTTCCTTGATCGACTTTTCGACCACCTGACCAATGTGCAGACCTGCAATTTTGACGGCACGCGCCTCTTCGCGCAGGCGGTAGCCGCCGCAGGACCCGCAGCTACGGTTGTTTTGGAATTGTTCGAATTCTTCCCGCACCCAAGAGCTATCGGTCTCGCGATAGCGGCGTTCCATATTGGGGATCACGCCCTCAAAGGCACGCTCGACCTGATAGACACGGCCGCCTTCGTCGTAGCGGAATTTGATTTCCTCTTTACCCGAACCGTAGAGGAACACATTCTGCGCCTTTTCAGGAATATCTTTCCAGCGCGCGTTCTTGTCGAACCCGTAGTGTTTCGCGATCGCCTCAATCGTCTGGAGGAAATAAGGCGATTTCCCTTTACGCCACGGAGCAATCGCACCGTCCGCCACGCGTAGAGTTACGTCAGGCACGACCAAACGTTCGTCAAAGAACAACTCAACGCCAAGGCCATCACAGGATGGGCAAGCCCCGAACGGCGCGTTGAACGAAAACAGGCGCGGTTCGATCTCTGGTATGGTGAAGCCAGACACGGGACAGGCGAATTTTTCGCTGAACGTATGACGTTCGGGTTCACCCTCACTCGGCGCTGTTTCGAGGATCGCAATACCATCCGCCAAGTCGAGAGCAGTGCGAAGGCTGTCTGCCAAGCGCGTCTCTAGCCCCTCGCGCACGACGATACGGTCAACGACGACATCAATGTCATGGCGGAATTTCTTGTCCAGCGTCGGCGGCTCGTCGAGTTCATAGAATTGACCATCGACCTTCACACGCTGGAAGCCTTGCTTGCGAAGTTCAAGCATTTCCTTGCGATATTCGCCTTTGCGATCCCGCACGATGGGAGCAAGGAGATAGCCACGCGTCCCCTCCTCCATTGCCATGATGCGATCAACCATGTCTTGGACCTGCTGGGCCTCAATCGGTTGACCAGTGGCGGGGCTGTAAGGTGTGCCAACACGCGCAAACAATAGACGCATGTAGTCGTAGATCTCTGTGACGGTGCCGACGGTCGAACGGGGGTTTTTCGACGTGGTTTTCTGTTCAATCGAAATCGCGGGCGACAGGCCAGAGATATGATCCACATCAGGCTTTTCCATCATATCGAGGAACTGCCGCGCATAGGCCGACAGCGATTCCACGTAGCGCCGCTGCCCTTCGGCATAGATCGTGTCGAACGCGAGCGAGGATTTGCCTGACCCTGACAGGCCAGTGATCACCACCAGCTCATCGCGCGGAATATCCACGTCGATGTTTTTCAGGTTATGTTCGCGTGCGCCACGTACTTCGATATGCTTTAATTCAGGCATTCTGCCCCCCAGCGGATACTGCGCCCTACACATAGGCGGTTGGGACCGAGTCTCCAACAGATTTTACGGAACATTTATAGAACATACATATGATTGCGTAAATCCTACACAAACCCCCTTTACATTTCAGTATTGAGATGTATTTATGTATTCAAAGTTCCTCTCGCCACAAAGGTGCAACATGTTTTCTCTTTTCCGCAACGCCGGTGCTGCAGCCGGCCTGTCCCCCCGCGAAGCCGTTGAAAAGGCAGCTGCAGGCGACATGATCATCATCGACGTCCGTGACCCAATGGAAGTTCGCATGTCGGGTATGGCCGATGGTGCAATGAACATCCCTCTGGCCGCATTCCAAATGCGCGTTGATCCGCGCAGCCCAGAATGCGTCGAAGGCCTCGCTACTGACAAATGCATCGGCGTTTACTGCGCATCTGGCGCACGGTCGTCGATGGCAAAGCAGGTGCTCGAGAACCTCGGCTATCAAGATGTCCACAACATCGGTGGCTTTGGTCACTGGGTTCAAGCAGGCGGCCCCGTCGCAAAGTAATTCCCCCTCCCTTCTGAAAACAAAAAAGGCGCGGAGTGATCCGCGCCTTTTCTCTATCTATGTCACTTTGATCATATGTGGATCGCGCGTCCAAAGGCGGACAGAACGCTTTCGTGCATCATTTCCGACAATGTCGGGTGCGGGAACACGGTTTCCATCAGGTCTTGTTCAGTGGTCTCAAGTTGGCGACCGATAACGTAACCTTGGATCATCTCGGTTACTTCAGCGCCAACCATGTGGGCGCCCAACAGTTCACCTGTTTTCGCATCGAATACAGTTTTGACAAAGCCTTCGGGTTCACCGAGCGCAATCGCCTTACCATTGCCTATAAAGGGGAATTTGCCGACTTTGACATCGTAGCCCGCTTCTTTGGCTTTGGCTTCGGTCAGACCGACACTTGCGACCTGCGGATGGCAGTAGGTGCATCCTGCGATGGTGTTTGGCTTGATCGGGTGAGCCTTAAGGCCAGCGGCCAGTTCCGCCACCATGACGCCCTCGTGAGATGCCTTGTGAGCGAGCCAAGGCGCACCAGCGATGTCACCAATCGCGTAGACGCCATCAACGCCCGTGCGGCAGTATTCATCGGTCACAACGTGAGTGCGGTCGATTTTCACGCCGATCTCTTCGAGGCCGAGGCCTTCGACGTTACCAACGATACCTACCGCAGAGATGACGGTATCGAATTCCTGCTGTTCAACTTTACCGCCCACTTCGATATGTGCGACGACTTTGCCCTTCGAACGATCGAGCTGTTTGACCATAGCTTTTTCCATGATCTTCATGCCCTGCTTCACGAACTGCTTTTTCGCGAATGCGCTGATTTCAGCGTCTTCGACAGGCAGAACGCGGTCCATGACCTCGACCACAGTCGTGTCAGCACCGAGCGTGTTATAGAAGCTCGCGAATTCGATGCCGATCGCACCAGAGCCAATAACGAGCAGTTTCTTTGGCATACGCGGCGGTGTCAGCGCGGTTTTATAGGTCCAAACCAGATCGCCGTCAGCCTCAAGTCCAGGAAGCTCACGCGCACGAGCGCCTGTCGCCACCACAATATGTTTCGCGGTCAGCTCTTCGACGCCTGCGTCCGTGGTGACCGAAACCTTGCCGTTGCCAGCCAGTTTCGCAGTACCCATGATCGAGGTGACTTTGTTCTTTTTGAACAGGGTCTTAATGCCGCCTTCCATCTGTTTGGAAACACCACGCGAGCGCTTCACCACAGCTTCGAGGTCGAAGTCAGCTTTTTCGACGGACAGACCGAATTCTTTGGCGCGGTGCATGAGGTGGAACACCTCAGCCGAGCGCAACATTGCCTTGGTCGGGATACAGCCCCAGTTGAGGCAAATGCCGCCCAGATGCTCGCGCTCCACGCAAGCCACGTTCAGACCGAGCTGCGCGCCGCGGATTGCAGCAACATAGCCACCCGGACCTGCGCCGATAACGATCATGTCAAAGTTCTTGGCGGCCATTCGTTTCTCCTCCGCTTTCAAATTAGTTTGACATTAAACTAATTTTTCACGCCGATCTAGCCACCCTGTGACATGGCAGATATCGCCTCTGCGCAAAGCAGAATTTTCCTATTATTTTCAGAATATTACGCCGCATCTAATACAGTAGCATAGCCACCACGGCGCATAAATTCGGCTTCTTCGCTGGTTGTTTCTCGTCCCAATGCCTCGTTCCGATAGGGGAACCGACCATATCGTTTGATGATCCAGCGGTGCGCAGCAGCGTGCCGCAGGTTGTCCGCACCCATCTTTGGCATCCGGTCCTTGAAACACGCCATACAGCGGTCCTGATCAACGAGGTTTTCCGAATGCATCAGCGGCAGGTAAAAGAATTGCCGTTCGGGTTCATCGATCTGCATGTCCCACCCCTGATCCATCGCCAGCTTTGCAGCCGCCCGCGCGTTAGGGTCGAGGAGGAACGACCGCGCATCGTTGCGGAACATATTGCGCGGGAATTGATCCGTGAGCAGGAGATAGGCATAGGCCCCTTCGGCATCGGTGAGCCAATGCCCCAACCCACCGTCTGCAGCCTCGTCCCAGAGGGACCGATACCGCTTGGTGATCGCATCATCGATGTCCGAGGACCCCGCATACCAGCCTTTAGGACCAATTTCGTTTCGCCAAAATTCGATCAGCGAGGCTATTTGGCTCATGACTGTGCCTCCTCTGCGTTTTGGTCCGCGTCGAGATAGACCTCTTGGGCCACTTCAAGCGCCACAGGCGTGGCCGATGGCATGATCGGCGCGTATTGGCTGGTGTCTTCGACCGAAATCGTCGACGACCGCCGTGTCATCCGCCAGAACGCATAGATCGAAAGACCGATCATCAGGATGCCCATGTAGCTCCAGTAGCCTTGCGCCCCCACGGTATCCATCGCCCAACCTACGATCAGCGGGCCAGAGATCGCGCCAAGGCCGTTGATGAACAAGAACCCACCAGAGGCCCCAGCCATGTCAGACCGATCAAGGAAGTCGTTCGCATAAGCCAATAAGAGCGCATAGAGCGGGTTCGCGGTACCCCCGACCAATGTCGAGCTGATCAAGAGCATCACGAAGCTACCGTTCACGACCGAGAGGAAAGCTCCGATCCCGCCGATCAGGGATAGAACCGCGATCAAAACCCGACGATCCATGCGGTCGGAAATCCAGCCGATCGGATATTGCAGGAACAAAGCCGCGACATAGACCGATGAAATCATCAAGGAGATTTGCGGCACGGTCAGCCCTGCGCGCGTCCCGAATACTGCCGCCATACCGAACTGTGCTGCGAATACGCCGCCCAAGAGGAACATCCCCATACAGGCCAAGGGTGACACTTCGATCAGGCGTCGAATGGACAGGGGTTTCGTGGTTTCAAACGCCGGTGTCGGGCGCACAGACAAAAGGATCGGCGCAAAAGACATAGACACGAGCACCGACGGAATAATGAAGAGGACAAAGCCGCCAATATCGCCCAAAAGAACGATATATTGAGCCAAAACGATGCCACCCATCTGAACGATCATGTAAAGCGACAGCGCCTTGCCACGATTTTCGTTATCGGTCCCGTCGTTCAGCCAGCTTTCAGCCGTCACATAAACGCCACAGAAACAGAAGCCGATCAGCAGGCGGCCCAGCACCCACGCCCATGGCTCGGTCAGGGCGGGATAGAGGATCAAAATAGCAGAGATCGTAGAGCCCAGCGCGGCGAACACGCGGATATGACCGACACGACGGATCAGCTCTGGCACAGCACGCGACGCGAACAAGAAGCCGAGGAAGTAAGCGGACATCACGACGGACATCTCGAACGTCGAGAACCCTTCCATTTCACCGCGCAGACCCAGCAACGTCCCCTGAAGGCCGTTGCCGATCATAAGCATGAACACACCAAGAAGGAGCGCCCATGATCTGCTAAGTACCTGAATCATCGCTTTCCCTCATTCACTCAGAATTTCAGGACAGCATACCGATTGTACATGTCGCGTCTATGAAAGACCGATGAAAGAACTGTTACGTTCTCTGACTTTATGCATCTGGGATCAAAAGCGAGGCATCGCCGTAGCTGAAGAACCGATAGCCGTTTGCAATCGCATGATCATAGATCGTTCGGATTTCATCTACGCCAATCAACGCAGAGACGAGCATCATCAACGTTGATTTCGGCAAATGGAAATTTGTCATCAGCGCGTCAGCGATGCGAAATTTGAAACCGGGCGTAATAAAGATATCCGTTGCCCCATCCCAAGCCGCAATACCATCGTCGGTCGCGGCGCTTTCGATCAGTCGAAGTGCAGTGGTGCCGACGGGAATAACCCGTCCGCCCGCAGCTTTGGTCGCGTTGATCTCTTCTGCGGCTTTCGCAGTTACAATCCCGCGCTCTGCATGCATCTTGTGGTCGCGAATGTCATCGACTTTGACGGGGAGGAAGGTCCCTGCCCCAACGTGCAGGGTGACATAGGTAAACTCGACCCCTTTGGCCTTGAGCCGCTCCAAGAGCTCATCATCGAAATGCAACGACGCGGTTGGGGCCGCGACCGCCCCAGTGTTGCGCGCCCAAACGGTTTGATAGTCTTCTTTATCTTGTTCGTCAGGAGCCCGAAGCGCCGCGATATAGGGCGGCAATGGCATCGCACCCGCATTGGCTAAGGCGTCATCGAAATCGTCGCCCGTAAGGTTGAACCGAACGCGCGCGTGCCCGTCCATGCGATCAACAACCGTTGCCGTCAGGCGGTCAGAGAACACGATATCCTCGCCGTCTTTGACCTTTTTCAACGGTTTGATCAGCGCACCCCATGTCCCATCAGCCTTTGGCTCTAGCAGGGTCACTTCGATCTGTGCCGATACGTGGCCTTGGGCGCTATCGCGATGCCGCAGACCAGAGAGCCTCGCAGGGATCACGCGGGTATCGTTCAGCACCAAACGGTCGCCTGCCAGCAAAACGTCGACGAGGTCGGTCACGCGCAGATCGCTGATCTCGCGGCCCTTAGCCAATAGCAGCCGTGCTGACGACCGAGGCTTAGCAGGGCGTGTGGCAATCAGGCTTTCGGGCAGGTCAAAATCGAAATCGCTTAGCTTCACAGTGCGTTGGTCCTATTGGCTTAGTTGGGGCGGTGGTCGACGGAATATATTGCGGAACATCCCCGGTGTCAGGGCTGACAGAGGATTTACAGAAATTCGTTGCGCCCCTTTAGTCCCCCGCAGCGTATAATTGAAGCCAAAGAGACCCTCACCCGGTCGGGTCAGCACCGCACCAATGCCGTTCAGAAGGTAAACAGGGGAAATCACGCCCTGAAAATTCATCTCGCTCTGGGCAATGTCATAGGCCCCATCGAGCGAAATTCCCAAACCTGGGCCAACGGCGCTAGACTCCGTGACGATGATCTGATCAGGCGTCAATCTGAACGTTGCATCCACATCCGCAAAGGTCAGCCCCTGCCCGTTCATCTGCTGCAACAAGCCAACAACACTGATCGCATCTAGCAAGGCTGCAAGTGTCGGCGCCTGACGCACCTGAAGGTTCTTGATCGTTAGAACACCGTCATAAGTGCCCTCTGTGCCCGTTGGGGTCAGGATCATCTCCAGCGCGTCACCATGTGCGTTGTCGAGCAGCCCCATGGCTTGAGCAACAACGCCACCATTGTCGGACAAAATTCGCACCGCAGGGCCAGACGCGGTCGTTTCCAACCGCCCCCGCACGGGCGCAATGTCATTCAAGACGCCTGTAAAGCTTCCATGAAAACCACCCTCGTCCGAGAATTCACCTCGGAAGCTGCTAAGGTAAATACCATCGCTGATCGTCAGGCGGTCCAGTTGAGCCATGAGCGCACCCGCATTCGCCCCGCCAGCGGTTTTAGCGCCCCGCAAATCAAAACGACCATTTGTGACTTGGGTATCAGGGGCACGACCCTCGCCGCGTCCGATAAGCTCAACCGCACCTTCGAACCAAGTCCCGATTGTGACCTCGCCGAAATCGGCTCGCTCCATTGTGCCATCTGTATTCAGCGTCATCGCACCGTCTGCACTAAACCCAACCCCACGAATACGCAGCGCGTCGATCTGCGGCGGATTGGACAGTCGGCCCGAAACTGAAAACTCGCCCGATTGACCCGCAGGTTTCACCCAACCGACAGAGGGCAACGACACCTCCGCCCCGATCATATCCGAGGACAGCGAAAACGCAGGCGACGTATCCCGTTCCAAATCGATCCGTAGATCGGCCATTGTGGAGCCGCGCACCGTATTTGCGGGGAGATTGATGTTGAACTGAGACAAGAAGGTCGGCGAAACTTCGACCTGCCCGACCACCGTGCTGACCTTTGGCGCGTCACGACCCAACGCTTGGCTCCACTCCACGGTTAGAGGCACCTGTCCGACCTGCGCGTTGCCCAACACCGTAATGCCCGAGTTGTTCACATCAACACTGGCCTGAGCCGCCGTGAGCCGCTGCCCCGGGACCAACGTATCTGACCGAAGGTTCCGCAATGTGTAGTCGGACTGAAACTGCAGGCTGTTTGGCGGCATCGGATTGATCAGCGGCACCACAAGCTCTGTCACACCGACTGCGCGTGCATCAGCCAAAGTCACGGGCTGCCCCGCTTTGGTCAGAAATTCGAACGGCGGCTGGTCCAAAAAAGACAGCGCTGCCGTTAGCGTGCTATCGGTGCGGATCGTGAAATGTCCGTCGTTTCCTTTGATCCGCACGTCATCGATTTGCATGACAGTGCCTGACAGGTCAATCGATCCCCCTTGTGGCGGTGTGGTCGTCCCTTGATCGAGCATGATCGCCAAACGATTATCCGCGATCGAAACAAAACCCGCAGCATCGTCAATATACGGGAGTTTCGGTGTCGGTCTGAAACGGGCCCCGTCAAAGCTCGCCGTCGTTGCAATGACAGGCGGATGGTTGGCCACAATCCGTAAGCCGACAGTCGCATCACGAATCCAACCATCCGTGAGGTTCTCCGCAAACCAACGGCGGGTGTCTGGTTTCACTTCCTCAGGCCAAAGCGGCATGAAATCAGGGATATGGAGTGCCGCCGCAGAAGCATCAACCGCCACGCCCCAACCTTTGGAGTCCGCCGTGATCCGGCCGCTGGCATGGATATCTTGATCAGACAGTCGTAGGTCGACCGATCCGATATCGATGGCAAATGGCGATAGTGTCATCCGCATCACCGCAGAGGCCGCGTCAATCGTTTGCGGCTCATCAAACATGCCATCTGGGTTCAAGGCGATATCGCGCAGACTGAATTGGCCTTCGAACGACTCTGGCCATCCGCCGTCGTTCCAATTGCGCAAAAACGCTTGGCCAGAAGCGGACATGGTGCCCCAATCTGTATCCAGTTCCGCACGATCAAACGACACTCTGCCCTGTAACGGCAAATACGACAGATATGCCCGCGCATAGCGCAACGGGATCGGACGGGCTTCGGGTGTTGGCTGGATCAAACCGTCAGTGAGTTCGAGCGACGCATAGACAGGACCTAACCCACCCTCATCATCAATGCTGGCCCGAAGTGACGCGTTCACAGGCGCATCAAGCACCGACAACCACCCCAAAGCTGGCGTCTGAACGGCAAGGTCGCGGGCGATGCCATTTCGGACCGTAAACCCCATACTGGCCGCGCGGCGATTGTCAGGGCTGTCAAAGAACAGTGAAACATCCGTCACAAAAGGACGCCCCGACAAAAGCGAGAACGCCCCGCGCAATGAGGTCACGCCGCTCGATAAGTCCAAGGTCACAACGCCACCGTCGACCGTCCAGCTTTGGTTTGCGCGGGCATCAGAATAGTTGACAATCAGCCCCTCCGCCCGCACCAGTTCCAGCGCGTCGAGAGCAGGCCCAGCAAGAACAGCGTCAATATCATCTAGCAATTCAACAAAGTTATCAGCCTGTCCAACGGCAGCGCCATTCGTCTCGAACGATAGGGCGACGGAACCATCAGCTGCCCGCAAGAACCCAACCTGAGCCCCAGAGACAATCACCTCTTGGACAAGGACTTCACGCCTGAACAGCAATCCACGCGGGGAAATCAGCGCGTCAACGGAGGGCAAACGTGCGAGCGTCACATCATCCGCATCCCGCAATACCGCATTGGACAGTCGCGCACGCAGGTGCAGGTCGCGCCCAACGTTCAAACGAATTTCGCCGAACTCCAACGACCCACCGTTGAGCATCTGCGTCGCACTGGACTCTAGCCGGGTCTGCAACCACTGGGGCGCGCGGACATCTCGGTCGATAAGAAGAACGCCGGCCACAATGGCAAAGACCACAGGCACCGCCAACAATATTGCAAGCCCGCGCACGACAGAGCGCCAAACCGGCTTCACCTTTGGTTTGGTAGACGTGTTTTCCTCTGCCTCAGACATCCTTGGCCGATGGCCCCTTTTATTTGTGGTGTTCTGCTCTAGAACACAGATTGCCACGCGCTGCTGCGCATTTCAAAACCAATCGGAGGATAAAATGAGCCAATCGCGCCCCGACATCGGTGATATTGCCCCTCACGTAACCTTGCCCCGCGATGGCGGCAATAGCGTCAGCTTGTCAGACTTTCGCGGAAAACCTGTCGTCCTCTATTTCTACCCCAAGGATGACACGCCCGGCTGCACAAAAGAAGCCATCGGCTTTACCGAGATGGTTGATGCCTTTGACGCGGCTGGCGCCGTCATTCTGGGCGTCTCCAAAGACACTGTCGCAAAACATGAAAAGTTCAGCGCCAAACATGGGCTGAAAATCGCGCTCCTGTCCGATGCAGAAGGCGATGTGTGCGAACGCTATGGCGTGTGGGTTGAAAAGAACATGTATGGCAAGACCTACATGGGCATTGAACGCGCAACGTTCCTGATCGGCGCGGATGGCAAAATTGCGCGCGTCTGGAACAAGGTCAAAGTTGCGGGTCATGTCGAGGAAGTTCTCGAGGCTGTTAAGGCGCTTTGACAGAGCAACCTCTGCCCTTGACCTCTTGGGCAGAGGAAGGCACCTCTGCCCTATGATCGATCGACAGGGTGACCAATGAAACCACTTGCGCAGATGGCTTGCGACGTGCTGACCACGGCAGATGGCCATGAAAAGACCGCGCTCTCGCGCCGCTATGCGGCAGAGTGGTTTGAGGCGCGCGCCCAAGGTCTCGTGCCCGAGATTGGCACGGCCTCCCCGCCCATGCGGCCTGCACGCCCCGAAAAGCCTGACCTGCTGGACCCACGAGATGTGCCGCGCCGCAAGCCCGGTTCGCCAGAAGGTCGCATCGCGATGCTTCATGCGGTGGCCCATATCGAACTGAACGCAGTTGACTTGCATTGGGACATCATCGCGCGGTTCACCGATACCAAAATGCCGATTGGTTTCTATGACGACTGGGTAAAGTCCGCCGACGAAGAATCCAAACATTTCAACCTGATCTGCGACCGACTTCACGCAGAAGGCAGCCATTACGGTGACTGTCCTGCGCACGCTGGCATGTGGCAATCCGCCGAAGAAACCGCAGACGACCTGATGGGGCGGTTGGCGGTCGTTCCAATGGTGCTCGAGGCGCGTGGGCTAGATGTGACCCCCGGCATGATCGGACTGTTCAAACAGGCCAAAGATCACGCAACTGTTGAGGCGTTGAACGTTATCTACGCCGAAGAAGTCCATCACGTGGCCTATGGGTCAAAGTGGTTTCACTTCCTTTGTGGTCGTCACGACCTCGACCCTAAGGTTGCGTTCCACACTTTGGTTCAGCGATATTTTCACGGTGCCCTCAAGCCCCCTTTCAACGAAGAAAAACGGGCCGAGGCTGGATTGCCGCCAGATTTTTATTGGCCCCTTGCAGAAGAAACGCCCGATCGCACCGCTCGCGCATCGGGAATTTAGGCAAAAAACCGCGCACAACCCCATGAAAGCGCGTCAATTTGTGCAAAATTGCGCAAAAGCGTTGCACCACGACTCCCTGCCCGCTAACACCGTCCGCATAGATAGGTTGGGACCCTGTCTGTATGGGTTGGGACAGAACAAGGACGACGATCTTGCGCTCTCGAATGATGGCCAGATTGCACGCAGCGCTTGAAAAGCGTTTTCCAGAACGGCGGCTGTTTTTACGCTCTGACACCGAAACGCGGTTCATTCGCCTTCGGTCAGAGATGCAGCTTTTCGTTTGGACCGCTGGCGCAATGGTGCTCGCTTGGACGATTATCGCTACTGCAATCGTAATGATGGACAGCATTGGCGCGGGAAACTTCCGCGATCAAGCCCGTCGCGATCAGATCGAATACGAAACCCGCCTTCAGGCTCTTGTAACCGAACGTGACCGCCGCGCCGAAGAGGCCGCAGCAGCGCAAGCACGGTTTAGCTCTGCCCTCGCGCAGATTTCGGTGATGCAGACAGAATTGCTAAATTCTGAGGACCGTCGTCGTGAATTGGAAACAGGCATTGAGGTGATTCAGTCCACCCTGCGCCGCACTATGAACCAACGTCAGGATCTATCGCAGCGCATCACCGCGCTTGAAGCGGCCGTTCAGAATGGCACGTCGGTAGCTGGCGCAACAGGCAGCGTCTCGAACGAAGCGCTCGACCTTCTGGCATCGGCATTGGCTGACACCGCAGCAGAGCGTGACCAGATTGAGGCGGACGCACAGAGCGCTATCGATCGCGCGGCAGAGTTGGAACTGGACCTGCGCCTCATGGAAGAGCGCAACGACGAGATTTTCCGCCAACTCGAAGAAGCTATGATGGTGTCTGTTGAGCCGCTCGACAATATGTTCCGTGCGGCCGGCCTGAACACCGACACACTATTGGATCAAGTGCGTCGCGGGTATTCGGGCACCGGTGGTCCGCTCACCCCGCTGCAGTTCTCGACCAATGGCGGCGAAGCTGACCCTGACACGGCGCGGGCAAACGAACTGCTATCGTCGATGGACCGCATCAACCTCTACCGTATTGCCGCCGAGCGCGCGCCGTTCTCTATGCCTGTGCGGGATAACTTCCGCTTTACGTCGGGCTACGGGATGCGCTGGGGTCGTATGCACTATGGCACCGACTTTGCTGGTCCCGTCGGCACTCCGATCTACGCAACCGCTGACGGCGTAATCACTCACGCGGGATGGTCGTCGGGTTATGGGCGCCTTGTTAAAATCCAACACGAGTTCGGAATCGAAACACGTTACGGTCACTTGAACGCGATCCGCGTCCAAGAAGGTCAAAGAGTCTCGCGCGGGGACCGTATTGGTGATATGGGGAACTCCGGACGTTCAACCGGACCTCACCTTCACTACGAGGTTCGCGTCGGCGGCGAAGCAATCAATCCGATGATCTACATAAGAGCTGGACAAGATGTTTTCTAAGAGCAAAATCAACGAACCGGGTCCGAAAGCGACCGAAACCGCAGCACAAACTTCGGTGCCTGCGCCGGCTTCTGCGCCAAAGATGGACATGCCTGTTTCCAAGCCCAAAGCACCGGCTTCGATTCTGTCGTCTGACCTGCATGTTAAGGGTAACCTGAAAACCACTGGCGACATTCAAGTCGAAGGTCAGGTCGACGGCGATATCCGTGCGCACCTTCTGACCGTTGGAGAAACCGCAACGATCCGTGGTGAAGTGGTTGCTGACGACGTTGTTATCAATGGCCGCGTAATCGGTCGTGTTCGTGGCCTAAAAGTGCGCCTGACTTCGTCGGCACGCGTCGAAGGCGATATCATCCACAAAACCATCGCAATCGAATCTGGCGCGCACTTTGAAGGCTCGGTTCAGCGTCAGGACGACCCACTGTCGACCAGTGGTGCTGCAAAACCTAAAATGCCAGCTGCTCCAGCTGCCAAAGACGCTGAGTAATCAGCTGTTTCATGGAATGACAAAGGGCGCCCTTGGGCGCCCTTTTTGCGTTAGACGGGATCGTAGAGGACCCGCCGATAGAGATGCCATGTGGCGTGCCCCAACACAGGCAGAACCACCATCAGCCCCAAAAACGCGGGGGCGAGCGCGATCAAACTAAGGATCGCGATCATCGCAGCCCAGATCAGCATGACGATGAGGTTCGAAGCAACAGTCCGAATCGACAACAGCATGGCCGTGATGAAATCGATCTCTTTTTCGAGAAGGAGCGGCAGGCTGACGACGGTCATCGCAAACAGCAGGAACGCGAGAACCGCGCCAACAATCAGTTCGAGCCCGATCATCCGCAAGCCCTCTGCGGTCAAAAACACATCAAAGCTCGTCATCACGTTGCGCATCGCCGACAGCCCCATCGTCAGCGCAAAGAGCATATGAGCGAGGAAAGTCCAGAACAGAAAGTAGATCACAATGATCGCGCCCATCCACGGGATTTGGCGGGTGCGTTCCTGCCAGACCACACCAAGAACGTCTCTCCAAATCAGGGGCTGTCCATTTTCCAAACGCCGAGACACTTCATAGAGGCCGACCGCCGCAAAAGGTGCTGCCAGCGGAAAGCCAAGTGAGGTGGCCAGAACCCAACTCACGTGCCCTGCCCCAAGAGTGATGAGGCCAAAACCGATCACTACATAGACAGCAGAAAAGAACAGGCCGAACTGCGGTGCGCGGCGAAAATCGTAGATCCCCGCTTTGAGCGCCGCGAAAATATCAGCCATACCAAGGGTCCCGATCAACGGGATCTGTGATGGAGGTGGTGTGTCTACAGTTTGCGTCATTAATGGTCCTCTCCCCTTGACCTTATGTCAAAGGCTAAGGGGTGAGACGCAAGTCGCAAAGTAGTATTTATGATATGGAATTAAGGGGATGACCCTTAGTCGTCGGCATTGGCCTCTGCGCGGGATTTACCCGATGCACCATGCGCAAGCGTTGCCGCCATCAGACCATCCAGCGCACCATCAAGCACGCCTTGGGTATCCGAGGTCTCGTATCCAGTGCGAAGGTCTTTGACCATCTGATAGGGCTGCAGGACGTACGACCGAATTTGGTTGCCCCAACCCGCGTCACCTTTGGCTTCATGGGCCGCGTTGATGTCGGCGTTACGGCGATCCAACTCCATCTGATACAGACGGGATTTCAGCGCTTTCATGGCGATATCACGGTTCTGGTGCTGCGACTTTTCCGACGAGGTCGTCACGATGCCCGTAGGCAAGTGGGTGATACGCACCGCAGAGTCCGTGGTGTTCACGTGCTGACCGCCCGCACCAGACGAACGGTAGGTGTCGATGCGGATGTCGTTCGGTTTGACTTCGATTTCGATATTGTCGTCCACAACAGGGTACACCCAAACGGACGAGAACGAGGTGTGACGACGCGCAGCGGAATCATAGGGCGAAATGCGAACCAGACGGTGCACGCCCGATTCTGATTTCAGCCAGCCATAGGCATTGGGTCCGCTTATCTTGTAGGCAGCCGATTTAATGCCAGCTTCTTCGCCCGGGCTTTCGGATTGAAGTTCGACCTTGTAGCCCTTCTTTTCCGCCCAACGCACATACATGCGTGCAAGGATCGATGCCCAGTCACAGGATTCCGTGCCGCCTGCGCCAGAGTTTATTTCAAGGAAGGTATCGTTGCCGTCCGCCTCACCGTCCAAAAGCGCTTCGAGCTCTTTTTCAGCGGCGCGCACTTTCAGGTCCTTCAGCGCGTCCTCGGCCTCTTTTACGACATCGGCGTCATCTTCCATTTCGCCCAGTTCGATGAGTTCGAGGTTATCCGAGAGGTCCTGTTTGATCGCTCGCAGACCAGCGATCTGATCCACCAACATCTGACGTTCACGCATCAGTTTTTGCGCACCTTCTGGATCGTCCCAAAGGGTCGGGTCCTCAACGCGGGCATTGAATTCTTCCAAACGGTATTCCGCAGTTTCCCAGTCCATCCGCTGAGCAAGAAGGTCGATCGATTTCTCGATGGCGTTCACAATGTTCTGCGTTTCGGCGCGCATGGGTCAACTCGTCTGTCTTAGGGTCAGGGCGACAGGCCCCGACGGATTAGGTCGCGTCATAGCCCTTGCCAGCGGCACGGGCAAGTCAGTGTCAGTAAAGTCCACCCGACGACAACGTCCCAAAGGACGCATTCGGGCCAACGGTCGCGGTATTGCCGTCCGAAGTTGTCACGTTGCGGGTCTGCTGCTGCACCTCTTCAAAGAGCGGAAGATCAGCCGACATTGCAAAACCACCATCGAACATCACACCAAAGATCGGCTCTTCGCCAACGCGGAAACACTCTGCGATCACGTTCGGGCCTTCTGCACCTTCGGGCAAACGGGCGCCCGTAAAGCGGTCGATGTTGATGAATTGACAGTCCTCAGGCACCTTAAAGCGGCCACCACCGAACTCTTGGATCGCTTGTTCCATAAAGCGTTGGAACACAGGACCACAGATCGAACCACCATAAGCGCCACGGCCCAACGGTGTCGGACTATCATAACCGATATAGCAACCAGCCGCGATATTGGACGAGAACCCCACGAACCAAACATCTTTGGCGTCATTGGTCGTCCCTGTCTTACCAGCAATCGGCACAGGCAGGTTGATCACGCTCGACGCTGTGCCGCGTTTAACCACACCTTCCATCATCGAAGTCAGCTGATACGCCGTCACAGCGTTCATGATACGGTCGCGGTTCGATAAGATCGTCGGCCCCTGCCCTGACGGCAATGACGCCTCACCACAATCGAGGCATGTACGGGCGTCATGGCGGTAAACGGTGTTGCCAAAACGGTCCTGAACACGGTCAACGAGCGTTGGCTCAACCCGTTCGCCACCGTTCGCAAACATCGAATAGGCAGCGACGAGCTTGAACAGCGTTGTTTCTTCGGACCCAAGCGAGGCCGAGAGATACTGGTTCATGTTCTCATAGACACCGAAACGTTCGGCATATTCCGCGACAACATCCATCCCCACCTCTTGGGCAAGACGAATGGTCATAAGGTTACGCGATTGTTCGATCCCCGTGCGAAGCGGTGTCGGACCGTAGAATTGGTTAGACGAGTTCTGCGGACGCCAGAGACCTTGAGGCGTGTTGATCTCAATCGGTGCGTCGACAACGATCGTTGCGGGCGAGTAGCCACTATCAAGAGCCGCCGCATAGACGAAGGGTTTAAAGGCAGAACCTGGTTGGCGACGGGCTTGGGTGGCGCGGTTCAACTCGGTTGACTGATAACTGAACCCGCCCTGCATCGACAAAACGCGGCCCGTGTTCACGTCCATCGCCATGAAGGCACCCTGCACTTTGGGCACCTGACGAAGCGTCCAACGGATAAACGACCCATCGGCGTCAGCAGTCATACGGCGGACGTGAACCACGTCGCCGACGTCGAAATTGTCAAAGAAGTTGCCGCGAATCCAATCGATGTCAGCGCGCGGAACCACCTGCGGTTCGGCGTCTGACGTCGGAACGCCTTCGATCCCGATACGCAATTGTTGATCTTCAACAGCCAGAACGACTGCGGGATACCAATGGCTCACCAGTTCGATATCACGCGGGACGGTGACATCGGCCAGTGCGGCACGCCAATCATCTTCGCTCCCCAGTGCATCAGCGGGCACGGTTTTTCCTGTGCCATTCCAGATACCTAGATTTCGGTCGTATTCTTCCAACGCACGCTGGAGCGATTGCTCTGCAACGGTCTGGAGGTCGGGATCAACGGTCGCGCGGATTGACAGACCACCCGAAAAGAACTCGTCCTCACCGAAGTTTCGGCTCAGCTGACGGCGAATTTCATCTGTAAAGTAGTTGCGCGGTGGTAGCTGCGAACGGAAGCTTTCGTAATCGCCCGACTGCACCGTGCGCAGCGGCAGCGCCTGCTCGGCCTCTGCAACCGCTTGAGTGATATACCCATCCTCGGCCAAGCGACGAAGAACATAGTTCCGACGAGCAACCGCATCGTCATACTGGCGCACGGGATGCAAGTTACCCGGACGCTGTGCCAGAGCAGCGAGATATGCAGCCTCACCCGGTGACAGGTCCGCCAGCGGTTTGTTGAAATAGGTTTGTGCCGCAGCCGCGACCCCATACGAGTTCTGACCAAGGAAGATTTCGTTTAGATAGAGTTCGAGGATGCGGCTCTTGTCCATCACCCGCTCAATCCGCGTTGCAAGGATCAGTTCGCGGATTTTACGTTCTGCCGTGCGGTCGGACGATAAAAGGAAGTTCTTCATCACCTGCTGGGTGATCGTCGACGCACCGCGTACCTCACCGCCACGGGATTTAATCGCTTCGACAGCAGCCGCTGCAATACCGCGGATGTCATAACCCGGATGAGTGAAAAAATTCTGATCTTCCGCCGACACAAAAGCGTATTGAACCAGCGGCGGGATCTCATCAAAGGGAGTAAACAGACGGCGTTCTACGGCAAATTCGTCGATGATCTGACCTTCGCCCGAATACACACGGCTAATCGTTTTGGGTGTGTATTGCGACAGAGTTTCATAAGACGGTAAATCGCGGCCATAGAATGTGAAAATCGCGCCGAGCATCAGCGCGAACATCACAAGACCAAGCGTGACCATCGTAAAGATAGCCCCGAAGAACGACATGATAAATCGCAGCACGCGTTTGACCCCTTTGGTTGGTGCGCCGCTTATAGGGCGGGTCGCGGGTCAGGTCAAAACCGCAAGCACCACTTTCGGCATGAAAACGCCGCTTTCGCATAGGTTTGAACAGTAGGGATTGCCCCTTGGCGATCCACGGACCAAATCAGCCGCATGAGCACGCCAGAAAGCATCCTTGCCACCTACGACCGAGTCGGCCCTGCTTGGGCCACATCCCGCGACCGCCGTTTGACAGAACGCCGCTGGTTGGACCGAATGATTGCGGTTGCGCCCCATGATCGCGGCAAACGCCGTGTCTTGGACTTGGGATGCGGTTCAGGGCGTCCGATCGCGGAATACCTCATTGATCGTGGCATCGCTGTAACTGGTGTTGACGGGGCAGAGAGCATGATCGCCCTGTTCCAATCTAACTTACCCAACGCCCGTTCCGTTCGTGCCGATATGCGTAGACTTGATCTGGGCGAGAAATTTGATGCGATCCTCGCGTGGGATAGTTTCTTTCACCTTTCCCCCGCAGATCAACGCGCCATGTTCGCAGTTTTTGCAGCCCATGCCGCCGACAACGCGGCCTTGATGTTCACCAGTGGGCCTGATGAAGGCGTCTCAATCGGATCAGTCGAAGGCACCCCAATCTACCACGCCTCTTTGTCCGAGGCGGGATATCGCCACGAACTCGAAGCAGCAGGCTTTACCGTTGTCGCGCACAAGGCCGAAGACCCCGACTGCGGCGATCGCACGGTGTGGCTCGCTCGGTTTACTGGCGTCTAAGCGCGTCTTTTGCAGCCTCGGAATTGGCCCAACGCTGAACGGCGAGGACAATCCCCGCAACGACCCGAGCCCGCCCTTCGGCAGAACGTAGCGCCTCACGGTCATGCGGGTTCGACAGGAACCCGACCTCAACCAAAGCCGACGGGAAATCCGCTGCGTTCAAAACGGCCAAGAGCGCCTCGCGACGCGGCGTGCTGTTCACACGTGCATTCGTATCCATCAGCGCCTGAACCAACGCATCCGCTAAGGTATCGCTCTGCGGCGCGGTTTCCGTGCGAGCAAGGTCCATCAGCACCGTCGCGACCGTATCGTCTTGGCCCGTCAAATCCAAACCGGCCAAGAGATCCCCACGGTCATGACGCTCTGCCATGCGCAAGGATGCGTCCTCTTGAGCCTGATCACTGAGGGTATAGACCGATGCGCCTGAGGTAATCTCATCCCCATCCAAAGCATCGGCATGGAGCGACAACAGCACATCCGCACCTGACCTGCGGGCAATGGAAATCCGTTCCTCGAGCGGCACAAAAACATCCGTCTGGCGGGTCAGCACGGCGCGCATCCCCTCCATCCGGTTCATCGTTTGCGCCACTTCGACAGCGAGTTGCAGCATGAGGTCCGCCTCGCGCAGGCCATCTCGTTCGGCACCGGGGTCAATGCCACCATGCCCGGGGTCGATCACAACGGTCAGGATACCATCATCGACCGTCGCGACAGGCGGCGCAGTAGGATCTACGGTATTCAGCATATCCCAACCTGGATCGCTGGGCGCACCTGCGGCGGCGGCATAGTCCGCGTCTGAGCTCGGCGACAAGTTCACCGTCAGTCGCGCCGTCCCGTCGACCGTGTTCACCTGCATCCCTGCTTGGCTCACGATCATGGCGTCGGACAGATCTACCACCATCCGTGACCACCCTGGACGCAGCGCTCCAAACCGAAGGTCGCTCACGCGGTCCGATTGATCCAAGGTCGCTTTGTCCGCGCCTCGCCAGTCAATCTCGCGAAAGTCCAGAACCAGTCGACGCGGGTCATCTAGCGTAAACACGCGCCACGGCACAGGCTGCGACAGGAACAAATCGACCGTTGTTTTGCCCCACGAATCCTCGATCACCGAATGGGTCACATCCAGCCGCGCCAGACCCGTAAAGTCCTGCGCCTGCGATGCCATTCCCACACATGCCAGAACCGCTGCCCCCACGATGCGGATCATGACCGACGGTCCTCCATGAATTTGGTGAGCCTGCGTAGCCCTTCTTCGATATCGGGAGTTGAACGGGCATATGAGAACCGCAGCCAATGTTTGCCGTTCACCGTGTCAAAATCCAAGCCCGGGGTCACCGCAACGCCAGCTTTATCAAGGATTTCCGCAGCAAAGCTCAGGCTATCATCGGTGTATTCGGAAACATCAGCGTAAACATAGAACGCACCATCAGGCGGGGCGATCTTGGTAAAGCCTGCCTTGGGCAGACCTTCAATCATCAGCTCACGATTGCGAGCGTAACTTGCGACATTGCCATCCAGTTCCTCTTTGCAATCCATAGCATAGAGCGCGAGCCGTTGCGCCGCGTGGCTCGGGCAAATGAACTGATTCTGTGCAATGCGTTCCACGACGCGAACGTGGTCTTCGGGCACGACCATCCAACCCACGCGCCAGCCCGTCATGCTGAAGTATTTGCTGAACGAATTGATGACATAGACCTCGTCGGTCACCGACGCTGCGGTGACGGGTTTAATGCCGTAGTCCAGCCCGTGGTAAATCTCGTCTGAGATGAACGCCGCATTGCGACCCGCGCAGGCTGCGGCAAGGTCGGTCAATTCACCCTGCCCCAACATGGTGCCCGTCGGGTTCGCAGGTGAGGCCACGATCAGACCTTGGAGATCGTAGTTCGCCACGTCCGCCGCGACAGGTTGGAACCGCGCCTCAAGCGTTGTCGGAATATCAACCGCGTTCAGGTCAAACGACCGAAGTATCTGGCGATAGGAGGGGTAACACGGCGCACCGAGACCAACGCGATCGCCCGTATCAAAGAGCGCGGTAAACGCCAGCAAGAACGCACCAGACGCCCCAGCGGTCACAACGATCCGTTCTGGGTTCATGTCGAGGTCATACCAATCACCGTAATGCTGCGCGATGCGCGCCCGCAGTTCTGGCATCCCCAGAGCCACCGTATATCCAAGCGGACCCTCAGCCATATCCCGCGCCAACCGATCCAGTGCCGCTTTGGGCGCACCCGTTCCCGGTTGTCCAACCTCCATATGGATGATGTGGCGCCCCTCGGCCTCGGCCTTGCGGGCGGATTCCATCACGTCCATCACGATAAAGGGATCAACGGCCCCGCGTCTTGAAACACGCATGTCATGCCTCTTATGGTCTATCTGCTCTGCCCCTGTTTGCCTTTGCATGGGCGGCGCGTCAATCGGACCCTTGGCACCACCGCCCAGATATGCACAACTCTGCCGGACTATAAATCGGAGAACTCTATGAAACGCCTCGCCCTCGCCCTGACCTTGGGTCTAGCCACCCAAGCCGCCGCCACCGATCTGGAGGCCATGAGCGACGCCGAACGCAGCGCATTTCGGGCCGAAGTCCGCGCCTATCTGCTCGACAATCCCGAAGTGCTGATGGAAGCCATCGGCGTTCTCGAACAGCGTCAAGCTCAGGCCGAAACGATGGCCGACCAGCAAATGGCCCAGACCAACATGGACGCGATCCAGAACGACGGGTTTTCATGGGTCGGTGGCAATCCCGACGGTGACATCACCATCGTAGAATTCATGGACTATCGTTGTGGATACTGTAAACGCGCCTTCCCTGAGGTCGAGAGCCTCTTGGAAACTGACGGCAATATTCGCTTTATCGTCAAAGAACTTCCAATCCTCGGCGATCAGTCGACCCTCGCATCACAATTCGCAATTGCCGTGCAGCAGCTTCATGGCGATGACGCCTACAAATTTGTCCACGACACCCTGATGAACATGCGTGGTGACATTACCCAAGACAGCCTGTCTCAGCTTGCATCAACCGTTGGCTTTGACGCGGCGCCAATCTTTGAGCGGATGGCATCGCCAGAGGTTTCGCGCGTGCTGCAGGCAAACATGGAACTCGCGCAGCGTTTGCAGATCAGCGGCACACCGACGTTCGTCTTTGATGACCAACTCGTAAGAGGGTATGTGCCGCTCGAACAGATGGCGTCGATCGTCGAAGAACTACGCGCCAACTGATACGACACAACAAAAGGGGGCCTTGGCCCCCTTTTTCGTTAGCCCGCCATCACCGTGCGCAGCCCCTTTGCAAAGAGCACCACAAACGGTGCGCCGTGCATAACCAAGTCAAAGATATCAATCGGCTTCGCCAACTCGCCCGCAGCCAACATCTTTAGCTTTTCCCAAATATGCGGTTCAGGAAAAAACGGTGCGAGGCCCAGCGTCAAGCAGGCCAAAATCACAAGGTTCCAAGGCAGGGTATCCAGAAACGCCATCGCGTCCTCCAATATATTTTGAAAACGTGATATATGAAAGCACGTCAAATTGCCAAGGGCATTTTGCGTTTTCAAAATTGAAAAGGGAGGAAAGTGGCGCGGTTGACGGGGCTCGAACCCGCGACCCCCGGCGTGACAGGCCGGTACTCTAACCAACTGAGCTACAACCGCGCACTTGCGTCTGTGAGGTCTTGAAAAGAAGTGGCGCGGTTGACGGGGCTCGAACCCGCGACCCCCGGCGTGACAGGCCGGTACTCTAACCAACTGAGCTACAACCGCGTATCTTCTTTTCGGTATCTCACCGAACGTGTGGGGCTTCTAAGCGGTGCGTCGTGGCGCGTCAAGCGCCCTATGACAAAAAAATGAAACTCTTCGCGCAGACCACCAAATAAAACAAAACGGGGCAGAAAAACTGCCCCGTTTCCAAGAAGTTATCGAAATTCAGCCAAAGCTGAATGTGCCTGAAATTATAGACCCATCGCCGACTTGATCTGGTCAATCACGCCCTGAACCATCTCAGGGTTATTTCCAGCAGCCTCAACCGCAGTAACAAGTTGGGTTTTAATGCCATCAGACAGCGACGACCCTTCGATGAGGGCAGTTACTTTGGCTGGATCAAAGTTTTCGACCGAGAGAATTGCCGACGGGTCCAGCGCGCCAAGTGCGCCTGTTGCGGTTTCCATCAGGCTACCTGCGCTCGTGGTTACATCGGTTGCGGCCTGAACTGCAGTCTCAGTCGCTGCATCAACGGCTTCAGTTGCAGCCTCGGTCGCGGTCTCGGCAGCTTCTGTAGCTGCGCTGGTTGTCATATCAGCCGCAGCTGTTGCGGCCTCGGTCGCGCCTTCGACCGCATCCGTTGCAGCAGTCGCGGCCGCATCAACAGCCTCGGTCGCAGCGGTCGTCGCAGCATCTGCTGCTTCGGTGACAGCGGTTGCTGCTTGTTCAACAGCGGCAGCAGCGGTCTCTGCTGCTTCTGTTGCGGTTTCGACTGCATCGGTGGCGGCCTCAGCAGCGGCGTCGACTGCATCCGTGGCAGCACCGGCGGCATCGTCAGCAACTTCGGCAGCAATCCCGACCAGACCTTTTACGGCTTCAACGGGTGTGCGACCGTTGGCGGCAAATTCATAACCGAAAAAGCCGAGAATCGCGGCGACCACAATAATAACAAACGCTCTCATAATATCGTCCTTCCAAACTACAGATCGGCCCCAACTCAGGCCCCCATGCGTGTAATGGCACGACATCACGCAACTTTAAAGTCACATGTGGAGCAGAATAACTACGACCTTGTGGCAAACGCATTTGCGGGTTGCGGAAAATCGCAGGCGAGACTAGGTTGCGTGCCAAATTACAACCGCCGAAAGGACTAAGGCCATAGCCCGCAGACCTCATAACGCACCGCCGGTGCGTGACACTGGACCCCGTATCAATGAACGCATTCGGTGCCCCGAAATCCGCCTCATTGGCGCCGAAGGAGAGAACGTCGGCGTTGTAACGCCAGCGCAAGCGCTCCAAATGGCGGAAGAGGCTGGTTTAGACCTCGTTGAAATCTCGCCTAACGCGACGCCGCCCGTGTGTAAGATCATGGACTTCGGCAAGTTCAAATATGAACAGCAGAAGAAAGAGGCCGAAGCGCGGAAAAAGCAGAAGATCATCGAGATCAAAGAGGTCAAGTTCCGCCCTGGTACGGACAAGCACGACTATGACGTTAAAATGCGTTCCGTGCTGAAATTCCTTGGCAATGGCGACAAGGTCAAAGTGACCCTGCGATTCCGTGGACGCGAAATGGCGCACCAAGATTTGGGCCGCCAACTGCTGGAACAGATCGCTGGAGACATCACCGAATTCGGCAAAATCGAAAACATGCCGAAAATGGAAGGCCGCCAGATGGTCATGATGATCGGGCCGCTTCCGAAGTAAGGTTCGGACAATCGAATGAGAAAGCCGCCTCTTTGGGCGGCTTTTTTCGTTTCAGCCTTCGCGAGGACGCGGGCGCGTCGGGATTTCCTTAAGCAATCCCCCTACCCCCATGGCCGAGATCTCGGCATCGCCGATGGGCACACCGCATATCACCCGCTCCAGAACCCAGTCTGCGCCATTCAGCGCAGGGGATCGCGCACACCCAGGGAGGCCGATCACAGGACGATCACCGACTTCGCCAAGGAACAGCAGGTTTCCGGGATCCACAGGCATCCCAAAACGAGTCACCGTGCCTCTAGCCACACGGACCGCCGAGGGCGCAACATCCATCGGGTCAGAGGTCGCAGAGGCCGTCAGGATCAGCACAACATCGCCCGAAGCCTCAGCAATCGCGGCCGCAATGTCGTCCGTGCGATGGGGCACCACGACGCGTTCCGTCAAGGACATATTGAGGCGAAACAACCGACCGTTTGCAGCGCGACGCCCCTTGTCCGATGGGGTTTCGTCGCTGGTGCGGGTTTCGATCAGGGTCGCCGTCTTATACTGTGGCGGACGGATATGTATTGCAGACTGTGCAGCCTCGACCGCGGCAGTGATCGCCTCCTCAGGCACGCCATAGGAAATGATCTTAACCGTCCCAACCATCGTATCAGGATCGCAACGGTGCCACGCGGGGACAGTAGCGAGGGTGATCATTGGATGAACGGCGTTGAGCGCATTCACGGCCGCTACATTGATCTGAGCAATACCCGCGCCCGTCGCAATAAGGTTCACACGTCCTGTCGTCGCCTTGGATAATCGCAGCCCCTGTGCCTCTGGATTGGGAACCAAAGCCTGTGCGAGGCGGGTTGCAGCCTCATCTTCGTGAATATCGTCAGCTTCGAGCCACGCGACAATGACCTCATCCATGCCCAGCGCCGCGAGCTGCGCAATATCATCCTCGGTCAACCACCGTCCTTTTGCCAGCTTGCCTTTGGGCAAAGTGATGGAATGGGCTAGGATCGCGCCAACGGCGTCAGATAAAGGAACTGGCCCGAATTTCATCCTTTACGCAGCCTTTCGGTGATTTGAGCCATGATGCTGACCGCAATCTCTGCAGGCGATTTCGCACCGATATTCAAACCAACAGGCGCATGGATGCGGACAATCTGATCGTCTGTAAAACCATCCGCCTTTAGCCGTTCAACCCGTTTCGTATGGGTGCGTGTGGACCCCAAACAGCCGAGATAGAACACATCAGACCTCAGCGCCGCACGGATCGCTGGGTCATCCAATTTCGGATCATGGGTCAGCGTGACAACAGCCGTGCGCGGGTCGAGCCCGATTTTTTCCATCGCCTCATCTGGCCAATCATCCGAAATCATCTCATTCGGAAAACGATCTTCGGAGCCGAAAACAGGACGCGGATCGATCAAAATCGGGTCATAACCACAAGCGCGAGCCATTTGGACGAGGGGTTGAGCGATATGCACGGCACCGACCACAATCATTCGAAGCGGCGGGTTATGGATGGCGACAAAGGTCTGACCGTCCTCTTCAACACCCGACTTATCGCCACGGAATCGATCTTCATGTTGGGCAAAGCCGTCCAACCGACGCGCCCCTGTTTCCAGATCCGCGACATAGGCCACCGCCTCGCGCCGCGCACGGCGGGCAACGAGATCGATCAAGAGGTCTTCATGTAATGTTTCGCCCCCAACTGGTTCAACCAGAACACGGATGCGCCCACCACAGGCCAGCCCCACGGCAAAGGCGGTGTCATCGCTGACGCCAAAGTCCAATAAACGGGCCTTGCCGTCTTCGATTGCATCAAAGCTCTCGGTGATCACCGCTCCCTCGACGCAACCACCCGAGACGGAGCCTTCCATCGCGCCATCACGGTCGACGACCAATTGGGACCCGATTGGACGCGGGGCAGACCCCCATGTCTCCACTACCGTTGCCAATACAGCGCCGCGGCCAGACCGATGCCAGTCGAGCGCCAAGGCGGGAATGTCTGTCTTATCGGACACCGCTACCTCCCCATCATCGCCATGAGGCGATCTTTTTCCCCAGTATCATCACCCCGCGCGATGGCATCCGCCAGCCCCTGAAGCGAGGCGATATTATGCCCAGCGCGGAAACTGGTAACATGGGGCAACATTTCCATAATTCCACGGGCTTTGGGGGCGAACCCCTCCCAACGGAGCAAGGGATTGAGCCAAATGAGCTGCCGCGATGAGAGATGTAGCCGCTCCATTGCCTTACCCAAGCCGCCTTCGGGATCGCGGTCCAGACCATCGGTGATCAGTAGAACAACAGCGCCTTGTCCCAGAACACGGCGCGACCAGTCGCGGTTGAAACGGTCGATACACTCACCGATCCGCGTGCCACCTTCCCAATCCTGCGCCTCTGCACCTGCCGCCGCCAATGCCGCATCAACATCGCGATGTTTCAGATGACGCGTGATGTTGGTGAGGCGCGTCCCGAAAGTAAACGCGTGCACCTTTGCCCATCCTTGACCTTTGGCATTGGACACAGCGTGCAGAAAATGCAGAACGGCCCGCGAATATTGCGACATCGACCCTGAAATATCGCAGATCACCACGAGGTTCGGATACCGTTCGCGTTTTTTACGCGTCTCAAACGACGTGATCTCCCCACCCTGACGCATCGCCCGCCGCATCGTGGCCCGCCAATCGGCGATATCCCCATAGCCTGCCACAGTCCTGCGGGATTTAATTGGGCGCACAGGCAAGGTCATGCGGGCGAGGATCCTTTTCGCCTCAGCCATTTCCTCCGTACTCATCTGCTCAAAATCGAGGGACCGTAGCTTTTCTTCGGTCGAGATCGTTTTCGAGGCATCAACGTCGATCAAGGCCTCTTCGTTCGGCTCTTCGTCCTCTTCCTTCGGCATGGGGATGTTCTGGTCATCCAACAATGCCTCTGCTGCACGTTTTTCTCCTGCTTTGGCCTTACGCTCTTCCTGAACACCACGCACAGAGGGCAACATCATCGACATCATATGTTCGAGGTAGCGCGGATCACGCCAATAGAGGCGAAACACCTGACCAAAGACGACACGATGTTCGGGCCGCGAACAAAAACAGGCCTCTAATGTCCAATAAAAATCGTTCTTTTCCGTGAACCCCGCTGCCTCAACGGCCCGAATGGCATCAATCACACGCCCAGGACCAACAGGTAGCCCAGCCTTGCGCAGCGCACGGGCAAAGTGCGTGATGTTGTGCGCGAGCTTCCCATCTTCAGGGATTGAGAGCGGGATATATTCAGCCATAAACGACCATCACGCCGGCGCGAGTTCGGCGCGTGCGTCTTTGAGGATACGCTGCGCCTCGGACCCTTCAATGCGGGCAATGTCGTCCTGATATTTCAGGATAGCTCCCAGCGTATCAGCAATAACCTCTGGCGATAAATCGATCACGTCCAAGGCGAGCAAACATTTCGCCCAGTCGATGGTTTCCGCCACACCAGGTTTTTTGAACAGGTCTTCAGTGCGGAGCTTTTGAACAAAGGCAACGACCTCACGGCTCAGGGTATCTTGGGCCTCTGGTGCGCGCGCGTTGAGGATTTCCAACTCTCGATCAAAGGTCGGATAATCGACCCAGTGATAGAGGCAGCGGCGTTTCAATGCGTCGTGCACCTCTCGCGTGCGGTTCGAGGTTAGGATCACAATCGGCGGCTCTGGCGCTTTGATCGTGCCGAGCTCTGGCACCGTCACCTGAAAATCCGACAGCGCCTCTAAAAGGAACGCCTCGAACGGTTCATCCGTGCGGTCGATTTCGTCGATCAAGAGAACAGGCGCACCGCCTTCTTGGGGACGCATCGCTTGCAAGAGCGGACGTTCGATCAAATAGTCCTCTGTAAAGAGTTCGGATTTCAGTTCCGACCGATCAGCCCCACCTGTCGCCTCTGCTGTGCGGATCGCGATCATCTGTTCGGCAAAGTTCCATTCATACACCGCAGAGGCCGCATCCAGACCTTCGTAGCATTGAAGACGGATCAATTTCCGACCAAGAGACGCAGCAATCGCCTTGGCAATTTCGGTTTTACCCGTGCCTGCCTCCCCTTCGAGAAAGAGCGGACGGCCAAGTTTCAGGGATAAGAACACCACCGTCGCTAGAGCGCGGCCGCATACGTAGTCCTGACCGGCCAGAATCGTCTGGACGTCGTCGATACTGTCGATCTGCATAGTTTCCTCCGTTTGGGGTATGCTGCACCGCTGACAGGAGGCGTCAAGTCATGCCTTGGTCGCAGAGGCATTTTTCGACCCGAAAAGCCCTTATCCCCCTATGGCGCGGTGCGGGACAAAGGTGTAAAGACGGCCCATGACCGATACAGCCCTCACCCGCCTGACCATCCGCCGCCCCGATGACTGGCACCTTCACCTGCGTGATGGTGCGATGCTTGAGGGCGTTCTTCCGCATACTGCTGCACATTTCGGCCGCGCTATTGTGATGCCTAACCTTGTGCCCCCTGTTGTGACAGGTGCGCAGGCCGCAGCCTACCGCGAGCGGATCATGGCTGCCTTGCCCGAAGGCATGTCGTTCCAGCCTTTGATGGTTCTTTACCTCACCGAAGAAACCGATCCAGAGGATGTTGCAGCAGCACATGCGGCTGGCATCGCGACCTCGGTCAAACTCTACCCTGCGGGCGCGACGACCAACTCCGCCTCGGGTGTACGTGACTTTGATAAGGTCCGTCCCGTGCTCGAAAAGATGGCAGAGATCGGTATGCCGCTCTGCGTTCATGGCGAAGTCACAGACAGCGACATCGACATTTTCGACCGCGAAGCGGTGTTCATTGATCGCGTACTGCACCCGATCCGTAAGAAAGTGCCCGATCTGCGCGTTGTGATGGAACACGTTACAACCCAGGACGCGGTGGACTACGTGCGGGACCACCATAAAAACCTCGGCGCGACGATCACCACGCACCACCTGATCATCAACCGCAACCACATACTCGCGGGCGGGATCAAACCGCATTACTATTGCCTGCCCGTGGCAAAGCGCGAACAACACCGCATTGCGCTGGTTGAAGCGGCGACCTCGGGCGACGAACGGTTCTTCCTCGGGACGGATTCGGCACCGCACACCGACCCCGCAAAACTACAAGCCTGTGGCTGCGCTGGTTGCTTTACCGCACCGAACACCATGTCCTGCCTAGCTGAAGTGTTTGAGGCCGCTGGTAAGCTGAAAAACCTTGAGGCCTTCGCGTCCAAGAACGGACCGAAGTTCTACGGGCTTCCCGTGAACGAAGAGACCATTACCCTCGTCAAAGGGGAACCGGTCAGCTATCCGGACCGCATTGAGACAGGCGCTGGTCCGGTCACCGTATTTGATGCCGGCTTCCCGCTACACTGGCGTGTTGAGGCCTAAAAACCGGACCTCCGGTAAAACCTACGAAACCAATAAGGACGTGCGATGATCCCCTCTTCCTATCCGACCAAAGCCGAAATGGCGAAACTGACCGCTGGCATGCTGCTTGAAATCGGCGCAATCCATTTCAACGCAGAAGAACCGTTCACCCACGCTTCTGGCAAAAAGGCACCGACCTATATCGACTGCCGCAAGCTGATCTCTTTCCCGCGCATCCGTTCGACCCTGATGGATTTCCTCTCGGTTTCGATCATGCGCGAAGCGGGCTTTGAAGCCTTCGACAACATTGCTGGCGGTGAAACCGCAGGTATCCCCTTTGCGGCACTGGTGGCTGAACGTCTGGCGCTGCCAATGACCTATGTCCGTAAAAAACCCAAAGGCTACGGTCGCAATGCCCGCATCGAAGGTGCAATGACCGAAGGCCAGCGCGTTCTCTTGGTTGAGGATCTGACCACTGACGGCGGCTCTAAACTTTCGTTCGTTGATGCGATCCGTGACACTGGCGCGACCTGTTCTGCGACAGCCGTGATTTTCTACTACGGCATCTTTGAAGGTGTTGAGAAAACGCTCGGCGATCATGGGGTTCAACTGATCCACCTTTGCACATGGTGGGACGTCCTCGAAGTAGCGAAAGAGCGCGGCGCGTTTGATGCGAACACCCTCTCCGAGGTCGAGTCGTATCTGCGTGATCCAGCGGGCTGGGCTGCGGCACGCGCCTAATTATTTAAGGGGCGGCAGGAAACTGCCGCCCTTTTTCTATCCAGATATGGGTGTCGCATTTTGCGCCCCAACCAGATAAAGTAGGCACCAAGGATACCCACAGGCCATCCACAGGGTTATACATTTTGCCCTTCACGGCTGAATTGGCTATCACACTTGGATCAGGTTTCAGGGCAGTTTGGGTGCAATAACAATGAACGAACTTACAGCATTCAACGCAACAGGGGTCGAAGCGGCAGCGGAAGACCCAACCCCGCATTCGATTGAGGCTGAACAACAGCTTCTCGGCGCGATCCTGACAAACAACGAAATCTTTGACAAAATCGCAGCTGTGATCACCGAGGATCACTTCTACGATCCTGTCCACCGCCGCATTTTCGAAACCGCCAAAGCGCGGATTTCGATGAACGCGCTCGCCTCGCCTGTTACGCTGAAAACCTACCTCAAGGACGACGCGGGCCTGCAGGAACTTGGCGGCCCTGCATACCTCGTCAAACTCGCGGGCTCCGCAATCTCGGCCTTTGCGGCACGAGACTATGCGCAGCTGATCCATGACCTCGCCGTGCGCCGTGAATTGATCAAGGTCGGCAAAGACATTGCGGACCGCGCGACGAAGGTTGAAGTCGGCACAGAGGCCAACGAACAAATCGTGATGGCGGAACAGGCGCTCTATTCCTTGGCGGAAAAGGGCAACTCGGAAGGCGGCTTTACCTCTTTCGTGAAGGCTGTAACAGAAGCCTTGAACACTGCGAACGCAGCATACCAGCGTGATGGTGGCCTGTCGGGTATCTCGACGGGCCTGATTGATCTGGACAAGAAACTAGGCGGTCTGCACCCGTCCGACCTTTTGATCCTCGCGGGTCGTCCGTCGATGGGTAAAACCTCGCTCGCGACGAACGTAGCCTTCAACATCGCAAAGGCCTATAAAAAAGGCCGCAAGCCAGACGGGTCCGAGGGTGCGATTGAAGGTGGCGTTGTTGGCTTTTTTAGCCTCGAGATGAGTGCGGAACAGCTCGCTGCGCGTATTCTGTCTGAGGCCTCCGAGGTTCCATCGGAACAAATCCGTCGCGGCGACATGACCGAACAGGAATTCCGTCGGTTTGTTGAGGCGGCAAAGGCGCTGGAAAGCTGCCCGTTGTTCATCGACGACACCCCTGCTCTGCCGATTTCACAGGTGGCTGCGCGGGCGCGTCGCCTGAAACGCCAACATGGCCTCGACGTTCTGATCGTCGACTACCTTCAGCTTTTGCGCGGCACAGGTCGCGGTGACAACCGCGTTCAAGAAATCGGTGAGATTTCGATGGGCCTCAAAGCGATTGCGAAAGAACTGCAAATCCCCGTGGTCGCCTTGTCTCAGCTCAGCCGTACCGTTGAAAGCCGCGACGATAAACGCCCACAGCTGTCCGACCTTCGTGAATCGGGGTCGATCGAGCAGGACGCCGACGTTGTTATGTTCGTGTTCCGTGAAGAATATTACGTGGAACGCGAAAAACCCTCCGAGGATAGCCCGAACTTTGCCGAATGGCAGGATCGGATGAACCGTTTGCACGGCAAAGCCGAGGTCATCATAGGCAAACAGCGTCACGGTCCGATTGGCACTGTTGACCTGTCGTTCGAAGGTCGCTTCACCCGCTTTGGCAACCTCGTCAAACCTTGGCAGCAAGGCGCAGAGGACGGTTACTGATTTTTCCCTTGCCCTGCGGGCAACGGCGCAGCACAAGACGCCCATGGCTACTGGTTCTCTACATATTGATCTGAATGCGCTGGTTTCGAACTGGCGTGCCTTGGCAGCGATGTCTGACGCCGAAACAGGTGCGGTCGTCAAAGCAGACGGTTACGGACTTTCGTCCGACCGCGTTGCCGCCGCGCTCAAAACTGCAGGCGCAAATCGGTTCTTTGTTGCATCCGTCGAAGAAGGTGCAAAGGTCCGTCAGGCCGTTGGCCCCGATGCGCTGATCCACGTGTTCGGTGGGCATATGGCGGGCGATACCGATGCCATCCTCCAGCTTGATCTGATCCCAATGATCAACTCGCTCGACCAATTGACGCGCCAGTTTGAATCGCTCCCAGGTAAGGCCTTTGGCGTCCAGCTCGACACGGGCATGAACCGTCTGGGGATGGAGTGGTCGGAATGGTCGGCGGTCGCGTCCATCGTGATGGCCCAATCCCCTGCCCTGATCATGAGCCATCTGGCCTGTGCCGATGAACCAGATCACCCAATGAATGCCTACCAGCTGGAAACCTTCCGTAAGATGACGGACGGCGTGAATGTGCCACGCTCGCTCTCTGCTACGGGCGGTATCCTACTGGGCAAGGATTATCATTTCGACGTCACGCGCCCCGGGATCGGGATGTATGGTGGCCTGCCCTTCACCGATGCGTCCCCCGTCGTCAAACTTGACCTACCTGTGATCCAAATCCGCGACCTGACAGAAGGCGAGGTTGTAGGTTACGGCAATTCTTGGCAAGCCGCACGTGACAGCAAAATCGCAACCGTTTCAGGTGGTTATGCCGATGGTATCCTGAGGTCGCTGTCGAATAAGAATACAAAGCTCTGGGCGGGTTCGATCCCGTGCCCCATCGTCGGGCGCGTATCGATGGACTTGATCACCGTCGATGTCACTGACCTTGATGAGGCACCAGACGCGCTCAGCCTCCTTTGCCCGCAACAAACTGTCGATGACCTTGCCGATATTGCGGGTACCATCGGGTATGAAATCCTGACCTCGCTGGGGGGCCGTTACAAACGGACCTATCTATCGTGACCAATCCGATTGCTGCCCTCGGTCGTGCTGTTCTTGGGGCTTTGGCCTTTGTCGGTCGGCTGACTTTGTTCGCTGGGGCAACGATCAGCCACCTTGTGCGGCCCCCGTTTTACCCGCGTGAATTGGGCACGGCCCTGATCCAAATCGGGTTCTATTCTCTGCCTGTTGTTGGGCTAACTGCCCTGTTCACGGGTGGCGCCCTTGCGCTCCAGATTTACGCAGGTGGCGCACGTTTCAGTGCCGAAGCCGTCGTGCCCCAGATCGTCGCGATCGGGATGGTCCGCGAATTGGGGCCAGTTCTGGTAGGTCTTATGATCGCGGCACGGGTCACATCCTCTGTTGCGGCCGAAATCGCAACGATGCGTGTGACCGAACAGATCGACGCGCTGATTACGCTCTCAACGAATCCGATGAAGTATCTGACCCTACCGCGCGTTCTGGCCGCTACGCTCGTTATGCCTGTTCTGGTAGGGATCGGCGATACCATCGGTATTCTGGGTGGCTATCTTGTTGCCACCGAAACGCTGGGCTTTAACGCCTCGACATATATCAAAAATACCGCTGACTTCCTTGAATTCATGGATATTTTCTCATCTCTGATCAAAGGCGGCGTGTTCGGTTTCATCGCCGCACTGATGGGGTGCTACTACGGCATGAATTCTGGTCGCGGCGCCCAAGGCGTGGGCAGCGCCACCAAAACCTCTGTTGTTGCGGCGGCGATCTTGATCCTCGCTGCGAACTTCCTTCTCACACAGGCCTTCTTTTCCGCATGATCCGGCTCACTGACGTTCATAAATCCTTTGGCACCAACGACGTCCTGCGTGGCGTTGATCTGCACGTGCCTAAGGGTAAATCGATGGTCGTCATCGGTGGGTCGGGCACGGGGAAGTCCGTCTTGATCAAATCCGTTCTTGGCCTTGTGACACCCGACAGTGGCGTGATCGAAGTTGACGGCGTCGATGTCACCCGCCAACCACGTGATGCGTTCCTCGCTCGGTTCGGGATGTTGTTTCAGGGCGGCGCGCTATTCGACAGCCTCCCCGTCTGGCAAAACGTAGCCTTTCGTCTGATGCGCGGCGCGTTGAAACGCCCCAAAGCAGAAGCCCGCGAGATCGCCATCGAAAAACTACGCCGCGTGGGACTGGGTCCCGATGTAGCGGATCGTCTACCCGCAGAACTGTCGGGCGGCATGCAAAAACGGGTCAGCCTTGCGCGGGCGATTGCCGCCTCACCCGAGATTATCTTTTTCGACGAACCAACCACCGGACTCGATCCGATTATGTCGGGCGTGATCAATGACTTGATCCGCGAAATTGTGGTTGAGATGGGCGCGACCGCGATCACTATCACCCATGACATGACCAGCGTTCGGGCAATTTCGGATCGGGTGGCGATGCTACATCGGGGTAAAATCCGCTGGGAAGGTCCAATTGCCGATCTGGATCACAGCAACGACCCCTATGTCGATCAATTCATCCACGGTCGTGCTTCAGGTCCCATCGAAACCCTGCGCTGATCGAATCGGAAAGACGCGTCGCGGTCGGATTGGAAACAGCTGCTCGCCGAAGTGAGTAGTGTTTCGCGGCTGCGCTGCAAACTGTGCGGCAAATAGAAACAATCACACACCCAAAACGTGATTATCCAGTAATCCAATCGATTTTGCCCATTTCACGACAAAATCCTTCGCCCACATGGATTAATTAACCTATCCTTTAAGGTATAGTGCAACGAGGTTTTTGGGGAAGCCGAGTTATGAATTTTACGGCTGAATCGGGCTTATATGTCCGCACATTTCATGCGTTTTCATTTTTGGTTTTGGTTCTGATGTCCGCTTTCGTGGTCGGCTACACGGTGATGTGTGCCTTCGACCTCGCGCCTTGGCTCACTGCATCAGTGGCATTCGGCGATATTCAGATCGAAGACGCGGGCATGTATATCCAGTTGGCCATTACGGCGTTCCTTTTTTCGATGATGTTCTTTGCCCCCGCCAATGGCCGCATCATGTCACTGGAAAAATCGCATCGGAATTTTCGCATCAATATGGACGACGTTGCCCGCGCTTATTACCGCTGCCATGCCGCTGACCGTGAGGGCGTATTTACCATGTCGTCAGAATTTGATGCCGTGCGCGAACGCATCCAGTTCATGCGCGACCATCCTGATCTATCCGATCTGGAAAGCGATATTTTGACTGTCGCCGCACAAATGAGCGAGAGGTCCAGAGGTCTGGCCGACATCTATTCCGACGAAAAAGTCGCCCATGCACGTACCTTCCTGCGCCAGCGCCAAGAAGAGGTTGAGCGGCAACAACGCCAGATCATTGAAGCCCTGCACACCTGTCAGGAAATCGAAAAATGGGCGCAGCAACTCGATACCGAAGAGAGCGTGATCGCCAACCAGTTGGCGCGTCTCGACGATAAACTTCAAGCCGTGCTGCCGACCCTCGGTTATGGGTTCGAGCAGGAAGAAATTGAAGAACCTGAAACCAATGTGGTCCCAATGACGGCCAAGCCGGCAGCAGAATAACGCTTGCCAAATTGGGGCGCTCTGGCCACTTCATCGGATATGACAGTTTCTCGCACCAGTTCTCTCGCCAAATTCGCCAACCTGTGCCTGTTGGTTCTCTTCCCGCTGGCGTGGTTTGCCCCGCTCATGCGTGCGGGCTTTTTGCCACTCTTCGGAACGCATGAAATCTCGGTCGTTTCTGGTCTACAGAGTCTCTGGGAAACGGATGTTTATCTGGCGCTACTAGTGACCGTCCTAGCGATTTTTGCGCCCTATCTAAAAACCATCGGACTCGCACTACTCCACTTTGGCTTGCTCGACACACGCGTCAAACCTGTCCTGATATGGCTGGGCAAACTGGCCATGGCCGATGTTTTCCTGCTGGCGCTCTACGTGGTTATCGTCAAGGGCGTGGGCGTCGGGCGATTGGAAACTGCATGGGGGCTCTATCTGTTCTCGGGCTGTGTGATTGCATCGGTTTTGATCGCGCTCGTCCCGCACAAAGACTGACTTTTTCGTTGCTGTGGCGGGTCGAATAAGGGACAAGGCGAGCATGGCAAAAGAACCCAATTTCATCTGTTCCGACTGCGGCGCGAGTTCCACAAAATGGTCTGGCCGTTGTGACGCCTGTGGTGCGTGGAACACGATCAGCGAACAAAAACCACTCGCCACCAGCCACGGGAGCAAGAGCCTCTCTGGTCGGCGAGGACAAACAATCGCCCTCACCGATCTTGCCGCTCAAGAGGCCGAACCGCCCCGCACAGAAGCGGGCGTGGCAGAGTTGGACCGCGTACTTGGCGGTGGCTTGGTTAAGGCCTCGGCGATTTTGGTTGGCGGCGACCCAGGGATCGGGAAATCCACTCTGCTTCTTCAGGCTGCCGCGCGTTTTGCCCGCAATGGTCTAAAGGTCGTCTACATCTCGGGCGAGGAATCGGCGGCTCAGGTCCAGATGCGTGCGCGGCGGTTGGGGCTCGAGAAAAGCCCCGTCAAACTCGCGTCAGAAACCAACTTGCGCGATATCCTCACCACTCTTGAGGCCGAACAGCCTGATTTGGTGATCATCGACTCGATCCAAACCATGTGGGCCGATACCGTTGACAGCGCGCCGGGGTCGGTCAGTCAGGTGCGGGCCTCGGCGCATGAGATCGTAACCTTCTCCAAAAAGAGCGGAATCGCGACGATCCTCGTGGGTCACGTCACCAAAGAAGGTGCTCTCGCGGGGCCGCGTGTTGTCGAACATATGGTCGATACAGTCCTCTATTTCGAAGGCGAGCGCGGCCATCAGTTCCGTATTTTGCGGGCTGTCAAAAACCGTTTTGGCCCAGCGTCGGAGATTGGCGTGTTCGAAATGACGGGAAAAGGGCTGGTAGAGGTGAAGAACCCCAGCGCCTTGTTCCTGTCCGAACGTGGCAAACCCACCCCTGGTTCGGTGGTGTTCGCGGGCGTTGAGGGATCGCGCCCCATGCTCTGCGAAATTCAAGCGCTTGTCGCCCCCTCTCCAACGCCACAGCCCCGTCGGTCGGTCGTCGGCTGGGATGGGGGACGTTTGGGCATGATCCTCGCAGTTCTGGAATCGCGGTGCGGGATCGCTTTTGCGGGGCTCGATGTCTATCTGAATGTCGCAGGCGGGATGCGGATCACCGAACCTGCGGCAGACCTCGCGGTCGCGGCCGCTCTCATTTCAGCACGAGAAGATGCCGCGCTGCCGTCTGACTGTGTCATCTTTGGCGAGATTAGCCTCTCTGGTAGCATCAGACAGGTGGTTCAGGCCGAAAATCGGTTGAAAGAAGCGCAAAAACTTGGTTTCACGTCGGCAATTCTGCCGCACCTATCCAAAAGAGCAGCGGCACCAGAGATGGACCTGAAACAGATGCAGGACCTCTCTGGCTTCGTGAACGACATTTTCGGCCCGCGAGACGGGACGGTATAGGGGACAAAATGGACGGTTTCACCATTATCGACGGCGTTGTTGCCATCGTCATCGTAGTTTCGGCCCTCTTGGCCTATAGCCGTGGCATCGTCCGCGAAGCGCTGTCGATCCTCGGCTGGATTGCCGCGGCGGTTGTCGCGTTCAGCTTTGCGGCGCCTGCCGGCGTGTTCGTCGGAAACCTTCCCGTGATCGGCAGTCTGATTGATAGCAGCTGCGAATTGCAACTTATCGTCGGATTTGCCGCAGTTTTTGCCGTCGCTCTGGCGATTTTTTCGATCTTCACGCCTCTCTTGTCGTCGCTGGTGCGGAACACCGCTCTGGATGCGTTTGATCAGGCAGGCGGGTTCCTCTTTGGCGTGGTGCGCGGGATCATCCTGATCGCTGTCGCGTTCTTTCTGTACAACACGATCCTCGCCTCGCAGGGCATGGCGATCGTGGATGACAGTCGCTCGGCCAAAATCTTTAACAACTTGACGGGTCAGATCGAAGAGCAAGACCCCGAAGCTGCATTGGGTTGGCTGACCAGCCACTACAACGACCTTCTCGGAACCTGCGAATAAATTATCGTCGCATAAAGTGTATGATAGTTTCGTGACACTGGCCCCCTGAACGCTTATCAGGGGGCGAACCCTTCCCATATCGGATTCGGAGCAAACACTCGTGTCCAGAACGATGCCCCTCGCCCACCCCTTTGACGATGACAAGCTAAAGGAGGAGTGCGGGATTTTCGGCGTTGTCGGCGTTGCCGATGCGGCCAACTTTGTCGCCCTTGGCCTCCATGCCCTGCAACACCGCGGCCAAGAGGCTGGCGGGATCGTGGTGCACGATGCAGAGCACGGTTTCAACTCTGCGCGTCGCATGGGCTATGTCCGCGATAATTTTACCAGTGCAGAGCTGCTTCAGACCCTTCCTGGCAACATCGGTATCGGTCACGTCCGCTATTCGACTGCAGGCAACAAAGGTCAAACCGCGATCCGTGACGTTCAGCCGTTCTTTGGCGAATTCTCGATGGGCGGTGCTGCGATTGCGCACAACGGCAACCTGACCAACGCAGCCGCGCTGCGCCGTGACCTGATTGATCGTGGCGCGATCTTCCAATCTTCGTCGGACTCTGAATGCATCATCCACCTGATGGCGCGCTCTATGGGTCGCAATATTCCTGATCGTATGGAAGAAGCTCTTCGCAAAGCCGAAGGTGCGTTTTCCGTCGTTGCAATGACCCGTACGAAACTGATGGGCGTTCGTGACCCGCTGGGCGTGCGTCCGCTGGTATTGGGCAAAATCGGTGATGGCTGGGCGCTGTCATCGGAAACCTGTGCACTCGACATCATTGGCGCCGAATTCGTCCGTGAAATCGAACCGGGTGAAATGGTAGTCATTTCGGCCAAAGACGGCGTGCAGAGCCATTTCCCTTTCCGCCGTCAGGAACCACGCTTCTGTATCTTTGAACAGGTCTACTTCTCACGTCCTGACTCGATCCTGTCTGGTCGTTCGGTTTATGAAACTCGCCGCCAGATCGGTGTAGAGCTCGCTCGCGAAGCACCTGTAGAGGCAGACCTCGTTTGTCCCGTGCCAGATTCGGGCACGCCAGCAGCGATTGGTTTCAGCCACGAGAGCGGCATTCCCTACGGCATGGGCATCATTCGCAACCAATACATGGGCCGCACCTTTATTGAGCCGACCGATGCGATCCGAAACATGGGTGTTCGTCTCAAACTGAACGTGAACCGAGCGCTGATCGCTGGCAAACGGATCATCCTTGTGGACGACTCGGTTGTGCGTGGCACTACGACCCGCAAGATCAAGGATATGCTTCTCGATGCGGGCGCGGCAGAGGTACACTTCCGCATCGCCTCCCCACCCACCGCGTGGCCGTGCTTCTATGGTGTGGACACCCCGCAGCGAGAAAAACTGATTGCTGCAACAATGACCGAAGACGAAATGCGCGAACACCTCGGTGTCGACAGCCTGCGCTTTATCTCGCTCGACGGTCTTTACCGCGCAGCGGGTCACGCAGAGGGCCGCAACACCGCCTGTCCGCAATTCTGTGACGCGTGTTTCTCGGGTGAATATCCGATCAAACCAACCGATATGATCGCCAAGGGATTCGAACTGAAGTCCTAAGGTGACTTAACCGTTCGGAAATCACCTTGCTCGGTCGTGCAAGATCAGGGTCGCCCAATGTGGCGGCCCTTATTTCTTTTGCATATATCGAAATCAAGGAACTGGCAGTTCCCCGCCTATGCCTCCTATCCTTACGTGCAAGGTGGGGTTTTTTTACTGTTTTCCACATGCCACCTCAGTCCGACCACTCACGGGTAATGGACCGAAAATGACGAGCATGACCAACAACGTTGTCGCGCAAGCGGCAACGGTCGTCGATGTGCTGCCTTTGGATCAAATGGCACTCATTGGCACGATTGTGAAACCAGATGGCACTCAAGCGATCCTGCGCAACAGGATCGGATATGTCCGCCTTGTTTCGGTGGGAGACACGACACTGTCGGGCCGCATTACCGCGATTGATGAACAGTCGGTGATCCTCACCGGAATGGACGGGCAGCTTGTTCTGCAGATGGTGAACTAACCCGACCAAAGCGCCGCATCACAGCCCACTTGCACCAAACGCAACAAGGTGCGAAATGGAGCCTATGACGCAAGATACACGCCCCACCGCTCTGATCACCGGCGCTTCCCGCGGACTTGGCTCTGCCTTGGCCGAACAGCTTGCCGAAACGCACCACATTATCGCCGTGGGCAAAACCACCGGCGCGCTTGAGGAACTGGATGATCGCATTCAGGCCAAGGGTGGTGAAGCGTCACTTGCGCCGATGGACATCACCGTTGAAGCCGCGATGCAGCAGCTGTGCCGCTCGGTCTATGACCGCTGGGGCAAACTGGACCTCTGGATCCACTCCGCGATCTTTTCCCCGCCCCTGTCGCCTGCTCCGGACATGCCGGAAAAAGACTACGACAAGGCATTTCTGACCAACGTCAAAGCAACCCAGCGCTTGATCAGCTATGTGGCCCCACTCTTGGGCAACACTGGCCGCGCAGTGTTCTTTGATGATCCACGCGCGGGCGAGGCGTTCTTTGGCGCCTATGGCGCGTCCAAGGCCGCACAGATCGCAATGGCGCGCAGCTGGCAGACTGAAACCGCTAAAATCGGCCCGATGGTTAAGATTTTAACCCCGCGCCCGATGCCGACAGCCGTGCGTGCACGCTTCTTCCCTGGTGAAGACCGCGCGCCACTGACCGACATCCGCGAAGAGGCGGCACGTCTCCTGCCAGAAATCCTATCGTAAAACAGGTCTGACAATGCTTGCCGCTTTGCCTTCAACTGCTTAGGAAGGTCAGCAAAAGAGGTGAGCATGCGCATTCTTATTACCAACGATGACGGGATCAACGCACCGGGCCTAAAGGTGCTGCACGCAATCGCACAAGAGGTTGCTGGCCCCGATGGTGAAGTTTGGACCGTCGCGCCTGCCTTTGAACAGTCGGGCGTGGGACATTGCATCAGCTACACCCATCCCACGATGATTGCGCAATTGGGTGAACGACGTTTCGCTGCTGAAGGATCGCCTGCGGACTGCGTTCTGGCTGGTCTTTATGATGTAATGTCAGACAAAAAGCCCGATCTCGTGCTCTCTGGTGTGAACCGTGGCAACAACGCAGGCGAAAACGTCATGTATTCGGGCACCATCGGCGCCACGATTGAAGCCTCGCTACAGGGTGTCCCTGCCATCGCGATGTCGCAGTTCTTTGGCCCTGCCAATGCCGACCTCGACCAACCGTTCGAAGCCGCAGCCCAGCACGGTGCTGACGTTGTGAGGCGTTTGCTGAAAAACGGCCTCTGGGGTGATGAGGATTATCGCCTCTTCTACAACGTCAACTTCCCTCCCGTCGCCGCTGCCGATGTTCAAGGGATGAAGGTTGGCGCACAGGGCTTCCGCCGTGGTACCGCCTTTACCGTTGAGCCGCATCAATCGCCTTCGGGCCGCAAGTTCCTTTGGGTCAAAGGTGGCGATCAGCGGGTTCGCACCCTGCCCGACACGGACGTGGCCCTCAACCTTGATGGTTACATCAGCGTGACGCCGATGCGCGCGGACCTCACCGATCACGCGACCCTCGCCCAACTGCGGGATGCGCTCGAGTGACCTTTGACGCCGAAGCCAAGATGCAATTCCTTTATGCCCTACGATCAAAGGGCGTGACGGACGCACGTGTGCTCACGGCGATGGAACGGGTCGACCGCGCAATGTTCGTCAAAGGCATCTTTGCGGATCGTGCCTACGAGGACATGCCGCTGCCCATCGCGTCAGGTCAAACTATCAGCCAGCCGTCGGTCGTTGGCATCATGACCCAAGCCCTCAATGTCACCAACCGCGATAAGGTTTTGGAGGTCGGTACAGGCTCTGGGTATCAAGCCGCGATCCTCAGCCACCTCGCCCGCCGCGTCTATACCATCGACCGTTATCGTCGCCTTGTGACCGACGCGAAGGCGATTTTTGAACGGCTCGACCTGACGAATGTGATCCCTTTTGTGGGCGATGGCAGCTTTGGTTTGCCAGATCAGGCCCCGTTTGATCGCATTCTCGTGACCGCAGCCGCCGAAGACCCGCCCGGTCCGCTCTTGGCGCAATTGCGCGTTGGCGGTATTATGGTATTGCCAGTGGGGCAATCCGATGCGGTTCAGAGCCTGATCCGTGTCACCCGCACTGAGGACGGATTTGACTACGACGAATTACGCCCTGTCCGCTTTGTCCCTCTGGTCGAGGGCTTGGGCGACTGACCTAAACAGCTCTGATCAACAGGGCGAGAGAGACGAGGATCGAGTGATGATCAAGGCAAATTCCCTGCGCACTGCGCTGTTCACAGGTGCCGCACTGACGCTATTGGCAGGCTGCGCAGACACCTTTGAGAATTTCGATTTGGACATGCGGGACTTGGGCGGCAACACGCTCGATACCACGAATGCGGCGCGCAACCTGCCGCCCCGTCCAGAGCCCGATAATCGCGGTGTGATTTCCTACCCGAACTATCAAGTGGTCGTAGCGATCCGCGGCGACACCGTCACAACCGTGGCCCAACGTCTGGACATCAACGCAGCAGAGCTGGCCCGTGCCAACGCACTCAGCGTTGATACTGCACTGAACCAAGGCGCTGTACTGCTCTTGCCGAACCGCGTGGCTGAACCCTCGGCTGCTACGGGCGCTGTCATCTCTGGTCCTATCCAGCCGACCGAGGTTGATGTGACAACGCTTGCCGCCGCCGCAATTGACCGCGCTGGTCCGCAAGCCACCACGACCGCCCCCGCAGCGGCGGCACCTCAAACCGCGACCATCATGGATGGCGTTGAACCACTGCGCCACACCGTGCGCCCGAACGAGACCGCATACTCTATCGCGCGTCTCTATAATTTGCCTGTGCGGACCTTGGCCGAATGGAACGGTCTAGGGTCTGACCTTTCCGTCCGCGAAGGCCAGTCGCTCTTGATCCCGCAAAGCGGCGTGACGCTCATCACAGAGCCAGAAAGCGCCCCGGGTGAAGGCACACAAACGCCAGTTCCACCGTCGGCTGCAACACCACTTCCGACCGAGACAACAACGCCTGCAGCAGCCGCAACCGTGGCCCCAGTGGCTGCGCCTGACCTCGGCACGCCAACGCCAGCGGCAAACCCGAATGCTCCGCTGATTTACCCAGTACGCGGTAACATCGTGCGCGCTTACTCCGCTGGAAGCAACGAAGGCATCGACATCGCGGCGAGCGCGGGCGACGAAGTGGTTGCCGCCGCCGCTGGGACCGTGGCAGCCATCACCCGCGATACCAACGGTATTGCGATTGTTGTGATCCGTCACGCGACCGATCTGTTGACCGTTTACACCAACCTCGACGGTTTGACTGTCGCTGAGGGCGCAAACGTCCGTCAGGGACAAAAAATCGGCGTGGTGAAAGCCACGAACCCTGCGGTCGTCCATTTTGAAGTGCGCCTGTCGGGTATGAAATCGGCCAACCCCGAAGACTACCTGCCCTAATCAGGTCATAGCACCAAGATATAAATCGGGCGGGGAAATCCCCGCCCGTTTTCGTTAGAGTGTCACGCCTTTGCGCCCAGCAAGGTCCGTGAAATACTGCCACGCCACACGGCCAGAACGGCTCCCTCGGGTGGCTTGCCATTCGATGGCTTCGGCCCAGAGCGTCTCTTCGTCGATTTCGACGCCATAGGACGCGCAATATCCGCGGATCATATTGAGGTAATCATCCTGCGAACACGGATGGAAACCGAGCCACAGACCAAACCGGTCCGAGAGCGATACCTTCTCTTCGACCGCTTCCGCAGGGTTGATCGCGGTGGAGCGCTCGTTCTCGATCATGTCGCGCGGCATAAGGTGGCGACGGTTCGACGTCGCATAGAGCACCACATTGTCAGGACGCCCCTCAATCCCGCCATCCAACACCGCCTTCAGCGATTTGTAATGGGCATCATCATTGCTGAACGACAGGTCGTCACAGAACAGGACAAAGCGTTCAGGACGGCCGCGTAGCAAGTTCAGGCACCGCGTAATCGACGGAAGGTCTTCGCGCTGGATCTCGATCAGCTTGAGGTCGGGATAGGTTTCGCCCAGCTTCCCATGCACAGCCTTAACCAAACTGGATTTCCCCATACCACGCGCGCCCCACAGAAGGGCGTTGTTGGCGGGCATCCCACGGGCAAACTGTTCGGTGTTGGCCATCAACGTGTCGCGCGATCTGTTCACCCCAACGAGGAGCGAGACATCAACCCGCGATACCTTGGTCACTGGTTCGAGCCGGTCGGGGCTGGTGTGCCAAACGAACCCTTGGGCAGCGGCAAAGTCCGGAGCGGCCAAAGGCGCCGGAGCGATCCGCTCTAGCGCCTCTGCGATACGCGTTAAGGTCGCGTCGTTCATGCCTTTGCCTCGTCGTCGGCTTCGTCCTCATCGTCCTCGAAATACAGACCTTCGGCCTTGAGGCGTTCGATGCGCGCTTTTTCAACACGGGCCACCAGTTGGATCGACACTTCGTACAGGCCATAAACGACCGAGAAGAGGATAATCTGGCTCACCACATCAGGCGGAGTCGCGATCGCAGCGAGGATCAGAATACCGACCACCGCATATTTGCGAACCGACCGCAGACCATTCGCAGAAACCAACCCCGCCTTGCCCATAAGGGTCAGCAGAACGGGCAACTGGAAACAGAGGCCAAAGGCGATGATGAACTTCATCGTTAACGACAGATAGGACTGGGCCGAGCCGAGGTAATTGATCCCTGCCGAAGTTGCCTCGGTCCCAGCGGTCGCCCCTGCCTGTTGGAAGTTCAGGAAGAACGTGAAGGCCATCGGCGTGATAACGTAGAACGCAAAGGCAGCACCGAGGATGAACATGATCGGCGAGGCCAAAAGGAACGGCAGGAACGCATTCTTTTCCGACTTATACAGACCAGGCGCCACGAACCGCCAAAGCTGGTAACTGATCACTGGGAACGACAGGACCAAACCACCAAGCATCGAGATTGACACCGCGACAAAGAAACCCTCTTGGAGGGCGATCATCACGAGGCCGCAATCCTGCTGGCCGTTCTCAGCCAGAGCATCACAGAGCGGTTGCGTCAGGAAATCGAATATCGGGTTCCAAACAGTAAAACAGATCACCATCGCCACTACGAAAGCGCCGAGCGACTTGATCAGCCGCGACCGCAGTTCTGCAAGGTGTTCGATCAACGGGGCAGAGGTATCTTCGATTTCGTCTGCGTTGCTCATTCTTGTGCCTCGGTCTTGGGGCTTGGGTCACGCAGCGCGGCCAAGTCTGCTTCGGCCTCGTCAAGAGCGGCCTCTGCTGCGGCAGCCTCGCGGGCTTTGCGCTCTTCAGCGGCCTTCGCCATGGCTGCATCCATCTTTTCCTTGGTCTCTGCTCGCTCAGGTGTGAGCGAAGAGGTATCCAAGGTCGATTTGATCGCATCCTTGCCGAACTGCGTCGGGTTCGACGCGGCCTTCAGGGTTTTGTTGATGTCCTTCATCCCCGACTGATCCGCCGCTTGATCCATCGCGCGGCTGAATTCGCGGGCCATCCCTTTGGCCTTACCGACGTATTGCCCGACGGTGCGGAACAATCCCGGCAATTCCTGCGGTCCAACCACAATCAGCGCGACGATGCCGATGAGGACCATCTCGCTCCAGCCCATGCCAAACATAGCGGCGTTCCTTCGCGTTGATTAGGCGTTGTCTTTTTCAGACTCGGGGGTGACGTCTTTCGCTGCTTCAGCTTTTGCAGCTTCCAGCTCTTTCTCGCCTTCGCTGATGCCTTTTTTGAACGAGGTGATGCCTTTACCCACTTCGCCCATGATGCCCGAGATTTTGCCGCGGCCAAACATGACCAGAACAACAACTGCGATCAGGATGAGGCCCATCGGGCCGATATTGTTGAGCATGATAGTCTCCCTATGTGCGGGTCGGCCTCTGCCGCCCGAAAATTCTGTGACCCCGACTGTTGCGAGTTTCCCAAGCGGTGAAAAGCGCGAAATCGCTTCTGGCGGCGAGTTTCTGAAAAGTTTGTCGATATTTGTGACAAAAACTTGTCAGTAGTGAATTCTGCTGCGACAAAGCCGTATGAAACGAACGGATCGATTGCGACAGTTGATACGGATTTTGCGGGACGGTGATCTGCACCGTGCCGTTGATATTGCTGAGAAAACGGGCGTCACCGTGCGCACAGTCTATCGCGACATGGAAACACTGATGGCCTCGGGCGTGCCGATGGTTGGGGCTCGCGGAACGGGCTATCGGATCACCGCGCCGATCACCCTGCCCGCGATGAACCTCTCAATGGCAGAGCTTGAAGCGCTGCACCTCGGTCTTATGGCCGTCGCCCAATCGGGCGAGGCCGATCTGACCGAAGCCGCACAGACCTTGGCCGACAAACTCGATGCTGCCCTGCCCGAAGACGTGGATCATACGACAACGAATGGGCTTGCCATTTACCCCTTCACAAGCCGCACGCAGAGCGTCGTTCACCTGCCCGCCCTTCGGCAAGCGATCCGTGCGCGGCAAAAACTGGTCGTAACTCTCAACGGACAGGATCGCACGGTACGGCCCTTGCGGCTGGATTATTGGGGGCGGGTTTGGACCTGCACGGTGTGGTGCGAAACGACCCGTGGGTTTGATGATCTGCCAATTGAGGACATCACGGCACTGCGCAAACTCCCATCGCTCTTTGTGAACGAAACGGGCAAAACGCTGGCGGACTACAGGGCGGCGCGCTCTATTTCTTAACAGGGTAAACGAAACAGCGATCGCGCCGCATCATAAGCCAGAGAGCCGTTCCAGGTTTAGGCAGGAATACATTCGGGACCTGAGCCTTCAAAACGGATCCGTCGAAATCCATCTTGAACTCAACGAGGCTCTCCGCCCCCATGAACCGCGAACGAGTGACGATACCCCGCGCAGGTGCGCCGTCGCCAACGGTCGGGTTCGGGCCGCGCCCATGTCGATCAAAGTCGATCCGAAGGTGCTGAGGCCGAATAACGATGTCCACATCAGTGCCATCGGCCTGCCCCGGCGCAAAGAACTGACCAAAGGCCGTTTCGACCAAAGCACCCTGAACTTTACCGTGTATCACATTGATATCGCTGAAAAAAGCTGCAGCAGATTTATCTACGGGCGCGTTGTAGACGTTATAGGGCGCACCCTGTTGAACGATCTTACCACGGCGCATGAGCGCGATCTCATCCGCCATACGCATAGCCTCAGCGGGTTCGTGGGTGACGAGCAGAACAGCCGCGCCTTCGTCCTTGAGAACCTCTAGCGTCTGATCGCGGATGCCGTCTCGCAGGCGGTTATCGAGGCCCGAAAACGGTTCGTCCATCAGCATGATACGAGGCCGCGGCGCCAGGGCCCGCGCTAGCGCAACGCGCTGCTGTTCCCCACCAGACAATTCGTGCGGATAGCTGTCGATATGACGGAGCATGTCGACCTTATCGAGCAGTTCCTCGACTCGACGGCGTTGGTCCTGTTTGTCCCCTTTGAGGCCAAAAGCAACGTTGCCCGCGACGCTGAGATGCGGAAACAAGGCGAAGTCCTGAAACATCAAACCGATGGAGCGGCCTTCGGGCGGGACACGGTAAACTGTGTCGCAAACCAATTGGCCGTCGACATAAATTTCACCGCTGTCCTGCATATCAACACCCGCGATGATCCGCAGTGTCGTCGATTTACCGCAGCCAGACGGCCCCAAGAGGCAAGTCACCTGCCCCGGCATCACCGAGAGCGATACGTCATCCACAACAGGCAGTCCGTCAAACGAACGGCGAATGTTGCGGATTTCAAGGCGGGGTGGGTTCGGCACGATGGTTCCTATTTCCGACAGCTTCAATCGGGTATAGGCCCGTCCTATCAACCTCGCCGGCCTTGGGCAAGTCCATGGATCACATGGTCATATTCGCCGCACCCCCGTCGAGCATGATGTTCTGCCCCACGATAAAGCCCGCCTTTTCCGAACAGAGAAACGCGCACATAGCCCCGAATTCGGTCGTCGTTCCATAGCGCCGCGCTGGAATGGTGGCCTCGCGTTTGGCACGCGCATCGGCAACGGTGATCCCTTCGGCATTGGACACGCCAGTATCGAGAGAGAGTGCGCGATCCGTGTCATGCAAACCGGGCAGCATATTGTTGATCGTCACACCAAAGGGCGCGACTTGACGCGATGTCCCAGCAACAAACCCTGTCAATCCCGCTCGTGCAGAGTTCGACAGCCCCAATTGCGGTATCGGCGCCTTCACCGACTGAGAGGTGATGTTCACCACGCGGCCCCAACCTTTTTCAATCATTGCAGGCATCAGGGCGGTCATTAGCGCAACCGGCGTCAACATGTTTGCATCAAGCGCTTTGATGAAATCGTCGCGGTTCCAATCCGACCACATCCCCGGAGGCGGGCCACCGGCGTTGGTGACAAGGATATCAACACCTTGCGCCGCATTGATCACCTGCTTTTGCCCCTCTGAGGTGGTAACGTCACAGGCAACCGTTTCTACTGTCACACCATATTTCGCGCGGATTTCAGCAGCCGTCTGTTCAAGCGTCTCAGCGGTCCGCGCGTTGATCACCAGATTCACCCCTGCTTCGGCCAATGCCTCTGCACAGCCGCGCCCCAAACCTTTGGAAGCGCCACAGACCAATGCTCGTTTACCAGATATCCCTAGTTCCACAGCTCAATCTCCCTGATCTTTTTGTTGGGTTGCTTTATGTTTCCCATTCGTTGACGAATATATAGATTATTCACTAGTTACCCGTTTCAATAGCATCACGAGTTTTAAGGTTGGTTTATGTCTCATTTGAAAAACGCTCACACGTCCCAAACCCTGCCCGTTCATCGGAGCCGTGATTTTGTCGTGACCAATGGCGTTGCCGAAGGGGACCCGATAAGCTTTGCCGACGAACTGCTGATGGATGACATCTACCAGATCACCGAAACGGCGCAGCGTTTACCCTTGTCGGTGGCAATGGACCCTGAAACAGGCGCGCTGACCGTCGCGATGCAATCCGCAATCGGATCGGCGGGCAATGCGATTTACCTCGACTCCTGCCTGACGCTTATGATGTCCGACAGCACCACTTGCGAGGTCATCGTTCTCGTCGAAGTCGAAGATGGTGGCGTCGAGGAGGTGTATATCCTTCCGCTCGCCCCCATGCCTGCTCGCAAAGATTTCCGGCTCGTCGGCATTAATCGCGATGCTGCGCTGAGCCGTTTTGCCGAAATGGCCTGCGTATCGTTTGCACGCGGCACTCATATTACGCTGGCCTCAGGTGAGCAGCGGAAGATCGAAGACCTCAAGGTCGGCGACCGCGTCCTAACGCGTGACGACGGCGCGCAATCCGTGCGCTGGATCGGTCAAACAACGCTCCGCGCTGTGGGCGAGTTTGCGCCCGTCGTCATCCGCAAGGGCACGCTGCACAACGAAAATGATCTTATGCTGTCGCCCGATCACCGTGTCTTCATCTACCAGCGCGAGGATCATTTGGGCGCAGGTCGAGCCGAGGTCTTGGTGCGGGTTCGCCACCTGATTAACGGCGACACCGTGTACCAACAGGACGGTGGTTATGTTGATTACTTCCAAGTCCTCTTTGACGAACACCAAATCATCTATGCCGAAGGGATCGCTGCGGAATCCCTGCTTATCGACCCACGCACCCGATCCGCCATTCCGGCAACAGTCGACACACAACGTCACACTTATCGCCATCACCACGATTTCGAAGTGACCGAAACCTTACTGCCACACCAAAACGCAGCCGAGGTTTTACGTAAGGCGTCGAGTAGCTGACAAATATTCAATTTATTTGAATGAAATCCTACATTTTTTCGGATAAACGCCGTTCCCTCGGACACGTATGTACATTGCACCGAGGACTGCACCGTTGGAACCGAGCTCGCTCGACATCGCCGAAATGCGCAAACGGCTTTTGAACCATGGCTTGAATGACGCTCGCTTGGGCCTCATTCGTCAAAATCACCATAACATTCAAAAGGCCATTCCGCTTGCCTTGGATAGCCTGTTGAAATTCATTGATGATAAGCAGCCGTTCGGCACGATGCTTAGCGAAAAAAACCGTCTCGAACGTGTTGGTGCAAGTTTCATCAAACACTGGACGTTCATCGCGAACGCAGACTTTGGCGAAGAATACCTTGCATCGGTAAAGCACATCGCAGCGGTGCATACCCGCATCAATCTCGCACCCTCCCTTCAAATTGCGGGCTACACACACATGAGGGTCGGCCTGATCGAACACGCAGGTCACAGTGGTTTTTTCCGCAAACGCAACAATGCCTTGGCCGATGCGATCAGTCGCGCTGTGACCTTTGACATGGATTTGTCCCTAAGCAGCTACCTGACGACGTCAGCCGAACGCTCTGCCTCGCTAAAACACGAGATGAGCCGCGATTTCTCGGACTCGTTAGGCAAGATTGTTGAGACACTTGCGGGTGCGGCTGAACAAACTTCGGCCAGCGTGAAACAAGCCTCAATGTCAGCATCAGAACTGTCGAACTCCGCAAGCGGCATTCGTGGTGAGATGGAAAAAGCCACTTTGCTCTCAACAACGGCAGCGCAATATGCCCAGACTGCGACGGATCAGGTGGAACGCCTAGCTCAAAAAGTCGAAAATATTTCGAAAGCGGTTCAGATGATCAATGATATTGCGAACCAAACCAACCTGTTGGCATTGAACGCCTCAATCGAGGCGGCGCGTGCAGGTGCCGTTGGTCGCGGTTTCAATGTGGTTGCGGGTGAGGTGAAAAACCTCGCGGCGCAGACCACCAAAGTCACTGAAGACATCAATAGCCTGATTGAGGCCGTACGTGTCGAGACGAATTCCGCTGTAAAGAGCGTAGGTGCGATCTCTGAACAAGTCTCTCAAGTGAACAACGCCTCCGTCTCTGTCCAAGATGCGCTTCGCGTTCAAGGAGAGGCTTTAAACAGCGTCATCATGTCTAGCGTCGATCAGTCTCGCATCGGATCTGAACACGTTGCGGAACAGGCCCACACACTCCGCGCGACCGCGGACGATTACCTTCGCCGCATGGAAAGTCTTGACACCAACTGACGCGGATTAACTTGTCAGGGCATGCCCGTCACCTTATAGGCACGAGCATGCTCGATACCGCTTCAAATCGCCCCGCCCTGCCCGCTGAGATCGCACGTCGCCGCACGTTCGCGATCATTTCACACCCTGACGCTGGTAAGACCACTCTTACCGAAAAGTTTCTGTTGTTCGGTGGTGCGATCCAGATGGCAGGTCAGGTCCGCGCAAAGGGCGAAGCACGACGCACTCGGTCGGACTTTATGCAGATGGAAAAGGATCGCGGGATTTCCGTGTCCGCATCTGCGATGTCGTTCGACTTTAAGAACTTTCGGTTCAACCTCGTTGACACCCCCGGTCACTCGGACTTCTCCGAAGATACCTACCGCACGCTGACGGCTGTTGATGCCGCCGTGATGGTGATCGACGGCGCAAAGGGTGTGGAAAGCCAAACCCAAAAGCTGTTCGAAGTGTGCCGCCTACGCGACCTTCCGATCCTGACCTTCTGTAACAAGATGGACCGCGAAAGCCGCGATGTGTTCGACATCATCGACGAAATTCAGGAAAACCTTGCGATCGACGTGACGCCTGCGTCTTGGCCCATTGGGATGGGTAAAGAATTCATGGGCTGTTACGACCTACTTAACGACCGTCTCGAACTGATGGATCGTGCGGACCGTAACCGCGTCGCCGAGAGCATCGAGATCAAAGGCCTCAGCGATCCCGCGCTGAAGGAACACATTCCAGCGCATCTTCTGGAGAAATTCCTCGAAGAGATCGAAATGGCTCGCGAACTGCTGCCAGAACTGAACCATCAAGCAGTCCTTGAGGGCCACATGACCCCGATTTGGTTCGGCTCTGCGATCAACTCTTTTGGCGTCAAAGAACTGATGGACGGCATCGGCAAATACGGTCCCGAACCGCAGCCGCAGTCCGCTGACCCGCGTCAGGTTATGCCCGAAGAAAACAAGGTCGCTGGCTTCGTGTTCAAGGTGCAGGCGAATATGGACCCGAAACACCGTGACCGTGTGGCCTTTGTCCGTTTGGCCTCTGGTCACTTCCATCGCGGTATGAAGCTGACCCACGTCCGCTCCAAGAAGCCGATGGCGATTTCGAACCCTGTTCTGTTCCTCGCCTCGGACCGTGAATTGGCCGAAGAGGCTTGGGCTGGCGATATCATCGGCATTCCGAACCACGGGCAATTGCGCATCGGTGACACCCTCACCGAAGGCGAAAACCTCAAGGTCACGGGAATCCCGTCTTTCGCGCCAGAGCTTTTGCAGAACTGCCGCGCGGGCGACCCGATGAAGGCCAAACACCTTGAGAAGGCACTCATGCAGTTCGCCGAAGAAGGCGCTGCAAAGGTGTTCAAACCCGCGTTCGGGTCTGGTTTTATTGTCGGCGTCGTCGGCCAGCTTCAGTTCGAAGTTCTCGCTAGCCGGATCGAGTTGGAATACGGCCTGCCCGTGCGCTTTGAACCGTCGCAGTTCACCTCTGCCCGTTGGGTTCAGGGAGATAAAACGGCGGTCGATAAATTCATCGCAGCCAACAAACAGCACATCAGCCATGACAACGACGGCGATGTTGTGTTCCTAACCCGCCTGCAGTGGGACATCGACCGCGTGGAACGCGATTACCCCGATGTCAAACTGACCGCGACCAAGGAAATGATGGTTTGAGGGGCAAATGCCGCTCCGATTGACCTGAAGGCGGTTTTCGGTATAGAAGGCCGCAGCCCGCTTGCGGGAACTATTGACGCGGGGCGCGTTGGCATGTTGCGTCCCATAACCTTCGGCCCCCGACGGGCCGCGACTATGGACACATATGACAAAATTCTCCGATCTGAACCTTGATGCAAAGGTTCTCAAGGCGGTTGCCGAAGCTGGCTACGAAACCCCAACCCCTATTCAGGCTGGCGCCATTCCCGCCGCCCTCGAAGGCCGCGATGTTCTAGGCATTGCGCAAACGGGCACGGGAAAAACCGCATCTTTCACGCTGCCTATGATTACCCTTCTGGGTCGTGGTCGCGCACGTGCACGGATGCCGCGTTCACTCGTTCTTTGTCCGACCCGCGAATTGGCGGCTCAGGTGGCTGAGAACTTTGACGTTTACGCAAAGCATACGAAACTCACAAAGGCCCTGTTGATCGGCGGCGTGTCGTTCAAAGACCAAGACGCTGCGATCGATCGTGGTGTTGACGTTCTGATCGCGACCCCTGGCCGTCTGCTCGACCATTTTGAGCGCGGTAAACTGCTGCTCACTGGCGTGCAGATCATGGTCGTCGACGAAGCTGACCGTATGCTCGACATGGGCTTTATCCCTGACATCGAACGCATCTTTAACCTGACGCCGTTCACCCGTCAGACGCTGTTCTTCTCGGCCACAATGGCGCCCGAGATTGAACGCATCACGAATACCTTCCTACACACGCCCGCCAAGGTCGAAGTTGCCCGTCAGGCGACCGCGTCCGAGCGTATTGAACAGCACGTCGTGCATTTCAAAGGGTCCCGTCGTGACCGCGCAGCGAGCGAGAAACGTCAGCTCCTCCGCGCGCTGATCGACGCTGAAGGCGATAAACTGCAGAACGGTGTGATTTTCTGTAACCGCAAGTCGGACGTTGATATCTGCCACAAATCGCTGAGCAAATATGGTTATGACTCGGCCCCGATCCACGGCGATCTGGACCAGAGCCAGCGGAACTCCACCCTTGAATCCTTCCGCGAAGGCAAGATCAAGATCTTGGTGGCTTCTGATGTGGCGGCTCGTGGTCTGGACGTGCCGTCCGTGACCCACGTCTTTAACTTTGACGTGCCGGGTCACCCAGAGGACTACGTGCACCGTATTGGCCGCACAGGTCGCGCCGGCCGCGACGGTAAGGCGATCATGATCTGCGAACCGCGCGACGAAAAGAATTTTGACGCCGTTCAAAAGCTGTTGGGCAAGGACATTCCTGTTCTGGAAAACCCGCTGGGCCAAATTGAAGCGTCCGAGGACAAGCCTGAAGCGTCTGACGACAAACCAAAGCGCAGCCGTAGCCGCCGTGGTGGAGCGCGCAAGAAAGACGACGAAGTGAAACCGCAGGAACAGGTGGTTGAGGCCCCTACCCCTGAGGTCGTCGAAGACGTAGCTGCCATTGAAAAGCCGGTGGAGCGCGACCAGCGTCCGCAGCGCGACAACAACCGAGACAACAATCGTGACCGTGGCCAGCGTCGTGACCGCCGGCGTGATCGCGACGATCAGGTCATCGGAATGGGCGACGATGCCCCCGCGTTTATCCGGCTCAGCTTTGACGAACGCCGCAAAGCCTAAACAAAAAAGCCCGCGAAGATCACTCTTCGCGGGCTTTTTTATTGTCTCGCCGATCAGTTCAATCGGCTGATGATGATCGTCACTTCGGGCTTTTTACCAATCTCATTCTGGCAAGAATTCCGAATGATGCGACGCAACTGAGTTTCCAGCTCATCATCGTCCAAGAGCGTTTTATCATCCGCGCGGTTGATGAACTGGCTCAGGTCCTCTTCGAGAACATCAACGAGCGGCGCGTTGTTGCGGCCCATTTCAGGAAGCCCCATTAATTCGCACCACGGATCACCCAGCGGTTCATCATGTTCATCGATGATGAGCGTCGCTGTCACATGACCGTTCAGCGCCATTCGGATACGGTCGCGCACGATGCCATCAAGCGCACCAATCTGCACCGAACCATCCAAGTATGTGCGACCTGTTTCGACATAGCCACACACCTCTGGGCGATTGGCAGACAGGTTCACCATCGTGCCGTTCACCGCAATCACACCCGTGATCCCGCTCTCTGCGCCAAGCTTTACATGTTCTCGCAGGTGGCGATGTTCACCGTGCATCGGGATCAGCATTTGCGGTTGCATAATCTGGTGCAATTTCTTCAGATCAGGACGGTTCGCATGGCCTGAGACGTGGTAGAGGCCACCACGATCATCAATCACCTCAACACCCTTTTCCGACAGCGCGTTCATGATGCGGATCACACCGCGTTCGTTGCCCGGAATGGTCTTGGACGAAAAGATGAACGTATCGCCCTCTTTGAGAGACAGGCCGAGGTATTTGCCTTGGGACAATTGGGCAGAGGCCGCGCGACGTTCGCCTTGGGACCCTGTGACCAGCAGCATGACGTTTTCACGCGGAATGCTCGCCGCATCTTCGGGCGAAATGACGGAAGGGAAGTCTGACAGAATACCCGTCTCGATCCCTGCCTCGACCATCCGACGCATCGCACGACCCAAGAGGCAGATCGAACGACCCGCATTCTGCGCGGCAACGGCCAGCGTTTTCAAACGCGCGATGTTCGACGCAAAGGTGGTCGCCACGACCATGCCTTTTTGCTCTTCGATCAACGCCTGAAGCGGTTTGGCGAGTTCCGCCTCGCTCCGCCCTGCGTGTTCTGAAAAGACGTTGGTGGAATCGCAGACAAGCGCCTTGATGCCACCCTTCGCGATCTCAGACAGCATGTCCTCGTCAAAGGGTTCACCAACAACTGGCGTTTTATCGATCTTGAAGTCGCCCGAGTGGAACACGCGTTCGGTCGGCGTTTCGATCAACAGGCCGCCGCTCTCTGGGATCGAGTGGCTCATCGGTACGACCGAAACGGTAAACGGGCCGCATTTCGTGACCGCAGGATATGCCCCAACAGTGCGCACGATGCCTTCGGGCAGGTGTTTCTCAGACAGCTTACGGGTCGCTATATTCGCAGTGAAAGTCCTCGCATAAATCGGCGCGCCGAGGCGTTCCCACAAGAGGCCAACAGCCCCCACGTGGTCCTCGTGCGCGTGGGTGATAAAGATCCCTTCGATCTGATCCTTACGCTCTTCGAGCCACGTGATGTCAGGGAAAATCAGGTCAACGCCGGGGCTCCCGTCCATATCAGGGAAGGTCACGCCCAGATCGACAACGATCAAACGTTCCTTATCTGGTGCACCATATCCGTAGACATAGGCGTTCATGCCGATCTCGCCCGCGCCGCCGAGCGGCAGGTAAATCAGTCGTTCACTGCTCATGTAGTTTCCTTATTGTAATCATTGATCACGGTCAGACCGTGCATGGTCAGGTCATCCTCGATCACATCGAAGAGGTTATCGACCTGTTCAAAAAGACGAGCGAGCCCGCCTGTCCCGATGATTTTCATCGGCGCATCATATTCATCGCGGATGCGCGCGCAGATTTCTTTGATGAGGCCAACATAGCCCCAGAACACGCCCGATTGCATACAAGCAACGGTATTGGTGCCGATCACCGCTTGGGGACGGCTGATATCGACATGAGGCAAGGCCGCAGCCGCACGGTGCAGTGCCTCTAGGCTGAGGTTCACACCGGGAGCAATCACGCCGCCCACATAGGCACCATCCTCTGCCACAACGTCAAAGGTGGTCGCAGTGCCAAAATCCACAACGATCAAGTTCCCACCGTGCCGCGAAAACGCACCGGCAGAGTTGACCAAGCGGTCAGGACCAACGGTCGTACCTGCATCCACACGCGGTTGCTGCGGGAGAAAGCATTCTGGTTTACCCACAACGAGCGGGCGACAGTTGAAATAACGATCGGCCAGAACGCGCAGGTTAAAGACCACACGTGGGACCGTGGACGAAATGATGACCTGATCGATTTCTACGTTGATCTTCTGGTGGGCCATCAGTGTCGAGAGCCAGACAAAATACTGGTCCGCCGTCCGCTGGTGTTCCGTTGAGGTCCGCCACGTCGCGATAAAGTCCTGCCCATCCCAGACAGAAAACACGGTATTTGTGTTGCCACAGTCGATGCACAAAAGCATGGCCTGCCCCCTCTAGAAATGCACGTCGGCTGCGCTGATCGTAACGGGGCCACGCCCTGTGATCAGCACCAAATTACCGTCGCGGTCGATGGTATCAAAGATACCTGTCAAAGTCTCTTGGGCGGTGCGGGCTGTGATCGTTTCCCCCAGCCGCGCCGCATTGCGGAGCCAATCCGCACGAATACGTTCGAACCCGAAATAGGTCAGTTTGTTTTCTTGGGTAATGAAATTCGTCGCAAGGAGGCTCAGAAAATCCTTGGGCCGGATCACATGCCCCACTGCGGACGAAACGCTCACCGGTGGGAATGCGGCATCTTGGACGCCTTGAGGAACCATCGCGAGGTTCACACCCACGCCGATTGACAACCAATTCACACTCTCTGCCGTGCCACTGCTTTCAAGCAAAATGCCCGCTACCTTGCCCCCATCGAGCAAAACATCATTCGGCCATTTCAACGAAAGCCGTTCGCGCGGCACCCAGAAAGCCAGCGTTTCAAACAACGCAACCGCGGCGAGGAACGACCGTAGGGCAGCGTCCTGTGGTGTGGCTTGGGGCTTATAGACCAGCGTCGCAGCGAGGTTTCCGCGCGGGTCCATCCACTGCTTTCCACGCCGTCCCCGCCCTGCGGTTTGGCGTTTGGCCATAATCCATGTCGGAACACGGATCGAGGCCGCCCGTAAGGCAGCCTCGGTCATTGTGCTATCAACCTCGTCCAAGACGACAAGGTCAACGCCCGTGGGCCAACGTGGCCCTGCGTTTAGATCAGTTGACAAGCGCCTGCGCCGCCTCAGCTGCCATCGGCACGATACCAAAGAGGTTCACGATACCAACCAGCATGATCACAGCGGATGCCACCAACATGCCCCATGCAACGGGAGACATGGTGCCATCAAGAGCATCGGAGTCTTCGCCGAAGTACATGTAGTAAACGACACGCAGGTAGTAGAACGCACCGATCACCGACGCGATACCAGCGGCCAGAGCGAGCCAGACCAGATCGGCCTCAAGCGCTGCACGGAACACAGCCAGCTTGCCCATAAAGCCAAGCATCGGTGGCACACCCGCGAGCGAGAACATCAGGACCAGCAAGGCCAGTGCCTTGAGCGGCTCTTTTTTCGAATACATCGAAAGAGCTTTGATCTCGGTGACTGGTTTGCCGTCTTTTTCCATCGACAGAATGAAGGCGAATGTACCGATATTCATGGTCACATAGATCGACATGTAGACCAGCATTGCTTCGACGCCCATTGCGGTGCCAGCAGCCAGCCCCATCAGGGCAAAACCCATGTGAGCGATCGAGGAGTAAGCCATCAGACGTTTGATATTGGTCTGACCGATCGCAGCGATTGCACCGACGAACATCGACAGGATCGAGAGCATCATCACGATCTGCTGCCAGTCGCCAACAACACCACCGAAGGCATCATAAACAACACGCGCGAACAGGCCCATCGCAGCGACTTTGGGTGCGGTCGCAAAGAACGCAGTCACTGGGGTCGGGGAACCTTCGTAAACGTCAGGGGTCCACATGTGGAATGGCGCTGCCGATACCTTGAAAGCGAAACCCGACATCATGAAGACCATGCCGAACAGCAGGCCGATGGAGACGTCATGACCAACAGCAGTCAGGATTCCCGAGAACAGCGTGGTGCCAGCAAAGCCGTAGGTGAGCGATGCACCGTAGAGCAGCAGACCGGAAGACAGAGCGCCGAGGACGAAGTACTTCAGACCAGCTTCAGTCGATTTCGCACTGTCACGACGCAGCGAAGCCACGACGTAGAGAGCGAGCGATTGCAGTTCGAGGCCCATATAGAGGGACATCAAGTCACCAGCCGAAACCATGACCATCATACCCACAGTCGCGAGGGCAACGAGGATCGGATACTCAAAGCGCAGAAGGTCGCGTTTCGCCATGTAATCGATGCTGACGATCAGAACCGCAGCTGCCGAGAACAGGATCACAACCTTGGCAAAGCGCGAGAAGCTGTCGTTGATGAACATACCACCGAAGGCTTCTTGTGTGCCCTGCCCATTTAGGCCAATCCACGCGCCGAGCACGAGGAACACACCAGCGGTGAGCCATGTCAGGAAAGACGCGGTTTTGTCTTTGCCGGTGTAGACTGCACCCAGCAGTGCACCCATCGCAAAGAGCGCTAGGATGATTTCCGGAAGGACGATTTGGATATCGCTCGAGATCATTTGTCCGGCTCCTTAGTGTGCAGCGACTTCGGCCACAGCGGCGACGGTTAGGTCGCTCGCCTCGATGGCGGTGTGGACGTGGTGAACCAGTGCTTCAACGCTCGGCCCGATGAGGTCGGTCACGAGGCTCGGGTAGATACCCAAGAGCAAGGTCATGATGACGAGCGGTGCAAAGATCATCTTTTCACGGCCAGTCATGTCGGTGATGGATTTGAGGCTTTCCTTGATCAGCTCACCCATGACGACGCGGCGGTAAAGCCACAGCGCATAAGCCGCCGAGAAGATCACGCCGAGCGCCGCTACAGCAGCCACCCAAGTGTTTACTTGGAAGATACCCATGAGCGTTAGGAATTCACCGACAAAGCCCGACGTACCCGGCAGACCAACGTTAGCCATTGTGAAGAACATGAACAGCAGCGCGTAAGCCGGCATCCGGTTCACGAGACCACCGTATGCGTCGATGTCACGGGTGTGCATGCGGTCGTAAATCACGCCTACGCAGAGGAACAGTGCGCCAGAGATAAACCCGTGGCTGATCATCTGGAAGATCGCACCGTCGATACCCTGCTGGTTCATCGCAAAGATGCCCATAGTCACGTAGCCCATGTGTGCAACCGACGAATAAGCGATCAGCTTTTTCATGTCCTCTTGGACCAGCGCAACGAGCGAGGTGTAAACGATCGCAATCGCAGACATCCAGAGAACTAGATCACCCATCACGGCAGAGCCAACGGGGAACATCGGAAGCGAGAAGCGCAGGAAGCCGTAGCCACCCATCTTCAACAGGATAGCAGCCAGAACAACGGAACCAGCGGTCGGTGCTTGAACGTGTGCGTCAGGCAACCAAGTGTGAACAGGCCACATCGGCATTTTCACGGCGAAGGACGCGAAGAACGCAAGGAACAGCATAGTCTGAAGACCGCCAACCACCTGAATACCGAGCACCGAGAAACCAGCGGTCGAGAATTCGTGGGTCATCAGGGTCGGGATATCCATGGTGCCCGCGTCTGCATACATCGCAACCATCGCAACCAGCATCAGCACAGAGCCGAGGAAGGTGTAAAGGAAGAACTTGAACGACGCGTAAATGCGGTTCTTACCACCCCAGATACCGATCATCAGGAACATCGGGATCAAGCCTGCCTCAAAGAAAACGTAGAACAGGACCAGATCAAGCGCCATGAACACGCCGAGCATCAGCGTTTCCAGCATCAGGAACGCGATCATGTATTCTTTGGTGCGGTGCGTCACATCCCATGCCGACCAGATCACCAAAGGCATGAGGAAGGTCGAGAGCATCACGAACAGAAGCGAAATACCGTCTACACCCATTTTATAGTGCAGACCAAAGAGCCACTCGCGGTCTTCGACGAACTGCATTCCAGTGTTCGACGGATCGAAACCAGTCAGAATAAACAGCGAGACAAGGAAGGTCGCAACGGTCGCGATCATCGCCACCCATTTGGCGTTCTTACGGGCGCCTTCATCGTCCCCACGCAGGAACAGGGCCAGAATGGCCGCGGCCAAGAGCGGGATGAAGGTTACGATCGAAAGAAGATTTTCCATTAGTGCGATCCCCCGGTGAGCGTCACCCAGGTCAGAATGACCGCGATGCCCAGAACCATCGCGAAGGCGTAAGTAAAGACGTAACCGGACTGGGCGCGGCCTGCGAGTTTGGTCAGGAAGGGCACAATACCCATCGCAAGACCGTTGATCCCGCCGTCGATTGTTTGCTCGTCACCGCGTTTCCAGAAGAAGCGACCGATGGCCTTGGCAGGCTGGACAAAAACGAAGTCATACAGCTCGTCGAAGTACCATTTGTTGAGCAAGAAGTTGTAAAGCGGAGCCTGGTTCGCTGCCAGCTGTGCTGGCAGGTGCGGCTTGCGGATATACATCACCCAAGCGGTGACGAAACCGATCAGCATCGCAATGAACGGGCTAACCTTGACCCAAACCGGCGAGTGGTGCGCAGCGTCGAGAACTTCGTTTGAAGCGTCCGACATGTAAATCGCGCCACGCTCTGCACCGTGATGTTCTGCGGCCATTGCTGCGTGCGACGCATCTGCAGCGACCTCACCATGGGCCGCGTCAGTCGCGCCGTGTTCCGCTGCAGGTGCAGCGTGATCGGTTGCAGCGCCCTCTTCAGTTGCAGCAACATGGTGCGGCATTCCGAAGAATTCGGTCATCTTTTCGTGGTCACCAAAGAACGGCTTCAGCCAGATCATACCAGCAAAGATCGCGCCCATTGCAAGAACACCGAGCGGCACCAGCATAACCAGCGGGCTTTCGTGTGCGTGTTCATGTGCGTGATGATCCCCACGTTCTTGGCCGTAGAAGGTCATGAACATCAGGCGCCACGAGTAGAACGAGGTGAACAGAGCGGCGATAACAAGTGCCCAGAAGGCAAAACCGTTGCCCGAAGCATAAGCGCTCTCGATAATCGCGTCTTTGGAGAGGAAGCCAGCGAAACCGTAGTAGGTCAGCGGGATACCAACACCTGTAATGGCCAGCGTGCCGATCATCATCGCCCAGAAGGTGAACGGGATTTTCTTCCGCAGGTTACCGTAGTTCCGCATGTCCTGTTCGTGGTGCATCGCGTGGATGACCGAACCAGCGCCGAGGAACAACATCGCCTTAAAGAACGCGTGTGTGAACAGGTGGAACATCGCAGCGCCGTAGATACCCGCGCCAGCCGCAACAAACATGTAGCCCAGCTGCGAACAGGTCGAATATGCGATTACGCGCTTGATGTCGTTCTGAACGAGGCCGACGGTTGCCGCAAAGAATGCGGTCGCAGCGCCCAAGTACATGATGAACGATTTGGTTTCCGGTGCGTATTCGAACAGAGGCGACATGCGGCAAACGAGGAACACACCTGCGGTCACCATTGTTGCAGCGTGGATCAGAGCCGAAACAGGTGTCGGACCTTCCATCGCATCAGGCAGCCAAGTGTGCAGGATCAGCTGAGCCGATTTACCCATCGCACCAACAAAGAGCAGGAAGGCCAGCAGGTTTGCAGCGTTCCAATCGCTCCACAAGAAGTGAAGCTGGGTTTCAGCCAGATGTGGCGCGTTATCAAAGATCACGTCGAACTGGATGCTGTCGGTCAGCATGTAGAGACCAAAGATACCCAGAGCAAAGCCGAAGTCACCAACGCGGTTTACAACGAAGGCCTTCATCGCAGCAGCGTTTGCAGACGGCTTTTTGTAATAGAAACCGATCAGCAAATAGGATGCGACGCCCACGCCTTCCCAGCCAAAGAACATCTGAACGAGGTTGTCAGACGTAACCAGCATGAGCATGGCGAAGGTAAAGAACGACAGATAGGCAAAGAAACGAGCCTTGTAGTGTTCGTGATGACCCCAGTTTTCGTCATGTGCCATGTAGCCCATGGAATAGAGGTGCACGAGCGACGAAACTGTGTTCACAACGATCAGCATGATAACGGTCAGGCGGTCGATACGGATCGCCCAATCGGTGCTCAGGGTGCCAGAGTTGATCCAGTCCAGCAGGTGGATCGTGTAGGCTTGGCCGTCAAAATTCAAGAACAGCACCCAGCTTAGCGCAGCACAGAGGAACAGGATGCCAGTGGTCAGCCACTGAGCGCCCTTTTCACCGATAAAGCGCCAGCCGAAACCCGCGATAAGCGACCCGACAAAGGGGGCAAGAAGGATAAACTTTTCCATGTCGGATCAGCCTTTCATCACGTTGACGTCTTCAACGTCGATGGTCCCGCGGTTGCGGAAGAAACAGACGAGGATCGCGAGGCCGATCGCCGCTTCAGCAGCAACGGTCAGCACGAAGAGGGTGAACACCTGACCAACCAGATCGTTCAGGAAGGACGAGAAAGCGACGAAGTTGATATTGACCGACAAAAGGATCAATTCAATCGACATCAGCAGGATGATGATGTTCTTGCGGTTCAAGAACAGCCCGAAAATCCCGATGACGAACAGTGCCGCAGCAACTGTGAGATAGTGTTCAATTCCGATCATTTCTTCCGTCCCTCGCTTTTGTTTTTCGCGAATTTTGGCATTACAGCCCCTGCCCCGGTTTGATGTCTTTCAGCTCCATTGCTTTGGCCGGATCACGGTAAAGCTGGGCAAGAACGTCTTGACGTTTGATGTTTTGGCGGTGGCGCAGGGTCAGCACGATGGCCCCGATCATCGCGACCAACAGGATTAGACCTGCCAGTTGGAATAGCATGATGTATTTGTCGTAGACCAAGAGACCCAGCGCGGCGGTGTTTTGCATATCGCCCTGCGGTGCGGCCAGACGGGTTTCGAAACCGTCCGAATATGCCCAAGAGCCGTAAGCCATCGCAAGCTGCAGGAGGATGATCACACCGATGAGAAGCGCGAGCGGCATATATTTCGCCATCTCTGCTTTCAACTCGGCAAAGTCGATGTCGAGCATCATGACCACAAAGAGGAACAGAACTGCGACCGCACCGACGTAAACGATCATCAAGAGCATCGCGATGAATTCCGCGCCCAGCAGAACAAAAAGCCCCGCCGAAGAGAGGAACGACAAGATTAGCCAGAGAACCGAATGGACAGGGTTCCGGCTCACGACTGTGAACAGGCCGCCTGCAACGGTGGTCAGCGCAAAACAATAAAAGGCGATAGCGGCTACACTCATTCGTCCCGGTCCTTTTTAGCGTCCTCTTCCATAACCTCGTTCGCGAGTGTCATGGCTTTGGTCATTGCGGGAACGCCTCCGAACATTGCGGATTGTGCAATGGTCTCAGCGATCTCCTGTTTGGTGGCCCCTGCCTCGCGCGCATGGCGGACAGTCAGGCGGATCTGTGCGTCGGCTTGGGCACCCATGATCGTCAATCCGGTCAGGGTCAAAAGCAGACGGGTTTTGGCATCCAGACCTTCAGGATTAAAGGTCTTGCCCATAGTTGCTTCCATCATATCCGCAGACATGGTGGGCCACATGGTCTCAAACCCTTTGGGCATAAACGACTCAAGCGCAGGGTTGAGCGATTTTGCCCAGTCCTGCCCCGCCTTCATCATGGCTTCAAAAGGGTTAGATCCAGAGGTCATCGGTAAGGCGCATCCATTTCGAGGTTACGCGCAATCTCGGCTTCCCAACGGTCGCCGTTCGACAGGAGTTTCGCCTTGTCGTAGAACAGCTCTTCGCGGGTTTCAGTCGAGAATTCAAAGTTCGGACCTTCGACGATTGCGTCAACTGGGCAGGCTTCTTGGCAGAAGCCGCAGTAGATGCATTTAGTCATGTCGATGTCGTAGCGCGTGGTGCGGCGCGAGCCATCTTCGCGGGGTTCCGCGTCAATGGTGATCGCCTGAGCCGGGCAAATCGCTTCGCAGAGTTTACATGCGATGCAACGCTCTTCGCCGTTGGGATAACGACGCAGCGCGTGTTCACCACGGAAACGCGGCGAAAGCGGGCCCTTTTCGTGCGGGTAGTTCAACGTCGCCTTGGGCGCGAAGAAGTATTTGAACCCGAGACGGAAGCCTTTGATGAAGTCAGCGAGCAGGAAATATTTGGCCGCGCGGCCGTAATCGATCTGCGTCATGGATTAGCCTCCAATCACCCAGCGGGCCCAGAACCCACCGAGGACTTCGAATTTAGCGAGGAACGACACCAGAACGACCCAAGCCAGAGACATCGGCAGGAACACTTTCCAGCCCAGACGCATCAGTTGGTCGTAACGGTAACGAGGAGTGATGGCCTTAACCATCGCGAAGATGAAGAAGCAGAATACCATTTTAGCGACCATCCAGAGGATGCCATCGGGCAGGAATTCTACGGGCGACAACCAGCCGCCAAGGAACAACAGAGACACCAACGCACACATCAGCACAACAGCGGTCAACTCGCCGATCATGAACAGAAGGAACGGGGTCGAAGAATATTCAACCTGATAACCGGCAACCAGTTCCGATTCCGCCTCGGGAAGGTCGAACGGCGGACGGTTGGTTTCAGCCAATGCCGAGATGAAGAAGAGGAACAACATCGGGAAGTGCGGGATGAAGTACCACGAAAGGATGCCGTAGCCGTCTTGCGCACGAACGATGTCGCCAAAGTTCATGGAACCGGTCGAGATAATCACACCGATAATAATCAGACCGATCGAGACCTCATAAGAGATCATCTGTGCAGCCGAACGTAGCGAGCCGAGGAACGGGTATTTGGAGTTCGACGCCCAACCGCCCATAATCACGCCATAAACTTCGAGCGACGAGATCGCAAAGACGTAGAGGATCGCGACGTTGATGTCAGCGAGGACCCAACCGTCGTTGAACGGGATCACCGCCCACGCGATCACGGCCATCACGAACGAAATCAGTGGCGCGAGGAAGAAGACGAATTTGTCAGCGCCAGCCGGCACGACAATTTCCTTCACGATATATTTGATAAAGTCCGCAAAGGATTGCAGCAGACCAAACGCACCTACGATGTTCGGGCCCTTACGCATCTGCACCGCAGCCCAGACCTTGCGGTCGGCGTACATCAGGAAGGCCAAAGCCACCAGAAGCGGTACCAGAACCAAAAGGCACTGACCCACTGTCAGCAGAAGGATCCCAAGGTTGGTCGTGGTGAAAAATTCAACCATATTCGTCCCCTTACACCGTCGGTATGCCCGATGCGCCGCAATCGGCCACCGTAACTTCGGCGTCTATTGTTCTTAACCCGCGCGGTAGCGCCGGCGAGATGGTGTAAACAGCATCCGCGACCCAAGTTCCAGCCTCTTCATCGACTAGAGTGCGAACGTGTCGTGCAAACCCGTATCCACGGATCAGCGTGTATTGTGCGGCGGCACATCGGGCGTAGCGTTCTACGTCCTCTGGCCCCCTTGCCCCTGTCATTGCAACCTTAAAACCAACAAGGTCGCCGTCTAAGAGCCGTGTTTCGACACCTTTGTAAGTTGGGACCGATGGTCCCTGCCCTGCTCCAGTGTCGTGGGATGCGGTGCACCCCATAAGAGCCAACGCCGATATGACGATGGCTCTCATGTTTTTTTACTCCGCCGCGACCTTGGTCGATTCGGCGCGAGCCTTGGCCGCTGCCGAAAGTTCAGCCATCAATGCAGACGACCGAGCAATCGGGTTGGTCAGGTAGAAATCTTTAACTGCGTTGCGGAAGGTCGCTTTGCCCAGCTTCGCCAAAGGAAGCGGAGCCCAAGCGTTTTCAGCGACAACGTCGATATCAGCCAAATGCGGGACCGCAGCGACCAGTGCCTGACGCAGTTGAGCCAGTGAATCCCACGGAAGGGTTGCGCCCAGCTCTGCGGACAGTGCACGCAGGATCGCCCAGTTCTCTTTTGCTTCACCAGGTGCAAATGCCGCGCGCATTGCGAGCTGCGGACGACCTTCGGTGTTCACAAAGAGACCGTTTTCTTCGGTGTAAGCAGCACCCGGCAGGATGATGTCAGCGCGATGAGCGCCACGGTCGCCATGCGAACCTTGGTAAATCACAAATGCGCCGTCACCGATCTCAACTTCGTCAGCGCCGAGGTTGTAGACAACTTCCGCGCCATCAAGAGCAGCCTCAAGGCCACCTTCGGTCACAGCGTTTACGTCCAGCGCACCAACGCGAGCCGCAGCAGTGTGCAGCACGAGAAGTTTAGCACCGCCCTTTTCAGCAAGCGATTGTGCAACAGCCAGAACAGCCTCACCATCAGCTTCGTTCAATGCGCCCTGACCAACGATAATGACACCATTGGTGCCTTGTTTGTCAGAGTGGTCCATCGCCATCAGCTGTTCAAGCGCTGCGCGATCGGTGCCCACGTGGGTGTAATCGTAAGTCAGATCGACAGCTTCACCCACCAGACCAACGGTTGCGCCACGCAGCCACGCTTTGCGGATACGGGAGTTCAGAACCGGCGCTTCAACACGTGGGTTGGTACCGATCATGAAAATATTATCAGCGTGATCGATGTCTTCGATCAGCGCGGTGCCGACATATGCAGAGCGGTTGCCAGCAGGCAGACGCGCCTTATCGGTACGTGCCTCAACCTTGCCGCCCAGACCTTCGATCAGGGTTTTGAGGCTGAATGCGGATTCGACGTTCGCCAGATCACCAATCAGACCAGCGACTTTCTTGCCCTTCATCGCTGCAGCAACAGCGGTCAGTGCTTCGTCCCAGCCCGCTTTACGCAGCTTGCCGTTCTCACGAATATAAGGTGTATCGAGACGCTGGCGGCTCAGGCCGTCCCAAACGTAACGCGACTTGTCCGAAATCCACTCTTCGTTCACGCCGTCATGGTTGCGCGGCAAAATACGCATGACCTTGCGGCCTTTGGTATCAACGCGAATGTTCGAACCAAGCGCATCCATCACGTCGATGGTTTCGGTCTTGGTCAGTTCCCACGGGCGAGCGGTGAACGAGTAAGGCTTCGAAACCAGAGCACCAACGGGGCAGAGGTCAACGATGTTGCCCTGCATGTTCGAGTCGAGCGTCTGGTTCAGGTACGATGTAATCTCTGCATCTTCGCCACGGCCGGTTTGGCCCATCTGCGTGATACCAGCGACCTCGGTGGTAAAGCGCACGCAGCGGGTGCACGAAATACAACGGGTCATGTGTGTTTCAACGAGAGGACCGAGGTTCAGGTCGTCCGACGCACGCTTGGGTTCGCGGTAGCGCGAGAAGTCGACGCCATAGGCCATCGCCTGATCCTGAAGGTCGCATTCGCCACCTTGGTCACAGATCGGGCAGTCCAGCGGGTGGTTGATCAGGAGAAACTCCATCACACCTTCACGCGCCTTCTTAACCATCGGGCTGTTGGTTTTCACAACAGGCGGCTGACCCTCAGGGCCAGGGCGCAAGTCTTTGACCTGCATCGCACAGGAAGCCGCAGGTTTCGGCGGGCCGCCGACCACCTCAACGAGGCACATGCGGCAGTTGCCCGCGATGGACAAACGCTCGTGATAGCAGAAACGCGGAACTTCAACCCCAGCCTCTTCACAGGCTTGAATCAGGGTCATGGCACCGGGCACTTCTACCTCAATCCCGTCGATGATGATTTTCTTAAGATCGGACATGGCCAGCCTTTTGGTTCTTGTCGCTACGACCCAAAGCTCCGCATGGCACGCACGCAGATGCATACAGTCGCGGCGGTTCTAACGCGGCTTGCCGCGCTATGCCAGCGCGAACGTCACCAAAACTGAGGTAAATTTCAGGTTTTACCGATTTCTTTTAGATCAGCAGCATTGCGGCAAAGATCGGCACAGCGGCGAAAATTGCGATCAAAACAACGAAAACCGCTATGAAAAAGGGGGCTGGGGCCTGTGCGGTGCTTCTGACCGAACAAACGGGGCAATCGACATCGGTTTTGTAAAGGGGAACGCCACAGTCCCCGCAGCACTCTGATTTGAACATAGAATCAACGCAACAGTCGGCCAACGGCGGTTTGCGCATCCATTTCGGACCGTCCAACGACACAATAGGTGTCCCCCTGCCCCGTCACCGCACCCAGATCCGCGAGCTGCGCCCGTGCGATATCTTCGAGCCGAGCCTTCTCGACCTTATCATCGACATAGGCATCTATATCGGCCCGCGAATACCCCAGCTCTTCGGCCCGCGATTTGAGACTGTTCAAGAACAACGCCCCACGCAGCAACCGAACCGAGATGCTGTCGCATTTATCCCCAATCTCAATCGCCATCCCTGCCGCGATAATCCCGTCGCGGATTTCAGCAACGTCCTTGAGAGGCGGCAGAGCCGAGGCTTGGGTTGCCATAAGCGCAAAAGTGAACGGCAAGAGGTAACGCATCTAATATCCGATCTTCCGGCGTTGATCGGTCCGGATCATGTGCGGATAAAAAAGACTTACGCCGCTGCTATTCAATAGCAACGGCGCGTTATCGTGTTTATCGGTCAGTTTTCGCCGTTAACCACGAGCGCGAAGGAAATTAGCAATCTCTGTGCCTTCAGCAATTTCCGCTTGTCCAGCAGGACACCAAGTCGCGCTGTCCGTAATCACGACACTTCGCTCTTGAACCCAGGAAATTACACGCGCTTGTGCCTCTGCTTCAGGAAGATTGCGGACTACGTGTTCGAAATCCTGCGAAGAATATCCACGATCTCGCATTTGTTCCTCAAGGTCGGCGTAATATGTATCCGCCTTGTTCGACAGGAACGTGAACTGTCGCCCGCAATTGCGACTGATGCGCTGCGCTAGAACAACGGGCATTACAGCATCCAACACTTCGATTTCGAGCTGGCTCCGTAGCGCGGACCGATTCCCATTCGCGCCTGCGCGAACACGATCTGTCTGGCTCACCACTGGCGCTGCTTGAGCCGAAGCGGCGACCGTCGTCATTGGTGCTTGAGTTTCAACACACCCAGCCACGACCAAAACAGCAACAAATCCTGCACCAAATAAAGATCTCATAATATCCTCCAATTAAATCTATTGGCGATTTATCACTCTATATTTCACCCATAACAAGCAAGGATTTTCAGCCCATCCGTAACGAAAAAGGCCACCCCGAAGGGTGGCCTCATGAAACTCTGTCAGTCTCGATTATTCTGCTGCGATGGCGCGACCCTTGAGACGTTCTTCGATCTCTGGGCGGAAGTTGCGGATCAGACCTTGGATCGGCCAAGCCGCCGCGTCGCCGAGCGCACAGATAGTGTGGCCTTCAACCTGTTTGGTCACGTCCCAAAGCATGTCGATTTCTTCAACCGATGCATTGCCCTGAACCAGACGTTCCATCACGCGCATCATCCAACCTGTACCCTCACGGCACGGAGTGCACTGACCACAAGATTCGTGTTTGTAGAACTTGGAAAGACGCCAGATCGCTTTCACGATGTCGACCGATTTATCCATGACGATCACCGCCGCAGTACCTAGGCCAGAGCCCAGTTCACCGCGCAGGTAATCGAAGTCCATGATCGCGTCTTTCATCTTTTCGCCGCGAACGCAGGGAACAGACGAACCACCCGGAATAACGGCAAGAAGGTTATCCCAGCCGCCACGGATGCCACCGCAGTGCTTTTCGATCAGCTCTTCGAAGGTGATGCCCATCTCTTCTTCAACAACACAGGGGTTGTTGACGTGACCAGAGATCGCAAAGAGTTTGGTGCCGACGTTGTTCGGACGCCCCATGCCAGAGAACCACGACGCACCACGACGCAAGATGGTCGGGCAAACAGCAATCGATTCAACGTTGTTTACAGTGGTCGGGCATCCGTAGAGACCTGCACCAGCAGGGAACGGCGGCTTCATGCGCGGCATACCCTTTTTACCTTCGAGGCTTTCGAGCAGCGCGGTTTCTTCACCACAGATGTAAGCGCCTGCACCGTGGTGCAGATAAAGATCGAAGTCCCAGCCAGAGCCAGCAGCGTTCTTACCCAGAAGGCCAGCGTCATAAGCTTCGTCAATCGCAGCTTGCAGCGCTTCACGTTCGCGGATGTATTCACCACGAATGTAGATGTAGCAGGCATGTGCATTCATTGCGAAAGACGCAATCAGGCAGCCTTCGATCAGCGTATGCGGATCGTGGCGCATGATTTCACGGTCTTTACAGGTGCCCGGCTCTGATTCGTCGGCGTTAACGACAAGGTAGCTGGGGCGACCATCTGATTCTTTCGGCATGAAGGACCACTTCAAACCGGTGGGGAAGCCCGCGCCACCACGGCCACGCAGACCGGAGGCTTTCATTTCATCAATGATCCAGTCGCGGCCTTTTTTAATAATATCCGCAGTACCATCCCAATGCCCGCGCGCCTTCGCACCAGCGAGGGTGCGGTCGTGCATGCCGTAGAGGTTGGTGAAAATCCGGTCCTGATCCTTGAGCATGGCTCACCTTTCATCACTTCTGGCGTGACCGCCAGATGCCATAAGTCATCCATAAAGCCCAGCCGAATCCGACGAGGGCGATAATATCAAAAAGGGCACGAGTCCGATTGGACAGCCCAAATTGACCTCCGGCCCATGTCGCCACGATCCAAAACACACCCACACCAGCGAGGAACAACGCGGAACGTTGGCCATTTTGAGGTGTCGGTTGTTTCGGATCGTGGGTCATGGTGAGTCAGTTAGTAATCGTTGGTCTTGGCACGTTCAAGGAATGCTTCGATGCCTTCTTCAACAATAATTTTAGCCTGTGCCACCCATTTGTCACGGGTCACACGCCCTTTAAAGCGCGGCATGTTGCTATCCATCCAAGCAACCTCTTCCGCGCTCCAAGCCGCAATTTGGTCGTAGTGATACACGCCGTAGCTGTTTACCAATTCTTCCAATTTCGGGCCGATGCCTTCGATGACCTTCAGGTCGTCCGCTTTGCCACCACGCGGTGCGCTCAGCGCCGCTGGTTTACCCCCGTCGGCAGCTGGAGTAGGTGCCTTCGCAGCAGTAGCCTTTGACTTGGTCGTTTTCGCAGCAGGCTTCGCGGCTTTTTCAGCTTTCGGCGCCGCTTTGGCGGCTGGTTTTGCTGCGGCTTTCTTAGCTGGTTTTGCTGGCTCAGCAGCAGGCGCTTCGTATTTCCAATCGCCCTTCTGAGAGGCGAGTTCTTCTTCGCCAGCGAGAGCTTTGGACGGTTTGATCTGAGCGGCAGGAGCAGCAGGTGCGGCAGCGGGTACCGCGGCAGGAGCTGCAGTCGGTGCGGGTTCAGCAGGTGCCGCAGCAACCGGAGCGGGAGCCTCTGAGGCCGCAGGTGTGGATGATGTAGATGCGCTGCTTGCAGGCGCAGTGGCCTCGCCGCAGAAGAAATACGTCAGGATCAGGCCCGCAATCACAGCCACAACAATCCCTGCAAGAACAGCGAGGAACCATCCCCAGTGTGCAGCAACGCCAAGAATGATGGCTGCAACAACACCAATAATAGCGGCAGCGAGCCAGCTGATCTGCCGACAACCCCAACCTGTATTCGAATTAGTCATAGTCTAAACTCCTTCAACGTCCCATGAGCCTCTCATTTGCTGGAGGCCTCTGTGCCCTTCTAAAGGAAGACTACTCAAATTTGTAAAATTTGATAGCAAATCCACCTCAGATCGCGCCTAAAGTGTAATATTTACACAGTCTAGGCGCGACCTGAGGCGATATTCTTACGATTCAGAGGCGAGTTTCGCAGCCTGAGCCATCCAATCATCACGCTCGATGCGACCCTTAAAGGTCAGACGGGCATCAACCCATGCGACTTCTTGAGCAGTCCATTTCGCGATCTGGTCGTAGTGATAGAAGCCGAGCTCGTTTAACAGCGCCTCGAGCTTCGGACCAACGCCAGAGATCTTCTTGAGGTCGTCTTTACCAGACGCGCGCGGTGCGGTCAGAACTTCCGGCTGTTTTTCGTCAACCGAAGTAACCTCAGCCGCTTTCGCCGGTGCAGCAGCAGGCTTTGCCGCCTTCTCTGCCGGAGCTTTCTTCGCAGCAGGTTTCGTAGCTACTTTTTTGGCAGGTGCTTTTGCAGCGGTCGCGCCAGATTTGATCCACGGTGTCAAAAGCGGAACTTCGGTGCCGTCGATGCGTTTTACTGTGTCACCGATATCAACAGCCAACTGAGCGGAGGCGTTGTACTGGTGCTTACCGCTCTCGTGATCGGTCAGCGAGGTCAGACCCGACAGAGGCTCTGCCGCGTAACGGCCGTTCTGCGGACCCGGTGTCGGAACCTTGCCAGCAGCAAGATCGTCGAGCAGTTTACGCAGGCCATCAGCGGTGAGGTCTTCGTAGTAGTCTTTACCGATCTGAGCCATCGGCGCGTTGGTGCAAGCACCCAGACATTCCACTTCTTCCCAAGTGAATTTGCCATCAGCAGACAGAGTGAACGGCGCTTCGTTGATCTTTTCTTTGCAGACTCCGATCAGGTCTTCAGCACCGCAGATCATGCACGACAGCGTACCGCAGATCTGGATATGAGCGATCGAACCCGTGGGTTGCAGTTGGAACATGAAGTAGAACGATGCCACCTCAAGCGCACGAATGTAGGCCATACCGAGCATATCAGCGACCGTTTCGATTGCTGGACGGGTCAGCCAACCTTCTTGCTCTTGGGCACGCCACAGCAGCGGAATGATCGCTGATGCCTGACGGCCTTCGGGGTACTTTTGAATTTGACCTTCAGCCCATGCAAGGTTCGCAGGGGTAAAAGCAAAGGACGAGGGCTGTTCGTGGTGCAAACGGCGAAGCATCGGCGTCAGGCTCCGGTCTTTTCGGCGGCGCGGTATGCACCAACCTTGGTTTCAATTTCTGCGCGGCGGCTCACTTGCACGCCTCAGTCTGGAGCGACATGCTCCCGTCGGGTTGAAGAACCGCCTGCCCCGACTCATAAAGCGCGGCTACGGCAGCAAATACTTGCTCTTCGGTCAGACCAGAGGCCTGAAAAATCTCATCGCCGTTATCGGCGGTAACCACACAACCTGCGGCCTCAATAGCCTTGGACAGCGCGGCCTTATCAGCCGTAACATCGGCAAACACACTACCGGGCAGACAGGCTAACACAACCAACCCAAAACGCTTCATCAGCGGTCAATCTCCCCGAACACAACGTCCATCGTACCGATGATGGCAGCCACGTCAGCGAGCTGGTGACCAGACGCAATGTGGTCCATTGCCTGCAGGTGCAGATAGCCCGGTGCGCGCAGTTTAGCACGATATGGTTTGTTCGAGCCGTCGGCCTTCAGGTAGACGCCGAATTCGCCTTTCGGAGCTTCAACCGCTGCGTAAACCTCGCCCTCAGGCACGTGGAAGCCTTCGGTGTAAAGTTTGAAGTGGTGGATCAAAGATTCCATGTTGGTCTTCATGTCGCCACGTTTCGGCGGCGTGATCTTACCACGGGCCAGAACGTCGCCCCCTTCAACCCGCAATTTCGCAATCGCTTGTTTGATGATCGACGTCGACTGACGCATCTCTTCCATGCGGACGAGATAGCGGTCGAAACAGTCGCCGTTTTTGCCAACGGGAATTTGGAACTCAAACTCATCATAGCATTCGTAGGGCTGCGCACGACGCAGGTCCCATGCAAGGCCGGAGCCACGCACCATCACGCCCGAGAAGCCCCATTTCTGGATGTCTTCTTCGGTCACAACGCCGATATCAACGTTACGCTGTTTGAAAATACGGTTCTCGGTCAGCAGGCCGTCGATGTCATCGAGAACGTTCGGGAAGTGGTTCGCCCACTCTTCGATATCGTCCAGAAGCGCGTCTGGCAGGTCTTGGTGAACACCGCCGGGACGGAAATATGCTGCGTGCAAACGTGCGCCACAGGCACGTTCGTAGAAAATCATCAGCTTCTCACGCTCTTCAAAGCCCCAGAGCGGCGGTGTCAGCGCACCAACGTCCATAGCCTGCGTTGTGACGTTCAGAAGGTGGTTCAGGACGCGGCCAATCTCGGAATAGAGAACGCGGATCAGCGAAGCACGACGCGGAACTTCAGTGCCGGTCAGACGTTCGATGGCCAAGCACCAAGCGTGTTCTTGGTTCATCGGCGCCACGTAGTCGAGACGGTCGAAATACGGAAGGTTCTGCAGATAGGTGCGGCTTTCCATCAGCTTTTCGGTGCCACGGTGCAGCAGACCGATATGCGGGTCGCAGCGTTCAACAATCTCACCGTCCAGTTCCAGAACCAGACGCAACACGCCGTGAGCCGCAGGGTGCTGCGGGCCGAAGTTGATGTTGAAGTTACGGATCTTCTGTTCGCCCGTCTGAGCGTCCTCGAAGCCTTTGCCACCATCCATCATGCGTATGCCCTCGCAAGGTTATTCTGCCAGTTCAATGGCAGCGGGCCGACGTTTTCGGCGACCCAATCGTATTGATCTTTGAGGAACCGAACAGCATCCGCTGCCAGCCCTGCGTCCATGCGGGCCTTGGCGCCTTCATGGACTTTGCGTTCTTTGTCCGCCGCGATGTGGGTCAGGCCCAGAAACGCGCAAACACGCGCCCAGCCCTCCGCCGTCATCAGGCGTTCGGAAAATTCTACCAGCAACCGCGATGCCGGAACTACGCGGCGCAGTTTTTCGATGGTCGCGCGATAGTCACCGCGTTCAGCGACATCCGCGTGCTTCTGCCCAGCGATCACTTTCGCCATCGCATCATTGGCGCGCGCCTCGAGGTTGGCATCACCATGCTGGCGCGAGACCACCATGCGAATATGGCTCCACAAACGGTCAAGCGGGTCACGGATCAGATAGACAAACTTTGTCATCGGACGCAGCGCAGACATGCGTGTCAGCATCGCCTCATCCAAGAGACCATACGCAGGGGTCATCTCTGCCACCACACGTTTGCCCTCTCCGCCGCTCGACAACCATGCCCAATAGCGAGCATCATCGTCACGTGGGCTCTCCAGCACGTCGACCAGACCAACCATATCGTCGATTTGACGGGTCAGGTTAGCCTCACGGTGCTTGTTGCCATTGCGGCGCACCATTTCGCGGGTCTCGAGCATTTTCGAATGATTGGCAGCGAAGGCCGACAACTGGCCCGCACAGCGTTTCGCGTCGAAGGTATCCCAATAGTGGGCTTCCTTCACGTCGCGTACCAGACACTCCGGATGACCATGCAGCATACGATAAAGCCAGGACGTGCCTGCCTTCGTCGCGCCTACACAGTAAAGGAGGGTCTGATCGGTCATTCGATTACTTCGCCGCTGCCTTGTCGTCACCCGGAAGGATGTATTCAGCACCTTCCCACGGCGACATAAAGTCGAACTGACGATATTCCTGAACCAGTTTAACGGGCTCATAAACAACGCGCTTTTGCGCTTCGTCGTAGCGAACCTCGGTGTAACCAGTGGTAGGGAAGTCCTTGCGCAGCGGATAACCACGGAAACCGTAGTCGGTCAAAATGCGGCGCAGGTCTGGGTGACCCGAGAACAGGATACCAAACATGTCAAAGACTTCACGCTCGAACCAGTTGGCCGAGGGGTGAACTTCAATGATCGACGGAACCATTTCTTCTTCGCGGATCGACACACGCAGACGAATGCGGTGGTTCTGATACATCGACAGGAAGTGGTAAACCACGTCGAACCGTTTTGCGCGGCCCGGATAGTCAACAGCAGTAATATCGACAAGCGACGAAAACTGGCAGGACTGGTCGGTTTTCAGAAACTCGACAAAAGCTACCAATTGCGACGGCGCAACATCGACGTTCAGCTCACCATAGGTGACATCCCAACCGAGAACGGCATCGGACTTCTTCAGCTCGAGTAGAGCGCCAAGTTCCTTTAGTGCTTCGGACATGACAACCCCCTCTTAGCGAACGATAGTGCCGGTGCGGCGGATTTTGCGCTGAAGCTGCAGGATACCGTAGAGCAGAGCTTCTGCTGTCGGAGGGCAGCCCGGAACGTAAACGTCAACCGGAACAATGCGGTCACATCCACGAACAACCGAATAGGAATAGTGGTAGTACCCACCGCCGTTTGCACAGGACCCCATCGAGATCACATAGCGCGGCTCTGGCATCTGGTCGTAAACCTTACGAAGCGCAGGCGCCATTTTGTTGGTCAGCGTGCCCGCAACGATCATCAGGTCCGACTGGCGCGGAGATGCGCGCGGTGCGGTGCCGAAACGTTCGAGGTCGTAACGCGGCATAGAGGTGTGCATCATTTCAACCGCACAGCACGCCAGACCAAAGGTCATCCAGTGCAGCGAACCGGTACGCGCCCAGTTGATGATGTCAGCAGTGGACGTAACAAGGAAACCCTTGTCCTGAAGCTCGCGGTTGATCTCCTGCGTGACAACTTCTTTGTCTACGCCGGCGGTGTTGACGCCAGTCATCACTCCCATTCCAGAGCTCCCTTTTTCCACTCATAGGCAAAGCCGATCGTCAGAACGGCGAGGAATACCATCATCGACCAGAAGCCAACCATGCTCAGATCCTTGAATGCGACGGCCCATGGGAAGAGGAACGCGACTTCGAGGTCGAAGATGATGAAGAGGATCGACACAAGGTAGAACCGAACATCAAATTTCATCCGCGCATCGTCGAAGGCGTTAAAGCCACATTCGTAGGCCGACACTTTTTCTGGGTCAGGGTTCCGCACGGCAACCACCACAGCGGCCAGAACCAGAATCAAGCCGATAGCGATGGCTAGGCCAAGGAACACGATAATGGGGAGGTATTCGCGAAGCATCTCTTCCACGACAGGTCCTTTCCTGCAGGACGGACCTATCACGGTCCGTTCGTTCGACATGGCTTTACCCCTGCCGCGTCAGAGGGTCAACCAAGCGCCGCTATAGTTGACGCTGTTTTTCTCACTCAAAATTCAGGGCCAAATGACAAGGAACTCTTAACACTTTCGAACTAGGGTCGCCCAATCGCCCTTTATTATAGGTATATTGTGTTAAGGCTCCTCATTTTCTTTATGTCACCTCGGTCTGTTCGCCGTGCAATTTTCAACTTGGTTGTTTTACTTGTTCCGCTGAATCTGTTGGCGATTGTGGTTCAGTTCTTTGTTCTTGGCTCCAATGCGATTCCGTTGGTGGATATCGTTCTTTTGACATCAATCGTCGGAACGCCGTTCATGCTGGGTGGGCAATTCATTGGGGCTCGGCAGGTCGCGACCAAGGACCGATTGGTTGAAATGGCGACCACCGATATGCTCACCCGTCTCCCAAATCGTCGCGCCTTTATGGAGCGGGCACGGTCAGCGCTGTCACGCCACAAGGGTGTTATGCTGTTGCTGGACGCGGACCACTTTAAGGACATCAACGACAACTACGGCCATGCGGCGGGCGACCATTGTCTTCAGGTCATGGCCGATCACCTGCAAGGATTGCTGAGGTCGAATGATGTCATTGGCCGTGTCGGAGGCGAAGAGTTCGCGATCTTCCTCCCCGACGTCACGATGGAAACCGCGCGCCAAATCGGACAGCAGATCAGTATGGGCCTGTTGGTCGAAACTGGCACGGGTGCGTCATTGCAGGTCACCGTTTCTGTCGGGGCGGCAACCGTTGGTCCGCATATGACATTGGACGAGGCTCTGCGGGACGCAGACATCGCCCTCTATCGGGCGAAAACTGCAGGCCGTGCACGAATGGAAATCGCGGCTTAACTCTGCCACTGCGGTTTGCGTTTGTCGAAAAAGGCACCGATGCCTTCGACCGCCTCAGAGCTTTCCCAACGCTGCGCGAGGGCCGCAATGGTGTCGTCGATAACCTGATCATTGATCGGCGGCCCCAAACGACGGGCCAGCGCCTTGGCCTCGGCCACCGCACCGGGGGCGCAGGACAGGTAAGGCGCGACCTCGGCCTCAACAGCAGCATCCAGATCATCTGCCGCAACCGACTTTGCAACGATCCCCAGCGTGACGGCCTCATCCGCGCCAAACCGCCGCGACGACATGAACACGCGGCGTGCCATCGCCTCCCCCATCCGAGCAAGGACATAAGGCCCAATGGTCGCGGGGATCAGACCGAGCCGCGTCTCTGTCAAACCAAACAGTGCCGTATCAGCCGCAATCGCAATATCGCAAACGCAGGCCATACCGACCCCGCCACCAAAGGCATTCCCATGCACACGCCCAATCAACGGCTTTGGCATTTCGTTCAGCGCCCTGAGCATATTGGCAAGTCGGCGAGCCTCAACATCGCGTCCCGCCGCATCGGTATCAAACTGCGCTCTCATCCAACCGAGGTCACCGCCCGCACAGAAACTCGCGCCCTCAGCGGCGAGGATCACGACACGCACGGCAGGATCAGCGCCCAAGTTCCGCGCCGCCTCGGTCAGTTCATCCATCATTTGCGCAGATAGTGCGTTGTGCTTTTCCGAGCGAGCCAAGGTCAGCGTCGCGACCCCACGGTCATCAATATCAATGCGGATCGTTTCCATCGCCCTACCCTCGCAGCTTTCGCGCCATGACCCCAGCCCGTGCCAAGGCTGCATGGTCTAACCCCGTCGAATAACCGAGCGCCTCGACACGTTCGACCACCGCTTCGGTCGCGACATTCCCCGGCGCACCGGGCGCATAGGGACATCCGCCCAAACCACCGACAGCCGCATCAAACACCCGAACACCGAGCTCGAGCGACGCCTGAACATTGTCCAAGGCCCGTCCGCCCGTGTCATGGAAATGCCCTGCGACATCAGAAATTGGCATCGTCTCCGCTACCGCTTTGATCACGCGGGTCACGGTCTCTGGTGTCCCTGCCCCGATCGTATCACCCAACGAGACAGGCATAGGTGCCAGACGACGCAACCCTTCGACCGCGCGAACGACGGCTTCTGGCGGGGTCGGTCCGTCAAACGGACAGTCGGTGATGCAAGACACATAGCCCCGCACGGGAACGCCTGCGGATTGCGCAGCCTCCACCACCGGGGCGAGGCGCGACAAGCTTTCCTCGACCGTGCAATTGAGGTTGGCCTTAGAGAACCCTTCGGATGCCGCGATGAAAACAGCGATCTCTCCCGCGTTGCGTGGCAAATTGGCAGAGGCCTGAACGAACCCCTCCCATCCCTTAACATTCGGGACCAAGGTCGCGTAGTTGACATCGTTCGTATAATCGAGAGCGGCCATCACGCGGTCGGTGTCTGCCATCTGCGGCACCCATTTGGGCGACACGAACGACCCGACCTCGATGTCCTTAAGCCCCGCGTCAACCAAGGCTTTGATCAGCGCGACCTTATCGTCGACCGCAATAACAGCTTTTTCGTTCTGCAAACCATCTCGTGGGCCGACCTCATATATGCGGACGTGGGTCATGCACCCTCCGACGGGATCGGTTCAAAGAACGACTGATTATATAGACGCGGTTCCCCTTCCAGCGGGAGTGAGGCACGGAACGCAGGCCGTTCGGTCATCCGCGCCATCCATGACGCCACACGCGGGAACGGGTCGAGCCGAACAAAGCGCTGCGCCATGTAGATCGCCTGCCCGACGCAAATATCCGCCGCGCTGAAATCGGACAGAAGGAAATCGCCCGCCATCCGCTCTTCGATAAAGCCGATGGTTTTCGCGAGCCGCTTGGGCTCCAACTGCGTCAGGATCGGGGACCGCATGTGATCTTCATAGAGCATCACATGCTGTTGAGTGAGGATTGCGCAATGCTGGCTGATCGTCTCTGCGAAATGGATAAGCTGGAGGAACATATTGCGTTCAGGATCGCCAATCGGACGACCCAAGCCAGCTTCAGGGAACTTCTCGCAGAGGATTTCCGCGATTGCGCCCGTTTCGATCAGCACTTCACCGTCGATTTCCAACGCAGGGACTCGGCTGACGGGGTTGATCGCCTTGAATTCATCCGAGCGCAGAGCCTTGCCAAAGTCGTAGCGTTGGATTTCGAACTCGCAGCCGATCTCGTTGAGCTGCCAGAGCGTCCGCATGGAGCGGGTTTCAGCACAGTGGTGTAGACGGATCATGCGACTTCCTCTTCTAGCGCAATGAGCAACGCGCCTGCTTCGACTTGCGACCCTGCCGTGGCGCCGACCGTTGCAATCACACCATCGCGTGGGGCACGAAGGATGTGTTCCATTTTCATAGCCTCTAGCACGGCTAGGCGGTCGCCAGCCTTGACCATTTGGCCCGCTATGACCTCCATCGCACGGAGGAGACCGGGCATCGGGGACAAAATCGCGTCACTTGTTGCTTCTGCGCTGCCACGGTCCAGCGGATCTGGGATCGTGACCTCAAGTACAGGGTCAGCAAAGATCGTAATGCGGTCGCCATGTTTTATGTAGTTGGGTGCGGCCTGATCGTTCAGACGCAAGCCACCGCTCGACCGTCGAACAGCCACGGTGATGTCCCCCACGGCAACCTCGAAACGGTCACCAGAGATAGTCGTGACCTTTACCGCAACCTCATCCCCTTCGACCGACAGCGTGATGGTCTGCGGAACAGGTGCCCAGAGCGTAAACCCTGTTTGTGGTGCGGGGTTCGCATCCAGCCCCATCGCGATCAACGCGGACAAGGCAATCGTCTCGGCCGTAGGTGCCGCACAATGGGTCAGTGCATCGAGGTCACGCTCGATCAGGCCCGTATCGACCTTACCTGCCGCAAAGCCATCATGCCGTGCAAGCGCACCCAAGAACCCGAGGTTGGTGACAGTGCCCGCCACTTCAGTCTCTGCACAGGCGCGGGCCAGTTGGCGCAAAGCGGTGTCACGGTCAGGACCATGCACGATCAGTTTGGCGATCATCGGATCGTACCAAGGGGTGATCGTATCGCCCGCACGCACGCCACTGTCGGCGCGAACATCGTCAGCGAATTGCAAGTGGGCGATACGACCCGTTGCGGGGAGGAAACCCGCTGGAACATCTTCGGCGTAAAGGCGCGCTTCAAACGCGTGCCCCGTGATCGTCAGATCAGATTGCGACATCGGTAGCGGCTCACCCGAGGCGACACGCAATTGCCATTCCACCAGATCAACGCCCGTGATCGCTTCGGTCACAGGGTGTTCGACCTGAAGGCGGGTGTTCATCTCCATGAACCAGAAATCCATCGTCGTGCCATCGACAATGAACTCGACCGTGCCCGCACCGGAATAGTTGATAGCTTCAGCCGCCTTGACCGCAGCGGCCCCCATCCGGTCGCGCAGATCAGGCGTCATGCCCGGTGCGGGCGCCTCCTCGATGACTTTCTGGTGACGACGCTGGAGTGAACAGTCCCGCTCGAACAGATGCACAGCAGAGGTGCCATCACCGAAAACCTGCACCTCAATGTGGCGCGGGCTAAGAATGTATTTCTCGATCAGAACGTCCGCATTGCCGAAAGCTGTCCGCGCCTCGGCCTGCGCAGAGGCCAGCGCCTCGGCAAAGTGGGCTGCGTCATCAACGCGGCGCATCCCTTTACCACCGCCACCTGCGACGGCTTTGATCAGGACGGGATAGCCGATTTCTGCAGCCTGCTGAGCGAGAAAATCTGGCGACTGATCGGCGCCATGATAACCGGGGACCACAGGCACGTTCGCCTTTTCCATCAGCGCCTTAGCGGCGTCCTTTAAACCCATCGCCCGAATAGAGGTGGCCGAAGGTCCAATAAATGTCAGGCCAGCCTTTTCGACTGCCTCAACGAAATCAGGGTTCTCAGATAGGAACCCATATCCAGGATGGATCCCTTGGGCACCCGTTTTCAAGGCGGCCTCGATAATCTGGTCACCGCGCAGGTAACTATCGGCGACAGGCGCTGGCCCCAGACGCACGGCTTCGTCCGCCATGGCGACATGCAGCGCATTCGCGTCGGCATCGGAATAAACCGCAACAGTTTTCACACCCAGCGCCCGCGCTGTGCGGATCACACGGCACGCAATTTCGCCCCGATTGGCAATCAGAATTTTTCCGAACATACCAGCGGGGCCTCCCTACCCCTCGTGTTAGTCCTTCGCGCCGCGAAAACTGCGGAAGCGGTGGCGGTAAATCAGGTTGGGGCGGTCGCCCTCAAACAGATAGAACAGCGACAAACCGCAAAAGATCAGATAGGCCAGCACAACGAAGCCACCCGTCCCGCTCAACTCGGACATGTTTTTCAGCATTCCGCCCGTGACAGCCCCAAAGACCGAGAGCAAAAGCTGTGCCCCCGCCAACATCAGGGAAATCGGCGCCCGCATCACCAACATGATCGCGGTGAGCAGTTGGAGAACGGCCTTGAACAAGGCCAGCCAGTCTCCAAACTGAGCGAACTCAACCAGTTGCAACAGGCCGAAAGCTGCAAAAACGCCAGTGATCAGCCAGAGCGGGAGGTTGAGTTTCCCCTGCGGATGTGCCCGCGCCATTTCTGGCGTGACATGCACCCACTGAGCGCCCGTCTGTTTGTCCATCTTGCCGTATTCGAAACGGCCTTCTTCCGGCATTTTTGCCATGATCGCCCTCACATCCTGAACACGCCGAATGTCGTGTCTTCAATGGAGGCGTTCAACGATGCTGACAACGAAAGTGCAAGCACATCGCGCGTTTTGCGCGGGTCAATGACGCCATCATCCCAGAGCCGCGCCGATGCATAAAGCGGATGCGACTGTTCCTCGAACATGTCCAGAGTTGGCTTCTTGAAGGCCGCTTCTTCGTCTGCCGACCACGTGCCGCCAGCCCGTTCGATCGCATCGCGTTTCACGGTCGCCAACACGCCAGCAGCCTGTTCGCCCCCCATCACCGCGGTGCGCGAATTGGGCCATGACCACAAGAAGTTCGGGCTGTAAGCCCTTCCAGACATGCCATAATTGCCCGCGCCAAACGACCCGCCGACCAACACGGTGATCTTTGGAACCTTGGTCGTTGCAACGGCTGTCACCATCTTTGCACCGTGGCGAGCAATACCTTCGTTTTCGTATTTGCGACCCACCATAAAGCCCGTGATGTTCTGCAAGAAGATCAGCGGGATTTTTCGTTGCGAACACAGTTCGACAAAGTGCGCACCCTTCTGCGCGGCCTCAGAGAACAAAACTCCGTTATTGGCGACGATGCCCACGGGCCAGCCGTCGATATGAGCAAATCCCGTGACCAGCGTTTCGCCAAACCGCGCCTTGAACTCATCGAACCGCGAGCCGTCCACAATCCGCGCGATCACGGCCCGGATGTCATAAGGCGTCTTTAGGTCTGGCGGCACGATGTCTAACAGTTCCTCGGGATCACAAGCAGGCAATTCGGGCGCTTCGCGTTTTACTGTCATCGGGGTCTGACGCGAGGTTGACGCCACAGCTTGACGCACGAGGCACAGCGCATGGGCGTCATCTTCTGCCAGATAATCCGCAACACCAGAGTGGCGCGTATGCACATCACCGCCGCCCAGATCTTCGGAACTGACGACCTCGCCCGTTGCCGCTTTGACCAGTGGCGGACCTGCAAGGAAAATCGTCCCCTGCTCTTTCACGATCACTGACACATCGGACATCGCAGGCACATAGGCGCCACCGGCCGTGCAAGACCCCATGACCGCTGCGATTTGCGGGATACCCGCCGCGGACATATTCGCCTGATTAAAGAAGATCCGGCCAAAGTGGTCACGATCCGGGAACACTTCGTCTTGGTTCGGGAGGTTCGCACCGCCGCTGTCTACGAGGTATACGCAGGGCAGATTGCACTGGGCTGCGATCTCTTGGGCACGAAGGTGCTTTTTCACCGTCATTGGGTAATAGGTGCCGCCTTTGACGGTGGCATCATTGCAGACGATCATACATTCGATCCCGTTCACACGGCCAATACCCGCGATCACACCAGCGCAAGGCGCCGCCCCATCATAGAGCCCATGCGCCGCCGTCGCGCCGATTTCCAGAAACGGAGATCCCGCATCCAAGACATTGGCGACACGTTCACGCGGCAGCATTTTACCGCGTGACACATGGCGTTCCCGTGCCTTTTCCCCGCCGCCTGCCGCAGCCTTTTCAGCAGCATCGGCGATGAGTGCGATCATATCTAGGTGACGCGCACGACCTTCGGGGTTGGGAATGAATGTAGTCGAGAGTTTCACATCGACCCCATCAATTCGCGACCGATCAACATACGACGGATTTCCGAGGTACCCGCGCCGATCTCCATCAGCTTGGCGTCACGGAACAGACGGCTGACAGCGCTGTCGTTCATAAAGCCTGCACCGCCCATCGCCTGGACAGCCTGATGCGCCTGAACCATCGCCTGTTCAGAAGAGTAAAGCACGCAGGCCGCCGCATCCTGACGGGTCACTTGACCACGGTCACAGGCTTTGGCCACTTCATAAACATAGGCACGCGCGGTGTTCAGGGCGGTATACATGTCCGCGATTTTACCCTGCATCAACTGGAAGTTCCCGATGGGCTGACCGAACTGTTTGCGGGTCGCGAGGTAGGGCATGATTTCATCCATACAGGCCGCCATGATACCCGTACCGATGCCTGCCAGAACAACACGTTCATAGTCTAGACCAGACATCAGAACCCGAACGCCCTTGCCCTCTTCGCCGAGAACATTTTCGAAGGGGACCTCGACATCCTCGAACACCAGCTCAGCCGTATTCGATCCACGCATCCCCATTTTGTCAAAGTGCTTAGACGTGCTGAAACCCTTCATCGATTTTTCGACGATAAAGGCGGTGATGCCTTTGGGACCAGCGGCAGGATCGGTCTTGGCGTAGACGACCAGCGTATCCGCATCTGGACCGTTGGTGATCCAATATTTGTTGCCGTTCAGACGGTAATGATCGTTCCGCTTTTCCGCACGCAGCGACATGGACACAACGTCCGAACCAGCGCCCGCTTCGGACATAGCCAGCGCACCGACATGATCGCCAGAGATCAGACCGGGCAGATATTTCTGTTTCTGTTCGTGCGTGCCGTTCAGTTTGATCTGGTTCACACAGAGGTTCGAGTGCGCGCCGTAGGACAGCGATACCGAAGCCGACGCCCGTGCGATTTCTTCGACCACGATGGTGTGGGCAAGATAGGACAGCTCAGCGCCGCCGTATTCCTCGGGCACGGTGATACCCAAAAGACCAAGGTCGCCCATTTCCTTCCACAGCTCTGCGGGAAATTCGTTGGACTGATCCACATGGGCCGCCATCGGCTTGACCCGATCCTGCGCCCACGAATGGACGGTATCGCGAATGGCCTCGACCTCTTCTCCCAGATCGAATCTCATCGACGCGGTGAACATATGCATTCCTCCCTGCGCTTTATTGAACGCTCGTTCATTTCTAGGCGCAGAATTCGAGTCGCGTCAATCCACCGTTTTCACATGACGGTTAGTTCAGACCGAATTCAGAGAGGTCGAGCACCCGCGCATCACGGCGTTCATTGGCCGTAAGCGGATATTTTCGCAGGATCATTTCGTAATTTAGCTTAACCCGCGTGCCCCATCCAGAATGAAGCGATTTCATCAAACGAACATGCCCTTCCATCCACGTTTGACGCGAATAATCATCCAAACCGACCCCAAAATCGCCGCGCGCCTTTAGCCTAGTCCATAGGCTGGCGCGTTTGGTTTGACGGGTCTTTTTCTCGGCTTCGCGGGCAAACCTAGCGGTCAGAATTTCCATGCAAAGGAACACGACCTCGTGCCCATCGACAACGCGGCGATCCCGTTCGACGCCGCGTTCGGTGATCACCCAAGTGAATACAGGGCCATCACCCAAAACGGCGGGCCAGCCGTCGCCTGTGGGTTCTGTCGCCAAAGCAAACTCAGGCATTGGCCGTTTCAACTGCGCCAAAAATCCACGAATTTCCTCTTCGACTTCGGACCGTTTCACGGTGTTTTTGCCTCTTGCTGCCACACGGCATTCACCTCGGCCCGAATGATCCGCGCGATCTGTGCACAATCCTCAAGCGAGAATGTCAGCGGCAACCGCATGTCCATGATCCCTGCGAGGATACGGTCGGTCTTTGGCATCGGTTCGCAATCGGCATAGCGCCAACTGCTGTATTTCGACGTAAATCCAACAGGTTCATCGTTGCCGAACCATTTCAGTTCAACCCCACGCGCCGCACAGCGTCCAATAACATCACGGATTTTATCGGGCGCCCAGTCCAAGAGCAAAAACTGGAAAGAGGACGCGACAAAGCCTTCTTCTTCGGGACGATCAATGAGCGTCAAACCCGTGGTACCGCGCAATCCTGCCTCAACCACGCGATATCGTGCGTTCCATTTCCCACATTGTTCGTTCAGCCGCCGCAACTGCGGACGCAAAATCGCGGCTCGCAAGTTATCCATGCGGCCCGAGATGTTCGGGGTCTCATATTTGATCTGCGCGAAAATCTCTGGCTTGGGTGCCGCGCGATGCCGATCAAAGAGCATATAGCTCCCAGACAGCATGATCGCCCGTGCCATGGCTTGGGCGTCATCGCTGATCAGCAAACCGCCTTCGCCCGAATTCATGTGTTTGTAGGTCTGGGTCGAATAGCAGCCGAAGGTGCCAAACCGCCCAGATGGGATCGTATGCCACGTGGCCCCCATCGTATGGGCGCAATCCTCGATCACGGTCACACCTGCCGCGCCACAAATGCGCATCAGTTCGTCCATATCGCAGATGTGCCCGCGCATGTGGGACAAGAGCAGAACCTTAGCCTGCCCGATCTTTGCACGCAGATCATTGAGGTCGATCACCAACCCCTCGTCCACATCGACATAGATCGGCTTTGCCCCTACTGCCGCGATCGCACCCGGAACAGGGGCGAGCGTGAAGGCATTTGTCAGCACAGGATCACCTTGTTTCACCCCAACCGCCCTGAGTGCGGTTGTCATCGCATACCCACCCGAGGCGACAGCGAGGCAATATTTCGCCCCCATCGCTTCGGCGAATTCTTCTTCAAGGAGCGCGGCTTCCGCAATTTCATCTCCGACCGTGTTGTAACGGTGCAAGCGCCCCGTCTGCATGACACGAACGGCGGCCCCGATCGCCTCTTCGGGGATCGGTTCCTGCTGGGTGAAAGAGCCTGTGAATACTTCAGTCATACCAATACGGTGGCTGATCGCCCCCAAAGGGTCAATGGGTTACGACAGGAGTTCTGCCGCAACAGCAGGCAGTTCGTTATAGTGATGGATCAGCGCATCAGGTTTCAGGTCGGCGACCGCCATCCCTGCAGGGCCAAAGGTGACCATCACGCTCGGGACATTCATCGCCCGCGACGTATCGAGGTCAGTGATGCTGTCGCCCACCAGAAGCGACCGCATCGGATCACCCCCTGCTCGTTCGACCGCTGCACGGAGAGGTGCTGGATCGGGCTTGCGAACAGGCAGAGTGTCAGCACCGATCAGCGATCCAAACGCGCTCCGCACGCCCAGCGCGTCGAGCACGGCAATCGCGAGGCCTTCGGGTTTGTTCGTGCAAACACCCACAGCGAACCCATCGGATTTCAACTGCTCTACCGCATCCATCGCACCGTCATAGAGTGTCGTATGAGTGGCAACATCCTGCGCGTAGGCCTGCAACAAAACAGGATACTGACGGTCGATCTCTGCTGGATCGATGTTACCAGCGCGTTTGAACCCTTCGGTCAGCATCATTCTGCCACCGCGGACCGCAATCGCTGCATCCTGCGTTGGATCAAGCAAATCTCCCAGCCCGAGCCCACGAAAACAGGTGTTTGCGGCATTGATGAGGTCGACACTGGTATCCGCCAAGGTCCCGTCCAAGTCGAAAATCACAGTGCGCATAGTCATCCCCATTTCAGTTTTGCCACAGGTGTAACGAAGCGAAAGGTGATGTGAAGCCCCAAATCTTGCGGTAAGCCCCAAGGAACGCCATACAGGGGCAAATTTTAAGAGGCGAATATGAGCAATTCTTTGATCGTTTTGGCTGCGGGTATGGGGACACGGATGAACTCCGACCTGCCCAAAGTTCTGCATAAAATCGCGGGTGCCCCGCTCGTCGTTCACGCGATGAAATCAGGCGAGGCTCTGGGACTCGATCATACGGTTGTCGTTGTCGGTCACGGTGGTGAAGCGGTTGAAGCTGCGGTAAAAGACTGGAACCCCGATGCGGTCGTAGTGACCCAAGAGGAACAGCTCGGCACGGGTCACGCGGCGCTTCAAGCGCGTGAGGCGCTGGCTGGGATTGATGGCAACGTTTTTGTAGCTTTCGGCGACACGCCTTTCATTCGCCCTGAAACACTACAGTCCATGCTCGACGCTCGCGCAACCCATGACGTCATCGTCCTCGGGTTCGAGGTATATGACCCGACTGTCCGCTATGGCCGCTTGGTCACCAACGGCGATGACCTGACGGGGATTGTCGAATTCAAGGACGCAACAGAGGCGCAGCGCGAAATCCCGCTCTGCAATTCAGGTGTGATCTGCGTTGATACCCAGCTGTTGTTCTCCCTGCTTGACGAAGTGGGCAACGACAATGCATCGGGCGAATACTACCTGCCCGACATCGTGGGTATCGCGCGCAACCGTGGTCTGTCCGCAACCGTTGTGCGCTGTGATGAGGCTGAAACGCTCGGCATCAACACACGCGCTGAGCTCGCTCGGGCCGAACAATTGTTCCAAAACGCGATGCGGGCAGAAGCGATGGAAAACGGCGTGACCTTACACGCCCCAGACACCGTGATCTTTGCTCATGATACCGTCATTGGCCGTGACGCGATTATTGAGCCGAACGTTGTCTTTGGCCCCCGCGTGACGGTGGAATCCGACGCGACCATCCGTGCCTTTTCGCACCTCGAAGGTTGCCACGTCAGCCGTGGTTCTACTGTTGGTCCATTCGCACGTCTCCGCCCCGGTGCGGAACTCAACGAAGACGTCCATATCGGCAACTTTGTTGAGATCAAAAACGCGACGGTTGATGAGGGCGCGAAGGTTAACCACCTCACCTATATCGGCGACGCCTTCATCGGCAAAAAGACCAACGTTGGCGCAGGCACAATCACCTGCAACTACGACGGTGTGTTCAAACATAAGACCACCATTGGCGCGAACAGCTTTATCGGTTCTGCAACGATGCTGGTTGCCCCTGTCACGGTTGGCAACAACGCCATGACCGCCACGGGCACTGTTGTGACCAAAGATATTCCAGATGGTGCAATGGCCATCGCGCGGACCAAGCAAGAAAACAAAGCTGGGTTCGCTGTTAAATTATTTGAAATGCTCAAAGCCAAAAAGGCAAAGGGGTCCTAATTATGTGTGGGATTGTAGGAGTTCTCGGCAACCACGAAGCCGCGCCAATTTTGGTAGAAGCTTTGAAACGGCTCGAATACCGCGGGTATGACTCGGCGGGTATTGCGACCGTGAACAACGGCGTTCTGGATCGTCGTCGGGCGGTTGGTAAATTGGTAAACCTGTCCGACCGTTTGGTGCATGAGCCTCTCGCTGGTAAGGCAGGTATTGGCCATACCCGTTGGGCCACGCATGGTGCCGCCACCGAAGTCAATGCGCACCCGCACCGTTCGGGCAAAGTAGCCGTTGTTCATAACGGCATCATCGAGAATTTCCGCGAGCTGCGCGAATTCCTAGCGGAACACGGCATCGCTCATGAAACCGACACCGATACGGAAACGGTCGCCCTCCTCGCGCAGCATTTCGTGGCGCAAGGGCAAAGCCCCCGTGAGGCCGCACAGAACACCATCGCTCGCCTTGAGGGCGCCTACGCTCTCTGCCTCTTGTTTGAAGGCGAAGAAGACCTGTTGATCGCAGCACGCAAGGGCAGCCCCCTCGCCATCGGCCACGGTAAGGGTGAGATGTTTGTCGGCTCTGATGCGATTGCGCTGGCGCCGCTGACCGACACCATCACCTATCTCGACGAAGGCGACTGGGCGGTGATCACGCGCACATCGCTCGAAATTCGGGACACGCATGGAGAGCAGGTCAACCGCGACGTGCGCAAGGTCAACATCGACGCGGCCCGTATCGACAAAGGTGGCTACAAACACTTCATGGCCAAAGAGATCGCGGAACAGCCGGTCGTCATGTCCGAAGTCCTGAACCGCTACCTCAAAGGTGATACCGTCACTTTGCCTGATGGCGGGCTTGATTTCACACGGATCAATCGTCTGACGATGGTTGCCTGTGGCACCGCGTTCTACGCCTGTAATGTTGCCAAATATTGGTTCGAGCAGATCGCTGGTTTGCCGGTCGAAATCGACGTGGCATCAGAATTCCGCTACCGCGAGCCGCCGATCACCGAAGGCACTGTTGCACTCTTTGTCAGCCAGTCTGGCGAAACCGCTGATACCCTCGCAGCCCTGCGGTATTGCGCTGGCAAAGCCGACAAGATCGTCGCTGTCGTCAACGTCCCAGAAAGCTCTATCGCGCGGGAAAGCGATCTGGTCCTTCCGATCCTTGCTGGCGTTGAAGTTGGCGTTGCCTCGACCAAGGCCTTTACCAATCAGTTGATGACGCTCGCCATGCTGGTCCTAAGTGCCGCCCGTCAGCGTGGACGATTGACCGATGCGGACTTAGCGGAAAAGATTACGGCCCTGCGTGCTCTGCCGGGGATCTTGAACACTGCCCTGACAATTGAAACCCGCTGTGAGACGCTCTCCCACAAATTGGCAGAGGCGCGTGACATTCTGTTCTTGGGTCGCGGGCAGATGTATCCGCTCGCGCTTGAGGGGGCGCTGAAACTCAAAGAAATCAGCTACATCCACGCCGAGGCGTATGCGTCGGGCGAATTGAAACACGGGCCTATCGCCCTTGTGGATCAGCACGTGCCAGTGATCGTCATGGCGCCTCGCGATGCGCTCTTCGACAAGACCGTTAGCAACATGCAAGAGGTCATGGCCCGTGGTGGTCAGGTCCTCTTGGTCACGGATAAGAAAGGCGCGGATGAGGCTGGCGAAGGCGTTTGGCAGACATTGATCATGCCAGAGGTCGACGACTTCCTTGCCCCGATCCTCTATGCGGTCCCTGCGCAAATGTTGGCCTACTATACCGCTGTTGCCAAAGGCACCGACGTGGACCAACCACGCAACCTCGCGAAGTCTGTGACGGTGGAATAATGGCGAAACAGTTTCCGTCCTTTGATGACAACACCCGAGGATTTGCCGAAGCGCAGCATATCTACTTTGTAGCAACCGCTGCGGCCGACGGTCGGGTCAATCTGTCACCTAAGGGCGGCGATAGTTTGCGTATTCTGGGACCAAATAGGTTGATTTGGCGGAACCTGACGGGGTCTGGCAATGAAACGGCGGGGCACCTTCGGGAAAACAGCCGCATGACGGTTATGTGGTGCGGCTTTGAAAAGCGCCCCCTCATACTGCGCGCCTATGGCACCGCTCGCGCGGTTCATGTGGGGGATGTGGATTGGGCAGAGCTGAACAGCCATTTTGATGCCCACGTGGGTGCACGGCAAATATACGACCTGAACGTCGACCTCGTGCAGACCTCTTGCGGTTATGCCGTCCCTTATTTCGATCACCAAGGGCATCGTGAGACCTTGGACACGTGGTCGGACGGCAAAGGCGAGGCTGGCATTCACGACTATTGGGACGAGAAGAACCGCGTCACCATTGACGGAAAACCCACGGGAATTGAGGATTACATCTGATGTGGCCCGCACCTATTACGCTTTCTGATACCAGCGTTACGCTCGCACCATTGAGCCAAGGCCATGCAGCCGACCTGATTGAGGCTGCCGCTGACGGCGAATTGTGGAAGCTCTGGTACACGATGATCCCGGCCCCCGATGGGGTTGAGGCAGAAATTGATCGCCGATTGGGTCTCTTGGAAAAAGGGGCGATGCTGCCCTTCGCGATCCTCACGCCCAAGGGTCAGGCCGTCGGCATGACCACCTATATGAATATTGACGCCGCCAATAAGCGGCTGGAAATCGGATCAACGTGGTATCGAAAATCGGTCCAGCGCGGCCCGATGAACACCCAAGTCAAACGTCTAATGCTCACCCACGCGTTTGAGGCGTTGGGCTGCAATGCCGTCGAATTCCGCACTCATTTCATGAACCATCAAAGCCGCGCTGCGATTGAACGGCTTGGCGCGAAACTTGATGGTGTTCTACGGTCGCATATGGTGATGGCTGATGGTTCGCTGCGGGACACCTGCGTCTATTCGATCCTTGCGCACGAATGGCCCACGGTGAAAACGCACCTCACTTGGCAACTAGAAAAGCCACGGAATTAATATGACCATCGACGATATCCTTGCCCAACTCGACGCGCTGGCTAATCCCGCCGACGCGGTTGAAATGGCGAAATACCACAAAACCACGCGCCGCGTTTTGGGGATCAAGGTGCCTGTGCTCACGGATATGTCCAAAGAGATCCGCGAAGCTGTAACCTTGGACGAACGTCTCGCACTCTGTTCCGACCTTTGGTCAGCAGATATTCACGAGACCCGTGTCCTGGCAGCAAAACTGCTAGAGCAAGCCCGAATTCGTCCTGACGACACAGCGGCATGGGACCTCATCGCGAGCTGGGTGCCCGATTTTGATGGTTGGTCCATCGCGGATCACGTCTGCAAATCCGGCGAGAAACGCCTGATTGCCGATCCGTCGCGGATTGATCAGGTCGAAAATTGGACTGTCTCACCCCATATGTGGACCCGCCGCGCGGCCCTCGTCATCACCTTACCGTGGACGAAAATGACATTCCCCAAAGAGGCCGACCTCGCGATCCGCGAACGCGTTCTCGATTGGGCGGGCAGCTATGTGCGCGACCACGACTGGTTTATTCAAAAGGCCATCGGCTGGTGGCTGCGGGATTTGTCGAAGCGCGACCCTGAACGGGTGCGTAGCTTTATCGACGCTCATGGCACCGCGATGAAGCCCTTTGCCCGCAAAGAAGCCCTCCGTTTGATAAAAAACTAGAGCGCGACTTTGGTCGAATAGATAAAAATCACCTATCGCTTACCCCTTGCAGGACCCCATGCACCGCCCTACATTCGCGATCATGGAAAAGCAGCTCATTGATCCCTTCGCACGCGCGATCAAATACCTTCGGGTGTCCGTCACAGACCGATGTGATTTTCGCTGTGTCTATTGCATGTCAGAGAATATGGAGTTTCTCCCCAAAAAGGACCTCCTGACGCTCGAAGAGTTGGATCGACTGTGCAGCGCCTTTATCGGTCTTGGCGTCGAAAAGTTGCGGATCACGGGGGGTGAACCGCTCGTTCGGCGCGGGATCATGACGTTTTTCAACGCGATGACGCGCCACCTCGACAGTGGAGCGCTCAAGGAACTGACGCTGACCACAAACGGTAGTCAGTTGGCGAAATACGCGGACGACCTTTATGCGGCAGGCGTGCGACGCGTGAACGTATCGCTCGACACGCTTGACGATCAGAAATTCGCTGACATCACTCGCTGGGGCCGCTTGCCCCAAGTGATCAAGGGGATTGATGCCGCCCAAAAGGCAGGGCTGCGCGTCAAAATCAACGCGGTTGCGCTGAAAGGCTTCAACGAGGACGAACTCTTTACTCTGCAGAGCTGGTGCGCCGACCGTGACATGGACCTCACCTTTATCGAGGTGATGCCGATGGGCGATATCGGAAACGAGGATCGTCTGGGCCAATATTGGTCGCTCAATGATCTGCGCAAGCAACTGGGCGAACGGTTTACCCTCACCGATTTAGCCGAACGATCTGGCGGGCCTGCGCGGTATATTCGCATCGAAGAGACAGGCCAAAAGATCGGCCTCATCACGCCAATGTCCCATAACTTCTGCGAAAGCTGTAACCGCGTGCGGATCACCTGCACGGGCGAAATTTACACCTGTCTGGGGCAAGAGGGTCATTCCGACCTGCGCGAACCGCTCCGCGCGTCAAACGACGACGATGTCCTAGAGGCCGCCATTCACCGCGCTATCGGTCTGAAACCCAAGGGCCACGATTTCGATTATTCGCGTCAAACGGTCGATGGCCGCGTCAGCCGCCACATGAGCCATACAGGCGGTTAACGCGAAGCAAACTCGCGGTTCAATGCGTCCTGATCGTAGACGGTCGTCACCCATTCGCGCAGACCGATGCCTGTCGCGTCATGGGCTTTGCGATAGTTTTCGAAAAACAGGTCCAGCACGCCCGTCTTCGACCATTTGAAATGCAGATACTTGCTGCTGAGGTGCGCGCTGGCGTCCTCGACCGACACGCCGAGCATCTCGGTCAAGTAAATCACAGCAGCCAATCCCGTGCGATCTGCGCCCGATTTACAGTGGATCAGAACAGGCTTTTCCGCCGTTTCCATGACATCCATAAACTCGACGATCTGACGCGGATTGGGGGCGCTGCGGGCGGACATGCCAATCGTGATAACCTTCATGCCGTATTTTTCAGCCGCCTCAGCCGAAAGCAGCGATGTCGGGATATTCGCACCACCCCGAAGGTTGATCACCGTCTTGATGCCCATCTCCGCCATTTCGGCCATACGTTCGGGGCTAGGATGGTTAGACCGATAAACTCCTTCGGCGATCTGGTCGAAATTCGTCCAGCGTACGCGTAGGAACCCATGGTCGATCCACTTTGCGTAATAGTGTGCACGCTCGCGGTCTTCTGCGGTCACGATGGGCTTTTCATAGGATTTATTGCGGGCTTTCTCCCAAGCCTTCGCCTTATTCCAGAGGTTCTTTAGCATACCCTGCCCTTTGTCGTTCGCTGGGATCATTTGGGCTATGGGGCCTCAGAATGCAACCTTTCATGCCCAGATTGCCGATTGCAGGACGCCCCGTTCCCGCTTAGGTCTAGAACAAATTCGTTTTGGAGTTACCCATGGAAATCGCTGGCCGCAAAATCGGACCTGACCACCCCCCTCTCGTCATCGCTGAGATCGGTATCAACCACGGCGGCGACTTGAACGTGGCCAAGGAAATGGTGCGCCTCGCTGCTTTGTCTGGCTGTGAGATGATCAAGCACCAGACCCATATCATCGAAGATGAAATGACCGATGAGGCAAAGTCGATCTTTCCGCCGAACGCGGACGTTTCGATCTGGCATGTCATGGAACGCTGCGCCCTGTCCAAAGACGAAGAGGCAGAGCTAAAGCGCTATTCCGAAGAATTGGGGATGATCTGGATTTCGACCCCGTTCAGCCGCGCCGCAGCCGATTTCCTCGAGGAACTCGACGTTGCCGCCTATAAGATCGGCTCTGGTGAGGCGGATAACCTCCCGCTCATTCGTCACATCGCGAAAAAGGGCAAGCCAGTCATTATGTCGACAGGCATGCAGACCATCGACACCATCCGCGCGTCGGTTCAAATCCTTGAGGATGCGGGCGTTGAATATGCTCTCCTCGAATGCACGAACCTCTACCCGTCGCCTGCCGAAATCGTTTCGCTGCGTGGCGTCACCGACCTGAAAAATGCATTCCCGAACGCGGTTGTTGGCTTCTCTGACCACTCGATCGGGCCGGAAATGGCACTGGCATCGGTGGCTTTGGGTGCCTGCATCCTTGAACGTCACTACACCGATACGCGCTACCGCAAGGGACCAGACATCATCAACTCAATGGACCCGTCCGAACTGCGCCACATTATCGACCGTTCCAAAGAGATTTGGATCGCAGCCAACAACCCCAAACAACGCACCGAAGCCGAAGAGCCTGTCTACGCCTTCGCCCGTGCCTCGGTCGTTGCGGATAAGGACCTTCCCGAAGGTCACGTCATCACCGAAGCCGACATCTGGGCCCGTCGCCCTGGCTCTGGTGAAATTGCTGGCTACGAGTTTGATAAGGTCGTTGGCAAGACGCTGACCCGTTCTGTAACACGGAACACCCAGCTTAAGTGGAGCGATTTGCGTTAGCATTTCACTAGCCTATTGCGCTAAAAGAGCAGTCATGACCCGTTCCATTCTCTTCGTCACTGGCACTCGTGCCGATTTTGGCAAGCTAGAGCCACTTGCGATTGCGTGCCGCGACGCGGGCTTTGATGTATCGTTTTTTGTCACGGGCATGCATATGCTCGAACAATACGGCATGACGAAGATTGAGGTTCATCGTGTCCCTGGCGTTCAGGTGCATGAGTTCCTCAACCAACGGGCAGGCGATCCGCAGGATATGATCCTAGCGAAAACTGTGATCGGGTTTTCTGACTTCTGTATGGAGCACAAACCCGACCTCGTCGTTATCCACGGCGACAGGATCGAAGCACTCGCTTGTGCGCTGGTCTGTGCTACGAACTACATTCGTTCGGCGCATATTGAGGGCGGTGAAGTGTCGGGCACGATTGATGAGGTCTTCCGCCACTGCAACTCCAAACTCGCGAGCCACCATTTTGTGTCCTCGCAGGATGCAGGCCGCCGTGTGATGGCACTGGGTGAACCCGAAGGGGCGATCCATGTGATCGGCTCACCTGAGTTGGACTTCCACTCCCAACCGTCGGGCGTGACGATTGAGGACGTGAAAGCGCGCTATGCCATCCCGTTTGACGACTTTGGCATCGTGGTCTTCCATCCCGTCACCTCTGAGGCAGAAACGATGGGTGATCAGGCTGCATCGCTTTACGCGGAGCTGGTGGCCTCTGAGAAATCCTATGTTGTGATCGCACCGAACAACGATCCGGGGACGGATGGTATTCTCGCCGCGATGGACACCCTGCCAAAGGATCGGTTCCGCATCCTGCCCTCCATGCGCTTTGCCCATTTCTCGGAACTGATGCGCAATGCCTCGGCAATGATCGGGAACAGCAGCGCGGGCGTGCGCGAGGCACCGTTTATCGGCATCCCATCGTTAGACGTGGGCAGCCGCCAGACCAACCGCGCGCAGGCAGAAAGCATCCGCCACGTCTCTGCTTATGACCGCCCCGCAATTGCAGAGTTCCTCGCCTCGAACTGGGGTAAACGCTACGACCGCCATGCGGCCTTTGGCGAAGGCAGCGCAGCAGAGCGTTTCATGACGATCCTCGGGACAGAGAGCTTCTGGTCAGGGTCCTTGCAAAAAGCGTTTACGGACAGTGAGTAAGCCGCCGTTTTCCCTGCGTCTTTTGATGATTGCGACGGGGGTGATCGAACCCATCGCGCCGATTATCCTTAGACGCAGGCTCAAACTCGGCAAAGAACACCCAACGCGTTGGCGTGAAAAGCTCGGCTACCCAAGCGCGCCCCGCCCCAACGGGGCACTCGTTTGGATGCACGGCGTTGGAGTGGGCGAGGTTATGGCCCTGCGCGGGTTAATCCTCATGATGCGCGAGATGCGTCCAGACCTGCAGTTTTTGATCACCTCTACCGCGCTCAATTCGGCCACAGCATGGGATCGTAACCCGATTGAGGGTGCGGTTCATCAGTTCCTTCCGATTGATCTCCCGAACGCGATGAATCGCTTCCTGACGCATTGGAAACCTGACCTTGCAATCTGGGCAGAACAGGACCTCTGGCCTGCGATGGTCTGGCGGGTAGCGGAACGTGGGATCGGTCAAGCCATCGTCAATGCGCGCCTTAACAACGATGCATTTGCGAAAAGAGCCAAGGCCGCTAAGCTATACGGCGCAGCGCTCGCTCGGATCGCGATCATTGACGCCCAAGACAATGAAACCGCAGCGAACCTGACCAAACTGGGTGGCCGCGATGTGACGGTTTCGGGATCGCTCAAACCGATTGCCCCGCCTTTGTCAGACTGGCCAAACGAAAGCGCTGCGATTGAAAGAGGCCTGAACGGACGGTCACTATGGCTCTGCGCGTCGAGCCACCCTGCGGACGAGGCGATTGCGCTCGATGCTCAAACCCGACGAACGGGCAGCCTCTTGGTCATTGCGCCGCGTCGTCCCGAACGCACCGATGACATCGTCGCGGCGGCGACAGAGCGCGGATTGAAGGTGGCGATAGGCGCAGATAGCGCATCGCTCCGAGATGCCGATGTCATCATCGACAACAGCTTTGGGCAAATGGGGCTCTGGTATCGGCTGGCAGAGTTCGCGCTGATCGGTGGTACCTTTTGCGACATTGAGGGCCATAATCCATGGGAATCCGTTAACCTGAATTGCCCTGTTCTACACGGCCCGCGCACCGCGAATTTCGCCGCAGATTACAAAATGCTCAACGGTGTTGGCGGTGCCTTGCCCATCAATGGGACGAAAGAGATCGTCGCCTTGGACCCCGCGACGCTCTCTGCGCAAACACGTGCCGCAACGGCATTGATCGCTGCAGAGCGGGATCGAAAACTTGTTCTGGCGGCCCGTCTCGTTTCGTTGATAAACTAACGCAATGATTGCACAGTTCCCCACTCCGCGCTTGCGCCGCTGGCTGTCGCTCTACAAGGCGGCTTGGATTGTCGGATTTCCGCTGATCCTGATCTACCTGTGGCGTCGTGGACAAAAGGATGCACTGTATTTTCAGCACCTTAAGGAACGCTTTGGCATGCACAAGCCGATGCCGAAATCGGTCTGGATCCATGCGGTTTCACTGGGCGAAATGCGCAGCGCAGTCCCTCTGGTTCGGGCGCTCCTTGACCGTGGCGAAACGGTTGTCACCACCCACTTCACTCCCACAGGACGTCGCGAGGCCGAGCGTGTCTTTGCCGAAGAAATTGCCGCTGGGCGACTTCGCGCTGTTTGGGTGCCGTTCGAATATCGCTGGACCTATGCCAAGTTCTTTCGCGCCTTCACGCCCAAATACGGGCTGGTGATGGAAGTCGAGATTTGGCCTGCGATGATTACCGAATGTCGTCGCAAGGGAGTGCCGCTCTTTATGTGCAACGCGCAATATCCGTCCAAGAGCTATGAACGCGATCAAATCAAAACCCCTGCCCGTGCCGACCTGATGCGCGGCTTTGCGGGTGCGCTGGTGAAATCCGCGCTGCAACAGGATCGTTTCGCGAGCGTGGGTGTCACCAACATCGCAATCACGGGTGAAACACGGTTCGAACAGCCGATCCCTGCTGAGCTGCCCGTCGCTGGTGTCGCGGCGCGCGCATGGTTGGCCCCCGATCGTCCTGTGATCACCATCGCCAGCGCCGTTGAGGGCGAAGACGAGGTTTATATCGACGCGATCAAGGCGACGCGCGGCGAGAATGCCCCGCTCTTTGTCTACGTGCCCCGCAAGCCAGAGCGCTTTGCCGAGGTGGCGACGATGCTCCGCGACGCGGGACTTTACGTGGTGAATCGCACAGCCTGTTTCGATGCGTTATTGCAAGGCCGAGGCAACGCACCGCAGGTCGATGTCCTCTTGGGCGACAGCATTGGCGAGATGTATTTCTATCTCGCCATGGCGGATAAGGTCATCGTTGGCGGTGGCTTTACACCCTTCGGCGCCCATAACGTCATCGAACCGTTGGCGATGAAGAAACCCGTGATCGTTGGGCCAGACATCCACACCATCGAATACCCCGCAGTTGAGGCAATTGCCGCAGGCGTTTGCACCCACGTTCAGTCAACGGCAGAGTTGATAAACGCAATCGGGGCCGACCCGCAGGCCGACCCCGATCAAATTGAAGCGTTCTTTACCGAACATACGGGCGCCGTTCAAAAAACGCTCACCGCGATAGACGCCTTTACCACGCGCTAAAGCCACCATCAACGTTGACCAACTGGCCTGTCATGTACCCCGACTGCGGGCTGGCAAGGAACAACATCACGTCCGCGATCTCATCAGGCTCGCACATACGGCCCGCCATGATCAATTCGCCGACGCGGCGTTGGAATTCCTCGGAATGGTTGTTGAACACAGCCCCAGGCGCAATGGTGTTCACCGTCGCCTTGCGCGGTGCCCAGTAGCCAGCCAGCCAAACGGTCAGCCCGTGAATACCCGCTTTGGTCACGCCATAGGCCGAGAAGTTCTTAAACGGCATGCCGTCATAAATCGGGTGGTGGGCGCCGTTCAGCGCATACATCGACGCGACGTTGATCAGCGTGCAAGGCCATTTTCCGACGATGTCACGGTCCATCTGACGCGCAATCATGAACGCGCCTGTCAGGTTGGTACGCAGGGTGCGTTCGAAATCTTCGACGCTGGTGTCTGCGAAATCAGGAAACGGTTTGCCCGCTCCCATTAACAACTCGCCCGTGATCGCCGCGTTATTGAGAACCACGTTCGGCTCCCAACCATCGGCCAGAATGCGTTTGAATATCTCGGAACAGCCGTCCTCATCGCCAACGTCGAGGTCATAAAAACGGAAGTTCTCGTTCGAGCCGTGTTTTTCAACCAGCGCATCCGCACGATGGCCCTTGAGGTCAGAGGCGATGACGCGCGCACCTTCATCCAGCATCCGCCGCACATAGGTCGAGCCCAGAACACCGCCAGAGCCAGTGATGAAAACCGTGCGGCCCTTGAGTTGATCAGCCATTAGATGCCTCTTTCAGTCGGTCGTTAAGTAAGAATTCTACGAGTTTGAAATCAAAGGGGCTATCGATGTCGACGCAACGATCAGCATCCATCAGATAGGGAATGACGCGCCCCTCGTAGAGCGATTTCGCGGTCTTGAGGTAGTCTGGTTTGACCACATATGTGCTTGCCGCGTGTTCATAGACGGTCGGCGCCGCCTGACGCGCTACCACCCCACCAGGGAGAGGTTTCGACACGTGCAAAGCGCCTGTTTCATCGGGTTCAACGAGGTTGAAATACGGGTTCTTGCGCGCCTCACAGCAGGACATGACCATATCGGGGTGTTCTGCCTCATAGAGTGCCAGCGCATCGGTGATGTCTGATGGCAACCGCAGTGGCGATGTCGCATCGAGGTCCAGAAACGCGTCGACTTTGCCGATCAGCGCCTCAGACGCATCAAGCGCGTGCTGCCACACGCCCCATTTACCTGCCGCGTCCGTGGCGAGGTGATCGGGGCGCAACCCAATCGCCAGCGTGCCCTTGGCAACGGCGTGTTCGTAAATCTCTTCGTCATCGGTCGAGACAACAACTGCATCCACTTGCGGATGTTCGAGCAATTGTTCAAGCGACCAATCGATCAGCGGCTTGCCGCAGATCGGCTTAAAGTTCTTACGCGGAACGCCCTTAGAGCCCTTGCGGACGCCGATATGACCCAAAATCATGGGATCTCCTTTGTGATGTGCCCAACGAACTGCCGCGCTTCCCACGCGGCAGCGGTGAGCGCTGTGCTGGTGGTCACACGGTCAATGCGTGGCAGCAGTCGATTTGTAATCTCGCGCCCCTCAAGAAGGGCAATCCAATCGCGCGTGATCCCCACGAACATCTCGTTCCGTTCGAGCGGCAGATCAATCAGGCGAGACCCTGCGGCATCTTTGACTTCGTAGCGCTGTGCCGCGAAATCGAAATCATAAATCGCATCGACACCATAAACGATGGTCCGACGGTGAAGCTGCGGGGTCAGATAGTCCATCCCGATCGACCCTTCGGCCCCCGCCCCTGTTTGCACGGTCAGACGCGATGAAAAATCGACGCCGTCATAGTTTGAATGACCGACAGACGTGACCGATTTGAGCATGAGGTCTGGGAACAGAACCGAGGCCATGTCGATCTCATGGCAGAGGTCCAGTAGTACTCCGCCTCCGTCAGCCTTGGCCGCATAGCTTTCCGAGAATTTCCAGTTCTGCCGCCATTGCGTAACGTCATGCCCGATATCGAGGCTAAAACGCACCGCAGTCGACATGTCCATATCAGCCAATGCACGGAATGCGGGGTGATAGCGCATCATCAGACCCAGCATCGTGCGATCTGCAACTTTCGCTGTCAGGCATTCGATCGTTGCCAAGTCAGCCGCCCGAAAGGCGAGCGGTTTTTCGATATACATCGGGAGGTCGCGATCCGCCGCATCCGCAATCGGACCCGTGCGCACATCAGTCGCGGTCGCAATGACCGCAGCGTCACAGTCATCCAGAACATCAGGGCGATAGCTGCGATATGGCACCTGAACCGCGTCAATGCCGAGAGAAACAAGGTTATCAAAATGGCGCCGACCGATTGAGCCAGCACCGATCACCGCAATCCGCATGTGACCTCCCATTACTTTGTTCTGGAATGGCACATGCGGCGCGTTTCTGCAACGGGATCAGGCGGCTGGCATCCGCCGTTCAACGATTTCCGCCCACCAGCTACAGCCCGCAGGAATGGCTTCGTCGTTAAAGTTATATTCGGGGTGGTGGACCATCGCGGTGTCCCCGTTCCCGACGAGGATATAGGCCCCAGGACGTTCCTCCAGCATATAGGCAAAGTCCTCACCGCCCATAACAAGAGGCGCTTCGGCACAGGCACCCGACACAGATGTCGCCACCTCAGCCGCAAAGGCGGTCTGTTCTTCGTGGTTCACCATCACAGGATAACCGCGATAATAATTCACCTCGGCCTTCGCCCCCATCGCAGCTGCGGTAAGATCAGCGATTTTGCTTAGACGATCCTCGGCCAGATCGCGGTTGTGACGGGACATGGTGCGCACGGTACCTTTGAGTGTGACGCGCTGCGGGATCACGTTAAACGCGGTCGAGCTGCTCTCAACGGATGTGACCGAAACGACGATCTGCTCGACGGGATCGGCATTACGGCTCGCGATGGATTGAAGCGCAGTAATGATCTGCGCCGATGTGACAACCGGATCAATCGTCTCATGCGGTTTTGCTGCGTGACCGCCCCGCCCTTCAACGACGATCTTAAACTGGTCGGTCGCAGCAAAGAATGCACCCGGACGAATGGCGAACGATCCGGCAGGAACACCCGGCCAGTTGTGCATGCCGTAGACCTCTTGGATATTCCAACGATCCATCATGCCGTCCGCACACATTTCGCGACCACCGCCGCCGCCTTCTTCGGCGGGTTGGAAGATCACGACGACTGTACCGTCAAAGTTCCGCGTTTCTGCAAGGTATTTCGCAGCGCCCAAGAGCATCGCGGTGTGGCCGTCGTGACCACAGGCATGCATCGCGCCCTCGGTTTTCGACGCATAGGGCAGACCTGTTGCCTCAAGGATCGGAAGCGCATCCATGTCCGCCCGCAGGCCAACCACCATGCCTTTGGTGTCGGTCTTACCTTTGATCACACCGACAACGCCCGTACGACCGATGCCCGTGACGATCTCATCACAGCCAAAGCTCTCGAGCTTTTCAGCAACAACAGCGGCGGTGCGATGGGTTTCAAACAGAATTTCGGGGTGTTCGTGCAGATCACGTCGCCATTCGGTGATCTCATGGTGCAATTCTGCTAGGCGATTTTTGACGGGCATGTGCCCCTCCATTCTTTTGATCATTTATTCAAAACTGGTGCAAAGCACGCAGCGGTTCAAGGGGTCAGAGGCTCGGCCCCATGCAGATAGGGCTGCCATCCGTGAAGCGGTCAAATCGGAAACGTGTCAGGTCATGCGACGGTGTTTGCCCGTTGACCAACTGTGCCGTCACCCGCCCGATCCCTGGCCCGATGCCAAACCCGTGACCAGACATACCCGCTGCAAGCGTCAGACCCTGCAGGTTCGGAACATGATCCACTATCGGCACCATATCGGGCATCGTATCAATCATCCCCGCCCAAGCGGTCGCGATTTTCACCGCACCCAATTGCGGGAAGGATTCGGCGAATTTTTGGCGGACATCCTCGATTTTGCGCAGGTTCGGCGCAGGGTTCAGAATACGCATCACCTCAAACGGCGACGCTTCATCGTCTGACCAGATTCGAGGGGTCGTCCACGCATCGGGGTAGCCCTTTGGCGCGCAGAGTTTGTAGCGCGTCCCAAAAGGGTCCTTGGCCAATTGTTTCAGAAACTTCGGCAGCGCCCGAAACGCGTCTGGTCCGATAAACAACTCATGGAACCCACCAGCCGCGAGTGAATAGCCACCGTCGGCGCGATGACGGAATGCGATCTGATCGTCGACGCCTCCGCCCGCAAAGACCTCTGGCAACGGCGTCGTCGCGGCAACGGTCGCCCGCACGGAAAGTTGTGGGATCGAAATACCGTGACGTCGCAAGAACAACGACGACCACGCCCCGCCCGACAGAACAACACGATCCGCCGCAATACGGCCCACCTCGGTCAAAACACCAACCACGCGACCTGCCGCGATGTCCAACCCACGCACGGCGCAATTTTCGCGGATCATAACGCCCGCACGCGCAGCAGCACGTGCCATCGCTGGAACGGCCAACCACGGCTCTGCCTTCATGTCAGAGGCCGTATACATAGCCCCCGCCCATTTCTGTGAGGGCAGCAGATCAGCGGCCTCAGCCCGCGTCAGCATTCGAGTATCGAGCCCCGCATCGCGGGCATAGGGCATCCACGCTTCGTAATCGGTCAAGTCCTTTTCACGTCTCGCGAGGTAAGCCACGCCGCTTGTCCGCAGACCAATATCTTCGCCAGCTTCGGCCGCCATATCGCGCCACATCTGCCGCGCTTCCATGACGATCGGAAGCTCTGCAGGGTCGCGCCCCTGCGCCCGTATCCAGCCCCAATTCCGCGACGACTGCTCACAGGCCACGCGCCCTTTTTCCAAGAGCACGACCTTTTGCCCCTGGCGCGCCAGTTCCCACGCGGTCATCACACCGACCACACCAGCGCCAATCACCACGACGTCGGCCGCATCAGGAAGCGGCGCATCGTGTTCAACTGGAGATGAGTCGAGAATCGGGAATTTGATCATTTTTACCTCTCATCCCAAAGCTGACCCGCCGATTTCACCTTCGCAAGTCTTTAGCGTGAGGCAACGAAAATTTTTGACCAAACGCTTAAATCTTTAGCAGCAAAGGGTTTCAGCGATCACACCTCATAGTTTCGTAAGGTCAGCCTACGACTGTCACAAATTCGTCTTGCGAGTCAGCTTTTTCATGCTACCGTTTGGTCAAATTCTACGTTTCACAGATCAAAGAACAGACGTTTTCTACTTTGATTTGAACCACTTGCGGAGGGTCGCCTCGTGCCAGACACTGTTAAGCCCATCCTCAGTGTGGAGGGGCTTCAGACCGTTTTTAACACCCGCAAGGGTGAAATCCATGCGGTCAACCACGTCGATTTTGATCTCCGCGCAGGGGAGCTATTGGGTGTGGTCGGTGAGAGCGGATCGGGCAAATCGGTCACCATGATGTCGTTGCTGAAGCTATTGCCGATGCCACCTGCAGAGGTCCGAAATGGCCGCGCGATGTTCGACGGGCGGGACCTTTTACAACTTTCGGATGATAAACTACGCACTGTCCGTGGCGGCGAAATCGGGTTTGTGTTTCAGGACCCGATGACTTCGCTCAACCCTGTGTTTACCGTCGGCTTCCAAATTATGGAGCCGCTACGGACCCACATGGGCCTGTCCAAGCGGGACGCGAAGAAACGCGCACAAGAGCTTTTAGAGCTGGTTGGTATTCCTGATGCCGCGCGACGGCTGGATGATTACCCTCACCAGTTTTCGGGCGGGATGCGTCAGCGCGTAATGATCGCCATTGCGTTGGCCTGTGATCCAAAGGTGCTAATTGCGGACGAACCGACAACCGCGCTCGACGTGACCATTCAGGCGCAGATCCTTGAGCTGATGAAGGATTTGCGGGACCGTTTGGGAATGGCAGTGATCTGGATCACCCATGACCTTGGCGTGATTGCGGGCATCGCAGATCGGGTGATGGTCATGTATGGCGGGCAAGTGGTCGAACATGCGCCTGTGAAAGAACTGTTCCGCAATCCGCAGCATCCCTACACAAAGGCCCTGCTGAAAACGGTGCCGTCCCTGTCGGGCGAACGCGCGAAACGGTTGACGGTGATCGAAGGTCAACCCCCGATCTTATCCTCAGCCCCGAACGCCTGCTCCTTCCGCGATCGTTGCCCGCATGCGATGCCGCGCTGTGGCACAGAAAACCCCGCCAGATACGGGATCGGCAACGGCCATGATGCGGCCTGTTTCCTCGTAGAACCTGAGGTGGCCCATGTTTGATGCCCACACCCCACTGGTTCGCGTTCGCGACCTGAAAATGCATTTCCCGATCTATTCGGGCCTGTTCCGCAAACGCACAGGCGAGGTGAAAGCCGTTGATTGCGTGTCCTTTGACGTGTTCGAAGGCGAAACGCTCGGCCTCGTCGGTGAATCGGGCTGCGGTAAATCGACCTGCGGGCGCGCTGTTCTGCGGCTCTACGACATTACCGAAGGCGAGATCACGATTGATGGCACAGAGATTGGCACTAAAGATCAATCCGACCTGCGGTCAATGCGCCCTGTCATGCAGATGGTGTTTCAGGACCCGCAAGCCTCGCTCAACCCGCGTATGACGGTTGAGGCGATCATTCGCGAACCCCTCGACGAACACACGACGCTGTCTGCTGCGGAGAAACGTGAGAAGGTTCTAGAATTGATGGACGCCGTGGGTTTGAACCGCGCCTTTGCGGGCCGGTATCCCCATGCGTTTTCGGGCGGACAACGGCAACGGATCGGGATTGCGCGTGCGCTGGCCCTGAACCCAAAGTTCATCGTTTGTGACGAACCGATTGCCGCGCTTGACGTGTCCATTCAGGCGCAGGTCGTGAACCTGCTTGAGGATCTGCAAGAGCAGTTTGGCCTGACCTATCTGTTTATCAGCCACGACCTTTCGATGGTCCGCCACATCGCGGACCGTGTGGCCGTCATGTATCTGGGCAAAATCGTAGAGATCGCACCGTCGGACATTCTCTACACCGCGCCCAAACACCCCTACACGCAGGCGCTGTTGTCTGCGGTTCCAGAACCCGACCCTTCTGCTGATGCACGTGGGGAACGGATTGTGTTGCAGGGCGATGTTCCGTCCCCGTCCAACCCGCCCAAGGGCTGCAACTTCTGTACGCGCTGCCCAAAGGTCATGGACATCTGCAAAGAGGTCGAACCAGCTTCGGTGGAGCTTGCCCCCGGACATGTTACGGCCTGCCACCTTTATCAAAACTGAAGAGCGGGAAACCACCCGTTCCGAGCGGCCTTTGGGCCATCACAATAGGAGAGGAAAATGAAGATTAAGACGATTCTAATGGGCGCTGTTGTCGGCCTTGCCGCCGCACCCGCCTTTGCCGAGCGCGGAAGCGACGGCCATGTGAACATCATCTATTGGCAAGCGCCGTCCACCATGAACCCGTATCTTTCGGGCGGCACCAAGGACATCGAGGCAGCATCCCTGACCCTCGAACCGCTTGCACGTTATGACCAAGACGGCGCGATGGTCCCCTACCTCGCCGAGAGCGTACCGACCGTTGAAAACGGCGGCGTGACCGAAGACCTCACCCAGATCACTTGGGTCATCAAAGAGGGTCTTCTGTGGTCCGATGGTAGCCCAGTGACTGCTAACGATGTGGTCTTTACCTATGAATACTGCACCGCCGAAGGTGGTGGCTGTGCGCAGGGCGCTAAATTCGTTGGTATCGAAAGCGTCACGGCTGCGGATGACCGCACCGTGGTCGTAAAATTCGAATACCCGATGCCGAACCCTTACCAGCCCTTCGTTGGTCATGAGAGCCCGATCATTCAGGCCGCACAGTTTGCTGACTGTCTCGGTGCGAATGCTCCGACCTGCACCGACGCAAACTTTATGCCCATCGGCACTGGTCCGTTCGTTGTTACCGACTTCCGCGTGAACGACGTGATCCAGTTCATTGCAAACGCGAACTATCGTGATCCCGCAAAACCTGCCTTCGCGACCGCAACGCTCAAGGGCGGCGGTGATGCTATGGCAGCGGGTCGTGCGGTTATGGAAACCGGCGAGTTTGACTACGCATGGAACCTCCAGCTCGCACCTGATGTGATCGAAGAACTGGCCGCTGGTGGCAAAGGCGAACCAATCTCTGGCTTCGGCACGCTTGTCGAACGCATCGAGATCAACCTCACCAACCCATCGCCGGACCTGCCAGAAGGCGAACGTTCGACCGTTGCGCATCCGCACCCCTACCTCTCTGATCCAGCCGTCCGCGAAGCGATGTCCATCGCGATCGACCGCGATCTTCTGGTTGAGGTTGGCTACGGTCAGGCAGGTCGTGCAACCTGTAACCTCGTCCCTGCGCCTGCGCTCTACGCATCAGACAACACCGCGTGTCTGACCCAAGATCTGGACCGTGCGAAAGCGCTTCTGGATGCGGGCGGCTATGTGGACACCAACGGCGACGGCGTGCGTGAAACACCCGATGGTCAGCCGATGACGATCCTCTACCAGACCTCGACCAACGCCGTGCGTCAGGACTTCCAAGCCCTGATCAAAGAATGGTGGGAAGAAATCGGTCTGTCGGTTGAACTTCGCAACATCGACGCGTCGGTCTACTTTGGTGGTGACCCAGGTTCGCCAGATACCTTCCAGCGCTTCTACGCTGACGTAGAGATGTATGCGAACAACTTCCCAGGCACTGACCCGCAGGCTTATCTGTCCGCTTACAAATGCGACCAGATCCCAAGCCCCGAAACTCAGTGGCAAGGTGAGAACATCAACCGCGTTTGTGATCCTGCCTATGACGCGATGATCACTGAACTGGGTCAAACAGGTGAGTTGGAAGCTCGCGGTGCGCTGGCACGTGCGATGAACGACTACCTGACCAAAGACAGCAACATCATCATCCCGCTGGTGGACCGTGGCCGTGTGTCTGCGAAATCCAACACGCTGGGCGGTGTTGTCCTGAACACTTGGGACTCTGAACTGTGGAATGCTGCTGACTGGTTCCGTAGCGAATAATCCTAACGGGCGCGGCGGCTTACCTGCCGCGCCTAAACTATCCTGACCGCAGCGGATTACCCCACTCATGCTGACTTACACGATCCGACGGCTTCTGCTTGCCATCCCAACACTACTATTTATTGCGTTGGTGATTTTCTTGCTTCTCGAGCTTTCCCCCGGCGATCCGATGGCCCAAATGCCAATGTCGATCCCGCCCGAAGTCAAAGAACGTATGCGCGAAGCTCTCGGCCTCGATCAGCCATGGTGGGTGCGATTTTACCTTTGGCTCTATCAGTTCTTTGTTGTTGAGCCTCAATATTGGATTGATGGTCTCTTTGGGACCGACCTCGCCGAAGGCGCACAGCGGATCATTTCGTTCCAATCGAAAAGCCCTGTCTTTGACATCATCGCCGAACGTATTCCCCAGACCCTTTGGGTGGTTGGGATGTCCTATGTCGTCGGCGTCTTGATCGCGCTCCCAATCGGGATCGCCTCCGCCTACTATCAATATTCATGGTTCGACCAGATCGGTACGTTCATCTCGATGGTTGGGTTTTCGGTCCCGACCTTCTTTACAGGCGTGCTACTCATCGTCGTATTTTCCGTGAACCTCGGCTGGTTCCCGTCCATCTATGACACGACCTTGGTCGTTGATAGCTGGGCCTCTCTTGGCCAGCAGATCAAGCAGATGGCGATGCCTGTGTTTGTGCTCGCGCTCTATAACGCTGCACAGATCAGCCGTTTCATGCGGGCTTCTATGCTCGACAACTTGGGCCAAGATTATGTCCGCACCGCTCGTGCCAAAGGCATGCGTGAAAAGGTCGTCGTTCTCCGCCATGTGCTTCGCAATTCGATGATCCCCGTGGTGACCGTAATCGCACTGGGCGTCCCCCAAGTCTTTGGCGGTGCGATTATCACCGAACAGGTGTTCAAGGTGAACGGGCTGGGGCAACTGTTGATCCTCGCCGTTCAAGGCAACGACATTCCGATGGTCATGACCCTGACCTTTATCTTTGCCGTGTTGATCGTTCTCTTTAACTTGATTGCAGATGTCCTCTACGGCCTGCTCGACCCGAGGATCCGCTATGACTGACGCCACCCTCGTTAAAACGCCGTCGCAAGCACGTGAAATCTGGGACCAATTCCGGCAACACCGCGGAGCGATGATCGGGCTTGCTTTTCTGATCTTCATCACCCTGTTTGTCATTATCGGTCCATACCTATGGGACCTAGACCCGACCAAATCCGACATTCGGAACAAGAACATGCGACCATTCTACATCGGCATGTTGTTCGGTGAAAAATGGGGTTGGAACCATCCTTTGGGGTCAGACAACCTTGGCCGCGATGTACTGGCAAACCTTATGTACGGCGGGCGTATCTCACTTGCCGTGGGTTGGACGGCGATGTTGCTGTCGCTGATCATCGGCACGCTGGTTGGCGTTCTTGCAGGCTATTTCAAACGGCTCGACGGTCCACTGATGCGCTTTACCGATTTGGTTCTATCGCTACCGCTCTTGCCGCTCCTCCTCGTCATGATGCTCTTGTTCCGCGATGCCTTACGGGCAGCCTTTGGGCCTGAGTTCGGTATCTTTCTGCTGATCGTAACGGGGATCGGGATTACATCATGGATGAACACAGCACGTATCGTCCGTGGTGACGTGCTGACAATCAAAGAGCGCGAATATGTGCTGGCGGCGCGGTCAATCGGCGCACCGTCGCGTAGGATCATCACGCGCCACCTACTACCCAACGTGCTGTCGCCGATCATGGTGTCGGCTACGCTCGGCCTCGCCACCGCGATCATCACCGAAAGCGCGCTGTCGTTCCTCGGCCTTGGCTTCCCGTCTGATTTCCCAACGTGGGGCAAACTGCTTTTTGACAGCGTCGACCGGATGGAGAGCTTCCCTGAACGCGTCATCTGGCCCGGCCTCGCGATTTCGCTGACCGTTTTGGCAGTGAACTACATCGGTGACGGTCTGCGCGACGCTCTCGACCCACGGATCAGGGGGCGCTAAGCCCCCTACCCTTAGTGGTGCATGGATTTCTGGATACGGCGTAAGATCAGCCAAACCGCAATCACAACGGTCGGCGTGACAGTTGCGTAGAGCCAGTATTTCTCAATGTGGAACAGCTTTTCGACTGGCGCCAAAATATATAGAACAAGGTTCAGCGCGTAGTAGCTGATCGCCACGACAGACAGCCCTTCGACCGTACGTTGGAGTCTCAGTTGCAGGTCAGAACGCTGATCCATACTGGTCAGCAGAGCTTGGTTCTGGGCGGACCGTTCCACATCCACCCTTGTTCGCAACAGATCACCTGCGCGGATCGCCCGTTCGGACAGATCATTCAGGCGCTTCTCAGTCGATTTCACGGTGCGCATCGCGGGATCAAAGCGGCGCATCATGAACTCACCAAACGTCTGACGCCCACCAAAGCGCTCCTCGCGCATGATGCTGATCCGTTGGTTCACAATGGTCTCATAGGCCCCTGTCGCGCCAAATCGGAACGAGGTTTGCGCGATCAACTGCTCTAGCCCTGCAGATACATCCAAAAGCGATTGCAGCGTGTCCGCCGCGTCAATCTCGGGGTTGCTCATCCCTGTCACAAGCGCGGTGAGCTTTTGCTCTAGTTTCCCCAGATCAGGCCCGATCGACCGCGCGCGCGCAAGACCCAACATGGACACGGTTTTATAGGTCTCAACCTCGCAGAGGCGCTGAACGACACGACCGATCCGACGTTCTCCGCAGGCCTCCGCCGCGAAAATGGCAAAGCGCATATGGCCCGCGGGATCGATCCTGAAATCACCTGCAACAATCAGTTCACCGTCCAGCATACGGCTCACGGCGAGGCTCTCGGGCACGAACCAGTCGTCGATCCGTCTCGTGATCTCGTCATCCGAAGGCATCGGTTCAATCCGGATCAAGGCAGACGTCATACGCGTCCCTGGTGCAGACTCGAGCCAATCCGTCGGGAACAATCCAAAGGTCGCCGCGTCATAGGGGCGGTCCGCCACACCATCGCCAAGGAGGGTATAGGTCACAAACTCTGTATGGCTTTCCCATTTCAGCCAATGCCGTCCGATCTGACCAAAATAGTGTGTCGCATCGGGTTGCGGATGGGAGGCGCCAAATCGGTCGAGCAACGCGATAAGGTGCGCACGATCTGCCTCGCGGTCACGGCCAACCGCATTCTGCGCAGGTTTGAGCGCGAGATACGCAGCCCGCCCTGGCGCCTTGATCACAGGGAAAGGGCGCGCATGGAGTTCATTTGCCAATGCGTAGCGTAGGGGGTGATCTTCGAATGTCGCAGTCATTATTTGCATCGCCTTAGAGTATAAGCGGGCAGACTATCCAGCAATCATCACAGTTCAAGTTAAAAATTGCTTAAATACAAATACTTAGCGGCACACATTGGTATACTGTGTGCCGCTAGGTCAATTTTATGGTTAGATGCAAACCACTTCGAGCGGAGGGAAGCCGTTAAAGCAGACCGACGAATAGGTCGACGTATAGGCGCCCGTGTTGCGGATCAGAACGCGATCACCAGCCCGCAGGGTCATCGGCAGCGGCATCGGACGCTTTTCATATAGCACGTCAGCGGAGTCGCAGGACGGGCCAGCCATGATGCACGGCCCCATCGGATCGTCATCGCGCGCAGTTTCAAAGCGGTAGCGGATCGCCTCGCCTTCGGTTTCAGCAAGACCAGAGAAACGGCCAATCGACAAGTAGACCCAACGGTGCACGTCACGGTCGGATTTACGGCTCACCAGCAGGACTTCGGCGACAATCACACCAGCTTCAGCCACCATACCGCGACCCGGCTCTGCCATGATGATCTCAACGTGACCGAACTTCTCTTCGACCATAGCCATAACAGCCGCAGCGTAGTCGGTCGGCGCTTGGATTGGTTCGTTGTAGAATGCAGGGAAGCCACCACCGATGTTGAGAAGGGTCAGGTTATGGCCTGCGTCTTTTGCAGCGTGCCAGATCTGCGCCAGTGCATCGAGGGACGGACCCCACATCGCGGCTTCGCGGGTTTGCGAGCCCACGTGGAACGAGAACCCAGCAGGGTTCAGGCCCAGTGATTTCGCGTAGTCCAAAAGGCGCACGGCGGTATCGCCGTCGCAACCGAATTTGCGGGTCAGCGGCCAGTCAGCTTGCGATACTTCAACGATCAGGCGGATATAGACGTTCGAGTTCGGAGCAAACTCTGCGATCTTTTCCAGCTCTTCTTCTGCGTCAGCCGCAAAAAGGGTGATGCCCGATTCAAATGCCCAAGCGATGTCCGACGGACGTTTGATGGTGTTCCCAAACGAAATCGTTTCGGGACGCGCCCCTTGGGACAAGCATATTTCGATCTCTGCACGCGATGCCGCGTCAAAGTGCGATCCCTTTTGAACCAGGCGGTGGATCACATCCAGCGCAGGGTTTGCTTTGACGGCATAATGAATGTCAGCGCGGCCAAGGCCAGCTTTGAGAGCGTTATACTGCTCTTCAACGCGATCAACGTCGATCACGAGCGTCGGGCGATCGAAATCGTTCGCAGCGACATAAGCATCAAGTCGGTAAGGATCAAAAACACGGGTGGCGTCAGCCGCCCCGGCAAATTGTGCAGTCATCGGTCATCTCTCCAAAAGACCCGGTCCCAGAATGGTCCCGACCAGTTTTCCAGTGAGACGTTACCGTCGCTGCATAACACTCGGGTATGTCCCCGAGGCCAGAGGCGCGTGCGTTGGCGTCTGTGTGAGCGGGCATGTGATGCAAACGCAGAGTCGTTTCAAGAGAAAATTTGCACGAGGGCAAAATAATTTTCACATCAGCGGCCTTTTGATCAAATCCCTTATTTTCAAGGGCTTCATCGAGGTGGATTTGATCAAATCAATGAATGGCGCTGATAGGGATTCAAGGATAAGACAACAGCATGGCTAGACTGATCCTCTTCAACAAACCCTTTGACGTTCTGACCCAGTTCACCGACGCAAAGAACCCGACCCCGCGCCGCACCTTGTCAGAGTTCGGATTACCGTCTGGCGTCTACCCTGCAGGGCGTCTGGATCGGGATAGTGAGGGGTTGCTTTTGTTGACCGACAATGGCCCGCTGCAAGCTGCGATCAGCAACCCGAAGTACAAAGAGCCGAAAACATACCTCGCGCTCGTCGAAGGCGCCGCAACCGATGCGGACCTTCAGCCGCTTCGTGATGGTGTGACGCTCAACGATGGCCCCTGTCGCCCAGCCAAGGCCCGCGTGATCGACTCCCCTGCCCTGTGGGAACGTGACCCGCCCGTGCGGTTCCGCAAGACCGTACCAGACACATGGATCGAGATCACCATCACTGAAGGGCGTAACCGTCAGGTGCGCCGCATGACGGCGGCGGTGGGGTTCCCGACCCTGCGGCTCGTTCGATGGCAGATTGCAGAGTGGACGGTCGAGGGGCTGGGTTTGGGCGAATGGCGCGAAATCGACGTTCCCGCGCCCGCACCCAAGATCATCCGCCGCCCCTTTAAACGGAAATACTAATCCCAAACGCAAAAGGGCCCCGCTGATCGCGAGGCCCTTTGTTCGTAATCGACTAGATTACTGGATTTTGGTGAGCAGTTCGTCGAGCGACTTTTTCGCGTCGCCGTAGAACATGCGGGTGTTCTCTTTGTAGAACAGCGGGTTTTCGATGCCCGAGTAGCCAGTGCCCTGACCACGCTTCGAGACGAATACCTGTTTCGCTTTCCAGCATTCCAGAACCGGCATACCCGCGATTGGGCTGTTCGGGTCTTCTTGGGCGGCTGGGTTCACGATGTCGTTCGAACCGATAACGATCGCAACGTCGGTCTCTGGGAAGTCCTCGTTGATCTCGTCCATTTCAAGAACGATGTCATAAGGAACCTTCGCTTCGGCCAAGAGAACGTTCATGTGACCCGGCAGACGACCTGCAACAGGGTGGATCGCAAAGCGAACGTTCTTACCACGTGCACGCAGACGCTTGGTCAGTTCGGAAACCGACTGCTGTGCCTGTGCAACGGCCATACCGTAGCCCGGGATGATGATGATGTTGTCAGCTTCTTCCAGAGCCGTCGCCACGCCATCAACGTCGATCGCAACCTGTTCGCCTTCGATTTCCATGGCTGGGCCAGCAGTGCCGCCGAAACCACCTAGGATAACGCTGATGAACGAACGGTTCATCGCTTTACACATGATGTAGGACAGGATCGCACCCGAGGAACCAACCAGCGCACCCACAACGATCAGAAGGTCGTTGCCAAGCGAGAAGCCGATCGCAGCCGCAGCCCAACCTGAGTAGGAGTTCAGCATCGACACAACGACAGGCATGTCCGCGCCGCCGATACCCATGATCAGGTGGTAGCCGATGAACAGCGCCGCGAGGGTCATGATTGCCAGCGGCAGCATGCCACCGGTGTTGAAGTACCATACAAGGCAAAGCGCAGAGATAATCGCCGCGCCAGCATTCAGCATGTGACCGCCCGGAAGTTTGGTCGCAGCCGAAGACACTTTGCCTGCAAGTTTACCATAAGCGATAACCGAGCCGGTGAATGTCACAGCACCGATGAAAATGCCGAGGAACAGTTCAACCCGCAGGATGCTCTGCTCAACAGGCGTTTTGTGCGCCAGTAGTTCGGCGAATGCACCGAGGTGCATGTCATGAAGCATCATCTGCTTGCCAGCTTCGGACAGGGTCGACGACATGCCGCCCATAACGTGCATGACGTTCGATAGTTCAAAGTGCGCGATAAAACCAACGAACACAGCCGCCAGACCAACGAGAGAGTGCATCGCAGCAACCAGTTGCGGCATCTCTGTCATTTGAACTTTCATCGCAACGTAGTAGCCGATCAGACCACCGCCGATGATGAGCAGGACCGACAGCAACCAAAGACCAGCGCCAGGGCCAACGAGGGTTGCTGCAACCGCCAGCGCCATGCCGACGATGCCGTACCATACGGCGCGTTTTGCACTTTCCTGACCCGACAGACCGCCGAGCGACAGGATGAAGAGGACAGCCGCGACCACATAGGCCGCTGTAGTAAATCCGAATTCCATGATCCCCTACTCCTTACGATTTCTGGAACATGGCGAGCATGCGCCGTGTCACGAGGAAGCCGCCGAAGATGTTGATACCGGCCATAAAGACCGAGAGCGCGGCGAGGATAATCACCAACCACGATCCGGACCCGATTTGCATCAGAGCGCCCAGAATGATGATCGACGAGATTGCGTTGGTCACTGCCATCAGCGGTGTGTGGAGCGAGTGGCTCACGTTCCAGATAACTTGGAAACCGATGAATACGGACAGAACGAACACGATGAAGTGCTGCATGAACGAGGCTGGAGCCACCAGACCGATCCCTAGAAGGATCGCACCACCGATCGCCAACAAGGTAACCTGCTGTTTCGTTTGTGCTTTGAACGCGGCGACTTCGGCAGCGCGTTTTTCTTCGGGGGTCAGTTCTTTTGGTTTTTCCTGCGATTTCGCAGCAATCGCCTGAATCTTGAGCGGCGGCGGCGGGAATGTGATCTCGCCTTCGTGGGTGACGGTCGACGAACGGATAACGTCGTCTTCCATGTTGTGAACCACGACGCCGTCCTTGTTCGGGGTCAGGTCGGTCATCATGTGACGAATGTTCGTCGCATAAAGGGTCGATGCCTGAGCCGCCATCCGCGACGGGAAGTCGGTATAGCCGATGATGGTCACACCGTTCGGGGTCACGATCTTTTCGTCTTTGACGGTCAGTTTACAGTTACCGCCTTTTTCAGCAGCAAGGTCAACAATGACCGAACCCGGTTTCATGGCCTGAACCATGTCTTCGGTCCAAAGCTCCGGCGCTTCGCGGTTCGGGATCAGCGCAGTGGTGATCACGATATCGACTTCCGGTGCCAGCTCGCGGAATTTCTTCAGCTGAGCTTCGCGGAATTCAGGCGAAGAAACCGATGCGTAACCGCCCGTTGCGGCGCCGTCTTGCTGTTCTTCTTCGAAATCAAGGTACACAAACTCTGCACCCATCGATTCAACCTGCTCGGCCACTTCGGGACGAACGTCGAATGCGTAAGTGATTGCACCCAGAGAGGTCGAGGTACCGATCGCAGCCAGACCAGCCACACCAGCGCCAACAACCAGAACTTTCGCAGGGGGAACTTTACCAGCAGCGGTGATCTGACCCGTAAAGAAACGACCAAAGTTGTTACCCGCTTCGATTACCGCACGATAGCCCGCGATGTTCGCCATCGACGACAGCGCGTCCATCTTCTGAGCGCGCGAGATACGCGGAACCATTTCCATCGCAATAACGCTAGCGCCTTTTGAAGCAGCCAGTTTCAGGCCCTCTTCGTTTGCACCAGGGTTAAAGAAGGTGATCATGGTCTGGCCTTTGGACAGACGCTTGATCTCTGCGTCGGTCGGAATGCGGACCTTTGCAACGATGTCGACAGCTTTGAACAGCGCCGCCGCGGTTTTCACCACTTCGACCCCAGCCTCTTTGTACATCTCGTCAGAAAAGCCAGCATTTGCGCCAGCACCGGATTCGATTACGCACTCGTAACCTAGCTTCTGTAGATCCTTAGCCGAAGCAGGCGTAATCGCGACCCTGTTTTCGCCCTCGAGTATCTCTTTAGGTGCGCCGATTTTCACGGACAATCCCCCTTAAAATTTCCTCATCCAGAACCGCATACCCAAAGCAATATTATTTCACAAGCGATGGTTATAAAGTATACAAATGCATACTGAACAAGGTGTTAGAGTGTTAACGCTCACAACCAGCGTCGGGTTTTTAGGCAGTACCGCGCAAAGTCCGCGCGAAACGTTTTTCGCATCCTATTTTCTTCGGGGATGATGAAGTGTTTTTCGATCCACCAGACGAAAATTGGCAATAGTGGCAATGCGATAGGCGCATCAAGCCAGAGGATCACCCCCGCCAACACCAAAGCATCGCCGAGATAAATCGGATTTCGGGTCCGTTTAAAGATGCCTGACTGCACCAAATGGGTCGGAACGCGATGTGGTACGAAGGTCGTGCGCCATTTTCGCATCTCAACGACCGCAAGAAGCATCAAAATCACGCCGCCACCGATCAGAACACCTGACAGCATTTGCGTCACGGGATGTCCCAACGACAAACCAAACGGATCATTCAGGCCCAGCCACCACGCAAGCGCGATGCAAAGAGCCAACCAGACGGGGGGAATATCAATCATTTTCATGAGTGAACGATGCCCCCAGTCTTATGAACTGTCACGCCTCAATTCTCGTGACGTCATGCGACAGGTGAGCGCGGCAGGGCTTGCCAAATCACACTCCGCTATATTTCCATCGCACCATGACTGATTTCTCAAAAACCCGCGACATGTTCGATCTGCCTGAAGGCGTGATCTATTTGGATGGAAACTCTTTGGGCCCGCTGCAGCGCACGGCTTCGGCTCGTGTTGCCGCACGAATGGCCGATGAATGGGGCACCATGCTGATTACGGCTTGGAACAAGGCAGGATGGATGAATGACCCGCGTCGGATCGGGGATCGCGTTGGTCGCCTTGTCGGTGCGGCTGCGGGAACCATCGTGATGGGCGACACCCTTTCGATCAAGGTTCATCAGGCATTGGCGTCTGCGCTAGACCTGCGCCCTGATCGTCGGGTGATCCTGTCGGACACGGGGAACTTCCCCTCTGACCTCTATATGGCGCAGGGGCTCATTGGGACCATCGGCAAAGGTCACAGCCTGAAAACCGTTGCGCCAGAGGCGGTCATAAATGCCATCACGGATGAGGTCGCCGTCGTGATGGTGACAGAGGTCGACTACCGCACAGGCCGCAAACACGACATGGCCGCGATCATCGCCAAGGCCCACGCGGTCGGCGCATTGGTCATCTGGGATCTCGCGCATTCCGCGGGCGCGCTGCCCGTCGCCCTGACAGAAAGCGGCGTCGATTTCGCGGTGGGCTGCACTTACAAATTCCTCAACGGCGGACCGGGTGCGCCTGCGTTCATCTATATCCGACCCGACCTCGCGCCTGACTGCCGCCCTGCCCTCTCTGGCTGGCTCGGCCACGAGGCACCTTTTGCCTTCGATCCCGACTACCGCGCTGGCGGTGGCATTGATCGGATGCGCTGCGGCACCCCACCCGTTTTAGCGCTGGCCGCTTTGGACGCGGCACTGGATGTGTGGGACGATGTGGACATGGACGACCTTCGGGCACGCTCCATCGAGCTGTCACAACGGTTCATCCAAGGGGTCGAGGCCGCCTGCCCGATGCTCGCCCTCGTCAGTCCGCGTGACCCTGCCGAGCGGGGATCGCAGGTTTCTTTCGCCTTTGACGATGGCTATGCCGCGATGCAAGCCTTGATCACCCGCGGTGTCATCGGCGATTTTCGCGCGCCAAATATCATGCGCTTTGGCATCACACCGCTTTATCTCTCAGAGAACGACATAGACCACGCCGTTGAGATCATCGCGGACGTCATGACCAACCGCCTTTGGGACGACCCTCAATACAAAAAACACGCCGCCGTCACGTAACCTGACCTTTCAGCGGGAAAAGGAAGTCCTATATCCATCGTATCAATCTGGAGGCGATCTTGGCACGGACACTGACGATCAATGGGACCGCTCATGCGGTGGACTTGCCCGATAATGTGCCCTTGCTCTGGGTGCTGCGCGACGCGCTACACTTAACCGGCACGAAATATGGCTGTGGCGTTGCGGCCTGTGGTGCCTGCACTGTGCACATCGATGGGGAGGCCGTTCGGTCCTGTCAGGTCGCGCTCGGCGACGTATGGGGCGCCGTCACCACCATCGAAGGGATCGGCACGCCAGATGCCGTTGCGGTGGTCCAACAGGCTTGGATCGACCATCAGGTCGCACAGTGTGGCTACTGTCAGTCGGGCCAGATCATGCAAGCCGCCGCCCTCCTCGCGCAGAACGTCGCCCCAACAGACGACGATATCGACGAAGCGATGAACGGCAACCTCTGCCGCTGTGGCACCTACCCCCGTATCCGCGCCGCGATCCATGACGCCGCCAAAAAACTGCAGGAGGCGTAATCATGTCCCGCATCGGTAAAATTGCCCGCCGCACGTTTCTCTTTGGGGCTGTTGCTGTCACAGGCGGCGCGGCTTTCGGCTATTATAAAATGGTTGAAACGCCGCCGAACCCGCTTGCGCCTGACACAGGTGCCGCGCTGAATGCCTATGTGATCATCGACGCCACGGGCATCACGATTGTCGCCCCACGTGCCGAAATGGGCCAAGGCGTCCAAACCACGCTGGCGGCCCTTGTCGCCGAAGAATTAGATGTCACGCTCGACCAGATCACAGTGATCCATGGTCCCCCTGCGAAGGCCTATTTCAACCAAGCACTCTTGGGCAACGCGATCCCCGTCATCGAATACCAGCGCAAACCTTGGGTGCACGATGCCGCCGAATTCGTTGGCAACGCTGCGAAATTCCTGAACCTTCAGGTGACAGGTGGATCAACCTCGACCCGCGACGCCTACGTAAAAATGCGCGAAGCAGGTGCGCAGGCGCGTCAGATGTTGATCGAGGCAGCGGCCAAACGGCTGAACGTCGCGGCGAACAGCCTTCGAACCGAAGCGGGCACTGTCATTGCCACCGATGGCACGACGATTGCTTACACCGACCTCGCGACCGACGCCGCCGCCCTGCCCGCGCGAAACGTTACCCTTCGCGATCGGAGCGACTGGAAAATCCTCGGCACCTCACAGCCTCGCACCGATATGGTCGCGAAATCGACGGGCACGGCCACCTATGGCGTCGATGTGCGATTGCCCGACATGAGGTTCGCCACGGTAAAGATGAACCCCAAACGCAGTGGCATGCGCGGATTTGATGCCTCAGAGGCGCTCTTGATGGAGGGCGTCGAAAAAATCATCGACCTTGGCGACGGTGTCGCGGTGGTGGCAACTAACACGTGGCTCGCCATGCAGGCGGCTGATGCAATCACATTTGACTGGGAAGACGCGACTTATCCCGCCGATACTGAGGCCCAATTCGCGATCATCGAACAGGCGTTTAACAGCGAGCCCAACAGCACCGCCCGCAATGAGGGCGATGTTGAGAGCGTTCCAGCCGCGATCACCGCCGAATACCGCGTCCCTTTCCTCGCCCATGCGACGATGGAACCGATGACGACGACCGCGCTCTTCACGGGCAGCGCTCTCGAGCTTTGGTCCCCGAACCAAGGGCCGATCCTTGTGCGCGATTGGTGCGCAAAGGCCGTCGGGCTTGAGCCCGAGCAGGTCACCGTTCACACGACCCTCATGGGGGGCGGTTTTGGACGACGTGGGGAATACGACTTTGCCGTGCTTGCCGCGCGTGTAGCCCGCGAAATGCCCGACACGCCGGTTCAGGTCACATGGTCCCGCGAAGAGGACATGCGCCACGACTTCTACCGCCCTGCGGCCATTGCCCGACTGTCAGGCACGGTGCAGGATGGCAAAGCGGTGTTGCTTTCCGCCGATATCGCAGCGCCATCGTGTTCACATCAAGCGATGCAACGCTGGCTCGGTCGTTCGATGGGTGGTCCTGATACTGAACTGGTCGCGGGCGTCTACGACCAGCCTTATGCCATTCCGAACTATCGGGTCCGTGGATACAAAGCCGACCTCGATGTCCCCGTTGGGTTCTGGCGGTCTGTGGGCGCAAGCTATGGCGGCTTCTTCTTTGATAGCTTTATCGACGAAATGGCCCATGCTGCCGGACGCGACCCGCTCGAGTTTCGTCTGGAACTGATCACTCCAGAACACGCGCCCAGCGCCAAAGTCCTCGAAACGGTTCGCGACATGTCGAACTGGAATAGTCCGCTCCCTTCGGGCGTCGGGCGCGGCGTTGCCTTCACGTATTCGTTTGGCACGCCCGTTGCTCAAGTCATCGAAGTGCGAGACACGGGCCGAGGCATAAAAATCGAAAACGTCTGGATTGCTTGTGATCCGGGCGTCGCTCTCGATCCTCATAACATTAAGGCCCAGATGATGGGCGGATGCATCTACGGGCTATCCGCCGCCATTCACGGAGAGATCACCCACACGGACGGCGAAGTCGATCAGTTCAACTTCCCCGACTACGACGGCCTGCGCATGGCGAGTTGCCCACAAATTGAAGTAAATGTTCTGGAAAATGCACTCCACATCAGTGGTGTTGGCGAGCCAGGAACGCCCCCAGCGGCGCCAGCATTGGCCAATGCATTGTTCAGCCTGACGAAACAACGGCCTCGGAGCCTTCCTCTGTGGCGCGATTATATCTTTGTTTAGCGACGCATTGCTTCCAAACGGAGCGAACTTTATAACCTTTTGGACATAACAATGCCTCAATTCGCCACGGACTCACCACGATAGGCTCCAATTAACGCCCCAGTAGCTACCCACACCTATTCTCAAGGAAATGTCCGCAGTCCGATTCGATTGCGGTGAATAGTGTGGAAGTACGATGCCTACTGGTTATCTCGTTAATTTGAACGGAACGTCGCTGGATACCAATGATACGGTCTCTAGTGGCGCGACCTCTTTCACGACAGCCCAAGTCATCGGCACGGGTTCGCTCGAGTATAACTACAACACTTTTTTGATCATCGTGAACACCACCACGGTGAACGGCACCTACTACCTCGCAACCAACGGATCGGTCTATTTCGTACCGAGCGGGTCGTTCCAGTCTGGCGCTTACAATTTCAACGTCGCCTCCCACCCCACTTTCAGCATCATCATGGGCACGACCAATAGTGATGCAAACATCGCCGGTACGAGCGCGTCTGACCTGATCTACGATACGAACACCACCACGGCGACGACGGGCACGGGCAACGACACGATCTATGCAGGTGCAGGAAACGATACGGTAATTGCGAATGACGGCAATGACGTCATCTATGGCGGCACGGGCAATGACTCTATCCAAGCTGGTTCTGGTACGGACATCGTCTATGGCGAAGATGGGAATGACACCATCAATGCGGGCACTGGCGCTGATACGGTATACGGTGGCGCAGGCACTGACAGCATCCTCGGCGGCGACGGCAACGACCAGATTTTTGGTGGCACTGGCAACGACACGATTGATGGCGGCGCAAATGACGACACGATCGAAGGCGGTGTCGGCGATGACTCGATCCTTGGTGGGTTGGGCAATGATACCATCTACGGCGAAGGCGCCAGCGCAACCGTAACATCGAACACAGAGCACCTGAGCTGGACCAACAACGGCGCTTGGGGCAACAACTACAACCTGTCTGGCGGCTTCACCCAATCCACTGGGTCGATGAACGTCACGTTCAGCCAAAACAACGATGGCGCCCTTCAGTCGACAACGACCAGCACCGACGAAGCCATGTATGTCGGCAGCGGCGAACCGTTCGACAGCGTCTCCAGCCTCGAAATCAACGGCACCGGTGGCGCCAACGTCAGCACCAGCACACTGACGTTTAACGCCCAAGCGGGCTCTGGCTACTCGAACGCCGTTGAAAACGTTACCTTCCGCATCAACGACATCGACACCAGCGGATGGCAAGACCGCGTTATCCTGCGCGCCTATGACATCAACAACAATCCTGTCACTGTTTCCATTACGGCCAGCGGCAACGATAGCGTAAGCGGTCAAACCGTGACGGCGAACCCTGTTGCGGTCAACGAAACCCCTGGCCAAGACCTCGGCTCGATCCTCGTGAACATTGCGGGCCCTGTGTCCCGTATCGAAATCGAATTCGACAACATCGGCACGTACGTCTCGAACCGTATCAACGTCACCGACGTTTACTTTGACACCATCCCTGACACGACAGGCGGCAACGACAACATCGACGCGGGCGATGGCAATGACATCGTTTATGGTGGCATTGGCGTGGACACCATCGTCGGCGGCGCTGGCAACGATGCTGTGTATGGCGACGAAGGGAATGACTACCTCTACGGTGGTGACGGCGACGACACCATGTTCGGTGGTGACGGCAATGACACCATCTTATACGGCGAGGGTGCGGACACCGTTTACGGTGGCGCAGGTGACGACGTTATCGACGACATCGGCGGCACGGCTTACCTGACGGGCTCGACCATTTACGGTGGTGACGGCAACGACCTTGCATACGGCACCGCTGGCGATGACCTTTTGGTCGGCGACGCGGGCAACGACGTTCTGTTTGGCGAGGTTGGGAATGACACGCTGCGCGGTGGTGCGGGCGATGATAGCCTCTCGGGCGCGGAAGACCAAGATACGTTCCTATTGGACGACAACAACGGACTGGACGCGATCTACGGTGGTGAAACCGGCACCGACTATGACACCATCGACGCCTCGAACATCGCGACATCTGGCGTTTCCGTAAACGTAACGGGCTATGAATCTGGCCAAGTTTCGGCAGGCGCAAGCGGCACCATCGCCAACTTTGTCGAGATCGAAAACTTCGTTCTGACGGGCCAAGACGACCAGTTCACCAGCGGCGAAGGCATCCTTTCGGCTGAGACGGTGGATGCGGGCGCGGGCGCGGATAGCATCTCGACTGGTGCAGGCGATGACGCTGTGTTTGCGGGGACAGGCACAGATACCGTCGACGGCGGCACTGGCAACGACACCATTCACCTCGGTGCGGACACGGATGCTGACCTCATCATCCTCAATGATGGCGATGGGAACGACTACGTCTATGATTTCGCGCAGCCGACCCCGAATGGCGACGGCACATTCACAGGCCTTGACCAGCTCGACGTCAGTGGCCTCACTGATGCCCAAGGCAACCCGGTCAACGTCCATGACGTCACCGTCACCAACAACGGCGGCTCTGCGCAACTGAACTTCCCTGACGGGACGTCGATCACGCTGAACGGCGTTGATCCGACTGTCATGACCAACCCGCTGGCACTCGCAGCGATTGGCGTTCCGCTCTCTGACGGCACCATCTCTGGTACCGCAGGCGATGACGTTATCGACACGAACTACAGCGGCGACCCTGATGGCGACCGCGTTGACGATGCTGATAACGTTCTGGCCAACAAAGGCGCGAACGACGACATCATCGAAGCTGGCGCGGGCAATGACTCGATCCTCGCAGGTATCGGCGACGACACTATCTATGGCGAAGCTGGCCTCGACCGGATCGACGCGGGCGCAGGCAATGACGTTGTCTACGGCGGCGACGCAAGCGATACGCTGGTTCTGACCGACGGCTTTGGAAACGACACGTTCGACGGTGGCAGCACGGGCGAAACAGGCTACGGCGATATCATTGATGCGACGGGTCTAACAGGCGACGTGACCGTCAACCTATCTGCGCCAGAAACCGGCACTCTGAACGAGGGCACAAACACAGTTTCCTTTACCGAAGTCGAAGGCCTATCTCTGGGCCAAGGCGATGATACGGTTTACGGCTCGAACGGCAATGACAGCTTCTCGACCGGCACAGGTGCCGACGTTATCGACGCAGGTGCGGGCGATGACGTTTACGCGCTCGGGCAGCCTGCGACGACAACGCCCGATAGTGATGTTGATACGGTCATTTTCTCAGACGGCGACGGCAACGATACGGTCTATGGTTTCCAAGGTCCGACCGACAATGGCGACGGCACGTTCACGGGCAACGATCAGATCGACGTGTCCGACCTGCACGACGCAAATGGCGATCCCGTCAACATCTGGGATGTCGTTGTTCAAGACAACGGCGGCAGCGCGCAACTGCTGTTCCCGAACGGCGAAACCATCACGCTTTATGGTGTCTCACCAACCCTTCTCTCGAACCCGCTCGCGCTGGGTGCGATTGGTGTGCCGCTCTCCGATGGCACGGTTTCGGGTACCGCTGGCAATGACATCATCAATACGTCCTATAACGGCGATCCCGATGGCGATCACATCGACGCAAATGACAATATCCTGCCAACCAATTCCGGTGACGGTGATTTTGTCCAAGCGGGCGCTGGCGATGACACTATCCTGTCCGGTGCAGGCAATGATATCGTCTACGGCGGCGATGGAAACGATTTAATCTTTGGGCAATCTGGCAACGATGCGTTGATTGGTGACGCAGGCGACGACACGTTTGCATTTGAGGCGGGCAGCGGGGTCGACTCTGTTCTGGGTGGTGAAACCGGTGAAACCATCCGCGACCAAATCGATGCCTCTCTCCTAACGACAGACACCACGGTAACCTTCAGTGCCGCTGAAAACGGCGTGCTCACCTCTGGCTCAGACCAGGTCAATTTTTACGAAATCGAACAGGTCCTCACCGGCAGCGGCAACGACACCATCACAGGCACCACGGGGTCACAATGGGTCGATACTGGTGCTGGTGACGATACCATTTCGATGGGCGACGGCGACGATACTGTTGTGGCCGGCGACGGGAACGACACCATTGTCGGTGGCGCTGGTGGGGACGTTCTTTATGGCGGCGCTGGCAACGATACGATCACCTTCGCCGAAGGCGACAATGTCTCGGGCGGTGACGGCGACGATCTTTTCATCCTCGCCGACTATCTCGAAACGGGCAATGGCACGATCACCATCGACGGTGGCAACACAGGCGAAGGCGCTGGCGACACGCTGCAACTGGGCATGTTGGCCGACCGTTCGACGCTCGTCGCGACCGATGATGGCACGGGCAGCTTCTCTGGCTCGGTCACACTCGATGACGGCACGCTGCTGAACTTCACCGATATCGAGAATATCATTTGCTTTACACCGGGTACGCGCATTGCGACCCCGCGTGGTGCACGCCCGATTGAAACCCTGCGTCCCGGCGACCTCGTTGTGACCCGCGACCACGGTCTGCAGCCGATCCGCTGGATTCAGTCCCGCACGGTTCCTGCGATTGATCGCTTTGCGCCCATTCGCATTCGTCAGAACGTTCTCACAGGTCTCGAATCTGATCTACTGGTGTCACCGCAACATCGCATGCTGTTCCAAGGCTACAGCGCTGAATTGCTCTTTGGCGAAACCGAGGTCCTCGTGTCGGCGCGTCACCTCATCGACAATAAGGCTGTCACCCGCGAAGAGGGCGGCATGGTCACCTACATCCACATGATGTTCGACCAGCACGAGATCGTCTTTGCCGAAGGCGCCGCGACCGAGAGCTTCCACCCCGGTGACGTTGGCCTATCTGCGATCAAGGACGAAGCCCGCGAAGAACTCTTTGCGATTTTCCCTGAACTTCGCGCGATGCCGAATAGCTATGGCAACACTGCGCGCCGTTGCTTGAAAAAGCATGAAGCTCAACTGATCCGTCTGTGATTAAGCGCTGACCCGTAAGGCGGACTGACCGCCCGCGGCCCATGCCCGCGCGGCGTCACCAAAGGCCGTGAACAGAGGGCGCGAAACGGGGTCATTCGCAGCATTCCATTCAGGGTGCCACTGAACGGACAAGGTAAACCCAGGTGCATCTTTAATGTAGATCGCTTCGGGCGTGCCATCGGGCGCGTGGCCTTCGATCACGACGCGGGCGCCCGCGTCCTTTATCCCCTGCCCGTGCAGCGTGTTGGTCATGACTTGGGTCGTGCCAAATAACTGATGGAATACACCGCCCTCTTTGAGCGTGACCACATGGCGGAGCGCAAATTTTTCTTCGAGCGATCCATCAGGCGGCATGCGGTGATTGGTGCGTCCCGGCAGATCGCGGATCTCTGGATAGAGCGTGCCGCCCATCGCGACGTTCACCTCTTGGAACCCGCGACAAATCCCTAGAACAGGTTGACCCCGTTCCACACAAGCCCGAACCAGCGGCAATGTGATGGCATCGCGACGACGGTCGAAATCACCATGGGCTGCGGTTTCTTCTTCGCCATATTCGCTTGGGTGCACGTTGGGCCGCCCACCCGTGAGTAGAAACCCGTCGCAAACCTCCAAGAGTTCATTGACGGTCACATAATCGGGATCAGCGGGGATGATGAGGGGAATACAGCCCGCCACGTTCGACACCGCACAAGAGTTCATCGTGCCACCAGCGTGCGTCGGATAGCTGTCGTTCAAAAGTGCGGAGTTGCCAATAATTCCGATGACGGGACGCGTCATGTTTGCCTGCCCTTACTGCGTTGCCCTCCACGTTAGCCGCTGATTAACGGCATGAAAAGGCTCAGAGTAGGAGACTGTCGTCTGCAAATTTGCAGGGCTGAAACAACGCGCAGTTTGCTCATTTTATAGTTGATCGGAAATCTCGGCGGACCGATAGTCGGCGCACCACCTCGCCAAAGGACACTCTTCCATGACCGACCTCACCGATACTGATTTGTCCTTTAGCCGCGTTCTGCCCGCTCCCCGATCAGCTGTTTGGGCCTGTTGGACGACGCCTGAACATCTGGTGCACTGGTTCGTGCCCGCGCCCCATCGCGTTGCCAAATGTGATATTGATCTACGGGTTGGCGGTCACTGTAATATGACCTTTGATGTCGAGGGTAACATGATGGACAACAACGGCGTCTACTTGGAACTAATCGAAGGTGAAAAGATCGTCTTTACAGACACTTACACAGCAGGCTGGAAGCCCAATCCGGAACCATTCATGACCGCGATCATCACGCTTGAGGACACAGAGGACGGGCAGACGCTCTATACGGCTACGGCGCGCCATCGCAGCGTTGAAGCGGCGCAACAGCACAAGGATATGGGGTTCTTTGACGGCTGGGGCATCGTTGCCGACCAGCTGGGGGCCTATGCCGCGAAACTCGCGGTTTAAGAGGCCGAGGCCTTGCGCTTGTCCGACCTCCAACGGTCGGAACAATAGCGCACCTCATCCCAAACCTTTTCCCATTTCTTTCGCCAGACAAAGGGCCGCCCGCAGGTGGCGCAAACCTTTGACGGGAAATCAGATTTTTTACGTATTTTTGACATTGTATCGTTTTGCCCAAGGCCTAATCTTCACCATCAAAAGCCGACCGTTGAAGCCTCTCGGGTTCCGCAATAGGTAAGTAGAACGTTGCCCGCAAAACGCCAGTGTTTTGCGCCCATACGCAGGAGATGCAGATGACGAACGCCGCCCCTCAGACCATTTACCTAAAGGATTACACACCGTTCGGGTATCTGGTCGACACCGTACATCTGACGTTTCGTCTGGCTGATACCGCAACGCGAGTTCTGTCGCGGATCGAATTTTCACCGAACCCTGACAGCCCCAATCGTCGTTTCTTCCTGCATGGCGAAAACCTGAAACTTATTTCTGCCGCCATCGACGGCGCCCCTGTCGAGGTCCGCTATGTTGACGGAGGGATTGAGGTCGACACGCCTGATGCGGCCTTTGTTTGGGAAGCCGAGGTTGAAATCAGCCCGATCACCAATACCGCTCTCGAAGGTCTCTATATGTCGAACGGCATGTATTGCACCCAATGCGAGGCCGAGGGCTTCCGCAAAATCACCTACTACCCCGACCGCCCCGACGTCATGGCGCCATTCACCGTTCGGATCGAAAGCGATCTGCCCGTGTTGCTGTCGAACGGCAACCCGATGGGCGCAGGTGATGGATGGGCGGAATGGTCGGACCCATGGCCAAAGCCTGCCTATCTCTTTGCCTTAGTCGCTGGCGATTTGGTAAACCACCGCGGCGACTTCACCACCAAATCGGGCCGCCATGTTGACCTGAACATTTGGGTGCGCCCATCTGATATCGGCAAATGCGCCTTCGGCATGGGTGCCCTGCAACGGTCGATGAAATGGGACGAAGATGTCTATGGCCGTGAATACGACCTCGACGTGTTCAACATCGTCGCCGTGGATGATTTCAACATGGGCGCGATGGAAAACAAAGGGTTGAACATCTTCAACTCGTCCTGCGTTCTCGCTTCGCCTGAAACCTCGACCGATGCGAACTTTGAACGGATTGAGGCGATCATCGCCCACGAATATTTCCACAATTGGACCGGCAACCGCATCACCTGCCGCGATTGGTTCCAGCTCTGCCTCAAGGAAGGCCTGACCGTTTTCCGCGACCAGCAGTTCACGGGCGACATGCGGTCCCATGCAGTCAAACGGATCGACGATGTGATCACTCTGCGGGCGCGTCAATTCCGTGAGGACGCAGGCCCCCTGGCCCATCCCGTCCGTCCAGAGAGCTTTGTTGAGATCAACAACTTCTACACCGTCACCGTCTATGAAAAAGGCGCCGAAGTAATCGGGATGCTGAAACGGTTGGTCGGCGATGAAGCGTATAAATCCGCGCTCGACCTCTATTTTGATCGTCACGACGGTCAGGCCGCCACGATTGAGGACTGGATTAAGGTGTTCGAGGACACGACAGGCCGTGACCTGAGCCAGTTCAAATTGTGGTATTCGCAAGCCGGCACACCTCACGTCTATGTGTCCGATGATTTTACCGACGGCACGTATAGCCTTCGCCTCCGTCAGGACATCGCCGCCACCCCAGGTCAGTCCGACAAAAAGCCGATGGTTCTGCCGATCGCGGTGGGACTTCTGAGCCAAAACGGCGACGAAATCGTCCCTACCACTGTTCTCGAATTGACTGAAAGCGAACAAGTGTTCACCTTTGAAGGGCTCGCCGCAAGCCCTGTTCCGTCGATCCTGCGCGGGTTCTCTGCGCCCGTTATTCTGCATCATAATCAGAGCATTGAGGATCGTCAGTTCCTTCTCACCCACGACACGGACCCGTTCAACAAATGGGAAGCCGCGCGTAGCCTTGCGCGCGATCTCTTAGTCCTGATGGTGATCGAGAATGCGGAGGTGGATGGCGCCTTCCTGACCGCGCTAAACGCTGCGATTTCGCATGAGGCGCTGGACCCTGCCTTCCGCGCCCTCCTGCTCGCGCTGCCGACTGTGGACGACATCGCGCAGGCGCTCTCTGCGGGGGGCTATACGCCAGATCCGTGGGAGATCTACGCCGAACGCGAACGCCTGAAACGCGCGATCGCTGACCATGCGGGAGCGACGCTTGCGAACCTCTATCTCTTGCATCAGGTCACTGGCGATTTCAGCCCCAGAGCCGAGGATGCGGGCAAACGTGCGCTCACCAATGCAGCCCTGTCTTACATCACCCTGACCGACGCAGGCGCGACCGCACAGCGCCAGTTCGCGGCCGCCAACAACATGACCCAAGAACTCGCCGCACTGTCGGCGCTTGTGTCGATTGGCGCAGGTGATGATGAACTGAACGACTTCCAGCGTCGTTGGCATGGGGACAGGTTGGTTATGGACAAATGGTTCAGCCTGCAGGCTGGCCTTGCAGAACCCGAAGACGCCGCCGCGACCGCGAAACGGTTGGCGGCACATGATGCGTTCGACTGGCGCAATCCGAACCGCTTCCGCGCGCTGTTCTCGTCGCTCGCTGGGAATACGGCTGGGTTCCATAACCCTGACGGCAGCGCCTATCAGTTGCTCGCCGATTGGCTGATCAAACTGGATGCGGCGAACCCGCAAACGGCGGCACGTGTCTCAGCGGCGTTCGATACATGGAAACGCTATGACGAGGACCGTCAGGCGATGATCCGCGCGGAACTAGAACGAATTCTCGCCACCGATGGCCTAAGCCGCGATATGACGGAAATGGTCACGCGGATGTTGGGGGCTTAACCCTCCATCGATGCGATCCGCGCCTCTAGGTCTGCGGGTCGCGCCACGGGGCGATGAGAGCTAAGCGGGACGCAATAGCTTTGCCTGCGGGTCCAAGCTGACATTTCCGCGATCTTTGCTGCGTCCGTCATCGGCCCCCAATCGGCAGCCACCCCGCGCCAACGGCCATCGCGGATAGCAATCGCATTGTCTCTACGAACGGTTGTCGCCATGATCCGCGCCGCGCAGCCCAGATTGGCAACAGGGTCTTTTAACGCATCACCATCGCGCGCAAGGCACCCGTAATGCCGCGCTGTGGGTGGCGAAATCTGCAAAAGGCCAAACCACCGCCCACCCCCACCAACGGCATCGGGACGGTATGTGCTTTCATGTTTGGCAAGCGCCGACATCATCCCCACCCAAAAAGCGCGACGCAGGTGCGGAGGGTTTTCCAAGTAGGCAGGGCACCAATCGTCAATGTCGCGCGGCGTTGTATTAGCAAGGCCCGACGCCGACCCTGCAAGCGCCCCCATCAAGGCCAAGGACCATCGCTGCGTGCCCGCTCGATGATCCCACCGCGCCCGAGGGATATAGAACGACCGTCGGATTGGCCGCGGAGCCTCGGTTATTGGTCCGCTGATGTAGATCGGCGCAGGCGGCGGCACGTAGAGCGTTGCGGGCCGCACGACAGGCGGCGGCGCATCGGCGAGCGTTTGCGCAGCAACGGGCAGTGCCCCTAGAAACGTCAGAACTATGGCAGCGGTTCGGATCATCCGGCGCAGTATGGCTGCGAACGGGTCCAGTTGACCATATCCGATCGCTTGCGTTCGCTATGGAATGGCCCCCAGTCGGCAGCCAATCCTTCGGATCCAGTGCCTACATAGCCATCGCGGGGCACTGTATGGGCCGCAATTCGCACCGCGCAGGAGAGGTTCGCGGCCCCGTCTTTCAACTCTTCGGCGGATTGTGCATTGCATCCATAGCCCTTGGCCGTGCGGGGATCGATCTGGACCAAACCGATCCAAGCCCCTCCCCCGCCAGCGGCACGGGGGTTCCATGTACTTTCGTGTTTGGCGAGGACCGAGAACATGCCCGTCCAAAACGCGGCGCGATCTTCGGTGTCTGCTTCGACGTAACCGGGGCACCATTCGTAGATGTCTTTGGGCACCAGCGACAACAAAACCTCACCATGCGCGTTGATCGCGTCGAGCGTTGCTTCGGTCCACTCAGGGCCTTCGGGTTGGATATCCCAGCCCATCAACGGCAAAGCCTGCGGTTCAGGCTCTGGCGTGGACGGGCGAAAAGGAACCTGCAAACAGCCCGAGAGGGCAACGGCGGCAATCATTAAAAAGGGACGCATGTTCGGGCAGCAATTGTTTCAATCGCCGCATAGTTGCGCGATCAATCGCCCTTAGGTCGAGTCATTTTGTAAAATGGGGTGCTTTTTAGGCCGAAGTCCGCCGCCCCGCCCCTTGCCGCGCCCGCCCCAAAACCCTAAGAGAGAACCGTTGCGGAAAAGGGACAAAACGATGCTCGACCTCACTTATGAAGCTCCGAAACCCAAAGTGATCGCAGGGGCGACCGGCGATTGGGAACTCGTGATCGGCCTTGAGGTGCACGCTCAGGTCGCGACCAAGGCAAAATTGTTCTCTGGGGCTTCGACTGAATTTGGCGCCGAGCCGAACTCTAACGTGGCATTCGTGGACGCTGGCATGCCCGGTATGCTCCCCGTCATCAACGAAGGTTGCGTCGCCCAAGCCGTTCGCACAGGTCTAGGCCTGAAAGCAGAGATCAACCTTTGGTCAGCGTTCGACCGCAAAAACTATTTTTACCCGGACCTTCCGCAGGGCTACCAAATTTCCCAGCTGTACCACCCCATCGTTGGCGAAGGTGAAGTGTTGGTCGAAATGGGCAACGGCACCGCGCGTAAGGTCCGTATCGAACGTATCCACCTCGAACAGGATGCGGGTAAATCGATCCACGACATGGACCCGAACATGTCCTTCGTCGACCTCAACCGCACAGGCGTTGCACTGATGGAAATCGTGTCCCGCCCTGACATTCGCGGTCCCGAAGAAGCTGCAGCCTATGTTGGCAAATTGCGTCAGATCATGCGCTACCTCGGCACATGTGACGGCAACATGCAGAACGGCAACCTGCGCGCTGACGTGAACGTCTCCGTCTGCCGTCCGGGTGCGTATGAGAAATTCATGGAAACGGGTGACTTCGGTCACCTCGGAACGCGCTGCGAATTGAAGAACATGAACTCCATGCGCTTCATCCAGATGGCAATCGACTTTGAGGCCCGTCGCCAAATCGCGATCCTCGAGGACGGTGGTGAAATCGTTCAGGAAACCCGACTCTATGACGCGGACAAGAACGAAACCCGTTCGATGCGTTCCAAAGAAGAAGCACATGATTACCGCTACTTCCCTGATCCCGACCTCCTCCCGCTGGAGATCGAACAGGCGTGGGTCGACGACATCGCAGCGACCCTTCCCGAACTGCCTGACGAAAAGAAAGCGCGCTTTATCAACGACTTCGGCCTGTCGGATTACGATGCATCGGTGCTGACCGCCGAAGTGCCGAACGCGATTTACTTTGAAGAGGTTGCAGAAGGCCGCGACGGCAAACTTGCTGCGAACTGGGTGATCAACGAACTTTTCGGCCGTCTGAAGAAAGACGAAAAAGACATCACCGAAAGCCCGATTTCGGCGGCTCGTCTGGGTCAGATCGTTGGTCTGATCAAATCTGAAAAGATAAGCGGCAAAATCGCGAAGGACGTGTTCGAGATCGCCTATACCCAAGATCGTGACCCCGAAGAGATCGTTGCGACCGAAGGTATGGAACAAGTCACCGATACAGGCGCGATCGAAGCCGCCGTTGACGAAATCATCGCTGCGAACCCCGCTCAGGTCGAAAAGGCGCAAGCCAACCCGAAACTGGCAGGCTGGTTCGTGGGTCAAGTCATGAAGGCGACAGGCGGCAAGGCAAACCCTGCTGCGGTCAACGCTTTGGTCATGAAAAAACTGGGTCTTTGATCCGACCCGATCTATGATGAGCGGCGGCCCCATGGGCCGCCGTTTTCATTTGGACGCCCCATGCGCACGACAGCCGACCGTATCCGCCACGCCCTTAGTTTCGAAGTGATTGCGCTTTGTGTTGCGACACCAGTCGGCGCATGGGTCTTTCACCAACCGATGCACAGTATGGGCGTTGTCACCGTTGTCAGCGCCACAATCGCGATGGTGTTCAACTACCTTTATAACTGGGGCTTTGACCACGCGATGCTGCGGTTTCGCGGAACGGTGCATAAGTCCGTGGTGATCCGTATCCTGCACGCTATCCTGCTCGAACTGGGTCTGCTCGCACTACTCACACCCTTTATCGCGTTCTATTTAGGTGTCAGCTTTTGGACCGCACTGATGATGGATATCTCGCTCGGCCTTTTTTACCTGAGCTACGCGTTTGTCTTTAACTGGCTCTACGACACGATCTTTCCGATCCCCGAGAGCCAGTAGTCACCCGAAAATCGCGTCACGGTGATCGGCGAGGTAAATCCGAAGCCAAGGGGTAAAGACCTCGGGCGTGGCAGCAAGGGCCGCGTCGAGTGCCTCAAGCGTCATCCATTTGGTTTCCCAAACCTCGTCGGGATTGATCGTGATTTCAGGGCTGCCGTGGCCCACGAAAACCTCAACCACCTCATGTTCGATCAAACCGTTGCCGACATCAGCGCGGTATTCCACCTGTTCCCGCCACGAAAGATCGATACCTCTGATCCCCAGCTCTTCATCAATGCGGCGCAGGGCGCAATCGGCTGGCGCTTCATTCCAATGAGGATGGGTGCAGCACGTATTCGCCCAAAGACCCGGCGTATGATATTTCGCCGCAGCGCGACGCTGCAGCAGAATACCCTCAGGCCCCGTGATAAAGACACTAATCGCAGGATGACGCAGCCCACGTTGATGGACCTCGAGTTTATCGAGGGGCTGCAATTCGCCATCAATCCAAGCTGCAATACGCGTGTCCATGACGCGCCATGTGCCAAAATCCTGCACAAAATGCCAGCCCTGTCTCTCCCACCAAAGTAGGCGCGACCGATTGGCGCAAGGGGCTTTGCCTCAGGTTGAAAAGAGACTAGGTTCCAGTCAGATCAAAGAAGCATCATATGTGCTTTGAAACCTATGGGAGTGACTCCATGAAGACCCTTAAGCTCGCTACTGCCTTTGCCGTTCTCGCAGCACCCGTTCTCGCCGAAGGCGACGCAGCCGCTGGTGAACAGGCATTCAACCGTCAGTGCGTATCTTGTCACGTTGTTCAGAACGCAGCAGGCGAAGTTCTCGCTGGTCGTAACGCAAAAACTGGTCCGAACCTCTTTGGCATCATCGGCCGCGCACCTGGTTCCTTAGACGGCTTCAGCTACGGTGACGATATCGTTGCTGCCCAAGAATTCGTAGCTGCTTGGGACGAAGAGCAGTTGGCGGCTTACATGCAAGACCCGACCGCGTGGCTGCGCAGCACCACTGGTTCGAACTCTGCTCGTTCGAAAATGTCCTTCAAAGTACGCCAAGAGGCTGACGCTGAAAACATCGCGGCTTTCCTCGCGACCTTCGCTGAATAATCTTTCCCATTTGGGACGGATCAAAGGGCGCCTTCGGGGCGCCCTTTTTTGTGATGCAGACCCGTCTTTCCCGCCTTGGACCTGTTACGCAAAGCCGCTATAGTCCTGCGGTCGAATTAGGGGGCTAAGAAATGATCTACGAATACAAGGTGGTGCCAGCACCCAAACGCGCAGAAAAGGTCAAAGGGCTAAAGACAACCGAAGACCGCTATGCCCACGCGCTCCAAGAGTTGATGAACCAACAGGGCCGCGACGGTTGGGAGTACCAGCGCGCTGAAACCCTCCCCGTTGAAGAACGCAGTGGGTTTCGGTCCAAAGGCATGGTCGAACAGCACATGCTGGTATTCCGCCGCGAAAAGAAAGCCGTAGACGCGACCGTAACGGCGAGCCAGACCGCCGTTCCAACGCAACCCGTATTGACCACCGCGCCCAAAACGCCTGCCCCGACTGAACCTACTGTCGCTGCGCAGTAATCAGTCGATCTCTAGGGCGAGCGCGTGAATACGACCCATAATATCAGCGCCAATGGCGTCATGGACCGCACGATGGCGGGCCAAACGTGTCATCGCGCCGAATGCGGGGGCTTTGATCCGCACGCGCCAGTGGCTTTCGCCGCCCTCTTGATATCCGCTATGGCCACGATGGCTTTCACTTTCATCAATAACTTCAACCACTTCTGGGGAAAAAGCCGTTACCAGACGGGATTCGATCTCTTTTGCAAGGGACATATTTTTCTCCTTCCCCCTTCAATCTCACGTCCTACGGCTTAAACTCACCCGTCCGAGTCGGAAAGATAAGGCTGCACATGTCCAAGACTGATCCGTTTGGGTTCGACATTTCGGTGTCTGCCTCCAAAAAGAAAAACCCCCGTGGCCGTCGTGGCATGTCGGGTGCAATCGAAACATCAACACGGGTCTGCGACCATGAAGGTTGCGAAGAATCCGGCAAATACCGTGCGCCCAAATCGCCGGATATCCTCGATGAATTCCTGTGGTTCTGTAAGGATCACGTTCGGGAATATAACCTGAAGTGGAACTTCTTCGAGACCGCGACAGAGGCGGAACTGAACGCACAAATGACCAAAGACAAGGTCTGGGAGCGCGAAACGAAGCCGTTCAAGCGAACGGTCGAAGAACGCGCTTGGGCTCGTCTCGGTATTGAGGATGCGCATCAGGTTCTGGGTGAAAACGCGACTCGCAACCCAGGTAAGTCGAGCGGTGCAACCCGTCGCCTGCCGCCGACCGAACGTCGCGCGACCGAAATCCTCGATGTGAAGGATACGATGACCAAAGCGGAAATCCGCAAGGTCTACAAATCGCTGATCAAGGTTCTCCACCCTGACATGAACGGCGGCGACCGTTCCCAAGAGGAACAGCTGACCGAAGTCGTTTGGGCTTGGGATCAGATTAAAGCGAGCCGTAGCTTTAAAGACAAATAATCACGCAAGGCGGGCGAACAGGCGATCCTGTTCCGTCCGCCAATTGCGAATCAAGAGGTGGGAGGCCAGCAAATTGGCAAACCACATCAGTGCCAGCATCGGCGAACTCACCAACATAATCGCCAAAGTGAACGGCCCGAACATCGTGCCGTAAAACGGCAGCGCGAGCGTTCCTGCGATCACAGCGCCGACCACGCTCACCCACACCACACCGAGCATCCCACGGGCAAACCCGTTCGGCCCAGATTGCCCCATGCGGTCACCTGCGAGCTTCAGCGCGAGGCCACAGCCCAACGCACCGCAGAGCACGATCCAGCGGTGATAGAGCGTCAATCCGCCTTCCAGGATAGAGCCGTGGGACATGTGCGTCACGGTCATCAGCCCCAAACCAGCACCAAAGGCACAGGTCATCGCATAGGCCGTAACAAGCTGCTGCTCGCCTTCGGTCAATGACCAAAAGCCTCGCACAGTGTGCCGCAAGTCCTGCAGGTGATAATAAACAGCGCGCATCATGTGCATCTTATGGCAGAAAATGCCCTTTGGGACGACTGTTATGGTCGAAACGGACTGTTTCGAAACGCGGCCCACTGCCACCTTCGGAGGAAATACGTCACGACCCCCTTTTCCTCGCCGTCTGGACGGTTATGTTGCGGTCGGTAAACGATAGACGCAAGGAAGGTTCGACATGCTCGACCAGAACGCAAAGCCCACCGAAGAAATCGACGTCCGCGAAGTTTTCGGTATCGACAGCAATATGAAGATCAAAGGCTTTGCCGAGCGCACGTCTCGTGTGCCCGAGATCGACTCGACCTACAAATTTGACCCAGACACCACTTTGGCTGTTCTGGCAGGTTTCGGCTATAACCGCCGCGTGATGGTTCAAGGCTACCACGGCACGGGTAAATCGACTCACATCGAACAGATCGCGGCGCGCCTGAACTGGCCGACCGTTCGTGTGAACCTCGACAGCCACATTTCCCGTATCGACCTGATCGGTAAAGACGCGATCAAACTGAAAGACGGCAAACAAGTCACTGAATTCCACGAAGGCATCCTTCCGTGGGCGCTGCGCAACCCGACTGCGATCGTGTTCGACGAATACGATGCGGGCCGTGCGGACGTTATGTTCGTGATTCAGCGAGTTCTCGAACATGATGGTAAACTGACCCTCTTGGATCAGAACGAAATCATCACGCCGAACCCGTATTTCCGCCTGTTCGCAACTGCAAACACTGTGGGCCTTGGTGATACCACTGGCCTCTACCACGGCACCCAACAGATCAACCAAGCCCAGATGGACCGTTGGTCGCTCGTAGCGACGCTGAATTACCTCAGCCACGACGCCGAAGCCGCGATCATCCTGTCGAAGGCACCGCACTACAACAACGAAAAGGGTCGCAAGATCATCAGCCAGATGGTGACCGTTGCTGACCTGACCCGCACCGCGTTCATGAACGGCGACCTGTCGACCGTTATGTCGCCACGGACCGTAATTGCTTGGGCTGCGAACGCAGAGATCTTCCGCGATGTTGGTTATGCGTTCCGCCTGACCTTCCTCAACAAATGTGACGAGTTGGAACGCCAGACCGTGGCAGAGTTCTACCAGCGTTGTTTTGACGAAGAACTGCCGGAATCGGCTGCGTCAATCGCTCTCTGATCTATCTGAAAAAATTGAATAATTTGGCAGGGGCTTGCACGAAAGTGCGGGCCCCTGTGCCTTCTCGCGCTCTAGGTGCATCGGGATAGTTTCCAAACTGCACAGTTGATTGACATAAAAATGTCATAAAAGATCAAAGTATGAGCGGTTTGAAAACTTTCCTTGCGGTGTTTTTCATGCTGGTCGGGGCCCTGCCCGCGCCAGCGCTCAACAATGCGGCCAACGAAGACCTTCGGATTTTTGCGATCTGCGCAGGGCGTTTTTCAGCGCAAATGGAACATTCGTGGCTCTTTGGAAAAAACGATGCGGGCGACTTTGAACAGGACCGCGAAATGATGCTTATGCTCATTGATGCGATCATGCCCGACACGGATCGTATCCGCGTGATGGACTGGCGAATTAATGCGAAACAGGCTCATGCGATGCTTTTGACACGCGCCGCGTATACCATCGACGGGGCCGATGCGGTCTGGGCCGAAACCCGCGCCGAGGCAGCGATCGCAGAATGCCGCGATTTGCTGTTATTCAACTGATCCCGACCACTGGTCATTGCCCAATCGTCGGTCTAGGTTAGTCGCAATGATGACCCGAAGGCTGCCCGCATGAAACCCTCCGATAACCCCGCCGATCCGTTTAAAAAGGCATTGGCCGAAGCGACCAAGGTTATGGCCGATGACGCCGATCTGTCGGTGACCTATTCGGTGGACCCCCCGGGTCTGACCAAGGATTCTGTGCGCCTTCCGCAGGTCAGCCGCCGCATGACTCGCGACGAGGTCTTGCTGGCACGCGGAACGGCGGATGCGTTGGCGCTGCGCCATAAATTCCACGATGCCGCGATCGCGTCCCGCTACGCCCCCCAAGGCCAGTTGGCGAAAGAAATTTACGATGCGATGGAATCCGCTCGGGTCGAAGCCGTCGGCGCCCGCTACATGCCCGGCACCGCTTCGAACATCGACGCAAAGATCGCGACTGAGGCAACTCGCAAGGGCTATGACCAGATCAGCTCGTCCACTGACGCGCCATTGTCTGTGGCCGCTGGTTATCTGATCCGCCACCTCGCCACAGGTCGTCCCCTGCCCAAGGGTGCGGACAACGTGATGGAACTATGGCGTGGGTTCATCGAGGATCAGGCTGGTGGAACGCTTGAAGCACTAGAGGATACACTCAGCGATCAACGCGCCTTCGCGAAATTCGCACGTAAGATCATTGAGGATCTGGGTTACGGCGATCAACTCGGCGACGATCCCGATGTTGAGGACGACCAGAACGACGAAACGGCCGAACAGGACGAGGTTGAGGACAATCCTGAATCCGATGGCGAAGACGATGGTCAAGAGGACGAGGCCGAAGCAAGCCCCGAACAGTCCCAAGACCAGCAGCAGGATCAGCAACAGGCGCAAGTCAGCGCCGACGACATGGCTGATTCCGAATTCGACGAAGAGACCGAGATGCCAGAGGGCGAGGCCCCTCTCGATCCTCCGCCGCCTGCGCCGATCTCGGACGCTGATCCGAACTACACCGTCTACAAAACCGAATTCGACGAAGAAATCGGTGCTGAGGAACTCGCCGAACCCGCCGAACTGGAACGCCTCCGCGCTTACCTTGACCAGCAGCTAGAGCCGCTGAAGGGCGCTGTGTCGCGCCTTGCGAACAAGCTGCAACGCCGCCTTCAGGCCCAGCAGAACCGGTCATGGGAATTCGACAAAGAAGAAGGCATCCTCGACGCAGGCCGCCTTGCCCGTGTGGTTGCAAACCCGACCACACCGCTGTCGTTCAAATGGGAAAAAGACACCGATTTCCGCGATACCGTCGTGACGCTCTTGCTGGATAACTCCGGCTCTATGCGCGGTCGCCCTATCTCGATCGCTGCGATCTGTGCGGACGTTCTGGCACGCACACTGGAACGCTGCGCGGTCAAGGTCGAGGTTCTGGGCTTTACCACCAAAGCGTGGAAAGGCGGCCAGAGTCGCGAAAAATGGCTAGCCGAGGGTCGCCCCTTGCAGCCGGGGCGCCTGAACGACCTACGCCATATCGTCTATAAATCCGCGGATGCCCCGATGCGTCGGACCCGTGCGAACCTTGGTCTGATGATGAAAGAGGGCCTCTTGAAAGAGAACATCGACGGGGAGGCTCTGGAATGGGCGCACCGCCGTATGATGGCTCGCCGTGAGCAGCGCAAAATCCTCATGGTGATTTCCGATGGCGCGCCCGTTGATGACAGCACATTGTCGGTGAACCCCGCCAATTACCTCGAAAAACACCTGCGTGACGTGATCGCCATGATCGAAAAGCGCAAGGCAGTCGAGCTGATGGCAATCGGGATCGGCCACGATGTGACACGGTATTACGACCGCGCAGTGACCATCACCGATGCGGATCAGTTAGCAGGTGCGATGACCGAACAATTGGCGAGCCTTTTTGACTCTGATCCTCGGGCACGCGCACGGTTCGCAGGGATCCGCAAGGCGGGCTAACCACCTGTATTAAAATGAAAAGAGGCGGCTATGTTCCAGACCTTTGAGACTTCGTTTTCAGGGAAAGCGGGGCCAGAGCGGCTATCGAAACTACGCATCCAAATGGCGGCCGTAGGGCTGGATGGATTCCTTGTCCCACGCGCAGATGCGCATCAAGGCGAATACGTTGCGGCCTGTGACGAACGTCTGGCGTGGCTGACAGGCTTTACGGGATCGGCGGGTTTCTGTGCTGTCTTAGCGGATCAGGCGGGTCTCTTTGTCGATGGCCGCTATCGCCTACAAGTGCGCGAACAGGCGGCAGATGTGTTCACCCCCGTCGATTGGCCCGAGGTAAAGCTAGGTGACTGGCTGGAAGACCACGCAGAAGGCCGAACCATCGGCTTTGATCCGTGGCTGCATACAATCAGCGAAATCAAAAGTCTGCGCGACCAAGCAAATATGGTCGCCTGCCCTAATCTGGTCGATCAGATTTGGATCGACCGCCCTGCCCCGCCTGCCGCACCATTCTTTGTGCAGCCTGATACCCTCGCAGGGGAAAGCCACGACGACAAACGGGCCCGCCTTGCCAAAGGCCTGCGGGACAATGGACAGGCTGCGGCCGTTCTTACCCTGCCCGACTCTATCGCGTGGCTCTTGAATATTCGTGGCGCGGACATTCCGCGAAACCCAGTGCCGCAGTGCTTTGCCATTCTCTATACGGACGGGCGCGTTGACCTCTTTGCCCGCGCTGGCAAAACCGATGCAATCATGGATCACCTTGGGGCCGAGGTGACGGTTCACGGCGAAGACGCCTTTGTGCCTACCCTAAGGTCGCTCGATGGCGCAGTTCTGGTTGATCCAACGACCTGCCCGCAGATCATCGGCGAAACTCTCGCCAATCCTGTTGAGGGGCGCGATCCCTGCGTTCAGCCCAAGGCCTGCAAAAACCCGACAGAGATTGCAGGAGCCCGAACAGCGCACCTACGTGATGCGGTTGCCATGTGCCGTTTCCTGCATTGGCTCGATGGAGCGGGATATGTCACTGAAATCGACGTAGTGACCAAACTCGAACACTTCAGAGCAGAGACTGGCGCGCTGCGGGATATCTCTTTTGATACAATTGCGGGCAGCGGTCCGAACGGGGCCATCATCCACTATCGTGTGACCCATGACACCAACCGCCAGCTTCAGGACGGTGATCTGCTCGTCCTCGATTCGGGCGGGCAGTATCAGGACGGCACGACCGACATCACGCGCACCATTGCAATCGGAGCTGTCGGCGCAGAGGAACGCACCTGCTATACCCGCGTCCTCCAAGGCATGATCGCGATCAGCCGTGCGCGGTTCCCGAACGGGGTCACGGGCGCACATCTCGATTCCCTCGCGCGGTTCCCACTTTGGACAGCAGGCCTCGATTTCGATCACGGGACGGGTCACGGCGTCGGATCATACCTTTGCGTTCACGAAGGGCCGCAACGTCTTAGCCGTGTTTCGGACATTCCTTTGCGACCCGGGATGGTATTGTCGAATGAACCCGGCTACTACCGTGCCAAGGCCTTTGGCATTCGGATTGAGAACCTGATCGTTGTTCAACCCGCGCCGCCAATTGCCGGAGGAGACGCGCACCGTAATCATCTCTCGTTTGAGACGCTGACATGGGTGCCCCTTGATCGTCGGCTTATAGACCTCACCCTGCTGTCCCGCGACGAAGTGTCGTGGATAGACAGTTACCATGCGACCGTGCTGGACAAGGTGGGGGCAAATCTGGATGCTGCGGCCAAACACTGGCTTGAGCAGGCGTGTGCGCCGCTCTGACGCCAAATCGTAACATGCGGCCTGTATCAACAGGCAACTCAAAGACACACAAGGGAGGGGCCACAATGGCCGACCACATCACTATTCGTCCCGCTGGAGGCACCTGGGTTGTTCGCGCTGGCGGCGCAGTTCTGGGCGAAAGCTCTGACGCGCTGGAATTGGTCGAAGGCGATATGGCGCCTGTGATCTATTTCCCGCGTTCGGACATCGCGATGGCGTTCTTGGATGAATCCGACGCGACCTCGCATTGCCCGCGCAAAGGTGACGCCCGCTATTTCACGATCGTCGCAAAAAGCGGCCCGATCAAAGACGCTGTTTGGTCCTATGAAAACCCATCTGAAGCGGTGTCACAGATCAAAGATTACCTTGCCTTCTATACCAGCAAAGTCGCGGTAGAGCAGGTTTAACCTAGGCATGTTCTTCGGCTGAGACAGCGGCAAGAGCACGGTTAAACGCACGCAAGGCATCGACATGGAACAAGGCGCCCCGCACCTCTGCTGGGGCGTCTTTCTTTTGTCGAACTACAGGAACAAAGGATTCCCCGCTGTTTTCAAACAAGGGCATCGCACGGTCAAGCGTGGCATCATGCGCCACGTAGATACCGCGCTGAATGAGCGCCTCGCAGTCTTCAAGCGACGCACCGCGCGGGTGATCCATCGACCGCATAACCGTAGCGACATCAAAGGTGGACAACAGATAAGCCTGTGGTCCTGCCGCGATCCGCACGCCCCGACGCTCCAACTGAGTGAGGAAGAACGACCCCGCGATAAACCGTGACGATACGGCTGTCGACATGGAGACAGCGACCATGACGGCAAGCCCCGTTTGCCAATCACCTGTCAGTTCAAACACGATCAACGTGGTTGAGATAGGCGCGCCCAAAACCGCCGCCGCAACGGCCCCCATCCCTGCAAGCGCATAGAGCGCTGCCGTGCCTGAATAGTCAGGCAAAAGCCCCGTTGCCACCATACCAAACGCCAACCCTGCGAGCGATCCGACAACCAAAGCAGGCGAAAAGACACCACCCCCCATGCGTCCGCCCATTGTGATGGCGACCGCGATGACTTTGACCGCAGCAAAGACGACGGCTTGCCAGAACAGCAACCGACCAGAGAGCGCGTCTGACGTGATCCCGTATCCAACTCCGATAATATGTGGGAACCAAAGCGCGATCACGCCCAGCACCCCACCTGCGATCGCAGGGCGCAGCGCACGTGGGATGCGCAACTTTGTTTGAACCGCGGTTCCGATGGTATCCGCCCAAAAGATCGACCGCATCAGCACGATGGCAAGAACGCCGCTAAGAAGGCCCAAGAGGATAAAGGCCGGCAATTCGACATAGAACCGAAGGGCTGTCGTGGTCGGCAGAAAATACTCTGTCACATCGCCGTGGATCATCCGACTGACCACCGTGCCCGCGACAGAGGCAATCACTATCGGCGCAAAGGCCCGCATCGCGAAATGACGCAGGACGACTTCGAGCGCAAAGAGCGCTCCCGCAATCGGCGCGTTAAAGCTCGCAGATACGCCCGCAGCCACAGCGCAGCCCAATAGGTCACGCCCCGTCACGCCGTCCGCCTTGATCAACCCGCTCACGTAGGTCGCCAAAACACCCACAAGGTGGACAACAGGCCCTTCACGCCCAGACGAACCACCCGTCGCCAAGGTCACAAAGCTTGCGGCAGCAGAGGCCAGACCTTCGCGTTTTTCAACCCGCCCATCGCGCAGTGCGGCCCCTTCAATAACATCGGCCACCGCCCGCACGCGCCCATCAGGGGTGAACCGATCAAGGATCAGGCCGACAATCAGACCGCCACATACGGGGATCAGCACGATCCAATACCAGTCGAGCATCGCAGCAGACCGATGCAGGCGCGCCACCTGATTTGTTTGGTACACAAAGGACTGAAGGCTCTCGATACCCAGTCGAAACCCCATCGCGATAAGGCCACCACCAATCCCGATCATCAGAGCGATGAACCAGAACTGAATCTCGCTCGGCCCTTTGGTTCGAATGGTGCGCAAGGTGTCGGCCATAGCTTTGACGACGGCGCTACTGGCGGATTTCACGTGCTGAGTCGTCTTCGTCGACATAGCTGGCCCACTGGTTCGTTTAATGTCTGTGTAGGCCAGTTCAGTTAATGGACCAAGCATTGTCGCGTCATTTCAGCGATTTAGGCCCGCAAATCCCAAAGTTTCCGCAACGTCATCGTTAAATTAGCGCGTTCGTTCCAGAAAAGGGTTAACAAAGCGTCACAATTCAACTATACGTTAGGCACATTTTTTATACCTAAGTATATGCCCATTCGGGCGCTAAGATTTTGAACCGAATGTCTGTGAGTGGCTGACGGGTTTTCTATAGAACGGTAGCGGGTCACCTTCGGGTGGCCCGTTTTTATTAAGCGGTGAGCAATGCGCGTGCCGCGGCGCGGGCTTCTTCGGTGATGCGATCACCAGAGATCATCCGCGCGATTTCATCCACGCGTTCATCCGCACCCAATGGCACCACGGTCGACAAGGTTTGCGTTTCGGTCTGGCGTTTCTCAACCCGCCAATGGTGCCCGCCCAGTGCTGCCACTTGCGGCGAATGGGTGACGACCAGCACCTGACCTGCCGAGGCAAGCCCTGCCAATCGGCGACCAACCGCATCGGCGGTCGCGCCGCCCACACCACGGTCAATTTCGTCAAAGATCATCGTGATGCCCGTCGTGCCCGCCGACAAACAGACCTTAAGCGCTAAGAGGAAACGGCTCAATTCACCGCCCGACGCGATTTTGTTGAGCGGGCCGGAGGGCGCACCAGGGTTCGTCGCGACAGTAAACGCCACATCATCGCGTCCTTCGGGGCCTTCTTCGCCAACCACAACATCGGTTTTGAAAACCGCACGTTCCATTTTCAACGGCGCCAGTTCCGCCGCCATGGCAGCATCGAGGCGAGAAGCCGCCTCAACCCGTGCTGCGGTCAATGCGCTGGCTGCGGCATCATAGGTTTGCTCTGCCGCCTTCACCGCGACCTGTAGCGCCGCGAGGTCACGTTCACCGCCATCCAGCAAGTCCAACTTGGCCCGTAGGCCATCCGCATGTGCAGACAGATCATCTGGCAGAACAGCATATTTGCGCGCCAGACCACGAATTGCGAACAAACGCTCCTCGGTCAATTCGAGATCGGCAGGGTTAAAGTCGAGCGAGTCGAGGCATTCTTCGATCCCGCGCTGCGCTTCACCCAATTCATCCATCGCCCTCGACAAGGCCGATAACGGCGCATCCAAACGCCCCTCAGCCTTGTCCGCCGCATCGCCGAGCCATCGTGCCGCGTTCGACATCAGCCCCTCAGCGCCCTCATACGACAAGGCGTTAAAGGCCTGAGAGATATCATTGCGGATCTTTTCGGCGGCCTGCATCAAACGGCGTTTACCGTCCAAGGTCGCCTCTTCACCGGGTTGCGGGTCGAGTTTGTCTAACTCCCCCACCGCATGGCGCAAAAACTCTTCTTCGGCGCGGGTCTCTGCAATCTTTGCCTCTGCCGCGATCAGCGCCTTGCGCGATTGCGCCAATCCCCGCCACGCCGCACGGGTCGCGTCGATCAGATCGGACACCTGCGCAAAATCGTCCAAGAGCAACCGATGCCCACGTGGGTTCAAAAGACCACGGTCATCGTGCTGGCCGTGCAGTTCGATTAGCGTGTCAGAGAGTTGGCGCAGGACCTCACCGCTCACCCGACGATCATTGACCCACGCGGTCTTGCGCCCGTCAGCAGTGTTGATACGACGCAAGATCAGTTCACCGTCCGCCTCAATCCCAGCTTCTTGCAGAACCGCTTCAGCCGCATGGCCCAACGGAAGGTCGAACACGGCAACAACTTCGCCCTGCTCTGCCCCCTGCCGCACGAGATCGGCACGTCCGCGCCAGCCCAGTACAAAACCAAGGGAGTCCAGTAGGATCGACTTACCCGCGCCTGTTTCACCCGTGAGCACGTTGAGACCCGGTTGGAACTCTAGCTCCAACCGATCAATGATCAGCATATCTCGGATATCTAAACCGCGCAGCATTGTGTCAGCGTCCAGCAGGGTTTCCCCCGCCTCCCCTTAGAGCCATTCGCCACGGATCATCTGGCGATAGACAGCCGCCAGCCAGCTGTCCCCGATCAAGGACGGTTCCAGCCCGCCTTCGGTCAGCAGCTTATAGCTATCCGCATACCATTCGGTCGATTGGAAGTTATGGCCGAGGATGGCCCCTGCGGTCTGCGCCTCTTCAACAAGGCCGAGCGACAGGTAACACTCCACCAAACGGTGCAAGGCTTCTGGTGTGTGGCTGGTGGTCTGGAACGACTCGACCACAACGCGGAAACGGTTCGCAGCGGCCTGATAGTGGCCCCGCTTCAAATAGAAGCGCCCGATTTCCATTTCTTTGGCCGCGAGGTGATCAAAGGCCAAATCGAACTTCAAAATCGCCGACCGCGCATATTCGCTGTCAGGATAGTTTTCGATCACTGCTCGCAGTGCTTGAAGCGCTTGGAACGTCAGACCCTGATCGCGACCAACTTCGTCGATCTGATCATAGTAGGACAAGGCCAACAGATACTGCGCATAGGCCGCATCACCGTCCGCTGGGTAGAAGTTCAAGAACCGCTGTGCCGCAGCACGGCTATTTTCGTAATCTTTGTCACGGTGATAGGCGAAGGCCTGCATAATCAGCGCACGTTTCGCCCATTCAGAATAGGGATAAAGGCGTTCGATTTCACCGAAATAGAACGCTGCGTCAGACTCGCGACCGCGTTCGAGTTCGTATTCACCACGCTGATAAATCTCTTCGGCAGAAAATTGCTCAAGCGCCCCTTCGACCTTGGGGTCAAAGGAATTACAGGCCGTCAACGTGGCGACAGATAAGAACGCGACAGACAGGATGGTTCGTGCTTTCGTGGCCCGACTACGGCTTAACATGAACGCCCCCAATTTTCATTGCTCGATCAGTCGACCGACGGACTGCGTCGATCGTGTTTCGTCTTGGTCTAGCATAGAAAAATGCAGGGCAAAATGCCTTTTGCCACTTGTCGCAGTCACACTCAGGCGACTCGGCTCAGATCGGCGATATTTACGCCCACACCGGGGAGACGAGCGGCAATAGATGCATCGCAGGTGACCCAACGCCATGCATCGGGACGTTCAAACATTGCACGCAACAGTTTGTTGGTCAGGGCGTGGCCCGCACGGTGGCCCGAATACCGACCAAGGATCGGCGCACCCGCCGTATACAAATCACCCAGAGCGTCCAGCATCTTATGACGAACAGCTTCGTCTTTGTGACGCAGGCCACCAGGGCTGAGGATATCGTTACCTTCAACCACAACAGCGTTTTCCAGCGTGCCACCCAGCGCAAGCCCTGCCGCGTGCATTGCATCAACATCGCGCATACGGCAGAAGGTGCGACTATCGCAGAGTTCGCGCACAAAGGCCCCATTGGCCATGTTCAGTGTCTTTTGCTGTTGGCCAATTGCCGCATCGGGGAATTCGATTTCGAAATCCATCTGCAGCGAAGTCGCTGGCGACAGGCGCGCAATTGCGTCACCGTTTTGCACTTCGATCACGTCCAGCACTTCAATCGCGCGGAGCGGCGCACCCAAACGATGCAGGCCCGCTGTGACAATCGCACGCACAAACTGTGCCGCGCTCCCGTCGAGGATCGGAACCTCGGGGCCGTCGATTTCGCACAGAACGTTGTGAACGCCCGTGCCCGACAAGGCCGCCATAAGATGTTCAATGGTCGAAACGCTGGTGCCCGCGTCATTGGTCAGACGGGTGTTCAGCGGCTCTTGGATCACGTGATCCCACAGGGCGGGCATATCGCGATCAGACGCGAGGTCCACACGACGAAACACGATACCATGGCCCGCAGGAGCAGGACGCAAGACAAGCCGCGCTGGTTTGCCCGAATGCAATCCAACGCCATCAAATGTCAGGTCAGTGTTCAGTGTGGTCTGCACGTAAATGCGCCCTTTTGTTACTGACACTCATTTAAGACGGGTGCCAGGAACCCTCAACTCACTCTTTGCAACGGACTGAAACATATGAAACAGTTTTGTTAAACCATTGTTTAACAAACAAAAAGGCCGCCCAATGGACGGCCTTTTCACTGAATTATGTCAGTTTGTTAGTTCGCTTGACGGCGCAGGAAAGCAGGAATCTCGATCCGTTCCTGTTCTGGATCGGTTGCTTTTGCCTCTTCGCGGACCGCGTGAACCTGAGGCTGAGCCCGGGAAGGAGCGGTCTGTGCAGGCTCTGCATCAGAGTGGCCTGTCATGCGGTTGATCAGGTTGTTGATCCCGAACCCACGACGCGGAGCCTCTGCTTCTGCAGCAGGTGCCGGAGCGGCAGGCGCTGCAGGTGCGGATGGCTTGCGAACGGCTGCTTCAAGACGGGCAAGTGCCTCGGGCGACGGTGTGCCCGGTGCAGGTGCGCGCGGAGCAACGAATGCCTCAGCCGGAGCGAACTGAGTTTCCGGACGCGGCTGGTAAGCCGGCGGCGGCAGATCGTCTTCGACTTGCGGTTCGAAACCGTCGAAACCATCGTCTTGTGCGGTATCTGCTTCGAACGCATCATCAAACAGAGTGCGGTCGTCAGCTGCGGTCTCTGCAACAGGTGCAGGTGCCGGAGCTGGTTCTGCCGCGGGCTGCTCAGCCGAAACGGTCTGTGTCAGCGGAGCCGACATGCTACGACGCGGAAGCGGTGCTTCAACTTGGCCGACCGATGCGTCGATGCCTGTCGCAACCACGGACACGCGCATTGCGCCGTCCATGTTCGGGTCGAGGGTCGAACCAACGATGATGTTTGCGTCGGGATCAACTTTCTCGCGGATTTTGTTCGCAGCTTCGTCGAGTTCGAAGAGGGTCAGGTCGTAGCCACCAGTGATGTTGATCAAAACACCACGCGCACCTTCGAGGCTGATTTCGTCGAGAAGCGGGTTCGCAATCGCCTGCTCTGCCGCGTCAATTGCGCGGTTTTCACCAGTTGCTTCGCCAGTGCCCATCATTGCCTTGCCCATTTCGTCCATAACGGAGCGAACGTCAGCAAAGTCGAGGTTGATCAGGCCCGGACGAACCATCAGGTCGGTCACGCCTTTAACGCCCTGATACAGAACGTCGTCAGCCATAGCGAAGGCTTCGGTAAAGGTGGTTTTTTCGGTCGCCAGACGGAATAGGTTCTGGTTCGGAATGATGATCAGCGTATCAACAACCTTCTGCAGTGCTTCAACGCCTGCTTCCGCTTGCTTCATGCGCTTGCCGCCTTCGAACTGGAACGGCTTGGTCACGACGCCAACAGTCAGAACGCCCAGCTCACGAGCTGCCTGCGCGATGATCGGAGCAGCGCCAGTGCCGGTGCCGCCGCCCATACCAGCGGTGATAAAGCACATGTGTGCGCCAGCCAGATGGTCAACGATCTGCTCGATGCTTTCTTCAGCGGCAGCGGAACCAACCGACGGACGAGCGCCAGCGCCCAGACCTTCGGTGACTTTCAGACCCATCTGGATCTTCGATGCCGATTTCGACTGTTGCAGAGCTTGCGCGTCGGTGTTCGCAACAACGAACTCCACACCCTCAAGTTCTTTTTCGATCATGTTATTGACCGCATTGCCGCCTGCACCGCCAACGCCAAATACGGTAATCCGGGGCTTGAGCTCTTCTTGCCCGGGCATGGAAAGGTTCAATGCCATACTCTGTCCGCCTGTATGTTTTGGGGCCCGTCCCAAACCGGGCACTCTTCAACTGATTAATCCACAGTCTAGCGTGTCAGAATCGCAACGTCACGGGAAAAACGCAGAAAACCCGCAAAATATTGCGGGTTTAGTGGGCAAAATCGCTTGATTTGGATGAATCGGCGAAATCTTGCGTATTACCAGTTGTCCTTGAACCATTTCACCGCGCGTTTGAGCGAACGGGACGGGTAGCTCTCGGTCGGAACCTCGAAATCCCACCATTCATCTTGCGGGTGCGCCGCGAACAACGTCAGGCCGACAGCCGCCGCAAATGCGGGACCTGTTGCTGCCTGCGGGAGGCCTTGAACACGCAGCGGACGACCGAGGCGCACTTGTTGACCAAGGATACGGCTCGCCAGCCCATCCAGCCCTGGAATTTGGCTCGCGCCACCTGTCAGAACGATCTGCTGGCTTGGCAGATATTCGAACCCAGCCGCATCGAGACGCGCGCGGGCTTCTTCAAGGATTTCCTCAACACGCGGGCGCATGATGCCGATCAACTCGGCACGGCTAACCGTACGACGATCACGTTCCCAATCGCCGGTATCGCCACCGATTTCAATTTGCTCGCGGTCATCCATGCCTGTAGCCACAACGCCGCCGTAGAAGGTCTTGATCCGCTCAGCGATGGCATGAGGCACCTGCAGGCCCATAGAGATATCTTGGGTCACGTGATCACCACCCATGCGGACGCTGTCAGCATAGATCATGTGTTTCTTCATAAAGATCGACACGCCTGTCGATCCGCCACCCATATCAATACAGGCCGCACCCAATTCTTGTTCGTCCTCAACCAGTGATGAAATCCCCGACACATAGGCCGACGACGCAATACCAGCGAGTTCGAGGTCACAGCGACGGATACACTGGAACAGGTTCTGCATCGCGACCGCATCGACCGACAGGAGGTGCATATCGGTAGACAGCACATTGCCCGCATGACCGCGCGGATCGGACATGCCCGTGCGGTGATCGAGGTTAAAGTTGATTGGCTGCGCGTGAAGAACTTCGCGACCCTCGCCCAGATCAGGCATATCGCAGGCCGCCAGAACGCGACCGATATCTTCGCCCGAAACGACCTCACCATTCACATTCACATCGCCCGCCAAACCATAGGACCGCGGACGTGCCCCCGACAGACAGGCGATCACGTGGTCTACACGGACGCCAGCCATCTTTTGCGCAGCCTGAACAGCCGTGCGAATAGCGCGTTCGGTTTCCTGCATCGCGTCAACTTCGCCGAAACGCACACCGCGCGAACGGGTGGTCGCAGCGCCGATCACGCGGAACGACGACTGACCCGCAAGCGAGCCAACACCGTCTTCGCCACGGCTACGTTCTGGCCCATCGAACCGCAGAACGAGGCAAGCCACCTTGGACGTGCCAACGTCGAGAATAGCGATCAATCCCCGTTGGAGAGCGGCCTTACGCATGTTGCGCATCGCACGTTGGGTTTCATAAAGCTGCTTCATTAGTTACCGGCCCCTGAGACGTCTGCATTTATTCGGCGCATTTCAGCAGCGCCGCTTTCCCCCAACCGCAAGGTCGGTCGGTCTTTGTTCCGCATGTCGACCACAGCGACATCGCGTTCGAGTAGATCTTGGGTCTGGCTCATCACGACGACCCGCTCAAAGGATGTAACAGCGTCGGTTTCAGGCAGCAAAATGCGCTGATCCCGATCCAACACCACATCCCAACGGCGTTCGCCCATGCGCACCAAACCGCGCACCCGCGGGGCTACAGGGCCAGCGGCTGCAAATATCGACATTGCCTCGGTCAGGGCATCCTTTGCCCCGTCACCAGCGATCAACGGCAACTCAGCCCGATCACCGCGCGATTGCACATCGGCAATCACACGCCCGCTCGCATCCACGAGGTGCAGCGCATCACCCTGACGCCACATGGCGACAGGGACGCGCGGCGTGACAAGCACCTGCAGAATTCCACCTGGTTTGATCCGCAAAGTCGCGCGTTCCACCACGGCTACCTCTTCGACGCGACGACGCCCCTCCTCGAGGTCGAGGTCAAACGAGGACACAGGGAAGTTGTAGTTCAACACGCTACGGATCGCAGTCGCGGTCTCAGTATCTACGCCATCAACCGCCATCGCCGAGAGCATGAACTCGGGCCGCTGCTGGAAACTGCGCACCATGTCGTTATAGCCGTCCGAGATCGCCTGACGACGATCCCCGTCCATCACGTAAATCCCGACCAGCGCCGAAACCATTAGGACAGGCAGACCCGTTCGGATCAGACGGCGATAGATCGGCGTGAGCATCCAACGTTCATAGCGATACTGCCACTTGGACGGTGACGGATCATGGCGCATGCCGTGGGGTTCGCGTTGGCCGATCAGCGGTCGCATGTTGCGTCCTCCACCAGCCATTTACACAGCGACGGGAAATCCACGCCCGCATGCGCAGCCTGTTCAGGCGCGAGCGATGTTGGCGTCATCCCCGGTTGGGTATTGGTCTCAAGAAGGATCAGACCGTCCAGCCCGCGCGCCTCATCCCAACGGAAATCCGTGCGCGACAAACCACGACAGCCAAGCGCCTGATGCGCCCGAACAGCATAGTCGAGGCAGGCCTCGTAAATCTCTGCAGGGATATCGGCAGGGATCACATGGCGTGATCCGCCAGTCGTGTATTTCGCAGTGTAGTCGTACCAGCCATCGGTGATGATGTCGGTCACGCCGAGCGCACGATCCCCCATCACCGCCGTGGTCAATTCACGACCGGGAACAAAGGCTTCGACCATCAGAACGTCAGGCATATCGACGGACAGGTCGGGTGGCGTGTTCGCGCCCTCTTGGACGATATACACACCGACCGAGGAACCTTCGTTATAAGGCTTAACGACGTACGGCGCGGGCATCACATGGCGCGACGCCACCTCAGCCTTGGTTGCAAGAATGCTTTCCACAACAGGCAAACCAGCCGCACGATAGGCAGCTTTGGTTTTCTCTTTGTCCATCGCGAGGGCCGAGGCCAGAACGCCAGAGTGGGTATAAGGGAGACGCAACCATTCGAGCAGACCTTGGACGCAACCGTCCTCACCCCAACGGCCATGCAGAGCATTGAACACAACGTCAGGACGTTCCGCATCGAGGCGTGCCGCCAAATCGGCGCCCGCATCAATCGCGATAGTCTGGAACCCAGCAGCCTGTAGCGCAGCGACGCACTCTTTGCCGGACGAGAGGGACACCTCACGTTCAGCCGACGGTCCACCCATCAACACAGCCACTTTTGGGTTTGTCCTGCCCGACATTCCCTCTGCCTCACCTGCGTGCCTTTGCGACACGTCTGTTTTCAAAATGTCCGCCCCGTTTTCGGGTGTCGAACTGCCTGTAATTTAGTCTTGGAAATCAGAGGCCGGCTCTCCGACCCTCATGATTTCCCATTCTAGCGTTATTCCACTGGAATCGTAAACCTTTTTCCGCACGTCCTCGCCCAATCCTTCGAGATCGGCAGCCGTCGCCCCGCCCGCGTTGGTCAAGAAATTGGAATGTTTGACGTTCATGATCGCGCCGCCACGGGTCGCGCCACGCATTCCCGCATCATCAATCACCTTCCACGCTTTCAGATCGTGGCTGTCATCCGCCTGCCCTGTTGAGGAATACCCGACAGGATTCCGGAAGGTCGACCCAGCAGTTCTGTCCTTTGTAGGTTGGGTTTCGTCGCGTTTCTGTAACTGTGCGTCCATCTTTGCGGCCAGCGCATCTGGCTCACCCGCTACTCCGTCAAACACCGCACCGATGATCACCGCTCCCTCGGCCAGATCGGACTGACGGTAGCGCAGATTGAGCGCCTCAGCAGGGAGCGTTTCACGACGACCATCCCGATGTATCACATCCACACTGCGCAAATAATCGCTTACGTATTCACCATAGCAGCCCGCATTCATTCGAACCGCCCCACCGATGGACCCTGGGATAGTGCGCAAGAAGGTCAAGTTCACGCCGTTTTCCGCCGCCCGACGTGCCACATGCGCGTCAAGAGCCGCAGCGCCCGCACGAACCTCTGTCCCATCAACGTCAATGCCGTTGAATCCACGCCCCAGACGGATCACGACGCCACGAATACCGCCATCGCGCACGATAAGGTTCGACCCAACACCCATCGCAAAAACAGGCACCGACAGGTCGAGAGCTGCCAGAAACTGGGCCAGATCATCGGCATCGGCAGGTTGAAACAGCACATCTGCGGGACCGCCCACGCGCATCCATGTCAGCTCTGCCAACGAACGGTTTTCGGTCAATGTGCCGCGCACAGGGGGGAGATCAAAATCAAGCGTCATACGCGCGGTTTACCTATTCAACACACGACTGCCAAGCCGCAGGACCCAGCGTCCCGCATAGTACAATGGCCACCGAAGCACCGATCCAGACGCGGCCAGCGCGACCAAACCAATCAGCACCCCATTCTCAAAAAAGACCCAAACCAAAATGGGGGCACCAGTCGCGATCAGGAAATAGGCCCGCGACCAGTGGTTATCTGTGCTCGGTATCAGCGCAGCGATATTGGCCGCAAAAAGCCAAATGCAGATCGCTATAACCGATACCGTGAGGGTCACGCCTTCATCCGCTCGGGCAGGTTATTCGCCCAAGTGCTGATCGTCCCCGCCCCGAGGCAGACAACCATATCACCGGGACGTGCCTGTTCGCGCACCAAACGCTCCAGATCTTCTTCGGAAATCAGGGCACGCGCATGACGGTGGCCGTGGCGGATCAAACCGGCGACAAGGTCATCACGGCTCGCGCCTTCGATCGGCTGTTCACCTGCTGCGTAGACCTCAGCGATGGCAACGACATCGGCTTCGTTAAAGCAGGAGCAGAAATCTTCGAACAGCGACGACAGACGGCTGTAGCGGTGCGGCTGGTGCACGGCAATCACGCGGCCGTCACACGCCTGACGTGCGGCCTTGAGCACGGCGGCGATTTCGACAGGATGGTGGCCGTAGTCGTCAATGATGGTCACACCACCGAGGACTTCACCCACCTTGGTAAAGCGGCGGTTCACGCCACCGAACTTTGCCAGAGCCTCGCGGATTTCGTCTTTTTTCATGCCGAGGTGACGCGCCACGGCGACCGCAGACAGCGCGTTCGATACGTTGTGATCCCCCGGCATAGGCAATGTGCAGCCTTCGATCAGATCGTCTTCGACCTGAAGCGCCACGTCAAAATGTGCAACGCCCGCTTTGTAGTGCAGGTTGATTGCACGCACATCGGCCTGAGTGTTGAACCCATACGTGATCACGCGGCGGTCGGTGATTTTACCAACGAGCGACTGAACCTCAGGGTGATCGGTGCAGCACACAGCCACGCCATAAAACGGGATGTTCGAGACGAAATCGTAAAACCCTTTGCGTAGGTTTTCGATGCTGCCCCAGTGCTCCATATGCTCTGGGTCGATGTTGGTCACAATCGCGATGGTCGCAGGCAGGCGATTAAAGGTGCCGTCGGATTCATCCGCCTCAACCACCATCCATTCACCTTCGCCCACACGTGCATTCGACCCGTAGGCGTGAATGATCCCACCGTTCACAACGGTCGGGTCAAAGTTCCCGTGGTCGAGGAGTGCCGATACCATCGTAGTCGTCGTCGTTTTACCGTGCGTGCCCGCAACGGCGACGTTCGATTTTAGGCGCATCAGTTCAGCCAGCATTTCCGCGCGGCGCACAATCGGCAGGCCACGACGGCGGGCTTCGTCCAGTTCGGGGTTACCCGGTTTGATCGCCGACGAAATAACAACGACCTGCGCGTCGTTTAGGTTTTCTGCGGCCTGACCTTCAAAAATGGTCACGCCCATCCCCGCCAGACGATCTGTGATCTTTGACGTTTTCGCATCAGACCCCTGCACCGTATAGCCAAAGTTCACCAAAACTTCGGCGATGCCAGACATCCCGATGCCGCCAATCCCGACAAAATGGATCGCACCGACATCGATGGGCAGTTTGGTTGCAGAGTTCATATCGTTCGTCTTTCTTATTATTGAACCGCCAGTTCTTCGACCAGCGTCACCAAGCGCTCTGTCGCATCCGGCAAGCCGCATGACAAGGCCGCCGCAGCCATTTGCGCGGCACCTTGCGCATTCGACAAAATGAGTTCGATCTGAGCCGAAAGGCTCTCTGCCGAGACCTGAGATTCAGGCATCAGGATCGCCGCACCAGCATCAGATAGTCCCCGCGCATTTGCGGTCTGGTGATCAGCGGTCGCCGCCGCAAAGGGGATCAGGATCGCAGGGCGCCCGATGACGGAAATGTCTGCAACAGAGGACGCACCAGAACGGCTGATGACCAGCTGCGCTTCGGCCATGCGTTCGGGGATATCGGTAAAGAACGGCTGCACATCGGCCTTGATCCCAGATTGGGCATAGGCCGACTGAACGCGTTCCATATCTTCGGGACGCGCCTGATGGGACACGCGCACGAAACGTCGGATGGCATCGGGTAGCGCTGCAATGGCCGCAGGAACCGCGTCGGACAGGATGCGTGCACCCTGACTGCCCCCAATTACGAGAATGGACATCGGGTATTCACCCGGTTCGATATATCCCGCCCCTGCCCGCGCAAGGACCGCACCGCGTACTGGGTTTCCTGTGTGTTCGCCATCCACGCCCTCAGGCAAAGTGGTCGGCCATGTCCCGCAAGCGATCTTTGTTACGCGTTTTGCAAATATCGTGTTCACACGACCCAGCACACCGTTTTGTTCATGGATCATGCGTGGACGGCGCAAGATCATCGCAGCAGCCATCGCAGGGATCGACGGATAGCCGCCAAAACCAACGACCATCGCAGGTTTGTCCCGCAACATACGCAATAGGGCCGACAGAACACCGCCCGCGATTTTGAACGGCACCAGCGCTTTGGCTGCGGCACCGCCACGCGCAAAGGTAGCACTGCCCAGTTCGATCACCTCGACCGCATCAGGGAAACCACCCGCATAACGCGCGCCCCGTGCGTCGGTCGTCAGTTGAACACGCCAACCCTTGGCCAACATTGCTTCGGCGAGAGCTTGGGCTGGGAACATATGCCCCCCAGTCCCCCCCGCTGCGATTACGAGTAAAGGTTTAGCCATTATCGCCCCCGACGGCTAAAGATATCACCAATTTGGCCCTGCGGTCGCGACCGCGTAAAGGCCAGAAGCATCCCCATCACAATGCCCGACGCAATCACCGACGACCCGCCATAGGACACGAACGGAAGCGTCATCCCCTTGGCTGGAAGCAGACGCACCGCAACACCCATGTTAATCATCGCCTGAACCGAGAACATGCAGGCCAGACCTGTGCCCGCCAGACGAATGAACGGATCGCGTTCTTTGGACAGACGGTGCAGCGAACGGATCACCACAGCCGCATAAAGCGCGACCACCAGCAGAACCAGAACCAGACCGTATTCTTCGGCGGCAACCGCAATGATAAAGTCGGTATGCGCGTCAGGCAGGCTCACTTTCACCTGACCTTCGCCGACACCCACGCCGAACAGACCACCTTCGCGGATCGCGTTGGTCGCATAACCCAGCTGCGTGCGCGGATCGACCTCGGGGTTCAGGAACCCGTCGATACGACGCGCAAAGTGTTCGGAGTTCATATAAGCAAAGGACCCCGCAAGGGTCGTCATCCCCGCCACGCCCACCAGCAACAGCATCGGTGCGCCAGCCACGAAATAGATCACGCACCAGCCAAAGAGCACCAGCGACGCCTGACCAAAGTCGGGCTGCAGCGCAAGGATCAAAACGATCGCTGCGGTAAGGATAAAGGAATAGAGCTTACCCGGAGGGCCACCGATTTCTTGGCTCGCGGACATCAGCCAAGCTGCAACCACAATGAACCCAGGCTTGAGGAACTCGGACGGCTGCACTGACAGACCGCCCAGCGACAACCAGCGCACCGCGCCCTTGCCAAAATCGGTTCCGATAAACGGCAGTGCCAGCACCGCAACAAAGGCAGCGATAAAGCCCAAGGTCGCCAAACGGCGCACCAGTTTCGGCGTCATCATCGAAGTGACAAACATCACGATCATTGCAAGGCCACCGAATTGGGCCTGCTTGATCACGTAGTAAAATGGTTCTTTATCGTTGCGTTCAGCAAGCGGTGGAGAGGCTGCAAGCCCCAGCAATAGCCCGATGGCAAACAATGCCAGAACGCAGGACAGCGTCCATTTATCAATAGTTCGCCACCACCGTGGGAGGATGGGATCGCCGGTTTGCACCGGAATCGATCCATAGACCATCTCTGTCATGGAACTCTTACCGCTAACTGCCTCAATATCGTCCGTTTGCCGGATCTGATCTTGATAGTAATCAGAGCCCTCTAAAAAGGCCAGCAAAATAAGCTGAATCGGCGGATTCCTTCTGACCACTTGCGCGATCAGTCAAAAGCCATCAGGGAAGGCACATGAAGGTTCGTACGCTCATCCTAGGTGCCGGTGCCGCCGGCCTGTTCTGCGCTGCCCATGCGGGTCGCGATGTGTTGGTTGTCGACCACGCGAAACGTGCGGGCGAAAAGATCCGCATTTCAGGCGGTGGGCGCTGCAATTTCACGAATATGGACGTGTCGGCTAAGAACTTCCTCAGCCAGAACCCTCACTTCTGCAAATCCGCGCTCGCCCGCTACACGCCATGGGATTTCATCGGGCTGGTGAGTGCCCATGGCATAGGCTGGCACGAAAAGACGCTCGGCCAATTGTTCTGCGATAACTCCGCCAAAGACATCGTAAATATGTTGGTAACTGAGGCGGAAAAGGAGGGCGCGAAGCTCTGGCTTGAGACCGAAATCATCGAAGTACGCCATACGGACCGTTTTACCGTGTCCCTGCGCCGCAATGGCAAAGACATCACGGTCGAAGCCGACCATCTGGTCGTTGCCACGGGCGGCAAATCAATCCCGAAAATGGGCGCCACGGGCTTCGCCTATCAAATCGCAGAGCAGTTCGGTCTCGCGGTCACAGAAACGCGTCCCGCCCTCGTGCCGTTTACCTTTTCCGACAGCCGCTTTGCTGAAGTGTCAGGCATCGCCCTCCCTGTTTTGGCCCGCGCCACCACTGGCCCAGCCTTTGCCGAAGCGCTCTTGTGCACCCACCGTGGCCTCTCTGGCCCTGCGATGCTTCAAGTTTCAAGCTATTGGACCAGCGGCGAAGCGGTCGACATCGATCTAATCCCAACAATTGATCTGACCGAAACACTTCGCAAGGCGCGTAGCACCGATCCTCGTAAATCAATCACAACCATCCTCGCGCGGGTTCTCCCGTCGCGCCTAGTTGATCACCTAACCGCAGAATTCGACCTCTCAGGCAATTGCGCGGAATGGTCGGACGGACGGATTGAAAACCTCCGCCTCGCTCTTTCTCATTGGCAGGTCAAACCCACTGGCACCGAAGGTTACCGCACCGCCGAAGTCACACTAGGCGGCGTCGACACAGACGGCCTATCCTCAACAACGATGGAAGCAAAACAGGTCGACGGCCTCTATTTCATCGGGGAATCCGTGGATGTCACAGGTTGGCTCGGCGGATATAACTTCCAATGGGCGTGGGCCTCTGCCCATGCCGCAGGCACAGCAATCGCGAACCGCGCCTGACCTGCCTTTAACCGATAATCGCCCGCACTTGCGCCGCGAAATCATCGCCGCGCTTCTCGAAGTTGTCGTATTGATCGAAACTCGCGCAGGCAGGCGCTAGCAGGACCGTATCGCCCGCCTCTGCCTCGGCGCTCGCACGAGCAACCGCTGCCTCCATCGTGGTGCAGACCTCAGCCTCCACCCCACCAAGCTGCATCGCGAATTGTGCGGCTTCACGGCCAATCACATAGGCCTTCGCCACAGCGCTTAGATGCGGCAACAGACCGTCCAAACCGCCCTCTTTCTGCAGACCGCCACAAATCCAGCGGATACGCGGAAACGCCTGCAGCGCCTTTGCCGCGCTATCGACGTTCGTAGCCTTACTGTCATTCACATAGCGCACGCCGTCTTTTTCGCCGATCAACTGGCTGCGGTGCGGCAGACCGGGGTAGGTCTTCATCGCTTCTTCAATCGTCTTGGGGCCGATACCCAAGGTGCGACAGGCCGCATAGGCGGCACACGCATTCTGGTGATTATGGGCCCCCGGAAGTCCAAGGATGCCGCGCATATCAATCGACGCCACCTGACGCCCCTTGCGCCATTCAGCGAGGAACCCTTTTCGCGCAAAGACCGTCCAGCCTTCGCCGTCCAATTTCCGAGCCGAGGAAATACGGATCACACGATCATCCGCCTGCCCTTCGGACAGCTGGTTAGCGAGGTAACGCCCTTCAACCTCGTCCACGCCAATCACGCAGCGATCGGGACCACCTTCGGCGAACAGACGGCGCTTGGCCGCGAAATAGCCACCCAATCCCGCGTGACGATCCAAATGATCCGGCGACAGGTTGGTGAAAACCCCCACATCGGGCGTCATCGCACGGGCAAGATCGGTTTGGTAAGACGACAGTTCCAGCACCACAACCTCACCATCGCGAGCGGGATCGATGTCCAAAACGCCACGACCGATGTTGCCCGCCAATTGGGTCGGGCGGCCAGCTTCGGTCAGGATGTGGTGGATCAAGGCAGAGGTCGTCGATTTCCCGTTCGACCCCGTGACTGCGATCACTTTGGGCTGTTGATCGAAATCGTCCCATGTGTAGGTCGCAAAGGATCGAAAAAATAGGCCGATGTCGTTATCGACCGCAACACCTGCGTCCCAAGCCGCAGCAATCACAGGGTTCGGCGCAGGATAGAGGTGCGGAATACCAGGGGAAACGACCAAACAGGATACGCCATCAAAGGCCCCCTGCCGCGTCATGTCGCGCAATTCGATCCCTTCGGCCTCTGCTGCTTCACGTGCGGCAGGGTTGTCGTCCCATGCCACCGCACGTGCTCCGCCCGCATTGAGCGCAGCCGCCGTGGCCCGCCCCGACCGACCAAGGCCAAGGACAGCAACGGTCTGATCTTCGAAACCGAGAACGGGGATCATGAGAACCTCAGTATGATATAGGAATTAGCGGACTTTGAGCGTCGCCAGACCGATCATCGCAAGGATGAGCGAGATAATCCAGAAGCGGATCACGATCTGCGGCTCTGACCAGCCCTTCTTTTCGTAGTGGTGGTGGATCGGCGCCATCAGGAACACACGTTTGCCCGTGCGTTTGAAATACGCGACCTGAATGATCACCGACAGGGTCTCCATCACAAAGAGGCCGCCGACGATCGACAGAACGATCTCGTGCTTTGTCGCAACTGCAATCGCGCCCAAGGCACCACCCAGCGCGAGCGAACCCGTGTCGCCCATGAACACAGCCGCGGGCGGTGCGTTATACCACAGGAACCCAAGACCTCCGCCGATGAGGGCCGCGCAGAAAATGGTGATCTCGCCCGCTTCGGGGACATAATGCACTTCAAGGTATTCGGTAAAGTCGACGCGACCGACAGCATAAGCGATAATCCCAAAGGTCGCCGCCGCGATCATCACAGGCATAACAGCCAGACCATCCAAGCCATCGGTAAAGTTCACAGCATTCGCCGCACCCACGATGACGAGCATCGCGAAGGGCACAAAGAAGAAGCCCAGATCGACCAGAAGGTTCTTAAAAATCGGGAAAGCCAGTTCGTTGGACAACGCCTCGGGGTGGAAGTAGGACGCCCAAAACCCCGCCAGTGCCGCGACGACAAACCCAAGAACAAGACGCACCTTGCCTGACACGCCATCGGTGCTTTGCTTACTGACCTTTGCGTAGTCGTCGGCGAAACCAATCATCGCATAGGACAGGGTGACGAACAGCACCATCAGCACAAACGGGTTATCCATCCGCGCCCAAAGGATTGTCGAAAACGCCAAAGCCCCAACGATCAACAGCCCGCCCATCGTCGGCGTGCCAGCTTTGACAAAGTGACCCTCCGGACCGTCAGAGCGGATCGGCTGCCCCTTACCCTGTTTGCGACGCAAAACGTTGATCAGGGGTTTCCCGAACATGAAGCCGAAAATGAGCGCGGTGAGGAATGCACCGCCCGCGCGGAAAGAGATGTAGCGGAAAAGGTTAAAAAAATCGCCGCCATCAGACAGGTATGTTAACAAATACAGCATAAAAATCAGGCCTCTTGTTCGGACTTGGCTCTGCGTTGCCCCAATTTACGGAGCGCGTCAACGACTAGGCTGACTTTGCTGCCTTTGGACCCTTTAACCAAAACAACGTCACCGCTGTCTACCAAACGGTTAATATCAGGGATGAGATCTTGTGCGGTTTCTTCCCAGTGGCCGCGTTTCCCTTCGGGGAGCGCTTCCCACATGTGACGCATACGATTGCCGACACAATGGACCACATGAATATCAGCAATAGACCGATCGTTCACCATGCCAGCGTGCAACGCGATCTCATCGGGACCAAGCTCCAGCATATCCCCGAGGATCGCAACACGGCGACCTTTGGCATAGCGGCCAAAGCCGTTGCGCGGTTTGCGCGCGGCCAGAACTTCAAGGCTCGCAGAGAGCGACGTGGGGTTCGCGTTGAACGCATCGTCGATCAGATCAAAGTAGTGACCATCGCGCGCGGGATCGGTGACGATCTGTTCAGAGAGGCCACGCCCAGCAGGAGGCGACCATTGCCCGAGGTCGAGCATCGCTTTGGTCCGATCCGCGCCAAGCGCCTGCACCACTGCCACCACGCCCAAAGCGTTCATGGCAAAGTGACGGCCTTCGGTCGCAACCTTAAGCAACACTGGCGTACGCCATGCACGGGCCTGCGCCACCGTCGCACCTTCGCAAATCCGAAGGTCGAGCATACGATGATGGCATCCTTTGGACTGACCAAAGGTGATGACCTTCGCGCCTTTGGCACGGGCGGCATCGATCAAGATTTGCGAATTCGACAGGTCACCGTTCAGAACGGCAGTACCTTTGGGCTCTAGCCCCTCGCAAATCGCGGCCTTTTCGCGGGCGATCCCGTCGATATTTTCAAACGCCTCAAGGTGCGCGGCGGCGACGGTCGTGATCATGACCACATGTGGACGCGCCATTTTAGCGAGCGGTGCGATCTCTCCGGGGTGGTTCATCCCGATTTCGATCACCGCGTATTTCGTGTCCGCAGGCATCCGCGCCAAGGTCAGCGGAACGCCCCAGTGATTGTTGTAAGACGCCTCTGCCGCGTGAGTTTTGCCTTGGGTGCCCAAGACATCGCGTAGCATTTCCTTGGTCGAGGTTTTGCCGACCGACCCCGTCACAGCAACGACGCGGGCTTTGGTCCGCGCACGTGCTGCGCGCCCCAAATCTTCTAACGCCGTCAGAACATCGTCGACGATCAGCAGCGGCGCATCTTCTGCGACACCTTCGGGACGGTGCGTAACCAATGCCGCCCCTGCCCCGGACGCCAATGCCTGCGCTACGAAATCATGCCCATCCCGCGCCGCTTTGAGCGCGACAAAGAGGTCTCCCTCTTGCAGGGTTCGGGTATCAATCGACACGCCACTGACCGACCAGTCACAGGTCGCCGTGCCAGCCGTTGCTGCCACAGCATCACGCGAAGTCCAAAGCGGCGTTGTCATCAGATTTTCCCATCCAGCGCGAGGACCGCTTGGGACGCGACCTCTACATCATCGAAATGCAGCACATCGGTGCCAACGATCTGGCCCGTCTCGTGGCCCTTACCTGCGACAAGAAGCGCATCACCCGGTTGAAGCATGTCTGCGGCCCGCAGGATCGCCTCGGCACGATCACCGACCTCGTAGACATCTTTGGTCCGAACACGGTGCGCGCCTTCAATCACGGCGGCGCGGATCAGGGCGGGGTCCTCGGACCGAGGGTTATCGTCGGTCACAATCACGACATCGGCATTCTCAGCCGCAGCGGCACCCATCAGCGGGCGTTTCGTGGTGTCACGATCACCACCAGCGCCAACAATCGCAATAATGCGGCCCATCACATGCGGGCGAATGGCTTGCAGCGCGGTTTCGACGGCATCGGGCGTATGCGCGTAATCCACATAGACCGCCGCGCCGTTGTCGCGTGTGGCGGCCAATTGCATTCGACCCCGCACTGTCGTCAGATGCGGTAGGGTATCAAAAACGTCTTTGGGATCTGCCCCTGCGCCGATCACGAGACCCGCCGCAAGGAGCACGTTTTCCGCCTGAAATCCGCCAATGAGGTTCAGACGGGTCAGGTGAATTTCACCCTGCCAGTCAAACCGCAAATCCTGCCCCGTCGCATCAAACCGCTGCGACAAAAGCCGCAACCGTGCCAGATCAGAGCGGCCAACGCCGAGAACCTCATGGCCACGTTGTTCGGCAATGCGTAGCACGTCGATCCCCTTGGGATCATCGAGGTTGATCACTGCCGTGCCTTCGGGCGGTAGCACACGATCAAAAAGGCCCATCTTCGCATCGAAATAAGCCTCAAACGTTTTGTGATAGTCGAGGTGATCTTGGGTAAAGTTCGTAAACCCAGCCGCCGCCAACATCACACCATCCAAACGCCGCTGATCGAGCCCGTGCGAGGATGCCTCCATCGCGACATGGGTCACGCCTTCGGTCGCGGCAGAGGCCAGAACCCGCTGCAATGTGATCGGATCGGGGGTCGTGTGGCGGAGCGGATAAGTCCATGCCCCTTCAACGCCTGTGGTGCCGAGGTTCACAGCCTCAAGGCCCAGTTCCGTCCAAATCTGACGGCAAAATGTAGAGACAGAGGTTTTCCCATTGGTCCCCGTCACTGCAACGGCGACCTCTGGCTGTGCACCAAAGAAGAGTGCAGCCGTTTGTGCCAAGGTCTGACGCGGGTCTTCGGAAATAATCAAACACGCACTGCTATCGGCTAGAACGTCAGCGGCCAGTTCAGCCCCCGCGCGGTCGGTCAAGATCGCAGCCGCACCATTCTCCAGCGCCGTGCCGATATATGCAGCGCCGTGCACGTTGCTTCCTGGCATTGCACCAAAGAGGGCACCTGGCATGACGTCGCGACTATCAATGGTGATCGCGTTGACCCGCGCATCGCAGGCCCCCTGTGCCGTCAGTCCTAGGTCTGACAATGTGACCGTCTTTTGCGCAGCGCCTGCCATATGAAATGCCCCTTTTATTCTGTAGCGAGCGATACACCCGTCATAAGGGGAGTTTCAATATTCGGTCGTAATCCGAGCAAGGGTGCTACGCGGCGGATCATCTCTGCGGCGACAGGCACAGCCGTCCAACCTGCGGTGCGGCGCGGCTCTGATCCTGTGGTGTCATTTGGTTCATCCAAGGTGACAACGAGGACGTATTTCGGGTCGGACGCAGGGAAGACTGACGCGAAGGTCGCGATAACCTTGTCGTCGTAGTAGCCACCTGTCGGACGCACTTTGTCGGCAGTCCCTGTTTTACCAGCGACCTCATAGCCTGCGACCTCACCAAAGGATGCGGTGCCGCGGGTTACAACCTGACGCAACATATCCACCGACTGACGTGCCGTTGTTTCGCTGATCACCCGTTCGCCGACCGTGTTGGACGCATCATGGATCAACGTCGGCGTCACCAAACGACCACCGTTCGCAAGCGTCGCATAAGCCGACGCAAGGTGAAGCGGCGATGCTGCCACGCCATGGCCATAGGAAATGGTCATCGTGTTGATTGGCGTCCAATCGCGGGGATACTGTGGACGACCAGCGCGGGCTTCGCTTAGCTCAACGGGCGATACATCGAGGATGCCCAACGTCCGCAGGAATTCTTGCTGGCGTTCGCCACCGATCATTTCCGCGATATGCGCAGTGCCGATGTTCGACGATTTCGCGATCACATCCGTAACGCTGTTTTCGCGGCCATAGCTGTGGAAGTCGTTGATCGCAAAGCCACCGATGCGGATCGCAGGCTGGGTTTGGATCATGGTGTCAGGATTAACCAAGCCAAGTTCAAGCGCCTGAGCCACAGCCAAAATCTTGAACGTAGAGCCCAATTCGTAAACGCCCTGCACCGCGCGGTTGAACAGCGGGCTATCGGACTGATCGCCTTGGGTCAAAACGGTCGGACGATTGTTCGGGTCAAAGTCGGGCAGTGACGCCATCGAGATAATTTCGCCCGTGTGCACGTCCATGAGAACAGCAGCAGCACCTTTGGCGTTCATGAGCATCATACCGCCCGCAAGAACGCGTTCGGTTGCAGCCTGAATGGTCAGGTCGATCGATAACTGAAGCGGCGCACCACCATTAGCGGGATCACGAAGGTAATCGTCAAACTGACGCTCAACCCCCGCAATACCTACGATTTCAGCAGAATCAACGCCTTCACGGCCAAAGTTCGATCCACCAAGGATGTGGCTTGCAACTGGACCGTTAGGATAAAGGCGCATTTCGCGTGGCCCGAACAGCAGCCCCGGTTCACCGATGTCAAAGACTTCTTGCATCTGCTCGGGGCTGATCTGACGGCGGATCCAGACAAAACTACGATTGCCCGTGAAATCCTTGAGTAGGCGCTCTTCGTCCAGCTCTGGGAAGATCCGCGCGAGTTCAGAGGCAGCCACCTCTGGATCGATCATGTCGCGCGGATGCGCGTAAACAGCGTAGGTGTCAAAGTTCGTTGCCAGAACGCGGCCTTCGCGGTCGACGATATCCGAGCGCATCGACAGGATCGGATCACCGCCCCGCGATACTTGAGGTTCTTCGGGTAAGGTCGTTGCAATAACACCCATTTTCAGGATGATCGCCGTGAAGGCGAAAAAGAAACAACCGCCCAAAATGTAAAGACGGCTTTCGGCCCGCACGCGGTCCGTGTCACGCATGGCTTCGTGACGAATGCGCTTATTTTCGGCCTCAATCGCGTCAGGGTTTTCCCCTGCTTGACGGGCGTTCAGGATACGGGCCAACGGACGCAGCGGGGTTCGGATCATAGGGAGCCCTCCGCATCACCATCGCTCGACACTTCTACGATACGGCCCGACACGGGCAAAAGCGGAAGCGAAGGATAGATCACTTGATCCACACGGCCAAAGCCATCGGGCATCAGCGGCAAAAGCCCCAGACGGTCAAAGTTCAGATCAACGAGGTCGCGCAGACGGTCAGGACGGTTCAGATAGGCCCACTCTGCCCGCAACATCCGCAGGCTGGAATTTGCCGCCGCAATTTCGCGGCTCAACTGCCTGACATGTTTAATGGAATCTTGAGTGCGGTAGTTTTCCTGATAGGCCCAAAACGCCAATGCAATGACCCCAAGCGCGGACAAAACATACAACAGGCTACGCATTACCGCTCCCCTTTACGCAGAGGCATACCAAGCGCCTTGCGATCCATTTCTCCCGATGGCGCATCAGTTCGGCGCGCAACGCGCAGCTTTGCGGAACGTGACCTCGGGTTTTCCGTCAATTCTTGCTGATCCGGACCAATGGCCTTTTTCTCGACCATTTCGAACGCAGGTTTGTCTTGCGCCAATTCAGGCGCGTAACGGTTCGCATTTGCTGTCCTGCCCGACCGCGACTGGAAGAACCGTTTCGTCATCCGATCTTCGACCGAATGGAACGTCACAACAGCCAATAGACCACCCGGTTTCAATGCTCGTTCAGCAGCCATAAGGCCCTCGGCCAACTGACCGTATTCATCATTTACGGCGATGCGCAGCGCCTGGAACGTGCGGGTCGCGGGATGGCTCTGCCCGGGCTTTGGACGCGGCAAGCAGCCTTCAACGATTTTAGCGAGTTGCAGCGTGGTCGTCAGCGGGCGCGCCTTAACGATAGCCTTTGCGATGCGGCGGCTCGCGCGTTCTTCACCGTAAAGGTAGATAATATCGGCAAGCTCTTCTTCGTCCAGTTCGTTACAAAAGTCCGCTGCAGAGGTGCCCGACTGGCTCATCCGCATATCGAGAGGGCCTTCTTTCATGAACGAAAAGCCGCGCTCCGCGAGGTCCAACTGCATCGACGACACGCCTAGATCGAGCACAACCCCATCAAGGTTCTGCGCATATTGATCCATGTCCGAGAAGGTGCCTTGCACGAATTCAATCCGGTCGCCGAAATCCCCAATCCACGGCTTTGCCATCTCAAACGCCAACGGATCTCTGTCCACTCCGATAACCTTATCGGCACCCGCCTCCAACAGCGCACGGGTATAGCCGCCCGCGCCAAACGTGCCATCAAGCCAGATGCCAGAAACAGGCGAGACCGCCCGAATGAGCGGCCTGATAAGAACGGGAATATGAGGATCGGTCGGGGACGACATCAGCTGCCCCCCAACAATGACAACGGGTCAAAGTCATCATCCATGCCGTCAAGCCAGTCATCAATGTCTGCGTTGACTGTGGACTGGAAGATATCGTTGTTCCACATCTCGAAGGTTCCAACGAGACCACGGAAATACACATCACCCTCTTCGATCGACAGCTTATCGCGGATCGACTTTGGCAGGATCACGCGACCATCTTTATCGACATCGAGCGTGATCGACTGCGTCACATAGAGGTGGGCCAGACGTTTTTGATCGGCAGAGCGTTCGCGCGGCATTGCATAGATATCATCAATGACGCGCTGATATTCATTGATCGTATAGGCTTGCACGCAGTTCTTCAGGTGCTGACCGTAGACGATTTTCAAACGGGGATTGCCGCGGGCTTCGGCTTCGGGGTCACCAGAGAGCAGGACACGACGAAAATCGGCGGGGATCGACATGCGTCCCTTTTTATCCACCCGCTGGGTGTATTCGCCTTCAAACGCCTGAACCACTTGTGCGGTCCCTCTTACCTGCCCCCGATTTCACCAACCCCGAAAAGGGAACGGCGGATCGAACTGCTGCCACTGTTCGATCCGCCGCCACCGTCCCTTTCGGGAAGTCCAGCAACGCGCGCCACCTGGGGGGATGTCTGCTCGCTCGCGCGCCGGATCTATTATTCGGAAGAAGCGTGTGCCTGTATGAAACCTGCTATTTTCGCCTCTGGGCTCTTTTTAAGTTCGGCCCTTGGTATTTGTTATCACTCTGCTTCCGATGAGTTGAATATGCCGATTGGGACGGAGTCTGGCAACAACTTTCTGGAACCTCATGGAACTTAATGGGGATAGCTGGGCAATACCAATGATAACCAAGGAGTCACACGACCGTGAGGTGACGCAGTTTGTGGCACAAGTGATAAACAAAAGCACAACATATAGATTTCAAAAACCTTGCTCCACAAGTTCCATGGGATTCACAAAAAATTCCATCGTCTCCCATTCATGATCATCTGGGGCGAAAATGTTCCACATACGTTCCTGAAATTCACTGAAAATCACGCCGCAGTGATTCGGATTGAGTGCAACCGCAAGCCAGATTCAAATTGGGTCCCAGATCAGTTCCATAGGATTCCATATCTGCAACACAAAGGGCCGTCCGGTGAACAACCGAACGGCCCTGAGAACCAAAAGGTTCGAAAAATGAAATTATACCAGACCGCCCTCGATCAACTTCGAGGCGAGACTTGCATAGGCATCGGCCATCGCGCCCCCACCAGCGGCAACAGGTGTCCCCGCATCACCCGCCAGTCGGGTATCAAGGTCGATCGGCAGCGATCCCAAGAAAGGAACCGATAGCTCTAGGGACGCAGCAGCCACCCCACCATGCCCAAAGATATGCGCTTCATGTCCGCAATTCGGGCAATGAAAGGTGGACATGTTTTCAATCAGACCCAAGATCGGCGTCTTGAGGGTATTGAACATATCAATCGCCTTACGCGCATCAATCAGCGCCACGTCCTGCGGGGTCGACACAACAATAGCGCCTGTCATGTGGGTCTTTTGGCAAAGCGAGAGTTGAATATCGCCCGTCCCCGGTGGCAGGTCGATCAGCAACACATCCAGCTCGCCCCAGTTCACCTGACCGAGCATCTGCTGCAACGCACCCATCAGCATCGGGCCGCGCCAGATCACCGCCTTGTCCGGATCAACGAGCAGGCCAATGGACATGACTGTAACGCCGTGCGCGTGAAGCGGCTCTATATGTTCGCCATCAGGCGACGATGGCCGCCCCGTGATGCCCATCATCCGCGGCTGGCTGGGACCATATATATCTGCATCTAGTAGACCGACCTTTTTACCAGCTTTCGCCAAAGCAACGGCGAGGTTGCTCGACACGGTGGATTTCCCAACGCCGCCCTTACCCGATCCGATGGCGATGATCCGCTTAACACCAGGCACACCCTGTGGGCCAGCTTGGGGCGTCGGGTGACGACCGACCTTGAGGCTCGGCGCAGGCTGCGCGGGTTTCGATGGTCCATGCGCTGTAATCACCGCTTGCACATCCGTAACACCTTCGACAGCGCGCAAGGCCTCGACCGCCGCCAGACGAACGGGCTCCAACGCACGTGCTTCGTCTGGCGTGGGCGCCTCAAGCACAAAGCGAATCTGCCCACCCTCGACCGTCAAGGCCCGAACAAGGTCTTTGGACACCAGCGTCCCACCTGCGGGCAGCGCAATGCCGTTCAATATCTCAAGAACCGTATCTTTCCCTAAGGTCACCAGACCCTCCTGTTCAAACTCTGCCCAATTCAGCGGCAAAACATGTCACGGAATAGGCAAATCACAACCCAATTCCCCTGCAATGTAACGACTATGTGAAATAGGTCAGCACTTCATATGCATTTGCTGCATGGCGGCATTGACGAAAGTCCCAATTGTGCATTCGCAGCATTAGCGCCAAATTAGGTCCAACGGCAGCAAGATGCCACGGCGAACTACAACACGCCGAAAGATGAAACAGCCCCGCCCGATGCGGGACACGATGAAAAGAGAATAAGATGGCTTACGCAAACGACGTCCGCACTGGTTTCACTCCCGCTTTCGGCGGCTTCTTCGCAACCCTCGCTGACCGCTTCGCCAAATACAAAGTATACCGCGCGACAATCAACGAACTGTCGCAGCTGTCTGGCCGCGAACTTGCTGATCTGGGCATCTCCCGCTCGATGATCAAAAGCATCGCAATCGAAGCTGCCTACGGCGCCTAAGATATAGAATACGACGGTCCCTCTCCTCCTCCCTGGGACCATCGACAACGATCTGCTCTCTCCTCCTCCCTGAGCGGATCGTGACTAAAGCGGCGGCCCCCTTCTCCTCCTCCCTAGGGGGCTGCCGCAAAAGAATAGAGTTTACGGGCCCTCCTCCTCCTCCCTGAAGGTCCGTGAAATAGCGGCGGGATCTCTCCTCCTCCCTGATCCCGCCGCACCAAATTCAGATACGGGACCTTCTCTCCTCCTCCCTGAAGGTTTCGCATAGAAGCAGATGGTCTCTCCTCCTCCCTGACCGGACGCTTCGCCAAGCGAATGCTCTCTCCTCCTCCCTGAGCGTTCGCCGAATAGCACGGCGGCACCCCTCCTCCTCCCGGGTGCCGCCGTTCGCTTTTCTAGCCCTCACGATTTCGATTGCAGCGCCCTGAGACATTTGTCACAGCACGAGACATGACTTACGAATTGATCCTCGCCCTGATCGGCTTTGCCTTTGTCAGCTCCATCACGCCAGGGCCGAACAACATGATGTTGATGGCCTCAGGGGCCAACTTTGGCATTCGCCGTTCGATCCCGCATATTCTGGGCGTGGGCTTGGGCCATTCCTTTATGATCGTTGTACTGGGCGCAGGGCTGGTGCAGGTGTTTGACACCTTTCCGATCATGCTGGTCATGATGAAATGGGGCTCGGTCGCCTATCTGATCTATCTGTCGTGGAAGATCGCGAATGCTGCGCCCAAATCGCCAGACGAACCAGAGGCAGAAGGCAAACCACTGACATTCCTACAGGCCGCAGCGTTTCAATGGGTCAATCCCAAAGGCTGGTTCATGGCCCTGACCGCGATCAGCGCCTACACTTCAGACCATTCGTTCGCTCAAGTTCTGCTGGTGGCTCTCACGTTCATGTGCACCAACCTGCCTTCGATCTTTTTCTGGAACGCATTGGGCCAACAGGCGCGGCGTTTCCTGAACAATCATGGTCGACTGCGGGCGTTTAACATCACCATGGCCGTTCTATTGGTGTTGACCCTTATCCCGATTATTCGCGGTCACTAAAACGCAGTTGCCGCACGACCTGCCGCAAAAACGGGCTTGAGCATGGCCAAAGGCATGCCCTGCCCCGCCAGCGCCGTGACCAAAGTCATCACCCCGACCGCCTGCCACGCAGCACCCGCTGGGTCCTTGTGGTGCCCCTTCAATGACATCATGATCCCGCGCTGAATGGTGGATAGGTGTTCCGTATACATCTGCCGCGCCTTTTCATCATGGCGCAACTCGCCCGCTGCCGAGCGAAGCAGAAAACACCCCTGCCAATCAGGAACAACCGAATCCTCCAGAGCATCCCAAAACCGTGTCACTGCCGCTGGACCAGGTGTTTTGAATATCTCACATTGATCAATGAGTACGGATTTACAGTAGCGATCCAAGGTGTCATGCACCAACCGCGTTTTGTCGGGCCACTGCTGATAGAGCGCCTTTCGGCTCAGCCCTGTGACCTTGACCAACTCTGGATAAGGGGTCGCCTCAATACCGACGGCCCAAAACTGTTCCATCGCCTTTTGTAATGCGTAGTCTGCCCGTTCGGCTGCCAAAGCCATACTCGTACCCCTTAACTCACTCGGGTTTCCGAGCAAGCTACGCGATGCACGTTAAAGGCGAAACCCTAAAATGGAACGTCGTTTGCCTGCGCCGCAGAGACGATAAATTTCGCCACGACCTTCTTTGAACCCGCCTTATCGAATTCGATATCCAGCTTATCGCCCTCAATCTCCATCACTTCGCCATATCCGAATTTCTGATGGAACACGCGATCGCCAATGGTGAAGGACGACACAGCGGTCGCATCGATGGTCAACCCACGCACCTCGGACGGCTGAGCCATGCCACGGTTTTGACTGCGGGATTGCATCCGCTTCCAACCGGGAGAGTTGTAAACGTCGGCCTTACCGACGCGTTCCTCTATGGTTGATGCGGCTTTCATCGCATAGGCAGGCGACGCGCTCGACGACATGCCAGCGGCGCCATAGCCCCCACCATAAAGCCCCGGAGGCGTCAGAATTTCCACGTGATCAACAGGCAATTCGTCGATGAAACGGCTAGGAAGCTGGCTCTGCCACTGACCATAGACCCGACGGTTCGCGGCAAAGGAAATCGTGCAGACCTCTTCGGCACGGGTGATGCCGACATAAGCAAGACGGCGCTCCTCTTCCAACCCCTTCAGCCCGCTTTCATCCATGCTGCGCTGAGACGGAAACAGGCCATCCTCCCACCCTGGAAGGAACACGGCAGGGAATTCCAACCCTTTTGCTGCGTGCAGCGTCATGATGCTGACCTTTTCCTCAGCATCCTCGGAATCGTTGTCCATGATCAGCGCGATATGTTCGAGAAACCCTTGAAGGTTATCAAAATTCTCGAGCGCTTTGACCAATTCCTTAAGGTTCTCTAGCCGCCCCGGCGCCTCTGGCGTTTTGTCGTTCATCCACATTGTGGTGTAGCCAGATTCGTCGAGGATCATCTCAGCCACTTCGATGTGGGTATCCGCCTCGTCCCGTAACTGCTGATACCAACGATCGAGCCCCTGAACCAACTGGCCCAACGCCGCGCCGCCCTTGCCTTTGATCGCGCCAGTGTCGACACAAAGCCGCGCGCCCTCAACAAGGTTCACGCCGTTATCCCGCGCCATGCGCTGAATTGTTTGGATCGCCTTGTCACCCAGACCACGTTTCGGTGTGTTCACAATCCGCTCGAACGCGAGGTCGTCATCCTGCGAAACGGCGAGACGGAAATAGGCCATCGCATCGCGGATTTCCAAACGCTCGTAGAAACGGGGGCCACCGATGACGCGATACGGCAGGCCGATGGTCAGGAAACGGTCCTCAAACGCGCGCATCTGATGCGATGCCCGCACGAGGATCGACATATCGTCGAGCGAACGCGGGGCCATTCCGCGAGTCCCGCGCTGCATCGCCTCAATCTCTTCGCCGATCCAACGGGCCTCTTCTTCGCCATCCCAATGTCCGATCAGACGGACACGCTCGCCTTCTTCTCGGTCGGTCCAGAGCGTTTTACCCAAACGCCCCTTGTTGCCTGCAATCACCCCAGATGCGGCGGCAAGGATATGCGGAGTAGAGCGGTAGTTTTGCTCCAGCCGAACGACCTTGGCCCCGGGGAAATCCTTTTCGAACTTGAGGATGTTGCCAACCTCGGCCCCGCGCCAGCCATAGATCGACTGGTCGTCATCACCCACGCAGCAGATGTTTTTGTGACCACCGGCAAGGAGGCGCAACCAAAGATACTGGGCGACGTTGGTGTCCTGATATTCGTCCACCATCACATAGCGGAACCAGCGTTGGTATTGATCCAGCACGTCCTGATGGGTCTGGAAAATCGTGACCATGTGCAACAGGAGGTCACCGAAATCGACGGCGTTCAGCTCTAGCAAACGACGCTGGTACTGATCGTAGAGGTCAATCGCCTTGCCATCAAAGGCAGCGGCCTCGCGGGTCGGAACCTTGTCGGGCGTCCATGCACGGTTTTTCCAGCTATCAATGATTCCCGCCAGCATCCGTGGCGGCCAGCGTTTGGCGTCGATGTTATTCGCCTCGATCAACTGCTTGAGCAGGCGGATCTGATCGTCAGTATCGAGGATCGTAAAATTCGATTTCAGGTGCAGCGAAGGGCGCCCTTCGATCAGAGCGTTGCGGTCGTCCATCCCGATCAGTTCGGCGTGACGGCGCAAGAGTTTGACACAGACCGAGTGGAAGGTGCCCATCCACGGCATGCCCTCGACCGCTTCGCCCAACAAACGGCCAACACGCTCTTTCATCTCGCGCGCAGCTTTGTTGGTGAACGTCACCGAAAGGATTTCATTGGGACGCGCCTTGCCCGTGGCGAGCAGGTGAACAATCCGCGTGGTCAGCGCCTTGGTCTTGCCCGTTCCGGCGCCAGCCAACATCAAAACGGGGCCATCTAATGCCTCGACTGCCTCTCGCTGCGCTGGATTAAGATCATCCAGATAGGGCGTGGGCCGCGACGCCATCATAGCGCGCTGGGACAAGGACATTTCGGCCGCCTCAAAGGCGTCATCATCGGAATAGCTGCTCATGGCAGGATAAATAGCGCAACTCTGGACGCGAGGAAAGCGTCTGTTCGCATTATGTTCTAGTTAGTCTTGCCCATGCAAAACACGGCGCATATCGCCGACATATCGCCCAAGGAGTCGGGAAAAGGTCGCGATATCATCTGCGTTCCAGTCCCGATAAACCTCGATGACCTTTGCCCATTTCAGTTCCTTATAGGACCGAAACAGCGCAACCGCCGCATCCGTCAGGACCAAGATCGACTTTCGACCATCATCTTGAGCCGCCTCACGACGCACCAGACCTTTGGCGATCAAGTCGCTTGCCACACGGCTGGCACGCGAGGGATCGATGTTCATTTCCTCAGCGAGGAGACCAATCGTTGCAGGCTCTGCCCCATCGCGCCCGATGCCTTCTTGGATACGGAAAATCGCTGTCATGGCGTAGAACTGGCCAACCTCGACGCTTGAGCCCAACTCCGCCAGAATTTTCGCAGGCACTTCACCTTTGGACGACGCCCGATGCCAAAGGAACATCGTTCCATCGAGTTCCAACAAGGCATCAATCATGTCTGGCCCGAAACCGGCGTCAGCCAGAAGTTCGGGCACATTGTCGTGAAATTTCTTTGGCATCTTCGTCATGGCGTCCGTGTCTACTCACATATTCGCACAAGTCAATTAGATGCTAAGCACATTTATGTGCTATTGACACATAAATTTCATTTCCGCTAGATAAAGAGGAAATCACGGGCAACGCACCCGTAGAAAACTGGAGCCCCAATGACCGCTGCACCCACTCCGACCCATACGGGGTCGACACGACTAATTATTGCATCCATCGGGGTGCTTTTGCTGCTGGCCGCACTCGACCAAACCATCGTGTCGACCGCCCTACCGACCATCGTCGCCGACCTTGGCGGGTTGGAGCACCTCAGCTGGGTCGTCACGGCCTATATGCTGGCCTCGACCGTTGTTGCGCCACTCTACGGTAAGATCGGTGACCTCTACGGACGTCGAAATACGGTATTTGTCTCTGTTGGCCTGTTCCTCTTGGGTTCCGCGCTCTGCGGCCTCGCCAATTCGATGACCTTCCTGATCCTCGCCCGTGCGCTTCAGGGACTCGGTGGTGGCGGTCTCTTCGTACTCGCCCTCTCTGTTATCGGTGACGTGATCCCGCCCCGTGACCGCGCAAAGGTCCAAGGCATTTTCGCTGCCGTCTTCTCTATGTCCTCTGTGATCGGGCCGCTCATTGGTGGTTGGTTCGTCGAAGCCTTCACATGGCACTGGATTTTCTACATCAACATCCCGTTCGGCGTCGCTGCGGTCGCTGGCTTTGCGATGGCGTTCAAACCGACAGGTCGTCGGGTCAAGCACTCTATCGACTGGTGGGGGGCTGCAACCCTTTCGATTGCGCTGGCATCACTGACTCTGGCCACATCGCTGGGTGGCAACACAATCGCATGGAACAGCCCGACTTTTATCGGCCTGATCGCCCTCTCGTTCACCAGCACCATCGCGTTTGTCTACATTGAATCCCGCGCTGCAGAGCCGATCCTTCCGCTGAAACTGTTCAAACTGAACGTGTTTTCAACGACCTCGGCGATCAGCTTTATCATCGGTGCAGCGATGTTCGGCTCTGTCACCTTCCTGCCAATCTACCTACAAATCGCAAAGGGCGTCTCCCCGACCGTATCGGGCCTCATGCTGATCCCAATGACCTTTGGTATCCTGCTCGGCTCGACCACATCGGGCCGCTGGATGGGCAAAACAGGGAAATACCGCATTCTGCCGATCATCGGTGCGGTCTTTATCGTGCTCGGCATGATCGCCCTATCAACCATCGATCAATACACCTCGACTCTGCGTTTCAGCCTGTCGCTCGCCACATTCGGCCTTGGCATGGGGACAACATTCCCCGTTCTGACCACCGCCGTGCAAAACGCTGTGCCGCGTGAAACCTTGGGCACCGCAACGGCGGCGGGTCTAATGTTCCGTCAGGTCGGCGGATCGCTCGCAGTTGCTGCGTTCGGTGCCCTCTTTGCTCCACGTATGGCGGCCGGCCTTGGCACTGCCGTCGAATTCAACGGCGAGATTGGCCCGCAAATGCTGCACGGCTTGCCAGAGGAAGCACGCGGTTTGGTCGCAGATAGCGTTGTGAACGCCATCCATCCGATCTTTTGGATTGCGGCTTCATTGGGTGTGATCGCCTTCGCGCTCTCCCTCTTGATGAAGGAAATTCCTCTCCACAACCGACAGGCCCCAGCGTCAGAATAATCGATTATTTTACGCAAGAGATATGTTATCGCTAACATATCGTCAAAAAAGCTGTTTACGCAGCCGCAGAATCTTTCTACACCTTTGCTGCATCTGCAAAGGAGTGCCCGACTATGGCCGAGTTCAAAAAGATTCTGATCGCCAACCGTGGTGAAATCGCGATCCGCATTATGCGGGCCGCGAACGAGATGGGGAAAAAGACCGTTGCGGTCTACGCCGAAGAAGACAAACTCGGCCTTCACCGTTTTAAGGCTGACGAAGCCTACCGCATTGGCGAGGGACTAGGCCCTGTTGCCGCCTACCTGTCTATCGATGAGATGATCCGCGTCGCCAAAATGTCCGGCGCGGACGCCATCCACCCCGGCTACGGCCTTTTGTCGGAAAACCCCGATTTCGTTGATGCCTGCGATCGCAACGGCATCACCTTTATCGGCCCCAAAGCGAAAACCATGCGCGAGCTGGGCGATAAGGCCAGCGCCCGTAAGGTTGCGATGGAGGCTGGCGTTCCCGTCATTCCAGCAACCGAAGTTTTGGGCGAAAACATGGATATCATCCGTGTTCAGGCCGCCGAAGTTGGCTACCCGCTGATGCTCAAGGCATCGTGGGGCGGCGGCGGTCGCGGCATGCGCCCGATCATGAACGAAGCAGAGCTTGAGGAAAAAGTCCGCGAAGGTCGTCGCGAAGCCGAGGCCGCGTTCGGCAACGGCGAAGGCTATCTGGAAAAGATGATTCTTCGGGCCCGCCACGTCGAGGTGCAGATCCTTGGCGATAAAAAGGGCAACATCTATCACCTATGGGAACGTGACTGTTCGGTTCAGCGCCGCAACCAAAAAGTCGTTGAACGCGCCCCTGCCCCATATCTGTCCGCCACGCAGCGCGAGCGCCTGTGTAACTTGGGCAAGAAAATCTGCGAACACGTGAATTACGAATGCGCAGGCACCGTCGAATTCCTGATGGATATGGATTCGGGCGAGTTTTATTTCATCGAAGTAAACCCCCGCGTTCAGGTGGAACACACGGTCACCGAAGAGGTTACAGGCATCGACATCGTTCGTGCGCAGATCCTGATCGCCGAAGGGAAATCCATCGTCGATGCAACGGGCTGCGCTTCGCAATATGACGTGCAACTCGACGGCCACGCGCTCCAGTGCCGCGTCACCACCGAAGATCCGTCGAACAACTTTATCCCCGACTATGGCCGCATCCAAACCTACCGTTCGGCAACAGGTCCGGGTATCCGTCTGGACGGCGGTACTGCTTATTCAGGTGCGGTGATCACCCGTTACTACGACTCGCTCTTAACTAAAATTACAGCACGCGCACCAACCCCTGAGATGGCGATTGCGCGGATGGACCGTGCGCTCCGCGAATTCCGCATCCGCGGTGTGTCCACAAACATCGAGTTTGTAATAAACCTGCTGAAACACCCGACGTTCCTGAACTACGAATACACGACAAAGTTCATCGACACGACGCCAGAGCTGTTCCAGTTCAATAAACGCCGCGACCGTGCGACCAAGATCTTGACGTATATCGCCGACATCACCGTGAATGGTCACCCCGAAACTGCAGGGCGTCCGAAACCCCATGCAGAACTGAAAGCGCCCAAGCCCCCCGTCCTACCCGGCAAAGGCGAAGTTCAGAGCGGCACGCGTCAAATCCTCGACCAATTTGGCCCCGAGGCGATTGCGGACTGGATGCACCAGCAAAAGCAGCTTCTGATCACCGACACGACCATGCGTGACGGCCACCAGTCGTTGCTGGCAACTCGTATGCGGTCCATCGACATGATCAAGGCCGCACCTGCCTATGCACAGAACATGTCCGGTCTTTTCTCGGTCGAATGTTGGGGTGGTGCGACCTTTGACGTGGCCTACCGCTTCTTGCAGGAATGCCCATGGCAGCGCCTGCGCGACATCCGCACCGCAATGCCGAACATCATGACCCAGATGCTTCTGCGCGCATCGAACGGTGTTGGCTACACGAACTACCCCGACAACGTCGTGCAAGAATTCGTGCGTCAGGCCGCGACCTCAGGCGTTGACGTGTTCCGTGTGTTTGACAGCCTCAACTGGGTTGAAAACATGCGCGTTGCAATGGACGCGGTCATTGATGCGAAAAAGGTCTGCGAAGGCACGATTTGCTACACAGGCGACCTCCTCGATCCGAACCGTTCGAAGTATGACCTGAAATACTACGTCGGTATGGCCAAAGAACTCGAAGCCGCTGGCGCTCATGTTCTTGGCCTCAAGGACATGGCAGGTCTCTTGAAACCATCCGCCGCGACCGCTCTCGTCACCGCCCTGAAACAAGAGGTCGGTCTACCGATCCACTTCCACACCCACGACACATCGGGCGCGTCGATCGCGACCGTTCTGGCGGCGTCGGCTGCGGGCGTCGACGTTGTGGACGCGGCAATGGACGCCTTCTCTGGCGGCACATCGCAGCCGACCTTGGGCTCCATCGTTGAAGCGCTCAAAGGCTCTGACCGTGACACCGGCCTCGATATTGCGTCGATCCGTGAACTGTCCAACTACTGGGAACAGGTGCGCGCGCAGTACACCGCCTTCGAATCTGGCCTCCAATCGCCAGCGTCCGAAGTCTACCTGCACGAAATGCCGGGTGGTCAGTTCACCAACCTCAAAGCTCAGGCACGCAGCCTCGGCCTAGAGGACCGTTGGCACGAGGTCGCACAGGCCTATGCCGATGTTAACATGATGTTCGGCGATATCGTCAAAGTGACCCCATCGTCCAAAGTTGTCGGCGATATGGCTCTCATGATGGTGTCCCAAGGTCTGACCAAAGATCAAGTTCAGGACCCGACCACCGATGTTGTCTTCCCCGACTCGGTCGTTGACATGATGAAAGGCAGCCTTGGCCAACCTCCGGGTGGCTGGCCTGCCGCGATCCAGACCAAGGTGCTCAAAGGCGAGACACCGATCACAGATCGACCGGGCAAACACCTAGCCCCGATTGACCTCGACGAAAAACGGGCAGAGCTAACGGCCCTCTTGGATGGCAAAAAGATCGATGATGAGGATCTCAACGGCTACCTGATGTATCCCAAGGTCTTCCTTGATTACATGGGTCGCCACCGCACCTACGGCCCCGTTCGCACGCTGCCGACACGCACCTTCTTCTACGGCATGGACGCAGGCGAAGAGATCAGCGCCGAAATCGATCCGGGCAAAACGCTGGAAATCCGTCTGCAGGCGGTCGGTGACATGGATGAGAACGCCGAAGTGAAAGTGTTCTTTGAAATCAACGGTCAGCCACGCACCATCCGTGTTCCGAACCGTGCCGTCACAGCGACGAAGGCAAGCCGCCCGAAAGCCGAGGCTGGCAACCCGAACCACATCGGTGCGCCTATGCCAGGTGTTGTCGCGACCATTGCGGCCCAAGCTGGCAAAGAGGTCAAAGCGGGCGACCTCCTGCTCACAATCGAAGCGATGAAGATGGAGACAGGGATTCACGCCGACCGCGATGCCGTGGTCAAAGCAGTCCATGTCACCGCAGGCGGACAGATCGACGCCAAGGATCTTCTGATCGAGTTCGAATAATAAAACCACGGGCGCCTTCGGGCGCCCGTTCTGTTTTCGGAAAAAGTTGGAAAAATTTCGCGGTGACCTTCATTTTCCTCTTGCAGCCCCCCGCGCCTTTTCATATCTCACGCCCACTGACACGGAAGCGGGCGTAGCTCAGGGGTAGAGCATAACCTTGCCAAGGTTAGGGTCGGGCGTTCGAATCGCCTCGCCCGCTCCAAGTCGGTCCATAACGGAAGCGGGCGTAGCTCAGGGGTAGAGCATAACCTTGCCAAGGTTAGGGTCGGGCGTTCGAATCGCCTCGCCCGCTCCAGATGGACCACCAAACAGGACGCCCTTGGGCGTCCTTTTGTTTTTCAGTGCTTGGCCTACCCCCTGCCCCGCCGTATAAGGCCCTCGTAAGCGAACGGAGGCCCCATGCGCACCGCAAAGATCTCGAGAAAAACCGCCGAAACGTCGATCGAAGTTGAACTGAACCTCGACGGCACAGGCACCTATGACAACCAAACTGGCGTTGGGTTCTTTGACCACATGCTCGACCAGTTGTCGCGTCACTCTCTGATCGACATGACCATCCGCGCCAAAGGCGACTACCACATCGACGATCACCACACCGTCGAAGACACAGGTATCGCCATCGGTCAGGCACTGGTGCAGGCATTGGGCGACAAAAAAGGCATCAACCGCTACGGCCACTTTGCGCTGGCAATGGATGATACTCAGGTGCGTGCCGCGCTCGACCTGTCGGGTCGGTCGTTCCTGGTCTGGAACTGCGATTTCCCGTCCCAGAAAATCGGTGCCTTTGACACCGAACTCGTCCGCGAATTCTTTCAGGCGCTGGCGTTGCACGGTGGCATCACCTTGCACATCGACCTCGTGCACGGCGTGAACAGTCACCACATCGCAGAATCCGCGTTCAAGGCGGTCGCAAAATCGCTGCGCATGGCTGTTGAGGCCGATCCGCGCATGGCTGGCAGCCTCCCGTCAACCAAAGGCGCGCTATGAGCCTGATTGCGCTTGTAGATTACGACAGCGGCAACCTCCATTCGGCTCACAAGGCCTTTGAGCGGATGGCGCATGAAGCGGGGCGTGGCACGGTTGTTGTCACCTCCGAACCCGATGTTGTGGCCAAAGCGGATCGTATCGTCCTTCCGGGTGACGGTGCGTTCCCTGCCTGCCGCAAGGCGCTCAATGATATGGGCGGTTTGGCTGAAGCCATCGTCGAAGCGGTGGAAAAGGACGGCAAACCGTTCCTCGGCATCTGCGTCGGTATGCAAATGCTCGCCACGCTCGGTCACGAATATGAAGAAACCGCAGGGTTCGACTGGATCGGCGGCGAGATCGTTAAGATCACCCCAGCGGATGCGACGCTAAAGGTGCCACATATGGGCTGGAACGATCTGGTGATCGACAACCCGCACCCCGTGCTGGACGGTATCAAAACGGGTGACCACGCTTATTTCGTGCACTCCTACCACATGAAAGTCAGCGACCCCGCCCAGAGGATCGCTCATGTGGATTACGCTGGAGACATCACCGCGATTGTGGGCCGAGACAACGTGGTCGGAACCCAGTTCCACCCAGAAAAGTCGCAAGCAACGGGGCTACGGCTCATTGCGAACTTCCTGAACTGGAAGCCATAAAAAAGGGCGCCTCGCGGCGCCCTTTCGTTTTTACTGACGCATCCACGTGCCGCCGTTGCGACAGATCATGAGAACGCATCCGTTCACCTCAAGCGTATCACCGCTCAGCACCAGTTTAGAGTTATACACCTTATCGCGGTCTGGGGCCCAAATCTTGCCAGAATAACTGCCATCGCCGTTCGAAACGGTTTCATAGATGATCTGACGGCCGATGTTCTCGGATGCCATTTCTGCGCCCGTGCTATCGAACGACTTGATCATCGTTCCACAGAGTTGATCACCACAGGGTGCAACCGAAATCAGGCCAGAGTTGCCGTTATCATCTGCAACCGTGCGCCACGTTCCCTCAAGCGGATCGGCCAGCGCCGCGCCTGCAAATCCCAGTGCAGCAATTGCTGCCAGTGCGAGTGTCTTCATGTCTTCCTCCCATGTTCTCGTTGCGATCAGCCTGCTCATCATGACCGATTCCAATCAAGTCTGACGTTGGGTTCGTTGCAATTCTGGCCTCTGCGTGGTTAAGGACAGGCAAACAGACAAACGGGTGCCCGCTATGATCCTCTATCCTGCTATCGACCTCAAAGACGGCAATGCCGTGCGCCTTTACAAAGGCGAGATGGATCAAGCGACGGTTTTCAACGAAAACCCCGCGGCTCAAGCGCTGGAGTTCGTGAACGCTGGCTGCGAATGGCTGCACCTCGTAGACCTTAACGGCGCCTTTGCGGGTGAACCCGTGAACGCGGCCCCCGTCGAAGAAATCCTCAAACAGTGCAAGGTCCCTGCCCAGCTCGGTGGTGGTATCCGCGACATGGCAACAATCGAACGCTGGCTCGATAAGGGCCTGACCCGCGTGATCCTCGGCACCGTCGCGGTCGAAAACCCTGATCTGGTGCGCGAAGCCTGCAAGGCCTTCCCCGGTCACGTCGCCGTCGGTATCGATGCCCGCAACGGCAAGGTCGCGACCAAAGGTTGGGCCGAAGAAACCAACGTCAACGTCATCGATCTCGCCCGCTCCTTCGAGGACGCAGGCGTGTCGGCCATCATCTACACCGACATTAACCGTGACGGCGCGATGCAAGGCCCGAACGTCGAAGCCACAGCAGAACTGGCCAACGCCATGTCGATCCCAGTGATCGCCTCTGGCGGCGTGTCCTCGCTCGACGATCTGCGGAACCTGAAAAACTGCGGCGCAGCACTGAACGGCGCGATCTCTGGCCGCGCGCTCTATGACGGCGCAATTGATCTGGGCGAAGCGCTGAAAGTGTTGAAGGGGTGATTGGCCCAGCCAACAAAGGCCGCACCTAAATGCGATGGCTCTACGGCATATGGATCACGTTGATCGCCCTGTGCCTAAGCCCTATCGTAGTGCTGACTTGGGTTGGATGGTTTGCCGACAAACACGGCTGCACAGTCACTGAAAACGCGACATTCCCGTGTGTTGTCGGCGGTTACGATTGGGGACCGACACTTGCGGGGTGGAGCCTCTCGGGTTGGATGCTGATCGTGACACTTCCACTGGCCGCCTTACTCTCCGGTGGCTTGCTCCTGACGGTGATCATCCATTTCATCATGCTCAGACGTCGCGCCGCAAAGCGCTGAGCGCGACCCTTGCCCAAAGGTTAGATGTGGGGGCACTGCCCCCACGATCCCTTAGTTCTTTTTGACGAATTGGGTCAGGATCACGATCCGCTGACCCTCAACGCGGCCTTCGATATGGCCCGCGTTATCAGGCACCAGCGAAATGTTCCGCACAGCCGTGCCACGTTTCGCGGTAAAGCCCGCACCCTTCACTGGAAGATCCTTGATCAAGGTCACCGTGTCGCCGTTCGCCAGAACGGTGCCGTTGCTGTCTTTGTGGACAACGTCGCTCACCTCAGAAATGCCAGCCTCAGCCCATGCTTGAACTTCTGGATCAAGGTAAACACCATCGAGCACGTCATTCGCCCAAGCCGCATCCAGGGCTTTGAGCACGCGGAAAGCTGCAACCTGAACCGCTGGGGTTTCAGACCAAATCGCACCGTTCAAACACTGCCAATGCGGGGCATCGGTCGGGGCGCCCGACAGACCTTCAGCGCAGGTCGCACAGAGCGCAATGGTATCCTCACGGGGAGAAATGGTGACTTCGGTGGTGTCAGCGGCACCGCAAAACTCGCAAGTCATAATGACATCCTTTTTCTAAAACTTGCGCCGCTTATCTGCCCCTTCATGCCCCAAGTCTACCGTTTCAGCCCGTAAAAACGAAAATGGCAGCGTCGACGGATCGACGCTGCCATTCTGTTCTATCAACACGTATCGATATTTACGCGGCCCACGCCCACGGACGGGTATGCGCACCAAGGCAGGTCGCGACAGCCTCGTCATCAACCTCGCCCGTGCGAGCCAGTTTAGCGACCAAGCCCAGCTTTTTGTCCTCGACCACTTCGACCACTTCTGCGGCAAGACCCGCAGCCGCCAAAGCCTCGTTATAGACGCGGGTGATCGCACGTTTCCGCAGATCGGGTTTAAAGATCTTACCGACCGCCGTTTTCGGCAGTTCATCCAAAATCTCTAGATGCTTCGGATGCGCTGCACGTTCGTGGATTTTCTCTTTGGCAAAGGCCATGAGTTCCTCGACCGTCGCCTCTGCCCCGTCGATCAATTCGACATAAGCGCAAGGTAGTTCGCCCGCGTAGCTGTCAGGCTGACCAATCGCGCCCGCAAAGGCGATTTTCGGGTGGCCTGCTAGCGCCTCTTCGATCTCGGCGGGATCGATGTTGTGGCCCGAACGGATGATGAGGTCTTTTGCGCGGCCCGTGATCCAGAGATAGCCGTCCGCATCAATGCGGCCCAAGTCGCCCGTCCGTAGGTATTGGGTCGGCCCCAGATCACCTGGATAATAAAGGTCTGCGTTCTTGGCTGCCTCGGTATAGGTCGCGCCCATGTTCACACCTGGGCTGGAGAGGCAAATCTCGCCGATTTGATCGGTGCCGCATTCCTCATGCGTGACGTGGTCGAAAATCTTCACGTCAGTGTAGGGGAACGGGAAGCCGATAGACCCGATTTTCTTTTCGCCATCAGGTGGGTTGATCGACACAAGGCAGGTTGCCTCGGTCAGGCCGTAGCCTTCGCAGATGGTGACCTTGGCCGATTGTTCGAACCGTTTATACAGCTCCACTGGCAGTGGTGCAGAGCCACAGAAGGCGAGCTGCAGGGATGAAATATCCGCATTCACAGGACGCTGCATCAGGGCCGCAATCGCAGTGGGCACGGTGATCATAAACGTCACCTTATGCCGTTCGATCAGCTTCCAGAAGTTATCGAACACGCCGTCGCCACGATAGCCCGCAGGGGTCGGCAGCACGTAATGAGCACCAGAACCAAGTGACGCACCGAGCGACACAATCGTCGCGAACACGTGGAACAGTGGAAGCGGACAGATTTGCACGTCTTCGGGTTTGAACAGCAACCTGTCACCCAGCCACGCGTTGTAGATGATGCCCGAATATTTGTGCTGCACGATCTTTGGCAGACCCGTCGTACCGCCCGTATGGAAATAGGCTGCAACGCGGTCGCCTGTGCTGTCAGCAAAGGTCAGTTTGGTCGGTTGCTTGGCAATCGACTTATTGAAATCGATGACTTTCGCGTTGTGCGATACAGGCACCTTTGGGCGGATCAGCGGAATGATCAGCTTTTTCAGGCCGGTCATATAGCGCAGCAAATCCACTTCAACGACGGTCTTTACGTTCGGCGCCAGCTTGACCGCCTCGGCTGCTTTTTGCGCGATGTCAGTCTTTGGGAAGGCCCGAAGCGTCACGAGAACCTTTGCGCCCGTTTCGCGCAGGATACCACCGATGTGTTCAGCGTCGAGAAGCGGATTGATCGGGTTCACGATGCCCGCAATCTGCCCGCCAAGATAGGTTAGTACCGTTTCTGTGCTGTTGGGCATGAGATAGGCCACAACATCATTTTCACCGACGCCTAGACTACGGAACAGGTTCGCCGTGCGGCAGGTTTGGTCATGCAATTCCGACCACGACAGCGTTTCCGCTGGCGCATCGGGATCAGAGAACATTTGGAAGGTCACAGCAGGACGGCCACCATGAGCAGTGGTGGTCCGGTGCAACAATTCATACATTGTCTTTGGCTGATTACGATCTTCCCACGGCTTTTCAGCCATGATCGCGGCACGGTCCGCTAGTGTGGCATAGGTCATGCCGTCTCCTCCCCTTGTGCGCATGTGAAGCGCGATTAACAGGAAAGATGGGGTATGCCCCCCCCTGAACGCAAGTATGACGCTGCGAAAATGCGATTATTCCGCAGCGATACCGTCGGTAAACTGAAGTCGTGCAAGACGCGCGTAGAGCCCGCCCTCGGCGACCAGCGCGTCATGCGTGCCGATGGCGACGATCTGACCGTCTTCGAACACCACAATGCGGTCGGCCTTTTTCACAGTCGCCAAACGGTGCGCGATAATCAGCGTGGTGCGAGTGCTTGCCAATTCATCGACGGCAGCCTGCACCAGACGTTCGCTTTCAGCATCAAGTGCCGATGTCGCCTCGTCCAACAAGAGGATCGGCGCGTCACGAAGGATCGCGCGTGCAATCGCGATGCGCTGCTTTTGACCACCCGACAGCATCACGCCACGTTCACCGACATAGGTATCGTAGCCTTCAGGCAATGCGGTCAAGAAATCATGTGCGGCGGCTGCCTTCGCAGCGGCCTCAACCTCAGCATCTGTTGCCGACGGACGGCCAAAACGGATGTTTTCACGCGCCGTATCGGCAAAGATGACCGCGTCTTGAGGCACCAAAGCGATCTGCTGACGGAAGTCTGCACGGGTCATGTTCCGAAGGTCAACGCCGTCCAACTTGATCGCGCCACTGTTCGGATCATAGAACCGCAAGAGCAGTTGAATAATCGTCGATTTCCCCGCCCCAGACGGGCCGACCAATGCCACGGTTTCACCCGGAGCCACATCAAGGCTGATCGCATTGAGCGCAGGTGCATTCGGACGGGACGGATAGAAGAACGTCACATCCTCGAATGAGATCTGGCCCTTTTCCATCTTCGGTGTCGCCACAGCCTGCGCCGGATCGGTCACGCTATCGTTCGCATTCAGAAGTTCGATCAACCGCTCGGTCGCTCCGGCGGCTCGCTGAAGTTCGCCCCAAATCTCGGTCAGTGCTCCAACGGCACCAGCCACCATTACAGCGTAGATGACAAACTGAACCAGTTCGCCGACCGACATCTGATCCGCGCCAACGTCACGCGCACCGATCCACAAGACACCAACAACGCCCGAGAAGATCAGGAAAATAACGATCATCGTCATCATCGCGCGGGTCAGGATGCGGCGCTTTGCGCTGGCAAAGCTCTGCTCTGTCACTTTGCGGAATTTCTCGCGAGTGCGGTCCTCTTGGGTGAAGGCCTGAACGGTCTGCACCGACAATAGCGCCTCCGATGCAGAGCCCGACGAATTAGCGATCCAGTCTTGGTTTTCGCGGCCCAACTGGCGCAAACGGCGGCCCAAAACGACGATCGGCACGATGACTGCAGGGACGATCAGCAAAACCAACCCCGTCAATTTCGCCGATGTCATCATCAACAGAACCATACCACCAACGAACACAAACACGTTGCGCAGCGCGACTGACACGGACGACCCGATCACCGATAGGATCAATGTGGTGTCCGTTGTAATGCGGCTCAGCACTTCGCCCGTCATGATATTTTCGTAGAACGATGGGCTCATGCCGACCATGCGGTCGAACACGGCTTCGCGGATGTCGGCAACCACACGTTCGCCCAAACGGGTCACAAGGTAGTAGCGCACCGCTGTGCCCATCGCCAAAAGCGCAACGATGATCAAGGCGGCGCCGAAATATTGGTTCAACAGGGGCGATGTGCCGCCTTCAAAGTTGTCAACCACACGACGCACGGCCAAAGGCAGGATCAACGAAATCATCGCCGTCACCGACAGCGCCACAAAGGCCGCAAGGACCATCAGACGGTACGGCCGTATAAAGGGCCACAACCCACCAAGTGCTGAAACACGTTTGGATCGGGCGCGGTCTTGTCCCGCCACGTCAATTGGTGCCTTTGCCATGAATCCTCGCCTTCAAAGTCGTTGTCGGGTTGATACTGACCACAACGCGCAATCACAAGCGCAGGGTTGCCGCAAAAGACTATAAGGACCGAAACTGAGGAGATTTTGGAGCGGGTGACGGGAATCGAACCCGTGTCATCAGCTTGGAAGGCTGAGGTCTTACCATTACACAACACCCGCGTGCAGAACCATATAGTCCAGCCTTTGGGGGAAGTTCAAGACGCAGTTTTCAGCCTTTTTCGCGCCTTATTTCTGCCGAATTACCTACTTAATCGTATACGTGATGCTCCGAATGGGAGCGTATTTCATTTATGGAGGCGATGATGCTTCGCATTGCTATGCTCGCATCGGTGGCGGTTCTGTCGACTGCAACTATGCTGAACGCCGATACTGAACATCAGTATCAAACCGTGGTGATTACCGATTTCGGTTTTTTTTTCCCCTCACCACCTATGTTGATCCGGGCGAGGTCGTACAGTTCAACAATCAGGCCGACAACGCCCGTGTGATCAGCGCCATCCCCTTTGAGGACAGCCAGATCGTTCAATGGACCAGCCCTTCGCTGGAAAAGGGTGAGACCTTTCTCATGCAAGTGAATGAAGGCACGGTGCTAGAATTCACGTCTTCTCTGGCCGATGAAGAGCAGCATGGCGCGTTCAGCTTTGATGAACCCCCGATCGAAGAGGCACCGGACACCACGACGACCAGCGGTAACAACTGATCATTCGTCTTCGATCAGTGGCTCGATCAGTTCCGGTCCTGTCGCACGATTCGAATTGACGGCTTTGGACACCCGCCGAAGGGAAAGGACCCCTTCTTTGGCGGGTGTCATCAATTTTGCCGCCCCGTGCCCCGCTTCGCCCAGCCATAGCGCCCAGTCATCGGGCGGCAGGATCAATGGTAGACGATGGTGGATCGGCGCCATATCCGCATTGGCATCGGTGGTGACAATCGCGCATGTCGCCTGATCCCCCCAGTTTTGCCAAATCCCCCCAAACACCATCGGTGCACCATCGGTTCGCGTCACCCAATAGGGCAGCGGCGTATCGCCATCGCGGTGCCATTCATAAAATCCATCTGCAGCGATCAAGCATCGCCTATGCCGACACGCCTCATGAAACGCGGGTTTTTCCGCGATGGTTTCGGCGCGGGCATTGATCAACAGTGGGCCGCCGTTCGGTTTGTCATACCACGTCGGAATGAACCCCCAGCGCATCGGCCGCAAATGCCGCACGTTATCGTGACTGGTCACAGCCGCAATCGTGGTTGTCGGACAAACGTTCCAGTTCGGTTCATCCGAGGGCAATGTGTTGGACTTTGCCGCAGAGAACATCTGCGCCATCGCATCATGCGGCAGCGTGATGGCCATGCGCCCACACATCAGCGGGTGAAAGCCTTACGTGACAGGTCAATTCGCGCCTCGAGCATCGACATATCCTTGAGCAACTGATGCCGCCGCGTGCGGTCTGTCTCTTCAGCCAATTCTTCGCGCAGTTTACGCAATTCACGACCCAAACTGACGAACTCTGGCACGGCGCCGTTTTCGCGGATCACCCGATTGATCAGCGCATTTTCGGGATCATCACAGGGCGGCAACGGCTTTCCCGCGCCTTCGAGGTTGTCAAAGGCACCGTCTTTTTCCGCTTCGGCAATGCGGGCGTTGATAAGGTCGAGCAAGGGGTGGTCCATAGCCGCAGTGTGCCACCCTACCCCGCAAACGAAAAGCCCCCGCCGCATGCGGCAGGGGCCAATGATTTACACGATGTGACGGGAATTATTCGCCAACAACCGTGATACGACCGTCGGTATATGGTGTGAACGGCGATTGAGCGGCAAGGTATTCAGCCAGAACATCGGCGAGGTCAGGGCCAAAGTCATAGACGTTCGACGCGTCTACAAACATACCATAGCCGTCGCCGCCATTGCGCACGTAGTTGTTTGACACAACACCGTAAGTCGCAGCCGGATCAATCGGCGCACCTGCAACCATCACGTCCGACAAACGTTCGCCCGCTGGTTTCGACGGATCAACGGTAAAGCTCATGCCTGCAACCTGAGGGAAACGGCCTGCGCCTTCTTCCCACTGGCTCGCACCGTTTTCGAGCGCCGCAACCATCGTCTCACCCGACACTTGGAATGTCGAAAGAGTGTTCTGGAACGGCAGAACGGTCAGCACTTCCCCCATGGTGACAGGACCAGCGTCGATAGACGCGCGAATACCGCCACCGTTCTGGATTGCGATCTGGATGCCTTGATCCGCAACACGTGCCAGCATCGCGTCCGAGATCAACGACCCCATCGCACATTCACGCGCACGGCAGTCTTCACGCACACCAACGATTTCGGCCGCGGTTTCGGCCACAACGCGATTACGCACTTCTTCGAGCGGCTGAGCCAGTTCACCGATACGCGCGACAACCGCCGCATCTTCTGCAACTTCGCCGTTGATCAGGATCGGTTGACCCGAAGCCTCGGTCAGGTTGCCGTCGTCGTCAAAGGTGACATTCAGTTCGCCAAGGAACTTGCCGTAGGCATAGGCCGACACAATCGCGGTATTGTTCACCATCGTCGGATACGGACCTTCGGCGTTGTCCATCTCGCCCAAGAGGGTATTCGTGTGACCACCTACGATCACGTCTACACCCGTGGTTTCAGCCGCAACGCGTTGGTCCACCGAATAGCCGGAGTGGGACAGAACGATAATCTTGTTCACACCCTCAGCGGTCAGTTTATCCACTTCGCCCTGAACAGCATCCACAGGATCGGTGAAGATCACGTTCGGACCGGGGCTGGCCAATTCATCGGTGTCATGTGGTGTCAAACCGATCAGGCCGATCTTTTCGCCACCGCGCTCGATCACTGTGGACTTCAACAGTTTGTCCGACAGCAGTGCTTCGCCCGAGAAATCTGCGTTCGACATCAGCACGGGGAACTCAACGCTGTCCATAAAGCCGCGCAGAACTTCGGGGCCATCGTCGAATTCGTGGTTACCAACGGTCATACCGTCGTAGCCCAAGAGGTTCATGAACTCCGCCGCCATCGCGCCCTTATAGAAGGTGTAGAACAGCGTGCCTTGGAATTGGTCGCCACCATCAACGAGGATCGAGTTGTTCGACCGAGCACGAGCCTCGGCCACTGCCGTCACCAGACGCGCGGTGCCGCCGAAACAATCACCCGCGGTGTTGTCCTCTGCAGAGCAGGTCGAATCATATTTGCTGATCGGTTCAAAGCGAGCGTGGAAGTCGTTCGTGTGCAAAATGGTCAGCGAATAATCCGCCATTGCAGCGCCGGCATACAGCGCAAGAGCACAAGACGATGCTAGAATACGTGTAATCATTGGGATCCCCCTGGTTGATATTCGATCAGCTTGGGCAGAACTGACTATTGAGTCAAATATTGCCTGCATCCTGTCGACCTATTACCGCCACGTAACAAGCTGGTGTCAGATGCCTGCCCGAAATTGATGCACTCTTGACCAAATCGGGGGACAAAGGCATCACCGCGCCATGCTGATCTACAAAATCTTCCGCGCCCCAGAGTGGGCAGAGCTGCAGGCCAAGGGCGAAACCCTCGGTGCGCCGATCGATGTGATCGACGGCTATGTGCATTTTTCCACCGCTGAACAGGCCCAAGAAACCGCCGCGAAACACTTCGCTGGCGAGGATGGTCTGGTCCTTCTCGCGCTTGAGGCTGACAGCCTAGATCCGCTGGTCTGGGAACCCTCGCGCGGTGGTCAGTTGTTCCCGCATCTCTACCGCCCGCTGCGGATGGCCGATATTTTATGGGACAAACCCCTACCGCTCGTTGACGGCGTTCATCAGTTTCCGGAGCTCGCATGACCCTACTTGAACAAATCGGGATGCGCGTCCTGCGCTCCACCGACCCCGAAGTGGCACATGGCCTTGCTCTGAAATCACTGAACCTCGGCCTCGGTCCCAAGGCTGGCCCGTTCAGCACGCCACGCCTTTCGACCACGGTGGCTGGCATGTCGCTGCCGAACCCTGTCGGTCTGGCCGCTGGGTTTGATAAAAACGCGACCGCGCTGCACGCTTTGGCGAAATGCGGCTTCGGCTTTGTAGAGGTCGGCGCGATCACGCCGCGCCCGCAGCCGGGCAATCCAAAACCCCGCCTCTTCCGCCTCACCGAGGATCAAGCCGCGATCAACCGTTTTGGCTTTAACAACGAAGGCATGGAGGCCGCCGCGACCCGCCTCGCCAATCGACCGCGTGGTGGCATCATCGGCCTCAATCTAGGCGCCAACAAAGACAGCGAAGACCGCGCAGCAGATTTCGCTCGCGTTCTGGCCCGCTGCGGTGCCCATCTCGATTTCGCAACGGTCAACGTGTCGAGTCCGAACACCGAAAAGCTGCGCGATCTGCAGGGCAAGGATGCGCTCGCCGCGCTCTTGGCTGGCGTGATTGAGACGAACGCCGGTTTGGCAAAACCGCTGCCGATCTTCCTCAAGATCGCACCTGATCTGACCCACGAAGAACTCGACGACGTAGCTGAGGTCGCCAATGCCTCTGGCATCGCGGGGATCATCGCGACGAACACAACACTGTCGCGGGATGGTCTGCGCAGCGCGCATAAAGACGAAAAAGGCGGCCTTTCGGGGCAGCCCGTCTTTGAAAAATCGACCCGCCTGCTGGCGCGTCTGTCGGGCCTGACCACCCTTCCTATTATTGGTGTCGGCGGTGTTGGTAGCGCTGAACAAGCCTATCAAAAAATCCGCGCGGGCGCGTCTGCCGTGCAGCTCTACACCGCGCTGGTCTACGGCGGCATAAGCCTCGCGGATGACATCGCACGGGGCCTGGACGCACTTCTGGTCCGCGACGGTTTTGCCAATGTTGCGGATGCTGTCGGCACGGGACGGGGCGACTGGACGTGATCACCATCTGGCACAATCCCCGCTGCAGCAAGAGCCGCGAGACGCTCGCTCTTTTGACCGACAAAGGGATCACGCCAGAGGTTCGTCACTATCTCGACGATGTGCCTACGGCTGATGAACTGCGCTCGGCCCTCGCCACATTGGGCCTCACGGCGGGCGAATTGGTGCGGCACAAAGAGGCGCTGTTCAAGGACCTTGAACTTGCGAATGCCGACGACGATCAACTGATTGACGCGATGGCTGCCCATCCCAAACTGATCGAACGCCCCATCGTATTTTCGAATGGCCGCGCGGCACTTGGCCGTCCGCCCGAAAACGTGCTCGCGATCCTTTAGACAGCTGCACGTTCCAGTGCGGGGTAGCGGATCGCAAGCGTTAGCCCCCGCGCGCAATAGCTGACCATCATCGCCATCCAGAGTCCGTGGTTACCAAAGACCGGCATCAGCGTCAGTGCAGCAACCAGATAGAAACCCAGCGACAAGATACTCATATTGCGCATATCGCGACTGCGGGTTGCCCCGATGAAAATGCCGTCAAACATGAACGCAGGCAGGCCAAGGATCGGCGCAACTGCCATGTACGGCAGGTAAATCCGCGCTTCCTCGCGCACATCAGGTGCGGTGGTCAAAATGTCGATGATCGTGCCGCCGCCCAGCCAGAACCCTACCGCCATCAGGACCGATGCCCCCAGCCCCCACGCCGAACTGCGCAACGCAGCTTGACGCAGCTCTGACGGATTGCGCCGCCCAAAGGCCTTGCCCACCAGCGTTTCCGCAGCAAAAGCAAACCCGTCCAAGGCAAACGCCGTGACAGAAGTGAACTGCAACAGCACTTGGTTCGCGGCCAACGGCACGTCGCCAAACCCAGCGCCCCAAAAAATGAACAGCACAAAAACCGCGAGCAGCCCCAACGAGCGGATCAGAATATCGGTGTTGACCGCCGCCATATTCTTTAGCCGCGCGGGGTCGAGGATCGCAGGCCAACCGACCCTCGTCCGCAGTGCATCACGGCAGAGCCATAGGCCCAGCGCCAAACCTAGCCATTCCGCGATAAAGGTCGCCCCCGCAACGCCAGCGACACCCCAGCCGAGACCCAACACGAACAAAACATCAAGCAGGATGTTCGTCCCGTTCATCACGATCTGTAGGAGGAGCACCGCCCGCGTCCGCTCTGCCGCGATCAGCCAGCCGTTCACCGCATAGAGCGCGATCGCCGCAGGCGCGGACCACACACGCACCGACATATAATCATGGGCCAGCGCCTCTACACCTACACTCCCCGGTGAGAAATAGAGCGAGAGCGCAAAGATGGGCATTTGCAAAAGGATGATGACCGCCCCAAATCCACCACCCAAAAGCAGCCCGCGAAAAAGCAGCGCCGAAACCTCGCCCGCGTGCCCTGCCCCGATGGCTTGGCTCGTGAGGCCCGTAGTGCCCATACGCAGAAACCCGAACACCCAGTAGATAGAGGTGAGGATCATCGCGCCTATGGCCACAGCACCGATAGGCTCTGCCGCGCCCAATTGACCAACTACACCCGTATCCACCAACCCCAGCAAAGGGACGGTCACATTGGCAAGGACGATAGGAACGGCGATCTTGAGGATGCGCCGATGGCTCAGGTCAGCCATTGCTGGACGGCATGAGGAAATGCCCTGTGGCCTGCGCAAAGAGACGCGACCGATTGTCCTGCCAGCCTTCCACATGAACGCTCGCGTAGCGGCGGCCTGACCTGTTGATCGTTGCCCGTGCGTAGGCATCGCGCGGCAGACCAGAGCGCAGATAATCCACTGTGAAATCGATGGTCTTTGGCAAACGGATCGGCGCATCACCCATTTGGAAATCAGGAGCCGAACCGCTCTCGATCTCTTGCCACATCATCCCCCACGCCAATTCGATCAGCGCCGTGGTTTCAAGAAACGCAGCCGTCACGCCGCCGTGGATCGCTGGCAATATCGGGTTTCCGATTAGTTTGTCGTCAAACGGCAGCACGGCGGTCAATTCGTCGCCACGGCGGTCAAACTGGATGCCGAGGAACTGGATATAGGGCACGCCACTGATCAGCTTTTCCAAGGCCGCATCACGGCGTTGTTTGATCACTTGAACGGGTTCTGGTTTGCGCATCACTTGCCCCCCTTACTGCCGTCGACCGTGAAAGCCCCCGTCGCCGTCGCCACAGGCCGCGCTGTGTCTTCGTCCGTGGCAGTTGCCCGCACAAAAGCCACGCTGCGGGTCACGTGATAGCATTCTGCCGTCGCTGTGATTTTTTGACCTGGGGTCGCTGGGCGCATGTAATCAATCCGCAAATCCAACGTGGCGGTTCCACCTGCACAAGACGGATGGCTCATCACAGCCGCCCCACCACACGTGTCCATCAGCGCAGACACCGCGCCGCCATGGATCACGCCCGTCTCGGGATCACCAATGAACCGTTCGTCATAATCCATCTCAATCGTTGCCATCCCATCGCCTATCGCGACCATCCGCATCCCCAAGGCTTTGGCGTGTGGAAGGGTCGCGATAAACTGATCAGCAAGCAGAGCCTTGCGATTTTGATGGTGTTGAGGTTCGTCAGTCATGGGCAATCCTTTTAGTTGCTCCATTGGTTCACGATCCAGAGGAAACACGCAAGACTTGGTCGAAGATTTACCGTCGCGTCAGGAGCGGTTGCCCATCGTTTTTTTTCGCCTTAGTGTAGTCAAGAGGGAGAGATAAATGCCGGATACACGTCTGACATTCAAAGAAATGTGCACGAAGTTCGATGTGACGCCGCGGACCCTACGGTATTACGAATATATCGAACTCATCTCCCCTTTGCGCGAAGGTCGGTCACGATTCTACGGGGCCCGCGAAATCGCCCGAATGACGCTGATCCTCCGTGGTCGCCGCTTTGGCTTTTCGCTCGAAGACATCCGTCAGTGGCTCTTGATCTACGAAAAAGAAGGCACCGACGCGCAGATGCGCCGTTGGGTCGAGATGGCAAATGGTCAGCTCGCTGAACTGGCAGAGCAAAAGGTGCAGCTCGAACAAACCATCGCAGAGCTGGAATCACTCCGCGACGACACGCTGGCCTCGCTCGGCTAAGCCACCCCAAATTGAAAATTCGCGTCTTACGTGTGGAAATTGTTATTCCGCACGCTCACATTATTTCGCATTACGTGACGACAGCTTTAATGACCTTTCGTCATACTGAAAAATGACGCAGCGTTTCGTTTACGTTCTGGTAAACTTGGCTTGTATGGTGAAACTGTCTTTGCAGATTGCGCTACCATAACGTCAACGCATGCGTGAGACGAACATGAACGAAACAACTAACCAGACCATGACCATCCGCGAGATGTGTGACGCCTACGACGTAACACCTCGCACTTTGCGGTTCTACGAGGCCAAAGAGCTGTTGTTTCCGATCCGTGACGGGCAAAAACGCCTGTTTACCAAACGTGATCGGGCCCGCTTGAAACTGATCCTGCGCGGTAAGCGCTTCGGTTTCTCGCTGGAAGAAATCCGGCAGCTCCTCGACCTCTACGAACTGGACGACCAGCAAGAAACCCAGCTGGTAAAGACCTACGAAGTGGCCAAACAACATCTGGCCGAGATGGAGCAACAAAAGGCCGAGTTGGAAACCGCCATCGACGATCTCCGACAGCAGATCGAATGGGGTCGCCAACATTTGGCGAAATTACGCGCGGAACGGGCGGCTTAAGGCGCCCTTCCCACACCACCGGAGGAGAAGACCGCACAATGCCCAGCTACACCGCCCCCATCAAAGATATCCAATTCGTCCTGCACGACCTGTTGAAGGTCTCGGAACAAGATATCGCAGGATACGACGAGCTGGACCGCGATTTCACTTCTGCCGTGCTCGAAGAAGCTGGCAAAATCGCGTCGGAAGTTTTGGCCCCGCTGAACGCGGTTGGCGACACCGAAGGCTGCACCTATGAAAACGGTGTGATCCGCACACCGACAGGGTTCAAGGCGGCCTTTGACCAAATGAAAGAAGGCGGCTGGACCGCGCTTGACTGTGACCCCGAATACGGCGGTCAGGGTCTGCCTTACGTGTTCAACACCGCCGTGATGGAACCCTTCGTGTCGGCCAATATGGCCTTCAACATGTATCAGGGCCTGACCCACGGCGCATACTCCGCGATCCACGCCCACGCCTCGGACGAGCTAAAGGCGAAATTCCTACCCAAGATGGTTACCTGTGACTGGACCGGCACGATGAACCTGACCGAACCGCATTGCGGCACCGATCTGGGCCTCATGCGGACCAAGGCAGAGCCGCAGGACGACGGCAGCTACAAAATCACAGGCCAAAAGATTTTTATCTCGGCAGGTGACCATGACCTGTCCGAGAACGTCATCCACCTTGTTCTCGCGAAAATCGTCGGTGGCCCCGAAGGCATCAAAGGCGTCTCGCTCTTCATCGTGCCCAAAATCATGGTGAATGATGACGGTTCGCTTGGCGACCGCAACGCGGTTTCGGTCGGTAAGATCGAAGAGAAAATGGGCATCCACGGCAACGCGACTTGCGTGATGAACTACGACGGTGCAACGGGCTATCTGGTGGGCGAGGCGCACAAAGGCATGCGCGCCATGTTCACCATGATGAACGAGGCTCGTTTGGGCGTAGGCCTTCAGGGCTATGCCCAATCCGAAGCCGCCTACCAAAATGCGGTTGCCTATGCCAAAGACCGTCTGCAGGGGCGCGCTGTAACGGGCGCTGAAAACCCCAACGGTCCCGCTGACCCGCTGATCGTGCACCCCGATATCCGCCGCAATCTGATGGACCAAAAGTCCTTTACCGAAGGCGCGCGGGCATTGACCTACTGGGGCGCAAACCTGATCGACCGCGCACACCGTTCTGGCGATGCTGCGGCCGATGGCCTCGTGTCCCTGCTGACCCCTGTGATCAAGGGCTTCCAAACCGACAAAGGTTTTGAAATGGCCGTACAAGCCCAGCAGGTCTACGGCGGTCACGGCTACATCGAAGAATGGGGCATGTCCCAATTCGCCCGCGATGCGCGGATTGCTATGATATACGAAGGCGCAAACGGCATCCAAGCGCTCGACCTCGTTGGCCGCAAACTGGCCCAAGACGGTGGCAAACACGTCATGGCCTTCTTTGAGATGGTCAAGGCAGAGTGCAAAGCCCACACCGATGAGCGTATGCAACCCTTTGTCGAAGGTCTGAAAAACGCGTCAAAACAGATGCAAGCGGCGGGCATGTATTTCATGCAGAACGGCATGAAAAACCCGAATAACGCTCTCTCGGGCTCCTACGACTTCATGCACCTCATGGGTCATGTTTGCCTCGGCCTGATGTGGACACGGATGGCAGCAGCCTCCTACGCCGCACTCGACAATGGCGCTTCCGACACCGCGTTCTACGAAAGCAAAATCGCAACCGGCAAATACTACATGGCACGCCAACTGCCCGCCTGCGCGATGCATTTGGCCCGCATCGAAACGGGTGCAGAGACTGTCATGGATTTGTCAGCAGAGCAGTTCTAAACTTTGACCTGGCACCGCCCTTCCCCGCGGTCGGAGCCTCCGGCAGGAGTTGTTACGGCAAGGTGAAACGAAAGTTCCACCCTGCCCGCGACATTCTCTCGGAGGACGCGGCACAGGGCTTCACCTTGCAGGGCCCTGGGTTCTCCAACCTGTACCTTGGGGTCTGAATAAGAGGGTGGCGTTAAAAAAAGATAAAGGTGGCCAGTTCACCTTGCTGCAACAACTCTCCGGGGGTCCGGGGGTGGAAAACCCCCGGCGCTTACGGTTAACTGAGGAGGACGAGACAGTGACCAAACAACTCTATTGTTTTGGGGAGAGCGGCCATTCGTACAAAGTGGCACTCGCTCTGACCTTGGCCAAGGTCGATTGGGACCCGATTTATGTCGATTTCTTCGCAGGCGGATCGCGCAGCCCAGAGTTTCGCGCCGTGAACGAGATGGGCGAATGCCCCGTTTATGTGGATGGCGAATTGGTGCTGACCCAATCGGGCGCGATCTTGGATCACCTCTCAAAAGAGACCGGCAAATTCGGCGGCGCAAACGACCGCGAGGCCTCTGAGGTGCTGCGCTGGGTCCTTTGGGACAACCACAAATTCTCGTCCCAAGCGGGGATGTTGCGGTTCCTGATGAATTTCCTACCCGAGGAGAAACGCCCGCAAGAGGTCATCGGCTTTGTCAGCGGTCGACTGAAGGCGGCTTTTGCAACGCTGGAGACGCACCTCGAGGGGCGCGACTGGATCGTTGGCAACTCTGTCACCAATGCTGATCTGTCCTGCTGTGCCTACCTTTATTACCCCGAACCCTTTGGGTTCGACCGCAAGGATTATCCCAATATCGACCGTTGGCTCGACCGCATCGCGGCTCTGCCCGGTTGGAAACACCCATACGATTTGATGCGCCGCGCATTTCCTGCGGCCTGAGGAGGACTGAATGACCGAAGCCTATATCTACGACGCGATCCGAACGCCGCGGGGCAAAGGCCGCAAAGACGGTAGCCTGCACGAAGTGACATCCGTGCGCCTGTCGGCAAATGTTCTGAACGCTCTAAAATCCCGCAATGGCCTAGACGGTCACGCGGTTGAAGATGTGATCTGGGGCAACGTGACCCAAGTTGGTGAACAGGGCGGCTGTTTGGCGCGGACTGCGGTTTTGGCCTCTGACCTCGACCAATCGATCCCGGGCCTTGCCATCAACCGGTTCTGCGCCTCAGGCATGGAAGCCGTGAATATTGCCGCGAACCAGATTAAGGGCGGCGCGGGCATGGCTTACATCGCAGGCGGCGTTGAAATGATGGGCCGCGTTGCGATGGGCAGTGATGGTGCCGCGATTGCCGTTGATCCGTCGATTGCGATGGACACCTATTTTGTCCCCCAAGGCATTTCGGCAGACATCATTGCGACCGAATACGGCTTTAGCCGTGAGGACGCAGACGCGCTCGCGGTTGAATCTCAACGGCGCGCCAAGGCCGCATGGGACGATAACCGCTTTGCAAAATCCGTGGTGCCTGTGATCGACCAAAACGGTCTCACCATTCTTGACCATGACGAATACATGCGCCCCGGCACGACCACAGAGATGCTCGGCGGGCTCAAGGCGTCATTCAAGGACATGGGCGAAGTGATGCCAGGTTTCGACAAAATCGCCCTGATGAAATACCCGCATCTGGAACGGATCAATCATATCCACCACGCAGGGAACTCTTCGGGCATCGTAGACGGCTCTGCTGGCGTTCTGATCGGCAACAAAGAGTTCGGCGAAAAATATGGCTTGAAACCGCGTGCTCGCATCCGCGCCACCGCGAAAATCGGGACCGATCCGACGATCATGCTCACAGGTCCAGTCCCAGTAACCGAAAAGATCCTCGCCGACAGCGGTATGTCGATTTCTGACATTGATCTGTTTGAAGTGAACGAAGCCTTCGCTTCGGTCGTTCTTCGCTTCATGCAGGCGTTCAACGTCGATCCGTCCGTCGTCAACGTCAACGGCGGTTCGATTGCGATGGGCCACCCCTTGGGTGCGACAGGCGCGATCATCATCGGCACCCTGCTCGACGAACTAGAGCGCACAGGCAAAGGCACAGGCCTTGCCACCCTGTGCATCGCATCCGGCATGGGTGCCGCAACCATCATCGAACGCGTCTGAGGGAGGTAAGACAATGACCGATTTCACCATGACCACAGACGCCGATGGCGTCGCCGTTATCACTTGGGATGTCCCCAACAAATCCATGAACGTGCTGAGCCTCGAAGGATTGGCGCATCTCTCTGATCTTATCGATCAGGCCCATGCAGACGAGGCCGTCAAAGGCATCGTGATCACCTCTGGCAAAGATACCTTTGCGGGCGGCATGGACCTCAACGTCATCGCCAAGATGAAAGAGAGCGCAGGCGATGATCCCGCTAAGGGCCTCTTTGAAGGCACCATGCAGATGCACGCGATCCTGCGCAAAATCGAACTCGCAGGGATGGACCCGAAAACCCAGAAGGGTGGCAAACCGACGGCCGCTGCCCTCCCCGGCACCGCTCTTGGCATCGGTCTCGAATTGCCACTGTCCACCCACCGCATTTTCGCGGCAGATAACCCAAAAGCCAAAATCGGCCTGCCCGAAATCCTCGTTGGTATTTTCCCGGGCGCTGGCGGCACCACACGTCTGTCCCGCAAGCTTGGCGCGATGGCCGCATCGCCCTTGTTGCTTGAGGGCAAACTGAACGACCCCAAGAAAGCCAAGGCCGCTGGTGTCATCGACGAAGTGGTGCCAGCCGAGGACCTCTTGGCCGCAGCCAAGGCATGGGTACTAGACGCCAAAGATGCTGATCTCGTGAAACCGTGGGATCAGAAAGGCTTTAAAATTCCGGGCGGCACGCCCTATCACCCTGCTGGTTTCATGACCTACGTTGGTGCCTCTGCGATGGTGAATGGCAAGACCCAAGGCGTCTACCCTGCCGCCAAAGCCATGCTCTCTGCCGTCTATGAAGGCGCAATGGTGCCGTTCGACACGGCTCTGAAAATCGAGGCGCGTTGGTTCACCAACGTTCTGATGAACCCCTCCTCTGGCGCAATGATCCGTAGCCTCTTTATCAATAAAGAAGCACTGGAAAAGGGCGCGAACCGTCCGAAGGTCGAGGACCAGAAGGTCAAAAAACTCGGCGTGATCGGCGCGGGCATGATGGGCGCGGGCATCACGCTTGTCTCGGCTCAGGCAGGCATGGAGGTTGTCCTCATCGACGCGACCCAAGAGGCCGCAGATCGTGGTAAGGCCTATACCGAAAAATACATGGACGCGGGCATCGCCAAACGCAAAGCGACACCAGAGAAAAAAGAACAGGTTCTGTCGCTGATCACCGCGACCACCGATTATGCCGCGCTTTCTGGCTGTGACCTGATTATTGAGGCCGTGTTCGAAGACCCGACCGTTAAGGCTGACGTGACGGCCAAGGTTGAGGCTGCCGTGGGCGAGGATTGCATCTTTGCCTCCAACACCTCGACCCTGCCAATCTCGATGCTGGCAAAAGCGTCCACGCGTCCTGAGCAGTTCATAGGTATCCACTTCTTCTCGCCTGTTGAGAAAATGATGCTCGTTGAGATCATCAAGGGCAAAGCGACAGGCGAACGCGCCGTAGCTAAGGCTCTCGATTACGTGCGTCAGATCCGCAAAACCCCGATCGTGGTCAATGACGCGCGGTTCTTCTACGCGAACCGCTGCATTATCCCATACATCAACGAAGGCATCCGTATGGTCGCCGAAGGGGTTGAACCTGCATTGATTGAAAACGCCGCGAAACTGGTCGGTATGCCGCTCGGCCCACTTCAGTTGGTGGATGAAACCTCTATCGACCTCGGCGTCAAAATCGCCAAAGCGACCAAAGCGGCAATGGGCGATGCCTACCCCGATGGCGCAGTGGACGAGGTTCTGTTCTGGATGGCCGACGAAGGCCGTCTGGGTCGCAAATCTGCCGCTGGCTTCTATGCCTACGACGAAAAAGGCAAACGTCAGGGTCTCTGGGATGGCCTCGCTGCGAAATACCCAGTGGCAGACGAACAGCCTGATCTGCACACCGTTCAGCACCGCCTGCTGTTCGCTCAGGTTCTCGAAGCGGTCCGCGCTTTGGAAGAAGGCGTTCTCGAAGACATCCGCGAAGGTGACGTGGGCGCGATCCTCGGCTGGGGCTTTGCTCCGTGGTCTGGCGGCCCGTTCAGCTGGCTCGACATCATCGGCACGCCCTATGCGGCAGAGGTCTGCGATCAACTGACCGAAGCCTACGGCGACCGCTTTGCCTGCCCCGCGTTGCTGCGCGAAATGGCGGATAAGGGCCAAGAGTTCTACAACCGCTTCGCCGCAGAGCAAGCAGCTTAAAACAACAAAGGGCGGGGAAATTCCCCGCCCTTTCTCTATCTGAAAACTGATCGATTACGCGTAAGCGAACGTCAGCGCGGGAATGTCCGCCATGGTCAGACCTTTGAGGTAGACCATCGAATAAATCTCGCCGCTCCAGTCGTCGGTCACAGTGACCAACAGACCGTCGTCATCTTCTTTGAAGCCAAGGAAGTCGTCGATGTTGTCTTCGGTGATGTGGGTCAGACCCAGATCAAAGACCAGAACGTCTTCTTCGGGATCAAAGTCCTCAATCGTTGCCTCAGTCGCGATGTCGCCCATCACCACCTCGTCCGCACCCGCGCCCAAGGTCAGGCTTTCAACGACCGAACCGTAGCCAAGTGTTACGCTGTCATCGCCCGCACCGAGGTCAAGTTCGTCCACGTGCGACCCGAAATCACCCTTCAGCTCTACAGTGTCGTCGTCGGCACCCGCATCAACTGTGTTGGTGCTGTCCAGACCGTCTTGTTCTGCAGCGCCGTCCAGCGTGATATCGTCGTTGCCGTTACCGCCACTGATGTCAAAGCTGTAGACCACGTCTTCGTTGGTGTAATCATCTTCGTCGTCGTTGGTTTCAGCAACGATGGTATCGTCACCTTCGCCGCCATCAGCGCTGCCCTCGTTAGTGAGCGTGATGTCATCGTCGAAAAAGCTGGAAAGATCGGTCGTCGCTGCGAAATCGTCAGTTTGTTCGTCAGCCGGTACATCTTCACCGTCTGTCTGCCCCATTAGCTCAGGTATGACGAGACCACTTGCGGCCGCAGCACCCAACAGAAGAAACAGGAAACCCATTTGAAACTCCAGCGAAACAACATAGCACTATCTGCTGATCGTGGGGATACATCATAAATCTCGAAGGTTTAATACACCCTATTCTTTTGAAAGCAAATATCAGTAAATTTGTCGATATTTTGACGAAATACACTCTATGGGTGCGCGAATTTTCGTATTAACGCACGTTTTAGGTGAGTGCTGCCTATTTCGCCGCCTCTCGATTTCGACTCAGGCTGCCAGTTGAGCACAAGTTGGAGCGACCGAACCATGGGTTTCGCTCTCGAGTTCGAGGAAACTGACCAACAGATCCGCTTGCTCTTGCGATAGCACCGAATAAGACGGCTCACCTTTGTCAAAGATGTCAGACAGGATGTCGGTTGCTTTCGGGCAGTAGAACAATGCGCCAGTGTTCGCGAATACGATCTCATCGCCCGCGAAGTGCAGGGTGACGATTTCGATGCGGTCCGCAGGGCGGGACGGTGTGATGCCACGGAAGCCTTCAAGAGATGCAACAGGGATCAGCGCAAAGGGATCACCAAACACGTCCTCTGCGGTATCGCTTTCGATCAGAACGGCCTGACGGGCGGGGATACGCATCTCTTCGCGATTGCCGAGAGCGCCAGCGGGAACCAACATCGGCCAGTCCTCAATCGCCGCTGCGGTTTCACCAGCAAAGATCACCTGACGGCGGACAGCCACAACGGTCTGCAAACCACCATCAAAAGTCAGCACTTGATCGCCTTCGCAGATCGCTTCGACCTTACGCCATCCCATTGCGGTCGCAACGCGGCTACCAGCCAGCATCCCGTGATCTACATCGGAAAGGGTCGCATCATGACCGAGGGCGGCATGGGCGTTTGTCCAGCTTTTGTCGTTCCAAGCATACATTTGCGTCTTCCTTCGCGGTCAGAGCACCTTCTGAACTCCCGTTAAAGAAGAATTCATCTATTCCCGGGTCAGAGTTTGGGACGGATCGTGGTTAAATTGGGGCATTGTTCGAGGATATGCGGCAAAACCCAGACAAAGCCCCCAGATTTCACCACAATCCCTCAACAATCGAACCGATATCCAAAGCGTTCGATGTCCGCAGCGCAAAGCGAATCCACGACCGCTTTGGTTGATTCGTCATAATAGCCACGCCAGTCTTTTTCGCGCTTTGACGTGTTCACGACAGGAATTTCTGGCACAAATTCAAGGCGCTCTGACAATAACGCCAGATCCTCCACCAAATGTTCGATCCGGATGTAGGCGTTGCAATGCTCAACCCGAGCGGTATCCCTCATATAGCTATCATAGGGCGATGATTTGAGGCTTGCATGGGTATGCGGATGGGCCATGAAACCCGTGAAATCCGTGGTCTTCGCCAGCGTCACGGCGGGATGGTCGAACATTTGATCCTGCAACCAATGGTAATAACTCACCATCCGATCCCACGGGTTCCGCACCAGCGTAAAAGTGAAATACTCCGCCATCTGCTCTCGCGTGACCAAGCCTTCGATATCGGCAAGGCGAGAGTGCTTCCACAGACGCCCTGACGTCTCTACCCCGCGCAGCCGACGCCGCCGCTTGATCGCCTTGGGCGTATCGCCAATCAACACGTCGTCTGCCATCGCCCGCGCCTCAAGCGCGAGCGCCAGCGAGGTGCCCCCCGTTTTCGGGATATGGACAAAGATATAGCGACGACCGTGGGAAATTATCATTCCACGATATTATCGGTTCTTGCCATCGGGGGCGAGTCTGTACGGATCGCGATGATCACCCCAGAAGTCGCAATCATGATCAGTCCTACAATCATCAGCGGTGTCGGAAACTCACCCCAGAGGATCGATGCCCAAATCGTCGCAAACACCAGTAGCGTGTTTTCAAACACCGATACGAATGTAGCGTCTGCGGCTTGATACGCGCGAATGGTCAGCCCCACGCCCAAGAGCGACCCAAAGCCGTGCAAAACGATCAAGCCAAGGAAAACGCCAACGGGCGCGACCCACCCACGGGTCACATAACCCGCAGAACCACCCACATCAGGCACCGCCATCCATGTCACAATGACAAGCCCAACCGCGCCCCAGATCGTGATCATCACCGTATAGCCCGTCAAAAGCGACAGTGTGGTTTCACCCTCGCACCAACGGCGTGTCGCCATGTTCCCCATGGCATAGGCCGCCCCCGCAAGGATCGGCAGCAAACTGACCAAGGACAGCTCCCCTGCTCCGCCGCCCAAGGCCAACACGGCCCCCGTAAAGCCGATCACCACTGCAAAAATACGCCGTGGCCCGACCTTTTCACCAAAGAACACCACTGAAATCAGGATCACCCAGATCGGAGAGGTAAAGAGGCCCGCAACCGCTTGGGCGATCGGCATGATGCCGAGGCAGGCGAAATAGAGAACCAGCGCCCCCGATGATACCACAGAGCGTGCATAGACATTCCGGCGCCGTTTGGGTTTGAGGCTATAGCCCGTCACCAACGAAATCGCACCCAATCCCGCCAAAGCGACAGCCCCACGCAACAATTGGAACTGCCACAGCCCTGCCTCTTCGGCGACCAAGCGCACGAAGTTATCGATCAGACCGAACCACGCCATAGCTGACATAATCAGAAACGCGGCCAATCCGGCGCGGTTGTGCGACGAGGAGGAGAGTGCAGTCATAAATTTCCCTCAAACAGTTGCTAGGGTTATGCAAAACCTAAAACGACCTGACTTGTCCCTTAGCGACATATTTGATCAAATTTTGTCTGATTGTCCGCCCTATCCAATATCGCTGGGACAGGGTAAAGTGACGCAAAATAGAATAAGAGCAGATGACAGCACTTAAACAGTACACTCGGTTAGAAAGTTTGGGCCTATGGCGGGCCGACGGACAGGCACAGCGCCGCGAGGTGGCTGTGTGCTTTGGCGATGCCACATTGATCATCCGCGACACGGCCAATCGACCTCTGACCCACTGGTCCCTCCCCGCGATTGAACGCCTGAACCCCAACGAAGTGCCTGCCCTATTTGCGCCCGACGACAGCGGTGATGAAACGCTGGAAATCGATGACGAACTGATGATCGAAGCGATTGAAAAGGTGCGCAAAGCGCTCTCCAAACGCCGTCCAAAACCGGGGCGTCTGAGGGGTGCGGGGCTGTCATTTTCTATCGCTGCCGTGCTGGCCTTGGGCGTTCTTTGGCTGCCCTCTGCGCTGCGCACCCATACGCTCTCTGCCGTGTCCCAAGCCAGCCGTGCGTCAATTGGCGCGACGCTCTTGGGTCATGTCCAACGTCTGACGGGGTCCGTCTGCCGCAGTCCTCGTGGCATCCAAGCCCTCGAACGGCTCAAAGATCGCGCATTGGGCGCGGACAGTGATGTCCGTGTGCTCATCGTCCCCGAAGGCATAGCAACCACCCTCGCCCTGCCTGGCGGGATCATTCTGATGAACCGCGCCCTCGTCGAAGATTACGAAGACCCTGGCGTCCCCACAGGGTTCCTAATTGCAGCCGAATTGGCCCGTCAGTCCGACGACCCACTCGGCCACCTGATGAAAACCTCGGGCATTCAGGCCACGTTCCAACTCCTGACCACAGGCGACATGAGCAGCGCGACCCTGCGCGACTACGCCGAAATCGCCGTCACAGACAAAGCGCCACCCATCTCGACCGATAGCCTGATCAAAGCCTTCGGCGAAGCAGAGGTTTCCACGAAACCCTTTGCCTTTGCCTTGGACATCACAGGGGAACGAACACTCGACCTGATCGAAGCAGATCCAGTGGACCCAGCACAGGCACCACTCATTTTGTCAGATGGCGATTGGGTCGCGTTGCAAGGGATCTGCGGAAACTGACCCCAGCGGCTTAGTAGCCAGTCAGACCGCGCTGCGGGTTCAAACGGCCGTCCGACCACGCACCGATATAGCCTTCGGGTGGCGAGTAAGGTCCGACGCTGCTCACGCCCACTGGGTTCGATGCGGGCACAACAGGCCCGAACAACCCACTTCCCGTCACAATCGAGGTAGCGCGTGTTGCGTCGACACCAACTGATCCCGTCACATAACGGCTGGCAGACGGCGATTGTTGTTGCGGGGTGCAGCGGACACCAGCGCCCCCTGCATATTGCGCACTTACGCTATCAAAATTGCAGCCGCTCGACCGCACAGCGGGGGCTGGAACGGCCACGGTCGGGACCGAGACAACAGGCGCGGCCATCGCAGGCTGACGCGGCACATAGGTCGTCGTCGATACGCCACTTGCAGCGGTGGTGTTGACGGCGACAGGATTGCTTGCTGGAACGCGGTTGCTATAGCGCGAAATGGTTTGGGCCTGCGGGCCACAGCGGACAGTCATGCCTGCGCCACCCGTCAGATACGCCTGACCAATCGACGGACACGCCGAAGCCCCTACCGAAGGCACCATAGTCGGCGCAACAGAGGCAACCGTCACAGGACGCGCAGGACCGCAGTTGATCGGCTGACCATTTGCAGCGTTCACATAGCCCGCCAATATCCCGCTCTGCCCCTGACAAATCTCAGCCAAGGTCACACGACGCGGCTCTGGCCGTGTCACTTGTGGCGTTGCAACAACGGGCGCAGGTGCAGGCGCGACAACACGTGGGGACACGCCAATCGACGCAACGGTCTGGATCGGATCACGTGTCGCAGCTGGCGCCGCAACAGCAGGCGCCGCAGCCGCAACAGTCGTCGTTGGTTCGCTCACCCCAATGATCGGCACATTCGCAGGCAGAGGTGACGCAACGCGACCGCCAATCGACGGTTCAAACCCGCACAATTGCTGGCGATCACGGTTTACACGCGGCACCCAATTCACCGAACCCGCAAGGCCCGCACGAATGAACACGCAGCCCTTGCTGTCAACGTATTGGTTACCCGTAAAAGACGCGGGCGGGATTTCCGCAGGAAGTGTATCGGCCAGTACGCCTTGCGATTGAACGGCAAGACCAACAACGACAGCTGCAATAAAACGAAAATCCGACATGAATGTCCCCATTAATTAAGAGGGACAATGCCGCAGATCGGTGAATCTGTAAAGAGTCCGCACCCGCTAAACGCTAGTTTGCGCCCATTATTTTGTGCCAAACATGCGGTCACCCGCATCCCCTAGACCAGGAACAATATATCCATGGTCATTCAGGCGCTCGTCTACCGATGCTGTCACAATCGGAACGTCTGGATGCGCTTCTTTCATCCGTTCAACCCCTTCGGGTGCCGCGAGCAGGCAGAGGAACCGAATATCCTTGGCGCCAGCCTGTTTGATCAGGTCAATCGCCGCCGCCGAAGAGTTCCCCGTTGCCAACATCGGATCAACGACAATCACCGTGCGATCCTCCAGCTGGGTTGGCACTTTGAAGTAATACTGCACAGGTTGCAGCGTTTCTTCGTCACGATAGAGCCCAACAAAACCCACTCGCGCGGCAGGGATCAGCTCAAGAATACCGTCCAGCAGCCCGTTGCCCGCCCGCAGGATCGACACCAGCGCGAGCTTCTTACCCTCGATCTGTGGGGCCTCCATGCTACACATCGGGGTTTCAATCGTCCGTGTGGTCATCGGCAACCCACGCGTCACCTCATAGGCCAGCAGCAAGGAAATCTCGCGCAGCAACTGGCGAAACTGCGCCGTCGATGTCCGAGACTCGCGCATCAAGGTCAGTTTGTGTTGAACCAGCGGGTGATCCACGACGGTCAGATGGTCAGTCATTGGGCAGTCTCCAATCGTTTGATGATGATGTCGCGGGTGGCCGCATCGCAGAATGCAGCCTCAATCGCGGTCTTGTTCAATTCGGCAAAGTCTTCGTCACCCCAGCCAAAGGTCTTGGCCAACATGTCGTATTCTTTTGTCATAGTGGTGTGGAAAAACGGCGGGTCGTCGGTAGACACAGTAACCTTCACGCCCGCATTACGGAGCGGCTTGATCGGGTGATCCGCCCAATCGCCCGACGCGCCAAGAAACACATTCGACCCCGGACAAACCTCCAGCACGATCCCTGCTTCAGCGATATCGTCGACCAGTTTGCGGTCCTTGATCGCGTTGATGCCGTGACCGATGCGTTCGACCTTTAGATCGCGGATGGTGTCGGCCACCATATCTGGCCCACCCCATTCGCCCGCATGACAGGTCAGTCGCAGCCCAGCCTCACGCCCCATGTCGAACGAATAGGCGAAATCACCGGGGCGATGCATCATCTCTGCCCCACCCATACCGAGGCCAACGATAAAGTCACCCTTCGTCTCAGCCGCACACAAGGCCGCCTTTTTCGCCTGTTCAGGTCCGAAATGGCGGATCGGCGTCACGATCCCGCGCAGCGTAATGCCCATATCGCTGTCAGCCTTCGCCGCGGCCTCTTCGATCGCACACAGATATTCGCGCCACGCAGTGACATCCGCACCACCGCAGAAATCAGGCGACAAAAAGGTTTCACAGTAGACAACGCCGTTTTCCGCGCTGCGCTCCAACACGGCGGTGCAAAGCCGCGCAAAATGCTCAGGCGTTTTCAGGACCGAAGTCGCAGCCTCATAGACCTCAAGAAAATGGTCAAAGTCGCGATACTTATAGCTGCCGTCCTCGTTGAAAATCTTGGACAAATCGACCTTCTGTTCAAACGCCAATTGGCGAATGAAATCAGGTGGTGCAGCCCCCTCGAAATGGAGGTGAAGCTCGACCTTCGGGGTAGATTGATAGCTCATATCACTGATTTTCCTGTGCCTTGGGCGGGAACGCCCAGATGGGCGGCAATCGTCGCGGCCACATCGGAGAACCCGATGTGCCCCAGCGCACGCGGCCCAAGTCCGTGGATCAAAACAGGCACACGTTCACGGGTGTGATCCGTGCCTGTCCATGTCGGATCATTGCCGTGATCGGCAGTAACGACCAGCAGGTCGCCCTCTCGCAATCGCGGCAAAATTTCATTTAGTTTAACACTAAACCACTCTAGATGCTTAGCGTACCCCGCAACATCTCGACGATGCCCGTATTCGCTGTCAAACTCTACGAAATTAGCAAAGGTCAGCGACCCATCTACGGCCTCGTCCACGAGATCGGACAGATGGCCCATCAGCACATCATCGCGACCCTTTCGAACCTCGTTAATGCCCCGCATAGAGAAAATATCACCAATCTTACCAACGGCATAGACATGCCGCCCAGCGCCCTGCACCCAATCACAGAGCGTTGGCGCAGGCGGTTCAATCGCGAAATCCTTGCGGTTTGCAGTCCGGGTAAAGGCACCGACCTCTCCCACAAAAGGCCGCGCAATCACGCGCCCAATTTTCATCTCGTGCAGCATCGGCGCGATGCCTTTGCAAAGGTCCATCAGGCGATCAAGGCCAAAGGCCTCTTCATGCGCGGCGATCTGAAACACACTATCGGCTGAAGTGTAGCAGATCGGATAGCCCGTCCGCAGATGTTCAGCACCAAGGCGCGCGATGATCTCGGTGCCAGAGGCGTGGCAGTTACCCAAAATTCCATCGACACCCGCGACCTTGCAGACCTCGGCAATCACGGCCTCAGGGAACGAATTCTCGTGATCTGTGAAATAGCCCCAGTCCCACGGCACTGGCACGCCCGCCAATTCCCAGTGACCTGACGGCGTATCCTTGCCCTTTGACCCTTCGGTCGCCGCGGCCCACGCGCCCACGGGGTCAGCGCCCAAGCCCTCTACCTCTAGCCCAGAGGCAAGCCGCATTGCCGCGCCCAATCCCAGCGCATCCAAGGTGCCGACCTGCAACGGTTTCCCCGCCTCCGCCATCGCCTGCGCGATATGGCCCACGGTATTCGCGCCCGTATCAGGGCGGTCGTCGTTGAAATAGCTATCCGCGTCAGGCGCGCCACCAATCCCGACAGAGTCGATCACGACCAGAAACGCACGGCTCATGGGTCGATCCTTTCATGCACCAAGGGGTGATCGGGGTCTGCTCCGCCAATCGATACCGCCGCTTGAACCTCTGCCACCGCGCGGGCTGCATCGTCATCCCGCCGCGCGTGAACAAAGGCGATCGGATCACCTTTTTGCACCTCACGACCCAGCGGGATCGCAGCTGATAGACCGACCGCAGGATCGACCTTGTCCGTCTCAACCTGACGTCCACCACCCAATCCCACAACGGTGAGGCCCAATGCTTGACCGTTCCAGCCAGAGACCATCCCAGCCTCGGGCGCGGGAACAGGCACCACAATCGGCGCATCAGGCAAATGGGTGCGCCAGTCCTTATCCATATCGGGCGGCCCACCCATTTCGAACACCATCTGGGCAAAACGATCCATCGCAGCACCGCTTTCAATCGCGGCGCGGATTTTCTCTTCGCCCTCACCTTCGGCCCCACCAGCCAGCGCCAAAAGCCGCCCGCCCAGCGCAACCGTCAGGTCAAAAAGCCGAGGCGCTGCAAGCCTATCCCCGCCCATTACCTCCAAACACGTCGCAACCTCGAGCGCATTGCCCAATGTTGGCGCGAGCGGTTCGTTCATATCGGTGATCATCGCAGCCGTCGGGCACCCTGCCCCGTTCGCCGTATCCACCAACGACCGCGCCAAGGCTCGCGCCTCATCGGGCGTTTTCATGAACGCGCCCGTGCCGACCTTCACGTCGAGGATCAGACCCTCTAGTCCCGCCGCCAATTTCTTGGACAGGATCGACGCCGTGATCAGGTCCACGCTTTCCACCGCCGCGCACACGTCCCGCACCGCATAAAGCCGTTTGTCCGCAGGCGCGATTGACCCCGTAGCGCCAACGACCGCACAGCCGACCTTAGCCACGATACGGCGCAACTCTGCCTCAGAAATCTGAGCCGTGACACCGGGGATGGCTTCCATTTTATCCAATGTGCCGCCCGTATGCCCCAGCCCCCGACCGGAAATCATCGGAACAAACACACCACAAGCCGCCAATGCGGGCGCAAGGATCAACGACACGCAATCCCCCACACCACCTGTCGAATGTTTGTCCATCACTGGACCATCCATCCGCCATTTCAGCACATCGCCAGAATCGCGCATACCGAGCGTCAGAGCAATCCGCCCCTCTTCGCCCAGCCCATTCAACAGCGCCGCCATCGCAAAGGCCCCTGCCTGAGCGTCCGACACCGCGCCAGAGGCAAGCCCATTGGCGAACCACCGAAGCTCTTCGGTCGTGGGCGACTGGCGGTCGCGGACTTTGGCGATGATTGCGCGGGCGTCCATTTTAGGTATTGGCCATATGATCTGCGGTGAACACACCGGGTAGCAATTGCGCCACGGTCATCTCTAATTGCGCCCCACCCGTCGTATACATCCGCACAATCGTTTCAGGCTGCGCAAATTCTGCGATTTTCTGACGGCACCCGCCGCAGGGCGTCACAGGTGTTGGGCTATCTGCAATCACGGCAACCTCAACAATCTTGCGGTCGCCTGCCGCACACATAGCCGCAATCGCGCCCGCTTCGGCACAGGTGCCTTCGGGATAGGCGACGTTTTCAACGTTGACGCCTGTATAGATCGTCCCGCTTGCGGTCTGGACCGCCGCGCCTACCTTGAAATTTGAATAGGGCGCATAGGCATTTTCGCGAACGGCTTTGGCATGATCGAGCAACGACATAGGACCCTCTTTGATCGTTTGGTAAAATGTGCAGCGCGAAGCGAACGGTTGCAAGCGCTATGACTTAAATACGGACTATATCAGCCGATAAGGTTTGCAACGAGAGGTCAATCCCCTGTATGGAGGCCTTGGACCAACAGAAAATTTAGTTTAACGCTAAACTAAAAGGGAATGACCACATGACCGACAAGAGCAAGGACAACCTGCGTCAGGCAGCGCTGGACTACCACCAGTTCCCGAAACCGGGGAAACTGGAAATCCGCGCAACCAAACCTCTGGCAAACGGACGTGACCTTGCCCGCGCTTATAGCCCCGGGGTGGCCGAAGCCTGCCTCGAGATCAAAGCCGACGCGGACACCGCACGCGCGTATACCTCGCGCGGGAACCTTGTTGGTGTTGTAACAAACGGCACGGCGGTTTTGGGCCTCGGCAATATCGGTGCATTGGCATCCAAGCCCGTTATGGAAGGCAAAGCGGTTCTGTTTAAGAAGTTCGCGAACATCGACTGTTTCGACATCGAACTCAACGAACCCGACCCCTACAAACTGGCAGAGATCGTTTGTTCGCTCGAACCGACCTTTGGTGCGATTAACCTCGAAGACATCAAAGCGCCCGATTGCTTTATCGTTGAAAAAATCTGCCGCGAACGCATGAACATTCCTGTGTTCCACGACGACCAGCACGGCACCGCAATTGTTGTGGGCGCTGCTGCCACCAACGCGCTGCACGTCGCAGGCAAGAAATTCGAAGACATTAAGGTCGTCTCCACAGGCGGCGGTGCGGCGGGTATCGCCTGCCTCAACATGCTCCTGAAACTCGGCGTTAAGCGTGAAAACGTTTGGCTCTGCGACATCGCGGGTCTGGTCTATCAAGGCCGCACCGAAGAAATGACCCCGCAGAAAGAAGCCTACGCTCAGGCGTCTGACCTGCGCACTCTTGATGAAGTGATCGAAGGCGCGGACCTCTTCCTCGGCCTGTCTGGTCCGGGTGTTCTGAAACCAGAGATGGTCAAGAAAATGTCGGCCCGCCCGATCGTGTTTGCACTGGCGAACCCAACACCCGAAATTCTGCCCGACCTCGCCCGCGAAGCCTCGCCCGATGCGATCATCGCGACAGGCCGTTCGGACTATCCCAACCAAGTGAACAACGTACTCTGCTTCCCGTTCATCTTCCGCGGCGCCCTCGATGTCGGCGCGACAGAGATCAACGACGAAATGCAGATCGCCTGCGTTGAAGGTATCGCCGCTCTCGCCCGCGCAACCACCAGCGCCGAAGCTGCCGCTGCTTATCAAGGTGAAAAGCTGACCTTTGGTGCGGATTACCTGATCCCCAAACCGTTCGACCCGCGCCTCATGGGCGTTGTGGCCTCTGCCGTGGCAAAGGCCGCAATGGAAACGGGCGTCGCGAAAACCCCGCTCGACGATATGGCGGAGTATAAAAAACGCCTCGACGGGTCGGTCTTTAAATCCGCGCTCCTCATGCGCCCCGTATTCGAAGCTGCCCGCACAGCGTCGCGCCGCATCGTCTTTTCTGAAGGCGAAGACGAACGCGTACTGCGTGCCGCTCAGGCCGTTCTCGAAGAAACCACAGAGACCCCAATCCTCATCGGTCGTCCCGAAGTCATCGAACGCCGCTGTGAACGCGCTGGCCTGAAAATCCGTCCGCAGGTCGATTTTGAGATCGTGAACCCCGAAAACGATCCGCGGTATTATGACTATTGGACCACCTATCACAGCCTGATGGAACGTCAGGGCGTGACCCCCGATCTGGCAAAAGCCATCATGCGCACCAACACCACCGCGATTGCGGCAATCATGGTGCAGCGTGTCGAGGCCGACAGCATGATCTGCGGCACCTTTGGCCAATACCTCTGGCACCTCAACTACGTGACCCAAGTGCTGGGCCGCGACGGGCATGAACCGACCGCCGCTCTGTCGATGATGATCCTTGAGGATGGCCCCCTGTTCATCGCAGACACCCACCTCCACCCCGAGCCCACCCCTGCGCAAATTGCGAAAACCGTGATCGGTGCCGCACGCCACGCGAAACGCTTTGGCATCACGCCGAATATCGCGCTGTGTTCACATTCGCAGTTCGGTAGCCTCGATATTGACTCGGGCCGTCGGATGCGGGCCGCAATGGCGCTCTTGGACGCAGAGACACGTGATTTCTGCTACGAAGGCGAAATGCACATCGACGCAGCGCTTGATCCCGAACTGCGCGAACGCATCTTCCCGCAAAGCCGCATGAAGGGCTCGGCCAACGTGCTGATCTTTGCAAACTCTGATGCGGCCTCTGGTGTACGCAACATTCTCAAGATGAAAGGCGGCGGCCTTGAGGTCGGTCCGATCCTCATGGGCATGGGCAACCGCGCCCACATCGTCACCCCATCAATCACTGCACGCGGCCTGCTGAACATGTCGGCAATCGCGGGCACGCCGGTGTCGCACTACGGCTAAATTCGGGTTGTGGCGCTCTTGGCAACAGGAGCGCCACAGCTAGAATCCCCACCAAGACAGATTTACAAAATCCGACACCAAACTTTGCAAACTTCGTCTATTTTTACCGAAATCCGTATATTTCTGTAAAATTTGCAAAAGTTTGCAACCCCAAGCACCCCTTTTCTGCAAATTTTTTGCGCCAAAGCGTCGCTCTGGACGCTAACATTGTTGCTTGCCTGATCCCCTCTCGCTTAGACCATTACCCAAGCAAGAGGAGGAGCTCTTATGACCTACAAAGACGTATACGACAGCTGGAAATCTGATCCCGAAGGGTTCTGGATGGAACAGGCCAAGGCAATCGACTGGGTCGAAGCTCCGACCAAGGCGCTGTTTGATGACAATGCTCCGATTTACGAATGGTTTTCGGATGCAAAGGTGAACACATGCTACAACGCCGTTGACCGCCACGTAGAGGCAGGTCGCGGCGAACAGGCGGCGATCATCTACGATAGCCCGATCACCCACACCAAACGCTCGATCTCTTACGTCGAACTGCGCAACCGTGTTGCATCGCTCGCTGGTGCGCTCCGTGCCAAAGGCATCGAAAAAGGTGACCGCGTCATCATCTACATGCCGATGATCCCCGAAGCGCTTGAGGCGATGCTAGCCTGTGCCCGTATCGGCGCGATCCACTCGGTCGTATTTGGTGGCTTTGCGGCGCACGAACTGGCTGTTCGGATCGACGACGCGAAACCCAAAGCGATCATCGCGGCGTCCTGCGGTTTGGAACCGAACCGCGTTGTGCACTACAAACCGCTCCTCGACGGTGCAATCGAACAGGCCACTCACAAGCCCGACTTCTGCGTGATCTTCCAGCGCGAGCAAGAAGTCGCAGAACTGATCCCAGGTCGTGACTTTAACTGGCACGGCTTCCAGTTCGGTGTTGAGCCTGCGGAATGCGTCCCAGTTGAGGGCAACCACCCCGCCTATATCCTCTACACCTCGGGCACCACGGGTCAGCCCAAAGGCGTTGTTCGCCCAACTGCAGGCCATCTGGTCGCGCTGAACTGGACGATGAAGAACATCTATAACGTCGATCCCGGTGACGTGTTCTGGGCTGCCTCGGATGTGGGCTGGGTCGTAGGTCACTCCTACATCACCTACGGTCCGCTGGTGCACGGCAACACTACCATCGTCTTCGAAGGCAAACCTGTTGGCACCCCCGACGCTGGCACCTTCTGGCGCGTGATCCAAGAACACAACGTCCGTTCGTTCTTTACCGCTCCGACCGCCTTCCGCGCGATCAAACGCGAAGACCCGAAGGGCGAGTTCATTAAGAAATACGACACCTCGTGCCTGCGTGCGCTCTACCTCGCGGGTGAACGCGCTGACCCTGACACCATCGTTTGGGCGCAGAACATTCTAGGCGTGCCAGTATATGACCACTGGTGGCAGACCGAGACAGGCTGGACCATTGCGGGCAACCCTGCAGGGATCGAAGCGCTCCCTGTTAAGATCGGCTCTCCGACTGTTCCAATGCCGGGTTACGATGTGCAGATCCTCGACGATGCTGGCCACCCTGTGCCAGACGGGGAACTGGGCGCGATTGCAGTGAAACTCCCGCTGCCTCCGGGCACGCTGCCGACCCTGTGGAACGCCGAAGAACGTTTCCGCAAGTCCTACCTGAACACCTTCCCCGGTTACTATGAAACCGGTGACGCAGGTATGAAGGACGAGGATGGTTACCTCTACATCATGGCCCGCACCGATGACGTGATCAACGTGGCAGGCCACCGCCTGTCGACTGGCGCGATGGAAGAAGTGCTCGCTTCGCACCCTGACGTAGCCGAATGTGCTGTGATCGGTGTTGGCGACGATCTCAAAGGCCAGCTGCCAATGGGCTTCCTCTGCCTCAACTCGGGCTGCGACCGCCCGCACGAGGACATCATCAAAGAGGTCGTCAAACTGGTCCGCGATCAGATCGGCCCAGTGGCTGCGTTCAAACTCGCAACCGTAGTGGATCGCCTGCCGAAAACCCGTTCGGGCAAAATCCTGCGCGCAACCATGGTGAAAATCGCGGACGGCGAAGAGTTCAAGATGCCCGCGACCATCGACGATCCCGCGATCTTGGACGAAATCCGCGCGGCTTTGATCCCGATGGGCTATGCGAAGTCGTAACAGACAGGAACACCAATAGACAAAGGCGGTAGGATCATCCTGCCGCCTTTTCTTTTTCTATACGAACTGCTCTTGGATCAGACGTTCTTCTAACCCGTGGCCTGGGTCGAACATGATGCGGTGCACCACATCCGTCGCGGTCTTAATCCGAACCCGCGCAACATCCCGCACCGACCGCCCATCTGCGTCCGCCATAACGGGGCGCTTTTTGGGGTCGATCACGTCGAACTGAACCTCGGCCGATTTCGGCAACAACGCCCCGCGCCACCGTCGTGGACGGAACGCAGCGACCGCTGTCAGTGCAAGAACATCCGCCCCGATCGGCAAAATAGGGCCGTGGGCCGAATAGTTATAGGCCGTAGAGCCAGCTGGCGTCGCGAGAAGCGCACCATCACACACCAATTCAGCCATCCGAAGCTTGCCATCGACCGTGATCCGCAATCGCGCCGCCTGAGGGCCCTCGCGCAAGAGCGACACCTCGTTAATCGCCAACGCATGATGCACTTTGCCATCATTTGTCTCAGCGGTCATGGAAAGCGGGTTAAACTGCTCTTCCTCTGCGGCCGCGAGACGAAACAGCAGATCGTCCTCGTGATATTCATTCATCAAGAACCCGACCGTGCCACGGTTCATCCCGTAAACAGGCAGATCCAGATGTTCTGTCCCGTGCAAGGTCTGCAACATAAACCCATCCCCGCCCAAGGCGACGATGACCTGCGCCTCTTCGACGGGCACCGATTTATAACGCGCCAAAAGACGCTCCAGAGCATTCTGGGCGGTGGGTGCATCACTGGCAACAAAGGCAATTTTCGTCATTGTCCCCTCCGGTCAATGATCAATGGGTAGCAAAGGAACCGCCGTCCTGCACCGCCAAAGTTGCCGATGCGCGAAAATATCCCCGATCATGGCCCCGTTTCCCGTCTTTGCTTCGCTTTCATGATGATTATGACGTTTTCGCGACTTTCCCAGCGCCCTAAGAACCCCTAAACAACAGGCAATCAAAACTCCTACTCTGAGGAAGTGCGTATGACTGCCACCGACGCTGGTTTTTTCACCGAAAGCCTTGAAACCCGTGACCCCGATCTTTTCGCTGCGATCCGCTCTGAACTGGGCCGTCAGCGCCACGAGATCGAACTGATCGCTTCGGAAAACATCGTATCCAAAGCCGTGATGGAAGCCCAAGGCTCTGTCATGACCAACAAATACGCCGAAGGTTATGCTGGTAAGCGTTACTACGGTGGTTGCGAATACGTAGACATCGCGGAAAACCTCGCGATCGAACGCGCAAAACAGCTGTTCAACTGCGAATTCGCGAACGTTCAGCCGAACTCTGGTTCGCAAGCGAACCAAGGCGTGTTCCAAGCCCTCCTCCAGCCGGGTGACACCATCCTCGGCATGTCGCTCGACGCAGGCGGCCACCTGACCCACGGCGCAAAGCCGAACCAGTCGGGCAAATGGTTCAACGCGATCCAATACGGCGTTCGCCAGCAGGACAGCCAGATCGACTACGACCAGATCCAAGCTCTTGCCACCGAACACCAGCCGAAAATGATCATCGCAGGTGGTTCGGCTATCCCGCGCATCATCGACTTCGCCAAAATGCGCGAAATCGCGGACAGCGTTGGCGCATACCTCCTCGTGGACATGGCGCACTTTGCGGGTCTCGTGGCTGCTGGCCTCTACCCGTCGCCATTCCCACATGCACACGTTGCAACAACCACCACCCACAAGACCCTTCGTGGTCCGCGCGGCGGCATGATCGTCACCAACGACGAAGCCATCGCAAAAAAACTGAACTCGGCGATCTTCCCGGGTATTCAGGGTGGCCCGCTGATGCACGTCATCGCTGGTAAAGCGGTTGCCTTCGGTGAAGCACTGCGCCCCGAGTTCAAAGACTACCAGAAGCAGGTTGTCGCAAACGCTCAGGCGCTTGCTGATCAACTGATGAAAGGCGGCCTCGACATCGTAACTGGCGGCACCGACAGCCACCTGATGCTCGTTGACCTGCGCCCCAAAGGCGTAAAAGGCAACGAAACCGAAGCCGCTCTGGGTCGTGCAAACATCACCTGCAACAAAAACGGCATCCCGTTTGACCCTGAAAAACCGACTGTAACCTCGGGCGTTCGTCTGGGTTCGCCGGCTGGCACCACCCGCGGCTTCAAAGAAGCTGAATTCCGTCAGATTGCTGACTGGATCGTTGAGGTTGTTGACGGTCTGGCTGCAAACGGCGCGGACGGCAACGCAGAGGTCGAAGCTAAGGTCAAAGCCGAAGTTGAAGCCCTGTGCGAAAAGTTCCCGCTCTACCCGACCCTCTAAGGTCAGTCAGAGCCAGATAGCCAAAGGGCCGCGATGGATTTCGCGGCCCTTTTTCTTTACCCAATCGCCCGATATACCAATGCTGAATTGGGGATAGATCATGCTAAACATAATCCGCCACGGCGAACCGACGGACAAACCGAACCTCTTGATTGCGCACGGACTTTTCGGGTCTGGCCGCAATTGGGGTGTCATCGCCAAACGTCTCTCGGACGAACGTGAGGTCGTGGCCGTCGATATGCGCAACCACGGCAGCAGCCCTTGGAACGACAGCCACACCTACCCCGAACTGGCCGATGACCTCGCGGAAGTCATTGAAAACAAATGCGATATCCTCGGCCACTCCATGGGTGGTAAGGCGGCGATGGTGTTGGCTTTGAATTTCCCTGAAAAGGTTAACAGGCTGATTGTCGCAGATATAGCGCCGATTGCTTATAGCCATACGCAGACGCAAAATATTGATGCGATGCGGGCCGTAGACCTAAATATTGTGGAAAAGCGGCAAGATGCGATGGCTCAGCTGGCGCATTTGGACGAAGGGCTACAGGCGTTTTTCCTGCAATCCCTTGATTTAAAAGAGAAACGCTGGAAGCTCAATCTGGATGCGCTTGAGGCGAACATGCCTGCGATTTTGGGCTTTCCTGATGTCGCGGGCAAGCGATTTGAGGGCGAAACGCTGTTCCTGTCGGGCGCAAATTCGACTTATGTCCTGCCCGAATACAGAAATAAAATCAAAGAGTTATTCCCCAACGCGCATTTCGCCAAAATCCCCGGAACGGGGCATTGGCTCCATGCGGAAAAGCCGCGGGAATTTGAAATGGCTGTCAGAACGTTCCTCAATCTAGACTATTGAGGACGAATAGACCGCAAAAACGGCTAAAACACTGATAAAAAACAGATAAATCGTGGGCATTGGCGTCTCCTTTAAAGGTAAACGCCGCAGCCCCTGATTTCCGTCGCGATTTATGCGTTTTGGATCGCGCGCGCCACCAACCATGTCACCGGCACCGCCGCAACAAAGCCAGCACCAGCCGCCATCAGGATGGGGTTCAACGTATCGTAACCCATTGTAAGTGCTGCAACAACGAGCGAACCCGCGAGGGTCGTGCCGATCAAAGAATAGAGAATAGATGCAAGGCGGAGCATGGATGCCTCCTGTCAACAAATGCCAATGCATCAAGATTAACTCATATTAACACAGCACCGCGTTGATCTGCGTCAATCTCTATATCTTGTGGCCCAAACCCCGCCGTACGGTGGTGTAACGGGACGTTAGGCGGTTTTTGGTAACCTAATCGCACCTGTTTGAGGCAAAAACAGGACGTATTAACGGGGGCACCGAACGGTCCGTTACTGGCCCAAAACCCCGTAAAGAGTCCGAAATGCCGAAAAACAGGACGTATTTCGAAATCCTCATGGAAGGTTTTGCCCCAAATGCACCTCGATCCGTTGCCTCAGTTCAAGAAAGTGTCGCTCACCACGTTCCGCACCCGCGCCAATGCCTATGTCGAATGGGTCGACCGCATGGGCACCCACGTCTGGATCACCAAACACCGCCGCCTCGTCGCGGGGGTGGTGCCGTTCTACCAACTCCGCGCGATGGAGCGGCTGATGGGCAAAGACATCACCGACCACGAACGAGACATCGACGCCAAACGCCGCCGCGTGATGTGGGCCGCCTACGACCACAAAATCGAGATGATGATGCGTGAGCAGGAGTTGCGGACGCGGAAGAAGTGAAGGACGGGCAGCGCCCGACCCGAGGGTGGGAAGCGAAGCGCCCGCCCGTGGGGGCGGGTCGGGCGCTGCCCGCTACGCGGGCTTAGTTATTGAACCAATCCTCAAATAACTTATTGAATGCTTCAATCCAATTAGAAAACCGACCGTTTGCAAGCAGATAGTTGATCAGCTCATTAGCCGTCGATTTTCCAACCTCTTTGGCAATAGATTGAAGAAGTGCTTCTCGATAAATTTTGGTCTTGTCACCGAATGCTTGACTAAATTGACGAACGAAATCTCTAGCGCGCTTAATCAAAGACCCAAAAATTTCTTTCTTCTGCGGGATGTCTTCTTTTGGAGTACTTTCAACTTCCCTCAAGTTTTTCTGCAAACTTGTAATGTAATTTTCATTTAAACATTCTGTTCCAGGAGCGCCGTTGTCACCAATAAGTTTGGGCAACGCTTTCTTGATATATTCTAAGTCCCTCAAAATTGAAGGAATCTGCGCAATTAACTGATCATAATCAGGCAATTCTTCTTCTATCGGACGCACTTCCACACGATCAGACGGCGCTACCCATATTTCATCCCCAAACGAATGTTCGTTTATTTCGTCAATAACGATTTTACGTTCTTTTACGGTCAACTCGTCTTCAAAAAATTCGTCTAAAATATCTTCGACGCTCAACCCTTCATTCTGTAATTCATCTTCTAACTCAAAATCATTATCCCATTCGCTAAAATCGTGCGAATGCAAACTATAAGGCTCAAAGTTCCCTAAAACCCAAGCCACAATTTTTTGCACCTTTTGTGCAGACGTCAAATCATTTGATAAATTGATGCCAAATGCATCGAAAATTTCAAGTTCGCCTTCCATGAGCACTACCCCACCAAACAAAAAAGCCGCCCCGAACCGGAGCGGCTTTCATGTAACTACACCTTAGCGCGTTGATCAATCATCCATTTTCAACGCAGAGATGAAGGCTTCCTGCGGGATTTCGACTTTGCCGAACTGGCGCATCTTCTTCTTACCCGCCTTCTGTTTGTCCAGAAGTTTGCGTTTACGGGTGGCGTCGCCGCCGTAACACTTGGCCGTCACGTCTTTGCGCATGGCAGAGAGGGTTTCGCGGGCGATCACCTTGGCACCGATGGCGGCTTGGATCGGGATTTTGAACATGTGACGCGGGATCAGGTCCTTGAGCTTTTCACACATGGCGCGGCCACGGGTTTCGGCACGGTCACGGTGGACCAGCATGGAGAGCGCGTCCACGGGTTCTTCGTTCACGAGGATCGACATTTTCACGAGGTTGTCCTCGCGGTAGCCGACAAGGTGGTAGTCGAAGGAGGCATAGCCCTTGGTCACGGATTTCAGGCGGTCGTAGAAGTCAAAGACGACCTCGTTCAGAGGCAGGTCGTATTCGGTCATCGCGCGCGAGCCTGCGTAGGTGAGGTTCAGCTGGATGCCGCGGCGGTCCTGACAAAGTTTGAGCACGTCACCGAGGTATTCATCAGGCACGAGGATGGTCGCTTTGATGCGGGGCTCTTCGATGTGGTCGATGAGGGTCTGATCGGGCATGTCGGCGGGGTTGTGCAGGTCGCGCACTTCGCCCGATTTCATGTGGAGGTGATAGACCACGGACGGCGCGGTGGTGATCAGGTCGATGTTATATTCGCGCTCAATGCGGTCACGGATCACTTCGAGGTGGAGCAGGCCGAGGAAGCCACAGCGGAAGCCAAAGCCGAGAGCGGCAGAGGATTCCATCTCGTAAGAGAAGGAGGCGTCGTTGAGGGCGAGTTTTTCGATCGCGTCGCGCATGTCCTCGAATTCGGAGGAGTCGACGGGGAACAGGCCACAGAACACCACAGGGATCGACGGCTTAAAGCCCGGAAGCGGTGTCTCGGCGCCCTTTTTATCGTGGGTGATGGTGTCGCCCACGCGGGTGTCGCGCACCTGTTTGATCGATGCAGTGAGGAAGCCAATCTCGCCCGGTCCGAGTTCATCAACGGCAAGCATGGCGGGTTTGAAGACGCCGATGCGGTCCACGTGGTGGACGGTGCCGTTGGACATGAATTTGACCTTGTCGTTCTTGCGCAGAACGCCGTCAACGATACGGACGAGGACCACAACCCCGAGGTAGCTGTCATACCAAGAGTCAACGAGCATCGCCTTGAGCGGCGCATCGCGGTCGCCTTTGGGCGCGGGCAGACGGTGGACGATAGCTTCGAGTGTTTCTTTTATGCCGATGCCAGATTTCGCAGAGACCTGAAGCGCCTCGGAGGCGTCGATGCCGATCACGTCTTCGATTTGTTCGGCAACGCGTTCGCAGTCTGCGGCGGGGAGGTCGATCTTGTTCAGGACGGGGACGATTTCGTGGTTCGCGTCGATGGCCTGATACACGTTGGCAAGGGTCTGCGCCTCAACGCCTTGGGTCGAGTCCACGACCAAGAGCGAGCCTTCGACCGCGCGCATGGAGCGGGAGACTTCGTAAGCAAAGTCGACGTGACCGGGGGTGTCGATCAGATTGAGGACGTATTTCTCACCATTGTCAGCGAGGTAATCAATGCGGACGGTGTTCGCCTTAATCGTGATCCCGCGTTCGCGTTCGATGTCCATGCTGTCGAGAAGCTGCGCTTTCATATCGCGGTCAGCAACGGTTTGCGTCGACTGGATCAGACGGTCCGCAAGCGTGGATTTACCGTGGTCAATGTGAGCAACGATCGAGAAGTTCCGGATGTGGGACAGGTCGGTCATGGAAAAGGCAGCCTATGTGGGGTTCAGCGCCTGTCTATGTAGGGGAAAGGTCCGTTTTGCAAGGGGGGAGATACTGCCAACCGCATCGGCATGGGGCCTATGGGCGGAATGTCGAGAGAAAGCGGTGAATTGGGCGCTCTGTCCGAACGAATTTTCGGAAATCGCTGGCAATCATAGCGGGCCGCGCCAGTTCCCTTGGGTAAATGATTGTGAACCGTTCAAACGGTCGCTAGCGTTTCGGAATGACAGGGAGGAGGAGCCCGACGATGGATACAGTGATCAGGTTGGAGACAACCGGTGCGCCCGAAGTTTTGCACGCCGTGCAAGTAGAGCCAGTGGCCCCCGCAGCAGGGGAGTTGCGGATCGAGCATGAGGCGATTGGGATCAACTATCTTGACGTGATGCAGCGCAAAGGGACCGCGCCGTTTGCCGTGCCGAATGGGCTGGGCCTTGAGGGGGCCGGACGCGTTGTGGCGATTGGCGACGGTGTCACGGGCTACAATGTCGGGGATCGGATCGCCTATATTCTGGGGCCTGTCGGGGCCTATGCCTCTACCCGCAACATCCCTGCAGCGCGGGCGGTGAAAATCCCCGATGCGCTGAGTTTTGAAGATGCTGCGGCAATTTTGTTCAAGGGCATCACGGCGGAATATCTGCTGACCGCGACCGGCGAGGTCAAAGCGGGCGATACGATCCTTGTTTACGGTGCTGCGGGCGGTGTGGGTCAGATCTTGACCGCCTTGGCCAAAGAGATCGGCGCGACGGTGATCGGTGTTGTGTCTGGTGCGCATAGCGTTGAGACGGCAAAGGCCGCAGGCTGTGATCTGGTGCTGATCTGGGGCACGGATAACATCGTTGATGAGGTGAGCACCTTTACCAAGGGCGCGAAGGTTCAGGTTGTGTATGACGGTGTGGGGCGTGCGACCTTTGACACGTCCATCGACTGCCTTGCCCCGCGTGGGTTGATGGTGTCGATGGGGGCCTCCTCTGGGGCGCCTGCTGCGGTCGAGATGTCGACGCTGAACACCAAGGGATCGCTGTTCATCACCCGCCCGACCATTGCGAACCATGCGGTGGAGGAGAGTGAATACCGTGCCCGCGCAAAGGCTGTGTTCGATGCGGCAGAGCGCGGCGTGATCAAGCCGAACGTCTGGCGTCGGTTTCCATTGGCACAGGCCGCAGAGGCCCATGCCGCGATTGAAGCAGGCGGTGTCACGGGCGCGGTACTGCTGACGGTTTAAGGGGGATACCTTGGGCGATAACACGATGAAAACAATCATGATCACAGGTGCCGGAAGCGGCATCGGACGGGCCACGGCGCGTCATTTTCTGGAAAATGGGTGGCGGGTGGCTCTGGTCGGTCGCCGCGCCGAAACGCTGACCGAGACGGCGCAGGGGCATGAGAACGCGCTCGTCCTGCCGTTCGATGTGACCGTGCCGAGCGAGGTCGAGGCGGGCTTTGCCACGCTGCGCGACACCTGGGGGCGGCTCGATGTGTTGTTCAACAATGCAGGCGTCGGCGTTCCAGCGGCGCACATCGACGAGATCAAGGTCGAGGATTGGCTCAACCTGTCGAACATCAATATCACGGGTATGTTCCTATGCGCCCGTGCGGCCTATGGGATGATGCGGCACCAGTCGCCGCAGGGCGGACGGATCATCAACAACGGGTCGATCTCTGCCCACGCGCCACGGGTCGGATCGGTGCCCTACACCATGTCAAAACATGCGGTGACGGGACTGACAAAGACGCTGAGCCTTGATGGGCGGCAATTCAACATCGCCTGTGGGCAGATCGACATCGGCAATGCGCTGACGGAAATGGCCGCACCGATGACCAAGGGCATTGCGCAAGCGGATGGGTCGATCAAGGTCGAGCCGACGATGGATGTGGCGCAAGTGGCGACGAGCGTGATGTATATGGCGGGCCTGCCGCTCGAGACGAACGTCCAGTTCATGACCATCATGGCGACCGCGATGCCGTTTATCGGACGCGGGTAAAACAGGCAAAAGCCAGAGTAGCCCCCTACTCTGGCTTTGGTCCGCCGTAGGCCCAGTCGAGCAGTTGAACCGTATGGAAGACTGGCACGTTTGCGCCTGATCCGATCTGGGTCATACAGCCGATATTTCCAGCCACGATCACGTCGGGTTTCGTGTCGTTGATCGTCGCCAGCTTGCGGGCCTTCAGTTCATTCGCGATCTCTGGCTGCAACAGGTTATATGTCCCTGCAGAACCGCAGCAGAGGTGGGAGTCCTTGGGCGTTGCGACGTCGAACCCTGCACGGGTCAAGAGCGCCTTTGGCGCATCTTTGACCTTTTGACCATGCTGGAGCGAACAGGCCGCGTGGTAGGTCACGCGCATGTTCTGTTTGGGCTGTTCGGGCAGGTCCAGCGTGGCGAGGAATTCGGTGATGTCGCGGCAGATGCCTGACACGCGCGCGGCATCTTCGGCCAGATCGGTGTTGCGGAAGCTGTGGCCGTAGTCCTTGACCGTTGTGCCGCAGCCCGAGGTGTTGATGATGATCGCGTCGAGCCCTTTGCCATCCATTTCCCGCGCCCATGTCTGGATATTCTGACGGGCAAAGCTGTGGCTCTCGGACTCGCGGCCCATGTGGTGGACGATGGCGCCGCAGCAGCCTTCGCCCTCTGGGATGACCACTTCGACGCCGAGGCGGGTCAAGAGCCGGATGGTGGCAGCGTTGATCTCTGAATCGAGCGCCTTTTGCGCACAGCCTGTCATCAGGGCCACACGTTTCCGCGCGGTGCCTTGGGCTGCGTGGGTTTGCGGGCGGTCGTGATCGGCGGGCGGCACGATGCGGTCAGGGGCCAGCGCGAGCATGGCGCGTAGTCGCGGATCAGGCATAAGTGGGCCGAGGATACGACCGATACGCGCCGCACGCAGCGCGAGGCGGAACCGCGACGGATAAGGAATGATCCGCGCCAAGGTCCAACGCAGCACCCGATCAAAGAGCGGGCGTTTATAGGTCGCCTCAATATGGCTGCGAGCGTGGTCCAAGAGATGCGCGTAATGCACCCCCGACGGGCATGTGGTCATGCAAGCCAAACAGCCCAGACAACGGTCGATGTGTTTGACCGTTTCCGTATCCGCAGGACGGTTGTTTTCCAGCATATCCTTGATCAGGTAGATGCGCCCTCGGGGGCTATCCATTTCATCACCAAGGATTTGATAGGTCGGACAGGTCGCCGTGCAGAACCCACAGTGGACGCAGGACCGCAGGATTTCGTTAGACCGCGCGATGGCGGGAATGGCGAGCTGTTCTTCTGTGAATTCAGTTTTCATGGATCACCTGTTGAACAACCCGCGTGGGTCGTAAGCGTTTTGCAATGCAGTGGTCAGTTGGGCAACGCCATCGGCCGCTGGTTCAAGGGCAGGTGTATCCCCTCCCCCGCGCAAGCGCGTCGCGTGCCCGTGAAGTCCACCGAGGGCGGAGCGCAGGTCAAAGCCGTTATCCGTGCTCGCCCAGAGGAGCGCGCCGCCCCAATCCAAGGTCACATCGACGCCCATGCCCATCAGTCGCTCGGCTGCCTTGGCCCCATTGCTGGCCCGCAGAGACACGCGCCAGATGTCGCGATCCGAGGTGGCCGCAAAGCGGGCGTCGCGCAGGTCATCCCACGGGTTTTCATCGACGAGGGTCAGACCCGGTAGCAGGCGTGAGAGTTGGTCGGCGCGGTAGCTGACGGAATCGTTAAACCCTTCGATCCGAAGGAGAATACGACCCTGATGCCATGCGGCACCGTTGACCTCGAACGGGGAACCGAGCGCTTTGGACAGGGCGGCTACAGCAGCAATGGGCGAAGGTTCAGCCAATGCCATCGTCGCCGTGCGTTCGGGCAGCGGCAGCACCTTGAGCGAGATTTCGGTCATCACGCCCAGCTTCCCGCGCGCGCCACAATGGAGGCGGGCAATGTCGTAACCCGTCACGTTTTTCATCACGCGGCCACCGTTTTTCACGATGCGCCCGCTGCCATCGACAAACCGCAGGCCCAAGAGCATGTCACGGGCAGATCCCGCCTGAACACGGCGCGGACCACAATGGTTCAGTGCGACCATCCCGCCGAGCGTCGGTTCGCCCGAGGTGCCGAGAACGGCGCGGTGATCCATCGGTTCAAAGGGCAGACGCTGACCATTGTCGGCCAAGAGCGCGTTGATCTCTGCCATGGTGGTCCCTGCCCCTGCCACAAGGGTTAGCGCACCGGGTTCGTAGAGGCGCACGCCCGACAGCCCAGCGGTCGAGAGACGCTGATGGCCCGCAGGCGTATGGCGTGTGCCACCGCCGACGATGTCGAACGGTGCCGAGGCGGATGCGATGATGTCGGACAGTTCGTCTTCGGTCGTCGGGGTGAATATCGTTTGGGTCATGCGCGGCGCGCCTCTGACGCATCAAGCGGGAACACTTTGGCCGCGTTCAAGAGCCATTTCGGGTCGAACACATCCTTTACGATCATCTGCGCCTCTAGGTCTTGGGCGTTGAATTGCGCGTGCATGAGGTCGCGTTTTTCGATGCCAACGCCATGTTCGCCCGTCAGACATCCGCCAACCTCAATGCAGAGACAGAGGATGTCGGCGCCCATCGCCTCGCATCGTTCAAGATCACCGGGTTTGTTCGCATCAAAGAGGATCAGCGGGTGCATATTGCCGTCACCCGCATGGAATACGTTCGCAACGCCGAGGCCGTATTCCTTGGACAACTCGCCGATCCGTTCGAGGACGTAAGGAAGTTCGGACACAGGGATCGTGCCGTCGAGACACATGTAGTCGTTGATCTGCCCCATCGCGCCAAAGGCCGATTTACGGCCGAGCCAGATGCGGGCGGATTCATCGGCCGAACGGCTTTCGCGGATTTCGTCGGGGTTATGCCGTTCGGCAATCTCGCGGATGAGGGCAAGCTGGTGATCGATTTCGCGGTCAGATCCTTCGACCTCGATGATCAAGAGCGCCTCGCAATCGGGGTAGCCCGCTTTGGCGAAGGCTTCGCAGGCTTCGATGCAGGGGCGGTCCATGAATTCGATGGCGACGGGGACAATGCCCGCCTGAATGATGTCGGACACGCAAGCGCCCGCGACGGCGGAGGAACCGAAGGCTACCATGACAGGGCGCGCGCCTTCGGGTTTGGGCAGGATGCGGAGCGTGGCTTCGGTTACGATGCCCAACTGACCTTCGGCACCGCAGACCACAGGCAGAAGGTCAATATCGCCTGCATCCATATGAGCGCCGCCGAGGTCGATAATCGTGCCGTCCATCAGCACCATCCGCAGACCCAAGAGGTTGTTCACCGTCACCCCGTATTTGAGGCAATGCGCCCCGCCCGAGTTCATGCCGATGTTGCCAGAGATCGCACAAGCGAGCTGTGACGAGGGATCGGGGGCGTAGAACCAGCCGTCTTCCTCGATTGCTGCAGTCACGGACAAGTTCGTGCGGCCCGTTTGGATGCGCATAATCCGGTCGTCGTAATCGACCTCAAGCACGTCCGTCAGACGGGCAACGCCCACAACAACGGCGTCAGCCGTCGGCAGTGATCCACCTGCAAGCGAGGTGCCCGCGCCGCGTGGGACAACAGGGATCCCACGGTCATGGCAGAGTTTCAGGACGGCAGCGACCTCTTCGGTGTTGCAAGGCAAAACCACAGCGAGGGGCGTGCAGCGATAGGCGGTAAGCGCGTCGCATTCGTAAGCGCGCAGACCAATCACGTCCTCAATAACCCGGTCCGCAGGCACCACGGATTTGAGCGCGGCGATATGATCTGCGCGGCGCGACAAAATCTCTGCGCTTGGAATTGGCATGTCCATCGGTTCGTCCTCCCTGTCTTAACAATAGGCCGAAACGCGGAAAGACCAACGCAATTTTTCCAGTTTTTCCATCTGGTGGAAAAGTGCGTGATTATGCGGCCCCGCGCAGCGAATCTGTCAATGATTGTGCCATATCGCGGATGCGAACACCGACTTCGCTGATACGGTCATGAGAAAGCCGCGAGGAGAGCGCAGACACGGAAATCGCACAGACTGCATCCTCTGCACGCGAAAGAACCACTGCCGCAACGCAGCGCAGACCAGCGGCATGTTCTTCGTCATCGACGGCATAGCCGACCTCGCGGATGTGGCGGATTTCCTTCATCAATGTGTCGAGGTTTCGGTGCGATCGGGGGGTCATCGGGTGGAACCCTGCCCGCTCTGCAAAGCGTTCGATTTGATTGTCTGACCATGTGGCCAAAATGGCCTTACCCATGCCCGAACAAAAGGCCGGAACACGTCCACCCGTGGGGGAAATAGCGCGAACGATCTCGCGGCTTTCTACTTGAGAAATAGTAACAATTTGCTCTCCATCCAGCACGCCGAGGTTCGCGGTTTCGCGGGTCTCATCCCGCAGTTTACGCAGGTAAGGCAAGGCGGGTGTAACGAAGTTATATTTCTGCACATAGGCCGACCCGACAGAGTAAGCCTCGCGCCCGATATGCCAGAGCGCGCGCTCTGGATCGAAGTAGGCAAAGTTGTCGATTTCGAGTGTGGTTAATAGGCGGTGGGTGGTGGACACGGCGAGGCCCGCGCCCTTGGCAAGGTCGCTGACACGATGGCCTTCATCTGACGCCGCGAGGGCCTTGAGCAGGGTCATCGCCCGTTGCACCGACTGAACTGATCCGACTTTCTGTTTCATCGACATTTTCCGCATCGTGAAAAACTATTTCGTCGATGGTTAACACCCCGCCTGCCCTCGGTCTACATTTTTAAAAAATGGAGGCCGCTATGACTTATGTAAAACGCTCTGAACTTGAGGTGTCTGCTGATCTGGCGGCTCTCATTGAAAACGAAATCCTGCTCGGCATTGATGCTGATGCATTTTGGGATGGGTATTCCGCACTTCTCAAAGACCTCGTACCTGTGAACCGCGCTTTGATTGAAAAGCGTGAGGATCTGCAGGCGCAAATTGACGGCTGGTATAAGGCGCAAAAGGGTAAAACCTTTGACGTGGAAGAAGCGAACGCGTTCCTGCGCGAGATCGGCTATCTTCAGCCAGCACCTGCCCCGTTCGAAATCAAGGTCGAAAACGTTGACCCAGAGATCGCGAGCATCGCCGGGCCGCAGCTGGTTGTTCCTGTGATGAATGCACGCTTTGCGCTGAACGCGGCGAACGCACGTTGGGGATCGCTATATGATGCGCTCTACGGCACAGACGCCATCGAAGGGAAACCTGCGGGCAAAGGCTATGACGCAGAGCGCGGCGCAAAGGTTGTCGCCTGGGCACGTGCACATCTGGATGAGGTTGCACCGCTGGCCAACGGATCGTGGGCCGATGTTGAGGCGCTGGACGCGGGCGAGGCTCTGTCGATCACCGTTGGTGGCGCTGCAACCACTCTGAAAGACGCGAGCCAATACGCAGGCTACCGTGCGAACGGCGACGTAATGCTGCGCGTCAACGGCCTGCTGATCGAGATTAAGATCGACCGTGAGAGCGCGATTGGCGCAACTGATCCGGCTGGCATTTCGGACATCCGTTTGGAAAGCGCCCTGACCGCCATTCAGGACTGCGAAGACTCTGTCGCGGCTGTCGATGCCGAGGACAAATGCGTTGTTTATGCAAACTGGCTGGGCCTGATGAAAGGCACGCTGGAAGAGAGCTTTGACAAGGGCGGCAAGGTCATGACCCGTCGTCTGAACGACGATGTGACCTACACAGCGCCGAACGGCGAAGCTGTAACCCACCCCGGTCGTGCGCTGATGCTGGTGCGTAACGTCGGTCACCTGATGACCAACAACGCGGTTCTGATGAATGGCGAAGAAACCCCCGAAGGCATCATGGACGCGGTGATCACCGTGGCCTGTGCGATGCACGATCTGGCGAAAACCGACGGTATGCGGAATTCGCGCAGCGGGTCGGTCTATGTCGTGAAGCCCAAGATGCACGGCCCCGAAGAGGTTGCGTTTGCGAATACGCTCTATGGTCGGGTTGAGGATATGCTCGGCCTGCCCCGTGATACGGTCAAGCTCGGTATCATGGACGAAGAACGCCGTACGTCGGCAAACCTCGCGGCCTGCATCAACGCGGTTAAAACGCGCTGTGTGTTCATCAACACCGGCTTCCTCGACCGTACGGGCGATGAAATCCACACCATGATGCAAGCGGGCCCTGTTATCCCGCGTGGCGAAATGGCGGGGAGCGCATGGCTCGGCGCGTATGAGAACGGGAACGTGGACACAGGTCTGGCGGCTGGCCTCACGGGTCAGGCGCAGATCGGCAAAGGCATGTGGGCACGTCCTGACGATATGGCGGATATGCTCAAGGCCAAGATCGGCCATCCGAAGGCAGGAGCAAACACTGCGTGGGTTCCCTCGCCCACCGCTGCGACCCTGCACGCCACGCATTATCACCATGTGAATGTGTCCGAGGTTCAGAACCAACTGCGGTCGCGTGACCATGCCTCGCAGAACGCGCTGCTGACACCGCCTGTCATGATCGGCCGCAATGTGTCGGACGAGGATGTGACCCGCGAATTGGACAACGCCTGCCAGTCCATTCTGGGCTATGTGGTGCGTTGGGTCGATCAGGGTATCGGCTGTTCCAAAGTGCCCGACATCGACGATGTGGCCCTGATGGAAGACCGCGCGACCCTGCGGATTTCGTCGCAATACCTCGCCAACTGGATCGAGCATGGCATCTGCACCGTTGATCAGGTCGAGGCCGCCTTCCGCCGTATGGCCCCGAAGGTCGACGCGCAGAACGCGGGCGATCCGGCCTATAAACCGATGGCACCGTCGTTCGATGGCGAAGCATTCAATGCGGCGCGGGCGCTGGTGCTCGAAGGCATTTCGCAACCGTCGGGCTACACTGAACCGCTTCTGTATAAGGCGCGCCTGCGCGTCAAAGCCGCTGCGAAGTGATTGGATAGCGTCATGCAAATCATCAAGCGACTAGACCTGAACGACGCGCGCATCCTCCTTGAGGGTGCGCGAGCCAAAGCGAGTGAGATTGGCGTGCCGATGTGCATCGCAATCACAGACGAAGGCGGCAATCTGGTGGCGTTTGAACGAATGGACGGCGGCAAGGTCACTTCGATCACCATCGCCATCGACAAGAGCTTTACCGCGTCGGCGGCGAAAAAAGCGACGCATGATTATGGCGCGATCAGCCAACCCGGTGGCCCGACCTATGGCATCGACTCTGCAATCGGAGGCCGTTTGATGGTCGTCGGTGGCGGTCTGCCTGTGATCGTGGATGGGGACGTTGTGGGTGGCATCGGTGTGTCGTCAGGCACCCCTGCCCAAGACCGCGAGGTCGCTCAGGCGGGCATTGATCACTTCCTCGCCACACTCTGAGGTTAGATAAATAAACGAAAACGGGCGGCTCTAGGGCCGCCCGTTTTATTTGTGCTTAGCCCTTTTTGGCAAAGCAGGTGGTGTAGAGGTCCCAAAGGGCCAGTGCCACAGTGATTGAGATCACCGCAACCAAGTCAACGCGCGGGACATGGATCACAAGGATCGACAAGAAGGCGATGACCACCAAAAACGCAAATACAGCAATCGTATTGTTCATAGTCTCAGTTCCCTGTTTCGAGTGTTTCTATATGTGAATTGAGCCATTTGGCTGTCCGCAAGAGCCGCGCATCGTCGTTGCGACGGCCCACAAGCTGAACACCCATCGGCATTCCGTTTTCCGCGACAAAGAGCGGGATCGTGACCGATGGCATCCCTGCCAAGGTCCAAAGCCCGTTGAAGATCGGGTTGCCTGTGTCCTCTAACCCTTCGGGCGCAGGGCCCAGGGCGGCGGGACAGATGATCGCGTCCGCGCGGTTAAAGATCGCCTCGAACCCAGCGTTCAACACCTCGCGCCAGTCGAGCGCAGAGATATAGTCGCGTGCCATGACGTCTTTGCCTTTGTCGATGGCGGTGCGGAGCTTGTCCGATAGTTGATCCCGACCACGGGCCTCGAAGTGATAGTAGCATTTCGCCATTTCTGCGAAGTTGATCAGTTCGCGGGTTTTGGCGGCTTGGCTCAGTTCGGGCAGCGGGGCTTCGATGCATTTGTCTCCCAAGAGGTCGACCAGTTCTTCGATGGCAGCGGTCATTTGCGGATCGGCCTGATCCCATCCAGGGATTCGGGCCAAGGCAAAGTCAGGCAGCACCGGAGGTTTCGACGTAGCCACGTCGAGCATCCGTGGCATTGGAACTGGGGATGTTGCACGGTCCAACGGGTCGTGGCCAGCGATGACCTCGGTCAAGAGCGCGGCATCTTCGACGGAGCGGGCAAAAACGCCCACGGTGTCGAGGTGGGGCGATTGTGGCAGAATACCCGTCCGCGGGATCAGGCCGAACGTGGGTTTGAACCCTACGACACCACAGAAAGATGCAGGACGAATGACGGAACCGCCGGTTTGTGTGCCAATAGCAAAGGGCACCATGCCCGCCGCAACCGCAGCTGCAGAGCCAGAGGATGATCCGCCCGGGGTGTGATCGGGGTTATGCGGGTTGCGGGTTTTGCCCGCATGCATGAATGCGGCCTCAGTCGTGACCGTTTTCCCCAAGATAATCGCACCCGCAGCCCGTAGACGCGAGACGATCCAAGCATCTTCATCGGGAACTCGTCCCGCGTCGATGGGCGTTCCGTTTTCGGTCGGGATGCCTTTGGTGTCGATGATGTCTTTTAGACCGACAGGCAGCCCATGCAGCGGACCCAAGGGCCGTCCCATTTGCCGCCATTGATCCAGACGTTGCGCCTGTTGAATGGCATGGTCGCCATCAAGCCACGCCCAAGCGCCAACCTGCGGTTCAAATTCAGTAATGCGGTCAAGGCAAGCCTCGACCACATCGACGGCCGTAAATTCACCCGAAGCGAGGCGGTCGCGCAAAGCGACCGCCCCCAAACCGAGTATGGTCTGTGTCTTAGCGCTGCGGACCATAGACGGCATCCGGTAGGCTAAAGACAATCTGCGGGAAGGTGTACATGAGTAACATGGCTATCACGACCATACCGCAATACGGCAGCACGCCCTTGAAGATCTCGAGCAGTTTGACCTGCGGCGGTGCGATACCTTTGAGGTAGTACGCACTCATCGCCATTGGTGGGGTCAAGAAGCTGGTCTGAAGGTTCAGCGCCACGAGCACACCAAAGAACAGCGGATCAATCCCGAACATCGGCAGAAGCGGCAAGAAGATTGGCACGAAAATGATGATGATTTCGGACCATTCCAGCGGCCAGCCGAGAAGGAAGATGATCAACTGAGCGATAATCAGGAACTGGATCGGTGTCAGATCGAGGTGGGTCACAAACTCTGCGATCACCTGTTCACCGCCCAAGTAGCTGAACACGGCCGAGAACACATAGGAACCAACGAACAGCCAGCACACCATCGCGGTGGTGCGGACGGTCAGATAGACGCTTTCACGCAGGCGATCAAAGGTCATCGCACGGTAGGCAATCGCCAGCACCATACCACCCAGCGCACCGATGGACGCGGCTTCGGTCGGGGTTGCCAGACCAAAGAGGATCGAACCAAGAACCGAGAGGATCAGGATCGCAAGCGGCAGGAAGCTGGTTGCCAGCATCCAAAGCATCTTGCCCAGCGGGACCTCGGGGAGTTCTTCCTTGGTCGGTTTCGGCGCGAGGTTCGGGTTCAGGATAGACCGCACCACGATGTAGGTGATGTAGAGGCCAACCAGCACCAGACCCGGCAGCAGAGCCGCAGCGTAGAGGCGCACGATCGAAACACCCGAAGATGCAGCGTAAACGATCAACATGATCGACGGCGGGATCAGAATACCCAGCGTACCGCCAGCACAGATGATACCAGCCGCAAAGCTGTGGTCGTACCGCATCTTGAGCATCTGCGGCAGTGCCAAGAGGCCCATCAGGGTCACAACCGCGCCCACGATACCTGTTGCCGTTGCGAAGAGTGCGCAGGTGATCAGAGCGGCCACACCGAGCGAACCCGGGATGTTGCGCGATGCAAGCGCAAGCGTGCTGAACAGTTTATCCACGATGTTCGCGCGTTCCACGATGTACCCCATGAAGAGGAACAGCGGGATCGCCGTAAGAACTTCGTTTGATATGACTGAGTAGGTTTGGTTGATGAAGAGGTCGAAGATACGGTTGTTATAGAACCCCTCTAGCCAGAGAGAGGTCGAATCCCACCAACCAGCGTCTTCGGTCAGTCGGTTAAAGCTGCGCCACATACGGCCAGCGTCGAAATAGGCGTAGTAGCCAAAGCCGAGGCCAATCGCCATGAGCGTATAGGCAATCGGGAAGCCCAAAAACACGCAGGCAATAAAGATGCCCAGCATGGTAAGAGCGATTTGTGGATCGGTCACGGTGTGAACTCCAGTAATAGGACGGCAGATGAGTAGGTCTCAGCCTGATGGGGACCTGATTATTTGCCCTCAGATGCCTGTTTCATAAGTAGGGTTTCGGTTTCCTCGACGTCCGACGCCATCGGGGGCCACTTGCCCTCTTTGATGCAGATGATGCAGCGGAAGACTTGCGCGATGCCTTGGATAAAGAGCAAAAGGCCCGCCGCGACGATCACAGTTTTGAACTGATAGATTGGAATGCCTGCGGGGCTGTTCACCGAGACCTCGGTGTAGCTCCACGACCGGCTTGCGTATTTCCAGCCCGAAAAGATCAGAGCGAGGATACCGGGGAAGAAGAAGAACACATAGAGCGTCAGGTCGACGATCGCCTGCGTCCGTTCCCGCCACAGTCGGTAGAGGAAGTCGCCGCGCACGTGACCGCCGCGCGACAGGGTGTAGGCGCCGCCCATCATGAACAACGTCCCATACATGATAAAGCTGATGTCCAGCGACCACGGCGTGGGGCTGTTCAACAGATACCGAACAAAGACCTCGTAGCTCATGCCAAGGGTCATCAGGATGATCAGCCATCCAAAAGCCTTGCCGAACCACGCAGATACAGTATCGGCAAATCGGATATATTTTAGCATTCGTAACTCCAGTCCGGACCAATCCTAGGTGAAAAAGGCGCGGTCCCCCGCGCCTTTTTGCTGATGATCAGAGCTTCAGCTTACCCGGGAAATAGTGCTCGTATGCGAGGCCGAGGTCAGGTGCGTTCATCAGTTCGTAGTACGCAACTTTTTCGGTCCAAGCACGCTGGCTTTCCATGACACGTGCGTTGAACTCATCTGTTGCCAGATCAGCGATCAGCGTGTCCCAAGCGGCCAACTGACCTGCGAGAATGTCTTTCGAGGTGCGGTGAACAGTGACGCCCTCATCCGACTGAAGTTCTGCGAGGTCTTTGGAGTATTCGCGCATCGCCAGAGCGGTGTTCGAGGTCGAAGACGCTTCAACTGCGTGCTTGAGGATCGCCTGCAGGTCTTCTGGCAGGTCTTCCATGAAGTCTTTGTTGAAGAGGAATTCGAACGATTCCGACGCTTGGTGATAGGACGACAGGTAGTAGTTCTTAGCAACGTCCTGTGCGCCGAAACGACGGTCCGACGACGGGTTGTTGAATTCGAACGCGTCGATCACGCCACGCTCCATCGCGGGAACGATTTCGCCGCCCGGAAGCTGTGCAACCGACATGCCCATGCTCTGAAGAAGGTCAGCAGCCAGACCCACAGTACGGTATTTAAAGCCGTTGAGGTCAGCGACGGTGTTTACTTCTTCTTTGAACCAGCCGAATGGCTGTGCAGGCATCGGCATACCCATCATACCGATGACGTTCAGGCCGAGGATGTCTTGGGTCAGTTCGCGATACAGTTCTGCACCGCCGCCCTGATAGAACCAAGCCTGCATCGTTGTAGCAGAGCCACCGAAAACAGGGCCGGTGCCGAAGAACGACGCCGCTTTGGATTTACCATACCAGTACACAGGCACGGAGTGCGCAGCGTCAAGAACGCCGTCATGCACAGCGTCCATCACCTGGAACGCGGCAACGACTGCGCCTGCTGGCAGAAGGTCGATTTTGATACGGCCACCGGACATCGCTTCGACGCGGTCAACATATTCGCGTGCAAAGTCCATCCAGATGTCAGACGCAGACCACGAGGTCTGCATTTTCATTACGATCGGCGATTGGGCCAATACCGGCGGAGCCGCCAGAACGGTCGCGGCAGCAGCCGAACCACCTAGGGCACCGGTACGAATAAAGGAACGGCGCGACAGACGCGCAGTGTCAGTTTTCTTAGTCATTGATGTCCTCCCAGACGATTTCAGACACATTGTGTGTCGTTAATCTATCTCCTACGGTAGAAGGCCTTTCATCAAAATCAAGGAAATAAATTTATCTTTTCCACCAGATGGAAATATTGCCGAAAAAGTTAAATTTATTTTTTATTTTCAGAACTATGCAACGCGGTCATGCGGGTCTTCACCCTTGAAATAGGCGTCTAAATTGTCCAGCGCACGATACCCCATGGCATCTCGGGTCTCTTCGGTGGCAGAGCCGATGTGCGGCAACATGAAAATATTCTGCAATGCGGCAAGCTTTGGATTTCCGCCTGGCTCTGTTTGAAACACATCCAAACCAGCCGCGAACAATTTACCTGACATCAAAGCATCAATGAGAGCGGATTCGTCAACCAATGCGCCCCGCGCCGTGTTCACCAAAATCGCCCGATCAGGCAAAAGCGCGAGGGTTTTTGCGTTGATAATTCCAGCGTTTTCAGCGGTCGATGGACAATGAAGGCTCAACACGTCGGAACAGCCGAGTAGTCCTTCGAGGGTGTCGTGGTAGATCGCCCCTTTTTCGAGATGCTCGGGCAGACGGCGGCGGTTGTGGTAATGGATTTCCATTCCAAACCCACGCGCCCGTTCAGCGGTGACTTGACCGACCCGCCCCATGCCCAGAACGCCAAACCGTTTGGCCGTCACCTGACGCCCCACCATGAAAGCGGGCGACCAGAAGTTCCACTGACCAGAGCGCACCATAGCGTCGCCTTCGGCCCCGCGCCGCGCAGCACCGAGCATGCAGAGCATCGCGATTTCGGCGGTCGCATCTGACAGCACATCAGGGGTGTTGGTGACGACAATGCCAGCCGCTTTGGCCGCGGCAAGGTCAACGTGATCGGTGCCGACCGAATGGTTGGCGATAATCTTTAGCCCCGCGCCGATTTCCGAGATCACATCGGCACTGAAATGTTCGGAATGGCAGGGCAGAACGGCGTCAACGGTGCGACAGGCCGCGATCAGTTCATCGCGGGTGAACAGACGGTCCTCGGGGTTAAAGGTCACGTCATAGTCACGCGCCGCACGCGCCTCCACGTCAGGTCGTAGTTTACGCGTAATCAGCAGTTTCGGCTTGGTCACGGTCGTCTCCTTTGTGGGGCGCGGCGGTTCGTATCGTTAGATGTGAAGCGAGGATTTACCCCGCAGCACGAAGACGTTTGATGAGCGATGACGTATCCCAACGCCCGCCGCCCATCTTTTGAACGTCCTTATAAAACTGATCGACCAGCGCTGTGACGGGCAGGCTCGCCCCTGTTTCATCGGCAGTCGACAGGCAAATACCAAGGTCCTTGCGCATCCAATCTACGGCAAAGCCATGTTCGAAATGGTCGTCGATCATGGTTTGATAGCGGTTGGACATTTGCCAGCTGCCTGCGGCGCCTTGGCTGATAACTTCGACCACGGATGCACCGTCGAGACCTGCTTTTCCCGCAAAGTGCAGCGCCTCGGACAGACCCTGAACGAGGCCCGCGATGGCGATCTGGTTGCACATCTTGGTCATCTGGCCCGCGCCAGAGTCACCGATGCGACGGCAGATACGGGCGTAAGAGGCAATCACGGGCTCAGCTGTGTCATATTGCGCCTGAACACCACCACACATGACCGACAGGACGCCATTTTCGGCACCCGCCTGCCCGCCCGAAACGGGCGCGTCCACGAAGCCAAGGCCGAGAGCCTCAGCAGCGGCAAACATTTCGCGGGTCACCGCAGCAGACACGGTGGTGTGGTCTACAAAAATCGCGCCCTTCGACATGCCCGCAAAGGCACCATCCGCACCCGTGCACACGCCGCGCAAATCGTCGTCATTGCCGACGCAGGCGAATACAATGTCCGCACCCTCAGCGGCCTCTCGCGGGGTGGCTGCCATCGCGCCTCCATGCTGCGCGACCCATTTTTCGGCCTTTGCCGCAGTGCGGTTATAAACGGTGACGTCATGCCCCTTGGCCTGCAAATGGCCCGCCATCGGGTAACCCATCACGCCAAGCCCTAAAAATGCTACCTTTGTCATCGGCATCCTCCCTCATTCGAATTCTTGGAATTGGTGAATAGTTAGGTCTAATTTTGCAAGCACAAAACTTTTTGCATTTGCAGCGTTTCGGGCGTCATTCCTGATCGCCCTCAACGGCCTTATTTTCGGCCCTGTCATCACATCAAGGCCAGCCATAACCCGAGCGGCAAAACGATCAGGCTGCCGAAATGACCTGCGACAACCATCGAGGCGACCTTGTTCGGCTCGGCGTTGTATTTGTCGGCGAGCATGTAGTTGAACACAGCGGACGGCAGACAGGCAAACAGGATCAGAGCGCCGCGTTCGATCCCTTCGAGCGGAATGACCAACAATATGATATAACAGGCAAAAAGCCGGGCCAGCGTGGTAAGAGCGGTGCCCCGCACGCCGACCCCGAGATCGCTGATTTCACTTGTGGACAGCCGAGCACCGAGTGACAAGAGCATCGTCGGCACGAGGATATTCCCGATCATCGTCAGCGGTGTATCAACCCATTTCGGGAAGGTCAGGCCAAGCTGTGAAACGGCTATTCCCGCAACCGTCGCCCAGACAAGAGGATTGGTGAACACGATCCGCCAATGGGTTCGACCGCTCATCACGCCCGCGCCAAGCGTGAAATGAAGGATATTGGAGAGGACGAGCAAAACCACTGCAATCGGCAGTCCTTCGGGCCCAAACGCAAGCACGATCAGAGGAATACCAACAGGTCCGACATTTCCGAACATGACGCAGGGCAAAAGGGATCGCCAATTCGCGCCCGAGAACCGAGCGAAAGGGAAGACCAATACACCACTGGCGATAATCAGCAGAACCGAAGCCATTGCAAACGTCGCAGCAGACATCGGATCGAAGTCTTTATCGGAGAGCGAGGTGAAAATTAAAACTGGAAGCGCGATATCGACGATCATGCGGTTTATGCCAGATAAATCAGGCTTTACCGCGCGACTGTAAACAAATCCGACCGAGATGATGATGAAGATGGGCAGGACAACTTCGAGAATTTGGAAAATCATGTGTCCCGCATTTCTTTAGACCGCTCGCTTTGGTTCAATAGGGCAGTGGTTTCCCATGTACCGTCAAGGCACAAACTTTCATGAAACAGAGCGGGTTCACAGTCGGGCAAGTGTGCCCAGCAACGGCGGTCCCCGTTTTCGTTTGCGTAAAGGGGGACACTCTGTTAGACGGCGGATGCAATCTGAATTTCGACACTGTTCCTTACCCGGCCCAGCTATTCGACGTTGAGCTGCCGGCGGCGTCGCGTTTTGCGGACGCCTTAACATAAAGGAACTACACCATGGCTAATGGTACCGTAAAATGGTTTAACTCGACCAAAGGCTTCGGCTTCATTGAAGTTGAAGGCGCACGTAACGACGTTTTCGTTCACATCTCCGCTGTTGAGCGCGCTGGCCTGACCGGTCTGAAAGACGGTCAAGCGGTTACTTTCGACATCGAATCCGGCCGTGACGGTCGTGAGTCGGCTTCGAACCTCGCTCTGGCATAATCGCCGATCGAATATGTCCTTCGGGACCGGAACAGGGCGCAGTTTTGCGCCCTGTTTTCGTTTGAGCCTTATGCTGCGTGGACATTCGGCCCCCTCTCTGGCACTCTGCATCTCAGAGGCAAATCAGCCCAACAAAACCCACGCTGATGGGTGGGGCGTTTAATCGGCAGAGGTTTTCAATGGTCCGTTTTGTGATGGCCGGAATGGCATGTTTGGCACTGATGTCTTGTGGCGGTGGACGCTCCGGTGCGTCTGGAGATATTGCGCGGGCCTGTATGTCGAGCCATCGTTCCGCAGCGAACCCTGCCCTGTGTTCCTGTATTCAGCGCGCTGCGAACCAGACCCTGCGCGGGTCGGACCAATCGCGTGCAGCGGAACTGTTCGGCGATCCGCAAAAAGCCCAAGATACGCGCCAATCCGATAACCCCGCGACCGAGGCGTTTTGGCTGCGCTATAAGAACTTCGCTCAGACCGCCGAAACCATGTGCCGTGGCTGATCGTTAGATCGAGCCTGCATCCACAACGTAGTTCGTCGCCGTGCACATCTTTGCGTCGTCAGAGGCAAGGAACAGCACCATGCGTGCGACGTAAACCGGATCAATCAGATCGGGCAGGCACTGACGTTCTTTGTGTTTCGCGATGCCTTCGGGCGTAACCCAGAGCTGTTTCTGACGTTCGGTCATAATCCAACCAGGCACCACGGTGTTCACACGGATGCGATGCGGGCCAAGGTCACGCGCCATGCCGCGAGTCATCCCGTGCACAGCGGCCTTTGCGGTGGTGTAAGAGGGCATACCGCCTGCGGCTTCCCACCAGCTGTTTGAGCCCATGTTGATGATCGAGCCGCCGCCTTTGGAGATCATGCCGTCGGCTACGGCTTGGATCGCGAAGAACATATGGCGCAGGTTTGTCGCCTGACGCTGGTCCCAGTATTCGGGCGTGACATCGCGCCAATCGTGACGGTCATCGCGAGCAGCGTTGTTCACGAGAACGTCCGCATAGCCGACCTCATTCTCAAGCGCGGCAAATGCCACACGGAGGGCTTCGATATCTGTGAGATCGGCAGCCGCAAAGGTCAGATCGCCGTCAACCTCGTCCATAAGTTTCACGGCAGCGTCCTCATCGATGTCGATAAAGCCGACCTGCGCGCCTTGGGCAGCAAAAGCCCGCACAATATCCGCACCAATGCCTGACGCACCGCCTGTGACGAAAACGACTTTGTCTTTTAGGCTCGGGTAGTTTGCGAATGTCATTCGTATTCTCCTTATTTGTGCGGACCATTTCACACCACGGCGCAAACGACAACTTGCCCGTTGCGCCCTGCCCGCGTAAGGAAAGGTCATGCTAAAGACCCGTATCATTCCCTGCCTAGATGTCGCTGATGGCCGCGTGGTCAAGGGCGTCAATTTCGTTGACCTCATTGACGCCGGTGATCCCGTCGAAGCTGCAAAGGCGTATGACGCCGCAGGTGCGGACGAACTGTGTTTCCTCGACATTCATGCGACCCATGAAAACCGTGGCACGATGTTCGATCTGGTGACCCGCACGGCTGAAGCCTGCTTTATGCCCCTGACGGTGGGCGGCGGTGTTCGGACGCACAATGACGTTCGGGCGCTTCTTCTCGCGGGGGCGGATAAGGTGTCGTTCAATTCGGCTGCTGTTGCTGACCCTGATGTGCTAACGGACGCCGCGATGCGGTTCGGGTCGCAATGCATCGTCTGTGCGATCGACGCGAAAACCGTTGAACCCGGCCGATGGGAGATTTTCACTCACGGCGGACGCAAGCCCACAGGCATTGATGCAGTCGAGTTTGCAATCACCGCGATGGAGAAAGGCGCAGGGGAAATCCTGCTGACCTCAATGGATCGCGACGGCACCAAGGCGGGCTTTAACCTGCCCCTGACCAAAGCCATTTCGGACGCAGTGGATATTCCCGTGATTGCTTCGGGCGGTGTGGGGAACCTTGATCACCTAGTTGAAGGTGTGACCAAAGGTGGTGCGTCGGCTGTGCTGGCCGCGTCGATTTTCCACTTCGGCACCTACACAATCGGTGAGGCCAAAGAACACATGGCCGCTGCCGGCATTCCAGTGAGGCTCTGATGTCGCTCTACGATCTCGATAAAACCATCCAGTCGCGCAAGGGCGCTGACCCAGAGAGCTCTTGGACAGCCAAGCTGTTTTCCAAAGGCCCTGAAAAATGCGCTGAGAAATTTGGCGAAGAGGCCGTTGAGGCGATCATTGAAGCGGTCAAAGGCGACCGTGAAAAGCTGATCGGAGAAGCGGCGGATAGTCTCTATCACCTGTTGGTGATGTGTGCGGCCCGCGATGTGACGCTCTCTGATATTGAGGCAGAGCTGGACAAACGCACGTCGCAGTCTGGCATCGCCGAAAAGGCATCACGCGGATAAAACGTCGGGCAGGAGATCACTCTCCTGCCCGTTTTCGTTTTACTGAAGTGCAGCGTCCGTGATCGCATGGGTCCATGCGCCCGTCGGTTCAACGGTGATCACAGGATCAGAGCCGCCAGCCAACAGGGTCGCAACAGTGCGTTCATAGTCCGCAACATCCAACGCGCCATTCGATCCAGCGGTCAGTTTCGCAACTTCACCCATCATGTAGATCTGGTGCTCTTCGGTCTGTGCGCCTGTCTCGTCGTTGTCGAGAACGATCATGGCTGCGTCTTCTGGGTTCTCTTCAGCCCATTTCCAGCCCTGCATCGATGCACGAACAAAGCGGACCATTTTGTCAGCAAATGCCGGATCGTTGAGGTTCTCTTCGAGGACATAGAGACCGTCCTCAAGGGTTGCGACGCCCACGTCTTCGTACTTGAAGGTGACGAGTTCATCGGGTGAAACGCCAGCCTCAAGCACCTGACCGAATTCGTTATAGGTCATGGTAGAGATACAATCGGCCTGACGCTGCAACAGTGGATCGACGTTGAAGCCCTGCTTCAGGACGGTCACGCCACCCTCGCCGCCGTCGGTCGAGATACCCTCTTGGCTCATCCACGACAGGAACGGATATTCGTTGCCGTAGAACCAAACGCCGATGGTGTGACCAGGGAAGTCAGCAGGGCCAGTGATGCCGCTGTCTTTCCAGCAGGTCAGCATAAGGCCCGAGGATTTATAGGGCTGTGCAATGTTCACGATCGGCAAACCTTTTTCGCGAGCCGCGAGCGCCGAGGGCAGCCAGTCGATCATCACATCGGCGCCGCCACCAGCGAGCACCTGACCCGGTGCTATGTCGGGACCACCTGCGAGGATCGTCACGTCCAGCCCTTCGGCCTCGTAAAAGCCCTGCTCTAGCGCGACGTAGTAGCCTGCGAACTGAGCTTGGGTGACCCACTTCAACTGAAGCGTCACATCGTCTGCAAAGGCTGTGGTGGCGGTGCAAAGGGCGGCCACGGCGCCGATCATATAGGTCTTCATTGGGTTACTCCTTGTTGGTGGTGATCCGACTTTTGCGCCGGTTAGTGTTTTCGTTGCGATGGGTGCCAGAAGGTCACCCATTGCTCGATCTTTGCGACCAGCCCGTAAAATAGGCTGCCCGCGATTGCAGCGACAACGATCTCTGCCCAGACCATATCAAGGGCCAACTGACCGACCGATGTCGAAATTCTAAATCCCATGCCCAAAACAGGTGAGCCGAAAAATTCGGCTACAATCGCGCCAATGAGCGCCAAAGATGTCGCAATTTTGAGCCCGTTGAAAACAAAGGGCATGGCAGCAGGGATGCGGAGTTTCAAAAGCGTTTGCGTGTAGGATGCGCCATAGGTGCGCATCAGATCGCGCTGCATCGTCGAGGTGTCGCGCAGACCCGCGACTGTGTTCACCAGCATAGGGAAGAACACCATGACCACGACGACCGCAGCCTTGGACTGCCAATCAAAGCCGAACCACATCACGAGGATGGGTGCGGTGCCCACAATAGGCAAAGCCGCGACGAAGTTGCCGACAGGCAAGAGGCCACGGCGCAGGAAATCGTAGCGGTCCACGACAATCGCCACGAGGAAGGCCGCGCCACAGCCGATCACATAGCCGCTGAACGCGCCTTTGACGAAGGTCTGGAAAAAGTCGGCCCAGAGGATCGTGAGGTTCGCACCAAAGGCCGCCGCGATGGCCGTGGGCGCTGGCAGGATCACGGCGGAAATGTTCAGCCCCGTAACCAAAAGCTCCCAGATGATCAGCACAGTTGCACCGAAAATCAGCGGCACGCCGATTTGCGCGGCAGAGGTTTTGGCGGCGCGACCATTGGCGATCACAGCGTTCAGGCCCCAGCCCATGGCCCAGATCAGAGCGGCAAAGAGGACGTAGATCATGCCTGCACTCCCATCCGTTTAAGGGTGCGGGCCTCAATCCAGCCAATCAGCGCCACCAAGAGCGCCGCCATACCAGCGGCAAAGAACAGCGCCGCCCAGATTTGTTCGGTCTGGCCATAATACGACCCGCCCAGCATCCGCGCACCTAGCCCGCCACGCTGCACAGGCAGTTCACCAACGATAGCCCCGACGAGCGATGCCGCGATGCCGACCTTGAGCGAGGTAAACAGATAAGGCACCGAGGACGGCAGGCGGAGCTTCCAGAAGGTCGCCCCTTGGCCAGCGTGGTAGGTGTGGAGGAGGTCCAACTGCATCGCATCGGGGCTCCGCAGACCTTTGACCATGCCGACAACGACAGGGAAGAAGGACAGATAGGCGCTGATGACGGCTTTGGGTATCAGGCCTTGGATGCCAAAGGAATAAAGGACCACGATGATCATTGGGGCCAGAGCCACAATCGGGATCGTCTGGCTGACAATCGCCCAAGGCATGACCGACATATCCATGGTTTTGCTGTGCACGATACCAACGGCGAGCAGGACGCCGAGGCCCGCACCAATGGCAAAGCCGACAACGGTCGCGGATAGCGTGACCCAGCCGTGATAGATCAGCGATTTATTCGACAGGCTGCCCGAGTTCACGATGCCACGGCGGCCATAGACCTCTTCGGTCCAAGTGCTGTCCCAAAGTTCTGCCACGATCTGATGTGGTGCGGGCAGACGGGCGCGTTCGACCGACCAGCTCCCCGCTAGGGTATCGGTGTTTTGCAACATCAGGGAAAAACGTCCAACCTCTGCACGGGCGCGGGCGTTGTCAGGGGTCACTACGGCCCCTGCCCGTTCGGCTGCGGTGAGCGTTTCCTGTACGTTCATCGGGATACAGGCGACATACCAGAGCGCCATGATCGCGAGGACGACAGTCAGGATCGGGCCAGCCTTAGTCATCCAGATGCCCCGCACGCAGGCCTTCGCGAACGCGGTGGGCGATTTCGATGAACTCTGCGCTGTCACGGATATCCAAAGGACGTTCGCGCGGCAGGGTGCTTTCTATCACATCGGTGATCCGACCCGGACGGGGTGACATCACGACGATCTTGGTCGAGAGATAGACCGCCTCGGGGATGGAGTGGGTGACGAAGCCGATGGTTTTTTCCGTGCGGGCCCAGAGTTTCAAAAGCTCTTCGTTCAGTTTATCGCGGACGATTTCATCGAGCGCACCAAAGGGTTCATCCATCAACAAAATATCGGCATCAAAAGCCAAAGCGCGGGCAATGGACGCCCGCTGCTGCATCCCACCAGAGAGCTGCCACGGGAATTTCTTTTCGAACCCTGTGAGGTCCACGAGATCGAGCGTCTTTTTCACACGCTCGGCTTGATCCTCTTTGGAAAAGCCCATGATTTCGAGAGGCAGGCGAATGTTGCCCCCGATAGTACGCCAAGGATAAAGACCCGCCGCCTGAAACACGTAGCCATAGGCCCGCGCCTTGCGAGCCTCGTCGGGGGTCATGCCGTTGACGGACAACGTTCCGCCCGTCGGATGTTCCAGCCCCGCGATGCAGCGCAGAAACGTCGTTTTACCGCAGCCAGATGGCCCGATGAATGAAACGAAATCGCCTTTCTCAATGGTCAGGTTGACGTCGCGAAGGGCATGAACGGGCCCGTCGTTGGTCTGAAAGGTAAGGTTGAGGCCTTTGGCTTCGATGACACTCATCAGGTCTTCTTCTTTCTTCTTATACGCCCGTTGCCGGGATACCGCTGCGTTCGACAGGACGCGGTGCGGTCAGTTCTTTCCACGTGGACAGGGCCTTGTTCACGGCGGTGTTTGGACCGCGTTTCACGAACTCACCATGACCTTCTTGGGTGCGGATTTCTCCATCATGGATGGCCACATGCCCACGGGTCAAAGTGAAACGTGGCAGGCCCTTCACCGTCTGTCCCTCGAACACGTTATAATCGATTGCCGACTGTTGCGAAGAGGCGGAAATGGTCTTTTCTTTCTCTGGGTCCCACACAACGAGGTCTGCATCGGCCCCAACAAGAACAGCACCTTTTTTCGGGTAGCAGTTCAGAATTTTCGCGATATTCGTTGAGGTTACAGCGACAAATTCATTCGGGGTTAGGCGGCCTGTGTTAACGCCATGTGTCCAGAGCATCGGCATACGGTCCTCTAGGCCACCCGTGCCGTTCGGGATCTTGGTAAAGTCCCCAACGCCGTAGCGTTTTTGATCCGTGGTAAAGGCGCAGTGGTCTGTCGCCACAACCGAGAGCGACCCAGATTGCAGGCCCGCCCATAGGCTGTCCTGATGTTTCTTATTGCGGAACGGAGGGGACATGACGCGGCGCGCGGCATGGTCCCAGTCAGGGTTAAAGTATTCGCTTTCATCCAAGGTCAGGTGCTGGATCAGCGGTTCACCCCAAACCCGTTTGCCGTTCATACGCGCACGGCGGATGGCCTCGTGGGCTTCTTCGCAGGAGGTGTGCACGACATAAAGAGGCACGCCCGCCATATCAGCGATCATAATCGCGCGGTTGGTGGCTTCACCTTCGACCTGAGACGGGCGGGAATAGGCATGGGCCTCGGGGCCTGTATTGCCTTCGCGCAAAAGCTTGGCCGAGAGTTCGGCAACAACGTCCCCGTTTTCAGCGTGCACCATAGCGATGCCGCCCAGTTCAGCGAGACGCTGGAACGAGGCATACATTTCGTCGTCGTTCACCATCAACGCGCCCTTATAGGCCATGAAGTGTTTGAACGTGTTGATGCCGCGATCACGGATCACGGATTCCATTTCGTTAAAGACCTGTTCGCCCCACCACGTGACCGCCATGTGGAACGAGTAGTCACAGTTCGCGCGGGTTGATTTGTTGTCCCACATTTGCAGTGCATCGTGCAGCCCCTGCCCCGGAGATGGCAGCGCAAAGTCGACGACCATCGTCGTGCCACCGGCGAGCGCCGCACGGGTGCCGCTCTCGAAATCATCCGAGGAATAGGTGCCCATGAATGGCATTTCGAGGTGCGTATGAGGGTCGATACCACCCGGCATGACGTAGCACCCCGTGGCATCCAATTCCTTATCGCCCTTGAGCCCTTGCCCGATTGCGGTGATGACGCCACCCTCAATCAGGACGTCGGCCTTGTAAGTGAGGTCGGCGGTGACGATGGTGCCGTTTTTGATGACTGTGGTCATGGTCTTATCTCCCTCTTATTCGACGATGACCGCGCTTTCGAGCACGGCATGGAGCAGGACATCGGTGCCTGCCTTGGCCCACTCTGGGCTGATCTCTTCGGCCTCATTGTGCGACAGGCCATCGACGCAAGGACACATGACCATGGTCGCGGGGGCCACACGGGCCGCCCAGCAGGCATCATGCCCAGCGCCAGAGATGATGTTCATGTGGCTGTAGCCCAACCGCTCTGCCGCGTTGCGGACGTTCGACACGAGGTCAGGGGCAAAAGTGACGGGATCGAAGTGGCCGACCGCCTCGACTGAGCATCCGACGCCCAGTTCGGCTGCGATTTCAGCGCCGCGGGTTTCAATCTCTGCCCGCATCGCGTCGAGTTTGGCCTGATCGGGCGTGCGGATATCGACGGTAAAGACCACCTTACCCGGCAGCACGTTGCGCGAGTTCGGAGAGAACCGCATCTGGCCCACACCGCCCACAGCATTGGGCTGGTTTTTCATCGCGACCTCTTGGACCATTTCCAGAATGCGCGACATGGCGAGGCCCGCGTTCACACGCAGTGGCATAGGGGTAGAGCCCGTGTGCGCCTCTTTGCCCGTGAGGGTAAATTCGAGCCACCAAAGACCCTGACAATGGGTGACGACACCGATGTCTTTGCCCTCTGCCTCGAGGATCGGGCCTTGTTCGATGTGCAATTCGTAATAGGCATGCATCTTGCGGGCGCCAACCTCTTCGTCGCCCTTCCAACCGATCCGCGCGAGTTCATCGCCAAAGGACTTACCGTCGAGGTCGGTCCGCGCATAGGCGTAGTCCTGCGTATGCATCCCAGCAAACACACCAGAGGCTAGCATCGCAGGGGCGAACCGCGCGCCCTCTTCGTTGGTCCAGTTCACCACGACAATCGGGTGTTTGGTCTTGATACCGAGGTCATTCATCGTCCGAACGGCCTCAAGTGCGCCGAGCACGCCCAGAACACCATCGTATTTCCCACCCGTGGGCTGCGTGTCGAGGTGAGATCCCACATAAATCGGCAGAGCATCAGGATCAGTGCCTTCGCGGGTCATGAACATATTGCCCATGGTATCGACGCCCATCGTCATACCCGCCGCATCGCACCACGATTTGAACAGCGCGCGGCCTTCGGCGTCTTCGTCGGTCAAGGTCTGGCGATTACATCCGCCGGCGATCCCTGGACCGATCTTGGCCATCTCCATCAAGCTGTCCCAAAGTCGATCCCCATTTACGGTCAGATTGCCAGTAAGTGCAGCCATTCCTGTCTCCTGATGTCCGAGTCTCTTTTGACCAAGCGGTAAAAGCATCCTCATGCTGACCGCTTTTTTGATCAAAACAAAGTGCTAAAATTTCGAGCGTAAGCCCAATTCTGAACCGTTGCGCGGCAGGTTTCAGGCAGCTTGCCCAAGAAACAGGCAACCGCGCAACGTTTTTTCCTTACTCCGCAGCCTGTGCAGCGGGGTTGTTCGGGTGGGTCGTCCAGTTCGCATAGTCACCGCGTTTGCGGCCTGTGCGTTCGTCCAGCTCGCCCTTGGGCAGTTCGACCATGGTGATGCAGTCCTCAACAGGGCAGACATCCACGCATAGGTTACAGGCGACGCATTCGCTGTCGTCCACCTCGAACACGCGGCCCTCTTTCATCAGGATCGCTTGGTGGCTAGTGTCTTCGCAGGCGATGTAGCAGCGACCACATTTGATGCATGCATCTGGGTCGATCTTGGCCTTTGTGACGTAGTTCAGGTCGAGATACTGCCAATCGGTGACGTTCGGCGTGGCCATGCCGATAAAGTCGGCGGTCGATGTGTAGCCTTTGTCGTCCATCCATTCCGACAGACCACTGATCATCTCTTGGACGACCTTAAAGCCATAGGTCATCGCGGCGGTGCAGACCTGAACGTTACCCGCGCCGAGCGCCATGAACTCTGCCGCATCACGCCACGTGGTCACGCCACCGATGCCCGAAATGGGCAGGCCAGCGGTCTGCGGGTCACGGGCGATTTCGGCCACCATGTTCATCGCGATTGGTTTCACCGCAGGGCCACAGTAGCCGCCATGGGTGCCCTTGCCGCCGATGGTCGGTTGCGGGGCCATCAGGTCGAGGTCCACAGAGGTGATGGAGTTGATCGTGTTGATCAAAGACACCGCATCAGCGCCACCTGCCTTTGCGGCGCGGGCTGGGTTGCGGATATCGGTGATATTCGGCGTCAGCTTTACGATCACGGGTTTGGAATAGTATTTCTTGCACCATTCCGTGACCATTTGGATGTATTCAGGCACCTGCCCCACGGCAGCGCCCATCCCGCGTTCGGCCATGCCATGCGGACAGCCAAAGTTGAGTTCGATCCCATCGGCGCCTGTTTCCTCGACCATCGGCAGGATCGCTTTCCACGAGTCCTCATCACAAGGAACCATCAGCGACACGATCAACGCGCGGTCGGGGTAGTCCTTTTTCACGCGGGTGATTTCTTCGAGGTTGGTTTGCAGCGGACGGTCGGTGATCAGTTCGATGTTGTTCAACCCAAGGAGCCGTCGATCCGCGCCCCAGATCGCGCCATAGCGCGGGCCAGAGACGTTCACGACGGGCGGGCCTTCGGAGCCGAGCGTTTTCCACACGACACCGCCCCAACCTGCCTCATACGCACGGCGAACGTTGTATTCCTTGTCGGTCGGCGGCGCAGAGGCGAGCCAGAACGGGTTCGGGGAGGTAATACCCAAGAAGTTTGTCGTCAGATCGGCCATGTTACGCTCCCATCACTGCAGCGTGGATATCTTCGGCGGCGTCGCGTCCTTCGGCGACGGCCGTTACGGTGAGGTCTTCGCCACCCGTGGCACAGTCGCCACCAGCCCAAACCCCTGCGAGGCTCGTGCGGCCTGCGGCATCAACGGCGATCTTGCCGCCCTCAAGTTTGAGACCAGCGTCCGTGGTCAGGGTTTGACCGATGGCTTTGAACACTTGATCGGCAGGCAAGGTCACGGTTTCGCCCGTGCCAGAGAGTTTGCCATCCTTGGTCGCGGTGTATTCCAGCGTGATCGTGCCATCGGCAATCACGGTCGGCATCACGTTGAACATCAAGCGCACGCCTTTGGCAGCGGCGAGGTCTTGTTCAAACGGGCTTGCTGCCATTTCAGCGCGGCTGCGGCGGTAGGCGATTGTCACCGTATCCGCGCCAAGCAATTTCGATTGAACAGCAGCATCGACGGCGGTCATACCGCCGCCGATCACCACCACATTCCGACCCACGGGGAGTGTCGTCAGGTCGGTGGATTGTCGAAGCTCTTCGATAAAATCAACGGCAGCGGTCGCGTGGTCTTCGCCTTCGATGCGCAGCGCGTTCACGCCACCCAAGCCAACGGCGAGGAACACCGCATCATGGTCGGATTTCAGCGCATCAAGGGTGAGATCAGCGCCGAGCATCTTGCCTGTCTCGACCGTGATGCCACCGATTTCCAACAGCCAAGCGACCTCACGCGCGGCAAAGTCATTGGTCGATTTATAGGATGCGATCCCGTATTCATTCAGGCCACCCGCTTTGGCGCGGCCATCGTAGAGGGTGACATCGTGGCCTTTCATGGCGAGGCGGTGCGCACAGGACAGCCCTGCGGGCCCTGCCCCAACCACGGCGATGGACTTGCCCGTGGGGGCAGCGCGGGTGAACGGGTGCACGCCCTTTGCCATCAGCGTGTCGGTCGCATAGCGCTGAAGCTGACCGATGATGACAGGTTTTCCTTCGGCCTCTTCGCGCACGCAGGCCTCTTCGCAGAGCGTCTCTGTCGGGCAAACGCGGGCGCACATACCGCCGAGGATATTCTGCGATAGAATCGTTTTCGCAGCCGCCTCGGGCGTGCCCGTTTGGATCTGACGAATAAACAGCGGAATATCGATCGACGTCGGACAGGCCGTCATACACGGCGCATCGTGACAGAAATAACAGCGGTCGGCTGCTACGCGGGCCTCATGCGCATCAAGCGGCGCATGGAGGTCTTCAAAGTTCCGCGAAAGCGCGTCGGCTGACAAACGGCCGGATTGGATACCGGGGGTCATCGGCGTGGTCATTTGTGGTCCCTGTTGTCATTGGTTTTGCCAAAAGACTGCCAAGGTTTTATTTTTTATCAATTGGTAAAATAATCCGACAAAAACGCACGGGATTTGAGTGGCGCGTCACCTTCGCGCAATGCAGAAAAGCCGTGACCGTTCGCAGGGAAACTACGGAAACCGTTCCAAAACAGGGGATTGCGGGGTGACCTTAGGGAAGCGCTTAGACGCGAAAACCGCCGATTTCCTGCAGTGCAGCACGAAATCGGCGGTTTAAATTTTTTGCACGCTTGGTCAAAAACAGAGGCGTTTGCTCAGTTTTTATGCGGATCGAAAAGCGGGGACGCGTTGGTCAGAGGGCCTTGGCTTGGTCCGCTTCGATCTCTGCGGCTTTCTTTTCGACCTGTTCAACGATGTGGTCGATCATCTGATCGTTGCCGAGCTTATGGCTCTGCTTACCCGCCAGATAGACCATGCCCGACCCTGCCCCGCCGCCAGTGAACCCAACGTCGGTCATAAGCGCCTCTCCGGGACCGTTCACCACACAGCCGATGATCGAGAGGCTCATCGGAGTTTTGATGTGGGACAGGCGGTCCTCTAGGGCCTCAACCGTTTTGATGACGTCAAAGCCCTGACGCGCGCAGGACGGGCAGGAAATGATGTTAACACCACGGTGGCGCAGACCAAGGGATTTGAGGATTTCATAGCCGACTTTGACTTCTTCAACGGGGTCCGCCGAGAGGCTGACGCGGATCGTGTCGCCGATGCCCATCCACAAGAGATTACCAAGGCCAATCGCCGATTTGATCGTGCCCGAGGTCAGGCCGCCCGCCTCTGTGATACCGAGGTGGATGGGGGCGTCGGTCGCCTCAGCCAGTTGTTGATAGGCTGCCGCTGCCATGAACACGTCCGAGGCTTTGCAGCTGATCTTGAACTCGTGGAAGTCGTTGTCTTGAAGGATTTTGATATGGTCGAGGCCGCTTTCCACCATCGCGTCGGGGGTCGGTTCGCCGTATTTGTCCAAGAGGTGCTTTTCCAGCGACCCCGCATTCACGCCGATGCGGATGGAGCAGTTGTTGTCGCGGGCGGCTTTGATCACTTCTTTCACCCGCGCTTCATCACCGATGTTACCCGGATTGATGCGCAGGCAGGCCGCGCCCGCGAGGGCGGATTCGATGCCGCGTTTGTAGTGGAAATGGATGTCGGCCACGATCGGCACGGGACTTTCGCGGCAAATCTCTTTCATCGCGGCAGAGGATGCCTCGTCGGGCACAGAAACCCGCACGATGTCAGCGCCCGCTTCGGCCGCGCGGATGATCTGGTCCAGCGTGGCTTTCACGTCATGGGTCAAGGTGTTCGTCATGGTCTGCACCGTGATCGGTGCATCCCCACCCACGGGCACATTGCCAACCATGATCTGGCGCGATTTACGACGGTCGATATTACGCCACGGACGGATCGGGTTGTGCGACATGGGACACCTTTGAAATAAGCCTAGGCGCTTTACCTAAAGCGCGGCACCCCGACAGGCAACGGGTCAACGAAAAGATGTGATCGGAAAGGCGGATTACTGAGTGATTTCAGCCTGAGCGACATTCACCACCGCAGCCAGATCATCGTCAGCCGACAGATCAGCAACCGCAAAGGTCTGCGCCAGTTCATCAGCCGACAGCGCAAGGTTCGACGTCACGACGCCACGTTCGCCCACAGGACCGTGGATCGTACCGTTGATCTGGAAATAGACCGCGCCCGATTCACCTGTCCGCAGAACAGGCGGTTCGGCCATTGCGGGCACAGCCCATGTGTCACCAGCGTTCATGATACCCTCGAAGATGACGGCACCGTCAGCGGCACGCACACGCACCCAAGACGGACGCACAGCAACCATCGCCAGTTCAGGCGCAGGGCCATCGGTCACTTGAACCGTGCCCGTGATCGGTGTTGCGGCCTCGGTCGGTAGTGCAGTCGCCATTATGGTCGGGCCTTGCTCTACCTCGGGGGCGAGCGCGCCGATCGACGATGGGTCAAGCGCAGAAATCGGGCCATCGCGGGCGATCATCACAGGCACGTCGAGCGCCTGAGGACGATATACACGGTCGAGGCCATCAGCCGCAGGCGGTTCAAACGCAGCGGCATAGGCACCAGCGTCGTCCGCAACAGTGCCAAGACCTGCCAGAGGGTCGAGGTCAGCCACGACAACAGGAGTGTTCTCAACAGGGGCGAAGCGGACCTTCTGCACTTCTTTCAGAACAGTCCAGCCGCCGTAGCCCAAGCCCGCGACCAAAGCCACGAGAACAGCGAGCGACCCAATCGCGCCCGGCTCAATCTTGGCAAAGAAGCCCTCGCCCGCAGGAACGAACGGGGTCGATGGAGTCTCGAACATATCCTTGGGTTTTGACTGCTGGGACGCAAGGTCGGTCGCCAAGGTGCGGTTGGTCTTTGTGCTGGAGGCCGCTTTGGACATGCCATGCGCGGTCGCAAATCCGCTTTCGCGGCAGAATGTCGTGAAGGCCCAATCGGGGTCCATATTCAGGTAGCGTGCGTAAGAGCGCACATAGCCCGCGATGAAGCCCGGAGTGTCGAATGCAGAAGGATCAGCGTTCTCGATCGCTGCGATATAGGCCGCTTTGATTTTGAGTTCGCGCTGAACGTCCAAAAGGCTTTTGCCCATGGTAGCACGCTCGCCACGCATGAGGTCACCAAGGCGCAGATCAAAGGCGTCAAAGCCTTTGTTTTCTTCAGCCTCAGGTGCAGTTTTACGCCGAAAACCTTTAACGATCATTAGGGCCGTCCCACCGCCTCAAATTAGCGGCATCGCTTTACGATTCGTCCCAATCACGATGCCTTTTCTTGCCCCTAGCATATACTAAAGAGCAGTGCACAGGCAGAAAAAAGTTAACCCGCCATTTCGGCACGATTCAGCGCACAATGGCTCCAGAGTTGGTCCATTGCGCTCACCAATGCATCAATCTCTTTCGGGCCGTGAACGGGCGACGGCGTGAACCGCAGACGTTCTGTGCCGCGTGGAACGGTGGGGAAATTGATCGGCTGGACGTAGATGCCGAACTGGCTCAGCAGCATGTCGGACAGCTTTTTGGTATGGACGGGATCGCCGACGATCACAGGCACGATGTGCGACCCATGGTCGATGATCGGCAGGCCCATGCCCTTGAGACGGAGTTTCAGAACCGCTGCACGTTCCTGATGCAGGTCACGCAGAGCTTGATCGGTTTTCAAATGCGCGACAGAGGCCGCAGCGCCAGCCGCGACGACAGGCGGCAGCGAGGTCGTAAAGATGAAGCCAGGCGCGTAAGAGCGCACAGCGTCACACATTTTCGCCGATGCCGCGATGTAGCCACCGTGGACGCCAAAGGCTTTGCCCAAGGTGCCGTTCACGATGTCGATGCGGTCCAACAGACCGTCACGTTCAGCAACACCACCACCACGCGGGCCGTACATGCCAACGGCGTGCACTTCATCGAGGTAGGTCAGCGCACCGAATTCCTCTGCCAGATCGCAGAGTTCTTTGATCGGTCCAAAGTCGCCGTCCATCGAATAGACGGATTCGAAGGCGATCAATTTTGGCGCCGTAGGATCGTCGGCCATCAGTTTCGCGCGCAAATCGGCCAGATCGTTGTGTTTGAATACGCGTTTCGCGCCACCATTGCGGCGGATGCCTTCGATCATAGATGCGTGGTTCAGCTCGTCCGAATAAATGATCAGACCGGGGAACAATTTCGGCAGAGTCGACAGTGTTGCATCGTTCGCGATGTAAGCACTGGTAAAGAGAAGCGCCGCTTCTTTCTGGTGAAGGTCGGCCAGTTCTGCCTCGAGCCGTTTGTGATAAACGGTCGTGCCAGAGATATTCCGTGTACCGCCAGAGCCCGCACCCGTTGCGTCCAGTGCCTCATGCATAGCCGCGAGAACGACGGGGTGTTGACCCATGCCCAGATAGTCATTGCCGCACCACACTGTGATCGGCTGTTCGCTACCGTCCTCTTTGCGCCAAAGCGCGTGAGGGTAATGTCCCTTTTTGCGCTCGATATCGATGAAGGTCCGATACCGGCCTTCTTCGTGGAGTTTACCAAGTGCAGCGTCGAGGTGGGCGTTGTAGTCCAAATGTCTATCCTTCACGTCAGGCAGCGCGAATGCGCTAACGGCAGGTTCGTGGGTCCATATAGCCTTAGAGTGGTTCTAACAATACGCTACCTTTTGACACGCCAGAGATAAAAACGACCTTTTCCAGCACTGGACACCCTATCGGAACGGCGTAGTCTCCTATCGGAAACCAAAGCCGGAGCGATCATGACCCTGTCCACCATCCTCACCCGTATCGACACTGATCTGGATAATGCATTGGATCGTTTGATGGAATTGCTCCGCATTCCGTCGATCAGCACCGACCCCGCTTACAAGGCCGATTGTGCAAAGGCGGCGGATTGGTTGGTTGAGGACCTCAAGAGCATCGGCTTTGACGCTGCGTCCCGTCCGACGCCAGGTCATCCGATGGTCATGGCCCATGGCGGCGAAGGCGGCACGCATGTTTTGTTCTACGGCCACTATGATGTGCAACCCGTTGATCCGCTGAACCTTTGGCATCGCGATCCCTTTGATCCTGCGATCGAAGAGACTGACAAGGGCAAAGTCATCCGCGCCCGTGGTGCATCTGATGACAAAGGCCAGTTGATGACCTTTATTGAGGCCTGCCGTGCCTATGTCGCAGAAACAGGCAAGCTGCCGTGCAAGATCACGATCTTCCTTGAGGGCGAGGAAGAGAGCGGTTCGCCCTCTCTTGTCCCATTTATGGAGGCAAATGCGAAGGACCTCACGGCTGATGTCGCGCTGATCTGTGACACCGACCTATTTGACGCAAACACCCCTGCAATCACCACCATGCTGCGCGGCCTCTTGGGCGAAGAAGTGGTCATCACGGGTCCGTCCAAAGACCTTCATTCGGGCATGTATGGCGGTCCGACAATAAACCCAATCCGCGTGCTGTCAAACATCGTCGCCAATCTGCATGATGAAAACGGTCGCATCACGGTGCCTGATTTTTATGAGGGCGTGCCAGAGCTATCCGATGAACTGCGCAGCCAGTGGGAGGCTTTGGGCTTTGACGATAAGGCGTTCCTTGGTGACGTAGGGCTGACCACCCCTGCTGGCGAAAAGGGAAAAACCGTCCTCGAACAGATTTGGGCGCGTCCCACGGCAGAGGTGAACGGCATCACGGGTGGATACACGGGCGACGGTTTCAAAACCGTGCTGCCGTCGGTCGCCAAGGCAAAGGTCAGCTTCCGCCTTGTCGGAACCCAAGACCCGCTGAAAATCCGCGATAACTTCCGACAGTGGGTGCGCGATCAGCTTCCGCCAGATTGTTCGGTCGAATTCCACGACCATGGCGCAGGTCCGGCGAGCGTGATGGCAACAACCAATCCCGCCTTTGCCGCTGCACGTGCGGCCCTGACAGATGAATGGCCCAACCCTGCGGCCTTCACAGGATCAGGCGGATCGATTCCCGTCGCGGGTTATTTCAAAACCATCCTCGATATGGATTCGATGCTGATCGGTTTCGCGATGGAAGATGATTCCATCCACTCGCCCAACGAAAAATACGATCTGCGGAGCTTCCACAAAGGTATCCGCAGCTGGGCACGCATCTTGGACGCGCTGAGCAACTGAGGGGGTTCGCCCCCCGTTAGAGCCCGAGGCGCGCGATCTCGATCTTTGGGCAGCGGTCTTGGATCACGGTGACACCACGCGTCTCTGCCATGGCTGCTGCTCCGTCGTGGACAACGCCCAACTGGGTCCAAACGACCTTGAGTGTGGGCCAGCGCAGCAGCGCCTCTTCGACGATGGCGGGCACCGCATCGGATTGGCGGAAAATGTCGATCATATCGACCTCATCGGGGATCGAGGTCAGGTCGTGATAGACCAGCTGCCCCATCAATTCCTGCCCTGCGAGGCCCGGATTGACAGGGATCACGCGGTATCCGTTGGCCATAAGATAAGCCATCACCTGATATGATGGGCGTTCAGGATTTGAAGACGCCCCGACCAGAGCGATGACTTTGGTTTGGCGTAGAACGGTTTCGATGATGTCGTCTTGGATCGTCATGGTGCGGATATACCCAGCATTTTCGCAGAAAAAAGGCGTTCGGGGGATTGGGACCCGAACGCCTAGTATGGAACGAGGGACAGTGAGATATTGCAAGCCTGTTCCGAGGCTTGCCTCATGCACGAAGAGATAGGCACTGAGCTGCCTAAGGAAAGTCTGATCAGGAAAACGTGAACAGAGGCTTAACGGGACGCATAAAGCGACACCGCCGCAGCGTTTGACACATTGAGCGATCCGAACCCGCCCGCAAAGTCGATCCGCACCAGCGCATCGCAGGTTTCGCGTGTTTTTTCCCGCAAACCTGGGCCTTCGGCACCGAGGACCAGCGCGACAGGGCGATCCTTGCGACCTTCAAGCGCGGCTTCGATCGTTTGATCTGCCTCGCCTGCGAGACCTAGAATGATGAAGCCCAATTGTTTCAACTCTTCCATCGCATCCGCCAAATTGCGCACGCGGATATAGGGCTGACGCTCTAGCGCACCGCTCGCGGTTTTCGCCAGCGCACCTGTTTCAGGGGCAGAGTGTCGCTGCACGCCGACCACAGCGCGGGCACCGAACACTTCGGCAGAGCGGAGAATCGCACCGACGTTATGCGGGTCGGTCACACGGTCGAGCAGGATAATCCGTGCAGGATCAATGCCCGGCCCCATGACAACATCGGTCAAAGTGCCCCATTCGAGCGCTTTCACTTCGAGTGCTGCACCTTGGTGGACCGAGTCGGGATCGATGGGGGCTGCAAATTTGCGCGGGTCCGAAATTTCGGGAACCATGCCGCTCGCTGCGATCGCATCCGCCAGTTTTGCCTCAGCATTTTTGGTCACAACCAGCCGCAAACGCTTGCGACGGGGGTTCATCAGCGCATCGCGCACCGCATGGAGACCAAACAGCCAGACGGTTTCTTGTGCGGCTGCACGTTTGGCCTGTTCTTTTTCGATGACCCACTTCGGTTTTTGCATGGCGAACCCCTTATATCCTAGCCCTCTCAATGGGCCAAACTGGCACTTTACACAAGTGTGTCGAAAAACGATCATTTTTCCTGTTGACGCCCTCGGCCAAGACCCATATTCAGCCCCCCACGAACGAGGCTTTGCCTAGGTTCGGGCGACGGGCTGCAAGGTGCAGCAGCGGACTGTAACTCCGCCGGGGAGACCCACGCCTGGTTCGATTCCAGGGTCGCCCACCACTTCCCCCACATATTGCTATAACTCAGCGTTTTCCGCGCATCCGTTAGCGTGTTCGGGTTTCGCAGGCCACGACTTCCCCCTATAGTGGTTGCAAAAGACCTGAGGCAGCTATGGCGCGAAAATCGAAAACCACTCCGCCGTTCAATATTATGATCGTCGGACAGTCGGGACGGCTTCAGTATGAGGCCCTGCTGTTTGCGGCGTCGCTGCGGGCGAATTCCCTCGATTTCAAAGGCCGTTTGATCATTGCAGAGCCGCAAATGGGGCCGTTGTGGAAATCGGACCCCACGATGGATGTCTCTGTCAAAGAGGCATTGATCGAACTGGGCGCAGAAATCGTGCCGTTCGAGAGCAAACATTTCGGTCAGGCCTACCCCTACGGCAACAAAATCGAAGGCCTCAGCACCCTGCCCGCTGGCGAGCCTTTCGTATTTTTCGACACCGACACGCTGATCACGGGCGATATTTCCACGGTGGCATTTGATTTCGACCGTCCGTCGGCCTCTATGCGACGCGAAGGGACATGGCCCGAAGAAGAGCTCTATTGGCCCGGTTACACGGGCGTCTGGAAATCGCTCTATGACAAATTCGGGCTGGAGTTCGAAAGCACGCTCGACCTGAACGAACCCGATGAATACTGGAAACGGTATCTCTATTTTAATGCGGGCTGGTTTTTCTACCGCGATCCTGCAGAGTTCGGGAAACGGTTCACCGAATGGGCAGTAGAGCTGCGCGACAATCGTCCTGATGAATTGGCGGTTCAGTCGCTCGACCCTTGGCTGGATCAAGCAATCCTGCCGCTGGTTATCCATTCTTTTGGCGGCGGCAGACCGGGACCAGAGTTGGACGGGCTGGATGGGGATGTCACCTGCCATTACCGCATGTTCCCGCTCCTCTACGCGCGCGAAAGCGACCGTGTGGTTGAGGTTCTGGAGGAAGTCGCGACACCGAATAAGGTGAAGAAGATCCTCAAACTCTATGAACCGATCAAACGGTTGGTTTATCAGGGGCGCGGGGCAAAAATTCGGGACCTGTTCGATCAGAACGATCTCCCCCGCAAAGAGCGCCAGATTCGCAATCGGATCAAAGCTAACGGGTTCTGGATGCGCTGACGCACTGGCCTTTGTCCGCCTCGCCCTTCATAACTTTGATTGGGGGACATTCAGGTGGAGAGGAGCCAGCAATGATGTTGGATGGCGTGCGGATTATCGAAATCGAAGGGCTTGGCCCCGGTCCCTTTGCCGCGATGCTCTTGGCCGATCTTGGCGCTGATGTGATCGTGATTCACCGCAAGGGCGGCGGCGTGACACCGGGGATGCCTGAACGCGCCGTATTGGACCGTGGGAAACGGTCCATCGCTCTCGACCTCAAATCTCCTGATGATGTGGCGACGGCGCTTCAACTGGTGGCGAGCGCGGACGGACTCATCGAAGGGTTCCGCCCCGGCGTGATGGAGAAACTCGGCCTCGGGCCAGAGGTTTGCCATCAGGTGAACCCAGCGCTGGTTTTTGGGCGTATGACAGGCTGGGGCCAAGACGGACCGCTGGCGCATACGGCGGGGCATGACCTGAATTACATCTCGCTGGCGGGTGGCGCGTGGTATGCGGGGGAAACAGGGGCGCAGCCGATGACGCCCCCGACCTTGGTTGGCGATATTGGCGGCGGTGCAATGTATCTGGCCGTGGGAATGCTGGCCGCCATCCTCAAGGCTCGCGCAACAGGCAAAGGCACCGTTGTCGATGCCGCGATCTATGACGGTACGGCGCATATGATGAACCTTCTGATGACATTGCGGCAGTCGGGCATGTTCCCAACGACCCGCGGGAAAGGCCTGCTAGACGGTCCGCATTGGAGCCGAACCTATCGCTGTGCCGATGGTGGGTTTATCGGGGTTCAGTGCCTAGAGCCGAAATTCTACGCGATCTTCCTCGACCGTCTCGGGTTGGGCGATGACCCTGCGTTTCAGGACCAGTTCAATCGTGCCGCTTGGCCTAATTTGACCGACCGCCTTACGGGGATTTTCGCAACGCGCAGCCGTGATGACTGGGCGGCTGTTTTCGCGGGAACGGATGCCTGCGTGGCCCCTGTTCTCAGCCCAGAAGAGGCGATGGCGCATCCGTTGAACGCCGCTCGGTCCGCATGGCACGAGATCGACGGAACCCTGCAAGCCGCTCCAGCGCCACGGTTTTCGGGCCAGCCCGCGTGGTCGCCCCCCGCCATTCCGCACCGTGGAGAGCACAGCGATGAAATCCGCGCAGAGCTTGCCAATCGCGCGAATACAGGACCATCGGCGATCTAATCGGTTGCTGGGGTTGACGTGGACTAGAACCAAGGCAGATTGGCGGTATGACCGCCCTACCCCAAATTTTCGATAATTGGTTCGCGAGCCGTGGCTGGCAGATCCACCCGCATCAGCGCGACATGCTGGAGCGGGCGTCAGAAAAGGCGTTGCTGCTGATTGCCCCAACGGGCGGCGGTAAGACGCTGGCTGGGTTTTTGCCGAGCTTGATCGAACTGGCGGATGGCACGCACGAGGGGCTTCATACGCTCTATATCTCGCCACTCAAGGCACTGGCTGCCGACATCGGGCGGAACCTGCGGCGGCCTGTTGAGGACATGGCGTTGCCAATCCGCATTGAAGATCGGACAGGCGACACCAGTGCCACGCTCAAGAAACGACAGCGGGTTGATCCGCCTCATATTCTGTTGACCACGCCAGAGAGCCTTGCGCTGCTGACCTCTTACGAGGATGCGCCTCGGATGTTTCGCGGCCTGAAACGCGTGATCGTCGATGAAATCCACGCCCTGTCCGAGAGCAAACGCGGCGATCAGTTGATGCTGGCCCTCTCGCGGCTCGAGGCGATATGCCCTGACCTGCGGCGCGTGGGCCTGTCGGCAACGGTTGAGGACCCTCAGGCCCTTGCACGGGAACTGTCCCCCACTAGCTGCGCGATCCTCAACGCGGACCCAGGTCCTGCGCCTGATATTGCGATGTTGGTCACAGACACCCCGCCGCCTTGGGCTGGTGGCGGGGCGAGCTATGCGATCCCTGCGGTGTTGGAAGAGGTCAAACGGCACAAAACCACGCTGATTTTTCACAACACACGGGCGCAGGCAGAGATATTCTTTCACAACCTTTGGCTCGCCAATACGGACGATTTGCCGATTGGCATCCACCACGGGAGCCTCTCGCGGGATCAGCGCGATGCGGTTGAGGCGGCGATGGTGCGCGGGGACTTGCGGGCGGTGGTCTGCACAGGGAGCCTCGATCTAGGTATCGATTGGGGCAACGTCGATCTGGTCATTCAGGTCGGCGCACCCAAGAACGTGAAGCGGTTGATTCAGAGGATCGGGCGGGCCAATCACCGGTATAATGCGCCATCAAAGGCGCTCTTGGTTCCCGCGAATAGGTTCGAGGTGATCGAATGTGTTGCGGCTCTCGCCGCCGCGCGGGATCACGATCTGGACGGCGACCCCAAGGGCGATGGACCGCGTGATGTTCTGTGCCAGCACATCCTGATCCGCGCCTGTGCAGGTCCGTTTGACGCGACAGAGCTGTTTAACGAGGTGAAATCCGTTGGCGCCTATGCGGGGCTATCGCGAGCGGCATTTGACGACTGTTTGGAGTTCGTGGCGACGGGCGGTTATGCGCTGCGCGCCTATGACCAATGGCAACGGTTGATGGAGCGGAACGGGCTGTGGCAGCTTCGCGATCCACGAGCCGCGCAATCGATCCGCATGAACATCGGCACCATTCAGGACACCGAAACGCTGAAGGTGCGGATGCGAGGTGCGGGCAAACCTCTGGGTGAAGTCGAAGAGAGCTTTGCCGCGACGCTGACCGCAGGGGATACCTTCCTGATCGGCGGGCAAATCGTCCGCTATCAAGGGATCAAGGAAATGGTGGTGGAGGTCACGCGCTCTGCCGCTCAGAACCCGCGCGTCGCCGTGTTCAACGGGACAAAGTTCGCCACATCGACGCAGCTTTCGGCTCGCGTATTGGCGATGTTTCAGCACAGCGATTGGCCCGAGTTGCCCCGTCATACGGCGGAGTGGTTGAACCTCCAGCGCGAGGTATCGCACCTGCCCCGCGCGGATAGGCTGCTGGTCGAGACCTTTCCGCATGACGGGCGGCAGTTCATGTGCGTCTACGGCTTTGCGGGGCGCAATGCGCAACAAACGCTGGGCCTCATCCTGACGCAACGGATGGAAGAAGCGGGCCTCGCGCCCTTGGGATTTGTCGCAACGGATTATGCGACGCTGGTTTGGGGGTTGGATCCTGTTGAAGATGTCGCCCCCCTCCTCACGGCTGACGGGCTGCGCGAGGGGCGTGATCGGTGGCTGCAATCGAACATGGTGATGAAGCGGACGTTCCGCACGGCGGCCACCATCGCCATGCTGATGATGCGCAACACGCCGCAGTCGAAAAAGACGGGGCGGCAGGCAACCGTGTCGTCCGATATCCTCTATGACACATTGGCGAAATACGACCCCGACCACCTTATGCTGCGTATCACCCGCGAAGAAGCCATGCGCGGCTTGGTCGATTTTGGGCGGATTGAGGAAATGCTGACACGGACGAGTGGACGGATTGATCATCTGGCGCTCGACCGTCTGCCGCCACTGGCCGCGCCACTGCTGTTAGAAGTCGGAAAGATACCCGTCCAAGGGGTCGCACGCGAACGGCTAGAGGCCGAACGCGCCGAAGCCTTGATGAAAGAGGCAGGATTGGGCTAAGTCCACTTGACGCATTTCCCCGCTGCGGCCAAAGACGCTGGCATGACGCATCACGATTTTTCCCTCTGTGACACACAACTGACCGCGCATGCCGATGGCGCGTTGTGGCTGGCCGATCATGACACGCTCGTCGTGTCGGACCTGCACCTGTGCAAGTCCGAACGTTTTGCCCGCAAGGGGCGCGCCCTGCTGCCGCCCTTTGACACGCGGGATACGCTGACGCGTCTGGATGCTGTGTTGGATGAAGTGTCACCTGCGCGTGTGATTTGTTTGGGTGATAGCTTTGACGATGTTGAGGCTATCGAACATATGCCCGACGCAGAGAAGCTGTGGCTGGCACGAATGCAGGCGGGGCGCGAATGGGTCTGGATCGCAGGGAACCACGATGCGGGGCCTGTCGAATTGGGCGGGGAATATGTGGACGAAGTGACGGCGGGATCACTGACATTCCGTCATATCGCAGAACGCGAAGCACAGGCCGAAGTGTCGGGCCATTATCACCCAAAACATAGCCTCAGCGGACCTGCGCGAGCCTGTTTTGTCTATGATGAAAATCGACTGATTATGCCCGCCTTCGGGACCTACACGGGTGGGATTCCTGCGGTCAAATCCCCGATCAGGGATCTCTTTGCGGCGCGGGCGTTTGCGGTGCTGACGGGACCGCGGGCCTTGGTGGTGCCCCTGCCGTAATCACGGCAAGGGCTATTGGTATTAAGCCGTGAGGCCTTTGGGCTCTGGTAGACCGTTGGCACGGCAACAGGCGGTCACGGTGTTCGCCAGAAGGCACGCAATGGTCATCGGGCCAACGCCACCTGGAACAGGTGTGATCGCACCAGCAACCTCAGCGCAGCTGTCGTAGTGGCAATCCCCGACCAGACGGGTTTTACCCTCGCCTGCGTCGATCCGGTTGATGCCCACGTCGATGACAGTCGCACCCGGCTTGATCCAGTCGCCTGTGACCATTTCAGGACGGCCAACAGCCGCGACAACGATATCGGCCTGACGGACGACGGCTTCGATGTCTTTGGTGCGGCTGTGCGCAATGGTGACGGTGCAGCTATCGCCCAACAGCAATTGCGCCATCGGTTTGCCGACGATGTTCGAACGACCGATCACAACGGCATTCAGACCCGACAGCGACCCGTGGTGATCCCGCAGCATCATCAAACAGCCGAGCGGCGTGCACGGCACCATCGATTTCTGCCCAGTGCCCAACAGACCGACGTTCGAGATATGGAACCCGTCCACGTCCTTCGCCGGATCAATCGCGTTGATCACAAGGTCAGAGTTCATATGCGACGGCAACGGCAACTGAACCAAGATCCCGTGAACCTGCGGATCGTTGTTCAGTTTGTCGATGACGGCCAATAGTTCGTCTTCGGTCGTGGTATCAGGCAGTTTGTATTCAAACGACTTCATACCGACTTCGACGGTCTGTTTGCCCTTAGAGCGCACGTAGACTTGGCTCGCAGGATCTTCGCCAACCAAAACCACAGCAAGGCCCGGCACGATCCCTTGCTCTTCTTTCAGGCGGGCCACATGACCCGCCACCTTTTCGCGCACTGAGGCCGCAAAGGCCTTTCCGTCAATCACAGTTGCCGACATACGGCTCCCCTCTTTTCAATTGGTGGTGTTGCTGATCCGAGGAACGGATCAGAACAGCCCCTCAACTTGCCCATTGTCACCGATACGGATGTTTTCCGCGCTCGGCACACGCGGGAGACCGGGCATGGTCATGATCTCACCGCAGATTACCACAACAAAACCAGCACCGGCGGACAGGCGCACTTCGCGGATCGGAACGCTATGTCCGGTCGGAGCGCCACGCAGGTTCGGGTCGGTTGAGAACGAATATTGTGTCTTTGCCATACAGACTGGCAGGTTGCCGTAGCCTGCGTCTTCCCATTCGCGCAGTTGGTCGCGGATTTTCTTGTCCGCAATAACTTCGTCCGCGTGGTAGATGCGTTTTGCGATGGTTTCGACCTTTTGGAACAAAGGCATTTCATCGGGGTAAAGCGGTGCAAAGTGAGCCGAACCAGAGTTCGCCAGTTGCACGACCTTGTGGGCCAGTGCTTCTGCACCTTTGCCGCCGTCAGCCCAGTGGGTCGACAGGATCGCTTCGGCGCCTTGCTTGGCAACGTAGTCTTTGACCGCTTGGATTTCAGCTTCGGTGTCGGTGACGAAGTGGTTGATCGCAACAACAACAGGCACGCCGAACGATTTGACGTTGGCGATGTGACGGCCAAGGTTCGGGCAGCCTTTTTCGACCGCAGCGACGTTTTCGGCGCCAAGGTCAGCTTTCGCCACACCACCGTTCATTTTCATCGCGCGCACGGTCGCCACGACAACAACTGCGTCAGGTGCGAGGCCAGCCTTGCGGCATTTGATGTTCATGAACTTTTCAGCGCCGAGGTCAGCACCGAAACCAGCTTCTGTGACGACATAGTCTGCAAGTTTCAACGCGGTGGTCGTCGCAACAACAGAGTTACAGCCGTGCGCGATGTTTGCGAACGGTCCGCCATGAACGAAAGCAGGGTTGTTTTCGAGCGTTTGAACGAGGTTCGGCTGCATCGCGTCCTTGAGCAGAACGGTCATTGCGCCGTCCGCCTTGATGTCGCGGCAATAGATCGGGGTGCGGTCGCGGCGGTAGGCCACGATCATCGAACCCAGACGTTCCTGAAGGTCGTCGATGTCGTTTGCGAGGCAGAGGATCGCCATAACCTCAGAAGCTACGGTGATGTCAAAGCCCGTCTGACGCGGGAAGCCGTTCGACACACCACCGAGCGAGGTCACGGTGTCACGCAGAGCGCGGTCGTTCATGTCCAAAACGCGGCGCCACGATACGCGACGTTCGTCGATTTCGAGTTCGTTGCCCCAGTAAATGTGGTTGTCGATCATCGCCGACAGAAGGTTGTGCGCCGAGGTGATCGCGTGGAAGTCGCCCGTAAAGTGGAGGTTCATGTCCTCCATCGGAACGATCTGCGCGTAACCGCCACCAGCCGCGCCACCCTTCATCCCGAAGTTCGGCCCAAGGGACGCTTCGCGGATACAGATCGCAGCTTTCTGACCGATACGGTTCAGACCATCGCCCAGACCTACGGTGGTGGTGGTCTTGCCTTCGCCCGCAGGGGTCGGGTTGATCGCGGTGACGAGGATCAGTTTACCGTTCTTGCGCGATTTAACTTCTTCAACAAAACGAGAAGAGACTTTCGCCTTATCGTGACCGTAAGGGATCAAATCCGCAGACTCGATACCGAGGATCGCACCGATCTCTTGGATAGGTTTCTTGTTTGCCTCGCGAGCAATCTGAATATCAGTCTTAAAAGTCACGGTACTTTCCTCTTCCCTGTTATTTGCGGCAAGGCTATCGCGAGAGGAAGAGGGGCAACTATGCGTTTCCGACCTATTCAGCCTTGAAATCGCCGCCATGAGGAACAGGCGGTTGCCGATCGGAAACCTAAGGGGCCCAAGCGCGTTGATCTGGCACGTGCAGAGTAAGCTGATCGCCGATCTGAATCTCTCCGATCCGTTCGACCCAAGCCGTCACACCACGTTTGCCATTTGCGGCGCTTTTGAACGTTTTGCCATGCCCCGGCTCTGCCTCTTCAATGGTCTTAGCGACGATGTGACAGGGACGGTTTTGCATATCGACCGTCAACGTTAGTCCAGTGCGTTCGCATTGCAGACGCGAGGACGGCGGGATGTGCGAGAAATCAGGGATACCGTCGATCACAATCGTCGCGCCGAGCCACAGCGGGTCCAGCGCCTCTAGCCCGAGGTCTGCGGCGATCTCTGCAATCTCATTGGCAGATAGGATCGAGATTTGACGGGTGTTCCGAATATCGGTGCCTTTGGGGTACTGCTGGGTCACACGGCTGCACGACGGGCGCGTCAGGCCATAGTGGGCGTCCTTGTCATAGCCCCCGAAGTCCATCGCCATCTGATCGACCGTATGTGACGTGACAGTGCCATCCGACAGCGTGGGCATGTAGCCGAGGTGAGTAATCGTTCCAGAATACTTGGTCTTAGTCAGGGCAGGCATTTACGTTTCCAAAACAAAGAAGATACGGCGGAACGGGAATAAAACGCCGCCGTTGGGTAACAGAGGATAGGCCACAGCCAACCCAGCCTCATAGGCCGCGAGGTAACTGGCCTGTTCGTCCGCATCAAGTGTATCGAGGATCGGGCGCAGGTAGGTGGACTGGGTGAAATGGCGGACGGGGTGGCCATCGTCTACGGCGGTCAGCGGCTGGAGGTAAGTCGTTTCCCACGCGGTGACGGTGCCGAGGTCAGACAGGATGCGGTGGTAGGCCGCTGGGTCCAGAACATCCGTATTCCAGCCGCCGTCGGCAAAGCGGTCTGGGAACATCTCGACCACGATTTCACGGGCGAGCGCATGGGACGGGGCATTATGTTGACCCGGCATTTGTACGGCAAGTATACCGCCCTCTGCCAATTGCCCCGCAAGCCGCGGCATCAACGTTTGATGATCGCCGATCCAATTGAGCGCTGCGTTGGAAAAGATCACCGCAGGCGGGCGGGCGGGTTGCCAATGGTCGATATGCGCATGAACGAGCTCATCGTAGGCACGGGTTTCTGAAGCCTGCACCAGCATTGCCTCAGAGGCATCAACGCCAATGATCTTGTGACCTGCAAAACGATCCGCGAGCGGTTCCCCCACGGCGCCGTTTCCACATCCGAGGTCGATGATATCGCCCTCCCCCTCGCCGCTAATCTGTTGAAGCAGGTCAATCGCGGGGCGCAAACGCAAACCCCGAAACCTTGAATAGGTTTCGGGGTTCCAGTCGTTCTTTAGCTGTCCGCTCAAGCAGTAGGCTCCGGCTCTAGCCCGTCGTCCTTGGGCTTGCGGGCCTTGCCAGCCTTGGGCATCGCGACAACAGACGGCGCATTGCCTGCATCGTCGTCGCCGTTCCCTTGGGGCGGTTCGCCTTTCATCACGCGCTGGATTTCTTCACCGGTGAGGGTTTCGTATTCCAGCAGGCCTTGGGCCAAACGTTCCCATTCGTCATTCTTTTCGGTCAGAATGCGGTAGGCGGTGTCATAGCCGTCCTGAATGAACTGACGAACTTCTTCTTCGATCGCTTCTTTGGTGTGCGCCGAGACAGAGAAACCAGCGGTGTTGCCCGTATAGCCGTCAGCTGCCTCGGAATAATCGACGTTACCGATCTTGTCCGACATACCCCAACGCAGCACCATCGCGCGGGCCAATTGGCTGGCTTGCTGGATGTCACCTGCAGGGCCGTTCGATACATTGTCCGCGCCGTACTTGATGATCTCTGCCGCTTTACCTGCCATCGTCATCGCGAGTTTCTGCTGACATTCAGCCTTGTGCCAGTTCAGGCGGTCGATTTCTGGCAGAGAGACAACCATGCCCAAGGCACCGCCACGCGGAATGATCGTCGCCTTATAGACGGGGTCACATTCGGGCAGCGACAGACCAACAACAGCATGGCCAGCCTCGTGATAGGCGGTTTTCTCTTTTTGATCTGGGGTCAGAACCATCGAACGACGTTCTGCGCCCATCATGACTTTGTCCTTGGCGTTCTCAAAGTCGACCATAGTGACAAAGCGGCGACCAACGCGGGCAGCGGTCAAGGCAGCTTCGTTCACGAGGTTGGCGAGGTCCGCACCAGAAAACCCAGGGGTGCCGCGTGCGATGATGCGCAGATCAACGTCAGGGCCGAGCGGGGTTTTCTTAGCGTGGACGCCAAGAATTTTCTCGCGGCCTTTGATGTCCGGGTTCGGAACGGTGACCTGACGGTCAAAACGACCCGGACGCAGCAACGCAGGGTCGAGCACGTCACGGCGGTTGGTTGCCGCAACGATGATCACGCCTTCGTTGGCTTCAAAGCCGTCCATTTCGACGAGCAACTGGTTGAGCGTTTGTTCACGTTCGTCGTTGCCGCCGCCCATACCAACGCCACGCGCACGACCGACTGCGTCGATCTCGTCGATGAACACGATGCACGGCGCGTTCTTTTTCGCCTGTTCGAACATGTCGCGGACGCGGGATGCACCCACACCGACGAACATTTCAACAAAGTCAGAACCAGAGATGGTGAAGAACGGAACGCCAGCCTCGCCCGCGATTGCGCGCGCCAGAAGCGTTTTACCTGTACCCGGAGGGCCAACGAGAAGCGCGCCTTTGGGGATCTTCCCACCGAGGCGGCTGAATTTCTGCGGGTTGCGCAGGAACTCTACGATCTCTTGCAGTTCTTCTTTGGCCTCGTCGATGCCAGCCACGTCATCAAAGGTCACGCGGCCATGTTTCTCGGTCAACAATTTGGCCTTGGATTTGCCAAAGCCCATCGCGCCACCACGGCCACCGCCTTGCATACGGTTCATGAAATAGATCCAAACGCCGATCAGCAGGACAAAGGGCAGAAGGCTCAAGAGAACAGCTTGGAACGTGGATTGTTCCTGCGCGTCTGCGGTCACCGGAATATCGCGTGCGATCAACATATCTGTGACCTGCGCATCGGTCGGACGGATCGCGACGTATTCGCGATTGTCAGTTCCGGTATAGAGGACACGTTCGCCATCCAGCGTTACCTTTTGGACGCTGCCGTCATTCACCGCTTGGATGAATTCGGAATAGCTCCGCTGAGTGGATTGCAGGCTCGATGAACCAGACGAGAAAACATTGAAGAGCGAGACGACCAGCAAAAACAGGACGACCCAAAATACGATATTGCGTGCGTTGCCCAAGGGGGACTCCTTTGACGTTCCCGACCTGCATTACGGCAAGTCAGATTTGTTCCTTAAAATAGGGATCAAACGAGGAGGTTCAATGGACGTTCTTACCCATACTGAATGGCGCGACGATCTGCGCAGTCCATTCTGCGCCTAAACCTGCCAATGGCGCTGCTATTATGGTGTTTGAGCGCCAAACGGCGGGCGAAGAAATAATCGACGGACGTGGGAAACCAGAGGCTCTCCAGTCGGAACACTGGCGAATCCCCTCTTCACCGACGGCGGAAATGTGCAGATCGGGCGCGTGAGGCCCCGTCAGTTGCCACCGTCCGTCCCAGATTTCAGTCGTTGGACAGCGCAGGTCGCGCACAGCGTTCAGTTCGCGGGTAAAACGGATGTGGTCCCGTTTCACGAGGATCGCGCAGCCGTTCAGCGTCACATCGCGCCCGTCGCGGATGGCGTGGGTGATCTGGGACAGACCGCGTTGCCGTGGCGCATGGTCCCCGCCACCGATCCACATCACGGATGCGAGCCAGAGCCTGCGCTGGATGTCTTGAGGCACCATCAGGCGGTCGAGGTTGCGGGGCAGGATCACATCGCCGCCCTGAATGGTCAGGTGGGTGTCTGCCTCTTTCGCGGCGTAATGATCAAGTGCCGCCCGCGCCATCTTTTGGTTAGCGGCGCTTGTGGCGATGGCATCGACAGTGAGGCCCAGATCCGCCAGTTGCGGCATCGCTGCGCGAATACGGCTGCGGAGGTATTTAGGGTTTTCGTTGGTCGGATCGTCGATCCACTCGATCCCCTGACGGGTCAGGTAATCGCGCAGTTCGGACCGCATGGACTGATGCAGAGGCCTGCCCCAGTGAATACCCAGCCGACGGGGTCGCCAGTCCATAGCTGACAGGCCATCCACCCCTGCCCCACGACCAAGTTGCATGAGAAACGTCTCTGCCTCGTCATCGCGAGTGTGGCCCAGCATGACATGCCCGATCCCGTTGGATTTGGCCCAGTCTGCAATCAATTGATACCGCGCATCGCGGGCGGCGGCCATGAGGTTGCCTTGGGCCTCTGTGCCGTTCCAATTCAGGGTCGTGTGGGGAATGTTCAGCGTTTGGCAGAACTGGGCGACGGTCGCGGCCTCGGTTGCGGACTCGGCCCTTAGCCCATGATCGACGGTGACCGCAAAGAGCGTTTGCCCCGTCTGCGCCACAACGCGGTAGGCCAAATGCAAAAGGGCGACGGAGTCCCCGCCGCCAGATACCGCCACTGCAATATGGGACGGATGATCCGAATAGGCCGAATGCACTTGATGCAGCAGCATGGCATCTTCGCCCTGCTGCATCAGCCATTCAGGGTTTAGGAACATCCGAAGTTGCGCATCGCGCTCTGCGCATCCAAAGCGGCGTCGCTATTGGGGAATTTGTTCCCAACTTGCTGCAGCGTAATACAAGCGTCCTGCGTCTGCCCAATCGCGCCAAGCGAGAAGCCCAGTTTAAACAGCGCGTCCGCCGCACCTTCGCCCGTTTGATCGGCCGAAAAAGCCGACAGATAGGCGCGTGCCGCGTTGGTCATTTCGCCAAGGCTCTCATAGGATTCACCGCGCAGGTAATGGGCCTGCTGGCTCAGCGGGCTACCGGGGTATGCGGCGGTAAAGTTGTCAAACGCGACGGCAGCGCCGGCGAAATCGCCCTCTTCCATCATCGTTTGCGCAGCCTCAAAATCGGCCTGTTCGCCGATGGCGAGCTGCGGTTCGATGGTAGTGGTCGGCGCAGGCTGCGGTGCGACAGGCGCGACATCCACGCCGCCCAAAGTCGGCGTATCGCCCAAGGCACCTATATCGCAGCCTTCTTCCAATTCGCAGAGGCGAAACTCTAGGTCGCCAATGCGGTTCGTACCGTCGCGGACAACTTGTCCGATGCGGAACTCTAGTTCTTCGCTCTTCGAGGTCAGACGCTGAAGCTCTGCCTCAATCGCGTTCAGACGATCAAGGGGCGTGGCCCCCGCAACACCTGCCGTCATGCCGCCCGTGGCCGAAAGTTCAGCCCGCAGCGATTGCACGTCAACATACAACGCAGAGAGCTGTTGGCGCACATCAGCCAAGGTCTGCGCGTCCTGCGCCGCTACCGGAACGGCTGTCGCACAGGCCAAAGCCACGGCAAGGAAAGTGTTGCGGATCATATCACGCCCCCAAAATTGGTCGTCTTAGCCCAGTTGGCCAATGCTGATTACGGTCACAGCGCGACGGTTCTGGCTGTAGCAGCTTTCCGATGCGCATGTCGCCAGCGGGCGTTCTTTACCATAGGAAATGGTGCGGATGCGCGAGGCCGAAATACCTTTGGAGATCAGGTATTCGTAAACGGCGTTCGCACGACGAGCACCGAGCGCAAGGTTGTATTCGCGGGTGCCCTGTTCGTCAGCGTGACCTTCGATCACAGCGAGGTAATCGTTGTTAGTCATCAGCCACTGTGCCTGACCGTCAAGAACCGCACGGCCTTCGGCAGAGAGGGTCGACTGGTCGACAGCGAACAGAACGCGGTCACCGACGTTTTGCTGGAAATAGGCTGGGCTTGTCGGGTCGTTCACATCGCCGAGGCCCGACATCCCGATGCCACTAGCACCGCCAGCAGCATTAAGATCAACCGAGTTAACAGCGCCGAAACGGTCGGGGCGGGTACAGGCGGCGGTGGACAGGGCCAGAACGATAAGGGCCGCTTTGGTAAGGGTTTGCATGGATTTTCTATCCTGTTTTTGACTGCTCTTGGGTCATGTATAGCATGGACGGCCCCCTATTGGGAATCCGTCCATAATATTAGCGAAGCAACGGGCCCCATGAGGGGTCAGAAGCGAAACCGTTGGACGGGACCTGACGCAGGTTCCGACCGGAAATATCAACCGAGTAGAGCGAAGGACCACCGCCCGCGCCGAGCGCTTCGCGGAAGAACATGATCACACGGCCATTGGGCGCCCATGTCGGGCCTTCATCGAGGAACCCGCCAGAGGCAGAAGAGAGCAAGCGCTCCTCGCTGCCATCGGTGCGCATAACGCCGATGTGGAAACGCCCTGCGTTCTGTTTGGTAAACGCAACGAGGTCCCCACGCGGCGACCATACGGGTGTGCCGTAGCGCCCTTCGCCAAAGGAAATGCGGCGCGGTTCACCGCCTGTCACTGGCATAACGTAGAGCTGCTGGGTGCCCGAACGATCTGATTCAAACACGATCTGGCTGCCATCTGGCGACAGCGACGGACCCGTTTCAATCGAAGGCGCATTGGTCAGACGGCTGTGCTGGCCTGTTGCAATGTCGGTCATCCAGATGTCGGTATTCCCGCCCGTTTCGAGTGAATAAATCACGCGCTGGCCATCGCGGCTAAAGCGCGGCGAGAACGCCATGTTCCCCGGCGCAGTGGTGATTGGCTGCGCAACCGCAGAGGACACGTTCAGCATATAGATGCGCGGGCTACCGGATTCGTACGACGTGTACAGGACGCGATCACCAGTGGGCGAGAACCGAGGTGCGAGCACCAACGAGTTGCCTTGGGTCAATGACTGCGCGTTCTGACCATCGTAATCCATGATCGAAATGACCTTGCGACGGTTATCTTTCGGACCGCTTTCGGCGACATAGATCACACGGCTGTCGAAATAGCCGGATTCGCCCGTGATGCGGCTGTAGACTTGATCGGCGACCTTGTGCGCCAAACGACGCCAGCCATCGACGCCAGCGACCAACTGTTGACCATCGCCCATTTCAGCCCCTGTGAACACGTCATAGAGGCGGAATTTCACGACGACCTGACCGCCCTGCACCGCTACCGCACCTGTGATCAGGGCTTGGGTGTTGATGGCACGCCAATCGGGATAAGCTGGCGTGGTGTCAAAGATGTGCTGGCTGATAAAAGCCGAGGACGGGATTTGACGGAACAGCCCTGTGCCCGACAGATCCTCTGCGATCACGCGGGTGATATTCGCGGCCATATCCTCGGACCCAGCGATTTCCGCTTGGAACGTTGGGATCGCATAGGGGAGCGGTTCGATGACACCATCGGTGATGGTCAGACGCAGGGGTTCAGCCACAACAGGTGCGCCCAGAAAAACCACCAGCAGAAGGGCCATTAACTTCTTAAACATTCGTATCCTCATATGCCTGCACATCGCAGCCTTGGGGTGTTAGCGCTGTCTTTACCAGATTTCCGTAACAAAGATCGGAAAAATACGCGGAAAGACGCCAATTCGTGAACAAACGTGAACAGTAAAGCGCGCCAGTCATCAGCGGAGCCTCATTGTCGACGGGTCAAACGTCAGTTCGACGTCTTTCCAGTGTTCGTATTTGTCTGCAGGAAGCGGGTAGCCCGACGACTGGCACCGCAGGATCGCACGGCGAGCGGCCTCGAATGCGGCGCGCGCGGTGGCCTGATCGCCACCCGTAAAGTTCAGCAATTCCACGTCGCCCGAAACTTTGCCTTCTTGGGTCATGCTAAAGCCGACGGTGACGGTGACGCTGGCCCACTGTGCACCATTATCGACGACCCAACAGCTGCTGACCGCACGACGGAACCCATCCTCTTCACCACCAGTAAGCGGCGGGCCAGAGGTTGCTGGGCCTTCGTTTACAGCAGCGCCAGATGCCGCAGCCAAAGCTGCCGCGATATTCGCTGCTTCTGTGTCGGTGCTAGGCGCTGGGGTTTCTGCAGGTGCAGGGGTTTGCGCGGTTTGCGTATCGGGTTCCGGCGTCTGCGTGGGTGCAGGCGTTGGCGGCACAAGTGCTAACGGGCGCGACGGCGGACGCGGTGTTGAGGTCGGTGCCGACGACGGCTTTTCATCTGGCGACACGATGCGGGTCGCGGTTTCTTCGGGCGCGGTCGGAGTTTGCTCTTCGATCACGGGATCTGTGGTTTCGGTCGGAGCATCCTCAACAACAGCCGTTTGCGCCTGTGGCGAGACGTCAGCCTCTGGCGGCGGGGGTGGCGTTGGGGTCGATGCCACCCGGTCGGCGGGACGCTCAACAGGGCGATCGCTCACGGGCATATCGGGGGCACCAGCGGGTTGTTCAGGCGGCGTAGGTTCCACGACAGCATCCGCAGGCGGCGCAACAGGTTCAGGCCGCGCAGGTGGCGGCGGCGGCGGCGTGTCCTCGACAGGGGCTTCGGGCGCAGGGGTCGGCGCAGGTGTAACAGGCGCGACCTCTTCCACGACAGGCGCAGGCGTGTCCACGAGCACGTCGGGCGTTACCATCTCTCCAATCGGTTCGGCGACAGGGTTGGGCGAGGTTGCAGCCACCATCGCCTCGTATTCTGCGCCAGAGACGACGGAGACTTGCGTCACCTCGAAATCCATCGGCGTGTTGTTCATGCCCCAGCCAACAATCAGCCAGAGGATCAACCCTGTATGGCCGACCCCCGACACCCAAGTGCCGATGCTGTAGCGTTGTAGGTTCACGACCTTAACCGCCCGATCCCGGAGTTGCGATATCGGTCACAAGACCGATGTTGGAAAATCCGCCCGCGTTCAGGAGTCCCATGACATGCGCCACGCGGTCCCAATTATTGGCCCCATCCGCGCGCAGATAGATACGGTCAGAGGTCCGCTCTGCCGCGATGGCCTGAAGTTTGGTGACCAGTTCTGCCTCGTCGGTTTCGCTGTTCTGGATGGCAACGGCACCCTCTGCGGTGATCGTCACCGTCAGCGGTTCTTCGTCGTCCGTCGGCAGCGCGCTGGCCTGCGTTTTCGGAAGCTCGACAGGCACGCCCACCGTCATCAACGGGGCCGCGACCATAAAGATGATGAGAAGCACCAGCATCACGTCGACGAACGGCGTGATGTTGATCTCTGACATGGCAGCGTTGCCGCCGCTCACGCGACGACGACGGCGTGACCCGCCGCCCCCGCCTTTTTTCATGACACCCGCACCCATGGATTAGCTATCCAGCTGACGACCAAGGATGGTCGAAAATTCATCGGCAAAGGCTTCATAGCCAGCGATGACGTGGTCACTGTCGTTGGACAGTTTGTTATAGAAAATAACTGCAGGAATAGCAGCCAAAAGGCCCAAACCTGTCGCCAAAAGCGCCTCGGAAATACCCGGGGCCACAACGGCGAGGTTCGTCGTCTGCGCCTCAGCAATTTCGATGAAGGAGTTCATGATCCCCCAAACGGTCCCAAAGAGGCCAACGAACGGCGCGGTTGAACCAACAGTCGCCAGAACGGGAAGCCCTTTTTGCAAGGCTGCGGCTTCTTTGGCGATAGCGACATCCATAGAGCGATCAATGCGCGCATGCGCGTTAGCGATGAAACCACCGTCCCCACGCAAGCTGCGCTGCCATTCAAGCATACCAGCGACGAAAATACGCTGGCTCGGGCCTTGGGGGTTTGTGCCGATTTGATCGAACAGATCGTTCAGCGGTTCACCCGACCAGAACGAACGGTCAAAGACGGCAGCCTCGGCGCGCGCTTTGCGATATTGGACGATTTTGTCCACGATCACCGCCCAACACCAAACCGATGCCATTACGAGCATGATCATGACGAGTTTAACAAGAATTGTCGCGCGGGCGAATAACGCCCACATCGTGTAGTCGGTTGCTGCTTCCATCTGCCTGCTCGTTTGCCGCCGCGGTTCGTTCCGCGATTTGCATAACTCTTTACAGCATATGCGGGTATTCTGCCAAGGGTCCGCCGATCACGGCTTTGTATCCGGCGGAAATACGCGGACGGCACAGGTCAGCGATCACAACCCACGGAAAGATATGATTTAATGCAGCGGACGCCGCAGGATTGCGGGCAATCGCACCGCTGTTCCGTTCCGCCCAATCGCGACAAGTGTTACAAGTGCCGTGAATAACGGCGCGGCTTTGGGGTCAGTTGTTCGGGTCACGAGCTGACGCAGCACCATGCTCGCACCGCCCATATGTTCGACGGTGGTTTCGATCGTCAGCTCGTCATCGAATTTGGCAGGATGCAAATAATCGGCCTCAACGCGACGCACGGCAAAGACGATGCCATCCTCATCTTTCATACGGGCCTGATCGATGCCAAGCCCCCGCACCCATTCGCTCCGCGCACGTTCGATGAACCGCAGGTAGTTCGCGTAATAAACGATCCCCGCAAGGTCGGTGTCTTCGTAGTAAACGCGGCAAGTGAAACGGTGGGTCATGACAGCTCCGTTCTGGCGGCAAGGCGGTAGGCGTGGCTGGGGTCACGGTCGCAAGCAGGCAGGACCGGATGATAGGCGGCGGCAATGACCGAAGCGATGTCGGGGCGCAAAACCGTCACGCCATTCGCCAGTGCCAGCGGTGATTTCGAAGCAAAGGCCCCGTCACCCCATGTCAGCAACATCTGTGCGGCTTGAGCCAGCGCGATGTCTTCAGCAGGTAGCTTTGCCATCTGCGCGTCCATGCGGATGAACACCACGCAGGCTGAAATCGCGCCTGTGCTGTCGAATTTGAACGTACGGAACTGGTTGGCGTTCGACGCCTCTAGGCGCTCAACAATCCCGTCCAGCCCATCGACCAGCTTTTCAAGGTTCGGCACGCCCGAAATATCCGCCCACTCACGGCAGAAAAAGATCATCAGATTTGCGCCCAGTTCAGGGTCCGTCTCAGCCATCTTGTGACCAGACATCGCGACAACGACCTCAATCGCACCTTTCAGGACAGAGAGGGTTTCTTCCTCGACGCCGAAAATGACAGGCACAATCGGGCGTCCCCAACGGGCACACAGGAAGCTGCCATCGGCACGGGTGAAGAGCGGGATAATATCGTCTGGCGTCATGCCCCGTCGATAGCCTGAGCCGTCTTTGGGATCAATGGGCTAGGCCGCCGCATCCCGCAAAGTGATCCCACCCTCGCGGATTATGAACTCTGCGATCTCTTGCGGTCCGATCCCGTTTCGCAATTCGGCAAAGAGGAACGGTTTGCCCTTACGGTGCTCTGTCGCATCGCGGTTCATGCGGTCCGTATCGGCCCCCACATAGGGCGCAAGGTCGCGTTTGTTGATCACGAGTAGGTCTGACTTCGTCAGCGCAGGCCCACCTTTGCGCGGAATGTCATCACCTGCCGCCGTGTCGATCACATAGATCGTCAGATCCGCAAGTTCTGGGCTGAACGTAGCAGAGAGATTATCGCCGCCGCTCTCGATCAGGATCAGATCCAGATCAGGGAAGGCTTCGTTGAGTTCAGCCACAGCGGCAAGGTTGATCGAGGCATCCTCGCGGATCGCGGTGTGCGGACAGCCGCCCGTCTCAACCCCGCGAATACGATCAAGGGGGAGAACCTGCGCCCGCATCAGTGCCTCTGCGTCCTCGCGGGTGTAGATGTCATTGGTGATCACCGCCATTGAACATCGGTCCGCCAGTTGCTTGCACAACTCTTTGGTCAGAGTGGTTTTTCCAGCGCCAACGGGTCCGCCGATACCAACGCGCAATGGGCCATGAGGAGAGGTCATGTGCGGTAAATCCTTGTTCTTTGGGTTTCGTGGGCAATTGCCGCAAGGTCTGAGGCCATTGCAGCACTGCCAAGGTCATCCTCAGTCGCAGTAAGTGCGTCACGGGCGATGGCCTCGATGATCGGAACGACAGAGCGCAGGACACATTGCGCTTCGGTCTGGCCGATGGGGACGCAGCGGGCCGCGATGGTGCAGAGGTTGCCCGCAAAGGATTGCAGGGCAAAGGTCAGGGTTTCGAACAATGGCAGACCTTCGCGGTGGGCCGCTGAGCCTGCAATAACCGGCAAGGGCCATGCGGTCGCCGCCCCGCCCCACACATCCGCCACGACCGAACCAAAGGCCCGCCCCTGCGCGGTGGTTTCCAAATGCCGTTCTGCGGTCGCACTTAGGGCCAGCGCCAATTCCGCCACCTGCTCCGCATTCCCGCGATAGGCCAAGGACAGCAGGATCGCGTCTTGCCGCCCCGCGCCACGTTCCAACACGTCCCGCAGCCACGCGGCAAACGTTGTCGCGTCCGTGACAACACCGCTTTCCACCATCGCCTCAAGCCCGTGCGAATAGGCGAATGCCCCCGTGGGAAAATTCGCGCCGAACCATTGCGAAAGAGTGAGGAGGTCAGTGGGCGTGGCCATGCGTCCTCCCGTGACCATAGGCGCCACCTTCGGGGGTGAAAGGTTCGGTGACGCGGCGAACGTTGGCCCCAAGGCGCATGAGCATATCGGCCATCACGTGATCTTCGCGGATCAGCAGGCGCCCCTCAGCGATCTGGCAGGGCGTATGACGGTTGCCGATGTGCCACGCGATGCGGGTCAGGTCGTTGCCCGTGACCTCGATCAGCGCCTCGGGTGCCGCGAAAATTGCCACCCCACGCCCATCTTCGAGCATCAGCATATCCCCATGATCGAGCGAGGTCGTTTCTGCCAAATCCAACAGAACCGCCTGTCCCTGATCGGTGATCAGCCGTTTGCGGCGGAGGAACCGATCCTCATAGGTCAGCGTAATGCTAAGACCCGCGGGCGGGTTTGGGCCACGGCGGACCTCTCGGGCGGTCAGGGTCAGTTCGGTTAGCATGGACACCTCAGAACAAGAAATAGCGCTGTGCCATGGGCAGTTCGCTTGCGGGTTCACAGGTGAGAAGTTCGCCGTTCGCGCGGACCTCGTAGGTTTCAGGATCAACCTCGACCTTGGGCATCAGTGCATTGTGGACCATGTCAGCTTTGCCGATGTTGCGGCAATTCTCGACCGCGATCACCTCTTTGCCCAGACCATCACCTACGCCAGCCTCAAACGCGGCTTTGGACACAAAGGTCACGCTGCCAGCCGTCAAACCGCCGCCAAAGCTGCCGAACATCGGACGAGTATAAACGGGCTGCGGCGTCGGGATCGACGCATTCGGATCGCCCATTTGCGCAACCGCGATGGTGCCGCCCAACAGAACCATCTCTGGCTTCACGCCAAAGAACGCAGGGCTCCAGAGCACAAGGTCAGCGCGTTTCCCGACCTCAACGCTGCCGATGTGACGGGACATACCATGGGCAATCGCGGGGTTGATCGTGTATTTCGCAATGTAGCGTTTGACGCGGGTATTGTCGTTGTCGCCTGTTTCTTCGCTCAACCGACCGCGCTGTTTGCGCATTTTGTCGGCGGTCTGCCATGTTCGAATGAGAACCTCGCCCACGCGCCCCATCGCCTGACTGTCCGACGCGATGATCGAAAACGCGCCCATATCGTGCAGGATATCCTCAGCCGCGATGGTTTCCTTGCGGATACGGCTTTCGGCAAAGGCCACATCCTCGGGAATCGATTGATCGAGGTGGTGACACACCATCAGCATGTCGAGGTGCTCTTCGAGCGTGTTGACCGTGTAGGGGCGCGTCGGGTTGGTTGAGGACGGGATCACGTTCGGTTCGCCACACACGCGGATGATGTCGGGCGCGTGGCCGCCACCTGCGCCCTCAGTATGGAAGGCATGGATGGTCCGACCCTTCATCGCGGCGACGGTATTTTCGACAAAGCCCGATTCATTCAGCGTGTCGGTGTGGATCATCACCTGAACGTCCATTTCGTCCGCGACACTCAGGCAGCAGTCGATGGCAGCAGGGGTGGTGCCCCAGTCCTCGTGCAGTTTCAGGCAGGACGCCCCTGCCCGCACCATTTCGTGCAGCGGATCAGGGAGCGAGGCGTTGCCCTTGCCCGCAATGCCCGTGTTCATCGCCAAACCGTCGAACGACCGCATCATCTGGCCGATGTGCCATGTGCCCGTGCATGTCGTCGCCAGCGTGCCATGCGCAGGACCCGAGCCGCCGCCGATCATCGTCGTGACGCCCGAATGCAGCGCATCGTCGAACTGTTGCGGCGCGATAAAGTGGATATGGCTGTCGATCCCGCCAGCGGTAAGGATACGCCCCTCGCCCGCAATGGCTTCGGTCGCGGGTCCGATGATAATGTTCACGCCAGGCTGCGTGTCAGGGTTGCCTGCCTTACCAATCGCGTGAATTCGACCGTTTTTCAAACCAACGTCGGCCTTATAAATCCCCGAATGGTCAACGATCAGCGCGTTGGTGATGACGGTATCTACCGCGCCTTGGTCACGGGTGCGCTGGGATTGGCCCATACCATCGCGGATCACCTTACCGCCGCCGAATTTTACCTCTTCGCCGTAGATGGTGTGATCGTGTTCGACCTCGATAATTAGGTCGGTATCAGCAAGCCGCACGCGGTCCCCCACGGTGGGGCCAAACATATCAGCATAAGTCGCACGAGAGATTTTTGCGGGCATCAGAGGTCTCCCATCACGTGTTGGTTAAAGCCGTAAACCCGACGGTCGCCCGACAAAGGGATCAGGGACACTTCGCGTTCTTGCCCCGGTTCAAACCGCACAGCTGTGCCTGCCGCGATGTCGAGGCGCAGACCACGTGCAGCATCGCGGTCAAAGGACAGCGCGGCGTTGGTTTCGGCAAAGTGGTAGTGGCTGCCGACCTGCACAGGACGGTCGCCCGTATTCGCCACCAAAAGCGTTGTCACAGGCGCACCTGCGTTCAGTTCGATATCGCCCGCTTTGGGCATGATTTCTCCGGGGATCATGGGCGCCTCTTATCGAATGGGGTGGTGAACGGTGACGAGCTTGGTGCCGTCTGGGAACGTCGCTTCGACCTGAACGTCGTGGATCATCTCTGGGATGCCATCCATGCACATCTCGCGGGTGACGACATGAGCGCCAGCCTCCATCAAATCCGCGACCGAACGGCCATCTCGCGCACCTTCAACGACGAAATCGGTGATGAGGGCGATGGCCTCGGGGTGGTTCAGTTTGACACCCCGTTCCAGCCGCTTTCGGGCGACGATGGCGGCCATAGCGACCAGCAGTTTATCTTTTTCACGAGGAGTGAGGTTCATCGTGCCTCCTTAAATTGTCCAAACGCGGGGCAGATCGCAGCCGCGGAAATTACGTAGAAATTCGGTCAGTTGGCGGCGCAGGGCGCGGGCATCGTCATGCATCAACCGCACGACCAGTTTCCCACCCCAAGCCGTGGCGGGAACGCCCAGCGCGCGGGCCTGATCGAGACGATCCATTGCATCAGGGCCGACATAAAGGATGGTCGCCGTTGCGCGGGCACCGTTGAGGCAGCCGATCCCCTGATACCGTGTGAAATCACCTGTGATGCGGGTGGCCTCGGCATGGATCAAACGACCATCCACGCGGATGCGCCACTGGTCGCTAAAGGACACAGTTTGCAGCGTTTCGCCCATCGCCTTACGGCCAAAGATCACGGGTTCGACGATCAGCAAACGGCTATCCGCATCAAGGTCGGCCAAGATCGTTCGAGCAATCGCGCTTTGGTCAAAGAGGATGGTTTCTTGCGGCATCCAATGGACCGTCGCGCCCCCTTTGGCCGTCAGATGGACATCCATCCGCGCCACCCCTTGGGACGCTTTATAAACCCGCTCAGCCGTTTGCGTGGCAACGGTGGCAGACGCGCCGTCATGGGCGCAAATGTCGATGCGGTAATCATCCCCGCCCGTCAAACCGCCAGCGGTATTCACCAAGACAACGTCTGGCACGGGCGCGTGATTACGGGGAAGCAGCGCCTTTAGGCTACCAGACTGATGCAAGTCGCGCAGGCGATTGTCGGGGCCAGAAAACCCAGCCACTACCCGCCCTTTGGCGCGTTGCAATTTGACCTGATGTGTCGCGTCCAGCATCCCGTTCCCCACTTGCTCGGGTAGCTAGACAGAGGCCCGCGACAGGGAAAAGGCGACGCCGCGTGAGGCGCTTAATTCATAGGCAGACAGCCCGCCAATTGCCTGATTTGGGGCGTTTTGGTGAAAAAATAGGCAGTTAGGAAATCAGCTCGAACTTATGAACATCGACCATCCCGCGATCGGTGATTTTCAATGCGGGGATCACAGGCAGGGCGAGGAAAGCCAGTTGCAAGAACGGCTCTTCGAGCGTGACGCCCAATGAATGCGCAGCAGCCCTGAGCGGGATCAGTTGATCGCGGACCTCTTCGAACGACAGAAGGCTCATGAGACCTGCGACAGGTAGCGCAAGCTCGGCTAGGATTTTGCCATCCTGAACCACAACGAAACCGCCTTCGATCTGACCCAAGCGGTTCGCGGCCAGCGCCATATCGTCGTAATCCGCGCCAACGACCGCAATATTGTGGTGGTCGTGACAAACGGTCGAGGCAATCGCCCCAGACTTCAGCCCGAACCCTTTGACAAAGCCCGTGGCGGAGTTGCCATTGACCCCGTGCCGTTCGATCACTGCGATGCGGATCAGATCGCGGGCGATGTCAGGGCGTTTGTCGCCATCGGTGCTGGGAATGTCCTCGCGCAGGAATTCGGTGATGATCTTCCCCTCAAGGATACCAATAACAGGCGTCTCGGGGTTGTTTCCACCGTGGCGGAAATGATCGGGCGTGACGGTCGGGGCCTTAACCGAATTGCGGCCTACGGGCGAGATGATGTCCCGCGCGGCAAAGGCGGCATCGTTTACGACCTTCCCACCACAAAGCACCAATTGCGCGTCACAGGCCGATAGATCACGCACAGCGACAATATCAGCGCGCTTTCCGGGCGCGATCTGACCACGATCCTTTAGACCAAAGGCTTCAGCCGCAGACAGGGAGGCCGCGCGGTAGACCGCGGTGATTGGGCTGCCTCGGGCGATCAGACTACGGATCATATAGTCCAAATGCCCATATTCATCGATATCGAGAGGGTTACGGTCATCCGTGCAGAGGCACATATAGGCCGAGGTGATATCGGTCAGCACGGGTTGCAGCGCGATCATATCCTTGGACACCGACCCTTCGCGGATCAAGACGCGCATGCCTTTTTGCAGCTTCTCAATGGCTTCTTCAGCAGTTGTGGCCTCATGTTCGGTGCGGATGCCTGCGGCGACATAAGCGTTGAGATCTTTACCCGACAGTTGCGGGCAATGCCCGTCGATATGGCCACCTTCAAACAGACGGATTTTATCCATGCAGTCGGGATCGCGGTGGATCACACCGGGGTAGTTCATGAACTCTGCCAGTCCAATGTTCGACGGATGCCCCATGACCTGAGCGATATCGTCCGCCAAGAGCCGCGCCCCTGCCGTTTCCATATGCGAGGACGGCACGCAGGACGACAACTGGACCTTGATATCCATGACAGTGCGTTCAGAGGCCGCCTGAAAATAGCGGATGCCTTCTAGCCCGATGACATTGGCGATCTCATGCGGGTCACAGATCGCCGTTGTCACCCCACGCGGCGCAACGCAGCGGTCGAATTCGAACGGCGTGACGAGGCTGCTTTCGATATGGAGATGCGTGTCGATAAACCCAGGCACCAACGTAAGGCCCGACACGTCGATGACCTCTTTGCCCTCATAGTCAGCCCCGATCCCAACAATGGTATCGCCGCAAATCGCGACGTCCCCCGAAATCCGCGCCCCTGTGACGACGCATAGAACCTCGCCCCCACGTAGGACGATATCGGCGGGTGCGTCACCTCGCCCTTGGGCAATACGGGTTTCTAGGTCGGCCATGTCTTCGCTCCGGTCTTTTGGCCAGTAGACCTCAGAGACACCAAAGGGACAAGCGCCGATCAGAATTCGAACGTGACGGAGGGGAAATGGGGACCCTGCGCGAGGTCAGTCTCAGCGCTGATCGTGTGTGGGTCTGACACCTCTAAACCACTGCTCATGTTCGCGTCACTGGGAAGGAAAACAGAAACAAACGCGAGGGGGACTACGTAAAATGCGAACATGAGCAGGACTAGTTAAGAGGTAGGAACACTTTGACCATACACTCTTAACGTGATCACTTCATGCGTGCGCATGGGGTAGCGCCGCACGCAAATGCGGTATCAACCTACACGTTCGTGCAAGAAACCAGAGGGAGAACGCCAATCTCGGGGGGCGCATCCCGACTCAGACGCGTTCGAGGTACATCGCCTTAATGCCGTTCGCCCGCGCAAAGAGCGTTCCCGCCTCTTTGCCCATCACCATCAATGCCGTGGCCCAAGCATCTGCGGCCATGCAGGTTTCATCCAAAACGGTGACGGACGCAGGACCATCGGTAAGGGGGATGCCCTGCCTTGGGTTGATGGTATGAGACAGCCGTTTGTCCCCGACCCTAATCCAGTGGCGATAGTCGCCAGAGGTGGCAACGGCGACGTCGGTCACTTCGACAACGGAATGGATCGCGCGGCGGTCGTAGTCGGGGGCCTCAATCGCGATGGGCCAGAACCCACCGTCAGGTTTGGTGCCGATGGCGCGCAGGTCACCGTCGATCCCCGCACAAATGGATGACACGCCCAAACGGCGGGCCGCGTCGATGAGGCAGTCGCTGCCGTATCCTTTGGCAATACCATTGAGGTCCAAGTGCACAGAATAGTTTTTGCGAACCCGAGGGCCCTCTGTATCCAGTTCAACCGCGTCATGGGCCGCGATATGCGATGCATCGCCGATCATCTGGCTCAAATGATCTGCATCGGCAGATTTGGGGCCAAACCCCCATGCCTCGACCGCGCGACCAACGGCAATATCAAACGCGCCGCCCGACAGCCGCCCGATGGTTAGCGCCTGATCCAGAACAGTAAAAAGCGCGAAGGGCACAGTGACCCATTCCCCAACAGGTGCAGCATTCAAACGACACAGGTCACTCTGCGGTTTCCAAAGGGACATCTGGGCGTCCACGGTGTCCACCGCCTCTTGGAACGCTGATTGATAGGGGGATGGGTCCACGCCCTCTGGCAGCCAGAATTGCGCATGCCAGCGGGCCGTGCCCATCGTTGCGCCCGAAAGGTTATGACAGCGATCAGAACACATCGGCAGCATACCGTCCTTCGGCCTTAAGCGCGTCAACACTGAGGCCAAGCGGAGTGAGAATATCGTCGAGCGCCGCTTTGACACCGTCACCCATATCGCGTCCGCCACAGATCAAAATCTGCGCACCCGTATTGATCAGGTCAGCAATGCGCACAGCGTCATCCGCGACCGTATTCTGCACGTAGCGAGGTTTCGCACCACGCGACAGCGCGAGCGTCAGCGAGGTCAACCGCCCGTCCGTTTCCCATGCCGCAAAATCGTCGTCATAGGCATAGCCGCCACGACGACTGCGGACACCAAAATACATGTGAACAGGACGGTGGGCAGCGTTCGCCCGAATAAAGCCCGCCAAAGCCCCGACGCCAGCACCCGCACCGATCAGCACCAAGGGCGCATCCCCTTTGGGCGCGTGGAAGGCCGCGTTGGTCGAGACATAGGCGTGGACCGTCTCACCCACCTCTAGCGCGTAGAGTTGCCCAGAGCACAGACCACCCGGCGCTTTGCGGACGCAGATTTCGACAAAACCGTCCTTGGACGCCGAAGCCAGCGAATAGGACCGTGGGCTTGGGTCGCCTTGGGGGACGATGTTTAACAGATCGCCCGCCTCGAACCCCGCAAAGCCGCGCCGCATCAAACGATCAAGGACAGACCGTTTCGGCAGGGCAAAACGCAGGACGGCCATCGGGGCTTGGTCCTCTTCGCCGTAGGTGCGTTTAGAGATCAGGGTCAGATCAGTCGTCGGCTGCGGATCAACCATGGTGGCAAGTTCGGGTTCGGGCAGACCGAATGCCGCCGCATAATCACGGCCCCATGTCGCGAAATCCTGAACCGATTGGCGGTCAACGGTGTGAATATCCGTCGGCACAGACCAGCCACGCTCGCGCAGGGTTTCTGCTACTTTGCGGGCATAACCGCAGAACTCTGGGTAGGAAGAGTCCCCAAAGCCAACGATGGAAATCGGCGTCAGAAGGGGGCGTGCGGTTGCGATAGCCTCGCAAAAATCCGATGCGGAATGGGGCGCGTCCCCTTCACCATAGGTCGCAGCACAAAGGATGATCGATTGAGCCGCAGCGTATGTTTCAGGCGCGAAGTCGTTCATATCGGCGATATGCGTCATCTGCCCCTGCCCTTGCAGCCAGAGCGCCGCCGCACGTGCAAACCGCGCCGTTGTGCCTGTTTCTGATCCGACCAACAGGATCACATCGGCCTTTGCTGCGTCTGTGTTGTGCAACTTTGGACCACGGTTTCGGCCGGCGATCCAGACCAAGAGGCCAGATCCCGTCAGAACCGGAACAGCCAATGACATGAGACCCAGCACGAGACCAAGGATCGAAGCGCCCTGCCCTGTATGCAACAGGTGCATCAGGTCCATAACCTTGGACCAAAGGGAGCGTTGATCCCATGTCAGCATCTCGCCCGTAGCGGGATCAACATAGCCCGCACCTGCATCGGTCTCGACCAAATAGGCTTGGCCCGCGATACCAGCACGGGGAATGGTGATTTGGCGGATGGTATCTCCGTCAATCGCAGTGAGGGCTGCCAGTTGATCGGCGGGCAATGCGGCCTCTGTGCTGATCGCAGATGGCCATGCAGGATAGGGCGAGGTTTCAGGGATCAGACCGAAAGTCGAGGCCCCCATCCACACGCCAGAGATCGACGAGATCAGTAAACCAATTCCAGCAATCCGAGCGATTTTCAGGTGCAGACCGCCCGCCCCATCACCACGATCACGAGAGAATAGCTTGCGCCAGCCGCCCATGCGACGGGCTGCAAGGAAGTACCCAGAGATCGACAGGATCACCATTGCAACGGTGATGACCAGAACAGTCACGTGGCCAGCATCAGAGAGAAAGAGCGCACGGTGCAGATTTTCGAACCAAAGCTCTAGTTGGCTACTTTGCACCGCCCCCATCGCTGCGCCGGTGGCAGGGTCGATAAGGGTCTGCTCTAGCCCGTTTGCACCAAACGATACGGCAGACATGACACCGTTATCATCAACGACAATTTGTTCCGCGCCAGGAACTGCTTGCTGGACGGCAACCACCAAATCTCCTGCATTCAACCGCGCCGCCGTACGGTCGGCTGACAGTAGTGGAAAGATCGACAGGATCGCGCCCGTCAGGGCCACAATCACCAGCAACAGAGAGGCAGAGACACCTGCCCAACGGTGGAAAGCGCGGAACATTCAAAGACCTCACATATCGAAGGTAAAGGTAGCGATATATCCGCGACCCGGAACCGACTGACCTTTATTTGCGTCATCCAGCGGCACAATGATTTCAGCGTGGCTATTGGGCATATGTTCGACAGCAACGTCGACACGGATTTGATAGCCAGCGTTGATCAAGGCATCCTCGACATCGACGGTAATCTCACGGGTCCGGCCCGAACCAAGGCTCGCACCAGAAAGACCCGAAATTTCGCTGCTCGATCCCCCTGTGCCTGCATACCAACCGCTCAGGTGATCCCACCAGCGCGATTTCCCCGACGCGATCCAGAGGTGACGCACATACTGGCCGCTCGCATCGGTGAGATAATAGCCGAGGTACGCATCTTCGCCGCCGTAGTTGCGCATATGTGTGGTCAATGTCACCTGCGCCGCAGAGGCAAAGGACGGGGCAATAAGTGCGGTTGTTGCGACAAGAGCGGGTGTCAAAAATTTCATCTGTGTTCTCCGTCAGATTGGGCTCATGGCCCAGTTATCGATTGCCTTATCGACAACGAACCTGAAGCGAAACTGAAGGTTTCTCAAAAGCGTCTTCAGCTTGTCTTCAGGTTCACAAGAGAGTGTAATCCCTAGATAATGAACGGAGTGCGACATGCGCGTTTTGCTGGTGGAAGATGATTTGGTGCTCGGCCCTGCGGTGGCGGATCAAATCATGGCCGATGGGCACAGCGTGGATCGGGTAACAACCTTGGACGAGGCGCAGTCGGCACTAATGGCGTTTCCGTTCGATTTAATCCTTTTGGATTTACTTTTGCCCGATGGGCGCGGCATTCCGTTTCTCAAATCCCTGCGGTCCCGCGGCGATGCAACGCCTGTCATCATTATCACAGCCTTGGATCAAGTCTCTGACCGCATCGCAGGGCTACAGTCAGGTGCAGACGATTATCTGGTCAAACCCTTTGACCTGAGTGAACTCTCGGCCCGCATCGGATCTGTCTCGCGCCGTTATGCTGGAAACCCGAACCCGCTGATCACGCATGGCGATCTGGATATCGATATTGCGGGGCGAACAGTTCTAAAGTCTGGCGTCAAAATCGCGCTGACCAATCGTGAATGGGCTATCTTTGAGGCGCTCCTCCAGCGCCCGAACCAAGTCGTCGGCAAGAGCCAGATCGAAGAAGTGCTGTCGAATTTCGATACAAGCGTGGGACCGAACACGATTGAGGTCCACATCAGCCATCTGCGCAAAAAGATTGGCAAAGAGGTGATCCTGACCGAACGTGGCCTTGGTTACCGTTTGGGGCAACCATGATGATAAAGCGCCCCCTGTCACTTGTCGCGCGGATCGGCCTTTGGGTCAGCCTCATGGTCACCGTTTTGTGGATCGGCGCGGCCGTTGTGACCGTCCAGCAGATGTATCACGAGGTGAACGAGGGCTTTGACCGCGACCTACGCACCGCAGCCGACCGCATTCTGCCCATCGTTTTGCATGAACACTTTGACGACCACGAAGACGACCGCCCCCGCGACCTAGGGCGACTGGATCATTCAGATGACGTCGAGTTTCAGATTATCCGCGACCGCAGCGGCCTACTCTTGCGCTCTGAGGGTGCGAAGGCGATCGATTTCCCAACGCGCACGGGGTTTTCGGATGGAGATGGCTATCGGTTCTACGTGGCCCCCGAACGGCGCGGCGCTGTGATTGCTGTGGCCCGTCCTTTGGACGCACGGCAAGAAATCCTCCACACCGCGATTACGGCGTTCTTACTGCCGCTCCTCTTTGTCGTGCCCCTCACCCTCGTGGCTATATATTATGCCGTGCGGCGCGGGTTGGTCCCTCTTGGCCTCTTGCGCAAAGAGATTGAGACGCGCGGCCCTGCGAACCTCACCCCCGTCGACATCGCCGATCTTCCGCGTGAATTGAAACCGATGGTCGACGGCACGAACCGCATGATGGAACGTCTCAACGCTGGCTTTGCCGCCGAACGCGACTTTGCCGCGAATGCCGCCCACGAGCTGCGCACTCCTGTTGCGGGCGCAATCGCACAGGCACAACGTCTACAGGCGGAAAGCAAAGACACCGTCGCCGTCGCACGGGCCAAAGAGATCGAAACCACGCTCAAGCGCCTGAACCGCTACGCCGAAAAACTGATGCAAATGGCCCGCGCCGAAGGCGCAAAGCTCCGCGTTGAGGAGCCAATGGATGCGGCCCTCGTTATCGACATGATCGTGGATGATTTCAAACGGACCGAGCCTGAGCTGACCGTTCGCGTTAGCTTACCCGACACAGCAGTGATGACCGACCTCGATCCTGATGCGCTGGGCATTGTGGTACGAAACCTGATCGAAAACGCGCTGCGCTACCGGACCGAAGGCACCGAGATTTCCGTCACCCTCGACCCAGAACACCGCCTCACCGTCGCCAACGACTGCCCCGTCGTCGATGCCGAAAAACTTGCCCACTTGTCACAACGGTTCATGCGCGGCGGCGGCGCAGGCGACGGCACCGGCCTCGGCCTCTCTATCGTCCACATCATCGCAGAACGCAGCAACGCAGAGTTTTCGATCACATCCCCGCGGTCAGGATCGGATCAAGGATGCGAGGCGACGTTCACATTCTAAGACGGACGTTCACGGAAAACCGACCGTAAATCAGCACAGTGTTGATCTATTTTGGGAAAGAAGTGGTGCCCCCACACGGTTAGACTTATGGTTCTATTCCCGTTACAGGCACAACAAATCTGCTAACACTCTGATTTCATTACATAGGCTAATCCGTAGTTCATCACAATACGGCACATCTTGGTCAGTAATCTGGTCAGTAATGCTTTGGTAGGTTCAGCATCCCAAGTAGAACCACAAAGCAAACTCCTTCGTTCACCTTGATGCCCAGCGCTTATGTGATGCTTTCAGTATAAACTTGGTGTGCTGTAGCTCTAAGCTAAGCATGTCAGTGATACGTGATTGGTTGTGCCATCACAGGCTACAACACAGGCAATTCATGAAGTTGAGACTGTAAGGTAGCGACTAGATGCACTGACCAAACCTAGGTGATGCATACCCAAGGTTAAGATGTGCCCTGTGACTCCCTGAGAGAGCCGTACAGAGGCAACTCATGTATGGCTTTAGGTACCCCTGCGTGGGCCATAGGGGGCACTATGGTAGTACGTATATGTGCTGTTACACACACGAGGTTTTACGATTGGTAGTGGCTGTAAAGCTAAGACAAAGGATGTGTGTCTGGGTAGGTAAGGATATGCTTGGTCTAGCGTTACTATAATAGGGCCACGGTAGTGGGCCGAGATGAGAAGTAGGAACACAAGGATGTCTCTACTCCTCTGTATTAACTACCTCTCATACCCTGACTTAGTATGTGAAACCTAAGATGGTTAAGTCATCCTCAATCGTTGAGACTTCCGATGCTTAAACCACTCTTCATTCCTACCTTGCCATTCTGAAACCTCAGATAGGGATGCCATGATTGTATCGATATCTAGGTGGTCTGAAGTTTGTTCCTTCTTAAGGTAGCTCCAGTCTACTGCCTCAACTGAGATATCAATATCTGCCTTAAATCTGTCCTTAAAAGCCTGTTCCATTACATCTTTAAGCTCTTCACGGTAACCGTGGTGCATTATGAAGCTGTCGTGAACTGGATAGACAGGGATATCGTGCTTAGCAAAGTGAAGCATGATCCGCTCAGCGATAAGACTGTCCTCATACTGCAGCTTATTACCAATGCCTTTGAAGAAGTATTGCTCAATCGGTTGATGGGCTTTTAGTACAGCCTTACGGATTTCCGCCCATTTCATGCCAACCTTCGACAGGTCAATCGCCTTAGGGCAACTCCTGAGAGGAGATGGTGACTGTATCATCGCATTGAAAGCCTGCTTCGCTAACTTACGGTGTTTGTCACCGAGAATACGATCATATGCGTCAGCACTGCCCATTTCTTTGCCTGCCATCGCATACAAGATGTTCGGGTTTAGCTGAGAATAGTCGAGTTCCTCTGTGCGCTTTGTATCAATGGTTAGGTACTTGCGGTATTCGCTGGGTATATTTTGCCACCAGCCACGGTAGAACCGCCCTCCATGTTTGAAGTCAGGATTGCTGAAGATACGTACGAGAGTTCGTCTGGAAAAATCGATTGGGTTCTTATCGGTTCGGCTATTAATTCTCTGAGCTATCGTGGCATATTCCGTGTTCGGTAGCTCAATGTCGAGCCAATGCCGCAAGAGGCATTGGTTGATCTTTAGTAGCTTGCGTCGATGCCTATTGGTCTGTGCAGTTTCAACGTAGTCGATTAGTACTTTACGCTGATCGGACTTCGTTCTGAGCAGTACGGTTTCATCATCCTTACTAGGCTGGAAGTAGATGGCAGGGTGAGCCTCTAACTTTCCGATTAATCTCTTTAATTTATCTGATGACTGATACTGAGTGAGCTTACCTTGCATCTTAAAGGGGTCGTAATATCCCTTTTGGGTCTCCTCGATGTATCCAAGTTTCCGCAGCCCATCATAAGCAGGCTTAAACGTTCGATAGGTGAGATTGGGATCAGCATATCTGTTGGTATGTGAGTAGTGGTTACTGCTCAGATGAACGGAACATCTTCTTACGGGGATTGATCTTTGCGCTTTCCATGCATCTTCAATAATGACTGAAACCGCATTTCTAAAACGTCGCTTGGCTTCTTTGTACCTTGGTCGTTTCTTAGCTTCTTGCCCTTCGATTTCTTTCACTAGCTGATCTACAAGTTCGTCGAAACAATCCATGATAATAATCTCATTTTGACATTTTCTGGGTCGGTTGAAGGTTACGCTCATCTGGTATGTTTTCAATAAATATGGTCGGCCCACATAAATGTACCCTGAAGGGCAGTAGCTAACCTAAAACCTCGCATAAGGATTGGCTTTTACAGTACGGGAATTAACTAAGAAGCCAGTCTTACAGCTTGAAAAATCTGCATAAATGAGTAAAACTATGGGTGCTAAGTGTTGAACACATTCGCTGTTCGACTTGGCACGTATCCCACTCAGAATTGGTTCTCACGCATAAGCCCTTTTCGTGATGAGCCACGCTTGTGCAATGCTTGAGTTAATACATCATATAGTTACTTAATGGTAAAATATAACTACATATAGATAAGATACAGTTACTGATGTAGTTTACGTTCTTAGATTTAAACTCGCTAAGAAATCCCCTTAACTGTCAATCTACTAAGGCCGAAACCATTAGCTGTTTCGCCTTCAGGTTTGCCTCTTTGTGCACTCCACGTGTCTGCACAGACCAAGCAAAGCCCCCCCCACACAACCACAAACCACAAGGAACAGACCATGAGCAGTCTCAATGGGTTCATGCGCCCTAATGCATCCCGCAATGCCACTCCAGATCACGTCGAAACTCTGAAGCAAAACATCCTTGGCGCATCGTTGCCTTCATCGCTCCGTGCAATGTTGAACAAGATGTCACCAGAGCATCGTGCTCAGATTGAGACATTGGCGAAGTTGCTTCATCAGTCTGCGATGGCACTTGGCAAGCCTTACTCCCAAGTCGCCAAATCTATGTGGCCTAACATGTCATATGAACGTCGAGACATGATTGTGGGCTGGCTAGAGGCTGCAGTCCCACAAGCTGAGGCACCTAACCCTGTGAACACCCCAAAGTCCTCCACAGAACAGGGCACTCTAAATATCATCCACAATGAGGGGGCGCAGGCATTAGACATTACATTTGATCAGCCTCGGAGAGGCGCTGAGAGGGGTGCTACAGAGTAATCTCAATCCTTTATGGATAAGCTCATCCAAAGTGAAAGCAGTGACTCTCAGCGGGCATCCTATACGACACAAGATGGTCGTTCCTTTGTAGGCTACTTACAGTTTGGGGAAGCTCGCCTGAATGACTACAAAGCCGCAACTGGAACAGAGTTCACACAGGATGAGTTCATCAATGACAGTGAGCTTCAGTCACGAGTTGCAGCATGGCACATCGCAAGCATCGATGACGCTATTGATGGCATGGGTGAACCCGCCCAGCGCTTCAACAGAGACGGTCTACGTGCTGCGGCACACTTAGGTGGCATCACAGGTATGAAGCGGTTTGTGCTCTCTGACGGTCAGTACAATCCATCTGACGAACTTGGGACATCATTGCAGCATTACTATGATCGCTTCAGTGAAGGTTTAGGTTTAACCTAAAGCCACTGCAAAACGAAAAGAGGCGACCCGAAGGCCGCCCCTATGCTCGTTAACCTTCAGCCTTAATCAGTATCTCAGGTCTGCATTCAAAGCCACGGAATGCCGTGTAGTTCCACCGATGCTGTCCAGGCCTAACTCGAGTTCGAGGGTCCCGTTGCCGTCCTTGGTCGTGCCTAGGAGGCCGAGCAAAAGACCTGTGCCGCAGTTCCGAGAGGTAGTGCTGCTTAACTCCGTGTACTCGCACATTGCTTTAGGTGTTACAGTAGCCACCAGCAGACTATTGGCCAGTGTCTGACCGTCCATCGCTGCACGGTACTTGGGTGCTAAAGAGACATCTGCATATGATACGAGACCACCGTCAATCGAGAGAGTGCTGTTTGTCAGGCCATAGGCTGTGCCAGTGAACCCGATGGTGCCGAGGTCAGTACGAGCAGCATTGATCGAGAACGTTGGCCAAAGGTCGGAACTCTCGTCAATGGTAGTCACACCAGTTAGTGTCAGACCACTCAAAACAGATGTGCTCTGATAGAGACTATCGAGATCAAGTGTCCCGTTGGTTAACTGCAGATCATGTTCGTTCTGCTTAACGGTGAGGTGACCATCTAGGTATAGCTGGTCTTGTAGTTCGGTAACGAAGTAACCACCGATTGATGCCCCGAAAGAGGTCTGATCACCTGCAAAGGCGCCAGACATGTCGGACTGAATATACTCGGCACCAACAAACCAGCCCAGCATTGCTGTGTCAGACGTCAAGTATTCCCAAGCGATGCGACCAGACAATGCACCAGTGGTATTTCCATTCTCATCACGTTGAAGATTGAAGTCCCCAGACGTCATGCGTCTGTAGGTGCCATCAAAGTTTCCAAACTGACCAAAGAAGTTACCATTAATGTTTGCTGAACTCGTGGATACAGACGTAGAGCCATCGATGTCGAAAGGAATGTTGTTGCGACCTGACAGGACAGATTTAGAGGCATAACTACGCATCCTACCAATAAACCTATCACGGGCTGATGACATGAAGCCTGATGCCTCCTGAACACCATTACGGATGCTTTGAAGAGCAACGGACTGCACTTGCTGGCGGATTACATCTTCGTTGGCTGCAAAGTCCAGTGCTGGCGAATTGGCCTGTACCACCGTAAACGTAGCATTGCTTGCGGTGATGGCATTGTCTGCGCTGTCTTCGACTGTCGCTCCAATTGCTACATAGACCACCTGCCCTGAGCCAAAATCACTCGTCGGGTTGATCGTAACAACATTGCCACTGACAGTCGCATCGAACGCTAAATTGGCGCCGCTGGAGTTTGTCTCCTTTAGCGTAATCAATGCGTCCACGTTTGTATCAGTTAGAGTTGAGTTATCGAGCAAGCGAACGGCTTCACTGAAAGAAATGGTGATGTTTGCATCTGCGGCCACACCCGTGGCGCTGTTCGCAGGGCTGAAGGTCAATGTGGGGGTTGTGATGTCAGCTGTTTCGAAGTTCAGCGTCGTTGCCCCAAATATACCTGCGAAACTATTTCCAGCAGCATCATCAAGAGCCGTCGAAGCAATTTCGACATAGTAAGCTGTAGACCCAGTAAGATCAGAGGTTGGGTTAATGGTAATGATAGTTGTACCTGACCCGCTTATGGCGCTGGATGTGGCAACGTCGAAACTTTCAACAGTGGAGCCATCAAAAACCTTTTTGATGAAAATCGTGCCTGTCTCCGTGTCGACTGCCTCAGAAAACGTCAAGTCAATGTTGGAATTGATTGCCACACCAGTTGCATCATCTGATGGCGACGATGAAGAAAGCGTAGGGGGCGTAATATCAGGAGCCGCAACTGTTATCGAGGAAACGCCAGCCCCCGTAACATTCAAGGAGTAAGTGTCGCCACCATAAGAAAAACTAGCAGTGAAGGAAGCATAGCCAGAACGTGTTGTGCCTAAAACATAATTCGAACTGACGTTCGAGACACTTCCTCCTGCCAACCCACATGTTTGCTCTATATTCGCCGCACTCCAATTTCTGCTATTATCAGATGCGGGGGTTAAGTCTCGCTCAGAATCAGAGATATCGATAAGGAATAACGCCACCGACTCGTCATATGACGAAAGGTTTCTTACTTTAATGTGAACTTGGTTCGCAGATGTTAACACTGCAACCCAGATTTGACAGTTATTTAGAGTTCTAAACGCTTGCGAGTTACTGGAGATGGTAATTGCCGAGGCAGAGAATGGCACCGTCATAAACACAGCCAATAATAAAGATATCACTAAGGTCTGAAGACGTTGCACCACTGATATTTTGTTAATTAATGCCACAACGTCGCTAGCCCGACAAAGACCGCAATTGAAAAGTTGAAGTTTTATGGTTTTCAAGAGCAAGTCCCTTTGATCAAAATGCGCTTCGGCTAGAGATTTGATAGCCTGACCTATTGAAGAATGTTTCGCAAACGAAAAGAGGCGACCCGAAGGCCGGCCCTATGCTCGTTAACCTGCACAATTCCTTAGAAGTGGAACTCGGCCTGTAGGTTCAGACCTTGGCAATTTTTCGCAAGCTTCAAAATGGTATCAAAATTAGCAGGATTTTCGGGATAGCGCTTGTTCGATGGCAATTTTTTGACCTTTGAAGAGAGCTACCTCGCCCTCTGAATCTCCTGCCATCGACGAAACTGGTACCAGAACAAAGAAGACGGTAGCAGCATCGGTTGCTACTGCGTTGCGCTGACGACGTTCTGCTTCAGTGAGTTGTTCGCTAACAGACGACAATTCTCTAACCAGTTGGGTGCAAGACATTCCTGAATAGTCGCTAGCCGAAACTGCGACTGGCGCAATTTTGGATGGGGGGGGAAGCACAAGCTCCCAAGGATGATAACACCGAGATAGCGAGAACGATTTTTTTCATTTTTACTGAGTCCTTACGAATTAGGCTAAGAAACGATGACGTAAATGTGATCTAAATTGAGAAATCTGGTTTGTACAACCGCAAAGTAGTTGTTGGTGTCAGATTTAGACTTCTGGGGTGGAGCCATCCTTATTCTACAACAGCCCCAACTTTATTTGGATTTGCAGACTTCGTGGTCCGTGTAGCTATATACTCAAACTCTTTATTGTTAGGCGTTTCACATCGACGTTGTGTCAGCAGAACGTATCCACCTTCGTAAAGATACAGTGCCTCACGTTTCAACGGAGTGGATTCCCCCTGTCTCTTCCTCATGTAGATCATCTTTTCACCTACATCGGCTTGCATCACATACTGGGCAAACTCATGCGGGGACATCTTGGTAAGGTCAACAACAGGCTTCTGGGTCATTCAATCATCAATCGTTAAGGTGCAGCTTGTGCATCCAAAACGAAGTATGGGACTGAGCCTACCTATTCTGATGTAGCATTGATGAGTGCATCAGGTGGGGTTTGCTGTCGCCACTCAAGATCGACGACATTGGTAGATGTCTTTGGGTAGGACAATCTGGTCCATGCCAATGCGGTTCATTTGATCCAAATAGTCGAAGTGGTTTGTCAGAACACCATCAGCGATAACTCTGTAGGTGGATTGCTGAAACATGAAGGCCACGATGCCAGTGTTGGTCACTGTCACCCAACGGATGTCATCATCGCCCCAAAACAAGACCTTTCCAAGATTACCTGTACCGAACTGAGCAGACATTCTGCCGCTGTTGAGAGTAAGTGGCTGATCTTCACCTGTAGCCATATTCTTACATGTAAGACTAATGCCATCAGCTAAAGCGGCAGTGGCACTGAAGCCTAACATGGTGACGAAGATCACAGCTTTGAGCATCAACCTATCTCCAGCGTTGTCGTAGTTTGATCAGTATAAGCAACCTTAGCACGTGATGTCTTCTCTTACTCTAGCCACGATTGGATTAGACCACCTAGATATCGATACAATCATGGCATCCCTATCTGAGGTTTCAGAATGGCAAGGTAGGAATGAAGAGTGGTTTAAGCATCGGAAGTCTCAACGATTGAGGATGACTTAACCATCTTAGGTTTCACATACTAAGTCAGGGTATGAGAGGTAGTTAATACAGAGGAGTAGAGACATCCTTGTGTTCCTACTTCTCATCTCGGCCTGAGCTACTCCCCGATGTTTGGACAAGATCTGGCGTAGATTAAGCTACTCGTTGCACCTGCTGATCGGGTTGGGTATCATTTTTCCTCGGCCAATAGACCACAGCTGGTGGCCTACCGCCAAGAGCTGAGTGTGGGCGTTGGTGATTGTAGAAAGTCATCCATTTCCGGATGCCTGCCTTCGCTTCTGATCCGGTCTCCCAGGCATGCAGGTAGACGCACTCGTACTTCAGGGTTCGCCACAGCCGCTCGATGAAGATATTGTCTAAGAAGCGTCCCTTGCCATCCATCGAGATGCGCACGCCCGTTCGGCGCAGCCGATCTGTCCAAGCAAAAGATGTGAACTGCGATCCTTGATCGGTGTTCATGATGTCGGGCGGTCCAAACTTGTGGATGGCCTCGTTCAGCGCTTCCACGCAGAAATCGGCCTCAAGTGTATTCGAGATCCGCCAGGACAGAACCTTGCGGGTGTGCCAGTCCATGATCGCCACGAGGTAAAGGAACCCGCTGCGCATCGGCAGATAAGTGATGTCTGAGCACCAAACCTGGTTCGGGCGTTCCACCCGTAGACCTCGCAGTAGGTAGGGATAGGTCTTGTGCCCCTTCGCTGGCCTGCTGGTGTTGGGCTTCTGGTAGATCGGCATCAGGCCCATCAGCCGCATCAATCGGCGAATGCGCTTCTCGTTCACCAGATGGCCGTTGTTGCGCAGGTGCCAGGTCATCTGGCGGACACCGAAGAACGGAGCCTCCAAGAACTGCTCGTCAATTCTCCGCATCAGGTCAAGGTTCTGCTCCGTCTCTCCCTTGGGCGTGTAGTAGAAGGACGACCGTGCGATCGACAGCAACTTGCACTGCTTACCGATGGACAACGCCGAATTGGCCGGCTCAACCATCTTGCGCCTCACTTGCCGGTCCATGGTTTGAGCTTTCGTGACAAAAAATCGTTGGCCACAGCCAGCTCCCCAATCTTAGCATGGAGTTCTTTCACCTGCTCTTCGTCGATCTCGGGGGTTTTCCTGCTGCCGCGCTCGAACACGCCAGACGCACCTTCCAGCAACGCCCGCTTCCATGTATGGATCATCGTCGGATGAACCCCGAACCGGCTCGCCAGCTCGGCCACCGTCTGTTCACCCTTCAGCGCTTCAAGCGCCACCTTCGCCTTGAACTCAGGCGCGTGTTGTTTCCGTTTCGACATCTCTGATCTCCTTCTCGTCGAAGATCAGCAGACAACAAATCGTAGCTTACGTCAGTGTCCGAATTTCGGGGGGTAGCTCAGCCCACTACCGTGGCCCTATTATAGTAACGCTAGAACAAGCATCGTTACCTACTCAGACACACATCCTTTGTCTTAGCTTTACAGCCACTACCAATCGTAAAACCTCGTGTGTGTAACAGCACATATACGTACTACCATAGTGCCCCCTATGGCCCACGCAGGGGTACCTAAAGCCATACATGAGTTGCCTCTGTACGGCTCTCTCAGGGAGTCACAGGGCACATCTTAACCTTGGGTATGCATCACCTAGGTTTGGTCAGTGCATCTAGTCGCTACCTTACAGTCTCAACTTCATGAATTGCCTGTGTTGTAGCCTGTGATGGCACAACCAATCACGTATCACTGACATGCTTAGCTTAGAGCTACAGCACACCAAGTTTATACTGAAAGCATCACATAAGCGCTGGGCATCAAGGTGAACGAAGGAGTTTGCTTTGTGGTTCTACTTGGGATGCTGAACCTACCAAAGCATTACTGACCAGATTACTGACCAAGATGTGCCGTATTGTGATGAACTACGGATTAGCCTATGTAATGAAATCAGAGTGTTAGCAGATTTGTTGTGCCTGTAACGGGAATAGAACTATGGGTCTAACCGTGTGGGGGCACCACTTTAAGTAGAGCATGCCCAGCGCATTTGATGCTTAACTATCTGGAAACACTCAAAGATTTAACTTCGCTTCACCATGGCGATTGCATTGAGTGATGACCATTCGAAAGTCAGACACCGATCAAGTCAAAACAACTGCCTTCATATACTGCTGAAGCTGTTCGAGTTCATACCCACGACCATAGCCCTGCCCTACGCTATCATGTGACCATCCCCCTAGCTGATCGACCATCTCAGTCGGACAGCTAACGGCTCTCAGCCTGTCACGCATAGAGTGACGGAAGCTATGCATTGAGCATCCTTCACCGACATATGGCTTCAACCACTTATTCAGAGCGCTACTGGCTGAGTTCGCATTGGTTTTGCCCGTTTTATTATACCTCGGGAATGCTGGTCCCTTTGCATCCCTACAAGTCTCCACAATGCGCTGGGCAGCCCAGAGTGATGCACCAACGAGAGGCACAATACGCTTACTACCCGATGTCTTAAGGCCACGATAACTATTGGGTTCAATGATGATATGCGGAACAGGATGATCCAGCTTCAGGTCAGACACCATTGCACCTGCTGCTTCAGCCAAGCGTAACCCTGAGTCACTCACTAAAGCGACCAGCCAACGAGCTTCATCATCAAGCTCTTTGCACTTTGCTTGCACAACACGGATGTCATTCACCGCAACAGGCTGACGCTCTGACACCCCAGCAGACCGATCATGGTACACACGAGTGAAAGGGTTCTTCAGGTCCAGAGCATGTTCAGAGTTCACAAAGTTGAACACAGCCACAACGCTATTGAAGATACGAGTGATACTGGACCCTGCCAAACCACGAGCAATCAGACTGTCACGGAAAGCCAGAGCATCACTACGAGTGTACTCATGCAGGTGCTTCAAGCCACAAGCATCAACAAGGTAGCCACAGGTACGATGTGCAGCAGCATGGAATGTCTTTGGTTTACCTGCACCCTTGAGCGACAGGTACGTCTCAACAGCTTCCGTTAAGCACATGCTCTGCATCACCTGAGGTGCAGTACCACTCGGCACAAACGAAGCGCTCTTCTGCTTTAGCAAATGCTTTCCGGGTAGATCAGCATGGGCTAGCCGCATGTGAGACCAGTGTTCATCCAGTTTAGCTGCCAGCATCACGGCCCGTGTTCGAGCTATGGAGTACTGCTTTGTGTGAAGCGACTGAACGACTCGTGGATAGCTGTAATGTTCAACTAAGTCGTTCGGCACACGTCTAGAGAAGTAGTAATAACCTTCACGGTTAAACGTATATGGGACACTTTTGGTCTGCATTCTGGTCATCACTCAATGCAATCGCCATGGTGAAGCGAAGTTAAATCTTTGAGTGTTTCCAGATAGTTAAGCATCAAATGCGCTGGGCATGCTCTACTTAAAGTGGTGCCCCCACACGGACTCGAACCGCGGACCTACTGATTACAAATCAGTTGCTCTACCAGCTGAGCTATAGGGGCACGTGGCGGCTAATAACGAGTCGTTGCGAGGTGCGCAAGACCTACCGGTTCGCTCTTGCAAGAAGTGCGACAGCACAAAGCCCGACGAGCGTGATAACCAGAGCCGCAGGCGCGGCTTGGGTTAGGTTCTCGAGGCTGGCTTTTTCATGAACGCGCGTTGCTAAGGTATTGTAATTAAATGGCCTTAGCAAAAGTGTCGCTGGCAATTCCTTAACACAATCCACGAACACCAAGAGTAGCGTCGAACCAACTGACGCCCGCACGAGGGGTAAATAAATTTGTTTCAGCACGCCCCCAGCGGTTTGGCCGAGCGAGCGTGCCGCCATCGGAAGACTGGGCGACACGCGCCCCAATGCGGCGTCGGCTGCGCCTTGGGCGATTCCGAAGAAGCGGACCACATAAGCGATGACCAGTGCTGCGGCCGTGCCCGTCAGCAAAAGGCCCGGATCCCAGCCTGTGAGGGCCAGCACACCGTCGGCGAGTTTGTTATCAAAGACTGCGAGCGGCACCAGAATACCGAGGCCCAGAACGGCTCCCGGCGCGGCGTAACCAATCGCGGTGACGGGCATCAGAAGGCGCGGCAGGGACTTGCCTGACAGACGGACGCCGTAAACCATCAAAACGCCACCAATCACGGTCAGAACCGCCGCGACGCCGCCGACAACCAGCGTGTGGGTAAAAGCGCGGATCAACCCCGGATCAACCCATTGGCCCGCGTTAAAGGCGTGGCTCGACAGGACAACGACGGGCAGAATGAAACCTAGCGTCAGCGGGATCAGACAGGCCAAGGTCGCAATCCATTTGCCAAACCCGGTGAGGGCGACGGCTTCTACAGGGCGTTGACCTCGGGCAGAGGTAAAGAAACGGCTCCGACGGCGCGATATCTTTTCAAGCGTGACGAGGAGCACGATGAGCCCCAGCACGAGGATCGAAATCTGCGCAGCTCCGCCAAGGTTGCCGCCCTGTAGCCATGTGGTGAAAATCCCTGTGGTCAGGGTTTGGACGGCGAAATAGTCCACCGTACCGAAATCGTTGACGGTCTCCATCATGGCGACCGCACAGCCCGCCGCAATTGCGGGACGCGCGAGAGGTAGACCCACCCGCCAAAACCGCCCCAAGGGTCCGACGCCCAGCGCACGGGCGACCTCGTATCCAGCGCCCGACTGTTCGCGGAACGCCGCGCGGGCCAGTAGGTAGACGTAGGGATAGAGCGAGGCAGAAAGCACCAAAACCGCAGCCCAACGGGTGCGGATTGCAGGGAACCAGTAGTCGGTTGGGCGGGTCCAGCCGAACAACTCTCTCAAGGTTGTTTGCACGGGGCCCGCGTATTCCAGCAGGTCTACCAGCGCGTAGGCACCCACATAGGCAGGCACTGCCAAGGGCATCAAAAGCGCCCATTGCAGCCATTGCCGACCGGGGAACCGATACATGACGACGAGCCACGCCGCCCCTGCTCCAACCGCTGCGGTGATCACGCCGACCGATCCCATCAGGATCAGCGTGTTGCTCAGGTAGCGGGGCAATGTGGTGCGCAAGAGGTGCGGCCAGATGTTGTCTGTCGGTGTGACTGCAAACCAAACGACCGCGAGGATCGGGAGCAGCACCAAAGCCGCAATGATCAACGCACCAACAGACCACCTGTCGATCAGGTGACGGCGCTTTGCGGTTGCTGATATCTGACTAGTTTGCTCGGACATAAATGATCGCCTATCCGAAAGCGGTTTCCCTGTCCAGAAAAGCCCTTATATTGGGGCAACAAAAAGCAGAACAGAAAGACGACATGGAAATCGCGGTTCATATCGGCGCCAGCTGCACGGACGACGAGCGGCTTATCAAAAGCTTGCTCAAGAATGCAGACAGCTTTGCGCAACAAGGCGTGATCGTGCCGCAACCGAACCGCTATCGTCGACTGCTGCGCGAAACCATGCACAACCTTCAGGGGCAGGTCCCCGCCGAAGAAACCCGCGATATTCTGGTCGATGCGATCCTTGAGGATCAAGAAGGGCACCGCGTTGTCCTCAGCAATCCCGATTTCATCTGCGTGCCGAACCGTATCTTTGAAGGTGGGGAGTTCTATGCGCTCGCCGCGGCCAAAGCGCAGACGCTACGCGACCTGTTTCCGCGGGATCAAGTGTCGCTCTATATCGGCATTCGCAACCCCGCGACGTTCTTGCCCGAGGCGCTAAAGGCGTCCAAGGCGGAAACGCTGGACGATTTCATGCGAGGCGCGCGGCTGGATCAAGTTCGCTGGTCCGATGTGATTGAACGGCTCCTCGACAATGCGCCCGGTATTCCCGTGACCGTTTGGTGCAATGAGGACACGCCGTTTCTGTGGGCGCAGCTTATTCGTGAGGTATCTGGCGTCGATCCGATGACGCGGATCACGGGCGGCTTTGACCTGCTGCAAACCATCATGAGCCGCGAAGGGATGCACCGCTTTCTGGCCTACATCAAATCGCATCCACCCCAGACCGAGGCGAAAAAGCGCAAGGTGATCGCAACCTTCCTAGAGCGGTTCGCCCTAGAAGATCAGATCGTCGAAGATATCGAGATTGAAGGTTGGACCGATGATATGGTCGAACATATCACCGCCGCCTACGAGGACGATCTGGAACTGATCGCCCAAATGCCAGGTGTGAAGTTCATTCAACCCTAGCGGCAAAGGTTAGGGCGGCATGGGGCCGCCCCGCACGGATCACATGCCCAATGCAGCTTTGTACATGTCGAGGATCGCTTCCTCTTCGGCGATGTCGTTTGCATCGCGTTTGCGCAGCGAAATGACCTTGCGCATGACTTTGGTGTCGTAGCCACGACCCTTGGCTTCAGCCATCACTTCTTTGATGCTGTCAGCGATATCTTTCTTTTCGGCCTCCAGACGTTCGACGCGTTCGATGAACTGGCGCAGCTCTTGGCTTGCAACGCTTTCGGTGACGGAATCGGACATTGGAGCTCCTTCATTTCGGGTTGGGGGCAATCCCTAACCCCTGCCCCGCCGCTTGCCAAGACCCTTGCCAAGCTCATGTCCCCGCGTTAGGCGAAACCCCGCAACACAGAGGGAGACGACGATGGACCTGCTGATCTGGATCGGTGCCGCAATCACGGCAATTGGTGTCTGCGGATTGCTGTGGACCGTGGTTCTGGTGCGCGCGGCGAAAAAAGCAGCGACCAATGACGACGACCTTCGCAAACGTCTGGGCAAGGTGATCCCGATCAACCTTGGCATGCTGTTGTTGTCTGTAATGGGCCTGATGGCTGTGATCCTCGGGATCAGCCTCGGTTAAGGGCGCTGGACGCTGATCGCGTCAAAGCCCATCAGATATTTCGCCGCCTCATCCATCATGCGCGGCACTGTCCAAACAGGGCTTTCGACCTGCCAGTCGCGCATCTTTTCACGCAAATGAACGATCCCGATCTCACGCGCCGCATGCATCGGGCCACTGTGCCACCGCGGGAACCCCATCCCGATCACAGCCACCGCGTCGATATCCGCCGCACGCCGCGCGAGGCCCTCTTGGAGGATGCGCCCCCCCTCGCCCGCGATCGCACCGATCAGACGTTCGGTGATCTCTGTACGATCTTGTAGCGACACGCGCTCTGGCTCTGCTCCGAAGTGACCTTGGGCAAAGCCGTAGTCGATCATCACCGCGTCAATCGCACCCTTTGATCGGCCCATCGCAAACATCATTTCTGCCGCGAGGACCTGCGACCGTCGCAGGCGTTTCAGGATATCCTGCGCCTTTGGCCCCAGAACCCGCCGCCGCGTCTCTGCGTCTCGTGTCACCATGTCGGTGGGCAATTGATGCTCTGCCGCGAACAGACGGCGCAGGGCGGTGGATTGCGGGTCGGCAAGGGATTGCTGCCACCGGTCTTCTTCGAACTCTATCCCGATATCAAATGGCAACATCGCTGCCGCCTCAACCGCATCGACATAAAGCGATTTCACACGCAACGGATCACGCCCTGCCGTTTTGCGGGCCTTGGCGACGACATCGAAATATTTCGGATCACGCAGCCCTTTGGTCATGTCACGCACACGGCGCAACGGGGAATTATGGGTGATCAAGTGTTCCGCGAATTGCAGTGTCGCCGCACGGATGCCACCCGTGACGATCCCATCGATGAGGCCAGACAGCTTCGCCTGCTCTGCCGTAACGGGCCTGCCGCCGAGCAGCATATCCAATGCGCTCGCCGCCCCGACGAGGCGCGGTAAACGTTGGGTCGCACCAGCGGGGGACAACAACCCCAAAGACGCCTCTGGCATGGCGAGTTTACAGGTCGCTTCGGCCAGTCGGTAATGCGCCGCGAGCGCCAGTTCGACACCCCCAGACAGAACCATCCCGCGCAGACCTACGATCACAGGCATTGGCAGGTTTTCGATCTTTTGGCAAATCGTCCGCAGCGACGGTGCATCGTCGAGTTTGTCCATCTGCCGAACATCAACGCCCGCGCAGAAGGTATCGCCCTCGCCTGTGATGGAAACCGCCATCACATCGTCACGCACAGCCAACTGGTCCAACAGACGGTCAAGCTCAACGCGCAGCGCATGGGTCAGCGCATTCACAGGCGGAGAGGCAAGCACAATGACCGCAACGCCATCGCGCATTCGGAATTTCACTAAATTCGACAAACTGCCCAAGTCCTACTCACCGACTGCTCTGCCAGACTTTGGGCCTGCACAGAGGCAAAGGGCAAGCCTTTGCCGCCGTTTCGGGTGCAAAAACAGGCATTTCGCGGGATTTCACGCCTGTTTCGTCGCCTCAGCGCAACATCCTAGATCGGCATATTATCGAATTGGGCTTCTACGGCTTCGTCGATCAGGCGCATATCCAGATCCTGTAGACGTGGCGGAACGGGAACGCCTTCGTCCGCCATTTGTTTCAGGATCGCATGATATTCTGGCTGAAGCCGATACCGATGCGCGGCATCGCGCTGCATATCGTCAAGGATGGCGTAGAGTTTTGCTTCGAGTTCGTGCTGTGTCATGTCCGCTCCTCTTGGGTCGGTCAGCGGGACAACCCCCGCTGAATGACCTAAGGTAACGCCGCGCGGATTACCGCGCCATGACACACGTCAAGGTGCGGCAGGAACTGGACAGAAGACTTCGTACAGACGTTCAAGGATCGGACCAACGCGTGGGTCTGCCAAACGGTAACGAATGGTGCGGCCTTCACGATCGCAAGAGACCAAGCCTTCCGACCGCATACGTGCCAACTGACCCGATACATAAGACTGCGACGCGCCGAGCATCTCTTCGAGCTCGCCAACACACCGCTCTCCGGGAAGAAGAGCGCAAAGAATACGCAAGCGAGCTGGGTTCGAAAGAACCTTCATCACTTCTGCTGCTTCGTCTGCTGCCTTATCCATGGCCTCCGCCGTGATTGCCAGATCGTCCATTACGTCCTCATAAATTTAATAACCCACATATTAAACTATTGCAATACGTGACCAGTGTTCTATTTTCAGTGCCAGACAAGCTAGCACAGAATCTGGTCAGGACCGCTGCAATGTCCGATATGCCAAAGGTTCGGCTTTGTCCGCGATTGTAACGCAGATAACGCGAAACAGATCGTAATTCAAATATAACGGCGCCGAAAGGTGTCGGTGGTTATGTAAATGGGCCGTTTGCCCTCTCTCGCCAACTCTTGGGAAACGAACAGGACAAAAAATATGCAGATTGAATGGATCTTCGGCCTTGCCGGAGGTGTGCTCATTGGATTGGGCGGTGCCGTATACCTACTGGTAAACGGGCGCATCATGGGGGCATCCGGCATCATCGGTGGAATCATCGACGGCAGCGCTGGCAACCAAAAAGCAGAACGGGCATGGTTCATCGCTGGACTTTTGGGCGTACCGACCGTTTTGGCAATTCTCTTTGGTAACCTCCAAGGCGACGGCCCTGCACAAACTTATGCCACTGAAAATCTATGGGCTGTAATCGTTGCAGGCCTTTTGGTCGGCATTGGCACACGCATCGCAAATGGCTGCACCTCTGGGCACGGCGTCTGCGGTATCTCGCGCCTGTCGCTGCGTGGGATGGTTGCAACTGTCTTTTACATCGTCGCAGGCGGCTTTGGCGTGATCCTGTTCAAACATTTGCTGGGGTGGGTGTAATGCGTAATCTCTTTTCTGCTATTTCCGGTGGGCTCTTTGGTGCTGGCCTCTTTGTGTCTGGCATGACCGACACCCGTAAAGTTCAAGGCTGGCTCGACGTGTTCGGCGAGTGGGACCCAACGCTCGCATTTGTGATGGGCGGCGCGATCATTCCGATGTTCTTTGCATGGCGCTGGACCGAAGGCCGTATGCCCGCGTTGGGCGGTATGTTCCCGCCGCGACCGAACCCTGTGATCGGCCGTAACCTTGTCCTTGGCTCGACGCTGTTTGGCTTTGGCTGGGGTCTGGTGGGTCTTTGCCCAGGACCGTCGATTGCCTCACTCTATTATGGTGGCATTCAGGGTACAGTTTTCGTGCTCGCGATGGGTGCAGGCATGTGGTTTGCGCCTTCGATAAAAGCACGTCTGGACGGAGCCGCTCCGGCGGTTTAATCCTGCGCTATGGATATACGCACGATCACTGACAGCTATGCTGTGACCCCGCAAATCACCCCCGAAGACCTCGACGCGATCAAAGCGGCAGGGTTCGTGGCGGTTATCAATAACCGTCCCGATTCGGAGATCCCGCCGGAGTGGCAGTCTGACGCGATGAAAATCGCCGTCGAGGGCGCTGGATTGGCCTATGTGGTCAATCCCGTCACCCACGCAGGCCTGAACATGGACATGGTCGCACTCCAGATGGCGACCATCGACTCCGCTGGTGGGCCCGTGCTGGCCTACTGCGCCTCGGGCACACGGTCGTCGATCGTTTGGTCGCTGGGTATGGCAGGCAAAATGCCGACTGAGGCGATCATCAACGCGACCGCACGTGCGGGCTATGACCTCTCAGGTCTCGCTGCCCGTATCGACGGCCTCGCTGAGGGGTAAAGGCGCTGCCTGACGGGGCGGATCAGCCACCGTCACCTCTGACAATTGCGCGGGCTGCGCGGGTTCAATCCGCACGGCCCGTTGCCCCGCCATCTGGCCCAAGCGGCCCATGGCAACGCAGGTTTCATCTGGCCCTTCCAGACGCACCGCACCAACCGTAGCCCCGTAGAGCGGCACTACATCCCCCACAGACAATCCTTCGACCTGCGATAACGGCAGCGAAATCCGCGCGAGAATACCGTTCAGTTGCGCATGCGTTTCCAAAACCGACTGCCGCAAGTTATCGGCCCATTGGGTCGACGGCGCCTTGGCCTGTGGTTTCGGCGCTGGAGGAAGCGCGATCACCAATTCAGCCGCGCGAGAGGTGTCGCCGAACCTGACCGCGAACCGCACCACCCGATAGGTCGTCGCAGCTAGGATCATTGGCACCTGTCGTGGAGTTGTGATCGCTGCGCCAATTGTCACCGCCGTGAGCCAGTCTGCCAGATCGGTGTCCACCAATCCTCCCACTAGATCATCGAAACAGGTGGCTAAGAACGGAAGGCATAACGCGCGATCCGTCGCCGTAATTGGACGCGGCGCTGCGTCACGATCCACCACCCGCCCAATCGTTTGCATCTGCGTTAGCGCCGCGACGAGCGGTGGGTCACAGGCCAACAGGCCCACGGCGATCCCACGGTCGAGCCCGATGATGACACCGTCGGAAAGTGACGCCGCGAGGTCATCAACATCGACCTCCGACAATGCCACATCGACCGATACGGGAACACCGAACATCCGATCAAACGCCCGAACGATCGCCAACCGCAAGGCACGGTCAGGTGTCCCGACTGGCGCGTCGGGGGGCTTGCGTAACATGCGGTGTAAAACGGGCGTTTCCATAGCCCGCCGACTGTATCTCTCAGCGCGTTAGCACGGGGTTAACGGCGGGCGGCAAAACGACACGAAAGGCCGCACCACCCTGCCCTGGTAGATAAGTAATCGTGCCACCCAGTCGGGTCATAATCTCGCGGCAGATGGCGAGGCCAAGGCCCGCACCGCCCGCTTTTCGATGATCAGACAAACGCGAGAATTTCTCAAAGATCACCTGTTGGTTCTCTTTGGTTATCCCCGCACCGTTATCGATGAAATCAACGACCCATTCGCCCGCGACCTTACGCGGCTCAATCCGCAGCACAGGACGTTTTGCATCGCAGTATTTGCCCGCGTTGGCGATCAGGTTGATAAAGACCTGCGTGAGGCGATCCAGATCGGTGTAGAGCGGAATGGTCTCTTCGCCATCGCGCCGTTTCACTGTGATTGCTGTGGGGCTATGCGCTGTCGCTGAAACCGCACGATCAATGACCGTCTTAAGGTTGCCTTGGGCCATGTTCAGCGTCACTTGACCGTTTTCCAACACGCTCAGGTCCAACAGATCGTCAAGCAAGCGGGTCAGACGCATCGCCTCATCATGAATAATGCCCGAATATTTCGACAGTTCCTCATCCGACATCCCGCCTTCGCGCAGGATTTCAGAGAAGGACCGGATCGAGGTCATCGGCGTCCGCAGTTCGTGGCTGATCTGGGACAGGAAGGCATCTTTTTGGATCGACAACTGGGTGAGCTTTTCGTTGGCATCGCGCAGCTGACGTGCGGTGCGCTCTTGCTCTGCCGACTTTTGCTCCAGTCGGTTGGAATATTCCATGATCTGCGCAGCCTCGTCCGCCACCGCGATCAGGTCCTCAACGGAAACGGACGCACCTTGGATGAACTGGCCAACCATCGCGTGGGCCGTCGCAGCCCCCACGGACCCTGCCAATTCGCGCTCCAAGTTCTGGACAAACTCTGGCGTGACCTCGGGCAGGTAGCCAGCCTTCCCCTGCCGCTGCGCCTCTTGCTGGAACAGAACCTGCGCCTCGTTCGAACCAAGGATACGCTGCGCCATAATCAACAAATCTTCGGCCTCAGCCGTTGAGGTGGTCCATGCCCGCGCCCCTTCGGAATGTTCAAAGATGTTGACGAATTGCGCACCCTGCAACCGCTCCAACGGCTGCGGGAAGGTCAGGACAGAGCCAAAGAAAAACGCGACAGAGTTCAGCAACATCGACCACATCAATGCATGGATCAGCGGGTCGATTTCCGTGATCCCAAAGAGCGCCTGTGGACGGAGCGCCGCGATCCCGAACGGCCCGTGATCGATGACCGTTTGCGGCAGGATGCCATCAGGCCCAAAGGACGGCAGGAACAGTGACCATGCCCAGATGACAAAGCCGACGGTGATACCTGCCACTGCGCCCCAGCGGGTCGCACCACGCCAGAAAATCCCGCCGATCATCGCAGGGAGAACCTGCACGACACCGGCGAATGAAATCAAACCAATGGCGGCGAGTGCTTCGCCACCACCTGACAGGCGGAAATAGATGTAACCGAGCAGCAGAACACCCGCGATGGACAGGCGGCGTGCGCCGATCACCAACTGACGGATATCGCCAGAAACCACCGCCCCCGGGCCTTTGGACGAAAGCCACAGCGGCGTCACGATGTGGTTCGAAATCATCGTCGCCAGCGCAATCGTTGCCACGATCACCATCGAGGTTGCAGACGAGAACCCGCCAAGGAACGAGAAGATCGCCAACCCGTCCAACCCTTGGCTCAGCGGGATGGTCAGAACGAACAAGTCGGGGTTGGATCCTTCCGGCAGGATTTTCAGACCCACCACCGCAATCGGCACGACGAAAAGGCTCATCGTCAGAAGATAAAGAGGAAAGGCCCAGCTTGCGGTGATCAGGTTCTTTTCATTGGCGTTTTCGACGACCAACACCTGAAACATGCGCGGCAGGGTCAGGAACGCAGCGCCCGAAAGGAAGGTCAGCCCCACCCAGCGTCCGCTGGATTGTTGCCACTGCGCAATGTCAGAGGTGTCGATCAGGTCGATCATCGGACCAAAGCCACCCGCAACGCCCCAGACCACAAAGACCCCAACCGCGACCAAGGCGCAGAGCTTTACTACTGCCTCGACCGCGATCGCCATAACGATCCCGTGGTGACGTTCGTTCGCATCAAGGTTCCGCGTGCCAAAGATGATCGTAAAGACCGCAAGGCCCAAGGCGACCCACAGAGCGGAGCGGGTCAGGTCTTCGCTCAGCCAACTGTCGCCGGCGGCATCCGCAAAGACCGCGAACGACAGCGTTACAGACTGGAGTTGCAGCGCGAGGTAAGGCGTGGCGGCCACTACCATCATCAACGTGACCATCACGCCCAGCGCGGTCGATTTCCCGAAACGCGATGACACGAGGTCAGCGATTGATGTGATCCGCTGGCTCCGTCCGATCCGCACCAATTTACGTAGAACCCACCACCAGCCGATCATCACAACTGTCGGGCCAAGGTAGATCGTCAGATACTCTAACCCCGACCGCGCCGCATAGCCCACCGCACCGTAAAACGTCCAAGCCGTGCAATAGATCGACAGAGAAAGAGTGTAGATCCACGGTGACCGCAGCCACGCCCCCGACCCCTTTTCCGCGCTTCGTTCGGCGGCAAAGGCGATGACAAAAAGGAACGCGACATAAGCGAGCGCCACAGCCAAGAGGAGGTTAAACGACACCATCACCGATCATCGCTCCGATCAGTGGTCAGAAAACGAGCGATCCCCGCTGAAATACCCAGAGCGCAGAGCCAGACCGTAAAGAGATAGATCAGCGCATCCGCGGTGCCGAGTTCGCCATTTCGGTCCCACAACAACGGAATACAGAACAGAATCCCGATTAGAACGGGCAGCACACGTGCCACGTCACGCATACGGCGGCGGCGATATCCTGCGCGTTCGAGAAAGGTATTTTTGGTGGGCCGCGCCATCGCGCTTAGTCACGCACCAAGGCGCGCACGCTTTCAAGAACTTCAGCGTTCGAAAACGGTTTGGTCATGAATTGCGTGACACCGAGCCGTTCTGCCATCTCGCGGTCACGGGTTTGACCCCGCGCGGTCAGCATCAGCACAGGCAAGTCGGTGGTTTCGGGGGACTCGCGCAGATCGCGCAGAATATCAAAGCCGCTTTTACCTGGCAGCATCACGTCCAGAATGATCAAATCGGGCGGCGTCGCAGTGATCCGTTCGTTGGCGGTTTCACCATCGGAATGGGTATGCACGGTCCACCCGTCTCGCGACAGGATGAAGCTGATCGCTTCAATAATGTTCGGTTCATCTTCGATGACCAAAACCCGTTTTGCCATTCCTCAGCCCCTCCCAAGACATCGGTTTCCGCCTGACTATCACCGTAATAGGCGTCACTGTCAAAGCTGTGATTGCTAAACCGCATCCTCGTTCAAGATCGACGGTTCACGGCGGGCACGGCAACCGCTGCGGGGACAAATTCGGCAGGATGTGCCGACAGGATCGGCAGGACCGCCCGAAGGTGCCACGGAGCGCACAAGCATTACGGCCTCCATCGTTGCAGGTGCGTCAAAGCTCGCAGCACCTGCGGGTGCGGCAATCGCATAGCAGCGGAACCGCCCCCCACCGTCGACTGGCAACTGAACGTCGCGGCGAATGGGTTGCATCGGTTGACTAAAGGCGCGGAACAGAGGCCAAAGGGGACAGGCCGCCGCCGCACGCGGCAACCCGAAGCCAGAGACCTGACGCTGCAATGTGATCGCCCCTGCCGCATCACAAATCACCAGACCAAAGGCAGGATGGCCGCTCTCGATCGGCAGAGTGGCGAGCCGTCGCATCGCCGCGGCCAGTGGCACGCCAAAGCGCCCAGCCAGAAGCGCGGGATCATGACCGACCTCAATCGCTGCCGCCGAGAACTCCTTGAGCGGCATTGTTTCGGCATCGGCGAGGTAACGCGTCCGATAGTCAGCCAACAGGGCTGACGCCGCCTTGGATCGTAGCATTGGTGCACGCTGCGGTGCCCCATCGCCCTCGAGATACGGCAAGTGGAACCCTTGCGCATCGAGGTAGGTTTCCACTTCTTCTTGAGGCGACAGCGAAGCGGTGCCCTCTTCGCTGGGCGCGTCAAGGTAGGACACCAGCGCCCGTGACGCTTCGGCCAATCGCTGACTGTCCTCATATATATTGCGATGGAACCGACGTTCCCAATCGCGGTCGATGTCATCATCACTGACAAGGATCGACGCCGCAGAGCGGATCGAGGTCACCGACGAAATCACCTCGTGCAAAGATGTCGCCAGTTGCGGGTCGTGGGCCAGTCGGTCGGTCAACACTTTGACCCGCGCCTCTAGTTCATCAATCCGCTTATCCTGACGCACGACGAGCGAGGCCCAGCCAATGAAACGACCCGCGAAATCCTCTGTCCGCGATACCTCTGCCCCAGAGGCACGGTCCCGCGCGGCAGAGGCGCGCAACTGATCCAAAAGCGCCGTTTCCGCCCCTTCGGTCAGCGCAGATGGGTCCACTTGCATCGCCCGCGCGAGGTCGTTGAGCAACTTTCCCGCGATTCTGCGGCGGTTGTGTTCGATCAAATTCAGGTAGGACGCGGATATCCCGACCGCATTTGCCAGATCAGTTTGTCGTATACCAAGGTCGACACGCCGTTCGCGAATTCTGGACCCTGTTAACTGGCGCTGCACCATCGTGATTCCTTCAACGTTTTCAGTCTGTTTCCGCACCTGCGAGAAAACGATTTTACAACGTATACCATGGCATTGTGATTTTCTTTACAAAAAAATCATTATATCCAAGTGACTTGTTGCCCGATTTTCGAAACTCCCTTGATAATGACCTTGCATGTAAAAATGCTTTTCGCATCGGGAAGGAGGAGCCCGGCGCGGATTTTCACAATAGGGAGGATAATAATGTCCAATAAATTCTAGCGTCGTGGCGTGCTGAAGTCTGGCGCTATCGCCGGCTCTGGCCTGCTTCTGCCGACTTACCTACGCGCTGAAAGCCACAGCGGCTTTACCAATGCCCCAACAGGCAGCGAAGTCGTGTTTGGTTTCAACGTTCCGCAAACTGGCCCCTACTCCGAAGAAGGTCTCGACGAACTGCGCGCATTCCAGCTCGCTGTTGAGCACCTGAATGGCGAAGGCGACGGCGGTATGCTGAACACCTTCTCGTCCAAAGCGCTCGACGGCGCAGGTATCCTGGGCAAGAAAGTGACCTTCGTCACTGGTGACACCCAGACCAAATCTGACGTTGCACGTGCCTCCGCACAGTCGATGATCCAGAAAGACGGCGCAGTGATGATCACTGGCGGTTCGTCCTCGGGCGTGGCTGTTGCTGTTCAAGGTCTGTGTCAAGAAGCTGGCGTGATCTTCATGGCCGCTCTGACCCACTCGAACGACACAACCGGTAAAGACCGCAAGGCCAACGGTTTCCGTCACTTCTTTAACGCCTACATGTCCGGTGCTGCTCTGGCTCCGGTTCTGGGCAACGTCTATGGCACCGAGCGTCGCGCGTATCACCTCACCGCTGACTACACTTGGGGCTGGACACAGGAAGAGTCGATCGCGGCGTCCACCGAAGCTCTCGGCTGGCAGACCGTTGAGAAGGTTCGCACCCCAGTTGGCGCAGGCGACTTCTCGTCCTACATCGCACCAGTTCTGAACTCGGGCGCAGATGTTCTGATCCTGAACCACTACGGCGGGGACATGGTGAACTCGCTGTCGCAGGCCGTTCAGTTCGGTCTTCGTGATAAGATGGTGAACGGCAAGCAGTTCGAAATCGTTGTTCCGCTCTACTCGGAACTGATGGCGGCTGGTGCTGGTTCGAACATCCAAGGCGTTTACGGTTCGATGAACTGGAACTGGCAGCTGCAAGACGCTGGCACCCAGGCCTTCGTAAAATCGTTCGGCGAAAAATATGGCCGTCCGCCTTCAAACGCTGCACACACCTCGTATGTTCAGACCCTGCTCTATGCAGATGCTGTAACCCGCGCAGGCACCTTCAACCCATGTGGCGTTGTCGAAGCTCTCGAAGATTTCGAATTCGACGGCATGGGCAACGGTCCGGTTCTGTACCGCGGTGCAGACCACCAGTGCTTCAAAGACGTTCTGGTTATGAAAGGCGCAGAGAACCCGACCAACGAATACGACACGCTGGAAATCGTTGAAACGACCCCGCGTGCTCAGGTCGAATACGCACCGGATCACCCGATGTTCGCCGGTGGCGATCTCGGTCAGTGTAACCCGGGCGCTTAATCACCACTCACATAGACCGGTCGCGCACAATGCGCGGCCGGTTCGCCCCCGTCAACGCACGGGGGTTTAGCCACTCCCAAGACAGGGCGGGGACAATGGACGCTATTATCCTGCAGTTTTTCAATGGCCTTGAAAAAGGCTCGGCCTACGCGCTGATCGCGTTGGGCCTTACTCTCATCTTCGGCACATTGGGTGTTGTGAACTTCGCGCACGGTGCGCTGTTCATGATCGGCGCCTTCTGCGCTGTGACCTTGCGCACGGTTTTCGAAATTTCCAAGGTTTCGCTCGATCCGACCAAGACCGACTTCTTGGGCAAACCTCTCGAGGTTAAAACCCCCTATGTAGAGGCATGGTTCGGTGAAACCATCGGGTCAGCGATGATCAACTATTCCGTGCCACTTGCCATCCTGCTGACCATCCCCGTGATGCTCTTTGTCGGGTGGGCGATGGAGCGCGGTCTGATCAAACACTTCTACAAACGCCCCCACGCGGACCAGATCCTTGTGACCTTTGGTCTGGCGATCGTACTGCAAGAAATCGTTAAATATTTCTTTGGCGCGAACCCGATCCAGATGATGGCACCGTCCGACTATTCGGGCACTGTGAACATCGGCGCGCTACTCGGTATGGACATTTTCTATCCTGTATGGCGTCTGGTCTACTTCTTCTTCTCGGCTGTGATCATCGGCGGCGTCTTTGCCTTCCTCCAGTTCACCACCTTCGGGATGGTTGTTCGCGCAGGTATGGCAGACCGTGAAACGGTGGGCCTCTTGGGGATCGACATCGACAAACGCTTTACCCTGATGTTCGGCCTCGCTGCTGGCGTCGCGGGTCTGGCGGGCGTGATGTACACACCGATCCTGTCGCCGAACTACCACATGGGTATGGACTTCCTCGTGCTGTCCTTTGTTGTGGTGGTTGTGGGTGGCATGGGTTCGCTTCCAGGCGCTGTGGCTGCGGGCTTCCTCTTGGGCATTCTGCAATCCTTTGCATCGCTTAACGAAGTCAAAGCGATCATCCCAGGCATCGACCAGATCATCATCTACCTCGTCGCCATCGTCATACTACTTACCCGTCCACGTGGCCTCATGGGTCGCAAGGGCGTGATGGAGGACTAATCCATGTTCGGCTTGAACCAAAAAGACACCAAATTCCTGCTGATCGTGGTCACGCTGACCTTGCTGACGCCATTCCTGTTGAACCCCTTTCCGACGGATAGCGCGATGGCGCAGTTCAACGCAGGTTATCCTGCACTGATGCAGCGTTTTGCGATCTACGGCCTGATGGCGATCGGATTTAACATCCTGTTCGGTCTGACCGGCTACCTGTCGTTCGGTCACGCAGCCTTTCTGGGTGTGGGGTCCTACTCTGCAGTCTGGATGTTCAAACTCCTGTCGATGAACATCCTGCCTGCAATCATCCTCGCGATGATCGTATCGGGCCTCTTTGCGCTCGCTATCGGTTACATCAGCTTGCGTCGCTCGGGCATCTACTTCTCGATCCTGACGCTCGCGTTTGCAGAGATGAGCTATCGTCTGGCCTATTCGGTGCTGACACCGATCACCAACGGCGAAACGGGCCTTCAGCTGAACCTGAACGACCCGCGGGTCCTCGACGGTGTAGCAGATACGAGCTCTCTGCCTGTGCCGGGTCTGTTCGGACTAAAGATGAACAGCACCTACACGCTGGACATCGGCGCATGGAGCTTTGACTTCAACGTGGGCTTCTACGTCTGTGCTGTGATTGCGATCCTTGGCTTCTACATGTCGCTCCGGATTTTCCGTTCGCCGTTCGGCATGATGCTGCGTGCGGTGAAATCAAACCAACAGCGTATGAACTACACAGGTCTGAATTCGCGTCCTTACACGCTGGCGGCTTTCGTGATCTCTGGCATCTATGCTGGTCTGGCTGGCGCACTGCTGGCTGCGATGGACCCGCTGGCTGGTGCAGAGCGTATGCAGTGGACTGCGTCGGGTGAGGTTGTTCTGATGACCATCCTCGGCGGTGCGGGCACCCTGATGGGTCCGGTGCTGGGCGCTGGTTTCATCAAATACTGCGAAAACATCTTCTCAAAGATCAACGAAACCATCCTGCACAGCTGGTTCAGCTTCTTGCCTGACAGCCTCGAGTCGGTCGTCGTTTGGTTCTTTGCCCGCTTTGTGGGTGAAGGCTGGCACCTGACCTTGGGCGTGCTGTTCATGCTGATCGTTATCTTCTTGCCGGGCGGCCTCGTTGAGGGTGGCCAGCGGATTGCCTCTTGGTGGAAAAACCGCGGCAAAGACGAAGATTCCTCTAACCAGCCTGCCGAATAAGGAGAGAAACCAATGGGTATTCTTGAAGTCAAAGGCGTCAACAAACGCTTCGGCGGGTTGCAGGCACTGGGTGATGTGAACCTGTCCGTTAAGGAAAACACGGTTCACGCCATCATCGGTCCGAACGGCGCTGGTAAATCGACCCTGCTCAACTGTCTGGTTGGCAAACTGATCCCCGACTCCGGTTCGGTCATGTTTGACGGTCAGTCGGTGCTGGGCCGCAAACCGCACGAGATCAACCAGATGGGCATTTCCCGCGTGTTCCAAACACCGGAAATCTTTAGCGACCTGTCGGTGATCGAAAACGTGATGATCCCCTGCTTTGCAAAGCGTGACGGGGCGTTCCGTATGCATGCCATCGAAACTGTCGAGTCCGAAAAGGATATCGTCGAAATGGCAGAGCAGATGCTCTTGGATGTGAACATGCAAGACAAACGCAACATGCATGCGGGCAGCCTTTCGCGCGGTGATAAACGTCGTTTGGAAATGGCGATGTGTCTGGTGCAGAACCCGAAACTCCTGCTGCTCGACGAACCGACCGCAGGGATGGCGCGTGCCGACACCAACAACACCATCGATCTTCTCAAAGAGATCAAGGACAAACGCGACATCACCATGGCGATCATCGAACACGACATGCACGTTGTGTTCTCTCTCGCGGAACGGATCACGGTTCTCGCTCAGGGCACGCCGCTGATCGAGGAAACGCCGGAAAACATCAAAGGCCACCCCAAAGTGCGTGAAGCGTACTTGGGCGAAGCACAGGTCTAAGGGGGCTGAACATGAACAAGCCGTTCGACAAAAACGTCAACAACGCCGCCACCCACGCCAAATACCTCAGCGTCTGGGACATTCAGGCCTACTACGGCGAAAGCTACATTGTGCAAGGCGTCAGCTTTGACATCCACGAAGGCGAAATCCTCGCCCTCTTGGGCCGTAACGGTGCGGGTAAAACATCGACCCTGCGGGCTATTGCACGTATGGACGATCCCGCGCTGAAACACGGTGAGATCTGGCTCGACCACCAGCCGCTGCACCTGATGAAGTCGCATCAGGCTGCCGCGGCAGGCATCGGCCTCGTTCCCGAAGATCGCTGCATCATTCCGGGCCTGACGGTCGAAGAGAACCTGAAACTCGCACAGATCGCACCGCCGATCGGCTGGTCGTTGGAACGCATCTACGAACTGTTCCCGCGCCTCAAAGAGCGCCGCACCCAAGAGGGGATCACCCTTTCAGGCGGTGAACAACAGATGCTTGCGATTGCGCGCGCCTTGGCCCGTGACATCAAAGTTCTGCTTCTCGACGAACCTTACGAAGGCCTAGCCCCCGTGATCGTTCAAGAGATCGCTAAGACGCTCAAAATCATCCGTGATCAGGGCATCACCACGATCATCGTTGAACAAAACGCTGTCGCCGCTCTGAAATTGGCGGACCGTGCGGTGATCCTTGATACTGGAACGGTTGTGTTTGATGGCTCGGCCCAAGAAGTCCTCGAAGACGAGGCGCTTCGGTCCAAGTATCTGGCGATCTGATACGTTATTGCGCAAACCTCAAAGGTTGCGACATTTTCTTGCAGGCCCAACCCCATGGTTGGGCCTGTTTGCCGTTTATTACCCTCGAAAGGCGACGCCTAACGCTTTCCAGCCTCTATTCATTGGCGTATAAGCCAGAACCAACCGCACTTTTTCAGGGCGGACGCAACGTAATGGCAAGGGCCGAGAAAAGATGAGCAAAGAACGCAGCCACGACGGCGATGTGGATTTTATCCGCGCATTGGCAGAACTCCTCCGCGAAAATGACCTCACCGAATTGGAAGTCGTCCGCGAATATGGCGACAACGACAGCCTGAACGTTCGGGTAAGCCGCCAACAGCAAATCGTTCAAACGATGGCTATGCCCGCTGCGCCTGCTGCTGCCGCTGCACCTGCTGCTGCACCCGCCGCTGCTGCGCCTGTTGCTGCTGCCAACGACGATCCTGCGTCGCACCCGGGCACTGTGACCTCGCCGATGGTTGGTACCGCTTACCTCGCTGCTGAACCTGGCGCCGCACCGTTCGTCACCGTTGGCCAGACCGTGAACGAAGGCGACACGCTGCTGATCATCGAAGCGATGAAAACAATGAACCAGATCCCGTCGCCGAAATCGGGCAAGATCAAGACGATCATTGTCGCTGATGGTTCGCCGGTCGATTTCGGTGCTCCGCTCGTTATCATCGAATAAGGCTGCGCCCCATGTTCGATAAAATCCTCATTGCGAACCGTGGCGAGATTGCCCTTCGGGTCGTGCGCGCTTGCCGCGAGATGGGTATCAAATCTGTTGCGGTCCACTCGACCGCTGACGCTGATGCGATGCACGTCCGTATGGCAGACGAGGCGATCTGCATTGGACCGCCCTCTTCCACGGCATCCTACCTAAACTTCCCCGCGATCATTTCCGCTTGTGAAATCTCGGGCGCTCAGGCGATCCACCCGGGCTATGGCTTCTTGTCGGAAAACGCGGCCTTTGTTCAGATCGTCGAAGATCACGGCCTGACCTTTATCGGTCCCTCGGCGGAGCACATCCGCATGATGGGCGATAAGATCACCGCAAAGGAAACCGCTGAAAAGCTGGGCATCCCAGTTGTTCCGGGCTCTGCGGGTGGTGTGCCTGACATCGCTGCTGCGAAAAAGGCAGCGGCTGATATGGGCTACCCAGTCATCATCAAAGCGACCGCTGGTGGCGGTGGCCGCGGGATGAAAGTGGCAAAGGATGAGAAAGAGCTGGAAACCGCCTTCTCGACCGCACGTTCTGAAGCGAAAGCCGCATTTGGCAACGCCGAAGTCTACATGGAGAAATACCTCCAGAAGCCGCGCCACATTGAGGTGCAGGTCTTCGGCGATGGTATGGGCGGCGGCGTTCACCTTGGCGAGCGTGATTGTTCGCTCCAGCGTCGTCACCAGAAGGTCTTTGAAGAGGCCCCTGGCCCTTGCATCACCGCAGAAGAGCGCGCTCGTATCGGCGGCATCTGTGCTGAGGCAATCGGCAAGATGGGCTATTCAGGCGCTGGCACGATCGAGTTCCTTTATGAGGATGGAGAGTTCTATTTCATCGAAATGAACACCCGCCTTCAGGTGGAACACCCTGTGACCGAGGGCATCTTTGGCGTCGACCTCGTGCGTGAACAGATCCGCGTTGCTGCAAAGCAGGGCCTGTCGTTCACCCAAGACGACCTCAAGATCAACGGCCACGCGATTGAAGTTCGTATCAACGCTGAAAAGCTCCCGAACTTTAGCCCCTGCCCCGGTAAGATCACGCAGTATCACGCACCGGGTGGTCTGGGCGTTCGGATGGATTCCGCGCTGTATGACGGCTATTCGATCCCGCCCTATTACGACAGCTTGATCGGGAAACTGATCGTGCATGGTCGCGACCGTCCCGAAGCCTTGGCCCGCTTGAAACGCGCCTTGGGCGAACTGATTGTCGATGGCGTCGATACCACGATCCCGCTGTTCCACGCGCTACTCGCGGAACCGGATGTGCAGTCAGGGAACTACAACATCCACTGGCTGGAAAAATGGCTCGAAGCCAACACCTGATTTAAAAGGGCGCGCTACCACAGCGCGCCCTTTTTCTATGCCGCAACTGTGCCTATGGTGCGGACCATGCGTGACGAAGCCCCTGCCCTGACACCTGAACTCCTGCTCAACGCCTATGCGTCGGGCGTGTTTCCCATGTCAGAGTCCCGCGATGATCCAGAGGTGTTCTGGGTCGACCCGCGTTTTCGCGGCATAATCCCAATCGACGGCTTCCACATCTCGCGCAGCCTTGCCAAACGAATGCAGAGGGGCGGGTTCAGGGTCAGCTTTGACACGGCTTTTGTGCAAGTCGTAGAGGGTTGCGCTGACCGTGATGAGACATGGATCAGCGATACCATCTTTGCGCTCTACACCGCGCTCTATGAGGCCGGTTTTGCTCATTCGGTCGAGGTCTGGGAGGGCGACACCCTGATCGGTGGCAGCTACGGCGTGGCCTTGGGTGGGGCCTATTTCGGTGAGAGCATGTTTTCACGCCGCACCGACGCCTCCAAGATCGCGCTGGCGTGGCTGATCGACCGTCTACGGCTCGACGGGTTCACCCTCTTTGACACCCAATTCCTGACGCCGCATTTGGCATCTTTGGGCGGGATCGAAATCCCACGCGGTGAATATCGAAAACGATTGAAAGCGGCTCTGGCAGAGCCTGCACGGTTCAATGCAAAAGCCCCGATAGAGACCGCTTATTCAGTGATACAGCGCAGCACCCAGACGTCGTAGCGCGGGTGGTCCATCGCGTTGAGCGCAGGGGCCGAGGCGATCATCCAGCCCGAAAACGCTGGCGTCGCGTTGTCGCGATACATCACGGTCACTTCGGCATAGGCATCGCCCGAGGGGTTGTCGGTGGGATAGCGACATTCGCCCAAAGTCACCGTGAGATGGCCCAAGGTTGTCGCCTCACCAGAGGCTAAAACCAAATCGCTCACCACACCTGTGATTTTATCCAAGACGCGTAGTTCGCCTTTGGGCGCTACGCTGACCTCTTGGGCTGCAACGGGCGCAGCAAAGAGCGCAAGGGCAAAGGCCAGCGCGCGCATCAGTTCGAGCTTCCGCTGTCGCCAGAACCAGAGACGAACTTCAACAAAAGGTTCATCAGGCTAACCGAGCCTTGAGTATCAAGGATCTCTTCGCCCGGCTGATAGTTGTCAAACGATGCACCCGGCAGAATTTCAACAAAGTTACCGCCCAACAGACCCTCGGACGCGATCACAGCAGTGCTGTCGTTCGGTACAGGCACGCCATCGCGCATCGACAAAACAGTCGTGGCGCGGAACAATTCGGTATCGAGTTTGATGTCGCTTACCGTGCCGACCTTCACGCCGACCATGCGCACGTCGGTGCCAACGCTCACGCCCTCAATCGAGCGGAAGCTGGCGTTCAACGCATAATCCGATCCACCCGACGCGAAATCGGTGAATTTGGACGCATAGCCCAAAAAGCCGACAGCCACGGCAAGAACCGCGGCGCCGACGAGTGTCTCTGTGGTGTGATTAGCCATGAGGCGAGCTCCTTATTCGGGCTGCCATGCCTCGTAATCGGCACGCTCTGCTGGCTGTGCGCGGCGGATCGAACCGGCAGGAGCATAGGCCATCGCGGTGCCTGTCAGGTTTTCCTGATGCGGCTTTTCCCACGGCTTGTGGTTCAACGGAACCTCGCTCGGCGCGGTGTCGAATGTGCGGTGCAGCCAGCCATGCCAGTCAGGATCAATGCGCGAGGCTTCGATCTCTCCATTGAAGATCACCCAACGGCGGGAATCATCACGGGTCTTGTAGAAAATGTTGCCCTGCGAATCTTCACCAACTTTGACGCCTTTGCGCCAAGTAAACAGTTGGGTGCCAATGGTTTGTCCGTCCCACCAAGTCAGCAGGCGTTTGATGATGTTCAGAAGGCCCATGGACCGCTCCCTTAAATCGACACTTGGGTTATGTCGCAACGGGCACCAAAGGTCCAGTGCCCGCCGCGCCGCAAAGGGGATTTTAGCCTGCGAGTGCAGTCACTTCGATCTCGATCCGGTATTTCGGGTCGATCAGGTTGCATTCGACCATGGTCGCTGCGGGCGGGTTTGCGCCAAATACCTCGCGCAGGGTCGGCCAGCAGGGTTCAAACTCTGCCGCGTCGGGCAGGTAATAGGTGACACGAACGGTCTTGCTCAGGTCGCTACCCGCTTCTTTGAGCGCGTTCGAAATCGTTGTCAGCGCAGCCTTGCACTGCTCGACGACATCATCGCCCTGCCCTACGGTGCCAGCAACATGGACAAAACCACCAGCTACAACGGCACGGCAGTAGCCGATCTTTTCTTCAAACGGGCTACCCGTGAAAATGCGTTTCATCGTCATTTGGATGATCCTTTATTGGCGTTGCCGTTGCGTTAGAACCAAACGCAGGGTGTTTCAATATGGATTGTGAGCAACGAAAAAGGCCGCCCAATTTGGACGGCCCTGTTTCAAGATAGCTTCGCCTTAGCTTGCGCTGGCTTTTTCGCCCTTAGCGTCTTCTTCGAAGATCATCAGCGGTTTGGCATCAGGGCCAACGGCTTCTTCGTTGACGACGACTTCGGTGACGTTTTCCATACCTGGCAGGTCGAACATCGTGTCGAGCAGGATATCTTCCATGATCGAACGCAGACCACGCGCGCCTGTCTTACGGTCGATGGCCTTTTTCGCGATCGCGCGCAGGGCGTCATCGGTAAAGGTCAGGTCAACGCCCTCAATCTCGAACAGTTTCTGGTATTGTTTGACCAGAGCGTTCTTTGGTTGGGTCAGGATGATGATCAGCGCATCCTCGTCCAGATCGGTGAGGGTTGCGATCACAGGCAGACGGCCCACAAATTCAGGGATCAGGCCGAATTTCAGCAGATCTTCGGGCTCGAGTTCTTTAAAGATCTCGCCCACGCCACGGTCGTCGTTCTCTTTGACAGCAGCACCAAAGCCAATGCCAGAGCCCTTGCCGCGCTGCGCGATGATTTTATCAAGGCCCGCGAATGCACCACCACAGATGAACAGGATGTTCGTGGTGTCGACCTGCAGGAATTCCTGCTGCGGATGCTTGCGGCCACCCTGCGGCGGAACAGACGCCACAGTGCCTTCCATGATCTTCAGCAGAGCCTGCTGAACGCCCTCGCCCGACACGTCACGGGTGATCGACGGGTTGTCAGACTTGCGGGTGATCTTATCGACCTCGTCGATATAGACGATGCCGCGCTGTGCCCGCTCTACGTTGTATTCCGACGCCTGAAGCAGTTTCAGTATGATGTTTTCAACGTCCTCGCCCACATAACCAGCCTCGGTCAAAGTGGTTGCATCCGCCATGGTGAACGGCACATCGAGGATTCGGGCCAAGGTCTGAGCAAGCAGCGTTTTACCGCAGCCTGTCGGGCCAATCAGCATGATGTTCGATTTCGCCAGTTCGATCTCTCCGGATTTACCAGAGTGATGCAGGCGTTTGTAATGGTTATGCACCGCAACAGAGAGCACGCGCTTTGCGTGTTCCTGACCGATCACATAGTCATCCAGAACCTTGCAGATGTCGCGCGGTGTCGGGACGCCCTCAGTCGTTTTTAGGCCCGACGACTTTGTCTCTTCGCGAATGATATCCATGCAAAGTTCGACACATTCGTCACAAATGAACACAGTGGGGCCTGCGATCAGCTTGCGCACCTCATGCTGACTCTTACCGCAGAAGCTGCAGTAGAGGGTGTTTTTGCTGTCGCTGCCTGTCGTATTCGCCATACTGGTTCCCCTGGGCGTCTGTCGTCGTTGTAAACGGTCCGGTGCCTTTGAAGTCCGAGACTATGGCAGGCCGGACCGGTCCACAACGCCAAAAAGTAATAACAAAGGGCGGATTATTCCGCCGCTTCGCCACGGTTCTGCAGGATCTCGTCGATGTGACCCCAGTCTTTTGCTTCTTGCGGCGACATAAAGTTGTCGCGCTCCAGCGCCTTCTCAACGACCTCAAGCGGCTGTCCAGTGTGGTGGACGTAGAGTTGATACAGCTGGTTGCGGATTTTCTGGGTTTCTTGGGCATGGATCATGATGTCCGTTGCCTGACCCTGATAACCGCCAGAGGGCTGGTGCACCATGATACGTGCGTTCGGCAGCGCAAAGCGCATCCCTTTTTCGCCCGCCATCGACAGGACCGACCCCATCGACGCAGCCTGACCAACAACAAGGGTCGAAACCTTCGGACGGATGTACTGCATGGTGTCGTAGATCGACAGACCAGCGGTCACAACGCCACCCGGGCTGTTGATATACATGCTGATTTCTTTTTTCGGGTTTTCCGATTCAAGGAACAGAAGCTGCGCAACGATGAGCTGCGCCATGCCGTCATGTACCGGACCGTTCACGAAAATGATGCGTTCCTTCAGCAGGCGCGAGAAAATATCGTAAGCACGTTCGCCACGCGCGGTTTGTTCGACAACCATGGGCACAAGGTTGGCATAGGTCTCGATCGGGTCTCTCATCATCACTGCCTCGAATTGGGGACGCGCACGTCGATAACACGGGTTTTCCAAACAGAGTCTTAGTGGTCAGTTAGGGGGGCTTCAAGCCCAGCTGCCCGCTTTGCTCACTTTGGTCCCGCTTCCTATGGTGGGAAAAGGTCAATGAAACACAAATACAGGGGCCAAATGACCCCTGCTGTTGTCAAAAAATGTCGTGATGGGTTTGCGGACTTAGCGTTCGCGCAATGCCTCCGACCCGCGATAAAGAGGTTTCGTGAGATATTGCAGCACGGTTTTCCCACCAGTGTGCAATTCGACCGTTGCCTGCATGCCCGGACGAATCTCAATCTCGCGCTGGCGCTCGGTCAGATCAGAGAGATCGACACGCAAAGTCACCTTGTAGTGCGGCGGAATATCGGGGCGACGGTCGTCCTTGAACGTGTCGGCTGAAATGAAATCGACCGTCGCGTTCAAGGTGCCGTAGATCGTGTAATCATAGGCCGAGAGTTTGATATTCGCGTCTTGCCCTGTGCGGACGTTGGCGATGTCCTCGGGTTTGACATGAGCCTCAACGAACAACTCGTCGTCCAATGGGATGATCTGGAAAATCTCTTCCCCTGGGCGGACAACGCCCCCAATTGTCGTGACGGCAAGGTTATTCACCACACCCCTCATCGGTGCGACGATAACCGTGCGGTTCAGTTGGTCCTGAGCCATGCGCAGTTCTTGGGTCAGGGTGCCGATGATTTGCAGCACCTCTGAGTATTCATTCGCCCGTTCCAGCTCTGCGCCCGTGACGATGTCATTGTAGCGGTTCTGAGCATCCGAATGGGCCTTGCGAGCGTTCGTCACCTCGAACAGCGCGACGATTTCGCGTCGGTACATATCCTCCATCGAGGCCAACTCGCGCTCCGTCTCGCGCAAGACGGCCTGCGCCCCGCTGATACGGCTCTGATAGTCCGCCTGACGCGCCTGCAGAAGCGCACGTTCAGACGCAACTGTCGTCGGGCTGTGCTGTGCGAAAATCGCGGCGACCTCGAAATCGGTTTGGCCCGCCATCTCTGCCTCCAGACGGACACGGCGAATACTTGCGGCCACGAGTTGATCGGCGAGATCATCCACCGCTGCCTGAAACTGCGTTCCGCGCAGCCGCGCGAGGACCTGACCCGGTTCAACAACGGACCCTTCGCTGACCAAAAGCTCCGCGAGGATACCGCCTTCGAGGTTCTGAACGATCTGCGGGCGGGCGGCGGAAATGATCTGACCATCGGCACGAACGATTTCATCAACCCACGCAAACTTTGCCCAGATCAGGAAGACCATGACGGTCGCCACAACAAGCCAGATGATACGGCTAGAGGAACCGAGACCTTTTTCGAATTCTGCGTCTACCGTTGCCATTAGCCCGCTACCTTTTTGTTGCGCAGATGGGCCATGACCTCGTCACGGGGACCATCGACGGCCAAACGGCCATTTTGCAGAATAACGGTACGCCCCGTCAGTTGCAGGATCGGCACGCGGTGCGTCGCGATGATCGCGGTGCGCTGACCCAGCCAGTGATCGAGACGAGACACCAGTGTCGCCTCAAGCGTTTGATCGAGCGCTGCGGTCGGCTCATCCAGCAAGCAGACCTTCGGGTCTTGGAGCCACAGACGCGCCCAGCCAATCGACTGACGTTGACCGACGGACAAGCCCTGCCCCGCGTCCGAAATCGGCATATCGAGACCTTTGGGATGCGAACGCACGAACGGACCAAGCCCCGCAAAATCGAGCGATTTCAGCAGACGTTCGTCATCGCGTTCGAGCATCGTCATATTGAGGTTATCGCGCAAAGTGCCTGCGAACATACGCACCTCTTGGCCGAGGTAGCCAACATTCCGGCGCAGGTCGCGCGGCATGATCTGGCCCATATCAACGCCGTCGAGCATCACGCGGCCACCTGTCGGCGGATAGAGACCCGACAGGATCTTGAGTAGCGTTGATTTCCCCGACCCGTTCGCACCGAGGATCGCAACCCGTTGGCCTGCCTCGATTTTGAGCGACGAGATATCAACCACGCGGTCGCTGTCTTCGTCGTACTTGAACATCAGATCGCGCAGTTCGAACGCGCCATCGACGGTATCGCGGCGCAGGTAGCTGCGGGTCTCATCCATGTCTTGCGGCGCATCTGCAACCTTGTCCAAGGCATCCAATGCGGCCTTCACATTCGACCAGCGCGCCATCGTCGCCGCCAATTGCGTCAACGGGCCAAGCGTGCGGGAGGTCAGAATACCCACCGCGATGATCGTGCCGACGGTATATTCGCCCGAGAACACCATGAAGGTACCCGTCACAACCGCCGCAACATAGGTCGCCTGCTGGACGCCTTGGCTCCAGAACGTCAGGGTCGACGCCAGTTTGCGCTGCTCTGACGTGGCCAGAGAGTTCAGCGCAGACAGCTCCGTCCACTGACGGCGGAACCGATCCTCGCCACGGGTGGCTTTGATCGTGTCTGATTCATAAACGATTTCATGCAATAGGCGGTTCGCTTTGGTGCTCGCCCCTTGGGTCTGACGGGTCAGCGCGATCATCTTGCGCTGCAAGACAAAGCTCGGCGCGACCATGAGAACACCGCCCGCAAAGAGCACCCAAACCACGTTACCGCCAATTGACGCCACAAGCGCGAGGAACAGCACGATAAACGGCAAATCGGTCAGCGTGCCGATGGTAGAGGCGGTAAAGAATTCGCGGATCGACCCAAACTCTCGCACCGCAGAAAAGGTTTGCGATGGGGAATTCGCTGCACCTGCCTTCATGCCCAGCACCTTATCAACAAGGAGCTGTTGCACTTTCATTTCGATCTGACGCCCTGCCCCGTCCATCAGACGGGCACGCGCGATGCGCAAGAAGGCTTCCAAGATCATCGCAAGGCCAGCACCAATCGCCAGCACCCAAAGGGTGGCGGTGGATTGGTGCGGGATCACGCGGTCATAGACCTGCAAGGAAAACAGCGCGATCGCCACGGCCAAGAGGTTTGCGACAAACGACCCCACAGCCACTTCAGCCACGTGACGGCGGAACCGTTTCAATTCGCCCCAGAACCAGTGGGCCTTTTTGTCTTTCTCCGCATGGCGACGGGTCAGTTCACTGACGGCAACATCAGCGCGAACAATCGTGCCTGTGAAAACGGGCATGAAATCTGACAGAGGCACCTCGGCACGGTTCCCGTCGCAGGTCGTGTCGTAGATAAAGAACGTATTGCCCTGCTGTTCGAGCACGAGAACCATCTGGCCCGAGGTCATCTCGGCCAGCGCGGGCCAAAGCGTGTTCACGGGCGTTGCGATCTTTTTGACCTTGGCCACCAGACCAGAGTCCGACAGCGCCCCCGCGATCCCAGCCGAAGTGATCGCATCGCCATCAGCGGACACGATTTTTTCCAGCAGATCGGCGCGGATCACATCGACGCCCAAAAGCCCCGCGTAGGTCGCGGCCAGATCGGCCCGAGCGCGGGCCTTGGGAGTAAAGCGGTCCTCGTAATGGGGTTCAGGCGCGGCAGCGGTTTGCTCTGCCTGCGTTTTGTCAGCCGTGGTCAGGCGGGTCACCTTACCGCCACGGGTGGCATTGATATCAAAGGCCAATACTGGGCCGGTCATATCCGTTCTCCGTCAACAAGAGTGCCGTGGATCGCTGCAATTCGAAGTTCCACTTTGGCAATGTCATATTGAATGACCACGGCGGCACGTTCTGTGCGCACCTTGGTCTCGAAGACGCCCACCACGTCATTCACGGTTCGCTGCCCTTCGCGAAGTTGGGCGGCGAAAATGTCATAATTCGCAGCCGCTTGGGCCGCGAGAGTTTGCGCCTGCGCCATTTGACGTTGCAGGCTGCCCAGCTCGGCTTCCAATGCGCGCAAGTCGCGGTTGGTATCCTCGCGGGTTTGACCGACACGCGCACGCGCAGCGGCTTCTTGGGCTTCGACGGCACGCATTGCTGCGCCATTGCCGAAACCTAGGCCATTGGGAATGCCCACCCCAATGCCGAAATCTGATCCGTTGTTATTCACGGTGCCCGTTGCCGTCACACTCGGCAGGAACCCTGCGCGTTCGGCGCGGGCTGCCGCGATGCCGCGCTGCGCCTCTGCCTCTGCCTTGAGCACACTCAAGGGCAGCGCATTCGCAGCCGACGATTGGATCGCGGTCAAGCCGTGCACGGTGTCTAGCGGACGGGCCGCCATCGCGTTCAACTCTGCCAGCGCGGCCAAGGACGCCTCTTGGTCAGACAAGAGGTCCGACCGCATCTGCGCGAGCTTTTGTTCAACGATCTGCAGGTCCGCGCGGTTCGACACGCCACCCCGCACACGTTCGCTCATCACGTAGGCGAAGTGGTTCATGCGTTCGAGAGCGGCTGCGTTCACGCCAGCACGAGCCTGCATCGCCTCTGCGGTGATGTAGAGTTCAAGCGCATCCAAAACGCGACGGTTGGTATCTTGGGCCAAGGCAACGGCAGCCACTTCGACATCGGCGGCAGCATAATCGCGCTCCGCTTTGCGGCGACCGTTGTCAAACAGGGTCTGTTCCACGACGAGGCTCGCCACCACAGACCCCAGAGATGTCAGGCTGACATTCGGGCCAAGCGATGGAAGCCAGTTTGACGATGCCGCCTCTGCCCGCAAACGCGCGGCACGCAAATCGGCCTCAGCCGCGCGGGCGTTCGCGTCGAGGACAGCACTTGCCACTTCGGCGTAAGGGCCATCTGGCAAAATGGAACGACGGTTGAGGAGGCCCGCGATAATTTCGGACTCGGTCCCGTTTTCCATTTGTGGGCTCAGGACGGATTGCGGTTGGGTGTCCTCGGCTGGCGACAGGAAATTAAACGCATTGCGTGTAACGCCAATACCACCCTCACCCGACCCCATGCATCCCGACAGGGCAGAGCCGAGCGCGAGCGCACCCAAAGCTTTGCCTATCGACCGCATGTTGCCCACAACTACCTCAATTCTTCTGTCTTAACCTCATGGATCGGGCCACCCGTGGGGCAGCCCGTATCGGGATTAGATGATGACGTTGACGCCATCCTCGATGTAGAGCGTGTGGTTTCCGCCCAGCGTGTAGACGTGGAAGTCCGTGCCTTCGACCGTCTCAACACCGCCTGCAACTGCGCCATTGATTGTGACCGTGTCATCGGAACCGCCATGAATGGTCAGTTCGTTCGAGCCTTTGGTCAGGTCTTCAATGTCGGATGCGGTCAGGGTCAGATCGCCATCCTCTGCAAAGCTGAGGTCAATCGCGCCAAAGTCGAAGTTATCGAGAAGCGGGTTCGCAATATCGATCACACCACTGGATGCCTCATCGAGAACAACCAAAGTCGAGGTTTCGTTGCCTGCATCGTCCGTTGCAGACACAACGAGGTTCGTCTCATCCGCAATCGGCGTATCAAAATCGAGCCAGCCCGACATCGTTTGCGACGGCGTGAAGGTCAGCGGAGCCGCGTGTTGACCGTCAGTCACATCGTAGAGTTCGATGTTGGCCGCATCATCTGACACGATGATCGCCTCGATGCCTTGGCCGCTGACGATCTTATGGTCGACGGTCGCGGCATCTGGGCCGATGGTGTCGATCTCAACGGTTTGCGTTGTTTCGCGGACGTTACCAACAGCGTCGGTCGCTTTGATCGTGACATCCGCCGCATAGTCGCCTGCGCGAATTTCGTCTGCGTCAAAGGTCACTTCCCACGATCCGTCACGGCCTACGGTCGCCACACGGGTCATACCGTCAAAGGTGACAAGGACCGTCGAACCCACCTCAACCGTGCCAGTCAGGGTGATCCCATCCTGAAGCTCGTAAGCGTTAGCAACGTTATTCGTTTCAGTCGCATCGGCGGTCAGCGTGTTCACGATAGTATCGACGCGCACGGTATCCGAGATGGTGCTGACATTGCCCGCAGGGTCGGTCGCACGCGCAACGATCGGCGCGGTGTATTCGCCGCTCGGAATTTCGCCAGCGGTGAACTCTACGTTCCACTGACCGTCAGACCCTGCGTATACGGTTTTCGTCACAGCGCTGCTGCCCGAACCAAAGGTCACGACGACCTTGGACAGAGGCTCGACCGTGCCGTTGACGTTGAACCCGTCAGAGGCTTCGTCGCCGCTGATCATGTCGTCGCCTTCGAACTGGATCGCAGCGAACGCGTGGTTCACGACCTGAGTGTCGATATGGACAGAGTCAGATACGGTTTTGGAGTTACCCGCCGCATCGGTGATCGACGCCGTGATATCGGCGTCATAGGTGCCTGTCGGGATTTCCGATGCGAGGAACTTGGACGACCAAGTGCCTGCCGAGTTGGCAACAACAGTGTGTGTAGCGCTGCCAAAGGTCACAGTGACCGGCAGACCAGGTGTCGCGGTGCCTGTGATGACAACGCCGTCAGCCACTTCGACCGCATTCACAACGTCGTCGATTTCAATCGGTGCCGAGGACAGCGTCAGATCACCTGCCACGGTATCAACGCGAACGCTTTCCGAAATTTGGCTCGTGTTGCCTGCGGCATCCGTCGCTGTGATCACCAGCGCGGTGTTGTATTCACCTACAGCCAAGGTGCCCGCAGGATAGGTCACAGTCCAGCTGCCGTCTGCCGAAACGGTCGCAGGCAGTGTCACACCACCAAGGCTGACCGAAACGGTAGAGCCAGCTTCAACCATACCGCTCGCGGTGATCGCTTGGCCTTGTTCAGAGAGGTTGACCACACCGTCACCGCCCACTTGACCGTTCGTATGGGTCAATGTGTTGACGAAGGGGTCGAACGTCACGGAACCCGTGGTGGTTTCCACGTTGCCCGACCCATCCGTTGCAACGGCTTTCACCGTGAGGGTCGTCTCGATCGTGGGAAGCTCGCTGGCGATCCACGATGCGGACCATGATCCGTCGTTGCCCGCCGTTACGGTCCGGGTAAAGCCATTGAGCGTTACGGCGACAGAGGAACCAGCCTCTGCCGTACCAGTGAGCGTGATGCCATCAGAGGCTTCTGCTCCGTTTACAATCCCGTCGCCCTCAACTGCGCCAGAATTGATCGCGAGTCCCATTTCTGTGTCGACATGGAACGAACCTGTGGTGGTTGCGGTATTGCCCGCAAGATCAGTCGCAACTGCAGTAACCGTTGCGTCATAGGTGCCCTCGGGCAGATCAGTCGAGGTGAAGGTCGCAGACCACGAGCCGTCTGCCCCTGCCACCACCGTGTGCGTGACCGTGCCGATGGTTACGGCAACGCTCGCGTTCGGTTGCGCCATGCCTGAAATATTCACGCCTGCTGCGTGTTCGGACGCGTTTACCGTGCCATCGCCACCGATAGCCGAGGTCGACATTGAGACAGACGTCTCCGTGTCGATCGCGACAGAGCCGCTGATGTCAGAGGTGTTGCCATAAGCGTCCGTGACCGAAACGGTCACGTCGAGGTTATACTCGCCCGTTTCAACCGCACCATCAGGCAAGGTCAGGGACCATGTACCGCCCGTGACAGTCGCCTCGTAGGCCATGCCGCCCACGGTCACCATTACAGTCGAACCCGTTTCAACAGTGCCCGAAAGCGTTACGCCGCCAGCGAGTTCTTGTGCGTTGATCAACAGATCGCCGCCGTTGGCACCTTCGTTCAGGGTCACAGTCGCGACGGTATCGACGACGATCTCAGCTGTCGTGGTCGATGTTTCGCCACCGCTGGTGATCGTGACGGTCGCTGTTTCGGTGTATTCGCCGCCTGGCAGATCACCAGGTTGGAACACAACTTCCCATGTGCCGTCTTCGCCAACGGTGGTGGTTTCGGTCACGCCGCCAACGGTGACAGTCACTTCGCCACCCGGGGTGCCTGTGCCGCCCAGTTCGATGCCATTGTCATAATCGTTGCTGTTCACAACGGTGTCTTCGGCTGCAGCACCCGTTTGCGCAGTCACATAAACACCCGAGCCACCGCCCGAACCGCCGCCTGTCAGACCAGAAACGATCGCCGCGCCACCAATTGCTGCAGCGCCCGCGCCAACGCCCGCACCAACGCCGCCAATCCCAGCCAACAGCGGGGCAGCGAGCATGCCGACCTGATCATCCTCAACGGGATAGACTTCGTTATATCCAGCGAGCTGAACCTCAGACCCACGAAGGAAATAAAGATCGTCGTCAGGGCTCCACTTTCCAAAGGCTTCCGCTTCGGAGTAGTTCGCGTAGTAGAAACCATCGCTCACTTCGGCCAGTTCGACCTGTGCCAGAACCCCGCCAGATGACAGGTAGAGGTCGTTTTCGGGGATACCTTCTGGGGTAAAGAACCCTTCGATCATGATCACGCGACCATCGATCAAAACAACCTGAAGTGCCTGCCCCTGTCGAGAATACGACTGAACCTGCGCCCTCGAAAGATTAAGGGAAATATCTTCATCTACGGAAACGATGATCGAAGCGGCTGCGCCATCACCTGCAACATTTCCGTGCTCAATTTGGCCCGCGGAATCGCGGACTACGAACTCAATCGCCGACATAAAATACTACTCCGCCTCGGATTTCCGGCTCGCGTTAGATGGAGTCCGGTTATTCTTTTGATATGAAACTATCCGAATGGATCATCAATTACTAGTGAAAAAATTTCACTATTCCCCAATTTCTACCATACGCCCCTAGTCTTAGGGGTAGGTTCGAGCAATGGCCACGTTCAAGGCGCCACCCAACAAGACCAAATAAGCCGATAAATAAAACCACATCAGCAGCGCTACGACCGCACCGAGCGATCCATAGACCTGATTATAATTGCCGAAATTTGCGATGTAGGCCGAAAAGGCGATCGATACGATGTACCACAGGCAAACCGCGACAAAGGCCCCAATGGTCACCCAGTGGGATCGCGGAGAGGTGTTGGGGGCATAGCGATACAAAATCCCCAAGGCGGCTAAGAGGACAAAGAGAGCGACGGCCCAGCGGATCAATTCGATCAGGCCGCTCCATTCACTGGCGAGCGGGACAAAGGCAATCGCGATGGGGGCCGCGACCACGACGACCAGCGCGATCAGCGCTACGCCGATCATTGCGACCGTCATCACAAAGGCGGTCACAGCGTGCCGAACCCCTGACCGCGTTTGCCCCGCATAAATCGCGTTCAGCCCGCGCAGCATTGCGCCCACACCCGCCCGCGCGGACCAGAGCGCGATGGCCAAAGACACAAACGACGCCCACCCCAATGTCGTAGCCCCTGCCCCAAGCAACCGATCAATCTGTGCTTCAAACAAGGTGAACACGTCCGCAGGGATCACGTCCCGCAACAGGTCGAGCTGTTCGGCAATCACGACAGGGTCCGCCACGATGCCAAACATCGCAATCGACGCCGCAAAGGCTGGAAAAATCGAAAACATCCCATAAAACGCCACGCCTGCAGAAATAAGATCGAGGTCGTTTTTTCCCAGCACATCGCGAAAGGATCGCCAGATCAGAACAATGCGCGAGAGGGACAAGTCAGCCATAGGGCTAAAATGGGCCGCAGGCTGGGGCTTTGCAACCGATTAGCTGCTCTGCGACAACCCGCCCAATGTGTTCAGCAGAAACTGGCTGAACACAGGCGAACAGGCCGCCCCCATTGCGCGGGCGTTGCGGCCCACGGTGCCTTCGGCAATCACAGGCGGGAACAGGCCACGCTGGTCGAGGTCGACGATATTTTCGCGCACGCGGTTGATCAGTCGAGTCCGTACTTCGGCTGGGAATGCCCCGTCGATCACCACGGCCTCAAAGTCGATCACTGCGCAAACGGTCAGTGCCGCCCGCGCAAGGTGCCGCGCCGTATAGTCGATCCAGTTCTCGAGAACTTCGGGGAAATCGTGCCAGTCCTGAGGCGATGCCCAGATCCGTGCGGGCTCAATCCCCTTGCGGGCCAAATCTGCCTCAAGACGGTAGAGCGAGGCCACATCGATCAACTGCTTATCTTCGCCCGTGGACAGTCGGATCGGCAACGACCCGAACGCACCCGCATTGCCGCGAGCCCCTTCGAACACCGCATGGTTCAGAACCACACCGCCGCCGATGAACGACCCGACAAAGAAGTAAGCAAAGTCACGATAGGTCCGACCAAGGCCGTAGACATGCTCTGCCCGACAAGCCGCTGTCGCGTCGTTTTCTATGAACACAGGCAGGTTGGTGAACTGAGCAATCTCAGCCGCGAAATCCAGATCACGCCACGCGGCGATATCGTTTGGCGGCGCACCGATGGTTTCAGACCAATTCCAAATTTCGAACGGCATCGCGATGCCGATACCCGAAATGCGATCAGCTGCTTTTTCGCCCAGCGCCTCGCGGAACGAGGCCAGACCTGACTTCAGGAAACCAACGATCGCATCGGGCATGGGATAACGATAGGTCGTCTGAAGCAACTGCCGCGTATTGCCAAGGAAGTCGGTCAAAACGAGGTCGGCACTACGGCGACCGATCTTCATACCGACCGAATACAAGCCTTCAGGGTTCAGACCCATTGGAATCGACGGCTTACCCACGCGGCCACGCTGCGGCGCCCCCCGTTCGAGGAGGCCGTCAGATTCGAGGCTGCGCAGGATCACCGAAACCGTTTGCGGCGACAGCCCTGCACGGCGGGCAATCTCTACCCCCGGCATGGCGCCGCTGCGCTGGATCATTGAAAGAACGAGACGCTCGTTGTAGTCGCGCAACCCAGACTGGTTTGACCCGCGGAACACCTGCGGATCACCAGTGGATTGGTCCTGACTTTCGTCTTGGCTACGGTCGTCGAGTTTCATGTGCTCTTTCAGAGTGGATTAGGGTTCGATGACCCCTTTTCGTAGGATCACGTTCGCATAAAGCGCAGGCTCGCTCGTGGCAACAATTGTATGTGCCTGACGGATGCGCGGATATAGATCGTCTCCGGATATCGCACGCACGGCAACATCGGGAACCATCGAGGCAACCACGGCGTCGATCTCATGATGGATCGGCGCGAATTGGGCGGGATCATTGAACTGAGCCGAGCGGAAAATCGCGTCGGGAACAAAACGGTCAATCGGCATCACAGCCAGAATCGCCTTGAGAACAGGGACCAATTCCAACCCGTCCGCGCGCACAACCCGACGGCCATGTTCCAGCGCAGGATAATTCCCATCCACAATAGCGATTTCGTCGCCATGCCCCATGGAGCGCAACGTATAAAGCAAGTCCGGCCCTAAAAGCGCAGGGATACCGATAAGCATTTTAATGTCCTCTTAGACCTCTTCCCGACTTCTGAAAGTGCCGATCACATTTGGAACTGTCAATAAGTAAATAAGATTGATTTATTTATTGACGAACGCCGACGAATCGAGTTGTCTATGGGCAATCCCAGAGCGGAGGTGCGATGGGATAGAGCGGATCAAACACGGTCCGTATCTGGAATTCTTGGGAGGAAACCATGAAAAAACTTCTCGCCGGTTCGGCACTTGCTCTTGTTGCTATGTCTGGTGCAGCTATGGCCGAAAGCCATTCTGCAGGCACCCTGTGCCTCATCACCAAAAACAACACCAACCCGTTCTTCGTGAAAATGCGCGAAGGCGCCGAAGCACGCGCTAACGAGCTGGGCATGAACCTGATGGCGTTCGCTGGTGTAACCGATGGCGACGCTGCTCCGCAGATCTCCGCGATCGAAAACTGCGTTGCTGCTGGCGCAAAAGGCATCCTGATCACCGCATCGAACGACTCGGTTACTCCTGCTCTGATCGACGCACGCGCTGCTGGCGTTCTGGTTATCGCACTCGACACCCCGCTCGCTGATCCGGAAGCACAGGACATGACCTTTGCAACCGACAACTTCGAAGCTGGCCTCCTGATCGGTAAATGGGCTGCTGCGACCCTCGGTGACGACGCTGCGAACGCAAAAATCGCAATGCTCGACATCAACAAAGACAACATCTCTGTTGACGTTGCACGTGACACCGGCTTCCTCGTTGGTTTCGGCATCGAAGTTCCTGATCTGACCGTCATGGGTTCGGAAACCGACCCGCGCGTCATCGGTCACGAGACCTCGAACGCTTCGGTTGAAGGCGGCGTGACCGCGATGGAAAACCTCCTCGCTCGTGACCCAGAAATCAACGTTGTTTACACCATCAACGAACCTGCTGCTGAAGGCGCATACCAGGCACTGGTTAACGCTGGCAAAGAAGAAGGCGTTCTGGTCGTTTCCGTTGACGGCGGCTGCCCAGGCGTTGAAAGCGTGAAATCTGGCGTCATCGGCGCAACCTCGCAGCAGTACCCGCTGCTGATGGCATCCAAAGGCGTTGAAGCTGTTGCAGCATTCATCGCTGACGGTTCGAAGCCGTCCGCGTCCGAAGGTCTGACCTTCTTCAACACAGGCGTAAACCTGATCACCGACAAGCCGGCAGAGGGCGTTCCGTCCCTGACCAGCGCTGAAGGCCTTGAAATCTGCTGGGGCTAAGTTCCACAGTATGACTACACTGGTAAAGGGCGGCAGCGCGCCGCCCTTTATCTATCCACCGTCACGCGTTTCGTACGCAAGGGAGGGCACCGGACGAGATGAGCACCCAAACAGAACCCAAAAAACCACTTAACGAATTCGAAGCAGGTCTCGACAAAGCCGATAAGGCCGTCGCCTCCTTCGCGCAGGACGATAAGACACTTACGCACGTCCTCCGCAAATTCCTGCGGGATTACCCCACCACTATTCCGGCACTTGTCCTCATTATGAGCGTTTTGTTCTTTGGCGCATTCGCCAATAACTTCATGACGCCGGGCACGCTGTCGTTGGTTCTCAAGCAGGTGACTGTGACGGGTATCGTTGCTGTTGCTCAAACGCTGATCATTCTGACCGCAGGTATCGACTTGTCGGTTGGTGCGATCCTCGTGCTCTCGTCTATCATTATGGGCAAACTGTCCGTTGACCTCGGCCTACCGCCGTTCCTCGCCATTTCGATCGGCCTGTTCTTTGGCGGTCTGATGGGTTGGTTCAACGGTATCCTCGTGACCGTGATCAAACTGCCGCCGTTCATTGTGACACTCGGCACGCTGTCGATCTTTACCGCGCTCAAGCTCTGGTATTCGGCCTCGCAATCGATCCGTGGCTCTGACATCCGCGAAACCGCCCCATCCCTACTGTTCTTTGGTGAACGAATATCGTTTGGCGGGTTCCAGATCACCTACGGCGTTGTCGCGCTCTTGGTTCTGGCTGGCCTCGTTTACTACATGCTCAACCATACCGCTTGGGGCCGTCACGTGATGGCAATCGGCGATGACCCAGACGCAGCCATGCTCTCGGGTATCCGCATCAACCGCACCTTGGTTTCGGTCTACGCCTTTGCTGGCCTGATCTGCGCCTTTGGTGGCTGGGCTGCTGCGGGCCGCGTTGGGTCGATCTCTCCCATCGGCTTTGACGACGTTAACCTGCAATCCATCACCGCGGTTGTGATCGGCGGCACCTCCCTGTTCGGTGGTCGCGGCTCGGTTATCGGCTCGGTTCTGGGTGCGATCATCGTGGGCGTTTTTACCACTGGCCTCTCGCTGGGTGGCGTGGACGACTACTGGCAACAATTTGCAGCAGGCTGCCTTGTTCTTGTGGCGGTCGCTCTTGACCAATGGCTGCGGAGGGCCACGAAATGACGAACGTGCAACCTATCCTATCCGCACGCAGGCTGATGAAACGCTATGGTCAAGTTGTGGCCATGAACGGCGCAGACTTCGACCTGTATCCTGGCGAAATCACCGCTGTGATCGGCGACAACGGCGCGGGCAAATCCACCTTGATCAAAGCCTTGTCGGGGGCAGTTGTTCCCGACCACGGCCAGATCTTCTTGGAAGGCAAAGAGGTCCACTTCAAACGGCCAGACGATGCGCGGAACGCGGGGATCGAAACCGTTTACCAAAACCTCGCGCTGTCCCCTGCTCTGTCGATCGCCGACAACATGTTCTTGGGTCGTGAGTGGCGCAAACCCGGCCTGTTGGGCAAAGTGTTCCGCAAAATGGACCATGCTCGCATGCAGGACTTCGCTCGCGATAAACTGAACGATCTGGGTTTGATGACAATCCAGAACATCAACCAAGCGGTCGAGACCCTCTCGGGTGGTCAGCGTCAGGGTGTTGCTGTGGCGCGCGCTGCGGCATTCGGTTCCAAAGTGATCATCCTCGACGAACCGACAGCGGCCCTTGGCGTGAAAGAGAGCCGTCGCGTTCTCGAACTCATCCAAGACGTGCGGTCGCGTGGTATTCCGATCATCCTGATCAGCCACAACATGCCTCACGTGTTCGAGCTTGCTGATCGCATCCACGTTCACCGCCTCGGTCAACGTTTGTGTGTGATCGACCCGAAGAAACACACCATGTCGGACGCCGTTGCCTATATGACTGGCGCCAAAGAACCGGATACGGAATTGGAACTGGCGTAAATGGCCGACTTCACCGACCTGACGAACAAAGTAAATGTGGTCCTCGATGCTATCGAGGGCCATATTGCCTCAAAGCCCCGCCTGATCGTCGCCATCACAGGCGCACCTGCCAGCGGGAAATCCACCCTCTCCGAAGAACTCCTGCGTCGTCTCAAGATCAAAAAGATCGATGCGCAGATCGTTCCGATGGACGGCTTTCACCTCGACAACCGCATCTTGGACGAGATGAACATGCGGCCCCGCAAGGGCGCGCCAGAGACCTTTGACGTTCATGGGTTCCTGCACCTCATCCGCACCATCCGCGAGGGTCGCCCAGCCTATTACCCTGTGTTCGACCGCCCCCGTGACATCGCCATCGCTGGCGCTGGTCTGGTCAGCCCAGAGTGCCAAGTCATCATCGTCGAAGGCAATTACCTGATGTTCGACGAAGACCCGTGGCGCGAGCTTGCCCCGATGTGGGATCTCACCATTCGTTGGGATGTGCCACTGCCTGAATTGCGGGCGCGTTTGATCCAGCGCTGGCTGTCGCTCAACCATTCGCGCACCAACGCCGTGCGCCGCGCCGAAGGGAACGACATCCCGAACGCCGAACGCGTGCTCGCCCATGCGTTACCCTGCGACATCACCCTGCCTGCAATAGGTGCGCTGTAGCGTTTCGGGTTGCTCCTGCCTACCAGCAGAATATTCTGTGTCCCATAGTCGCTCCCCCTCGCGGGGAGCCACATTTGTTTCCAAAGGACACTGTTATAATGACCAAGATCACCGTCCCGACCCAGCCAATTGAGGGCCAAAAACCGGGGACGAGCGGGCTTCGCAAGAAAACGCGCACCTTTATGGAGCCGCATTTTCTGGAAAACTACGTGCAGGCGATTTTTGACGGGATCGGCGGGGTTGAGGGGAAAACCCTGCTCGCTGGTGGCGATGGTCGCTATTTCAATGACCGCGCGATCCAAGTCATCCTACGCATGGCCGCTGCCAATGGCGCTGCTAAATGCGTCGTTGGGCAGAACGGCATCTGTTCGACCCCTGCCGCGTCCAACCTCATCCGCAAATATCAGATGGACGGCGGGTTGATCCTCTCTGCCTCACACAACCCCGGTGGCGTCGACTATGATTTCGGGCTCAAGTTCAACGGCGCAAACGGCGGCCCCGCCTCTGAGGCCGTCACCGACCGCATTTATGCCATCACGAAATCCATCCACGAATATCACATCCTAGAGGCCCAAGACGTGGACCTCAGCCACATCGGCACCTCTACGCTCGGCGATATGCAGGTCGAGGTGATCGACCCCGTGACTGATTATGCAGAATTGATGCAGAACCTCTTTGACTTCGACGCGATCCGCGCGATGTTCCAGTCGGGCTTTACCATGCGGTTCGACGCGATGCACGCAGTCACCGGACCCTACGCCAAAGCCCTGATCGAAGGGCAGCTCGGTGCGGCCGCTGGAACGGTCGTGAACGGTACCCCCCTGCCCGACTTTGGCGGCGGACACCCTGACCCGAACCCAATCTGGGCGCACGAGCTGATGTCGCTGATGACTGGCCCCGATGCCCCCGATTTCGGCGCGGCCTCTGATGGCGATGGCGACCGTAATATGATCGTGGGTAAGGGGATGTTTGTGTCGCCCTCCGATAGCCTCGCTATTCTGGCGGCAAACGCGCACCTCGCCCCTGCCTACAAGAACGGGATCGCAGGGATCGCACGTTCCATGCCGACCTCCGCCGCGGCTGATCGCGTGGCAGAACGGCTTGGCATCGAGAGTTTTGAAACGCCAACGGGGTGGAAATTCTTTGGCAATCTTCTCGACGCGGGCCGTGTCACAATCTGCGGCGAAGAAAGCGCGGGCACGGGGTCGGACCACGTCCGCGAAAAGGACGGCCTTTGGGCGGTGCTCTTGTGGCTCAACATCATGGCGGTCACTGGCAAGCCTGCGACGCAGATTCTGCACGATCACTGGGCCGAATATGGCCGCAATTACTACAGCCGTCATGATTACGAGGATGTCGATGCCGACCGTGCCAATGCGGTGATGGATGGCCTGCGGGCAAAGTTCGCCACCCTCGTCGGCCAGCAATTCGGCCCGTTGACCGTGAGCAGCGCAGATGAGTTTGCCTATGACGATCCTGTCGACGGTAGCCGCAGCGAACAGCAAGGCATCCGCATCGGGTTCTCGTCGGGTGGGCGCGTTGTGTTCCGTTTGTCTGGCACGGGAACTGTGGGGGCGACTCTGCGGGTCTACCTCGAAGAGCTAGAAACCGACCCGACAAAATTGGACCAAGACCCCCAAGAGGCATTGGCCCATATCATCGCAGCCGCAGAGGCGATAGCAGGGATCACCACCCATACGGGCCGTGATGCCCCAAATGTAATTACTTAACCAAACGAAGCGCGGGCTGTTCGATCATCTCGCGCGACACCACCTCACCTTTGAACGCGAGGACTGGATGACGCTGCGCATCCCCAATAGCACTCACGTTAACCAAGGCTTGGCTGAACGGCTTTTTGCCTGTGTTCGGACGAAAATCGTAGTTCATCACACGGATAGACGGGCGCGGTGTGCGACCGATCTTTAATTGGAAGAAATGAAACCCAACTTTACCCAGTGATACCTTTAATGACTTTTTGCGCATGACACGCTCCAATAGGTAGCAGACATGCTAAAGGTATTAATTTTTATTCGAACGTATATTCTTATTATCTGATCAGCGCTGAAATACCCGCATTTGTGACTTTTGGAACAACAGATTTCGCGGAAAAGTCGGGGCTTATAAACTGCCCAAAACCCATAGGTTGCATCAGAACCGCCCCTTGGCGTGGGGCGAGGCCCATGTCAGCCAAATCGCTGCGGTCCAAGTGAACTGCGGCCCACCTGCAGGGGCGCCATCAAGGGGGCTAAAATATTCCCAGAACCCATGCTCCGCGATGAGCTTTTGTGTCTGTTTGCGCAGCCGTTCGGCGTGGACGGTGTGCCCCGTTTCCGCAAGCCCGATCCCGATCAGTGCGTTCACCATCCCCCACACTGGCCCGCGCCAATAGCGAAGATGGTTAAAATGCGGGTCCTTGGGATCGTTCGACGGAATGCCAAAGCCCACCTGCCCGACGATCCGATCGTAGTGCGCGAGCATCCGATCATCCTTGATCCCCGCAAACCAACACAGGAACGACGCGCTCGACAGCGAATTGGTAAACGCACCCGTCCGCACGTCGACAGAGTCATAGTGACCGCGCTCTGGGTTCCAATGACGCTCCACCCCTTGCTTGAGCGTCTTAATCCAGCCTTCGATTTCATCAACGCCGTGGTCCAGTTCGACCGCGATATGCAACAGATCGCGGCAAGCCCGCAGAAACAAGAACGTCATCCCCACATCGGCCACACGAAACGGGCCGTGGTCGCGGATGTGGTCTTCATCATACCCGCAATCGCGGTTGAATTGGACCAACGCGAGGTAGCGGTCGTAGTCCTCTTTCTTGGGCCGCATCGCGGGGTCGACGTGATCAATGTCGCGCCGATGGTATTCACCAACGTTCGACCCATCCACGTTGGCAAGCGCAGCATCCCAATCCACCGCATTGTCGCGCCCAGATTCCCACGGATGGGTGATCACAACCATTCCCTCGTGCAGGCGATATTTAACAAACCACCGATGCCACGACACCAGCCGCCCATACATCAACTCCATATGCACACGGCCATAATGTTTATCGGCCTCATAGACCGCACGCGCCATCGTGGCCGCAATAGGGGGCTGGGTGATGCCAGAGGTATGCGGTACCCGCTCAACGTTCCAAATATCAGGGCCGGGGAAATAGCCGATGGCCTGTTTGTGGAACACGATATGCGGGACCATCCCGTTGTCCCATTGACCTGTGAACAACGTCTCAATCTCGGCCCACGCACGGCGCGGATCGTGGGTCGAAAATCCCCACGCGGCAAAGGCGCTGTCCCAGTTCCATTGATAGGGATACAGCCCCTTGGTCGGGACAGTGTATAAACCGCGGTCGTTTTCCTGAAGGATTTTGCGGGCTTTCTTATCGATTTTATCGTAGTTCATCCGTTGTCCTTTCCCCTGCCCCGACCCTATGCCCCTCGGACATTTGCGTTTAGTGACCGCCCCTCTCAACGCGCGCGTTTCAGCTAAAACCTGCGCAGTGCCCTTTTATTAGGCAGGTTTGCCCATAGGGGTAGCAACGGGCAGACAGACCAACGCACAAGGATAGGTTGCCGCGCCTGCCTTTGAGCGGGCAAACTCTGCTTGAAACCACCTATCTACCTGACCCTGCAAAAAATATTTTATATTTCACATATATTTTACGACTTTTGCGTCAGGCCTGTTGACAAGAGCCTTGCCAAACAGCATATACATTTCTAAATTCAAATGTATGCAGATATATACCAAACTGTGATACATCTGAGCGAAACAACCGATTGTGCCCCACCCCGCGGGCGACCGAGGAGACCAGACATGACCGATTATCCCGTAAATATGGATGTAAAACCTGAAGTTACCGCATTCTTTGATCCAGCAACTTGGACCATTTCCTATGTGGTAAAAGATCCTGCATCGAACAAATGCGCCATCGTCGATTCCGTCATGGATATCGATTACGCAGCGGGCCGGATCACCTATGAATCGGCAGATGCGCTGATCAAACACGTTCAGGACAATGACCTTGAACTGGAATGGCTGCTCGAAACCCACGTCCACGCTGACCACCTTTCGGCCGCACCTTACATCCAGAACAAACTGGGTGGCAAAATCGGCATCGGCAAGAACATCACCATCGTTCAGGACGTATTCGGCAAAGTGTTCAACGAAGGCACCGAATTCCAGCGCGACGGTTCGCAGTTTGACGCCCTACTCGAAGATGGCGACATCCTCGAAATCGGCGAACTCAAACTCACAGTAATGCACACTCCGGGTCACACGCCGGCTTGCATGACCTACGTCACGGGCAACGCCGCCTTCGTAGGCGACACCCTGTTCATGCCTGACGGTGGCTCCGCTCGTGCGGACTTCCCGGGTGGTGACGCTGGAACGCTCTTTGACTCGATCCAGAAGGTTCTCGCGCTGCCAGACGACATGCGTCTGTTCATGTGCCACGACTACGGCCCGAACGGTCGCGACATCGAATGGGAAACCACCGTTGGCGCTGAAAAAGAGCACAACATCCACGTGGGTGCAGGCAAAACCAAAGAAGACTTTGTCAAATTCCGCACCGAGCGTGACGCGCAGCTCGACATGCCGCGCCTGATCATTCCGTCGCTGCAAGTCAACATGCGCGCAGGCGAAATCCCGACCGACAAAGACGGTCGCCCAATGCTCAAAGTACCAGTGAACGGCCTTTAAGGGCCGTTCCTTTTTTAAAAAACAAAAACGAGGGGAGACATCATGGACATCAAGGATATCAATAAACGCATCAGCGTGAGCCCACAGATCACTGCAGCCGACGTTAAGGCGATTGCAGACGCGGGTTTCCGTGCCATCATCTGTAACCGTCCCGACGGCGAAGGTGCTGACCAACCAACGTTCGAAGAGATCGACACCGCGGCAAAAGCGGCTGGTCTGGAAACGCTCTACCTGCCAATCGTATCGGGCAAGGTCGAGGACGCTGATGCAGCGAAATTCGGTGATGCCCTTGATGCTCTCCCTGGTCCTGTTCTGGCCTACTGCCGTACGGGTACCCGCTCTGCGACCCTCTGGTCCCTGAGCCAAGCAAAATCCCTGTCCGTCTCGGACATCCTCGCCGCGACCAAATCCGCAGGCTACGACATGGGCGGCGTTGTGCGTCGTATCGCTAACGGCGGCAAAACCCCAACCGACAACACCGACGCATCGTTTGACGTTGTGATCGTGGGTGGTGGCGCAGGCGGTATCGCTGTGGCTTCGTCGCTAAAGGCCCGCAAACCGAACCTCGACATCGCAGTGATCGATCCTGCCGACATCCACTACTACCAGCCGGGCTGGACGATGGTTGGCGCAGGCGTCTTCCACCCCCAAGAAACCGCAAAGACCATGGGCAGCCTCATTCCCAAAGGCGTCCACTGGATCAAATCGGCGGTTGCGGCCTTTGAACCCAAAGACAACGCTGTCATCCTCGATGGCTGCCGCGTGGTTGGCTACAAACGTCTGATCGTTGCACCGGGTATCAAACTCGACTGGAACCGCATCGAAGGCCTCGTTGATACGCTCGGCAAAAACGGCGTGACCTCGAACTACCGCTATGACCTCGCGCCTTACACTTGGAAACTTGTGCAAGAGCTGAAAGAGGGCAAAGCGCTCTTCACCCAGCCGCCGATGCCGATCAAATGCGCAGGCGCACCGCAAAAAGCGATGTATCTGTCGGGCGACCATTGGTTCAAAAACGGCGCTCTGAAAAACATCGATATCCAGTTCATGAATGCTGGCGGCGTGCTCTTTGGCGTCAAAGACTACGTGCCCGCTCTGGAAAAATACGTCGAGAAATACGACGCTTCCCTGAACTTCTTCCACAACCTAGTTTCGATCGACGGCCCTGCAAAGAAAGCCACCTTTGCTGTTGCAAAGCCGGATACCGAAGCAACCACCGTCACCGTCGATTTCGATATGATCCACGTGGTTCCTCCGCAGGTCGCACCGGACTTTATCCGCGTGTCGCCGCTGGCTGACGCTGCGGGCTGGGTTGATGTGGACCAAGCCACACTGCGCCACAAAACCTACGACAACATCTGGTCGCTGGGCGATGTGATGAACGCACCGAACGCGAAAACCGCTGCGGCGGCCCGTGTTCAAGCGCCTGTTGTCGCTGAAAACGTCTGCGCAGACATCGACGGCAAATCGGCCGTTGCACAATACAACGGTTACGGCTCCTGCCCGCTCACCGTCGAACGCGGCAAAATCGTTCTTGCTGAATTCGGCTACGGCGGTGCGCTGCTTCCGTCCTTCCCGAAGTGGATCAACGATGGCACCAAACCGTCGAAACTGGCGTGGTGGCTCAAAGAAACCGCGCTTCCGCCGATCTACTGGAAGGCCATGTTGCGTGGCCGTGAATGGATGATCAAACCTGAAAAGGTAACCGCAAAATAACGACCTTCCTGTTCCGGTGTCCATGCCGGAGCAGAAACTGGCGGGGCCTTCGTCGGCTCCGCCGTTCTTTTTTCTCTCTCCTCCGCCAAGGTGTTGCCCATGGCCCTCTCGCCACTCACAAAATATCTCCCGGTCCTTCAATGGGGCCGCACCTATAACAAAGAAGCCTTCCAGAACGACCTCGTCGCTGCTGTGATCGTGACGATCATGCTGGTGCCTCAGTCGCTGGCTTACGCGCTCCTCGCAGGTCTGCCCGCTGAGGCGGGCATCTACGCTTCGATCGTGCCGATCATGCTCTATTCCGTCTTCGGCACCTCGCGCGCACTGGCCGTTGGCCCTGTGGCCGTTGTGTCGCTGATGACAGCCGCTGCAATTGGCAAAGTCGCGCAGTCGGGTGACATCGGTTACGCCACCGCCGCTCTGACGATGGCGTTCCTCTCGGGCGTCATGCTCTTGGGCCTCGGCCTGCTGCGTTTGGGCTGGATCGCGAACTTCCTGTCCCACCCCGTGATCGCGGGCTTTATCACCGCCTCGGGCGTCCTCATCGCATCGAGCCAGATCGGTCACATCCTCGGCATCTCGATCTCGGGCCACTCGCTACCGCATATGTTCGAGAGCCTGTTTGAGAACTTCACCAAACTGAACTTCATCACGCTCTTTATCGGGGTCGCAGCAACCGCGTTCCTGTTCTGGGTGCGTAAGGGTCTCAAACCGCTCCTCTTGTCCAAAGGTGTGCCGCCGAAACTCGCGGATGTACTGACTAAGGCTGGCCCTGTTGCGGCCGTCGTCGTCACCACCGCTTTCGTTGCCCTGTTCCGTCTGGATAACTGGGGCGTTAAAGTCGTCGGCGAAGTTCCGCAGAGCCTGCCGCCCTTCACCATGCCTGACCTCTCGTTCGATCTGATCGGCAAACTCTTTGTCCCTGCCCTCCTGATTTCGATCATCGGTTTTGTTGAATCGATCTCGGTCGCGCAAACCCTTGCTGCAAAGAAACGCCAGCGCATCACCCCTGACCAAGAGCTCATCGGTCTGGGTGCTGCAAACATCGGTGCGGCCTTTACGGGCGGCTATCCGGTCACTGGTGGCTTTGCCCGTTCGGTCGTGAACTTTGACGCGGGCGCGGAAACCCCCGCTGCTGGTGCCTTTACAGCCATCGGCCTTGCCATTGCCGCACTCGCCCTCACACCGCTCCTCTACTTCCTCCCCAAGGCAACGCTAGCCGCAACGATTATCGTCGCTGTTCTGTCGCTCGTTGACTTCTCGATCCTGAAGCGGTCCTGGGGCTATTCCAAACCCGACTTCTTTGCGGTGGCTGCAACCATCCTGATGACTTGGGCGTTTGGTGTGGAAACGGGCGTGTCGTCGGGTGTTGGCCTCTCGGTTCTTCTGTATCTCTTTAAAACATCGCGCCCGCACATCGCCGAAGTGGGCCTGATGGAAGGCACCGAACACTTCCGCAACATCAAACGCCATCAGGTGAAAACCGATGATCGTCTGGTGATGATGCGCGTCGACGAGAGCCTCTACTTCGCCAACGCACGTTTCCTCGAAGATTACATCTACGACCGCGTGCAGGCTGATTGTGGCATCGAACACGTGGTGCTGATGATGTCAGCGGTGAACGCCATCGACTTCTCTGCTCTCGAAAGCCTAGAGGCCATCAACGCCCGCCTCAAAGATATGGGCATCAAACTGCACATGTCCGAAGTCAAAGGCCCCGTGATGGACCGCCTCCAAACCGCGCATTTCCTGCACGACATGACGGGCGAGGTGTTCCTCTCGCAATACGAGGCAATGGCCAAATTGACTGGCATGACTGCCGCCAAAGCAGCCGAATAACCAAAAAAGGGCGCGACCATCCGGTTCGCGCCCTTTTTCTAAGTCGAACTAGGACAACGATAGCCCACACGGGCGGTCACCTAGTCTGGTCTGCTAAGGATTTTTTGGGGTGGTACCCGCGGCCGGCGCTGGTTCCTTCCCAAGGAACTTACCTCACCATCTATCTCAACGATATCAGCGAGTTAACCTCTACAGGCTTCTAATGTCTACGATAGATTTGGTAGCCTCTACGGTGGCTTCGTTAGTTCGCTTAAAGACGACGCAAGCTGACTTGAGACAACTCAGGTTGTTAGACGCATACTACAGCCATCTTATCACGAAGACACTCATTGGGTCCCATGACATCCAAAGAGACCCCCGGTTGGCCTTTGGGATCTTGGGTTTTCAAAAGTGGGCTAAAGGTCGACTTTGATGTTGTTGTTCGGGGTGTCTTTTTTAGGCGGCCTTATGTGGAACACTGTCGTCTTACTCACTGGTCGACCCAAAGAGAGCCGATTGCGCACGTGTGTATGATGCGTACCGGTTTCTCTATAGGTTCCCCGTAGTAGAGAAACCAAAGACCTCTATAGAAAACTCATACACAACGTGCACACACGCGCATCGTCGGCGTGGTGATTGTCTGGCTGTGGGGACCTCTTTGTTTAGATAAACCGCATGCTCGAAGAAGGGTACAGTACTTCACTTTCGCCATTAAAAGGCCTTTCGACGCCCCCTCGAAAACTCAAAACGGGTCAAACCGAAAACGCAACAGATAAGGACTTCGACCTTCTGTCCACCCTTGGAAGAGAGTGAAACAATCCCTCTTCTCGCTCGTCGATGCAGTTCGTCTGCGCGGCGTTTTCATCAAAACTCATCATTAAGAACGGCCCCAGAGATTTCTGGGGTCTTTTTCTTTTGGTGATCGAAAGGAAGCAAAATGAAAACCATTGACTCCTATGTTCGTGACATCATCCAAAACACGAACTCCAAACAACAAGCGGCAACATACTACGCCTCTCTGGGGTGGAAAGTGTTCCCAGTTGCACCAAACAGCAAAGCTCCGCTAACAGCGGCGGCGCCAAAAGGGTACAAGAATGCAAGCAATGATCCTATCAAGGTCTCCCAATGGTGGACCCAATACCCGGATGCAAACATTGGCCTCAACTTGGTCGATTCCGGCTTAGTTTGCGTAGATATCGACAGTTACAAAGAGAACTGCGTTGCAAACGATATGTACCTGCTCAACCAACTACCAGAAACGCTTGTGCAAAAATCAGCTAGAGGTGGGACGCACCACATCTACAGCTGCGCAGCCAACCATTCGTTTGCGGGTCAACTTGGGGAAGGCATTGATCTTAAGCATAAGGGTTACATTCTATTGTCGCCTTCGACATTTAACGGTGGTCGATATGCTTGGGTTAATAATGTCGAGCCAGTGCTAGTACCAACATGGCTACCTAAAGCCATTCAAAGCACCGAAGCAGCACTCCTGACATTCCCTGCATCCGAACCGCAGGCGAAGTTTCCACTCCAGTTTGGTGGCGTAGATATCGAGGCTGCCCTTTCTGAAGCAGGCCGTGGCTTATCATGGCATAATAATGTGCTTGCTGCGGTCGGGTCACTAGTCGCACGAGGATACTCAGACGCCGATATTCACGCGAAAACGGTATTGGCAACTACGCCTGAATACACATGCGAAGATACCTTTAACGAGGTACAAAAAATGATCGACGGTGCTCGCCAAAAAGGTTTCGACAAGTCAACTTCGAACTTCATGGGTCCTATCCGCAGCCCTAGATCGGGTACCCAGGAAAAAAGAATTTGCAACCACAGCAATGTTATTGAAATCCTCTCTCTACACCCTGAGTGGAGCAATGCCTTTGGATTTGATGCCTTCGATCAAAAGGAAAAAATACTCAAAGCATTGCCTGCAAACCAATCGGCAGCCAAAGAGCATTGCCCCCGAGACATCGAAGACAGTGACTACACACCTATTTGTATCTGGTTAAATCAGATGGGCTTTACCCAAGTCAGCAAGGACATCGTGCGGGATTGTGTAGGCGTTCTTTGTAAACTGAATACGTACAACCCTGTAGTAGATTATTTGGACTATGTTCAATCTGAGCATCCGGCCAATGATGACCTCTTGAGCAACTGGGTTCACGACTACCTAGGTGCTCATTATGAAGATGAAGCTCAGAAGACTTATGTCACATCGATAGCTCGCTTAGTGCTGATACAGGCGGTTGCCAGAGCACGACAGCCGGGCTGTAAGGCAGATGCCGTTGTAATTCTTGAAGGTCGACAAGGGCTTGGGAAGTCAACTCTATTAAAGGAACTGTTCGGTGAAAGTTACTTTGGTGACCAACTGCCACCGATGTCTTCCAAAGATGCATCCAGTTACTTGAATGGAAAATGGTGCGTCGAACTAGCAGAGCTAGACTATAAGACGAAGGTGGAAGTCGAAACTATCAAGGCGTTTGTAACGAGAACTGAAGAGAATTATCGTCCCCCATACGGGCGGAATGAAGTTCGCCGACAAAGAACTTGTGTCATGATCGGTACGACCAACCGTGATGATTACTTGGTAGATGATACGGGAAATCGTAGATTTTTACCGCTCCAGATCACCAAGGTCGACTTGGAAGCTATCAAGGCTAACAAGGACAAGCTTTGGGCTGCGGCATCCCATGCCTTCTCAAATGGGGAAGCCTACTGGCTAACCGGTGAAACCCTTAAGGTAGCTTCTAATGAGAGCAAGAAGCGTTTTGAAAGCGATCCATGGGTCGAAGCAATAAACGCAAATCTCTCTCATCTTGAAGAGACTTCTCTCCTGGATGCTTACCTGGAATGCTTCCCTGGGATGACAACTGATCGCATCAGTCAAGCTGACAGCCGAAGAATGAGTGCTTGTCTTCATAAAGCTGGTTGGGAGAAGTCAGGCCGCTTCACAACGGGGGATCGACGCAATCAAGTTAAGTTTGTGAATCCTGACCCAAAAGTCGAAGCGCGTTTCGAAACTTATGACTTCTAAATAAAACCTGAGTGTGCGCAGTGAAAATTGCGCACCTTACTTTAGTCCAAAAGCACTAAATGTTCCCATATTTGCCTCAATGTGCACTATGTCAAATTCTCATCAAATAACCGGAACATTGATACTGCAGCATCGATGCTATGCATCAGAAAAGAATCTTTGCTTACTAACAAGCGATAGGTAATCTGCCTTTAGGATCAAATTGATATCAAGGATTGATTTATGAAAAAACTGTCCATTGTTTGTGTTGTTGCACTTTCAGGCTGCATGAGTGGAGGAATGAACGGTGTGATGAGTGACGGCACACCGGTTTTAATGAATTATGAACAAGGGATGTCTTCTGATACTTACAAAACGGTAATTGATGGCGAAGCCTTTGTCGGAAAAGCTGTAAGCGCTGACGCTACAACTACGATGAACAATGGGTTTAGCTCAGTGACAGCCTACTCTGGTGCAAATACGGTAACTGCTTATGGGAACAGCTTTGGCATGGGAACCGCAATGGGTGGGAAATTTGTAGCTGTCTTAATCGGGGATAAAGGAAATGCCCTGAACTGTATGATGCAATATGCTGACACAACAGGCTTCACCTCAGCAGGAGGTGTTGGTCAGTGTCAGCATTCCGATGGTCGATCACTCGCACTTACGTGGTAACATGTAATTTTCAATAAGTGACGTGCCCCCCCTGTCATTGGCACATTGTTAGGATATCTAGGCTATATCAATCCCCCTAAAAACATCCTTACAGCGTCCTAATAGGTTTATTATACAGATATCGAATTGGCTCTAGGATAATAACTTGAAGCTAAATAAAGATTGGAGGATTTATATGGGATTTTTATCAAAACTACTAGGTATTGACAAAGTTATTAGGCTGGAAACCGAAAAACTGTCTTCTACTTTTATTAGTCTCCAAAAAATTATGCCTCACAGGGAAGTAATTATAGAAAAACTCCAAGAGGAAAAAATTCCATTTAATGCGGACGAGAATGCAATCGTATGGCAGATTCCATTTAATAATATTTACGCAGCAAGGTTTGTATTAGGATCGCAATCTGAGTATATTCAAGTTTACTTCTTAAGCTCGATCAAATTCAATTCATTTGAATACATTCAAATTCAAATCTCAGAATCTGTCGTCAGGTATTTTTATCCTAAAAAAAGAAATGACTTATCCAATATGGTCCTAAAAATTTTTGATGAAAAAGGTTTCTCTGGTGTCGAAGCTTGGTCACCAAAGTAGTCACACAACCCAATGCGCTCCTATCGCCATTTATCAGCCATAAGGATATCCGCTAACAATTTTCAATCCAATAGCTGCGATAAATAAGATCTTGAATACTCCACGGAAGGTTCCTAACAAAATGCATTATCAAAATAAAATATTAGTTATAGTTTTCGCAATATTTTCTACAATCGCATCCAGTGCAGCAGCAATGATTGACTACACTTGGCTATTAGAATTCGGCGAAGATCGAATTATGGATTTGAGTGCTGATTGCTCAAATATTCCAGACCTTGAAGCTGGGATACTCGGAACTGAAATTCTCGGATTAAGAGTAACCTCGGACCTTTGTTATAATGTAAATATTCTAACAGAAGTAGGTTATCAATGCAAACTGTTCCTAGACTATCCTAGTTACTCATTCTGCTCAAAAGATGAAAGAGAAGTGCAGTTTTTTCAAATTAGTGAAAATGAAGGTAACTATCCTGAAAACATTGCACACATCAAGCCGGCAGGCATAACTTTTGATTGCGAAAGTCTTGACACCTGTGGTTTGGAGCCGAGAGAAATTCACGCCCAATTATCAGATCCAAGTACTTCGATAACACAAATTAGTGAAATAGATTTTGAAGACGAATACTTCAGGTTTACCGGAAAAACTAGATCTCTAGAAGGTGTCGAGGTGTCAGGAAAGGAAGGAGCAAATTCTTGGGAAATAAGCCTGAATAACATCTACACCAGTAAGTTGGCTGAAAGTTTAAATTCTATAAAAATTGAATTAAATCTTAATATAATCTGTGGCTTGATGTATGGCTCTGGTTACCATGAAGGCTCCGCAACATCAATCTTAGGAACCCGCGTGGACTCAGGCACATGCGCCAATGTGAGGGCACTCGAAGTTAGAGGATTTACTTGCAATACAGATATTCGAATGCTCAATACAGCGTCATATTTTTCAAGCGTTGAGTGTTATAATGGAGATAGTAGAATAATGATCCACCCCATTATTACGACGTACAATGAGGTGGCCACAGAGGAATTATCGACAAATAGTTGGACCACCCCAATTGATTGGGAGCCAAATCGTGAAGCGCTTGTAAAACACTGGAATGCACATATTGAAGAATACCTGTCACTTCAGGCCAGACTGATTTCATTCAATTGCAACTCAATTAATGCCTGCGCAAATACTGGCGAAGATGTGACGAGGTTTATTGTTGAAAATATAAACACAATATCGTCCGCTGAGAGCGTACCGACAGAAAATCGGTATCGTGGAGTTACAAATATGGGAGAAGTTATTTCCATTAGCCCAGCTGAAGGATTTTTCACCTACTTATATTTAGATCGAGGCCAATTAGATAATCATAATGATAATGGAATTTCGATAAAGTGACCTACTGCTTATCCAAGAATAAAAATACTCCCACAGCCAGACAATCACCACGCCGACGATGCGCGTGTGTGCACGTTGTGTATGAGTTTTCTATAGAGGTCTTTGGTTTCTCTACTACGGGGAACCTATAGAGAAACCGGTACGCATCATACACACGTGCGCAATCGGCTCTCTTTGGGTCGACCAGTGAGTAAGACGACAGTGTTCCACATAAGGCCGCCTAAAAAAGACACCCCGAACAACAACATCAAAGTCGACCTTTAGCCCACTTTTGAAAACCCAAGATCCCAAAGGCCAACCGGGGGTCTCTTTGGATGTCATGGGACCCAATGAGTGTCTTCGTGATAAGATGGCTGTAGTATGCGTCTAACAACCTGAGTTGTCTCAAGTCAGCTTGCGTCGTCTTTAAGCGAACTAACGAAGCCACCGTAGAGGCTACCAAATCTATCGTAGACATTAGAAGCCTGTAGAGGTTAACTCGCTGATATCGTTGAGATAGATGGTGAGGTAAGTTCCTTGGGAAGGAACCAGCGCCGGCCGCGGGTACCACAATCCTCAGTTATTCCCATGTAACCCATTGATCTCTAACGATTAACGATTTTGTTTATCGAATGAGGCAACCACATGGTCCACCAAAAGTGCACCTATGTAAGACGCAAAGGGAAGACTTATTACTTCACTAGGCGCGAAAGATACCTCAACTGCATTACAAAGTAATAAACAAAGCTTATGTCGTTAGGACGATGGCCCAGTCCATCGACTGCAAAGGTCCTCGGTAGTAGCGTCGTCATCTATGGTCTCTGAGCTACCCCCCGAAATTCGGACACTGACGTAAGCTACGATTTGTTGTCTGCTGATCTTCGACGAGAAGGAGATCAGAGATGTCGAAACGGAAACAACACGCGCCTGAGTTCAAGGCGAAGGTGGCGCTTGAAGCGCTGAAGGGTGAACAGACGGTGGCCGAGCTGGCGAGCCGGTTCGGGGTTCATCCGACGATGATCCATACATGGAAGCGGGCGTTGCTGGAAGGTGCGTCTGGCGTGTTCGAGCGCGGCAGCAGGAAAACCCCCGAGATCGACGAAGAGCAGGTGAAAGAACTCCATGCTAAGATTGGGGAGCTGGCTGTGGCCAACGATTTTTTGTCACGAAAGCTCAAACCATGGACCGGCAAGTGAGGCGCAAGATGGTTGAGCCGGCCAATTCGGCGTTGTCCATCGGTAAGCAGTGCAAGTTGCTGTCGATCGCACGGTCGTCCTTCTACTACACGCCCAAGGGAGAGACGGAGCAGAACCTTGACCTGATGCGGAGAATTGACGAGCAGTTCTTGGAGGCTCCGTTCTTCGGTGTCCGCCAGATGACCTGGCACCTGCGCAACAACGGCCATCTGGTGAACGAGAAGCGCATTCGCCGATTGATGCGGCTGATGGGCCTGATGCCGATCTACCAGAAGCCCAACACCAGCAGGCCAGCGAAGGGGCACAAGACCTATCCCTACCTACTGCGAGGTCTACGGGTGGAACGCCCGAACCAGGTTTGGTGCTCAGACATCACTTATCTGCCGATGCGCAGCGGGTTCCTTTACCTCGTGGCGATCATGGACTGGCACACCCGCAAGGTTCTGTCCTGGCGGATCTCGAATACACTTGAGGCCGATTTCTGCGTGGAAGCGCTGAACGAGGCCATCCACAAGTTTGGACCGCCCGACATCATGAACACCGATCAAGGATCGCAGTTCACATCTTTTGCTTGGACAGATCGGCTGCGCCGAACGGGCGTGCGCATCTCGATGGATGGCAAGGGACGCTTCTTAGACAATATCTTCATCGAGCGGCTGTGGCGAACCCTGAAGTACGAGTGCGTCTACCTGCATGCCTGGGAGACCGGATCAGAAGCGAAGGCAGGCATCCGGAAATGGATGACTTTCTACAATCACCAACGCCCACACTCAGCTCTTGGCGGTAGGCCACCAGCTGTGGTCTATTGGCCGAGGAAAAATGATACCCAACCCGATCAGCAGGTGCAACGAGTAGCTTAATCTACGCCAGATCTTGTCCAAACATCGGGGAGTAGCTCACTCTACCGGATAATGAGCACATTCATCGCACGTAAAATCAGTATCTAAACCGTCAGGCAAACCAACTCGAAAGTTGATGCTGTAGATCAAAGCCTTCAAGGACAGAGATCCACAAACAGGGCACTTCGTTTTTACTAATCTAATATCGGTCATGGTATCGAAATCACGATTTTAATGCCAAATTGGTATCACCAGTAGTCACCTTTTTAAGCCACTTGGACAAAATACCAAGATCGTGACCCAAACCATAGGTCTCACCTATCCCCTGCCTACTCCACCCACCAATTGCATCGATAATGTCCGGCGGGCACTCGACATTTCGCAACCTGTCTCGCATCGCATGTCTCAAAGAATGGATAACCATGTCTTTAGATATGTTGCACTTCATCCATTTATTGAGGGCGGCGCTAGCGGAGTTAGCCATAGCTTCTTGCATATTACAGTATCGCGGAAACACAAATTGACCTTGACCAACCTCTAAGGCCCTCTTAGCTGCCCAAAGAGAACTTCCTACAAGAGGGACCTTCCGTTCACTGCTTAGTGTCTTAAGGCGTCGCCATGGATGAGGTCTAACGATTAAGTAGGGTAACCGTTGATCCAGATCGATATCATCTCGGCACAGCCCTATTGCTTCCGACAGCCTAAGCCCAGTATCGGCAATTAGTGCCAATATCCATCTACTTGGGTCATCCGCGTAACGGCATTCTCTTTGTAGTTGGTGGACCTCAGCAACGCTCGGTACGTAACGTTTCTTAGCCGGAACATTCTCACCCAAATAGACGCCGCTAAACGCCTGATTGGGCGGCAGACCATGCTCTCTTAACGCAAAATTAATTACAGCTCTCACATTGGTTATATTTCTAGCAATGCTATCTTGAGCCAGGCCACGACCCCTCAGAAACTCTCGAAATGCATTGGCATCTGCACGGTCGTAATAATCGAGATGCTTATCCTCAGTCACTTCAAGCAGATAACCTATTGATCGCCTAGCTCCAGCCTCAAAGGTTTTTGAACGCCCAGCGCCTTTCAAATTCACGTAGGTTTCTAGGGCTAATGACAATAATGGTGCGCTGCTACTCGGTTTTTTCAGATCCGCAGTTGAACTCTGTTCTGCTGGGCCGAAGACCCTTGCAATTCTACTGTTCCTATTTTTTCGCCTGAGGATAGACCAATGCTCTTCCAGCTCTTGCGACAACATTAGTGCCTGCCGCCTCGCAGAATTTATATCGGATGTATGTAAACAAGTCTCAAACCTGCTTAAGTCACAGAATCTCTGTAGCTCTTTGGGTATCCGCCTAGTGAAGTAATAAGTCTTCCCTTTGCGTCTTACATAGGTGCACTTTTGGTGGACCATGTGGTTGCCTCATTCGATAAACAAAATCGTTAATCGTTAGAGATCAATGGGTTACATGGGAATAACTGAGGATTGTGGTACCCGCGGCCGGACTCGAACCGGCACGGCACTAAGGCCAAGAGATTTTAAGTCTCCGATGTCTACCATTCCACCACGCGGGCACGACGGTGTTTTGCCCTGCCCCGCGCCGATGGGCAAGGGGCGAAAGTCGCAAAAGCCGCTTTGTCGGAATTATCCGCCAGTGGCGACAGGACCAACGCCTTCTTCTTTGACGGCCTGCATCGCAACATAGGTCGATGTGTTCGCCAAATACGGCAGGGTCGAGATTTTTTCAGCCAGAACAAGCCGATAGGCCGACATCGACGCGGTGCGAACCTTGAGCAGGTAGTCGAACTGACCCGCGATAAGATGACACTGTTCAATCTCTGGCACGCGAATGACGGCCGCGTTGAATTCGGCCAAGGCCGACTCGCGGGTGTCGGTCAGTTTCACCTCGACAAACGCCACGTGGTCGCGTCCCAAACGGATCGGGTCAAAGAGCGCACGATAACCACGGATCAGCCCTGTTTCCTCAAGCCGCTTCAGACGCGCTTGGGTCGGGGATTTCGACAGGCCGATCCGACGCGACAGCTCGGTCACACTGATCCGCCCCTCAATCGCGACGATATCCAAAATCTTACGGTCGAATGCGTCCAGATCAGAGCTGTGATGGATCATCTTGGCCTCTTTCAAAGCAATTTCGGCTCAAACTCGGCGATTTTAACCGTGAATGCGCTGCGAAAGACGAAGCTTCAAGGTAAATTTACGGCAAAACCACCTAACGTGCGGTAAATTCGCAAATTTAGTGCAAACACACGCCGCAGCCGTTCGCATCCACACCACAAATTCTGCAAATGTCCTGCCATTTAGCGCGAAATCAGGCGAACTAACGAAAAAGGACCGCACCTTTCGGCACGGCCCTCAAATCTGTCGGTCGATCAGCGATTACGCTGCCGCGCCGCGGATCACTTTGGCGAACGGACCGAACATGGATTCGTTCGCGCAGATCAGGTTGCCATCCTCAAGGATGTTGCCCTCTTCGTGAATCGGCTCCAGCAGGGCACCCGCTTCGCGCACGATGACGAGACCAGCGGCGATATCCCACGGCTTCAAACGGCGTTCCCAGAACCCGTCGAAACGGCCAGCAGCGACATAGGCCAAGTCCAGAGACGCAGCACCCAAACGACGCACACCCGAGGTCGCGGGCAGCAATTGGCCAAGGTCTCGCAGGGTCTGCGGCAGATCGGTGCTTCCGGCAAACGGCAGACCCGTTGCAAAGATACCGTCGATCAAACGGTGACGACCAGAGACGCGAATACGGGTCTCGTTCATCCACGCACCCGAACCTTTTTCGGCATAGAACATCTCGTCTTTTACGGGGTCATAAACCACGCCTGCAACGATTTGGCCCTTATGTTCAAGGGCGATCGACACAGCCCAGTGACCCAGACCGTGCAAGAAGTTGGTGGTGCCATCAAGCGGATCAACAATCCAGCGACGGGTCGGATCTTCGCCTTCGATCTCTTTGGATTCTTCACCGAGGAAGCCATAGGTCGGGCGGGCTTCCATCAGTTCCGTGCGGATGATTTCCTCTGCATTGCGGTCGGCGCGAGTGACAAAGTCACCGGGTCCTTTGGTGCTGACCTGAAGCTGTTCAACTTCGGTAAAGTCTTTGAGCAAGGCGCGCCCAGCTTTACGGGCGGTCTTCATCATCACGTTCAGGTTTGCACTACCAGCCATCGGGGCCTCCGTTCACGGTCCAAGCAGCGCGTATAGGCAAATCCGATCAATCGGGCAAGGCCGCGAATGGCACTCTTTCGGGAAAAACGCACCGTTAACGATTTGTTTGGTTTTGATTGGCAACATGGGCCCAAAGGCAGGAAGAGGCCCATGATCGCGCAGAGTTTTGATAAGATCCGCTATCAAACCCGTTTTGCCATTCACGTGGCCACGCGGGACATCGCCAAACGCCTCGCCTCTGCGGCGATGATGTTGGTAATTTTGTGGTGGGTCGGTTACGGCACCGTGGCCCTGTCCATGTCTGGTATTCTGGTCGCCTATGAACTCGCGGCCCACTGGCTCGCCCAGAAATTGCCTGAAAGGGACGAGGATATCACCGCCACCTACGTGTTTACCGTCTGGCTCGTAAACTGTAGTTCCGTCCTCTTTTATCTCGCGCCCGCGTTCCTTTTGGCGGCAGAACCATCCTCCGCGATGCTCCTCGCGGGGTTCTTGTGGCTTTTTGGGGTCTTCGTCCACATCACCAACACCTTCGCCGCCCTCCCGTTTTATAACTGGAGCTTGATGGCCCCCTCTTTTGGCTCTGCCTTTGCTGTATTCTGGCTCGCTAGCGAAAACGCGTTCCTCCCGTCGAGCGAGGGGGAATGGATCATCACAACGGGCATGATGGTCGTCTATATTTTCAACACGTTCGAAACCCTTCACAAACAAAAGGACACACAGCGCGCCCTCAACGCCGCTCGCGAAGAGGCAAACGCCCGCCTGCGTGCCCTCGAACACTTGTCCCGACATGACCCACTCACGGGCCTTTTGAACCGTCGAGCGTTTGATGAAGAACTTGAACACCTCATTACCCAGCGCCGTTTGGGTAGCGAATTGGGCGTGTTCCTCATCGACCTCGACGGATTCAAGCCGATCAACGACACCTATAGCCACGAAGCGGGCGATCAGGTGCTTCAGGCCGTGGCGAGCCGCCTATCCAAACTGGTTGGCGACACGGGCATCGTGGCCCGTTTGGGCGGCGACGAATTTGCCATCGCGTTTCGTACGATCACATCTGAAAAGGCCGCGCTTCGACTGGCCGATTACATCGCCCGCGCCATCCAAGCGCCCGTAGAATGGCACGAAAAGGAACTGCATATCTCGGCCTCGGTCGGCATCGGCCTCACACGGCACGCGGGCACCACGGTCGAGGGTCTCTGCGGTGCAGCCGATCAGGCCATGTATCGCGCGAAAAACAGCTCTGGCATCTCAGCCGCGATCTATCGTGCCGATGATTTCGAACGCCGCCTGTCGCTTGAGGACCGCCGCGAAATCCTTGCCGCGATGCACAGCCGAGAGATCCGCCCCTATTACCAGCCCAAGGTCGACCTCGCCACGGGTCGCAGCATCGGGTTTGAGGCCCTCGCCCGCTGGATTCACCCGACCAAAGGCCCCTTACCCCCGAACCTCTTCATCCCGCAGATCAATGAACTTGGCCTGCACGGCGATTTTCTGTCGCATATGGCGGGCTGTGTGCTCCATGACATCGAACAGCTTTTGGCAGAAGGGCTCAACCCGGGTGAAGTGTCGATCAACGTCCCCGAGGTCGCCCTCGCCACGCAGTCGGGCCGCGCTGACCTCGACGACCTACTGAGCCGCCACCCGAACGCCCGTCGCCACATCACGCTCGAAATCACCGAGGACGTGTTCATCGCCCGCTCTGCCGACACCATTCAGGCCAGCATCGCCCATTTCCGATCCGAAGGACTGCGGGTGTCGCTCGACGATTTCGGCACAGGCTTTGCGTCGTTCCAACACCTGCGCCAACTCGAATTCGATGAACTCAAGATCGACATGAGTTTCGTCGCCGACCTTGGCCGCGATCCCACCGCCGAAGTGCTGATCCGTGGCTTTTTGGAAATCGCCGACGGCTTGGGTGTCTCTGTCATAGCGGAAGGGGTCGAAACCGAAGGTCAAGTCGATCACCTCCGCCGTCTGGGGTGCCGTCTGGGTCAGGGTTATCTCTTTGGCAAAGCGATGCCGATTGATGAAACCCGCATCCGCCTCTTTGCGGAATCCAGCCGCGACGTCAGCCCCGCTGAAGTTTCACCGCCTCTTGCCGAGCCAGCCGAATGAAGTGCGCAAGGTAGGGTCGCGTGTTCTCGGACTCGCGGGTCGCCGCAAACATCCGCCGCGTCATGCCAACCTTTCCGTCCTTACCCAGAGGCCGCGTGACGTAATCGGACGATTGCCGCACCTGACGCACCACCCAGTCCGGCAGCACCGACACACCACGGTTGGACGCCACGAGCATAAGGATCACCGCCGTCAATTCGACCTGCCGCACCGCAGCAGGTTCGACCCGCGCTGGCGACAACAGCATCTTAAAGATATCCAACCGCGACCGATCAACGGGATAGGTGATGAGCGTCTGCCCTTCAAAATCCTGCGCCTCGATCACCGCCTTTTGGGCCAGCGGATGGTGAGACGACGCAACAAAGACCGGATCATAATCAAACAGCGGGTTAAAATCGATTTCCGACTGATCCTCAGGGTCCGAGGACACAACCAAATCGACCTCTTCGCGGCGCAGCGCGCTCATCGCATCGAACGACAGGCTTGATCGGATATCGACATCCACATCTGGCCAAACTTTGCGGAACTGCTCCAACACAGGCAACAGCCACTCAAAGCACGCATGACATTCCAGCGCGATATGCAGCCGTCCCGCGCGCCCGTCTTGCAGGCCTTCGAATTCGACCTCCAGATCGGCAAGGATCGGCAAAATCTGTTCCGCCGCCGCCAAAAGCCGCAACCCCGATGCCGACAAACGCAGAGGTTTCGCCCGCCGCACAAAGAGTTCGACACCCGCTTGATCTTCGATCCCTTTGATTTGATGGCTCAGGGCCGATTGCGTGATGTTCAACAAATCCGCCGCACGGGCCAACCCGCCGGTATCATGGATCGCTTTAATCGTACGCAAATGTCGGATCTCAATATGCATTATGAACAAATCTCATGATTGTCGTGAAAGTTATGAATTTGTCTCACATCATTTATTTTGCGACAAGGGGTCATCAACAAATAGGTGAATCATGTCGCGCCCCAATGTCTCTTTCGAATTCTTCCCGCCCAAATCGCTGGACCAATCGTTCCGCCTGTGGAACTGCGCGACAACCCTTGCACCGATGGACCCGACGTTCGTGTCTGTGACCTATGGTGCGGGCGGCACGACTCGCCAGCTCACCCACGAAGCCGTTGGTGCCATTCACAAAAACATCGGTTTGACCGTCGCAGCGCACCTGACGTGTGTTGAGGCAACCCGCGCAGAAACGCTCGAAATCGCGAACGCTTACGCTGAGGTCGGTGTGACCGAAATCGTTGCTCTACGTGGTGATGCCCCCAAAGGCGCAGAGAAATTCCGCCCTACCGCAGATGGCTTCCAGTCCTCCATCGAACTGATCGAAGCACTGGCTGACACGGGCAAATTCAAAATCCGCGTCGGTGCATATCCCGAAAAGCACCCAGAATCAGGCGACGCGGCCGCCGACATCGAATGGCTGAAACGCAAGATTGATGCAGGTGCCACCAGCGCCATCACGCAGTTCTTCTTTGAGGCAGAGACGTTCTTCCGCTTCCGTGATGCCTGCGAAAAAGCGGGCATCGACGCACCGATCATTCCGGGCATTTTGCCGATTGAAAACTGGAACGGCGCACGCAAGTTCGCGCAGCTCTGCGGCACGTCTATCCCGCAAATCGTGGCGGACGCCTTTGACAACGCGGCGAAATCTGGTTCGACCGACCTTTTGGCGACCGCTCTGGCAACCGAACTGTGCGACGACCTGATCCGTGGCGGAGTGAACGATCTGCACTTCTACACGTTGAACAAACCGGACCTGACCCGCGATGTTTGCCATGCTTTGGGTGTGACCCCTCAGGTCAAACTCGAAAAAGTGGCCTGATCCCATCCCTCAGGCTTCTAGCCCGCTCTGTTTCGGAGCGGGCTTTTTCGTGCCCAGCCCACGGTCCGCGACCGTTTCGTGCAACCGTTCCGACGGATCACGCCCGACCTTGCGACGGTGCCGCGACCAGAACAGTTTGCCCCATTGCGCCCATGTGCCGACCGATGGCGCGGTCACATCACAGGGAAACCGATCTCGCCATCCATCAGGCAAGGGCAACCCCTGCCCTTCGAGCCGATCCAGCAACCACACGAGCGGGATATTGGACAGGGGACGAACGTCCAGACGCCCGCCCAATTGCCCGCCGATATCGCCATGCGTGCCCTTGAACCAAACCTGTTCAATCTGCCCATTCCAACGGTTCTGCGGGGACCACATCTCTGGCGAAAACGCATCGCGGGTTTCATCCAAGGCCAGCGCGTGAAACGCTGAGCGAACGCAAGGTTCCAACCCGTCCGAATGGAAACTGTGCCGCTTTTCCTCAAACTTCCACAGGATCGGCAGCCGAAGACCCAGCGATTTCACCGTATCCCACACGCCAATCGCTGCCACATCGGCAGAGCGATCACAGTATAGCTCCTTGAACCTGCGGGCAAAGGGACTGCGCGCACCGTGGGTGTAATAGCGATAGGCCAGTTTGACATGCCGCTCGGTCGCATCGTGGTGTTTGACGATGCCGACCCGCTGGATCACCCCCGCAAGCGACCGCACGGCAAAAGCCCCTCGCGAATAGCCTATCAGGATAATCCGATCCCCTGGATGCCAGCGCGAACACAGAACGCCATAGGCCCGTTCGATCTGTCGATTAATCCCGCGCCCTGCAATAACGCCAAAAGTTTCCGTCCAATCACGCCACTGGATCCCCGCCTCGTAATAGACGGTCAAATTGGCCTTATGTCCTGCCTCGCGGAGCAGTTTGAACGTCAGACCCGCGTTGGTTTCAAACCCTTGGGCCAAGCTCGACATCGTTCCGTCAAGGATCACCACATGGGTCGCCTGTCCACGCTTGCGCCCACCGCCCTCTTCGCTGCGGGGACGACGGTTAAGGAGACCTAAAACCCAATCACGAATGGCCACTTTGTCCCCTTTGGTGAACAGGTTATGCCGCTACGCCTCAGCCTAACGCACAACCCAACGGTGTCCAGCCTAGTGATAGGGAGCGCACAAATCCTTTACCGTGATGGGATCAGAGAGGCCGTAGCCGTTGAACCGCGTGGTGACGCCCGTGACATAGGCGCCCATCGACCGAAACACGATCCAATCGCCCTCAGTCAGACCCTCGGGCAAAGCCAGAGGATCGCGCAATTGATCAAGGCTATCGCAGGTCGGCCCAAAGGCACGCACGCCCTGCCTTGCGGTATCACGCCAACCGCCATTGGCGCTCATCACGGCCAAGGCAGGCGCGGGCATCGACACCATTTCAGACAGGCCACCGTAAATTCCATCGGTAAGGTAAACGCTCTGCCCACGAATGGATTTCACCTGAACTGCGTAGGCGAAACTATCCGCCACGAGGCCCCGCCCCGGTTCGCAGATCAATGTCGGACGCACCGCAAAGGCCGACATCGCCTCGCGGATCGCGGCAAAGAACGGCTCGAGCGGTTTGGGCGAGCCATCGCGCGACGCAGGAAACCCACCACCGACGTTCAGGCGGTCCAACGTCGCGCCCGCCCGCTCTGCAATTTGTGCCGCCGCATGGATGTAGGACACATAGGCCGCTGGGTCCGTGCATTGCGTGCCAACGTGAAATGTCAGTGCCAAGGGCCGACCCGAGGTCGCAACGTGCCGCAACAGATCGACCGCGTCATCAACCTCTGCACCGAATTTGGCGCCAAAATCATAGGCCGCGCCTGCGACGGGCAGTTTGAACCGCACGGCGACTTCGGCCTTGGGCGACACACCCGCAGCGACCAGCTTTTCATATTCTGACAGCGCATCAACTGACCACGACACAACGCCCGCCGCGATGCCTGCAGCGATTTCCGCCTTGCTCCGCACGGGGTTATTGTAATGCATCGGTGCATTGGGGCAGATCCGACGGATCAGCGCGATTTCATCGGGCGAAGCCACATCGAACCCGTCCAAGCCCCCCGCGCAGAGACGCTGCAGCACGTCTTCGGTCGGGTTCGCCTTAACCGCATAGGTCACAAGTCCGGGGAACCCGCGCCGAAATTCGGCCAGCCGAGCATCCAGACGGTCGGGCGCAAAGAAGTGCACAGGCGCGGTGTCGGACCGTACCGAGAGCACATCCGCAATGGTTTGGGCCTCTACGGGCTGTTGATACATCTGTCTCTCCTGTTCGCTTTCCTTCAGTGTTCGCGAAAATTCGGACGATGTGTCGTGGCAGATTGAACAAAATGACTCTGCTTTTCGTCAAAATGACAGTATCATCGACGATATGACAGAACTGGACAGCACAGACCGCGCCGTGATCGCGGAACTCACCCGCAACGCCCGCCTACCCGTGGCAAAGATCGCGCAGACGCTCGGGCTGGCGCGGACGACCGTTCAGGCCCGCATTGATCGGCTCGAACGGACGGGGGTGATTGCGGGCTACAGCCTGCGTCTGTCGGATCAGGTGCAACGCAGCACCATTCGGGCGACCGTGCTCATCCATATTCGCCCTTCGGCACAAGCGGCTGTGCTGGTGCAGTTGAAACGGATGTCCTCGGTCGAGGTGGTGCATACCACATCCGGACGGTTCGACCTCTGTGCCCAATTGCGAACAGGATCGACGCTGGAACTCGATCAAACGCTCGACAAAATCGGAGAGATTGACGGCGTTCAGGCAATGGAGAGCCTTATCCACCTCTCAACCCGCATCAACCGCGCAGTTTAACGCCCTTCGCCCTTTCCCTTTCGGCCCCTTTTGGCTAATCCACAGGGCAAGACCAGAAGGGATCAAAAAGATGGCTATGGAAAAGACCTTTGACGCGGCCGAAGCCGAGGCCCGCATCTATAAAAAGTGGGAAGACGCAGGCGCATTTGCAGCCGGCGCGAATAAATCACGCGACGAAACCTTTACCATCATGATCCCGCCGCCGAACGTGACGGGCGCGCTGCACGTGGGCCACGCGTTCAACAACACGTTGCAGGATATTCTGATCCGCTGGCACCGTATGCGCGGCTTTGACACGCTCTGGCAGCCGGGTCAGGACCACGCGGGGATCGCAACCCAGCTTCAGGTCGAGAAAATGCTCGCCGCGACGGGTCAGCCTGGTCGTCGTGATCTGGGCCGCGAGGCGTTCCTCGACAAAGTTTGGGAATGGAAAGGCCAATACGGCAATACCATCATCAGCCAGTTGAAACGTCTGGGTTCGTCCTGCGACTGGTCGCGCAACGCCTTTACCATGTCAGGCGCACCGAACGCACCCGCAGGCGAAGAAGGCAACTTCCACGACGCCGTAATCAAAGTCTTTGTCGAAATGTACAACAAAGGCTTCATCTACCGCGGCAAGCGTCTGGTGAACTGGGACCCGCATTTTGAGACCGCGATTTCCGACCTCGAAGTTGAGAACATCGAAACCGACGGCCATATGTGGCACTTCAAATACCCGCTCGCGGGTGGTGCGACCTACACCTACGTCGAAAAGGACGAGGACGGGAATGTCACCTTTAGTGAGGAACGCGATTACATCTCTATCGCAACAACCCGCCCCGAAACCATGCTGGGTGACGGCGCGGTTGCGGTCCATCCCGATGACGAACGCTATGCCCCGATCGTGGGAAAACTCTGCGAAATTCCAGTTGGTCCTAAAGAACAGCGCCGTCTGATCCCGATCATCACCGACGAATACCCCGATATGGCCTTTGGCTCGGGTGCGGTGAAGATCACAGGCGCACACGACTTTAACGACCACGAGGTCGCAAAGCGTGGCAACATCCCGCAATACCGTTTGATGGACACCCGTGGCGCGATGCGTGCCGATGGTGCGCCCTATGCTGAGGAAGCCGCGAAAGCCGCCGAATACGCAGCGGGCAAGGACTTTACCGTTCAAGAGATCGACGCGATCAACCTCGTACCCGATGAATACCGGGGTCTGGACCGCTTTGAGGCACGCGAAAAGGTCGTTGCGGCGATCACCGCCGAGGGCCTCGCCGTGATGACCGTGGCCACCGACCCGCGTTTGGGCAAGGCCGCGTTAAAGCCAGATGCAGAAGGCGCAGATGCGCTGGTCCCGTTGGTCGAAGCAAAGCCGATCATGCAGCCGTTCGGTGATCGTTCGAAGGTCGTGATCGAACCGATGCTGACCGACCAATGGTTCGTTGAAACGTCGAAAATCGTCGGCCCTGCGCTGGATGCTGTCCGCAATGGCGACATCAAGATCATGCCAGAGTCGGGCGAAAAGACTTATTACCACTGGCTCGAAAACATCGAACCGTGGTGTATCTCGCGCCAACTGTGGTGGGGCCACCAGATCCCTGTGTGGTATGACGCCGAAGGCAATGCCTACTGCGCCCCAACCGAGGCTGAGGCCGTTGCGCAATCGGGTGGCAAATCGCTCACCCGTGACCCTGACGTTCTGGATACGTGGTTCTCGTCGGGTCTGTGGCCGATCGGCACGCTGGGCTGGCCGAACTGGGACGAGAGCACCTCGAAATACTTCTCGACCGATGTGTTGGTGACGGGTCAGGACATCCTGTTCTTCTGGGTTGCCCGCATGATCATGATGCAGCTCGCTGTTGTTGATGAAATTCCGTTCCACACCGTCTACCTGCACCAGCTCGTCCGCGACGAGAAGGGCAAGAAGATGTCGAAGACCACGGGCAACGTGATCGACCCGCTGGTGATCATTGACGAATACGGCGCAGACGCGCTGCGGTTCACCAATGCGTCGATGGCAGCGATTGGCGGCGTTCTGAAACTGTCAGAGGACCGCATCAAAGGTTACCGCAACTTTGGCACCAAACTGTGGAACGCGTCGCGTTTCGCAGAGATGAACGGTGCGGTGCATGGCGCAACCGAAATCCCGACCGCCACAGCAACCGTGAACAAATGGATCATCGGTGAAACTGCTCGCGTCCGCGAAGAGGTCGATGCCGCAATCGAGGCTTATCGCTTTAACGATGCAGCCAACGCGCTCTACGGCTTTGTCTGGGGCAAGGTCTGCGACTGGTATGTCGAATTCTCGAAACCGCTGATCATGGATGGCGACGCCGAGGTAAAGGCCGAGACGCAAAAGGTCATGGGCTGGGTCATCGACCAGTGTCTGATCCTCCTGCACCCCTTCATGCCCTTCATCACCGAAGAGCTCTGGGGCACACTGGCGGACAACCGCACGAAAATGCTCGTCCATGCCGACTGGCCGTCCTACACCGCAGCCGATCTGGTGGACGATGCAGCAGACGCCGAACTCAACTGGGCGATCTCGTTGATCGAAGGAATCCGTTCGGCCCGTGCACAGATGAACGTGCCTGTGGGTCTTTACGTGCCTGTCGTTATGCAAGAGGCCGACGCAGGCGCAAAGGCGGCACTGGCGAACAACCAGACGCTCATCACCCGTCTGGCCCGCATCGGCGACATCACCGAATCTGCAGAAGCCCCCAAAGGGTCGATCACCATCACCACCAAGGGCGCGACCTTTGCGCTGCCTCTGGCGGACATCATCGACGTGGCCGCTGAAAAAGCCCGCGTCGAAAAGGTCTTGGGCAAGTTGCAAAAGGAACTCGGGGGGCTGCGTGGCCGCCTGAACAACCCGAAATTTGCAGAAAGCGCCCCAGAAGAGGTGATCGAGGAAACCCGCGCCAACCTCGCCCTGCGCGAAGAAGAAGAGGCCCAGTTGAAGGCCGCTCTGGCACGTTTGGCCGAAATCGGCTGATCGGTTTGATCAATAGAACAGAAAGGGGCGGTCTACTGGGCCGCCCTTTTTCTATACCGACGCCGAAAGGACGCCGCGACAAACGGTCTGCCCTCGCATAACCCCGTGGACGCGGTGCGAAAATTCACCCTAAACTCTGCCAAACGCCGCCAGTTCGCGGCCCCGATCACAAAGAGGTCGGGCATGTAGGGGAGAGAGTTATGACCGCCATTCCGTCCATTTATGACGCGGGCCTAGACCGCAATGCCGCCAACCACGCAGCGCTGACCCCGCTGTCGTTCATTGCCCGCACCGTATCGGTGTATCCCGATTATCTGGCCGTCGTGCATGGGGACCGTCGTATGACATGGCGCGAAACCTATGCTCGCATGTGCCGCATCGGTTCGGCCTTGAACAAGCGCGGGATTGGCAAGGGCGATACCGTCTCGATCATCGCGGCCAACACGCCAGAGATGTTCGAATCCCACTTTGCCGTGCCGATGTCGGGCGCCGTTCTGAACACGATCAACACGCGGCTTGAGGCGGAAACCATCGGCTTTATCCTGTCGCACGCGGAAACCAAGGTCGTGATGGTCGACCCAGAATTCGCAGAGGTCGTCGACCGCGCGATCAAGATCAGCGGCCGCGATATGCTGGTGATCGACCTTGAAGACGCGATGTATGACGGACCCGTTCATAAAATCGGCAGCATGACCTACGACGACCTTCTTGCCGAAGGTGACGAGGATTTCGATTGGCAGATGCCAGCTGACGAATGGGACGCGATTTCGCTGAACTACACCTCGGGCACGACAGGCAATCCCAAGGGCGTAGTCTATCACCACCGCGGCGCCGCACTGAACGCGATGGGCAATATCCTGACTTGGGGCATGCCGAACCATTCGCGCTACCTCTGGACGTTGCCGATGTTCCATTGCAACGGCTGGTGTTTCCCTTGGACCATCGCCGCGATGGCGGGCGTTTGCGTTTGTCTGCGGGCTGTACGGGTCGAACCGATCTTCCAATTGATCCGCGATGAGAAGGTCACCCACTTCTGTGGCGCGCCGATCGTTCTGAACATGCTGGCGAGCGCACCGGACGAGTTGAAGGACTTTACCCACGAGGTCAAAGTCATGACCGCAGCCGCACCGCCCCCCGCTTCTGTCATCGCCAAAATGGAAGCGATGGGCGTCAAGGTCACGCACGCCTACGGTCTGACCGAATGTTACGGCCCCTCGGTGTCCTGCGCGTGGAAAGACGAATGGAACACCGAGACCCCCGACGATCAGGCTAAACTAAAATCGCGTCAGGGCGTGCGGTATCACGTTTTGGATGGGTTGATGGTGGCCGATGCCGAAACGATGGAGCCGACCCCGCAGGACGGCAAAACCATCGGTGAGATTTTCATGCGCGGCAATATCGTCATGAAGGGCTACCTCAAGAACCCGACCGCCACCGCCGAAGCCTTCCGTGGCGGCTGGTTCGCGACAGGCGATTTGGCCGTGATGCACCCCGATGGCTACCTAGAGATCAAGGACCGCTCTAAGGACATCATCATTTCGGGCGGCGAGAATATCTCTTCGATCGAAATCGAGGATGTCCTCTACCGTCACCCCGCGGTGTCCGAGGCCGCTGTGGTTGCAAAACCAGACGAAAAATGGGGCGAAACGCCCTGTGCCTTTGTCGATCTACGGGCAGGTGCAACGGTCACCGCCGAAGAGCTGATCGCGTTCTGCCGCGAAAACATGGCGCACTTTAAGGCGCCAAAAACGCTCATCTTTGGGCCGCTGCCAAAGACCTCAACAGGTAAGGTGCAGAAATACGTGCTCCGTAACCGCGCCGCCCAAGAGGGTTAAGCGCGTGTGACCTTGGCCTCGCCGGCGGTCATTTCGCCGTCGGCGCGGTCGAACCGAAGGTAGGCGATCCCTTTGCCACCCGACACGGTGTGCAACACGCCCGCCTCTTTGTCGCCCGCCATGATCGGCGTTCCAGCCTCTGCCACACCATCGACCAGCACCCGCACAAGGCCCTTTTTCAACTCGGTCTTATGCTTCATCCGTGCGGTGACCTCTTGGCCTACGTAGCAGCCTTTTTTGAAATCGACGCCGTTCAGACGATCAAAGCCCTGTTCAAGGATGTAGCTATCAGGGCCAAGCTCCACGCCCGTCTCAGGGACTAGACGCTCAATACGCAGCGCAGCCCAATCGGTGCCATCGTCGCCCCCTTCAGCACCATAGAGCCGCCAGCCCAGCGCCGCGTCTCGCGGATCGGTCAAGGCACCCTCTGGCGCATCGCCCGTGCCGCGTTTGACCTGCAGGTCGGTCGCTGTGATCTGCACATCTGCCCGCAGGCGATACATCGTCAGCCGCTGCACCAGCCCCGCCGCGAGGGGCGTCGCCACGTCGATCAGGATACGGTCCGCCTGCCCAATCATGAAGAAATCCGCCAGATATTTCCCCTGCGGCGTGAGCAGCGCCGCATAAGCAATCCCATCGGTCGGGGTGCGGAGGTCATTTGTCGTCAGCCCGTGGAGGAATTTCACGCGGTCGCTGCCAGTCACGGCCAGAATGGTTCTGTCGGTCATCGGTTTTCCCTAAGTCTCTAGGGGTGAATATAGGTCTCAGTCTTCGGTTTTGAACTGGAGTCGATACAGATCAGCGTAAATTCCGCCACGCGCCAACAATTCATCATGCGTGCCTTGGTCCATCACGCGACCACGGTCCATGACGACGATACTGTCGGCATTGCGAACGGTGGACAAACGGTGCGCGATCACCAGCGTGGTGCGGCCTTCGGACAGCGTCTCTAACGCGCTTTGGACGATCTGCTCGCTCTTGGTATCCAGCGCCGATGTTGCCTCGTCCAGCAGGAGGATCGGCGTATTGCGCACGAGCGCCCGCGCAATGGCAACCCGCTGGCGTTGCCCGCCCGACAGGTTCGACCCACGGGGCCCCGCAGGGCTGTTCAGCCCATCCGACAAACGCGGCAAGAAGTCAGCCACATGGGCGGCAGTCAGCGCACGCTCAATGCTCGCCTCATCCAGATCACGACCCAAAAGGATGTTATCTCGCAGGGTTTCGTCAAACAGCGCGGCATCCTGACTGACGACAGAGAACAGCCCCCGCAGATCCGCCAATCCCATCGCGCGGTTATCAACACCGCCAATCGTCACGAGGCCAGAGGCTGGATCGACCAGACGGGTCAGCACGTTAAAGACCGTGGATTTCCCAGCACCAGACGACCCCACCAGAGCCGTCGTCTTGCCCGCCGCAGCGGTGAACGTCGCACCCTGAAGGACGGGAAGATCACCATAGGCGAGATGCACATCGTTCAGGCGGATTTCAGGGGCACCGACCGGCGCCGCAGCTACAGTCGCGGGCGAGGAAATCGCTGGTGTAATGTTCAGAATTTCGCGGACACGGTTCGCGCTGACCGCAGCGGATTGCACCACCCCAGACAATTGCCCCAAACGGCGCAGTGGGTCAAAGACCAGCGCCATCGCGGTGAAAAACGCCATGAACTCGCCCACGGTTTTGTCACCCGCGATGATCTGTGACCCGCCGTACATCAGCACCACAAAGAACCCGACGCCCGTCATCAAATCGATGATCCCAGGGATCATGGCCATGCCGAATGTCGCCTTCACCTCGGCCTGCACGCGGCCCTTGGTCAGTTTGGTGTAGCGGCCTTGTTGATAGTCTTCGAGGGTGTTGAGCTTGATCGGGTTGATGCCGTGGAACACCTCGTCGAGCTGGGTCGACATCTTTGTCGCCAATTCCCGAGCGGCTTGGGTCTTGCGGCGGATATAGCCCTGCACAGCCAGCGACGGCAGAACCAGAACGGGCAAACCGATCAGCGCAGCCAGCGTCCATTTCCAATCAAGCGACAGCGCCACACCAAAGAGCCAGATCACCGACACGCCATCGCGCACCACATTGGTGATGATGTTCGTCCAGACGGTGCCGATATTGGCAACATCCCCCTGTACTCGTTCGATCAAACTGCCCGGTGGATTGGACTGATGGAACGACATATCGAGCCGCATCAAATGCGCCAGCAGGTCACCACGCATCCATCCCGAAATCTTTTCGATCACAGATTTCATAACGACCCTCTGCGCGACCGAAGTCACAGCCCGCACGGTGAAGATCACGAAAATCGCGATACCGACCGACCACAGCGCAGAGGATTCACCTGCCACCAGCACATTGTCGAACATCGGTTTCATAACCAGTGACAACACGCCGACCATCGAGCCTTCGATCACCATCAATAGCGCAGCCCCAAGCAGGCTCCCCGATTGACGGCGGAGGTAGTTTGCCCAGAACCAGCGCAACAGGCTGCCAACGGGTAGTTTCGTGTCTGACACTGTTATCCCTTTCGGTCTCTTGTCTTCGGGATACCGATAAACCGTTCGTATGGAAAGACTTCGCCGATTGACGCGGCGGGAAGCCGCGTTAGTGTCACGGTGATTTTTGAATAGGTGATCAGAATGTCTCTTTCCAACGGCCGCCCCTACCTTGCCATCCCCGGACCTTCGGTGCTGCCGGATCGTGTGGTGCAAGCGATGATGCGGCCTTCGCCCAATATTTATCAGGGCGAGCTGGTCGATATGACCGCCACCATCCTCCCTGACCTGAAATCCGTTGCCCGCACCACGGGCCATGTGGCGATCTATATCGCCAACGGTCACGGCGTATGGGAAGCAGCGCTGTCGAACGTCCTGTCACGAGGTGATAAAATCCTCGTTCTGGTCACGGGGCGGTTCGGGCACGGCTGGGCCGAAATGGCGCGGGGTCTGCACCTCGACCTAGAGGTGATGGATTTCGGGCAGCAAGCTTCGATCGACCTGAACCAAGTCGAAACCCGCCTGAAAGCCGACACAGACCACAGCATCAAGGCCGTTCTCGCGGTTCACGTGGATACCTCAACCTCGATCAAGAACGACATTGCCGGCGTGCGTCAGGCGATGGATGCGGCGGGGCACCCTGCCGTTTTGATGGCGGATTGCATCGCGTCGATGGGCTGTGATCGGTTCGAGATGGACGCTTGGGGCGCGGATGTTACCATCGCCGCGAGCCAAAAGGGTCTGATGACCCCTGCAGGCTTGGGCTTTGTCTGGTTCAACGAACATGCGGCGGCTGCCCGTGAAGGCGCTGATCTGGCAACGCGCTACTGGGACTGGAAACCGCGCGTCTCGCCAGAGATGTTCTACCAGCACTTTGCAGGCACCCCCCCGACGCATCACCTCTTTGCGCTGCGATCCGCGCTGGACATGATCAATGAGGAAGGCATCGAACAGGTCTGGGCCCGCCATGAAACGCTCGCTCGCACGGTTTGGGCCGCGGTCGAGGCATGGGGTCAGGGTGGTGAAATGCGTCTCAACATGGCGGACCCTGCGGGGCGCGGCCACTCGGTGACTTCAATTCATCTTGGCGGCAATGACGCCGACCGCCTGCGCCACTGGTGCGAAGAACATGCGGGCGTGACGCTGGGCATTGGCCTTGGTCGTGAACCGACCTCTGCGTGGTTCCGTATCGGCCATATGGGGCACGTGAACGCGCATATGGTGCTGGGCACGCTGTCGGTGATTGATGCGGGCCTTAAGGCTCTGCAAATCCCGCATGGGGACGGCGCGCTTTCTGCGGCAACTTCGGTGGTCGCGGGGGTTTAACCCCGCGCCTCAGCCAATGTTTCAGGTAGGGCCTCGGCCAATAGGTCGAGGTCTTTTTCCGTGCCACAACTGATCCGAATACAGCGATCTTGCGGTGCCACAAACGGCATCCGCACGAAAAGCCCACGGCGCAAAAGGCCGCCTAATACCTTGCGCGCAAAATCGCCGTCCGCACCGCAATCAACGCAGACGAAATTGGTGGCAGACGGCACAGCCGTGAGGCCGTTGTCAGCAGCAATCAAGGCGATCCGTTTGCGGGCATTGGCCACCTGCCCGACCACATGGCCCAACCATTCGCGATCCTGAAAAGCGGCCAAAGCACCCGCTTGGGCCACATTCCCCATCCCGAAATGGTTCCGCACACGGTCAAAGCCCGCGATCAGCTCTTTGCCGCCAACCGCATAGCCAACTCGCAGACCTGCCAAGGCAAAGGCCTTTGAAAACGTGCGCATCCGAATGAAGCGAGGATCAACGGGCAGGTCCAAGGCAGTACCCTCGGGGGCAAAGTCGATATAGGCCTCGTCCACTATCAGCAGCGCCCCGTCGGGCAGACGATCCACCATTAGGGCGATGACCTCCCCACGGTGATGGGTGCCCATCGGGTTGTCAGGGTTCGCGATATAGATCAGCTTTGCACCAACCTCTGCGGCCTTTGCGATCAGCGCATCGGGGTCCTCATGGTCGCCCTTGAACGGGACCTTGTGCAACACGCCACCATAGCCCGCGACATGGTAGTTGAACGTCGGATAAGCCCCGTCCGAGGTCACAACTGCATCCCCTTCGGCGATCATCAACCGCACCAGCATCCCCAAGAGGCCGTCGATGCCTTCGCCAATCGCAATGTGTTCAACGGTCGTGCCGTGGTGCGCGGCAATGGCGGCCTTAAGGTCATAGCTTTCGGAATCACCATATTTCCACGCCTCAGATGCTGCGGCCTGCACGGCGGCAATGGCCTTGGGCGATGGGCCAAAGACGTTTTCATTCGCGCCAATACGCGCAGCAAAGGGACGGCCACTGGCACGCTCCATCACCTCAGCCCCGACAAAGGGCACAGTGGCAGGAAGCGATGCGATGAGCGGGGTAAAGCGGGGGGCGTTTGTCATGGTGAGCACATGGTTAACCGCCCTGCCCCACACCATGCAAGCAAAGACAAAGGGCGCGAGATTTTTCCCGCGCCCTTTGTTCAAATCATCAAAACGAACCGATTAGGCGCGTTCGGAATATTCCATCGAGTCTGTGTTCACGATGATCATCTCGTCGGTCGCAATGAACGGCGGAACCATGATGCGCACGCCGTTGTCGAGGATCGCTGGCTTGTAAGAGTTCGCAGCGGTCTGGCCTTTAACAACCGGCTCGGTCTCAACGATTTTGCAGGTGACTTTCTGCGGAATCGAAACGCCGAGAGCTTCTTCGCCGTAGTATTCGACCGTTGCGGTCATGCCGTCCTGCAGGAACGGACGACGTTCGCCCAAAAGTTCCGAGTCGATTTCGACCTGTTCAAAGGTTTCGGTATCCATGAACACCAGACGACCGTCGGTTTCATAGAGGAACTGCTGGTCCTTCTGGTCGAGGCGCACGCGCTCTACCTTGTCTTCGGACCGGAAACGTTCGTTCAGCTTGCGGCCATCACGAATGTTTTTCATTTCGACCTGCGCAAATGCGCCGCCTTTACCCGGTTTCACGTGACCCACTTTAACAGCGGCCCACAGACCGCCTTCGTGTTCAAGGATGTTACCTGGTTTAATTTCGTTACCGTTGATTTTGGGCATCGGACATTTATCTCGATTATGTGACTGGTGGTTGCCGGAAAGCGGCGAGCCCCTATATCGGAACAACAAACCGGCGTTTAGGCGCTAGATATGCCAAAACAGTGGATTTACCTATGCAGATAGTGCATAGCTGCCATTCCAAATCAAGACCCCCGAATCGGATCAAAATAGGCATATTGCGCTGCACGCCGTAACCACAAGAGCAAAAACAACAAAGGACGCGAAATGGCTGATTTCGTAGATGGCACCGCTTTCAACAACGAACAGGGCAACCGTGCACGCAAACTCTTTGCTGCTGTTGTTCTCGCCGCGTTGGATGATGCGATTGCTGATGACAAAAAGTACGGCAATGGTCCGGAACAGATCGCACGTTGGGCGCGGTCTCGTGATGGCCGTGAAGTTTTGTCCTGCGCTGGCATCGACCCGAACGAACGCGTTGTTAAGGGTCTGATGGAATTCGTTGGTAAAGGTATTCGTACCTCTGTTGCGCTGTCGCGCGAAGAGAGCGAACGCCGCAACGCTGCTGCACAAGACGAAGCCGCTTAAGGTTTCTAGTATCGGGCTTCTTGCCCACCCAAACGCAAACGCGGTCCTCTGCTCGGGCCGCGTTTTCGTTTTTAAGGGTCCGCGTGCCGCATCGGGGCTTTCGCGAACCCCTGCCCCACCGTAGAACAGGCGCCATGGCAAAGGCGATTATGATTCAGGGTGCTGGCTCCAACGTGGGGAAATCCATGGTGGTGGCTGGCCTATGTCGCGCCTTTCGCAAACGCGGCCTCTCGGTCGCGCCATTCAAACCGCAGAACATGTCGAACAACGCTGCTGTCACCTCTGACGGCGGAGAGATTGGTCGCGCGCAGGCCTTGCAGGCGCTGGCCTGCGGGTTGGCCCCGCATACCGACATGAACCCTGTCTTGCTCAAACCTGAGACGGATGTGGGCGCGCAGGTGATCGTGCAGGGCAAACGGCTGACCACGCTCAAGGCGCGTGACTACGGCAAGATGAAATCGACGCTGATGGTTTCCGTGCTCGACAGTTTTCATCGTTTGGCGCAGGCACACGACCTGATTATCATTGAGGGCGCGGGATCCCCCGCCGAGGTGAACCTGCGTGAGGGTGATATTGCGAACATGGGCTTTGCCGAAGCCGCTGGTGTCCCCGTCATCCTCTTTGGCGACATCGACCGTGGCGGCGTGATTGCGCAGCTCGTCGGCACCCACGTCATCCTACCCGAGGACGACCGCAATCGGATTAAGGGGTTTGGAATCAACAAATTCCGAGGCGACACCAGCCTCTTTGCTGAGGGGATGACAGCAATCGTAGACCATACGGGTTGGGCACCTCTGGGCATCCTGCCGTGGTTCGATCAAGCGTGGCGCCTCCCTGCCGAGGACGTGATGGACCTCAAGGGTCGTCCGGGTGGCGCGTTCAAAATCGCCGTGCCACGCCTCAATCGTATCGCGAATTTCGACGACCTCGACCCGCTGTCGGCTGAACCCAACGTGACAGTTGAGATCGTCGAAGCGGGCCGCCCACTGCCCGCAGACGCCGACCTCGTCCTGATCCCTGGCAGCAAATCGACCATCGCCGACCTCGCACATTTCCGCGCCCAAGGCTGGGATATCGACCTACAAGCCCATATCCGCCGCGGCGGTCGAGTGCTGGGCATTTGCGGCGGGTATCAGATGCTTGGCCGTGAGATCCGCGATGACGACGGGATTGAGGGCGCACCCTCGCGCGTTGCGGGCCTCGGCCATCTGGACGTGGTTACAGAAATGAAGCCGCACAAGCGCCTTACCCTATCAAACGCCCACCACATCGAAAGCGGCCAGCCCGTGACGGGCTACGAAATCCACATCGGCGAAACGGATGGCCCTGATCGGGACCGTGCGTGGCTCACCCTTGATGGACGCGGCGAAGGTGCGCAGAGCCAGAATGGCCTCGTTCAAGGCTGCTATATCCACGGTCTGTTTGCCGCTGACGGGTTCCGCGCCGAATACCTGCGCAGCTTTGGCATTCGTTCCGAGGCACAATATGACCAAAGCGTTGAGGACGCGTTGGACGCATTGGCCCAGCACATGGAAACGCATTTGGATGTGGATTTGGTGGCCGAACTGGCCGCGCCCGTGACTTATTCGAATTCCTGAGAGGACAGAACGCGGTAAATCTCACGACGGACCAGCTTGCGCACATTGCGCGTAATCCGTTCGCCCAAGGCCCCCTGCAGTTCAGAGCGGACAATCTCTGTCACCATTTGGCGCAGTTTGTCTTCGTCGATGAGGGCGCCACCGTCGAGGTATTCGTCGATCTGTCCATCGAGGTCCGATAGATCGGGATCATCGCTCGCAACGACCTGATCGTCGTCTTGCGCGGTGGATTCATCCTGCAAATCAGCGGTCAGCACATCGGCCTCGTCGATGGTCGCGCTGCGCAGCGATGGGAACGGTTCGGGAGTGTCGATCAAATCTTCGACGTTGTCGCCTTCGGGTTCCCAATCCTGATGATCTGACTTGGTAACAGCTTGTTCCAACTCAGCAATCATCTGTTCCAATTCTGTCATCGCCGAGCCCTCTTGAGGGGCCTCTTTGACAGGCGCTTGCGCGGGTTCGACCACGCGCAAGGCAGGCGTCAGAACGAATTTTTCGGGCTGCGGATCGAAATGGTCAGACTCTGCCACGTCTTCGGAAACGGGTTGCGGCGCAGGCTGCGCCGACCACTCGTTATCCGACACCAGACGGCGGATGGAAGATAGGACATCTTCGATCTCTACATTTGCGCGTTGGTCAGACATGACGATTTTCCTGCTCACTCAATGGTGAGTGTAACGAAAGCTACGCTCTCAGACAACCAACACGACGCGCTTGGCTGGGTAAATTATTCCAGCGCCTGCAAAACGCGGTCGAGCGCACGGCCTTGGGCCGAGGAACGAATGGGCGCGTTTGCAACCATGTTGTAGTGGCCGATCACATCATACTGGGTCACAGGCAGGTTCAAATGCTCTGCCGTCAAAAGACCCGTTGCGTAGAGAATGTTGTAGCTGGCCAGAACGACGTTGGCGTTTGCCTGAACCAAGTTCGCCCGCGCATCGAGCAAGGATTGTTCGGCGTTCAACACGTCAATCGTTGTGCGCGATCCAGCTGCGGCCTCTTCGCGGACACCATCAAAGGCAAGCTGTGCTGCCGCAACACCTTGGCGGTAGGCCTCCGACGCAGCCACAGCCGCACGGTAGTTCGAGAACGCGTTTGTCACGCCCTGCTCAACGCTCAGCGTTGTCAGATGCAGACCCGCACGTGCCTGATCGCGCTGTGCGTTGGCCTTGCGGACCGCACTAGAGATCGCGCCACCTGCGTAGATCGGACCAGAGACCGACACACCATAAGAGGTGCTGTCGTTAAAGCTGCCACCATCGACGCGACGTTCGGTAAAGGACGCGCTCAGATCAACGGAAGGCATATTCGACGCCTGCGCGATGCGGACACCCAATTCAGCCGCAGCAATCGCGTGCTGAACGGACACGATGGAGGGATGTTCGCGAAGTGCATATTCGGTTGCCGCATCCTGCGTCATACCAACATCTGCACGCGGCGCGCTTTGCAGCGAAACAGGGGCTGTGCCGACGGCGACACGATATTGTTCTTGGGCTTGGATCAAATCACCCTGCGCAACGGCCAAAAGGCTGCGCGCAGAGGCAAGCTGCGCTTCGGCCAACGACACATCGGTACGGGTCACTTCACCTACGCTGAACCGGTCCTGCGCCGCACGCAGTTCTTCGGACAGCACGCGGACGTTCGATTGACGCAGGTTTACGAATTCTTGCGCCGTGCGCACACCCAGATAGGCGGACACTGCATTCAGAAGAACGTTTTGCTCTGCCGCGATAAGGTCTTCGCGGGCTCCCAGAACAAGCTCTTTGCTTGCATCAAGCGCCAGTTTGTTCGCGCCGCCTTGATACAGGGTGAGTTGCGAAATCAAGGAGTAGGTTTCAGTCCAATACTCAGCGCCGGTATTGTCAGGCGAATGCGTCGCGTTCGCGCTGTATGACAACGTGGGCCGCAAAGACGCCATGGCAGAGGCCACATCTTCGTCGGCAGCACGCAGAACCGCGCGATTTTGGTCCAAAAGACCACTGGAATTATACGCCGAGACCAATGCGCCGCCCAGCGTTTCAGCAAAGGCAGCGGGAGAGGCAATAATCAGCGCGACGACGGCGGCCGCAGAGGCAAAAGTTTTTCGAATCATAACAATTCCTTTATGCTTTTGGGCCTCTTCGCGCAACCGCCGAAATCGCGGCAAATTGTCAAAGGGCGAATTCTGCTTTCTTAGCGAACCCAGTCAGAGCAGGCGCGCCAGCGTTAAACGCCATACGCCAGTTGATCCGTTGGTCCATTTTGTAACCAATACGGACAACGCCCAGATCGCCTTCTGCAAAGATAGATACGATGCGACCACCGTCTTTCAACTGCGCGAGCAGAGAATCAGGCAGCACCTCAACAGCGCCTTGCAGGATGATGACGTCATAAGGACCCGACTTTGCAGCCCCCTCAGCCAGAGCGCCCGAGATGATCGCCGCGTTGTCGATGCCCTGCTCAGAGAGAATCGATTGAGCTTCTTCTGCGCGGGATTCGTCGTCTTCGACGCCGATCACGAACTCTGCCATGTGCGCAAGAACCGCGGTGGAGTAGCCCAGACCCGGCGCGATATCGAGGATCACTTCGGTCGGTTTGATGTCCAAAACATCGAGCATCTTAGCCAATGTGCGCGGCTCCAGCAGCACGCGACCGCCTCCAATATCGAGGTTTTCGCCAATATAGGCGGCCTCTCGCATCGAAGAGGGCACGAACGCCTCACGTGGAACCGATAGCATCGCATCGATGATCGGGAATTTTGTAACGTCCGAAGGACGTACTTGGGTGTCGACCATCATGGTCCGGCGGGTGGTATAATCTGCCACGGTCTAAACTCTTTCGTTCAGTTCCAATTGGGGTCTTGCCATATCTACCCCGAACGATCAACGGCGGAAAGGTAAAGATTCCACGAAAGCACACGCTTGCACCCCAGAACGAAGTTGTATAGATCACCCGCACCACTGGCGGCGAGTTGGCGGAGTGGTGACGCAGCGGATTGCAAATCCGTGTACAGGAGTTCGATTCTCCTACTCGCCTCCACTGGGTATCCCCCTGAAAATTGTGACCTATTTGCCCGCGTAGCCGTAATAGCCATCGTATCGGTAAGATTTTTCGCGGCCCTCGTAGCAGTTGAGAACCGTGACCACTTCGGTGTCGCTGGGCAATGAGTCGGTCAGTTGGTCGAAACAGGTGCGCAGTTCGGATTGTTTGGTGATGCCGTGGCGGACACAAAGGACCGCACAATCGGCCAGCGGCGCGATGTAGCGGGCATCGACCACTGGAACGAGCGGCGCTGTGTCGATGATAATCACGTCCAAGGCCCCGCGAGCATTTGAGATCAGATCGCGGAACGTGGTGGATTGCAGCGGTGCATCGGTCGGGACCATCGACCGTCGGCGCCCCATCATCACGCCCAGCGAGGATTTCGGATCGGCGTCATAGAACGCCTCATCTCCGTCGACCTCATCCAAGAGGTAATCGAGAATCCCGTGCTTTGGTTCACAGCCGATAAAGCTGTGCTGGCTCGGGTTACGAAGATCGGCGTCGATCAACAGCGTCTTTTTGCCCGCCGCCGCATAGGTTCGCGCAAGGGCGAGCGCGGTGGTCGATTTCCCTTCGGCAGGAACGGAAGAGCACACCATGATCACCTTCCCCTTCCCCGGATCGTCAGGCCAAGCGCGGTCAACGGCAGCGCGTAGTCGACGAAAGGATTCCGCGATCAGCGACATCGGTTCATTCACAACTTTATCCGCGACCGTTTTTTGATCGGCAGGCAGCGACTCACGCGGAATCACAGCGCCGACGCGAGCGGGCAGCAGATTACCCAACTGAATGGCCGAGGTGACGCCGCCGACAAAATATTCATAGGCAAAGGCCAGCGTGATCCCGCCACCGATCCCTGCAAAGAGCGCGAGGGCGAGGATCAGTTTTTTGTTCGGGTAGGACGGTTGGCGCGGCGGAAGGGCCTCGGACACGACACGGCTATCCGCGATCTGAACCAATGCCTGCGTTTCAATCTCGCGCAGCCGCAAGAGCATCGTGTCATATTGGCGCTGCGCGATCTGGGCCTCTTGTTGCAGACTATAGACTTCTGTCAGCGTTTGCGGACTGAGCGGGCTAGAGAGCAATTCGGTCTGCAATTGGGCCCGCAGATCGGCTTCGGCCGTCTCGTATCCCGTCACACTCGCATCGAGTTGCGACACGGCCCGCGCGCCCTCTGTCGCGATCCGCGCCTCTAGATCGGCGAGCCCAGCGGCAAGGTCGATAGCCTCTGCCGCGCCTTCAGTGCTACCTGCGATCTGACGGGCCAACACGCTGCGCTGTTCGGTCAGCGCACTAAGCGTCGCATCACCGATTTCATTGGCGAGCCTGTCAAAATCTGACGCCTCCAACGCGGCTCGTGCCCGCGTTTGCGCCTGAAGCAGTTCGACCCGCGTGGCGGCGGCGGCAGTCATCTGATCTCGCAGGTTTTCGACGGCCATCGATCCAGACTCGGCCATCAACCGATCAAGGTTTCGGTTGATATAGTCCGAAAACGCTCCATCGGTCGCAGCCAGTTGCGTCTGTGCCAGATCGAGCTGCGCCCGCAAAATATCGCGCCCCGCCAATGCGTCCTGCACTTTCGCATCGAGTTGTCTGCGAATGTATGTCTGCGCGTGGGCGTTCGCGACCTCTGCCGCGCGGGTCGGATGTTCCGAGGTAAATGACACGGCGACAAGGTAGGTCAGCCCCCGACGCCGCACCGACATCGCATCATTGAACCGCCCCAAGGTCGCCTGCACCACCTCTAGCCCCGTCGGCGACTCTGGCAGTTCTAATCCAATCGCCTGTTTCGCGCGGTCCGTCAGGCTCAGCGACACGCCGAATTCATCGGTCAGGTAAAGTTCGGTATCGCGGATCGTATCGAGCGCGAGGCTGCTGGAGCGCAATTTCTCAACCTCGCTCTCCAGCCGCGCATCCGCCATAGTCGCCGCCGCCCGCTGAGCGTCCTGCGGATCGAGCAGACTGCGGCCCGCAGGGTCCACTTCGATCAAAGCCGTCGCGGTGTAGAGCGGCACAGCGCGGGCCAAAAAGAGAAACGCGATTGTCAAAAAGACAAAGATCGTGATCCCGATCAGCCGCACCTGACGCTGCAGGATCGACAATAGGTCCTTGATATCAATCGTCTCTCGCGAGGGCGTCGTCATTCTGAACACTCGGCACTTGGGGCTTCAGAACGGGTTTTGGCCCAAATTGTTTTAAATTTGGTTTATTTAGGCTTGGTTGAGAGAAAGGTGGGGGTGCATCCCCCGGCCAGAAGCCGAACGGCCGTCAAAACCCCCGTCTTATAAGCACCTGTATCAATCGAAATGCGGTTTGGGCGAATGCAGGGTTCGTCTTCGATCACATGGCCGTGGATCAAGATGCGCCTCGACTTTGCCCGATCAGCCAGCGCGGGATCGCCCCACATGAGGGTCTGCGCGTCCTGCCGCGCGTCAGTCTGATCAAGGTTATAAGACGCATGGGCAAAGACATAATCGCCAACGGTCAGCGAAAGCGGCAGGCCCATGAGAAAATCACGATGATCGGGCGGGATGATCGTCGTCAGCTGATGCTGCAACCTCATAGTCGGCGGCATCACCTCACCCAGATGCAAACCGTAAGAGGCCAACGTCTCAGCACCGCCACAGTCCAACCACGCCCGATTGCCCGCTGGATCGTCCAAAAAACGACACATCATATCGTCATGGTTTCCACAGAGAATAACGCGTTGGATCCCTGCAGGATCAGGCGCAAGAAGGTGATCGATTAGCCCCGATACCCCTGCCGAGCGGTCCACAATGTCACCGAGAATAACCAGCAGCTTTGGCCCATCAATCGACGCGGCGTCCTCTATGATCTGTTGCTCTATCTGGTGATAGAGATCGAACCGCCCATGAATATCGCCCACGGCATAGATCGCGGCTGGCATGGTCGGCAGGTGCAGCATCCGCCGCGATGTTTTGCGCCAACGCCCAATCATCCGCCCCCCGCCCTGCGGAACCGCGCCACGCCCAGCGCGATTAGGGCAACAAAGAGGTAGACGTTCCCCGCGACCTCAAGGCTGAAATCCCCCGACGCATGAACCGCGACCGTTACTGTGGCCCCTATTGCCGCCGCTGAGGTCGCGAATCCGTCCGATCTGCGCATCAAGTTTCTCCACGCTTTGACGACCGCGATGGCAACCGCGACCATCGGAAGGCTGCCCGCGATCAGTCCCAGTTCGACCCAAAGGGCCAGATAGGTATTGTGCGTCCGATCCCAGACCAAGGACGGGTCCAGCGCGGGGTCATGGTACAGCTCGAACGCATCGGGAAACCCGTCCAACCCAAAACCCATCAGGGGGCGGTGGGCGATCATCCCAATGACCTCGCGGTAGAGTTCAAACCGATCAATGCTGCCCGCAACAGTGAGAATCGATCGATCCAACAGCCCTTGCCCCATGACCAAAAGGATCGCCGATAGGGTAACACCACCAAAGACCAAGACACGCCAGATATGGCCGCGCTTCATCCGCTCCGCCTTGGCCATCATGAGGCCAAGAGTGACAGCGGCCCCCACAACGGTCGCCAAGCCCCCCAATCGCGACTGCGTGGCAAACACCGTGGCTAAAATCACCGTCGTTGCCGTCGCCAAGGCCACGACGTCCAGCTTGTGAGGCGACCACGCCTTGGGACCAGCGGGCATGCGGATCGACGGCGCGAAGGCGCGCCGGACCGTCAGCGCGACACCCAACGACACCCCCATCCCGAGAAACGTTGCAAAAGCGTTGCGGTTAATAAACGTTCCCGTGGCCGACCCCACGTAGTCCAATTTGTCACCCCAAAAGTGGATATCGCCGAAGAACGACAGCGCCAGCAGCCCCCAAACCGCATGGGCAAAGAGCCCCCAGAACAACAGTGTCGCCATCTGGGTCAAGCGCGCGGCACTATCGCCCACGCTGATCAAGAGCCAGAACATCAGCAGGTAGCCCGCCATCCGCACCAACGCGAGGATCGTAGCACTACGGTTGATCGTCCAAAAATCAGGCCAGAGGTCGGGCGGCAAAGCCCCTGTCGGATCGAACCCCAGCGGCAAAAGTTGCACAAATGCAAAACCTATCGCGACCACGGCGGGTAGGATAATCGCCATCTGCCCTTTCACAAGATCGACGTGGCAACGGCTGCACATGATCTGAGCCACCCCATAGAGCAACCCCAGGACAGCCAAACTCAGCGTCATCAAGAGCCACACAAGCGGACGATCCCCGCCCGCGGCGACAGCGGACAGGAGGACGAGGACGATCAACAAGGGGCCGTAGACGTTAGACAGCCACCCACTGCGGGCGGGGCGATATGGCTGGGCCGCGCCAACATCTTCAAAGGTGAACACGATTTACCCCCATCATCCTTGCATCGCCTCTTCGGCGAGCCGATCCCTAAGCGATTGTAGAAAATCAGCATTTCCTGATTGATCTTGCAGCAAAGCGACCAACCAATCGCGGTGTTCTGGGTGGTATAGAAAGTAATCGACCAAATAGTCGCGATAGCCTGCAGAGCCGAGGATCAGGATCGCGTCCGCCTCATCGCCATGGTTAAACGGTCTCTCTGTGGCCAACTGGTAGGCAAAGCCCAGACGTCGCAGCGCCAATCCGCCCTCATTCGGGCCCGTGATCCGCGACAAGGCTTTGGCATAGATCGCCTCTTCGGTGTCGCCCAAAGTGTATAGCGCCGCCGCCCGCGCCTGATGCGCTGCTGACATGGTCGGCACGCTATCCAAAATCGCCTCAGCCCGCGCCAGACACGCCCGCGCGACTCGGGTTCTGTCCTGCGGTTCCGCGTCAAGCGCGGCGGTCGAAAACAACGCGTCACAGGACCACATTTGACCGACCTGCACGAACCGCGACCGTGCGGGCGGAAGGGCGCCATCCCGCGTAGCCTCATCCAACTCCGCGAAATCGCGAAAATAGGTAAAGAGGCCGGCATGCTCTGACCGGATCATCGGCAAGGTCACCACGATCATTCCCATAGAGATGGCGATCAACAAAACTCTTAGCACTGAACATCTTTCCAACAGCGGGGCGCGAGACAGAAAACAACCATAGAAGGAATCACTGACAAGAAAATATCAAGCAAAGACCGCATATTTGGTTAACGCGGGCGATGATCTTCGACATTCCTCTAAGGATCAAATTTTAGCTTATTTTTAAGGACTTTCTGTCACTGGGTGGTTTGAGAAAATCCACGATTTATGCAACAACAGGTTCAGGTTTGCGTTCAGGAGTGTGAAATGCGTTCAATTATGATCAGTGCAATTATCGCCTTATTTTTCGCCCCTAGTGCGCAGGCAAAGAGCTTTTCCAGCCAGTTGGACCGCGGGTATCTCGTTCGCACCATGTTGCAGCAATCGAATCGCCAAAGGGTTGTATCGCCTGTTCGCGAAATTATGCGATCCTATGGGCGTGAGTGGGACGACGATCGGGGCCGGTCGAACAATCGCGGGAACCGATACGGGCGTGACGATGACCACGGTCCACGATTCCCCGTCCCGCGTCGCCCGCGCAATTGTAGTCCGCATTAACCATCGGTGACGGTCGCGTGATACGCTTGCCCCTCGCGCGGCGGTGGTTTTCCCGATAAAGACGCCGCATGACCGATTTAGATATCTTCCTCTCCGTTGCCCCTGGCCTTGAAACCGTCCTCGCTGAAGAAGCTGTTGCGGCGGGCTTTGCCGATCCCGTCACCAGCATGGGCGGGGTGAGTTTTCGCGGAACATGGGCGGATGTGTGGCGCGCCAACCTACAGCTGCGCGGTGCCGCGCGGGTTCTGGTGCGGATCGGGTCGTTTCGGGTGATGCACCTTGCCCAGCTCGACAAACGGGCGCGGAAATTTCCGTGGGGCGATGTGCTGCGTCAGGACGTGCCGCTCAAGGTCGAAGTCACCTGCCGCAAGTCCAAGATTTACCACGACAAGGCCGCCCGCCAACGGATCGAATCCGCCCTGACCGAAGATTTCGGCGCGACGCTAGCAGAGGATGCCCCGATCACCGTGAAAGTTCGGATCGAGGACGACCTCTGCACGATCAGCATCGATACCTCGGGCGAAAGCCTGCACAAACGCGGACACAAATCCTTTGTCGGTAAGGCACCGATGCGCGAAAACCTCGCGGCGCTGTTCCTGCGGCAGATGGGTTATGATGGGTCCGAACCCGTCGTGGACCCGATGTGCGGCTCTGGCACCTTTGTGATTGAGGCCGCCCAAATCGCGGCGGGCCTGATCCCTGGATGTGATCGCAACTTTGCCTTTGAACTGCTGTCAAATTTTGACGCCGCCGCATGGGATGCGATGCGCGCGACGACGCCGACGGAACGGCCCGCGCTGACCTTCTACGGGTCCGACCGCGATGCAGGGGCCGTCAAAGGCGCTAAGGAAAACGCCGAACGCGCGGGCGTCGCCGATATGGTGACTTTTGCCAATCATGCGGTCAGCGACTTGCCTTGTCCCGAAGGGCCAAAGGGCATCGTGATCGTTAACCCGCCCTACGGTGCCCGCATCGGCAATAAGAAACTGCTCTATGCAGTCTATGGCGCCTTGGGCAAAACGCTGCTGGAACGGTTCAGCGGTTGGCGCGTTGGGATCATCACCTCAGAACCTGCTCTCGCCCATACAACTGGCCTGAAATTCCTGCCCGAAAACAAACCCGTGTCGCACGGCGGGTTGCGTATTCAGTTGTGGCAAACAGCGCCCCTGCCCTAAGCGCGACAATACGCCCGCCAAAAATCGTTCGGTATACAATGGCACACATTGACTTGAGTGCCTTTGTTTATTAAGCGGAACGCAACCGCACGGGCGTTCTGCGCCTTTGTATTTTTGCCCTACGCGCCAGCGACAACAGCGGAGAAGCGACCCATGGCCAACACCCCCGACATTATCTACACCACCGTAGACGAAGCCCCCGAACTGGCGAGCGCATCGCTCTTGCCGATCATTCGGTCGTTTGCTGGCGCTGCCGGTATCACCGTAGAAACCCGCAATATCTCGGTCGCGGCTCGTATCCTGTCGGCGTTCCCCGAGTTCCTGACCGAAGAGCAGCGCGTCAATGACGACCTCGCAGAGCTGGGCGAACTGGTGAAAACACCCGAAGCAAACGTCATCAAACTGCCGAACGTGTCCGCATCGGTTCCGCAGCTCGTTGCGGCGATCAAAGAACTTCAGGGCCAAGGCTACGCGATCCCAGCCTACCCGACCGACCCGCAATCGGACGAAGAAAAGCAAATTCAGGCACGCTACGACGCGATCAAGGGCTCTGCTGTGAACCCTGTTCTGCGCGAAGGTAACTCTGACCGTCGTTCGGCTAAGGCTGTTAAAGAATACGCAAAAGCCAACCCGCATTCGATGGGTGAGTGGAAATCGACCTCGAAAACCTGCGTTGCGTCGATGCCGGGCAATGACTTCTTTGCGAATGAAACTTCGACCACGATCACCGCAGCCCAAGCTGGCGGCGCGAAAATCGTTCACACCGCAGAAGACGGTACCGAGACCGTTCTGAAATCGGGCCTGAAGTATCAAGACGGCGAAATCGTCGATGCGACATTCCTGTCGGCGGCTGCGCTGCGTGACTTCGTAAAGGCAGAGATCGACAGCATGGAACCGGGCGTTCTGTTCTCGGTCCACTTGAAAGCCACCATGATGAAGGTCTCGGACCCGATCATCTTTGGTCACTTCGTATCGGTCTACCTCGAAGACTTCATCGCGAAACATGGCGCGAAACTGGACGCTTTGGGCTGGAACCCGAACGGCGGCATCGGCGATCTGGAAAAACTGATCGCTGGCGATGCAGAGCTGCAAGCTGACCTCAAGGCGACCCTCGCTGCACGTCCTGCGATGTATATGGTCGACAGCGACAAAGGCATCACCAACCTGCACGTGCCGTCCGACGTGATCATCGACGCATCCATGCCTGCTGTGATCCGCGCTGGCGGCATCGGCTGGGGTCCTGACGGCAAAGCGGCTGACACCAAATGCTGCATTCCGGATAACTCCTATGCAGGCGTTTACGACGAGACCATCAACTACTTCAAAGAAACCGGCAAACTGGACGTCACCACCTGTGGCGCAGTGTCCAACGTTGGTCTGATGGCGCAAAAAGCCGAAGAATACGGCTCGCACCCGACCACCTTTGAAATCGCGGCCAAAGGCACCGTTCGTATCGTTCTCGACAACGGCGACGTGATCTCTGAGCACGCAGTTGAAAAAGGCGACATCTGGCGTTCGGCAACCGCGAAAAAAGCACCGATCATGGACTGGATCCAACTCGCGATCCGCCGCACTAAGGCAACTGGTCTGGCTGCGTTCTGGCTCGATGCGAACCGTGCACACGATGCTGAACTGATCAAATACGTTGAGCCCGCGCTCAAAGAAGCAGGTATCGACATTCCGATCATGGCACCGCGTGAAGCCACCCGCTTTACCCTCCTGGAAATGCGCAAAGGCAATGACGTCGTCACCATCACCGGTAACGTTCTGCGCGACTACCTGACCGACCTCTTCCCGATCCTCGAACTGGGCACCTCGGCAAAGATGCTGTCGATCGTATCCCTGATGCAGGGCGGCGGTCTGTTTGAAACGGGCGCTGGTGGTTCGGCTCCGAAACACGTTCAGCAGTTGATGGAAGAAAACCACCTGCGTTGGGACAGCCTCGGCGAATTCTGTGCGCTGGGTGAATCGTTCAAGTTCCTCGCCGACAAAGGCATGGCCAAGGCTGGCGTCATCGGTGCCGCGATTGAGGATGCGACCCAGAAAGTTCTCGAGAACAACAACTCGCCAGAGCGCAAAGTGGGTCAGGCCGACAACCGTTCGTCCCACTACTGGTTCGCGCGTTACTGGGCGGATGCAATGGCCGCACAGTCGGACGACGCTGATCTGGCAGCGCATTTCGCACCGATCGCAAAGGCTCTGGCCGACGGCGAAGCAGCGATCCTCGCCGAACTGAAAGCAGGCGAAGGCAAGCCAGTTGATCTGGGTGGCTACTACCACGCAGACGTCGCCAAGGTCGCAGCCGTGATGCGTCCCTCGGCAACGCTGAATGCCATCATCGGCTAATTCAGATTGAAATACTGATAGAAGGGCGGGGTTTTCCCCGCCCTTTTTCGTTCTCGAGGTTGGAAAAGTAGAATTTACATTCCATTAACCGCCCTTTGATATGCCCCCTCGAACGACCGTCACGGTGCATTAGCACGGTCGTAAACTTTTTTTGGCATGATCGACTCGAACGGCCTCTATTGCCCTAACCTTGGCCCCGTCAAAATTTAAATTTGACACCAGTGTCATTTTGATATTTCTGTCAATTAACTTGAAAACCGAGTCGGATCACATGCGATTTCTATCCCCCCTCCTGTTTCTGGCAGCACTCGCTGGTCCTGCTTTTGCAGAGCCGCCCCTGCTCGTCGAAATTGTCACCGCTGAACAATCGTCCCCCACCCGCGACTACACGCTGGTCGGAATTGTCGAGGCGCAAAACAGCTACCCCGCGTCCTTTCGGTCGGGCGGTTTAATCACCGATATTTTCGCGGACGTGGGCGACCATGTGACCGCAGGAGCAGAGATCGCCCGCCTCGATGCCACCACCGCGCAGGCGCAACGCGATGCAGCGCAGGCCACGCTAGAGGCTGTCGCGGCACGCCTCAAACAGGCGGAACAATCGCGGGACCGCGTTGAGGCCTCCCTCTCCCGTGGCACCGCGACCCAAGCTGATCTGGACGAAGCCGTGCAGTCCTTCCTCAGCGCCCAGTCGTCCTACCGTCAGGCGCAAACCCAGTTGGACAAGGCGCAGCAAGGACTGGACGACACCACGCTCCACGCGATTGAGGATGTCATCGTCACCGAACGCAACGCCGAACAGGGCGAAATCGTCGGCGCGGGGGCATCGGTCCTCGAACTGGCAACGGACGGGCGGCTCGATGCGAAATTCTATGTGCCTGACATCGCCAATTTGAATTCAGTCATCGGCCTCCCCGTCGCGATCACGCCGATTGACGGCGGCGAAACGATCATCGCGTTCGTGGCCGAAGTGTCCCCCGTGGGGAGCGTCGCTGGGACCGTCGAAATGACGGCTCATTTGCCCAATGACACCGACCTGCCCTTGGGCGGATTGGTCGAGGCGCGCGTGACCTTGGACAGCGATCCTGTCATCACCCTCCCCGCTGACGCGCTGTTTGTCACCGCGCACGGCCCCGCAGTTTGGGTCGTTGACCCCGCCACCTTGACCGTCAGCCCACGGGCAATCACCGTCGCCAGCTACCGCGAAGCCGAGATCGCCATTTCGGACGGCATCACCGCTGGCGAACAGATCGTCGGCGCAGGCTCGCAAGTCCTCTATGCGGGCCGCGAAGTTTATACGGAGGTGCAGAAATGACCCGTTTTGCCCTGATCCTCGCGCTCTTTGCCGCGACGCCTGCTCTGGCCCAAGACGCCACCCCCCGCCCCGTCGTGACCGAAATCGTCAGCGCAGATATCGCCAGCCACCGCGCCTTTACAGGCCTGATTGAACCACGTACCGAAACCGACCTCGCGTTCCGCGTGGGCGGTCGTTTGGCGACCCTGTCGGTCGATGTAGGGGACCGCGTGGTCAAAGGGGCGGTTCTGGCCGAACTTGACCAGATCACGCTTCAGCAGGACTTCCTCGCGGCGACCGCTGGCGTGGATTCCGCCCGTGCCGCCGCCGACCTCGCACAGAGCCAGTTTGATCGCGCAACCGAACTCGCCGCGCGAGGCGTTTATTCCGATGCCCAACTCGAAGCGATCAGCGCCAATAATGACGCGGCCATTGCGCAGTTGGAAAACGCGAATGCCACCCTGCGCCAAGCAACCGAGGCCGCGCAATACGGACAGTTGACCGCGCCCTATGACGGTATCGTTTTAGCCCGCAAGGTCGAAGTGGGATCGACCGTCAATGCGGGGGCCGCAATCCTGACGCTGTCTGATTTGTCGGGCCTTGAAGCCGTGATCGACATGCCCACCGCGATCCTCGATCTGCTGCCTGATGACGCGATGTTCGACATTCAGCACCACACCAGTGGCATCGCCCCCGTCACCGCGCAACTGCGTCTGGTCGATCCCGTGGCCGAAGGCCGTCTGGACACCCGCCGCCTGCGTCTGACGCTGATCGATCCGCCAGAGGATTACCGCATCGGGGCCTTGGTCACAGCGGCCCCTCTGGGCGACAACGCACCCTTTGTCACACTGCCCACCAATGCGATTTTGGACAAGGACGGTGGCTATGGCGTTTGGGCCATCACCACGCCCGACCGCAGCGTTCACTTTACCCCCGTCACGCGGGGCGCTGAACTGGGGGATCGCACCGTGATCACCCAAGGCGTCCGTATCGGCGACGAAATCATCACCCGTGGCGTTCATGCCCTGACCGAAGGCCAGATCGTCGGAGACCGCATCGAATGAAAAGCTTTAACCTCTCTGATTGGGCGCTCCGCCATAAATCCTTTGTCTGGTTCCTGATGATCATGTCACTGGTCGCAGGTCTGGTGTCCTACAATTCGATGGGCCGCGAAGAGGACCCGTCCTTTACCATCCGCACCATGGTCATCACAGGCGTCATGCCCGGTGCCACTGCCGAAGAAACCCTGACCCAAGTCACCGACCGCATCGAACGCAAGCTCGAAGAGCTGGACAGCCTCGATAGCACTCGATCCGTTACCTATGCGGGCCGCGCGATTGTCTATGTGGACCTTCTCGACACGGTGCGGGGCCGCGACATTGATCAATCATGGACCCGCGTTCGTGCGATGATGTCGGACATTCGTGGTGATTTTCCTGCCGAATTTCAGGGTTTCCACTTCAACGACAGCTTTGGCGATGTGTTCGGCAACGTCTACGCCTTTACTTGGGATGGTTTCGCACCTGAGGACGTGAAAGCCTATGTCGAGGATATCGCGGACGAGGTGCAACTCTTGGACGCCGCGGGGCGCGTCGATCTCATCGGCACCCGCGATCAGGCGATCTTTATCGAATTTTCGCATTCTCGCCTTGCCGCTCTGGGCTTAGATGCGCAGACCGTGCTGAACACGCTGGCCACCCAGAACAAAATCGTGCCCTCAGGCACCATTCACACACCCCAAGAGCGCATCAAAATTCGCGTTTCAGGTCAGTTCAACACGGCTGACGAACTGGCAAATGCGCCGCTGCGGTCGGGCGATACGTTCTTTACCTTGGCCGATGTTGCGACCGTCACTGCGGGCTACGACGATCCGCCGTCGAAACTGTTCCGCTATAATGGGCAGGACGCGATTGGCCTGATCATCGGGATGCGCGACGGCCAGAACATTCTGAACTTTGGTGAAGAACTGAAGACCCTCATGGCAGATGTGCAAACCCGTCTGCCCATCGGGATCGAGGTCAATCTGGTCGCCGACCAGCCCAAGGTCGTTGAGGAATCCGTCGGCCACTTTGTCAAAGCCCTGATTGAGGCGGTCGTGATCGTTCTCGCCGTGAGCTTTATCTCGCTCGGCATTCGGGCGGGTCTGGTGGTGACGCTTGCGATCCCTCTCGTGCTTGCCATGACCTTTGTCATCTTGGACGCAATGGGCATTACGCTTCAGCGGATTTCTCTCGGTGCGTTGATTATCGCGCTCGGCCTTTTGGTCGATGACGCAATGATCGCGATTGAAACCATGATTTCGCGGCTCGAGCTTGGCGAAAGCCTGACCAAGGCCGCGTCTTATGCGTGGACCTCTATCGCGTTTCCGATGCTGACGGGCACCTTGATCACAACGGCGGGCTTTATCCCGATCGGCCTGAACGGGTCGAGCGCGGGTGAGTTCACCAACTCCCTTTTCTGGGTGATCGCGATCTCGCTCCTCCTCAGCTGGGTGGTCGCAGTGCTCTTTGCGCCCGTGCTGGGCGTGGCGTTCCTGCCGAAACAGTTGAAACACCACAAGGCGGAGGCAGGCCGTTTGCGCAAATCCTTCCATGCGATCCTCATTCAAGCGATGCGGTTCAAATGGGTGACATTGGCCTCCACCATCGGGATTTTCGTCGTCTCGGTCATGGGGATGCAGTTCGTCGAACAGCAGTTCTTCCCGACGGGCGACCGTCCTGAGGTGGTAGTGGATGTGACCATGCGCCAAAACGTCAGCTTTGACGCGACCAACCGCGAGGTTGCGGCGTTCGAGGCGTGGCTCGCTGATCAAGAGGGCGTTGATTACTGGACTGCCTATGTGGGCGAAGGTGCGCCGCGCTTTGTTCTGACGTTGAACAGCCCGCCGTCGGCACCATCGACCGGACAAATCATCATTCAGACCAAAGGCATCGCAGAGCGTGATACTCTGATCGCCGCGGTCAACGCTTATTCCGAGGCCCGCGTCGGCGTCGAGTTCTTCCCGACCTCTATTGCGCTGGGACCGCCGGTTGGCAAACCCGTGCAATATCGCGTCTCGGGCGAGGATTACGATGTGCTGCGCGACGAGGCTCGCAAACTGGCGTCGCTGTTGTCCACCGATGACCGTCTGCGGGCGATCAGCCTTGATTGGAACGAACCGACCCGCGTTGTCCGTGTCGATGTGGACCAAACCCGTTTACGACAGTTGGGTCTAACCCAAGCCGATGTCGCGGGCGTATTGTCGAGCCTTTACGAAGGCACCACGATCACCCAATTGCGCGATGATACCGCGTTGATCGACGTAGTGGCCCGTGGTGCCGAAGAAGACCGCACCACCCTGCGCGCCTTGGAAAACCTTCAGGTCACCACGGCGGGTGGAACGCTCATTCCGCTGGCGTCGATTGCGCGCTTGGATTGGACGACCGAGGCCCCCGTCATCAAACAAGAAGGCCGCGTTCCGACGATCACGGTCGTTGCGGCGATCAATACCGATGACCAACCCGCCACCATCGTCAATGATCTGGCGGATCAGATTGATGCGTTCCGCGCCGATCTGCCGAACGGCTATAAGGTCGAGGTCGGCGGCCCTGTGGAATCGAGCGCTGAAAGTCAGGCTCCGATTGCGGCGGTGGTGCCGTTGATGCTGATCATCTTCTTGTTCCTCGTGATGGTGCAGGTGCAGAGCTTCCGACTGATGTTCGTGGTTCTGGCCGTCGCCCCACTGGGTCTGATCGGTGTTGTCGCCGCGCTGCTAAGTTCGGGCGCACCTTTGGGCTTTGTCGCGATCTTGGGCGTTTTGGCCTTGGTCGGGATTTTGATCCGCAACTCGATCATTCTGGTTCAAGCGATCGAAGATCTGCGGGCCGAAGGCAAATCCCGTTGGGATGCGGTTTATGAGGCATCCGATAGCCGTGCCCGTCCGATCCTGTTGACCGCGGCGGCGGCGTCATTGGCGCTGATCCCGATCTCGCACCAGATTTTCTGGGGGCCGATGGCCTATGCCATGATGGGCGGGATTATTGCGGGGACGTTGATCACGCTCCTCTTTGCACCCGCGCTATATTGTGCTGTCTTTGACGTCAAAGCCCCCAAGGAGTCCGCATGAGCCCGCTGAAACGCTGCATCGATCATCGAACACTCGTCGCGAAAAAGCGGCGGGTGCAGATGCGCAAACGTTTGATCGAGGCTGCGACGTTGGTCTTTGCGGAACGTGGGCCAGAGGCCACGTTGATCGACCACATCATCCACGAGGCGGGCGTTTCGCGGGGCAGTTTCTATAACTACTTCCGCTCTATCGACGAGTTGTTGGAAGAGGCGAAATTCAACCTCGCCGAAGAGATCATCTCGGTCGTGTCGACGACGGCCAGCAAAGAGACGGACCCCGCCGTCGCCCTGTCCTACGGGCTGAACTGGTTCATTCGGATCGCAATGGAATATCCGCTCTATTTGGATTTCACCGCGAAACTCGGCACCCGGGGGTTGGGCCAAGGCAGCATGATGCGCGAAACCACCCCGCCGATCATCCGCATGGGGATTGAGACGGGCCGGTTCTGTGCGATGTCGGAACAAACAGCGGCAGACATTCTAGAGACAACCGGCCTCGCCATTTTGCGGCGGTTGTTGGCGGGGGAAACGGTCGATCTGCCGTCTTACGCGGCGGCGATCTTGCGGATGTTGGGGATTGCGCCTGATGAGGCCGCAGAGATTGCAGCGCGGACTGTGCCGGACATCACGGTGCCCGACGATCTGCTGATCGCCCGCAGCGCAGGGCGCTCTACCACATAAACGAAAAAGGCCGGCGTCGTGATGACACCGGCCTTTGGTTTTTTCAGAGAGGGCAGGATCAGTCGCTGATCGCGCCTTCTTCGTCACGGCGTTCGTGCATACCCTTTTTCACTTTGGCACCGATGATCAGAGGCAGGATGAAGCCGATGATCGCAATCGCCCAGAGGAACAGTGCAAGCGGGCTGTCGATCAAGGTGAACCAGTCGCCGTTGTCGATGGTGATCGCGCGGCGGAGGTTGTTCTCCATTGCGTTGCCAAGGAGCGTCCCGAGGATGATCGGCACCAGCGGCACATCGAATTTCCGTAGGATCCAGCCCATCACGCCAAAGGCAATCATTACCATGAGGTCAAAGGTCGATCCCGAAATCCCGTATATCCCGACAAAGCTAACCATCGCAACAATCGGCATCAGGATACGTGGCGGGATAAGCAGGAGCCGTGTGAAAAGGCCCACCATCGGGATGTTCATGGCCAAGAGCATGAAGTTCGCGATGAAGAGCGCTGCGATCAGGCCCCAGACCACGTCAGGGTTTTGGGTGAACAGCAGCGGACCCGGTGTAATGTTGAGCGACAGCAGCACGGCCAAAAGAACCGCCGTTGTGCCCGACCCCGGAACGCCCAGCGCCAGCATCGGCACCAGCGCACCACCAGCCGCCGCGTTGTTGCCGGCCTCAGGCGCCGCAACACCGCGCGGGTCACCCGTGCCAAAGGTGCCTTCTTTGTCGACCAGACGCTTTTCCATCGAATAGCTGATGAACGACCCCAGCGATGCACCGGCCCCAGGCAAAACACCCGCGAGGAAGCCAAGGAACGAGGTCCGCAGCATTGTCGGCGTGCATTGTTTGATCATCGCCCAAGGCGGTGTCAGACGACCGATTTCCAGCTTACGGCCCGAACCGCTGGCTTCACCGTGGCGGGTTTCGAGGAAGATGAACACTTCGGACAGCGCAAAGAGGCCAACAATCGCCACGAGGAAGTCGAGACCGTCGTAGAGGTGCACTTCGCCGAAGGTAAAGCGCGGCACGCCCGTTTGCGTATCCACACCGATCATCGCCAGCCCAAGGCCAAGCGCCGCAGCAAAGGCCGATTTCGCTTGGTTCGTGGAGGAAACGCCCCCAAGCGTCATGAAGGCCAAGGCAAAGAGCGCAAAATATTCGGCAGGTCCGAACAAAAGCGCGATTTTCACCAGCTGCGGCGCGAGGAGGATCAGACCCCACGTGGCGAGGAAAGCGCCAACAAAGGATGCGATACCGGACAGAGAGAGGGCTTCGCCCGCCATGCCCTTTTTCGCCATCGGATAGCCGTCGAGACAGGTCATCATCGCGGGTTCATCACCCGGAATGTTGAGAAGGATCGACGAAATACGGCCGCCATACATCGCGCCGTAGTAGACTGAGGTCAAAAGGATCAGCGAGGGTGTCGCGCCAAGTCCAAGTGTGAAGGCCAGCGGGATAAGGATAGCCACGCCGTTCGACGGCCCGAGGCCCGGCAGGGCACCCATCACGGTGCCCAAGAAGCAGCCCAACAGCGCGAGGCCGATGTTCTGCCATGTCAGTGCGATGACAAAACCATCGCCTAGGTTTGCGAGAAGTTCCATGCTGCCCTCTTAGAAACCGAACGGGCCGCGCGCGAGCGACAGGCCGAGAATGAGATGAAACACTGCGTAGATCCCCACAGAGGTGCCGACACCTGTCAGGATCGAACCGATCACCGACGACCCCAGACGCCACGACAGATAGGCCGCTGCGAATGCGGTCGAGATCACAAAACCAAGCTCTGGCAGAAGTTGCGCGTAGAGCAGCATGACCACGACAGAAGCGCCGACTTCGACCAGACGACCAAAGGCGGGCCAAACGGGTTCAGGATCGGGACGGAGCGCGATGACCGCGCTCGACAGACCGAGGATCGTTGCGATGATCAGGGGGAATGCTTTGGGACCAACAGCGTCGGATAGGAAACTTTCTTGGATCGCGAATGCAGAAATTGCAAAACCGATGGACAGAAGAATTCCGACGACGCCAAAAATACGATCGCTCATTGGGATCTCCATTTTGGGGCGGATGGTGTAATGTGGACGCCGCAGAACCCCGCGGCGTCCGATCATAAAAAGGTTAGTGACCTAATTACTGGATGATGCCGATTTCGCGCGAGATCTGTTCGATCTGAGCAACGGAGTTGGCAACAAAGGCTTCGAATTCAGCGCCTTGCAGGTCGAGCGGAGCAAGGCCGTTGTCAGCCATGATCTGTTTCCACTCGTCCGATGCGTAGAGCGTTGCGATCTGAGCAACCCAAGCATCGTATGCTTCGTCCGACATGTTACCCGGTGCGTAGAACCCGCGCCAGTTCGCGCCGATTGCGTCTACGCCCTGCTCACGTGCGGTCGGGAATTCAGCGAAATCGCCGCCCAGACGTTCAGGAGAGAGAACAGCCACAACGCGGATGTCGCCCGAGTCTACGAAACCTTTGGCTTCGGAGATGTCGCCAGTGAAGGCCTGAACCGAACCAGCGAGCAGCTGGGTTACAGCTTCGCCGCCGCCATCGAACGCGATGTATTTAACCGAACGAACATCGTCGATGCCGTAAGCGTTTGCTGCGATCAGAACCTTGAGGTGGTCCCAACCACCAACAGCCGAACCACCAGCGACCGAGATCGAGGTCGGGTCGTTTTTAACCATGTCGAGGAGTTCAGTCAGGTTGTCGATTTCGCTGTCAGCAGCCACAGCGATCACGCCGTAGTCAGCGCCGACCGATGCCAGCCAACGGACTTGGTCCATGGTGTTGCCCGGGTATGCGCCCTGAGCCAGACGGGTTGCGGTTGCCGAGGATGCGGCAACGATCAGGTCGTTGTCGTCGCTACGCTTGTTCACAACTTCAGCGTAAGCAACGCCGCCGCCGCCACCAGCGAGGTTCACAACCTGCATGGTTGAGCCGATCAGACCCTGATCCTGAAGCGATTTACCGACCTGACGGCAGGTGAAGTCCCAGCCACCACCGGGGTTCGCAGGTGCGATGCACTCTGGGTTTTCAGGGGTAAAGCCTTCGGCAGATGCGGTCAGTGCGCTTGCGCCCAGCAGGGTCGCGATGATCGCAATACGAGTCGCTTTGAATTTCATGGTTTCCTCCTTGGTGTGTCAAACAATGGGCTTGGCCCCTGCTTTGGAATTCGACCCGCGTCCCATGCCGCCCTTTGCAGCATCCTCATCGCGGGTTAAGCAAGATCAGTACCCGATAAACCTGTCACGAACCTGTCACTGGGATTTTCGCGGCAAATCAGGACCTTACCAAAGGGAATCACGGCGATGCGCGTTTTGATGGTCGAAGATGCCACCGATCTGGCCGAGGCGGTTGTGACCAGCCTGTCGCGGTCAGGAATGGCCTGCGATCATGCCGATAGCGTCGAAGGGGCGGAGGATTTTCTGGCCGTTCAGAGCTATGACGCGATCATCCTCGACATCAATTTGCCTGATGGGTCCGGCACCGAACTTTTGCGCAAAATGCGGGCGGGCGGGGATCGGACGCCAGTCTTGATGCTCACCGCGCTCTTTTCAGTCGATGACCGCGTTGGGGCGCTGGATCTTGGGGCGGATGACTATCTGGTGAAACCCTTTGATCAGCGCGAATTAGAGGCACGGTTGCGGGCCTTGTTGCGCCGCGAGTCCGAACAGAAAAGCGACACAATCGCGCTGGGGCCTTTGCACTATTCACCCGCGCAGATGACGGCGACGCTGAATGGCGAACGGTTGGATTTGACGCGCCGTGAGGCTGCGCTGCTGGGACTATTGATGCGCAGCCCGGGTCAACCGCTGAGCAAAGAGCGGCTTTATGACGGGCTGTTTACCTTTTCGGATGCCGATGTGGGGCTGAACGCGATTGAGCTATACATCGCGCGGCTGCGCAAGAAATTCGCGGGCAGCCCGATCACCATCGCGACCCAGCGCGGTGTTGGTTATCGGATCAGCGTTGATGGGTAGCCTCGCCCTCCCCCGCGCCAAAAGCCTTTTGGCCCGCGTGATGACGGGCGTTTTGACGATCTTATTTTTAGGCGGCGTTCTGGTGACGTTGACCGCGTGGAGCAACGGGCGACAAGCGGCCCGCCAAGCCTATGACCGCATCCTGATCGGCGCGGCAAACGACATCGCGGAGTCCATTCGGATCATCGACGGGCAACCTGTGACGGACTTGCCCGTCTCAGCCTTTGAACTGCTGGCCCAAGCCCCTGATGATCGGATCACCTATGCCGTGCGCGGCCCTGATCTGACGCTTTTGACAGGGCACGAGACGGCCCCACTGCGCGAGGGACGCGGGGATGCGGCGCAGTTATATGATGGGGAAATGAACGGCGAAGACGCACGATTTGTCGATGTGACCCGCCGTTTTTCCGAACGTGATTTTTCGGGCGTGGTGCGAGTGACGGTTGGGCAAACCCGACGGGCGCGGGACCAAATGGCATTCGATTTGACTTTGGACGCGCTGATCCCTGTGGGGGTCGCGGGTGCCGCGCTGGTGCTGGTCGCGTTCTTTATCGTTCGGTCGGCCTTGCGTCCGCTCGAGGCGATTGCGGGCGGGTTTTCGCAGCGTGACCCCTATGACCTGACACCTTTGGATGATCAGAACGTGCCTGCAGAGGTGGGGGTGATCCTCCATGCGATGAACAGGTTTATGCAGCGGTTGGATCGGCAGATCGACGCGATGCGAAATCTAATCTCGGACACCGCGCACCAATTGCGTACCCCCGTTGCCGCGATCCGCGCCCAAGCGGAATCGGTGACCGAAGAGGACGATCCAGAACGGGCGCAGGTCGCGATTGCGCGGTTGTTGAAACGAACGCGGTCGCTGGGGGTTCTGCTGGATCAGATGTTGTCACGCGCCCTGGTTATTCACCGCACGGACAGCGTGCCGCGGGCGTTGGTGGACCTGCGCGATGTGGCCTTGGACATTGTGGACAGTCGCGACCATGAATTGCTGGCCCCGAATGTCGAAGTTGAACTGGTGATCGGCAGCGACCCTGTATTGGTGAGCGCAGATGAATTTTCGCTCTCTGAGGCGATAAAAAACCTTTTGACGAATGCGCTGCGGTACGGCACGCCGCCCGTTCGGATCGGGGTCAAACAAGACGGGGATCGTGCGATCCTTTGGGTCGAGGACGCGGGCAAAGGGCCTGATGATGCGGTGCTTGCACGCCTCGGATCGCGGTTTGAACGCACGGCATCATCGCGTGAGGATAGCGCTGGGATTGGGCTCTCGATTGTGATGGCGGTTGCTCAAGCCTTTGACGGGAAAGTCGAAATGCAAAAGACAGAGCATGGATTTTCGGTCGCGCTCGTCCTGCCTCATGTGGCGGAGGATCAGGCATGAAACCGATCATCACGGCGGCACTGATCGCCCTCTCTGCACCCCTCGCCGCCCAAGAAGCCACAATCAGTTTTGGCAGCGGCCCGACCGTTCTAACCCTGCGGTCCACGACCGACATCGCGATCATCGCGCCTGTGCTAGAGGCCTTTACCGAGGATAACGCCGACCTGTCGGTGCACTACGAACAATGGGGGTCAAACGCGCTCTATGAAGTGAGCAAAGAGGCCTGTTTGACCGACAATAGCCCTGCGGATGCGGTATTTTCCTCGGCGGTGCACCAGATGCTTGACCTTGTGAATATGGCCTGTGCGGCGCGCTATGTGTCGGACCTAACGACAGCCCTGCCCCCCTCGCGCAGATGGCGGGACGAGTTGTGGGGGCTGACCGAAGAACCCGCAGTCATGGCCTATAACACCGACCTCGTTGATGCGGATGAAGTGCCGCACAGTCGGTTCGAACTACTGGACCTGATGCGTCAGAACCCAACGAAATATCGCGGGCATATTGCGACCTATGATATTGAGGCCTCCGGCCTCGGGTATCTCTATGCGTTCAACGACAGTCTTGAGGCGACGACCTTTGGTGCGCTTCTCGAAGGTTTTGCGCGGGCCGATGCGGTTGCCACCTGTTGTTCGGCTGAGATCATTGATGACGTGGCCTCGGGGCGGTTCCTGATCGCATATAATGTGCTTGGGTCCTATGTGCAGAACGCAACCGCCACCAACGTGGGTGTGATCCTGCCCGAAGATTACACGCTGTTTTTGTCCCGCGCCTATATGATCCCCGCCAATGCTTCCCACCCGTCCGAGGCGGCGCGTCTGTTGGATTTCATCCTATCCCCCAAGGGGCAAAGGATTGTCCAACAGATGGGGCTCGTGTTTCCAGACGATCGGTCAGAGACGGGGCTTTTGCCCAGTGCGCGGCGGTTTATTCCGTTAAGGCCGCCGTTATTGGTGGCGTTGGATCGCCATGCAACGGAACGGTTTATTGCGCAATGGCGGGACGCATTCGCAGCCCCGCCAATCCCGTAGATCAAATCCCGTCGTCGAAGGGATAGAAGCTCTCTGCAGAGGACCGCCGCCAGCGTTTCAGGTAGCCTTGGGTGTCTTCTTCTTCACGCAAGAGGAACCCTTCGGGGAGGTAGGGGTAGACCTCATGGCCTGTGACCATATCGCCCGCTTTTTCGCGCATCATCAGGTGGTGCGGCAGGAATTTCCTTGGGTGCGACAGTCCCGCAGCCCCCGTCATATCCGCCAGCGCCTTGAGCGTGTTGCGGTGGAAGTTCGCAACGCGGGTCGCCTTGTCCACGGGGTTCAGTGCGCGTTGCAGCATTTTGTCCTGCGTGGCGACACCCGTCGGGCAATGGTTTGTGTGACAGGCCTGCGCCTGAATACAGCCGACCGCGAACATGAACCCACGGGCGGAGTTCACCCAATCTGCACCCAGCGCGAGGGCGCGGGCGATGTCAAAGGCTTGGACCAATTTACCAGAAGCACCCAGACGGATTTTGTCGCGCAGACCGACGCCGCGGAGCGTGTTGTGCGCAAAGGTCAGACCTTCGACTAAGGGCATCCCCATGTGGTTCGCGAATTCCAGAGGGGCCGCACCCGTGCCGCCCTCTTTGCCGTCGATCACAATGAAATCGGGGGTGATGCCCGTTTTCAACATAGCGCGAACGATGCACATAAATTCGCGGCGGTGCCCGATGCAGAGCTTAAAGCCCACGGGTTTGCCCCCTGACAGGTCACGCAATTGCGCGATAAACCGCATCATTTCGATCGGAGTGCCAAAGGCCGAATGGCTGGACGGTGACACGCAATCGACGCCCATCGGGATATGGCGGGCCTCTGCGATTTCGGGCGTGATTTTCGCGGCAGGCAGCACACCACCCTGACCGGGTTTGGCGCCTTGGCTGAGCTTAATCTCGATCATCTTGACCTGATCAGAAGAGGCCGTTTTCGCGAACTGTTCGGGGGAAAATTGACCTTCGTCATCGCGGCAACCAAAATAGCCCGTGCCGATTTCGTAGATCAGGTCGCCGCCGCCTTCGCGGTGGTAACGGCTGATCCCACCTTCGCCCGTGTCATGGGCAAAACCACCCATGCGCGCGCCATTGTTCAGCGCCAAGATCGCATTGGCTGATAGCGCGCCAAAGCTCATGGCAGAGATGTTGTAGATCGAGAGGTTATAGGGCTGCGTGCAATCGGGGCCACCGACGGAGACGCGGAAATCCTTATCCTCGATTTTGACAGGACGGATCGAGTGGGTGAGCCATTGATAGCCGCTCTCGTAGACGCGTTTTTTCGTACCAAAGGGACGTTTATCCTCAACGTTTTTGGCACGTTGATAAACGATGGCGCGGGCATCGCGGGAGAACGGCACCTCTTCGTCGTCGCCCTCAAGGAGGTATTGACGAATTTCAGGGCGGATCATTTCAAAGAAATAACGCACCCGACCGAGCAGGGGAAAGTTCCGCAAAACGGCGTGCTTTGTTTGGATCGCGTCCAAGAGGCCCAGCAGCGTCAGAACGCCCAAGATGACTGATACAATCGGCGTGAAGATGTTGTTTTGCGGAAGTAAAAGCGAGAGCACAAAGGCAATCGCGACCCCGAAAAACGTCGCGTAGCGCAGTAAGAAAGACGTCATACAAGTCCCCTATTCAGGCGTAGTTCTCGAACGAGGCACGGTCTATGTCGTGCGATCATTCCCTATGTTTAGACGACATCTGTAACTGGTTTCTTATAGATTGGGGCGTTTTGGCGTGGTTTGCCCCCCGTCTAGCCCCTTGCATCCAGCCGCATCGTCGCCTATCTGATGCGTCGAGAGGTTGGCGCGGGCGAGCGCCTCGCCAACCCGGTCAGGTCCGGAAGGAAGCAGCCGTAACGAGCCCCGCTTGGGTCGTTGTCCAGCCTCTCACCTTACCCCCCATTGTTAAAGTTCGCCCCATGTGAGCAAGCCCGCTTTGTCGGATTTGCGTTTTACAACAACGGCCATAACCGTTCCAAACAGCAATCCAGCAAAGAGTGACCCCAGTATCGCCTCGGGTATACCCATATCGTTGTAGCGCCAGAGGAAGGTCCACATCAAAAGGCCCCACATCGCGCCAAAGGTCGTGCCTTGGACCGTGACGATCTGCCAAAAGGTCATGAAATGGACGGGACGAATCTCTAACCCCAAACGGCGCAGGATAATATTGAACGGTGGGTCGTAGGCACGGCGGGGGATGCCCGCCTCGATGAGTTTCTCGACGGCTTTTGCGTATTTTGTTTCAAATTCGGTCATCTGATGGCGCTCTTATTCGAATGCGCCCACCGTATCGCAGGAAATCCCGATCACAACCCGATAGTTGCATCCTGCGTGCTGGACGCCGCGCCCCTCTGCCCCTAGGTTGGGGGAACTAGACGATTGAGGAATACATGACCGACACGCCCCAAGCCGGCTATCAGGTTCTTGCCCGTAAATACCGCCCCGAAACGTTTGCCGACCTCGTCGGTCAAGACGCGATGGTGCGCACGCTCAAGAATGCGTTTGAGGCAGGGCGGATCGCGCAAGCCTTTATCATGACAGGTATCCGCGGGACGGGTAAAACCACGACTGCGCGGATTATCGCGAAAGGCATGAACTGTGTTGGCCTTGATGGTCAGGGAGGTCCTACGACCGAACCTTGCGGCCAGTGCGAACACTGCACCGCCATCATGGAAGGTCGCCATGTCGACGTCATCGAGATGGACGCGGCATCGAACACAGGCGTCGCCAACATCCGCGAGATCATCGACTCGGTCCACTACCGCGCTGCCTCGGCCCGCTACAAAGTCTACATCATCGACGAAGTTCACATGCTGTCGACGGGCGCGTTCAACGCGCTCTTGAAGACGCTTGAGGAACCGCCCGCCCACGTCAAATTCATCTTTGCGACCACGGAAATCCGCAAGGTTCCGGTGACGGTTCTGTCCCGCTGTCAGCGGTTTGACCTGCGCCGTATCGAACCCGAAGTGATGATCGCGCTCTTGCGCAAGATCGCCAGCAGCGAAGGCGCAGAGATCACCGATGATGCGCTCGCGCTGATCACCCGCGCCGCCGAAGGGTCGGCACGGGATGCGACGTCCCTTTTGGATCAGGCGATTTCGCATGGTGCAGGGGAAACCACGGCGGATCAGGTGCGAGCGATGCTCGGTTTGGCGGACCGTGGGCGTGTGTTTGACCTCTTTGACATGATCCTGCGCGGTGATGCGGCAGAGGCCTTGGCAGAGCTGTCGACGCAATATTCCGATGGCGCGGACCCGATGGCGATCCTGCGCGATTTGGCAGAGATCACCCATTGGGTCTCGGTGATCAAAATCACTCCTGATGCCGCCGAAGACCCAACCGTGTCCCCTGATGAACGCGCCCGTGGTCAAGCTGCCGCTGCGACCCTGCCGATGCGGGTGATGACGCGCATGTGGCAGATGCTGCTCAAGGCGATTGATGAGGTGTCTCAGGCCCCGAACGCAATGATGGCGGCAGAAATGGCTGTGATCCGCATGACCCATGTGGCGGACCTGCCAACGCCCGACGAGCTGTTGCGGAAGATTGCGAACACCGCGCCCCCGCCCCGTCCGAACGGTGGTGGAGGTGGTGGCGGTGCGCGCCCTGCGCCCGCTGGCGGCACGACAAACGCCTATGGATCGCAGCACACCCCAACCCACAACGGGCCGAGCGGTCCTGTGTCGCAAGCCGCGCCAGAGTTGGCGGAACATGCGTTGGCACGCTATGCGACGTTTGAATCCGTGCTGGAACTGATCCGCGCGCACCGCGATGTGAAACTGCTCGTTGAGGCCGAGAACTACATCCGTCTTGCCCGTTACCAACCCGGTCGTATCGAATTCCAACCCGCGGATGATGCGCCCAGCGATTTGGCACAGCGGCTCGGATCGCGGTTGCAAGCGTGGACGGGGAACCGCTGGGCGGTGATCCTCGTGAATGAGGGTGGCGCTCCGACAGTTGCCGAAGTGCGTGCTGCCGAAGAAAACGCCAAAAAGGCCGAGGCCACGACATTGCCGATGGTGCAAGCCGTCCTCGCTGCCTTTCCGAAAGCCAAAATTACCGAAGTTCGGACGGCTGCCGACCTCGCCCAAGAGGCGCAGGTTGAAGCTCTGCAAGAAGTGGAAGATGAATGGGACCCCTTCGAAGAGGATTGATCCTAGCGGCACTGCCCGCGCCTGCCTTTGCCGAAGTTTGTCAACAGGTGCGGCCGCTGTGGTCGCCCGGGATTGATGTGACCATTTGGTCAGAACCGCTCTATACGCTGACCAACCCGCTGTTGTTCATAATGATCGTCATCGCATTGGCGGGATCAGTATTCCGGCATATAGCCTTGCAGATGGCTGGGATCCTTGCCTCGTCGTTCCTGCTAATGTTCGTATCGCATCGCCTATGGGCAACGGATCACCTAGGCATCTGGGCACGGGCCACAAGAGAGGGCTGCCTTGCGCCGCCTTATGTCGCAACGGCCTTTGCAGCGGCGCTTACCGTTTATACAATCACCCGCGCCGCACGGCGCATCCTTAGTCAGAGGAAGTAACATGTTCAAAGGAATGGGCGGTCTTGGCGATATGGCCAAGATGATGAAAACCGCACAAGAAATGCAGACCAAAATGACCCAGATGCAGGATGACCTGAAAAACATCACGGTCACGGGCGAAGCGGGCGCCGGTCTGGTCAAAGCGACCGCAACGGCAAAGGGCGAGCTGAAGGCTCTGGATATCGATCCGTCGATTTTTTCGGCTGACGACAAGGAAATGGTTGAGGACCTGATCCTCGCGGCAGTCAAAGACGCGCAGACCAAAGCGGGTGAACGCGCCCAAGAGGAAATGGCAAAGATCACCCAAGGTCTGGGCCTGCCCGCCGACTTTAAGATGCCGTTCTAAAATTGGCTCAGGGTCCGCAGGATATCGAAGACCTGATCGGCCTTCTGTCAAAGCTACCGGGGCTTGGCCCTCGGTCGGCGCGGCGTGCTGTCCTGCACCTGATTAAAAAACGCAAACAGCATTTGATCCCATTGGCCGACGCGATGACACGGGTCGGCCAATCGGCGAAGGAATGTTTGAACTGCGGGAACATCGACACTGCCGATATTTGTCCGATCTGTCAGGACGAGCGGCGCGCCAATGGTGAGATTTGCATCGTTGAAGATGTCGCTGACCTCTGGGCGATGGAGCGTTCTGGCGTGTTCAAAGGGCGTTATCACGTGCTCGGCGGGACGTTGTCGGCGCTCGATGCGGTCGGGCCAGAGGATTTGCGTATTCCCAAGCTCCTCGACCGTGTGACGTCCGAGGCTGTGACCGAGGTCATCCTCGCGCTCTCTGCAACGATCGATGGTCAGACCACGGCGCATTACATCGCTGACCAATTGCCCGATGTGACGGTCACATCGCTGGCCCAAGGTGTGCCCGTGGGTGGGGAGCTGGATTACCTTGACGATGGAACGATCACGGCAGCGCTTAGGGCGCGGCGAAGTCTGTAGGACACAACAAAAAAGCCCCGCAAATTGCGGGGCTTTTTGTATTTCGATCAGGCGACCTTATTTGTCGTCTTCGTCTTCGTCGTCATTGCCACCCGGCAGGTTGAAGAAGCTATCAGCATCCGAGAAATCGGTTTCTTCGTCATCACGCGGGTCGTTGCCGAGGCCGCCGTCACCAAGAGTGAAGGTTTCCAGACCAGAAATCGCGGTCGGGATTTTCGGCTCTGCAGGCATATCGAGCGACTGTTCGGTCGACACCAGTTTGCGACGCTCGTCATCGGTCATTGCAGTGCCTTCGGCCGCGCGTTTCGCGTTTGCCTTTTGCACCATGCCGTCGAGTTCAGACTGTTTACACAGGCCAAGTGCCACCGGATCGATCGGCTGCATGTTCGCAATGTTCCAGTGGGTGCGTTCGCGGATCGCTTGGATCGTCGGCTTGGTGGTGCCAACCAGTTTCGCAATCTGAGCGTCCGACAGTTCTGGGTGGAATTTCACCAACCAAAGGATCGAGTTCGGACGGTCCTGACGTTTGGACAGCGGAGTGTAGCGCGGGCCACGGCGTTTTTCTTCGCCCGAAGCAGCAGGGTTGAACTTCAGCTTCAGTTTGTGAAGCGGGTTAGCCTCTGCCGCTTTGATCTCGTCTTCGGTGAGCTGGTTATTCGACACAGGGTCAAAACCTTTCACACCAGGAGCCACATCGCCGTCAGCGATGCCCTGAATTTCCAGCTCGTGCATACCGACGAAATCGGCAATCTGTTTAAAGCTGATCGTGGTGTTGTCGATCAGCCAGACGGCGGTGGCTTTCGCCATAATTGGTTTGTCGGACATGGTTTGTCTCCTAACGCAAATCTTCCCCGCTGCCTTCTTTCGAAGGCGAGCCGGAATTTTCGGCCCAGTTCACATTGTCGGGGAACTCGGACCGTATATAGTCGGGGCAAAAGCAATAGAAAAGACTAAATTATGCGAAAGACTGTATTGGCACTGGCTTTGGGCCTATCTCCGCTTGTTGCGCAGGCGGACGGAACGGCCGGAGATTTTGATTATTATGTGATGTCGCTGTCGTGGTCGCCCAATTGGTGCGCCCTCGAAGGGGACGGTCGCGACTCGCCGCAATGTGACGAGAGCGAGGATTTCGGCTGGGTTCTACACGGGCTTTGGCCGCAGTATGAAACGGGCTGGCCTGACTATTGCCGCACCACGATCCCTGCCCCGACCCGCCGCCAGACCGAAGCGATGGCGGACATTATGGGGACATCGGGCCTCGCGTGGTATCAGTGGAACAAACACGGCGTCTGTTCGGGGCTAACCTCGACCGATTACTATGCCCTCGCCCGTGAAGCCTATGAAACGCTGACGATCCCGCAGGCGTTCCGTAAATTGGAACGACAGGTGAGCCTGCCTGCATCCTTGATCGAAGAAGCGTTCATGGATCAAAACGATGGCTTGGATGCGAACGAAATCACCGTGACCTGCATGTCGGGCTATATCCAAGAGGTCCGTATCTGCCTGACCAAGGATCTGGAATTCCGACGCTGCGGCGGTGATGTATCACGCGACTGCACGCTGGATGATGCGCTGTTCGACCCTGTGAGATAGAAAAAAGGCGGCCCGTTCAGGACCGCCTTGTCCGTTTTACACCTGAGTGCAGATGTATTTCAGTTCGAGATAGTCCTCAATCCCGTGGTGGCTGCCTTCGCGGCCAAGACCCGATTGTTTGACGCCGCCGAAGGGCGCAACTTCGGTCGAGATGATGCCTGTGTTCACACCGACGATGCCGTATTCCAGCGCCTCTTGAACCTTGATCACGCGGGATAGGTCATTGGCGTAGAAGTAAGAGGCGAGGCCAAAGATCGTGTCATTCGCCATGGCGATCACGTCATCTTCGTCCTTGAAACGGAAGAGCGGCGCGAAGGGGCCAAAGGTTTCTTCGGTCGCGACTTTCATGTCGGTCGTCGCGTCACATACGATCGTCGGCAAGAAGAACTGACCACCCAGCGGACCAGCCTCACCACCTGTCAGAACCTTGCCGCCCTTAGCCAGCGCATCCGCGAGGTGTTCGCGCACTTTTTCAACCGCTTTCGGTTCGATCAGCGGGCCAAGGTCGGTGCCTGCCTCAAGGCCGTCGCCCACGGTCAGTGCTTCAACCGCAGCTTTGAGTTTCGCGCTGAATTCGTCGTAAACGCCGTCCTGCACGTAGATGCGGTTAGCACAGACGCAGGTCTGGCCGTTGTTGCGGAATTTACAGGCGATGGCGCCTTGAACCGCAGCGTCAATGTCTGCGTCGTCAAACACGATAAACGGTGCGTTGCCGCCCAGTTCCATCGAACATTTCATCACGTTGTCCGCCGCCTGACGCAGCAGGATACGGCCCACTTGGGTCGAGCCAGTGAAGGTTAGTTTGCGCACCTTAAAGTTTTCGCAGAACTCTTTGCCGACACCCGATGCGTCCTCGGATGGGATAACGCTAAAGACGCCTTTTGGGACGCCCGCTTGTTCTGCCAGAACCGCCATGGCGAGCGCGGACAGCGGCGTCTGCGAGGCAGGACGAATGACAAACGAACAGCCTGCAGCCAGCGCCGGAGCCACCTTGCGCGCGATCATCGCGTTGGGGAAGTTCCAAGGGGTGATACCAGCAGCAACGCCGATCGGCTGTTTGATCACGGTAATGCGTTTGTCGGCCATGTGACCCGGGATCGTTTCGCCGTAGATGCGTTTTGCCTCTTCGCCGAACCATTCCACAAAGGACGCACCATAGGCGACCTCACCACGGGCCTCAGCCAGTGGTTTGCCCTGCTCAGCGGTCATGATGATGGCGAGGTCCTCTTGGTTCTCCATCATCAGGTCGAACCATTTGCGCAGGATCTTTGCCCGTTCTTTGCCCGTTTTTGCCGCCCATGATTTTTGCGCATCATAGGCTGCATCAATCACCTTGGCGGTTTCTTCGCGAGAAATGTCTGCGACCTTGGCGATAACGTCACCGCGCGCAGGGTTAATCACGTCAAAGGTCGCACCCGATTGGGCCATAACCCATTCACCAGCGAGATAGGCTTCTTCACGGACGAGAGCGGGGTTGGACAGTAGGGATTTCAGGTTCGTCTCGGGCATTTGGTCCTCCGGTCGAAAAATTTGATCATATGTGAACCACGGCAAATCACAGTCGTCCAGTCCATTCGCGCCAGATTGACCAATAATTCCGTCGATCTAGTCCCGCGTGACCAACCAATGGCCCAAATAGGACAATCGGGGCGTGTCATTGAGGGAAAACGGGAAATCTCCAAAGGCATATTCAGAAACGACAACCACGGAATTCCCGTCGCCGATCCGCAGAAGGATTTCGGCCACGACGTCGCCGACAAAGAAGTCATCGAGCGTTTCTTTGACCCCTGCCCCAAAACCCGTGACGACATAGGTCGCATCCACGAAGGCCCCCGTCAGATCGCGGTTGAACGGCACAGGCAGCCCTTCGGCGGGCTGGTCGAAACAGTAGGACAGAAGCGACTCTTCGTCGGGGAAATGCCCCGCAAAGACATAAAGGCGCACTTTGCCCTCGGGCGTGGTGGGGACGGTATCGTCGTCTTGGTCGCTTTGTGCTGCGACATCAAAGAGTTCACGCCAAAAGCTCATACGACAGACCGATGTTAAGGTTTGGATTTCTTCTTTTGCGCAGCGTCGCCTTTGACGGCTTGCCACGCGGCATGGGACAGAACCTCGACGGTTTCATCATCAGGCACGCCACCCGCCGAAAGAAATTCCCGTGCGGGGCCATAGATGATCGCAGAGGCGAGCGGCCATGGTAGATCCTTGACCGTGCCCTTGGACGCCCATTTCGCATAGATCGCTTCGCCTGCTGCGCTCTCATCGCTTAAATCTTGGGCAAAATCGGCGAAGTCAGGATCGTTGACCGCTCTGGCCGAAAGCTCTTCGTGGAGGCGGAAGAGGTCGGGATTATCGCGACCCCAGAACAGGAAGGCTTGGATCATCGCGGTGATCGCTTTGCGCGGTTTATCTTTGCCCGTGATCCCCAACGCCTCAATCGTCCACGTGGACCGTGCCTCCAAGAGCAACGCCCGCGCGATCGCGGCTTTACCCTTAAAAGCATGGTAGATGGAACCAACTGTCGATGCACTGTCCCGTCCAATCTGCGCAATGGTCGCCGCAGCATAGCCTGACGACAAAAAGATCGCCTGAGCGGCAGATTTGATCGCATCTTTACGGTCGGTCATATTATACCCCGTGATTGGTCTGTTGCGGGCAGGATACGCAGGCTTTTCCCTATTGCCCACCCTGCATTTTAAGTCACACCTCATCACAACAATGCAATTATCCCGCGAAAAATTTGCGCTTTGCGGATGAAATGGTATCAGAGCCTAAATGGATTCCGGACGTTTTAGATGATTTTGAATATATCCTCTGCCTTGCGCGCATTTTTGGCGCTGACCGCTTTGGTCTTTGTTTCGGCCTGCGCCGAAGAACCTGTGCCCGAACCCGCGCCTGCACCGACTGTTGTGCCGGGCTATGCGCTCTTGATGGACAATGGGTATGCCTTGCCGCCTGTTCCCCCGCGTCTCCTCGAAGAGCCTAATCGCCGCGTGCTGGTCTATTACACAGGTGACGAAAAACCCGGCACGATCGAAGTGGATCGATATGCCAAGTTTCTCTACTGGGTCATGGATGACGGCACCGCATGGCGATACCCTATCGCCGTGGGCCGCTTGGGGCGGTCGATCAACGGTGACACGGTGATCAACCGCAAGGTCGAATGGCCAGGTTGGACACCTACCGCAAATATGCTGCGCACGGAGCCAGAAATTTATGGCGACTTCGCGGGCGGCATTCCGGGCGGTTTGCGGAGCCCCTTGGGCGCGCGCGCGCTCTACCTCTATCGTGGGGATCGCGACACCTACTACCGTATCCACGGCACCAATGACATGGAATCGATTGGCAACTCTGGTTCTGCCGGCTGCATTCGTATGTTCAACCATGACATTATCCACCTCTTTGAGATGGTTCCCAACGGCACCCGCGTTGTGATGCGCAGCGAGGCGGATTCCGAACGGATCGAAGAAGAGTACTTCAACCGTGGTGAAGAACTCCCTGCGCGGCGGGTCGATCCCGATGCCATCTACGGCGAAGAGGCGTTGATGGCCGATCGACCACTGTCAGAGATCCTCGCGGATCAGTTGGCGGAAAAACCGACAGAGCCTGAAACGGACGCATCAGAAATGTAAAAAAGGGCCGGTGTTTCACCGGCCTTTCTTTTTTGCCGCAACTTCCTCAAAAAGTGCAAAATAAGTCTTATTTACAATTCAAAGGCGTCCTACATTCAGGACAACGTATTTTAACGAGGGCAGACAATGGCCGATTTTGAGACACAGATCCGCGAGAGCCAAACCCAAGTGGTAAACGCACAAGCAAAGATTTCCGAACTCACCACCCGCATTGAGGCCGCACGCAGCAAAATGGCTGCGGGTACGGATGTGACGATTGATATCGAAAACGCGACCTTGGACGATGTTCATGCGCAGACCGACGCGATGAACGCCAATATCGCAGAGCTGATTATGGGGCTCGATGATGTGACGGCTGGGTTCCAGCAAGACTTTGACGAGATGCGGTCAAAGACAGGCATGGAAAAGCTGATCGGGATTTTTTCCAAAGGCAAAGCAGAGGCAATGCGTCAGGAACGCATGCGCACCGCGTCGATTGACGACAAACTGCAAGACCTGATTTCAAAATCCAACGTGATCCAAAAGTTGCTTGAGGGTCAGTTGGCGGTGCTTGAGGACCAGAAGATCAAGGTTGAGAGTAACCTCTCGGAAACGCTGACCGAACGGGAAACCACCGTGAGCACGCTGGAAAAAACGCGGGCGGATGTTCTGGCGCTTGATCCCAAAATCATCGCGCTCGAAAACAAGATCTCGGTCGAGCAAGACGCCGCAGCCCGCACCGCGCTGGAAAGCGAACTGGCGGAACTGAACTCTCGCTACAACGAGCTGGTCCAACAGGAACAGGTGCAACTGGCGAAATCCCAGACGCTGGAGCGGTATATCGAAAAGGGCAAAACGTGGCTCGACAGTTTGCAGAACCAATCGGCGACGCAGATGGTTCTGATCAACAAGCTGATGACCGATACGCGCCAACGTGTCGTCCTGTATGATGCGCTGACGAAATCGTTGAAAACCGCGCAGCAGCAGGACGTTGCTCACCGCATCAACGAAATCGGCGTGCAGACCGACAAAGAAGCCCAGCAAGCGATGGCCGCCATTGGCGCGGCGACGAACAGCCGAATGGCGGACATGCTGGAATCGCACGAGGATCACATGGTCTTTGCCCGCAAGGTGCTTGAGGAAAAAGCAAAGGCCGATGAACGGTTCATGCGCCGCTTCCAAAAGATCGTCGAGAAGCACGACAAAAACGCCTACGGCCAACCGTAAGCTGCGATGAGCGACGGGAAAACAGACCTGACCCTCGATCACTTCACGCTCGAAGATACCCGCGTCACACGGCGCTATTTCGACAAGTTCGAAAAGATCACGGGGTATCTGGGCAAAGTGGCCGCTGTGATGGAGGTCGAGGGACGTTATCAGCGGCACGAGATCAGCGCGATTGCGCGCTACCTCGTGGCGTTGAACCTGACGTTTCGGACCTTGGGGTACAAATACCACTTCTCTGGTCGTGCCGCCCATGCGGGCAAGCTGACCTTTGATCGGATCGAGAGCGGGTTTCCCGTCTATGCTGAACTCCTTGAGGCGGCGAATGATGCGCAGCAGGCGGATCGGCATTTGGCGAATATGCCGTCCGTTGAGGCGCTCAAGGATCAGATGGTGCGGGTGATCGTCGGGGACCAAGAAATCCCGACCAAGCTGCAATATGCCTTATCACAACGGCTCTATTACGAAGAGCTGGCAAAGGGCGGTTTGTTCTGGTCCCGCAATGATCCCGACATTCAGTGGCGCGGGGATCGTGACGGGCGGCGGCAGTATTTTCTGCATTGGGCGGTCTATGACAGCCAGATCAACCTGCCGACAATTTACCTGATGGAGCTAGAAGACACGGGCAAGGTCGGCCTCCCCAAAGATGAACGCCGCTGGCCAGAGGTTATGGCGCATCTCATGGCGCAATCGGTCGGCGGGTTGAAACTGTTGACCATCGCCAAAGGCTTTGACGAAGATTTCGACGATCTGCACCCCAAACGGCTGCGGCGCATCCACATCGGCCCGATGTATTCCCACGCCTTTACCCAGCAAACTGGCCCTCTGCGCGAGGTTCTGGAAAAGGCCAAATCGCCTGTGGGCGAAGACTGGGCGCTGGTCTGGACCGAAGAGGACTTGCGCAGCGACCGCGTGGAAGAAGTGAAATCAGGCTGGTTCGGCAAGGTCGAGCGCGAGATTTACGCGATCGATCCCTTTGCGGGGCGCGGGGCGGATACGGGGGCCACGGCGATGGCGCGGTCGATCATCATGCCTGAACGCCCGTTCCAGTCGCTCGCTGAGTTGAAACCCGACGGGTTCGATGATGTGCGCAAGTTCGTGGTCAGTCCGACGGGCCGCGTATTGAGTTACAAGTAAGAGGCCAAAGACATGAGCCAATCCACCGGACAGATGGAACTGCGCGAAGACGACATCCGCAGCCACTACCCCGCCGCCCTCTCTCTGCTGCAAGGGTTCGATCATGCGCCGCGGATCGGGGCGACGACCGCGGTGGCCGAGGAAAAATCGTCTGGCATCGGCACACGCCGCGCGTTTCGATCCACGACCCCCGGCCTGGTGACACAGCGCACCACCCGCAGCGAAGGGGTGCGGCTGGTTGAACGGATCAACGGGCTTGAGGCGGGGGATGGGCTGACCTCACCGGTACAGGCCGCCGTTCTGCAAGGCCTCCGCCGTGGGATCGCCGTGGCGCTGGCCGTCGCGGATCAATACGAGGAGCGGACGGGTCTAGCGGAGCTAAAACGCGCAAACCTGCAGGGCGGATTGCCTGCCGCGAAATCAGTAGAGTTTTCGGAACTTCTGACCGCTGAGGCGCTGATCGCATTGCAAGTCTTTGCGTCTTACCTGTCGTTCACACTCGCCTCACATGTCAGCGAAGACACGGTTGAGATCGGCAGCGTCGATGAGGTTCTGACCGAAAACGCCCCGCTCGCCTTGCAAGGTGTGCTGTGGGAGCTGGATCAAGACATCGCCCGTTTTGCCACGTCAGAGTCACGTTTGGTCGCGACCACCCTCGCCTACGCTGAGTCTCTGATGGAGAAGGTCGCCGCAAGGGCCAGCACGGCTGCGCAACTCGACCCGTTTACCACGGCAAGCTGGCGGATTGAGGCCGAGGGTTTCACGATCAACGGCTTTACTCCTGCCCGCAGCGCCAAGGGCACACCGCTGACCATGCAGTTCAAGAAACCGCATGAGGTCGTGGGCAACCACATCGCAAAGTATCAGGCGATGAAGCTGGCCAAGATGCTGATGGCCTACGACTTTGACCGCCGATTGAACCCGTTCGCGGAACTCGGCGGGTTCATTTTTACCTTTATGGGGGACGGGAAACCCGGGACGGGGAAAACCACGCTCATTCAGATGATGGCGGGGTTGGTGAACGACTACTGTCAGGTGGCGGGCTATGGGTTTAGGTATCAGAACTTTGGCATCGACAATATCGACAGCTATCAGGGTAAATCGGGCCAAAACGCTAAGGCGTTTATCAACACGATCCTCGACCCGTCGGTGATCGGCTTTGGCACGATCGACGACATCGACCAGATCGCAGGCAAACGCGGCGACCGTCAGTCGAGCGCGGGCCAGCAAGAGGTCACCGCCGTCTTTATGGAGGCCTTTGCGGGTGCGAATACGGTTGTGCGGGGCAACTGCACCTTTGGGATGTTCTCGAACTACCCTGAGAACGTCGACGATGCCTTGCGGCAACGGGCGGGGGCGCGGTTCCTCGTGGATGGGCCGCAAACGCGCGAAGACTACATCGACATTCTGTCCCTGCTGTTGGGTAAACGGCACGACATTCCGCTGGGCGACCACGATCTGTTTTCCGCCCAAGAGATCAAACGCGCCGTGGCCCGTAGCTTTGAAGGGCACAATCGCCCGCATGAGGATGGACTGAAATCGGTGTTCGACCGCATCGTGGGTCTGTATGGGGAATTGGACACCATCGCCAAACTAGGCAGCTACCTCAAAGCGATCCAAGAGGCCGATGAACGGTTCACGGGCCGCGCGATCAAAAACATCACCGATGCGGTAAAGGTGCGTGCGATGGACTTTGAACTGCCCGACGAATGGATGGAGAACCCAGAGCTGTTCCTGTGGAAGGACTACGACACCAAAAAGGCGATGATCGAGGACCTACGCCAGCCGATCACCACCGCCATGGTGCTTCAGGAAATCAACCGCTACGCTGATAGTGAATTCCGCTACGCTGACAAATCGGATGAGGCCGCGATTGACGCAATGGTCCGCGATCTGGGCCGCAGCGAAGAGGCCAAGCGCCGCTATCTGGAGGGCAAAGTTTGACCGATCTTTTGATCCCTGCGCTGATCCTCGCGGCAATTGGTTGGTTCGTCCCCCGCCTCTGGGCCAAGGTTCTGCCCGAGGGGATAAAGCCGCTGATGGTCATTGCGCTGGTGTCGACCCTAACAATGGGGATCGTGGGCATCGGCTATTTCATCGTGCTTTACCTGATCCAAGGCTTTCCGATCTCTGAACTGTTCGGTGGAAACTTCGCCGACACCATCGTGCATTTCGGACGTTTGTCGCTGATCTCTACACTCTTGTGGGGGCCTGTGATGCTCTTGTCGGTGATGGGCCTCGTGCGGCGTTGGAAAAAGGCGGTCTGGTGATGCATCGGTTGATCGAAAAAGGCCTGATGTTCGGCAATCTGATCCGCGTCGATAGCCCTGTGCAGGTCGACCGCTACAATCGGGCGCTGCAGCACCTGACGGGTAGAACGACCGCGCTGACAGAGTTCCACATCGATATGTCGGGTTATTCGCCCGAAGTTGGCGACGAGTTGGGTGATGACCTCTACCTCAATCGCGAGGGGGTGAACCGTCAGTTCATCCTGCTGACGACCGATCAGAAAACCGCGCCCCTCCTGAACGCAAAATTTTCGACCTCGCGCGGGATTTTACGGCAGTTCATCGATACGAACCAACCGCAGCTTTTCGCGCTCACCGCCCAAGACGCGGTAGCGGGTGAATTGGTAAACTCGGTCTATCGGGCCGCGCGGCCCGAAGAGCTTCTCGATATCCGTAAGATCGAGATTGAGGCCGACACCACGTCTGGCACCGTCCGCACGGCGGCAGAGTTGGGGCGGATGATTGATCGGTTCAAATCAGACAAGGACGCGTGGTGGGATGACGTTCTGATCGGGCAGATGATCGGGCTGGCCAAAAAAACTGGCGATGTGACCCGTAACCCCGTCACCCTGCCCCAGATGACTTTTGAGCAAGAGAACTTTTGGACTGCGATGTTCGGCGGGTTCTATGTGTTCCGTGGCGACCAGCCCCCAACAATGATCCGCGTTTCGGATCAGGCAGATGCGGGGAATTTCCCGATCCGCGTGATAAACATGTCAGATCGGACAGCGGTGGCGAAGTTCCTGAAGGAACACAACCTAGCTGAACCTCTGGTCGATGCGCGTGGCATTGATGCAGCGGCGATCCTGCACCAAAAGATGGACTTTATGGTGGCCGAGGTTGCGAGCCGTCATGGTGAACGGTTGGTCGGCGCAACCCGTCGCGACCTGCGGGCGCTGGGGCGAAAATACGCGGCGCAGTTGCCCGAGGAATGGCAGGGCCTCGCCGCGCTTGCGCGCTGGGCCGAAGATGGCGGGCCGTGGCCCAAGATCGACAGCAATCACCCTGCGTATTTCTACACGCTCCGCGCGGCGCGGCATGACGATGTGGAATTGGTGAACATGCTCTTGGCGCAGCTTTGCCCGATGGACATTCGCCAGCTCTTTATCTGCCATAAGGACGCGTTCTATGCCGCCTACACCACATGGCCCGATGAAAAACGGGACTACGTGGCGGATTTCCTTGCCCGCGAATATGCGGTTGATAAAGCAGGCACACGGGATCGGCTGTTCGGGCATCGCGAGGATACGCGCACGGCACGTCCCGCCACAAAACGCGATGTGATTGATTTAGTTGGCCCTTGGGGCGCGGTGATGAGAGGCCGATAAGATGAAATTTCTCTATATGCTGGTGGTCTGGTTCGTCATCACGACCCTGCTGTATTTCATGATCTCGGTCTATTCGCGCTCTGTCCGTCGTGAAAAACTAGAGAAACAATGGGCCGAGGATCATCAAGGGGGTGATAGCGACGCCCGTACCGCCTATATCGAAAACGGCATGGCACAATACGAACATGGGTTTCGCAAAAAGCTGATCGTGCTGGTCTATGTTGTGCCCGTCGTTTTGGTGACGGCAATTTTATATCTGACGAATTGAGGCTGAGATGCAAAAACTGAAAACCGGCGTTCGGGTCATCGTGATTTTGTTTGCGGGCATGTTCCTGCATTACGTCCTGCCCCAACACGACATCGCCCGCATCACAGGCACCGAGGTGATCCGTCAGGACTTTAGCTCTGTGAACCGCATTTTCTTTGCACAGGCCGAGAGCGGCAACGTTGATGGCGCGACCCGCGATGTGCAGTTCATCAGCGTAATGCGTCGCCCGACCTATCTGTTCGGCCTCATCCGTGGCGCAGAAGCCAACGACGTGATGATTTACCGCAACGAAGATACGGGCTGGATCTGGCCGCCCTACTTCAAATTCGACAGCCGCGACCTGCAAGGCGAGGCCCAAGAGAACACCTCTACCGCCGAAGCACCAAAGTGGGTGAGCATCACGCACTACGGCTGGCGGAACCGTTTCTTTACCGTGTTCCCGAACGCGATTTCGATCAAACGCATCGACGATCCGAACATGACCATCATCCCTTGGTTCAACATCGTGTTCTTTATCGCGCTGATGGCAGGCATCTTGTTCCTACGCGCCGTCTGGCTGCAATTCCGCGAACGGGCACTGGACCCGACCTTGGACAAAGTCGGTGATGAATGGGACCGCGTCGAAGCAGGCGTCGCCGAACGCCAGTCCCGCCTCAAACGCTGGTTCGGAAGCTGGCGCGGGAAGTGAGGGCGTGAGTGCTGGAAGCGAGGCAAGCTGTTAAATGTCGTTGACGAACTGAAACGGGTTCGCCGCGCACTCCAAGCATCAAAAATTATCGAGCGAGGGAACCGTGCAATACATGGCCATCGGTTTGCTAACCCAGACGATCCCACATCAGAGTTCGCCACTGTGCATCGGGACAAGAACGCAAGAATGACCTGCTAAATTTGGAGAGCGATCAGCGAAGAGCTGTGTCGCTAAGTCTACTCTCCCTCTTACACCGCCCGATCACGCAGCGCCCCACCTCACAAAACAGGTTGGACCGTGTTGCGTTGGCGGGTTTTGCGGAATTGGGCGGGCGTCATGCCGTGGTGGGCGAGGAAGAGTTTGTGGAAGTGGGATAGGTTGGGGATGCCACAGTCGGCGGCGATCTCGGCCAAGCTGTCGGTTGATCCGATCAATTGCCGCCCTGCATAGTCCATACGAATGCCGTTGACGTATTCGGACGGGCTCTGCCCCAAAAACTGACGCGCGGTGCGGCTGACGTGGGCATGGGCGCGGCCTGTGACCCGCACGAACCCAGCGGCCCCATCACGGAACACGTCGGGATTGCGGGCGGCGGCGCAGGCGTCAGCCAGCCAACGCGGCGCACCAGCGGCGAGCGAAACGGTTTCGTCGATCAATTCGGATAAGAGCGGCAAGAGAAACGCCGTTGCATCGAGTGCGGTGCCATTGCGACGCTCGAGCCGCACGGCAGCGCGGTTAAGGTCTGCCATCTGCTGCATGTCGCGGGTGTAGGTTTCTGGCCGCTCAGAGTTCCCCCAAAAGAAACGGTTAGCAACCTGCGGATATTGCTGCCCGATCGCCTCAATCACCTTTGGGTCAAAGGCAATCGACACGACCATCGCGTCTTCGCCCTTACCCTGAAGGGCATGGGCATGGGTGGGCCGCACAAACAAGAGCGTGCCCTCTTTGTGATCGGTATGCCCTTTGGGTCCATATTCACGGATACGACCGTTTTGCACCCAGATCAGTTCGGGAAAATCATGGGTGTGCAGCGCCGTGGGCCGCTGGCTCGTCAGCATGGCGCGTGACAATTGGCACGCCAAATCGGCGGGCAGGAACTCTTTATGGCGAAGCACAATCACATTCATATCCGCAGTTTAACACAGTCGTTGTAACAGGTCTTTGGCTATGATGCCGCGCCTGCAAAGAAGGCGTGACCTTGCGCGTTTTCCGCGCTAGAACCCTGCCGTTGCCGCAAAAGAAAGCACTCCAATGTCGTTTGACCGCTCGATCAAGATCGCACCGTCGATTCTCTCTGCCGATTTCGCAAATTTCGGACAAGAAATTCAGGCCATCGAAGCGCAGGGCGCTGACTGGGTTCATGTGGACGTGATGGATGGTCACTTTGTCCCGAACCTGACCTTTGGCCCGCCTGCCGTCAAAGCGTTCCGCCCGCATGTGAAGACGTTCATGGACGTGCACCTGATGATCGCGCCCGTCGATCCCTATATCGAAGCCTATGCCGAAGCGGGTGCCGATATGATCACCGCACACATCGAGGCTGGCCCGCATATTCACCGCACCATTCAGGCGATCAAAGCCCAAGGCGTTAAGGCTGGCGTGGCGCTGAACCCAGCCACCCCTGCCGAGGCGGTCGAATACCTTTTGGACATGGTCGACATGGTTCTGGTGATGACGGTGAACCCAGGTTTTGGCGGTCAGAAGTTCATCCATTCGGGCGTCGAGAAAGTCCGCAAAGTCCGTCAGATGATCGGCGACCGCGAAATCCACATTCAGGTCGATGGCGGCGTTGATGTGAACACTGCGCCGCTCGTGGCTGCTGCGGGTGCGGATTCGCTCGTTGCTGGGTCGGCGGTGTTCAAAGGTGGTTCTGTCCACGCACCAGAGGTTTACGGCGATAACATTCGCGCCATTCGCGCAGCAGCAAACGCCGCGCTCTGATACCAAAACCCACGTTGAATGACAGAGGCCGTGCCGAAAGGTGCGGCCTTACTTTTTTGTATAATTTTCGACGGAAACGACAGGGATCGGCGTTTCATTGTGCAGATTAGAGAAATTTCAGTCTGAAGATGTTTTTCCGGCTCATCGAAACGTAGCTGTCACATTAGCCATTTAAGCGTCTGCGTATATTTTCGACACTTGAGGCGTCGTACTATGACAAAACATTCGACGAACGGCTTTGACGCTTTTGCAGGATTTCCGGCTGATCTGGTCAAAGAGGTGCTGGGCACCATCGCGACCAAAGACCAAACGCCAAAGCGCATCCAACCCGGCCAACGCTATTTTCCATCGCTCTTTATTTCGGACATGCACCTAGGCGCCCATAGCTGCCAAGCAGACGCCCTGCTGTCGTTCCTCGAATGCCACGTTGCTGATACGATTTACTTGGTTGGTGATATCTTTGATATCTGGCGGCCGATTGGGTCGAACTGGAAACCTGTTCACCATAAGATCGTGAACCTGCTGCTGGATCGGATGCGGTCTGGCGTGCGGATCGTTTACACCCCCGGCAACCACGATGAATTCTTCCGTCATTACTTTGGCGAATACTTTGGCAACCTAACTGTTGCTGACTACGTTTATCACACCACGTCGAACGGCACGAAGTTCCTCGTCATTCACGGCGACTGTGTCGACCTGTTCGAACGTAAGGCGCCTGTGTTGTCGAAACTTGGCGCTCATGCCGAAAACCTGCTGCGCGGCGTGCAATTGCTGGTGAACCGTGGCCTGAATGCCTTTGGGCGCCAAGACTGGTGCGGGGTTGATCGTTTGGTCGCCTTTGGGAACCGTATGGTACGCGCCAATGAATCGTTTCAAATCCGTCTGGCCGATCTGGCGCGAACGCATGAAGCCGACGGCATCGTCTGTGGGCACTTCCACCAATCTGCGCTGCACGATGATCACGGCATCATCTATGCGAACTGCGGCGATTGGACTGAAAACTGCACCGCTCTTGCTGAGACGGCCAGCGGTCAGTTGATGATGCTCGATTGGTCGGCACACAGCGCACTGGCCCGCAAAGAGGCTCGGGCTGCGACACGCAGCGATGCTTCAGTCACGGCACGCGCATGACCGATATTCTGACAGGACTGGCGGTTGGCCTTTTGGGCGCGACATCGGCGTTGCAGGTTGCGTCCGTTGGCGCAGCGCTTTGGGCGACGGAACGCTCGCTCCAGAAATCCGTGATCTCGGGAAACCCAGGCGTGACGGTGCTGCGGCCAGTATGTGGGTTGGAGAACAACCTTGAAGACACTCTCCGCACCACGTTCCGGTCGAGCTATCGCGGGCCGCTCCAGATCATCTTTTGCTGCTCTGACGCCAATGACCCCGTGGTTCCACTGGTCAATCGGTTGATCGAAGCGCACCCCGAGGTCAACGCGACGTTTTTGATCGGTGATGACCGCCTGTCGGGCAATCCAAAGCTGAATAACCTCGTCAAAGGTTGGGCAGCGGCAGAACATGATTACATCTTGATGGCCGATAGCAACGTGTTGTTGCCACATGACTATATCCAGCGCCTCTTTTCCCGCTGGACCGAAGGCACGGGCCTTGTCACCTCGCCCCCGTCTGGCATACGCGCAACGAACCTGTGGGGCGATCTGGAGGCCGCGTTCCTCAACACCTATCAAGGCCGCTGGCAGCTCTCCTCCGACGTCTTCGGCAATGGTTACGCTCAGGGCAAAATGCTGTTCTGGCGTCGGGATATTCTGGAAAACGCGGGCGGGCTGATCACCTTGGGTCGTGACATGGCCGAAGACGTCGCATCAACCAAAGTTGTCCGCAAAGCTGGTCTAAAAGTCCGTCTCTTGGGCAGCCTCCTACCTCAGCCCATCGGGTCCCGTGATTGGCAAAGCGTTTGGACCCGTCAGGTTCGTTGGGCCAAGGTGCGCCGCATGGGGTTCCCTGCCCTCTACGCCGCTGAGGTCCTATCGGGGATTGCGGTGCCGATGCTTTTGACGCTGTTGCTGACCCTTGACGGCACCCTGAATTGGGCGAGCCTCTTGGCCCTGCCAATCCTGTGGTTCGGCCTCGAATATCTCTTGGCCCGCCGTGCGGGATGGCCCGCGAAACCACGCGACATCGTGACGTGGATCATGCGCGACGCGATGATCCCTGCCCTTTGGGTAGCGGGATGGCGCGGAAAAGGGTTCGAATGGCGCGGCAACTCGATGTCCTCGGACGCCGTGGACACAACGACCGAAAGCTAAGAATGGACCTCTCGACGATCCAATCGCTTGTTCAGGCGCACGGCCTTTGGCTGCTTGCGCCCGTGACGGTTCTGGAAGGCCCGATTGTGACGGTAATCGCGGCCTATGTGGCCTCGCTCGGGTTGCTGAACCTCTATGCGGTCTATGTCATTTGCGTGCTGGGCGATCTGGTCGGTGACGCGGCCATCTACGCGCTGGGCCGTTGGGGGCCAAAGACGCTCCCTGGTCGGTGGCAGGTGCGGCTGGGGTTGAACCGCAGTCGCCGAAATGGGCTCAAGGATCACTTTCGCGACACAGGCGGACGGACGCTTTTGATCGGGAAGCTCACCCATTCGGCGGGGGCAGCGGTGCTATTCGCCGCGGGAACGGGCAAGATGCCGTTTGGCGCATTCCTCGGTTGGAACCTCTTGGGCACATTACCGAAAACGTTGCTGTTCGTCGTGATCGGCTACATGTTCGGCTACGCCTATTCGACCATCGATAATTACATTTTCCGCGCCACACTGATCCTTGCAGCCCTCATCGCCGTAGGCGTTGTTGTTTGGTATCTGCGCGGCAGATCACAGGCCTCTGAATGACTAAACTCAGCTGCATCATCCCCGCCTACAATGAGGCTAGTCGCATTGAGGCCGTATTGCAGTCAGTCGTCGGTCATCCGCTGATCAATGAGGTGATCGTTGTGGATGACGGGTCATCGGATGGCACGGCGGAGGTGGTCAAGGGGATCGACGGCGTTCGCCTGATCGAACTGCCCCAGAACAAGGGCAAGACATGGGCCGTCACCGTCGGGATTGAGGCTGCGACGGGTGACACGCTGATGTTCGTGGATGCGGATTTGCTGGGCCTGGACGCCTCGCACCTGACCGCGCTGATCGCGCCTGTTCAACAGGGCAAGGCGGATATCACGATAAGCCTGCGGGCCAATGCGCCGCGACCGTGGCACTGGATCGGCATTGATTATATTTCGGGTGAACGGGTGATGCCGCGCGGGTTGCTGATCGATCAGATCGATGCGATGCGGGCGCTGCCGAAGTTCGGTTTGGAGGTGTTTATGAACAGCCTCCTGATCCGCCAATCCGCCCGTATAGCAATTGTGCAGTGGCCCGAAGTGGAAAGCCCGCTCAAGGGGGCAAAGTTCGGCTGGGCAGAAGGTCTAAAGCGCGACGTAAAGATGATCCGCGACATGGCGCAGACTGTCGGACTGTTGGGGTTGGCAGCGCAGGTCTATCGCATGCGCCGCCAGAGGGTCGTTTAGGCCATACGCTCTAGCGCGCGCTGAACGGCTGGGCGGTCGTAAAACCGTTTTTCGTAGTCCACGACGTTGGTGAAATCAGACCAGCCCAAAACATCACGCGCGCCGTAGTAGTCCAGCGTGGTGAGCCACGGCACGATTGCCATATCCGCAATCGAATAGTCACCAGCCACCCAATCGTGTTTGTTCAACTGCGTATTCAGCACGTTCAAAAGACGTTTGGATTCAGTGATATAACGGTCGCGGGCAGTAGGGTCTTCCATCTTTGCACCGGCGAATTTGTAGAAGAAGCCGAGCTGCCCAAACATCGGACCCGCGCCGCCCATCTGCCACATCAGCCATTGATAAACGGTGAACTTCTCGGAGGCCGTGGTGCCCGCGAACTTGCCCGACTTCTCTGCAAGGTATTGCAGAATCGCGCCGCTCTCGAACAGACCGAGCGGGGTTCCGTCAGGCCCATTCGGGTCAAGGATCGCGGGGATTTTGTTGTTCGGGCTCAGCGACAGAAATTCGGGGCTGCGCATGATGTCATCCGACAGACCACCCGTGGAGTGGTATTCATACTCGATCCCCATCTCTTCGAGCGCGATCGGGACTTTACGGCCATTGGGCGTGCCGAAGGCATAAACCTGCAGAATGTCAGGATTTTGCGCGGGCCAGCGTTTTGTGACGAGGAAATCAGAGAGATCGGCCATTGGAATACCCTATGGTAAATGAATTCTACTGCTCATCCTTACACTGTAAAAATATGCATAGAAACATCCCCAAGGTAGGATATACCTGTGCGCACCCGCGCAGGAAAACAACCTATGCGTGGGCAGCGAAAATTGGGGGCATACAATGCTAAATGAATTCAAAGATTTTATCTCCAAAGGCAATGTCATGGATATGGCCGTTGGTATCATCGTCGGCGCCGCATTCACGGCCATAGTATCATCGCTCGTTGCCGATCTGATCAACCCTATCATCGGTCTGATCATCGGCGGCATCGATTTCTCTAACCTCTACGTCGTGCTGAGCGGCGATGTTCCAGCTGGGGCCAGCCTTGATGCGGCACGCGAGGCAGGCGCTGCGGTCTTTGCCTACGGGTCGTTCCTGATGGCTGTGATCAACTTCCTGATCATCGCATTCGTTGTGTTCATGCTGGTCAAACAAGTGAACCGCATCAAAGACGCAACCGCGAAAAAAGAAGAAGCCGTCGAAGCGCCTGCGGCACCTGCAGGTCCGACCGAGTTGGATATTCTGATGGAAATCCGCGACAGCCTGAAAAAGTAAGCTGTCCGCTATGACAAATGAAAAGGCCCGCCAAACGGCGGGCCTTTTGCGTTACTCCTACAGGGGAGGAAATCAGAGCAACGAAGCAGCGTCGACAGTCGGCAGGCCCAGAGCCTCGCCCACGGCAGCGTAGGTCAACTGACCAGCGTGAACGTTCAGACCATTCAGCAGGTGTTTGTCGTCTGCGCAGGCTTTCTTCCAACCTTTGTTCGCCAGAGCGATCATGAACGGCAGGGTCGCGTTGCCCAGCGCGAGGGTCGATGTACGCGCCACAGCACCCGGCATGTTGGCGACGCAGTAGTGCATGATGCCGTCAACTTCGTAGATCGGGTCTTGGTGGGTGGTTGCACGGGAGGTTTCAAAACAGCCGCCTTGGTCGATTGCAACGTCAACCAGAACCGCACCCGGCTTCAGCTCGGAGAGCTGCGCCTTGGAGATCAATTTCGGCGCAGCCGCACCCGGGATCAGAACTGCGCCGATGATCATGTCAGCCTGACGCGCCAGTTCGATGGTGTTTGCAGCCGAAGCGTATGCAGTCTTGAAAGTGCCACCGAATACGTCGTCGAGGTAACGCAGGCGCGGCAGCGAACGATCGAGAACGGTCACATCAGCGCCCATGCCCGCAGCGATTTTCGCCGCGTGGGTGCCGACGACACCGCCGCCGATAACCAGCACGCGACCGGGTGCAACGCCTGGCACGCCACCCAACAGCACCCCACGACCGCCATTCGCTTTTTGCAGCGTGTAGGCACCAACTTGCGGCGCCAGTCGGCCAGCAACCTCAGACATCGGGGCAAGCAGGGGAAGTCCGCCACGGTCGTCGGTTACGGTTTCATAGGCAATGCAGGTTGCGCCAGACGCAAGAAGGTCTTTGGTCTGCTCCGGATCGGGAGCGAGGTGCAGATATGTGAACAGAAGCTGGCCTTCGCGGAGCATCTTACGCTCAACCGCCTGAGGCTCTTTTACTTTTACGATCATGTCCGCAGCAGCGAAAACTTCGGCAGCGGTCGCAGCGATTTTCGCGCCAGCCGCGATGTAGTCTTCGTCGGTGAAACCAGCGCCCATACCAGCAGCGGTTTCAACGGTGACGGTGTGACCGTTTGCAACTGCTTCCTGAGCAGCTGCAGGTGTCAGACCTACGCGGAATTCTTGGGGTTTGATTTCTTTGGGGCAGCCGATGTGCATTGGGGTCTCTCCTGTTCGTTGTGATCAAGATGACGCGCCCATTGCGCAATTACTTGGACATTTTAAGTGCCGATGGTATAATTTTTCGAAGATTATTCGAATAATAACGGAATTACTGGGATGAACTCGCGTGAAGATGGATTGGATTCGATAGATCGTCGGATTCTGGAGGTTCTGCAAAAGGATGGGCGAATCTCGAACGCGGAACTGGCGGATAAGGTCCACTTGTCAGCCTCTGCCTGTCATCGACGGGTTCAACGGCTCGAGAAGGACAAGTTCATCAAAGGCTATGTCGCCCTCGTCGATCCACGCAAAATCAACCGCAAAACCACCGTGTTCGTTGAGATCACGCTCAGCGGTCAGGCGGATGAAATCCTCAGCGGCTTTGAAAAGGCCGTGTCGCTGATACCTGACGTGTTGGAATGCCACCTGATGGCGGGGTCTGCGGACTATCTACTCAAAGTCGTGGCCGAGGACGCCGAAGATTTTGCCCGCATTCACCGTCGTCACCTCGCGGGGCTACCGGGGGTGCAGACGCTGCAATCGTCATTTTCGCTGAAACAGGTGCGGCAAACCACTGCCCTGCCCGTCTAAAGAAAAAGCCCCCGCAGCCAAAGCTACGGGGGCCAATTTCGCCACGTTGGTTTGCTCTTAGAGCATACCCTCGCGTTGCAGCTTTTTACGAGCCAGCTTGCGCTGACGACGAATCGCCTCAGCCTTTTCACGGGCCTTCTGGATGGAGGGCTTCTCGAAATGTTGCTTGAGCTTCATTTCACGGAAGACGCCTTCACGCTGCAGTTTTTTCTTAAGCGCACGGAGCGCCTGTTCTACGTTATTATCGCGAACACTAACCTGCATGTGGTTTTCACCACCTTTCTAAGTTGGATTTGCAAAAGATTGCAGGATGGCCGCGTATAGCAATGGCACTATGTTTTGTCTAGTCTGCCCCCAGAAGGAGAACGCTATGCCGATCACCCCCCTATCACCGATGCAAAATCGCCTGCTGGACGCTATCGAACCCCATGTCATTTTCGACGGGTGGAGCGAGGACGCCTTTAAGATGGCGATCGCGGATTCTGGACTGAGCGAAGCTGACGCCCGCGCCGCGTGCCCACGTGGTGCGACCGACCTTGCCGTGGCCTATCACCAGCGGGGCGATGCGGCGATGGTCGCACAGATGGAGGCCACCGACCTCGCATCGATGCGCTACAGTGAACGTGTGGCAGCCGCGATCCGGTTCCGCCTCGAGGTCGTGGATCGCGATATGGTGCGTCGTGGCATGACGCTGTTTTCGATGCCTCACCTCGCGCCGATTGGGACACAGTTGGTTTGGGGAACCGCAGACCTTATCTGGGAAACGCTGGGCGACACTTCGGACGACATAAACTGGTATTCGAAACGCACGATCCTGTCAGGCGTCTATGCGTCCTGCGTGGTCTATTGGCTCGGCGACGAAACCGGCGGTGAGGCGACCGCTGCCTTTATCGACCGTCGGATCGACAACGTCATGCAGTTCGAGAAATTCAAATCCACCGTGAAAAAGACCCCCGTTCTGGGGCAATTCGCAACGGGAATGGAAAAACTACTATCTGGCATCAAAGCCCCGAAACGGGGCGCGGCAGAAGACCTGCCGGGACGCTGGACCCTAAACGACTAAGGAGGACGGCCAATGGCCGATATGATGCGCGCGGTTGAAATCACCCAAGCCGGCGGACCAGAAGTTCTGCAACTGTGTTCACGCCCGATCCCCACGCCCGAAGCGGGGCAGGTCGTGATCAAAGTGGCCTATGCGGGCGTGAACCGTCCCGATGCCCTGCAGCGTGCGGGTCTCTATGCGCCTCCTCCGACGGCGAGCGACCTTCCTGGCCTAGAGGCGTCGGGCACCGTGGTGGCGGTCGGCGAAGGGGCCGAAGGCGTCAAAGTCGGTGATCAGGTGTGCGCACTCCTCCCCGGTGGGGGCTATGCCGAATATGTAGCGACACCTGCCGCGCATTGTCTGCCCGTCCCTGACGGACTGTCGTTGAAAGAGGCCGCCTGCCTGCCCGAAACCTTCTACACCGTCTGGTCCAACGTATTTATGCGCGGCGGATTGCAGGGCGGTGAGCGGTTACTCGTACACGGAGGGTCATCGGGCATCGGCACAACGGCCATCCAACTCGCCAAAGCGTTTGGCGCACGAGTCTTTGCGACCGCTGGGTCAGCTGACAAATGTCAGGCCTGCGAAGACCTCGGTGCGGAAAAGTGTTTCAACTATCGTGACGAGGATTTCGTCGCGGGGATGAAAGCTGTTGGCGGCGCAAACCTGATCCTCGATATGGTGGGTGGGTCGTATATCGACAAAAACATCAAATCGCTGGCCGATGATGGGCGGCTCGTTCAGATCGCATTCCTTCAGGGTTCCAAGGTCGAAGTGAACTGGGCGCAACTGATGATGCGCCGTTTGACGTTCACAGGCTCGACCCTGCGCCCCCAATCCGATCTGGCGAAAGGCCGCATTGCGGATGAATTGCGCACAAAGGTCTGGCCGTTGCTGGACGCGGGCAAGGTGCGCCCCGTCATGCACAGCGAATTTCCGCTAGACGCCGCGTCAGATGCGCATGCCCTGATGGAGAGCAGCGCGCATATTGGAAAAATCGTCCTAAACGTCGGCGGTTAAGGTTTCCGCCAGACCGCGCCAATGGTTGCGGACATGCCATCGTGTCCGCGACCCTCTTGAAGCTGAAGTTCATCAATCGACAGACGCAATAGTGTGTAGTCGGCAAAGGCCTCGCGCAAGAGGGCTTCGGAATAGAGGTGCGCCACATCGCGCGGCCCACCAGTGTTGAACGCCAATTGCTCGGGGCGATAGCCGACAATCACCAGATAGCCACCTGATTTCAGCGCCTTGCGCATCCCCGCCCATTTGCGATCCCGTTCATCCGGTTTGCTAAATTGCGTGAAGACTTCCACAACAACATCAAAGGTGGCTTCGGGATAGTCCCAATCATGGGCATCCCCGAGGGTCAGTGTTATCGACACATCGTGCTTATCAGCCAACACTTGGGCCCGCGACTGTGCAGTGGGCGACACATCGACCGATGTTACAGCGAGCCCATGACGCGCAAGCCAAACACCGTTCCGACCCTCGCCATCCGCCACAGCCAAGGCTGTTCCCTTAGTCGGCAAAAGACGTGTCACATCACGGAGGAAATAGCTTGGCTCTTCGCCGAATAGGTAACCGTCAGCATTGGCAAAGCGAGCTTCCCAATCGAGTGTCGGAAGGGCCATAGGTATCTCCTCTCGTGGTTCACAACCCATTTAGGTGTTTTGCGGCCGAGTGACCATGAGTGGTCTGCGATCATGGGATGCGTAAAAATCGCGCAGGGTTTTTCCGGCTTCATCCTTGAACAGTTCACCCTCGGATATCTTTGTGATGCGGTCGATACGAAACATCCGAAATCCCGCACGCAGTTCGCACCAACAGACCATCGTCCAGACCTTCCCCCAATACCACAGCCCCAAGGGCCGAACGGTGCGGGTCGTCGCCACGTGGTTTTCATCGCGATATGTCATCGTCAGGCGGTGTTTTTGATAAGAAGCCTGTTCGATCTGATCGATCAACCTGCGCACGTCAGGGGTCAGATCATTCATCTCTTGAGCATTAACACCGACCGCGTTGACCCTTTGTCGCAATCGCTGAGGCAACACGGCTTCGATTTTGACGATCGCTTCGGTGGCGCCTTCGGCCATCGAAGCGCCACCCCAGACTTGCATCATCCGTGCGCCCGCGACCAAAGCCACGATCTCGGCCTCGGTGAACATCAGGGGCGGCAGGTCATAACCATCCCGCATGATATAACCGACGCCTGCTTCGCCTTCGATGGGAACGCCTGTCGACATAAGGTCGGCCACGTCGCGGTAAATCGTCCGCGGCGTGACCTCTAGTTTTTCAGCGAGTTGCGCTGCCGTCACCAAACGCCCGCCGCGCAGCAGTTGAACGATCTGAAAAAGACGGTCAGCGCGGCGCATCAGGCGGCCTCGAACAGGCCGATGCGGTTGCCATCGGGATCGCGGGTATAGGCAAAACGGCCCTGTGGGATGTCGATGATCGGGCTATCGACCGCGCCACCATTCGCAGGCACCCGAGCGAGAGCGTTTTCCAAACCGTCGGTCACGGTCATGTGCAAAACGCTGACGCCTTGACCCGCAGCGGGATCGACAAAGAGGTCAGTTCCAACGCTGCCTTCGGTTGCGACAGCTGCGACACGACGACCGCCTTCTTCGCGGAAGGTGACATCAATTTTCAGGATGGCCGCGTAATATGCGGCAGCGGCGTCCAGATCACGCACGGGGGTTTCAGTCCAGATAACAACAGGTTGGGCAGTCATTTCCAATCTCCTTTGGATTTGTGATGCCCTGTCATGACACACCCCTACTGACAGCGTACTGTCAGTATCTTTGCACGCCTAAGCAGAAAAAGAAAAGGGCGACCCGAAGGCCGCCCACCGAGGGAGAATATGGAAGTGGGAGATTAGCCCATACGCTCCGAAACGTATGCACCCGGGGAGGCGGGGAATACGACGGTCTTATTGCCGTTGAGGAAAACGCGGTGCTGAACGTGCGCGTGGATGGCGCGGGACAGGCACTGGCTCTCTACGTCGCGGCCGAGCGAAACATAGTCAGAGGCCGACTGAGCGTGAGTGATACGAACGATGTCCTGTTCGATGATCGGACCTTCGTCGAGGTCAGCGGTCACGTAGTGCGCCGTTGCACCGATCAGCTTAACGCCGCGCTCGTAGGCTTGTTTGTAGGGGTTCGCGCCTTTGAAGGACGGCAGGAACGAGTGGTGGATGTTGATGATCTTGCCAGACATCTTTGTGCAGAGATCATCCGAGAGGACCTGCATGTAGCGAGCCAGAACGATCAGTTCTGCTTCGGTGTCTTCGACAACCTGCATGATCGCGGCTTCTGCCTGCGGTTTGTTCTCTTTGGTCACTTTGATGCAGTGGAACGGCAGGTCGTGGTTCACGACGACCTTCTGGTAATCCATGTGGTTCGAAATCACCGCAACGATATCGATCGGCAGCGCACCGATTTTCCAACGGTAAAGAAGGTCGTTCAAGCAGTGACCGAAACGGGACACCATGATCACGACTTTCATTTTGACGGATTCATCGTGGAACGCATAGTCCATGCCGAACTTTTCAGCCGTCGCGGCCATGCCAGCGTTCAGATCGGCAAGCGACATGCCCTTTTCCGAGGTAAAGCTGACGCGCATGAAGAACTGACCCGTGCCAGCGTCGTCGAACTGCGATGCGTCAGTGATGTTACAGCCAGTATCGGCCATGTAGTTTGCGACTGCAGCAACAATCCCACGGGTGGATTGGCAGGTCACTGTGAGGGCGTATTTGGACATGGAGGACTCCGCGTTGGATTTAATGCGGTCATACACGCCAAATGCACTATGGAAAGGTGCGCGAAACGTCATTTTCCAGACTGAAACGTCATTTACGACACCGCTAACGGTCAGAAATTTCCTGACGTTCACCGCTGTTTATCATAAGCGACATTCGTTCCCTGAACTGCGACCTAGACTAGTCCAGCTCGGCTGCGGGGATGATTCCAAAAAATGTATCCATCGACCGAACGCCAAACATTTCGCCCTCGACCTCACCCAGATCAACGAGGCGGTAGAAAGACTTGCGGTCGATCAGCGCCCAGAGGTTACGCCGGATCAATACGTAGGGAGACGGTTCGCCCGTTTCAGGGTCGCGTTCGACGCGGATCGGATGGTCAGGGCCTGCGGTCACAACGTCATCAACATTGGTCACGAATTCTAACCCGCCCTCTGTCGCCTCAAAATCAATCGCAACGAAAGGCGCGTCATCGACAATGATGCCCACCTTTTCGACAGGCGTGACGAGGAAATAATCGTCGCCATCCTTGCGAATGATAGACGAGAACAATTTTACCAGCGGTTTACGGCCAATCGGCGTGCCCAAATAAAACCATGTCCCGTCACGGGCGATCCGCATATCGATATCCCCACAAAACGGCGGGTTCCATTTTTCGACAGGCGGCGGGCCCTTTTTTGAGGCAGCTTTCGCAGCAGAAGCGAGACTTTCCGCCGACGGGGTAACATTCTTTTGTGTAGTCATGTTTTTCCCATTGGGATCAGGGGTGATATCTGGTTCTTTAGGAACATAGTGTGACCGAGGAGCATTGTCATGGCAGCACCCGCCGATCTTGTCGTCGAAATCGAAGCATTGGGCGAAAAGCTCGTTCTGGCGCGGGATAGTATCGCCAAACAATTCATCGGACAAAAACGGGTTGTTGACCTAACTTTGGCGGCGCTTGTCTCTGGCGGACACGCGTTATTGGTCGGCCTTCCTGGTCTCGGCAAAACGCGTTTGGTCAACACGCTCGGCACTGTGATGGGGCTGGATGCGAACCGTGTGCAGTTTACGCCTGACCTGATGCCAGCGGATATCCTTGGCTCCGAGGTACTGGAAACAGCGGCGGATGGCACACGGGCATTTCGCTTTGTTGAAGGCCCCGTATTCTGCCAGCTTCTTATGGCGGACGAGATCAACCGTGCCTCGCCGCGCACCCAATCCGCGCTATTGCAAGCGATGCAGGAACGCGAGGTGACGATTGCGGGGCAGCATCGCCCCTTGGGCAAACCGTTCCACGTTCTGGCGACCCAGAACCCATTGGAACAAGAGGGGACATACCCCCTCCCCGAAGCGCAGCTCGACCGTTTTCTGTTGCAGATCGACGTGCCCTACCCGACCCGCGATGTGGAGCGAGAAATCCTACTGGCGACCACAGGCGCGACCGAAGATGTGGCCCATGCCGTCTTTACCGCAGATGAACTGATCGCGGCCCAAGCGTTGCTGCGTCGGATGCCAGTCGGTGAAAACATCGTTGAAATGATCCTCGATCTGGTGCGGGCCTGCCGTCCTGACGCGGATGCTCCTGACGTGATCCGCCAAAACGTAGCTTGGGGTCCGGGTCCCCGTGCAGCGCAGGCGTTGATGCTCTGCGCACGGGCAGAGGCGCTGATGAACGGGCGCCTCGCCCCATCGCCCGAAGACGTGCGTGCGCTGGCGGCCCCTGTTCTATCGCACCGTATGGCATTGTCCTTTGCGGCACGGGCGCGGGGTGAAAACCTCACGTCGATCATCGACACCGTCTCCGCCCAGATTACCAAGGTTGAGGCAGCCGCGTGAGTGACGCGCTTGCCTTGCGTGCTGGGGCAGAGCGTTTAGCGGCCCCGCTTCCTGCGCTTCTCGCGCAGGCAGAGCATTTGGCGACCACTGTTATACTCGGCGATCACGGTCGGCGGCGCGCCGGTCTGGGCGATACATTTTGGCAATACCGCCCAGCGCAGCCCCACGATGAAGCACGTCTGATCGACTGGCGACGGTCGGCACGATCCGACACGGCCTTTATTCAGGACAAGGAATGGCAAATCGCGCAGTCGGTGATCCTCTGGGTCGATCGCGCGGCGTCGATGTCGTTCACCTCAGGCGATGAGACCAAAGCCCACCGCGCGAGTGTACTGGCCCTGTCCCTTGCGATCCTTCTGTTGAGGGGGGGCGAACGGGTGGGTCTAACGGGGCTACGGCTCCCGCCGAAACGCGGTGAAGCGCAGGCGCTCTATCTGGCAGAGCTGTTGGCGGAACAATCGACCGACGATTACGGCAGCCCTGATACGGATGGGATGTTACCCCATTCCCGCGCCCTCTTTGTCTCTGACTTTATGGGGGACATCGCAGGCGTCGAGGACGCGATGTTGCGAGCAGCGGATCGTGGTATCGGCGGCGCGATCCTTCAGGTGCTCGACCCGCAAGAAGAGGCCTTTCCATTTGACGGACGGACGGTGTTTCAGTCGATGGGCGGTAGCCTGACCCATGAAACGCAAAAAGCGGGCGATCTAAAGGAACGCTACCTCGAACGGCTCGCCGCACGCAAAGATCGGCTGGCGCATCTGGCCCGTGTGGCGGGATGGCAGTTTCACACGCATCACACAGGGCAAAGCGCGGCCTCGGCCCTTCTTTGGCTCTACGGCGCGATGGAGCGGAAATAACGATGTTCCAACTCGGCCCCATAGGTTTTGCAGCCCCTTGGCTTTTGATCGCGCTGGTCGCGCTCCCGATCTTATGGATCTTGCTCCGTGCTGTGCCCCCTGCCCCAATCCGCCGCCGTTTCCCTGGGGTGGCGCTCCTCCTCGGGCTATCGGACAATGAGGTTCAGACGGACCGAACGCCATGGTGGCTGTTGCTTTTGCGGTCTTTGGCAGTGGCGGCGATGATTATCGGCTTTGCTGGTCCGGTGTTGAACCCGCAACAAACCGAGAACGGCGCTGGCCCATTGTTAATCGTCACGGATGGCACATGGGCGAGTGCGCGGGATTGGGCGACGCGGCTGGACCGTATCGACGCGATGGTGGCGACCGCAGGACGGCAAGGGCGCACGGTCGCCGTCGTATCGCTGACCGATTTGCCTGAAGATGGAATTGCGTTTCAATCGGCGGATGCCGTTGGCCGTACAGTTGCAGGGCTGACGCCGAACCCGTGGGAGCCATCGATGAACGACCTCGCCGCATGGATCGCGGGGTTAGAGGGATCGTTCGACACCTATTGGCTATCCGATGGGCTGGGCCGCGACACGCGGGCTGACCTCGTCACTGCATTCCAATCCCACGGCGATCTGCGCGTGTTCGAAACCGCACGCCCCGTCTATGCCCTGCGCCCAGCCGAATTTGCGGATGGAAAAGTCACGCTGACCGCCCTGCGTAGCCTGTCGGGTGTAGAAGTTGAGCTATCGGTCGCCGCAATCGGCCTCGACCCATCAGGCATCGAACGTCAACTTGCCACGCAGCCTGTGACCTTTGCCACTGAAGCTGTTGAGGCCTCCATCACCTTTGACCTGCCGCCAGAATTGCGCAATCGGGTGACGCGGTTTGAACTGATCGGCCAATCCACGGCGGGCGCAGTTACGCTGACTGACGATAGCCTGAAACGGCGCGAGGTGGCGCTGATTTCTGGCGGGGCATCCCGCGAGGGGTTGGAACTGCTTTCTCCCCTTCATTATCTCCGCGAAGCGCTTGCGGAAAATGCGGATCTCCTCGAACTACCGCTCGGTGACGTGATCCCCGCCAATCCCGACGTGGTCATCCTCGCCGATGTGGCAACGCTGTCCCCGCTGGAATCCGAGGCGATCACTGCTTGGGTCGAAAACGGAGGGCTATTGGTGCGGTTCGCAGGGCCACGGATGGCTGCGGCGGATCTGTCGCTGCTAGAGGAGGATCCGTTGATGCCTGTGCGCCTACGGTCAGGTGGACGCAGCGTCGGCGGCACGATGAGCTGGGGCGCGCCCAAAACGCTCGATACCTTTGCGGCGACCTCGCCCTTTGCGGGGCTCACCGTGCCTGACGATGTAGAGGTGACATCGCAGGTCGTGGCCCAACCCGATCCAACCCTTGCAGAGCGTGTGATTGCGCAACTAACCGATGGCACCCCGCTTGTGACGCGAGCGGAATTGGGGGCGGGACAGATCGTCCTGTTCCACGTCACCGCCAATGCGGAATGGTCAAACCTGCCGCTCTCTGGCCTCTTTGTTCAGATGCTCGAACGGCTGGCGGTATCGACGCGGCCCTCGCAACCGACATTGGACGACCTCGCAGGCACCACATGGATGCCAGAGCGGGTTCTGAACGCCACGGGCACGTTGCGGGATGCGGCAACGCTAGCGGGCGTCAGCGGCGAACGCATTGCCGAAGGCACAGTTGGCGCAGACCTCCACCCCGGTTTGTATAGCGGCGAAGACCGCGCCTTGGCCGTGAATGTGTTGGCTCAGGACAGCACGCTTGCCCCCGCAACATGGCCCGCTGGGATCACGGTTGAGGGCACGCGCGATGCGACGACGACCCCGCTCAAGGGGGCGTTGCTCTTTGCTGCGCTGCTGGTTTTGATGGCTGATATCATTGCATCACTGTCCCTCTCGGGCCGTCTACGCGGCGCACGAGCGATGCTGCTCGGGCTGATCGCGATCGGCCTGATGCCGCGGGACGGCATAGCGCAGGATGATAGTTTTGCCATCGCGGCGACCTCAGACGTGGTGTTGGCCTATGTCATCACGGGCGATCAGGCGATTGATGATATCTCTTACGCGGGCCTTTATGGGCTTTCAGACACGCTCTATCGGCGGACATCGATTGAACCCGCAAACCCGATCGGCGTGAATATCGAGATGGATGAACTGTCGTTCTTTCCGCTGCTCTACTGGCCGATCACCCCCAACCAACCTATGCCCAGCCGCGAAGCCTATGCGAAACTGAACCGCTATTTGCGCAGCGGCGGGATGATCCTTTTTGACACGCGTGACGGCGATGTGGCGCAATATGGTACCTCCACCCCTGAGGCACGCAAACTGCAGGCGATTGCGGCTGGGCTCGACATTCCACCCATTGAACCGATCCCCGAAGACCACGTTCTGACGCGGACCTTCTACCTGCTCCAAGACTTCCCAGGTCGCTATAATTCGCCCGAGGTCTGGGTCGAAGCCTCGCCGCCTGACGCAGAACAGATCGACGGGATGCCGTTCCGCAACCTTAACGATGGGGTCACGCCCGTGGTGATCGGCGGCAACGATTGGGCGTCGGCTTGGGCGATGGATGAAGCAGGGCGCCGCTTGCTTCCTGTTGGGCGCGGTATGGCTGGCGAACGCCAACGTGAGATCGCTTATCGGTTCGGCGTAAACCTCGTGATGCATGTGCTGACGGGCAATTATAAATCGGATCAGGTCCACGTGCCTGCGCTACTTGATAGGTTGGGCCAATGACGGGTGTTGTGTTTGATCCGCTGATCGGGTGGCCGTTCATTTGGGCGGTTGCAGCGCTGAGCGCGGCGGCGATTGGCCTGTCGCTTTGGCGCGGATTACGTGGCTGGTGGCTGCGCGGATTGGCGGCTGTGGCGTTGCTGATCGCTCTGGCGAACCCTGCCCTGCAACGCGAAAACCGCGAGGCTCTCTCTGACATCGTGATCGCGGTAGTCGATGATAGTGCGAGCCAATCCGTCAGCGACCGGCCAAGCCAAACTGCTGATGCACTGGCGAATTTGCGGCGCGAGGTGGCGGGTTTTGCCAATACCGAACTGCGTGAAATCACTGTGCCAGATGGGACAGGTGACACAGGAACCCACGCTATGACCGCCCTGACCGAAGCCTTGGCCGAGGAACCATCTGGGCGGATTGCGGGCGTTGTGGTGCTGTCCGATGGGCGCATCCACGACATGGACCGAATGCCCACCGTGCCTGCGCCCGTGCATCTGTTGCAGTCGGGCAAAGCCACCGATTGGGACCGCCGCCTGATCGTGCGCAACGCCCCTGCCTTTGCCATCATCGGCGAACCTGTTTCGCTCACCCTACGGATCGAAGATCAGGGCTACGCGCCGACGAACGCTGGCCTCGCGCCACTGACGATCGCGATTGATGGCGGTGTGCCGATGCGGTTTGACGTGCCCTTGGGCCAAGATATCGACCTGCCGATCACGCTGCCGCATGGCGGAATGAACGTTCTACAATTCGCGACTGCTGCAGATCCGACCGAACTGACCGACCGCAACAATGCTGCCGTGGTGCAAATCAACGGCGTGCGGGACCGGTTGCGCGTTTTGCTAGTCTCTGGCGAACCTCATGCAGGCGAACGGACGTGGCGGAACCTGTTGAAATCGGACAGCGCCGTGGATCTGGTCCATTTCACCATTCTACGTCCACCAGAGAAACAAGACGGCGTGCCCGTGGACGAGCTATCGTTGATCGCCTTCCCGACCCGCGAATTGTTCCTCGAAAAGATCGACGATTTCGACCTGATCATCTTTGATCGCTATCGGCGGCGCGGCATTCTGCCGAATGCCTACTATGAAAACATAACGAATTACGTGGAACAGGGCGGCGCGCTCTTGGTGTCCTCTGGGCCAGAGTTTGGAACCGCCGATAGCATCTACCGCAGCGCCTTGGGCGATGTGATCCCCGGCGCACCTACTGCACGCGTGATCGAAGAAGGCTTTGTTCCGACCGTATCCGACCTAGGCCAGCGGCACCCCGTGACCGAGGGGCTAGAGGACTACACCGACCGCCGCGAGGATGGATCGGCGGGTTGGGGTCGTTGGTTTAGGCTGATGGACGTAGTGCCCTCGCCCGACGCCGAAGTCGTCATGACAGGCCCCGATGATCGTCCGCTTTTGGTGCTGAACCGTGTGGGCGATGGGCGTGTCGCCTTGCTGACCTCGGATCAATCATGGCTCTGGGATCGTGGAGTTGAGGGCGGTGGTCCACAGCTCGAACTGCTGCGCCGTCTGGCACATTGGATGATGAAGGAACCCGAGCTCGAAGAAGAAGCACTCTGGGCTGAGGTCACAGGTCAGTCGATCCGCATTATTCGGCGCACCTTGGGCGATACGGTCGGCAGTGCCACGGTTATCTCGCCTGATGGAGCGGAGGTTCAGATGAGCCTCACGCAGACGGCTCCTGGTCGGTTTGAAACCAGCTTTGATGCAGTCGAAATGGGGCTCTACCGCATTCGTGAAGGCGATCAGGAAACGGTCATTGCCGCTGGCCCTGCCGCCCCCAAAGAATTCGAAGAAACCATCGCAACCGAAACCGTTATCGCCCCCCTGATCGAAGCTACAGGCGGCGGCAGCTTGCGGATGGAGGATGGCACATTCGACGTTCGCCCAGTGCGCGCAGGACGCGTGGCGGCAGGCAATGGTTGGATCGGCATCACGCCACGCGGGGCCTATCGCACGGCAGAAGTCGCGGTCTTCCCGCTCGTCCCAGCATGGTTGTTCCTGATGCTGGCGGCGGTTCTGATCCTTGCCGCGTGGCTACGTGAAGGGCGGCGTTAATCGCCGTTCTTTTCCAGTAGAATTTCGCGAGGGGCAGAGCTGAATTCACGGCTCCACAAGAGATAAGTGATGCCGATTGTGGTCACAGCCAATGCAATCGGTCCAACGAGCCAGCCCAAAGCCCCCAGTGCGAAATACATAGCTCGTAGGCCACGGGTAAAATTTACGGACGCGTGGATGTTCAACTCTGCCGCTTGTTTCCAAAGGCGTGCGCCGCGCTCTTCGCCTGCGCGCCCTACGGCGCCCATCACGACGGCGCAATAGCCGAACAAACGGTGAGCCCAGACGAATTTTAAGAACGCAAAGGTCAGAAAGAACCCAACAAGCACGAGCTTGAGTTGCCAGATGAATTCGGGCGCGTCGGCATTGGCGAACTCCTGCGCCACGCCGCGCAATTGATCCGTATTACCGATCAAAGCCAAGACACCACCGATCGCAAGGATCGAAGTCGAAGCAAAGAACGACGTGCCCTGCCGCAAAGTGCCCATGATCTGCGCGTCAAAGATACGGTTGTCGCGGGCCTCGAACGCTTGCATCCAATCCATGCGGTACGACACCATCAACGTGGACACCGAAGGGCGGCCCGCAGGCGGATGTTCGATCACCCATCCCACAATGGCCCAAGCCATTAGAATAAAGGCAGCGGCGAGCCCGTCGCCCAATGTCAGCAAAGTCAGGTGATCTATCAAAGTCATATGCCCAGACTATGCGCGCCTGTGATTTCTTGCCAGAGGCTATAACATAGAGATAGCTGCCATAATGCTGCCGCATGGCTCTGGCAAAAGGGCCGCGAACTAGGGAACCACAATGCGTTTGATCGCCTTATTCATCGCTCTGATGCTGGGCGCGACTTCGGTCGCAGCGCAGGATGGTCGGCTCGTGACCCTCTCAACGTCGAACGATGGCCGAGGATGGGAAGCTGTCGGTCGCCTCGACATCGCGGGCAAAGGGTTCTGCACTGCCGCGCTGATCCGTGATGACCTCATCCTTACCGCAGCCCATTGCGTCTATGACCGCGACGGACGCCCGATTGAGGCTGGTCGTTTCAGCTTTGGCGCGGGTCTGCGCGAAGGTCGGGCCGAAGCCTACCGCAACGTTCGCCGCGTCGTCGCCCATCCCAACTACCGCTTTGGGGTCGGCACAACAGGCGAAGAAGTGGCCCGCGATCTAGCGCTCTTGGAACTCGACCAACCGATCCGCACCACCCGTATTTTCCCCTACCCCATCGCCGCCACGCCGCGCGCAGGCGATCAAGTCGGCGTCGTATCCTACGCCCGCGGACGTGAGGGCGCCCCTTCGCTCCAAGAAATCTGCGATGTTCTGGGGAGACAGAACGGCGTTGTCGTTATGACCTGCGACGTGAATTTTGGCGCCTCAGGGTCGCCGGTGTTCAGGGTCAGAAATGGCGTTGCCGAAATCGTATCTGTCGTCTCTGCGATGACCAATCTGGACGGCACGGCTGTGTCGCTCGGCGCGTCGCTCGACCAACCTTTGTCCGAACTGCTGGCCTATTACGACATGGGCGCGCAGTCGATCCTTCCCCGCGCGATTATGCCAGGCCAACGCGGCGACACGGGCGCGAAATTCATCCGCCCCTGACAGGCTTGAAATCCTAAAATCGCATCCCCAAATCAGATGAACAGGACGCCACAACGGGTCCTGTTCGATAGCCTGTCCCATGAGGGAAGGCGTAATTTTGGTATCGCTCAATGGAGGATAACCCATGCGTAGTTTTGACCTAGCCCCCCTATATCGTGCCACTGTCGGTTTTGACCAAATCGCTGATCTCATGGATCGCGTCATGTCGACCGAGACGACACAAACCAGCTACCCCCCATACAATATCGAGAAAACCGGCGAACAGGCGTGGCGTATCTCGCTGGCTGTTGCTGGATTTTCAGACGAAGATTTGACAGTAGAGCTGCGTGAAAACGCCCTTCTCGTTTCGGGCCGCAAACCCGAAGAAGACGGCGAGCGCGCCTATCTGCACCGTGGCATCGCCACCCGCGCCTTTGACCGCCGCTTCCACCTCGCTGACCATGTCCGCGTCACGGGCGCAAGCCACCAGAATGGCATGCTCCACGTCGACCTCGTGCGCGAAGTGCCCGAAGCGCTCAAACCGCGCCGGATCGAGATCGGCAAATCGCCCGCGTATGACGCCGAAGTCATCGAAACGAAGGCTGTGAATTAATCAAAGCTTAAAGGGAGGGGGCTGTCGGCCCCCTCTTGTCCCCTTTGGGGCCAATTCACCCCCGAGGATATTTGCGGCACAAAGGCATTGTTAACTTTTCGCTGCCAAACTGAGTGTGCGGTACAGGCGGGGACGCCGATGACCGTGCACGAAGGCGCAAGCCTAAGCCCGACAAGAGACACTCTCTCGTCGGGCTTTTTCGTGCCTTTGTGCCTGAAATATCCCGGGGGAGCGCGGAACGCGCGGGGGCAGAGCCCCCTTAGTGCGCCTCGGCCCAATTCGCGCCAACGCCTGCATCGACGCTAAGTTTAACGTCGAGCTTCACCGCAGGATCGGCCGCATTTTCCATCACCTCGCGGGCCCGTTCGATCAGAGCGTCCTCGGACCCTTTTTCGACCTCAAAGATGAGTTCGTCGTGGACCTGAAGGAGCATCTTTGCTGGCAGATCGGCGATAGCGTCGTCCATCCGCACCATAGCGCGGCGGATCACATCGGCGGCGGTGCCTTGGATCGGGGCGTTGATGGCGGCACGTTTGGCAAAGCCAGCAGTCGGGCCTTTGGCGTTGATTTCTGGCGTATGGATTTTTCGGCCAAAGAGCGTTTCAACATAACTGTGCTCTTTGGCAAAGGCGACGGTGTCGTCCATGTAAGCGCGGATGCCGGGGAAGCGTTCGAAATATCGGTCGATGAACCCTTGCGCCTCGGCCCGTGGGATACGCAAATTGCGCGCAAGACCAAAACCCGAGATGCCGTAGATCACACCGAAGTTGATCGCCTTGGCCTGACGGCGGATGTCCGAGGTCATCTGGTCCAGCGGCACATCGAACATTTCAGATGCGGTCATTGCGTGGATGTCATGGCCGTCGCGGAAGGCTTGTTTCAGGGTTTCGATCCCCGCCACATGCGCCAGAATGCGCAGTTCGATTTGGCTATAGTCGAGCGAAACGATGACCTTGCCTTCTTCTGCGACAAAGGCTTCGCGGATACGGCGGCCTTCTTCGCTACGGACGGGGATGTTTTGCAGGTTCGGGTCGGTCGAGGCCAACCGCCCCGTGTTCGCACCCGTTTGCAGGTAGGACGTGTGCACACGCCCTGTGTCCGCGTTGATGTGGTTTTGCAGGGCGTCCGTGTAGGTCGATTTCAGTTTCGAGAGCTGACGCCAGTCGAGAACCAAGCGCGGCAGTTCGTGTTCCGTGGCGAGGTCTTCGAGGATGTCAGCACCGGTAGCATAGGCGCCCGTCTTGCCTTTCTTTCCCCCCGGAAGGCCGAGGTGGTCAAAGAGGACTTCACCCAATTGTTTGGGTGAGCCGACGTTAAATTCCATGCCCGCTGTCGTTTTAATTTCGTCCTCAAGCGCTGCCATTTTCTGGGCAAAGGCGTTGGACATGCGGGACAGCGTATCGCGATCAACTTTTACGCCTGCTTGTTCCATCCGAGCGAGGACGGGGACCAGTGGACGCTCTAACGTTTCGTAGACGGTTGTGACTTTTTTCTGGGTCAGTTGCGGTTTGAACAATTGCCAGAGGCGTAGGGTGATATCAGCGTCCTCGGCTGCATATTTCACAGCATCATCGACGGGCACCCGATCGAAGGTGATCATGGATTTACCCGACCCCAAGAGCGATTTGATCTCGATCGGGTTGTGGGACAGATAACGTTCGGACAGCGCATCCATCCCATGACCGTGGAGCCCCGCGTTCAGCGCATAGGACATCAGCATCGTGTCGTCGATGGGCGCGACCTGTACGCCGTAGCGGCTCAGTATTTTGGCATCGTATTTGATGTTCTGGCCGATTTTGAGGATGGAAGGGTCCTCAAGCATCGGTTTGAGGATCGCGATAGCCTCTTCCAAATTCATCTGACCCGCGGCAAGTTCAGCACCCCCAAAGAGGTCATCCGCCGCAGAGGATTTATGAGTGAGAGGAATATAACAGGCCTCGCCCGCTGTAACGCAGAGCGATACACCGACGAGGTCCACGACCATCTCATCTAGGCCCGTCGTCTCTGTATCAAAGGCGATATAGCCGCGATCATAGGCACGGGCGACCCAGGCCTGTAACGCCCCTGCGTCGCGGACACATTCATATTTCTCATGATCAAAGGGCAACTGCGCCGGCATGTCCGCCGCGATTGGGTCCGCGCCTTCGGGGGTGGTGTCAGGGATCACGGGACTGTCGACGCCCATCTTGTCCGCGATCCGTTTTGACACGGAGCGGAACTCCATTGCGGAGAGGAAGGCCAAGAGTTTCTCGGCCTCGGGATCACGGATTTCCAGATCGTCGATGCTGAAATCCAAGGGCGTGTTGCAGTCCAACTGCACCAGTTGTTTCGACAGTTCAATCTGCGCGCGGTTGTCGATCAGGGTCTCGCGGCGTTTCGGCTGTTTAATTTCACCCGCGCGGTCCAGAAGGGTTTCGAGATCACCGTATTCGTCGATCAAAAGGGCCGCGGTTTTCAGGCCGATCCCGGGTGCACCCGGCACGTTATCGACGCTATCGCCCGCAAGCGCCTGCACATCGACGACGCGCTCTGGGCCGACGCCGAATTTCTCGACCACGCCATCGCTGTCGATGCGTTTGTTCTTCATCGGGTCGAGCATTTCGACACCGCCGCCGACCAACTGCATGAGGTCCTTGTCCGAGGACACGATGGTGACGCGGCCGCCCAATTCACGCGCCTGACAGGACAGCGTCGCGATGATATCGTCGGCCTCGTAGCCTTCGATTTCATGGCATGCGATGTTGAACGCTCGTGTCGCCTCACGGGTCAGGGGGAACTGTGGGATCAGGTCTTCGGGCGCGGGCGGACGGTTTGCCTTGTATTTGTCGTAGAGATCATTGCGGAAGGTTTTGCCCGAATAATCAAAGATTACTGCGACGTGGGTGGCTGCATCGGGACCAGAATTCCCCTCGACATAGCGTTGAAGCATGTTCACAAATCCACTGACGGCACCAACAGGAAGGCCGTCCGATTTGCGGGTTAAAGGGGGCAGCGCATGGTACGCGCGAAAGATAAACGCCGATCCATCAATAAGATGGAGGTGACAGCCTTTTCCGAACCCGCTCATGCATTTTTCCCCTTCGCTTTTCAGTTACCAAAGGTTTTGACATGTTCCGCGTCCTCCTACCAGTCGCCATTCTCTGTGCCAGCACAGTAAACGCTCAATCCAACACATCCTGTTCGATGACCGATGACGCGGAAAACTGTAACCGCGTGGTGGCTTGTGTGGGGTCAGATGGGCTTTGGTTCAATGGGCGGGCGTTTGGGCGCGGCGAAGGGACCTTTGTGGGCAAATTGTCGGACGGGACGCTGTGTGATGGCACATGGATGTCGCGCAATTTTATGGGCCTCGGACAAGCGGACGTGACTTGCGAAGACGGGCGTTCGGGCCGCGTATACTACACCTATCAAGACAGCTACACGGGCACTGCGATTGGCAACGGCCTGATGAACACAGGCGAAGGCATAAAGATTTGGTCCGGCAATAATGTGCTGGCCTATCTGCGCGGTGACACAGGACAACGGATCGCCATGCTGCCGTGTAACGGCGCGGCGATCCCAATCAGCTAAAGATCAGTGATGATCTTTTGCGTTTGCGCTGACTTCGTAGCGGCAGTCGCAATAGGGGCATTCCACGTATTTCGTGTCATGCGGGATGGTCAACCAAACACGTGGATGGCCCAGAGCCCCCTCACCGCCATCACAGGCGACTTTCCATTGATCGACGATCTTGGTTTCGGGTGCAGGAATGGTCATCACTTGGCCTATCTGGTTGTCGCGGGACTTCGTCCGCTTTAGATCGGGTTGTAAGTTATATCAACCCCACGCACGGGCAAGCGGGAAAGCAAGATGACCGAAAATGCGATTGAAATCGAAGGTCTGCGGAAAACCTACGCGGCGACAGGCCGATCTGCGGCCAAAGAAGCGTTAAAAGGCATTGACCTAAACATCCCCCGTGGTTCGATTTTTGGCCTTTTGGGGCCGAATGGCGCGGGGAAATCGACGATCATCAATATTCTGGCGGGTCTGGTGAACAAATCTGCTGGTCGGGTGAACATCTGGGGATTCGATCAGGACAAAAACCCACGCCAATCCCGCGCGGCCATCGGCATCATGCCGCAGGAACCGAACCTCGATCCGTTTTTTACCCCACGTGGGAGCCTTGAGGTTCAGGCGGGCCTTTATGGTGTTCCGAAATCGCAGCGACGCACGGATGAGATTCTCGAACTGATTGGCTTGACCGATAAGGCAGAAGCCTATGCGCGGTCACTGTCCGGCGGGATGCGGCGGCGGTTCTTACTGGGCAAAGCGCTGGTACACAGCCCCCAGATCCTCGTCCTCGATGAACCGACGGCGGGTGTAGATATCGAATTGCGCAACATGCTCTGGGCGAACGTGCGTCGCCTGAACGAAGAGTTGGGCATGACGATCATTCTAACAACACACTACCTCGAAGAAGCACAAGAAATGTGCGACGAGATCGCGATCATCAACCATGGCGAGCTGATCACGCGGGACACCACAGCGAACCTTTTGGGCCGTTTGGACAGCAAAACGATGGTGATCACCCCAGCCGAGCCCATCGCGCAGCCTGATGTGCCCGCTGGTATCACCGTTGCATCGCGCAAGGATGGATCGCTGGCCTTTACCTACAAACCCCGCGAAACTTCGGCTGAGGCAGTATTGGCAGCGGTTCACGCCGCAGGCATTCGCATCGCGGACGTGAAAACCGAAGAAGCCGACCTCGAGGATGTGTTCCTCGCGTTGACGTCGAGCCGTTAATCCAAAACGGTGAACCCCTGCGCCTCGAATAGGGCGCGGGCGGAGGGGCCAGTGAGATAGTCGAGGAATGCGTTCTCGGCCTCGCTGTCGCGCCCTGTGATATCGGCTACGGGATAGACGATAGCGGGATAGCTGTCGGTCGGGAATTCGGCGACCACATGGACCGAAGGATCGGCCAGAACATCCGTCGCGTAGACGATCCCGAACGGCGCCTCCCCCAGCGCAACGAGCGCCAGCGCGGACCGCACGTTATCCATTTGGGCGACCTGCGGTTGGATGTCAGCCCAAAGGCCCAAGGTGTCCAACGCCGCTTTTCCGTAAATCCCCGCAGGCACCGAATCGACCATACCCATTGCGAGCCGTTCGTTTCCGAGGGCTTCGGGCAGGTCGGCCAGTTCGACGGATGCCGCACTCTCTGCGCTGCCGATCAGGACGAGCGTATTGCCCAGCAGATCGCGGCGGGATCTGTCCTCGATCAACCCCTCAGCCTCAACCGCGTCCATCCAGTCAATGTTGGCCGAGATAAAGATATCCGCGGGCGCGCCTTGGGTGATTTGACGGGCCAACGCAGATGATCCCGCGTAGGACAGGACCACATCGTGGCCCGTCGTCTGCGTGAACTCTGCCGCGATTTGGTCGAGCGCGGTTTTGGTGCTGGCAGCGGCAAAGACCACGACCGTATCCGCAGCCGCAGTTTGGGCCGCCAATACGGTGCAGAGGCTCAACGTGCGCCACATGGCATCAGGCCTTTGGCAACATCCGACCCAGCACACGGCCCCCCAAGATGTGCAGGTGGAAGTGCGGAACGTCCTGAACACCTGCCTCGCGGGTGTTGGCGATGGCACGGAAGCCGTCCTCTACGCCTGCGATTTTGCAGACCTCAGCGACCGCCTGCATAAAGCCGACCTGTTCTTCGGCAGACGCCGCCATCGCGAAATGATCCAGCGACATATACGGCCCTTTGGGGATGATCAGGATATGGACGGGCGCTTGCGGTGCGATGTCTTCAAACGCGAGGGCGTAATCATTTTCATAGACAGTTTTATTCGGAATCTCGCCGCGCAAGATTTTCGCAAATATGTTCTGCGGATCGTAGTTAAAGTCCATGAGGTGCCTCAGTCGACGTAAAGGTAAGGGGTCTGTGCGATCGTTCGTGCGACATCATCGGACACAGACAAGAAAGACGCAATGGCCGCCGCGTTGTCTTCGGGTGGGACCAATTCGCGAATGCGGAAGTAGTGCTCGAATCCACCATCACGGATGCGGTCACTTTCGTGCGTAAAGTCATTGCGCACCGTCGGCAAAAGCCGCGCCACGGTATCAGGCGGGGTTTGGTGCCCCATCAGACCAACGCGGCTGGAGTGACCGATCAGATATTCGTCCGAAAATTCGCACTGAATTTCTAGGATTTTCGTCGTCGCGCGGTCGGATGCGAAATCCTGCATCAGATCGAGGTTTGCCGTATCCATACAGATCACCATTTTATCGGTCTGGTAATAGTCGAACAGCATCCGCATCATCGCCCGTCTGTGACGATGCCGTTTACCCAATGTCGCCTGAATACCACCCAAATCAGGGAGCGGCGTGGATTCTTCATTAAACAAATAGGCGACGGTCGGGATACTGGCGTTCTGGTTGATCGCGTCGATCAAACGCTTAGCCACGTGCCATTTCTTGCAAGCTACGATCAGAAGTTCACGTTCACGACCAAGGCTGGCTTCGGCCTCCCAAAAACGAGGGGCAAAGCGACGCCCTTCGCGACCACGGCCAGACAGGAATTTGAACAGGTTCCGACCTTCGTTCGAGATTTTGAAATCGTCCTGATCAGAGGCATAGAGCCGACCGAGCCGTTTTTTAAGGTCCACCGCTTCGGGGCTGATCTTGCGAGCAAAGAGGGAATCCTGCGCCAACAGCATGTCAAAGTGGTCGTTATAGAACGTCACAGGCATCCCGTAGTCGGTAAACATCAGGAAGGTCAGCGTGCGGGTGTCGATCTCTTTGGCGGGGATCAGGTGCCGCACGAGGGTCTGAAAAAACGTCTCGTCGGGAATCCACGTGGTCGAGAAAAACTTCATCACGTCTTTGCGCTGGCGGGTGAAGTCGAGAATCCATTCGATCGTGCGGCGACGCAGGCACCACCACTGGCTACCGATCTGGACCTGAATGTCGTCGGGGATCGCCCGTTTCAGCCCTGCCCAACGTTGGAACCAGAAGGACCAGTAGAACAGCCGTTTATGAACGCGCTCATTGAACCAATGGCGGTAAATGAGGCGCTCTTCTTTCATCCCCGTCTTGATCCAATCGCTTTCAAAGAAATCAAAACTCTCGATGTAGTCAACGTCACGGGAATCGAGGAATTCTTTCGCGTATTTCGCCGATTTGATAGCCATGCAATCGCCAGACACCATGTAAAAATGGGTCGCACGTGGGAAGGCATCGACGGCGGATTCAATAGCGTAGAGTGTCGCTTGAACGAGGCTCCATTCACCCCAGCCGCATTTGATCCGCTTTTTCGCGAAGGTGACATTTGGGTTGTCGGCCAAGGCTTCACGGATCACCTGATAGTCGTCTTTGGACGCGCTGGCATCAAAGTGGATCGAAATGTAATCCCCAACCGCGGTGAGCTGTTGGGCTTGCTGCACAATCGCCTCGGGGTTCTTGTGGCACAGGAGAATGAAGGCGATTTTTGCCATATTGGAAACAAAACCCTGCGGTCGAACTGATCAGTTTCCCCCTTGATAACCCGAAGACCCGTTGAATAAACAGCGTTTCTTTGATTTTTATGGTGGATAATGTCCCGCACGATCTGGCAACAAGGGACAAAGGGTAACAAGGGGCGACGAGTATGGGCTTTCCCGGAACGTGGATGACTGAGAGCGAAAGCATGGTGTATCGGGTTGTGCCGAAATGCGCCTGCTCTTCCATTGGTCAGATTATGTATTACTCCGACCACGGAGAGTTCTTTGACGGCGACATCCACGATGCCACGGACCGGATGCACAAATGGGCGTTTGAGGCCAGCCAACCGCTGATCACCGACAACGTCAAAGCCCACAAGAGCTATGCGTTTACCTGCGTACGGAACCCCTACACCCGTATCCTGTCCTCGTTCTTTGACAAAATTTGCGGCATTCAGCGTAACGGGAAACGCTACCGTGGGAACCTTGTGCCGCAACTGGCGCAGAAATATGGGATCGAGGTCGGCTCGCCCGAGGATGATTTCGATTTCGACCAGATCAAATCGTTCCGTCGGTTCCTCTTATTCGCGCGCGACACCATCCGCTGGAAACGCCCGATGGAGCCTGACATTCACTGGTCGGCTATGTCTGGCCATATCGCGACCTTCATTGCGAACGGCGGCAGCTACGACCACATCTTCTTTACCGAGAAGTTCAACGAAGGCATGCAGGTCGTTCTCGACAACTGCGAAACCGCGCATCCCATCGACCTGAAAACCATCCCCCGCTTTAACGAAAGCGAAGGGCACGGGCCGAAGCGGGCGCATCCTGTTGAAGATTACTTTGACGATCTGTCGATGCACCTCGTTTATGAAATCTACAAAAAGGATTTCAACCTCTTCAAATACGACTTTGAAAATCCGGGGAACAAGATGCCAATCGGCGAGATCGATCTGGCCGAGGTTCACGCCAAACTCGGCGACTAGAACCATCGTAATACATTAGGATTTTGCTGCATTGTCCTGTGGGTGAGCCTGACGTAACGTCTGGGCAACAATAACTCATGGGAGGATGCAATGACCCAAGACCTCGGTTTTGAAACGCTACAAATTCACGCTGGAACAGAGCCGGATCCAGCCACTGGCGCACGTCAGGTGCCGATTTATCAGACCACCGCTTACGTGTTCAAAGACGCGGATCACGCCGCGCGTTTGTTCAACCTCCAAGAGGTCGGCTACATCTATTCGCGCCTGACCAACCCAACCGTTGGTGCGCTTCAGAACCGTATTGCGGCGCTTGAGGGCGGTGCGGGTGCTGTGTGCTGTTCTTCGGGTCACGCGGCGCAGATCATGGCGCTCTTCCCGCTGATGGGGCCTGGCCTGAACATCGTGGCATCGACACGCCTATATGGCGGCACCATCACCCAGTTCAGTCAGACGATCAAACGGTTCGGCTGGTCGGCCAAATTCGTTGATTTCGACGATCTCGATGCGGTGAAGGCTGCAATTGACGACAACACCCGCGCTGTATTCTGCGAAACCATCGCAAACCCAGGCGGCTATATCACCGACCTTGACGCAATTGCAGCCATCGCAGATGCGGCCGGCATTCCGATGATCGTCGATAACACCACGGCGACCCCGTATCTCTGCCGTCCGATCGAACATGGCGCGACGCTCGTTGTGCATTCGATGACCAAGTACATGACGGGCAACGGCACCGTCACAGGCGGTGTGGTCGTGGATTCGGGCAAGTTCGATTGGTCCGCATCGGACAAGTTCCCGTCGCTCTCGGCACCAGAGCCGGCTTACCACGGCCTAAAATTCCACGAGGCATTGGGCGCGATGGCCTTCACCTTCCACGGCATCGCCATCGGTCTGCGTGATCTCGGCATGACGCTGAACCCGCAGGCGGCACATTACACGCTGATGGGTCTGGAAACGCTTTCGCTGCGCATGGACAAACACGTGGCCAACGCAAAGCAGGTCGCTGACTGGCTCGAAGCGGATCCTCGCGTGGATTACGTGACCTATGCGGGTCTGGATTCCAGCCCCTACAAGGACCGTGCCGAACGTCTGGTCCCCAAAGGCGCGGGTGCGCTGTTCACCGTTGCGGTTAAGGGCGGCTATGACGCCTGCGTGAAGCTGGTGGATAGCCTGCAGCTGTTCAGCCACGTGGCGAACCTTGGTGATGCACGGTCGTTGATCATCCACCCTGCGTCTACGACCCACCGCCAGCTGTCCGAGGATCAACAGCGCGCAGCAGGTGCGGCACCAGAGGTCGTGCGGATTTCCATCGGTATCGAAGACCCGAAGGACATCATCGCCGATCTCGATCAGGCGCTCGCCAAGGCAACCGCCTAATACAAAAGCCAAAGGCCGCCCAGTGGGCGGCCTTTTTGTTACTCGGTGGCAATACCGTAGACGATACTGACTTGCGCCGACACGGTGATGTCTCCTGCAGCCAACGGCACGTCCATTTTCGGGGCCGAACTATCGAACGAACGAGCTGTTAGGGCTTCCATCACGACGGGGGCATAGCCGCCATAGCTGTTTTCGCTCAGCGTCAGAACTCCGCCTAAGTTCACACCTGCGGCTTGCGCATAAACCTCTGCACGGTGACGGGCGTCTTCGACTGCTTTTGCGCGGGCCTCGTCCATGAGGGCGGAATCATCGTCGATCCCAAACGACACACCATTCACCGTATTTGCCCCGCCCGCGACCACGTCGGATAGCAATCCGCCCAGCGTCGTGAGATCATGGGTCGTGACCGAAAGCGTGGTCGAGGCGGTGTATCCTTCGATCTGGGTGTAATCGGGAGCACCCAAAACGGTCCGCCCGTAGCGCGGGATCAGTGACACGCGGCCTGTTTGAATGTCACCCTGCGGGATCGCAGCTGCCTCTAGCACGGCAAGAATACCGGTGGTTGCCATACTGACCGCATCCAACACTTCGCCCGTTGTTTTGCCTTCGTGCATAACGCCGACTGTGACCACGGCCATATCTGCGGGGGCGGTGACAATACCCTCACCCGAGACGGAAATCGACGGCACAACGCGATCCTGTGCCATCGCACCAAGGGGCGCGGCCATGAGGCCAGAGATCAGCGCTACACGCATAAAGGTCATCATCGTTTGATCCTTTCACTGGAAACGATTCTTAATCAACCGTCAGGCGATCACAGTCAGCGGTAGAACACGAGTAAATTTTCCGAGTGGGCGGGAAGTTGCTGTAGCTTAAATCATTGAGCGCCGTTACATTTCCGCTCCGAAGAAATCATGTTAGTCCCAATTTTATGACACCAAATTTTGCACTTTCATTGTCGTTCGAAGGGATCCGTTTATTGCAACGGGGTTCCGACGGCTGGCTTTTGGTGGACGAGGTCGCGCTGGATGACACCGATCTAGGCGCTGCCCTTGCACGGATGAAGGAACGGGCGGCGCAGCTCGACCCCTCGCCGCTGCGGACCAAGCTTCTGATTCCGAACGATCAGATTCGGTATCTTGCGTTGGATAATCCCCGTGCCGACGAAGACGACATTCGCGCGTCTCTCGACGGGGCGACGCCATATGCTCTCGATGATCTGGTGTTCGACTATTCGCGTGGCGGTGGCCGCACCTATGTGGCAGCGATCGCGCGGGAAACGTTAGACGAGGCCGAGGGCTTTGCTGCGGGATATGGGTTTAACCCTGTCAGTTTCGCGGCTGTACCTGATGCCTTCACCTTTGTCGGCGAGGCGTTTTTTGGCAGGACAAGTGCGGCGGCAAGCCTGCTGGCCGACGGGCAGACCATCGAACGTGACGTGAATGCCGTGGTGGTCGTGGGTCGCGTTGCGGATCCAGAGCCTGAGCCCGAACTTGAACCTGAGATGGTCGAAGAGCCGCCCGTGGTTGAACCTGAGGCCGTCGTCGAACCTACGGAAGAGGCGCAAGCTGAGGCCGAACAGGTCGAGCTAGAGTTTGATATCGACCTCGATATCGACTTGTCCGCCATTGAAGAGACCCCTGCCCCCGTAGAGGCAGAACCAGAAGCTGCACCAGAACCGGTGGAAGAGCCTGCGGAGCCTGTGGTATTCTCGAGCCGCGCGCGGACGTCTGATGCCACGACACCGACGTTAACCACGGGCGACAAAGCGACGGCCACGATCCAGCCACGGATCACGCCGACGATCACCCCTACGGTAGGTATTCCCCCTGCTCCAAGTGATCTGGACGCCGCACCTGTTTTCGCAGCAACGCCACGCACCATCCCGACAGAAACCAAACAAGAGGACAAGACCTCGCCGCTCGCACCTGTAATGGCGGCGGCGACCTCTGCAAAGGCGGCGCTCGCCAATGGTCTCACGGCGCTGAACGACCGTCGTAAGGCCCGCCGCACGGAAAAGGATGCGGAACGCGATGCCGCTGCCTTGGCCAAGTTGGAGGCCAAAGCGCAGGAAGTGGTAGCCGAACTCGACGGCGATGCTGAGCCCGCCGACGAAAAAGTGCGGCTCACCATTTTCGGTGCCCGCCGCAAAGCACAAGCCAAAGCGATCAAACGGCCCAAATACGTCTTTGCGATTTTGATGGCGCTTTTGTTGGCCTTCCTTCTGGCCGTCGCGATCTGGTCGTCGACCTTGGAAAACGGGATCGCGGGATTGTTCGGCGGCAGTGACGTGACGGTTGCCACGCTCGACGCCGACAACCCTGCCCCCGAAGATGAAGCCGCGGCCGACCTTGGCGATGCGATGTCTGACGTGGATATCGCGATTGAAAATCTGACCCAAGACGGGGCGCTCTTGCCCCCGACTGACCTGCCGCTTGGTCAAGTGCTCAGCCCCGCAGAGGCGCAACGCCTTTATGCCGCAACGGGTGTTTGGCAGCGTGCGCCGACCTTCCCCTACACGCCCAAGATAGAGACGACAGACGGTGTCACCATCGCCGCCATCGACCCCGTAACGTTCGGGACAGATGCGGTTGCATTGCCTTCGATCACGGCAATGCAACCCGATCTGTCCGTTGTGTCCCCTCTCGCACCACCCGCCGCGGGAACCGAATTTGACCGTGACGCGAACGGTAATATCCGCGCGACGGAAGCGGGCACCGTTCTGCCAACGGGCATCACTGTCTTTGCGGCAACCGCCACCACGACCCGCCCGATTGCGCGTCCAGACGGGATTGCGCCAAATCTAGAGGCCGCGCCGACCACCAATCCTGACCTTGTGACCGCTGGTGGTGTCTCACTGGCCAGTCTCCGTCCGCGGAGCCGTCCTGATAACCTCGCTGAGAACATCGAACGGGATACTCTGGGCGGATATACTGCGTCAGAGTTGGCCGCGCTGCGTCCGCGTGCACGTCCTGACAACTTGGTCATCGTAGCGCCAGAGCCCGAGCCACTGCCAATCCCCGAAGCCGACGTTGACGCCATCGCCGCCGCGATCGCGGCTGCGGCTCCGCCAGATTTGACTGCAGGGGCGTCCCAATACGCGGTTTCGTCGTCGCCGCTTCCGATCTCGCGTCCACGCAACTTTGATCGGATCGTCACGGCAACTGCCGCCTCGCTCCAATCAGAACCCGAGGCAAGCGCACCAACAGATGCATCGGCCACCATGCGGCCTACGGGCTCTGTCCCTGGTGGCGTGGCCCGCGCAGCAACCGAAAACAACGTTTTGACGATGCGCGATATCGCCCTGATCGGGATCGCGGGCAGCAGTTCCAGCCGGATCGCTTTGGTGCGGATGGGCAACGGGCGGATTGTATCGGTTCGGGTAGGTGATACCCTCGACGGAGGTCGGGTCACCGCGATTGGCGAATCTGTTTTGAACTACGAAAAACGGGGTCGCGTGGTGTCTTTGGAAATGCCGAGGGGTTGATCCCTAGCAATTTCCAATTCCTGCCCCAAGTGTAAGTGACGGCCTCCACGCTGCCCTTTGATTTCAGATATTAAGACGGATACCGATGGAAAGCTTTCTCTTTCAGGCAACCATTTACCTAGGCGCAGCAGTGATTGCGGTGCCCTTGGCAGCACGTTTGGGCCTTGGGTCTGTGCTGGGGTATTTGTTGGCAGGGATCGTCATCGGGCCCGTGTTCGGATTGGTCGGCTCTGAATCCAAAGACGTCCAGCACTTTGCCGAATTTGGCGTCGTGGTGATGCTGTTCCTGATCGGGTTAGAGCTGGAACCTCGCGTCCTCTGGCGGATGCGGGCCAAACTTTTGGGACTGGGCGGCCTGCAGGTCATCCTGACCGTCGCGGCCCTGTCTGGGCTAGCCTATCTGATGAACGAAACGGCACGGGATTCCATCGCCATCGGGATGATCCTCGCGCTGTCCTCAACCGCGATCGTATTGCAAACCCTGTCGGAAAAGGGGCTGGTGCAAACAGCGGGTGGGCGTAATGTGTTCTCTGTTCTGCTGACGCAAGATATCGCCGTGATCCCCATGCTGGCGCTCATGCCGCTGTTGGCTGTGGCCGCACCGATGATGATTTCGCCCGATGGATCAATCCAACGCGCCGCGGACGACACGCACCATGGCACGTTCTCGCTCGTTGAAGGATTACCAGGATGGGGCGTCACATTGGTCACTGTCGGCGCAATCGCGGTGATCATTCTCGCGGGTGTGTTCCTCACACGGCCCGTGTTCCGCTACATCCATCAAGCCCGCATTCGGGAAATGTATACGGCGCTCGCGCTTCTTATGGTCGTGGCGATTGCTGTGCTGATGCAGATGGTTGGCCTATCGCCTGCGCTGGGGACGTTCCTTGCGGGCGTGGTGCTCGCGAACTCTGAATTCAAACACGAACTAGAGACCGACCTTGAACCGTTCAAAGGGCTGCTGCTCGGTCTGTTTTTCATCACCGTTGGCGCGGGTTTTGATTTCCAAGCGTTCTTTGGCGACCCCGTGCGGATCGTGCTGCTGACCTTCCTTCTGATCGCAGTCAAAGGTGGCATCCTCTATGGTCTAGCTCGGATTTGGAGGCTGAAGCCCCATGACCGTTGGTTGTTTACCCTCAGCCTCGGTCAGGCGGGCGAGTTTGGCTTTGTCCTGATCAGCTTTGCCTTGGGGATCGGCGCGCTGTCTCCTGCGCTCGCGCAAAAGCTGCTTTTGATGATCGCTCTGTCGATGCTGATCACGCCGCTCTTGTTTATTCTCTACGAATATCGCACTCGCAAAATGGCGAGCGAGGATGAAACCCATGACGCCGACGATATCGATGAAACGGGCACGGTGATCATTGCGGGGATCGGGCGGTTTGGGCAGATCGTGAACCGACTGGTGCAGTCGGCTGGATTCTCCACCGTGGTTCTGGATTCGGATTTGGAAACCGTTCAGACCATGCGTAAGTTCGGGTTCAAGGGCTTCTTTGGCGATCCGACACGGCCTGACCTGCTGAAGGCTGCGGGGATTGCAGAGGCAAAGGTTCTGGTCGTGGCCGTCGATGGACGGGACAAGGCGACGGCATTGGTGCGCTATGCCCGTCAAATGCGCGATGACATCCACATCGTTGCCCGCGCACGGGATCGGCAGCATGTCTATGAACTCTACGCGGCGGGCGCCAATGACATCGTGCGTGAATTGTTCGACAGTTCGCTGCGTGCAGGGCGCTATGCGCTCGAAAACCTTGGGCTGTCGGAATACGAGGCGGCCGAGGCAGAAACCATGTTCTACCACCATGATCGCGGCATGATGAAGGAATTGGCAACGCTCTGGAAACCCGATGTGCCGACATCGAAAAACACGGCCTATCTTAAACGGGCAAAGGAATTGAATTCCGATTTGGAGCTGTCGCTTGCGTCAAAAGAAGAGGCCGAAGCTGAGACTGAATCCAAGGGTGGCATCGGGCGCCGCCGTAGCGACAGCGCCCTACTGCCTAAGGATCAAGGGGACGCTTAGGCGTCCGATACACCTGCTTCTGCAAAGGTGAGCATGCCAGAGTGACACGCAATCGCGCCCTTGAGGACGCCGATAGCCAATGCCGCGCCAGAGCCTTCGCCCAGACGCAGACCAAGGTTCAAAAGCGGGGCTTTTTTCAAGTGCGCCAGCAGTTTCGCATGTGCGCCTTCGGCGCTGACGTGGCCCGCTACAGTGTGATCAAGCGACCCAGCAACAGCGCATTCCAGCGCAGCGGCAGAAGCCGTGCAGATGAACCCGTCGAGGATCACAGGGATGCGCAGGTTCCGCGCCCGTGCGATTGCACCCGCCATCGCCGCCAATTCACGACCACCGAGGCAGCGCAGTGCCTCTAGCGGGTCAGCGATCACATCAGCATGAAGCGCGAGGCCATCCGCGACAGCAGAGGTTTTGCGGTTTAGACCTTCATCATCGACGCCAGTTCCACGGCCCGTCCAATCGGCAGCGTCACCACCAAACAAGGCCGCAGCAACAGCCGCCGCAGCGGTGGTGTTTCCGATACCCATTTCTCCTACGACCAACAGATCGCTTGTGTCTTTGACGGCGGTCCAGCCAGCAACCAGCGCATCGACCACTTCGTCCTCGGTCATTGCGGGGGCCGTGGTGAAATCGGCGGTCGGCGTATCGAGCGACAGGGACACGACCGACATGTCGGCGCCAAACGCCTTGGACAATTGGTTGATCGCAGCGCCGCCGTGTTCAAAGTTCGCAACCATCTGAACGGTGACTTCAGGCGGGAAGGCAGAAACGCCACGCGCACAAACGCCGTGATTGCCCGCAAAGATGATCACTTGGGGGTTTTCAATCGACGGACGCGGATTGGCGCGCCACGACGCATACCAGATCGCCAGATCTTCGAGACGGCCCAATGCCCCTGGAGGTTTCGTCAACTGGCCGTTGCGCTCCTCTGCGCCAGCCTTAGCCTCGCTATCGAGCGACGGGGCGGCAGACAGAAGAGCGCGAAATTCGGCGAGACTAGAAAATGGGCGGGTCATGGCGGTCCTCGTTGCACTTTTTGTGCGCCTTGAATAACCCTCGTGGCACAGAATGAAAGGTCAGAAAGGGTCGCACCTATGTCCAACTCCGACATTCGCAATTTTCAACCCGCCGATGTGCTGGCTGCGCTGGGTCTTTTGACCCGCCTTCCCGTAAAGGTCGACCACGAGGCCGCAGGCGCACGCGCGTCCAAGGCCGTCTGGGCCTACCCGCTGGCAGGTCTGACAGTCGGGGTGATCGCCGCGTGTGTCGGCAGTGTTTGGCAGTGGTTTGGGGTGTCCGACGGTCTGGTGGCCGCCGCCGTTCTGGCCGTGATGGTGATCATCACAGGTGCGATGCACGAGGACGGTCTGGCCGATAGTGCCGATGGGCTTTGGGGCGGCTGGGATCGGGATCGTCGGCTTGAGATCATGAAAGACAGCCGTATCGGGTCCTATGGGGTAATCGCGCTCTGCCTGTCGCTCTTGGCGCGCTGGATTGCGATTGAGACCCTGATCAGCGCAGGTTGGATGTGGTGCGCACTGCCCATCATTGCCACCCTGAGCCGCGTTCCGATGGTCGCCCTCATGCACCTGATGGAGCCCGCACGGGCGGGCGGTTTGTCCCGCTCTGTCGGGCGGCCTGATAAGGCTCCTGTTGGGGTCGCGCTATTGATTGGCTTGGCCGTTGCGGCCGCTTTGGGCGGCTGGACTGTGTTCCCGCTCTTTATCTTTGTTACCCTCGCCACGGTTAAGGTCGCGCTGATCGCGCAGGCGAAAATCGGCGGGCAAACAGGCGATATCCTCGGCGCGGCGCAGCAGATCGCAGAGATCACAGCTCTGGGCGTGTTGGCGTCAATCGCAGGCTAAGGCGGCGGCGAGGCTATCGGGGCCCGAATAGGGGCCGACATCGCGGGTGGTATAGCCTGTGCCGTCATGAGACGTGACCATAATGCGGGTCCAATTGGCGTTGGCTGTGACGACCTCTGGCTGACCGCAATCGCGCAATCCGCCTTCGATCACGGCAGAACCTAGATGATGATTGGTCAGCCCCTCAACCGCGCCATCGGGCGTCAGGGTCCACGTGCCTTCAGAGGGCCCGATTTCTAAAAACCGCAGCGTTTTGGCGAGGTGCGGACGGTCAACATAGGTAATCTCTGCCGCGCCATCACCGTCGAAATCCGCGATACCTGCGATTGCATACCACCGATTGCGTCGCCCAAACGGCGCACCAAAACCGATGGGTGCGATCTGGTCGGATGACACGCCAAAGATCGCGATCCGTGCACCATCGTTAAATCCGCTGAGGACAGTGACGACTTCAGCCGTGCCATCCTCGTTAAAATCAAAAAGACGCGGGTTCGTATCTTCGAACACCGCGTCTTTGAATTGAAATGTATGGGTCTGACCCTGCCACGTGACCTCAAGCCCTGCGAATTCGCCATTTGCAACCGCCCCGTGCCCATAGGCATCAGTCGGGTCCACATAGCGAGCCGTCAAGGGATCGGCGCTAACCGCACATGGCCAAAGAGCCAAGAGCGGCCAGAGGCGCATTAGATCTGACGCTCTGGCAGGTTCACAACCAAACCGTCCAGCGCATCTGTCACTTTGATCTGACAGGACAGGCGCGAACGGTCGGAGTCCACTTCGTAGGCGAAATCGAGCATGTCTTCTTCCATCGCTTCCATGCCCGGAACTTTGTCTTTCCACTCAGCAGGCACATAAACGTGGCAGGTCGAACAGGCACAAGCGCCACCGCAGTCGGCCTCGATGCCAGGGATACCGTTATCTCGAGCCCCTTCCATCACGGTCATACCGTTTTTCACCTCAACGCTGTGTTCGGTGCCGTTGTGTTCGATGTAGGTGATTTTGGCCATGATCTGCTCTCGTTCCTGTAAAGTCTGCGTAGATTTAATGCGTTGTACGTGGCTGTTCCAGCCTTCTGTCGCAGTTTAACCGACACGGTTCATAAAATTTGCGCCATTGGTCGAAAAATGCCATAGAGTTTTTATAAAAGAGAGGCAGAGCAGCCCCAGATGAAACGTGTCACCCACTCCGCAGCCCTATTTGGGCTGGCGCTGTCCGCTTGTTCGGATGGTGGGGTGCCGCCGTATTCCAACCCGCCTGCCTTTACCGAAGCTGGGATTGAGACTGACTATTACGGCAAATGTTTTGGCCGCGATGTGACCCCTGCACAGACCCATACGGTCACGGATCAAGAACTGGTTAAAGAAGAAATCCTCGCACCTGATGGCAGCGTTTTAGAACCAGCCGTTTACCAGACAGTCACCAATCAACAGATCATCCGTGAACGCCGTGAAGTGCTGTTCGAGGTCGTCTGCCCCTCTGAGATGAACAGCGGTTTCATTGCCTCGGTTCAGCGGGCGCTGGCCGCGCGCGGATTTTATCAGGCTCCGATCACGGGTGTGATGGATGAGACGACGACGGCAGCGGTTCGGCTCTATCAACGCCAACAGACAGGCGTGGACAGTCCGTTGTTGTCTGTTGATGCGGCAAAGGTACTGGGTCTTGTCGCTCTCACGCCAACCGATCTAGGCATGTAAAAAGGCGCCCGAAGGCGCCTTTTTTGTATCAAGTTCGTCTTCCGATCATTCCACGATGCGTAGCGCCATAAAGCGGGTCATACCGTCACGGTTCACGAGGATCAGCAGGGATTTGCGACCAGCGTCGCGCGCTTCGTTCACGCGGTCCTCGAAATCGGCGACCGATGTTACAGGCTGCTGACCAGCTTCAGAGATCAGATCGCCAGCCTGTAGACCGTTCGACGCTGCATCAGAGGTCGGATCGACGGCAGTGATCACCAGACCCGAGGCATTCGGTGCGAGGCCAAACTGGCTGATCGTCTCTTTGTTCACCTCAGACAGCGTCAGGCCGAGCATTTCGGTCTGTGTCGGTGCTGCGTCTTCCATCGGAGCCTCAGAGCCGGGCATGGAGGCTTCGGCGGTTTCGCGACGACCCAGAGTGACAGTCAGTTCAACCGTTTCACCATTGCGCAGAACGTTCACAAGGACCTCTTGACCCACGGGGGCATCCGCAACGATGCGAACGAGTTCGCGGGTGTCGGTGATTTCTTTGCCGTCAAAGGTCAGGATCACGTCGCCAGCCTCAATACCTGCGTCCATCGCAGGACCAGGAGGAACCGAGCTGACCAAAGCACCAGCCGCGTGATCAAGGCCAGCAATGCCTTCTACCATATCAGGGGTGACGTCTTGGATACGTACGCCAAGCCAACCGCGGCGGGTTTCACCAAACTCTTTCAACTGGGCCACAACGTTTTTCACCACGTTTGACGCCATCGAAAACCCGATCCCGATGGAGCCACCGTTGGGCGACAGGATCGCAGTGTTCACGCCGACAACATCGCCGTCCATGTTAAAGAGCGGACCGCCAGAGTTACCACGGTTAATCGCCGCGTCGGTTTGGATGTAGTCGTCATAGGTGCCCGACAGTTCGCGGTTTCGTGCAGAGACGATACCAGCCGAGACTGAGAACCCCTGCCCGAGCGGGTTACCCATCGCCATCACCCAATCCCCGACACGCGCCGTGTCGCTGTCACCGAAGTTCACGAACGGCAGGTCGGTCGCGTCCACTTTCAGTAGCGCAATGTCGGTATTCGGGTCGGTGCCGACCAAGGTCGCCGCGAGCGGTTCGGTCCCACCGGGAAAGAATTCGATCAGGATTTCATCCGCGCCTTCGATGACGTGGTTGTTCGTCACGATGTAACCATCCGACGAGATCACAAAGCCAGACCCCAGAGCCGACGACCGGCGCGGTCCTTGGTTTTGGAAGTCCTTAAAGAAGTCCTCGAACGGGGACCCATCTGGGACCACACCACGTGGGCCAGCATTGGTGGACACAACAGTCGTCGTCGTGATGTTCACAACGGCAGGGCTAAATTTCTCGGCCAAATCGGCAAAACTGTCGGGGCGCGATTGCGCGAAACCCGCAACGGTTTGGGCCAAGAGGAATACAAAAGACAGCAAGATTGCCACGGCATAGGACAGACGGGTCTGTTCTGTGTGGCGGGAAACAGTGAGTGCTTGAGACGTCACGGTGCCTCTCCTTTTTGCGGTTGCGGGGTGTCACACCCCGATGGCAATCCAAACTTTATGCATGGCGCGAGGTAACTCAAGGCATGCTACAGCCACCTCAACCACCTGTGAATTTCAGTGTAGGCCGCGTGCGCAAAAATGCACAAGTAGAACGCCGATAAAAACCGCGATCAGGCCGACCCTGCGCCGCTGTTGGTGCGTCAGTTCTGCCAGCGCGGCGAGCATTTTCTCAACGAAAGAAGGGGCCAGCGCGTAGGCCAGCCCCTCGATCACGAACACCAACCCGAGGGCGATGCCAATCATCCAAATCATCAGTTGCCTTCCGAGGACTTCATATACTTGAAGAACTCGCTATTCGGCGACAACACCATGGATGTGTTGCCGTTTTCGAGCGCGGTCGCATAGGCGTTCATCGACCGATAGAATTCAAAGAACTCTGGGTCAGCGCCATAAGCTTCTGCAAAAACGCGGTTGCGCGTTGCGTCGGCTTCACCGCGGATGATCTCGCCCTGACGTTCCGCATCCGACACAAGTTCGGTCACGGTACGGTCAGCTTGCGCGCGGATACGCTGTGCCGCTTCGTTACCGCGGGCGATTTCGTCGGCGGCTTCGCGTTCACGCTCTGCCGTCATACGGTCATAGGTCGCAGCAAGGTTTTCCGGCGGCAGGTCGGTGCGTTTCAGACGCACGTCGATGATTTGCAGGCCCAACGCCTGTGCCTCGTCAATCGCGCCGTTACGGATGCGCTGCATCAGCGCGGCACGGTCAGTCGACAGAATGTCGTTCGAGGTTACGCTACCCAGAACCTGACGGGTTTCGGCCCGCAGGATGGAGTCCAGACGTGATGCAGCAGCCCGTTCAGCACCGACACCAACCGCACGACGGAAGGTTTCCACGTCAGTGATGCGATAGCGGGCGAATGCGTCAACGACGATACGGCGACCGTCAGAGGCCGTGACTTCCAATTCTTCCATGTCACGGCTCAGGATGCGGTCGTCATAGGTGACAACCTCCTGAATGAACGGAATTTTAAAACCGAGGCCCGGTTCTTCTTGGACGCGGACGATTTGACCGAATTGAAGAACAAGCGCCTTTTCGCGTTCATCAACGATGAAGAGCGACGATAGGGCGACAGCGCCTACGACCACTACGGCGGGGATAAAAAACGCAGCCTTACGCATTAGTTTGACCCTCCTGCTGTGGTGCTTCGGCGGATTTCATTGAGCGGCAGATAGGGCACAACGCCAGAACCGTCGCCGTTGTTGTCGTCCAAGAGCATCAGATCAACGCTACCCAGAACCTTTTCCATGGTCTCCAGATACATACGCTGGCGGGTCACATCAGGAGCCATCTGGTATTCCGTCAAGATCGAGCTGAAGCGGCTCGCTTCACCTTCGGCGGCGTTGACAACTTGCGCGCGATACGCCTCGGCTTCCTCAAGAAGCTGTGCTGCCTGACCACGGGCCTCTGCCACAACACGGTTTGCGTAGGCATCGGCGAGCGACTGCAGACGGTCACGTTCCTGTTCGGCGTCCTGCACCTTGCGGAAGGATGCGATAACAGGTTGCGGCGGGTCAGCCTTATCGAAGTTAATACGAACGATGTTCACGCCGCTGTCGTAGCTGTCGAGAGTAGACTGTACGAGGTCGGTCAACTGCTGCGCAATCGAGGCGCGGTTCACGTTGAGGATCGGAGCCAGTTCAGACTGAGCGATAATCTCGCGCATTGCCGATTCAGACACAGCAGCGATGGTCGCGGCAGGATCAGCAAGGTTGAACAGGAAACGCTGTGGGTCGCGGATGTTCCATACGACTTGGAAGTCGATATCGACGATGTTTTCGTCACCCGTCAGCATCAGACCTGCATCGTTACCGACGCTAGAGGTGCCGATTTCAATGTTGCGTTCGGTCGAAACAGCAAGAACCTCGCGCGTGACCAAGGGCCACGGTGCAAAGTTCAGGCCCGGATTGCCGACCTGATGAAACTCACCAAGGAACAGTTCAACCGACTGTTCTTCGGGCTTCACGGTGTAGAACGACGCCATGCCCCAAACGACCACAGCAGCCAAAGCAGCGAGGCCGATTGTGCCACGGGTGAACGCGGGCCCAGAGGGCGCGCCGCCGCCAGAACGGTTACCACCGTCATTGCCGCCACCCATCAGAACGCGAAACTGTTCGCGCCCTTTGTTCAACAGGTCGTCGAGTTCGGGAATCTGGTCCCCGCCCGCCGGACGCCGCGGACCGTTGTTTCGGTTATTGTCGTCGTCTCCGCCAGAGCCGCCTCTATTTCCGCCGCCGCCCCATGGGCCACCGTTATTCCCAGCCATGAACCTCTTTATATCCCTATGTAATACCCCGTCATTCGGGGCCTTTATTCAGATTTGGGGACTTAGCCCCGAATTTCAAGCCGTTCGCGTCGGCGATTTCATCGTGACCAGCTCTTCGGCCATGGTCGGGTGAACAGCACAAACGCGGTCGAAATCCTCTTTGGTTGCACCCATTTTAACGGCGATGCCCACCATCTGGATCATTTCGCCTGCTTGCGGTGCGACGATATGAACGCCGAGAACCTTGCGCGTCGCCTGCGAGACGATCAATTTCATCAAAACGCGATCTTCGCGCCCAGCAAAGAGGGTCTGCATCGGACGGAAGGACGAAGTGTAAACTTCGATCGGCTCCTGATCGCGGGCTTGTTCTTCGGTCAAGCCCACAGCACCGTATTCGGGCTGGGTAAAGACAGCAGAGGGGATCAGTTCGTGATCAACGGGTGTGGGGTTACCTTTGAACACGGTCTCAACAAAAGCCATAGCCTCGCGGATCGCGACGGGGGTCAGTTGGACGCGGTCGGTCACATCGCCCACGGCGTAGATCGATGGAACGTTGGTCTGGTTATATTCATCAACGATGATTTCGCCACGGCGGCCGACATTCACACCGACGTTTTCGAGGCCAAGGCCTTCGACGTTCGGGGTGCGACCTGTCGCGAACATGACCTGATCAAAAGTTGCCTCGGTTCCATTGGTCGCTTTGGTCCAGATCTTTCCGTCGCGACGTTCCATTTCGAGGATATTGGTGCCGCAATGCAGGTTCACGCCCTTGTCGCGCATCTGGTCCGCGATCAGGCCACGCGCCTCATCGTCAAAACCACGCAGGATTTGGGCACCACGGTAGTATTGCGTGACCTCAACGCCGAGGCCATTGAGGATGCCCGCGAATTCACACGCGATATAGCCGCCACCGATGATCAGGATCGATTTCGGCAGGTCTTCGAGGAGGAAGATTTCGTTCGATGTGATGCCCAGATCGGCGTTCGCCAGTTCAGGTTTCACAGGACGACCACCGACCGCGATCAGGATGTGTTTCGCTGTGATGTCTTCGCCCGTCGACAGGGTAACCGTGTGTTCGTCCTTGATCGTCGCCCGCGCGTCGTATGCCGTGACAGACGACCCGTCCAAAAGGCGACGATAAATACCTTCGAGGCGATCAAGCTCGGCATGCATTTTGGTGCGGAAATCGGTCCAGTCGAAATCGCCCGAAGATACATCCCAGCCATAGGCTTGCGCGTCTTCGATGGCGTCGGGGAATTCGCTCGCAAACACCATCAGTTTTTTCGGGACACAGCCACGGATCACGCAAGTGCCGCCCATGCGGTATTCTTCGGCCAAGGCAACCTTTGCGCCGGTGGCTGCGGCAACGCGTGCGGCACGCACACCGCCCGAACCGCCACCGATGACAAAGAGGTCATAATCAAAGGACATGGGATGTCTCCGTCTAAATCTGTTTGGCCCTGATGTGGTGGGCCGAAAGGTGGCGGTCAATCTGCCCCCACGCACACAGCAGTCGCTTAATCTGCGATATCGCCAAAGATGTTATCGTCAGCAAGGAAATCGAATTTATCCTCGGTGATTGTGCCCTCGTGGATATCGCGCACTTCGACGCGACCATCGCCGTAGCCGATGACAACCGCATCACAGACATCAAGGAACAGTCCGTTTTCCACGACACCCGGGATTTGGTTCACAACAAAGCTCAACTGGCGTGGGTTGCCGATCCGTTTCAAATGCAGGTCTAGGATATGGTTCGCCTCATCGGTCACAAAGGGCGCATCGCCGTTCATCCGCAGGGTCACATCACGGCCCAGAACGTCCATGCCGATCAGCGCCTCTTCGACGATGGATTTCGTGGTCTGCCAACCGAAGGGGATCACCTCAATCGGCAGAGGAAACGCACCGAGGGTTTCGACGGATTTCGATGCATCTGTGATCACGATCATCTGGTCAGATGCGGTCGCAACAATCTTTTCCTGAAGATGAGCACCACCGCCGCCTTTGATCAGGTTCAATTGTGGGTCAAATTCGTCTGCACCGTCGATGGTCAGGTCAAGCCATTTCGCCTCGTCCAAAGTGATCACTTCAATCCCGACTTCACGGGCAAGGATCGCTGTGCGGGTCGATGTGGGCACACCCTTGATCCTTAGACCTTCTTCACGCACCATTTCGCCCAGGCATTTCACCAACCAAGCCGCCGTTGATCCCGTACCCAAGCCAACCTTCATACCGCTTTCTACAAACTGCGCTGCGCGTTTCGCGGCGACAAATTTGGCTTTGTCGATTGGGGACAGATCGATGGGCATATGGCAGCTCCTCATGGATGTTGCCGATCTTGTAGGGCCTTCCCCCACAACTGGCGAGGGGCGCGGTCGAAAAACCCGAACCGCTGGGCGTAAAACTCTGCCCCAATGTCGTTATCTGACAGAGCGGCGTGGTTTTGCCAGATACACTCGCAGAATGATGACGCGCTATTGCCTGCACTACGCCCCTGACAATGCCTCGCTCTGCGTTCGATTGACGCTAGAGGAATTGGGCGTGGCCTATGACACCGTTTTGGTGGATCGGAGCCAGTCTGCCCAGCGCGGTCCAGCCTACCTCGCCCTCAATCCCAATGGCCTCATCCCCGTTCTGGAAACCCCCGATGGGGTGATGTTTGAAACGGGTGCAATCCTGTTGTGGCTAGCTGATCGGCACGGTGCGCTCGCCCCTGATCCGCAGAGCCCTGCCCGTGGTGATTTCCTGAAATGGCTGTTCTGGGTGGCGAACACATTGCACCCTGCCCTGCGGATGCTGTTCTACCCTGAGAAATTCAGCGCAGATCACCCGACCGCGCTTCGGGATTCGACAAAATTGCGGATTGCGGGGCTGCTCGATATTTTGGCCGATGGTCCTGATCTGATGGAACCGTCGATCCTGCAAACTTACGTCGCGCCGCTGCTGCGGTGGCTGGCGCTTTACCCTATCGATGACACGACGTGGTTCGATTTATCAAAGTGGCCCGCCTTGTTTGACTTCTGCACAATGATGGACGACCGTCCCGCAACCTTGGCCGCGATGCAGGCCGAAGGTCTGGGGCCTACGCCGTTCTCTAAACCGTCATATCCTAATCCCCCCGAAGGAAGCGCACTCTAATGTTTCTCTCTGTCTTTGACATGTTCAAGGTGGGCGTTGGCCCGTCGTCTTCGCACACAATGGGCCCGATGGTGGCTGGTGCGATGTTCCTCGACCACCTGCGCAAACAGCCGTTCAGCGTAGCCGGGCTACGCGCGTCGCTGCATGGGTCGTTGGCGTTTACGGGTGTGGGCCACGCGACTGACCGCGCTGTGATCCTCGGCCTCGCTGGGTTTCTACCTGACACTTACGATGCTGAAAAAGCGGATGCAGAACTGGAACGCATCAAAGCCGAAGGGACCGTGACGCCCGAAGGGCTGCCCGTGCTGACCTTTAACCCCAAAGACGACGTGATATTTGACTACGGTCCTAACCTTGAGGGTCACGCCAACGGTCTGATCCTACGCGGCCTCGACGCCCAAGGCGACGTGATCACCGAAGTGACCTATTATTCGGTCGGTGGTGGATTTGTCCTGACGGCTGACGAACTCGCTGCGGGGAAAGACACTGACGACGGCGCGCCTGTGCCCTTCCCGTTCAAGTCCGCCAAAGAAATGCTGGATATGGCGGCGGAAAGCGGGCTGTCGATTGCGGATATGAAACGCAAGAACGAACTTTCGCGCCGTGGGTTGAACGAATTGAACCGTGGTGTGGAGCGCATTTGGGACGTGATGAACCAATGCATTGATCGCGGTTTGGCCCGCGACGGCATACTTCCTGGCGGGCTATTCGTGAAACGCCGCGCGAAGGGGATTTACGACAGCCTCATGGCAGAACGCGGAATGAACCTCTCTGCCCCGCACCAGATCAACGACTGGATGGCGACCTACGCGATGGCCGTGAACGAAGAAAACGCGGCGGGCGGTCAGGTGGTGACCGCGCCGACAAACGGTGCGGCAGGCGTGATCCCTGCAGTGATCCGCTACTGGCTTGACCATGTTCCCGGTGCGACCGCTACCAAAGTCCCCGAGTTCCTTCTCACCGCCGCTGCGATTGGTGGGTTGATCAAATACAACGCGTCCATCTCTGGCGCGGAATGTGGCTGTCAGGCCGAAGTCGGCAGCGCGTCGGCGATGGCTGCGGCGGGCCTCGCGGCAGTCATGGGCGGCACGCCCGAACAGATCGAAAATGCGGCTGAGATCGCGCTTGAACACCACCTCGGCATGACCTGCGATCCTGTGCGCGGCTTGGTTCAGGTGCCGTGCATCGAACGCAATGGCCTCGGCGCGATCAAGGCGGTGTCGGCGGCGTCCCTATCGCTGCGCGGCGATGGCACCCACCTCGTTCCGCTGGATGCCGCGATCGAGACGATGCGTCAGACAGGCGTCGACATGAACGCGAAATACAAAGAAACCTCTCTCGGCGGGCTTGCCGTGAACGTGCCAAACTGCTGAAGCTGGCGCGGACATCCTCACTCTGTCGGAGAGACCATGAACGACCGCATCCTGCCCGGTATTCTGCTGATGCTCGGCTTTTGTGTGACGGCGCCCATTTTGGACGTTTTCGCAAAGCTGGCGACGGATACAACCCCCGTGATGCAAATCGCCTCTGCGCGGTTCATCGTGCAGGCGGCGATCATGTTGCCCGTTCTGGTTCTCTTACGCCACGCCATCCCGCGTGATCCATCGCTGCGCTGGCCACTGGTGCGGCGTGCGCTGTTCCTCGGCATTTCGACCTATTGCTTTGTCGCGGCGACGAATGAAATGCCCATCGCTGACGCGCTTGCTATCGCGTTTGTAGAGCCGTTCATTCTGCTGATCCTCGGTAAATTCCTGTTCGGTGATGAGGTCGGGATGCGGCGGATCATCGCGTCGGTTGTCGGCTTCGGTGGATCGCTTTTGGTCATTCAACCGAGCCTCGTGACCTTTGGCCTTGTCGCGCTCTACCCTCTCGGGACAGCGCTGTGTTTCGCGCTCTATATGCTGGAGACCCGATCCCTGAGCCGAAAGATGCACCCGATCCCGATGCAGTTCGCGACTTCGGTTCTGACCGCGTTGTTCTGCAGTCTCTTTGTTGGGGTCGCGTGGATCGGTCAGTGGGATGCCCATGCCCCCGTGATGCCCGAAGGGGTCACGTGGCTCTGGCTCTTTGGCGTCGGTGCGGCGTCGGCGCTGGCACATATCATGATGACCTACGCCCTGCGGTTTGCACCTTCTGCGACCCTCGCGCCGCTGCACTATTTGGAAATCATCAGCGCCGCGATCTTGGGCCTCTTGGTGTTCCAAGACTTCCCGAACACGCTGACGTGGGCAGGCATCGCGATCATCGTGTCGTCAGGGCTCTACATCATCCACCGCGAACGGCTGACCGAAAAGGGCAAGGTCCGTTTGAAAGTTCCAGCCGAACTTTAATCCAGCGCGGACCAAAGCGCGGGTAAATTTGCGGCAGAGGTGGATAGAAGCACTGGCCCCTCAGCACGGACCGTGATCGGGCCAGCGACCTCGTTCGACGAACTGATCTTACCATCGGGTGCGAGGGTCTGACCGTCGAGGTTCCACCGCAACCCCGTTGTCCATGCTTGCGACGCCCCCAAAGGCATCAGGGCAATTCGCTCCCCAACGGGCAGTGTAAGGGACAACCCCTCTTTGGGAACGACAACGGCACAATCCCCAACGCCCAAAAGAACCACGCGGCGATCCGCATAACGGGCCAAGACATTGAGAACGGCGAGCTGGTGGTCGATCCGACCGCCCATGAACCCCAAGGCCAGCACGCGCGCCGCATCAATGCGCATAAGACATTTTTCGAAATCAGTCGTGTCTTGTTCGCTGACCTGTTCGATCACATCGGCCAAGCTCAGACGCAAATCGTCGGAGAGGCTGTCGAGGTCACCGATGACCCGCTCAGGGCGGTATCCAGCGGCAATCACATGCGCCGCACCACCATCGGCTGCAACAATCCTTGGCGCCAATCGCATAGCGGTGCTAATCTCATCGTTGCCAGATTGCGCACCGCCGATCAGCGTGACTGGTTCGTTATAAGCAACAGTTCCCATTACCGACCCATTGATTGTCCACAAATTCGCAACTTGCCCCAAAAGGGTCACGAAATAATACCGTCCATAACCTGATTTCGTTCCGTTTTACGAACCAATTGGACGTCAGACAGTGAATTACTGGACTAGGGGAAAGAAAGCGAGCGCATGTAGTTATGGTTGGATCGAGCAAGATTTTAACCGTCTCCTACGGAACCTTCGCGTGCACACTTGAGGGATTCGATGATTCCTTCGACACGATGAAGGCCATTGCGGAATATTTCCGCGATCTGGCGGCGGACGATAGATATTTTGGGGCTGAACCCCCAACACCAGATGCAGAAATGCTGGCGCGCATTGCCGAAAACGAAATTGCGCGTCGGGTCGAAGCCCGTATGGAATCATCTGGGATCGTGTTGCGTGCGGCTGCTTTGGCAGCCTCAGAAAACCGCGCGGCCGAACCCGTGGTAGAAGAACCGCAGGCCGTAGCGCCGAGCGTGGCACCCGTTATGCCGCCGCCCGTCGAGACCCCTGAGGTCGTGGAAAAGGTTGCACCGCAACCTGCCCCAGCGCCCGCAATGTCCGAAAGCGTTGCCGCGAAACTTCAGCGTATCCGCGCTGTCGTCGGCAAATCGTCGACTGGCGAATCCGATTACATCGAAGACATTCACGCGGCCGAACCCGAAGAGGACTTTGACCTTGGCTCTGTTATTGATGCCACGGAAGAAGCGCCCGCTCAGGTCGCGCCGATGGATGTGTCGATTGCAGAGACCGAAGTGACCTTTGATGACCCAGAGGACACGCTTGGTGAGGACGCCCCTGCGGCTGAACCCGTTGCGCAACAGTCTGCTCCTGTTGCCGATGTGGCATCGCCGCGGGAGGCCGCCCCACTCCGCCGCACTCGTGTGATCCGTTTGAAGCGTTCGGAATTTAACCGCGCGCTGAACAACGGCACCATCGAAGCGGTGGCTGACAAAGCTGATGAGGATGTTGTCGCCGCTGCGCTTGCTGCGACACCGACCGAAGAGCCAGTCGACGAGGTCCAAAACTGGGCCGATACCACCACCGCAAACGACTACGACGAAACCTATAACGATGCGGATGTCGTTGAGGCCAGCATTATGGCCAAACTCGCCGCTGCAGAGGTTGATGCGAACGAAGCCGAAGCAAACCAATTCGACCTCGCCTCTTTGGATGGTGCGGACGACATTGATTTCGACGCGGATAGCTCTCTCTCTGACGAAGAAGAAGCCGACCTACTGCGTGAATTGTCTGCTCTGGATGACGACGAAGACGACTATGACGCAGACGAAGTCGAATCGCAGAACGCCTTCGTTATGGAAGACGACTACGAGGATGAGGACGAAGAGCCTGTTGCAGATGCGCGTGCCGACCAACGTGCCCGCGCCCTGCTGGACCGCGAACCCGAGGCAGACGAACGTGACATGTCCCGTATCATGGACCGCACGGACGAACAGCTTCGCGCACCGGAAACCGATCTGCGCCGTCGCACGCTGAGCCACCTTAAGGCCGCTGTTGCTGCGACCGAAGCGGCCCGCCGCATGGGTGAGCCGGTCAAATCGAAAGAAGACGAAGAGACCGATTTCCGTAGCGATCTGAGCGCGGTAGTTCGCCCGACACGTCCGACCGCTGGTGGCGTCCTGCCCCGTCGCGCCGAACGTGGAAACGACCAGCCACGCACTGAGCGTCCGCGTCCTGCGCCGCTCAAACTGGTTGCCGCCCAGCGCGTTGATCTGGCCCCCGAAGAGGCCGCCCCCGCTCGTCCCGTCGCACCCGTGCGTCCGCGCCGTGTCGCAACGGAATCGGTCTCATCCATTGATGCCCGCGACTCAGAGAGCTTTGCCGACTATGTCGAGGAAATGGGTGCGCATAGCCTGCCTGATCTTCTCGAAGCGGCAGCGGCTTACACGTCCTTCGTCGAGGGCCACGAGGAATTCTCGCGTCCTCATGTGATGAAAAAAGTCCGTGAGGTTCTGCAAGACGACGACTTTAACCGCGAAGACGGTCTGCGTGTTTTCGGCACGCTCCTGCGCGAAGGCCGGATCAGCAAAGTCCGAAACGGTCGGTTCCAAGTGTCCGAGGGCACACGCTTTCGCCCCGAACCCCGCGCCGCTCGCGGATAAGGGCACCACAAAATGAAAAAAGGGGGTCGGTTTTCCGGCCCCCTTTTTACGTTTGTCATCGCAAATGCTTATTTCTGATCGGGATCTTCTTTGCCGATCCCGAGAAAGACCCATTTGAACGGCAACGCCCATGCAACTCCCAAGACCACATAGGTGGGCAGCTCTAGCCATTTTGGCAGTCGGTCGATGTTCGACATCACCGTCACCGCGAAAATGACATAGAGCGGCATCCCCACAATGAGGATCAACAGCGACAGGCGTTTCCGTTTCTTATAGTCCATCAGTCCGCAAACGGGTCAGTGACAAGGATCGTATCGTCACGCTCTGGCGAGGTCGACAGAAGTGCCACGGGGCATTCGATCAGCTCTTCAACGCGTTTGACGTATTTGATCGCGTTAGCAGGTAGATCGTTCCACGAGCGTGCACCTTCGGTCGATTCTGACCAGCCTGGCATTTCTTCGTAGATCGGTGTGCAACGTGCTTGTTCGTCAGCTGCGGTCGGCAGGTAATCCATTTGCTTACCGTCGAGGTCGTAGCCCACGCAGATTTTCAGCGTCTCAAAGCCGTCCAGAACGTCCAGCTTGGTCAGCGAAATACCAGTGATGCCCGAGGTCGCGCAGGTCTGACGGACCAGAGCGGCGTCGAACCAACCACAACGGCGCTTACGGCCAGTGGTGGTGCCAAACTCGTGACCACGTTCGCCCAAGCGGTCGCCATCAGCGTCGTGCAGTTCGGTCGGGAACGGACCTTCGCCAACGCGGGTGGTGTAGGCTTTGACGATACCCAGAACGTAGTCGATCGAGCCCGGACCAATGCCAACGCCCGTAGCCGCCTGACCTGCGATCACGTTCGAGGAGGTCACAAATGGATATGTGCCGAAATCGATGTCGAGCAGCGCGCCTTGTGCACCCTCAAACAAGATACGCTTACCTGCTTTGCGTTTTTCGTTCAGAACCTTCCAAACAGGAGCCGCAAATTCCAGAACCGACGGAGCGATGTCTTTGAGTTGCTGGATCAGATCGTCACGGTTGACCTCTTCCATTCCCAGACCTTTGCGGAGCGGGTTATGGTGCTGGAGAGCACGGTCAACACGGGCGATGAGGGTTGCCTCATCCGCAAGGTCAGCAACGCGAATTGCGCGGCGGCCTACTTTGTCTTCATAGCACGGACCAATGCCACGACCGGTGGTGCCGATCTTTGTGCCTTGGCTTGCGGCTTCTTCGCGAGCACGGTCGAGTTCACCGTGGATCGGCAGGATCAGCGGAGTGTTTTCCGCGATCATCAGCGTTTCCGGTGTGATTTCCACGCCCTGTTCGCGAACGGTCGCGATCTCTTTGACGAGGTGCCACGGATCGAGAACGACGCCGTTGCCGATGACCGAAAGCTTGCCGCCACGCACAACGCCAGACGGCAGCACGTGAAGTTTATAAACTTTCCCGTCGATAACGAGCGTATGGCCTGCATTGTGACCGCCCTGAAATCGCGCGATCACGTCAGCGCGTTCCGACAACCAGTCTACAATCTTACCTTTTCCTTCGTCGCCCCACTGAGCGCCGACGACAACTACGTTGGCCATACCTGAGTCTCCTCGATTTCCGGCTCAAAACCCGCGCCCGTATAACGGGGTCAGACGAGGCAGGAAACCGCAATCTGTCATAGAACCGATACGAAAGCGTGTTTCGTCCAATTTAGTTTGCTGACTTACCCGTCAAAGATGCAAGACTGCAGAAAACCGACACTCGGTCACGTTGAGGGGTTGCGGGGAGCGCACTGACCTTCTAGATACCCACCGTTCACGAAAGTGCAGAGAAGAGCCCTATGGAAAGCGTCGTACTGGTCATCCACCTGATCCTCGCCCTCAGCCTCATTGGCGTTGTGCTAATGCAGAAATCTGATGGCGGCGGCCTTGGCATGGGCAGCGGCGGCGGTAACGGCCTCGTGTCTGCACGTGGTGCGGCAACTGCATTGGGTAAAGTGACGTGGGGTCTGGCGGCTGCGTTTATCGTAACCTCGATCACCTTGACGATCATTGCAAAGCAGAACGCAAGCACCGCGTCTGCTCTTGACACTGCGGCACCTGCTGCGGTCGAAGAAGCCCCTGCGGCTGATGCGCCTGCACTGCCTGGCTTGGGGAGCGACCTGCTTCCGCCGTCGGTTGACAGCACTCTGCCGCCAGCGCCTGCAAACTAAGTCTTACCACTACGTATAGGTTTTGGGGCATTTGCCCCAACATCATATTGCGTACCCGGTTGCGTTCGCGGGGCGATTCCGGTTATACTTAACTCCCGTGATACTGCGTTTTGTTCGATAGATTCGGACAGCGTTTCCACATGATTTCGGATTGACTCACGGGGGATGCCTGACCATGGCACGTTTCATTTTTATTACTGGTGGTGTTGTGTCCTCCCTCGGCAAGGGGCTTGCCTCTGCTGCGCTCGGGTCGCTGTTGCAGGCGCGTGGCTATTCGGTCCGCCTGCGCAAGCTTGACCCCTACCTGAACGTCGACCCTGGCACGATGTCCCCGTTTGAACACGGCGAAGTGTTCGTGACTGACGACGGTGCAGAAACCGACCTCGACCTCGGTCACTACGAGCGTTTCACTGGCGTTCCTGCCCGCAAGACCGATTCTATTTCTTCGGGCCGCATCTATTCCAACGTTCTCGAGAAAGAGCGTCGTGGCGACTATCTGGGTAAAACCATTCAGGTGGTTCCGCACGTCACCAACGAAATCAAAGACTTTATTCGCATCGGCGAAGACGAAGTTGATTTCATGCTTTGCGAAATTGGCGGCACCGTGGGCGACATCGAGGGCCTGCCCTTCTTTGAAGCAATCCGTCAGTTCATCCACGAAAAACCACGTGGCGAATGCATCCTGATGCACCTGACGCTGTTGCCATACCTCGCTGCATCGGGCGAATTGAAAACCAAACCAACCCAGCACTCTGTAAAAGAGCTGCAGTCCATAGGTCTGGCCCCCGACGTTCTGGTCTGCCGTTCCGAACAGCCAATCCCAGAGCGTGAGCGCGAGAAGATCGCTCTGTTCTGTAACGTCCGTAAAGAGCATGTCGTTGCAGCTTACGATCTGAAGTCGATCTACGAGGCCCCGCTGGCTTACCACGGCGAAGGTCTGGATCAGGCGGTTCTCGATTGCTTTGGTATCGCGCCGGCGCCGAAACCGAACCTCGATCGCTGGCTCGACGTTCAAGACCGCATCCACAACACCGACGGCGAAGTGAACGTCGCGATTGTTGGGAAATACGTGCAGCTTGAGGACGCTTATAAGTCGATCAAAGAAGCGCTGGTTCACGGTGGCATGGCCAACCGCGTTAAGGTCAACGTCAATTGGGTCGACGCCGAAGAGTTCGACCGCGAAGACGTTGGTGAACACCTGTCGGGCTACCACGCAATTCTGGTTCCCGGTGGCTTTGGCGAACGCGGTACCGAAGGCAAAATCAAAGCGGCGCAATTCGCACGTGAACGAAACATCCCATATCTTGGCATCTGCCTCGGCATGCAAATGGCAGTCATCGAAGCGGCGCGAAACGCGGCTGGCATCGCCAAAGCAGGCTCGGAAGAGTTCGACCACGAAGCAGGCGAAAAGCGTTTTGAACCCGTTGTTTACCACCTCAAAGAGTGGGTCCAAGGCAACCATACTGTGACCCGCAAAGCGGATGACGCGAAGGGCGGCACCATGCGTCTTGGCGCGTACAACGCGACGCTGGCAGAGGGGTCCAAAGTGGCGAACGTCTACGGCGGGACAAAAATCGAAGAACGTCACCGTCACCGTTATGAAGTCGACGTAAAATACCGCGAGAAACTTGAAGAGGCAGGTTTGTGCTTCTCCGGTATGTCGCCTGATGGTCGCCTGCCAGAAATCGTTGAGTGGAAAGACCACCCTTGGTTCATAGGCGTTCAGTTCCACCCCGAGCTCAAATCCAAGCCGTTCGAACCGCACCCGCTGTTTGCGGACTTCGTTCGGGCCGCGGTCGAAAACTCGCGGCTGGTTTAACGGATTGCGGCGCCTTCGGGCGCCGTGTTTCATTGGGGGCGCTGCCCCCGTCTGCGATGCAGACCCCCCCGGGATATTTGGGGCACAAAGGCAGGGCGATGCTTTCTTATCAACATATCTATCACGCTGGAAATTTGGCCGATGTGCAAAAGCACGCGCTGTTGGCGTGGGTGCTGGCCTATCTAACCAAGAAAGATAAGCCTCTGACATATGTAGAGACGCATGCGGGGCGCGGGCTTTATGACCTTGGGTCGTTTGAAGCGTTGAAAACGGGAGAAGCCGCGGCGGGGATTTCTGTCGCAGAAGAGCGCGATTGGTTTGGGCCAGATCATCCCTATGCAAAGGTCCTGAAGGACGTTCGGGAAGAGCATGGGCCCGACGCATATCCCGGATCACCGCTGGTCGCAGCGGGGGTACTGCGCGCGATGGACAACCTGCAGCTCGCCGAGTTGCACCCTAAGGAATTCGCGGTACTGGATGAATTGATGGCGGGGCGCGCGGTTCGCGTGAAGCGGGACGGCGTCGAATATGCGAAGTCTATTTTGCCCCCAGAACCACGGCGTGGTGTGCTGCTCGTTGATCCGCCTTACGAAATCAAAGACGATTACAAAACGATGGCGGACCTTTTGGTGCAGGTGCACAAAAAGTGGAACGTGGGCGTTTTGATGCTCTGGTATCCGATTCTGAAGGATGGGCCGCACAAGCCGATGCTGCGCACGTTAGAGCAGGCGATTCCTGATGGGATCCGCCATGAGGTGAAATTCCCACCCGCTCGGGATGGGCACCGTATGATCGGATCGGGCATGTTTGTAGTGAACGCGCCCTACGGGTTCACCGAAGAATCGGCGCGTCTGTCCAAGCTCTTTGGCACTTTGGCGTGAGCGGGACTTTCCCACGGGTCTACAGGGGCTTATACCTCTCTTATGATAGCTGATTTTCTGCGGCGTCTGACCGCCCCCGCCCAAGACCCTCTGTCCGATGTAGATGCCCGCCGTGCGATCGGTGCGCTTTTGGTTCGGATCGCGCGGTCCGACAACCACTACGCCCCCGACGAAAAGGCGCGGATTGATCGGATTTTGGGAACGCGATTTGGGCTAAATGACGTGGAGGCAAAGGCGCTCCGCGAGGAATGCGAAACGATTGAGGCCGAGGCGCCTGACACTGTTCGTTTCACCCGCGTGATCAAAGAAGCCATTCCGTTGGACGACCGCGAAGCCGTGGTGCGTGCCATGTGGGAGGTTGTTCTGACGGACGGATCACGGGACCAGCATGAGGACGCATTGATGCGGATGGTCGCGCCGCTGCTGGGTTTTACCGATCAGGACAGCAACCGCATCCGTATCGCGATTACGAAAAACTAATCGCACCTTAAGCGAGCAAAATGCACAAAACGGGCAAATGGATTGCGCAAATCGGTCGAGTGGCCCTAACGTCAACCCATAATGGACGTTGCGCTGGACAGAAAATTCCGCACTACTCCGCAGCCAAACAGGGAATACAGACGCCGTGACTTTGAACAGCCCCGTCATCGAAATTCGCAACCTACACAAGGCCTATGGCGCCTTGGAGGTTCTTAAGGGTGTGGATATTAGCGCCGAGGCCGGACAGGTCATTTCGCTCATTGGCTCGTCGGGGTCAGGGAAATCAACGCTGTTGCGCTGCGCCAACCTTCTGGAAGACAGCCAAAAAGGCGACATCCTGTTCAAGGGTGAGCCTGTTGCGTGGAAGGGCGAAGGCCTCCAGCGCCGACCTGCGGATCGCAAACAGTTGCTGCGCATTCGCACGAACCTGTCGATGGTGTTCCAACAGTTTAACCTTTGGGCGCACATGACGGTTCTGCAGAACGTTATGGAAGCGCCTGTGACCGTGCTTGGCCGCGATAAGGCCGAGGTCGAAGAAAAGGCGCGGATGTATCTCGACAAAGTGGGCATCGGGGACAAATGCGATGTTTATCCTGCGCAGATGTCCGGCGGGCAGCAGCAACGCGCTGCAATCGCGCGCGCGCTCTGCATGGAGCCCGAGGCGCTATTGTTCGACGAACCGACGTCGGCTCTGGACCCAGAACTAGAGCAGGAAGTGGTGAAAGTGATCCGTGGACTCGCCGAAGAAAGCCGCACGATGATGATCGTGACCCACGACATGCGGATGGCACGAGATATCTCAGATCATGTCGTGTTCCTGCACCAAGGCTTGATCGAAGAAGAAGGCGCACCAGATGCGCTCTTTGGGGCGCCCAAATCCGAGCGTCTTCAACAATTTTTGTCGCATTCGCTCCATTAAGGAGCCGTGCTGATTGACCCAATGGTCAATTTTGGCACGATGCGGCACATAGACAACCACAAAGTCCCGTTAAGGGGCGATTCCACGGGCAACAGCCCACCAACCTTTGGGAGAGACCAATGAAAACCCTTATCCTCAGCACCGCGATTGCCGCGCTGGCCGCTGGCGCAGCACTGGCTGAAGGCCATGGCGCAACCGTTCGCATGGGCACCGAGGGCGCCTACCCTCCGTACAACTTCATCAACGACGCTGGCGAAGTTGACGGTTTCGAGCGCGAACTGGGCGACGAGCTGTGCGCACGCGCTGAACTGACCTGTGAGTGGGTGACCAACGATTGGGATTCGATCATCCCGAACCTCGTATCGGGCAACTACGACACCATCATCGCTGGCATGTCGATCACCGACGAGCGTAAGCAAGTCATCGACTTCACCGAAAACTACACCCAGCCGGATCCGTCGGCATTCGTCGCTGTTGCAGGCAACGATGTTGACCTCGCTGGCGCAGTGATCGCAGCACAGGCAGCCACCATTCAGGCGTCTTACGTTGCTGAAATGGGCGCAACCCTGCTCGAGTTCGCAACTCCTGAAGAGTCGATTGCAGCGGTTCGCAACGGCGAAGCTGATGCGGTTCTCGCTGACAAAGCATTCCTTGCTCCTGTCGTAGAAGCCGAAGCAGACCTCGCATTCACTGGTGACGACGTTCTCATCGGTGGCGGCGTTGGCATGGGCGTTCGTCAGTCGGATACCGAACTGCGCGACAAGTTCACCGCTGCGATCCAATCGATGAAAGCAGACGGCTCGCTCAACGCGATGATCGCAAAATGGGAAATCGGCGAACAGTTCTAATCGCCTGACCTGAATTTCGCGGGGCGACTGACACCAGTCGCCCCGTTTTCTCTATCCTCTCAACAGACGGTGGCAGCTATTTTCAGTTTCTGTTCCGATCCAGCCTCGCTCGAAGGCATCGAATGGCTCAGCTGCTATTTGACCACAGGCAAACATCTGGGGATCTACTGGTCTATTGGGACGGTCCTGTTGTTGCTGGCCATCACCGCACCCGTTGCGCTGTTTTTCGGCTTTGCAGGGGCAAGCGCCGCACGCTCGCGCATCCTTCCGATTGCTTGGTTCGGGAAGGGATATACCGCGATCGTTCGAGGCGTGCCCGATATCGCCTTTTTCCTATTCTTCGTCATCGCGCTCGATCAGTTCTTTGAATGGATCCGACACGAGGTAAAATGTCCCGACTGGGATATGCCAATCCGACAGGGCAACGATTTTGTCGTCTGCCCAGAGGCAAAGCTGCCATTGGGCACAGCGCCTCAGTGGGTACATGAAACCTACGGATTCTCTCTTGCCGTTCTGACCTTTGCGATCGTGTTTGGAGCGTTTGCCGCGAACGTATTGTCTGGGGCAATGCGGGCCGTGCCTCATGCCCAGCTCGAAACAGCAGAGGCCTACGGCATGACGCAGCGCCAAACCTTCTGGCGCGTGCTGGTCCCGCAGATGTGGGTCTACGCCTTGCCTGGTCTATCGAACCTCTGGATGGTTTTGATCAAAGCGACCCCCCTTCTGTTCCTCCTCGGCGTTGAGGATATCGTCTATTGGGCCCGCGAATTGGGCGCGACGAAAACCGCCAAGTTCACCGACTACCCACACGGTGATTGGCGGATGTGGTATTTCCTCGCTCTCTTGGTCTTCTATCTCGGCTTCACCAAAGTGTCCGAAGTCGTGCTCGATAAAATCATGTCGCGCCTCACACGTGGTCAAGCGACCGCTGCTGGCGAAGCCCAGAGAAAGGCCGCAGCATGACCTGTTGGGATATCCTATCGGACTACGGCTTGCGCAGCGTGGGCTTTGGCGAACGGTTGCTGCCGCGTGATAACTTTACCATCTGTCAGCAGGTCGTGCTGATCGGATCGGGTATGATCTGGAACATCTACTTTGGCCTTTTGGCGTTGGTGTCTGGGTTCTTCTTGGCCGTGGCCACCGCAGTAGGCAAATCGCACCACAACCCGATGTTCCGCAAACCCGCTGAATGGTTCATCTTTGTGTTCCGTGGGTCGCCGTTGTTCATCCAGTTCTTCTTTGCCTACTTCACCTTCCAGAGCCTCAAGGGCGCTTATCCGATCTTTACGCCGCTGACCTCGGCTTGGCTCGGCGCGTTGATCGTGCTGTTCCTCAACACAGCGGCCTATTCGGCAGAGATCTTTTACGGCGCGCTGATGTCGATCCCAAAAGGCGACATTGAAGCTGCAGACGCCTATGGCATGTCAGGCTGGAAACGGTTCCGTCGGATCACCTTCCCGACCATGCTCCGCCTTGCGTGGCCTGCCTACACGAACGAAGCGATCTTCTTGTTCCACGCCACAACACTGGTGTTCATGTCGGGCTTTCCAGCGCGAAGCCAAATGGGTGATGCGCTTTACTACGCGAGCTATTTTGCGGACAAAACGTTCAACCCGTTCATCCCTTACCCGATCCTCGCTGGGTTCTTTATCCTGCTGACATTGACTGTGATCGGCACCTTTGGGCTGATTAACAAACAGCTTAACCGCCATTTACCGCAAACAAATCGTGCTAAAATACGCTTGCGTCTAAATCTGATCCGGTAGTATACATAATTTGATCAAATTTACCGGGTGGGTCCGCGCAAGCGGCAGCTACAACCCAAGCGACGGGGTTTGATCCGATCAATGAAGGGCCAAGGGCATGGACCTGTGACGTGGCTGCGTATTCCGCGCGCCACCCCGTACCATTGCCTTGTCAACGGCCCTCTTAAACGGGTGAGACATGAGTAGTTGGCTGGACGAGAATCCGCATATCCGCAGCATTCGTGCGGGCGCTGCCGACCTTAACGGTCAGGCACGGGGCAAACGCATCCCTGTTAAATTTGCGCGTAAGATGGAAACCGAAGGCATGCGGTTCCCGCTGTCGGTTTTGAACCTCGATATCTGGGGCGAAGACGTAGAAGACAGCCCATTGGTTTTCGAAGTTGGCGACCCCGACGGAATGCTGTTCCCGACAGAGCGCGGCTATGTTCCGATGCCGTGGCTCCAGACCCCGTCAGCGCTCTTGCCGATGTGGATGTTCACCGAAGAGGGCGTCCCGTTTGACGGTGACCCGCGCCACGCACTGTCGCGTGTCGTGAAACGCTATGCCGAACTGGGCCTGAAACCTGTCGTCGCCTTCGAGATGGAATTCTACCTCATCGATGACAGCGGCAAAGAAATCCAGCAGCCGAAAAGTCCGCGTTCCGGAAAACGCCGCGCGGGTGGTGAAATCCTATCGCTCCGTGCGTTGGATGCCTTCGATAACTTCTTTAACGACCTCTACGACGCTTGCGATCTGATGGAGATCGAAACTGAGGCGGCGACCTCGGAAGTTGGCGTAGGGCAGTTCGAAATGAACCTCGTCCATGTGGCAGACGCACTTAAAGCTGCGGATGACGCCTATCTGTTCAAGATGCTGGTGCGTGGCCTCGCCCGTAAACACGGGATGGCGGCGTCCTTCATGGCAAAGCCCTATGAAGAATACGCGGGCAACGGTCTGCACGTCCATTTCTCGGTCGTGGATGAAGATGGGAACAACGTCTTTGCCGATGGCAGCTTTGAGGGCACAGATACGCTCAAGCACGCGATTGCGGGCTGTCTGCGTGGTATCCCTGATTTGGCGTTGGTCTTTGCCCCGCATGAAAACTCATATGCGCGTCTGGTGCCCGAAAGCCATGCGCCAACAGGCATTTGCTGGGCCTACGACAACCGCACCGCGTCCATCCGCGTACCAGGTGGTAACCCCGCTGCACGTCGGATCGAACACCGCGTGGCAGGGGGCGACGTGAACCCCTATCTGTTCCTCGCTGCCGTGCTGGGGTCGGCTCTGGTTGGGATTGAGGACAAACTCACCCCGCCGCCGCCCATCAGCGGGAACGCCTACGAACAGGAAATGGCCCAGATCCCCGATACGTGGGCTCAAGCCATTGATCGGTTCGAGACCTCATTCCTTGCGGAACGTGTCTTTCCACGGACACTGATTGACAACCTTGTGATGACGAAGCGCCAAGAACTCCATTATCTGGGCGAGTTGTCGGAACAGGAAATCCTAGACCTTTATCTGGATACCGTCTGACCCATTGCCGCCTGTGAAAACCGCAGGTAGCCTGAGTTAACGCTCCTTATTTGGTGACTTATGAAGATCGGCATTCTGATCGCTGGGCATTCGCCCGAAAACCTAAGGCCGGAACACGGCGAATATGACGTGTTCTTTCAAAACCTGCTGGCTGGTCAGGGGTTTACCTTTCAAACGTGGTTTGCCGTTGATGGCGAATTACCCGACGACGTGCATGCGGCGGATGGCTGGCTGATCTCTGGATCGCGCCACGGCGCATATGAGGACTTGCCGTTCATTCCCCCGCTCGAAGACTTCATTCGCGCGGTCTATGCGGCGGCTGTGCCTCTGGTCGGGATTTGCTTTGGTCACCAGATCATCGCCCAAGCCCTCGGCGGCAAGGTCGAAAAGTCCGATAAGGGCTGGATGGTTGGTCGTCAGGTCTACAACTTCGAAGGCGAGGCTGTGGCGCTTAACGCGTGGCATCAGGACCAAGTGGTCGAATTGCCCAAAGATGCCAAAGTCATCGCCTACAACGACACCTGCCCCTATGCCGCTCTCGGCTATGGGCACAAAGCGTTCACCGTGCAGGCGCACCCTGAGTTCTCGAACGGTTTCCTCGGCAAATTGGCCGAAAGCCGTGGACGGGGCGTGGTGCCTGATCCGCTGATCGATATTGCGATCGAAAACACGGAAAAGCCGACCGATAGCGCCATTCTGGCCCGTCGCATCGGTGCATTTTTTAAACAGAAAGAGCCACAGTCATGACCGACTGGACTGAAAAATTACCCGAGGCGGCTCAGGAATACCTGAAGGACCGCCGTTTAGACGAAGTTGAATGTATCATCGCCGATATGCCCGGCATTGCCCGCGGTAAGGCCGTTCCCGCGTCCAAATTCGCACGCCAAGAGTACTTTCATCTGCCCGACAGCATCTTTTACCAAACCATCACAGGTGAATGGGGTGACGCCGCAGGTGAGGACGGTTTTATCGAGCGTGATATGATCCTGAAACCAGACCTCGACACGGCGACCGCTGCGCCGTGGACGGGCGACTGGACGCTGCAGGTGATCCATGACGCTTACGACCGCAAGGGCAACCCGATCGAATACGCACCCCGCAACGTTCTGAAACGCGTGGTCGAACTGTATCGCAAGCAAGGGTGGGAACCCGTAGTTGCGCCCGAGATGGAATTCTACCTCGTTGCCCGCAACCTCGACCCTGCGAAAAACATCGAACCGATGATGGGCCGCTCTGGTCGCCCTGCTGCGGCACGTCAGGCCTATTCGATGACAGCCGTTGACGAATTCGGCCCTGTGATCGACGACATCTACGACTTTGCCGAAGCCCAAGGGTTCGAGATCGACGGCATCACCCAAGAGGGCGGCGCAGGTCAGCTCGAGATCAACCTCCAGCACGGCGACCCCGTGAAACTGGCCGATGAGGTGTTCTATTTCAAACGCCTGATCCGCGAAGCCGCCCTGCGTCACAACTGCTTTGCCACCTTCATGGCGAAACCGATTGCCGATGAACCCGGCAGCGCGATGCACATCCACCATTCGGTCAAAGAGATTGAAACGGGTCAGAACATCTTTTCTGGTCCGCAGGGTGGCGAAACGGACGCGTTTTATCACTTCATCGGTGGGATGCAGAAATACCTGCCGTCGGCGATTGCAGTGATGGCGCCCTATGTGAACAGCTACCGCCGCTATGTGCGCGACCACGCCGCACCGATCAACCTTGCGTGGGGCCGTGACAACCGCACAACGGGTATCCGTGTTCCGCTCTCTGGTCCGTCCTCGCGTCGGATTGAGAACCGACTGGCTGGGATGGACTGCAACCCATACCTTGGCATCGCTGCGTCCTTGGCCTGCGGCTATCTGGGCATGATGGAAGAACACCGCGCAGGTCCGTCGTTCAAAGGCGACGCCTATGAAGGGGACGAAGATCTGCCGCGTGTGATGGGTGATGCTCTCGACCTCTTCGAGGAGGCGACCACGCTGCACGACATTCTCGGCCCAGAATTCGCCCGCGTCTATTCCATCGTGAAACGCGCCGAATATGAAGAATTCCTTCAGGTGATCAGCCCGTGGGAACGTGAACATTTGCTGTTGAACGTCTGATGAAACCAACCCGCCGCCCGACAAAGATGGAAAAACCAACCGGACCACGGTCGGCGGGGATGTTTTCGCATGGGGGCAAAGCGCAGAAATCCGCAGGACGGCTGAGCATGAAAAATAGCCCCTCCCTCAATGGTATTTCGGCCTTTCGCGAAGATAAAGTCGAGGTCGCGCAGCCCGTAAAGAAAACCCAATTCACGGTCGCCATTGAGCCCAAGAGTGACGAATGAACCCGCTCTATTGCAACGACACGCGCGGTGAATTTCCACCCTCTTGGTATGCGGCAACCACTCCACTTCCTGCGCTGCGCCCGTCCCTGAAAGGGGATCAAAAGGCGGACGTTGTGGTTATCGGCGCGGGCTACACGGGCCTCCATGCGGCGTGGGAATTGCGCAAACGCGGGCTGTCGGTGATCGTCCTTGATGCGCACCGCGCAGGATGGGGAGCCTCTGGTCGCAATGGCGGGCAGGTCGGCAGCGATTACAACAAAAGCCAGATTTGGCTGGGTGCACGGATCGGCCAACCTCTGGCCCAAGACCTATGGAAGCTGGCGCACGAAGCCACCGACATGGTCAAGGATTTCTGCACCACCTACGCCCCCGAAGCAAATTTCCGCCATGGGATCGCGCACGGCAGCTTTGACGCCAAAGATGTTGAGATGGAGCGCCGCGTTTACGACCTGATGGACAAACATTATCCGGGCCATGAGACGACGGTCCTGAACGAAAAAGCGTTTCGCCGTTTGGTCAATTCCAAGCTCTACGCGGGCGGCACCATCAACCGTCGCGCGGGCCATGTTCATCCTCTCCGCTATGTGCTTGCCCTCGCCCGTGAGGCAGAGGCCGCAGGTGCCAAAATTTTTGAGATGACCGAGGCAAAGCGCATCCAGCACGGCGCAAAGCCCGTCGTTCATTGCGAAAACGGAACCGTTGCGGCGGATCATGTGATCCTTGCGGGCAATGGCTATATGCGTGGCCTTGATCGTGGGAACGATGCGCGCGTAATGACAGTGAATAGCTTTATCGGCGTGACCGAACCCTTGGGCGATTTGGCCGAAACGGTTCTGGGCGAAGACATTGCCGCCTGCGATTCATCGAATGTGGTGAATTATTTCCGCCTGATCGAAGACCGCCGCCTATTATTTGGTGGCCGCGCGAACTATACGCGCCAGTTTCCCGACGATATCGGCAGCAAGCTACACAAACGTATGGGCGAAATGTTCCCGCAAATACGGCATGTGCCTTTTACCCACATATGGGGTGGGTCGCTTGGTATTTCAATAAAGCGCCTGCCCGTCGTTCGACGTGTTGCTCCGAATGTCTTGTCGATATCTGGCTACTCTGGTCACGGCGTTGCTTTGGCAGGTCTTGCGGGAAAACTCATGGCCGAAGCGGTCGCGGGTCAAGCCGAACGTTTTGACACGTTCAGCACCCTCCCCCAAGGCACCTATCCGGCTGGCCATATGGCCCAAGGACCGCTTTTGACGCTCGCAATGGCATGGTTCCGACTGCGCGATAAGCTCGGCATTTAATCGCCTCTAAGGCAGACTTTCGTAGAATTGTAACAATTCATGTGTTAAGGATTTCCGAAATGAGTTTTCAGGAATCCCAAAATGACTACACTGCCGCCGAATGTATATGACGCCGAAGCGATCCCAGCCTCTGCATTGGCCGAAGTCGAACGCCTCCTGACCTCTGGCGATCTGTTTCGCTACACAAACGAGGGTTCCCCAGTTCATCTTCTGGAACAAGAATTCGCAGCATTCCTCGGCTCTAAATACGCGCTGGCGGTATCGTCCTGCTCTGCGGCGCTGTTCCTCTCGCTCAAGGCGCTTGGCCTACCCCGCGACGCAAAAGTCCTGATCCCAGCTTTCACCTTCGCTGCCGTGCCGTCTTCGATCGTGCACGCTGATTGCATCCCCGTTCTGTGCGAATGCGGGGACAACTACCGCATCGACATGGATGATTTCCGTGCCAAACTGCCTGATGTGGACGCGGTCATCATCAGCCACATGCGTGGCCACACCTCTGACATGGACGCAATTATGGAGGCCTGTGACGCCGCAGGTATTCCCGTTGTCGAAGACGCCGCCCACAGCCTCGGCACCAAATGGCACGGCAAAAACATCGGCACCATTGGTCAGATCGGCTGTTTCAGCTTCCAGAGCTACAAAATGCTCAACTCTGGCGAAGGCGGCATTCTCGTCACCGACGACGCCGACCTGATCGCCCGCGCGGTCATTATGTCGGGCGCGTATGAGCACAACTGGAACAAAAACATGGGCCTCAAGGAGGCGTTTGAACGCTGGCAGAACCAACTGCCGCTTTACAACGTGCGCCTCAACAACCTCTCTGCCGCCATTGTTCGCGCCCAGATCCCAGAGATCAACCGCCGCATCACCGACGGTCGTCGCAACCATGACCACGTGGCGGCGCAATTGAACGCCTCGCCTTGGATTTCGGTCCCCGACAAGCTCGCCGCCGAAGACCGCGCACCAGACTCGATCCAGTTTAACCTCGTTGGTATGGGCGACAACGCGGTCAAGGCCTTTGCCGCCGCAGCCGCAGAACGCGGCATCAAGGTGCAGGTCTTTGGCCGTAGCCAAGACAACGCGCGTGCATTTTGGAATTGGCAGTTTTTGGGTGACACGCCCGACCTACCACAAACCCGCGCGATGCTAATGAATGCCTGCGACGTGCGCCTCCCTGCCCGCCTCACGCTCGAAGAATGTGACGTCGTCGCTGGCGCTCTGGTTGACGCTGCACAAACGGTCATGGGCCAATCGCTCGACACGGTGGCCGCGGAATAACCGTGCCACCAGCCTTTGTGCGGCAAATACCCTCAAGGTAGAAAGAACGACGGCGGGACATTTTGCGTGCCCCGCTGCCTCTCTTTGACTGATGTCAATGAACCCTCTGAGAACACATGTTAAAGTTGTAATAGCTAGTTCGAGTAAGAGGAGTTCACCTATGAAACGGACACATATTCTTGCGGCTGCGATCCTCGCGGCCAGCGTTTCTGGCGCCGAAGCCCAGCAGATACAAGGTCCTCCGCGCCTCAGCGACGGGACCTACTCGATCGGGGTGACCACCGACGGGTCCGGCATTGCCAAGATTACCGCTTGCGGGCGGGACTACTGGCTACCCAACCAGAACGCCTACGACACCTATATGTCGATCCGTGGGAACCTACAGGGTGCGGGTTACATTTGGTATCGCACCACCGATCAGTACAAACTCTACTACGCCTGTGGCTGGGGCATGTTTGACCACCTGAACGACGTGTTCCAGTAAACCAAGAGGGGGCTCTGCCCCCTCTTTCCGTCCGTCGAAATCACCCCGCGTCCCACCGCCGCACTGGACAGGCTCGTGCCATCCGCTAAACAGTTTGCATGGCTAAACCATTCGATATTCCCGCGACCGCCGCAGCCCTGAAACAAGGCGACCGCCGTGCTCTTGCTCGCGCGATCACCCTCGTTGAGAGCGGCCGCGCTGATCACCGCGCGCTTGCGCTGGACCTTCTTGATGCGCTAGGCACGGATAGACAGGCGCTCCGCATCGGCCTCTCTGGCACCCCCGGCGTCGGGAAATCCACGTTCATCGAAGCTTTCGGCCTCGCGCTTACTAGCTCTGGCTTGCGTGTCGCCGTACTTGCCGTTGATCCGTCTTCCGCACGGTCTGGCGGGTCGATCCTCGGCGACAAAACGCGGATGGAGCAGCTGAGCCGCGATCCGAATGCCTTTATCCGCCCTTCGCCGTCGCAGGCACAAATGGGCGGCGTGGCGCGCCGTACGCGTGAGGCTATCGCCCTTTGTGAGGCGGCAGGGTTCGACGTGGTTCTGATTGAAACCGTCGGCGTCGGTCAGTCCGAAACGATGGTCGCTGAGATGTGCGATATCTTTACCCTGCTGCTTGCTCCTGCAGGTGGCGACGAACTACAGGGCGTCAAACGCGGCATCATGGAAATTGCCGATCTGATCCTTGTGAACAAGGCAGATGGCGACCTCAAACCGCAAGCGACCCGCACCTGTGCGGACTATGCGGGCGCCCTGCGCCTCCTGCGCAAACGCCCCCAAGACCCCGCCGATTTCCCCAAGGCTATGAAGGTGTCCGCTTACTCAGGCGATGGCATCGCGAAGGCATGGGAGGAAATGACCACACTCGCCAAATGGCGCCGTGACGAGGGGCATTGGGATGCGCGTCGTTCAGAGCAAGCGCGGTATTGGTTCCACGAAGAGGTGCGTTTGCAACTGCTTGAACGGCTCCAACGCGATCCAGCGCTCGCGGCACGATTGGCGCAGGCTGAGGACCAATTGCAACGTGGCGAAACGACCCCGACCCAAGCCGCCGCGCGGGTCTTGGACGGGTTCACAGGTGGCTGAGGCCGACAACGGCATCCGAATATTCGACGGCGCCCGTTTGCGCCTGACCCATTTTGCGCGGGGCCATGACAAACTGCTCGTGTCATTTGACAGCCGCGAGATTGGCCGCACAGGTTTTAAGCCGCCCAATATGATCAACGTCTATGATCGGCGTGGCTATGACCAGATTTCCGTGCGTACATCAGTCAATGATTGGTTCATCAACGGTGAAACTACTGCTGCTGAGCGCGTGCTAGAAGCCGTCGCGAAACCTTATCGCGATGTGGCCACGGTCGGGTTTTCGATGGGGGCCTATGGTGCCCTCCGCTTTGCCCGCGCGATTGGGGCCACCCGGGTGCTCTCTGTTTCCCCCCAATGGTCCATCCATCCTGACGATGTGCCGTTCGACAAACGCTATCGCACTGAGGCAAGCGACTATGACCAACGGCTCGGCGCACTAGAGCCCAGAGCTGTGCCGACGCTTAGAGGGATCATCGCCGTCGACCCGATGAACCGTCTGGACCTGTGGCACGCTGAGCGGCTTCAGATGATCTTTCCCGCCCTGCGCATCGCACGGCTCGCGTTCGGTGGGCACCCAGCGACCCAAGTCATCACGCGGGGCGGTCGGTATGGTGCCACTGTGCGGGCGCTCCTCTCTGATCCGCCCGATCCGACGGTGCTGACCAAGATGCATCGCGACTTGCGCCGCGACGTGCCATTCTACCTCGACCGACTGTCACAACGCGGCAAAGTCAGGTTTCCAGAGGCCGCCGCATGGGCAAAACGACGGTCCGCATCATTGCAGGCTTGACCGTTTCGCGGAATCGACCTATTGCCAGCGCTCATAACTGGTTCCACGAGGTGTGGGGCCCGTTGGGCTATTGCCCGTTCAACAAACTGGCCCTGGTGGCTGGAACCAATAAATAAGGATATACCCATGTCGCGTAAATGCGAACTCACTGGCAAAGGCCCGATGTCGGGCAACAACGTCAGCCACGCTAAAAACCGCACCCGCCGCCGGTTCTTGCCGAACCTTCAGGACGTTACACTGATCTCTGACGTACTGGGCCGTTCGTTCCGCCTGCGGATTTCGTCCGCTGCGTTGCGTACCGTTGACCACCGCGGTGGTTTTGATGCGTTCCTCCTCAAGGCGAAAGACGCCGAGCTGTCGAGCGAAGCACTCAAAATCAAAAAAGAAGTCGTTAAAGCATCCGCTTAATCTGACTCACTATCGAATTCGACAAAGCCCAGACATCACTGTCTGGGCTTTTTCGTTTCCAGCCCCTGCGACGCGCTGACCCTTTTCCCGCCTGATTGGCGGTGATAATGGTGAGCTATGGTTTGGCTCAGATCGCTCATTGCTGTCGCGCTTGCCCTGCTGGTGACCGTCACCTCGCAGGAAATGGCGATATTGCGTGGGCAGACCGGCGCCGTTGGCACGACTGTGTTGTGTATCGGTGAGGTCGCTGTCGAAGTCGCCGTAGATGCGGACGGGAAACCCGTCGGTCCGCGTCATATCTGTCCAGACTGTGCCCTGAATGTGATCGTCGCGCTGGCGACACCGGATCTGCCTCAACGGGTCGTCATTGGCCGTGCTCTAACCCTTCTTCCGGTCCATGACATCCATGCAGCCGAAGCGCAGCGCCTTTCTCACTCCGCCAGAGGACCACCTGTGATCGTTTGATCCCCAACATCGAACATCTACACATCACAGGACAAACCAATGTTTTTCAAATCCGTTAAACTGGCGGCAGTTGCCGCTACCCTTTTCGCAACCGCTGCTTCTGCTGAGAGCATCATCACCGTCAACGACGCCTATGCGCGGTCGTCTGGCATGTCGGCGATGGCTGGCGCTGCCTTTATGGTGATCACCAACACCGGCGATACCGATGACCAACTCATCGATGCTCGCTCGGACATTTCAGCCAAGGTCGAACTGCACACGCACATTATGGAAGACGGCGTTGCCAAGATGCGTCAGGTCGAAGGTGGCTTTCCGATCCCTGCTGGCGGCGAACATGTTTTGCAACGTGGCGCTGACCACGTGATGTTCATGGGCCTCAAGGGCGCGATGGAACAAGGCGATACCGTCACCGTCACCCTCGTCTTCCGTGAAGCGGGCGAAATCACCGTCGACATCCCTGTCGACCTCGAACGTCAGCCCCAAGGCGGTCAGATGAACCAAGGCCAAATGGACCACAGCAATATGGGCCACGGCAACATGAACAACTGATCGATACCGACAGTTAAACCAAAGAACGGCTCACCCTCGTGGTGAGCCGTTTTTCATTGTGCAGGGCATTCGGCGCGGCTAGATTTTCCGAAATCGTTTTAGGAGACGAAAGTGATCCGACTGTCAGGCCCTTGGCGCGCTGTTGCCTCAGTGTTTTTCTTTAACGGGGCCCTGTTCGGGCTTTGGGCCTCGCGCATCCCTGCTTTTGCGGAGCGTTTTGCGCTTTCCCCGGCCAACCTGGGCTTGCTGCTGTTGTGTTTGGCGGCGGGTGCCATTGTCGGCTTTCCGCTTGCTGGGCGCACCGCTGACCTGCGCGGCGCACGCAATGCAACGATGCTCTATGGCGCGCTCTACATCGTCGCGTTCCTCTGTCTACCGCTTGCGCCAAACGTCTGGGTTCTCGCCCCTATCCTCGCCCTGTTCGGCATGGCCCACGGAGGGCAAGACGTTGCGATGAACGCTTGGGCGGCTGAGGTTGAGCGACACATGGCGCGTCCCGTCATGTCGAGCTTCCACGCCGCATTTTCGTTGGGCGCGGGGATCGGTGCAGGGTCTGGGTTTATCGCGATCAACTGGGGGGCAAGCGTTGTGCTGCACTTCTGGCTCGGCGGCCTAGGGGTCACCGCGTTCGTCGCACTCTTTGCCTTTATCCCGTGGAACAGCGTCACTGGCATCGCAGAACACGGCCCACTCTTTGCGTTCCCCAAAGGCCCGCTGTTGATGGTAGGGATCGTCGGCTTGTCGTCGGCCATCGGCGAGGGTGCGATGGTCGATTGGTCAGCGCTTATCCTGACTGCTGCGAAAGGCGTCGATCAGGCACAGGCGGCGCTGGGTTACACGGTGTTTTCGACCCTGATGGTGGCAACGCGCCTCGCTGGACCGATTCTGGTTGCTCAACTGGGACCCGCGCACACCACCCGAGTTTCGGCAGCAAGCGCGATGATCGGCGGGCTATTGGTCCTCGTGGCACCGTCCCTCGCCATCGCGTTGATCGGCTTTGCCGCTTTTGGCATCGGTTACGCGATGATCATCCCATTGGCGTTTTCGCGAGCGGCCAATGACCCCGACGTGCCCGCAGGCCGTGCCATCGCGAGCGTCGCAACACTGACCTACGGCGGCATCCTCATTGGGCCGCCGTTGATCGGTTTCGTGGCCGAAGCCACATCACTGAACGGATCGTTGTGGCTGTTGATCGCCTTAGCCGGCGTCACGCTCTCTATGGCCGGAGCGTTACGCCGCTAACCCCAATCAGAAGCGTGGTTTTACCTGCATCAGCTGCATGACGTTGCTCATGTCTGGACCGCTTGCGCGACCAGTGACCGCCTTGCGGAGCGGCATGAACAGACCCTTACCCTTGCGACCAGTGGCCTCTTTCACGGCGTTGGTCCATTCACCCCATGTGTCGGCGTTGTAGGCAGGCTCGCCCAAGAGGCTGAACGCCGTCTCGATCATCTCGCGGTCTTCATCATCGACCAAGGCAGGTGCGCCATCGCGGAACAGTGTCCACCATTCGGCCATATCGCTCATGAAGGTGATGTTCTCGCGAACAACGGTCCAGAACGTTTCGGCCAGATGTGCAGGAACACCCAATGCCAGAACCTCATCCTTGACCGCGTCGAACGGTTTCGCGGCGTTGATACGGGCGGTCAGCGGTTCGAGGTCGAGGACATCGAATTTGGTCGGCGCGACGCCGAATTTGCCCAGTTCAAAGCCGTCAATGATCTCTTGAACCGTGTCACGCAGTTCGACGGGATCAGCAGAGCCCAGACGCGCCATCAGGCTCATCACGGACATCGGCTCGATGCCTTTGGCCTTAAGGTCTTTGAGCGACAGAGTGCCCAGACGTTTCGACAGCGCCTCGCCTTGCGGACCAGTAAGCAGCGAATGGTGCGCGAATTGCGGAACAGTGCCACCAAGCGCGCGGATCATCTGGATTTGCGTCGCGGTGTTGGTCACGTGGTCAGAGCCACGCACAACGTTGGTGATGCCCATATCCACGTCATCCACAACAGAGGCGAGGGTATAGAGGAACTGACCGCTTTCTTTGATCAGAACGGGGTCAGATACAGAAGCCGCATCAATCGAGATATCGCCGAGGATACCGTCGGTCCATTCGATGCGCTCCCAGTCGAGCTTAAAGCGCCAGTGCGACCCGCCACGCTCTTCGCGCAGGCGGTCTTTGTCGGCTTCCGACAGGTCCAGAGCCGAACGGTCATAGACCGGTGGCTTGCCCATGTTCAGCTGCTTTTTACGCTTCAGGTCCAGTTCGGTCGGCGTTTCAAAGCACTCGTAGAGGCGGCCCATCTCGATGAGCTGCGCCTTAGCGGCTTCGTAGCGTTCCAGACGCTTGGACTGATATTCGATACGGTCGTAGGTGATGCCCAGCCAAGCCAGCGCATCCAAGATACCGTCCACATATTCCGGCTTCGACCGTTCCTGATCGGTGTCGTCGATCCGCAGGATAAACGTGCCGCCTTGCTGTCGGGCAATACAGAAGTTCATCAGCGCGGCGCGCAGGTTACCAATGTGCATCCAGCCAGTGGGCGAAGGGGCGAAACGGGTTGTGGTCATGTGTATCTCCTGTTCCCCTCGCCTGTTTCATATTGGCCCGCTTTTGTCCATATCGGCTGTGGTTTCGGCCCCTTGAAGACACCATTTCACATCGCTGTGATTGGCAAGATGGAACCATGCGCTACATCTCACCCATTCATCCATCGGGGGAGTTTTAGAATGACACTTACACGCCGTCAGGCTTTATTAGCTGGTGCATCACTGCCCATGGCCGCCGTGCCTTTGGCGACTCGTGCAGAGGGACATGCTATGACCATGGAATCCAAACTGCCAACGCACCGCGACTTTACCTTGGGCGATTTCAAGGTAACGACCCTGCTTGCAGGATCTCGTAACGTGGAAAATCCGCATCAGATATTTGGAACCAATGTGTCAGATGACGACTTTAACGCGGCAGCAGAGGCAGCGTTTATTCCGTCGGATGTTGCGCGGTTCTTTTTCACACCGACAATCATTAACACGGGGTCAGATGTTATTCTGTTCGACACAGGGACCGATGCAGGCGGTTTAACGTGGGCGCTGAATTCCGCGGGATACCAGACCTCTGACGTCACTCATGTCGTTCTAACCCATATGCATGGCGACCATATCGGCGGCCTGACAGGCGACGCAGGCGAAACCTTCACGAATGCGACCTATATCACAGGGCAAATGGAATACGACCACTGGGATATGTCGGGTAACGAAGGGTTCGAAGCAAAGGTCCGCCCCCTCGCTGATCGTATGCAATTCTTGAATGGCGGCGACAGTGTTCGGTCTGGCATCACCGCGGTCGAAGCCTTTGGGCATACCCCCGGACATATGGCATACATGATCGAGTCTGGCGGAAAAGAACTATTGCTGATGGCCGATGTTGCGAACCACTATGTATGGTCGCTGCAAAACCCTGAGTGGGAGGTGCGTTTTGACGCGGATAAGGCCGCTGCAGCCCAGACCCGCAAGACCATCTTTGACATGGCTTCTACCGATCGTATTCCGCTGATCGGTTACCACATGCCTTTCCCCGGGCTTGGCTTTGTGGAGAAGCGTGGCGAAGGTGGATATCACTTCGTACCGCACAGCTATCAATTGATGTAAGACAGTGGCGTCGGGGCCGTCAGCGCTCTAAGTTAGGGCTAACGAAACGCTTTGATGGCGGCCCCGATGCCTGAAATTTTAACTGTCACGCTCAACCCAGCGCTCGATATCGCGACATCCGCGCCGCAGGTCACGGCGGGGCATAAGCTGCGCTGCTCTGACCCGCAGATCGATCCGGGTGGTGGTGGCATCAACGTGGCCCGCGCGATTATTCAACTTGGCGGGCGCGCATCGGCGTTTGTAGCCTTGGGCGGCGATACGGGTGCGCATCTGCGTCGACTACTGGACGCGGCGGGCATCCCCGTCATTGCCCACGCCGCACCCGGCGACACGCGGCAGAGCCTCGCCGTCACCGATCTGTCCATCAACAATCAGTTCCGCTTTATGCTGCCCGGTCCAAACTGGAGCGACACCGACGTCGCATCTGCCAGCGCGGCCATCTGTGCGAATGCGCCCGAAGGCGGGTATGTGGTTTTGTCGGGGTCTGGACCATCAGGTACAACGGCGTCGCTCTATTCGCAGCTATGCGCAGACCTCGTAGGGCGTGGCGTGCAGGTTGTCGTCGACACCTCAGGCGCGGCTCTGTCGCATTTGGCCGAAGGTCACGCCATCCGCCCTTACGTGCTGCGCATCGATCAAGCCGAAGCCCAAGAAATCAGCGCCTTGCCCCTCACCACCCGCACGGACACGGCTGATTTTGCCACTGGTCTGGTTGCCAAAGGCGCCGCCGACATCGTGATTATCGCGCGCGGATCAGACGGAAACATCCTCTCGGACGGGACAAACCGTTGGTTCTGCCCTGCCGTGAACGTCACTGTTAAATCGAAGGTCGGCGCGGGTGACAGCTTTGTCGGCGGTTTCACGTGGGCGCTTGCGCAGGGCCATGATTTACCAACAGCCCTCGCCCACGGCTCTGCCGCTGCTTCTGCCGCCTGCATGACCGACGGAACAGAGCTATGCCGCAAAGACGACTTTGCCGAGTGTTTGGCTAGAACGGCGACCTCTCCGCTCTAGCGCCACGTCGACATCAGATAAGGCCGTGTTGCGCGAACAATGCCTTCAAGTCGCTTTCAGCGCGCGCGCCGATGTGGCTGATCACTTCGCTTGCCGCAACACAGCCCATACGGCCACAGGTCTCTAGGTCATGGCCGTTGGTCAGGCCCCAGAGGAATGCACCCGCAAAGAGATCGCCCGCACCCGTTGCATCAACGATCTGTGTCGGAACCGCGGGCGCGTGCCAACGCTGACCGCCTGACATGATATGCGCACCATTATCGCTGTCCGTGCAGGCGACGATGGACACTTCTTTCGCCGCCATGGCCAAGGCCGCGTCGAAATCCTCGGTTTGATACATCGACAGCATTTCAGCGCGGTTGCAGAACAGCAGGTCCACGTCTTCGCGGATCATCATGCGGAACGCATCGCGATGGCGCTCGACACAGAACGGGTCAGAGAGGGTGATCGACACCTTACCACCGTGGCCCTTGCACGCATTGATCGCCTTGGCGAACGCGGCGTGGCTCTCGGGCCCATCAAAGCGGTAGCCCTCAAGGTAAATCCACTCTGCGTCGGCCATCATATCCACGTCGATGTCCGAGGGTTCAAGGAACTCTGTCACGCCCAGATAGGTGTTCATCGACCGCTCACCATCAGGTGTCACGACGACGATGCAACGACCCGTTTCCTGGGCTGCGTCCTTGGGGGCGAGCTTGGTTTCATAAACAGCACCCTGCGCCCGCAAGTCGTGAGCGAAAATCGCGCCAAGCTGGTCATCCTTGACCTTACCCACATAGGCCGTCCGTCCACCAAGATGTGCAATCCCCGCAATCGTGTTCGCCGCAGAGCCACCTGAGATTTCCTTGGCCGCACCGATACGGCTATAAAGATCAACCGCACGATCCATGTCGATCAACTGCATGATGCCTTTTTCGATGCCCGCCTCGGTCAGAAACGCTTCGGTCTCTTGGGTCAGCACGTCGACCATTGCGTTGCCGATACCGACGACTTGAAACTTCTTCATAGGTTCTTTTCCTCAAACAGACAGAGATCGCGGATCACACAGGTCGCGCATTTCGGGTTTCGGGCAAGGCATGTATACCGCCCGTGCAAAATCATCCAGTGATGAGCGTGAAGCTGGAAATCGGCAGGGATATGATCCTCAATCGCCCGCTCAACGGCAACGACATCCTTACCCACAGCCACGCCAGAGCGGTTTCCAAACCGAAAGATATGCGTATCAACAGCCTGCGCTGGATACTGCCACCACATATTCAACACCACATTCGCCGTCTTGCGCCCGACCCCGGGGAGGCTTTCGAGCGCCGCACGGGAATTCGGCACCTCGCCGCCATACTCATCGACGAGAATACGGCTGAGTTTGATGACGTTCTTAGCCTTATTGCGGAATAGACCGATGGTTTTGATGTGCTCAATCAGCCCGTCTTCGCCAAGGTCCAACATCTTTTGCGGCGTATCGGCAATCTTGAACAATTCGGCGGTGGCGCGGTTCACGCCCTTATCGGTCGCCTGCGCAGAGAGCGCGACAGCCACGACCAGCGTATAGGCGTTGACGTGATCCAACTCCCCTTTCGGCTCGGCCTCGGCCTGCTGAAAGCGGGTGAAAATCTCACGGATGGTATGATAATCAAGCTGCTTAACCATAGAGTGGGTATGCCCGCCGCAATCCGATCAGGCAAGGACAGGATTGCCGCATAAACCAAAATCCAATGGGCGAATTTTTGCCCGTTATTGTTGCGTTATTGGATATCAATCGCGTTTGAGGCATATCAAAGGGCAATAGGCGCAATCTTCTGCGTCGCTCAATAAGACTGGATAGACTTATGATTCTTGCTCGTTCTTCGCTCGCTGTTGCGGCTATCGCACTTTTCGGCACGGCTGCATGTGAAATGACCGACCCATCGAACCCGAACCGCAACACCCAGACGGGTGCGGTTGTTGGCGCAGGTATTGGTGCACTCCTCGGTGCGTCGACAGGTGGCAATGACACCGCAGAACGTCGCCGCAATGCGATCATCGGCGCGGCAATCGGTGGTGGCCTTGGCGCCGTTGGGGGACGCCAACTCGACCTTCAGGAAGCTGAACTGCGTCAGCAGCTGGGCAACCAATCCAGCATCGTGAATACAGGCAACCAGCTGATCGTCACCATGCCGCAGGACATCCTCTTTGCGACCGACAGCGCGACCCTGACAGGAGGCCTGCAAAACGACCTCTACACGGTTGCGCGTTCGATCAATGCATATCCGAACACCATCGTTCAGGTTATCGGCCATACCGACAACACTGGTTCCGCTGCCTATAACCAAGACCTGTCGCTGCGCCGTGCGCAGGCTGTGACCTCCGTCCTAATCAATGCAGGCGTTCCGGCGATGCGTATCCAATCCGCAGGCCGTGGTGAGAACCAGCCTGTTGCGGACAACCTGACACCACAAGGTCGTGCGCAGAACCGCCGTGTTGAGATCATCATCATCCCGACGAACTGATCCCAAATCCGAACCGATCGAGGCCGCCCCGAACGGGCGGCCTTTTTCGTTCCAATGGCTTTACCGCAAAAACAAAACCCCGCCTGCAGCGCAGACGGGGTTCTATTCAGGTGATGACGGCGGGCGTTAGTGGAGCTTTGCTTCCACAGTCGCGATCGCGTCGTCGATCAGTTTGTTCGCCGAAGCTGCGGTCATCTGCTTAGCGACCACTTCTTTGGCTGCAGAAACAGCGACCATAACTGCGCGATCCTTGACCTCTTTGACTGCAGACGCTTCAGCGCTTGCGATCTGGTCTTGGGCGGCAGCAAGACGACGTGCAACGGATGCTGCAATGTCTGCTTTGGCCTGAACTGCAGCGGCTTCAGCTTCTTCTTTAGCTGTTGCCACGATGCGGTCTGCCTGTTCCTGCACTTCTTTCTGCTTGCGCTCGAACGAGGCCAACAGGGTCTGTGCTTCTTCGCGGATCGATTTGGCTTCTTCCAGATCAGACCGGATAGATGCCGCGCGACCGTCGAGCATTTCGCCAACCTTGGACGGAACCTTCAACTTGAGAAGGACACCGACGAAGACGAGGAACGCCAACAGAACGATGAAGTCAGTGTTGTGCAGCGACCAGAATTCAGCCGCGAACGGGTTTTTGGACGATGCCAGCGCAGGCTGAGCCATCAGGATGAATGCGGGGATCAGAAGCTTCTTCATAATCTCAGCCCTTCATCTGCGCGGCGACAGCAGCAGCGATAGCTTTGTCGTCAGCTTGGCCACCCAGCGCAGCGACCAGAGCAGCGGCAGTTTCCGTTGCTACATCGGTCACGCTGGACAGCGCGTTATCACGAATTGCCGCGATGGCTTTTTCGCCCTCGGCAGTTTTGGCTGCGATCTCGTCGTCTGCCTTGGCCAGTTCGGCGTTCAGCTGCGATTGGATCTCTGCCTTGGTTTCATCAACGATACGAGCTGCCTCGGAACGAGCGTCAGCAAGTGCTTTGTTGTACGCTTCTTCAGCTGCAACAGCTTTCGCTTTCAGCTCTTCAGCCGCAGCGAGATCGTTGGTGATGGTTCCCGACCGTTCTGCCAGAACCGCAGCGATGCGCGGCAGGGCAATTTTGGACAGGATTAGATAGATCACGACGAGCGTGACCAGAAGCCAGAAAATCTGGTTGGAAAAGGTCGTAGGGTCGAGCTGGGGCATTGCTGCACCGCCAGCTTCGGCACCATGAGCCATGTCTACTGCGTGTTCCGCAGCATCCGCGACATGCTCGACCGTGTTGTGTTCGTCTGCCATCTCGTCTCTCTCCGTCGGACCCTTGGGTGTCATCGGGGGCGCAGGGTTAGTCCCGCGCCGCCCGACCGTAAGGATGCGTCAGGTGATTAGACTGCGAACATCAGCAGCAGAGCAACGAGGAACGAGAAGATCCCCAGTGCTTCTGCGAATGCCAGACCGATGAAGAGGGTAGCGGTCTGCGAAGCAGCAGCCGACGGGTTACGCAGAGCGCCCGACAGGTAGTTGGCAGCAACGTTGCCTACACCGATAGCAGCAAGGCCGGAACCGATTGCGCCGAGGCCTGCGCCGATGAACTGACCGAGTTGTGCGATATTGCCTTCCATGATTGTATCTCCTTACGATGGAATTGGCTGGATAGGAATTCAGTCCTGCGTCTCTTAGTGCGCTGGGTGCAGCGCATCCTTGAGGTAGATGCAGGTCAGAATGGTGAACACGTATGCCTGAATACCGGCTACGAGAACTTCGAGACCGTAGACTGCTGCGATTGCCACAACAGATACCGGAGCCACAGCAGCGATCGCGGCAAAGCCTGCGAATACTTTGATCATCGCGTGGCCTGCAGTGATGTTACCTGCAAGACGGATGGAGTGGCTAACGGGACGGACGAAATAAGAGATAACCTCGATGATCGCGATGATAGGGCGCAGCGCGAGCGGTGCGTCTTTCAGCCAGAACATGCCGAGGAAGCCGATGCCGTTCTTCACGAAACCGATGAGGGTTACGATGATGAACACGCCAAAGCCAAGAACAGCAGTTACTGCGATGTGCGAGGTGGGCGAGAACGACAGCGGCAGAAGGCCGAGGAAGTTCGCGAAGAAGATAAAGCAGAAGAGCGAGAAGATGTACGGGAAGTACTTCACACCGTCGTGGCCGGTGATGTCTTCAACCATCTTGTAGACAAAGCCGTAGAACAGCTCTGCGATCGACTGACCGCGCGACGGCACGATTGCGCGACCGCGGCTACCGATGACGAACATCGCAACAATCGCCAGAACAGCGAGGGCCATCCACAACGTTGCGTTGGTGATGGTGTACCAATGTACGGGGCCATCCCCGAACAGCGGAGTTACCTTGAACTGGTCCAGCGGGTGGAAAACAAGGCCTGTGCCTTCGCCATGCGCTTCAGTCGCCACGTCAGTTATCCCCATCTTTGCTGGACGACGTGTCCAGCAGTTTCCTCTGTAGTTCCTGAGCCGAGCCGATCACGGTTTTAACACCGGCCGCAAAGCCCAGAAAAATGAATATCACCAGAAACACAGGCATGGTGCCAAAGGCATAATCCAACCCGTATCCGACGACGAAGCCAATCAAGAGACCAGCTACAAGTTCGGTGACCATCCGCCACGCGTGCTGCGCTTGAGAGTAGTCTTTCTTCATATGGTTCACTTCGGGCGCTTTGGCTTTCACCTCTTTGATCCGGATGTCTAGCGCCTTTAGGCGGTCAAGATCGTTCGGATCAGTCACTCGAAAATCCCCTCTGAAGGTTGGGGACTAGCTATGGCCTTAGGATCAATGAGTCAATAAGCCGTGATGTGACAAAACGTTCAGCGTAATGCACTGTTAATTATAGATAAAATTACCAAGCCCACCCACTGTGCGATTCCGCCCACGGCCCATTTAGCCCCGAAACTGTCCATTCTTTATATTCAACCAATCGGTTGACCTTTGGTATGAAGGCAGCTTAATCGGCGGATATGGCAGCTACACTTGATACCGTCTTTATGGCCTTGGCCGACCCCACCCGCCGCGCGATCCTGTCGATGCTGCTGGAGGATGATATGGCGGTCACGGATGTGGCCGAACCGTTTGCCATGTCGCTTGCTGCGATTTCAAAACATCTAACCGTTCTGGCAGACGCTGGCCTGATCTCTCAGGAGAAACGCGGACGGGTAAAATGGTGTAAGCTAGAACCCGACGCCCTGCGTGAAGCGAGCGTTTGGATGCAGGGCTTTGGTCAGATGGACGGCCTCGATCTGGATGCGTTCGAACAGTTCCTCGCCTCTGAGGGCGTTATTCTCGCAGAAGAAGAAGCAGAGCAATAAGCGTCATTGCCACGCCGACCAGCACGATCCCTGGCGGGACGTAGGCGTGACGGATGTATTCCCAAGCAATCACCCACGTCGGCACAAGGTAGGTGTAGGCCATGACCTTGGACGATGGCAGGCGCTGGGTCGCGAAGAGCAGCAGTAGCGACGACATCGAGGTCGCAAAGACCGCGATATAGAGGATTGTGATCCAAACGAGGTTCGGGAGGTTTGTCCAATCCGTCACCAACAGATCACGCCAGCCATATCCGGTAATCCAGATCGCCGCCGCGACCAATGTGCCGAATGTGTAAGGAATAACATGTGTGCCGCGATTGAGCCGCCGTGCGAGCGGCGTATAGAGCGCGTGCGCCGCGCAGCCCCAGAAATAGAGAGCCTCGCCGCTGCCGACTTCGAATGCGAGGAAGGCACTCAGGTCGCCGCGAAAAATCACCCAAACCGCCCCCGCACCGCCAATTGCGAGGGCCAGCGCGATACGAGAGGACATGACTTGTCTCAGCAGAAAGTAGCCAAAGCCACCCGCCATGACGGGTGTCAGCGTAAACACCACCGACAGGTTCACAGGCGACGTGGATTTGAGCGCCATGAACATTAGGACAAAGTAGCAGGCGTACATCCCACCCAGTATCGCGTACCGCCAAGGCGCCTTGAACGTCTGACGCCCGCCCTTTCCCGTCAACTTCATCACGATACCTAGGATCGCAACAGCAACCCAAAATCGAACCGTATTGAGCGCAACGGGCGAAATGTCATTGGCGACAGAAGCACCTAGCGAAAAGCTCCCCGCCACTGAGGCAGAGAACACCAACATCGCCAAATGTCCCGCAAGATGGGGGCGGATCACTCCACCCACGACTTTGCCTCTTCCTTGAGGAACTTGAGGAAGGTCTGCACCTTTGGCGTCCTGTGCAGATCGACGTGCGTGACGAGCCAGAGGCTGGTTGACCACTCTTCGCGCGGCGGCATGACCTGTTTGACACCCGGCATCATGCCAAATTCGTAAGAGGGTAAGAACCCGATCCCCGCCCCAGCCGCGATGGCGTCCCGCATAGAACGGTTGTCCATCGTGCGATAAACGATCTGCGACGACGGCACATTCGCGAGAAGCCAACGGTGGAACGGTGCACGGCTGTCAGTGTCGTCATGGCTGACGAACTCGTGCTGTGCGAGGTCCGCGTCGTTCTCTGGCATCCCCATGCGGTCGATGTAACTCTGGGCGGCGACCATCGCGACGGTCTGTTTGATAAAGGGCTGGACGACATTGTCAGGCTGATCAGGCGCAGCCCCCGCACGGATCGCGACATGCGCCTCACCGTATTCGAGGCGGAACAGACGGTCGCCTGTGAGATAACGGATCTTTACTTCGGGGTTCTGCTTTTGGAACTTCACCATCACAGGCGTGAGCATCGTCGAAAACGATGCGAGCGACGTCACAGTCAGATCGCCCGTCACCCCATCCCCGTGCCCTTTTAACCGCGCACCGAGCTGATGGAACTGGTCATCTGCCGCCTTTGCGACCTTTAGCAGGTCCTGCCCTGCCTCAGTGGGTGTGTAGCCCCGTGCGTGTCGCTGGAACAATTTCACGCCCAGACGCCCTTCGAGAGCGTCGATGTGACGGATCACTGTAGCATGGTGAACGCCCAATACTTCGGCCGCACCACTAACCGTGCCCAAACGCGCCACCTGATATGCCGTGCGCACCTCATCCCAATGATCCATCGTGGAAATCCTTAAATCGACCACGTCAATCTAGCCACTGAACCAAAAGGCGCAAGGGCAAGGCGTGCTTGACTCACTGGTTCCACGCGCGTAAACGCAGGCCAAATTCCCCGGAAGCCGAGTCTTCCGGTCCCTTCCCTATTCGGGGGGGATCGCCGTCCATCAGCGCGTTGCGCCCATGGGCGCGATTGTGGTTTGAGCGGTCGATGCCTATGTAGCGACCAAATGAGTAACGGGTCGCTGGAGGGCCATGGCATGTTTGAAAATCTATCCGAACGCCTTGGCGGAGTATTTGACCGTCTGACGAAACAGGGGGCCCTGTCCGCGGACGATGTTAAAACCGCGCTTCGTGAAGTCCGCGTTGCGCTGCTAGAAGCCGACGTTTCTCTGCCTGTTGTTCGCAGCTTTGTGAAAGCGGTCGAGGCTAAGGCAACCGGCTCTGCGGTAACGAAATCGATCACTCCGGGTCAGCAGGTCGTCAAGATCGTCCACGACGAACTGATCGCCGTTCTGTCGGGTGGCGCAGAAGCCGACCGCCTAAAGATCGACAACCCGCCAGCCCCGATCCTGATGGTCGGTCTGCAGGGTTCGGGTAAAACCACCACCACCGCGAAACTAGCGAAGCGTTTGAAAGAACGCGAAGGCAAGCGCATCCTGATGGCATCGCTCGACGTGAACCGTCCTGCGGCTATGGAACAGCTTCAAATCCTCGGCCAGCAGATCGGTGTAGACACACTCCCGATCGTCAAAGGCGAAGATCCCGTCACCATCGCAAAGCGCGCTAAAACTCAGGCGAGCCTCGGTGGCTATGACATCTATATGCTCGACACCGCGGGCCGTCTTCACATCGACGAAGATCTGATCCAGCAGGCCGCCGACGTTCGTGATGCCGTGAACCCGCGCGAAACCCTTCTGGTCGTCGACGGCCTGACGGGTCAGGACGCGGTGAACGTTGCAACAGAGTTTGACGCTAAGATCGGTGTGACTGGCGTTGTCCTCACTCGTATGGACGGTGACGGTCGCGGCGGTGCTGCGCTGTCGATGCGCGCCATCACAGGTAAACCCATCCGCTTTGTCGGTCTGGGTGAAAAGATGGACGCCATTGAGACGTTCGAGGCTGAACGCGTTGCTGGCCGTATCCTCGGCATGGGCGACATTGTTGCGCTGGTCGAAAAGGCACAGGCGACGCTCGAGGTCGAACAAGCCGAACGTATGATGAAGCGCTTCCAGAAGGGTCGCTTCAACATGAACGACCTGAAGATGCAGCTGGACCAGATGCTCAAGATGGGCGGCATGGAAAGCCTGATGGGTATGATGCCCGGCATGGCGAAACACGCTGGCAAGATCAAAGAAGCTGGGTTCGACGACATCATGCTGCGTCGCCAGATCGCACTGATCAACTCTATGACCAAACTCGAACGCGCTAACCCTGATGTCATGCAAGCCAGCCGTAAAAAGCGGGTTGCTGCGGGCGCTGGCCTCGAGGTGTCGGAACTGAACAAGCTGCTCAAGCAGCAGAAGCAGATGGCCGACGTCATGAAGAAGATGGGCAAAATGGGCAAAGGCGGCGCTCTCAAAGCAGCCGTAAAACAAATGTTCGGCAAAGGCGGTATGCCTGACATGCCAAACATGGACGATCCCAAAGCAATGGAACAAGCGGCCAAGGCACTGGGAAGCCAGTTGCCGGGTGGTAAACTTCCGGGTCTGGGCGGACTTGGTGGCCTCGGCGGTTTGCCGGGTGGCCTATCGGGTCTGGGCATGGGGAAAAAGAAATAACCATGCAAACGCTCGAAACCCAACGTCTTATCCTGCGCGAGCCCAAGGCTTCGGACATGGAGGCCGCATGCGCCTTTTTCATGTCTGACCGCGCAGCAGGCGTGGGTGGGCCGTTTGATCTGGGCAAGGCATGGCGTGCCTTCGCGTCCGAGATCGGGCATTGGCAAATCCGCGGCTATGGCATGTGGATCGTGACCCGCAAGGGCGATGACACACCGCTGGGCTTGATTGGTCCATGGTTCCCTGCGGATTGGCCAGAAACCGAAATTGGCTGGACCGTTTGGGATACGTCGATCGAAGGCACAGGCATCGCTACTGAAGCCGCCCGCGCAGCGATTGATCATGCGTGGAACGTTCTGAACTGGGACACCATCGTCAGCTACGTTGGCATCGGCAACACCCGCTCTGCGAACCTCGCGGAAAAGTTGGGCGCTGTACTGGATGAAAACGCACCGCAGCCGAAACCCGATCAACCGTGCTGGGTTTATCGCCACCCGAAACCGGAGGCTGTTCAATGACACGTGCATGGGAAAACGCCCCTGAAGGCCAAGCAGCCGTTGCAACCGACCGTATTCGCGGCGCCCTACCCCGTATCATCCTTGATCGTGTGACCCTGCGCGCACCGCGTATCACCGATTTTGAGGACTACGCGAAAATCGTCTGCACCGAGCGCGGCAAATTCGTTGATGGCCCGATGGACCGCGACCAAGCGTGGCTCGATTTCAACCAGTTGATCGCAGGTTGGGTTCTGCGTGGCGCGGGCCTCTGGACCGTTGAGCGTAACAGCGATTTCGTGACCTTGGGCTTTGTAATGCTCGACCATGAATTCGGCGACCCCGAACCCGAAGTTGGTTTCCTCTTCCTCGAAGAGTACGAGGGCGAAGGTTACGCCTATGAAGCCGCCCGCTCTGCCCGCAACAACGCGTTTAACGCGCTGAGCTGGCCGACATTGGTGAGCTACATCCACCCTGACAACACCCGTGCGATCCGTCTGGCTGAAAAGCTGGGCGCGGTGCGTGACGAGGCCGCTGATTTCGGTGGCTGCATCACCTACCGCTATTCGCCCGATATTCCAGCGTAAGAGGACAGAATGACCGACGCCGTTCAAAAAGCAGCAGCGATCCTCAAAGGCCACCGCGAGTCCATCGATCGGTTGGACGCGATCCTCGTCTTTACGCTGGCCGAACGCTTTAAGCACACCCAAGCCGTTGGGAAGCTGAAAGCGGAAAACGAACTTCCTCCGTCTGATCCCGTGCGCGAAGAAGCACAGATCAAACGGTTGACCGACCTTGCGGAACAGGCCGATCTGGATCCTGAGTTCGCCAAGAAATTCCTGAATTTCGTTATTCAGGAAGTGATTCAACACCACAAACAACACCAATCCTGACGGCCCGCCCGTCACCACGCCATTCAAGGAGATCAACCCATGGCTATGAAAATCCGTCTCGCTCGCGGTGGTTCGAAAAAACGCCCTCACTACGCAATCGTTGCTGCTGACTCGCGCATGCCGCGTGACGGTCGCTTCAAAGAGAAACTGGGCACCTACAACCCGCTTCTCGCTAAAGACAGCGAAGACCGCGTAAAACTGAACGTAGAGCGCGTTCAGTTCTGGCTCGCTCAGGGTGCACAGCCGACCGACCGTGTTGCACGTTTCCTCGAAGCTGCTGGCCTCGTTGCGAAAAAAGTCCGCAACAACCCGAACAAAGCTGTTCCGGGTAAAGCTGCTCAAGAGCGCGCTGCTGCTAAAGCTGCTAAAGCTGCCGAAGCTGCTGCACCGGCAGAAGAAGCTGCTGAAGAATAATAATCGTTCTGCTCGGCCTTTCGGGGCCGAGCAGTCCCCCTTGTCTTTGGGGCTATTTTGTCTGACCTTGCCAGCATAACGACGGGCAATGCCGCACAAAGGAGCCATCGCGCATGACTGGGTTTTCACCCGACTTTCAAAGTGATCTCTGGTCACTGATCCGCATGCGCCGCGATGTCCGTCGGTTCAAACCTGACGCTATTGATCCCGAAATCGTTGACCGTTGCCTGCGTAGTTTTTCGCTCGCCCCTTCTGTGGGCCTGTCGGAACCATGGCGGATTGTTATGGTGAACAGCGCAGAGGGCCGTGCCGCCGCGCGTGAGAACTTCCTTGAGGCGAACGCCGATGCTCTCGCGGGCTACAGCGGTGACGATGCCAAAATCTATTCGGGGCTAAAGCTGTCTGGCATGGATTTGTCCCCCGTTCAGATGTCCGTTTGGTGCGACGCTGGCACGACCAAGGGCAAGGGCCTCGGCGCGGGTACGATGCCCGAAATGAAGGCTTATTCCTGCGTGTCCGCCGTCATGCAGTTCTGGCTCATGCTCAAAGCGCATGGGGTCGGCATGGGGTGGGTCTCCATCCTTGATCCTGACCGTTTGGCACGTGACCTTGGTGTTCCGGACGACTGGAAATTGATCGGCTATTTCTGTATCGGCTATCCCGAAGAAGAACATGAAACTCCAGAACTCGAGCGCGCTGGTTGGGAACAACGGCAAGCTCTCCCTGATATGCTTGTAAGGTAAGAGGATCGACATGCCCGAAGATCGCGTTGTCGTAGGTTCTATCGCAGGTGCCTTTGGCGTCCGTGGTGAAGTGCGCCTGAAGTCTTATTGCTCTGACCCCGAAGCCATCGCCGACTACACGCCCCTTTATACTGCGGATGGTCGTAGTTTCCCTGTTGTTGTCCTGACGGGCATCACAAATAACGGCCTCACCGCCCATATGGACGGCATCGTCACCAAAGAAGACGCGGATGCGCTCAAAGGCACTGAACTGTTCGCATCGCGCGATGTCATGCCCGACCTTCCGGATGATGAATTCTACTACACCGACCTGATCGGCCTTTCGGTCTTTGACACAGGCGGCAACGACCTTGGCACTGTGAAAACGGTCGTGAACCACGGTGCGACGGACCTCTTGGAAGTGACGAAGATGGGCTACCGCGATACTGTCCTTCTGCCGTTTACCAAAGCCGCCGTGCCCACCGTCGACATCGCCGCGGGTCGCATCGTCGCTGACCCACCCGAAGGACTCTTCCCTGATGCCTAAACGTCGGATTTTGCTGCATCCGGGCTTTCACAAGACTGGCACCAGCTCTATCCAGCATTTCTTTTGGACCAATCGCGAAGAGCTGGCGGCGCATGTTCATCTGTTCATGCTCCGCCACCTCAAGCCCGTCACCCAACTGACCCATAGCTATTCGCGCAGCGGCAATCCTCTGACCTTGATCGATCTGGCAGACCGCCTTGATGAGGTCTTTGCCGACACACCCCACGATACCCGCGATATTCTGATTTCGTGCGAGGCGCTCTGTGGGCACCTCCCTGGTTGGCCAAAGGTAAAAACCTATCAGGCCGCCCCTATCATCCTGACCTATGTCGTCGGCTACCTGCGTGATCGCTTTGACGCCGAGGCGGAGATCGTCGTGACCACACGCGATGCCGAACCGTGGCTGTATTCTGCCTACCGCCACCACCTCAAAGGCCAGCGCCTAACGCTCGCCCCCGATGCTTTTGCCACGAAATATGCAAAGGCCGCCGACTTTGGTCCGATCATTTCGGCCATCGCGACCCAATGCGGTCCGACGCAAACGCTTCCACTTGAGATGTCAGCGCGCCATCCCCTCGGCCCCGGTGGTGCGCTCCTTGATCTGTTCGGCATCCCCACAGACCGCTTTACCCCCGTGGGCAAAGGCAACGAAGGGCCGTCCGATACCCTGTGGCGCGAGTTCCTGACGCTCAACCGGTCTGACCTCACCGACGCCGCGCTGATCGATGCCAAAGAGCGGCTCGCCAAACAGTCCAACTTGGGCGGGTGGCGCAAAGGGGACGTTCCCAATCCCACCCAATTGCCCTAAGACAGCCGCATGACTGATACACCCGATACCCCCCGCAGCATTGGCCGCAAGGTGATGCGCCCGACCCTGAAACCGACCGACCTGCTGACCGAACAGCCGGAGTGGGTGGGGACATGGACCGCGCAGATCATCACACTGATGCCCGATGCCTTTCCGGGGGTGCTCGGCGATAGTCTGACAGGCAAGGCGCTGCGGGAAAACCTCTGGGCGCTGCGGACGATCAACCTGCGTGACTACGGGATCGGCAAACACAAGAACGTCGACGACACCCCTGCGGGCGGCGGCGCTGGCATGGTGATCCGCGCTGATGTCCTCGACCCCGCGATCCAAGAAGCAGGCCGCAATGCCCGTGGCCGTATGCCGCTCGTCTACCTCTCCCCGCGTGGGAAGCGGTTCGATCAGGCGATGGCGCGGGACTGGGCGTCCTATGACGGGATCACCATGATCTGTGGCCGCTTTGAGGGCATCGACCAGCGCGTGATCGACGCTTACAACATCCAAGAAGTATCCCTCGGCGATTTCGTCCTAACGGGCGGTGAACTCGCGGCCCAAGCCATGCTCGACGCCACCGTTCGCCTGCTGCCTGGGGTGCTGGGGAACGCCGAAAGCGTGGTGGACGAAAGCCACTCCAACGGCCTCTTGGAACACCCCCAATACACCCGCCCCGCAGAATGGCGCGGCCGCGAAATCCCCGAAGTCCTCATGTCCGGCCACCACGCGAATATAGAGAAGTGGCGGAAAGAACAGGCCGAGGAGCTTACGAAGGAGAGAAGGCCTGATATGTGGGAGAGGTACGAGAAAATTTAATTCTGCAACCCATACATGCCACTATCCACAAGCATCTGATAGGCTTTTTTAAGCGCCAACCCAGTTTCTTGATCTACGAAGAGGGATGAGCGATTTCCACATGGTTCACCCAATATATATCGTTGCATCGTCGTCCAGCTTTCTGATCGCACTGCCCATTCCCAAGCTGGTATTTCTTGCTGCAACATCAATGGAATTGCCAATGATTTAGGTATCTGCTGATGCGCAGGAAGCGTTCCGGACCATTCACACTTCACTAGAAGGGTCGTCGTGCCTTCAAAGTACATCCGAGTTTCCAGTTCACGAATTGTTATCGTGAATTTTGGATGACTCGGCAGTTTCTCAACTGAATCAATTATCTTCTGAACGTTGCCGCTCCCTGTGTATGGACAGGTAATAAAACCGTTTACGAACCAAACAGTATGATCAAGGCCTTCGTAACCGCAACGACGATTTGGAAAAGTTTCTGGCAGTCTAGGCGAGTGATTTCTCACCAATGGATGCCAACTTGGATATTCCGAAACTACAGGACCCAACTCCCGCTCAATCCGATGGATTTCAGCGGCCGCCGCTTCTCTCTGTTCTTTTGTAAATTCTCTTGGAATTAGGTACCTTTTCGCCCGATCGCGCCCCACTTCTACCTGCTCGTTCATTCTAAAAGCCATAACATCGCTCCATTATTAATCACTACTCCGACATATAATGCATATTATTTAAATTTAAAGCATAAAAATTAAATAATATGCTCAAAAATGCGATGCAATGCCCCCTTGCCCAACACCCCCCAATCCCCTATACGCGCCCTGTCTAGGGGTCCCTGCGATTCCATAGGCCCGTGTTGTTATTGCTTTGGCGCGTTTTCTTCGGCAGCCACCACGGCTCGCAGCATCGGTGAATAAGTAAAGTCGACCTGAACTCTGGCGGGCGCTGCGGCGGACCCGAAAGAAGACCAAGAGCTCTGAGGACGCATTAACTTTGTGGGACCACCACAAGCATCATAGGAGAAGGTCAGATGGATCTGATCGCACAGCTCGAGGCGGAACAAATCGCCTCCCTCGGGAAAACCATTCCCGACTTCAAAGCCGGCGACACCGTTCGCGTAGGCTACAAAGTGACCGAAGGCACCCGCACCCGTGTTCAGATGTACGAAGGCATCTGCATCAGCCGTAAAAACGGCAAGGGCATCGCTGGCTCGTTCACCGTTCGCAAAATTTCCTTCGGCGAAGGCGTAGAGCGCGTATTCCCGCTCTTCTCGACCAACATCGACTCGATCGAAGTTGTACGTCGCGGTAAAGTCCGTCGCTCGAAACTGTACTACCTGCGCGCACGTCGTGGTAAATCCGCACGTATCGCAGAAGTCACCAACTACAAACCGCTCAACAGCGGCGCTGACGCGTAAGGAGACGGATTATGAAAAAAGACATCCATCCCGACTACCACTTCATCGAAGTGAAAATGACCGACGGCACCGTTATCACCATGCGCTCCACTTGGGGCAAAGAGGGCGACACGATGGCACTCGACATCGACCCGACCGTGCACCCTGCATGGACTGGCGGTACGTCGCGCCTGCTCGACCAAGGTGGTCGCGTATCGAAGTTCAAAAACAAATACGCTGGTCTGGGCTTCTAATCCCAAACCCACGGTTTACGGAAACGCCGCGCACTTTGCGCGGCGTTTTTGTTTTGGGGGTTGGTGGAACGAAAAACGCGGACCCGAAGGCCCGCGTTTGTCATTTTATCCTGCGGCGCGATTGCCTTGGGGCTTGCGACGACGCTGGCCGCCCCCTGCCGGTTTAGCAAACGACGGACGGTCGCCTGCGGGTTTGCCAAATGCCGGACGATCCCCTTTGGGCTTCCCAGCACCGCCGCTGCCTTTGTTGCCAAAGCGACGCGGACCACCACGGCCATTGCCAGCGGGTTTGCGTTTCGGCTCGTTGCCGACAACCTCCCACGGACGACCCGACGCGACTGGGATTGTCGTTTTGAGTGTCTTCTCAATATCGCGCAGATCCGACATTTCGTCAGGCGCACAGAAGGCAACCGCAGAACCAGCGGCACCCGCGCGCGCTGTCCGGCCAATACGGTGCACGTATTGGTCAGGCACGTTCGGCAATTCGTAGTTATAAACGTGACGCACGCCAGGAATGTCGATGCCACGGGCAGCAACATCGGTTGCCACAAGCACGCGCACCTTGCCTTCTTTGAAGTCCTTGATCGCACGGTCACGCTGACCTTGGGATTTGTTCCCGTGGATCGAAGCGACAGCAAAGCCTTTGCTTTCGAGAACACGAGAGAGTTTCTCCATCCCGTGTTTGGTACGGCCAAACACAAGCGCCAACTCGTCGCGGTGTGCGTCCAACAGCTCGATCAACAGATCGGTTTTTGCAGCCTTCGCAACAAAGTGGATGCACTGATCAATCTTTTCTGCTGCTTGACCCGGAGGGTTCACCTGAACGCGGATCGGGTTGGACAAGTAGCTTTCGGCCAATTCAGCCATCTGCTTCGGCATGGTCGCCGAGAACAGCATGGTTTGACGCTCTTTGGGGATCAGCGTCGCGATTTTGCGCAGCGCGTGGATAAAGCCGAGGTCGAGCATCTGATCGGCCTCATCCAGAACGAGGAACTGTGTCTCATCGAGACGAACAGCACCACGGTCGATCAGGTCAAGCAAACGACCAGGGGTCGCGACGAGAATAGACGTACCCTTTTCTAGGCGACGACTTTGGCCCGTGATCCCTGCGCCACCGACGACGAGAACGGTCTTAAGGTGCGAGCCAGACGAAAACGCAGACAAGCTATCCGCAATCTGTTTAGCAAGCTCACGGGTCGGCGCGAGGATCAGCGCACGAGTGGTTTTCGGCGAAGGCTTATCACCGTTTTTCATCAACGCGTCGAGCATCGGCAGACCGAAAGCAGCGGTTTTGCCCGTGCCCGTTTGCGCAAGGCCCATAACGTCGCGACCGTTCATCGCGTGCGGGATGGCCTGCGCTTGAATCGGGGTGGGGTCAGTAATGCCGAGTTCGGCAAGTTTAGTCACAAGGCGGGGGGCGAGCCCCAGCATATCGAAGTCCATAAAAATCCTGTTCCGCGCAGCCCAGCGGGCAACGCATTGGTCCGGCCCAGCGCCGGAGACTGCAAGAGTTGCGCGGATCGCTCGCCGTTCGACCGGGTGTCGAACTGCCGGATCTACGCGGCCCCTTGCGTGAAAGTGGGAACCTGTAGGTTGATGACGTCTTGCGCACATCTCAGCGCACGTCTCACGCGGACGGGACGGTCATCAGGGGCGGCGTATGGACCCTTAGCCTTTGCACGTCAAGGATTAAGTAATTGCGGCATCACAGGCGGCACATCTTTTCCTTGGCGGTTTCGCGCCATATAGTGCGGCCAAGTAACAGCACTGGGGATCGGGCGTGGCGCATATTATCGTCGTCGGTAACGAAAAAGGTGGCGCGGGCAAATCGACCGTGTCGATGCATGTGGCAACGGCTTTGGCGCGGATGGGACACCGGATTGGTGTGCTTGACCTCGATATGCGGCAGAAGTCGCTGGCGCGTTATCTGGATAACCGCAAAACATATTCGGACGCCGAGGGTCTGAACCTCGCCATTCCAGTGTACCGCGACCTTCCTGAGGTGGATCAGGCCGACCTGCAGCCCGGTGAGAACGCATTCGATCATCGTCTATCCGCAGCCGTAGCCGCGTTGGAACCCGAATGCGACTTCATCCTGATCGACTGCCCCGGTTCGCACACCCGCCTAAGCCAAGTTGCGCACTCGCTCGCTGATACGCTGATCACACCACTGAACGACAGCTTTGTTGATTTCGACCTTCTCGCCCATATCGACAGCGATGGTGAGAATATCACTGGCCCATCGGTCTATTCCGAAATGGTGTGGAGCGCGCGTCAGTTGCGTGCTCAGGCAGGCCTCCAGCCGATTGACTGGGTTGTGGTGCGGAACCGTTTGGGCGCACAGGCGATGGTCAACAAACAAAAGATGGAATCCGCGCTGAACAAACTGTCGCGTCGGATTGGGTTCCGCGTGGCGCCTGGGTTCAACGAACGCGTCATTTTCCGCGAATTGTTCCCACGTGGCCTGACGCTCCTCGATCTCAAAGATATTGGCGTCACACAGTTGAACATCTCGAACCTCGCCGCCCGTCAGGAATTGCGCGACCTGATCAAGGCACTGAACCTGCCGGGTGTCACTGCGGACTTCTGATCACCGCCTGATCATATGACCACGTCTCTGCACGGCTACTTTGCAGGGACGTATCCTATTCGACCTTAAGTCTATGAATTCACGCGGGCTCTCCTTTGACGTGGCCTGCAAACTCGCTAAGCTATCCCAAAGAGGAGCCTCGCGTGATCGACACCCATGACCTGAGCAGTGGACAAACACCCGTGTCCGATGAGGCATGGGTCGATGTGCTGCGGGCCGTCGATAAAACCTACGCAGAGCTGGTCAGTTATCAAAGCGAGCTAGAAGTTCGGAACGCCGAGCTTGATGAAATGCGTGGCTTTATGGCCTCGGTCTTTGCCTCGGTGTCGGACGTTTTGATCGTCGTGGATCGGGACGGTCTGATCGAACAGGCGGCAGGGTCGTTCCAAATGCTCTTGGGCCTAGACCCTGCGAGTGTGCGGGGCCGCCCCTTGGCTGATCTCACGTCAGATGCCGCGCTGCATGAGGCCGTGCAAAAGGTCGTGCAAAACCGAAAATCCGTTCGGTTTGAGGCGGAATTGCCCACCTCTGCTGGTCCCACCCCAATTGACCTGTCGATCACGCCTCGCATTGGGGAACGCGGCAAAAGCCTTGGCGCGGTGCTGATCGGGCGTCCTGTGGGGGAACTGCGTCAGGCCTATTCCGAACTCGCCGAAAGCCACCGCGCATTGCAAGAGGCCCAAGCCCACCTCGTTCGCAATGAAAAACTGGCCTCGCTGGGTCGTTTGCTCGCAGGCGTTGCGCACGAACTCAACAACCCGATTTCGTTTATCTACGCCAACACCCATGCCTTGGAAAAATACGTGGCACGGTTTGTGACCTATTTCGAACAAGTGCAGGCAGGGGCCTCGCGGGCGGAGCTGATCGAATTGCGCAAGGAACTGCGGCTCGATCGTGAACTGGCGAATATGCGCACCGCAATTGACGGCGCGCGGGACGGGTCGGAACGGGTCCGCGATATTGTTGAAGACCTGCGCAGGCTTTCAGCAGACGGCACAGGCGAATTTGCCAATTTCGATTTGGTAGAGACGACACGTGTGGCAACCCATTGGGTCGTGCGCGGGATGAAAACCCCTGCACCTATTGTCACCAACGCCCCCCTGACCCTCATGGCGAACGGGCGCGTGGGTCACGTACAGCAGGTCATTATGAACCTCGTTCAAAACGCGCTCGATGCGGTTGAAGGCACAGAGGGCCCGCATATCCAGATCACCCTTGGCCAAGACGGTGACCACGTCTTTGTTCAGGTCTCGGATAATGGCCCCGGGATCGGCCCAGACATCGCAGGGTCCATCTTTGACCCGTTCTTCACCACCAAACCCGTGGGCAAGGGAACGGGCCTCGGCCTATCGATCTCTCACAAGATCGCAGAGGAACACGGGGGGCAACTGCAACTCTGCCCATCTGAACGCGGTGCATGTTTCCGACTGTCCTTGAAACGAGGTGGGGAATGAACGTTCTCTGGCTTCAGGCATCGGGCTGTGGTGGCTGCACGATGTCGCTCCTTTGCGCTGAAAACCCGAATGTGTTCGATCTTTTGGGTGGCGCGGGCATCAACTTTATCTGGCACCCTGCCCTCTCTGTCGCCTCTGGCGACGAGGTGCGCCGCCTCTTGGCGCAGATTGAAGCGCAGGAGACCCCCCTCGACATCCTTTGTGTCGAGGGCGCTATCGCACGTGGTCCGCGCAATACAGGCCGATATCAGATGTTGTCGGGCACGGGTCGGAGCATGATGGACTGGGTGCAATCGCTTGCCCCACTCGCGCGGCATGTGATCGCTGTGGGAAGCTGTGCGGCCTTTGGTGGCGTGACGACCGCAGGCGGGAACCCGTCAGATGCGGTCGGGTTGCAGTTCGATGGCACCCATGCGGGCGGCATCCTCTCGTCGGGTTTCGTCGGAAAAGGTGGACTGCCCGTCATCAATATCTCAGGCTGCCCGATGCATCCTGACTGGGTGACAGAGACGCTGTTGATGCTGGCCGATGACGCGCTCACGCCTGCTGACCTCGATAGCTATGCGCGGCCACGGTTCTTTGCCGATCACCTCGTGCATCACGGCTGCACGAAGAACGAATTCTACGAATACAAAGCCTCGGCCAAGGAGCTCAGCCAGATCGGCTGCATGATGGAGCATTTGGGCTGCATCGGCACCCAAGCCGTCGGTGACTGCAATATCCGCCCGTGGAACGGCGCTGGGTCATGCACACGTGGCGGCTATCCCTGTGTTGCTTGCACCGCACCAGAGTTCGAAGAACCGCGCCATATATTTACCGAAACGCCAAAGATCGCGGGCATTCCCGTGGGCCTCCCCTCGGACATGCCCAAGGCATGGTTCATGGCGCTGGCCTCTCTGTCCAAGGCCGCAACGCCAGACAGGATCGGCACCAACGCGACAAGCGACCGCGTGACCATCCCTCCCACCATCAGGACGCCCAAGAAATGACAGACCGCAACCTGATCGTCGGCCCGTTTAATCGCGTCGAAGGGGACCTGGAAATTCGTTTAGACGTGCGAGACGGTGCAGTCGCCGCAGCCTACACGAACTCGCCCTTGTTCCGCGGGTTTGAAATGATGCTCTTGGGCAAGGATCCACGTGATGCGTTGACGATCACCCCACGGATTTGCGGGATTTGTTCGATCAGCCAATCGGCGGCAGCGGCCTTTGCTCTCGCCGATGCATCAGGCGCTGTGATGCCACCCCAAGGGATGCTGATCGCCGCGATTTTACATGCGGTCGAAAACCTCGCCGATCATGTGACGCACTTTAACCTGTTCTACATGCCCGACTTTGCTCGACCCGTGTATAGCGCCGAACCTTGGCACGATCAGGCAGTCGCACGATTCACCGCGATGGAAGGCTCTGCCGCCCGCGATGCTGTAACCGCACGGGCCGAACTGTTGCACATCGTCGGGCTATTGGGTGGAAAGTGGCCCCATACCCTCGCCATCCAACCTGCAGGCGTCACAAAAACGCCGACGGCATCGGACAAGGTGCGCATCCAGACCGCGCTACGGAGCTTCCGCCGTCATTTGGAAACGACACTCTATGGTGCGCCTGTCGAAACCTTCGCCGCACTGAGCAGTAAGGACGACCTGCTGAACTGGACTGCAGGGGATACAGGCCTCTTTATCAGGATCGCGCAGGCGGTTGGGCTGGATGACATGGGCTTCGGTCCGGGGCGGTTCATGTCCTTTGGCGCCTACCCGCTGCCAGATCGTCGGGCGTTTAAGTCAGGTGTTTGGGACGGCACCCTTAGCCCCGTCGACACCACCCAGATCACCGAAGACCTCAGCCACGCATGGATGCTCGGCGATACGGCCCATCCCCGCGATGGTACGACAGAACCAGACGAGGACATGCGCGACGCGGCCTACAGTTGGTGCAAGGCCCCACGTCTGAACGGCCAAACTGTTGAAACCGGCGCGCTGGCGCGACAGATCATCGACGCGAACCCCTTGGCCCGTGATCTGGCGGGACACCCCTCGGCCTTTGCTCGAGTTGCGGGGCGGCTGATTGAAATCGCACGCACGCAAATGCTTCTCGAAGATTTGGCGGCTCAGATCGATCCCAAAGATCGATTTATGGGGCACTGGGATATGCCCGCCTCAGGCACAGGCGAAGGTCTGATCGAGGCCGCGCGGGGTGCCTTGGGCCATTGGATGAATTTCGATGGAGGCAAGATCACGGGCTACCAGATCATCGCGCCGACCACGTGGAACTTTAGCCCACGCGATGAGCAGGGGAACGCTGGTCCCGTTGAGGCAGCCTTGGTCGGAGCCCCTGTCCGCGATGGTGAGGAAACCCCGATCGCGGTCCAACACATCGTGCGTAGTTTCGATCCTTGCATGGTCTGCACGGTGCACTGATGGGCTGGCGCATCCGTGTCCGTGGGCAGGTCCAAGGCGTCGGGTTTCGCCCCCATGTTTGGCAACTTGCCCAACGGTTCGGCCTGAACGGTGAAGTCCTGAATGACGCTGAGGGCGTTCTGATCCACTGCGACGCCGCACCTGCCGCGTTCATTTCCGCGATCACCGCAGAAAAGCCGCCCCTATCGCGCATCGATCAGATCGAAGTCACTGAGGCGGAATATGAAGCGCCGTCAGGCTTTGTCATCGCGGCAAGCGGGGCAAAGGGCGCGGAGACTCGCGTCACACCCGACGCCGCCACCTGCCCCGCGTGCCGCGACGAAATACACGGGCACGGCCGCAGGGCGGGATATGCTTTTACCAACTGCACCCATTGCGGGCCACGCTTCACCATTCTGAACGCGCTGCCCTACGACCGCGCCCAGACTACAATGGCACCCTTTACCATGTGCCCTGATTGCGCTTCCGAATATGCAAACCCTGCCGACCGTCGGTTCCACGCCCAGCCCATCGCCTGCCCCACCTGCGGACCACGTATTTGGGCCGAACCCGAAGGCGACGCGATCATAGTCACAGCGGAGCGCATCTTGGCTGGGCAAATCGTAGCGATAAAAGGGCTGGGCGGGTTTCACCTCTGTTGTGACGCGACAAACCCTACCGCCATCGAAACCCTTCGCACGCGGAAAAACCGCCCGACAAAGCCTCTGGCTCTGATGGCAACGCTCGACACCATTCACCGTTACGCCCGTGTCACCGATGCCGACCTTGCGCTTTTGACCGATCCTGCTGCGCCGATTGTCCTACTGCCCAAGGCCGACGCCTTGCCAGACGCCCTCGCCCCACACCAGAACCAACTGGGCTGGATGCTGCCTTATACGCCTTTGCACCACCTGTTGATCGAGACGGCGGGCCGACCGCTGGTGATGACCTCTGGCAACCTCTCCGGCGAACCGCAAGTGATCGGCAATGATGAGGCCCGCGAAAAACTGGGTCGCTTTGCCGATGCGTTTTTGATGCATGACCGCGACATTGCGCGCCGACTGGACGACAGTGTGGAACGCGCCAAGCCGCCAATGATTTTGCGCCGTGCGCGAGGCCGTGTGCCTAGCACAATTCCTCTGCCAGAGGGGTTTGAGGACGCGCCCCAAGTCCTCGCACTTGGGGGACAGATGAAGGGCGCGATTTGTCTGACGAAGAACAGAGAGGCGCTCCTCGGGCATCACCTCGGCGATCTGGATGATGTCTTATGTGCTGAGGAATTCGAGAAAGCCGTCACAGACTATTCCGCTCTGTTCGACCACAAACCGACCGTGGTCGCTGTTGATGCCCACCCTGGGTATCGCGCGACGCGCTATGGTCAAACGCTCGGCCTTCCCGTGGTCGAGGCTTGGCACCACCACGCCCACCTCGCGTCCTGCCTTGCGGAAAACGGTTGGCCGCTGTCGGGTGGACCTGTCGCGGGGATCATACTGGATGGCACGGGATTGGGGCCTGATGGCGCGCTTTGGGGTGGTGAGGTTCTCCTCGGTGATTATCGCGCGGTCACGCGGGTGGGTGGCCTAACCCCTGCCCCGCTCGCGGGTGGTGATCGGGCCGCTCGCGAACCTTGGCGCAACGCGATGGTCCGACTGGATCAGGCAGGGCTGAGCGATTGGGCCGATGAGCTGTTCCCCGATGCCCCCCGCGACATCCTCCGCCACGCTGTAGCCAACGGACTAAACGCACCATTGTCGTCGAGCGCGGGACGGCTCTTTGATGCGGTAGCTGCGGTGATTGGCCTTTGCCCGATGGCGCAGAGCTACGAAGGTGAGGCGGCGATAGCACTAGAAGCCTTAGTCGATCTCACGATCGACGGTGCTTACACGTTTGGTAACGACAACGGTTGGATTGATCCTTCACCGATCTGGGGGCAAATCCGTGACGACCTGCGCCGCGGTGTGTCGCTCTCTCAGATCGCGACCCATTTTCACCGTGGCCTCGCTCATGCCTTTGCCGATGTCGCGCGTGACCTGTTTGAACAGGGCAAAGTCGCGGCTGTCGCCCTCTCTGGTGGGTGCTATCAAAACGTCGCGCTTTTCACGATGACCAAGGCGCGGCTAGAGGGCATTCCCACACTCGTTCACTGCGAGATTCCCGCCAATGATGGGGGACTCGCCTTGGGTCAGGCGATGATCGCAGCAGCGCAAAGCATCTGACCACCTATACGAATAGGCGGTTATCGCCATACCGGACGCAATCGCAGCGAAAACACCCTAACAACATGAAATAAATACAGTATTCCACTGTATGCGAATTTTGCACTCTTTGCCTACCTTCAGACCCTGATCCACCCGATCCTAAGCGGACAATGCCCGAATTGCGCCTTTCGCACGGGTCAGAATTCAAAGAGGGAGGGTCATTTGTCGCAAATCGAAACCTTTTATGAAGTGATGCGGAAGCAGGGGATCACCCGCCGCTCCTTTATGAAATATTGCTCGCTGACGGCCTCGGCACTTGGCCTTGGCCCGTCGTTTGTGCCGCAGATCGCGCACGCCATGGAAACCAAACCGCGCACGCCTGTGATCTGGGTCAACGGTCTAGAGTGCACCTGCTGTTCGGAATCTTTTATCCGCGGCGCGCACCCGCTGGCCAAAGACGTGGTTCTGTCGATGATCTCTCTCGACTATTCGGAAACGTTGATGGCTGCCGCAGGGCATCACGCCGAAGCAGCGTTGGAAGAAACGATCGAGAAATACAAAGGCAACTACATCCTCGCCGTAGAGGGCAACCCGCCCCTGAACGAGGACGGTATGTTCTGTATCGTCGGTGGCAAGCCGTTCGTCGAACAGCTGAAACACGCAGCACAGCACGCGAAAGCAGTGATTTCTTGGGGTGCCTGCGCGTCCTATGGCTGCGTTCAGGCGGCAAAGCCGAACCCGACGCAGGCAACGCCAGTTCACAAGGTCATCACCGACAAACCGATCATCAAGGTTCCGGGTTGCCCGCCCATCGCCGAAGTCATGACCGGCGTCATCACCTATATGCTGACCTTCGACCGTCTGCCCGAACTCGACCGTCAGGGTCGTCCGGCGATGTTCTACGGCCAGCGTATCCACGACAAATGCTACCGCCGTCCGCACTTTGACGCGGGTCAGTTTGTTGAGCATTGGGACGATGACAACGCACGCAAGGGCTTCTGCCTTTACAAGATGGGCTGCAAAGGCCCGACCACCTACAACGCCTGTTCGACCGTGCGTTGGAACGAAGGTGTCTCGTTCCCGATCCAATCGGGTCACGGCTGTATCGGTTGTTCCGAAGATGGGTTCTGGGATCAGGGCTCGTTCTACAACCGCGTCACCGATTTGACTCAGTTCGGCATCGAAGCCAACGCAGACAAAATCGGCATGACCGCCGCTGGTGTTGTTGGCGCAGGCGTTGCGGCCCATGCGGCTGTGTCCGCGCTCAAGGCCGCGCAGCGCAAGACTCAAGACAAGAAAGAGGAGGCATAAGCCATGGTCACCACCCCTAACGGCTTTGACCTCGACACATCAGGCAAACGTATCGTCGTCGACCCTGTGACCCGCATCGAGGGCCACATGCGCTGCGAAGTGAACGTGGACGACGAAGGCATCATCCGCAACGCGGTCTCCACAGGCACCATGTGGCGCGGTCTGGAAGTGATCCTCAAAGGTCGCGACCCGCGTGATGCTTGGGCGTTCACCGAACGGATTTGCGGCGTGTGCACAGGCACCCACGCGCTGACCTCGGTCCGTGCGGTCGAGGATGCGCTGGGGATCACCATCCCTGACAACGCGAACTCAATCCGCAACATCATGCAGTTGAACCTGCAGATCCACGACCACATCGTGCACTTCTACCACCTGCACGCGCTGGACTGGGTGAACCCTGTCAACGCCCTGCGCGCCGACCCCAAGGCGACTTCGGAACTGCAACAGATGGTGTCGCCGAGCCACCCGCTGTCTAGCCCAGGCTATTTCCGCGATGTTCAGAACCGACTGAAGCAATTCGTTGAATCGGGTCAGCTCGGCATCTTTAAGAACGGCTATTGGGATAACCCAGCCTATAAACTGCCGCCAGAGGCAGACCTTATGGCGACCACCCACTACCTCGAAGCGCTCGACCTGCAAAAAGAGATCGTGAAAATTCACACGATCTTTGGCGGTAAGAACCCGCACCCGAACTGGCTCGTTGGTGGTGTTCCATGCCCGATCAACGTCCATTCGACGGGTGCCGTTGGCGCGATCAACATGGAACGTCTGAACCTCGTGTCGTCGATTATCGACAAATGTATCGAGTTCAACAAAAACGTCTACTTGCCGGACGTTGTTGCCATCGGCGGTTTCTACAAAAACTGGCTCTACGGTGGCGGTCTGTCGTCGCAAGCATGCCTTGCCTACGGTGACATCCCAGAGCATCCGAACGATTTCTCGGCGGATCAACTTCACCTGCCGCGCGGCGCGATCATCAATGGCGATCTGTCGGTTGTTCATGATGTCGACGTGCGCGATCCTGAACAGGTTCAAGAATTCGTTGACCACTCGTGGTACGAATACGCAGAGCCGGGCATGGGTCTTCACCCTTGGGATGGCGTGACAGAGCCGAAATACGAACTCGGCCCGAACGCCAAAGGCACACGCACCAATATCCAAGAGCTCGACGAGGCTGCTAAATATTCGTGGATCAAAGCGCCGCGTTGGAAAGGTCACGCGATGGAAGTTGGCCCGCTGGCCCGCTACGTCGTCGGCTACGCCAAAGGCCATGAGGACATCAAAAACCAAGTTGATGGCCTGCTGCGTACGATGGACCTGCCGCTTCCTGCGATCTTCTCGACCCTTGGCCGTACCGCTGCACGGGCGCTGGAGTCGGAATACTGCGGTCGCTTGCAGAAGCACTTCTTCGACAAGCTCGTCACCAATATCAAAAACGGCGACGAAAGCACTGCGAACGTGGCGAAATGGGACCCGTCAACTTGGCCCAAAGAGGCTATGGGCGTTGGCATGACCGAAGCCCCGCGCGGTGCGCTGGGTCACTGGATCAAAGTCAAAGATGGTCGCATCGAAAACTACCAGTGCGTTGTTCCGACCACTTGGAACGGGTCTCCGCGTGACACCCAAGGCAACATCGGCGCCTTTGAGGCCGCTCTGATGAACACCAAAATGGAACGTCCCGAAGAGCCGGTCGAAATCCTGCGCACTCTGCACAGCTTTGACCCATGCCTTGCGTGTTCGACCCACGTTATGTCGCCCGATGGTGAGGAACTCACCACCGTCAAAGTCCGCTAAAGGGAGGATCGGACAATGAAAAAACTTGCGACTGCACTTCTAACCCTGAGCGCCACCACAGCGGTGGCGCATACGGGCCACGATGCCGCACTTGGCGACGGTATCGCGCATTGGACCCTGTCGCCCCTTCACGGGCTGGGTGTGATTGCATTGGCTGCGGTTCTCTACGGTGTTCGCTCCTACCTTCGGAAGGAGTGATCCATGGCTGATCAGTCAATTCACACACCAAACATGGAGGTCGAACCTCTGGAAGCGTCCCGCCTGACGGGGGACGCAACCGCGCAGGACATCGACAGCATCCGCCGCAGAACATCGGTCTTTGTCTACGAATGGCCTGTGCGTCTGTGGCACTGGATCAATGCGCTCTGCATCATGGTTCTGATCGGAACGGGCTGGTTTATCGCCTCGCCCCTGCCGACCATGACCTTTGCCGAGGCGACCCATCAATTTGTCATGGGCTACATCCGCTTTGGCCACTTTGCCGCCGCGCAAATCCTGACGGTCGGGTTCTTTGCCCGCATCTATTGGGCCTTTGTCGGCAACCACCACGCAAAGCAATTGTTCTACGTTCCCATCCTGAACAAACGCTGGTGGAAAGAGGTCGTCTTCGAACTGAAATGGTATCTCTTCCTCGAAGCAGAGCCAAAGAAATACGTCGGTCATAACCCTCTGGCACAGATCGCCATGTTCTTCTTCATGACGCTCGGCATCACGTTCATGATCCTAACGGGCTGGGCGCTCTATGCGGAAGGTGCGCAGGCGGGGTCTCTCTCGCACAACGTGATGGGCTGGTTGATCGGCTGGGTCGGGAACACACAGATACTGCATTCGGTCCACCATTTGGGCATGTGGTTCATCGTGATTTTCATGATCATCCACATCTACGCCGCCATCCGCGAAGACATCCTGTCGCGTCAGTCGATGGTCTCGACCATGATCTCTGGCACACGGACCTTCAAAGACGATCGTCCAGAATAATCCCATCCTTATTCTGAACGGAAACGGGCGCCGAGGCGCCCGTTTTTCTTTGCGATTACATGATTTCCAAATTTACATACAATCGATCACTTACTTTTTACTATGCTGCAGCATAGCATCCCATTGCATACAGAAATTTTACAATAAAACAGTCACTTAAAACGAAAAATCCGAGAATGTTTTTTCTCTCACCGCCGCAAACTGAAAGCATTACTCTCACTTATGCGAACAGTCGGTAACCATGATTCCGACTAGAGGGGACATCATCAGGGAGGGTTGGATGGCACAACGTGTGCTCATTCTAGGCATCGGTAACGTTCTGTGGGCCGACGAAGGCTTTGGCGTCCGCTGCGTCGAACGCATGGCAGATCAGTGGGCCTTTCCTGAAAATGTGCGCCTCTTGGATGGCGGCACACAGGGCCTCTATCTTCTGCCCTTCCTCGAAGAAGCCGACGTTCTGATCGTCTTTGATGCGGTCGATTACGGCCTCGAACCGGGCACGATGAAGATCGTCGAAGGTGACGAGGTTCCCGCCTTTTTGGGCGCGAAAAAGATGTCGCTCCACCAGACAGGTTTTCAGGATGTGATCGCGACGGCGCGGTTGATGGGCTACTGCCCGCCCGACCTGTTGTTGATCGGTTGCCAACCCGAAGAGCTAGAGGACTACGGCGGCGGGCTCCGCGATATCGTTGCCGCGCAAATCGAACCGGCGATTAAGGTGGCGCTCGATAAGCTCGCCAAACTGCAGATCGTTCCGACTCGCGGCGAAGGGGACAAATCACTCCTCGCGGATAAAGCCATCCTGCGCTCCGCCTACGAAGATGGCCGCCCGTCCGAAGACGAAGCCTACCGCTATGGCGACGAACGCTTCCTCCCTGCGGAGGTCGAATAATGTGCGTCGGCGTCCCGATGAAAGTCATCGGCAGCGAAGGCATCGCCGCGACCTGCACGGACGGCGAACGGATCGAATTGATCGACCTGTCGCTGGTCGGTGACGTCCCCGCTGGAACGTGGCTCCTAACGTTCCTCGGCGCGGCGCGTGACATCATCTCTGCCGACGAAGCTGAAAAAATCACCGCTGCACTGAACGGGCTGCGCTCCATCATGCAGGGCGGCGATCTGGGCGATGCGTTTGCCGACCTGAACGCCCGTGAACCGCAACTTCCCCCTCACCTCGCCGCCGCGCTCGCGGATGGCAAATCGACTGCATGAGGCCACAATGACCCATCCGCTAATCGACCGACTGAGCTCTGAATTTGGCTACCCGATCCTAAACTCAACCCACGACCTGACCGAATACACACGGGGCGAAGGCGTGCATTGCGTGTTCATCACGGGCGATCCCGTACGCAACCTCGAAACCACCGATGTGGCTGTGGTTTTGCCCGAACTTAAAATGACCTTCCAAGGCGCGTTTGACTGCGCCGTCGTCGCGACCGAATTCGAGGACGCCGCCAAAGAGGCCGCAGGCGTGTTCAAAACACCCGCTCTCGTTTTCTACCGCGAAGGCGTGGTTTTAGGGTCGATCCCAAAGGTCCGCGACTGGGACGATTACATGTCCCGCATTCCCCAAATCCTTGCGCTGCACCCTGAAGGAGCCTGATCATGTCGAATTTTGTAATGCCCCCGACCGGCTTTGGCCCTGGCTCCCAACCCTTGGCCGAGGATGACGAACTACAGTACACCGTCATGCCACAGGACATGCGGACGTATTCCCCGCACACGCCAGAGATCGACGATCCGAACAGCGTTGCAGTAGGCACCGCGCTGATGCACGACATCGCGAAATCATGTGCTGATTGTGCGATTGACGGGCAAAGCCGCAGCCATGACCTATCGCATCTTGATCAGGCGAACCGCGCATTCATGGCGGACACATTGGGCGAAGGCGAAGTCTCGCTCCGTATTCGTGGCATCCCCGCGATCCGTGCGCAGGAGTCGTTCTTTGCAGGTGTCTGGCTGTTGGCAGGCGAAGGCGTTGACCGCCTTGAGGTCGCCCCCATTCCCGCGATCGCCATTGAACGCGCCCATACCCCGCATAAACCCGCACTTTTGACCGCTGCACCGAAACCATCGACCATTGCCAATGCGCCTGCGCTACTGGCCGAGTTGATGGACAAATCTGCGAGCTACCAAAAGGGTCAAATCCCGCATGTGATCAACCTCACCCTCCTGCCCCACACCGAGGGCGATCTGGAGTGGTTGGACGCTGCCCTCGGCGAAGGGGCCGTTACGATCCTGTCCCGTGGCTACGGAAACTGCCGCGTCACCGCGACCGCGCTAAGCAAAGTTTGGCGGGTGCAGTTCTTTAACTCCATGGACACGCTGATCCTCGACACGTTTGAAGTCACCGACATGCCCGAAGTTGCACTTGCCGCAGACGAGGACCTCCACGACAGCGATGCCCGCATCCGCGACGTGATGGAGACGTTGGCATGAGCGGGTTCGAGGGATCATTCCTAGGCGCAATGGACAAGATCAGCCGCGCCGCAATTATGGAGTGTAAAATCTGCTGGACCCCTTACGACCCAGCCGATGGCGACGATTACCGCCAGATCGAACCGGGCACAGCCTTTATCGACCTCCCGCACGACTGGTCTTGCCCGAACTGTTCCGCCCCAAAAGAACAGTTCATGGTCCTCGAAGATCCAGGCGCGGAGAGCGTCAAAGACGCCAATGACATGGCCGCCGTCTCTGCCGCGCTCGAAGCTGATTTCCGTGAAATCTGGCATGCAAAAATGCGTGACGTGCCTCTGGTGAACAAAGTGCTGCATGTTCAGGCCGTCGGCTTTCACCGCTATGAGGGCCGCCCCTTGGGCGTGCTGATTACACCGTGGTTTATGAACCTGTTCCTCTTGCCTGCCGAGGGCGAGGATTGGTCGACCCTGACGGTGGGCGCCAAGGAAACCATCGCGTTTCCATCGGGCAATTACGAATTCATCCATAACGTTCGGGAACAATCGGGCGGCTACAAGGCCTGCTCGCTGTTCTCTCCGATGGGTGACTTCAACACCCAAGCCCAAGCGGTCGATGTCGCCCGCGCCGTCCTGACGGAGCTGTTCAAAGAAGAAAATCGCGCAGAAACGGACCGCCGCGAAGATATCCGCGCTGCACGAGAGGCAGAATTGAACCCGCCTGAAGCCGAGGAACCCGAAATTGATATGGTGCCATCCCGCCGCAAGGTGATCACCGCTGGCTTGGCGACAGATATGGCAACCGAGGCTGAATAATGATCCAAACCCGCGCAAGATATACAGTCACCACAACACCGGAGCTTCCGGTGGGTGAGTTATTGCGCAGGCGCACAGCACTGGATGCGGCGGAAACCCTGCCGCGACTGTTCAACCTCTGCCGTGGGGCCCAAGAGCTTGGCGCACGGTTGGCCCTCGGGTTCCCGACGACACCCGACCTTTTGGAGGCCGCCCGCCAAGAAGCCATCCGCGACCACGCCCTGAAACTGTTCATCGCACTCCCATCGCGGCTGAATATCGGCACCCCGACGCTGCCCCAAGGCTGGCAGAGCGATGCAGCGGCCGTGATCCGCGCGGGCTTTGGTCCGAACGGCGTGCCTCGTCGGCTCGCCGATTTTCGGACTTTCTTGACCTCGGGCGATGGCATCGCGCCGCTACTCTCAACGATCAAGACCACCTTTGCGAAACGTATGGCCGACACTGGTCCCGTGCCTTTGGTCAGCGTGGACACTATGTTCAAAAAGGCCCCAGTCGAAAACTCAGTTGCGGGTCGCCATGCCGATCACCCCCTAATGATCCAAATCGCAGCAAGCGACGGCCACGGTCCGCTGTGGCGCACAATGGGTCGCGTGATCGACTTGACCCGCCCGTATCCAATGCCGCGCCGCACCGCCTTTGGCACGATCGTCAGCGCCCCGCGTGGCGACTATGGCCTGCAGATCGGAACCTCGAACGGACATGTGACCGATCTGACGCGGATCACCCCGACAGATCACCTGCTTGCCAAAGGTGGCGTTTTGGACAGATCGCTCGCGGCATTAACCGACGCTGGCCTTGCGCCGCTGCTTTTGGATATTCTGGACCCCTGTATTCCCGTCACCGTTCACGAGGCCGATCATGCATGAAATGTCCCTCTGCGAAGGCATCCGTAGCGTGATTGAAAGCGCAACAGACCGCCCTGTGACCAAAGTGCGCGTGGAAATCGGTCGTTTTGCGGGCGTCGAAAAAGGCGCGTTGAGCTTTGCCTTTGACGTGGTGATGCGCGGGTCCGTCGCGGAAAACGCGGAACTTATTATGATTGACCTCCCCGGTCGGGCGCTCTGCTATGACTGCATGAAAGAGGTCGAGATCGACAATAGATTAGACCCCTGCCCCGACTGTGGCGGCGGAAAATTGATGCCCCAAGGGGGCGACGAAATGCGGATCAAAGATTTGGAGGTGGAATAATGTGCACAGTTTGCGGTTGCGGTGATGCAAAGCTCGAAGGTCACCACCATCATGATCACGGCCACCACCATCACCACGGGCATCACCACCACGATCACGGCGACATCCACTTTGGCAACGGCCCTGCGGGCGTCGAAGTCCCTGGCATGACCCAAGAGCGTTTGATCGAGATCGAGACGGATATCCTCGCCAAAAATGACCGCTACGCAGATGAAAACCGTGCGGCCTTGGCGGATCTTGGGTGCTTTGCGGTCAATCTGGTGTCCTCACCGGGGTCAGGCAAAACCACCCTCCTGTGCAAAACAATCGAAGCCTTGGGCAACATCCCTCTTGCGGTGATTGAAGGCGACCAGCAAACCGCCAATGACGCCGACCGCATCCGCGCGACGGGCGCTCCCGCGATCCAAGTCAACACAGGCAAGGGTTGCCACCTCGACGGTCATATGGTCGGACATGCGATGGAGCATTTGAACCTCACCGCTGGGTCATTCCTCTTCATCGAAAACGTCGGGAACCTCGTTTGCCCCGCGTCCTTCGATCTGGGCGAGGACTGCAAGGTCGCGATACTCTCGGTTACCGAAGGTGAAGATAAACCGTTGAAATACCCCGACATGTTTACCGCCGCTCGGGTGGCGATCCTGAACAAAATCGACCTCGCCCCGCATTGCGACGTGGACCTCGACCTCTACGAGGAGAACCTGCGCCGCGTGAACCCGACCATCGAAATCCTCCGCGTTTCGGCCCGCACAGGCGAAGGCATGGACCAGTGGATCGGATGGCTCACTGCACGGCTCACTGCGAAATCCGAACCGAGGGCCGCAGAATGACCCTCCCAACGGTTCTATTGATTGATGACGAGGCGCACAGCCTTGCCTCTATGCGGATGGCGCTAGAGGACGACTTTGACTGTCTGACCGCCGCCAACGCCGACGAGGCACTGGCCCTGATGGAGGACAACTACGTCCAAGTCATCTTTTGCGACCAGCGGATGCCTGGCAAAACTGGTGTCGAATTTCTGTCCGAGGTGCGCAACCGCTGGCCCGAAACCGTGCGGATCATCATCACCGGCTATACCGAGACCAACGACATGATCGCCGCCATCAATGAGGCGGGCATTTATCAGTTCGTCACCAAACCGTGGCACCCCGACCATCTGTTGATGACCGCCAAAAACGCGAGCCATCTGTTCCAACTGTCCCGTGAAAACGACCGTATGTCGCTCGAGCAGAAATACCTCGGTCAGACGATGGAATCGAAGCTCGAAAAACAACGTAAGGCACTGCGCGAGGGGCTTGGGTTCGAAAACGTCCTGCGATCGCCCAATTCACCGCTGAACCCCGTTCTGACCGCCGCCCGCCAATATGCGTCCTTCGATGTGCCCGTTTTGCTGACGGGCGAGGCTGGCGTCGGCAAAACTCAGATCGCGCGGGCGATGCATTATACCTCGCTCCGTTCTGATCGGTCGTTCTTTGAACTGAACTGCGCAGGCATGTCGTCGGAGATGGTCGAGCTAGAGCTTTTCGGGGCGAAACGCGGCGCGATCCCCAGCCTTCAGTCGAACAAGATCGGCCTCTTGCAAAAAGCGGATCGCGGGACGCTATTCCTCAACGGCGTCGAAACCCTGTCGCCCGAACTGCAACTTTCGCTGTTGCGGGTCGTGACCGAGGGAAGCTTCCAACCCATCGGCGGGCATGAAACGCTGTCGACGAACATGCGCCTGCTCACGGGCGCCCATTGTGACCTACGGGCGCGGGTGGCGGATGGGCTGTTCCGCTCTGACTTGTTCTACGCGTTGGCCGTCACGGAACTGTCGATCCCACCCCTGCGGGCGCGGGTCGGTGACATCGCCGTTTTAGCGCAGCACCTCTTGTTTGAGGCGGCGCAATCGCATGGCAAACCTGTGCATGGCCTTGCGGATACCGCTCTCGAATTTTTGGAAAACTACGATTGGCCAGGGAACCTCAAGGAACTCGAAAACGAGGTCACGCGTATGCTGATCTTTGCACAAGAACCAGTGCTCGGTCCTGAGTTGATCTCTCGCCACATCCTGCAGGCTGATCCATCAGAGGACGGCGCAGATCGTCGCGCCGAAGAGGTGCTGACCTCTGAGGGAACGCTCAAAGACCGCGTTGAACTGATTGAAATGCGGATTTTGCGCGAAACCCTCACCCGCCTGAAATGGAACAAGAGCCGTGCGGCGACCGAACTGGGCCTGTCACGGGTTGGCCTGCGCGCCAAGCTCGACCGTTACGGCATTACGCCACCCCGCCGCATCCCCGCAGAAGAGGACTAAGCCATGTGCCTAGGTATCCCCGGTCAGATCGTGGCCATCACCGACCCCACCCGCATGATGGCAATGGCAGATGTGTCTGGCGTCAAACGCGAAGTGTCCTATGCGCCCGTTCTAACAGGCGACCCTCACGACCTGATCGGCCAATACGCTCTGATCCACGTCGGTTTTGCTATGGCGATTATCGACGAGGATGAGGCGGCCAAAACACTTGAGGCCCTGCGTGGTTTGGGCGAGGCCCAAGAGACGCTTGAGGCCATGGCCGAGGGTGCGAAGGCGCTGGAGGAAACGAAATGAGATACGTCGAAGAGTTCCGCGATCCAACGGCGGCAAAGTCCCTCTTGGCCGAGATCGAGAAGGTCACCAACCAGATCGGCGCGACCAAAGAGAAACCTGTCCACATCATGGAAATCTGCGGCGGCCACACACACGCGATTTTCCGGTACGGGCTGGATCGCCTGACACCCGAAGGCATCGAATTCATCCACGGTCCGGGCTGCCCCGTTTGCGTCCTGCCGATGTCCCGCGTCGATGAATGTGTGCAGATTGCAGAGAAACCCAACGTCATTTTCACGACCTTTGGCGACGCGATGCGCGTGCCGGGCACCAAAAAATCGCTGCTTCAGGCCAAGGCCGACGGAGCCGATATTCGCATGGTCTATTCTCCGCTCGATGCACTGGAACTGGCCCGTCGGAACCCTGACAAAGAGATCGTATTCTTTGGCCTCGGGTTCGAGACGACGACGCCTTCGACTGCGCTGTCGATCCAACAAGCCGCGCGTGATGGGCTGACCAATTTCTCTGTGTTCTGCAACCACATCACCGTGCCCGAACCGATCAAGGCGCTGTTGGATGACCCCTACATGATGCTCGACGGGTTTGTCGGGCCGGGTCACGTATCGATGGTGATCGGCGTGCATCCCTACGATTTTATCGCCCGCGATTATGGCAAGCCGATTGTTGTTGCTGGGTTTGAACCGCTGGACCTTTTGCAATCGGTGCTGATGGTCCTCACTCAAATCCGCGATGGCCGCGCTGAGGTGGAAAACCAATACGCGCGCATCGTGCCCGAACACGGCAATCCGATTTCAATCGCTGCGATGGAAGACGTTTACGAACGTCGCCCTTCGTTTGAATGGCGCGGGCTGGGCGAAATCGACGCATCTGGCCTGAAAATACGCGACCGCTACAAAGCGTTTGATGCCGAAGAGAAGTTTGGCATCGGTTATGCCGCTGGTCCCCGTGTGGTCCAAGAACCCGAAGGCTGCGAATGCGGCGCCGTCATGACAGGTCGCATGAAACCCACCGCTTGCCCGCAATTCGGCAAGGGATGCACGCCAGAGATGCCTCTAGGCGCGCTGATGGTCAGTTCAGAGGGCGCTTGCGCCGCCTATTGGCAATACGGCGGACGCCGCGCTGCGGAGCCTGCTGAATGACCCTTCGCGACGACAAAGTAACGCTGTCCCACGGCGGCGGCGGCAAGGCAATGCGCGACCTGATCGCAGAGGTTTTCACCTCGGTCTTTGAACCCACCAGCCGCGAAGATCAGGCCCGCCTGACCCATGAGGCGCTTCTTGAAGCGGGTGCACAGCTCGCCTTTACGACCGACAGCTACGTGGTGACACCCGTCGAGTTTCCCGGTGGCGACATCGGCAAAATCGCAGTTTGCGGCACAGTCAACGATTTGGCTGTTGGTGGCGCAAAACCGCTTTGGCTCTCTGCGGCGTTCATCATCGAAGAAGGCACCGAAATCGCCCTCCTCCGCCGTATCGTCGCCAGCATGAAAGCCGAGGCGGACAAGGCAGGCGTAAAGATCGTCACGGGCGACACAAAGGTCGTCGGGCGTGGGTCCGCCGATAAAGTGTTCATCACCACCTCAGGCGTCGGCGTTATCCCAGCGGGCCGTGATCTGCGGGCAGACATGATCCAACCCGGTGACGTTGCCATCGTGAACGGCGTGCTCGGCGATCATGGGGCGACGATCCTCGCCGCGCGGGGTGACATGATGCTGTCCTCTGACCTCCAGTCCGATTGCGCTGCATTGGGGCATCTGATGGAAGCCACCTGCACTGCTGTTCCCGTTCGTGCCTGCCGTGATGCGACACGCGGCGGGATCGCCTCTGCGCTCAACGAAATGGCCGAGGCTGCGGGCTGCACGATTGAGATCGACGAGGCCGCTCTTCCCCTTCGGCCAGAGGTCAAAGGCACCTGCGAAATCCTTGGCCTTGATCCGCTCTACCTGGCAAACGAGGGAACGCTTGTCCTTTTTGTCCCTGCAGAACATGCGGACACGGCGCTGGCGGCGATGCGGTCAGTGGACACCGGCAAGGGCGCAACCATCATCGGTCGGGCCAAAGAGGGTGCGCCGATGGTCACCATGCGCACCGCCTTTGGCGGCAGTCGGATTGTCGATATGCTCGTGGGAGAACAGCTGCCGCGGATTTGTTAACTGCGGCGCAGCAGCCACTTCATCACGATGGGCGCGAAAGCGATCACGAGTGCGATCCGTGCGAGGTGGTGGACCGAGATATAGGCCACCTCCGCGTTCATCGACAACGCGACGAGGCTCATTTCGGTCAATCCACCAGGGGCATAGGCGAGGATCACCTGCTCTGCCGTTTGCCCGAACAACCCATGGAACAGAACCGCAAAGACCAAAGTGACAGTCAACGTCAGCAGCGTCGCACCGAGGCTCAGGGCCAGCGACCGCACCACCATTGCTTTCGGCGCCCCGACAAAACGGCAGCCCAAAACGGTGCCCAACACCACTTGCGCGACGATCACCAGAACGGGTGGCGGCGCAGAATGGGTTAGCCCTGTTATATGAACAATTGCGGACAGGATCATCGGGCCAACCAGTTGCGCAGCAGGCAAACGCAGCCAACCCCCCAGATAGACCCCTGCCACGGCACAGGCCGTCAGGATCGCAACATCCATCATACCCAGCGACACAGGCTCGATGGCAAAGCCAGTGACCTTCAACCCCAGAACCACGCGGAACCAAAATGCGATCACCGCAATCGTCACCAGAATACGGGCCGCATGAGCGAGGATGATCTTACGCGGATCGGCACCCATCGCCTCGCCGATGAGCATCATGTCGTTCACACCGCCGGGCATCGCAGCGAAAAACGCGGTGGTGCGATCAAACTTACCAATGTGCGTGTAGAACGGAACGACGATGGCCGATGCGAAGGCAAGGTAGAGCCCGAGGAAGGCCAGCGACACCGCCCATGCGCGAGCATCGGCAAGGATGCCGCTGTCAAATCCCGACCCCAACATGACCCCGATCACCGAGATCACGATGGGCCGCAACATCGCAGGTGCCTTGAGCTTTGCCCCGCCCATAACAACCGCAAATGTCGCGATCATCGCGCCAAGCATCCACGGCAGTGGCAGGTGGAAATAGTAGAACACCCCACCCCCGATCCCGCCGATCGTCAACGACAGCGAAATCGGTAAAGCATTGGAAAAGATCGTTTTTGCAGACACGGGAGCGCACGCCATAAGTTCGGAGGGTCGAAAGGCTTGCAGTTTGTATACCTCGGTATACAAAAACGTTCAATGGGTCGGTTTACTCTGCCGTCGCGATCTTTGCACCATCAAGCGCCAAAGGCGACAGGCCTTCGCCGCCAGCATCGAGATGCGATTTCAACTGGCCCCGCATACGCGGCTCCCAAAAATCTTTGATATGGGCGGCAACGCGGTCCGCTTTGTCATCGCCAGGCTGCGAGGAAAAGAAGGTGGCGATTTGGTTCGCCATATAGACCATTTTTTCAGACTTCATCGGGGATAATCCGTTCAGGATGGGTAAAGACATCAAATCCATCGCCACGCGCCAGCGCAGCAATGGTCAGGTTGGCGGCATCGGCGATCTCAACCGCTTGCACGGTCGGCGCGGATACGGCGATGAGGATCGGCGCACCCGCGATCACAGTTTTCTGGACCATATCGACGGACACCCGCGAGGTGAGAACAATCGCACCCGTCGCAGGATCGATACCACGCTGCACCAAGGTGCCGATCAGTTTGTCGAGGGCATTGTGACGACCAACATCCTCAGTCACCGCAACGATGCCATCGCACCAGAACCCCGCCGCATGAACGGCGCGCGTTTGATCGTGTAACGGCTGATGCTGGCGCAGCGCTTCGGTCGCTGTGTTGACCTCAGAATAGGTTAACGTCTTGTTAATGTTGACAGTTGTCAACTTTCGCATCGCCTGCTCTAGGCTATCGATCCCGCAAAGGCCGCACCCCACCGGACCGATCATCGACCGACGCCGATCCTCCATCCGTTTGGCGGCTGCATCCGCGATCCACATACGCACTTCGAACCCTTGGTCATGTTCGATGACCTCTAGGCTCTCGATCTCATCGGCGGTGGTGACGGTGCCTTCGGTCAGGGCAAAGCCAATCCCAAAGGCATCTAGGGCATCTGGCGTTGCCATCATCACGGCCTGCGTGGTGCCGTTAAAGACGATGGCAACAGGCACTTCTTCGGGCAAGGCGCGGTGCATATCCTGCACCTCGCCCCGCCAGCTCTGTCCAGCGATGGATTTCGCCGCGCTCACTCTGCCGCCGGAAGGATACGCCGCGAGGCGGTAGCCTGTGCGTTGTAGTCCTCTTGCCACTCGGACGGACCGTTCGACGGGCTGACCTGAACGGCAGTGACCTTGTATTCAGGGCAGTTGGTCGCCCAGTCACTAAAGTCCGTGGTGATCACGTTCGCCTGCGTATCTGGGTGGTGGAAGGTCGTGTAGACCACACCCGGCGATACACGATCCGTGATCTGCGCTTTCAGCGTCGTTTCACCAGACCGCGATGCGAGCTTGATGAAATCACCGTCCTTCACGCCGCGGACTTCTGCGTCATGTGGGTGAATTTCCAGAACGTCCTGATCGTGCCACACAACGTTCGCGGTCCGACGGGTCTGAGCGCCCACATTATACTGCGACAGGATACGGCCTGTGGTCAGCAATAGCGGGAAGCGCGGACCTGTTTTTTCATCGGTCGCCACGTATTCGGTGACGATCAGACGACCCTTACCACGGACAAATCCATCAACGTGCATCAGAGGCGTGCCATCTGGCGACTTGTCGTTGCACGGCCATTGGATCGAACCACGCTCTTCGAGCAGATCGTATGTCACATTCGCGAACGACGGAGTGGTCGCTGCGATTTCGTCCATGATCTGGCTCGGGTGGGTGTAGGTCCAACCTGCGCCCATCGCGTTCGCCAACATCTGGGTGACTTCCCAGTCCGCATAGCCGTTCTTCGGTGCCATCACCTTGCGCACGCGGTTGATGCGGCGTTCGGCGTTGGTAAAGGTGCCCTCTTTTTCCAAGAAGGTAGACCCCGGCAGGAAGACGTGCGCGTAATTTGCGGTTTCGTTCAGGAACAAGTCATGGACGATCACGCATTCCATCGCAGCAAGGCCGGCGGCAACGTGTTTGGTATCAGGATCGGACTGCAGGATGTCCTCGCCTTGACAGTAGAGGCCTTTGAACGTGCCATCGACCGCAGCGTCGAGCATGTTAGGAATACGCAGACCCGGTTCAGGATCAATCGCAACGCCCCATGCCTTTTCAAAGATCTCGCGAACGTCGGCGTTTTTCACATGGCGATAGCCCGGCAGTTCGTGCGGGAACGACCCCATGTCGCACGACCCCTGAACGTTGTTCTGGCCACGCAGCGGGTTCACACCAGCGCCGTTGATACCAACGTTACCTGTCAGCATCGCAAGGTTTGCGATACCGATCACGGTGGTCGAGCCTTGGCTGTGTTCGGTCACGCCGAGGCCGTAATAGATCGCTGACTTGCCAGCCGTCGCATAGGTGCGGGCCGCGGCCCTAACCTCTACCGCAGGCACGCCTGTCAGCATTTCAACAGCTTCGGGCGAATGGCGCGGATCGCTGACGAACTCTGCATAGGCGAGGTACTCGTCCCAATCGCAACGGGTTTTGACGTAGTCTTCGTCGATCAACCCCTCGGTGACGATGGTATGCGCCAGCGCAGTAACGATTGCCACGTTGGTCCCCGGGCGCAAGGCGAGGTGGTGATCAGCCTTGATGTGGTTCGATTTCACCATGTCCGTACGACGCGGGTCGATCACGATCAGCTTTGCACCCTGACGGATACGCTTTTTCAGGCGCGACGCGAAAACAGGGTGACCGTCGGTCGGGTTCGCACCAATGATCAGCGCGCAATCGGTTTCTTCGACCGAGTCAAAGTCCTGCGTGCCAGCCGACGTGCCGTAGGTCTGACCCAGACCATAGCCGGTCGGCGAGTGGCAGACGCGGGCGCACGTGTCGGTGTTGTTGTTGCCGAACACAGCGCGGGTCAGTTTCTGAACGAGGAAGGTTTCTTCGTTCGTGCAGCGCGACGAGGTGATCACGCCAATAGATTTTTGACCGTATTTCTCTTGCAGACCACGCAGACGGGTCGCAGCGAATGACAGCGCCTCGTCCCACGATACTTCGCGCCACGGTTCATCAATGGTGTCACGGATCATCGGGTTGAGAATGCGATCTTGGTGCGTGGCATAGCCGTAAGCAAAACGACCTTTAACGCAGGAGTGACCACGGTTCGCTTTGCCGTTTTTATACGGCGTCATGCGGACGAGTTCGTCACCGCGCATCTCTGCCTTGAACGAACAGCCCACGCCGCAATAGGCGCAGGTTGTAATGACCGAACGGGTCGGGGTGCCCATTTCGATCACGGATTTTTCCTGCAGGGTCGCGGTCGGGCACGCCTGAACGCAAGCACCACAGGACACGCAGTCCGACGACAGGAATGTGTCGTTCAACGCGCCAGCCGAAACGCGGCTGTCGAAACCACGGCCTTCGATGGTGAGAGCAAAAGTACCCTGCACTTCTTCACAAGCGCGAACGCAACGCGAGCACACGATACATTTTGCTGGATCGTAGGTGAAATACGGGTTGCTGTCGTCTTTGGGCAGCCACTGTGGGTTGGCTTCGCCGCTGTTGTTTTTGGCTTTGAAGTGAGTTTCGACCGCTTCATAGCGCACATCACGCAAGCCAACGGCGCCCGCCATATCCTGAAGTTCACAGTCGCCGTTCGCGCCACAGGTCAGACAGTCCAGCGGGTGATCGGAGATGTAGAGCTCCATCACGCCTTTGCGGATTTTCTGAACCTTGGACGATTGAGTGTGAACCACCATGCCAGCTGCAACAGGAGTGGTGCAGGACGCAGGCGTGCCGCGACGACCTTCGATTTCCACAACGCACAGACGGCAGGAACCGAACGCCTCAACGCTGTCTGTCGCACAGAGTTTCGGAATATCGATACCAGCGATCGCAGAGGCACGCATAACACTGGTGCCTTCGGGAACGGTGACTTCGAACCCGTCGACGGTGATGGTGACGGTTTTGTCAGATTTTACAGCAGGGGTGCCGAGATCGCGATCATCGGTCCACGGTATAATAAAGTCCTTCATTCTGCGGCCTCCTTCGCGGTCGAGAATTCTTCAGGGAAATTTTGCAGTGCAGACATGACGGGGAACGGGGTGAACCCTCCGAGCGCGCAAAGCGATCCGTCTTTCATTGTCTCACAAAGGTCAGTCAGGATTTCGACGGCAGAGTTATCGCCCGCTGCAATACGGTCGATGGTTTCTACGCCACGCACCGCACCGATACGGCAGGGGGTGCATTTACCACAGCTCTCAACCGCGCAGAACTCCATCGCGAACCGCGCCATGCCAAGCATATCGGCAGTGTCGTCGAACACCACGATACCAGCGTGACCGATCAGGCCGCCTTTCTGGTCGAAGTCCTCATACCCAAAGGGCGTGTCGAATTTGGACACAGGCATATAGGCACCCAGCGGGCCGCCAACCTGAACGGCTTTGACTGGACGACCCGAAGCCGTGCCGCCGCCGATTTTGTTCACGAGATCGCCGAGAGGCATACCGAACGCAGTTTCAAACAGGCCGCCGAATTTCACATTGCCTGCGATTTGGATCGGCATGGTGCCTTTGGAACGGCCAAGGCCGAAGTCCGCATAGTGCTGCGCACCTTTTTCAAAGATCACAGGAACAGTCGCCAACGAAATCACGTTGTTCACAACGGTCGGACGCCCCATGAAGCCTTGCAGCGCAGGAAGCGGCGGTTTCGCACGAACCGTACCGCGCTTGCCCTCAAGGCTATTGAGGAGCGAGGTTTCCTCACCGCAGACATAAGCGCCAGCGCCCACGCGGATTTCGATGTCGAACTGGTGACCAGTGTTAAGCACATTGCCCAGAACGCCAGCATCGCGAGCGATCACACAAGCCGCTTCCATCTGCTCGATGGCGTCTGGGTATTCGGAACGAATGTAGACGAACCCTTTGGTCGCATGGGTCGCGAGACCCGCGATGATCATGCCTTCGATCAGGGTAAAGGGGTCGCCTTCCATGATCATACGGTCAGCAAAGGTGCCGCTGTCGCCTTCGTCGGCGTTACAGACGATGTATTTCTTTTCGCCCTGCGCCAAACGCACAGTGTCCCATTTGATCCCTGTAGGGAAACCAGCGCCACCACGACCACGCAGGCCAGAGGTTTTCACTTCGTCCACCATAGCCTCGGCGGACATGGTGATGGCGCGGCGCAGACCGACGAGGCCACCGTGGGCTTCGTAGTCGGACAGGGACAGCGGGTCGATCTTGCCAACGCGGGCAAAAGTCAGGCGGGTTTGCGCGGCAAAGAACGGGATCTGCTCAACGTCGCCCAGCGCCTTATCGCTGTCACCTTCAAAGATCGATTTGACGTCGGCGACGGTCACAGGGCCATAGCCTACACGACCTTCGGCGGTCTCAACCTCCACCAGCGGTTCGAGCCAGATCATCCCGCGGGAGCCATTGCGGATAATCTGCGCGTCGATGCCGCGTTCTTTGATCTCTGCTTCTACTGCTTTGACAATACGTTCAGCGCCAAGAGCCTTGGCGGCTGCGTCACGAGGAATATAGATTTTCATGCGCCGCACTCCGCCAGGATTTCGTCCATACGAGCCGCGTCAACGCGACCTTCGAGCTGATCATCGACCAGAACAGCAGGACCACAGGCACAGAGGCCGAGGCAATACACGGGTTCAATCGTGATATTGCCGTTCGGCGTTGTCATGTGCCAATCGCCGCCCAATTTTGCCAAAGCGTGATCGGACAGGGCATTCGCGCCAACCGACTGGCATGCCTCTGCGCGGCAGATTTTCACGACGTGCTTGCCCGCAGGGGCATCGCGGAAATCGTGGTAAAAGCTGACCACGCCATGCACTTCAGCGCGACCGATGTTCAGTTCGGCTGCGATCAGGGGAACGGCGGTTTCAGGGACAAAGCCGAATTCATGCTGCAAATCATGCAGGATCGGCAAAAGCGGGCCTTCGAGGTGAAGATGGCGGGCGATGGTTTCGCCTATCGCCTCTGGCGTGGGCTGGGCTTGTGTCATAGCGGGCTCCGAAAGTTTGCCAGACACTCGTTGAAGTGACCACGAAAAACAATATCGATAACCCGTCATTCGATAGAAAATTTCTATTAACCAAACGATCTAAAACGAATCGAATTGGCCTGAAATTCAGACGTTCCAGCCCTGCCTTTCAGGATTCGAACACAAAAGTGTTATGTTCCTGCAACAGGTGTCACGTTGAGACGTGCTCCAAAGGATAGGGTCGATAAACAGAGGAATAAGCCAACAAGACGCACCAACTTTGACGGCGTTAAGCCTGACCGTCGGATCGCTGCTGATCCTGTGTGTTGAGGTACTCAAATGGCGTTTGTCGCTTTTATTGCTGGAAGTTTTATCGGCCTGCTCGCTGCCTGTGCAGGTCTCGTATTCTTGAACATGAGCCTGATGGCTTCGTTTGCGCTCTATATGATCGCGGGCATCGCGATTCCATTGGTGTGGCTGGCGACCGACCATGCCGAACGCCGCCTGAATACAACTCTCTGATCTGCCAATCAGACCTTAGGTCGACGCCCACGTGATAATGGCGGATGCTGGAACGGCACCCGACTGGCGTTTGACCTCTTTGCCCTTGGCAAACTTCACCATCGTCGGAATGCCGCGGATCCCGAATTTCGGGCTCGCGGTTTGGTGCATCTCGGTGTTGACCTTCACCAGTCGTGCCTTGCCTGACAATTCAGATGCAGCCTTTGAAAACTCTGGCGCCATCATGCGACAGGGTCCGCACCATGGCGCCCAGAAATCGACGACCAACGGGACATCATCGGTTTTCGCTGCTTTCTGAAGCGTCTTGAGGTCGATCTCGATCGCCTTGTTCGACATGAGTTTGGTCCCGCAGGTGGCACATTTCGGGCCAGCGGTCAGTTTGTCGTCGGGAACGCGGTTCACCTGCCCACAATCGAAACAGGTCATTTTCAGGCCAGCCATCGGTGCCTCCATTAATATATTTCAAAAACCATATATGTTTGTGAGGCAAAGATGCAAGCCCCTAGGCCATGGTTTCCTCAGCCTCGCCTTCGCGGTCAGAAGTGCGTAGCGGCGCGCGGGCTGTCACGATCAGCGCAGCAATCGGTTCACCTCGATCTTGGCGCAGGGTAGTTTGAGATAATTGAATATCCCTGAACCCTGCAATGTCCAAGAGCGAACGGATATACTGCTCCGAATGGGCGTAGCGGTGCGACGGTTGGAGTTTGACCCCCTCCCCGTCGTGCACTTCAACGGTAAAGGCAAAGCGGCCAGTGTCCGTCAGGGATGCCGCGACCCAACCGATGATCCGCTCTAACGTGCCGATGTAGATAAACACGTCCGCCGCGATGATCGTGTCATAGCGGGTGCCGTCTACCATCAGTGTGGCGAGGTCACGCTGTTCGAGGTGGTCATAGATCGCTTTGTCTTTGGCCTGCGCGAGCATCCGCGCGGATAGGTCGTAGCCTCCCAACCAGTCATAGCGCCCAACAATCGCCGCGCCCATGAGGCCCGTCCCGCAACCAAGGTCGAGCACGCGTCCAAGCGGACCAGAGAGCGCCTCTGCAATGCGGTCAGGCCCGCAATACCCCAGTGCACCAACAAGAGAGGCCTCGAACCGAGGGGCATAGTCGTCAAATAGGGCCTCGACATGCGCTGCAGGAACACGTTCTGCCAGCGGGACCGCGCGATGCAAATCCAATCGCAGGGTTGCGCCAAAGCGATCAGACGGGTCCGTGGCGAGGGCTTGGGCATAGGCCTCTTGGGCCAAGGTCGCATCGCCCGCCGCATCGGCCATTTCGCCCAAACGCATCCACCCCGCCGTCCACATCGGGACAGTCGGCATGGTTTCGCGCATCAGGTCAGCCGCCGCGCGCGCATCGCCATCCGCCAAAAGGGCGTCGGCATAAGATAAACGGCGGTCAGCCGCCAAATCACCAGAAGACGTAAGCAAAGGTGCCATGATCGCATCCAAACAAGGAATACCGCCCCGCCGGCGGCAAGCCATTTGCGATCAGACTCAGGGGGACTGTTTGGACATGTAACGCGACCATTACGGACAAAGCTGCGCTACATGTTGCGAGACTGCGCCAACTGTCAAGTGGGCCTCACACAAAGCTTGATTATTTAAGGAGAGGACCCCATCATAACGGACGCGAGTTACTACTTATCGACGCTGTCTCCGAATCCGGCTCAGTTCTTCGATCACGTTCTGACGAGCCGGCTCCGCTGCAATTCCGCGAGCGGGTTACTAAAACAGGAGACATCACGATGGCTACCGGCACCGTGAAATGGTTCAACACCACCAAAGGCTACGGCTTTATCGCCCCTGATGGCGGCGCAAAAGACATTTTCGTTCACATCTCTGCAGTAGAGCGCTCGGGCCTCACTGGTCTGAACGAAAACCAGAAGGTCGAATTCGAACTTCAGGCTGGCCGTGATGGTCGTGAATCCGCGATCAACATCACCATTCTCTAATCTTCCGTTCATTCGGACTTGATTGGAATCATGGGTGCGGGGATGCTCGCACCCATGAGATTTTTAAAAACAGCCGCATGCATTCTATGCGCGACCAGTATGACCGCCCAAGCCGAAGCACCTGATGGTGCAGAGTTCGCGTTCGTCATCAAGATCTTTGAGAAAATCCAAGAGCAATCATTTGCCGCGAACCGCGAGTTATGCGGGTATTTGGGCTATGGGCCCGATGGTGAACTGATGACCACGCGGATCAATCGCGGTGAAGAAGCGTCATGCTATCTGCCGACATGGCCTGCCAAGATGGATGTGATCGCCTCGTTCCACACCCACAGCACCTATAACCCTGACTACAACTCCGAACTGCCGTCCTCGACCGATATGGAATCAGACGAAGACTCTGGCATCGACGGCTGGGTCGCCACACCGGGTGGGCGTCTGTGGTATATCGATAGCTCCGAAATGATGGCTTATCAGGTCTGCGGGGCGGGATGTCTGCCACAAGACCCCAGCTTTATCGACGAACCCGCTGGCGCGATCAAACCAAGCTATACCTACCGTGGCATCCTAAAGAGCGAATCTCAGTAGCCCCTCGCCTCTCTGGTCCGAACGCTGTATTGGTGCGGGGACGATGACGACGGATATTCGCATGACCCACCCGCGCTTTTTCGGCTATGGCAGCCTCGTAAACCTGACCACCCACACCTATCCCGACCCCAAGCCCGCAAAGCTGCGAGGATGGCGTCGCGTGTGGCGGCATACGCAAATCCAAGAGCCCGCATTCCTGTCCGTGGAGCCCTGTGACCGCACGACCCTACTTGGCGTGACGGCGGCGGTTCCGAATGCAGATTGGGCGGCGCTGGATGAACGGGAAAGCGGGTATCTGCGCCGCGACGTGACACATTTGATCGACGACGCGGTGCAATCAACCGCCGTGTATGAGGTCGACGCTGCGCATTACCTTGAACCTGTCACGCGCCCGATCCTGTTGTCTTATCTGGACGTGGTTGTTCAGGGATACCTGCGGGTCTTCGGTGAGGAAGGCGCTGACCACTTCTTTAATACGACCCACAATTGGGGGCCGATCTTGAATGACCGCGAGGCACCACGTTATCCCCGCGCCCGCACTCTGACGGCTGAAGAAACTGCGCGGGTCAACGCAGGGCTGGCCGCATTGGGCCAACCCCTCGATTAATCAGCGGAACGCAGGTCCGTGCGCCCAGATGGTGAGCGAATAGCGTTCGCCACTGGTGACGGGCGTCACGCGGTGCAACAGATAAGATGGGAACATGGTGACGGTGCCGCGTGCCTTATTCGCAGTGACCACGGCGTTTGACGGCATGACCTCGAGCGCGCCGCCCTCGTAATCCTCGGGTTCGGACAGCTGGGCGACCATGGTCAGTTTGCGTTTGGACGCCACGCGACCGTCACCGATATCGGAATGCCATGTGAAATGTCCTTCGCGTTCTGCCCCATAGCGGGCGACCTGCGGACTTTCGGAAAAGTCGGTGAGGTCAAAGCCATAGGCATCCCGATTGGCCACGCGCACAATATCGATGATCCGGTTCATCACCCAATCCGCGCCCTCAACATCATCGAGCCAAACGAGATCGGCGCGGCGCAGGTTGTGGTTCTGCTCACGCCCGACAAGTTTAGCGTCCTTCGCCGGTGCAGAGCGCACCAGATCGAGAATACGGTCACAGTCTTCGATTGAAAAAGCGTCGGGCACCGTGTGCACAGTGATCATGGTCGTCCATTCCTATACTGAATGGACGGTCATTTAGGCGCGATCGATCTGGGGTCTGTTCGCTTTCCGACATGCAGGACGGAAAGCGACGTAATTATGCGTTATCTCGGAAACGGTTTGCGATGGGGTAACGACGATCCAGCCAGAATGCCCGTTTCGTCAGGCGCGTGCCCGGTGCCGATTGGAACCGTTTGTATTCGCTGATGTAGAGCAGATGTTCGACTTTCTTAACCACATCACGGTCAAAGCCTTTGGCGACGAGGTCGGCAACGCTGGCTTCATCGTCGACCAACCCTTCGAGGATCGCATCGAGGATGTCATAGGGCGGCAGGCTGTCTTCGTCCTTTTGGTCGGGACGGAGTTCGGCGCTCGGCGGTTTGTCGATGATTGAAACGGGGATCACCTCGCCTGCGGGGCCATCCATCCACGGACGATGGTTGGCGTTGCGCCAGCGGCAGGTTTCAAAGACGCGCGTTTTGTAGAGGTCTTTGATCGGGTTGTAGCCGCCGTTCATGTCGCCATAAATCGTGGCATAGCCAACGGCGACCTCAGATTTGTTGCCCGTGGTCAGCAGCATTTCCCCGAATTTGTTCGACAGCGCCATAAGCAGCAGACCACGCAGACGCGACTGGATGTTCTCTTCGGTCAGGTCAGCACCGCGACCTGCGAAAAGTGGCGCCAGCGTTTCGGTGATCGCATCGCGGCCCTGTTTGATCGGCACATAGTCGTAATGCACGCCCAGACGGTTCGCGATGTCTTCGGCATCGTCGAGCGATCCTTGCGATGTGTATTCAGACGGCAGCATCACGCAGCGCACGTTTTCGGCCCCAATTGCGTCAACGGCGATGGTCGCAACAATGGCAGAGTCGATACCGCCCGATAGGCCGAGCAGCACTTTCTTGAACCCCGTTTTACGCATGTAATCGCGGAGTGTCGTGACCATCGCGTGATAGTCCTGTTCCCACGCATCGCCAAAGGTGGCCTTTGGACCTTCGGCGGCTTCCCAGCCGTCATCGGTACGGTGAAAATCGACGTGGGCCACGGCTTCTTCGAACAATGGCAATTGCACGGCGAGTTTGCCATGACGGTTCAAAACAAACGAACCACCGTCAAAGGCCTGATCGTCCTGACCGCCGACGGTATTCACATAGACCATCGGCACATCGTTTTCGATCACACGGGCGACCATCGTGTTCATGCGGCGGTCGAATTTTCCACGGTAGTAGGGCGATCCGTTCGGCACGACGAGGATTTCAGCACCGCTTTCGACCATGGCTTCGGCCACATCGGGGAACCAAGCGTCCTCGCAAATCGGCGATCCGATCCGCAGAGGGCCAGCATCATAAGGCCCCTGAATTGCGCCGCGATTGAACTGACGCACCTCGTCAAAGACGTTGTAGTTGGGCAGGAAGTGTTTCAGTTGACGCGCTGCGATCTTACCATCCTTGAGGATAAAATAGGCGTTATAGAGCCGTCCATTTTCCGCCAGCGGCCCGCCAATCCCGATCATCGGACCATCTGCACATTCCGCAGCAAGGGCGACAATGCGGTCATAGCAGGCCTTTTGGAATGCAGGTTTCATCACGAGGTCTTGGGTCGAATAGCCCGCGATGAACATCTCGGGCAGAGCGACCATTTGCGATCCAGCCGCGCGGGCGGTGTCCCAAACGATTTTGGCCTTTGCGGCGTTGCCTTCGACATCCCCAACGGTAGGGTTCAATTGGGCCATCGTGATGCGGAATGTATCGGTCATCGGTGTCCTGTGCGCTAACTCACGACAGGTTTACCAGAACCCACGCTAAGGGAAAGCGGATTGCGGCCCAATCCCCCCTAGACCGTTGTATCGGCGGGCGGGCTCTATTAGCATCACGCGGGCTGGAATAGGGAAAGTTAACGATGACTCGCAATTGGGCGCTATGGGGCGGTGCAGTATTGGTTCTGTCGATGACAGGGGCCGTGGCGCAGGACGTCCAGACCAAACAATACGAGGATGGCGGCGTCTACGAAGGCGAATTCTTGAACGGCAAACAGCACGGGACAGGGATGTATCGCCTACCCAACGGCTACGAATATAACGGTGATTGGGTCGAAGGCCGCATCCAAGGCAATGGCGTTGCGCGTTTCCCCAATGGCTCTGTCTATGAAGGCGAATTCGCCGAAGGCAAGCCGAGCGGCACAGGCAAGATCACGTTTGCCGATGGTGGTGTCTATGAAGGCGACTGGGTGGATGGCAACATCACCGGCAGCGGCATTGCGACCTATGCAAACGGTGTCATCTACGAAGGTGAATTCCGCAACGCGATGCACCACGGCACGGGCACCATGCGCAGCCCGAACGGCTACAGCTACGCGGGCCAGTGGGTGAACGGCGTCAAAGAAGGTTCTGGCACGATCACCTATCCCGACGGTACGATCTATGAGGGTCAGTTGGCCCGTGATGACCGCGAAGGTGACGGCAAACTGCTGATGCAGGACGGCACCATCTACGAGGGCAAATGGGTTGCAGGTCAGATCGAGGGCATCGGGCGCTTGGTCCAGCCGAACGGCGACATTTACGAGGGCGATCTGGTCGCAGGACACCGCGAAGGCACGGGCACGGTGACCTACGCCAACGGTGATATTTATCAGGGCGGCTTCCACGATGACCGCCGCCACGGTCAGGGCACGTTCCGCGGAACGGACGGCTATGTCTATGTCGGCGGCTGGGAAGGCGGCGCTATGTCTGGTCAGGGCAAAGTGCTCTATCCAGATGGTTCGGTCTATGAGGGGCAGTTCGCAAATGACCTCCCCAATGGCGAAGGCAAAATCACCTATCCCGACAGCTCGACCTATGTCGGCGGTTGGGTTGATGGCGTGATCGAAGGAACAGGCATCGCCACATACGCCTCTGGCCTCGTCTATGAGGGTGAGTTCAAGAACGCAAAAAACCACGGTCGCGGCGTGATGCGCTATGGCGACGGGTATTCCTATGACGGTGAATGGGCAAACGGTCAGCGCCACGGGATTGGCACGGCAACCTATGCCGACGGGTCCGTCTATTTTGGTCATTTTGAGAACGGCCAACGTCACGGACAGGGCAAAATCACGATCCCTGACAATCCTTCCACCGAAGCGGACGAGAGTTTCACCTATGAAGGTGAATGGCAGAACGGCGAAATTTCGGGCCAAGGGGTCGCGACCTACTCGAACGGTGATATCTATCAGGGCACCTTTGTTGCGGGTCGACGTCAGGGGGATGGCACGATGCGCTATGCCTCGGGACAGATCGAAAGCGGGAATTGGGATCAGGACCTCTACGTGACCCGAGATGATGCCGCCCCTGCAGGTGATGTTGCAACAGGTGCGCCAGAGGCCCCCGCCGAGGCCACTCCAGACGCTGCGCCCGAAGCGCCTGCGAACTAAACGACCTCGCCCGCATCCAATCGGGCGAGCCAGGTTTCCGCATCAGCTAGAACCGTTTCTTTGCGCGTGTCGTCCATTCGGTCCCACGTACGATACATGTTCCCCATCCGCGCATTGCCCGCAAAACGGTCGCGGTGACGGATCAGGAAATGCCAGTAGAGCAAGTTGAACGGACAAGCGGTGTCGCCTGTTTTGTCTTTGACCTTGTAGTGGCACGACCCACAGTAGTCCGACATGCGGTCAATATAGGCGCCGCTGCTCACGTAGGGTTTGGACGCGATCACGCCTCCGTCGGCGAACTGGCTCATCCCAATGGTGTTCGGGGCCTCGACCCATTCAAAGGCGTCGGCATACACGGCCAGATACCATTCGTGCAGTTGATGTGGATCGACCCCCGCCAAAAGAGCGAAATTGCCCGTCACCATGAGCCGTTGGATATGGTGAGCGTAAGCGTCTGTTCGAGTTTGTTCGACGGCCTGAGACATGCAGTGCATCTTTGTCTCGCCGCCCCAGTAGAGCCACGGCAGATCACGATCATGGCCCAGCGCGTTACGGGTCATGTAGTCGGGGCCGTGCAGGAAATAGATGCCCCGCACGTATTCCCGCCATCCGATGATCTGACGAATAAAACCCTCAACCGCATTGAGCGGCGCGGTGCCGCTGCGATAGGCAGCTTCGGCCTGTTTGCAGACCTCAAGCGGGTCCAAGAGGCCGATGTTGAGATAAATCGAGATGATCGAGTGCCAGAGGAACTTCTGCCCCGTCAGCATGGCGTCCTGAAAGTCGCCGAATTTCGGCAGACCCAGCGCGATCCAATGGTCGAGTTGGGTTTGCGCCTGCTGGGCGTCTGTCGCGAACCAGAAGGGGCGTAAATCGCCAAAGTTCTGACCAAAGCGGTCTTCAACGAGATCCAAAACCTCTGCCGTCGTTGCATCGGGTTCAAACCGCAGTGGGCCGCTAAAATCGACCGCATCGGGCGCAGGCTTTCGGTTGTCGTGGTCGTAGTTCCATTGACCGCCTGCGGGTTGATCACCGTCCATCAACAGTCCCGTTTTGCGGCGCATGTCGCGGTAGAAATACTCCATCCGCAGTGCCTTGCGGCCCTCAGCCCAATCCTCGAAATCGCGATGAGAGGCGATGAATCGGTCATCAGGGAACTGGTGAACGGGGATCGGCAGGTCTTCAAGCGCTGAGATCAAACGCCATTCGCCCGACTGGGTCGCGATCACTTCGGCGGCGTTATGTTCGGAGGCGCGCCGCAGAAGTTCTCCAACAATGCTTCCGGCGTTTTCGGAATCGTCCAACGTAGTGTAGTCCACCCGCCAGCCGTCGGCCCTCAGACGATCCGCGAACTTGCGCATCGCGGTAAAGATGAGGGCGATCTTTTTGGGGTGATGGGGAACGTAGGTTGCCTCCCCCATGACCTCGGCCATGACAACGACATCGCGGGATTTATCGGCTTCGCGCAGGGCAGAGAGGGTCGGCGAAAGCTGGTCACCCAGAACAAGGACGAGCTTTACCACGGTACGGTCGCCCCGTTGAAATCGTAGAACGACCCCGATTGGTCTGCCCCTGCCCCGTCGAGGACGGAGAGTAGTGCGGTGGCGGAGTCCGTCGGCGTCAATTTCTTCGCGGCATAGCCAGCAGTGAACGGCGTATCGACGGTCCCAGGGTGAAGGGCGAGGACGACTGATCCTTTGTGCGTTCGCTTCAGTTCCAACGCCGTGCCACGAATGATCTGGTTCACGGCAGCCTTCGACGCGCGGTAAGAATGCCAGCCGCCCAATCCATTGTCCCCAATCGACCCAACCCGCGCGGACAGGACCCCAACCCGCCCCGATGGGGCAAGCAATCGAGGCATTTGCTGCAGGATCAAGGCCACGCCAATCGTGTTCACCGCAAAGACCTGCGCCATCGTCTGCGCATCAATGGCCGAGAGGGATTTTTCTGGCGCGGCGCCGTCTGGCGCGAGGATACCTACCGCGATGATGACGCGATCAAACGGCCCCTCAATGGCACCGAACACGCGATCAACCGAAGCAGGGTCCGTCACATCCAAGCCATTGTCACGGCGCGATAGGCCGATGACCTCGCCGTCCACGACGTCGCAAAACGCGCGGCCTATGCCTCCTGAGGCGCCAATGATCAGGTTTCGTTTCATGCGCCAGAACTAGCCTCTCCTTCCCTACTGTCCAGTTTTCCCCGACCAAAACACGACCATTAAGTGAGCCAGAGCAAAAACAGTCAAAAACGCTCTTTCCCTCGCGGGAATCATGGGTATAGTCCCGCCCCATGACGCGCTTGGATCATATCACCCAGACTGCCCGCATTTGCGGTGCGTCGTCCTCGTGCGCCCTTCTACTCCTTAGCAGCCTCTGAGCGTGCCTTCCGGCGCGACCGCTCAGGGGTGTCTTAGCGTCGGGACAAAAAGCTAAGGACAGACAAGGAATTATGACATGACCAAAGACCGCGTGTTGATTTTCGACACAACCCTGCGTGACGGCGAACAGTCGCCCGGCGCCACCATGACCCACGAAGAGAAGCTCGAAATCGCAGAGCTGCTCGACGATATGGGTGTCGATATTATCGAAGCTGGCTTCCCCATCGCCTCCGAAGGTGACTTCCGCGCCGTTTCCGAAATCGCTCAGCGTTCGAAGAATGCAACGATTTGCGGTCTGGCACGCGCGAACTTTAAAGACATCGATCGCTGCGCTGAAGCGATCAAACATGCGGGCTCGGGCCGTATTCACACGTTCATCGGCACCTCGCCGTTGCACCGTGCGATCCCGAACCTGACCATGGATGAGATGGCGGATAAAATCCACGAAACGGTCAGCCATGCGCGCAACCTCTGTGACAACGTTCAGTGGTCGCCGATGGATGCAACCCGCACCGAGTGGGATTACCTCTGCCGCGTGATCGAAATTGCGATCAAAGCGGGGGCGACCACAATCAACATCCCTGACACCGTGGGCTACACCGCCCCGATGGAAAGTGCGGACTTGATCAAACGCTTGATCGAAACCGTTCCGGGTGCGGATGACGTTATCTTTGCGACGCACTGCCACAACGACCTCGGCATGGCGACGGCCAACGCGCTGGCTGCTGTGGCTGGTGGTGCACGTCAGATCGAATGTACCGTCAACGGTCTGGGCGAACGCGCAGGGAACACCGCATTGGAAGAAGTCGTCATGGCGCTCAAAGTGCGCAACGACATTATGCCTTATACCACTGGCGTTGATACCACGAAGATCATGAACATCTCGCGTCGCGTGGCGACCGCGTCGGGCTTCCCTGTGCAGTTCAACAAAGCGATCGTTGGTAAGAACGCCTTTGCGCATGAATCCGGCATCCACCAAGACGGTATGCTGAAGAACAAAGAGACGTTCGAGATTATGCGCCCAGAGGACGTAGGTTTGGCGGGCACATCATTGCCGCTGGGCAAACACTCTGGTCGTGCAGCACTGCGGGCGAAACTGGAAACGCTCGGCTTTGATATGGCCGACAACCAGTTGAACGACCTGTTCGTACGGTTCAAAGACCTCGCGGACCGCAAGAAGGAAGTCTACGACGACGATATCGTGGCTCTGATCCGTCAGAACGACACGGTCGAGGACCACATCAAGTTCAAATCGCTCCGTGTTGTTTGTGGCACCGAGGGTCCGCAGACCGCTGACCTGACCCTGCTGGTCGGTGGCGAAGAAAAATCGGTTCACGCGACGGGCGACGGCCCTGTTGATGCGACGTTTAACGCGGTTAAGGCGATTTTCCCGCATGGTGGCCGTTTGGACCTGTATCAAGTGCACGCTGTGACCAAAGGGACGGACGCGCAGGCTACCGTTTCGGTCAAACTCGAAGAGGACGGCCGCATTGCGACGGGTCAGTCGGCAGATACGGACACCGTGGTTGCATCGGCCAAGGCCTATATCAACGCGATCAACCGTTTGATCGTGCGGCGCGAAAAATCCGCACCGGGTGATGACATTAAGAACGTGAACTACAAGGACACGATCTAAGGACATCGGGCGGCTTTCGGGCCGCCCTTTTCATAAGGGCATAGCATGGACAACTGCGTCACTCTCGTGGGCACAAAAGGCGGACCTGCGATCAGACCTGGAACGCCGATGCCGACCTCGATCCTTGTTCGGCTGGCGGGTCAAGTGATCCTCGTTGATGCGGGCCTTGGTGTGTCGCGTGCTGTTTGTGATGCGGGCGTCGCGCTGACCGACCTCGACGCGATTATCGTGACGCATATGCATTCCGACCATTATCTAGAGTTGGGACCGTTGATGCACACCGCGTGGACCGCTGGACTGAAGCGTGTCGTGCCGATCTACGGCCCCGCAGGTTTGACCGCCTATTGGCAAGGCTTCCTTGCTTCGATGGAGGCCGATATTTCCTTGCGTATCGCGGATGAGGGTCGCCCGGCGTTGGAGCCTCTGGCCGATATTCGACTGTTAGATGCAGGCCAATTTACCATCGGTAGCGTGACAATCGACGCGATCCGCAATGAGCATCCACCCCTGATCGACAGCTTTGCGCTGCGCCTAACGGGTAATGGGAAATCCGCGACGCTTTCGGGTGATACGGCACCAATCGACGCGATGATCGACTTTGCCAAGGATACCGACCTCCTCGTTCATGAGGCGATGTTAAGCGCGGGTATTGATGCCCTGTGCGAACGTGTTGGAAATGGGGATGACCGCCTAAGGGTTCACCTCGAACGGTCACATTCCCCCGCGGGTGAGGTGGCTAAAATCGCATCGGCGGCAGGGGTGAAGCAGCTCGCCCTGAACCACCTGATCCCGAGCGACGACCCCGATTTCACCTTGAAGGATTGGCACGCAGAAATCGCACCGCATTACAGCGGACCGCTGTTTGTCGGGACCGACGGGATGATGATCCCGCTTTGACGAAAAGGGCCGCAGCGAACTGCGGCCCGTTGTCATCTTAACCGAGGACTTCTTTGATCGAGTCGACGGTGGCAGCGACGATGGTGTCCGCCTCGTCTTTGGTCAGGCAGAACGGCGGCGCGTAGCCGAGGATATCACCTTGGGGCATAGCACGCGCGATCACACCACGAGACGCCATCGCAGCTGACAGCGACGGGCCGATTTTCTGCGACGGATCGTAGAAGGTGCGGCTGTCGCGGTCTGCTACAAACTCTACCGCGCAGAGCATCCCTTCGCCGCGCACCTCACCAACATTCGGGTGATCCGCGACGGCGGCTTTCATCTGGGCGTTCAGATAAGCGCCCATTTCGCCGGCGTTTTGAACCAGGTTCAATTCATCCAGCAGTTTGAGGTTCGCGACACCTGCAGCAGCACCAATCGGGTGGGCAGAATAGGTCCAGCCGTGGCCGATCGGGCCGTTTTCGTCGGTGCCCTGCTCGAGCACTTTCCACATACGATCCGAGACGATCGAACCAGACAACGGCGCGTAGGCAGAGGTCAGGCCTTTGGCGATGGTGATCAGGTCAGGTTTCAGGTCGTAGTGATGCGACCCGAACATTGACCCCAAACGACCAAAGCCCGTGACTACCTCGTCCGCAATGAGCAGAATGTCGTGTTTTTCCAGAACCGCCTGAATAGCAGCCCAATAACCAGCGGGCGGCGGAACGATGCCACCTGTGCCCATGACAGGTTCGCCGATAAAGGCCGCGATGGTGTCTGCGCCTTCGCGTTCGATCAGCGCTTCGAGTTCTGCAGCGCAATGTGCAGTGAACTGCTCCTCGGTCATATTGGCGTCGGGACGGCGGAAGTAATACGGCGCCTCGGTATGAATGACTTGTTCGAGCGGAAGGTCGAATTTCGCATGGAACAGACCAAGGCCCGTCAACGACCCCGTCATCAGGCCGGACCCGTGATAACCGCGCCACCGCGAGATGATCTTTTTCTTTTCGGGGCGACCAAGGATGTTGTTGTAATACCAAACGAGCTTGATGTTCGTCTCGTTTGCATCCGACCCCGAAAGGCCAAAGTAGACTTTCGACATGTGATCGGGCGCGCGGTCGAGAACCATTTTCGACAGGGTAACCGATGCCTCAGTGCCGTGGCCGACATAGGCATGGTAATAAGCCAATTCACGGGCTTGGTCGGCGATCGCTTCGGCGATGTCCTGACGACCGTAGCCAACGTTCACGCAGTAGAGGCCCGCAAACGCGTCGAGAAGTTTTTTGCCATCGCGGTCTTCGATATGGCAGCCGCTCGCGGTTTTAATAATGCGGGTCGGGGTTTCGCCACGGGCGTGTTGAGCCAGATGGGTCGAGGGGTGGAAAAAGTTCTCGCGGTCCCATTGGGCCAGTTGGTCGTTCGTTAGCATTGGTCGTCCTTTCTTATGCCCAGTCGCGGCAAACGTATTTAATTTCTGTGAATTCTTCCATGCCAAGGCGCGATCCTTCGCGGCCCAGTCCAGATTGCTTTGTTCCCCCAAACGGAATTGGCGCCCCTGTAACTTTGGTCCGATTTACAGCGACCATTCCAAATTGAAGCGCTCTGCTGAGCCGATAAATCCGGCGGGGGTCTTGAACGTGAACATACGCAACGAGGCCGTACTCGGTGGCATTTGCACGCGCGACTACCTCTGCCTCTGTGTCAAACGGCGTGATTGCCGCAACAGGCCCGAAAGTTTCGTCGCGCATAATTGCCGCTGTATCAGGCACGTCGGTCAGCACGGTTGGCGCATAGAACAAGGGGCCGAGCGGCAGGCGCTCCCCACCGCAGGCAAGTGTTGCGCCTTGTGCGATTGCATCAGCAACCTGTTCTTCTTGTTTACGGACCGCGTTTTCGTTCATCAGTGGTCCGATGTCTGGATCGTCTAGACCAACGCCAACAGTCAGTGCCTTTGTCGCCGAAATGAAACGGTTGCAGAACTCGGTGTAGATCGACCGCTCCACATATATCCGGTTCGCACCAAGACAGTCTTGGCCTGACGTTGCAAATTTGGCCTTTATTGTCTCAGCGACTGCGCGATCAAGGTCTGCGTCGTCAAAAACGATCACCGGCGCGTGTCCGCCCAGTTCCATCACTAACCGCTTCATTGTGTCGGCAGATTGACGATAAAGCAATTTTCCAACCGCGGTTGAGCCTGTGAACGACAAGGCTCGGACGCGGTTATCCTCAGTCCACGGCTTCACAATGGTCGGTGCGTCCCCTGTTACGACATTGAACACACCAGCAGGGAAGCCTGCGCGCTCAGCCAGTTCCGCAAGCGCTAGGGCGCTAAATGGTGTTTCCGCTGATGGGTGCGCCACAACTGTACACCCCGCCGCCAATGCCGCGGCAGCCTTACGGGTCAGCATTGCCGAGGGAAAATTCCACGGGGTGATGAGTGCCGCAACACCAACTGGTTCGCGCCAAAGCTCTACCTCCGCGTCGGCGAGATGGCTGGTGACGCCTTCGATGTTCGGGCGTTTGGTTTCTTCGGCGTAAAATTCGACAAAGGCCGCGCCATATTCGATTTCACCACGCGCCTCAGACAAGGGTTTGCCTTGTTCGCACACCATAATTCGCGCGAGATCGTCCTTATGCTCAAGCTGAAGTTCGAACCACCGCCGCAAAATCGCAGAACGTTGTTGAGGCAATAAACCGGCCCAGGCTGGAAATACTGATTGAGCGGCATCCACTGCGGCAGACGATTGCTCTGCATTTAGGCGCGCCACATCACCAATGACGCAACCATTTGCAGGGTCCGTCACAGGGAAGGTCGTTCCATCAAGGGCCGCGCACCATTTCCCATTGATATAAGAAAATGAGCGGATCAGCGCTTTGTCAGTGATGTCAGATCTGGCTGAGAGTGCAGAAATTGTCATGAGGCGTCCCCTTGTGTTCCAGAGGATCGTGCCTGTTCATCACAGAATAGGTGGCTGAAGTTCAAACCCAATGCAGAAGAATTGGCTGCAAATCAAGGCAAGATCAGACCGAATTAGTCCCCCAGCAAAGCGGCAAGTGGCGGCGCGCCGGCACCTTTGACAGGTTTGGTCACGATATAAGTAAAGTACCGCGACAAACCGATTTTCGCATCGAGCATTGTGTCGATAAGCCTTTGGTAGGCGTCAATGTCTTTGGTCACGATCTGCAAAATATAGTCGAACCCGCCGCCCAACGCCCAGCATGCGACGACCTCATCGTAGCGGTTCATTGCGTCTTCAAAGGCGCGAAAGCGCGCAGCCGTATGATCCCCAAGTTCTGCAGCGACAAATACAGTCACATGCGGAGCGATCTTTCGCAGATTGAACCGCGCCCCATAGCCGTCTATCAGCCCCGCCTTTTCCAGTTTCTTCAAACGGTCCCAGCAGGGCGTCGGGGTCAGGCCGACCTTTTCTGCCAACGCCGCCTTAGTGATCCTGCCATCGGTGGCAAGGATGCGCAGTATGGCAATGTCGCGGTCGTCCAGCTTTATCATTCGAGCCTCGGCGAAAATGTGTCGTTTTCCTTCTACCGCATCACGAAAGGTTCTGCCATGGTCGCGGCATGACTGATTTGCACACCACCCGCGCCATCCTTTCGAACCTCATCGCATTCGACACGACCTCGATCCTGCCGAACCGCCATTGCATCGACTACCTCGCGGCCAAGCTTGAGGATGCGGGCGCGAGGGTTGAGATATTTGGGGATGAAACTGGCAAAAAGGCGAACCTCTGGGCGACAATCGGACCCGAAGGGGACGGCGGGATCGTTCTATCTGGTCACACCGATGTGGTGCCCGTTGCCGATCAGGATTGGACAAGTGATCCGTTTGAATTGGTTGAACGGGACGGGAAACTTTTTGGACGTGGCACCTGCGACATGAAGGCGTTTATCGCCGCCGCTGTCGCCATGGCGCCTGAGTTTGCGAAACACGCCACCGCCCGCCCTGTCCATTTCGCCTTTACCTATGACGAGGAAACTGGCTGCCTTGGCGGTCAGGCCTTGGTCGAAGTTTTGCGCGAACGCGGCCTGCGCCCGTCTATCGGGATCGTCGGGGAGCCGACCGAAATGCGGATCATCGAAGGTCACAAAGGGTGCTACGAATACACAACGCATTTTCACGGCTCGGAAGGACATGGCTCTGCGCCCGACCTTGGCGTGAATGCTGTTGAATATGCGGTACGGTTCATTTCGAAACTTCTAGAATTGAAGGACGCCCTGAAGTCCAAGGCGCCCGAGGACAGCCGTTTTGACCCACCGTGGACCACGATCAACACAGGCAGCCTTATCGGTGGCGTCGCCCATAATGTCATTCCGGGCAAGGCAACCGTGCAATGGGAAATGCGGCCTGTGCAGGTGTCGGACGCGGACTTTGTTAAGGGCGAGCTGGCGACCCATGTCGAGCATCTGAACCAACAGATGAAGGCCGTGCATCCTGATGCTGGCGTGCACACTCACACGATTGCCGAAGTGGTCGGGCTAGAGCCCATGACAGAGAACGCGGCGCGTGATCTGATCACTGAACTGACGGGGGCGAACGGCTGCGATGTGGTGCCATTTGGGACAGAAGCGGGGCTGTTCCAGTCGATCGGGATGGATGTCGTGGTCTGCGGACCCGGTTCGATCGCACAGGCGCATAAGCCCGACGAATACATCAGCCTCGACCAATTGGATCAATGCATCACCATGCTGAAACGACTTTGTTCCAGACTTTCGACGCCGCGCCCCTAAACTCTGCTAAGTTTGCTTCGTTTTAGTGTCGACCTCTCACTTTTTGATGGAAGACGAGCAGACATGCAGACCAAGACTGATACGGCAAAGTCGCCGTCCCCGGCCCCGAACGTACCGACCCGCTTTTATACCACGGGCGATTTTGTCGATCTGATCAACGCGCTTCGCGAATTCGATCCGGGTGCGGCATCGCACACGCTGGTCGGTTTGCTGCGCATGGCGAGTGAAAACACCGCGACGCCTGTTGAACAGACCGCGCTGCGCATTGCTGGTTTGGGGGATATCCAATCCAAAAACTTTGTTTTGACGGATGCGGCCAAAGACCTGCTCTATGATTTCTCGACGGGTGACTATTCGGGCAATGTGCGCCCAGGTCGCTACCGTGAAAACGTGGCCGCGAAAGAAGAGGAAGCGGAAGAGACCGATTACCTCAAGACCGACGCACCCGAACCTGTTGCACGCCTGAACATCGGTGGCACCAACTATGTGATCGGCGAGCTTGCTGCTCTCGACATGCTGGCGTTCCGTCTGGAAAGCGGTGGCGAGTGGCATCACCTAAGCAACACCGTCGAAGATGGCTGGTCCTCTATCGCGGCTGAAATCATCGCAGCGACCCGTGACACCACGCGCGAATACATTCGCATGCACATGATCCACCGTCGCAACGTAAACGTCGGCGACAACATCCGCCTGTTCGACCTTTATGGATTTGAGTGGTTCATTCGCATCGACGACCAAGGCTGCTTTACCCGCGTAGAAGGCCGTAACTGGGAGCCTGTGAACATCGACGGCCTAGATATCGAAGAGGACCTCGGGAAAATCGCGGTCAACGCAATTATGGTCGCGGTGCCAGATGCACGCGAGTACTTCAAAGATGACGTTGATCAATGGGCACGTCGCATTGCGGCTGGCGCAATGGTCATGCCAGCGTTCAACATGTGAGAATGGCCGAGGGCGCGTTAATCGCCCTCTTCTGCCGCAGAGATCGATTTGGAGTTGATTTCATAGGCCCGCTGGGTCTCGATCATGTCGACGAGTTCTTGAACCACGTTGACGTTCGACGTTTCGAGCATCCCTTGGGTCAACTGCCCCAGACCTTCGGCTTGGGGTGTCGCCACGATGGGGGCACCGCTCGCGAGCGTTTCAACAAAGAAGTTCTCGCCGATCGGCTCTAGACCGCGCGGATTCGGGAAATTGCCCAATGTGATCTGACCAATTTCTTGGTTCTGGGTGTCACCAGGCATCACCACACTGACGATACCGTCCGCCGAAATGTTGATCTGGTTCGCCCCTTGGGGAATCTGGATTTCAGGCTGAATAACGTAGCCGCTCGCCGTGGTGAGCGTGCCCTCTTGGTTCATCGAAAATGTCCCGTCGCGCGTGTATCCGATGCGGCCATCAGGCAGCAGAACCTGAAAGAAACCCTGCCCGTTGATGGCAACGTCGAGGGCGTTACCCGTATCAGACAGCGCACCTTGGGTATGAAGTTTGTCAGTGCTGACAACACGAACACCAGTACCGATGGCCAGAGCCGAGGTCAGGTTTGTGTTTTCCGACGTTTGGTCACCGCCGGGGCGCGACACTTGATACAGAAGGGATTCAAAGTTTGCGCGGTCGCGCTTGAAGCCCGTCGTATTAACGTTGGCAAGGTTGTTCGAAATGACCTGAAGCCGCGTCTGTTGGGCGTTTAAACCCGTCTTCGCGACGTGCATTGCATTGGTAGACATCTGGGCTCCTCTCGGTGGCTCACTTACCCTAAATGGTGCAAGCGCCGTGCCAGATGTCAGTGCAAAGAAATGTTATGCGGGGGCCCGCATAATTTCAGTGCCCGCCTCGTCCAATTCCTTGGCCGTATTGATCATGCGCATGTTCCTTTCAAAGCTGCGCTGAATGGTGATTGACGAAATCAATTCTTCGGTCGCGTTCACGTTTGCACCTTCAAGAACGCCCTGACGAACAGAAGCCATCTGGTTCGGCTGGGGCAAAGTCCCATCAAGGTTACGGATCAGGCCATCTAATCCTTTGACCATTGTTGTGTTCGGGTCAGGCACCACGGTGCCGATCGTCGCGATTTCGACAATCTCGCCAGGAGCGCCATCAATTGGTTCGATCACGATCTGACCGACCTCGGTGATTTGCATGGTCCGATATGGCGGCAAAGTGATTGGCGACATGTTGGTGTCGAGCACCATTTCGCCACCGCCGTTCACCAGTTGCCCCGCACTGTCCGTCCGCAAGTCGCCGCGACGAGTAAGACCGACCTCACCGTTGCCTTCTTTCACGAAGAAGTAACCTTCTTCCATGATCGCGACGTCGAACGGATCGCCTGTTTGATCCATAAAGCCAACTTCGCTCGCAAAGCTACCAAACTCAGTTTCTGAGGCAAACATACGTGCCTCAAAGCTCTGATCGTCGCGCAGCACATAAGAATTGGCTTGGGCAGGAAGATCGCGCCGGTAGCCCGGCACGTTCATGTTCGCGAGGTTTTGCGCCGAAATGGCCTGCAGATCCTTAACGGTCTGCATAGAGTTCATAAGGGTGTGAACCATACGATCCATAACGGCGTCTCCTTAGGTCAATTAGCTGCGGATTTGCAGGATGGTCTGCATCAGCGAGGATGACGTCTCCATCGCTTTTGCGTTCGCCTGATAGTTCCGTTGTGCCGAAATCAGGTTCACCAGTTCTTCGGTCAGGTCGACGTTCGAACGTTCGAGCATGCCCGACTGAAGACGCCCAAACCCAGATTCACCTGCCGCCGAAAAGTTCGGGCGACCCGAGTCAGAGGTTTCTTCAAAGCTGGTGTTCCCGCCCTGACGCAGACCCTGCGGGTTTGCGAAGTCAGCCAATGCAATTCGGCCAAGCGCAAGACGCGCCTGCGAACCGTAGCTGCCCCAGATCACACCGCCAGCGTCAACTTCGAGGCTGGAAAGACCGATTTCACGGACGCCGTTTTCTTGAACGCTCGCGACCGAGAACGGCAGATCGCGAAGACGCGAACCATCGGTGTTTACGGTGTAGTCAACACCGGCAAGCGCGAAGGTCAGTGGGGTCGTCGCATCAATTTCACCAGCTTCGTCAAAGACCATAGTTGCGGGTGTCGTCGCGCCGGTCGACGGGTATTCGCTACCGTCCACGAACATATGCATCTCGTATTCAGTGGTCGGATCGGTTGCGTCAGGGGATTTCGAACGAACGAAATAGGCGCGTGCCTCAATCGTCTGACCACTTTCGTCCATCATGGGGATCGGGGTTGAGAAGGCATAGGTCGTTGGATCGGTGCTGTCGAACGCAGCCGTCGAGGGAACCGCTGCCTGTTGACCCAACATATCTTCACCACGAGGCATGTTCACAGCGAGATTGATTTCGGTCGTGCGAGCGACTTCACCAAAGCTCAATGGGATAGAAACGGGGCTGAGCGATTGCGCAGACATCTCAAGGATGCTGCCGTCATCCGCTACGGGGTATGCCAGCAGTGCTCGACCCGAGCTATCTGCGACCAGACCATCCGCATCAATCGAGAACGCGCCGTTACGGGTGTAGTTAATGTCGACCACCTCATCACGGTCCGACAATTGCGGCGATACAGCAAAGAAGCCCGCGCCTTGGATCGCGATGTCGAGTGTCTGACCCGTGGCAACAAAGTTACCCTGACCAAACTGTGTCGATACGCGGGACAGGTGGGTACCAGAACCCGTCACGGTACGGAACGCGTTCATCGGAGCAGAGTAGTAGTCATCCGAAAATTCAGCGCGGCTTTTGCGGAACGCGTTAGTGCCCGCGTTCGAGATGTTGTGCGATGTGGTGGCGATGTCCGATTGTGCTGCCATCAGGCCGGACAGGGCGGTGGTCATACTCATGTTTCAAGAACCTCCGATTATTGGGATTAACGGAACGCTGTGACTTCGGTCGTATCGAGGGCTCCGTAATCCTCGACGAGAAGAGTGATTGTGTCGCTCGACGGTCCGCCCAGAGCAGAGTCGACGCGCGCAAAGACCGAGGCAGGAACGCTGATCGTTCCGTTTTCGGTTTCGGCCATAATGGACACGCGGACCTGCCCGTTGACGGCCTGAATGGCGGCTGGAACCTCGTCCCAGCCGAATTCGATCATGCCACCGACCTGTGCGCCCAGCTCTTGGACATGGATCGGTTGGTTGGTGTTGGGATCGGTGTAGGTGACGGTCATCGACGACACGTTCGACGACAATTCAGCCATCCCGTGAATTTCGCCCTGATCATCGACCCGCGCCATGTTGCCGGGGACCAGAACAGAGTGCCCGAGCAGGCTAGCGGCAGTCGACACGCGGTTCCCACCGAGCATATCACCGAGCGATGTGACCGATGCGTTCACACGGTCGATGCCTTCAACTGTCGAGAACTGCGCCATCTGTGAAATGAATTCAGTGTTGTCCATCGGGGACAGCGGGTCTTGGTTCTGAAGCTGGGTGGTCAGCAGAACTAGGAATTCTTGTTGGCCCAACGAATTGGCCTGTTTGTCGGTTGTGACCTGACCCAAGTTGCCAGTGTAGAACGGGTTCGACCCATCAATCGTCGTCATATCGTCGGCCCTTCCTTATTTGCCCATCGCGACAGTGCGCGACATGAGCGTCCGCATGGTCGACACCGCCTCGAGGGTGTTTTGATACTCGCGGCTGGCTTCCATCATCTCGACCATCTCTTCTTCGACGTTGACGGTTGAGGCGTAGACAAAGCCATTGGCGTCAGCCAACGGGTGATCCGGTAGGAATTTGGACTCGGGTTCACGGTCGAGTTGGACCACATCCACAGCGCGCGAGGTCGCCAAGGTGCCCAGATCGCCAATCCGACCGGAATATTCTGTCTCAAACACTGGCCGCATCGCGCGGTAGGCTTCTTCTGGTGAAGACGCGACAGACCCAGCGTTCGCGATGTTCGACGCCAAGGTGTTCATCCGCACCATCTGCGCAGACATCGCCGTTTTGCCGAGGTCAAAAATGTTGCTAGGACCGCTCATCATTCACCTCTAATCACAGTCATAAGTCCGGAAATCCGACGGTTCAGAAGCTCTAGGCTGGTTTGGTAGCGAACCGTGTTTTCCGCGAATTCCATCTGTTCCAGCGCCATATCGACTGTGTTCCCGTCCATCGACGGCATCACAGCCACGCGGTATCCGTTTTCGCCCGCAGGCCCAGTGGTCGGCATCGCCATGTGTTGCGACGACGAGGTCCGTAACGGCGCGCCCAATTGGGTTTGGCGCGATAGTTCTGCTTCAAAATCAAAGTCTCTAGCTTTGAATCCTGGCACGGACGCGTTGGCGATGTTGGATGCCAAAACGTTGTTCCGCTGTCCGCGCAAAGCCAATGCTTGCGCGTGGATACCTAAACCTTCTCTCAATCCTGTCGTCATAGTTGCTATCCGGTTCTCGGGCGGCGACCGCCAATCAGACCGGAAACTGCAAGGGCTGTGCCAACTGCCCAAAGCCGGAGCAGCGCATGTCGAAACAAAATCTCCTTCCGCGATCAAACGCCGCAAAAAAAGCAGTCCGCGCGATCATGCGCAAAGTCTCGACTGAGCCAAATAGCCCAGACATTGCGCGGCTGAACGAACTCTACGACCGAGCGAGCGACCGTGAAACGCGACGTTTGCTGCGGGCCGTACGTATGCAAATTTTGACGGCTGAGCCGTCTAAACCCGCCAAATTCATCCCGAAAAAACTACCAAAACCCGAGCCAGTGATCGAAGAGCCGATTGAGACAGCCGAAGTCGCTGAGGAAGCTCCGCCAGCGAAGACCAAACCCAAGAAGGCATCTTCCATGATGTCGTTGGATCTGTCGGACGCTACAATGCTTCTGCAATTTGGTGGTAACGACGCTGTCGAAGAGCAAGAAGAGGACCAGAGCGAAGCAGATAGCAGTGACGCAAATGGCATTTCGTTAGATGGCGCCGTAGACGCCCCAACGGACGAACAGGTTCTGGGGGAAGTCGTCTCCGCCCTCGCCGAAGACGAGAGCGACGCGCTTGATGCGTCCAATTTTACATCGCTCGCACCAGCAACCCCGAACACCTTTTCGGCGTCGGAACTCGTGTTCCCATCCGACGAAAGCGGCACAAGTCAGTCCGACGTTGACTGGGACCCTTTTGCAGACGCCGATGAAACGGAGCCATCTGAAACCGCATTTGTCGAAGAGGCCGATGTCAACGAACTCGAAGCAGAGGCACCCAAACCAGTCAAAGCGAAAAAAGGCGTTCCCACCACCGACCTCTCAGCTCTAAGCGGCGGCAGTGCTCTCTTTGATCAGTTAGGCGGCAGCTTCGGCGACGACATGGACGATTAAAAAAGGCGGCCCTCTCGGACCGCCCTTTTATGCCGTGAGTGGCGTTTAAAGTCTTAGACGAGGTTACGATCGCGTGCGATCATTGCAGCCTGCGTACGGTTCCGCGCATCGAGCTTGCGGCTTAGTGTTTTGACGTGGAGTTTCACGGTCACTTCCTGAAGGTCGAGGTCGCGAGCGATCTCTTTGTTAGATTTACCCTCGCAAATGCCACGCAGAACGTCAGTTTCGCGTTTGGTCAGCAGACCGTCACCCGCAGCCGGAGCTTCTTGCATGAAGCCGAACGGCGCGTAGGTTTCACCAGCCGCCATAAAGCGGATCGCGGTTACCATCGATTTCGAAGCAAGCGTTTTCGGAACAAACCCTGCCGCACCGGCCTTCAGAGCGGCGTCAGCAACATCGCGGGTCGCGGTGCCCGACAGGATCGCAACAGGACGACCATCGTTCGACGCACGCATTTTGGTCAAACCTTCGAGGCCATTCATCCCAGGCATGTTGTAGTCAAGGAGAACCACATCAAAGCTGCCGGTTTCTTCTGTGATCTTCACAGCCTCATCCAATGACGCAGCCGTCTTAACTTCAACGACCCCTTCAGCCATCAAAAAGGCCGCAACAGTCTCTCGAACCAGATCATGGTCGTCTGCGATAAGTACCCGCATGGTTTGCTCCGTCAATTTTGTGGAGTATCCGCCCTGTGCTAAGGGAGTTGTCCCACCTAATTTCGCGCCTTTAACGACGCCTTGTACATTTTGATTATACATCATTTCACCATTCAACCCGAAGAAATCAAACTTCGCTACTAAGGAATGGTTACCGCACAACCAGACGATGTCGTATACTTGCGTACGTATACTTTAACGTTCTCACGGCAACATAATATATACTTTAGCATACACCAATACCCCTATACTTGAATGCAACATACTTCAAAAGGTGCAATCTCAGAGTCCAACGATACCAATCCACCCAGAGGAGATTCGAAAGCAAATGGAACAGTCGTTAGTAAAACTAGGAAAAATTGTAGCAACCATTTGTTTTGTATCATTTTCAACCACCTCCTCTGCTGCAGATTTGGCGCAACCAAAAAGTGAAATTATCCTGACGGTCTCTGGTGGAATCGCCTCGACAAACGCCGATGACACGGCAGTTTTTGATCTCGACATGATCAAAGAGCTCGGCACGACATCGATCGAGACGACAACAATTTGGACTGACGGCGTTCAATCTTTCGTTGGCGTCCCACTGACTGCTCTACTTGAAGCTGTTGAAGCCGAAGGAACTGTCATCAAGGCGACTGCAGTTAACGATTATGCAATCGAAATCCCGCTTGATGATCCAACCAGCACGGCTGCGCTGATCGCATACGAAAATAACGGTTCTGTGATGACACTTCGTGACAAGGGGCCCCTCTGGATTGTATATCCCTACGACGAGGCACCTCAATTTCAGACCGAAGTCGTATATTCGCGCAGTATTTGGCAACTAGATCGTATCGAAATAACGGAGTGATCCGTTAGTTCATTAGTAACTAAAACACGGATGGGTCGTGACGGCTCAAGGCAACAAACAACAGCCCCTAAGATGGGCCCGCTTTGGCATACTTGGTGTGGTTCTCTTGGTGTGCTTTGGCGCGATTGCCATCCTCGGCTTTGAGGTGAACCGTAAGATCAAGGAACAAGCGACCGCGAGTTCGGACAACGTGCAATGGGTCCTGTCCCAGTTGGAAGTTGAATATCTTAGCTTCGACGCTGCAATCACCGAAGCGCAACTAGATGGCGACGTAAGGGACGTTCGGCGACGGTTCGATATCCTTTACAGCCGCGTGGCGACATTCCGTACAGGCCAAGCCTATGAAACGCTGAGGGGCGAACTGTCGTTTGCGAACCTCCTTGCGGGACTAAACGCAGCCATCGACGACATGATCCCACTAATTGATGGGCCGGACGAAGAACTACGCGCTCAGTTGCCGGAACTATCGGACCAAGTCGAAATCGTCGGGACTGCCGTTCGCCAAATCGCATTGATCGGCATCGATTATTTTGCTGGCGTTTCAGACCGAAGCCGGTCTGAGGTTTGGCTCACCTTGATGCGCGTCGCGGCGCTGACGATGGCGCTCGTCATGGCACTTGTGATCCTCGCGATCGTTCTCTTCCAGCTGTACCGCGTTGCCCAACGAAATGCCGAAGTGACACGAACGACATCCGCTCGCCTCGAAGCCATGGTGTCGTCAACCCTCGACGCTGTCATTGTAATCGATGAGGCGGGGTTGATCGTCGAGTATAACGGCGCTGCGGAATACATATTTGGCTACAGCAGGACCGAGGCCATCGGGTCACCGATGGTCGATATGATCGTTCCTCTGAAATACCGCAAAGCGCACCTTGAGGGCATGAAACGCCACCTTCGCGACGGCAGCACTCATGTGGTTGGCCGTGGGCGCATCCAGATGGAAGCCCTGCGCAAAAACGGTGAGCTGTTCCCCTGCGAATTCTCGATCGCACGTGCGCCAGCATCGAACCGCATTTTGTTCGTGTCATTCCTTCGTGACAACTCCGCTCAGGTCGCCGCAGAGCAAGAACTGCTTAAAGCACGTGACGAGGCTTTAGCGGGGGAACGGACCAAAGCTGAATTTATGGCCGTCATGAGCCACGAAATGCGCACCCCACTCAACGGGATGCTTGGGACGATGGAGCTGCTCGCTGAAACCGACCTCAACCCGCGTCAGCGCGATTACCTGCGGATCATCGAAACCTCTGGTCGGTTGCTCTTGCACCACGTCAATGACGTGCTGGACATCGCGCGACTAGATGCGGGTCGGACGGGTTCTGAGAAGCGGCCGTTTAATTTGTCTGTCCTCGTAAGCGAAGTAGCCGACGGTCAGCGCAGCCTTGCACATGCGAACCACACGGAACTCGAAATCGATCTCGAAACGCTCGGTAATCCTACAGTTCTGGGCGACCAACAACGATTGCGGCAAGTGCTGCTGAACCTCGTATCAAACGCGATCAAGTTCACTCGTGACGGCGTCGTTCGAATTGAGGCCGAAAAGCTGGGCGATAGTGATATGGTCGAATTCCGCATTATCGACAGCGGGATCGGCATCAACGAAGACGATCTTGATCGGATCTTTGATGACTTTGTGACGCTCGACACGACCTACGCGCGTGAATATGGCGGCACGGGCCTTGGGCTCGGGATTGCGAAACGTCTGATTGAATCTCTCGATGGCGCCATCGGCGCAGAGAGCGAACTGGGCGACGGCAGCCTGTTTTGGTTCCGCCTACCTCTGCCAATCCTGTCCAAAGGTTCCGCCGAAACCGTCGAAGTCGAAACAAAACCCGCGCCGCGCCCAAAGCCAGAACAATCGCTCCAAATTCTTGTGGTCGAAGACAACCAAATCAACCAGTTGGTAGTCGAAGAGATGTTGCGCAAAGAAGGTCACACCGTGACCCTCACCAACGACGGTCAAGAGGGCGTCGCAGCTGCGAATTTGCGTCATTACGATGTCATCTTGATGGATATTTCGATGCCGCGCATGGACGGCGTCGCGGCGACCCTTGCCATTCGCAACGGTGACGGACGTTGCCGCGATACACGTATTGTTGCGCTAACCGCAAACGCACTGCCCGACGATATCGAACGGTTCAAAGACTCAGGCATGAACGACGTTTTGGTCAAACCAATTTCGCGTGCAAAGCTCGCCAAGGCTCTGAGCATCAAAGGTCCTGAAACTATCGTATCTGCAGCCGCTCGCGCACTGCCCGCCCTTCTAGATACCGAGGCCGTGCGTGGCCTTTTGAGCGACCTTGGCGCCGAAAGATCGTCGAAACTGCTGAACGCGTTCCTGACCGAAACCGATAGCTTGGTGGACATGTTCACGACCTCACCTGACAGCGACGACAACATCCTGATCGGCGACATTCACAAACTGGCTGGTTCGGCGTCTCTCTTTGGCACGCTGCAATTCAGTGATTTGCTGCGCGAGCTCGAAGTGTTGGGAAAATCGGGCCGCGCCGACGAAATGCGTGCTAAGCTATCCGACCTACCGCAATGTTGGTCTATGACCCGCAATGCTCTAGAGGAAATCGCCTCAGAAAACGTCTCGCAATAAGTCGATTGTCCTTTTCGTACAGGTTGACGAAAGCCAAAATCCAGCGCACCCTCCGATCAATATGATCAAATTATCGGGAGCCTTTGCGGTCCCGTCTTCGGAGGTTTCCATGTCTCAATATCATAACGACCCTGCTTCGGTCATCGAATCTGACCGCGCGCATGTGTGGCACCATCTTGCGCAACACAAACCCTTTGAAACGATCGATCCGCAGATCATCGTCGAAGGCAAAGGGATGCGCGTTTGGGACATCACTGGCAAAGAACACCTTGACGCGGTGTCAGGCGGCGTATGGACCGTAAACGTCGGCTATGGCCGTACAGAAATCGCTGATGCCGTCCGCGATCAGCTGGTAAAAATGTGCTACTTCGCTGGTGCAAAGGGGACCATTCCAGGCGCAGAATTCGCGCAGCGCTTGATCGAAAAGATGCCAGGCCTCGACCGTGTCTACTATGCGAACTCTGGATCCGAGGCGAACGAGAAAGCCTTTAAAATGGTTCGTCAGATTTCGCACAAACACTACGGCGGTAAGAAACACAAAATCCTCTACCGCGACCGCGATTACCATGGCACCACGATTGCCTGCCTTTCCGCAGGTGGTCAGCAGGAACGCAACGCGCAGTATGGCCCGTTCGCACCTGGCTTTGTTGAGGTTCCACATTGCCTCGAATACCGTGCTGACCAGCCGGGCGAGGGTTATGGCGAACGCGCAGCGCAAGCGATTGAAGACGTGATCCTGCGCGAAGGTCCAGATACCATTGGCGCACTTTGCCTAGAGCCGATTACCGCTGGTGGCGGCATCATCGTGCCTCCGCAAGGGTATTGGGAACGCGTTCAGGAAATCTGTAAAAAATACGATATCCTACTGCACATCGACGAGGTGGTGTGTGGCCTTGGTCGCACGGGGACTTGGTTCGGTTATCAGCAGTTCGGAATCAAACCTGATATCGTCACGATGGCCAAAGGCGTTGCATCTGGCTATGCGGCAATTTCTTGCTGTGTCACTACAAACGAAGTCTTTGAGAAATTCAAAGATGCCGACGACCCGCTCGGCTATTTCCGCGATATTTCAACCTTCGGCGGCTGCACGGCTGGCCCGGTTGCAGCGCTCGAAAACATGCGCATCATCGAAGAGGAAAACCTCTGCGAGAACTCTGCAGCGATGGGCAACCGTCTGCACCAGAACCTGCTCGACCTGATGAACAAACACGAATGCATCGGCGAAGTCCGCGGCATGGGCCTGTTCCAAGGTGCCGAGCTGGTCAAAAGCCGTGAAACCCGCGAACCAATGGACGAAAAACGTGTGATGGCGGTCGTTGCAGACTGTCTGAAAAACGGCGTGATTATCGGGGCGTCTAACCGCTCCATGCCCGGCTTCAACAACACACTCCTGTTCGCACCCGCACTGATCGCGACTGCGGACGATATCGACCAGATCACCGATGCGGTCGATCAGGCTCTGACACGTGTGATGGCTTAATCAACCAACCGAAGCGAGCGCCAAACCGTCGACAACAGCGGTGAAGGCCTCGTTTCGGTTGATACGCGCCATTGGACAGGCGGCGCGGGCCTCGGATTGAACAAGGTTCATGAGGCTCGACCCGCCGACCAATACCACAGATGTGATTTTATCTGGCGTGAGGCCTGCACCGAAAATCGTCGCATAGATCGCCTCGCGCAACTGCATCTGAAATTCGGACAGCGCGTCGCCCATCGACCCTGCCGAAATCGGGACATTCAGGCCCTTTTCAACAGAGCCCAGATCAATTTTCGCCGATCGTTCGCCCGAGTTTGCAGCGATCTTTCCCGCCTCGACCGCAAAGGCGATTTCGTGACCCAACTGGTCTTCGATCACGGCATGAAGTCGATCCATCGCGTCGCTATCAACCGCGTGACGCTGCATATCTTCGATTAGACGAAGCGTTTCGCTAGCATAGAGAAACGGGATCTTGGCCCAAGTAGAGAGATCGACGTAGAGCGATTTGGGTACGGGCAGTAGACCTTCGCCAAAGGTGCGCCGCAACTCTCCGCCATATCCGAAATAGGGCATCGCGTGGGCCATGGAAATCGCGTGGTCAAAATCGGTGCCACCAAGTCTGATGCCGTGGCTGTGCAGAATATCCAACCGATCATCATCGCTCTGGAACACGGAAAAGTCGGATGTGCCACCGCCGATGTCTACGATCAGCCCCGTTTGCCCAACCCCACCAAAGGCGCGACTAGCCCAAGCGGCGGCCTCTGGTTCGAACATGAACTCAACGTCGGTAAAGCCCGCCGCATGATAGCAGGCCCGTAGGTCATCCTCGGCCTTTTGATCGCGTTCCACATCGGCAGAGTGGAACCGGACGGGACGTCCAGACAAAACGCGCGAGCAGGTCTGACCGATCTGCGCCTCAGCACGGGTTTTCACCTCAACCAAGAACGCAGTCACAATGTCGGCCAGCGTGCGTCTCTGCCCACCAATCGGGCGTTGTTCGTGAAACAGCGATGTGCCGAGGACAGATTTGAGCGCACGCATATAGCGCCCTTCATCACCCGCAATCAGAGCCTCAGCCGCAGCGGCGCCGATCACCATTTCACCACGGTCAGCAGGAAAGAACACCGCAGTCGGCAAGGTGTCCGCGCCATCCTCGATCGGAAGTCGACGCAAGACGCCATTTTCAACAATGGCGACGGCGGAATTCGAAGTTCCAAAGTCGATAGCGAGAGTGGGAGCGGTCATAGGATATTCCAACGTCATCAAAGTCTGCGGAGCTACCCAAAATCGCACCACGCGGCAAGTAGGTTGAGGCCTACCCTCTTTGCCTTTGGGCCGTTTCATGGTTGAAGAAGGTAAGAGGTGACACATGACTTGGATCGCAATTGACCTGACATCTGGCCGATCATGGCTGATGGACGATCACATTCCGTTGGCCCAGCGCAAGGGCACGACGCCTGAGGCATTGATCGGCGACTGGCACGGTCCGCAAGTGATCGCTGGGCTACCTGATGCGGCCTTGAGCCATGTGCCATGCAAGGCATTACCCCCGTCAGGACAATTCGGGCCTGTGGTTCAGGACAGCCCCGCGCATCGGCTCCCCCATTCTGCGGCGATTGCAGGTTTTCTGGCCAGTCAGGATGATTGGGACGGCGTGATCTGTTTGGTGTCCACGCAAGTGCACTGGGTCCACGTCAGTGCGGGCGAAATCGTGAGTTTTCATAGCTCTGTAACACCCGAAACCTTTGCCGTCTTCGCGTCAGGCGCGATGTCCACGGCCGCGTTCGACGAGGGTCTGGCCCAAGCGATGGATCGACCAGAACGCATCCTTTCCCATATCGCATCAGCCCGCGTTGCTGGTGGCGACGCTGTGAGCCGAATTTTGGGCCTGCTGATTGGGGCCGACCTCAAAGGCAGCCGGGCCTACTGGCTCGGCCAGCGTGTTGCCGTTATTGGCGACGGTGTGATCGCTGACGGATATACCCGCGCCCTGATCGCTCAATCGGTTCCAGTTTTACAGATGCCCGACACAACACTTGCTGGCCTTGTGGCCGCTTACAAAGGACTATCTCAATGACTTTCGGCACTCTTCCTGATGGACGCACTGTGGACCGGATCACCATTTCGAACGGTGATCTTTCGGTCAGCATCCTGACCTATGGCGCGATCGTGCAGGACGTGCGGCTGAAAGGTCATGATTATAACCTCACGCTAGGGTCCAACGATATCAACGACTACCTCACGTCGATGAAGCACTACGGCCCGATCATCGCGCCCGTCGGCAATCGGATCAAAGGCGCGCGAGCGACCTTTGGCGGGATCGAGCATATGCTGACCCCGAATGAGGGACGCAATATCCTTCATTCTGCCGAAGGAGGCAGCCAGTTCAAACTTTGGACTGTTGAGGATCAAACACCCGATACCGTCACGCTAACCGTGCTTTGCGCGGATGGTGAGGCTGGTTTCCCCGGTAACCAGCGCGTCATGGCCCATTTCGCCATTCTGCCCGACAACGTTATGCGGATGGAGATCACTGCGACGACGGATGAGCTGAGCATGATCAACATCTGCAATCACAGCTACTGGAACCTAACAGGCGATCCGACCTTTGCGGGTCACAAATTGCAGATCAAAGCGCAGAACTATCTGCCCACAGACGCCGAAAACATTCCGACCGAAGTGACAGAGGTTGCGGGCACTGACTACGATTTTCGCACCTTGCGCGATGTCGTTCCTGCCAACCCGCCGATTGATCACAACTTCTGCCTATCACGGATCAAGCTGGATCTGCGCGATGTCGTTACCCTCGAAGGGGGTGATCTTCGGATGACCATCGCGACCGACATGCCCGGGCTTCAGGTCTATGATGGCCGTACGGCATCGAACGCGGGGTTTGCCGATTACGCCGCGCTCGCCTTTGAACCGCAGTACTGGCCGAACGCACCACATGAACCGTCCTTCCCAAAGATCACCGTCAAAGCGGGCGAGGTTTGGACGCAAGAAGTCGAGTGGCGGTTCGAACATCTGGCATAACTAACCTTCGGAAAAATTGCGCTGAACGATAAAAGTTCTCGGGAATAAGCCGCTTATGATATTATCGGCCTAACGTCGTTTTCTTCGGCGTAGGGTTCACACAGCTGAAAGAACTTTGATGTCATATGCCTTTCCGTTGGGCGGGATGCCCTCTCTGGATGATGATCCAGCGAAGAATGGTGCTCATTTCACCGAGAGCTATGCGCTGATCCCAGCCGGAACGATGCGTGACATTACCGCTAGCCTGCTGCCTGGGTGGGTTGACACACGGTGCTGGATTTTGGCGCGCCCGCTTAGTGGCTTTGCGGAGACCTTTGCGCAATATGCGGTCGAGGTAGGACTAAACGGCGGCTCCGACACGCCAGAGCCGAACCGAAATGCCGAGGCGGTGTTGTTCATCGCAGATGGTATTATGGAGCTGATCGTTGCGGGCCAGACCCATATTCTGATGGCGGGCGGTTACGCCTACATTCCGCCTCATACCCGCTGGACCCTACGCAATGCGGGCGATGACCCGCTGAGGTTCCACTGGATCCGCCGTCAATATGTCCATGCGCACGGCTATGATGCGCCAATGCCGTATATCACGAGCGACTACGACACTCCGATCAGTTGGATGTCAGAGACCAAGGATTGGGGAACGTCGCGGTTTGTCGATCAAACCGATTTAAGACACGATATGCACGTCAACATCGTGACCTTTACCAAAGGCGGCCGCATCCCCTTTGCCGAAACGCACGTGATGGAACATGGACTATATGTCCTACAAGGCACAGCGCGGTATCTTCTGAATGAACGCTGGGTTGATGTTGGGCCTGGCGATTTCATGTGGCTGCGCGCGTTCTGCCCTCAGGCCTGCGTTGCAACCAGCAACGAACCATTCCGATATCTGCTCTACAAAGACGTCCACCGTCACCCCGATTTGACGCTCTGATCCGCGGCGAGGCTATCTAGGATTGGACAGTTGGGCCGATCGTCGCCCGCACAACATGACACGAGATGAGCTAAAGTTTTGCGCATTTCCTTCATTTCAGAAATCCGCTGATCGATCCGCGACAGATGATCCCGCGCTATGGATTTCACCTCTGCGCTTGTGCGGGTCGTGTCTTCGTAGAGATGCAGCAGGGTCCGACATTCTTCGACGGTAAAGCCCAGTCCACGCGCCCGCCCGATAAAGGCAAGTTTGTGAATGTCGGATTCTTCAAATGCACGATAGCCATTTGCGTTGCGACCCGGTTGCACGAGGCCGATATCCTCGTAATAACGGATCGTTTTCGCGGGGAGATTGGTTCTGGCCGAAGCTTCTTTGATATTCATCGGCGCACTTTCCGTCCTGCTGAATAGCTACGAAGACGTAGCGCGTTACTGACCACAAAGACCGACGAAAATGCCATCGCGCTCGCCCCGAGCATGGGTGACATAAGCATGCCGAATGCTGGATAAAGCACCCCAGCAGCAACGGGGATCAATGCGATATTATAAGCAAAAGCCCAAAATAAGTTCTGCCGAATGTTTTGCATAACTGCGCGGCTCATTCGAACCGATGCAACGGCACCACTGAGGTCCCCCCGCATCAGCACAACGTCCGCTGTTTCGACGGCAACGTCTGTCCCTGTACCCATGGCGATACCAACATCTGCCTGCGCCAAAGCGGGTGCATCGTTGATCCCGTCGCCAAAGAACGCCACAGGACCGTTCACTTGAAGATCCTTGACCGCCTCGACTTTACCTTCGGGAAGAACTTCGGCAACGACCGTATCAATACCGAGCCGCCGCGCAATGCTCTCAGCTGTAGCGATGTTATCGCCCGTGACCATCGCCACACGCATCCCACGTTCTTGAAAGGCAGAAATAGCATCTCTGGCACCAGCTTTGATCGGGTCCTCAACACCGATAAGAGCGGCCATTGCGCCATCCACGGCAACAAAGAACGGGGTCTGGCCTTCTTGGGCGAGGGACGCCGCTCTCGCCGAATATGCAGCAACCGAGACGTTATTCTCGGTCAAGTACCGTTCCGACCCTACCAAAACCCGATGGGTATCAACGATGCCCGAGACACCTTTGCCAGCGGTTGCTTTGAATGACTCGGCAGCCGCCAAAAGGACACCGTTTGACGTCGCCTCACGCAGAATAGCCCTCGCCATTGGATGTTCGGATTGTGCCTCGACGGACGCGGCGAACCGAAGAGCTTCACGACGGTTTTGCGCGTAGATTGTGACGACCTGCGGATGACCTTCGGTCAGCGTGCCCGTCTTATCAAAGGCAACCGTTGTGACCTCGTTCAATCGCTGCAGGGCATCACCCCGACGGAACAAAATACCCAATTCAGCAGCACGGCCCGTGCCGACCATGATTGAGGTTGGAGTAGCAAGGCCCATGGCGCAGGGGCATGCGATGATCAAGACAGAGACCGCCGCGACCACGGCATAAGACACCCCTGGCCCAGCAATCAGCCAAATTATCGCGGTGACCAAAGCAATCAAAATCACAACGGGCACGAAAATGCCCGTGATCCGATCGACCAAACCTTGGATCGGGAGCTTCGCGACCTGCGCTTGCTCGACCATCTGAACAATCCGCGACAGGACGGTGTTGGCACCAATGGCCCGCACCTCCATGCAGATCGACCCGTCCGTATTCATCGTCCCGCCGATAACCTGATCACCCAACGACTTGAGCACGGGAACAGGTTCGCCGGTCAGCATCGATTCATCCAAATACGAGCTGCCATCAACGACAATCCCGTCGACAGGCACCCGCTCCCCTGGACGAATGCGCAAAATGTCCCCGGGAACCAGTTTTTCGACTGGGGTTTGCACCTCCCCTTCATCTCTTAGAACACTGGCAGTTGTCGGGCGTAGTTTGACCAAGGCTTCTATAGCGGCGCCCGTCCGCCCCTTTGCCTGCGCTTCGAAATAGCGACCGAGCAGGATCAGCGTGATGATCACCATCGACGCCTCAAAATAGACGGCGCGTGCCTCAATGGGCACAAAGCCCGGAGCAAAGGTAACGATAGTCGAGTACAACCATGCAGCACCTGCCCCCAAGGCGACAAGGCTGTTCATATCAGGCGAGCCTTTGAACAACGCTGGGATACCAAGGCGGTAAAACCCTTGCCCCGGACCAGCCATCAGCAAAGTCGCCAAGAGGAACTGGATGCGACGGAACATGGACTGTCCGATCACCATATCGACCCAGTGATGGACCTGCGGGACCAAATGCCCGCCCATTTCCAAGGCGAAAACGGGCAGCGTCAGCAGCAATGCCGTGGTGAATTGCGACCGAATGGCTGCGGCTTCTTCAGCTTTGCGTTCCGACACTGCCTTGCGTCCACCAGAAGAAAGCTGAGTTGGATAACCCGCCTTGCCCAACGCATCGAGAACAGGCGTCAAATCGTCCAAGACTGTTTCAACCTGCGCAGTTTCCGTCGCGAGGTTCACCTGAGCCGATACGATCCCTGCCTGACGGGTCAGCAGTTTTTCCACACGACCAACGCAGGCGGCACAGGTCATGCCCGATACGTCGAGTGATACGCTTTCGACTCGTGCTGGATATCCCGCTTGGCTGAGCATCTCTAAAACGGTCGATGGCACGGTGTTGTCCGAGTAGGCAATCGTCGCCGTTTCTTTGGCCAAATTCACCGACACCGTTTCAACGCCATCAGCGCGGCCGAGAATTTTCTCGACTCGTGCAACACATGCCGCACATGTCATTCCGCTCACCGAGATGGTCATTTGGCGGGCCATGGGTCACCTTCTTTCCTTGGTCTTGGCTTTATTTAGTTCCTCCAGTAACTGGAAGGTCAATAGCCCCTTGACCTTCCAGCAGGTGGAAGCGCCATCTAATGTGCACAGCTTGGAGACTAGAATGAAACTTTACGTTCCCGAAATGAGCTGCGGTCACTGTAAATCATCCATTGGGGCAGCAATCGCTGGCCTAGATGGTGCAGCAACCGTCGAATTCGATATGGATGCGCGCAAGATCACAGTCGCGACCGATAAGACCTCTGCCGAAGTCATCGACGCCCTCGATGTGATTGGATTTGACGCTGAAGTTGCCGACTAAACGGACCGTGAACACCTTTTTGTGCATCGGTTTACACTCCAGTCGATGTCATTAAGGTTTCACGCAACTCTGCGAAATCCCCCGTTAAAAAGGGAACAAGCCATGTCCGATTACACTCGTTTCGCCATCTACTATGTTCCACCTGCGGGACCGCTCGAGCAATTCGGCGCAGCATGGTTGGGATGGGATATCGCCTCGGGCAGCGCCGTTCCACACCCGCATGTGGACGACCTTGACCTTGAGGCCGTCACAGATGCGCCACGGAAATACGGGTTTCACGCGACACTGAAGCCACCCTTCCGACTGGCCGAGTCGCATGGTGAAGTCGAACTGCAAGCCGCAGTGGCCGACCTCGCGGATGTATTGGCTCCAGTGGCGCCCGACGGCCTCAAACTAAGCCAGATCAGCTCTTTCCTCGCCTTTACAGTCGAAGGATCCCAGTCGGGCCTCAATGCATTAGCGGCAGCTTGCGTCCGCGAACTCGACCACTTCCGCGCCCCCGCCAGCGCGTCAGAGACAGAACGCCGTAAAGCAGCGGGCCTCACCGAACGACAGACAGAGCTTTTGATGCAATGGGGCTATCCCTATGTCATGGAGGAGTTCAAATTCCACATGACGCTTTCTGGCAAATTGGACCCCGAAACAGCGACCCGTTCGATGGCAGCGATTGAAGAGCTGAGCCTCGGCACACTCCCGCGCCCGTTCTTCATCGACGCTATCGCGCTGGTCGGCGAACGCCCTGACGGTCGATTTGAAACCATTCGCCGCTATAGCCTGAACGGATAACGGTTTACCCGATCACTATTCGGCGAATTTCCATTGATATCTGGGGGATATGGTGGCGGTGCAGGGACTCGAACCCCGGACACAAGGATTATGATTCCTCTGCTCTAACCAACTGAGCTACACCGCCGAAAGTGCGGGCGGAATATTATTGGCTGGGGTCCGCGTCAAGAGGCAAAGCCAGCTTTTTTCATTCCGACCGACGAAAAAACAAAGCCGCCATTTCTGGCGGCCTTGAAACTCTATTAAAAGAAGCGTCCGCCTGCCCTATCCAGCAAGGTTTTAGCCAGGGCTTGGCCCAGTGCGGGACCTTCGCTGATTGGACCAGAGACTTCATCGCTCAGGGATTGCGAACCGTCGATGCGCAAGATCTCTCCGCGAAGGCGCAGCGTGTCGCCTTGCAATTCGGCCAGTCCACCAATTGGAGTTTCACACGATCCATCCAGAGCTGCCAGAAACGCCCGCTCAGCAGCGAGTCGCTGCCCAGTGGGGGTGTGATGGATTGCAGCCAGCATCGTGGCGGCGCGTTCATCATCTACGCGGCGTTCAATCCCGATTGCGCCCTGCGCAACGGCGGGCAGCATTTCTTCGACTTCGATGGCCAAACGCGGCACATCGATCATGTTCAGACGGTTCAAACCGGCCATCGCGAGGAAAGTCGCATCCGCAACGCCATCGCCCAGTTTTTTCAGACGGGTCTGAACGTTACCGCGAAATTCCACGATTTTCAGATCGGGACGGCGATTGAGAAGCTGCGCTTTGCGGCGCAAGGACGACGTCCCAACCACAGCACCTTCGGGCAGAGCGGCCAAGCCACCATCCTTCAACGAAACAAAGGCGTCACGCACATCTTCACGCGGGAGATAACAATCGAGCACAAGGCCACCTGGCTGTGCGACAGGCATGTCTTTCATCGAATGAACCGCGATATCGATGCGGCCATCCAGCATTGCCTCTTCGATTTCTTTGGTAAACAGACCCTTATTGCCGATTTCCTTGAGAGGACGATCCGCATCGATCATGGAACGATCATCGCCTGTAGTTTTAATCACAACGATCTCAAAGGCACCCTCGGGCAGATCAAAGGCTGCCATCAAACGGGCGCGGGTTTCGTAGGCTTGCGCCAGCGCCAGTGGCGAACCACGGGTTCCGATCATAAGCGGTTCAGCGGGTGTGGGCAAAATCATGGTCATATGCGCTTTCTAGCCGCGCCTTTGCGTGCCAGCAATGGCTTGACTTGCCCTGCGTCATTGGCGACCAACCACGGGAACGAAAAGGAATGACCATGACAAAGACGATCTTGCGCGCCCTTGCCGGTGAAAAACTGCCTACCCCGCCGATCTGGATGATGCGGCAAGCAGGACGGTATCTCCCTGAATATCGCGCAACCCGTGCGCAAGCAGGGGATTTCCTGTCACTTTGCTACAATTCGGAACTCGCCGCAGAGGTCACTTTGCAGCCGATCCGCCGCTACGGATTCGACGCAGCGATTCTTTTTGCTGACATTTTGCTATTGCCGCAGGCCTTGGGCGTCGATCTTTGGTTTGAAACGGGCGAAGGTCCGCGGATGACGACGGTCACAACACCTGCAGAACTTAAGGCGCTCAAACCGATTGATCAGATCGATGAAGTTCTGAATCCTGTTTATGAGACGGTCAAAATCCTCTCCCGCGAATTGCCAAAGGAAACGACGCTGATTGGCTTTGCTGGCGCTCCTTGGACGGTTGCGACTTATATGATTGCAGGTCGCGGCACACCGGATCAGGGCCCAGCGCACGCGCTGAAATCTGCTGATCGTGCGACCTTTTCAGCGCTGATCGACCTTCTGACGGATGCGACCATCGAATACCTGTCCAAACAGGTTGTCGCAGGGGCTGAGGTCATTAAGATTTTCGATAGCTGGGCCGGTAGCCTTCAGGGACAAGACTTCTATGATTTCGCGGTTGAACCCGCCCGTAGGATCACTACCGCGCTTAAAGATCGCCATCCTCATTTGCCAGTCATCGCTTTCCCGCGCGGCGCCGGTGAACGCTATGAAGGACTGCATGAAAAGATCGGCGCCGATTGCATTGCTCTCGACGACGGCGTGTCGCCTGAATGGGCCGCGGCTCACGTGCAAACAGGCGGCTGCGTCCAAGGCAACCTCGCCTCTCACCACATGGTTACGGGTGGCGACGATCTGATCCGAGAAACGCGCAAAGTTGTGGATGCGCTGTCCAATGGGCCGCACATCTTTAACCTCGGTCACGGGATCACGCCTGATGCAAGCCCTGACAACGTCCAATTGATGATCGACACCGTGCGCGGCGCGTAATCTGATCGTTAGAGACACTTCAGACGGGGGCCTTCGGGTCCCCGTTTTGCTTTAGCCTTGGGTTTTCCACGCAAACCAAAACGCGACCAAGGCCAGAGCGACCGACAAGAAACGCCGCAGGACCAGCCTTTTTCTCGGGTTTTCGAGCAAGGTCTGTGCCGTCCCAGCCAAGCCGACAATTGCCGCATGGATTGCCGTGGCAACGACTACATAGACAACGGACAATGTGATTGTCTGCGGCATCACCGCGGCGCCATCAACCACAAAACCCGGCAAGACAGCGATATAGAAAACGGCTGCCTTTGGGTTCAAAAGGTTCGTAATCAGACCACGCCGAAAAAACATCAGCAACGGCGAGCCGAGCGCAGCATGTTCGATCTCTTCATCAGAATCGCGCCAGCCGTCATAGGCCAACCACAGCAGATAGAGCACGCCACCCCAGCGTAAGGTTTGATACAGTACGGGCGAGGCATTGATCATCGCCCCGACGCCCAGCGCCGCCGCGATCCCGACCAAGGCCAGACCGAGCGCAACACCCGCCACAGCCGCAAATCCGTAGCGCCGCCCTTCACATGCGGCGACGACTGCGAGATAGGCCATGTTCGGCCCTGGCGTGAGCTCGATAAGGAACGACGCCAAGGCAAATTGAATAATAGACTGGGTTAAATCCATTTCGCCATCGGAGGTAGGCTCATCAGAACCGCGTTGGCATCATGACCGGTAGCGAGGCCGAATTTGGTACCGCGATCGTAGACAAGATTATACTCGGCATAGAGGCCACGGTGGATCAATTGCTTATCCTTATCCGCCTCACTCCAAGGCATATTGCGGCGCTTTTCTGTGACAGGCAAATACGCAGGCAAAAAAGCGCGTCCGATGTCTTGAGTCAGCGCGAAATCGGCCTCCCAATCACCAGAATTGCGGTCGTCCATAAAGATACCACCAACGCCACGTGCACGCCCACGGTGCGGCACATAAAAATACTCGTCCGCCCATGCTTTGAGTTCGGGATAAAGATGGTCGCCATGCGGATCGAGGTGCTGCTTTTGCACATCATGAAAATGCTGAGTGTCCTCGGCATATTCGATGCAAGGGTTCAGGTCGGACCCTCCGCCAAACCACCACGCCGCAGGGGTCCAGAACATACGTGTATTCATGTGGACGGCGGGCGCATGCGGGTTCTGCATATGCGCTACGAGTGAAATGCCGGACGCCCAGAACCGAGGGTCTTCTTCGACACCTGGAACTCCACGGGCAGCCATGGATTTTTGCGCGGCCACGCCCAACGAGCCGTAAACCGTTGAGACGTTTACTCCGACTTTTTCGAATACACGACCACCGCGCATCACACTCATCAGACCGCCGCCTGCATCCTCACCTGCGTCGCCCTGACGTTTCGTTTCCGTGACTTCAAAACGGCCAGCGGGCATCGACGCTGTAGGGCCTTCTGTCTGGGTGTCTTCAAGGTTTTCAAAGGCAGCGACGATGTCGTCCCTCAGTTGACGGAACCATGCGGATGCGCGTGCTTTTTCATCAGCCATTTGCTCTGTCATCGGGACACCTTTCGTCGTGCTATTGAATATCACTCGGCCATAGCATTGATATGAGGGCGAAACCACACCGCAGATGTGTGACCAATTGACGGAGATTCGATATGCGTGCTGCCCTGATCCTTTTGCCACTCGTTGCTTTGGCAGCCTGTGGCACACCTCGCGAACGTTGCATCAACGAGGTGACCTCGAACCAGCGGACATTGAACGCCCTTATCGCTGAAACCCAAGCAAATATTGATCGCGGCTATGCGCTCGCTGAACGGTCCGAAGTTGTGACGATTGATCGGACTTGCACGCAAACGCTCGAGTCTGGCGAACAGGTTCGTTTCCCCTGCGACGAGGTGATGACTCGCGAATACAAAGTACCTGTGGCAATCGATTTGAACGCGGAACAGGCAAAGCTGCAGTCGCTTCTCCAGCGCCGAGAGGCCATGGCCTCAACCGTCCAAGACGGCATCAACCAGTGCGTTGCTATTCACCCTGAATAAGCAGGTTTAGTGCGCGGCGCATCCAACGGGATCGATCAGGGTGCGCCCACCGTCCACGGTGATGATCTGACCCGTGACAAAGCCAGACGCCTCGCACGCGAGATATTGAACGGCATCGCAGACCTCAGAGGCGCTTGCGATGCGGTTCAGCGGCGTGTGACACAGGATATCTTCGCGGTATCCATCGTGTTCTTTCAATGCACCCTTAAGGCTCGCGCTCATAACGCTGCCGAAGGCGACAGAGTTAACGCGGATACGATGCGGGGCCAGCGCAACGGCCAGCGACCGTGTCATTTGATCAGCCGCAGCCGTCGACACCGAATAGGCGAGAAGATCAGGATGGGTGCGTCGCGCAGCAATCGACGACAAGTTGATGATTGTACCAACTTGCTGTTTGTCCTGCCCCTCAGCCAGTTTCACCATCCGACGCGCTACCGCCTGCGACAACCGTAGACCCGAGAGCATGTTCTGCTCTAGCAACATCGATACACTGTCATCATCAGGGTTCAGCGGATCCGTCAGGACGATCTGACGGGCCGCGTTCACAAGGATATCGATCTGTTCAAATGCATCCACGGTCGCAGAGAGCAGGTTCTTGATCGTCAGTTTCTTGCGAAGATCACCCGCAAAGATACGGGCAGGCCCGCTGTCGGCCTCAATCTCCACCCCGATCTCGCGCTGAAGCGCGGCTTCGTCCATGTCAGCGAACATCACATTCGCGCCCTGTTCGATGAAATGCCGTCCGATTGCCAAACCCACGCCATTCGCGGCGCCCGTCACAATCGCGGTTTTACCTTCGATGGAAAAAGACATTGGACTCTCCTGAGTGTCGACTGTCAGAACTTAGCGGATTGGGCGGAAGGCGTGGAACAATTTAAACGCGCCATCGCCACCGATCTCTTTGACCTCTTTGAAATGGTCATTGAGCGCAGCCTCGTAAGGCAAGTGACGGTTCGCAACCATCCACAAGTGCCCAGAGGTCGTGAGGTTCCGCGCGGCATTAGCGATAAAGGCACGGCCCAAGGCGGGGCTCCCTTCACGGCCAATGTGGAATGGCGGGTTCATGACGATGCCACCATAGCTGTCAGGCGCTTTCCACGTTGTGGCGTCCGCCCAATGGAACGCCGCACGATCATCAGGCACATTGAGACGCGCACAATCGAGAGCGACTTTTTCCGCCTCGATCAGATCAATGCTTTCTACGCCTTCGCGTTTCAGAACCGTATCGGACAGATAGCCCCAGCCTGCGCCAAAATCGGCCATCCGTTTGGGCAATTTCTCTGGCAAAGCAGAGGCAAGCAGTTTCGACCCGCGATCCACCTGACCATCAGAGAACACGCCTGCGCTGGTATAGAACCCGTTCTCGCCTTTGTTCGGATCGCCCAGCGCCCAATCTGTGAATTGGTTTTCGCCACCAAACCAGAACAGGCGGCCATGCGATTTGGTCACGCTTGGCAGATCGCCCAGCGACTTGCGGCATTCTTTGAACAGACTATCGATCCCATCGGTCTTCTGACCATCGATAAGAACCAAGGTGGATTTAGCAGCTTCAGCAACCATCGCACGCGCGAGAGCCTTGGCTCGCGGCACAACGACAATCGTTACAGGCGCATCAACTGGATCGAGGCTGTAGCCCGCCCCTGACCACGCAACCGCATCTGGCTTGAACCCCGTATCAATCCACAGGTTTTCACGAGCGAACATCGACAGGTCGTAATCCGCAGCGGGACGCATGACGCGAATTGGACCTTCGGGCAGGACGATAAGCCCATCATTCAGGGCAGTAGCTAATCTGGATTTGGACATGTGTGAACGGTGACGCAAGGCGTCACTCTTTCTCCATTGTGCATTGCAACGGGTGCTGATGACGCTGCGCGAAATCCATCACTTGCGTCACTTTGGTTTCAGCAATTTCGTAGGAATAGACGCCAACGACGGCGACACCTTTTTTGTGAACGGTGAGCATTAGCTCAAACGCTTGGGCATGGTTCATCCCAAAGAAACGTTCCAGCACGTGCACAACGAATTCCATTGGCGTGTAGTCATCGTTGAGGATGAGCACCTTATACAACGGCGGACGCTTGGTCTTGGGCCGCACGTCAAGTTTGACGCCGATGTCATTATCGTCGTCATTCCCCTCGGCCATCATAAAGAAGTCAGTTCGCTTCATGCTCTCACTAGTCGTAACTGTCCACTGCGTTATATAATCTTATTGGAGCCTAAGAAAACCCCCAGCAGGAGCCAAGGCATGCCACATCGATGGACAATTGCATTCGACGCGGATGATACCCTTTGGCACAACGAAAAATTCTTTCAAATGAGCCAAAACAGATTTGCCGAATTACTGGCAGATTATGTCGATCCTCACGACCTTCGGGCGAGGCTTTTGGCTGCGGAGCGTCGCAATCTTCGGTTCTATGGGTATGGGATCAAAGGGTTCACCCTCTCGATGATCGAAACCGCTCTTGCTGTAACAGATGCTAAACTCCCTGGGCATATCACTTTGGCGCTGATTGATATGGGGCGTGATATGCTGGCGCATCCGATCAATTTGCTGCCTCACGTTGACAAGGTGATCCCTGAACTGGCGAATTCCACGCAGATCGTCCTGATCACCAAAGGCGATCTCTTGGATCAAGAGCGTAAGCTCGCCCAATCCAATCTTGGGGATTATTTCTCGTCCGTCGAAATTGTCAGCGACAAGACCGCCGCCGTGTATCAACGTATTTTTGCACGATTTGAGACCCCTCGCGTCATGATGGTCGGCAATTCGTTAAAGTCTGACATTATCCCCGCGATTGAGGCCGGCGGATGGGGAATTTACGTTCCACACGAGCTGACGTGGGAATTAGAACACGCCGAAGAGCCTGAACACGTCAGATATCACCGACTCGAAAGTCTGGGCGACCTACCCAAGTTGATAGCCGAACTCGCCTGACGCGCCGCCCCATTTCCGCCACAATCGCCGATATAGCGGATCACAAATATTCGACCACCAGATATGGCGTTGCAGTTCAACCACCCGATGAAAGTGCTTTGAAATAAGGTGTTTTCGGCTGAATCCGACCGTGTTACTCTCTCCTCAATCAATAAGGCATCCAGCGTTAGATTGGAGCCGTGAGGCAGTATGAGGCAAACCGTGGCAGGTCGTCCGAAATTTCGGGCCCTAATGGGTCTATTTGTGTCAATCGCATTGGTCTTTGCGATGTGGGTTCCGCAGACTGCTGTGGCAGGCCCAGGGGCAACCTATGTGATGGACGCGCGCACTGGCGAAGTGATCCAATCCTATAACGCAGACACGCCGCTTCACCCCGCCTCACTCACCAAAATGATGACCCTTTACATCGCGTTCCAAGCCATCGAACGCGGAGAGATCAGCCCAGACACGATGGTCAAAATCACGTATGAGGCTGCAGCAGAACCGCCCAGTAAACTCGGCCTGCGCACAGGTCAGGAAATTCGCCTTCGGTATTTGATCCGCGCTGCGGCTGTGAAGTCGGCAAACGATGCAGCGACTGCAATCGGCATCGCGCTCGAAGGATCAGAAGCCGCATTTGCGCGTAGAATGAACCGTATGGCCCAATCGATGGGTATGTCGCGGTCGTCGTTCCGTAATGCAAACGGCCTCACTCAGAACGGCCACATGTCCACCGCGCACGACATGGCCATTCTTGGACGTCACCTCGTCTACGATTTCCCGCAGTACTACAACATCTTCTCGCGCCGCTCGACCGATGCTGGCATGGCAGAAGTGTATAACACCAACCGCCGTTTCCTGAATGCCTATGAAGGCGCAGACGGCATCAAGACCGGCTTTACCAGCGCTGCAGGCTATAACCTCGTCGCCTCTGCACAGCGCGGCAACGTGCGCATCATCGCGTCCGTCTTTGGCGCGTCCTCTGTTGCAGCACGCAACGCCCGTGCTGCTGAACTGCTCGACATGGGCTTTGCTCAAGCGCCGCGTAACGCTCGCATCCAACGCCCGCCCCTGCCGGCCTACCAGCCTGGCAGCAGCTCCAATGATGAACCGCAGCTAATTGCAGCAAACGTGACCGATGTTCCGGGCGCAGCGGGACGCACCATTCGCGTGACCGGTGCCGTGACATCCAGCCCACGACCAACGCCACGCCCTGTATCTGAGCAAGCGGTCGTGGCCGTTGTCGCAGACGCTGCAGATATCGAAAACGCACTGGCCGCGGCGATGGAAATCGCTGAAATCGAACAAGTGGCTGAAGTCATCGAAGAAGCCCCGCAAGTCGTTGTCGCCCAAGCGGTACCACGCCCCGAAGCGCGCCCAGCTGCATTTATCCAAGCCTCAGCCCCAGTTGAGATCGAAGAGGTCATCACTGATCCCGCCGATGTGGCCGTCGCTGTAGCCGCCGCCACAGGACCTGAAGTTGTCACCCGCGTCTCGACATCGGGTGGCCGCCACTGGGGCATCAATGTAGGTCGCTTTGGATCGCGCTATGAAGCGGAACGGATCCTCGTCCGTGTTGCCCTAAACGAAATGGCGACCCTCGATGGATCGCTGCGCCGCGTGGTGCAGAGCCCGCGTGGGTTTGATGCAAACTTTATGGGCATGTCACGCGAAACGGCTGAACTCGCTTGTCGTCGCCTGCAAGCGCGTGGCCAGAACTGCTTTATGATCGGCAGCGAAGGTTAAGTCGCTGCCCGACCTTCAAATGCAGCAGCCATGAGCGCACGAGTATAATCCGACTGCGGTGCATCAAAGATTTGTGCCGCAGAGCCTGCCTCAACCACATCGCCAGCACGCATCACCATGATCTTGTGGGACAGTGCGCGCACGACCTTGAGATCGTGACTGATGAACAAATAGGCCAGACCGTGTTTACGCTGCAGTTCGCGCAACAGGTCAACGATTTGCACTTGCACCGTCATATCCAGCGCAGAGGTCGGCTCATCCAAGACCACAAGTTTCGGACGCAAAATCATCGCTCGCGCAATAGCGATCCGCTGCCGTTGACCACCCGAAAATTCGTGCGGATAGCGGTGCATCATTTCGGGGTCCAACCCGACTTCGGTCATGATCTCCGCAACCATTTCACGCGGGCTCTGACCACGTTCGACACCGTGAACGGTTAGTCCTTCAGCGATGATCTGTTCGACGGTCATACGCGGCGAGAGAGAACCGAAGGGGTCTTGGAACACGATCTGCATGCCGCTGCGCAGAGGCCTCATGTGTTTCTGGTTCAAACCATCAAGGGCCTGCCCCATGAACACAATTCGTCCCTCAGAGCGGATCAATCGCATGACTGCCAGAGCGAGCGTCGTCTTCCCCGACCCCGATTCACTACGATCCCCAATGTCTCTCCAGCGTGGACGGTTAGGGTCGCATCGTTTACGGCTTTGACGTAGCCCGTCGTGCGCCGCATTAGTCCGCGTTTGATCGGGAACCAAATCTTGAGGTTTTGGGTTTCGGCAATAACAGGCGCGTTCTCTGGCACAGGGGCTGGTTCGCCAGCCGCCTCAGCCGCCAACAACATCTGAGTATATGGATGCTGCGGATTACTGAAAATCTCAGCCGTTGGTCCCGCTTCTACAATCTCACCGTCCTTCATCACGCAGACCTTGTCCGCGATCTTCCGAACGATCGTCAGGTCGTGCGTGATAAAGAGCATCGCCATGCCCTCTTTGCGCTTTAGGTCCTCCATCAGGTCGAGGATTTGCGCCTGAATGGTCACATCCAACGCCGTCGTCGGTTCGTCAGCGATCAGCAGGTCAGGCCCATTGGCCAGTGCCATCGCAATCATGACGCGCTGGCGCTGCCCGCCCGAAAGCTCATGCGGATAGCTCGCCAATCGCGACGCGGAATCACGGATACCCACGCGGTCGAGCAGTTCGATGATGCGGTCACGCACCTTTGGCCCACGCAGGCCTTGGTGTAATTCGATGGACTCGCCCAACTGCTTTTCGATCGTGTGCAGCGGGTTAAGCGAGGTCATCGGCTCTTGGAAAATGAAACTAATGTCGTTGCCCCGCACGCGGCGCAAAGCGGCGTCTGATGCGCCCACCATTTCTTCGCCGTTGTAGCGGATCGAACCCGAGACCTGAGCACTGTCTGCCAACAGGTCCACTGTCGACAAAGCCGTCACTGATTTACCAGAGCCAGACTCACCGACCAGGGCAAGGGTCTCGCCCCTTTCGACGCTAAACGACACGCCGCGAACAGCCCGTGTTGTTTGACTGTCCTGTCGGAAATCGACACAGAGTTTGTTGACCTCGAGCAAACTCATGAGAATGTCTTTCGCGGGTCAAAGGCATCGCGCACGCCCTCGAAGATAAAGACGAGGAGCGATAGCATGAATGCAAAGGTAAAGAACGCCGTAAAGCCTAGCCACGGCGCCTGAAGGTTGCGTTTGGCCTGAAGGGTCAAGTCACCGAGTGACGGAGCAGACGATGGTAGGCCAAAGCCCAGAAAATCGAGACTAGCCAGAGTCGCAATTGCACCCGTGACCAAGAAGGGCAACATCGTCACCGTTGCCACCATCGCATTGGGGAGCACATGACGGAACATGATTGTCCTGTCACTGACACCCAAAGCACGCGCGGCACGCACGTATTCAAAATTGCGAGCACGGAGAAATTCGGCTCGTACGACACCGACCAAGGCAGGCCAACCGAACAGCACGGTGATAAAGACCAAAAGCCAGAAGGATTTTCCCAAAATGGCGACGAGGATGATCATCACATAGAGCGATGGCATCCCACCCCAAATTTCAATGAACCGCTGAAAACCGAGATCGACCCACCCGCCGAAGTATCCTTGGACTGCGCCAGCGACGATCCCAATGACCGAGGACACGCCGACGACCATCATGGCGAAGAAAATCGATAGTCGGAAACCATAGATCACACGTGCCAGAACATCGCGTTTGGTGTCGTCCGTCCCCAATAGGTTCGTGTCAGAAGGTGGCGCGGGGGCGACGCCGCGCACATCAACAATCGTATCGTAGGAATAAGGGATGACGGGCCAGACCATCCAACCCTTAGAGAAATCCTCAACCTCGGGCGTGCTACCTGTCGTTACGGTTTCATAGATACCTTCGGGGTCGTCGAAACACTCCACCGCGCCGCCAGACACGATCAGGCATTTCACCTCGATGGAGGAGTAAATAGCCTCGGTCGCAAAATCGCCGCCAAAGTCCTTTTCCGAGTAGAAAGACAAAACGGGGCTGCGCAGTTCACCGCGGTAGCTGACGAGGATCGGTTTATCGTTGGCGATAAACTCAGCGAAGAGGCTCAGAATGAAACATGCACCTAAGATAATCAGGGACCAAACTGCACGACGGTTTCGCTTGAAGTTACGCCAGCGACGCTGATTGAGTGGAGACAGACGCATACCCTACCCCCTGCTTTCAAAATCGATCCGTGGATCGATAAACACGTAAGTGATGTCGGTGATAATACCGACGACCAGCCCCATCAGCGAAAACGCGTAGAGCGTCCCAAAGACCACGGGATAATCCCGCGCAATCGCCGCCTCGTATCCCATGCGCCCCAATCCATCGAGGCTGAACAGCGTTTCGATGATCACCGACCCCCCAAAGAACACCGCGACGAAAAGCGCCGGAAATCCAGAAATCACGATCAGCATCGCATTGCGGAACACATGCCCATAAAGGACGCGATTTTCCGTTAGCCCTTTGGCACGGGCCGTCATCACGTATTGCTTTTTGATCTCATCAAGGAAGCTGTTTTTGGTCAGCAAGGTCAGCGTTGCAAAGGCCGAAATCGTTGAGGCCAGAACAGGCAACGTGATGTGCCAAAGGTAGTCGATCACCTTTCCCCACATGGTCAGTTCTTCCCAGTTTGAACTGGTGAGGCCGCGCAATGGGAATATCCGCCAATAGCTACCGCCCGCGAAGAGAACGATCAGAAGAATTGCAAAAAGGAATCCAGGGATCGCGTAGGCCACGATGATCGCGCCAGAGGTCCAAGTGTCGAACTGTGACCCATCTTTGATGGCTTTACGAATGCCTAGCGGGATCGACACAAGATACGCAATGATCGTGGACCAAAGGCCGAGTGTGATCGACACAGGCATCTTTTCCAGAACCAGATCCAGCACAGAAATTTTTCGGAAATAACTCTCTCCGAAGTCAAAGCGGACGTAGTTCCACATCATGTTCAGGAACCGCTCAAGCGGTGGCTTGTCGAACCCAAACCGCTTTTCCAACTCAGCGAGGTAGCGTGGATCCAGCCCCTGCGCGCCGGGATAGGCCCCTTGGAGTTCAACGCCCGCACTTTGGAATTCAGCATCCCCTGCCCCGCCAGAGATGTTTTCAAACACATCCCCATTGCCCTGCATCCGCGCGATGACCTGTTCAATCGGACCACCCGGCATGAATTGGATGATCGCGAAATTGAGGATCATAATCCCGAGCAGAGTCGGGATCACGAGCAGCAATCTGCGAAGTATATAAGCGCCCATCTACCTGCCTTATTAGTCCTTAGCGGAGGGCCCCTGCGGCCTTTAGTGCTTCGGCTTTTTCGGCGTTATACCACCAGAAGCTCATCTCGCCCAGCGCATAGGGTGGCAGAGTTTCGGGATGTTCGTACATGTCGTAATAGGCCACCCAGTAATCGCCCAGATACCATGTCGGGACGACGAACAGGTCGCGACGCATGATGCGGTCGATCGCCCGCACATGCGCGACCATGTCATCATAGGTTTCGACATCCTTGATCGACTCGGCCAATTGATCGACGGCTGGGTTTGAATAGTGGGCGGGGTTGAATACATCGCCCAGACCATCCGAACCGAATTTCTGCCCCAAGCCTTCGCCCTCGATCGGACCGACGCGGTAACCATCAAAGATCATATCGAAGTCAAAATTGCGGGTACGTTCGGTGTATTGCGCAGGGTCAATACGGTTCCACTCTGCGTCGACGCCCAATTTCTGCAGGTTATCGACATAGGGCAAGATGATGCGATCAAACGTCGGGCTATAGCCCAAGAATTCGACCTTCAGCGGTTCACCATCTTTTTCCAGCATCCCGTTGGCACCAGGCACCCAGCCTGCCTCTTCCATGAGGGCCAAGGCACGGCGGAGGTTCCGACGGTCGAGCTGCGATTCACCAGAGACGTGCGGCACGGTAACTTCATCCGTCAGGATCGAGGGGTCGATAAACGAAGAAACGGTTTGAAGCAGTTCCAACTCGCGGCCTTCAGGCACCCCGCGCGCTGCGAGGTCTGCATTTTGCCAAAAGCTCTCGCGCTGTTTGAACAGCCCGTATTGGAGCTCTTCGTTGGTCCACGTGAAGTTATACATCAGGGCCAAGGCCTGACGGACACGCAGATCATCGAATTTGCCCGACTTCATATTAAACACAAAGCCCGTCGCGCCGGGCACATTTCCATTCGGCAGCGTCTCTTTCACGACCCAACCATTTTGAATCGCGGGGAAATCATATGAGGTCGCCCACGACAGCGAGGAATTTTCCTGTCGGAAGGTGAACTCACCTGCCTTGAACCCCTCGAACGCTGCGGTGGTGTCGGCGAAATATTCGATGCGGATCGAATCAAAGTTATTCTGTCCGATGTTCAGCGGATGATCAGCGCCCCAGAAGTTGGGATTGCGAACATAGATGATCTGGTGATTCACCTCAAAACTACCGACCATGTAGGGCCCCGTCCCCGGTCCCGTTTCGAGGCGGCTTTCATCCAAACGCGCACCCGTTTCTTCATACCATTTCTGGCTAAACACTGGCTGACCACCAACTTGTTCAATGACGGATTGCTTTGGATAATCGGCGGCAAAGGTGAATTTCACGGTGTAATCGTCCAGCGCCTCAACGCTATCAACCATTTGCGCGACTGCGAAACGATATGATTCGGTAGCCTGCTCCATCATCAGATTATGGCTAAAGACCACATCGTTCGCGGTCATTGGGGTGCCATCCGAAAACACGACGTCATCGCGCAGATGGAAGATCACCCAATCTTTGGTCTCGGGGTATTCCATCGACGTGCACAGATAACAGTAATTCCCGTCCACATCGTCCGATGTGCCCTGCAGCACCGATTCGAACATGGACGACGACAGATAGGCAGGCTTACCTTCTTGGGTCGCATAGGGGTTTAGGTTGTCGAACCCGCCTGTGAACCAAGTCGAGAACTCACCGCCTTTGGGCGCGTCAGGGTTCACATAATCAAGATGCGCAAAATCAGGGCTAGGGTATTTCAAATTGCCATAGGTCGAAATGGCATGGGTCTGAATGATGGGCGTGTCAGCAAACACCGAGCTTGCCCATGATGCGCCCGCAATCAGCGCTGCACCTGCCAAAAGCACAACGCGACGCAAATCGGTGTCACGAACAGAAGCTTTGGTGGTGAAATTCGTCATGGTTTTCTCCCCTTTGAAACCCTGAGACAAAGCTACGGCGGGCAATACACAAAGGGCAAGACGAGAAAGCGTTATCGCATTGTGAAACGACAAAAGGCCGCCCCTAGGGACGGCCTTTGCCTAAGTGATATTCACTAAATTAGTTTGATACGCTCTGCAGATACGCAATCACGTCTGCACGGTCCTGAACCTTTGCCAGACCCGAGAACGACATCGCGGTGCCCGGTGCGTAGCCTTTGGGGTTCTCAAGGAAGCCGTTCAGATGCTCAGGCGACCAAACGTCAGCCACAGCCTCGAGAGCGCCCGAGTATGCAAAGCCGGCGATCGAGTCGACAGGACGGTTCACAACGCCGTACAGGGACGGGCCGGTACCGTTCTCGCCTTCAGCAGCAGAGTGACATGCCGCACATTTGCGGAAAACACGCTCACCAGCAGCTGCATCAGCATTCGCAAAGATTTCTTCGAAGGACGGGCCTTCTTCTACAACGGCAGCTTCACCGTCGCCATGCGAGATTACATACGCCTGAGCGTGCTCGCCCTCGTGGCCAGCACCTTCGCCGGCAGAATAAATGCTTTCAGCAGCCCAGCCACCAAGCAAGAAAACGAGGAAAGTGCCGCAAACGCCGCCCAGCACCTTGGTCATCGTCATTGTGTCGAACATGTCGCGTTCCATTCCGTTCACAGTTTCGCGGCTATCTACAAGTTTCTTGTCCACTCTTGCAAGCAGTAGAACCGCGACTTATTGCCCAAAGTAGACAAAAGAACAGTGGAGGGGACAGAAATGACCCAGAAAATCGCGTTTCAGGGAGAACTCGGTGCCTATGGTCATCAGGCTTGCGTCGAAGCACGCCCCGATTTCGACCCACTTCCCTGTGACACTTTCGAAGACGCGATGGAGGCTGTTCGGTCTGGCGCGGCTGATTTAGGCATGATCGCAGTTGAGAACTCGACCTATGGCCGCGTGGCTGATGTCCATAGCCTGTTGCCAAAATCGGGTCTTCATATCGTGGATGAAGCCTTTGTTCGTGTGCACGTGAACCTTCTCGGCGTCAAAGGTGCAGCGCTGTCGGACATAAAAGAAGCCCATGGCCACGTCGTCATACTCCCGCAATGCGCTGGATTTCTAAAGAATCACAACATCACGGGCAAAGTCAGCACCGACAACGCGCGTGCCGCTCGTGAAGTAGCCGAAGCTAAAGACGTGACCAAAGCCGCACTCGCCAGCGAACTCGCCGCCGAGATCTATGGGCTGGACGTTGTAGCGCGTCACATCGAGGATCACTCCCGCAACACGACCCGCTTTATCATTATGTCCCGCGAGCCTGACACGACCCGCCGAGGCAACAATGGCATGATGATGAGCTTTGTCTTCCGCGTTCGGAACATCCCAGCTGCGCTCTACAAGGCAATGGGCGGTTTCGCGACCAACGGCGTCAACATGACCAAGCTAGAGAGCTACATGGTCGACGGCGAATTCACTGCAACCGAATTCTATGCTGAAATCGAGGGACATCCCGACGATGAGAACGTCCGACTCGCCATGGAAGAGCTGGATTATTTCACCGACCACGTGCGTTTAATCGGCACCTTCCCCGCAGCGGCACGACGCCACGAAAATCGTTAAACGCCTGTGTAGGACGTCTCGATATCTTCGGCGAAATCAGCGATCCGCGTTTTGAACTTTTGGGTCAGGTTGTTCTTTGCCAGTTTGAGCGATTGCAACAGCAGTCGAGCAGCAAGAGTGCGCGGCGCCATATCGAGGCGAATGATCAACCGCGTGCGTGCGGGCGACAGCGGCACCAGTTCAATATTGGTGCTCCCTTCAACCCCACCTGAGGTAAAGCCGATGTCAATGCCATTGGGATGGTCGACCTTCTGCAAGGTCAGGTCTGCCGCACGCGATTTTCCGCGAAATTTGAAACCGACATGCCAATTCGCACCAACTTCAACGCCCGCAAGGCTATCCTTGCGTTCTACATCAATGCCACGGCGCATCGCCGACCGTTCAAATCCACCAAAATCAGTGATTTTGCCGTAAACGTAGTCGATCGGTGCTTCAATATCTTCTCTAGCGCTAAACCGCACTTGCTTGCCTCAAATTGAATCGTTCATTCGAACTTTGTGCTCTTTTGACCGTTTAATCTACGTTACTCAACCACCGCTTGAGCAGAAATCCCGCAATAGCGCCGTTTCTCGGCTGATTGATCAGAGGGTGAGTGCCCGCAAACACTTGTGCCAGTTCACTGCGATCAAGCCAGAGGGCGTCTTCCAATTCGTTCGGATCGATCGTGATTTGATCGGTCTCAGCCTCTGCTTCGCAACCAAACATCAGATTCGCAGGAAATGGCCATGGCTGGCTCGCCACATAGCGGACCTCCCCAACCTTCACGCCCGTTTCTTCGTTCACCTCACGACGAACGGCAGCTTCCATCGTTTCGCCAGGTTCAATGAAACCAGCTAGGACGGAATACATTCGATCAGGCCAGCCAGGAGAACGCCCCACAAGCACACGGTCACCATATGTGACTAGCATGATAACGACAGGGTCCGTACGCGGGAAATGCTGCCCTCCACAGGCGTCGCACCCTCGCTGCCAGCCACCCATAACAGGTTTTGATTCCGCCCCACAGCGGGAACAAAACCGGTGTGTTTCATGCCACCCGATTACGGCCCGTGCTGTTGCGGCAAGTTCCGCATCAAGCGCACTCATCATCGTCATCACAGCACGTATTTCTGCAAAGCCCATTGTGTCGGGCAAGTCAGGGTGGTGCTGTAACGACTGATCAAAGAACGAACCGAGCTCTGTCAGGTCTGTGTCAGGTTCCCATTTCGAAATGTCGGTCGCAAAGACTGGGCCCGACAACGTGCGGCCCAAAAACACCTCAATCACTGGATTGACCAACGCGACATGATCAAGCGGCAACTGGACCAAGGCATTGTTTTCAATAAGGACTTTACCGCGCCACGTTACGATTGTTGTGGCTGTTGGGTTACTTCGGATCGGATCAAGATCGCCACGCACTTCGGCTGCGCGATCATAACCCGAACCAGAAAACGAAAATGTAGGTTCGTGTGTCATAGCGAATGTCTGACACGCCAAACCCGACTGTGCAAACCCATCTGAGATGGCAAACAAAAAAGGCGGCCACTAAGGCCGCCTTTTTCTGTTATCCGCGAAGAGTGCCGCCCGTCGCCTTGGTCACTTTCTCGACGATCTTGGCGCTCACGGCCTCGATGTCTTTGTCTTTCAGAGTGTCCTCTTTGGGCTGCAAACGAACCGTAATCGCGAGGGATTTCTTACCCTCGCCCAAGCTACCACCCGAGAATTCGTCGAACACACGAACATCGTCGATCAGCGCCTTATCCGCGCCCGCAGCGGCGTTAACCAAGGTCAGCGCCTCAACCTCTGCATCGACAACGAACGCAAAGTCACGCTCAACCGCCTGCAATTCGGAGATATCCATTGCGGGACGGCTCGCCGATGCATTTTTCGGCAGCGGGATCTCTTCGGGGAAGAGAGTGAACGCAACGGCAGGACCTTTGATGTCCATCTCACGCAGGATTTTCGGGTGAAGTTCGCCAAAGATACCCAAGACCTTTTTCGGGCCGAGACAGATTTTACCATGACGACCGGGGTGGAACCACGCTGGGCCATCACGCATGATCTGCACTTTGGCGGGCGCACCCATCGCAGCGAGGATCGCTTCGGCATCGGCTTTGGCGTCATAGACATCAACCGCACGCGATGCGCCATGCACGTCTTTTGGCCCCGTCCGACCAATTAGAACACCGCTTACCTGCAGCTGCTGTTCACCCGGCTTACCGCCAGCAAAGGCATGACCGACCTCAAAAAGCGCTAGATCAGCAAAGCCACGTGCCTGATTGCGTGCTGCCGCGCGAAGTAGCGCGGGCAGGAGGTCAGGACGCATGTGGCTCATGTCCGACGAAATCGGGTTTTCCAACTCGGTCGCCTCGGTGCCACCACCAAACAACGCAGCCGCATCGCGGTCGATAAAGGTGTAGGTCACACATTCATTGTAGCCGAGCGATGCGGTGGTGCGACGCGCAGCCGAGGAACGCACCTGAAGCGGCGTCAGGACAGGTTTCGGCACGCCTGCGGTGGCGCGGGGCAACGGTTTGCCCTCAAGCTTCGTCAAAGATGCAATACGTGCGACTTCCTCAACGAGGTCCGCCTCACCCTGAACGTCAGAACGCCACGACGGCACGTGCGCCTGATCGCCATCCATGCGGAAGCCCAGCGCGGTCAGCGTCTGACGCTGCTCGCTCTCTGGAATGTCCATACCAACAAGGCTCTGCACACGCTTTGCGTCGAGCTTGTACGAGCGCGAGAAGTTCGGCACAGCGCCCGCCACAACAACCTCAGACGCCTCACCGCCCGCATGGTCAACGATCATGCGAACCGCATGTTCCAGACCTTCGGCAGTGAATTCAGGATCAACAGTGCGTTCAAAGCGATAACGCGCATCCGAGTTGATCTTGAGCGCGCGGCCTGTGGTTGCGATCTGGATCGGGTCCCACCACGCAGATTCGACAAAGACGTTCACAGTTTCATCGGTGCAGCCAGTGTGCGCACCACCCATGATGCCGGCGATGCTCTCAACGCCATTGTCGTCAGAAATCGCCATAGCGCCCGACGGCAATGTATATGTCTTTTCATCCAGCGCCACGATGGTTTCGCCACCAGCCGCACGGTGAACACGCAGATTACCCGCGACCTTATCCGCGTCAAACACGTGGAGCGGACGGTTCAGGTCATAGGTAAAGAAGTTGGTGACATCGACGAGGAACGAAATCGGACGCAGACCGATCGCTTTTAGACATGTCTGTAGCCATTCTGGCGACGGACCGTTTTTCACACCTTTGATCAGGCGACCACAGAACAGCGGGCAGCCATCCAATGTGTCGTCATCAATGGTCACGGTCAGTTCAGACTCGAACGATGCTGGCACTGGGTCCACGGTGCGGTCTTTGAGCTTGCCCAGACCACGCGCTGCTAGGTCGCGTGCGATACCGCGAACGCCCAAAGCATCGCCACGGTTTGGCGTGATCGCAATTTCGATCACTGGATCGACTTTGGACGCATCTTGTTTTGCGAGCCAATCGACAAAACGTTCTCCAACTTCACCAGACGGCAGTTCGATGATTCCGTTGTGTTCGTCCGACAGTTCCAGCTCGCGCTCGGAACACATCATGCCGTGGGATTCGACACCACGAATTTTACCGACAGAGAGGGTCACGTCGATGCCAGGAACGTAATCACCCGGTTTCGCAACAACGACCGTGATGCCTTCACGGGCGTTGGGTGCCCCGCAGACGATTTGCAATTCACCTTCGTCGGTCGCGACTTTGCACAGACGCAGACGATCGGCATCTGGGTGCTGAACGGCGCTGACCACTTTACCGATGGTAAAAGCATTCAAACGGTCAGCAGGATTTTCGATACCTTCCACCTCGAGACCGAGGTCGGTCAGGGCTTCAGAGATTTCGTCAACCGTGGCGGTGGTCTCAAGATGTTCCTTGAGCCAGGACAGCGTGAATTTCATGGCTTTAACCCGTCGTTTACATTTGAGGCGCTCTTACCGCATCTGTGGCAGCGGGGAAAGCAGTCCGAACGCAAAAGACCCTACTCGCGCCTAATTGTTGCCCGAATGGAAACCTAGAGTGCCATTAGTCACGTAACAGTAAACAGTTGAGGCAAGTAAATGTATATTCGTGGAGAAATGTTGTTGGTTATGGGTCTGACCCTGCTTTTGTCGCCCTTCGCACTGAAAGGCGTAGAAGTTCAGATCCACAAAAACGACACAGGAGCGGTCGTCGCAATGCTAGAGACACCGCGTATGAACTTTATCAAAATCGGCAACTAACGTTCGATACCTAGAGCAGAATTGACGAAGGCCGCGCAGAGGAGCGCGGCCTTTGTATTTTAGGAACCAACTTAGCGGCTCAAACCACCGTGCAAGGTCGGCACATCCAGCGGCGTAAAGCCATAGTGGCGCAGCCAACGCAGATCACTGTCAAAGAACGCACGCAGGTCAGGGATGCCGTATTTCAGCATGGCAATGCGATCGATGCCGATTCCAAAGGCAAAGCCCTGATATTCCTGCGGATCAACGCCAGCGTTTTGTAGAACTTTCGGGTGAACCATGCCCGACCCAAGGATTTCGAGCCAATCATCGCCCTCACCCACGGTGACCGAACCGTTGTTCCATTGGCATTGCACGTCGACTTCAGCCGACGGCTCAGTGAACGGGAAGTGCGATGCACGGAAACGGGTCTTCACGCGTTTGCCGAAATAGGCCGAGAGAAACTCTTCCAACACCCACTTCAGGTTCGCCATAGAGACGTCTTTGCCGATGCAAAGACCTTCTACTTGGTTGAACATCGGTGTGTGGGTCTGGTCGTAGTCCGCCCGATACACGCGACCCGGCGCGATGATACGGATCGGCGCGCCTTCTTTTTCCAACGCACGAATCTGAACAGGCGACGTGTGCGTACGCAGCACCGGAGGACGCTCATCGCCTTCAGATTTCATGTAAAAGGTATCCATTTCAGCGCGTGCAGGGTGGTGACCCGGAATGTTCAGCGCATCAAAGTTATACCAATCGGATTCGATCTGCGGACCTTCGGCAACGGCAAAACCCATGTCTGCAAAAATCGCCATAACTTCTTCGGTCACTTGGCTGATCGGATGAATGGTGCCTGTGCGGCGCGGACGCGTCGGGAGCGTCACATCCAGCCACTCTGTTTTCAGGCGTGCATCCAAGGCAGCATCTGCCAGAGCCGTCTTTTTCGCAACGATAGCATCGTTGATCTCATCCTTGAGCGCATTCAGTGCTGGGCCAGCGACCTGACGCTCTTCGGGGGTCATTTTGCCCAATTCACGCATCTGAAGGCTAATTTCGCCTTTCTTGCCGAGCGCGGCGAGGCGAACCTCTTCGATGGCCGCTTCGTCAGCGGCCTTGGCGATCAGGTCCAGATATTTGGCTTTGAGGTCGTCCATCACATGCCCTTTGCATCTTGCTTGCCCGCAATTACCGCGACACGCAGCGAGGGGCAAGCGTTGGACGCCCGATTAGCCGCCCAATTGCCCAAACGAAAAAGGCCGCCCCTTTCGGAGCGGCCCTTCGTAATTCATTCGCTAAGGCTTATGCCAGAGCTTCACGTGCCTTAGCAGCGATAGCATTGAAAGCTTCCGGCTCGTGAACGGCCAGATCGGCCAGAACTTTGCGGTCAACTTCGATGCCAGCTTTTGCCAGACCGTTGATGAATTTCGAGTATGTCAGCGATTCGTCAAACGCACGGACAGCAGCGTTGATACGCTGGATCCACAGTGCGCGGAAATTACGCTTACGTGCCTTACGGTCACGCGTTGCGTATTGGTTGGCCTTGTCTACGGCCTGACGAGCGACTTTGAAGGTCCGGCTGCGACGGTCGTAATAACCTTTAGCAGCGTCAAGGACTTTCTTGTGACGACGATGGGTAACGGTACCACCTTTGGTGCGCGACATTGTTCAGGCCTCCTTAGCGGTCGTACGGCATGTAGGACTTAACGATCTTCGCGTCCGGAGCGGACAGAGTCGTGGTCCCGCGTGCATCGCGGATGAACTTCGTGGTGCGCTTGATCATGCCGTGGCGCTTACCGGCCTGACCGCATTTTACCTTACCGGATGCAGTCATCTTGAAGCGCTTTTTGGCGCTCGACTTGGTCTTCATCTTGGGCATTTCCGTCTCCTTTAAGAGGATTGGTTTTCGCACGACTCGGCATGCCACTGTCGGCCGGTCGCACGGTTAGAGCGCGCCGTATAGGGCTGATCCTGAATGATGGCAAGCGCTAGTTTATGAATCTTCCCACAACGCGGACAAAAGCATGTGGAATATCATCGAGCGTATATTGGCGATCGTTCAACGCCATCACCACGAGGGTGCCACCAACCAAAACAACGATGGCAGCAGCGCGGGGCGCACGTCCCTCTGTCAATGCACCCAGAATGGGCGGGAGAGCGAAAGCCAACAGCACCAACCCTATCGTTAGATAAAGGTCTGCATCCATGTTTCACTCTCCCACAAATCGCTTTGGGGAAACGTTACTCTGTTTCAGAGCTATGAATCAAACGTTCCTCGCAGGGCGCAACGCGAAGGATGTTCGTCGAGCCGGGCGTGTTGAACGGAACACCCGCAGTCACGACAACCATGTCTTGTTCAGTCGCAAGACCTTCGGCCTTCGCGGCGCGAACGGCGTAAATAACTGCAGTCTTAAAGCGGTCAACTTCGCCCGACATCACAGTGTTCACACCCCAGCTGAGGCACAAACGGCCTGCGGTCTTGGGCTTTGTGGTCAGAGCAATGATCGGAACGCGGGGACGTTCACGGGCGACGCGCAGCGCGGTGGTGCCAGATTCGGAGTAGCAGCAGATTGCTTTCACGTCGGTCTTTTCCGCAATCTCACGCGCAGCGGACACGATACCGTCAGCAACGGTCGAGTGATCGATACGGCGCGACGCTTCGATGATCTCGGTGTAGTTAGGATCGCATTCGACCTCCATCGCCACATTGTTCATCGTGCGGACGGCTTCGATTGGATACTGACCAGCAGCCGATTCGGCAGACAGCATAATCGCGTCGGTTCCCTCATAAATCGCGTTCGCAACGTCTGAGACCTCAGCGCGGGTTGGCATCGGGCTTTCGATCATCGATTCGAGCATCTGAGTTGCAACAATCACAGGCTTCGCAGCGGTACGACACTTGCGGATCAAACGCTTCTGGATCGGCGGAACGCTCGACACAGGTAGCTCAACGCCCAAGTCGCCACGCGCAACCATGATGCCGTCAGACACAGCAAGGATATCGTCGAAGGCTTTAACTGCGGCAGGCTTTTCGATTTTCGCCAGAACAGCAGCGCGGCCTTTTGCCAGTGCACGCGCCTCATCAACGTCAGCAGGACGCTGGACGAACGACAGAGCGAGCCAGTCCACACCGAGTTCACAAACGAATTCGAGGTCTTTGCGGTCTTTGTCAGATAGAGCGGCAACAGGCAGTACCACGTCAGGCACGTTCACGCCCTTGCGGTTCGAGATCACGCCACCAACGGTTACTTCGCAGTTTGCAAAATCACGACCACAGTCTTTGACGCGGAGGCGAATTTTACCGTCGTTCACCAGAAGGTTTGCACCCGGTTCCAACGCATCAAAGATCTCTTTGTGCGGAAGCTGAACGCGATTGATGTCACCCTCTTCGTCACTCAGATCCAGACGGAAGTCCTGACCTTCCACGAGCAGCTCTTCACCATTTGCGAACTTGCCAACCCGCAATTTCGGCCCTTGAAGGTCAGCCAAGATGCCAATCGGGCTATTACAATCTTTCTCTACCTGACGGATGATTTCGTGACGCTCACGAATTTCAGCGTGCTCACCATGGCTCATGTTCAGGCGAAATACGTCGGCCCCCGCCTCGTGCAAAGCACGGATCATCTCGTAGCTGCTGGAAGCAGGGCCCAGCGTAGCAACGATTTTTACGTTGCGTTGGCGTCTCATGGTGCAGTCCTCATTCTAAACATCTGGAGCGCCCGTTACCGCTAACGCTCATTTCGGTCCCTTATTACCGAATTCATTCCATTCCTCAACTATTCTGTTGGCAATCACGCGATATTCACATCAACGGACGGTGACATTCCTGCGAAATGTAGGCAATTTGTCGGAGTAATTCGACTTTGGAGGCTAAGATGGATGACCAAACCCGTATCGAACTCGAAGCAGCAGCCTTCCGCGCCATGCGTCACCACCTCATGGAAAAACGTACAGACGTCCAAAACATCGACATGATGAACCTCGCTGGATTCTGTCGCAATTGCCTGTCGCGTTGGTACCAAGAAGCCGCAAACGATCGCGGCATCGACATGACCAAAGACGAAGCCCGCGAAATTTTCTACGGCATGCCCTACGACGAGTGGCGCGATCAATTCCAAACCGAAGCCACAGCCGAAACTCAAAAGGCGTTCGAGAAATCATTTGCCGAAAACGTCGGTACAAAAGTCTAACAAATAAATTTCTGCCAGAGACTCAGATAGCCCGCTTTCGTGCCGTTAAAGGGAATGAAAGTGTAATTAGGCTTGCAAAAATGCTACTGGCGCTCCTCCTCGCATCGGTCGGCGCTGCCCTGCTGAGCGGGGTGGCTATCCCCAATGCTGAAACCAACACAACCGACGACTTCGGCATAGGAGCCGAGGGCGACGATATCGTGCGCACTTGGGCTGGCGACGACAGCATCACGGGTGAAAACGGCAACGACAGCCTATTCATGGGCGAAGGTGACGATTTCGCGGACGGTGGCGCAGGGAGCGACATCATCGTTGGTGGACTGGGTGATGACGTGTTGCTCGGCGGTGACGACAGCGATCTTATCCACGCAGGAAAAGACCAAGACTGGGTTTCTGGCGGCGCAGGTGACGACACGATCAACGGCCAAGACGGCGCTGACACCCTATTTGGCGACGACGACAACGATCTTATCCGCGGCGGCAATGGCAACGACCGGATCTACGGCGGCAACGGCAACGACGTCATGTTTGGCGGCGGCGGCGATGACCTGATTGAGGGTGGCGCGGGCGACGACAAACTGATCGACACCTATGGCACGAACACACTTCACGGCGGCGACGGCAACGATATCCTTCGGGGCGCAGGATCAACTGCGATGTTCGGCGACGACGGCGACGACGTCTTTTACATGATGCGAGGGGCGGTCGCTGCAGGAGGCTCTGGTGCTGATGAATTCAACGTCGAGGTCGATTGGCTGAACCAGCCTGTCGGAATTGCGGACTATGACCCGACAGAAGACGCCATTATCATCACAGTCGAAGAAGGCACGCCGATCTCACTGAACATCACCGAAACAGCCGATGGCTGGATGGTCGAACTGAACTCTGTTCAGATTCTTTTGGTGCAGGGGCCGGCAACCTTTACGGTTGCCGACCTAAATATCGTAGAAGTGCCCCCACTTACTGAAGCTGTCTAATCAGACGGCCGTTTTCAGGCTCTCTTCGATATAGATTTCGCGCAGACGAAGCGCCATTTTGCCCGGTACGCCTTCACCAATTTTTGCGCCGTCGATCTCAACAACTGGCTGCACAAAAGTGGTCGCGGAGGTGATAAATGCCTCATCGGCATCCTGAGCTTCTGCGATCGTAAAGTTGCGCTCTTCGACTTCCATCTGTGCTTCTGCGGCGAACCGCAGGACAGCAGCACGAGTGATACCGTGGAGGATGTCATTCGACAGGCCGCGAGTGATGATCTTATTACCTTTGACGATATAGGCGTTGTTCGACGTACCTTCGGTCACAAAGCCGTCCTCAACCATCCACGCGTCATCACAACCTGCCTTTTTCGCCATCATCTTGCCCATCGACGGGTAGAGCAGCTGAACGGTTTTAATGTCACGTCGGCCCCAGCGGATATCTTCAATAGAGATCACCTTGATCCCCGTTTTGATCGACGGCATATCAACGAGGTTCTTCGCAAATGTGAACAGCACGATGCCCGACGGAACCTTTGCTGGATCAGGCCAAGCGAAATCGCGGTCGGAAGGCGCACCACGTGTGATCTGCAAATAGATACCCCCCTCAACGAGGTCGTTCTTTTCGATCAGGTCACGGTGGATCTGAAGTAGTTCATCCATAGTCACCGGAGACGCCATCTCGAGTTCGCTTAGCGAACGCTCCAGACGCTTTGCGTGGCCCGCGAAATCTACCAGCTTTCCGCCGATGACAGAGGTCACCTCATAGACGCCGTCCGCCATCAGGAACCCACGGTCGAAAATAGAAACCTTGGCTTCGGTTTCGGGAACGTAGTCGCCGTTGACGTATACAGTGCGGGTCATGGTGGGATCCTCCAGAAAATGACGATTTGGTCTTGGGTCATGCCCCGCGTTACGTCAAGTCCACAGCCGCACCGCAGCACATATTTACATCGCAATGCAGAAAAAACGCCCTAAAGTCGCATGCTGCAACTGCAGAATATCCTTGCAGACCCTCACGCAATTTCCTAACCAATCAAACAAGACAAACGTAATTTCATTACCGAGAGGAATCGAGATGTCCTTCCGTATCCAGCCTGCTGCTCCAGCTCGCCCGAACCGTTGCCAGTTGTTTGGCCCCGCATCGAACACCAAACTTTTTGCAAAAATGGCTGCCAGCGCCGCAGACGTAATCAACATCGACCTCGAAGATTCCGTTGCTCCGACCGACAAAGATATGGCGCGAGCCAATGCGATCGAGGCCATCAACACCGTTGAATGGGGCAACAAATACCTCTCCGTCCGTATCAACGGCTTGGACACACCGTACTGGTATCGCGATGTGGTCGACCTGTTGGAACAAGCTGGCGACCGCCTAGACCAGATCATGATCCCCAAGGTTGGCTGCGCCGAAGACGTTTACGCGGTGGATGCACTGGTAACCGCCATCGAACGCGCAAAAGGCCGCACCAAGCCGATCTCGTTCGAGGTGATTATCGAATCCGCTGCTGGCATCGCCCATGTTGAGGCCATCGCGGCCTCCTCGCCGCGTATGCAGGCAATCAGCCTTGGCGCAGCGGACTTTGCTGCCTCGATGGGCATGCAGACCACGGGCATCGGCGGCACTCAGGAAGACTACTACATGCTCCGCGACGGTGCGAAATACTGGTCGGACCCGTGGCACTGGGCCCAGACCGCCATCGTCGCCGCCTGCCGCACCCATGGCCTGTTGCCTGTTGACGGCCCGTTCGGCGATTTCTCGGATGACGAAGGCTATATCGCGCAGTCCAAGCGCTCGGCGACGCTCGGCATGGTCGGTAAATGGGCGATCCACCCGAAACAGATCGCACTGGCCAACGAGGTCTTCACTCCGTCTGAAGCCAAAGTGACCGAAGCCCGCGAAATCCTCGCGGCTATGGAAGAGGCTAAAGCCCGCGGCGAAGGCGCGACAGTCTACAAAGGCCGTCTGGTCGACATCGCGTCGATCAAACAAGCCGAAGTCATTGTCCGTCAGTCCGAGATGATTTCGGGCAGCTAAGGCAGACCTACAAAATGCAAACGGCCGGCTCTGATGAAGCCGGCCGTTTTTGTTTGAACTTTGCGGCGATTAGTAGTCGCGCATGAACACCACACCAAAAGCGCAGAGTTTCGCACAATCGCTTGCATCGTGTCCGAGGTTTTCAATCGCGACTGACATAGCAGACGCTGGCCCTTCGAAGCGGGGGTCATCACACTCCATGTCTTGCGGATATTCGCCATTATCGTCACCAAAATCGACCGCCGCGCAATTGGTCATGGCCTTCGCGTCATTGTAATCCCACAGCTTTACGTCACCGTTCAGATACGCCACCGAACAATCGGTCGCATCGGCGCCGAGGTAGGTCCAGCTCACGCTACTAGCCATCGCTGATCCATAGAACCGACGGTCGTCGCATTCGCCATCCATCGACCATTCGCCGCTATCATCGCCAAAGTTGATACCATCGACGATCACGGGTTCCGGCGCGGTGACGTGTCCGCCCTTCACGCCTGCTTGTGCAGAAGCCGACAGCGCAATCGTACCTGCGTTAAACGCGGCCTCGCAGTCACTCGCGTCGTGCATGATGTCCGAGTCCAAAAGTGGAGTTGTCGTCATCCCCTTACCCTGGAACCGAGGGTCATCACATTCGCCATCATTCGACCACTGGCTGGCATCATCTCCAAAGTTGATGGTCTGCGCGGCCAGAGGGCTCGCGGCCAAAAGTGCAATCGCTGCTGCTAAAACTACTCGCATGAGAATCTCCAAAATCAATCAACTCACCTTTGCAAATGCCCGTGCTCGGCGCAACAAACAGCCTCAACACGACAAGGCGAGTTGCAAAGCACCGCCATGCGGCCTTATATCCAGACGAAACGCAACGTCCCGAGAGGCAAGAGATGACGATTTACCTCGAGTTCGAAAAACCCCTCGCCGAGATTGAGGGCAAAGTCGAAGAATTGCGCGCCCTTGCCCGTGCAAATCCAGAGATGGACGTCGAAAAAGAAGCTGCGGGCCTTCAAAAAAAGGCCGAAGACATGCTGAGCCAGCTGTATGGCTCGCTGACACCTTGGCGTAAATGTCAGGTCGCCCGCCATGCGGAACGCCCGCATTGCCGCGATTATATTGAGACGCTTTTCACCGATTACACCCCGCTGGCGGGTGACCGTAACTTTGCCGAAGACAATGCTGTTTTGGGTGGTCTCGCGCGCATCAACGGTCGTTCGGTGATGGTGATCGGTCATGAAAAAGGTAGCGACACCAAGAGCCGCATTGAACACAATTTCGGCATGGCACGCCCCGAAGGATATCGCAAAGCGATCCGTCTTATGGACCTTGCCGACCGTTTTGGCATTCCGGTGATCACGCTCGTCGACACCCCAGGCGCTTACCCTGGCAAAGGTGCCGAAGAGCGCGGCCAGTCCGAAGCTATCGCCCGTTCAACCGAAAAGTGCCTGTCGCTCAAAGTTCCGCTGATCTCTGTCGTGATCGGCGAGGGCGGTTCTGGCGGTGCTGTCGCCTTCGCGACGGCAAACCGTGTCGCGATGCTCGAACACTCGATCTATTCGGTGATTTCGCCCGAGGGCTGCGCATCAATCCTGTGGAAAGACGCCGAAAAAATGCGCGAAGCTGCGGAGGCCCTGCGTTTGACCGCCCAAGACCTGAACGAACTCGGCATCATTGATAAAATCATCAAAGAGCCGCTTGGTGGCGCGCATCGCGATCCAAAAACCGCGATCAAAGCTGTCGGGGCTGCAATCGAAAAAATGCTCGACGATCTTTCTGGTCAGACGGGCGAAGAAGTCCGCAACAATCGTCGCAAGAAATTCCTTGCAATGGGCGCCAAAGGATTGGCCGCCTAATCAGCGTGACTGCGATATCGGTCCGAAAAAGCAGCGTGGGAAACCATGCTGCCTTTTTCGTTTAGGACAAGTCAAAGGTCTCAAAGACTTCAATCGGATCTGCCAGTTTATGCAAGGCAGACCAAAGGAACGGATCGGTATCGTCAGCATCGAACCTGACCGATTTTGCGCCGATCTCATGGGCTTTGGCGCGGCACCATCGGATACCTTCTTCGACCTCGGCCTTGTTTCCACCAATCCAGCCCACCTCGCTTACCCCTGCCTTCATACCACGCAAAGAGGCAAAGCCTGATCCGATGAAGGCCGCGGTTCCGTCCTCAATCGCCTCTCCAAATGCACGACGCAGATCTACGGGTCGGGCCGGAGGATTGTCTGAATGACAATCGAGGTAATACTCCCAGTGCGCCTCAAACCACGCAGCCCACCCTGCAGGCTGCACGAGAACCGCATTAGGGCAAAGGTCATGTTGTGGGGGTAATTCGAACACAGCAGTGCGCCGCACAACCTGCCAGTTTTGTGGACCCAGTTCGGACCCTACAGGCAGGATCAACCGCACTCGTTTATAGCCATCAGGAACGCCTAGTTCATCCAGATCATCACCCACCACCAACACATCCTCATCGACAAAAGCCGATTCAGGATGCAGTGGATTTTGAACCAAGCGGATCATTTTTGGCGTTCGTAATATCCAGACTCGACCAGCAATTCTTCTGATCGCGTTTCGACCACATTTTCGAGTTCTTCCATGAAATCGCTCAGGGATTTTCCTGCTGGGATGGTCGGCAAAAATTCGATCACGGCAGTGCCTGGCGTCCGCATAATCCCATGTGCCGGCCAAAACGCACCGACGTTCACCGCAACCGGTACGCAGTCTTGCTTGAGTTCTTTATACAGAATGCCTGCGCCGATTTTATAGGGCAGCTTTTCAGTCGGCGGGACGCGCGTCCCTTGGGCAAAGATGATCAGCTGACCGGGGTTGCCGATCCCAGCAACAACTTGGGCAACCATTTTGCGGATCGCTGCACCACGTTTACCGCGATCCACTGGAACACAACCCATCCGCAGCCCGTAAATCCCGATAACAGGCGTGTAGATCAGTTCTTTTTTCATGATGAATTTGCCACGCGGAAGCGAGGCATAAATCATAATGATGTCTAGGAATGACTGGTGTTTGGCCGCGACGATAACCTCACCCGTTGGTGGCGTGCCACGGACCTCTGTCTTAATGCCAACCATCCAACCCGCGAGCCACATCGTAGACCGACACCACGTATGGGCCGCAGCAAACGCACCCGAACGCGAAACCAACGCCCATGGCAGGAACACAATCCCCACGACCAATAGGTTGAAATAGATCAAACCGAGGAAGATGACGGAACGGACCCACTGGATCGACTGTTTCATGACTGGGTCCTTAGTGTGCGCAGCGCCGCTGCACGGGTTGCAAAAAACGCGACAACCGCCGCAAGCACAGGAATACACAGCGGAGCAAACCACCCGGCCCCTTGAAAACCGAGCCCTGTGAGGAAGCCACCCGCAACTTCGGTGCTGGGCAACAATAAAACGGCCAGCATACCCACGATAGACCCTGCGGCCGCCCCCGCAAAGGCGCGAATAGTAAAGCGACGGACAAAGGCGCCCGCGATATAGAGGTCACGCGCACCAACAAGACGCATCACGCGAATAACTTGCGCATTCGCCGACAATGCCGCCTGAGCGGCCAGCGTGATCATCGCCCCCATCGCTGCTACAATCAGCAAGATAGCCGTCACTGCCAGTAACCGTAGCCGGCCAGCCGCATCAATCAAAGGCTCCCGCCAGCGCGTGTGGTCGTCCAAGATCGCACCTGGCACCTCAGCCTGAAGGCGCGCACGAAGCCCCGTTGGGTCATAGCCTTCACCTTCTTCGATGATTTCGATGAGGCGAGGGATCGGAAGGCTGGCAATCGGGATGTCAGGACCAAACCACGGCTCGAGAAGCTCTTGCTGTTCTTCGGTACTCAATGCACGGGCAGAGGCGACACCTGGTGTGGTTTCCAACAACTTAATCGCGGCGGCCTGTTGAGCATCCAATTGATCTGCGGGCGCCGAAATCCGAAGGGTCGAGGTCCGCGCCAGTTCCGCAGACCAACGGTCAGCCAGACGTCCCGTGGCCAAGGATAGCGCCAAAGCGAACACCGCCAGAAACGCCATAGCACCCGAGGTGAACAAGGTCAGGCGCGCGGTATAGCCCGTCGGCGGCACAGAACGATCCGCAAGCGGATCGCCGGCAAGCATAGCGATAAAACGTCCAAATGCGGTGATCATAGATCGACCCCCGCTGCTTGCAGGCGGCGATTGTTGAGACGCAGAACACGCGATTGCACCTGCGTTTTTGCGGCACGAATAAGGTTCATATCGTGGGTTGCGATCAGCACGGCCTTGCCCATCTTGTTCAGCTCGATCAGCAACCGCAAAAGCCGCTGCGACATTTCCCAATCGATGTTCCCTGTCGGCTCGTCCGCTATGATAACGTCTGGCGAAATGATCACAGCCCGCGCCAAAGCGGCACGCTGGCGTTCACCGCCCGACAGTTCCGGTGGCAATTGTCCAGCCTGATGCGCAAGGCCAACCCAGCGCAGCAGGTCTTCGAGGTAGTCACCTGCTTCCTGCGCACGACCCGCAACCGTAAGCGGCAAGGCGATGTTTTCCGCCACGGGGAGGTGATCCAAGAATTGGCAGTCCTGATGCACGACGCCGATCTTACGTCGCGCCAATGCGACCTCATCGCGCCCCATTTCGCGAGCGTTTTGACCGAACAGGCGCACGTGCCCAGAGGTCGCCCGCAGCTCACCGTAGCAGAGCTTGAGCAAAGTTGTCTTACCCGCACCCGATGGGCCGGTCAAAAATTGGAACGACCCCGGCGCGAGGTTGAGTGAAACGTCTGAAAACAGTTCGCCCCCGCCGTAGGAATAGGCCACACGGTCTAATTCGATCACAGAAAGATCCTTTCACGCCCCCACCGCTGTGTTCTGCCGAAAACACTCGCAGAATTCAATCGCACTTGACGGGCATGGGCGTGCTTTTGCTTTTCCATTTCCTCTCAGATTGTTACTAATACTCGAACAAAGACTTACTGTTCGGACAAACCGGACGGCGGAGATGGTATAATGCGGCTGATCTGCCCCAATTGCGGCGCCCAATACGAAGTCCCAGATGACGTCATTCCGGAGGCGGGACGTGACGTGCAATGTTCGAACTGTGGTTCAACGTGGTTTGAACGACCCGGTGACTCTGACCGCGAAGAAAACGATGCGGTTTTCACGACTGACATCCCCGTCGCGCAGGCCGATTCAGCGCCCGAAGACGTTCAAGAAGACGACGATTTGGTGATGCCCGAGCCAGACTTTGGTCCAGAGCCAGCTCCTGTATTTGGGTCATCGGACGACTACGACGAAGACTATGAGGACGACCTTCCGCCGCCAACACTGTCGCCGCGCCGACCTCGTCGGACCATTGACCCAGAAATCGCCAGCATTCTGCAAGAAGAAGCAGACCGAGCCGAGGAACGCCGTCGGGAGTCGCAGCAAGACCCGATGGAAAGCCAGCCCGATCTGGGTCTCGACGAACCGCCGAGCCCCGAAGCGAAGCGCGCGGAAGAAGCACGACGTCGTATGTCGCTGCTCAAAGGGGAAACTGAGCTTAACGATGCCGGACCACGGAGCGACCGCCTCCCTGACATCGACGAGATCAACTCCACCCTGCGGTCGGCGTCAGAGCGTCCTGACAATGCCGTAGCCCAAACTGCGCAGGTCGTTCGCCGCAAGAGCGGGTTCAAAACAGGTTTCCTTGGCGTACTATTGATCGCGGTTGTAAGCGCTGGCGGCTATGTATTCGCCGATCGCATCGCAGCGATAGTTCCTCAAACTCAGCCCGCCTTAGAAACATACGTTACCTGGGTTGATGGGCAACGGATTGCGCTGGATGAAACTGTGCAGGGTATGCTTGCCAATCTCGGCAACGATTAATCGATCAGAACCGATCTAAAAGCCGCCGCAGATAGTTACGTTCGTCCTCTGGGCGATCCAGTTCTGCTGAACGACGGCGAATTTCGTCCAAGAGTTCACCTGCACGACGATAGATATCTTCACCCTGCAAAAGGTTCTGGTCTGTGCCGGATTGCCCTTCCGTGCCCAGTTGCCGTCCCAATGGGTCACTCTGACGAGGGGCCGCTTGTGCTGTTTGGTCCCCCTGCTGTTGACCTTGCCCGCTTTCATCCCGCTCAGACTGAGCAATCGCGCGCCCAAGTTCGCGCAGCCCTTCGCGTAAGGCATCCATCGCTTCGGCCTGACGGTCGATCGCTTCTGCCATATCACCGCGGCGTAAAGCGTCCTCGGCACGGTCCATCGACCGCTCTGCCTGTTCGATGGCGCGACGCGCTGCTTCGGCTTCATCACCCGACAGGTTCGGCAAATTGCGGCGCTGTTCTTCTAGCATCTGCCGCAAGGCTTCTTGACGGTCAGCTAGGTTCTGCTGACCTGGATCGCCATTCGTACCGTCACCGTCACGCGGGGTTTCACCGGGTCGTTGCTCCGTCTCTTGCTGACCACCGTTGAACTGATCTTGAAGATCGCGGAAGGCATCGTCGGACAGTTGCTGTTGATCGCGAAGAGTTTCGCCCAGATCTTCCATGGATTTCTGACCCGGAGACCGAGGACCGCCCTGCCCTTCGCCTTGGGTCATTTTCATGTTTTCCATGAGTTGATTGAGCTGCTCCATCAGGACCGCAGCTTCGGCCATACGGCCTTCTTCCATCAGCTCTTGGATACGGTCCATGAGGGCGTTCAGTTCGTCCTGCGTAAACTGCATGGTTTCGCCGCCACCATCTGGCTGATCCGTAGAATTCTCATTCGGGTCCATCTGATCGGCAAGCATCTGCATGTAATCGTTGGTTGCGTCGCGAAGCTCGTCCATCAGTTCTTGAATTTCGGCGGCACTCGCACCGTTGCGCATCGCTTCGGCCAAACGATCTTGAGCCCGCTGGAGCCGTTCGCGCGCATCGGCAAGCGCACCCTCTTCGAACTCAATCGCGAGTTCCCACATGAGCGCTGCAACCTCATCGCGCTCTTCATCTGTCAAACCGCCCTCGTATTTCGCTTCGAGCGCTTCAACGACACCGCGCACCATCGGGAAATGCGCCTCGTTTCGAAAGAACCCATCGGGTCGGTTTGAAATCGCACGCAACAACTGCGCGACACGCGGTGCGTTGGCCGTCGACCAGAGCAGATCGCGGCGCTGTTCGATGATCGCGCGGGCGACAGGCTGAAAGAAACGACGCCCCGGTAGAACCATCTGAGTCTCGGCGGACTGTCCTGTCTGCCCCTTTGCGTCTGTCACTTCCAGACGGACCTTCACGGGGAGGTTCGCCATGACTGATTGGCTAAAATTATCAATCAAAGCCTCATCAAAGGCCGCCCTGTCGCCAGTAATCGGGATAGGTAGATCGACGATCAAAGGCGCAATCGGGTCTGGGTCGATCGCTAAGCCATGGCGTCGATCAATCTGTGCTAAGTCAATCGCCACAGTCGCAGACCCACCTGTGACACCATAGTCGTCAGCCGCGCGAAACGGCAGGGTCATTTGGCCTTCGGCATTCGAAAGAGCGGGCCCAGTCAATTCGACCGAAGGCATCCCATCCATCACGATGGAAACGTCCCACGCCTGACCGCCCGATCCATCAATGCGCAAAGCGCCCTGCTGCAGCGCCTCAAACAGCTGATGCTGATCCGACGCAGGCGGCAGTTCGTCAGCACGACGTCCCGACACGGTCTCTGACAAGGTCAACGCGCCAATGTCGCCGTAGAACCGAACGGTAAATCGTGACCCTTCAGGTACTTCGATCCGATCTTCGCCCAGATCAGGTAGATAGAGCGTTGGCTTGCCTGTGTAGGCTGGCGGCTCGATCCAACCCTCCCACGTCGGCCCCGTTGCTGTGGTAGTAGCGGACCCGACGGGCGAGGCCTGAGCCACAGTTCCGACACGTGTGACGGAACCGAACAAGACTCCAACCATCAGGAACAACAGCGCAATATAACGGAGGCCGAACGGGTCAGCTTGGGCCAAACGCAGGTCGGGCGCAACATAACGCGCTGCCTTGGTTCGATCTTGCATCCGCTGCAAGTGAGCCGACCAAACGGCCTCCGACGCTGGATCGCCAGCGCCGACCGCTTGGGCATCGCCAAGCGCGGAAATTGGCCGACCTGGCAAACGCGCATCGACACGGGCAAGAGCCTCAGCCCGCAGCGGCCAGCGGAAACGCCACCACCCGCGCCATGTGAACACGGCAATGCCGATCAGCCCCGCAACCGCTATGGTCCAGACTAGTTCCAATGGCATGTCATCGTGAACGCCCAGCAAAAGCGGCGCGAGCATGAAGAACAGGATCGTCCAAACGGGCCAAAATGCACGCACCAAACGCTCGGCCACGATCCCCGCAAAGGTTGCGAGGATTGGAAACCGTAGATGCGGCAAGCTATCGGTCACGTCGGCCAGCTGTTCACTCCTATGTGTCGTGCCCTGACCTTAACGTGCTCAGAGCCACTCGGGAACGATATCGCGGGCAATCATCTCTTCATAGGTGGGACGTCGGCGGATAACCGCAAATTTATCACCCTGAACGAGCACTTCGGGCACCAAGGGGCGCGAGTTGTATTCGCTCGCCATCACAGCGCCATATGCCCCAGCAGATCGGAAGGACACTAGATCGCCAGCCGTCAGCGGTGGCAGGTTCCGCCCTTTGGCAAAGGTATCGCCCGTCTCACAGATACCGCCGACCACGTCATAGGTTTCTGGCTCAACACCCGGTTCAGCCTCGATCACTGGGTCGATGTCGTGGTGCGCATCATACATCGACGGACGGACGAGATCGTTCATCGCAGCATCAAGGATAAGGAACTTACGGTCCTCACCTTCTTTCACGTAGATCACTTCAGACACAAGCTGACCTGCGTTGCCCGCAATCAGACGACCGGGTTCAATTTCGACCTCACAACCCAAATGGCCAACTTCCTCACGGATCACTTGCCCCAACTCAACAGGCAGTGGGGGCGCCTCATTCGAGCGGGTGTAAGGAATACCCAAGCCACCACCGAGGTCGAGGCGGCGGATGTTGTGACCGTCTTCGCGCAATACTTCGGTCAGCTCAGCAACCTTGCGATAGGCGAGGCGGAACGGCTCAAGATCGGTCAGCTGGCTACCGATGTGCACGTCAATACCAACGACATCGAGACCTTTAAGCTCAGCGGCACGCGCATACACCTCGCGAGCACGACTGATCGGAATGCCGAATTTGTTTTCCTTCTTACCCGTCGCGATTTTCGCATGGGTTTTGGCATCCACGTCAGGGTTCACGCGCACTGTGATCGGCGCGACCTTGCCCAATGACAATGCGACCTCGGACAGGACTTCCATTTCTGGCTCAGATTCGACGTTGAACTGACGAATACCACCTTCCAACGCGATCATCATTTCCTCTCGCGTTTTAGCAACGCCGGAAAAAACGATCTTATCACCCGATACGCCCGCAGCTTTGGCGCGGAGGTATTCCCCAATAGAAACCACGTCGATTCCGGCGCCCGCTTGCCCCAGCATTTTCAGGACAGCGACGTTGGATAACGACTTCATCGCGAAACAAACAAGGTGCTCACCCCACGCAAGCGATTCATCGAACACTTGGAAGTGACGCAGCAGTGTTGCCGCAGAATATACGTAAAACGGTGTTCCAACCTGCGCCGCAATTTCGGTCAGGGGAACGTCTTCGGCGTGCAAAACACCGTCACGATAAATGAAATGATCCATTGCGGCCTCCGGTCTCGGGTCAGGGCGTCATACCAAATCCGCGCAAAACCCCAAGCCCTTATTGCGAATTTACCGCGCGGGCCGAGTGCGCAGAAAAAGGTACAGAGGTAAACCGCAGCTCACCCCAATGCAAAATGTCGCTGGAATGGCGATCAGGGCCGACCAATTTCGGCGGACAGCCGTTTCTGCAATAATCCAGACCGTCAGTGCAATAGCGGCAATGGTCAGGTCCCATGTGAGGCCGACCGTGGATTGATTGACATACCACGCATCAATCAATCCGCTCAGTCCGGTACCCGTCTCTTCCATATAGGCAAGGAAATGGGACATCGGTTTGATGGTGCCCCAAATCGCCAGCGCGAGATAAAGAAGACGGAGGAATGACATTAGCAGTTCACATTAATTTGGACGGTTTCATTCGCGCCGCCCACCTGACAATTCCGAACAACTTGACCTTGTTCGTTCACATTGAACCCAAGGTTCGCTATGGGTCGCAGCGGAAATCCATCCGCGCCACATCCCGACAAAACTAAAACCGCCAAAACGACCGCTTTTTTCACGAAAGAGCCTCTTTCCAAAGCGCAATTTGTTCGCGCACACGCACCGGCGAGGTGCCGCCATAACTTTGACGTGACATGACCGATGCTTCGACGGTCAGCACACCAAAGACGCCATCTGTAATACCCTGATGCACGCTCTGCATGTCGGCAAGGCTAAGATCAGGGAGATCACATCCTTTTTTCTCAGCCATCGCGACCAGAGCACCCGTCACGTGGTGCGCATCACGGAATGGAAGGTTCAGCTCACGCACCAACCAGTCCGCCAAATCTGTTGCAGTCGAGAAACCACTCGCCGCAGCCGCGCGCAGATTGTCTTTCATCGGAGTCATGGTTTCGACCATGCCCGTCATCGCAGCAATCGCCAGCATGAGGTTATCCGCCGCGTCAAAGACTTGCTCTTTATCTTCTTGCATGTCCTTCGAATAGGTCAGCGGCAAGCCCTTCATCACGGTCATCAGCGCAACGTTCGCACCAAAGATTCGGCCAATTTTTGCACGGATCAACTCTGCCGCATCTGGGTTCTTCTTCTGCGGCATGATCGACGAACCCGTCGACCATTGATCGGACATCGACACAAAGCGGAACTGGGCCGAGGACCAGATCACCAGTTCTTCGGCGAAACGGGAAAGGTGCATCGCACAGATCGACGCCGCAGCGAGGAATTCGAGCGCAAAGTCACGATCCGATGTCGAATCGAGGCTATTTGCCGTCGGACGATCAAAGCGCAGTGCCCCTGCCGTCATATGGCGATCAATCGGGAAACCTGTGCCTGCAAGAGCCGCCGCACCCAACGGGCTTTCATTCATCCGCTTGCGCGCATCAGCGAAACGCGAACGGTCACGGTTCAGCATTTCAACATAGGCCAGCATATGATGGCCCCATGTCACAGGCTGCGCGACCTGAAGGTGGGTAAAGCCCGGCATGACCCAGTCAGCGCCAGCTTCAGCCTGACCGAGCAGGGCTTTCATCAACGCATCAATCGCACCATCAACCGCGTCGCATTGGTCACGGACCCACAGGCGGAAATCGACGGCAACCTGATCGTTACGGCTGCGTGCCGTGTGCAGACGGCCTGCAGGCTCACCTACGATTTCTTTCAGACGCGCTTCGACGTTCATGTGAATGTCTTCGAGCGATTTTGAAAATGCGAAGTTTCCGCTTTCGATCTCTGACAAAACGGTGAGCAGGCCTTCACGAATGGCCTCTGCATCTTTATCGGTAATGATACCAGTCGCGGCGAGCATCGCAGCGTGGGCGCGGGATCCTTCGATATCCTGCTGGGCGAGGCGCTTGTCAAAATCGATCGAGGCGTTAATTGCCTCCATGATGGCGTCCGGTCCGGCGGAAAAACGTCCGCCCCACATCGCGTTCGAAGTCTTGGTCATATTGGAGGCCCCATGCGGAAACTTGTGTCAGCGTTGCTTTATACGGCGTTTGCCTGCGTTGCAAATGCAGCCCTCGCCGAAGACAGCGTTTCGGACAAATTGATCTGGCACGATAGCCCCATGCAAAGCTCAGATGCGAGTTTTGTGACCGAAGACGGCGCGGAAACAACGTTGGAGCCTTATCGTGGAAAGGTACTGCTCGTGAACTTCTGGGCCACGTGGTGCATTCCCTGCCGCGAAGAGATGCCAGCGTTGTCAGCCCTCCAAGACGAACTGGGCGGCGAAACGTTCGAGGTCCTGACCATAGCGACGGGCCGCAATCCCGCGCCCGCCATCGACCGATTCTTTGAAGAGATCGGGGTCACGAACCTGCCAAAACACAACGACGCCAACATGCGGTTTGCACGCTCCATGATGGTCGCAGGACTGCCTGTGACGGTTCTGATCAATCGGGACGGTCAGGAAATCGCGCGTCTTACAGGTGGCGCGGATTGGCACAGTACTGAGGCGGTCGAGCTGATCAAAGGCGTGATTGCGCAGTAATCAAGCGTGCCCAGCGATCGACGAAAGCGTGATCGGATCGATCCCTAATTGTTTGAGCGCGGCAGTCCATTTCAGTTCGTGGGCGCGGCCGAACAAAATGTCGTCCTTTGGATCGCATGTAAGCCAACCATTGTGGGCAATTTCTGCTTCCAACTGCCCTGGCCCCCAGCCCGCATAACCCAAAGCCAGCAGTGACATCGACGGGCCACCACCGCTCGCCAAATCGCGTAGAACATCTGTCGTCGCCGTCATCGACGTATGGCCATCCACCTCAAGCGTGCCCGTCTCTGACGCGTAGTCCGACGAATGAAGGACAAACCCACGACCGTGTTCTACAGGACCGCCAAAATGGACGCGAATGTCGCGCACACTATCGCCCGTCGGAATTTCGAGCTGCGACAGCAGATCACGGAACCGAATGTCTGGCGCAGGTTTATTGACGATCAGGCCCATCGCCCCCTCATCAGAATGCGCACACATATATATTACCGCGTGTTCGAAACGCGGATCGCCCATGTCGGGCATCGCAATCAGGAGCTTTCCCGACAAATTGGTAGATGCAAAATCCATAAGGGAATGATGGGTCGCGAATTAGGCAGGTTCAAGCCCTCTGCTACAAGGACTCGCCTGATCGTGACTTCCCATTACACACATTGTCCGTAATTTAGGCTCAATGAGAGTCGCAGCAGCCATCATCGCGTTATTCGGAATTTCCTCCCCTGCCTTTGCCGAGGCGCCGCAGGGCGTGGCCACCATTGATATTATCCCCGGTTGGCAGACGCCATCCGGAACGCGGATGGTTGGGTTGAAGATCACATTGGCCGACGGTTGGAAAACCTATTGGCGGGCACCCGGTGACGCGGGCATCCCACCGCAGTTCGAATGGACCGGCTCAGAAAATATCTCCGGCGCCGCCTTCCATTGGCCCACACCCGAACTTTTCGATACGAACGGCGCGGTGACAATCGGATATCACGGGACCGTGGTGATCCCGATCGAACTCACGGGAGATGGAGATACCATGTACCTCAGTGGCGAGATTGATATGGGTGTCTGCAATGACATCTGCGTGCCTGTGTCCCTGAACTTTGACGCTCTATTAGCCGATAAGGGCGGACCAAACGCCGCCATTGCGGGTGCGCTCATCGACCAACCCATGACGGCAGATCGCGCGAACGTTTCAAAGGTTCAATGCTCAGCAGTGCCTATTCGTGACGGCCTCCGCCTGACGGCTTCAATCGAAATGCCCACTTTCGATGACAACGAGTTCGTCGTGGTTGAAGCACCGGGCGCGTGGGTTTCAGAATCCCACAGCACCCGCGATGGCGGTGTCCTAACAGCGACCGTGGATGTGGTGCCGATGGTCCAAGGATACATGCTCGACCGATCCCAAATTCGGCTAACCGTATTGGGCGCAGGTCGTGCCGTCGATATTCAGGGCTGTACGGGTTAAGCCCGCCGTGCACGCCCGATCATAATCCCCGACACCGCATAAATGGCGAGCGTCCCAACAGCCAAGACACCTGCATAAACCGCAAAGGCAGCGCCCAGACTTGCAGGCAACGCAACAATCAATGGTGCGCCAGATACGATCAGGGGCAGCACTACCACGCCAAAGGCCGCGACCATTGCAACGAGGGCGACACCGACGGGCACACGAATAGAGTTTGCTCGCGCAACTGCGCCCCGACGTGCCGCAGTGAACAGCCCTCCGATATCGGCCTGAACGGCAATAAGCGACGGCACAACGACCAACACCATCACCATACCAAAGGACAGGCCATAGACGAGCGTCACGACCGTCGGCTTTAGGAACTCTGCCTGACTGGAGCCTTCGTACAGGAGCGGCAATAGGCCCAAAACCGTCGTCGCTGTCGTCAGCATTACAGCTCGCAAACGGTCAGCCGTCCCGTCAATAATCGCAGGGATCAAACCGCGTTCTTTGGCGTAGTCGTCGATGGTCGTGACCAGAACAATCGAGTCGTTGATTACGATACCGACCATTCCCAAAAGCCCCACTACGGTGAACATGCTCATCGGGATGCCCCATGCATTGTGGCCGTAAATCGTGCCCACCAAAGCAAAGGGAATAATCGACATCACAACGAGCGGGCGTGTCCAGCTCGCGAAAATCCACGCAAGCGTCAGGTAAATTCCGACAAGGATAAAGGCCAAGCCCGCCTTTGCATCGTCCAGAAACGCGTTTTCCTGTTCGCTCAATCCGCCCAGATCAGTCGACACGCCGTAGCGGCTCTCTAAATCCGGAAGGATATCTTCGTTGATCGAAAGTTTGACCTCAGCCGCGCGATCCGCGTCTTCGTCATCCAGATCACCCGTCACAGAAATGAGCATGATGCCATTTTCACGCCGCACGGTGCTAAACCCAGTTTCCCGTTCGACCGTCACAATGTCAGCCAGCGGCACATAGACCCCAGCAGTCGACCGCAGCAACATACGATCGAGGAAGTCCGCAGTGAGTTCTTCTTCGGGGATTTCAACGCGGATCGATGCGCTACGGGTGCCGTCTGGATAAGTCGCTGCCTCAACCCCTGCAAGCCGGCGGCGCAGTTCGGTCCCGAGCGTATCAATCGTAAAGCCCAGTGCCTGACCCTGCGGCGTCAATTCAAGGATCAACTCTTCCTTATCGTAGGACAGCGAGTCTTCGAGCCCTGATATCTCTGGGAAACGCGCAAGCTCAGTTTTTAAAGCTTCCGCCGCCGCCTTCAGCATATCTGCATCCGCGCCATAAATCTGCACCTCAAGCGAGTTACCACCAGGCCCGGCGCCCCACGACCGGAACGAGAGCGTTTCGGTCATCGGCGTTTGAACGACTTCTTGCTGAACAGCCGATACAAATGCACTCGAGGATATTGACCGAAGGTCGGCATCGATTAGCTCAATCGTAATCGCACCGAGCTGATAGCTCTCTTTGGTATCTGCACCAGACAATCCACGGCCCGAATTACCGCCAATCTGCGTCACAACATAGTTCACCGGATTGACGCCATCCTCGGCCTCATAACGCGCAGCCACGACATTGGTCGCACGCTCCAACTCATCGAGCATCGCCAGAGTATCTTGGCGCGTTGCGGCAGGCAGCATGGCGATATTGCCACTGACCTGACCTTGCTCTGGCGACGAGAAGAAACGCCACTGAACATCCCCGCGGATAAAAAGCGATACTTGGCCAGCGAGGATCACCAATGCACCCGCCAACACTGCGTATCGTGCCTTAACGATCAGAGACATCAACGGGCGGAAAACCCGATCTCGCACCCAGCCAAAGCCACGGTTCACGACCCGCGATGGGGCGTCATACCAATGCTGCCTTAACGCTGTGCCGACTGAATGGGACAAGTGGTTCGGCAGGATCACAAAGCATTCAACCAAGCTCGCCGTGAGCACAACGATCACGGTAAACGGGATGTCCGCAATCATGTTCCCAAAACGGCCGCCAATCACTAAGAGCCCGAAGAACGCGATGTTCGTTGTAATGGTAGCCGAAAACACCGGACTGAACATACGACGCGCCGCGTTCTCTGCGGCCACCGCCCCCGTTTCGCCCAACCGTCGGGCCCGAAAATCTGCGTGTTCGCCCACAACAATTGCGTCATCTACCACGATGCCCAAGGTGATGATCAGCGCAAAGAGCGAAATCATATTGATCGTGATGCCAGACATATACATCAGCGAAATCGCGGCGAGCATTGAGACGGGGATGCCCATCGCCACCCAAACCGCCGTGCGTGCGTTCAGGAATAAAAACAACAGCAGAAGCACTAGGGCCAAGCCCTGCGCACCGTTCTCCATCAGGATATTCAAGCGGCCCGTTATCATTTCAGCACGGGTGTTGATTAGATCGACGCTCACGCCTTCGGGCAAGGTCGACCGCATCTCGGCAGCGACTTCTTCGACAGAGCGCTGCAGGCCGATGGCGTCGCCAGATGCCGACCGCACGACCGCGATTTGAACCGCAGGATTTTCACCAACGAAATAGGCGCGGTCGCGATCTGGGCCTTCGACCGTGATCGTCGCAACATCGCCGATGGTGAGTTCTGAATTGTCGTCATTCGTGCGCAGAACGATGGCCGATAGGGCGTCTGCACTGCGTTTTTCGGTGCCTGCCCGAACGCGCGATGCACCGCCGATATCGCCCACCGGATCGGCATTGACCTCAGCCGCAATCGCAGCAGCTATTTCACTGATCGTCACATCGTGCTGGATCAAAGACAGCGATGTCACTTCGATCAACGTCTCAGGCGCCGCGACTCCTCGGATCGTGGTCCGTGTCACACCTGCAGCAAAGAGACGTGCCACCATCTCATCCGCAAAGCGTGAAAGTTGGTCGACGCCCACAGGCCCGGTGATGATCACATCGCTCACACCATCCGACCAGCCTGCGCGGCGGATCACAGGGTCATCGGCCTCTTCAGGCAAAGAGCTAATCGCGCTTAACGCGGCATCAATATCTTTCTCAGCCTGATCGAGGTCATAATCAGTCTCAAACTCCAGATCGATCCGTGCAGACCCTTCGGAGGACCGGCTTTCGCTCGACGTAACGCCTTCAACACCGAGGAGAACGGGTTCGAGAACCTGAACCACGGCCCGATCAACATCTTCGGCCCCTGCTCCATCCCACGCCACACTGACGCGGATGGTTTCCGAGACGACATCCGGAAAGAACTGGGCCCGCATCTTTGGAAACGCGACAAGTCCCGCGATGACCATAATGACCATCAACAAATTCGCGGCAGTGCGGTGGCGTGTGAAATAGGACAAAATCCCGCCTGCCCCTCGATCTAGAAGCGTGCGCGACATGGCTTAGCTCCCCATCCGAGATTCGATCCGCTGCACCGTTTCGGCTGGGACCGTGTCTTGTTCAAGCTGGGCGATTAGGCGGGCCTTGACCTCATCGGGCATTTGGCTGCCAGTCACAAAACTCACCAGTTTCTCGCGACGTTCAGCATCGAGTTCGATCATCTCTGGCGCTGCGGTTTCGGCGCCCGCTTCACCCAAGGGGTTCACCTTAATCCCGGCACCGAGGAGCGGCGAGCGTTCGGCCACGATTCGACGGCCATTCAAATCGCCAACAGCGAGGATGACGTCATCCCCCTGACGGCGCAGAACACTGACAGGAACAGTCGCTAGGCGGTCTTCGTCGTCCAAGGCCAAAACAGCACCATCGGAGCCAACCGCCGTTGCGGGGGCAAGCACGACATTGTGGAGCGAAGGTTCCACTATAAGGACCATGACAAAATCCCCAGGCCGCAGGCCCGGGGCAGAATCAATCGACGCATAAAGCAAGCGCCCTGTTTGGCCATCTGCGACAGTCGGGCTTTCGCGGGTCACGCGGCCTTGGGCTTCGAGTGTAAATCCGGACACATCCAGCGTTGCCTGAACGGGCAGGTCGAGAAGATCACCGTTCGTATCAATCAGACGCGCGTATTGGGCCGTGGACACACGAAACGCGACTTCCAATGCTGACGGGTCAATAAGCTGCGCGATCTGTTCGTTCGCCGTCACGCGCCCACCTTCGACGACTGACACGTCCGACAAGGTTCCGTCAAAGCTGGCCGTAATCGTGGTGTCGCTCAATGTCCGCTCTGCATCCGACACCGACAAACGCACACGGTCGAGGCTTGTGCCTGCCTGATCAACACGCGCCTCGGCTTGAGCCAAAGACTGGCGCTGGCTCAGGACCGAACTATTAGCAGAGGCCACGGCGAGTTCTGCCGTTTCAACGTCTGACGCCGTAACTGTTCCGCGTTCGCGCAAAGCGCGGGACCGTTCAAGAGCAGCTTGGCGAAGGCTCGCCTGTGCTTGCGCTTCGGTAAGGCTGTCGCGGGCAATCTCTAGTGCGCCTTCGGCTTCGCGCAGTTCTGCCTCAGCATCCTTTAGATCGGCTTGAGCAAGGGCAAGGCTCGTCTGAGCTTCGGTCGGATCGATCTGCAGGAGCGTCTGCCCCTCCTTTACCGAACCGCCCTCAACAAAAACAGGATCGGCGCTGATCACGTTGCCGCCAACGGGACTGCGCAGAACGAGTGTTCTCTGACTGCGGACCTCACCGAACACCGTAATCTCGGGTTGAAGGGTTGCGGCCTGAACGGTGATGACATTTACCGACGCAATGCGCTCTCGCTGCCCATAGTTCGGCGCTTCTTGGGACAGTCGCGCTTGGATCGCGCTCCGCACTGTATTGCCAGCGATCGCGAGCAGAGCCAGCGTCAAACCAAGAAGAAAAACACCCGTGAGGCTCCGGCGTAAAAAGCGCATGCTCGCGTCCCATTAAAGTTCAGACATGTTTTAGTGCAAACCCCACGAAGGTCCACAACATAAGTCTAACGGACGTCGATCCTATTTCCGTCGCTTATGTTCTTCGAGACGCGGGAAAATCTCGACAAAGTTACAAGGCATGTGCCGATAGTCGAGTTGCTTCACGAGGATTTCATCCCAAGCATCCTTGCAAGCGCCCGTGCTACCGGGGAGCGCAAAGAGATATGTCCCCATCGCCACGCCCGCGGTCGCACGGCTCTGGATCGCTGAGGTGCCTATCTTTTGCATCGATACTATGGTGAAGACCGTTGAGAACGCGTCGATCTCTTTCTCGTAAACATCGCGATGGGCCTCGACGGTCACATCCCGCCCCGTCAAACCCGTGCCACCTGTCGAGATGATCACATCGACGTCTTTGCTTTCGCACCACTCTCGCAAAATCGTAGCGATATCGTCGCGGTCGTCACGAATGATTTTTCGATCCGCCAGAATATGACCCGCATCAGCGATGCGTGCGACAAGGGTATCACCCGACTTATCTTCGGCCAGCGTTCGCGTGTCGCTCACCGTCAACACAGCAATTCGAACTGGTATGAATTCGCGAACGTTGGTTTGGGTCATGGGTTTGACAGCCGTGCTTTGAGGTCAAGTAAATCCGCCCAAGCATCACGCTTGGCCGTAGGGTTTTTCATCAATTGTTCAGGGTGCGCCAGAGGCAGAACAGGCTTACCCAAAAAAGTGGTCCATTGCCCACGCAGCCTCGAAATGCCGGCTTTACCGAGCAAGGCCTGACAGGGGCTATTACCCATCAGAACAATGATCGCAGGGTCAACAAGTTCGATATGGCGAGTCAAGAACGGCAGCATCATCGCGAGTTCTGCCGCTTCGGGCACGCGGTTCGCAGGAGGGCGCCACGGGAGGACTGTTGTCACATAAACCGACGACGCAGGATCAGGATGGCTTCGGCTCAGTCCAATGGCTCCGACCATCTTATCAAACAGCTCACCAACTGGCCCTGCAAAGGGTTTGCCATGTTGGTCATCATCGCGGTTCGGCGCTTCTCCGATGATCATCACATTTGCGTTCGCGGCCCCGTCACCAAAGACAAAGTTCCGCGCACCTTTCTTCAGCTCACAATGTTCAAACGCCCGCATCGCACCCGCGAGTGATTCCAGCGTCTCTGCCGATTTAGCGGCGGCTTTGGCTATCTCGACAGGATCAACTTTTTCTTTAACTGGAATCGGCGGCGGCGCAGCTTTGCCCAAGGGCGACACTTTGGCCGCAGGCTTTTCATCGACAAGCTCATACCGGTTCATTGGTGCGTCGAGAATTGCCTCGTCCGCTCCCATTTCGACCTGCCATTCAAGCAGGGCATGTGCCGTCCAATAGTCTTGTGCAGATTCCATGGGGCAGACCCTAATGCCTTCTGCGCCAGATGTGCAGAGGTAATCTCAAGGCGCTAGGCTCCCTTGCCGCCTGTCCGCACGTTACCTATAAGCAACCCAAGGCTCGACCGGAGGATTTCATGACATTCAATGCCGCGCACCTGCTGGGGATCGAACACCTCCACCCGACAGAAATCACCACGCTCTTGGACTTGGCGGATCGTTACGCCGAAGAAAGCCGTCAGGGCATTCAGCACAAAGACGTTTTGGCAGGGCTCACTCAGATCAACATGTTCTTTGAGAACTCGACCCGTACCCAATCGAGTTTTGAGCTTGCAGGAAAACGCTTGGGCGCGGATGTGATGAACATGTCTATGGCCACGTCGAGCGTGAAGAAGGGCGAAACGCTGATTGACACAGCGCTGACTCTCAACGCGATGCATCCCGACCTTCTGGTGGTGCGCCACGGGGCATCGGGTGCGGTCGACCTCCTCGCCCAAAAGGTCAATTGTGCCGTGCTGAACGCTGGTGACGGACGCCACGAACACCCGACCCAAGCACTCTTGGATGCGTTGACCATCCGCCGCGCCAAAGGCCGCCTCCACCGCCTGTCGATCGCGATTTGCGGCGATATCGCGCACAGCCGCGTTGCTCGATCGAACATCATGCTTTTGGGCAAGATGGAAAACCGTGTGCGCCTGATCGCTCCGCCGACGTTGATGCCATCTGGCATGCAAGAGTTTGGCGTCGAAGTGTTCGAAGACATGCGTGAAGGCCTGCAGGACGTGGATGTCGTCATGATGCTGCGCCTTCAAAAGGAACGCATGGACGGCGGGTTTATCCCGTCCGAGCGCGAGTACTTCCACCGCTACGGTCTCGATGCGGAAAAACTGTCCTATGCCAAGGACGACGCAATCGTTATGCACCCTGGCCCGATGAACCGCGGCGTTGAAATCGACGGTACCATTGCGGACGACATCAACCGCTCTGTGATCCAGACACAGGTCGAAATGGGTGTGGCAGTTCGAATGGCGGCAATGGACCTCTTAGCTCGGAATTTGCGGGCAAAACGCGCAGCTCAAACCAACGTCGCCGTTTGACCTGAAACAAACCGAGTGGCGCAAAACTGCGATACTGCGGTTTTTGAAAGGAACGACCGATGAGTGACAAACGGAAATCAGACGCGCGAATGGGCGGCATGGTGGCAATGGCCGCACTCGTCGTGATGGCGCTTTTGGTAGTGATCATGGTCGTAATAGCTGGCTGATGGCAAATCGCGAACACCAACCCGACAATGCCATTTTGGGCATGAACCGAAACTTCGTCCCGACGCTCCCTCTCGACGTGGGCGAAGAAGAGATCATGCGCATGACGGCAGATACCGTCACATTTTGGCGATCACAGGCGTGGATGGCGCTGTTTTTCTCGGTCGTGGGCGCGGGCATTTTGATCGGCATCGGCAATCCACACTGGTGGACTGCAACCGTTGGGGCTGTTTTGGCGATTGGGGTTCGGGCACTTTATCTCGGCCCCGACGAACGCAAATCCGTCTGGGTTCTGACCAATCAGCGCATGATGGGCCCACAAAACAAGGTCACAACCTTGGACAACATCACCAAGGTCAACGTGATCTGGACCGCCGTCCAAGTTGTGACCCTGAACGGTGATAAACATCTGATCCGCTATCAGGCCGATCCCGATGCTGTGAAAGACGCGATTGAGGCTGCACAGGGCACTTCCCACTGACACCGCTTGCGCCCTGCGCTTGTTCGCTTATACCCAAAGACCAAAGGCGGCCTGAGGGACGGACATGGACGATATTCTTTTTCACAACGCACGACTGATTGATCCGGTCACATTGACTGATAGCCTAGGGGCGATCACGGTCAAAGATGGCAAAATCACCGCCATCCTCGAAAAAGGCGAAACGCGTCCAGCTAAAGAAACGATTGATTGCGGTGGGCTTTGCCTCGCGCCCGGCATTGTGGACATGGGCGTTAAAGTCGGCGAACCTGGAGAGCGTCACAAAGAGTCCTACCGAACTGCGGGCCGCGCCGCTGCGGCCGGTGGCGTAACAACCATTGTCACCCGCCCCGACACCACGGCTGCGATTGATACCCCTGAAACGCTCGAATTCGTCGCGCGTCGTGCGCAGGCTGATGCAAAGGTCAACGTTTGCCATATGGCCGCGCTGACCAAAGGTCGCGATGGCCGCGAGATGACAGAGATCGGGTTCCTTTTGGATGCGGGGGCCGTCGCCTTTACCGATGGTGATCACGTCGTCACCGATGCTAAGATTTACAGCCGCGCACTGACCTATGCCAAAAGCCTTGGCGCACTGGTCATTGGTCACGTCCAAGAACCAACGCTTTCCGCCGGTTCGTCGGTCACATCTGGTAAATTTGCCTCCCTACGCGGCCTACCAGGGGTCAACCCGATTGCCGAGCGTATGGGCCTCGACCGCGATATTTCGCTGATCGAAATGACAGGTGCACGGTATCACGTGGACCAAATCACAACCGCCCGCGCCTTGCCTGCACTAGAGCGAGCAAAGCGCAATGGTTTGGACGTCACTGCAGGGGTCGGCATCCATCACCTGACACTGAACGAATTCGATGTCGCGGACTATCGGACGTTCTTTAAATTCAAACCGCCTCTGCGCAGCGAAGAAGATCGGATCGCCGTTATTCAAGCTGTTGAGAGCGGATTGATCGATGTGATCTGCTCGATGCACACCCCGCAAGACGAAGAATCCAAACGTTTGCCATTTGAGGATGCGGCAAGCGGTGCGGTCGGGCTTGAAACCTTGCTGCCCGCCTCGCTCCGGCTAGTACATGCTGGGCATATTACGCTGCCAAAACTGTTCCGCGCTCTGTCTCTGAACCCTGCGCGTCGCCTCGGCCTCGACTGTGGTCGGTTGATCGCTGATGCGCCAGCGGATCTCGTTTTGTTCGACCCAGATGCGCCGTTTATCCTCGATCGCTCGAAACTCCGCTCGAAATCCAAAAATACCCCCTTTGATGGCGCTCGTCTTCAAGGCACAGTCGCGGGCACATGGGTCGCGGGTCGCCGCGTCGATCAGGAGTAACCGATGCCCGACTTCAGCCACGCCCCGACCGTCGTTATCCTTTGGGCCGTAATCGGCTATCTTTTGGGGTCCGTTCCCTTTGGCATGATCCTCGCCAAAGCGATGAACCTTGGCGATCTGCGTAAAATCGGGTCGGGTAACATCGGTGCGACCAACGTTCTGCGGACGGGTAACAAAAAAGCCGCTGCGCTGACGCTGATCTTTGATGGTGGCAAGGGTGCTGTGGCTGTTCTACTCGCTCGCGCTTTCGCTGGCGAAGGTGCCGCACAGGCGGCCGCGCTCTTTGCGTTCTTTGGTCACTGTTTCCCTGTTTGGCTGGGTTTTAAGGGCGGAAAAGGTGTCGCGACCTTCATAGGCATCATGCTCGCCATCTCTTGGCCTATCGGCCTGATGGTGTGCGCGACATGGCTTTTGACCGCAGTGATCAGCCGTTATTCGTCACTGTCTGCGCTCTTGGCGTCTGGCCTGTCGCCCGTCTATGCCGCCCTGATCGGACGCCATGACCTGTTCTTGCTCTGCGTTCTACTGGCAGTCCTGATTTACTGGCGCCACTGGGCCAACATTCAGAGACTGCGCAGCGGAACTGAGGGAAAGATCGGCCAAAAGGGCTGATTAGTAGCTATATTCGCCATAAATTTTAGTCAGATCGCCATTCCAATCGCCATTATAACGGGCAATCAGTTCGTCTGCTGGAGCTTGACCCGATTCAAGGCTCTCTTTGAGGGCATTTAGGAAATGGGTCTCATCCGGAATCAGGCCATTCGCGCCTACTTTGGCACGGGCTTTCAAACCAGCTTCGGAAATGGCAACGACTTCTTTGGCGAGGTCCATCATTTTGATGTTGCCGACCTGTGCATGCAGACCGTCGACCGACGCAGCAACACGCAGAGCTTCGCGTGTTTCAGCATCAAACCCTTTAGCCAAATCCCATGCGGCGTCGAGCGCGGATTGATCATACATCATCCCAACCCAAAGCGCAGGCAGCGCGCACAGGCGACGCCATGGGCCACCATCAGCACCACGCATTTCCATGTATTTCTTAATACGCGCCTCGGGGAATGCCGTGGTCAGGTGGTCTGCCCAATCTGACAAAGTCGGGGTTTCACCTGGCAATGCGGGCAACTGGCCTTTCATGAAATCGCGGAACGATTGGCCCAGCGCGTTGATATATTTGCCATCGCGGTAGACAAAATACATCGGCACATCTAGCGCGTAATCCACGTAGCGTTCGAAGCCCATGCCGCCTTCGAACACGAAAGGCAGCATACCCGTGCGGCTGTCATCAAGGTGCCGCCAAATCTGCGAACGCCACGATTTGTGACCGTTCAACTTGCCTTCAAAGAAGGGCGAGTTCGCAAACAGTGCCGTTGCGACAGGCTGAAGCGCCAGAGCCACGCGGAATTTCTGCACCATGTCAGCCTCAGACGCAAAGTCGAGATTCACCTGAACCGTGCAGGTCCGATACATCATTTGCGTGCCGCTTGTGCCAACACGGCCCATGTATTCGGTCATCAGCTTGTAACGCCCCTTGGGCATCACGGGCATGTCTTCGTGCTTCCAAATCGGCGCGGCACCCAGACCGATAAAGCTTACGCCTACTTCATCCGCGATCGAGTGCACTTCACGAAGATGTTCGTTCACCTCATCACAGGTCTGATGGATGGATTCGAGAGGCGCACCCGAAAGTTCCAACTGCCCACCCGGTTCGAGGCTTACATTGGCGCCATTGCGAGTCAGACCGATCAGTTGCCCAGCTTCGAGAACGGGATCCCAACCATAGCGATCACGCAGCCCTTCGAGCATCGCTTTGACCGACCGCTCACCCTCGTATGGGATCGGGCGTAGGCTATCACGGCAGTATCCGAACTTTTCGTGTTCAGTGCCAATGCGCCAATCTTCTTTGGGTTTGCACCCAGAGGCTAGGTATTCCGCCAGCTGGTTATGGCTTTCGATCGGGCCTCCGCCGGATTGTGGTATAGACATGGGGTCGCCTCGATCTGTTGAATTGGTAATGAAGCTTTGAGGTGGACTTGTTAGCGGGTCAAGTCAAGGGATGGTCAGACCTGTTTTTCCACGTGCAAATCACCTGCGCGCCACAGCACAAAACGTTGCTCTTTTTTCGCCTCCAGCGCCTTTAGGGCCGTTGCGAAATCGAACCCTTTTAGCGCCGCAAGCGCATCGACTAGTTTCTCAGCGCCCTGAGCCGCTGACGGTACCGCCAATCTCTGGCCGTCCATCTGGGTGAAAATCCAAAGCGCCTTTGCGCCCGCAGTCACTTGAACCTCAACCATTTTCAGCAGATCCATATCTACGGCCCCGCCAAAATGCGCCGACATCCAAGAAATCCGGCGTTCGTCAATTTCGACGATCCCCGGACCGTCACCTGAGGCCGCTTTGGCAAACCTTGCCCGACGCAGCCCATCGATAGCCACAACGAAACCGACAAGAGTGACCGCATAAGCGAACCAAAGGACGATCCCAAAGCTAAAAGACGCGAGCCACAGGCCAAGCGCAACGATTGCGCCGCCCATGATGGTCTGCTGATGACGTAGCAGCGCCGCTTTGGCTTCAGGCCGGATCAGGTTTGCCATGTCTTACCAATCGCCCAAAAGCTGCTGCCATACCGTAAGTGCGGCAACGGCAGCTGTATCGGCGCGAAGGATACGCGGACCAAGGCTGACGGAATGGGCATAGGGTTTAGATTTCAGACGTACACGTTCTGCCTCGGAAAACCCGCCTTCTGGTCCGATCAAGATCGCCCACGGGCCTTTGCCAGCACCCGTCAAAACCTCTTGGGCACCAACCAACGCCTCGTCACAGAACATCAACTGTCGGCTTTCGTCCCAATGGTCGAGCACCTTGGCCAGCTTCTCCATCTCCCCGACTTCGGGAACATATGTGCCGCCGCACTGCTCTGCCGCCTCAAGCGCGTGGGCTTGAAGGCGTTCTACATTCACACGCCCAGAGTTGGTGAAATCGGTTTGCACAGGGATGATCCGCGCCGCGCCCATTTCTGCCGCTTTTTCAACTATGAAATCTGTGCGGTCTTTTTTGATCGGCGCAAAATAGAACCAGAGGTCAGGCGGCATTTGCAGTGGCTTTGTCTGCGCCACGCACACAAGCGTTCCCGCCTTTTTGCCGGCCTGTGCAACCTCTGCGTCCCATTCGCCGTCTCGACCATTGAACAGAGATACGACAGTGCCTTCGGTCAAACGCATCACGCCAAAAAGGTAATGAGCCTGCTCTTTTTCAAGAGAGACGGTTTGCCCTTCACCAAGGGCCTGTTCTACATAGAGCCGAACTTTAGATGCCATGGGGCGGACAATATGAGCGACACCGACCAAATGCCAGAGGGCACAGTAGCCGATGCGGTTAAAGGCAATTGGGTCGACACGCTGGCGCCTGCATGGACCCGCCCCTACCTCAGGCTATCCCGCGCGGATCGGCCCATCGGAACATGGCTCTTGCTCTTGCCGTGTTGGTGGAGCCTTGCCCTCGCCATTCTGCACACAAACAGCATCGGCCTATTCGATCTCTGGATCGCCGTCAGTTGTGCGGTCGGTGCGTTCTTAATGCGCGGTGCGGGCTGCACGTGGAATGACATCACGGATCGGGACTTTGACGCGGCAGTTGCACGAACACGCTCCCGTCCGATCCCGTCAGGGCAAGTCACCCCGAAGAAGGCAGCCCTATGGATGGGGCTTCAGGCACTCATTTCCCTCGGCATCCTCGTAACCTTTAACGCCTTCACGATTGTCCTCGGCGCGGTGTCAATCATTCCCGTGCTGATCTATCCATTCGCAAAACGGTTCACGTGGTGGCCGCAGGTGTTCCTTGGCATCGCATTCAACTGGGGCGCACTCATGGGCTGGGCCGCGCACACGGGATCACTGGGTTGGCCGCCTGTCCTACTCTACTTAGGCGGCATAGCATGGACACTTTTCTATGACACGATCTACGCCCATCAAGACACCGAAGACGATGCTCTGATCGGCGTGAAATCGACCGCTCGTCTTTTTGGGGATCGCTCTGCGATGTGGCTAAGGTGGTTCCTGATCACGACTGTTGCGCTGCTGGGCTCTGCTGCCGTTCTGGCCACGATCGACCGCTCAATGCTATCTCTGGTGGTAGCCGTTTGTGGCGTGTGGGCGATGGGCTGGCATTTGATGTGGCAACTCACGCGGTTCAATTCCGACGACAACGCCATTTTGTTGAAACTTTTCAGATCTAACCGCGATACTGGGCTCATTCCTGTGCTGTTTTTCGCCTGTGCGGTTTTACTTTGATTGCACCTTTGGGCTGTAGGGCCTAGACAATACGAAATTCAAAAAAGAGCCGCCCTACATATGCGTCTATCCTCGGTTTTCATTCGCGTCGGCACCTTTGGAGTGGCTGCACTGATTGCAACCTTGGGCGCGCAGAGTGCCGTGCACCTTCTCGAAGACAAATCCAAGCTCGCTGTTCAAGAAGCCCTGCTCGACGCTGATCTGGGTTGGGTTCGAGTGATCGGAGATGGCCTTCAGGTCGTGCTCGAAGGCGAGGCCCCTGACGAAGTGTTCCGCCTGCGGGCTGTGAACGCGGCAGGCGGTGTGGTCGATGCAAGTCGCGTTATTAGCAACATGGGCGTTGCCAATCAGACCGGCATCGAAGCCCCTGACTTTGCCATCGAAATTCTCCGCAATGACAGCGGTGTATCGCTGATTGGGCTTATCCCCGCGTCTACTGATCGGCAAAACCTGAATGGTCGAATTGCGACCGCCGCAAAGGGCAGCACGGTGACCGACCTCCTTGAGGGGGCTGATTATCCTGTGCCAGAGGGCTGGCGGAGCGCTGTAAACTTTGCTCTGCGGGCCCTTGAAGTTCTTCCTCGCTCTAAAATCTCGGTCAGTGCTGGGTCGGTGACGATCAACGCAAGTGCTGACAGTGGCGACCAACGCCGTGATCTAGAACAACGGATCAGGTCGTTAAAGCCGGACAATGTCGCGCTTGCTCTGACAATCACCGCGCCGCGTCCAGTTGTGTCGCCCTACATTACGCGTTTCATCATCGACGAAAACGGCGCGCGGTTTGAGGCCTGCACCGCAGATACGGCAGCCTCGCGCGACAAAATCCTGACCGCAGCCCATGCGAACGGCTACGAGGGACGCGATTCGTGCACCTTGGCTTTGGGAGTTCCATCGCGCACGTGGGGCGATGCGGTATCGCAATCGATCAATGCGTTGGGCGAACTGGGCGGCGGGACACTGACCGTTTCGGACGCCGACGTCACAGTGACCGCGCCAGTGAATACGGATCAAGCAACGTTTGACGACGTCATCGGTCGTTTGGACAATGCTCTGCCCGAACTTTTCGCGCTCACTGCGCATCTGCCAACAACGACCGAGAATGGCGCAGATGGTCCCGAGCAGTTCATTGCGACGCTGAGCGAAGACTCCAAACTGGACCTCAGCGGCCGCGTGCCAGATGACCTTACAAACATGGTTATCGAAAACTATGCGCGGGCGAAATTCGCTGGTGACGAGGTTGTCATGGGCACATTGGTCGACAGCGAAGGTCTACCTGCTGGATGGCAAGTCCGCGTTCTGGCTGGCCTCGATGCATTGTCGAACCTGTCGAACGGCACCGTGACGATCCAATCCGATACAATATTGATCACTGGCCAAACTGGTGACGAAGAAGCCTCAGCCAATATTTCAGGCCTACTTGTCGAGAAGTTTGGATCGGATGCGACTTTTAGCGTCGATGTCGAATATGTTCCGCAGCTCGACCTCGTCGTGGAAACCCCGTCGTCCGAAGATTGCGTTGCCCAAATCAATGTCGTCACCGAAGACCGCAAAATCACCTTTGATCCCGGGTCAGCGACGCTCACCACTGACACGCTTCCTGTGATGGACGACATTGCAGAAATCCTCAGCCAATGCGTCGATATAGAGCTCGAAATCGCGGGCTATACCGATAGCCAAGGCAGCGAAGAGATGAACGCTCGACTCAGCCAGAATCGCGCCGAATCTGTGGTTTCAGCGCTTCGTATGCGCCGCATCATCACCTCTAGCTTCACCGCCAAGGGATATGGTGAGGCCGATCCGATCGCCGATAACGACACAGAAGAAGGCCGCGAAGCAAACCGCCGTATCGAATTCCACTTGGTTCAACCCGAACCGACCGAGGACGCGGCACCAGAACCTGATGCGACCGAAACTCCAACCGACGAAACCGCGCCCGTGACCGAGGACGCGCCCGCCGAACCAGCCTCCGAATAAGGGACACGTCATGAACAGAACCGAGCTTATCTTTGCAACGGCAGTCATCCTGTTTGTGGCCTTCTCTTTGGGATGGTTCGCAAGCTGGCTGATCAACCGCTTTACCCGTGTGACCAAAGCCGAAATCGGTGAATTGGACCGCATGGCGCAAGCCCTGCACGAAGCCGAAGAGACACGCGATCAAGCGATCACATATCTGCAACAACGTGAGGCAGAGATCACCAACCAATTGGCGCAGACAGAGGCAGAGTTGCGTGCAGCCATGGACGGTCTACGCGACGCCCGTCACGAAGCCGAAGAGCTTCGGATGTATATCGAAAAGAATAACCTCGGCTGAGATTGCGTTAGTCCCGTGGGGCAGCAGCACGGGCGAGGCGATCATTGATCGCGCGACCCAGCCCAACGTCAGGTACAGGTGACACCGCGATTTTTGCGGCCCCTAGTGCGTTCAGTTGATGAAGGCACTCAAAGAGGTTGGCCGCGGCTTCGACCAAATCACCTGTTTCGGACAACGACAGTGCCGCGCCCTCAACTGGGCCGAATCCCAGAAGGGTTTCGTCCGATTGTGGGTCGGTTACGTTCAAACGCATGGTGCCTTCTGGCGCATAATGTGACGCGAGTTGCCCTGGTGCGACAATTCCTTCTCCTGCGGAGACCAACGGACCGCCCAGAGCGGTCTCGATAGCCTCAGCAGGGACACCGCCCAATCGCAACAGCGCGGGTTCACCCACGCAGCCGACAATTGTAGACTCGACGCCAACGCCGCACTGACCACCGTCGATGACGGCATCAATGCGGCCCGACAATCCAGCGATGACGTGGGACGCCGATGTGGGACTCACACGGCCCGATGGGTTCGCTGACGGTGCTGCAACGGGTCCGTCAAAGCTACGCAAAACATCCTGTGCAATATGACCTTGAGGCACGCGGATCGCTAACGTTTCAAGGCCCGCGGTCACGAGCGGAGAAATACCTGCATCCGCCCGCAACGGTAGGACCAAGGTCAACGCACCAGGCCAAAATTGCGCTGCCAGAACTTCGGCTTCGGCCGAGAATATCACATAGCGGCGGGCCGTCTTCACATCAGGAACATGCACAATCAATGGATTAAACGATGGGCGCCCTTTGGCCGCGTAGATCTGCGCAACAGCGTGATCGTTTCGCGCATCTGCGCCCAGCCCGTATACCGTTTCCGTTGGGAACGCGACCAGCCCTCCGTCACGCCAAATCTGGGCGGCACGGATCAAATCATCACTTTTGGACGAAAGTAGTATGGTCTTCACGGTGGTCATGACGCTGCGTTTCAGTTGCGGGGTCGGAGGGCATGGCTACCCTACTCTTTGATAAAGTGGAATAGACTGACCATTCTTTGGCCAATCCCGTGAAGTGAAGGACATAAGATGCCGTATCGTAGCCCCGTTTCCGATTTTCGGTTCATCATGGATCATATTGTCGATTTTGACGCCGTCGCGCAAACAGACAAATACGAAGAGGCCACACCTGATCTGGTCGACGCTATCCTAGGCGAAGCGGGCAAGCTCTGCGATGAGGTCATTTATCCCGTCCAGCGCAATGGTGATCTGCACCCTGCAAAGCTGGAGAACGGCATCGTTCGCACGTCCCCTGGTTTCGCTGAGGCCTTTTCTGCCATCGCCGAAGGGGGCTGGATTGGCGTTTGCGCGAACCCTGAACACGGCGGCATGGGGCTTCCTGTTGCGATCGGCACAGCAATCAATGACATGCTGTCCGGTGCATGCCTGTCTCTCCACCTCAATCCGCTGCTGACTCAAGGCCAGATTGAAGCGCTGGAACATCACGCAAGCGATGAGATCAAAAAACTGTACTTGCCCAAACTGATTTCGGGCGAATGGACAGGGACGATGAACCTGACCGAACCGCAAGCTGGTTCGGACGTTGGCGCGCTGTCATCCAAAGCGGAACCTCTGGGCGACGGCAGTTTTGCGATCACGGGGCAGAAAATCTACATCACTTGGGGTGATAGCGATTTTAGCGAAAACATCTGCCACCTTGTTTTGGCCCGCTTGCCCGATGGTGTTCCTGGCACAAAAGGCATCAGTCTCTTTATCGTTCCCAAATTCATACCGAACGCAGACGGCACTTTGGGCGAACGAAATAACCTGCGTGTTGTGAGCCTCGAACATAAACTCGGCCTTCACGGTTCGCCAACTGCTGTAATGAGCTATGAAGGTGCGCGTGGCTGGCTGGTCGGCCCCGAAAACGGTGGCATGGCCGCGATGTTCACCATGATGAATAATGCTCGTTTGGGTGTCGGCACCCAAGGGATCGGAATCGCCGAAGCCGCCTATCAAGCCGCTTTGGCCTACGCGATGGACCGCAAACAGGGTAAAGTTGGCGGCACTGGCACCATCGTTGAACACCCCGATGTGCGCCGGATGCTGGCAACGATGAAGGCCGAAATCTTTACCGCACGCACGATTGCGCTGGCGTGTGGCACCGCGATTGACATGGGCATCGCGACGAATGACGAGAAATGGAAAGCCCGCGCGGCACTACTCACCCCGATAGCAAAAGCGTTCGGCACAGATGTTGGCATTGATGTGGCCAATACGGGCATCCAAGTTCACGGCGGCATGGGTTTTGTCGAAGAAACAGGCGCAGCCCAGTATTTGCGCGATGTTCGTGTGACCGCGATTTACGAAGGCACAAACGGCATTCAAGCGATGGACCTTGTTGGGCGTAAAATGATGGACGGCGGCGACGCAGCCTATCGCCTGCTCGACGAAGTTGAAGCAGGTGCAGACGCCGCAAAAGCGAGCCTGCCCGAGCTTGCCGAAGCCGTCTGGCAATCCGCAGAAACCCTGCGTGAGACGACGGAATGGCTGGTCGGCCAAGACATGACCGATCGCTTTGCTGTGTCCGTTCCATATTTGCGTGCGTTCGCACGTGTTCTGGGTGGCCACTACCACCTGACAGCGGCACTCAAAGGCGACGAAACTCGCGAGAAACTGGCGGCATTCTACATCAAACGCCTGCTGCCCGAACATGTCAGCCTCTGCGCTCACGTGCGCGAAGGTAGCGAAGATCTTATGGCAATCTCGCCTGACGATCTGGCAGCGTGATGGACGGCAGCAAAAGCCTGATCCGCTACCCGCATGAAACACCGCCAGAAAATGGTGCGGCCATCGAAATAGCGGAAGGCGTCCTATGGATCCGCCTTCCGCTGCCTATGGCGCTTGACCATGTGAATGTCTACGCGCTGGACGACGGCGATGGCTGGACCCTGATTGACGCTGGCATTAACACGCGGAAATGCCGTGCCGCGATGGAAACCGCGATGGCGGGGCCTCTGGCTGGCAAGCCGATCAAGCGGGTTGTTTTAACCCACCACCACCCCGACCATGTGGGTTTGGCTGGGTGGTTGACAGACCTTGGGGCGGAACTGGTGATGCCCCGTACGGCTTACCTTTTGACGCGCATGCTCACCATGGATGAGCAACCCAATTACTCGGCCCATAACCTTGCCTTCTACCGGCGCAATGGCATGGCGGCCGAGGTTCTTAAGCAGCGCGAAACGGAACGTCCGTTTAATTTTGCCGACTGCGTTTTGCCGCTCCCTGCGGGCTACACGCGCATTTGCGACGGTGAGACGATCACCATGGGTGGGCGCACGTGGGACATACGGATGGGCGACGGCCATGCGCCAGAACACGCAACATTCTGGAGCCGCGATGACGCCCTTGTTTTGGGCGGCGATCAGCTGCTGCCGTCCATCAGCCCGAATATCGGCGTCTACCCGACAGAACCAGAAGGCGATCCATTGGGCGAATGGCTGTGGTCCTGCCGTCAGTTCGCCCAGATCGCCAGCCATGAGCATTTCGTTCTGGGCGGACACAAACTGCCCTACTACGGGCTACCAACTCGACTTCAGCAATTAATCGAAAACCATGAAGGTGCGCTTAACCGCATCGAAGAGCACCTATCGACACCTCGTGTTGGTGGTGACTGCTTTATCCCGCTGTTCAAACGCGAGATTACTGGTGATCAATACGGGTTGGCCTTTGTCGAAACGGTTGCCCATCTCAATCACCTTTTAAAACAGGGTCGCGTGACTCGTGTAATGGGACCAGATGGCGCGTGGCTCTGGCAACGGGTCTAGACCTCTGGGCAGAGAAGGCTAGTGTTATCCCAGACCATGGGGGCACCAATGAGCGAACTTTCCGACACTATCGAAACCTCGGCGGAATACGCCGAGAACGCAGTCCTACCCGCACTTCATGAGGTTCACCTGAGTCCTCATGCACAGTCCGCAGCACCGACACATATTCCGTCAAACCTTCAAGATAACGGTGAAGAGAAAAGCGCTGCGCGGTGGGCCTATGAACGCCTGATCCTGTATATTCAAAATTTTGAAAAGCAGCTGAACGCAGACCAAGAGGTCGCCATGGGCTTTACTGGCTCGGACGCGGGCGTAATGCGGATAGAAGGTTTGGGGTATTTCGACCCCGATATCGTGACGTTCTACGGGAGCACCGACACGGGCACCCGCACCCAATTGATTCAGCACGTGGCGCAGCTAAACGTGATGTTGATGGCCCTTCCAAAACCAACAGAGCAAGCAGAGCCCACGCGGATCGGGTTTGAATTGGCGAAAGACCTCGAAACGATAGCATGATGGACATTTTGACATCGTGACAGACAGAATTGAATCGTCTATCCACGCGCAAAGCGAACAGAATTCGAGAAGGAGCCTCACATGGCTGAACATAAGCACGGCACCATGGACGCCAGCACACACGAAGCAACCTTTGAAGGCTTCGTAAAATTCTCATCCCGTGTCGCGACAATCTGTATTGTCGCACTGGTGTTGCTTGCTCTGATTAACGGCTAATCAGCAAGTCACAAATTTCGCGCTTGGGGGCGCGCATTGATGGATCGGCGATCATTCTTAATAGGTGCGCCGCTGGCATTGGCTGGCTGCGCCGCCGAACCCGTCTGGGCACCTGACAATCAGGTCGCCAGCATGCGCTATCATCACGATGGCCCGCCGCGCCTTACCCTTATGACCATGCGCAACGTAGGCTCTGGCCGCGGCGCCCATACGAGCCTCATGGTCAACGCTTCCGAACGGGTCATTTGGGACCCCGCCGGATCGTTCAAACATCCTTCGATCCCTGAACGTAACGATGTCATCATCGGTGTCACGCCACAGATCGAAGAATACTATATCTCTTACCATTCCCGTGCGACGTTCTACACTGTCGTCCAAGAGCTCGATGTCTCTGCCGATGTTGCGGAACGTGCGCTTCGGGCTGTGATGTCACATGGTGCCGTGCAGAAAGCCAATTGCGCACGGTCGACCTCGGCCATCTTGAAATCCCTACCGGGGTTTGAACATATCCGCGTCACGTTCTTTCCGGAAACATTGGAAACGCAATTCGGCAAATTGCCCGGCGTTCGGACCCGTGAAGTGCGTGAGGATGATTCCGACGACAACGCGCAGGTGCTCTACCAGATTCAGGTTAGCCCACTGCGCTAAGCTGCAATCCGATAATCAGCACCGCACTCCCCGCGACAATCGCAGGAAGAACCTTACGCGTCATCATCCCTACCGCCAGCGTGGTCAACGCTGCAAGCAGTCGAACGGGATCGGTCTGGCCATTGGTCGCATTCGGCCAAAGCACCTGTGGCGCGACGAGTGCGGGCAGCACAGCCACTGGCGTGAACCGTAACAAACGAACGACAATGGGCGGCAAGGGACGATCCCCAATCAATCCCAAGAATGAAAATCGGATCAGGAATGTCCCGACGGCCAAAATGACGATGACCGTCCAAACCAGCATTGCATCTACTGCCATGTCGCGCTCCGTTTTTCTTGCCAAATTTCCACTGCGGCCCCTGCTGCCATGGCGCAGGCCGCAGCAATCAAAAGTCCCATGCCCGACGGCAAACCAGAGAGTATAAGACCAACCGCGACTGACACCGAGGCCGCAATCATCTGCGGCACCGTTCTTAGCATTGGCCCAACCAGCGCGATAAAGGTGATCGGCAGAATGAAATCGATACCAAGGTCCGTGGGAATAGATTTGCCAATCAACGCCCCAACTAATGTCGCCGCAATCCAAGTCGGCACAATGGGAGTGGCGACACCGAAAAAGAAGGTAACCTTGCGTTCAACGGGCCAATCTGAATTTTGCTCGTAGGCAATGCTGGCAACCGCATAGGTTTGATCAAAATTCATGTAGGCGATCAGCGCGCGCTGCCACAGCGGGGCCTTGCCAAGATGCGGCACCAGTGCGGCGGAATACATCGCCATCCGCAGATTTACCGCCAACGCAGCGGCGATGATCAACCAAAGCCCCGCGTTATCAACCATCATCTGCAACGCCGTGAACTGAGCGGCCCCCGCGATCACAAGCATTGTCATGCCCATGGTTTGCGTCAGAGTCAGCCCTGCATCCATCGCAACAACGCCAAACAAGAGGCCAAACGGAACGACGACGAACATGAATGGCAAACCGCCAGTCAAACCTTGGCGATAGGCCAACGCACGCGAAGAGGAGGGCATAATGATCAACCAGAATATGAAACGTCGAATTTGATCATTTATTCAAACTCGATGTTTGACAACCCCTCGACGATCACGAAATTGATCAGTCAAACGCGCCAGTCACACGGCCCACAAGCATAAAGGCCCGCGCAGTTCTGGTTTCTGACAACGCGGCGATTTCCTCGTCCGTGGCCTGCGGTTCGAAGGCCACGAGCATCTGATCAAAACGACGTAGGAAATGGTGCGCAGCATCGCGGAAAATAGCATCCTCGCGCATTCGAGCCGAGGTCAGAGCCAAACAGGACCGATCTCGAATCCCACCCAGAACCGCCGTTGCACGCCCGCGTTCACCCTTCGCAAAGCGACGCCAAATTTCTGGACGGGCACGGTCGGGCCGCATGTCGTCCATATAGATGCCGTCTTGGGACAAGAGCGTAAGGACATCTTGGCTCGCCTGAACCAACTGGCGGGCTTGGCGGTCCTTGAGTGCGGCACGAAGGGCAGCAAACCCATCTGCATCCTGATCCGATTCTGGAAAATTGATCGCGCGGATCAATATTGCATTCGAAAGCGGCGGCTGTAGCTCTTCGGCTGTGGTCCCCAAGGCGAGGCTCGGCTGACCGTCTGATGGTTCGGGCTTGGCCAAGGGCAGTTGCACACGGCCTTGTTGGCGGGCCGACGAAAACGTCGCCAAAACTGTCTCTGTCTTCTGCGCAGATTGCGCAATTGCAGCCAGCTTTTCTTCGACTTGTCCCGTGATCGCTTTGGACTTCGCCTCGCGCTCGGCAAACAGCGCCTGCCGCATGTCATCGATTGAGCTACGCAGGCGTTCCGTTTCTTCGCGATAGATACGCGCGGTTCGTGCTGCGCTGGCGGCGACCCAAATCACTGCCACAGGCAAAAACAGTGCAACAAGCGTCATGACAAAGCGCAGGCTGTCCATTGACCCATCGCCAGACGACGGCGCAAAATAGAAAAATGCGCCCGCACCAACGAGCCAAATGAACGTAACCGAATAGCCAATAAGCTCCGCACTCGAGAGAGAGCGAGGTTCGTCTTGGGTTTCTTTAGCTTTGCCTAGACCAGTGCCCATGGCGTGCCGCCTTCCAGCGTTAAACGAAGAGGACCGACAGAATTTCGTAGCTACGGTCGCCGCCAGGTGTGCGCACTTCGACGCTGTCACCTTCGTCCTTACCGATCAAAGCACGCGCGAGCGGCGATTTGATGTTCAGCTTGCCGTTCTCGAGATCCGCTTCGTATTCACCAACGATCTGATATTTCTTCTCTTCGTCGGTGTCTTCATCGACCAGTTCAACCGTTGCGCCGAATTTGATTGTGCCAGACAATTTCGACGGATCAATAACTTCAGCAAGGGACAGAACGCCTTCGAGTTCTTTAATACGGCCCTCGATAAACGACTGTTTTTCTTTCGCAGAGTGATACTCAGCGTTCTCGGAAAGATCGCCCAGCGCACGCGCTTCAGCAATGGCCTGAATGATCGCAGGACGTTCCACCGATTTAAGGTGTTTGAGTTCAGCGTCAATCTTGTCAAAACCGGCCCGAGTCAGCGGGATCTTTTCCATATTTTACTCCGTCGCACGTCTGTCGTGTTCTCTTGCCCATAACCTATCGGGCAGGTCAAAAGTCAATAGCCCCGCATATCGATTAAAGCTACAAGAAATCAATAAGCCAAGGCGTTTAAGGGGATAACGGACCGATATATCGCAGCGCTCTACCTTAAGACGGAGAAACGCCCACGATATTTTAACGCCGATACCTCGTCCAAATGTCGCAATGCAGCAAAATAACGCCGTGTCGTGATTGCCCAAGGGTTGCGTCTAGTTTAGTCCTTTTGCGAAAGAATGTTACCCAAGCGCGACGCGCTGAGAACAAAAGGAAATGCCATGACCGCCATCGAACGCGAAGCAATGGACTATGATGTTGTGATCGTCGGTGCCGGCCCTGCTGGGCTTTCGGCTGCGATCCGTCTGAAACAACTGGATGCCGACCTGAGCGTCGTCGTGCTAGAAAAGGGCTCTGAGGTTGGAGCGCACATCTTGTCGGGTGCGGTTCTGGACACCTCTGGCCTTGATCGCTTGATGCCCGACTGGAAAGCCAAAGGCGCGCCGATCAAAACAGAAGTTAAAGAAGACAACTTCTACTTCCTCGGCGAAGCGGGCGGTATCCGCCTGCCGAACGCTGCGATGCCGCCGCTGATGAACAACCACGGCAACTACATCGTATCGATGGCGAACGTCTGTCGCTGGATGGCAGAACAGGCCGAAGAACTGGGCGTCGAGATTTTCCCGGGCATGTCCTGTTCGGAGCTAGTCTACGGCGAAAACGGCGAAGTTGCTGGCGTTGTTGCCGGTGTCTTTGGGCTTGAGGCTGACGGTTCTTACGGCCCGAACACCGAGCCGGGGATGGAGCTGCGTGGCAAATATGTTTTCCTCTCTGAAGGTGTGCGCGGCTCGCTCTCCAAAGAGGTTATGGCGAAATACGACCTATCCAAAGGCCACTGCCCACAAAAGTTCGGCATCGGCATGAAAGAGATTTGGGAGATCGATCCCGCCAAGCACAAAGAGGGCACTGTGACCCATACAATGGGTTGGCCTCTGGGGTCCGAAGCTGGCGGCGGTTCATTCATCTACCACCTCGACAACAACCAAGTTTACGTCGGCTTCGTGGTTCACCTGAACTACAAAAACCCGCACCTGTTCCCCTACATGGAATTCCAGCGGTTCAAGCACCACCCGATGGTGGCCGAACTGCTCAAAGGCGGCAAACGCGTAGCTTATGGTGCGCGTGCGATTTCTGAAGGCGGCTATCAGTCGATCCCGCAGACCGCGTTCCCCGGTGGTGCGCTACTGGGTTGTTCGGCAGGCCTCGTCAACGTGCCGCGCATTAAGGGTAACCATAACGCGATGCATTCGGGCATCGAAGCGGCGGAATCCGCATTTGCTGCAATCCAAGCGGGTCGTTCGGGCGATGTGCTGGCTGACTACGACACTCGCGTCCGCGAAGGCGTGATTGGCAACGACCTCAAGAAGGTCCGCAACGTGAAACCGATGTGGTCGAAATACGGTCTTTTGGGTGGTCTTGCGCTGGGTGGTCTGGACATGTGGACCAACACGCTCGGCTTCTCGTTCTTTGGCACTCTGCGCCACGGCAAAACCGACGCAGCCTCGACCGAAGAAGCGTCGAAGCACCAGAAGATCGACTATCCGAAACCCGATGGCGTTCTATCGTTTGACCGCCTGACCAACGTTTCGTTCAGCTTTACTAACCACGAAGAGTCGCAGCCTTGCCACCTTCAGCTCAAAGACGCCTCGGTGCCGATCTCGGTCAACTTGCCAAAGTTCGATGAACCTGCGCAGCGCTATTGCCCTGCAGGGGTCTATGAGGTCCTTGAGGGCGAAGACGGTCCGAAGTTCCAAGTGAACTTCCAGAACTGTGTCCACTGCAAAACCTGCGACATCAAAGACCCGTCTCAGAACATCAACTGGACCGTCCCACAGGGCGGCGACGGACCGAACTACCCGAATATGTAATCTCACATCCGCGAGATCACGCCCATTTGGCCCGTCGTCTGATTGCAGGCGGCGGGCCATTTCTTTACGATGTCTTTGAAACTTCTGGATAAGGGGCGCTGTTTCGTGAAAATTCGCACGTTCGGTCTGATGCTGCTCACTGTGGCAAATATCGGTTTGGCACCTCTGTCGTCTCAGGCAGATAGCTTGTCAGGCCCCTACCTCGCGGCGCAGCGGGCCTTTGCGGCAGGCGATTTCGAACAGGCGGCGGAATATTATCAACGCGTATTGGCAATCGACCCAGAGAATATCGGGATGGCGGATAGCGCGATGTCTTCCCTCGTGGCGCTTGGTGATTTCGAAGCAGCGCTGCCGTTTGCGCAACTCCTGACAAGCCAAGGAAACGTGAGCCAAATCGCGAATATGGTCGTGATGCTTGACCATATCAAAGCGGACCGTTGGGCAAAGGTGCAGTCGGACCTCGAGGCGGGCTTGGCCGTCAGCGATATGATCGACGGAGCCGTTCAAGCTTGGGGCGCATTGGCCCAAGGAAACGTGGGCGATGCGATTGAAGGTTTCGATGCAATTATCGCAACTGAAGGGCTATCCGCCTTTGGATCCTACCAAAAAGCGCTCGCGTTGGCCTATGTCGGTGATTTCGAAGGGGCCGAAGACCTGTTCGGCGATCCCGCAAACACCAGCATGTTGCGAAACACCCGCGCATTGATCGCGCAAGGACAGGTGTTGGGACAGTTGGGCCGCACCGATGATGCCATTGCGCTATTATCTCGCGCCGACCCATTGAGCAGCGACACCGCGATACAAAGCCTCTTGGCGCGTCTCACCGCAGGCGAAACGGTGCCTTTCGACGGGATCACCAACCCCAAAGAAGGCCTCGCTGAAGTGTTCCTGACAGTCGCCGTGGCGATCCAAGACGAAGCACCCGAGGCCTACACCCTCGCTTATTCTTGGGCTGCACATGAACTGGCCCCGACCCGTTCAGACGCAATCCTGACCACGGCGGAACTTTACGACGCCTTGGGACGCTATGACTTGTCCAGCGCGACTTTCGCGATGATCTCACCCGAAGACCCTGCGTTCCTCGATGCCGAGATCGGCCGCGCGGCTGTGCTCGAAGCGGACGGACGCAACGACGCCGCCATAGAGGTGTTGCAGCAATTGGCTCGCACATATCCAGAGTCTGGCTATGTCGCTACGACCTTGGGCGACTCTTTGCGTCGGGTTGAGGACTACAAACAGGCCGACAGCGTCTATACGACTGCACTCGACCTTTACGGCGACGATGCGTCCAGCGCGTGGTTCATCTATTTCGCACGCGGGATTTCGCGGGAACGGTTGAACCGCTGGGATGATGCCGAAAGTGATTTTCGCGCCGCGCTCGAATTGCGCCCCGGTCATCCATCAGTGCTGAATTACCTCGGCTATTCGCTCGTCGATCGCGGCGAGAAACTCGACGAGGCCTTATCACTCATCGAACAAGCCGTTGCAGCACAACCCAACAATGGCGCGATCATCGACAGCCTTGGCTGGGCCTTGTTCAAGCTTGGACGTTTCGAAGAAGCTGTCCCCGTGCTCGAACGAGGGAGCGAACTAGAAGCCACCGATCCTGTGGTGAACGATCACTTGGGCGATGCACTTTGGGTTGTAGGTCGCAAACTCGAAGCGCAATTCCAGTGGCAGCGTGCGCTGTCCTTTGATCCCGAAGAAGACGAAGCTACACGTATCCGCCGAAAAATAGCGATAGGTTTGGATGCAGTGATGATTGAGGAAGGCAAAGACCCATTATCGGTGGCCCGTGGCGACAATTAAGACAACAGCACCCGCGAAGATAAACCTGACCCTGCACGTCACTGGACAGCGGGACGACGGGTATCATTTGCTCGATAGTTTGGTCGTTTTTGCCGAGGTCGGCGACGTTATCTCGGCCACACGCGCCGTCGATATGCGGCTGACGGTAACAGGCCATTTTGCCGAAGGTGTGCCCATCGATAGAAGCAACCTCGTTCTGAAAGCTGCGGAAGCCCTCCGCCGCAAGCGCGGCGTGACGATGGGTGCGCACCTCCATCTCGAGAAGAACCTCCCTCATGCGGCTGGTATTGGTGGCGGGTCGTCTGATGCGGCTGCAACGCTGAAACTTTTGGCCGAGTTGTGGGATGTTGAACCGTTGGCGCATAACGACCCTGCGGTCCTTGCCCTTGGTGCCGATGTTCCTGTTTGCCTACGCGCACCGACACCCTGTCGCATGGCCGGGATCGGTGAAGAGCTGAGCGATTTTTCCGCCCTGCCCCGCGCGGCACTTGTCCTCGTAAATCCAAATGTAGAGGTGCCGACGCCCGAAGCATTTCGTGGACTAACGCAGAAAACAAACCCGCCGATGGGTGAACTGCCAGTTGGTGTTACGCTCAATGGGTTTACGGATTGGCTGCATGAGCAGCGCAACGATCTTCATAAACCTGCTGCTGCAGTTGCCCCTGAAATTGACAAAGCGCTCACCATGATGCGCCAGCAACGTGCCGTTCTTTGGGCAGGCATGTCAGGGTCTGGTGCAACTTGCGTGGCGGTGGTCAAGGATATGGGGGCCGCCCGTCAGGTCGCCCGCATGATCCAAATTCGAGAACAAAGTTGGTGGGTTGTCCCCACCCCGCTTCTTAGCTGATCCGCGCAACCACGTAGTCTGCGATATCGGACAGCATATCGCGGATGTCGTGTGAAGGCACCTCAGCCAGACACGCCTTGGCCTTTGCTGCCCACTGCAATGCCTCAACCCGAGTATCATCGAGAGCACCATGCTTGCGCATAATGTCGAGTGCGGCCTCCAGGTCGCCTTCGGCCTGCTTGCCCTTCGCGATGGTGCGCGTCCAGAACGCCATCTCTTCCGCATCCGATTTCGCAACCGCTTTGATCAACGGCAACGACAATTTCCGTTCGCGGAAGTCATCGCCGATGTTCTTACCAATTGCTTCAGTTCCTCCGTAGTCGAGCAAATCGTCAACCATTTGGAAGGCAATCCCCAACGCATCGCCATAATCGTAGAGCGCTTTCTCGACGCTCTCATCCGCACCAGCGATCACCGCGCCGACCTGCGTGGCAGCAGAGAACAGCGCCGCCGTTTTGCCACGGATCACCTTTAGATAAGTGTCTTCGGTCGTGGACAAATCACGCGCTGCGGTGAGCTGAAGAACTTCGCCCTCTGCAATCGTCGCGGATGCGTCAGCAAGGATGCCTAAAACGCGGATCGATCCCGTTTCTACCATGATCTGGAACGAGCGAGAGAACAGGTAATCCCCGACCAGAACGGACGACTGGTTATCCCACAATAGGTTCGCGGTCGGACGCCCGCGACGCTGATCGCTTTCGTCCACAACGTCATCGTGCAGCAAAGTCGCTGTGTGAATGAATTCGACCGTTGTCGCCAAATGGATGTGATACGGACCCTCGTAGCCACAAAGTTTCGCCGCAGCGAGCGTCAGCATCGGGCGCAGGCGTTTTCCGCCAGCTTCGATCAAGTGCGCCGTCACTTCGGGAATACGAGGGGCGTGTTCCGACGACATCCGTTCACGGATCATCAGGTTCACGGCTTCCATTTCAGGCGCCAGCGCCTCTGCCAAACGTTCATGCGGTTTGGTGGCAGTTACATCGAGGCTCATCACAGGCTCCACGGCGCTATTGGCAAAGTCGGTTTCCCGCCTTACGTCTTCGGGTATGAAAGAGCTTTTGCGCACAACCGACCCCACTGTGATCGCCTTTGCAAAGGTGCTCTTAGACGGTGAGGGTATAGACTGCTTCGAGTTTGACGTAAATATGAGCGTCCTCGACGGAAGCCTCGGCATTTTGCCGCGCCGCATAATAGTGCGCGATGCTGATCATTTCATCGCAACTGCTGTTTTACGCGACAATGAAATCGATCTGGGCCTGTGACTGACCTGAGCTGTGATAACTTTCTGAATGGTAAGGTTCGGGTCTGGCAGCCGATCAACGGCTACCGCGCTGGCGTTGATCCCGTCCTGCTAGCCGCCGCTGTTCCGGCAAAATCAGGCCAAACCGTATTGGAGCTTGGCTGTGGTGTAGGCACGGCGAGCCTGTGTCTGTCCGCACGGGTTCCAGAACTGGCGATCACTGGCGTCGAATTACAGCCCGACTATGCGGAACTGGCACGCAAGAATGCCGTTGATAACAACGCGCCATTTCATGTGATAACCGCAGACCTTCGTACCCTACCTGCGGACCTAAGAAATCAGCAATTCGATCACATCATAATGAACCCACCCTACTATGATCGCGCGGCATCTACTGCCGCGTCTGACCTCGGTCGGGATACTGCACTCGGCGGGGATACCCCTTTGGCGGATTGGGTGATGATCGGCGCAAAACGACTCGCGCCGAAGGGCTATCTTACCCTTATCCAACGAATAGACCGTTTGCCCGAAGTGCTGAGCGCGGTTCAGACCTGTCTGGGCTCGGTCATCGTCCAACCTATCGCAGCTCGTAACGGTCGCAGCGCAGGCCTCTTTATCGTTCAGGCGCGAAAAAATGGGCGGGCGGCCTTCCAGCTCGCAGCGCCCTTTGTCATGCATGTTGGAGAGAGCCATACAACCGACGGTGAAAGCTATACGTCCGAAGCTTCCGCTATTTTACGTGATGGCGCTGAATTGAGCATAAATTGTTAATTTAATTACGCACGATCGGCAAAAAACGACCGATCTGGAAAAATGCCGCAGTGCCGCGTGACAGTTTTGTAAAACTATGCTGCAATCGAGTCGTAACCATCACAATAGAGGAGACGACTATGAGCCTAAGTTCGCACATCGAGGAACTGAGGAAGAAACACCAGAACCTCTCTGCGGCCGTAGAAAGTGCACAGCGCAGTCCGGCAATTGACGCATCAGAGATTAGCCGTCTCAAAAAACAGAAATTGATGGTCAAAGAGGAAATTACGCGCCTGACAACCCACTAACGCCTACGGCTCGCTTGTGCGGCCAGCGCCGCGCCTCCAGTGATGAGGACTGCGGCAAGTAGCAAAGTCCAAGTCGGGGCTGCGATCCCCGCGACAACAAGCGCCAAGGTGGAGAGAACAGGCGCAGCATAGGAGGCGACACCAAGCAATTGGATGTCGCCTTTTTTCACGCCCACATCCCAGACAAAGAACGCGATCCCGACTGGGCCAACGCCGAGGCCGACGACCGACAGCCATCCGAGCGCGGTGGTCGGCCAGATTGTCTCTTCCAATACGACGTGCGCGCCCCCTGACAGGATTGCGGTGGCAAGGCAGAACACAACTACCGATGCCGTCGGAACCGCCCCAAAACTACGGGACACAACGGAATATCCCGACCATGTGAGCGCGCATAGAAACGCCAATCCGTATCCGGGCAATGCGTCAGCATTGAACCCCGTCATACCTTGCGCAACGATCAAAACAGCGCCCGAAAATCCGATCAGTGCTCCGATAATGTGGCCGCGTTTCAAGTGCTCTCCTGGCAAAAGACCAGAGAACAAGACGATCAAGAGCGGCCAAAGGTATGCGATCAGTCCCGCTTCGGCAGCGGGGGCTATTCGTAGCGCCGAGAAATACAAGAAGTGATAGCCGAAAAGGCCCGCCGTTCCGATCAGATAGACCCTGAGCGGTACGCTGCGAAGTTGCGACAACCCGCCCGTCGCAAGCAACCAGATGACACCAATCCCCCCGCCGATCGCAAAGCAGAGCGCGTTCAACAGAAACGGCGGTACTGGGGCCGATCCGACGGTGAACAACGCGAGTAGCGCCCACAAAAGGACCGCGATGAAACCAACAGCTGTGTAGGAGGCTTTAGACATGAAAAGGGCCGATCAGTGTGACCGGCCCAAAATGACTGATAAAATCAGACGCGCAAGCGATTAGACGAAGAACTGCCCACCGTTCGCGGAAATAGTCGAGCCGTTTACAAAGCCTGCGTCGTCTTCAACGAGGAATTTCACGCAACGCGCAATTTCTTCTGGCTCGCCCAGACGACCTGTCGGGATTTGACCGATGATGGCTTCACGCACTTTTTCCGGAACAGCCATAACCATTTCGGTCGCGATGTAACCTGGGCAAATTGCGTTTGCTGTGATGCCGAAACGCGCGCCTTCTTGGGCCAGTGATTTCACAATGCCAAGGTCACCTGCTTTGGTCGCGGCATAGTTCACCTGACCGAACTGACCTTTTTGACCGTTGATCGAAGAGATAACCACAATGCGGCCAAACTTGCGTTCGCGCATACCTGGCCAAATCGGGTGAACGGTGTTGAACACGCCCGTGAGGTTGGTGTCGATCACTTCCTGCCACTGTTCGCGGGTCATTTTGTGGAACGGCGCATCGCGAGTGATGCCAGCGTTTGCCACAACGATGTCGATCGGGCCAAGGTCCGCTTCAACCTGCGCAAGACCAGCGGCGCTTTCGTCGTAGCTGCCAACGTTCCATTTGTAAGTCTTAATGCCTGTTTCAGCAGTAAACGCAGCGGCTTTTTCGTCATTCCCCGCATAGGTCGCAGCTACAGTATAACCAGCGTCTTTAAGGGTTTTAGAAATCGCAGCGCCGATGCCGCGGGAACCACCAGTTACAAGAGCTACACGGGACATTTGATTCTCCTCCTAAGAAATTCTATTCGTAACGTTATTATTCTAAACGAGATATACACGCAACATTATTGCGCTGCAATGCCGCATCGAACAAAAAAGGGGTCCAGCGCGCTGAACCCCTTTGACGTAGAGTAAACGCCGAATGTTACAGGCGTTCAACACACATTGCGACGCCCATGCCACCGCCGATGCAAAGAGTAGCAAGACCCTTTTTCGCGTCGCGGCGCTGAAGTTCGAACAGCAGGGTATTCAGAACACGGCAGCCAGATGCACCGATCGGGTGACCAATTGCAATTGCGCCACCATTGACGTTCACAATTGCCGGATCCCAGCCCATGTCCTTGTTCACTGCACAAGCCTGTGCAGCAAAGGCTTCGTTTGCCTCGACGAGGTCCAGATCGCCAACCGACCAGCCAGCTTTAGCCAGTGCCTTCTTCGACGACGGGATCGGACCACAACCCATGATCGACGGATCGAGGCCAGCGGTCGCGTAAGACGCGATGCGTGCCAGCGGTGTAAGCCCACGACGAACGGCCTCTTCTTCGGTCATCAGCAGAACTGCTGCAGCGCCGTCGTTCAGGCCAGATGCGTTACCTGCAGTGACAGAGCCGTCTTTTGTGAAAGCTGGGCGCAGTTTCTGCATGCTTTCGAGGGTCGCGCCGTGGCGGATGTACTCGTCTTTGTCGACGATGGTGTCGCCCTTACGGCCCTTTACGGTGTAAGCGATGACTTCGTCGTCGAATTTGCCCGCCTTCTGCGCAGCTTCAGCTTTGTTCTGCGACGCAAGTGCAAATTCGTCCTGCATCTCGCGGGTGATGCCCCACTGGTTTGCAACGTTTTCAGCAGTTTGACCCATGTGGTAGCCGTTGAATGCGTCCCACAGGCCGTCTTTGATCATGGTGTCGATCAGCTTCATGTCGCCCATTTTGGTACCATTGCGCATGTGAGCGCAGTGAGCCGAGAGGGACATGTTTTCTTGACCGCCAGCAGCAACGATCGAAGCATCGCCAAGCATGATGTGCTGTGCAGCAAGAGCGACCGCGCGAAGACCCGAACCACAAACTTGGTTAAGACCCCAAGCAGCGGATTCAATCGGGAGGCCAGCCGCGATGTGGGCCTGACGTGCTGGGTTTTGACCCTGCCCAGCGGTAAGAACCTGACCAAGGATGGTCTCATCCACTTCGCCTTTTTCGATTCCAGCGCGCGCGACAACCGCTTCGAGCACCGCAGCACCCAGTTCATGCGCAGGAACATTGGCAAAGGAACCGCCAAAGCTGCCTACTGCAGTCCGTGCGGCAGACGCGATTACGATATTGGTCATGAGAATCCTCTCCTCTAAGGCTCAAAAAAACGGCAATTAGCTGATCACCATCGGCATCTATGTACAAATTATGGCCGCTTGGCGCAACATTATTTCGCTGCGCCGCAGCTAATATAGATAGACTTTAGATTGAGAGTCGCGGCGCACCGAAATGATAGCCCTGCAAGCAATCGATTCCCATGTTACAGAGCAATTCCGCCTCTGCTGCTGTTTCTACGCCTTCGGCCACAGCAAACATTTCGAACTGCTGGGCCACGGCGATCAATGCCTCAGCCATGACCTGATTATCAGGCGAGTCCTGGATGTTATGGATAAAACAGCGATCAATTTTCACCATATCGAAGTAGAAATCTTTTAGCCGTTGAAACGCAATCAAACCCGCACCGAAATCATCGAGTGAAAAATTCACGCCGTGAGGCTGCATGTCTTCCATAAAGCGGATCAACACCTCATGAAGCTGCATCGCAGAGGTTTCACTGATTTCAAGGATCAGCCGCGGCCCGATATCCCGCCCTCGATTAAGGCCCGCCGTCAACGTTCGGCGCCATTTCCCATCTGCCAACGACCGCGCCGACATGTTGACCGCCAAACGTATTGTCGGATTATTGCGCAGAACCTCAAGGCCGAGCCGCAAAGAGGCGCAGTCGATTTCCCGACCCAGTACGGTTTCTTCGACCTCACCCATAAACTGCCCTGCAGGGATGATGCGGCCCGTACTGTCGCGAAGGCGGATCAGCCCCTCATAAAAGGCGACACTCGTGCCATCCGCCGCTGCAATGACCGGCTGAAAGGCCAATTGTGCCTGCCCCGCAGCGAGAGACTTGCGCACCATATTCATCACGTCCCTGTCCCGCGCATACACAGCGTAATCAAGCGGAGTCTGAGGTTCTGCGGCAGCCATATAGTCCATCCTTTGCGACGGATAGAGGTTGGCCGACCGATACCTAAAACGCGGTAAAGGAAACGGAATTGATTAGAATTTGAGGTATTTCTTACCAGCGATCGAGAGCGGCTTCGTCTTCGTCCCGCGCTTCTACCCAGCCATTACCAGATTGGGTCATCTCTTTTTTCCAGAACGGCGCTCGCGATTTCAAATAGTCCATTAGGAATTCGGCAGCTTGAAACGCATCCACCCTGTGACGCGATGCCGTTGCGACCATCATAATCTGATCGCCAGCAGTCAAACGACCATGACGATGGATCACCAAGGCCCCTGCCAAATCCCAACGCGTCTGCGCCTCTGACACAATCGTAGCAATCGCCTTTTCGGTCATGCCTGGATAGTGTTCGATCTCCATCGCGACGAGGCCACCGTCCACATCGCGTACCACGCCAGTGAAGCTCACGACCGCGCCCGCACCTGCAGCAGTGTCAGTAAACGCGTTCAGTTCCGCGCCCGCGTCAAAGCTTTCGGTTTGGATGCGAACGGTCATCATCCACCTGTCATCGGCGGGAAAAAAGCGACTTCACGCGCACCCACCAACGAGGCATCGAAATCTGTCAGTTCTTGATCAACAGCAACGCGCAGCGCGCGGAGGTCAGAAAACGCGAGAGCATACCGCTCTTCACGGGCTTTGAGCTCTTCGATTAGCTCGGCAACGGTTGCCGCATTAGTTGCGACTTGTTCGCGGGGCACTCCGATCCGTTCACGGACCCATGCAAAGTAAAGGACATCAATCATGAGACTACTTTAGATACGGCAGAGCTTTTCGGAAATAGTCCAAACCGGTGATAAACGTCAGGATAGAAGCGACCCACAAAATGGCGACGCCCAGATACCAACTGTGTCGTGCATAGTCCAAAAAGGCCACATCGCGCAGCGCGTGATGTTCGAATGCGCCTGTGGAAAACAGGATCGAAATCGCAACCATCTGTGCGGTCGTTTTCCATTTGGCCAGCTTGGTCACTTTCAAAAGACCCGCCGTATCACCAAGGTATTCGCGCAGACCCGAGACAAAGACTTCGCGGAACATGATGATCGTCGCAGGCAACAGGAACCACGGATTCATGCCAGAGAAGCCTGTGATGACCATGAGCGCGATCACGACCATCGCCTTATCCGCAATAGGATCGAGCATCGCGCCGATTTTGCTTTCTTGTTTCCACGCGCGGGCGAGGTAGCCATCGAGAAAATCGGTAACCGCGGCCAGCACGAACAGGACCAGAGCGAACCAGTCAGCCCATGGACGGGCGAAGTATAGGAACATCAATGCCACACCCGGCGCAGCCAACAGGCGCAACACGGTCAAGGTATTCGGCAAGGTCCACTTCATAATCGCCCCTTTCGTCCCATGTCTCTTCTTAACGGGCGGCCGCGACGGCGAACAGCCCCCACATTAACCCACCGTAAGGTTGTTCAGCCATTTTCGTGAAAGTAGGCATAAATTGTCTCGGCCATCGCACTCGAAATACCGTCAACGGCCAGCAAATCCGACAGATTTGCCCCCCGAACAGCTTTGGCGCTACCAAAGTGCGCAAGCAAAGCGCGTTTACGCGTCGCCCCAACACCTGGAATATCGTCCAAGGTCGTCACGCTGATCGCTTTGGACCGTTTAGCGCGGTGCGTGCCGATGGTGAAACGGTGCGCTTCATCGCGCATGCGTTGGATAAAATAGAGGACAGGATCATTGCGCTGCAAGGCAAAGGGACGCTGACCTGTGCGGTAGAACTCTTCCTTACCATGATCCCGATCAACGCCTTTTGCGACACCAACCATCGCGACATCGGTGACGCCCATTTGGTCCATGATCTCCTGCACCGCGGACACCTGCCCCGCACCGCCGTCAATCAGCAGAAGGTCAGGCCAGTTGCCCGAAGTCCGATCAGGGTCTTCTTTTTGAAGGCGCGCAAACCGACGAGTAAGCACTTCTTTCATCATGCCAAAGTCATCACCCGGTGTGATGCTATCGCCCCGAATATTGAACTTGCGGTATTGGGATTTCATGAACCCGTCAGGCCCTGCCACGATCATAGCACCAACGGCATTGGTCCCCTGAATATGGGAGTTGTCGTAAACCTCTATCCGCTCAGGCGGCGCGTCAAGATCGAACGCTTCAGCAATGCCACGCAGCAATTTCATCTGCGTCGCACTTTCGGACATTTTGCGCGCAAGGCTCTCTTTGGCGTTGCGCAGTGCATTGCTAACCAGTTCGGCCTTTTCGCCACGCTGCGGGACCGTGATCTCGACTTTGCGTCCTGCTCTCTCGGCCAACGCTTCCGCCATCAGGTCTTCGTTGTCGAGGCCATGGGACAAGACGAGCGCCTTAGGAGGTTCGCGGTCTGAATAGAACTGACCGACGAAAGCCTCCATAACCTCCGACAAATCTTCGTCCCCGCTGATCCGCGGGTAAAAGTCAAAATTACCCCAGTTTTGGTTCGCGCGGATAAAGAATACCTGCACACAGGCTTGCCCGTTTTCAGTATGGAGGGCGATGATGTCAGCTTCTGCCACCGTCCGAGGGTTGATGCCTTGGGCCGTTTGGACTTGGGTCAGCGCCTTGATCCGATCCCGCAAGGAAGCGGCGCGTTCGAACTCCATCGCCTCGGACGCCACCATCATATCAGCGGCGAGGCTCTCTTGGATCTGGGCCGTTTTGCCAGAAAGGAAATCAGCCGCGTCTTTGACGGATTTCCGATATTCAGCCTCGGTGATGTAGCCTACACAAGGCGCCGTGCAACGTTTGATCTGATATTGCAGACACGGGCGGGTGCGTCCCTCAAACTGGCTATCGGTGCAGTTGCGCAGCAAAAAGACTCTTTGAAGCTGACTAAGGGTGCGATTTACCGCCCCAGCACTCGCGAAAGGACCGAAATACTGACCCTTCTCTTTCTTCGCGCCACGGTGTTTCTTGACCATCGGAAACGCATGGTCCGTCACCAATACATTTGGGAACGATTTATCGTCACGCAGCAGAACGTTGTAGCGCGGCTTGAGTTGCTTGATCAGGTTTTGTTCAAGAAGGAGAGCCTCTGTTTCCGTCCGCGTGGTCAGAAACATCATCGACGCCGTTTCCGAAATCATTCGCGCGATACGGCCTGAGTGATTACCGGGACGCGCATAGTTCGACACCCGATTACGTAGGTTTCGCGCTTTTCCCACATACAAAACGCGACTTTCTTCATCCAACATCCGATACACGCCCGGTGAACCATCGAGCGTTTTCAAATAGGCCGCGATGCGGTCGTATCCGGTCAGAGGGGCGTCACTGTTGTCGTTCACTTCACAAGCCTGTGATTCTTTGGTTCGCTGCAATTTTACATCCCCGTCGGCAAGGGGAAAGGCATCCACTGAAACTGTGGATAACTCTGTGGAGTGATACCGCACAGATGGAAAAAATCCTTATTTTTCGGCTCACTCCTTAGTTTGCCTAATTTTTAATCAATATAATAAACACCTGAAATCAAACGATAAAAAATTTTCCGCCCGTTCAAACACCTGAAAACACAGGATTAAGTAACAGTTTCATGTCGGTATTTTGACAAAGTGCACAACTTGTCGCGCAACCTTTGAGATTGTTACTCGACCCCAAGTATATCTTGCGTTTTCCAACCCAGGTGCTGACCGCCGTCGACGCAGATCAATTGGCCCGTCACAGCGATTGAGTCGACCAGAAAACCCAACGCCGCACATATGTCTTTTGGGTTCGATCCACGCTCCAAAATCGTAGAACGTCGTTGCCGCTGGAAGTGATCTAGGGTCTGCCGACCGCCCTGCAACGTCGGACCAGGTCCGATCGCATTTACGCGGACCTTCGGGGCGAGACCTTGCGCCGCCGTTTGGGTCAGTGCCCAAAGCCCCATTTTGGCAATGGTGTAGGTCGAAAATTCTGGCGTCAATTTCCGGACACGCTGATCGATCATATTGACCACCAAGCATTGCGCGACAGGTTCCCCCATCTCGTCCATGATCGGATCAGGGGCCTGCGCGGCCAAGGCTTGTGTCAGGACATAGGGCGCGCGGAGGTTTGACTCAATATGCCGATCCCAACCAGTACGAGTCGCAGTATGGATGTTGTCGTATTCAAAGATTGACGCGTTGTTCACCAAACAGGTGATCGGGCCGCCCAGTGCCTCTGCTGCATTTGGCAACAAGTCTTGCACTTCAGCTTCAACCAGCAAGTCAGCTTGGAGCGTCACCGCGGATCGACCCATTGCCCGAATAGCCGATGCTGTCTCTTCGGCACCTTCTTTGCTGCTCGCATAATGAACAGCAACGTCATAGCCGCGCTCTGCCAAATAGAGGGCCATATCACGACCCAAACGAGCACCCGCTCCGGTTACCAATGCGCGTTTCATCATCAAACTCCTGTCACAACAGGACAAAGAGATAGGCCAGATACAGCGCGGTCAAGGCAATGCCTGCAATCCGACCAAGATCACGTTTGAAAAAGACGAATGGGATCAACAAAAGAGACGCGGCGGCCATAGCCCACAAGTCACGGGTCATGAATTCTGTCGGCACTGGGATGTCGCCAAAAAAGCTCGAAAGCCCGATAATTGCCAAAAGGTTAAACATGTTCGACCCAATGACGTTGCCCAGCGCAACATCCGCCTGACGCCGCAAGGATGCCATAACGGTCGTGGCAAGTTCAGGCAAAGATGTCCCAACTGCCACAAGTGTAAGGCCAATCACAGCATCACTGACCCCATAACGAACGGCGATATTCGTCGCACCTTCGACCAAGAGGTTCGCGCCCAAGGGAAGACCAACGAGCCCGACAGCTAAGAACGCGATGATCTTCTTCCAAGTCATACTTGGGTCAGCGCCCTCGACGGCCTCATCCTCGGACGATTTAGAACGGTGCTTGAGCGTCTCCAAAAGGGTATGACCCAAGATCAAAGCCAAAGCAGCGATGAGGATCAGACCTTTGACCCAAGTTATCGGCCCCGTAAAACATAGTCCGATAAACAACGCGGTGCCTGCGAGCATTTGAAGATAGCTGGCGCGGGTATCGTAGTGGCTTGTGTGCATGAGCGCGATCATCGCAGGGATGCCCAGAACGATCAGAATATTCGCCGTATTCGACCCTACGACATTCCCCAATGCGAGCTCTGGTACACCATCCAAGATGGCCTGAACCGAGATCAGCAATTCAGGGGCAGAGGTGCCAAAGGCCACAATCGTCAACGAGACGACGAGCGCAGGCACCCCTAGTCGCAAGGACAGATTCACTGCCCCTTTGACCAAAGCATCGCCCGCCAGCAGCAGGATAATCAAACCTGCAAACGTCAGCACCCAATCCATAAAATCTTAGTCCTTTTTGCAGCCACATCGGGATTTGCCGATGCGAAACTTTCCGCAACGCGGGCATTTGGCAGACGCAATGCGATCCTGCCCAGGGAAGCGCCACTTTCCGAACATGGCCAAAACAACCATGAAAATCAGAAAGAAAAAGACGGCGCGCACCAACATTTACAAACCAAACCGCGCAAAGGATGCACGTTCTTCAACGCCCGCAATCATATCCTGTGCCGCTTGGGCGCCGAACCGTTGAAACAGCGAACGGCGCTGTTCATAGCGACGGAACGTGACCTTGTCGCCGAAACGGTCTTTCATAACTGACACCAAGTGCCCGATGCCATCCGCTAGACCGTTATCCACGGCGCGTTGGCCGATCCAAATCTCGCCCGTAAAGTGATCCGTGCCGTCAGCCAATTTTCCCGCACGACGCGATTTGACATAGTCGATGAAATAGACATGCAGGTCATCCAGCCAGCCGCGCAGACGTTCGATGTCTTCGGGGTTTTCGGGCTTGAACGGGTCGAGCTGAGATTTGGACTTACCAGCCGTATGGACACGCCTTTCGACGCCATATTTGCCGATAAGATCGCTAAAACCAAAGCCTGCGGAGATCACACCGATGGACCCAACGATCGAACCACGATCAACAAAAATCTCATCCGCAGCGCAGGCCAGCCAATAGCCGCCCGATGCCGCGACGTCCTCGACAAAAGCGAAAACGGGAATGCCCTTCTCTTCGGACAAACGACGAATACGTCCCGCGATCAACGACGACTGAACAGGTGATCCGCCGGGTGAGTTGATCTGCAGCGCAACCGCGTCGGGCTTGCCGCGAAATGCCTTTTCGATCACAGGCGCGAGGCTGACGTCATCAAGCCCGCGCGACGAATTGGAGATTTGCCCCTGAAGCCGAATGACGGCGACACGGGGGCCTGATTTCACAAAGGGGATCCAGCGTTTCATGCAATGACAGATAGGCATGAGGACCAGCCGTAACAAGCCGCCGTCACGACCGAATGCGCCAACCCGTGCGGAATATCCACGCAATCGCACCGAGGCACAGGGCGGTGAACGCCGCAATCGCCAGGAGTGACACGCCGACAGGGACATCTGCCTGTTCAAAGAACGACCAGCGGAACCCAGAAATCAGGTAGTGAACTGGGTTCAAAAGGGTCACGGCCTGCCAGAACGGAGGCAACATGGTGGTCGAATAGAAGCTACCCCCGAGGAACACCAACGGCGTGATGATAAGCAGCGGAATAATCTGCAGTTGTTCAAAATTTCCGGCCCAGATTCCAATGATGAAGCCCACCAGGGAAAACGACAGACAGGTCAGGATCAAAAACGCGACCATCGCCAAGGGGTGCATCACCTGCACGTCTACAAAGAAAAACGAGGTTGCAAAGATGATAGCGCCGATAATGAGGGCCTTTGACGCCGCCGCCCCGACATACCCCACTGTCGCCTCAAGGAAGTTGATGGGCGCCGAGAGGAGTTCGTAGATCGAGCCCGTGAATTTGGGGAAATATATCCCGAAAGACGCGTTAGACGTCGCTTGGGTCATGACGGACAACATAATCAGACCCGGTACGATGAAGGCGCCATAGCTGACGCCCTCTACCTGATCGATACGGCTACCGATGGCCGCGCCGAACACGATGAAATACAGCGAAGTTGAGATAACAGGCGCGAGGAAGCTCTGCCGATAGGTGCGGAAAAAGCGCGACATTTCGAAAATGTAGATCGCACGCATTGCTTGATAGTTCATGCTGCGTCTCCTTTGACCAGACCGACGAAAATCTCTTCGAGGCTGCTTTGCCGTGTTTCCATATCCACCATTTGAAGCCCCGCTAGTTGGAGGTCGTTCAAAAGCGCGGTGATGCCTGTGCGGTCGGCCTTTGTGTCATAGACGTAGCGAAGGCGGGCGCCCTCATCGATTACCTCTAGCCCGTATTTGCCGAGAGCGTCGGGAAGATCACCCATCAAAGGCTGATCTAGCTGAATAATCAGTTCTTTCTGCCCCATGTGGCTCATCAATGCATCTTTGTCCTGCACAAGCATAATCTGGCCCTTGTCGATCACGGCGACGCGGTCGGCCATAGCTTCGGCCTCTTCGATGTAGTGGGTGGTCAAAATGATCGTCACGCCATCCTGACGAAGCCGATCTACAACCGCCCACATGTCTTTGCGCAACTCAACGTCCACACCCGCGGTCGGTTCATCTAAGAACAGAACCCGCGGTTCATGGGCCAGCGCTTTGGCAATGAGAACGCGGCGCTTCATGCCGCCCGATAGCGCCATAATCTTGGTGTCTTTTTTGTCGATCAATCCGAGTTGGCGCAGTATGTCTGTTACCAAGGCGTCATTGCGCGATTTACCAAAGAGGCCGCGCGAGAAACTAACCGCGTTGAAAACGGTCTCGAACGCTTCGAGGCTCAGCTCTTGAGGCACTAGTCCGATCATCGACCGCGCAGCACGATAGTCCTTGAGGATGTCATTGCCACCAACCGTGACAGTCCCCGACGATGGCATTGTAATCCCGCAAATCGTCGAGATCAGCGTGGTCTTACCCGCACCATTCGGCCCGAGAAGCGCGAGAATTTCTCCCTCTTCGATATCAAGCGTCACGCCTTTGAGAGCCTCAAACCCTGAAGCGTAGCTTTTGCGCAGGTCATTGACCCGTACGATCGGTGCCATTCGGAAATCCCCCCTAGTCGGGCAAAGAAATAGCCCGCAGCACTGCTACGGGCTACTGATAATTATGTGCGGCTGTGCGCAGATCAGTTGCTTTTGGCGCGACGCACACCAGCGGCAAGATCAGCAACCATGTCATTTACAGCGGTTGCCGTCGCAGCCGTTGCGGTGTCGCCTTCACCAAAGGTCGACGCGATTTGGTTTACAAGTGCGGTGCCCACAACCACGCCATCGGCATGTTCGCCCAGCGCCGCAGCGTGTTCCCCCGTCTTAACACCGAAGCCAACCACGATCGGCAGGTCAGTATATTTGCGGATACGTTCCAGTGCGGTCGACACAACGGAGTAGTCAGGGGTCGCAGCGCCCGTAATGCCGTTGATCGACACGTGGTAAACAAAGCCCGAAGAATTCTTCAGAATGACAGGAAGACGTTTGTCGTCGGCAGTCGGCGGAACGAGGCGAATGAAAGCCAGCCCCTGTTTCATCGCGGGGATGCACAGTTCGTCATCTTCTTCAGCAGGGACATCCACAACGATCATGCCGTCAACGCCCGCTTCTTTGGCATCGAGGACGAATTTCTCGGGACCGTAGGAATAAATCGGGTTGTAGTAGCCCATCAAGATGACCGGAGTATCTGGGAAATCCTTGCGGAATTCACGCACCAGATCGAGCGTCTTAACGGTCGTTTGGCCAGCATCGAGAGCGCGAAGGCCCGACGCCTGAATGGCAGGACCGTCGGCAACTGGATCGGTGAAGGGCAGACCAAATTCGACGATATCCGCGCCAGACGCCGCAACGTTCTTGAGAATAGCGAGAGAGGTTTCCGCATCCGGATCACCCGCCATGGTGTAAGTCACCAGAACAGGACGATTTTCGGCACGGGCTTTCGCAAAGCAGGCGTCGATACGGGCGGTCATGATAGTCTCCTTGGCCGTGAGCAAAACGGCTTTAGCAGGAAAGCGCGAGGTTGCAAACGGGGCGTGGCACCACGTTAGACGGCCGCGCCCCAAAACCTCACCCGACCTGTGTCGACGTGCACAAATGTATCGTAGCCCCCGACCCCACCCATTCGCAGTCCTTTGGCGAGTTGGATCGTATCGCGGATCGACACACCAGGGAGACTAAAATCAATAGCTTTCGCCTGAATGTGGAGAGAATTGCGCGCAGCGTTGGCCCCCGCCGCGCGGATAGCGTCGTTGGTTGCGCGACTGCGGTAGCCAGAAAGAAAACGCAAATCGCCCGAAAACCCTTGGCGACGGGCTTGCTCTTGGATTTCGAGCAGGCCGACTATAGCGTTTGCATCAATCGGTTTGACTTCGTTTCTACGCCAGTCCCGCATAAAGCGGTTCACTTGATCCAGCGCGGCATGATCGACACCCGTCGCCTGAACTGGGCGCACAGCGATGCGTTCGTCCGTGTGGATATTCCACATATTGAGAACGGGCGTTCCCGCAGCAAAATCGACCTGAGGCGATTGACCCATTGGCCCTTCCTGCAGCGGTTCAGGCTCTGGGTCATACATTTCGTAAAGGCTCGCGCCTGTGTCGAGGTCAATCAACGGCCCAGCGCCGCGCGCCAGAATGCTCCCCGTGATCGCTACAGCAGGGCGCGCGACGAATGGCATCGCTAGACCGGCTATCAATCCTGTTATGACATCACGACGTTGCACGCATTTCCCTTTGACCTAGTCAGCCAATGAAACTGCAAGTTCTGGGCCAAACAGGAAATCGCCGCGAAACCCTGTTCATCGGCTTTGTGACGTTATATCTAGTCAACGCGCAACAGATGGATGTCCCAATGCCCTATTACCGTTCTCGTAAATCCACCCATGGCCGCAACATGGCAGGTGCCCGCGGTCTTTGGCGTGCCACAGGCATGACCGATGGCGATTTTGGTAAGCCGATTATCGCAGTCGTGAACTCGTTCACCCAGTTCGTTCCGGGTCACGTGCACCTCAAAGACCTCGGTCAAATGGTCGCTCGCGAAATCGAAAAAGCAGGTGGCGTTGCAAAAGAATTCAATACGATTGCTGTCGATGACGGCATCGCGATGGGCCACGACGGGATGCTCTATTCGCTCCCGAGCCGCGAAATCATTGCTGACTCGGTCGAGTACATGGTGAACGCTCACTGCGCAGACGCGATGGTTTGTATCTCGAACTGTGACAAGATCACCCCAGGTATGATGATGGCGGCAATGCGCTTGAACATCCCAGTGATCTTTGTGTCTGGCGGCCCGATGGAAGCTGGCAAAGTTCAGATCGGCGATCTGGAACACGCGCTCGACCTCGTCGACGCAATGGTTGCCGCGGCTGACGACAAATATACTGACGAAGAAGTTGACGCGATTGAGAAAGCCGCCTGCCCGACCTGTGGCTCGTGCTCGGGAATGTTCACCGCGAACTCGATGAACTGTCTTGCTGAGGCGCTCGGCCTCGCGCTGCCGGGTAACGGTTCGGTTCTCGCAACACACGCTGACCGAAAGGAACTCTTCCTCGAAGCGGGTCGTAAGATCGTTGAGATCACCAAAGCGCATTATGAAGAAGAGAAACCGGGTCTTCTGCCGCGCGACATCGCGACATTTGAAGCGTTTGAAAACGCAATGTCGCTCGACATTGCGATGGGTGGTTCAACTAACACCGTTCTCCACCTTCTCGCTATCGCTCATGAGGGCGAAGTGAACTTTACCATGGCGGACATGGATCGTCTGTCGCGCAAGGTTCCGTGCCTGTCCAAAGTTGCCCCTGCAAAAGCAGATGTTCACATGGAAGACGTGCACCGTGCTGGTGGCATCATGGCGATCCTTGGCGAACTGCATCGTGGCGGCCTGCTGCATGGCGACGTCAGCACCGTTCACACCCCTACCATGGCCGAAGCCATTGCGAAGTGGGACGTGATGACCACGAACGATCCGAAAGTGGACGAATTCTTCCGCGCTGCACCGGGTGGCGTTCGCACGACAGAAGCGTTTTCGACCCAGAACCGCTACAAAGAGCTCGACCGTGACCGCAAAGGTGGCGTGATCCGCTCTGTCGAAAATGCGTTCTCCAAAGATGGTGGTCTTGCTGTTCTCTATGGCAACGTTGCGCTGGACGGCTGTATCGTAAAAACAGCTGGCGTAGATGACTCGATCCTAAAGTTCACAGGCAAAGCCAAGGTTTACGAAAGCCAAGACGATGCTGTGAATGGCATCCTGACTGGCAAAGTGGTCGAAGGCGAAGTCGTCGTTATTCGCTACGAAGGTCCGCGTGGCGGTCCAGGCATGCAAGAAATGCTCTACCCGACGTCCTACCTGAAATCCAAAGGCTTGGGCAAATCGTGCGCGCTTCTGACGGACGGTCGTTTTTCAGGCGGCACTTCGGGCCTATCTATCGGCCACGTTTCCCCAGAAGCAGAAGAAGGTGGCCTGATCGGTCTGGTCGAAACCGGCGATACTATCGAGATCGACATCCCGAACCGCACCATCAACCTCGCCGTTGACGAAGCAACTCTGGCAGCCCGTCGTGACGCCAAAGGTCCGCTTCCATGGAAACCAGCAGAGCCGCGCAAGCGTCAGGTTTCGACCGCGCTAAAGGCCTACGCGATGCTGGCATCGTCGGCAGCAAAGGGCGGCGTTCGTATTCTTCCAGAATAAGATCGCGCCTCGCTACATTCAAAGGCCGCCCCAATCGGGCGGCCTTTTTCATATCAGAAAGAGCGTGATCGACGGGAACAAAAGCAAGATCGCCACGCGGATCAAATCAGAGCCGACGAACCAAATGACCGCACGATAGGTCTCTGGCATAGGGGTTTCACGATCCATCGAGTTGATGATAAACAGGTTCATTCCTACAGGCGGCGTTATCAATCCCACCTCAACCACGATCAAAACGAGCACCCCGAACCAGATCGCCAGTTCTTCGGTTGTCATACCCCATTCCATCATTTTCAACGCAGGGAAAAAGATTGGGACCGTCAGCAGGATCATCGACAGACTGTCCATCACGCAGCCCATGATGAGATAGAATACAAGGATAGCGATCAGGATAACGATGGGGGCGTAGCCTTGGGACAAGAGCCATTCCGACACCTCTTGCGGCGCACCTGATCGGGCCAGAAAGCCGTTGTAGTACTTGGCGCCAAACACGATCAGATAGATCATTGCGGATGATTTTGCCGTCGCCAAGAACGCCTCAACGATAGCGTTCCGCCCCAGGGTTCCGTTCAGCGCAGCCACGATCCCCGTCCCTGCCGCACCAACTGCAGCCCCTTGGGTTGGGGTAAAGAGGCCAGTGTAGATACCCCCAACGACCGTTGCGAACACAGCGAGCACTGGCCAGACTTTGACCAACTCGTGCATGCGATCCGCATAAGACACAGGAGGACGCGTACCCGCTTGATCAGGATATCGCCGCACATAGAGCGAAATGGTGATGGCGTAACCAACTGCCGCTAAAAGACCGGGGAGGAAGGCCGCAAGGAACAGCTTCGCGATGTTTTGCTCGGTCAGGATCGCATAGACCACAAGGATCAAAGACGGGGGAATAAGGATGCCCAACGTTCCGCCCGCTGCCAGCGTTGCCGTCGAAAACCCACCTGCGTAGCCAGCGCGCTTGAGCTCAGGCAGAGCGACCTTGCTCATCGTGGCCGCCGTTGCCAGCGAGGACCCGCAGATCGCACCAAAGCCGGCGCAAGCCCCGACCGCGGCCATTGCAACGCCTCCGCGACGATGGCCGATCCAGCTTTCTGCTGCTTTGAACAAGGCACGCGACATGCCGCCAATAGATGCGAAATGCCCCATCAGAAGGAACATTGGCACGATTGACATGGAGTAATCGGAAAATGTGGTGAAGGTCTCAGTCTTTAATTTGGCCAGAGCAAGGTTGGGGTTCCCCATCATCAGCCAAAGTCCACCGAATCCCGCGCAGAACATCGAAATGCCTATAGGTACGCGCAGGAAGATAAGGCCGAGAAGTGCTGGGAACGACCAAAGGCCAATTTCGAGGTTGCTCAATGAACCGCCCCTTCACCAACAGGCAGGAACGACCGCCCCGAAACTGCCTCCGCAATTCGAACGGTCGCCGTGTAGAGGCTGCAAAGCGCCGTGAGCCCCAGCCCTGATAGACCGATCAAATACGCCCACCAAAGCGGGATCTGCAGCAATGTCGTCCGCGTGCCTGCACGGTGTTTTGCCTCTAAACCCTCGAACAGTTTCCAAACGATCACTACCAGCACGGCGGCAACCAACACGTCGACCAAAGCTTGGAGTACACGCAAAACTGTCACTGGCATGTTTTGAGTAAAGAGGTCGACGCGCGCATGTCCTGCCGTCATCTGACATAGAGGTAAGAATAGGCAAATCGTTACTGCCATGCCCAGCTCAACCAGTTCGAAATCACCGCGCACGGGCCCAATGCCCAGCGCCAATATCGAGCCGGACAAGGCTGGAGCAAATTCAACCATCGCATGTGCGAGATCGGCGGTAATTTTGCCCATAATCGACAAGCAAACCATCACGATGAGCGCGGACAGAACCAATCCGCCCACAATCGCGCAGCCTTTTGCCAACCAAAATAAAACTCTGAACATCCCACCCACGTTCACGTGCCCCTTTGCTTGCAGCGATATGCGCAAAGGTCCTGAAAGTCGAGATTCTAGGGGGCTTGAAATATAAAACCCCCGATCCGCTCAGCCTTTTGGGCGATCAGATCAGGGGTATTAATGCTAGTCCATATCCCTCCTCCAAAGCATAGGGACCTGCATCAAAGTGAAACCTGTGTTTCAAGCGCCAACGTGACGGCAGGTCAGCCTGATGTCAAATAGTGCAAATACAACCTATACTTTTGAGACTTTTATGCTGCTGCGCAGCATTTTTCCACATTCTCGATTGAGCCATTGAACTGTCGAGCCAGTTTCATAATTTTATGATTAAGGTCAAAGCGAAAGCCCGTGGTGACAGCTAGTGACCTAATCGGGGGGAACGACCGGACACCAACTCAAGGGAGCCATCGGGCCACCATGCATCTTGTTAACAAAACATTCGATGAACTCAGAATCGGCCAGACCGAATCCCTTCGCCGATTGGTGACGGCAGACGACCTGTATGTGTTCGCCAACGTATCTGGGAACTACAACCCAATGCATCTACCGCGTCATGATGGCGACGGCGATGGTGCGGTCGAAAGCGTCGCACCTGGAATGTATATCGCATCGCTGATTTCAGCAGTGTTAGGAACCTGCCTCCCGGGCCCCGGAACGCTCTATCGTCGCCAGACGCTCGAATTTTTTGACCGCGTTCACGCTGGCGAAGAAATCATCTGCACGGTCACTGTCACCGCCAAAGATGAGGATGGGATCGTCACTCTATCCACCGATATCACCCGAGCCGACACTGGCGGCCTCGTGTTGCGTGGTGAGGCGCAGGTCCATGCCCCAACCGTCAAATTTGACAAAGACAACGTAGACGTGCCGCGCCTTGTCGTTGAACGGCATCGGCATTTTGAAGCGCTATTAGAAAAGGCAAAACCCCTGCCCCCACTCGCGACAGCGGTCGTCTGCCCCGAGGAAGTTAAATCCTTGGGCGGCGCGCTACTTGCGGCGCAGGAAAGCATCATCACGCCAATCCTGATCGGCAATCCCGCCAAGATCAAAGCCGCGGCAGACGAACTGAACGAAGATATTTCCGCCTTTGAAATCATCGAGGCCGACCATCACTCTGCTGGATCGATCGCGTGCAAGCTTGTCCATGACGGAAAAGCCGCTGCCGTGATGAAGGGGCATCTACATACGGACGATCTGTTGCGCCCGATGCTCGACAAACAAAACGGTCTGCGGGTTGGTCGACGGTTTACCCATGTCTTTGTCATGGACGTTCCGGGAATGCGGCACCCTGTGATGGTCACAGACGCCGCGATCAACATTGCGCCCGACCTCGATACCAAGGTCGACATTGTTCAGAACGCAATCGACCTCGCGATTTCCATTGACTCCGAAGAACCTCTTGCCGCCGTCCTGTCTGCGGTTGAGACAATCAATCCGTCTATCCCGTCGTCAATCGACGCAGCGCTTTTGTCCAAGATGGCCGAGCGCGGACAAATCACGGGCGGCAAGGTGGACGGCCCGCTTGCGATGGACAACGCAGTCGACATTGGTGCTGCCCGAACAAAGGGGCTAAGCGGCGATGTGGCTGGTCACGCGAATATCCTTGTCGTTCCAAACCTCGATGCGGGGAATATGTTGGCCAAACAGCTCGCCTTTATAAGCCACGCCGAAGGGGCTGGCCTCGTTCTAGGTGCGAAAGTTCCAGTAATCCTAAACTCGCGGTCTGACAGCAAAATGTCGCGCCTTGCATCGTGCGCTGTTGCTGCACTCCATGATGCTCGGCTCAATGGCCTCAAAGCAGGTGACGTGAAATGACGACCGTTCTAACGCTGAACGCGGGGTCTTCATCGCTGAAATTTGCGGTCTACTCTTCAGATAGCGATCACCCCATGGTCACGGGGCTGGTAGACCGGATCGGGGCGAATGCAACGTTGAAACTAAAGGATCAACGGGGGTTCGACCTACCAACGAAGACTGACGGTCTGAGCACGCATCAAGAAGCGCTCAACACTGTGCTTTCGGCAATCGAGCCAGAACTGGATGGAAAGACCATTGATGTGGTAGGGCATCGCGTCGTTCATGGTGGGCAGTGGTACGACGCGCCAGTGCAGGTCACGGATGAGGTGATCGAGCGGTTGACCACGCTCGAACCGTTTGCGCCCCTTCACCAACCGCACAACCTAAGTGGCATCAAGGCAGCCAAAGCCGCGTTCCCTAACGCGCCTCAGATCGCCTGTTTCGACACAGCGTTTCATCGTCACCACCCCTATGTAAACGATACCTTCGCGATACCACGCGCCTATTACGACAAAGGCGTGAGGCGGTATGGGTTTCATGGGCTGTCATATGATTACATTTCTGGCGAGTTGCGCCGCATCGCGCCGACAATCGCCCACGGTCGTGTGGTCGTCGCCCACCTTGGGAACGGTGCATCAATGTGCGCGATTCAAGACGGCAAGTCAGTCGCATCGACCATGGGGTTTTCGGCGCTCGATGGGTTACCGATGGGAACCAGATGCGGGCAACTCGACGCGGGTGTCGTTCTCTATCTGATGGACCAAGAGGGTCTTTCGGCCACCGACATTTCAGACATGCTCTACAAGAAATCTGGCCTTCTCGGCCTGTCTGATTTGTCAAACGACATGAGGGCGTTAGAGGCCTCGGATAGCATCGAGGCCCGTCAGGCGATCGACTATTTTGTCTTCCGCATTCAGCGCGAACTAGGCGGCATGGCGGCCGCAATGGGCGGGGTTGATGCGTTAGTGTTCTGTGGCGGGATTGGTGAAAATTCAGCCTTTATCCGTGATCGCGTCTGCGAGCGAACTGCATGGATGGGCATTGAAATCGACCACAATAAGAACGACGACCACGCACAGGTCATCTCGACCGAGATGTCCCGCACAACTGTCATGGTTATCCCAACAAACGAAGAACTCGTGATCGCCCGCGCCGCTCGCGAATTCACAGGCGTTTAAAAGAGGATATCATCCAAGTCATCCGACCCAGCGTCGGGTGCAGCATTCGCAACAGCGTCGAGCGCCACGACATCACCACCGAACAGTTCATCATGGATGATCCGTTCGCCTTCCATCGTGTACTTCGTTCTCAGTGACGACAAAATGTCGGTCATCCGATCAGGGTCACTCGCGCCTTGGTCGGCAACAGTATCCTTGAACAATTGCAGCCCCATCAAATGCGATCCGAGGCGGTCAAGTCGTTCACTAAAGCGTTCCAGCTCACCCGTGGCTGACGCGATCTGAATAGGCAGGGACGAGGCCGCTGCGTCAAAGCCAGAACTTGTGCGAACCATCAGCCCGTTTGCTGTCTCAATCATATTGAACAGCGACTGGCCGTCGTTTGAGAAATCCGACAGGCAGCTTTCGAGGCCGCCGATGCGGTCTTCGGTCAAGACACGGATCGTTTCACGCGTATCGGCCAAAATCGACTGCAGTCGCGCTATGATGAGGTCGCTCTCATCCGTCAAATCACGGAGCCAGTGCGCCAGCTCGCGAAGTGCGCGACCTTCGGTGCCGAGTTTTGCGCAGATGATCACGGCGTTGATACCAGACAGACGGATCTGATGCGCGATGCCGCGCAGCGTCGCTTCATGTTTGAGAATGACGGCCAAACGGTTGTGAACGGATTCGGCACGGCCCTTCATGGCGGCGAAATGTTCACCGTTGCCGCGCAAGCTCTGTTCGAGCTTCTTGTGTTCCTTGCCGCCCGTCGTCGACGAAAGTCCCGACCCACCCAAGGTCGTGCGAGACGCTGCGAGAATGGCCTGTTCGCCGCGTTCCTGAACGGCCCGCAAAGAGGCAATCGCCGTTTGGATGTCGTCTTGCGTCCGAAGCTTCATACGCTCTGACAGCGCGATCGCGAGGTCAGCCAGTCGGGACGCATCGCGGCCATCAACAGTTTCTGCAATCGCCAGTGTTTCTTCGACCCGCTCAATACGCTGACGCGCGGAATCGCCGGTTTGAAGCGCAACGATGATGCGCCCGACTTCTGACGCAATCTGATTGGCCTGTTCATCCATGTCTTGCGCGGCAGAAACCATGCCTGCCTGACCGTCGCGAATCTTGGTCGACATGGTCGAGAACGCGGCAATAGACGGCATAACGTTCTGGCGCAATTCGCCCAGCATCAACCGCTGCTCGTAGTCCATCGCTCTGACGTCATAGGCAATCTCAGCCATAGAGTCGTTGATTTCACTCAGGATGTTTTCTGACTCTTCTGACATAGCAGCGAGCCTGTCGATAAAAGCAGTCACTTGCGGACGGGCAAGAACAAGGCTGTTACCCTGAATACGCGCGTTAATCGAAATATTAGCGATGGTCCGAACGACACGGTCCAATTCATGGACTTCGGACGAAATCAGTCGCACCGATTTATGCAGTTCAGACGACGCCGTTGTAAAGCTGCCGCAGTTGGCCTGAAGCGTCGAAAGATGCGCGTTGACGGTATCGATTAAGGCGGACAATTGCGCTTCGGTTTCAGCACCAAGTCCCTCGCGCAATTCGGCAAACACCGTCGACAAGTGTCCAAGCCGATCCAGAGCGCCTTCGAGGCTGGCGCTTGCAGATACAAAGGTCGTTTCAATTTCTGATCTCAGCCGAACAAAGTGGTCAATCGTCGCGCGAATGGGAGATTGGATAGGGGTAAAATGCGTCATGATCCGGCCCCTTGATACCCGTGCATACGGGCAAATGTAGTTATTGAAAGTGCAAGCCGGCCCAGAGGCAGAACCTGCTTTGCGTGACCGAGGTTCACCGCTTCGCGCGGCATTCCGTAGACGACACAGGTGGCCTCGTCTTGGGCGATGGTGTGGCCGCCAGCCCGTTTGATTTCACCCAAACACTGAGCACCGTCATCGCCCATGCCCGTCATTATGATACCTAGGATATTCGCGCCACCTGCAGCGGCCCCAGAGCGGAACAGCACATCGGCAGAGGGGCGATGACGACTGACACTTTCACCTTCCACCACTTGGACCCGGTACCCAGATGGTCCACGGCGCAGCAGCATATGGCGGTCACCTGCCGCAATGATGCAGCGTCCTTGTGTGACGGTCATTCCATCTTCGGCTTCGCAAATTTCGATCTGAGCGAGGCTATTCAAACGATCAGCAAAGGCTTTGGTAAATCCTTTGGGCATGTGCTGGACAACGACGACCCCTGGTGCATCCGCAGGCAAAGCGCAAAGCACTTCGCGCAAAGCCTCAGTCCCCCCCGTCGACGCCCCGATGCAAACGATTGGTTCGGTCTTTGGGATCGGTCGCGAGAAATTGGGCGGCGGTAGAATAACATCCGCAGAAAGTTTGGCAGTCGGCTGGATTGGCGTTGCCGCACGACGCGGGAGCCTGCGCCCCGGTACGCGATTGCTCTGAGCAGCGGCATGGATCGCGTCACAAATTCTGGCCGACGCCTCTTGGAACACCTTCGCGTCTGCCATCGACGGCTTGAGGATGACATCGACGGCACCCGCCTCCATAGCTTCAACACTACGCAGGGATCCACTCTGCGTAAGCGAGGAACAGATGATGACGGGCAACGGCCGCTGCGCCATGATCTTCTTTAGGAAAGTGATCCCGTCGACGCCCGGCATTTCAAGGTCTAGTAAGATGACATCTGGCAACGCTTCTTTCATCAAACGTGCTGCGGAATAAGCATCCTGCGCCATGGCCTGCACGCTCAACGCTGGATCGCTCTCAACGATTTTCCGCATCATGACGCGCGCTGACGATGAATCGTCCACGATCAGAACTTTGATTGGGTCAATTTCAGCACTGGTCATTTTGCGATCTTCTTAAAAATTGTTGGTTTCACTTGTTCGAGGCTGTCACATCGAACGACCATACTTTCGGCGTGACCCACGATCAGATAGCCGCCTATCTGCAAGTGATCTGCCAGCCTTTGCACGACAGCTGCTTTGTCAGGCGCATCGAAGTAGATCAGGATATTGCGCAGAAAAATCACAGATACATCGCGGTCGACGGGGTAAGACAAATCGATCAGGTTCATGTGACGGAACCGAACGCGCTGACGTAGCTCGGGGACGATGCGCACTTTACCATCCATACGCGGAGTCTGGGCGGTCATGATGTAGCGCCGCGCTAAATCAGGTGCGACGGTCGCAATCTGTTCTTGATCGTAGACGCCAATCGTCGCCTTTTTGATCATACGATGCGAGATATCGGTGCCCAGAACGCCCCAATCAAATCGCACACCTGTGCGGCAAGCCTCTGACAGAACCATCGCGATTGTATAGGCTTCGGCGCCCTCGGAACTCGCGGCGCTCCAAACCTTCATGCGTGCCTTTTTCACACCCGCGTTCGCGATTATCTCGGGAACGATATGGCTTCTCAGGAAATCGAAGTGTTCCTTTTCGCGGAAAAAGCTCGTCGTATTTGTGGTGATGAGATCAATGACCTGACGCAGTTCATCTTCGGGCAACTGTCCGTTGACGAGAGCCTGAAGGTAGCTGTTCACATCGGGAAGCTGCCACATGACCATTCGTTTACGTAGGCGCTGTTCGATCATTGGGGCCTTTGACGCCGGCAAGCTGATGCCAGTGAGGGTCCGGATGATATGCCGGAACCTTTCGCTGGTATCAGTTTGCAATGATGTCATGACCACGGTGGAGTCCTCAGGCCGCGTCAAACGCAGCAGAGTTCGATACCCCTGCAAGGATTGCAGGATCACCAAACAGATGATCGAGGTCGAGAACGCTGACGATTTCACCGTTGCGGCGCCCGATCCCCGCGATGGCAGCACCGTCCCAACGCAGCAGTTCAGCTTCGGTCAGCGGACGCATTTCGTCGTCGTCCATACGGGTGACCTCGATGACGCGGTCTGTCCGCACGCCAACGACGCCCGACCCAGTGCCATAGTCCATCAATGTCACGAGGATACGGGTATTGGGTGTGTCCTCTAACGGCTCTAGGTTCAGCAAACTCCGTAGATCGACGACGGGGATGTTTTCTCCGCGCAAATCAATGATGCCCATCAGATATTTCGGCGCCTTCGGCAACGGTGCGACAGGACGAATGTCTAGAATCTCTCGAACCCGATCGACCGCGACACCATAAATGGCGCGGTCGATTGTGAAGGTGACGATGTCAGTGCAAGTCGACATACATCCGCTCCGGATCAGTAGGATTTGCTGCGAGCAAACTGATCGTCGAGCGAGTCCAGATCGTCATCTCCCAGATCGAAATCGAACCCACCATCAGCTTTCTGTGGACGCGACGGGCGCATCGGTTTCTTGGCAGCATTCGCAGCAGGAGCCGATTTGCGCGGTGCAGGCTTTTCGGCCGTAGCGCCATCCATCTCAAAGAACCCAACGATACGCTCCAACTCAGAGGACATATCAGCCAGTTCAACAGCGCTTGCCGACAGTTGCTCGGACGCCGAGGTGTTCTCTTGGGTCACGCGGTCGAGCTGCTGGATCGACATGTTGATCTGGGACGAGCCTGTTGCCAGTTCACGCGCAGCCACCGAAATTTCAGTGACCAGCGACGATGTGCGTTCGATGTCAGGGACCAGACCCTGAAGCATTTCACCAGCGCTTGCCGCCGTCTGAACAGTCGACGCAGAGAGCGACGAAATTTCAGTCGCTGCAGTCTGGCTACGTTCTGCGAGTTTACGAACTTCAGCCGCAACAACCGCAAAGCCACGTCCATGTTCACCCGCACGTGCCGCCTCAACAGCGGCGTTCAGCGCTAGAAGGTCAGTCTGACGTGCGATTTCCTGAACGATCATGATGCGTTCAGCAATGGTCTGCATCGCATCGACCGCTTGGGTCACAGCCTTGCCACTATTGCGCGCATCTTCCGCAGACTTGGTCGCCATCTGTTCAGTGATGCTCGCGTTTTCAGCGGTCTGTTTGATGTTCGCAGCCATCTGCTCAACAGCAGCCGACGCTTCTTCGGTCGACGACGCCTGCTCAGTTGCGCCCTGCGACAGCTCTTCGGACGTCGCAGCCATCTGGGTTGCACCGTTGTTCACGTTGCGCACCGAATGCGTCACTTCACCGACGATATCACGCAGCTTAACCACCATGTCATTGATTGCAGTCTGCAGATTACCGATCTCGTCACGACCCTGAACGTCGATCGTTTTACGAAGATCACCTTTGGCGACGCTGCGCGCCATCGCAGATGCAACAGCCAAGCGACGCGAAATGCTCAAGACGATAACAATCGCAGAAATTGCACCCAAAACCATCGTAGCAGCAACGATGATGATCAAATTGCGACGGTCAGCGACAAACTGTGCAGCGTCTGCCGCCACATTGGCCTCAAGGCGCCCATGGATAAGTTCGTGCATCTCTTCAAGGATGTTTTGCAACTCCACCGTTTCGTCGAGCAATTTGCCGTGGAAAATTGTATTGGCAGGGTCGCCCTGACCAGAGAGTTCAAAAGCGATAACGCGCTGGGCCGTCGAAAGCGCTTCGGCATCCAATTCATCAAATTTGTCGAGCATTGGGATCATCTCTGGCATCGCAACAGCGCGAATTTCGCCCGAAAACTGCCTAGCTGACTCGTTCAATTCATTCAGGCGCGCACGAAGGTCCGGAATGTGGTTAGGTGGCGCATCTGGAAGGCCGATTAGAATTTCGGCAACGGTCGTACGGACCATCAATTTAATACGGGTCAGATCTTCGAGCAGAAGCAAAACCGGCACTTCTTCAGCGACAACGGCGTCATAGTTGTGGTTAACTTTGTCGAGATCACGAATAGCTATCCACATCGAAATCGACGAGAGGATAAACACGAACAAAAAGGTGGCGGCGAGTTTGACTTTGATGCTCAGACGCATGTCACAGTTCCCAAGTTAGGCAACAGCGGCGCGCTGCGCCATTGCTGAAAAGATTGCGGATAGGTCGGGGATGAGGACGAATTCGCCCTCTGGGCCTTTGAAAAGGCCTTCGACAAATTCAGAGGGCCACATTGACGTGGCGGGTAGTGGTTCGATGGATGTCGATGGGATGGTCGCGACCTCATGGACGATGTCGGCCATCACAGCGACTGTTGTCGGTTCACCGCCGATGACGGCTTCCAGGACGAGGAAACGACGTGCATCCTCGGGACGTTCGGCTGGATTGGGGTCATTAATCCCCAAAGGTAAACGCAGGTCGCCCAGTGGCAAAACAGCTCCACGGACATTAACCACCCATGGCGCAAAATCACCTGCACCCGGAACACGGGTCGTCGGAAGCGGGTCGATGATCTCGCGCAGATCGGTCGCTGGGATAGCGAGGCGCTGAGGACCAATCGAAAAGGTGATTACGATTTGATGAGATGCAGCGAGTGTCATGCGGCCACCTCTTTCTTAGGTTCGATTAATGGCCCCGACATCGCGAGAAGTTGTGCTACATCGACTATGAGAGACACGGTGCCATCCCCGAGAATGGTCGCACCAGAAATCGCGCGTGCACCTTGCTGGAGTTTAGAGACCTGCTTGATCACCGTTTGGTTCGTGCCGATAATCCGATCGACAACAACCCCCATTCGGGCATCTCCAGACTCCACCACCACGACGTTCTGTTCAGTCGGCGGTTCACCTTCGCAGTCAAACAGATGACGCAACCGAACGAATGGCACGAACTGCCCCCGAATATCGAGGTAATCGCCGTTGCGTGATGCAATGCGTTTGTCCAACGGCAGTTCGAAAATCTCTTTCACAGACGACATCGGCAACGTGTAGCGCTCATCGGCAATCTCAATCAGCAAACCGTCGATGATCGCGAGGGTCAGTGGAAGGCGCAGAGTAACTGTCGTCCCTTGACCGAGTTTGCTGTCGATTTCGATGACACCACGCAGTCCTTCGATGGTGCGGCGGACAACATCCATGCCGACGCCACGACCGGACAGCTCTGTGATCGTTTCGGCGGTCGAGAACCCAGGTTCGAGAACCAGCGCGAACACCTGACCTGCTGTCAGTTGCGCTTCAGCGGTGATCAAGCCACGCTCAATCGCCTTCGCGCGGATTTTGTCGGCGCTCATGCCACGCCCATCGTCGCGAACAACGATATGCACTTCGCCGCCGACATGGGTGGCGGACAGTTCAATACGCCCAACCTGATCCTTATTCGTCTGCGCTCTGGCAGCGGGGTCTTCCATGCCATGGTCAATGGCATTTCGTAGGATATGCACTAGCGGATCAGCGAGCTTTTCAATCACCGTTTTATCGAGTTCGGTATCTTCACCGTCGACTACAAATTCAACGGGTTTGCCCAAATCAGACGAAAGGCCTAGGATCAAACGGCGGAAGCGCGACACCAAGGTCCGCATCGGAACCATGCGCATAGTCATCGTCGCATCCCGCAAACGCGCGGCAAGGCGTGTGACTTCTTCTGCGGTCGAAAGAAGAGCGGGATCACGGCTGTGACGCGCGAGTTCGGTCAAACGCGCCTCAACGGTCACCAATTCCCCAACCGAGTCCATCAGAGCGTCGAGACGAGCAGCAGGCACACGAATAGAAGCCGCAGGTTCAGATGCGGCAGGCGCTTTTTCAGAGGGCGCTTGCTGTTGCGGGGCTGGGGTGTCGAGGGCGGGCGCATCGGACAAGAGATCATCAATCTCGTCCCGTTCAATAACCTCGTTGACCTCAGAAGCTGTCAGCGTCCATTCAGCGTCCGCAAACATGAATACGTCTTCAACGTCGCCTTCTGAAACGCCCGCAGGCAGCTGCATCTGCCACGCCACATAACACTGATCCGCATTCAGGTCGTCCAGTGCTGGAATGTCCGATAGATCGGCAATAATTTGGGTTGCGCCAAGGTCTTTCAACTCCGACAGCAAAATATCGGGGCGTGCGCCCAGCGCGAGGGCATCCTCGGACAACTTGAACCGTAGGGTCGCGGGCGAATTGGATGTAACCACCTCAGCCTCGATCTCCTCCTCGATATCGACAATCTCAACACCGCCGCCCGATGTCAGATCACGCAAGGCATTCAAAATCGCAACGCGATCACCGTCTGGATCAGCGTCACCGTTCACCAGACCCGGAATTTGGTCACGTGCCGCAAGACCAAGACGCACCAACTCAGGCGTTACAGGAACTGCGCCAGCGCGGACTTTTTCAAAGGCGGTTTCAAAATCATGGATAAACGCCGCAAGTTCGGTGAACCCGAACATCGCGCCGCTTCCCTTAACGGTATGAAGATCACGGAAGACCTGATTGATCAGTCCCGCATCCTCAGGGCTCTCCTGAAGATCGACCAAGCCCCTTTCGAGGCTCTCAAGCAGCTCTGCGAGCTCTTCCTGAAAGACTGCAATCAGATCATCAGACATCAGCCCAATACCTTTTTCACAACTGCGAGGAGTTTGTCTTGGGTGAAGGGCTTAACCATCCAACCCAGAGCGCCCGCTTCGCGTGCTTGAGATTTCAGCGTGTCCGCGGAATCTGTCGATAGAACGACGATCGGCACGCCACGCCCGTTCGGGTGCTGGCGCAGCGCCTTGATCATGGATATCCCATCCATGCGCGGCATGTTCTGGTCGGTAATGATGGCATCGACGCGCGTGGTGGTCGCTTTTTCCAAACCGTCTTGACCATCGGACGCCTCAAGGACGCTATACCCCGCTTCGCGCAGCGTCAGGGCGATCATCCGGCGGATCGACGGGCTATCATCAACGGTCAGTACAGTTTTAGTCATATCGATATCCGAGTTATTCTTGTGCGCCAGACATGGAGCCGGCAATCATTTCAGCGCTGAGCGCATGGGCCGCCAAAGCATTGAGGACTGTTGTGTTGTCAGGTGACATACGAACCTCAAAACCGATCTGACGCGCGCGTGCCGCTGCCGCTGTTGCGACAAGAACCTGAAGCGGACCGAATTCGATCTTTTCCAGCTCAGCCACGTCAACGATGCATCCGCCTTCGTCCAAGGCATCCTTGAGACACTCGAGCAGCTCAGCTGCGTCCGAGTGGAACAGTTCTCCTGACAAAGAAATCTCGACGTCAGACATGTACAATTCTTCTCCTCAACACGCCCCGAAACGGACTGATTTTAGTTGGCTCATGTGTCGGTAACGGTCGACGAGGCAAAAACTTTACTTCTCCCTGACGGGCCAGCGCATCTCTTTCGTATTGGCAGACGCCCATTAGGGTCCGTCGCCGAACTGCCAAAATGCGAAGGTATCAGGCGGGGATTAGTCGCAAGTTTCGTGCCACCTGGACAAAGGAGAGCGCACGACAGGAACTGCCGCGTTGTGAACTGCTGGACATCAGAGGAAAATAAAGCCGAACGAGACTTTACGGGTTTTGAAAACCAACAGTCTCAATTGGTTAAGATCTTTGCTTAGCAAAGCAGAACGGGCCGCACTATGGCGGCCCGTTTTCAAAAATCAGATATCGAGATCAGCGATCATTCGAACTGCCGATGCAGCCTCTTCGCCCTTTTTGACGAAGTGTGCGTGATAGAACCCGATGTGCTCTTCGGTCGGCTGGAAATGATGTGGTGTCAGGGACACCGAATAAGTCGGCACACCTGTTTCCATCTGCGCTTGCATCAGGCCATCAACAACTGCCGACGCGACGAAATCGTGCCGGTATATGCCACCATCAACAACCAGCGCGGCGCAGACGATTGCGTCGTATTTCCCCGACGCGCCCAGCTTTTTCGCCAGAAGTGGCATTTCAAATGCCCCTGGAACATCGAAGGATGTGATGTCTACGGCACGGCCAGCGTCAGCCATACCTTTTTCAAAGCCGACCAAAGCCTGATCGACGATTTCCGCATGCCAGCGGGCCTTAATGAAGGCGATGTTTAGTTTGTCAGTCATGGAACCATTCCTTTGTCTTACCAAAATGGTCCCAAGGCGCAGCCGCCCGAAAACAGACGCACTGCTGCGCTGCCCCGAACGTTCTCTTTCATCCGGACTTTAACCGTCGGCCCCGGAATTTCACCGGATCTGCTGACCCCACTTTTGATGGGCGCTCGCGGGCTTTAACCGCCGGTGGGGAATTTCACCCCGCCCTGAGAACACAGTTTTAATGCCCGCCTTCCCCACGCTTTTCAAGGGCCGACTGCGACAGATCACTTAACCATTACGTCACCAAAGCCAAAACGGCCTTAGAGTTTCGCTTGCACGTCATGGCGCGCCAAAGTTAAAGAGCATCCAGCGGTCCCATAGCTCAACTGGATAGAGCAGCTGACTTCTAATCAGCAGGTTCGGGGTTCGAGTCCTCGTGGGATCGCCATCACTCTGGCTGACAGATTTGACCTCGTCGCACGGCTAAGGCCGTTCGAGCGAGCAATCCCCCCACAATGATCAGCAAAAGCACCAATAGCCCTGTGCCGATCACAATGTGGCTCTGTGATTGCAACTCTCGACCATAGAGGAACGATGCGGTCGACAGCGCTGCAATCGGGAACGAAAGCGCCCACCACGACAATGCGAATGGTAAGCGCATAAATTTTGGCGCTTGGGTCAAGACGATCAGGGTAAAGACGTAGGCGAGGCTCAACAGAATATGGCCGAAGGAATCGACACCTCCAGATAGTCGCGTCTATGCGATAAACGCGACCGATGGCGGCGCAATGAGGATGACGAGGGTTGGCACGAGGCGACCCGGCAAGGGATCATGGAACATGAGCCTATTGATCACCAGCGTCAGCAATACGATCCAGAACATCACACCGGCGGAAAAGAACAGCCACGAAAGTTCTGTGTGCCCCAATGGCACACCAGCGAGAGGAACAATTACGTTACCAACCGCAGGGATGAACCATGCGGGGCTGACGTGAACTGGCGCGAAACTACGATGCCCAATCCACGCCGAAATCACTGAGAGCGCAAGCACACCCTGCAATGCCATTCCGATCCACCACAGAGGACCCGCAATGGCCTTGTGGTCCGTGAGTAGCGCTGCGGACAAGAGCAGAAGAGAAATTGAAATCGCTGGGAAAAAGGCGATTCGAACGGGGTGGTTCCACTCGGCTTTTACCGCATCAGGATGACGGATGATTTTTGCCAGATACCCAATGCTAACGACCGCCAGCAAGGCGACGCTCACCCAGAGAACATAGGCCGAATAGTGTGCCTCGGTCGCGTAGGTAAGCTCAGCTGCGTGAATGGCCAAGGTTAGACCAAGCATCCCCATGCCAATAGCAAAGAGCGTTACCGGATAATGACGGAGTTGTGGGGAAGCAGTATCGGTCATGTCAGCCTCTGAAATGTGATGTCAAAACATAAATAAAATAAAATGTTTTGACCAGCAAACAAAACAGAACCGCCGCAGCGGATTTCACGCTGAAACTTGTTTTATGTAAGGGGAGTTAATGGCGGACTGGGGAAGCGCCACAAAGCAAAATGGAAAAAATTTTATTATTATTTATCATATATTTATAAGGCATAACACTTCGGCCCTGTGTAGCAAAATGTGTAGCAAAATACAGCAACTCGGAAAGCTCTACCATCAGTCCAGTCCCAATACTCTTTCGGACAATTCAATATTGGCTTAAGTAACGCCTTCCTTCTCTGCGGAAAGCACGCCTCAGACGCTTGGACCTTATACCAATTCGTGATAGTCAGAATCTATGAACAATCTCTTTTTCATATCCTTCGAGATGACCCGCAACATCTCTGTAAATCTCTCTAAGGATATGAATTCGCATGCCCAAAGCATCCACAAAGCAGCCCGCCCCAGCATCCCAAGAATCGGTTGAAGAAATCGTAGAAGAGCTTTTCAAGAGTTCAGACGATGAACTTCTGAACCCTGACATCCCGTTTAACAAAGTGATCTTTTTAGAGAAGCTACCTGAAAGCTTCAACAAAGAAAGCAAAACTGCCCACGATAAATTTGCACGCCTACAAGGTGTGGGCATTCCCCTCTTTCATCGAGACGAGCTCGTTGAAGTGAGACGAGCGCTCGTCAAAGAGTTCCCCTACGCAGTCCATATCATCGACAACTTGTTGAAGCCCACTTTTCGTCGAATGAGTGCCGGCAAAGAAGGCATCGTTTTCGAGCCCACCATCCTCGTGGGGGAACCAGGCCTTGGTAAAACAAGGCTGCTGTCACGTCTTCTGGAAGAGCTCGATATCTATCATCGCAAGATCTCTGTCGCAGGCATGCAGGATGATCAGATTTTTGGCGTCCCTAAGGGCTATGCCACAGCCATGCCCTCAATCATGTCAACTGTCATTCATGACAAAGAAATCGGCAACCCTGTGTTCATCTTGGATGAAATCGACAAAGCGCAAGAGAGTAAGTTTGCGAACGTTCAGCACAAGCTCCTCGGCTTACTGGAAAAAGACGAAGCAATGAACTGGCATGAGCCGTATCTGCAAGCTCCGGTAAACCTCTACTATGTCGGCTGGCTGATGACTGCAAACACGCTGAGCACCATTAATGAGCCCCTGAAAAGTCGTTGTCACATCATGCGCATGCCCACACCTGCAGTCGAACACATCCCGCAAATTTTGAATACTATCCGAACAGACTTAGCTCTCGATGATGGATTGGATCCAAGATTTATCCCAAGCTTCGATGAAGCCGAAAGGACTGCACTCATCAACAGCTACGCACAGCACAAATCCATCCGAGTACTTAAAAGACAAGTGAAAGAGATCTTGTCACTTCGAGAGCTTACATTGCAGTAAATAAAGGGGTTTACGCATGCAGATAAATGTTTTTAAAAATAATTGCAAAATACTTAAATTAACACTTGACCTGATATTTTTAATATGATATTTAAAAATTATGACGAGTACTTAATATTTAAAGTTACACATGCAAGCAACCGCTCAGGCGGATGAAGAGAGGGGAGCATAACGCCCCTCTTTTTTCATTTGTGCGTTACATATAAAAAGGGAGCCACCCCCGTGATAGCCCCCTCTTCAACGGAAACTCATCAAAACAGAAGAATGTTTCCGTGACTTATATGTAAGTGGCCATGGGTAACACAAGTTTAAGGGTTTCGTTGTGCCCATGCAGGCAACAACCCCCACCATTGCTGATGGGGGCTGGATTCAGAAATAATCCCTCAAAGGAGATATCTCGTATATTGTCGGAGAAGATTAACAAATCGTTAAACCTCGACTTTCCGAGAGTTCAATTGCAACCAGACCAGATACTTTTTCCTTCAAAAGTATCAATGACACCTCAGTAGTCCACCAGTTTACCGTCACAAATCAGCCTATGAGATTGCATAGGGCCATACACAATCGGTGAAATCGACACCTGCCTGCACTGCAGTTCTAGTGGATCCGTAAGGCTGGAGATGTTTGCTTCACAATTTAGCACCCCCCACCGTTCCCAATATGTGCAATACAGCTCGTCAAGTGCGCCATCATTATCAATATCAAAGTCGATGCTGGCCTCCTGATTATCGGTGTTACGAATATCCTCTTGGGTAAAACCAAGGATTGCAGTCGGAACTCCAACTTCGATGCGCTCAACGACCTCTTCAGGTCTTCCGTTATGTATCACGTAATCTCGCTGAGACCGTTGCCAGTCAGTTGATCCAGCTCCAGCAGGTATGTCGTAGATGCGTATTAACTTTTGCCCCTGTTCTTCAACAATTTCTGGACCACCCCAGCCTCCAGGAATTGGAGCTTCATCTAAATAGTTGAAAAATCCATCCCCTCTATATGACACAATCGAAATATCAGCGGGACAACAGTTGCCCCCGTGACCAACTCGAATAATGGTCTCAAGCTGGCCATCGCCGTCGAAGTCAGCACTATCATCAACCGAGTAGGGATAGACGTATTCCCAATTTGGATGTGGTAACTCATATTCAACGCCGTTCAGATACGCCATCAGAGCGTTGTTTCCAGCATCCGCATTCCGATAATCGATATAGTAAACAGGGACATCTGGCTGAATATTGCGACACAGAACCGTCTTGTCTCTTGAGTAGCAATCCGCTGAGCTGAACTCTGATTTGGTTAAAACCCCAAGGCGGGTGTGTGCGTGAGATGCTCCATATTCTTCATTCCAATAGGCATCAAAACCGCCCCGCTCTCGCTCAATGAGATAAGCCCAAAACCCTTCAGCCTTATCTTCATCAAAATGTCCGAAGCGAATGACACCCTCAGCGACCTCATCAAGGTTGCACGGATTGGCGTCATAAATAACACCATCGATACGCAGCATACATTCTGAGGTCCGGATTTCCTCCGTTGCCATACGGTCTTCCGCTAGAGCAGTCTCGGTCCAGACGAAGAACGCAATCAATGTCAGCATTGAGAGCGCATACTGGCCAAGTCTATTATCATTTTGGTACATTATTTCGCAGCTCCAGTAACGCTCGCCTCCATCCTGCCCACAAATCACTTAATAAAACAACTTCTAAGACGTTCTAAAAAGTAGACCCGCATATTTTTCCGGTCTAGAGTGTGCTCATGAGCATGACTCGAACATCGCAGAAACGCAAAAAAAACTGGACCGTCGAGCAGCGGTATCAGTTTATAGAGTTTCGCCTTTTTTGGTCAGGATACATCAATCGGAGCGATCTGATCGAAGTGTTTGGCATCTCAAAACAGCAAGCCTCAAATGATCTTGCGAGCTACATCGAGGGTCGCAAGAGCAATCTCACCTATGACAAGAGCTTGCGGACTTACGTGCGTGGCAAGAACTTTCGGCCACGCTTCTTGACCCCTGATGCGAACGAATTCTTCTCGCAACTCCAAGCGGTCGATCAGGGGCTGCTCGATGAAGGGAAGAGCTGGGTAAATCCTTTGCCGAGCTATGGAGCGCCCCCTACTCCTGTAAGGGGTGTATCGGCGGAAGTTCTTAGGGATACTTACGTCGCAATCAGAGACCGCTTAGCTCTTCATGTCTCCTATCAATCTTTCAGCAGACCTGAGCCGGGCTGGCGTTGGATTGAGCCACATAGTTTCGCATTTGACGGGTTCCGTTGGCATGCTCGTGCGTTCTGCCGAAACGATAACATGTTCAAGGATTTCCTCTTGAGCCGAATTATCGGCATCGAGGCTTTTGATGAAGCCACGAATTCTATCGAGAATGATGATGCATGGAACACTGAGGTCACTCTAAAAATCGGGCCACATCCTGACCTCTCAGATGCCCAAAAATATGTGATTGGCCTTGATTACGGGATGGAAGAGGGAGTGACCGAAATCAAAGTTCGCAGGGCAATGCTTTATTATGCGTTGAAACGGTTAGGTCTCGATACAGACCCAGCTGCACGCAGACCGCAAGATCAGCAGATTGTGCTCCTGAATCGAGAAGAAATTATGTAAATGATCCAAGAAGACGTAACTCAGATGACCAACAAACATTCACCTATCGTGCCCACAGACGATTATCGCCTCTCCTTCGGCACGGGTGGTCTCTATGTTACGGAAAGCACCCAACTCATCCAGTCGTTTAGCGAACTCGATGACTGGGCTGAAGTGATCGAAAAAGCGGTTGAGGATAATCTCCTCCAGTTCAAATCCACACAGTCAACTCGCCGTGCTGTGAGAGAAATCTGCACTCGTTTGAAAAACCTGACGCCTCAGGAGATGGATTTCTTCCAAACTGCAGATCCTTATGACCAGTCACTCATTTGCTGGCTGGCTTGCTGTCGGACCTATGAGTTTATCGGTGATTTTGCGACCCAGGTGCTTCTGGAAAACTTTGCCAGCTACAAGCTCGATCTTGATTATGCTGCCTTCGATTTCTTCTGTGAGGAACAAGCACAGTTTCACCCTGAGCTTGAAGAAGTGACCGAAAGCACTCGCAAGAAGCTTCGGCAAATCCTGTTTCGCATGATGCGTGAAGCTGGAATTCTCAGCGATGACAACCGCATCATTGCAGGCATCGCCTCACAATCTCTGAAGGATATCAACGAACACGGTGAACGTGATCTGCCCCTTTTTGTGCCGGGAGCCTCTCTATGACGATTAACACCGCATGTGCCGAACTCCGAGGTCCGCAGTCTCGTGAACTGCTTGAACATCTTGAAAGCGTAATCTCAAATCAGCGCTTTATCGAGAAGCAGGGTCTGAACAACGAGGTTCCCTTCTTCATTTGTCCCTACCGACCAGAAGATGCGGTGGAGATGGAGGTGTTACGGGCCCAGCTCGTCAAACGCCTAGCGCAGAAGTCTGTAAGAATTCTCGAAATCAATCTCTACGACCTTGCTCTCGAACTTCTGGAGGGACGCAAGCTGCTCGGTCGTATACTGCAAGCCGAAGGCAGCATGCCCAAGTCGAAGATCAAGGAAACCCTACAAGGTGTTCTGGATCCAGAGCGCCACCTCATTCCTGCCATCGCAGAGCGTGCAAAGGATGCATCCTTTGATGTAATGTTCCTCTCCGGTGTGGGTGAGGTTTTTCCATACATTCGCTCGCATAACGTCCTGAATAATCTTCAGAGCGCTGCCAAAGACCAGCCTACAGTGATGTTCTTCCCAGGAAGCTACCAGCACCAGCTGGCAACAGGGGCATCCCTAGATCTCTTTGGAAAGCTCCAGGACGACAAATATTACCGTGCCTACAATATTCTCACGATGAAAGCTGCCGCATGACCATGCAATTAAAATCCCTTTTTGTTAAGCCCGTAGACCGACCCATTGATGGGGTTATCAAGGCAGACGATGAAGCCAGCCTCCTGATGGAGCTGGAAGAATATGTGGTCACGAATGAGGTTGAGAAAAACCTCAGCAGGTTCCTGCACGAATATAATAATTATTCACATATCAACGGCGTGTGGATTTCTGGTTTCTTCGGTTCGGGTAAATCTCACCTCCTTAAAATGCTCTCACTCGTTCTCGAAAACCGAGAGATCGAGGGGAAGTATGCAGCTGACATTTTCAGTGAGAAATGCGCTCATGATGCCATTTTGAAGGGGGAGCTGGATAAGGCTGTTCGCATCCCCTCCAAAAGCATTCTGTTCAATATCGACCAGAAAGCCACCATTATCAGCAAGGATCAGATTGATGCCCTGCTGGCAGTGTTCCAGTCAGTTTTTGATGAGAGCTGTGGCTACTATCGTGAAGGCTATATCGCCAAACTTGAGCGAGACCTTGATGAGCGAGGTCAGTTTGTAAGCTTCAAAGAAGAATTCCAGAAACACTCCTTCGGAAATATTTCTTGGGAAGAAGGTCGTGAACAGGCGAACTTCGAAGCGGATGCGATTGCAAAAGCCTTTGCTGTAGCAACAGGTCAAAGTGACGTCGCCAGCCAGAACATCCTCGACCAATATGCCAAGACCTATAATGTTTCCATTGAGAGCTTTGCTCAACAGGTCAAACGCTACATCGACAAGCAGGAAAAAGGCTTCCGTCTGACGTTCTTCGTCGATGAAGTCGGTCAGTATATCGCTGATAACGTCAAGCTGATGACCAACCTTCAGACGATTGCGGAAAGCCTGAACACCATCTGTAAAGGTCAGGCGTGGCTTGTCGTGACTGCCCAGGAGGCTCTCGATAAAGTCGTGGGCGACATTAATGCCCGTCAAGCAAACGACTTTTCAAAGATCATGGCTCGTTTCGGCACTCGCATGCCGCTCACCAGCCAAAACGTTGCTGAGGTCATCCAGAAGCGCCTTCTGAAAAAGAAAGCTGAGGCTGAAGGCACACTCGCCAATCTCTATGAAAGCGAGAACAGCAACTTCGGCACGCTATTCAACTTCTCAGATGGTTCCGTGACCTTGAAGAACTTCAGGGACAAGGACCATTTCATCGCAAGCTACCCCTTTGTCCCCTATCAGTACGAACTGTTCCGCCAGTGCATCAAAGGGCTGTCTGAACACAACGTCTTTGAAGGTCGCCATAGCTCTGTCGGGGAACGCTCCATGTTGGGCGTGTTCCGTGAAGTGGCTATCGGGATTGCTGACCTAGAAGTGGGTCAGCTTGCAACCTTCGACCGTATGTTCGAAGGCATCCGCACCGCTCTGAAAGGCTCTGTGCAGACCTCGATACAGGTGGCTGAAGGCAACCTTGATGATGAATTCGCCGTCAGGGTTCTCAAGGCGCTGTTCCTCGTCAAATACTACCGCCAGTTCAAGCCCACGCTGCATAACCTCAGCGTTCTGATGCTGGAACATTTCCATCAGGATCTGACTGGTCTTCGTAAGCGGGTAGAAGGGGCGCTGAACCGCTTGGAGAGTGAGACCTACATCCAGCGAAACGGCGATGTTTACGATTTCCTGACCGATGAAGAAAAAGACATCGAGGAAGAAATCAAGAATACGGAGGTGGACCGCACCGAGATTTCAAAGGAAATCAACGGTATCATCTTCCAGCAGGTAATCGGTTCCACAAAGATCCGTCATAATCAGACGAAGACAGACTACAGCTTTGCCTGCAAGATCGATGATGAGCTACAAGGAAGAGATGCCGAACTTGCAATCAATGTGATCACACCATTCCACGAGCATTCGGAAAATCTTTCATCCCTGTCGCTTGCGTCCATGAACAGCGATGAGCTTATGGTGGTGCTTCCGCAGAACGCACGCTTCATGTCTGACCTGCTTTTGTTCAAGAAAACGGAAAAATATGTCCGTCAGAACCAGCGTTCCAGCAGTGAAGAGGTTAAGGCCCGCATCCTTCAGGAAAAAGGCACCCAGAACTCTGAACGCTTCAAGACACTGAAAACCCGCATCGATATGATGCTGGCAGAAGCCAAGCTTCTTATGCGTGGGGATGACCTTGAGCTTCGTGAGGCGAATGCAAAAGCTCGTATCGAGCGTGCGTTCCAGCTCTTGATCGATAAGGTTTACAGCAACCTGCAGATGTTGCGGAACATCACCTATTCTGAGACTGACATCGCCAAATACCACACCGATGCCAAGGACGGCATTATGGGTGGGGAAGCTGCACCTCTTACAGAGGCACAACAGCAGATCTTCAACTACGTGCAGAGCCAGACCCGTCAGAGCCTGCGGGTAACCCTGAAGTCAGTCGAAGAGAAGTTTGAGCGTAAGCCCTTTGGTTGGCCTAGTTATGCCGTGCTTGCAAACACTTCAGCACTCTGTGGTGCAGGTAAAATCGAAGCACGGGCTGACGGGACCATCCTTGAAAACGATACACTGATTAAGACCTTCAAGAGCAATCGGGACCATCAGAATATCGTTCTGGAACCGCAGGTCGAATACTCTGCCTCCAAGATCAAAGAACTGAGAGAATTCTACACGGAATTCTTCACCCATCAGCCTGCAGCAAATGATGCACGTGGACTCAGCAAAGAAACGGCAACTGAGTTCGAAAGGCTGGCAAGTAAGCTCGCTGACCTTCATCGGTCTGTCGCCACGTTCCCCTTCCTCGAACAGCTGCCCGCTATCCAGGTGGCGCTCGAAGGCTACGCCAAGAAGGATGTGGATTGGTTCATCGAGGAGCTGCCCAAGATGGCAGATGACCTACTTGACCAGAAAGATGATGTTTTGGATCCGATCTTCACCTTCATGGAAGGGCCACAGCGTCAGATCTTTGAGAAGGCAAATCAGTATCTAAAGGATAACCAGAACAATCTTAGCCATGCAGGGGCTGATAGAGCCAAAGACGTAAATGCGATCCTCATTGATGAGGAATGCTACAAAGGCAACAAGATGCAAGACGCCAACCGTCTCTTGCATGAGCTGAGACTGCAGATCGACCAAGCCTTGATGGAAGCCAGACAGGCTGCAACGGAACGCTTGGAAAAGATTCAATCAGATATGCAGCAACTTTCTGAGTATCAGTCTGCCGATGCGGCACATCAATCACGGGCCGACCAGGCATTTGAAAGCATCCGCCAAGAGATCCAGAACCAGAGCATCATCGCCCTTATTCAGGTCTCCGTAGATCGCTTTACGTCTGATCAATATCCAAGCGTCCTTGGTGGTCTCACACCTGCACCGCAGCCTACCCAGACAGGGGATGACAGCACTCCCCCCCCTACTCCGAAGCCCTCTTTTGTCTCTGCTAAGAGCGTTTCGGTCACATCTGCGAAGTCTGTTCTGAATACCGAAGAAGACGTGGATGCGTATCTCTCGGCCTTGCGGGATGCACTCGTAAAAGAACTCAAAGACGGTAAGAGGATCACTGTGTAATGGACACGAATAAGCTCAAGAAGTTCGCCCAAGAAGCTCGTCGTGTTCTGATGGGACGGGTTAAGACCAAGCTCGATCTGGTCTTGGCCGAGGATAGTGCCGCACGCCGTGAACGGCCTGCCGCTGTGCGTGATCTGGAAAACAAGATCCGTGAGTTGGGCAAGGCACAGGTCATCGAACAGGTTGCTTATACCTGGTTCAACCGTTTTACCGCTCTGCAATACATGGACATGAACGGCTACAACCGTGTGCGTGTCATTGCACCCGCTGAGGGGCAAACCCGTCCTGAAATCCTATCAGAAGCCACGGCCGGCATTTTCAACGAAGATCTCGTATCCGAGAACACAAAGAACGTGGTCTCTGGTCTTCTGGATGGGCGTTCAGCCAGCAACGACCCTGAGAATGAAGCCTACCGTCATCTTGTGGTTTCCGCATGTAACTACTGGCATAAATCCATGCCTTACATGTTCGAAAAAATCCTCGACTTCACCGAACTCTTGATGCCGGAAGACCTTCTGTCTGCCACCTCTATCCTGACCAGCCTGCGGGAGGTGATGACAGAGGATGTGTGCAAAGATGTTGAGGTGATTGGCTGGCTCTATCAGTTCTACATCTCGGAAAAGAAAGATGATGTCTTTGCTGGTCTAAAGAAGAACCAGAAGATCACGCCTGAGAACATTCCTGCTGCCACCCAGCTGTTCACGCCACATTGGATTGTGCGCTACCTCGTTGAGAATTCTTTGGGTCGCCTTTGGATGCTGAACCGCCCGCAGTCCAAGCTGGCGGAACAGATGGAATATTACATCAAGCCCGAAGAGCCTGAGACGGATTTCATTAAGATCGGTAAGCCCCAAGAGTTGAAGATATGTGACCCCGCCTGTGGGTCTGGTCACATGCTGACCTATGCCTTCGACCTGCTGCATGCGATCTATGAAGAAGAAGGGTTCGACCCCAAGGATATTCCGGAATTCATCCTTGAGCATAACCTGACGGGCATCGAGATTGATGAACGTGCAGGTTCGCTTGCCTCCTTTGCTCTCGCCATGAAGGCAGCAGAAAAGCTTGGTCGTCGTCGTTTCCTGCGGATGGAAACCAAGCCCGAAATCTGCGTGTTGCAGAATGTCAGCTTTGAGCCATCAGAGTTGCAAGACATCGAAGCCATGGTTGGGCGTAGCCTGTTCACAGCGGACCTACGGGCAACCCTAACCCAGTTCGAGCAAGCCAAGAACTTCGGCTCTCTCATCATCCCGAAACTTAAAGACCCTCAGGAATGCCTGCGTGTTATCGAGGCACAGGATCTTGGTGGTGACATGTTCCGTGCAAAGTTGCGGGAACGGTTGCTGACAGTTCTTCGGATGTCTGAGGCACTCTCGTCCAAGTATCATGTTGTGGTAGCGAACCCGCCTTACATGGGTGGCAAGGGACTCAACGGGCAACTCGGAGACTTTCTTAAGAACGAATACAAAGACGTTAAGTCAGATGTGTTTTCAGCCTTCATGGTTCGCAATACATACCTTGCGGTGAAAGGTGGTCAGCTTGGATTTATGACACCCTTCGTTTGGATGTTCATTTCATCTTACGAAAAGCTACGCATCTTCCTGCTAGAACAGAAAACGATCACTAGCCTTATCCAGCTCGAATATTCTGGCTTTGATGGTGCAACAGTCCCGATCTGCACGTTCACCATTGAAAACAAACACTGCCCTGAGTTCAGGGGTGGTTATGTGCGCTTGTCAGATTTCCGTGGTGCAAAAAACCAAGCACCAAAAACCTTGGAAGCGGTCCAAAATCCAAACTGCGGCTGGTTCTATCGGGCCTCTGCAAATGATTTTGAGAAGATTCCAGGGAGTCCGATTGCTTATTGGGTGAGTCAAAATGAACGCCAACTATACAGTAGTGGACACCTACTGGCCAAAACAGCGATGCCCCGTAAGGGAATAGACACGGGTGAAAATGCACAATTTCTGCGGTTATGGTTTGAGACGCCGATTCATAGGTTTACGTCTTTTGGTGGGGAGAAGTGGACCCCATATAACAAAGGTGGAGAATTCCGTCGTTGGTATGGCAATAGAGAATGGGTAGTTGATTGGGAAAATGAGGGGCAAGAAATAAAGGCGAGACTTGGCTGGAAGTCAAGGAAGCCAACTATAAGAAATGAAGCCTTTTTTCGTCGAGAAGGCTTTACTTGGACAACCATTTCATCGGGGGGGTTCTCTGCAAGATACACCCCCGCAGACTCGCTTTTTGATAACGGTGGATGCACGTTATTTGCCGACCAAAACCTTTTAAAACTCGGTGCGTTTCTTAATTCTACCGTAATGTCACGCTACTTGGAGTTTCTATCACCAACACTTAATTTTCAACCTGGAGATATTGGCACAGCACTGTTTCTTCCGGCGTGCTTAGAGAGCAACATATCCAGTCAACAATCTGTCAATCTCTCAAAATCAGACTGGGACGCCTACGAAACCTCTTGGGAGTTCACAACGCTTCCCCTGTTGTCATCTGACCATCGTGGCGCAAACATAGCTGAGACCTATGCCAAACTGCGTTCGCATTGGCAGTCAATGACCGACGAGATGCAGCGGTTGGAGGAAGAGAATAACAAGATCTTTATCGATGCCTATGGTTTGCAGGACGAGCTGACACCAGAGGTTCCGATTGATGAGATCACTCTGACCTGTAACCCGCATTATCGCTATGGCGGGAACATGACCAATGAAGAGCGTGAGGCACGCCTTCTGTCAGACACGATGGCAGAATTCTTGTCTTATGCCGTTGGGTGCATGTTCGGGCGCTATAGCCTCGATAAACCCGGTCTTGTGCTTGCCAACCAAGGTGAAACACTTGCGGACTATCTGGCGCAGGTGCCAGAGCCCACATTTGAACCTGACGAGGATAATGTCATCCCCATGCTGGATGGGGACTGGTTCTCTGATGACATCACAGAGCGTTTCCGGAAGTTCCTAAGGGTCACCTTTGGCGAAGAAAAGTTCCAAGAAAACCTGCGCTTCATCGAGACGGCTCTTGGAAAAGATATCCGAAAATACTTCACCAAGGATTTCTACGGCGATCATGTGAAGCGTTACAAAAAGCGCCCGATCTACTGGATGTTCTCCAGCCCCAAGGGCAGCTTTAACGCCCTCATCTATCTGCACCGCTATAATCGGGACACAGTTTCCGTGCTCCTTGACCGTTATGTGCGTGAATTCAAGGTGAAGCTGAGCGCTCAGAAATCCGCCTATGAACGTGTTGAGATCAGCTCAGATGCCTCACAGGGGGAGAAGACCAAGGCCATCAAGGAAATCCAGAAGATCAACAGCATCATCGAGGAACTGGATGCTTGGGAGCGTGATGTGATCTTCCCACTGGCCAGTCAGCGTATCGAGATCGACTTGGATGATGGTGTGAAAGCCAACTATCCCAAGTTCGGCACCGCCCTGAAATCTATCGGTATTTGAGGTGTGGTTTGACTGAAGAACATATCTCACGGGGCCTACAGGCACAGTTTGAACGACACCGCATCGTGTTTTGGTATGATGCCAAGCAGGAGCTGAGAGAGGCGTTTACTGAGGTCGCACTGCCTGATGTGACCAAGATCGAGATCCAGAATGATGAGTTCTCAATCAAGCACCGTGTTTTGCGGCAGGAACCTGAACAGAAGTTCCTGATCTATAAGCATGGGCCCGAACCTGAAAAGCTGACCGATAACTGGCTGTTGGATGTTCAGCTGGCCCATGGCGTGTTCCAGGCAACGCAAACGCAGATGTTGCTGGCTGACCTTGGGCTGGATCTTGGCTTTGCGGATACCCTTGCTGCTCATGAAGAATTCTTCCGCTCGAAGAAGCGGACAGAAGACCTGAAAGCTATCCTGAAACCTGAAGATGACCGCTTGGCTCTCAGGTTCAAAATGCTCCTTATCTGCACAGGATCAGACCAAGACATTGAAGGCGTCATCGGGGCGCTCTTTGAGGAGCGTGCAACCCAACAGGATGAAATCCAACGCCTCCTGAAGCGGTGTAATCTCGAAGAGTTCCTCTGGGACCAGTTGGAACGGCGCTATGGCTATCAGACGGATAAGCCCTCGGTCAGTGATTTTGCCCTCGAACTCTTCAAATCCTGCTTCCTGATGGCACTGGGTGGAACAGCCAAGCTGAACAGCGAAGCTCAGGTTCTCTTCCGCCGTTGGAAGAACGACAAGAATAACTCAGAGACATTCGAGAGCCTTTCCAAGGAGTTCGAAGAGGTCCTCGATATCAAGTCCGCTTTGGCTGATATCGATTTCCGGAAAATCATCGATGTTGACCACTTTGAGCAGATCGACAGGTTCATTTTGCGCTCCATGGCAAACGAGCTTGCCGGACAACATCTCAAGCGTGCCGATGTTGAAAACTGGGTCAGAACCCGCCGCAAGCACCATTGGTATGATACTTACCGCCATGTTTATGAAGCGCTGTTCTATGCGTCAGAATTCTTGAACGAAATCTCGCAAGTTAGCCTTGGCATGGACGGGTTTGATGATGCGATCTCTCGCTACTCGAAGACATGGTTCAAAATCGACCAGCTTTATCGCAAGTTCATCCACCATCTGCGCAAATCCAACCAGCCCACCCTCTTGGGTGACATCGCCGAGGTGATCGAGAACCGTTACGAGAACGACTACCTCCTGAGACTGAACGATGCGTGGCAAACCCATGTTGACCGCACCACCACCTGGAGGAGCGGGGTTGTCCCATCCCAAAAGGATTTCTACAGTCGTTTTGTGAGGCAGTTGCGGGATAAGGACACAAAAGCCGTTGTCGTTATCTCGGATGCCATGCGCTACGAGGTTGGTGAAGAACTGCTGCGCAGGATCCGTGAGCAGGACAGGTTTGATGCACAAATCGAACCCATGCTTTCAAGCTTGCCCAGCTACACTCAGTTAGGCATGGCATCGCTCCTGCCGCATGCACAGCTGGCGATCTCTGATGCGGAGAAGGCGGTTGTCTCCATCAACGGGAACCCCACTGCTGGCTTGGAAAACCGGAAGAAGGTTCTGGCAAGCAATCCGCAGGGCGATAGGACAGTTGCTTGGCAGGCGGTTGATTTCATGGAACTGAGATCCTCAGATGCGAAAGAGATCATCCGAGATCACGACGTTATCTACATCTACCATAATGTAATCGATGCTGTTGGACATAAATCTGATGAAAAGGTGTTCGAGGCTGCAGAAACGGTCTTAGAGGAACTTGTGTCCCTTGTGCGCAAGCTCACCTCGGCAAATGCGAGCCACATTTTTGTGACGGCAGACCACGGGTTCATTTACCAAAACCGTGACCTTCAGGAGAGTGATTATCTGAATGCCAAGCCTGAAGGGGCAGAAATCGCCTTTGAAGACCGCCGTTTCATCTTGGGTCGAGGACTCGTCGAACATTCCAGCTTCAAGAAGTTCACGGCATCAGACCTTGGGCTGGATGGCGATATCGAAGTTCTTATTCCAAAATCGATCAACAGGCTTCGTCGCAAGGGTTCTGGGGCAAAATATGTTCATGGAGGCGCAAGCCTTCAGGAAGTGGTCATTCCCGTTCTGCGCATCAACAAGGGTCGTCAAAACGATACGGCACAGGTGGATGTGACCATCCTGACAGGGGCGACCAAGACCATCACGACAGGTCAGCTCAGCGTGCGCCTCTATCAGGAAGAAGCCATCACTGAAAAGGTTCACCCAAGAAAGCTTCGTCTGGGTCTCTACGCTTTGGATGGCACACTGCTGTCCGACACGCATGAGCTGATGTTTGACATGACCTCAAGCAATCCCCGTGACCGTGAGCAGAAGGCCCAGATCCTTCTGAGTAAGACGGCGGATGCCTACAACAACAAGGAAGTGGTCCTACGGCTTGATGAGCAGCACGCAGGCACGAGCCATTTCAAAGAATACAGAAGCGTTCGTTACACAATTAAGCGGTCGTTCTCGAACGATTTTGACTTTTAAGGGAGCGGGATATGACAGCACTAGATGATAAGATTAACTCCCAGTTCCCTGGACTTGTGGTGCGCAAAGACCTCGTAAAGCAGGTCAAGGGCAACGCCATCGTTCCCACCTACGTGCTTGAATATCTCCTTGGGCAATATTGTGCGACAGATGATGAAGCGTCGATTGAAAGCGGTATCGAGACCGTCAAGGAAATCCTGCGCAAGCATTATGTGCATCGCAATGAAGCCAACAAGATTCAGTCAGACATCAAGGAACGTGGCCGTTACAAGGTTATCGACCGCATCAGTGTGGTCCTGAACGAGAAAACAGATGCCTATGAGGCAGTTTTTGAGAACCTCGGCATCAAGAAGGTCGCCGTCGATAGCGTCACGGTGAAAGAAAATCCGAAGCTTTTGGTAACGGGTATCTGGTGCATTGCTGATGTTCAGTATGAGTTTTCCGAAGACAGCAGGATTTCGCCCTGGATCCTTGAACATCTCAAACCGATCCAGATCGCCAACTATGACTTCGACGCTTTCTTGACTGCACGAGCAGAGTTCACGCTCGATGAGTGGATTGATGTCTTGATGCAGACCATTGGCTTCAACCCAGAAGCCTTCGGTCGGCGTAGCAAACTGCTCCAGTTGATGCGTCTCATTCCCTATGTGGAACGCAACTACAACATCATCGAACTTGGACCCAAAGGTACAGGTAAATCCCACATCTATTCAGAATTCTCCCCCCATGGTCAGCTGATTTCTGGTGGGGAAATCACCGTTGCAAAGCTCTTTGTGAACAACAGTAACGGTCGCATCGGTCTGGTCGGGTTCTGGGATGTGGTGGCCTTCGATGAGTTCGCAGGACGAGACAAGACAGCCAACCGTGCCCTCGTCGATATCATGAAGAACTATATGGCGAACAAGACCTTCTCCCGTGGTGTGCAAACCATGGGCGCAGAGGCCAGTTTCGCTTTCGTGGGCAACACAGACCACAACGTGCCCTACATGCTGAAGAACAGTGACCTCTTCGAGGCACTCCCTGTCCAGTTCCACGATTCAGCCTTCATCGACCGCATTCATGCTTACCTGCCTGGGTGGGAAGTTGATGTCATCCGTGGTGAGATGTTCACGAGCGGCTATGGCTTCATCGTGGACTACCTGGCAGAAATCCTGCGCCATCTGCGGTCAGATGACCTTTCCAACCGCCACCAAGCCTTCTTTTCACTCTCTGACAGCATCTCAACTCGTGACCGGGATGCTATCAATAAAACCATGTCTGGGTTGATGAAGCTTCTCTTCCCTGCTGGTGGAGAAACCCAAGAAGAGGTGGAGGAGCTTCTGAAGCTTGCCATCGAATGCCGGAAGCGGGTGAAGGACCAGCTGAAACGCATTGATGCCACCTATCCCGTTGTCGAGTTCTCTTACATGACAAAAGGCGGGATGAAGACCAGCGTTCAGACCCTTGAAGAGATCCAGTTCCCAGCCTTCTATCACAAGTCGCTCAGTGATGATGAAGATGACGGGGCGGTATTGGAAGAACAGCCCCAAACGGAAACCACTTCTTCACCTTCCGTTCATAACACCGTCAGAGCAGCTCCAAAGGTAAACACCCCAGCAGAGCCAACTCCGAGCGAAGATCACGTTGTGGTTTCTGAAAACCAGAAGGGTATCAGCTTCGACAAACTCTTCGGTAGCTATCTTAGAGGTGCCACGGAGATTAAGCTGACAGACCCCTATCTGCGGGTCTTCCATCAGATGAGGAACCTGATGGAATTCATCGAAACCGTAGTCAAGTTCAAGGCACCGGAAGATGATGTGAACATCCATATCCTGACTTCTCCCGATGACACACGGATGGAGCAGCAAGTTCAGTATCTTGAACAAGTCCAGCAGAGTGCTGAGGCTGCAGGGGTCCGTGTCACATGGGAGTTTGATGGAACCGGAACCATACATGCACGCCACATCATCACGAACACAGGCTGGAAAATCCTACTCGACCGTGGACTGGATATTTTCCAACGCTTCGAGATGAACGATGCCTTCAGTTTGGCAAACCGGATTCAAGAACAGCGTGCCTGTAAGGCATTCGAAGTGACATATGTAAAAGCTGAAAAATAATGGCGAAAAATCAAACTAGAGGCCAAATTGGGTCAGACGGTCAAATACGTTACTACAACCGATCTCAGCACGCTTGGCAGACAAGCTATGAAATCGAGCGAGATCAAAAAGCCCAGAAAATTGTAAACACAATGACAACTGTTGCAGCCGTCATCTTAGGTGGGGGCGGTTTTTTGTGGATGCTTATTATGACTTTTGGTGGATGAGGTAATTTCAGTGAACCAGTTTTCGAACCTAATCAATGAACGCATTGAGGCGATGCGCCGCAAACTGCAGGATACGTCTCGAAGGAACCCGCTCATCAATAATGTGCTGAACGCTAAGTCAGCATCTTTCCTGCGCATCGTTGATGAGAAGCCGCAAAGCATTTTCGATCTTATCGTGGTTAAAGAGCAGAAAATGGTTCTGGCTCCGCTTCCTTCGGTGGATATGGATCCGCCAGATGAAGATACGACGGAGTTCAAAAACGCCTTCTTGAACGCTCAATCGACCGATGAAGCCTACATCAAGGCTATCGAGAAAATTGATTTCGAATATGACGAGAAGGCTCTTGATAAACAGGAAAATGCTGACCGGGCTTTGAAGGATCGTGTGCGTGAATCCTTGGAGATGCCACCCCGCCCAAAGTCAGAGCAGTTCTCTGATCTCATCAACCATGCCAAGTCGCACGGGATTAACCCCTCAAGCACCCTACCCTTACCATCTGCTGTGGCAGGTGATGACCGCCATGATGACAACCAGCTTCAAACCTTACTGCTTCCCAAGACATTTCAATCGAGGCTCTCTCGCATCCTGAGTAAAGCTCGGATGTATCAGGAAGAGCGTGGTCTTGATGTTGTCTACATCGTTCTGGGTTATCTGAAATGGACACTTCCCAACGCCGAGAAGCTTGATGAATTCAAATCACCCATTCTCCTGTTGCCAGTTTCACTGACCAAGCAAAAGTCTTCAGGCGGCGAAACCTATTCTATTACGAAACTTTCAGATCCAATTCTAAACCCTTCATTGGATCATAAATTAACGACTGAAGCCAAACTCGACTTGTCAGGTGTGAAGTCGCTCTTGAGCGCTGATACCCTGGATGTGGAGGAGCTATTTGACGCATTTAAGGAACTGAATCCGAGGAGCATGCAGTGGAACGTTTTGCGAGAAGCTTCCTTCGGTATCTACCCCTTCCAAGGCATTGAACTCTACCACGACCTTGACACTCAGCGAGCGGACTTTTCAGAGTTTCCGATTGTGTCCGAGCTGATGGTCGGTAAGGGCTCAGACCCCAGCCATCGCACATCAGACTTTTCTGAAGAGGACGTTGACTCACACGTGGGTCAAAACCTTGTTCCGCATATCGTTCTTGATGCGGACTCGTCACAGTTCATTTCGCTGCTAAAGGTGGCAAATAACGAAAACGTTGCCCTTGAAGGTCCTCCTGGCTCCGGGAAGAGCCAAACCATCGTAAACGCCATCGCAAATGCGATTTATTCTGGAAAAAAGGTGCTGTTCGTTGCCCAGAAGGTAACAGCACTTGAGGTCGTGCTCTCACGTTTGCAATCGCTTGGGCTTCATCAGTTCGTCCTTCCACTGATGGGTGGGCATGGCAGCACAGACGAATTCTATGAGGCTGTGAAAGAACGGTTAGAGATGCAGTCGTCGTCCTCATCCAGAGACCTCGACAATCTCAAGGCACAGTATGAAAGCGATAGGGACAAACTGTCCGATTACATCGACATTCTGACACGGCCGGTTACCGGAACTGGTATGACCGTTCATCAGGTTCTGGGTGTTGCTGTCGCAAATAGTGAACTTATCAAGAGTTTGCCTTTAGAACTTCAAAGCATCCGAGTTTATCCGGAGCGGCTTGTGAAGGACTTTGGTCCATCAGACATCGAAGCGATGGCTACGCAGGTTGCTGATTGGTGTGGACGGCTGAAAAACAGCAAAATAGCAAGCTCTAGCCCATGGTCAGATGCGCTCGCTGAAACCCTAGATACCAACATGGTAAACACAGCACTCCTAGATGCTGGACGTGCAAATATTGAAATCCAAACGGCGGTGTCCAAACTCAACACCGCCTCTAAAAAACTATACGATGACTGCCTTAAAAACCCTTTAAATGTTATCGAAAATCAAGTTGAAGAGTTAGCCCAAGACGAAGACCTCATCCTGGCTCACGACCTTACAATGGAGCTCGGCCAAGATGAAGCGGGTCGAATTCTGAACGAACTTGTCGAGACCAATCGAAAACTGTCTGATTTGCAGACGCAGCTTGGTCTTCCAACTGATAAGCTCCTGAAGGTTGCTGAAAACAAAGATAAGCTCGTCCCTCTGAAAGATTTTATTACAGAATATAAAATCCAAGATATCAGCCATGGCACGGTCACATCAAAGAAAGACGAGCTACTTAGCCGTAAAACCAGCCTTCAGAAATTACAGTCATTCAAGTCGGACACGCTCACCCCAGTATCTCCACACATTACTACGGAGCAAATCTTAGCCTTTGAGCCTCTCTTGCAATATCGAGAGCAGCTCCAGAAATCAAAATCCTATCTGCGAGAGGTAGGGGTTGAGGGCGCTCGGAGTGAGCTGCGTAAAGCCAAACAACTCATCCGCAATCGAACACAAATCTTTTCGACTAAAGACTTACCGTCAGCGAGCCAGCTGAGCGCACTCCAAACCACCATTCAAAATAGCGGTATATTCTCGTTTTTATCGTCGAACTTTAAAGCGGCCATGCGTGACGCAAGTCGCATCCTTGTGACAGCCAACACAAAACCGACGATTTTAAGCAAACTTGTCGAGGGGCAAGACTTTATCAAGGATTGGACGAGCCTTGAACTCTCTGGTCACATTGAACTCACGGCATCCTCGTCCGCAGACGAAGTCTCATCCCTATTATCTATCTTAGACGAACTTGAAGTCGTTGTGAGCAGGGCTGGAACAACGCTCTATTCAGCACTTCAAATCGTGACACTCGATGACCTGGAATCCATAATTTCGCTGATCAAGGATCTGGAGGCCGGTAATCTCGGCTGGTCCGAAATTGCCTCAGAAGCGTCGTTGATAGATGCAAGAATTAATAGAATTCAGGAGTCACTATCAGCCTTAAATGAAGCTGAACGGTTCTTGGTTGGAATTGGGCAGGTCTCACCTACCAAGTTACCCGTTCTGCTTTCGCAAAGCGCCGATATTTTGCGTCTGGCTGAACAGAAACAAACATGCATCAACACACTCGGTACTGATTTCAAAGACGAGGCATTCGCCAAGCGACTTCTTGAAGCTCATCAAGATTACTCAGAACTGCATGACGATGTTATAGATCTGATCTTTAAAGAAGAGGGGCAACAAGCCCTGGCGGTCATAAAAGACCTCCTTCCTACGCTAGATTCAGCCCAAAGGAGCTTCTCAACGCTCATGGCGGCGAAGAATAAATCTGTTGTCGCAGCATCGATAAGCGTAGCGAAAATCTTGGACACTCTCGACCAACACCGGTCTGACCAACCAGGTTTAAATAGCCTAATCGCTCGACGCTCGGTCTTCGCAGAAGCCGAAAATGCAGGTCTTGCTCATCTTGTCACCAAGATGGAAGAGGCGAAAGTCTCAGAAGATTATAAAGAAATTGCAAAGGCCGCTTTAGCTGCCTCTCTCAAAGACCAGATCCAACATGAGTTCGGTTCAGTCTTGATGCAATTCGATGGCACATCACTCAATGCAGCTCGGTCTCGGATTCAAAAACTAGATCGGAAGATTATCGAAATCTCACGCCATGAGGTTGCCAATAACGCAATTGGAAGAGCCAAACCGCCTTACGGAAACGCCTATGGCAAGAAGTCAGAATGGACTGAGCTTGCTCTGCTGGCGCATGAGCTACAGAAGCAACGTAGAACGCCACCTCGCAAGATATTGAAGCGCTCTCAGAAAGCATTGATGGAACTCTTCCCCTGCTGGATGATGGTTCCATCTGCCGTGGCACAGCATCTCCCTAAGAGCACAGACTTTGATCTGGTAATCATCGACGAAGCCTCGCAGATGACACCGGAGAATTCCATTAGTGCGCTGATGCGTGCAAAGAATGCTTTCATCGCTGGTGACACAAACCAGCTTCCTCCAACAAACTTCTTCAAAGGCTTATCCGTTGACGAAGAAGAAGATGAGGATGTGAGTACAACCGAAGAGTCGATTTTGGAACTGGCGAACATTCAGTTTCACCCCAAGCACCGTTTGCTTTGGCACTACCGTTCAAAGCATGAAGATCTCATCGCCTTCTCCAACCACTATGTCTACGACAACGAGCTGGTTATCTTCCCTTCGCCTACCCCGACCACAAAAGGTCTTGGGATTAGTCTTGTAGAGGTAAATGGAACATTCCAACGAGGCGTGAACCCAGCTGAAGCTCAAGTGATGCTGGACGCAATTGTTCAATTTATGACGGACACTCCAAACCGTTCATTGGGCGTTGCTGTTATGAACCAAAGCCAGATGGAACAGCTTGAAGCCCTGGTTTTGAGGGAAGCGGACTCGAACAAGGCAGTCGCAAAATACCTCGACCACTGGGCAACGGCACGTCAGGGCCTTGAGCGCTTCTTCGTAAAGAACCTCGAAAACGTTCAGGGGGATGAGCGTGATGTGATCTTTGTTGGCACCGTTTACGGTCGTGACCCCTTGGGTAAGTTTTACCAACGCTTTGGTCCCATCAATGGGCCCGCAGGTAAGCGCCGTTTGAACGTGCTCTTCTCACGAGCCAAGGAACAAATCGTTACCTTCTCTTCGATACCACTGGGCGAATTCAATCCATCTCCCACGAATGAGGGTGCAACGCTTCTGAGAAGATGGCTCGAATTCTCCGCCACGAAACGGTTGGGTGAAGTTGCCCATAATCATGACCGTGCAGGCTACACTGATAGCCCATTCGAGGAACACGTCATCGAAGCGGTTAAGTCACTGGGTTATGAGGCTGTCCCACAAGTCGGCGTTTCTTCCTACTTCATCGACATTGGTGTGAAGCATCCAAAATACCCTCTGGGATACATCTGCGGTATCGAATGTGATGGGGCGACATATCACAGCTCAAAGAGTGCCCGTGACCGTGATCGCTTGAGAGAAGAAGTCCTTAACCGTCTTGGATGGGATCTCTACCGTATCTGGTCCACCGACTGGTTCCGTGACCCACTCGGCTGCAGAGAAGTTCTCAAAGGTTACTTGGCGCAACGATTAGAAACCATGGTGAAGTCGATGCCCAAAATTGTTCAGCCCTCCGTGGTTGAACCTAAGCGGGTCATTGCTCCAACACCACAGACGGAACGCAGGTCAGTCACCACCACTGCACCCACACGAGCACCACAACCCAGTGCTGCGCCCGTCAGAACAGAAGTCAGGCGTGACACACCGGTACGACAAGCAGAAGCTCCTGGTGTACGCATCGGGACCAAACTATCAATCCGTTATCTCAATGGTCCTAGAGCAGGCGTTGTCGCTAAGTTCTGGTTCCAGAAGACCACAAATGACCGCAATTTTGAGGTTAACGGATACAAATCTGTGGGAACAGACAGTCCTCTGGGAGAGGCCCTCGAAGGGGCTCAAGTGGATGATATCGTATCCTTCAACATTAGAGACGATGAAATACGTGTCCAAATCATCGATATGCAGCACGCTCAGCATTGATCAGGTGGAAATGCGACATGACACTCAAAATCCGAGATGGTCACATTTACGCTGACAATGGCGAATGGCTAAAGAAAATCGACTGCCCAAAAGCTGCACGACTGGTGGATATGCAAGTTGTGTCCGACGAAACTTTTCAGTGCAGCCTGTGTGATCATGTCATTCATAACACTGATTTTATGTCAGAAAATGATATTGTGGCTCTACTGAAGGGCGATCCCCAAGCATGTCTAAAAATCAGCATTCTAAACCCAATATTTGAGGTTCAAACATGACAGATGGCCTGTATCCAGGCGAAGAATGTCGCCTTAATAACAACTCTAGGCTTCCTGTTGTTAAGACCTGTTACAAGGCCCATGAGCTCAACGAAGCTATCCAAGAAGGCCATAAGGTCTCTGTTCTACAAATCAAAGAAAGCCCGGAACTAAAATTACGGGGTCTATTGCTCCGCAACCGTACATCCGGCGTATATTCTCTTGTTTCAGACCGCACCATGTTTGTTCAGTACTCAAACGTCGTTGAGTATCCAGAAGACGATTGGGAAACGATCCATGAGGTGAACGGATATGCCCGCAACAGACCAGCGTCGGAAGGTTGGGGCGCATATATTTTGCCCTTAGGCATACAACCAGGCGACAGGGTCTACATAGAAGACCTGATAGAAGATATAGTAGCACAAAGTTTCTGGTATTCAGTCGGACCTGCCGTTGATGCTGAGGGCATATGGAACGGCACCACAATTGAAATCGACCACAAAATGTATCGGCGTTTTACGCTCATTGGTTAAGATAGACTCCACTCGCTTCTGCGAAAGAGGCCACATCGGGGCGCAGAAGCGGTAATTCGATTGTTCCATAAGCATGAAGTTTAAGAGTTGACGACTTTACGTCTCTCGAACGAAAGTCTCAGGGTAATACTTACAAGAACACCTCCAAAAACGCCGTTCGATCCCTTTTTGGATTTCATCTCTTTGACAGCTCAAGTTCGAGGCTAAGCACATGAATACTCTTCAATATTTTGGAATGCTCTACGTGGATTGGGCGGAGAGCGGTTACTACGCATACCTCATTGTTTTGGTGGCAGCCCTGATTACTGGACTTGTGCACAAGACTGAATATCGCCTCCCTCGTTCAACTTACTTCTTGAACATCTCTTTGGTGACATTTGGGTCCGGATTGATCCAAGCGATCTGGCTTTTTTCTCTAGAAGCGACTGCGGGAGGTTACGTTTGGATCCTCGCCCTTATCGATTTCTTAAGTTGGGCAGCGGCAGGATATTTCCTGGTCATGTTTGGTAAAGCTCGCTCTAATGATGCCTTTGGTCACTCTCGATACGCCGCTCTTGCCTTCATCCCACTTGCTAACTTTGTTCTTCTGTTCAAAGGACCCAAAGACACTGTCTTTCAGACATCTGGATCAGGTCTAACAGTCGGAGCACCCGCCGTCGTGATAGGTCTCATTGCTTTTGGAATTGGTCGAGGATCTGCTCCAGGGCTCGAACAAGCGGTCCTCCAAAAGGTCAATGAGTTCGCTGGCACCCAAACCGCTACAGATATCGGAAAGGCTTATTTCGAGTTTTACCTAAAAAGAGACGGTCTGGATGGTGGACTACAATACTTGGCATCTTTGGATAGCGTAGGGCCAATTGATGGCGTCACAGATCTCTCCAGTATTACTGCGCAGAATGGCGTTTTAACGTATGACTTCACGATAAACGACAACTCTATCACAGGCCTCAACCCAGAATGGACTTCGAATGTCCAAGCGGGCAATTGCATCACCTATACAGATGCGATCAACGCAGGCGCTACTATCAAGTATTTGTATCACACCCAGAGCCGGGTTCTGGCCGATATTCAATCCCATTCAAGTAGCTGTCGTTGATGCCTTCATCTACTGAAGCCACTCCAGCGACAGAGTAATCCAGACAGGAAACACGCTGTGCGTAATATATTTTTATCAGCTTTACTTATAACGACATTGCCAGTTAGCGCACAGGCTTACTCGTATTCTTGCGGCGGAGCTCAGGCGGATGACACTCATGATTTCATCGAGCTCTATGACTTCAAGAATGAAATGACCGTTCAAGCACTCATCGGTAATGAAGGCCTCGCCTATCAGTCCCGTTTAACTATTGAAATCTGTAACGGCACCGCCAGAAGATCCACAGTATTTATAATACCCGATCTGGAGCTCGTTCCCGAAATCTGCGGTTCGGACTTCCCCGTCATGATCAATAGCTATGTTTCGTTCGATATACAGTCGAGCATTGGTGGTCTCGTTATCGACAGAGAAAATGTCGATGAACTAGCACCAGGCCTTTGGCCATGGGACATCGAGGGGGACCTAATCATCTGGAGCAAATGGGCGGGGCATGGAGATCAATCGCAAATCATCAGCTATCAGCTGTATGGCGATAATCTCATAGCGTCTTTCGGCATTGTAGATAACTGCTCCGACCAGTCCCAAGACTTCAAAGCACGATTTATCGGTAAAGCATTGCCGTAACGGCGATAGAACCGCCAATTTTTGATACCAAAAACACAACTAGCGCAGTAGGAGATTTTCGATGTCACTGCCCGTCAAGATATTCGTTTATGCACTTTGGGCATTCCCAATCATTGATGCGTTCAATTTTGCAATGAGCTTCTCCATGACCCCTCTAGTAAGGGTCATCTTTGGATTTGTGATTGCCTACTACACACTGAACTGGTCGCTCAAACTTGGCGGTGCGTTTTACCTATTTTCCACCATTATGTTTGGTGGGCTGGCCTTGGTAGGTCTGGGCACATGGCTTTACTTTGTTGCTGCTTTCATGGCGGCAGGAGCTTACACGCTTCTCTTCAGTAAGAGCTCGACAGATATGAACACAAAAGCCGCAAAGGCTGAGTTCACATCACGTGAACTCGACTACCAGTATAAAGGATATGAAGTCTACAAATCGCCTAATTTCTATTGGTGCGACAAGGAAAGCTTCAAGAGTACCAAAGAAGTTGAAGCCTACATTGAGGACCTCATTGCGATCAACTCTGAGGGTCGCTCCTAGCGGTTTCGAGGCTCCAAGCGGCCCCTGAGAATAACCTCTGATGGGCCAAGCCACGGATAGTCTTCCCAACTGAACTTGCCATCCAAGAAGGTGAAGACAAACTCGAAGTCATGCAGGCGAATAGTCAGCACATCTTTCTCACGAAACTGATGCGGCTGATCAAATGCCTTGCCACTATTGAGGTCATTTAAAAGATGCTCTCTCAGATAGTGCTCAATCACGAGGGGCTGCTCTGGGCAAATGACCAAACCGACGAGGTCGCAATCGGGATCGATTTGACGCTCTAACGTCCAAATATTGGTTTCATTTTCACCTACCTCTGAGCAGGTGCAGAGCTGAATAAATGTCGTTGGTTCACACATTTCAAATACGCTTTCTGAGATCTAAAATCTGCTATCTGTTTTAATGTCCCAAGCAGATCTTAGACAAACATCACGGATATAAGTAGTTTACTTATCTTCCCTAGCATGGAGCTGAGGATGCACTTCTGTCTCCACCGTCAGATGCGCTGCCTTGCTCTCTACCAACTCTTTAAAACCAGAGATCCACTGCGGTCCCTCAAGTTTTACGGTGGCATACCTCGGCGTGGAAGGATGCAGCATGAACTCTAGCCCGTATCCTACATCTTTGGGATCGATGAACCAAAAATTATTGACCCCAAGTAGGTTCGATATGAGGTCGTGTGCCTCACATGCGGGCTGAAAATACCCAAACCAAACTTCGTATTCCGGTGAGTTTTTCTCGAAAGGAAACCACAAATCCTCTTCACCAAACCAGCCACTATCAATCATTTTCCAGTGTAGCGACTGAGGCATTATTTCATAAGCACCCCTACCCCAAATACTATCAATGACCTCTGGCTTTATGAGGTGCCGAGGCTTGTCAGGCGCATCCGTTTTAATCAGCACCATCCCCTTGTGGCTCTGCTCTAAATGCAGAGTGCGTTTCACATTTACCTTAGGGGTTGGGTCAATCCACCCGTCATAAGCGGGCTCTCCGAAAGCCTCAGTCATAGTTGCCATAGCAACTGGGGCAGCAAGAAAAGAACGTCGTTTCATTGTCAGAACTCCGAAAGCAGAAACGGCAATCCGGATCCAAACAAAACCGACAGACTTCTGGGGTAATACTCATTTTTGCCCATTGGCCACATCCCATTTTGGAAACCACCTTGCCGAGTGAGCAGGTTGGTGCGGGCATTCGCCCGGCTCTTGATGTTAAGGCCCTTAGGTTACGACATTTAGCAGAGCCGTCAACACCAACTCTTGCTCTACTATGACAGCCACAGAACCTCTGCCCTCGGAGCCATCTTCATATCCCTCCAAGTTAGATATCCATGACTTGTTTTTGTCCACTTATAGTGCACACACTGGAGCATAAGGATTAGCATCGACTTATGTCTGCAACCGTCCATCGCACCATGTGTAGGAGATGAATTCTGATGACCCCTGTCATGGAGAAAGTGGACCGAATTCTCATTCGCTTTGGCTATGATAAGCCAACGAGACTGGGTTTTTTTCTATTCTTAGGTTGGAGTTCTTTGGTAGGCCGACCAGAAGAGACACATGACAACATCATTAAGCGGCTCAACCTCTACCCTCACTGCGATATTAACAATGAATATCGGGGGTTATTGGAGCAAATCGACTTTGCGAGAGTTCACAATATTTACGATGAACTTGTATGGCGTCTCGACACAGACATAACGGCGAGAAACATATCAAACATCGAAGGCGTTGAACTTTCAGAGTTCAATTTCAAAAACTACCATCTATTAGACGATGACGACCAGAAAATCGTGAAGCTAGGGGACAGTGAATATCTGTTTTCTGAGGCCATGAGACAGTTCGGACTTGTCATGGAGGCGGCCGAATTTGGACCGGTTCAAGCGTTCAAGTCTGGAATGTGCCTCGCAAATATACGTTGCCAGTATGATGTGGAGGCCAGTCGCTGGAGTGTTGCGCATATCCGGAAAAAACTGCCGCTGATATTTCACGCAGCAGATTTCATATCATACAACCCAGACGCTTATGGCGAAGGATACCTTGCGACACAGATACCGTTGCAAGTCTTTCTAAATGGCACTCCCAGCGAGTTTGGGCAGCTGTGCTGGTATTATCAGTCTTGGATCCTCTTCAAAGACCAGCTTCCTATCCCCGGAGTTGAAGCGATGCCGATCTACGATTTCATGAACTGGTGTTATGATCGAGCCAAAGCATTCTTCCAAGCGTTCTACGATAAAATTATCGAAGTAACGGCGACTTACGAGAATACTTCGTTGTTTCCCGCCTTCAAAAGTGACGTTGATGAGCGACCACTTATTATTAAGGCTCTCAACGAACATTACGGAGATTTTGATGCAGATCGCACAACATCAGATCCTATCGTGCGAGCACTGATCATCTTTGGTTATTTTTGCTCACTTTGCGAAACAACGGTTGCGCAAGCAGGCTTGAGGCCCATCCAATGAAACATCTCTTCATCTCACTTTTTTCAATATTTTTTGCGACGTCACAGGTTCTAGCGGCTTCAATCCCTCCAGAAGATCAACTTGCCATTGATGCAATCACTGCTGAATTCCAAAAGCAGTGTGATGCAGAGCAAGGGCATTTCCGTGATATCGACGCCGATATGAACGCTCCACTCCGGGGCGAGTTAACATTGGGTGAGAGCAAAATATATCAAATCCCGATTACAACAGACGGAAAACTCGCAACCGTTTTGGTACCTGAGTTCCGCTGCACAAATATCGGCTACGCTTGGTGCGGAACAGGAGGATGCGGCTTCTTTATTATCGTCGATGGCATCCCATACCGAAAGTGGGTGAGCCATGAGCCTCGCTCGATTACGATCCCCACATACACAGACGAAGAAGTGGTCATCATATACCCTCAACACGGTGGATCGTGCGACACAGCTTCTGACCAAAGTTTATCGGGGTCAGATTCTTGTTATTCGCTTTTCATGTGGAATGAACGCCTTTCGACTTTTATCTCGCCAGACGGTTCCATTCAGGAATGGTATCCGGATATGCCATGACAATGATGACGACCTCGAAGCCTGATGCATTGCCTGTTGATCCTCGCTTAAAGGATTTTCATAGCGAAAGAACAAAGCTCGCCAACGGTTACGACCGCAACGGCTTACTGACTATGTCCGATGCCGAGTTTGAACGACATCACGGGTTCATCCAGTGGGCATTTCCAACGCCCGAAAAATCATACCATAATTTCAGTGCGCCACTGCTCGACCTTGGAAGTGCCGTGTGGCTGTCACAAGACCTCAAAACACAAGAATTCTTAGAACAAATGTCGGTAAGATTTCTGACATTTCTAAAGAATACCGACGCTTGGAAAGCACGCTACAACCATAACCACCTCAGAATAACTCGCATTCTTCATAGCTTGCGGATCCTTCACAGTCTTGAATTGTCTAATTGGGTTCACGGCCAGGTTCGTGACCTTGCAGGCCAAAGTTACGACCTCATGGAGAAAGCGAGAGGATTTTGGGATCATCAGATTTCGTCTCGGAATGACAAAATTGCAGGGACACTAATTGGCCTCGCTATTGGTGATGCCCTGGGTGCACCTGTTGAGTTTTCGCCACGAGGCTCTTTCCCGTTAGTTACATGCTATCGAGAAGGCGGAAGATTTAACCTTCCCGCCGGGGCGTGGACTGATGATACCGCTATGGCACTTTGCCTCGCCGACAGTCTCATTGAGACTGAAGCATTTGATGCTGCCGACCTGCTTACCAAGTTCTGCAATTGGGCCGAGTTCGGTCACAACTCAAGCACCGGCATCGCCGTTGGTATCGGACAGAATACGTTGCGTACCCTCGGTGATTACCGCAGACACGGTAGGTTAGAAGCTGAAGCCTTTGGTGCGAAGTCGGATGGAAACGGCTCATTGATGAGACTGTCACCGGCTGCTTCCATCGCATGCGATGATGAAATCAATTCGATCTCGCTTGCCGCTCAACAGTCGAAAACCACCCATGCGTCGCCCATCGCTGAAGAATGTTGTAAGTTTACAGCCTCGCTCCTCTGCAAAATCTTAAACGGTCAGACTTATCACGGCGCAAAGTCTGAGGCTCTGCAGGCAGAATGGTCATACGATTTGCGGGAAGCGATAGACGTTGACCTGGCCCAGGTTGATGAAAGCCTTATCCGCTCTGGAGGTTTTGTTCTGGACACATTGCGTGCCGCTTTGTGGTCCATTGAGAATAGCAAAACGTTCGAAGAAGCTGTCTTACGGGCCGTTAACTTGGGAGACGACGCTGACACGACAGGTGCCGTTACGGGTCAAATTGCAGGGGCGATGTTTGGCTATTCTGGTGTTCCTGAGCCACTGAAGACCGGCCTAGTAGACGAACGCAGGATCTATGTAACCTCACAACTCTTATGTCCAAGCTATGCTCCCCGCCATAACAGAGCATTACAATAGATGCCGTTCATCATTGTCATCGCAATCATTGCTTGGGCTGTGATTGGAAGCCCCCTCAAAGATATCGCAAATATCCTATGGAAAACTGAAGCCGCTCCATGGGAAACAGTAGACGCTTATTATTATCCTGACCGTTACCGGTTAGGTCGCTACGTTTTCTTGGAAGACTTGCAAACTGTCGATGACTGCCGAGCTTGGGTCTCCTCACAAGCACGTCTCTACAGTGATCCCAGTATTGTCAGAGGGGATTATTTGTGCGGGATCCAAAAGCTCGAAACATGGAACGGATTGTCCGTCTATCGCATGACCGTAAAATAATGCGCCACGTCCTTTGTCATAGAAAGGCCAAGGGATCTGTCTCAGTTTTATACTTTCGTAGAGGTACTCGGATTACAAACCACCCTCTAGCATCAGAGTCACTTAAAAAAACGGACAGATTAATCACCTCGGAGTTCATCATGGGTCCAAGATCTTTAGCCTTTATTTCTGTCTCTTCCATCAGCTTACTCGCTTGCACACCAACAATAGAAAATATCTCAAACACGCCCGAGCAAGCGCCTGCTGTAAAAACTCTTCCGACCTTTAGTTTTGTGGCCAAAGAAGGTGGAACTCACAACCTTAGGCTCGTGCCTTTTCAAAACTCCAAAGTTCAAAACGATTTCTGGTGGAACCTTGCGCCCTTCCAAGGCGACTTTAATGGCGATGGTTTCTTAGACGCCTTGTACGTTGGCACAATGAAAGCAGAGTATACGGTTATCGCTGAAAACACCGGGGGCATCTGTGGCGGTGGTCCCTGCCAGGGTGAACTAGCTCAGCCAATTCTCTTCTTGGGGCGAGCAGATGGATCCTTACGAGATGCCAGCAACCTCCTTGTAGATAATAGGCCCACCTCAGGACACTCATCCGCACGGCAAGTTCTTGTTGCCGACTTTAATGAAGACGGCCGAGACGACTTTTTTATCGCTGACCATGGCGTCGGAACCCATAACGGATTCAGAGATAGCTATTTTTTAAGCCACCCCAACGGTAGCTGGGTCGAGAGTTCTAACACTCACCTCAGCCAAGACAATTATGTCATCTTTGACCACGGAAGCACGGCAGGCGATATCGACAATGATGGTGATATTGACATCGTGAATACCAACCTCGACGGATCTCTCACATGCTGGATGAACCAAGGTTCAGGGCACATGACGAAGCGCAGCTGTGGGAATATCTTTGCCTTTGCTATTGAACTTGCGGATATGAATGGCGATGGGGCGCTCGATATCGTGCACGCAGCACATGAATTCGAGGGAGGACCGAACTCCGCAACTGGTATAAGTTATAATAACGGCCGAGGAAGCTTTGGACGCACGAAACGTCTCGCAGAAATCCCAGAATGGGGAACAGTGCCTGAGCTTTCGGTAGCAGACCTTGATGGTGATGGAGACCAGGACATTGTCCTCTCAAGGTCCCGTGAACTCTATGTTGGCACGGCTATCGAGATCAAAGAAAACCTTGGTAATGGGCAATTTGGGTCTCAGCTCTTTGTGCTATTTGATGGCCCCGAAGGGTATCGTCCAGTTTCAGAAGGCAATGAATGGAATAACTTCGTTCAAGCAATCCGTTTTCTGGACCAAGATAACGATGCAGACTTAGATATCCTGCTGATCGCCAATGAAACAGGAAACTCTGGGAATAAAGTTGCAGGAGCTATCTTGAGAAACGAAGGAGGCTTTACCTTCTCACACCTACCTTACGGAGCACCCGGCAACCAAGTTAAGCGGATTTCATCGGGGGCGTTTATTCGCTGACATCTCTGAAGTTTCTGCAGCAGGTTCGGTTCCGTTTTTTGATTAATAGAGACGGAACCGATAAATGAGACCTTGCTGTGTCCGAATATAGTGAAGGTCTGCATTCCAATCCCGACGAGCCAACTCCATCCCTGATCGATTGTTCCGAAGATCCTTCACTCGACGAATGTGGTTGAATACCGCACCAAATCTTTTGCGGCTCCCTGGCTCACCCCATCGATAATCATATTGAATACCTGCGGGCATGTATCTCTGGAAGTCACCGAAGAGCGCATAGTTTAAAACCTTTGTGCGCTCATCTAATCCGAGACCTTTTGCGCCTACAGTGTAGCCCATTATTTTTAGAGGAGAAACCTCATCAAAACTGGCAAAATCGATCCCTCCACCCCGATGATGGTAGGAGTTTCTATACTTAGATCGAGACGACTGCTTTTTTGAAAAAAGCCTACTCACGTCCTGCTTCGTCAGAGGCAGCTCTTCAATGATGTGCTTTTTGCGAACTTCCTCGGCTAATACATTACTCCGAAAGTTCAGGAAGCCAATGACCCCGAGAATGAGAAAAATTATTATAAATATAAAATAATCAGGCATTAATTTCTTCTTTTTGATTATTAATTTTGAAGATTATAGCGTTAATCGCTCACCCCAATCTAGTTCAAGCAACCCTGATAATTTCGTTCTAGGCATTCAGTCGCCTGTTCTCTTGCTCTTTCCACAGCTTCTGCAGGTAGCGAAGCGACAAGGTTCTCAATTGCACCTTCAACACCCGTTCCACCAGATGCTTGCGAAAGAAAGTAGAGCTTCAGAGCAACGTTCAGGTTTTTCTCAAACCCGTCACCATTTGCGTGCATTTGTCCAAGATTACTCAGCGCCATGGGATCTCCACGCTCAGCGGCAAACTGATACCAGTGCTTTGTTTTTTCCAAGTCACGAGGCACTCCTCGCCCATTGAAGTAAAGCGCTCCTAAATTGACCGCAGCTTCTAATACGCCCAGCTCAGCAGCTTTTTCATACCAGTAGGCCGCAGCGCCTAAATCCATAGGAACAGATTGAGCTTTGTCGTACATTACACCGATATTGAAATATCCTCGTGGATTACCACCTTCAGCGGCTCTTCGATTATACAACAGTGCTTTGTTGCCGTCGGATCCAACACGGGAGTCCTGTGAATATAACACAGCTAAGGTTAGCAAAGCATTTGAAACACCTTGTTCGGCGGCTTTCTCCAGGTATTCCAATCCACGTGATATATCTTCAGGAAAATAATCGCCAAAGGCATACATCATCCCGACATCATGTTGTGCCGGCGGATATCCTGCATCGGCAGTATAAGTCAGGATTTCGAGACCCCGCTCCAAGTTTTGATCAAAAAATTGACCCTTAATAAAGAACCATGCCATCGAATGTTGAGCGGGGATGTAACCTAGCTTGGCGCTATCTTGGATGAGTGTCACAGCTTGATTGATATCCCTCTCGACCCCTTGTCCAAACATATACATATCAGACAGCAGCATCATCGCTTGCGGGTCATTCTGAGCCACTCGCACGAGTAATATCGAGGTTGCTCTATCCACATCACCGGCACGCAGTGCTTGATAAGCATCTAAAGTGGTCTCCTGTGCCATCGATGGACCTCCCAAAATAAGGAAAGCTGTTGTTAACACAGCCCGTAACGCTTCTGAAAGAGGCCTATTCATAGATGCAAACCCCAGCCTCTCGATAGCCCATTTCACTATCGCACTCATCTGAAAATAAGAGATCAAAGACCCCAAAGGCGACAAAAACAACAATCAAAAGTAGCAAGGTCGCTTGCGACAGAAATTGCAAAATACGCATTTGAAATCACTCACATCCATCAGGCCGAGTAGCAGAATATTCTCTTGACTCAAGGTCTTCACAACCTTTTCCTGGCTCTCAGTATGAGAAGATAGATCGTCGAGGTCTATGACATTCAACATGCAGAGCACATTCAATGTAAAAGAGCTACGATGGGTAATTTCTACGGTGGCAGTACAGTAATCCAGGGTGGGAGGTTTCCTTCCTACGACCCTGCTGACAACAGTGCTGAGCATACCCGTAGCAAAAAAGCCAAACTAACTGAGAAACCCGCAACACCTCCAACCCAGCAGAAAAGTAGACGAATTAAAAGATCTCCCGACATTAACGAGATTGCTCGAAAAAACTTTCTGAACCTTATTATCGACCAAATGTTGGCTGGACGAGTTCACATTAAGATACCTCGCAACCTCTCCAAACAACTTGCAGACGCTATCACAACAGCCAAGGGACCGATTGCTTGGGCAGAAAACCAAGTTGAATATGAGGCCTTAACGGCTCAAAAACTCAAAAAACTAAAGCGCAAAGAGCGCCGCAGGTCAGCTGAAGCAATGGGGTTCTCTGAAAGAACCTCGACGAAAAAAGAACCACCAGCTGTAGTCGTGAAACCAAAAAAACACGAACTCACAGAAGATGACGTTTACGAGGCTAAGCGCTTCAACCTAATGAGGTCACTCGTTGATCAGATGATTGCTCGGAACGGCAATATTACAATTCCGATACTCGATAGCCGACTACTCAATGAGATTAAGGCAGCAGGAAGCCCTCTACAGTGGCTACAAAACCAGCCTGACTACAGGACATTCTTCAAAGCCCGTTATCTCGCAACACATTCCAAGAGCGTACCACCTGCGAGAGAGAAATCAAAACCACTCAAGAAGAAAGCAAAAAAACAAAAGAAGCCAAAAGACGGCGTACTTGCTGAGGGCAAGACCAAAGGGAGCCAACCCAAGAAGAAACGGGTCAAGCACTATTATGACCCCTACGAGAAGCCGTCACGACCTGTGACCCCTCTTAGTGACGCCCCTGTCAGCTACATCCTTAAACAGCTGGACAAAGCAGCTGAAGAGCCATTCAATCCCCGCAAAATCGATTGGGATGTAACTTAAGTACTTTTGATCACACACACTAAACTTCGTCTAATATTGTGAAAGATAATACGAATTCTCCCTAAAGCTAAAGAATCACATCCTTTTTCATTTTTAAAATTTCACATTACAACAGTTAGTATCGATGTAAAAGCGAATGAAAATTTTAACTCTAGATTTACCAAATCATGGCAGACTTTCTGATATAGATAGATTTATCTAATATGGAGAATTTAAGTGAATAATGAAAGTTGTAGCTGCTTTGATCGAGAATTTAGCTCATTGCACATAATAAAATATGCGAACAATCGCCTTGCGCATCTAGCACAGCTAAAACAAGGAGAAGCTTCTGAAGCACCACACTGTGACTTAGAAAAAATGAACCGTGAGCAAGAATTTCTAGAAAGTATAATCTCTTACATGCAGATAAAAAACATTGACCTTGAGGTAGCGCCAGATGATGAGATTAACGAATATGTTGAAGACCTCAGAGCAGAATATGAAAAGCTCATAAAACAATACTCACTATCACAAGACAGGATAAGCTTTATAAAATCAAGAATGATGCACTGTGAACAAGAAATAAAAAGAATAGAAGTGTGGTCATTGGGGCGCAGTTGAGATGGTATAAGCTTAAATTTGGTATCATTCTCTATGAAGGCGTTCCCAATCCTTCAACCGCTCATCATATTCGTCGTAAGAAATCAGCCCTGATAAGAACTTGAACCCCAACAAGTCATCCGGCGTGACTTCATTGAACATGCTGAACTTCAAAAAGTCGATACGATAATAAAGTCTCTTGAAGTCTTCTTGGTCTACAGGCCCATGCTTGGACGCATATGACAGAGCAATACGAACTAAGAGATCTATCAGCTCAAGTGTTCTGTTCCCTTTGAAGGGGCCATCAGCGAAATAATCATCATCATCGATACCAGATAACCGAAACATCAGAGGATCTTCTTCCTCGTCGTCTTCATCGAATTCAAACCCAGCATCGTCATCGTCTGTCAGACTCTTCAGAAACTGATCTACAGCATCCACGTCATCCTTTTCGGATGAGTTATTTTTCTCTGATGGTCGTAAAGTGTCCTCTACTTCAAGGGTCGTATCTTGTGCATTTACGTCCATGCTGTTTTCCGCCTGATTACGCCCTGGTCGTAAAACCAAAATTTCAATGTCATCATCTGACTGCGATTTACGACCTCGTTTCGCAAAGCTGGGGAGATCGAAAAGTTCTTCATCCTCCTCGTCATCATCCCAGCAATTTCTTTCGGGGACTTCTTTATTGAAGAATTCTTTATCTAGCTGTTCAGGGTCGTATCCTCCAAGGGCATGCAGCATGTTTGTCATTACTTTTGTCTCCATATTTTTATCCTTTAACTTAATTTTAACCAACGGTTACAAAGTGATTTAGTGGGGGTAGATTTCAAAAAAGTTAAAGGTCTCAGAAAGGCAAAATACGACCACCCCAAAGTTGGCAGTATTTAAGCAAGCCGTTCATTTCACGACTGCAACCATTTGGTTTTGTCTGAATGAAACTTGTTGGGGAAATCCCGCAAACCCCTTTTTAAAAATAAATTGGAGAAAATTATGGAAGAAAAGAAAAAGCTTAGAGATATAAAAATTCGGGTCACGGAAGAAGAATATGAAGAAATCCGTCAGCGAAAAGATGAACACGGGTTGTCATTCACTGACTATGCTCGCTTTACTATGATTGGGCCCGAAGCAGCACACAAGTTCCCTGACAGAAAAGCACTGGCTGCCATGTTGGGAGAGCTCGGCAAAATTGGCTCAAACGTCAATCAGATCGCACGAGCATATAATTTGAGCCCGATGACAGCGCACCTGCCTGAGAAAGATTTTCAGCGGATTCAGCAGAACATCCAAGCTGTTCGTGACTACATAGCAAAGGCTGTGAAGCTGTGATCCTGAAACAAACTAGAGTGCAGGTTGGCGGTTCTGCCAGCTTGTTGACGCACATCACCAATGAGGCAGACAATGATCTCGTTACCATCCTACACGGGAATGACAGCGCCCCCAGGGATGGGGACATCATCGCACGCATGAATAACCGCAAATACGGCAACAGACACATTGTCATCAGCCCTCAGTTCGCACTCACAGATGAACAGCTAAATTTCGTTCTTGCGCTGATTTTTGATGAGTTGGATCCACAGGGCGGCATCGGTGATGATCACTTACTGATACAGCATAATAAGCGTCGCCACGATGGGCTGCATGATGCGCCTCATTATCATCTGGTTATCAACGAGAGCACCACTGCAGGTCATCAGCTCAATCAGCAGATGATGTATCTCAAGAACGAGAAAATCGCCCGTCTTTGTGAGCTCGAATTTGGGCATCCGCTGACGAAAGGTAAGCACAACAAAGCAGTTGTGAAGCATCTCGAAGAAAACGGCTATCTTGCAGAAGCAGATGCCTTGCGTGACCTCACTAATGGGTCACCAGCTTTAGCTGCATTCAGCAGCAAGCAGCTCAGAAGAGCAGAGCGCATGAAAGTAGACCTGCCGGGGATCTACTACCAAATACGAGATATTTCAGACCCTGAGCAGCTGGCAGAAGCGCTAGCAAACATCGAGGAAGAGCACGAAGTCACTGTCCGATTAGGCGACACACGCAAGGTGCTCATCATCGAAAAAGAAGGCCAGATTATTGCTGACCTTAGAAAAATATTCAAAAATAAGGATTTAAATCATGAATACATCAACAAACATATCACGAAACACAGAACTGAACGATGCAGAGTTCAAGATAATGGTCAGCGAGATGCTGAGCAGAATTTTAGACAATCTGATAGACTTGAACAGTCCGGACGACACGCCACCAGAAGAGCATCCGTTCAACAAGCTCGTGGAGGCGATAGCAGAGCTGGAGACTTCTCACGTGGATACACACAGAGAAATCGTCAATCATATGGTCAAGTATCAAGAGTTGCTGCAAGCTATCACAGACGACAGCTTCAAGACGAAAGAGTCAGTGTTCCATCTCGCCACAGCAATGCGAGAATTCTCAGACAAGCTCGAAAAGTTCACGAACACCAAGTCGACGTGAATTTTGATAGGGTTGTTCAGGGCTACAGGGATACGGTGAACCTCGTGTTTGCCATCCCACCGCTAGACCACCCTGAACTGTTTAGAATTTTGGCAGAACAGAACCGATATCTGGGGATCCACCAAACATAAGGAAAGGCGGGCATTGCCCGCCTTTATCATCTCACAACGTTCACTTCCGGCTTCTTTCGCCCTGCGTAGAAGCCTCTTACGAATACTTCTTTGCCAAGCTCTCGATAGTATCGCCAGTGCGCTTGCCGATAGTGAAATGCTTTGGTGCCACCCGTCCCAGTGAAACCATAAGCTCGGCGCTTTTCACGTACTGAATTGCGATAGTTTTGAGCATCCGCCTGATCACAGATGTATGTGTAATAGTTTTGCGCTTCGTAGCGACCGTTCGGCCCTTTTACATAGTCACAGTCTGAAATCCGTGCACGCCGCTGCGCTTCCTTGGCGTCCGGTTTCTCCAGAATAATAGAAGACACTACCGCCGCTGCATCCACCAAAAAGTCTAACCGGTCTTCCTGTTCAGATTCTTCAATATCGTAGTAAGTCAGAGTGATTTTGTTGTCCCGTGACTTAAGAACACTGTAGTTGAGCTGAAAATCACTCATGAATTTTTTGAATGCCAAACAGGTCATAGACTTCGTCAAAATAGCCCTGTCCAGTGCATAAACTCGAACTTCCGGACAGCTTCCGATGTTAGGCACGAAGTGCATGAACATTTCAAAATAAGGCTGCTCAATGACCTGAGCACTAAATGCCGCACAGGCATCAAAGTCGAGCTCTTGGAGGTTTCTTTCAAACACTGGGTCAGTTGGGTTCTGCCAAGTCTCAAGCATTTGACCCTCTAACGCCTTGGCTCCAATCAAAAACCGTTCTGAATCCGCAACCGTAAAAATGAGTTTTAGGAACAGATCATAGCCTGCCTGTTCATTGACGGTGAGCTTATTCTTCCACCGCCGGTAGGATTTCTTCACAATGCGCCCAGCTTCTTTAAGTTCTTCATAGCTACTTTTTGTCATTTAAAATATTCTCCATATCTATAAATCAACCTAATAATTAAATACTTTTAAAATGTCAATAAATAATTCTTTAAATGTATAAAAATATTTGCTATATGGTTTTCCACAAGGAAAGCAGGCATATGAATAAAGAAACTTATAAAGAAAAGGCGCTTAAGCAGTTAAAAGTAATGCAAGAAGTTGGCGTAAGTCACTTTAAGACTCAGTTGGTCTTTGGTGCCATACCCGCAGATGCAAAGCGGGAACCCAAGTCCACGAAGACTATGCCGCCTAAAGTTTTATCGCTGGATGAGGTCGAAAAGCACTTAGGATTTTGGTGGGCACGTAACATGGAAGGTTTCAATGTCTTCATTGCTCCAGCCCCACAAAAAGATGGTAGCTATTCCCCGTTGGTGTTTGTAGATGACATCTCACAGCAAACATTGCAGCAGATGACAGCAGATAACTGTTTGCCAGCTATCCTCCTTGAAAGCTCACCAGGCAACATGCAGGGCTGGGTTCAACTTGATGCTGATAGATTATCTGCATCCGATATTCTGAACGCACAGAGATATCTTTCCAGCAAATATGGGCTGGATTCTGGAGCACACGGAGCAACGCAAAATGGACGCTTGGCAGGCTACCGCAATGTTAAGTCTTCATATGCACATCAGAAGATTTACGCAAAGCTTGTTCATGCTTACGAGAACCCTGTAACACTCAACATCACCGAAATCTCGAACTACCAGAAATCGACACAGTTCGAGAATGTTCGAGTTCGAAATCTAAACTTCGAGAAATGTTCGAGAACTTCCAACTTAGACTTGGTTTCGATTTATTCGACCGTGCAGAGTTCGGGAAGAACAAGTCAGTCTGAAATCGACTGGCACTTCTGTTTTCATGCTTTCCGTCATGGATATGATGTGATGCAGGTCACACAAGGCATCATGCAGTTTTCACCAGACATCTCGGAACGCAAAGGAAGCACAGAAGGAGCCGAACAGTATGCTTTCTACACAGCTCAGAAAGCCTTTGTTGAGTTCCATAAACACCATAAATCTTATAGATGACCCACGATAGCCGTCAGGCTAAAAACATCACCAGAACAAGTTTCCCGGAAACCTGAACACAGCAAGTATCCCCAAGGGAAAACATTACCAATTCAATCCCCCCCTCCTCAGGGAGGAGGAGCGTGTTAGAATAACCTCCGTCACTCTTCAGAGTGATGTTATTCATAGTAAATATCTTATTACGGATTTTCAGAAGTGTATCAAAACCCCAATTTTTATTGACTTTTTTGGGGTTTTGTCAGTGTCTCAGCGTGAACGATATGTCTGACATCGTGAACGATATGTCGAAATCACGCTACTTTCGCCCGTCTTGCTTCGATTTCGATCCATTTATTCGGATCTACTTTATCAAGATGCATGATTGAAACCGCACGATTGCCTGTGAGGTCTTCAAACACAGCCCAGCCCGCTTGGTCTAGCTCATGCACTGCTGGACGGATTAGCTGCACTCGTTTGCGGGCCACTGTGAGCGTCTCTGACGGACCAAAGGCTATCTCAGCAAGCTTGGCCAGTCTGTAGGGCACAGGGAACGCTTGTGAGGGCCTTATCCGAGCAGACAGAACCGCATGGAGTACTTGTCCAGCTGCGCTACCGATACTCTTGAGCATTTTCAGGTCGATTTTCACATATTGGCCACCGAGAACCGCACTGCTGATGTGAGGTGATAGCACGATAGCAACTTGCTTACCGGTAGGATCCACAGCAAAATTTAGCAATCGTTGAAAAGCTACGGTTTTTCCGGTTTCTGGCTCAGTCACAGAGATCAATATCTCTGAAAGTTGCTGCAAGCGTGCCAGCACGGTCTTCTTGTTGCTCGTTGTCTTTGCGGACCCGCATGCAGCAACCAGCTCGAGAATACTACCGAACGACAACAGACATTTTCCGTGCTCTGAGCTACCCTGAAGTGCAAGTCCTTGGTGAATGTGTTGAAGGCTTTCTGACCCACCATCCTTAGGCACCGTTTTCTTCTGCATGCCCGCCAAACCCAAAAGGGTAAGAAAGACACGAAGACCAATTTCATCGATGTGATGCCCTGCATATCGATATGTCAGGCCACCATGCTCCTTTGTTCCATCCAGTGTGGGCTTCGCCCCCTTTGGAAGGGAACGAAACAAGCCTGTGTTCATGGTTACGGGATCCACTAAAGCGAAGTCCGGCAAGGTTACCATGGGATATCCCCCACATCTGGATCTTCACCACCCTTACGGCGTTTTTTGGTTCGACCGCCATTCGTGGATCTCGGCGGCACTTGCCCCGTCAGCACACCATTTTCATCACGTGAGAGCCAAATATCGGTAGTGTTGGCAATGTGATTACATTTGACGAGATCGAGTTTTACCCATGATTTTCGGCTATCTAGATCAACTTCATAGTTTGCAAGTTCAGCTTCTGACATGACAGCCATGTTGGCCTGCCATCTTGCGTTATCAGACCACGCAGAACTACCACGAATGCCTTGTGCTGTGCTGTTACCGTTCAGTACGCTGCTCTTGTTTGCGTGATGCAGGATGAGCGTTGCGCAGCCGACTTTTCTGTTCAACTGTTCCAGCTGATGTAAAACCTTGGACGCTACTGCGGAACAGCTCTCGTTCAGACCACCAAGGGCACGGTTCAGTGTATCAATGACCAAAAGAACTGGCTTCCGCACTTCGATATATTTTTCGAGCTCAATAAAGGCCCGGCTGGGCAACAAACCGTCAGCCATTGTCAGCGAAAAGCCACGACCTGATGCATCAAACACATCAAAATTTTGCTCGATGTTCGCTTTGTCTTCATCTGTCAGATACTCACGCAAAGCATAGAGCCGATGATGAAGCACTGCCCCACCGTCTTCAAGCGACAGGAAGCATACTGGCCCTTTTTTGAACTCTTGCCCAGAAAACAGCCCAAAGACATCACGTCCCGCTGCAATCGAGATGCAGAATTCAAGAGCCAAGAAGGATTTGCCTACGGAACCCGGGGCAACCAGCAGGCCTACTGTGCCAGCCAGTAATCCCGGCAACACAAAATCGAGCTCCTTCGGTTTGGTTCCAATTACATTCGAGACATCAAGTCTCCAATCTCTAAAATTATAACTCATTTAAATACTCCATATTAAAAGTTATGAAGTATCTATATCATATTAATTTAATAAATCAATAATAAATATTAATTAAGTGTTATTTATTTTTATTTACTATAATTATTAATTACTTACAAAAGACCAGAAGTCACTTTCTCTCAAGCTTTGCAAGCTCGGGTGCAATAAGTGGGTGCTTGATGCTAAACTTATCGAATTTAATCTCTTTAACGTCCTCCAAATAGCTGACGAGCCAACCTGGAACCCTTCCAGCACCACCCCAGGTTTCACTTTGGTTGTTAGGGTTCACATAAACTTTGCCCTTTTTGTTGCTGGCCGCTTTGTTTGATTTTCCTAAAGAAGGGGCAACGCCAAGTTGCTCCAAGACTTCTTCCAAAGAAAAATTACTTTTCTTGATTGCAGCAGAAATGTCAGCTGCGAGCTTCGCAAGCTCGTCATCTTTTTTCTTCTGAAGAATTTTCTGGGCTTCTTCGATGTGCTTAGCAAGCTCATCGGGCTGCATTTCACTAATGTCTTTTGTCATGTACCCTCACCTTTCTTAAATTTTAGCATCGATTTAAACATATCCTTCAAGACTACCTTTAATCAACTGATAAACCAAGCTGCACTCCCCTAGACATGGAGCCAAGGTACTCGCCATGTAAACCGGCCCCCCAGACTGAGCCCTCACATTAAGAAGTGTTCTGCTGTTTCGTGTAATGCCTCAGGAACCGCACCTGACTGCACATGAATCCCTGGCAGATGGTATTCGGTCGCCTCAAACAATTTTCAATCTCTGGAAATGCTTTAAAATTCATTAAGCATAGAGATAATTAGAATTTCAATGCTTTCCACTCTAAACATCGCAAAACTAAGAAAACGTTAACCTTTCTGAAAACTGGATTTGGTATCTTCCAGTTATGGTGCGATGCAAGACATAACACCTAGTCGGAAAACCCACTTGGAGGATCTGCATTGGAGTTAAAATATGGATGGAACCAAACTATGATTACATAAAGGTAAAAACAAAACTACCTACTCAAAAACAAAACAAGAAGAATTTAGAAGAGCGCATTTTAAGTGCATTGCATCACGTCGCCAAAGGTCTAGCTGAAGATGACCGTCTTCTGCCGATCTTCATCAGATTAGAGAATGACCTGATGCAAGTGCAAAATGAACTGGCAGCATTGGAACGCTCGAAATCATACCTGAAGCACCTCAACTAAAGTGCAATTTCCAACAGGAGCTCGTGCTTCTTATTAATTCCACCAGCATCCCCGTACTTTTCACGCCCCAAAGAATGACCAAACAATTCACGCCGGATACGGTCATCAATGCCTGCGTCAAGCATCCGATCTTCAAAACTATGCCGTAGGCTATACATCACATGCTTTTCACTTTCGAGAAGGCCATTTTCACGCAGATACTTGTTTACCGTCGCCGAGAGAGTGCTTGGTTTTGCGCGATAATGGGCAAAACCCTGAGGGAAGCGACGCATTGCCTCCAGACTAATGCCAACCAATGGAATGTCTCGCTTTGAAGGATCACTCTTCAGCTGTCGGTGAATATTGTTTCTGATCATGATGTAGGGCACTGGCCCATCCAGAACAATTTCGTCAGGGCTTAAGCCTGCGATTTCGCTTGGCCGACAACCAGTATTGATCATCACGAGTAAGATTGCACGTGCTTCGGGATTTAACCCATCTAGGGCACCGGGCCTGAGGATCCTCTCCACAATCCAAACGTCAGAGAACGGAGGTCTATCCGTCTTTGGTTTTTCCTTCATTTTTTGACCGCCAAATTCCAGAGTAAGGTTTAAGCTCAATAGGTCGTTTACCTTTTTTAAGACTGACTGAAGATGAACCAAATCTTTATTTGCGCTATTTGGCGTAAGGCCCTCCATCTCGATCCGAGTTAGCCACCACTTTCGAAACTGCAAAAAATCACTCTTTGTAAGCTCATCGACAGGAAGATCGCCAACAACACTGATAAAATTGGCAAAAGCTTTTTTCCGAGGATTTTTCCAACGCCTAACTTGGTCAGCACTTTTCCCCAAAATCAAGTCCTGTGAATTCTCCCAAAATTTTTCCAAGACTTCTGAAAGCCTCAGTTTCTGCGCAGGCTCGGCACCGAGGAGAGCGGATAATGTTTGCTCGTTCCTTGGTCCGATGGCACTGACGGCTGCTTCAACTCGTTCAAGAATTGCTTCCGTGGACAACTGAGCGACCTGATCAATGGGGACATAGTCAAAGCCCATCCCTTGAGCGACCAGCTTGGCCGATTTCTGCCGTTCAAAAGCATCATCTGACTGACCCAGCAATTGAGCTTCCCAAGCACGCAGATGTTCCATCCAAACACGCTGGGCTTTCTCTTGTGCAAGCTTTTGCGAATCTGTCTTAAGGGAAATCCAAACTTCGTTGCGCCCCTCAACTGATGCGAATCTCGCAGGCACACGACGTCGGATGTAATATGTTCCGCTCCGCAAGATAGGCTTCATATGCGCTCCACTCCCCTCTGGAATGTGTAGCAAAATGTGTAGCAAATTTGGAGATCAAAAACACTTAGAGCGACGCTATATCACCATTTCATCCGTAAGTATTTGATTTAACTCTTTATTTTCTTCTTGGGGAAAATTTAAATGGCGGACTGGGGAGGATTCGAACCCCCGACCCCTTGATTCGTAGTCAAGTACTCTATCCAACTGAGCTACCAGTCCGCGTCAGAGTGGGGGCGATGTATCCCCACCGTTTGGTAATGGCAAGAGCCGAAATGAAAGTTTTTACGCTTCAGGTGCAGAAAGTCTGATTTCGGCCTTTGGCAGGGTCATCTCAAAGGATGTTCCATCTGCGCCGCTCTCTGCCAATTCAAGAATTCCGCCATGACCGCGCACCAATTCAGCAGCAATCGCAAGCCCAAGCCCCGAACCGCCTTTTGTTGCGCCGCCTTGAAAGGCTTGGAACAGGTGTTCTTTGGCACGCGGAGGCAGCCCCGGCCCTGTGTCAGAGACGGTGATGTGCCAGCTATCCTCGGTTTCAGAGGCATGAATGTTGATCTCGCCCGCCTTCCCCGTTGCCATAATGGCCTGCCGCGCATTCCGCACCAGATTCGAAAGGACACGGTAAATCTGTTCACTATCCGCGCGTATCATCAGATTCGCAGCAACGTCCTCGGAGAACGACAGGTCATAGTCCCCAGCCGATAGACGTTCACTGTCGATGACGTCCGCCACGATTTCTGCCAGCGCAAATCGCGTTAGTTTTGGTGGCGCTTCTTCGGCCCGACCGAACGCCAATGTGTTTTCACACAAATGAACGGCACGCGTGATCGAGTTCACGAGTTTGGGGGCAAGTCGTTGAACTGCAGGATCATTTGATACTTCGATCCGATCTGTGAACAGCTGGGCAGAGGTCAAGATATTGCGTAGATCGTGACTTACTTTCGCAACGCCTTCACCCAACTGTGCCAGACGATCCTTTTGCTTGAGAGCGCCTGTGAGCTGCTCTTGCATCGTTTTGAGCGCCTGTTCAGCCTCTCGCAGCTCCAGCACGCCCGCACTCGGTTCAATAAACCTACGGGCATCCTCAGGCGCCTCTGCATAGAGTGTCATGTGGCGCACCACGCCGCGAATGGGTTTTACCAAAAACACCTGCACAGCAAAAAACAGCAACAGAGCGGTGATCACTGAAATAACTGCAGACAAAAGAAGCACGTTCAGCCCGTATTCGAGCATTGCCACGCGCAGCGGACCTTGCTCCATCGTGACCTCGATAAGCAAGCCACCGTCCTGAACTGGGTTGCCGATCACGCGGATGACTGGGTTATGCGTCGAAAGAAGCACTGACATCGCATCACGGATCAAAGCCAGAGCGCTGGGATCGCGCATATCGTAGGTCGCCTCGACCTGCCCCGGAATCGGCGATGACAAGGCAAGCTGCCGCACCTCATCACGCCGCAACACCACGTTAAACACGCCAGCATTGTCGAGAAGCTCTACTTCCAACTCTGGTTTAATCATATCGTCTGCTAAAAGAGCCAAGGATGCAATTTGCGCCCGTTCGAGGCGCAGCAGAAGGTAATCCTGACGGAACCGCGCAACAGAGGGCACGAAAATGAACACCTCTGCCAACATGACAAAGATGACGGTCAAAATCAAAAAACGCCCTGATAGCGTTTTGAACATTGCCCCTCCGTTTCGGGACTACGGCAGCATTCGCTGCACCATCCCCACGACCCGCTTAACGAGCGAGCTTTCGAATAGCTTTGGCGTAAAATAGGCACTCGCAGCGCGTTTGTTAATCTCTGCCAAGGTCGGGTAAGGCAAAACAGTATTGGCGATAAACGAAAGTTTAGACCTATTTGCGATCGCCATCGCCCACATCGCGATCAGTTCGCCCGCCTGAGAGCCTACGATTGTCACGCCAACAGGCCGACCTTTGACGACCATGAGTTTGAGAAAACCAACGGTCGATCCACTTGCCACTGCGCGATCATTTCCCCCGAATTCCACGCGATGGACCGACACCGAAGCACCGTATTTTTCAACTGCCTCGGCCTCCGTCGGGCCAATTTGAGCCAACTCAGGCGAAGTGTAGGTCACACGTGGTATATGTTCCGTCCGCGACTTGGCCGGCAGCCCGAATAACATTGAACGAACAATGATACCCGCATGATAGCCCGCGAGGTGCGTGAACTGCATCCCACCCGCGACATCGCCAATCGCATAGACCTTTCGGTTGGACACCGACCGCAGTCCAGCATCGACGTGGATACCTTTGAGGTCATGGTCGATCCCACCCTCTGCCAAATCGAGCCTATCAGTATTCACGCGCCGTCCAGCCGCGATGAGCAGGTGCGACCCAACAATCGGCCCCCGATCCGTCTGCACGGTTACGCCGTTGTCAGGTGAAATCCGCAGCGCTTTACAGTTTTCAAGAATCGCCACGCCCTGCTCCACCAACGAAGTCCTGATCACATCAGCCGCATCTCGGTCTTCATTACCTAGGATTTCCGCACCCTCAACAACGGTAACCTCGCAACCAAACCCGCGATGCGCTTGCGCCATCTCTATACCAATCGGACCACCGCCGATGATGATCAGGTGCTTTGGCTTTTCCCTGAGTTCAAAGATCGTTTCATTCGTATGCGCCTCCACGGTGTCGATGCCGTCAATTGGCGGGACGAACGGTGACGATCCCGTAGCGATCACGAAACGGCGTGCGCGGATGTGCTTTCCACCTGCGAGAACGACAGCGGGTGAAATGAATCGTGCATAGTCTCGGATGACAGTGCACCCCAGCCCTTCGAATCTGTCCTGACTGTCATGAGGTTCAATCGCGGCAATCGTTTGCGCGACATGATCTTTGGCGGAAACATAATCCTGACCCGACCGCGCCGCCGACAAGAGTGCCTTTGATGGCACGCAGCCATAGTTCAGGCAATCACCGCCCATTTTATGGCCCTCGATCAAGACGACACTGGCACCCATTTGTACGGCCCCTGCCGCGACAGAGAGCCCGCCAGAGCCCGCGCCTATCACGCAAACATCACACCGAAGTTCATCCATTCCTTGATCTCCGAATAGCTTTGACAAGGATCGGTAATGCGGCCAGCGCACATAGTCCTAATAAAGGAAGCAGCACAGAGGGCTCGAACACGATCGATAAGTCGGGCGATTCTCCACGATCAAAAACCGCACCCAAACCATTCCCAATCGACGTGAACACCAAAGCCCCTGGTACAATGCCCAACGCCGTCGAAATCACAAATCGGTGCAAAGGAACGCCCACAAGTGCGGGCACGAGATTCGCCACAAAGAATGGCACGGCCGGCACAAGCCGAATTAGGAAAAGCATCGACCATTGGTTTTCGTCGATCCCATCTTTGATCCGCTTGATCGCGCCGGTTGACCCATCCATTCTCGCGGACAGTCGTTCACCCAGCCCCCAGCGTGCAGCTAGAAACAATGCAGATGCGCCGACAGTGGCACCGAGAACGTTATACAAAACACCCGGAAAGGTCGCGAAGAGGAACCCGCCCGTCAAAGTCGCAACGGTCGCTCCGGGCAAAGAGAACGCGACAATCACAACATAGACACTGACAAAGACGAGGACCGACAGAACGGGATTCGCATCGCGGAAATCGATCAAAAGCTGACGGTTCCCTCGCAAGGTTTCAAAAGTCAGCGTATCGCGCAGGAACCAGACACCAAGAATCGCCCCAACGAGAATAAGGACAATAGGCAAACGCCGAAGAAGTGTCGGCTCCAGAATTGATTTCTCTATCATTTTTGCTCCGTTGGCTTTGATCCTTCATGGACAAATCCAACGTCCCCGCATAGCCATACTCACGCGAGGTTGATGAACTGGCCTTAAATCTGGCCAGTTTTGTAACATCGGGCAGGGAATGTGACGGTTTTGTCAAAAACCTACCCCCAACCGCGTTGACAGAGTGGTGAGGCCCCTCTAAAGGCAGGGCTTCAAAGTTTCACGGCCTCGAATCTGTAAAGGTTCGGCCCATCTGACCGGAGAGAACGCGATGAAGCGCACGTTCCAACCTTCTAACCGGGTTCGTAAGAACCGTCACGGCTTCCGCGCCCGTATGGCGACTAAAGCTGGCCGCAAAATCCTGAACGCCCGTCGCGCACGTGGCCGTAAGGTCCTGAGCGCCTAATGGCGCCTGCGGGGTCCGTTGTGACACCGCAAGAGAATTCGACGCGAACCGCCGAGGCGCAGCCTGCGGCGGTTTTCGTTCGTCCGCCGGTCCTGAAAAAACGGGCTGATTTTCTGCGGGCCGCCAACGCGCGGCGTCAGGGCACATCAGGCTTTCACCTCCAAGCCCGCGAACGTGGTGACGATGCTCCATTTCGCGTTGGGTATACCTGCTCGAAAAAGGTGGGGAACGCGGTCGCACGTAACCGCGCCAAACGACGTTTGCGCGAGATTGCCCGTCTGGTGATGCACAGCCACGCTCTAGCTGGCTGGGACTATGTCCTTATTGGCCGCAAAGAAATTACCGCGACGGCGGATTTCAAACAAATGCAAAAGGATCTAATCTGGGCTCTTCGAAAGGTGCACAAATGACACCCGCTGCTTGGGTCATATCCCTGCCCGTCAGGTTCTATCGATTGGTCTTCAGCGCATGGATCGGGCACGGCTGCCGCTTCCAGCCAACTTGTTCTGCCTACGGCATGGAAGCACTAGAAAAACACGGCGCGATCAAGGGGACCTACCTGATGATCTACCGCATCCTTCGGTGTAATCCTTGGGGCGGCTCGGGAATCGATAACGTTCCTGAACCAAAAAAACGCTGCACTCACGACCACTAATCACGACAAAGGACGCGCCATGCTCGACGATCTGGACGACATCCATCCACTTTTTCACGGTGCGCCGAAATCGACCGAGTTCAAAAAACTACGCAAGCGTATTGTACAAAACGTCCGAGAGGCGATTGAACAATACGGGATGATTGAGCGTGATGCGCGCTGGCTCGTTTGTTTGTCAGGTGGCAAAGACAGCTACACGATGCTGGCTATTCTCTATGAACTGAAATGGCGCGGCCTTCTGCCTGTGGACCTCCTAGCCTGCAACCTCGACCAAGGTCAGCCAGGATTCCCCGCGACGGTACTACCCGAATTCCTTGAAAGGATGGGCGTTCCGCATCGCATCGAATACCAAGACACCTATTCGATCGTGATGGACAAAGTGCCCGCAGGCCGCACCTTCTGCGCCCTATGTTCGCGCCTACGTCGCGGCAACCTCTATCGAATCGCGCGCGAAGAGGGCTGTAGCGCAGTCGTGTTGGGTCATCATCGCGATGATATTCTCGAAACCTTCTTCATGAACCTCTTCCACGGCTCCCGCCTCGCGACGATGCCGCCAAAGCTGGTCAACGAAGAAGGTGACCTATTCGTCTATCGCCCGCTTGCACATGTAGCCGAAGCCGACTGCGAGAAGTTCGCGACCGCGATGAACTATCCGATCATCCCTTGTGATCTGTGCGGGTCGCAAGATGGACTGCAGCGCCAGCAGGTTAAGGGCATCCTCGACGGCTGGGAGAAAAACGCACCGGGCCGCCGTCAGAAAATGTTCCGCGCGTTGATGAATACGCGCCCGTCGCATCTTCTCGACCCTGCCATCTTTGACTTCAAAGGGTTGCAGATCAATGAACAAAAACCGGACAATTTTCCCGATATTCCAGACTTGCGTTAAGGTTTCGCTTAGCAATTGACCTTTAGGTTCATCCTGACCGGAAACGGGCAAAGGAATGGACTACTATGCCTAACGCAATCGTCAACGCCGTTCGCCGCAATAAGACCCGCTGGCCCTATATCCTCATTGCTCCCCTAGGCGCTGTGGCGGGATACATGTTGGCAGGTCAACCAGGGTTGATCGTAGCGACCTTCTTGGGGCCAACGTTTCTCGCATTCATATTGCCGAACTTACCCGACGCGATCCCAATCGACGCGGCCACTGGCCTCACCACGCGCGACGGCCTCGTTGTAGCACTAGATCATGCACTTCGCTCAGGCAAACAAAACGGGCTTACGACGGGCGCTATCGTCTTTGAAGTCGATCGGTTCAAGTTGATCGAAGAACGCCATGACCGATCAGGGGTCGAGACAATTTTCAAAGCCATTGCTGTTCGTCTCTCCGCGATTCTTAGGGCTGACGACATCGCTGCGAGGCTCGATGGTCCAACCTTTGCGGTCGGGCTTTCTCCGACGCGGCGCTTTGACCTTGAGGCAGCGATTCAACTCGCTTCACGCATTCAACACACAATGGCCGAACAGTTTCATATTGCGGGCATGAACGTCTATCTGACGGTCTCAATAGGGTTTAGCCTCTCTGATCGCCTCGACCAGAAAACAGGTGTCGCACTGTTACAGGCCGCAAATTCGGCTCTCATCGAAGCACAACGGCACGCCCCCGCAGCCATCCGAAGCTTCTCGCTATCAATGCGAAACCGCATCGCGAATTGCAACGAGCTGTCCCAACAAGTCACACGCGCCTTGGACAACGGAGAAATCCGTGCCTTCTTCCAGCCACAGATTTCGACACGCACCGGTGAGATCACCGGATTTGAAACCTTAGCGCGGTGGCAGCACCCTCGGCGCGGGCTGATTCCGCCGTTGGAGTTCCTGCCCGCACTGGCTCAGGCTGGTCAGATGCATCGACTTGGCGAAGCTATGATCCACGACGCTTTGTCCTCGCTCCGTCGTTGGGACCAAACGGGACTATCAATCCCTCGTGTCGGCGTGAACTTCTCGAAAGAAGAACTCACGGACCCTCAACTTGTGGATCGGATCGAACAGCGCCTCCATGAATTTGGTTTGGGCGCCAATCGGCTCGCCGTTGAGGTGCTCGAAACCGTGGTTGCTGACCATGCCGATGATATTGTGATCCGAAATCTCTCTGGCCTCGCAGGGTTGGGCTGTAGTCTCGACCTTGATGATTTCGGCACAGGCCACGCATCAATTACGTCGATTCGGCGATATTCTATCGAACGCATCAAAATTGACCGATCATTCGTGACCCGCATAGATGCAGATGACGAACAACAAAAAATGGTCGCTGCTATTTTGACAATGGCAGATCGGCTAGGGCTCGACACGCTGGCCGAAGGTGTCGAAACCACAGAAGAGCGGCTAAAACTTGCTGAATTAGGCTGCGGCCACGTCCAAGGCTTTGGAATTGCACGCCCTCTACCGCCCGAGGATGTTGACAACTGGATCAACAATTACAGCCCCATGGTAGTTGGCAATCGTGGTTTGCGGCGAAAAGCAGGGTAAACAGCAATGTGACACGCGTCTAATCAGCCAAAACCCCTAAAAGCGCTTGACCTTTGACGCTATGGCCTGTTGAACCCTGCCTGATCATTTACCTTACAAAACGGGCGGTTCAGATGGAAAATCAGAACAAGAACCTAATTCTTGCCACAGCACTTAGCTTTCTGGTTATCACAGTTTGGTTCTTCCTGTTTCCACCTGAACAACCGGCGGAAACAGCAACAGATGCAACTGTAACAAGCGAACAAACCGACGTCACCGCTCCCGTTGCAGACGCATCCGCAGAAGCAGCGGCCCCCGCGGTGACCGAGGCGGCTATGCCCGCAACGCCACGCGTCCCCGTAGAAACGCCAGAGCTAACAGGTTCTATCGCTCTGCTCGGCGGTCGCATCGACGATATCTCGTTGAAGAATTACACCGTCGCGGTCGACAGTCCTGAAATCGTTCAGCTCATGCGCCCGCAGGGTGAGAACGATGCCTACTACGCGAGCTTTGGCTGGATCGGAAATGCTGGCGTCGACGCGAATGCCGTGCCTGGCCCCGATACAATGTGGGAACTTGAAACGGGCACCACATTGACACCAGAAACGCCGATCACGCTGAAATGGGACAACGGCGCGGGCATGACCTTCCGCACTACCTACGCGATCGACGAAAAATTCATGATGACGATCGACCAAACCGTAACGAACGCGTCTGGCAACGAAGTCACCATCACTCCTTACGGCCTAATCCGCCGCTTCACCGAGCCAGATGCGCAGCGTCGCTTCTTTGTCCTGCATGAAGGTCTGGTTCGTATGACCGATGGCAAGGTTGATGAACAAACCTACAAAGACATCCGCAAAGTCGACGGCGGCGTGAGCAGCGTTGATGTCCTCCAGACGGGCTGGACCGGATATACCGACCACTACTGGATGACGACCCTGATCCCCGATCAGAGTAAGCCGTTCACATCGATGTCGCGCTATTTCACCACTGACGTTTACGAAGTCGATGCTATCCTCGGTTCGGAAACGCTCGCCGCTGGTGCCGAAACTTCCGTTTCGACCCGCTTCTTCGTGGGCGCAAAGGAATGGGAAACCATCCGCAACTATGAAAACAACGCAGGCGTTTCTGGCTTCATCAACTCGATCGACTGGGGCTGGTTCTTCTTCCTGACCAAGCCGATCTTCTGGCTGCTGCACAACATCAACGCTGTAATCGGCAACATGGGCTGGTCGATCATGGTCCTGACGCTGGTTCTGAAAGCTCTGGTTCTGCCGCTCGCCTATAAGTCCTATGTTTCGATGGCGAAGATGAAAGAGCTTCAGCCCGAAATGGAAAAGCTGAAAGAAGCAGCGGGTGATGACCGCGCTAAACTTCAGCAAGGCATGATGAAGCTCTACAAAGAGAACAAGGTTAACCCTGCATCGGGCTGTTTGCCGATGATCCTGCAGATTCCGATCTTCTTCTCACTGTATAAGGTGATCTTCGTCACGCTGGAACTGCGTCACGCTGAGTGGATCGGTTGGATCCGTGACCTCTCTGCGCCCGACCCATCTTCGATCCTGAACCTCTTTGGCCTCCTGCCATGGGGAACACCAGAACCGGGCAGCATGTTGTTCATTCTGTCGTTGGGCGTCCTGCCAATCATTCTCGGCATCTCGATGTGGCTTCAGCAGAAACTGAACCCAGCGCCCACTGATCCGTCCCAAAAGATGATCTTTGCATGGATGCCTTGGATTTTCATGTTCATGCTGGGATCGTTCGCTTCGGGTCTGGTACTCTACTGGATCACCAACAACACCATTACGTTCTTGCAGCAATACGCGATCATGCGAAGCCACGGCCACCGGCCAGATGTTCTTGGCAATATCACCTCTGCGTTCAAACGTGATAAAGCTAGCAAAGCAAAGTAAACTGACAGGCTGCCCTTAGGGCGGCCTGTTCCGCCAAAAGGGTATGGTCATGCAGTTAAGTTTTCCGATCGTTGAAGATCTGGACCCGACGGTCGTCGAAGCTGGTCGTATGCTGTTCCATGCTCCGATCGAATTCCTCAAAGGTGTCGTTGCTATGGACGGCATGCCGCCGGCTGATCGGATCGAGCTTTGCTTTGCAGGACGTTCAAACGTTGGCAAATCCAGCCTGATTAACGCGCTGACAGGTCGTAAAGGGCTTGCTCGTGCCTCAAACACACCCGGCCGCACCCAAGAGATCAACTTTTTCACTGTGGGCGACGAACACTATATCGTTGACTTGCCGGGCTATGGTTTTGCTAACGCGCCTGTGGCGATCGTTGAAAAATGGCAACGGTTGCTGAAGCGATACCTCGCAGGCCGCCCTACCCTGCGTCGTGTTTTTGTTCTGATCGATAGTCGCCACGGTGCCAAAGCCGTCGACGAAGAAATCATGTCCCTCCTCGATAAGGCCGCCGTGACGTTTCAGGTTGTCATGACAAAGACGGATAAGGTCCGCAAAACGCAGCTTGATCAGTCGATTGAAGCCACGCGAGCTGTTTTGGCAAAGCACCCTGCCGCCTATCCTGAAATCGTATTGACGTCGTCTGACAAAGGGGACGGTATAGCCACACTTCGCGCTATTATTTATGGCATCGTTTGACCCCTATTTGGAAAGGGACCGGCCGTGAGGAAACAAGACATGAACCGTGACTGGATCGCAACTGCCCGCACTCTGTCAGAGGCATTGCCCTACCTTCAGCGATATTCCGGTGCAATCGTCGTGGTCAAATTCGGCGGCAACGCCATGGGTGATCAAGATGCCATGGCTGATTTCGCGCGTGATATCGTCCTTATGCGTCAGGTTGGCTTGAACCCTGTCGTTGTTCACGGCGGCGGGCCGATGATCAACGATCTGCTCGGTCGTCTTGGCATCGAATCCCAATGGGTACGCGGCAAACGCGTAACCGACAAAGCAACGGTTGAAGTCGTCGAGATGGTTCTTACTGGCCTCGTCAACAAACGGATCGTTCAGGCAATCATGGACGAAGGCGGGCGTGCGGTTGGTCTGTCGGGCAAAGACGACGACCTGATGGTCTGCGAACCCGATGATCCGGAACTGGGTTTTGTCGGTCGTCCTGTTGAGATGAACGTTCAAGTGCTTCATGACATGTTCAATGCGGGCATCATTCCTGTGATCGCTCCCGTCGCAACAGGGATGAACGACAACGAAACGTTCAACGTGAATGGTGATACCGCCGCTGGTGCAATTGCCGGTGCCCTTAAGGCTGACCGCCTGCTTTTGTTGACCGATGTATCTGGCGTGAAAAATAAAGACGGCGAAGTGATCACTCAAATGACGCCCGCTGAGGTTCGCGAAATGATTGCAGATGGCACCATCGCGGGCGGCATGATCCCGAAAACCGAAACCGCACTCAAAGCGATTGAGGACGGTGTACGCGGGGTTGTTATCCTTGATGGTCGCGTGGCGAATGCTTGTCTACTTGAGCTATTTACCGAGCACGGCGCTGGTTCCATGATCCGCACCACCGAACCACGTGTGAAGCCGCGCAACTTATGACAAACCTCATCGGCGATTTGGAGGGATATGGCTTGAGAATTTCAGGCATTGTCCTTCCATCCGCTGATGATAATCTCCCAGACTGGGCGACGGCGATTGCGCTGATCTCACCGACAGAGCCTCAGTTCTGGTCGCATTTTTGCGAGTCAACCGAATGGCGCGATGGAAAAAATGATCCTGTAGACCGTTGGTCAAAACACGTCCTTGACGAAATCGCGGCCACATATGACGGCGTCGCCTATTTCCCGTTTGGGGGCCCGCCGTTCTATCCATTTTACAGCTGGGCCATTCGGTCGGGGGCATTTTGCGCCTCCCCCGTCGCGTTCTTGGCAGATGGTACCGCGGGCCTGTTCAGCTCATTCCGCGGTGCGATTGCACTGCGAATGGCACCTGACGTCAAATTGCCTCCCCCACCCTGTGCAACGTGCCTCACCAAACCATGCGTAACAGCGTGTCCTGCATCAGCTTTAGTTCCCGCCGGATATGATGTGGCAGCCTGTCACGGTTACCTATCAGGTGCAGAAGGTGCAGAAGGTGCAGATTGCCTCAACAACGGCTGCGCTGTTCGACGGTCCTGCCCCATTGGGTCATCAGAACGTCCAACTGCTCAGTCTGCTTACTTCATGAGTGAGTTTCACAAATGACACTTCGGCTTGTTCTTATTCGTCATGCCAAATCATCTTGGGATGATTTTTCCATTGATGACCATGATCGGCAATTGAACGCCCGAGGACGGCGATCGGCACCAGCCATCGGTGAGTGGATTGCGGATAGAGGTGATATTCCGAGGGAAGTTCTATGCTCGGACGCCACACGCACGAGGGAAACGCTGGACCTTCTGATGGAACAGTGGCCGACGACGCCTGCTGTGCGCTATTTGCAATCCCTCTATCTCGCACCGGCGACAACGATGCTAACCGAGCTGAAAACCGCGAAAGCGCCTATCGTTGCCATGATAGGCCACAACCCAGGAATCGGAAGCTTTGCCTGTGGGCTTGTCCATGAACGCCCCGACCATCCGAAATACGCATCCTATCCGACCTGTGCGACCGCCATCATAGACTTTGATGTGGCCCATTGGTCAGATGTCAGTGCCGCCTCTGGTCGCGTCGTCGCCTTTACCACGCCACGCGAGTTGCTAAACGAATAAGGGCGGACACTCGGCCCGCCCCCAATCGAAAATTTGACTGAGCTTAGTGGCCCAAAATCTGGCTCAAGAACAGCTTCGTGCGATCCGACTGAGGATCGTTAAAGAACGCATGCGGTTCGTTTTGTTCGATGATCTGGCCTTGATCCATAAAGATTACGCGGTTCGCCACAGCCTGAGCAAAGCCCATCTCGTGGGTCACGCAGAGCATGGTCATGCCTTCTTCGGCCAGCTCGATCATGGTGTCGAGTACCTCTTTGATCATCTCAGGGTCGAGAGCAGAGGTCGGTTCGTCGAACAGCATGATGCGCGGCTTCATACACAGCGAACGCGCAATCGCCACACGTTGCTGCTGACCACCCGACAACATCCCAGGATATTTATGAGCCTGATCCGGGATCTTCACCTTTTCGAGGTAGTGCATCGCAATATCTTCGGCCTCTTTGCGCGGGACCTTGCGGACCCAGATCGGCGCCAGCGTGCAGTTCTCTAGAATGGTCAGGTGCGGGAACAGGTTGAAGTGCTGGAAGCACATACCAACCTCAGAACGGATCTTATCGATGTTTTTGAGATCAGAGGTCAGTTCTGTCCCATCAACGATAATGTCACCCGACTGGTGCTCTTCGAGGCGGTTGATGCACCGAATGAGCGTCGATTTACCAGACCCAGACGGGCCACATATCACGATCCGCTCACCGCGCTGAACGGTAAGGTTGATGTCACGCAACACGTGGAACTGACCGTACCACTTGTTCATGTTGTTGATCTGAATGGCGACCTCATCAGAGATCGTCATGTGGCTGCGGTCGATTTGACGTTCGATTGCAAGTTCGGACATGGCGGTCTCCTTAGCGGTGTCCACGCTGGAGTTTCTTCTCCAGCCAGAGCGAGTAGCGGCCCATGCTGAAGCATGAGACAAAGAACAAAAGGCCGATAAAGACGAACAGTTCCCAATAGACGCCGTTCCATTCGGCGGCGGCACGGATCGAGTTCGACAGGTTGAGCGGGTCAAGAAGACCAATGATGCCAACCAGTGTGGTGTCTTTAAACAGGCCGATGAAGGTATTCACGATCCCTGGGATCGAGATTTTGAGCGCCTGTGGAAGAACGATCAAGCGCATCGACTTCCAGTAATCGAGGCCCAGCGAATCCGCCGCTTCGAACTGCCCCTTCGGGAGCGCAGCAAGGCCCCCGCGGATAACCTCTGCGATATAGGCAGCGGCAAACAGGGTCACCATGATTACAACGCGCAACACAAGGTCGAACGAGGTGCGTGGCGGCAGGAAGTAGTTCAATAGCAGTGACGCAGTGAACAGCCAAACGATCAGCGGCACGCCGCGGATAATTTCGATGAACGCAACGGCGAACCCTTTGACGATCGGGAGATTGGCCTGACGTGCCAGTGCGAGCAAAATGCCAAGCGGCAAGGACAGTACGATACCTGCCACACCGATGATCATTGCGAGCATAAAGCCCCCGAAATCACGGCTGGTCACAGGTGCTAGACCCAGAGTACCAAGCCGTTCATAAGCGGTCTCAATGTTAGCACGTAGGTTCAAGACCGCAGTATCCGCGTCGAGATATGCACGCAGCGCGTCGACAGCTTCGGGCGATGTCCCAGCAGGCACCTGATTGACCGAAACCAGATTGTGCAGACCGTCAGGCAGGGCTGCGTCCATCGCGGCCGCCGTCTGGATGGCTTTGGGCAGGTCAGCTTCCCACTGAGGCAGAGCTTCAATGTTGGCCAACAGACCGTTTGCGTCACTGATCGCTTGTTGCAGTTTGAATGCTGTAAAGCCAAGTGCCGTATAGTGACGTCGCTCTACCATCAATTCATCCATGATCGCATTGAATGCAGTCTTCTGGTCCGACGACGGTTCAGTCCCAGCCTCACGAGCAGCAAGCATTTCAACGACCAGCACATCTTTTTCAGCGGTTAGTTCATTGATTTTCTCCTGCACGGCTGCCTGTTCGGCTTCGATCGCATCGATTTGCGCAGGATTTGTTGCGAGCGTTTCGATTAGCTCGGCTTTGGTTCCGTCAATGCGCGACAAGGCAACTGCCTTGTGCAACGCTCCATTAATGGTTGGCATAGCAACCATCCACCAGAGCGCAGCACCCGCAACTCCAAGCGCTACAGCACCAAATGCACCGGCGAAACGGCCTCCGATTTTGAACCCTACTGCACCTACGACAAAGCCAAGGATTACAAGGATCGGAACCCAGAAAGAGCCACCCCACAGCAGCCACGTGCCAAGGAAAGGGAACAGCATCGAGAACCAGAGCATTTGTTTCGGCAAACGAGCCGAAAACAGAATTGGCGCCAGTGCAACAAACATCAGAATGAAAACAAGGATCGGGCGCCAGTAGCTCTCAGCAGGGTAGAAACCAAAGAGCAGCTGAAGCCAACGGTCGCTGATGACCGCGAAGCACGCGCCGCCATGAGTGGTCAGACCCTCCAAAACAGCCAGAGTTTCACGACATTCGTTCAGCGACCCAGCAGTCCACACCGAATTCCAGAACCACGGAACCAATGCGAAAAGCAGCTTCACCAGAACATATATGGAAACGAGCGAAAGAAGCGTGTTCTTCCAGCCCGAGAAAAGGTTTTCCCGCATCCATTTGACCGCACCTTGTTCCTTTAGAGGCGGCTCGGACGGTGGGATCATGGTTTCGCGTACATAGCGAACGGTTTGCGCAGTATCCGTCATCTTAGCGCTCCTTCAGCTTAACGCGGTCGTTGAACCAGTTCATCCCTGTCGAAATCGCGAGACTGAGCAGGAGATAGAACAAACCAACAAGAAGAATACCCTCAAGTTCGCGCCCTGTTTGGTTCACAGTAATGCCGCCCAAAGTGGAACGGACATCCATGTAACCAATGGCGATCGCAAGCGAAGAGTTCTTGGTCAGGTTCAAGAATTGAGAGATCAGCGGTGGAATGATCACGCGCAGAGCCTGTGGCAGGATCACCAAACGCATCGTGCGGTTCGGACGTAGCCCCAGCGCAAACGCGGCTTCGGTTTGGCCTTTCGATACGGCATTGATACCGCCTCGAACGATCTCTGCAATAAATGCACCTGTGTAGAGAGACAGTGCCAACCACAGTGCCAGCAACGAGTTCCGCAGGTGCGTACCACCCGAGAAGTTGAAGCCCGACAGCTCTGGTTTGCCTAGATAGAAACCAAGGCCCCATAGGAGCGCGGCGATTGGGGCAACGATAATCAGGAGGTTTACCCACCACGTCGTCGGACGAACACCTGTCGCATTCTGGATATCCGCAGCGCGGGTATTGACCAATTTAACCACGAGGAGGCTCGCCACCAGAGTGAGCAAGATCACAATCAGATCGATGCTGACGTTGAAATACAGATCCGCAAAAACGCCACCTGGTTTGATTTCAACATCGCCCAAACCGTTCGCAAATAGGGGCTCAGGGATATAAGCACCACGGTTCGTGATCGCCACATTGTCGGCAAGTGCCATGCTCGCGACCGGATTTTCGCCACGGAAATCTCTGGGCGACGGCGTGGATTCTGTCATCACAGCAAAGATCGCGATGATCCAAAGCAGCAGCGGTACGTTGCGGAAGCCTTCGACGTAAACAGCAGCCAGACGCGACACGATCCAGTTTTTCGACAGTCGCAGGACACCGAAAATAACGCCGAGTATCGTCGCTAGGACGCAACCAAGGCCGGCAACCAACAAGGTATTCAGAATTCCAACCAGCGCCGCACGTCCGTGCGTCGCGTTAGAATCGTAAGCAATCAAACGTTGGTTGATGTCGTATCCCGACCGGTTTCCAAGAAACTCGAGCGTGAAATCTTTGCCCAGTGCGGTCAAGTTTGCGACGGTATTGCGCGCAAGCCACCAGAGGGCCGCAACGATCAGCACAGTCGCGATTACCTGAATGGTAATCGAACGATAGCGCGTATCGTAAATAAGCTGACTTAGCCGAAAGCCTTGCTTCGGCGTATCCGTGAGCGTGGTCATAAAAGTCTCCCCGGCTCCCGACGCGACAGGAGGTCACCGGTTATCCGGTTGTTGGCAATGTCGCGGGGGGCACTTCAAGTATGAAAAGGGCGCAGGTTGACTGCGCCCTTTCCGGTAGATCAACTTAACGGAACGGCGGTGCGTAGATCAGGCCGCCTTCGGTCCATTGTGCGTTCAGGCCACGTGCGAGGCCGATCGGAGTGTTAACACCGATGTTCTTTTCGAACAGTTCGCCGTAGTTGCCGCCAGCAGCAATCGCGCGAACAGCCCACTGAGCGTCCAGACCGATCATCGCGCCAAGGTCACCTTCGGTGCCAAGCAGGCGGTTGATTTCTGGGTTGGTGGTCGCAGCAGCAGACAGCTCTTCAACGTTCGCAGAGGTCACGCCGAGTTCTTCAGCAGCGATCAGGGCGTTGAGGGTCCACATTGCGATATCACCCCATTCGTTGTCGCCGTGACGAACAACCGGGCCGAGCGGCTCTTTGGAGATGATTTCCGGAAGGATCACGTGATCGCCCGGCGCTTCAAAGGTTGCGCGAGTTGCAGCAAGACCCGAAGCGTCAGTGGTGTAGACGTCACAAGCGCCAGCAAGGTACTGCTGCTGTGCTTCTGCGTTGGTTTCGATCGGGATCGGCTCGTAGCTGATGTTGTTGGCGCGGAAGAAGTCGGCCAAGTTCAGCTCTGTGGTGGTACCAGTTTGGATACAAACGGTTGCACCGTCGAGGTCTTTAGCGGAAGTCACGCCGAGCGATTTCGGGACCATGAAGCCCTGACCGTCGTAGTAGTTCACGCCGATGAAGTCGAGCTTCAGGTCGGTGTCGCGCGAGAATGTCCAAGTGGTGTTACGTGCCAGAATGTCGATCTCGCCCGACGCCAGTGCGGTGAAACGCACTTGGGTGGTGAGCGGAACGAATTCAACAGCAGTCGAGTCACCCAGAACAGCAGCAGCAACAGCGCGGCATACAGCAACGTCAAAACCTTCCCAAACGCCGTTTGCGTCGGGCTGCGAGAAGCCGGTCAGGCCGGACGACACGCCACAGTTCAGTTTACCACGGGCTTTGACGTCATCGAGCGTGGATGCCGATGCGCTTGCAGCGGTCAAACCAGCGACGGCCAGAGCGCCGAGCATAATGGATTTCTTCATTTCTACCTCTTCCTGAGTTCCCGATACTTACGATCGGGGTTTTCGCTTTGATAGCGTATGGGCGCGGCGGGGATACCACCACGAAGCCTTAGATTGGTCGCAAACTATCTAATTGGTCAAGGGGGACCAGACGGGAATATTCCCTTGATCTTGGGTCAACTGGCCGCAAAATTGACCTGACGCAGGAAAAAAGACTGCGGATTTCAGCTTTGCAACATTTGAAAGATCCGCGCGGCCATTAAAAACTCGCCTTGCTTGTGGTTCGCTAACACTGTTGCCTCATCATCTTGGCCCCATTGCTCTTCTTGCCACAATTCATCGACTCGCGACTTCAACCATGCGTTTTGCGCAGTCAAATGTCCCTCTGTGACGGCCAATGCCAGCACAAGCGACCCACTAATCCCGACCAGATCGTGAAATGCAGCGATTTCAAAAGGGCTTAGCGTTCCAACATGGTCACGAAAAATGCGTAGGTTTTCGTCAGACTGGGTCACAGGCATAACACCGAATCCACAGACCAAGCGAGTGCCGAAACGACCCTCCGCCCAATCAAGAATCGGGTCCCATTCATCAGATTGACGCTTAGTTAGCTCAATTGGGCTATCTGCCCGATAACACAGCAGGTCGCTGCCTCCGTAAGCAGAAAGCATATCGGCCACTTCGTCAAACTGGACCGAAACCTTGTCCAAGGCAGCATTCGCAGACCGCGTGATCGGCATAGATTCGGGCTTCACTTCCTCAGTTTGCGCATCCCATTCAGCAGCGATGGCTTCAGCTATGGCCTTGGTCGGCACAATCATCAGCGCTTTCGCAGGGGTTCGAACTGGACGCCCATCCAGCTCTACACGGTAACCACCCTCTACTTCGCTGATGGTTGCTTCTTTCCAGAACCGTTTTGCTTTCCAACCGCTCATGATCGGGCCTCCAGTAGTTCGTTAATCGCTGCGGGGAGTTCGGCAAAATCACCGACAATTCGATCCGCGTTCAGTGTTTCTGCAGCGTGATAGCCCCAAGAAACGCCAATCGCAGCAACGCCCGCTGCTTTGGCCATATCCATGTCGTAGGTGGTGTCCCCGACCATGACAGTTCGAGACCGCGCTACGCCTGCTTCATCAACTGCCGTAAAAATCATCGACGGGTGAGGTTTTGACGGATGAAAGTCAGCGACCTGCCGAGAGACAAAATATCCCTCTAGCCCATGCGCTTCGATCAAGGCATCCAACCCGCGCTTTGATTTCCCTGTGGCAACAGCGAGTAGCGTCCAAGGGTCAGCACGCAACTGGTCGAGCACCTCACGCGCACCTGAGAAAAATGGACTAGATGCGGCGGCACCCTCGGCACTTCGATAGGTAAAGAAGGCGTCCTTGTAGGTTTGCACAATGCGCTGCGCCTCATTGTCTGAGGCGGCTGGTGCGAGCAAGGCAACCGCGCGATCCAGCGATAGCCCGACAATCCACTTGATCTTATCGCGCGACGGCGCAGGGAGGCCCACGCCATCAAAGGCGGCCTCCATCGAACGAACGATTAGCCCCTGACTATCGACCAACGTTCCATCGACATCAAAAATGACGAGGCGCAGTTCACTCATCTTCCGTCACAAAAGGATCGATCGGTGGATAGTTCACGTCCCACCCAAAGAAGTCCCAAGTTTCCTGCATATGCGGTGGCAGCGGGGCTTGAAGGGTAATGATCTCTTTGGTGATCGGATGCTCGAACGAGATCATACGTGCATGGAGGTGCAGCCTTTTGCTCAACTCGCCACCAACACCTGCGCCCCAGCCATCGCCGAGGTTTTCAGTAGAAGAACCGCCATATTTACCGTCGCCGATAATCGGGTGACCAAGTTCCGCAATGTGCGCACGGAGTTGGTGCGTGCGACCAGTGATCGGCGTCATCGCAACCCATGCAATCCGCGAACCCGCGAGGTCGATGGTGAAAAAGTCGGTGTGGGCGCGTTTCGCACCCTCGTGTTCATCCAATTTAGCGGGGTGAACACAAACCATCTTCTCGCCTTCACCACCACGTCCGCGACCCGGCGCTTTCATCAGGCCGTATTTGATCGAACCCGCACGAGGAGACGGAACACCAGCAACTGCGGCCCAGTAGATCTTGCGAACATTGCGGTGACGCAACGCCTCCGACAACCGACGGGCGACACGATCTGTGCGGGCCAGCAGCAAGAGGCCAGATGTATCTTTGTCCAGACGGTGAACCAGCTTTGGTTTGTCCTTGTAGCCGAACATCAGAGCCTCGGCCAAAGCGTCGACGTGACGGTCGCCCTGACCCGATCCGCCCTGCGAGGGCAGGCCCGAGGGTTTATTCAGTGCAATAATATGCTCATCTTTCCAGACCACACAGGACTGGATCATCTCAACGTCAGACCGTGTAATTTTGCGATCAAACTTCGGTGCTGGTTTTACGGCTTCTTCGCCCATCGGAGGGATACGGACGGTCTGGCCCGCCTCAATGCGCGAATTCGATTTCACACGACCGCCATCCACACGCAATTCGCCCTTGCGGCACATCTTTTCTATGCGACCTTGGGTTAGGTGTGGGTATAGCTTCCGAAGCCAACGGTCGATCCGCTGATCGCCATCGTCTTCGCTGATTGTGATGTTTTGCACACCGCTCATTGTAGCACCATTCGGCCAAAGGCCATTCCTGCGACCAGTGCCGCAATTCCGACGATCACCGTGCCGAGGACATATGCGCCAGCCAGCACGATCTCACCGCGATTATAAAGTGTCACAGCATCCAGCGAATAGGCCGAAAACGTTGTGAAACCGCCTAAGAACCCCGTCATTAAAAACGGTGCGAATTTGTTACCGCCCTTCTCTGCGAGGACAACAACAAGAAGCCCCATCAAAAAGGAGCCGAGGACATTCACCACGACCGTCCCAAAGGGAAACCCAGGCCCGATCAAGCGCATGACGCCCACGTTGGTCAGATAACGTAGCGCTGCGCCAATAGCACCGCCCGCCGCGACAAAGAGAGTATTCCAGATCATCCGCGCTCCTTGGCTGTTCAGCAGCAAAGAGTCAATTCTGACGTCCCTGCCGCTTGGCCCTAAGGCCTGCGAAATAGTCTGCCCTCTTCTTAAGATCACGTTCAAACCCGCGATCAACGGGTTTGTAGAACGTCGGGCGCTGCATGGTCTCTGGAAAGTAGTTTTGCCCTGAAAACCCATCCTCGGCATCATGGTCATAGGCATAGCCTGCGCCATACCCTTGCTCTTTCATCATCTTAGTCGGAGCGTTGAGTATATGTTTGGGCGGCGGCTCGCTTCCTGATTTTCGCGCGGCATCTCTGGATGCTTTGTAGGCCACATATCCCGCGTTCGTTTTAGGAGCGAGCGCGAGGTAGATGACAGCCTGCGCCAAAGCCAATTCACCCTCGGGACTTCCAAGTCGCTCATAAGTTTCCCATGCGTGTAGGCAAATCGTTTGGGCATTCGGGTCAGCCAGCGCGATGTCCTCTACCGCCATGCGCAAAATACGACGCGCCAGATACCGAGGGTCTTCGCCGCCCTCTAACATGCGGGAATACCAGTAGAGCGCAGCATCAGGATCTGATCCCCGTACAGATTTATGCAGCGCAGAGATCAAGTTGTAATGCTCTTCACCCGACTTATCGTATTTCGCCGCCCGTCGCATCAAACGGGTCGTAAGCTGGTCGACACCCAAAGGGGCAGTGGTTTTCCACGCCAGAACCTGTTCGATCAAGTTCAACAATGCTCGCCCATCCCCATCGGCCATGTCCAAAAGCGCAGAGCGCGCGGCGGGCTCAAGCAACAGTTTTTTGCCCGCTTCGCCCTCTGCCCGTGACGCCATTTTCTCTAACTCATCAGACGATAACCGATTGAGAACCAAAACCTGCGCACGGCTTAGAATAGCGGCGTTCAGTTCGAACGACGGGTTCTCTGTCGTCGCGCCAACGAGCACGATGGTGCCGTCCTCCATATGGGGCAAAAAGCTGTCCTGCTGGGCTTTGTTGAAACGATGAATTTCGTCCACGAACAAAAGAGTTCCACGATCGTTTGCGCGACGCAGCTTAGCCGCCTCGAACACCTTTCGAAGGTCAGGCACGCCCGTAAAAATTGCACTGATCTGTTCGAAATGCAGCTCGGTTTCACGGGCAAGCAAACGCGCAATCGTCGTTTTTCCAACACCAGGCGGACCCCACAGGATCAAGGACGACAACGAACCTGACGCGAGCATCACCCCCAAAGGCCCATCAGGGCCGAGAACCTGCTCTTGCCCTATCACCTCGGCCAACGTCTGCGGCCGCAGCCTATCCGCGAGAGGACGAGGCGCGTTCGGTGTCTGAGGAGCGGGTGTTTCGAAAAGATCGGACATGGCCGTAACCTACGCCCGCGTCCGATCTTTGGCAAAGGGTCAGTGGAGTTTGTCTCCAAGATCAAACCAGACGGCCTGATAGTCCACGCCCCCCATATCCATCACCCGTCCCGCAGGTGAAATATCAAGCGCAGCCCGTTTGGACCAACGCGTCCAATTGGCAGGTAGCAGAGCAATCATCTTCCGCGCGTTCAGTTCTCGCCCCGCGGTCACAATCTGACCCGTCAGCAGCAATCGCACGCGGAGACGGATGTTGTTGGGAATATCATGCCCGATGAACCCTCGGGTCACCTCCCAAATGCCCTCATCAATCGGGGCATCCTCATACAAAAGGTCTTGCGGGATGGTTTCTAAAAGTCCTCTCTGCGCATCGCGGATCATGTAGCTATAGACACCACATCGCGCAGTCGTGGGTGTCATACGGGCCCCTGCCAACACGCGGCCGGTTGCGTCATGCACTGCAACCCAACGCGATTGCGGTGTGTCGTATTGGTCGTATTCCATACCCATCGTCTCAGGCAGGTCCCACGATCGTTTGACGATAAAACAATCCCGCCGTGCCCGCAGGATATTTGCGAAAAGTTCGCCGTGATTGTGCATATTGGCGAACGAAAGAACGGTGCTCAGCATCAGTGCCTCCAGCGAGGGTTAAGGGTCACACAACCCCGCATCCGCATCCCGAAAAGGACGTCAGAGCAGCCTGTAATCCCTCGCCTTCTGGATGGCCTCTACCGTGGTGCGAGCCTGAAGGCTCGAACGGGCGGCGGTCAGCCGCGCTTTGAATACGCTTTGAGAAATTCCGAGTTTTGCAGCAGCCGCAGCATAACGATCCCCCTCGGCAATCCGCCGCAGGGACTCTGTTTGGACGTCCGTTAAGGACACGGGGGGCTGGTAAATGGTATGAAGCGCGTCGATTACATCGGAAAATGACGCAATCTCGGTTTCCGTAAACTCGCGATCTGGCCGCGAGGCTGTCGCTATGGTCCGTGAGTGGAGCGGCCCAAAAGATACCGCGATCCCAAAATTCATCCCAAATTCCTGCGCCTGTCCAAGAATGTTGAACGGGTCCGGAATATCAATTTCGCTCCAGCGGCAAGTGCCCACCCGATCAAGCCCCCACGCAATGATCGGATCACGGAGCGCGTAAGCCTCCCTAATGTAGTGATTAACCCATAGGCTCGGGTAGGTTTGATGAGTGAACAAAGGCAGCGTGTGCCGAATGTGCAGTCCGAAAAAGAAACCATTCGGCGCGATTTGATCGAGCCTCTCTAAATGTGTTTCGATTCCAAATACCTGAGCCATACTAGGATATTTTCAACCTTAGGTTTATTGGTCAACCTATAATTGTATCGCATATATTCACTACCCAGAAATGGCGAAATGAAAAACCCCGCCAGCTATGCTGACGGGGTTCTCAAAACTAGCGATGGTCGAGACTTATTCGTCGTCGCCCAGCAGAGCTTCTTCTGCTTCAAGACGTGCACGGTCTGCTGCGCCTTTTGCGTCAACATCACGGTCAACCAGCTCGATGATCGCCATCGGAGCCATGTCGCCATAACGGAAGCCAGCTTTCAGAACGCGGCAGTAACCACCGTTACGCTCCGCATAACGCGGGCCGAGAACTTCAAACAGTTTCGCAACGTGAATATCTTGTTTGAGCTGCGCATCAGCCTGACGGCGTGCATGCAGGTCACCACGTTTACCGAGCGTGATCAGCTTGTCGATGACGCGCTTCAGTTCTTTTGCTTTCGGCAGGGTGGTTTTGATTTGTTCGTGTTCGATCAACGAACCAGCCATGTTCGCAAACAGGGCTTTACGGTGTTCGTGAGTACGATTCAGACGGCGGTAACCGCGAGCGTGACGCATTTTAATTCTCCTAGCGTTTTATGCTTTGTCCGGTGGCCTATGCGTATTGGCCACTCTCCTTGGGGCGGGATTGCCCGAAAAGGCAGGACGTTTCCGCCCTGCCCACCGAAGCCAGAATTAGAACTGGTCTTCGAATTTCTTTGCGAGGTCTTCGATGTTGTCTGGCGGCCAGTCCTCGACGTCCATGCCGAGGTGCAGACCCATGCCAGAGAGCACTTCTTTGATCTCGTTAAGCGACTTGCGGCCGAAGTTCGGAGTGCGCAGCATCTCTGCTTCGGTTTTCTGGATAAGATCGCCGATGTAAACGATGTTGTCGTTCTTCAGGCAGTTTGCCGAACGTACAGACAGTTCCAGTTCGTCCACTTTCTTCAGGAGAAGCGGGTTGAACTCGAGGCCATCGTCATCCGAACCAGCCGAAGCCGATTCCGGTTCGTCGAAGTTTACGAAGATCGAAAGCTGATCCTGCAGAATGCGAGCTGCGTATGCAACTGCATCATCCGGGGTCAGCGAGCCGTCGGTTTCGACTTTCATCGTCAGTTTATCGTAGTCGAGAACCTGACCTTCACGGGTCGGCTGAACGTCGTACGATACTTTCTTAACTGGCGAATAAATTGCGTCGATAGCGATGAGGCCGATCGGCGCATCTTCGGGCTTGTTTTTGTCTGCAGCCACATAGCCCTTACCGGTGTTAACGGTGAGTTCCATGTAAAGGTCAGCGCCATCGTCGAGGTGACAGATAACGTGATCTTTGTTCAGGACTTCGATGCCTGCGGATTCGGAAATGTCGCCAGCAGTTACAACGCCCGGACCTTTGGCCTGAACGGTCAAACGCTTCGGACCTTCAACGTCCATGCGGATCGCAACGCCCTTGAGGTTCAGGACGATGTCGGTGACGTCTTCACGTACACCAGCAACAGACGAAAATTCGTGCAGAACATTATCGATGTGCACTGCAGTGATCGCAGCGCCTTGCAGCGACGACAGCAGAATACGACGAAGTGCGTTGCCCAGTGTCAGACCGAAACCACGCTCAAGCGGTTCAGCAATAACAGTGGCCTGACGCTGCGGGTCATTGCCCGGTTTCACGTCAACTTGGGTCGGCTTGATAAGTTCAGCCCAGTTCTTGTGGATCATGCGTCCCTCCATACTTGTCTGCCTTTCATGTCCCAAAAGGCAAACGCCCGAGGTTTAAAATGACGTACTGGGGCCGTGGAAAAACCACAGCCCCAGTGGGATAATCGATATTAGACGCGGCGGCGCTTCGGCGGACGGCAGCCGTTGTGTGCCAGCGGGGTCACATCACGGATCGACGTGATGTTGAAACCAGCAGCAGCCAGAGCGCGCAGAGCGGATTCACGACCCGAACCTGGGCCCTGAACTTCTACCTCAAGCGTCTTAACGCCATGTTCCTGAGCTTTCTTGCCAGCATCTTCTGCAGCCATCTGAGCAGCATAAGGGGTCGATTTACGCGAGCCCTTGAAGCCCATGGTGCCAGCGGACGACCACGAGATCGCGTTGCCCTGCACGTCAGAGATCAGGATTTTAGTGTTGTTGAAGGTGGAGTTCACATGAGCAACGCCAGCTGCGATGTTCTTGGAAACTTTTTTCTTACCACCACGACGGGTATCACGAGCCATTGTCTATGCCCTCCCTTACTTCTTCTTACCAGCGATGGCCTTTGCAGGGCCTTTGCGGGTGCGAGCGTTGGTGTGGGTACGCTGACCGCGGACGGGCAGGTTACGACGATGACGCAGACCACGGTAGCAACCGAGATCCATCAGACGCTTGATGTTCATCGTTACTTCACGGCGCAGGTCACCTTCTACGGTGACGTTTGCGTCGATGTATTCACGGATTGTCAGAACTTCAGCATCAGACAGTTCGTTTACACGACGGGTCAGATCGATGTTGCATGCTTCGCAAATCTGGTTTGCGATGAACGGGCCAATGCCCGTAATGTAGGTGAGGGCGATTGGAACCCGCTTAGCAGTCGGGATGTTCACGCCGGCGATACGTGCCACGTTAGCTTTCCTTTTCGTTGCGATTCCGTCGTACCGGAATCTTTTTTCACAACGGAAGCCCGAAAGGTGAAACCTAGCGGGCCACTGTTCATGAGGTGATCATGCGAATCGGGAGCGACCCGAAAAACATGGTTGATTCCCCCAAAAGGGATGGGGCTGTTTATGGGGGCTTTTCGAACGGGTCAACCCCTTGAAGGCAAAAGGCCCGCGAAACATGTCGCAGGCCTTACACCAATGCTTAGAAGGGTCAAATTAACCCAGAATGTCCGCGATGCTTTTCGCAACATCGTCCATGCTAGCTAGACCATCGACCGACTTTAGACCACCTTTGGCATAGTAGTAGCCGATCAGCGGACTGGTCTGTTTGTAGTAAGCTGCCAGACGAACGCGAAGCGCGTCTTCATTGTCGTCCGCACGAACAGGTTGACCTGCAGCAGCAGCCGCTTCAGCGCGACCAACAATGCGGCGGACAAGAACCTCATCGTCAACTTGCAGCTCGATAACCGCATCCAGCTTCTGACCCATTTCGGACAGCAGTCCATCCAGTGCGTCAGCCTGAGCAAGAGTGCGCGGGAAGCCATCGAAGATAAAGCCACCAGCAGCGCCCTGCTCTAGTTTCTCGCGGATAAGACCGATGACAATTTCATCGGTGACGAGATTGCCAGCGTCCATGACAGCCGCAACCTTCTTACCCATTTCAGTGCCGCTTGTGCGTGCCTCGCGCAGCATGTCGCCAGTCGACAGCTGCACCATGTTGCGTTCCTCCACAAGCTTTTGAGCCTGTGTTCCCTTACCCGCACCCGGCGGTCCAAGCAGAATAATGTTCATCGACGAGCCGGTCCCCTGTTCCGTTTATTGGCACTACGTTTGCCACGCAGTTGCGATTTTTCAATGAGGCCTTCGTATTGGTGGGCGAGCAAATGAGATTGCACTTGCTGGATTGTATCCATTCCAACCGACACGATGATCAGCACTGAAGTGCCGCCAAAATAGAAAGTGAAACCGGAAAAGCTACGGATAATCTCTGGCATGAGACAAACTAACGCAAGGTAAGCCGAACCGAGCACGAGGACACGGGTCACAACGTAGTCGAAGTATTCAGCAGTACGCTTGCCTGGACGGATACCAGGAACAAAGCCGTTCTGGCTCTTGAGGTTCTCGGCAACTTCGTCGGTCTTGAACGCGACTTCTTTGGTGTAGAAGTAAGTGAAGAACACGATCATCGCTGTGAAGAACAGCAGATAGAGCGGCTGACCGGGCCCGAAATAAGCGAGAACCCAAGACAGTACAGCGTTAGAAGTCTGCTCTGTAAAGGTCGCGATGGTTGTCGGCAGCAACAAAAGTGCAGACGCAAAGATCGCAGGGATAACGCCAGCTGGGTTAACCTTGATTGGGAGGTGCGAAGAACCGCCGTCGTACACCTTCATACCGCGCTGTTGGCGGGGGTACTGGATGTGGATCTTACGCAGCGAGCGCTCCATGAACACAACAAAGGCAAGCACAGCTGCCAACATCACGATCACGCCGATCACAAGCATCCAGTTGCTGGTTTGCTGAGCAGTCGACAGGAACTGCGCCGCAGCGGCAGGAAGTTCAGCCACGATACCGACGAAAATGATCAGCGAAATACCATTACCAATGCCGCGGCTGGTGATCTGCTCACCCACCCACATCAGGAACATGGTGCCACCGACAATAGTAATCATCGTCGATGCGCGGAAGAATAGACCCGGATCATGAGCCATATCTCCCGACTCCAGCGAAACCGCGAGGCCGTAGGCCTGGAACAGCGCCAAAACCACGGTACCGTAGCGGGTATACTGAGCGAGTTTCCGACGACCTTGATCGCCCTCTTTCTTCAGTTGCTTCCACGGCTCATACATGGAGCCCATCAACTGCACGATAATCGATGCAGAGATGTAGGGCATGATGCCAAGGGCAAAGATACCCATCCGGCTCAATGCGCCGCCCGTGAACATGGCAAGCATACCGCCGATACCAGTGTTCTGAGATGCAAAGAAGTTCTGAAGCGCGTCGATATCGATACCAGGCACAGGAATATAAGTGCCAAGGCGATACACGATCAGAAGTCCGATGGTGAAGAAGATGCGCTGACGAAGCTCTTTGGCCTTACCAAAGGTAGACCAATTGAGGTTTGCCGCCATTTGCTCTGCTGCTGAAGCCATAAGTCGGTGTCTCTTTCATCGAAAACGCCGCCGACCGGTTTTCCCGGACGGCGGCGCAAGGAAACTAGTTAGGTAAGTAAGCGCCCGAAAGGGCACTCACAACCCTTATTCTGCTGCTGCAACAACAGTCAGCTTGCCGCCAGCCTTTTCAACCGCTTCTACAGCGCCTTTCGAAGCGCCGGTAACGGAGATGGTAGCTTTTGCGGTGATCTCGCCTTTTGCGAGAACGCGGATGCCGTCCAGTTTGCGACGGATCAGGCCCGAAGCAACCAGAGTGTCTTCGTTGATGTTGGCAGCGTCGAGTTTGCCAGCGTCGATGAATTTCTGGATGAGGCCGAGGTTGACAACTGCGTATTTCTTCGCGTTCGGCGTGGTGAAGCCGCGCTTAGGCAGACGCTGGTAGAGGGGCATCTGGCCGCCTTCGTAGCCGTTGATTGCTACGCCCGAACGGGATTTCTGACCTTTGATACCACGGCCAGCAGTTTTACCTTTGCCCGAGCCCGGACCACGAGCAACGCGCATACGTTTCTTGGTTGCGCCTGCATTATCGCGAAGTTCATTAAGTTTCATGTCGCTTCTCCTTGCCGGAACTGCCCTCCAGCGACGGAGTGGGCAAACACGGCATAATGGTTATGATTCTGGACCCAAAGCGGGCCACCGCGTGCGTATACGGCCCGAGGTCCCGTATTGCAAGCTTTGGCTGAAAAAACAAAAGCCCCGATGTTTGCATCGAGGCTCAGCTTTAATCTCTAGACAGCGCTTAGTTCTTGTAAGCCGCCTGATGTGCAACGTCTTCGATCATTCCGCGCGAGATACCGATATCTGCGAGGTCACGATCGGTCATTGCAGCCAATTCGTTGTACACTGCGCGGTATTCAGCGCGACGGGCCAGCGCCTCCTTCACTTCTGCAACTTTGGTGCGAACAATTGCACCAAGATCAAAGTGAGCAACGCGGGGTGCGTGGAAAGTGATGTGAGCCATTTTCGTATTCCTTTTTCAATGCCAGAGCCGGTTGCCCCGGCGAGGATGTGTTCTTGTCCTCTTCTGTCTCTGAATATACGTGCACCCGTTCGCGCTAACAAATTCCCGTTCGGAACCCCCGCCATGCATTTACTGCATGACGCCGCACTGCAGCATTACTTCAATTACCCAAACAAAAACGCCCCACAGAAACCTGCGGGGCGTTTTATAATTGCTATGCTCTGAAGCTTAGCCGCGCTCTTCGATGATCTCGACGAGGTGCGGGATGCTTTCGACCATGCCGCGTACCGAAGGTGTATCTTCGAGTTCGCGTGTCTTGTGCATCTTGTTCAGACCCAGACCGATCAGCGTAGCGCGCTGTTTGGCTGGGCGACGGATCGGAGAACCGATCTGTTTAACAACGATCGTTTTAGCCATGATACAGACTCCTTACGCTTCTGCTTCGGCTGCTGCTTCTTCCGGCTTGCGGAGGATGTCAGCAACTTTCTTGCCACGACGCGCTGCAACGGAACGAGGCGAAGCTTCTTTCTTCAAACCGTCCAGAGTTGCGCGGATCATGTTGTAAGGGTTCTGCGAACCGAGCGATTTCGAAACAACGTCTTTGACGCCAAGCATTTCGAAAACTGCACGCATCGGACCACCCGCGATGATACCAGTACCTTCAGGAGCGGTGCGCATTACTACGCGACCAGCGCCGTGACGGCCTTCGATATCGTGGTGCAGGGTACGACCGTCGCGCAGCGGCACGCGGATCATCTGACGCTTAGCTTGTTCGGTAGCTTTACGGATCGCTTCAGGAACTTCCTTAGCTTTACCTTTACCGAAGCCTACGCGGCCCTTTTGGTCACCGACAACCACCAGAGCAGCGAAGCCAAAGCGCTTACCACCCTTAACGGTTTTCGAGACGCGGTTGATCGCCACGAGACGATCGGCGAATTCCGGTGCTTCGTCGCGTTCGCGACGGTCCCGGCGGTTTTCACGTTCTGCCATACTCTCGTCTCCTTAGATCTTCAGACCAGCTTCACGCGCAGCGTCGGCCAGAGCCTTCACTTTGCCGTGGAACAGGAAGCCACCGCGGTCGAAGTAAGCTTCGGTAACGCCAGCTGCTTTCGCGCGCTCTGCGATAACCTGACCAACTTTGGCTGCGGCCTCTTTGTTGTTCTTGCCGACGAAGCCCAGATCCTTTTCGAGGGTCGAAGCCGCAGCCAGGGTGGTGCCCTGGATGTCGTCGATCAGCTGGACGCTGATGTTCTTGTTCGAACGGTGAACCGACAGACGTACGCGGCCAGCGTTCACTTTGCGAAGTTTGTTCCGGACGCGCAGGCGGCGCTTTAGGAACAATTCCCGTTTGCTGTTTGCCATTTTTGCGTTCCTTACTTCTTCTTACCTTCTTTGCGGAAGATGTACTCGCCCTTGTAGCGAATACCTTTGCCTTTGTACGGCTCTGGCTTACGCCACTCGCGGATGTTAGCAGCAACCTGCCCCACCAGCTGTTGGTCGATACCTTCCACAACGATTTCGGTCTGCTTCGGTGCGGTGACGGTTACGCCAGCCGGGATATCGAAGTCGACGTCGTGCGAGTAACCGAGAGCCAGCTTCAGGGTGTTACCCTGAATGTTAGCACGGTAACCAACACCGGTGATTTCCAGCTCTTTTTTGAAGCCTTCGGTCACGCCGATAATCAGGTTTTCTACCATCGAGCGGGACATGCCCCACTGCTGACGAGCGCGCTTCGAAGTGCCACGCGGGGTCACTTTTACAGCGTTCTCTTCGACAGCGATGGTCACATCGTCGGTAGCAGAGAAGGAACGGGTGCCTTTCGGACCCTTAACTTCGATGGTCTGACCCGACACAGTGGCAGTAACGCCGCTGGGCAGCTCGACCGGTTTTTTACCAATACGAGACATCAGACCCTCCTTAGAAGATGGTGCAGAGCACTTCGCCGCCAACGTTGGCTGCGCGTGCGCTTGCGTCCGACATCACACCCTTAGGGGTGGAGACAATCGACAGACCGAGGCCCTGACGGACCGACGGGATGTCCTTGACGCCCATGTAAACGCGACGACCAGGTTTAGAAACCCGCTTCAGTTCGCGAATGACAGGAGTGCCTTCGTAGTATTTCAGGCTGATTTCGAGTGTCGGGTGACCACGGTCATCCGTGCCAGCTTCGTAGCCACGGATGTAGCCTTCTGCAGTCAACACATCGAGAACCCAACCGCGCAGCTTGGATGCCGGAGTCGAAACAGTCGACTTGCCGCGCATTTGAGCGTTACGGATACGGGTCAGCATATCACCGATAGGATCGTTCATGTTCTAACCCTCCTTACCAGCTTGACTTGACCAAGCCCGGGATCTCGCCATTGGAGCCGAGATTACGGAGCATGATACGGCTGACTTTCAGCTTGCGGTAATACGCATGCGGACGACCAGTCAGCTGGCAACGGTTATGAAGACGGGTGGCAGAGCTGTTGCGCGGGAGTTCCGCGAGCTTCAAGCGTGCTTTGAAGCGCTCTTCCATCGACTTAGTTTCATCGTTCGCGATTTCTTTAAGCTCTGCGCGCTTAGCAGCAAATTTTGCCACCAGACGCTCACGCTTTTTTTCGCGTTCGATCATGGATTTTTTAGCCATAGTTCTCTCTCCGCGCTTAGCTGTTGAACGGCATGTTGAAATGCTTCAACAGCGCTTTCGCTTCCGCGTCAGTTTTCGCGGTAGTGCAGATGACGATGTCCATACCCCAGACTTCGTCAACTTTATCAAAGTTGATTTCTGGGAATACGATGTGTTCCTTCAGACCGGTAGCGTAGTTGCCACGGCCGTCAAACGAAGTGCCCGATACGCCGCGGAAGTCGCGGATACGAGGCATTGCGATTGTGATCAGACGATCAAGGAATTCGTACATACGGTCACCGCGGAGGGTAACTTTAGCGCCGAGCGGCATATCTTCACGAACGCGGAAACCAGCGATGGATTTCTTTGCTTTTGTGGAAACAGCCTGCTGACCTGCGATGGTGGACAGATCCTCAACAGCGGATTTGGCTTTTTTGCTGTCACGAACAGCTTCAGCACCACAACCAATGTTCAGAACGATTTTGTCCAGACGCGGGATCTGCATATCGTTTTTGTATGCGAACTCTTCTTTCAGAGCGGCTTTGATAGTCGCTTTGTAGAGGTCCTTAAGACGCGGGGAGTAGTTAGCAGTGTCAAGCATCAGATAACGTCTCCTGTTGTCTTAGCGAAGCGAACTTTCTTGTCGCCTTCCATGCGGAAGCCAACGCGAGTTGCTTTGCCGTTTGCATCAACGATAGCCAGGTTCGACAGATCGATCGGCATTGCCTTAGGAAGGCGGCCGCCCTGTGCAGTCTGAGTTTGGCGAGTGTGACGGATGGCCATGTTCACGCCATCAACAACGGCCTTGCCAGCAGACGGGTTAACCGAAGTGATTTCACCGGTTTTACCTTTGTCTTTGCCAGCCAGAACGATGACCTTGTCACCTTTACGGAGTTTCGCAGCCATTACAGCACCTCCGGAGCAAGCGAGATGATTTTCATGAAGTTCTTAGCGCGCAGTTCGCGAACAACCGGTCCGAAGATACGGGTGCCAACCGGCTCGCCGTTGTTATTCAAGATAACAGCCGCGTTACGGTCAAAACGAATTGCGGTACCGTCTTCACGACGAACCTCTTTGGCGGTGCGAACGACGACGGCCTTACGGACGTCACCTTTCTTAACACGGCCGCGTGGGATGGCTTCTTTCACCGATACTACGATGATGTCACCAACCGACGCATAACGACGGTGCGAACCGCCGAGAACCTTGATGCACTGAACACGGCGAGCGCCGCTGTTGTCAGCTACATCCAGATTTGTCTGCATCTGGATCATGGGTTACTCCCGACCTTTGGGGGGACTTGCAGTATTGTCCTGATCCCCAGGGTTTCGATTAAACTGGGATCACCGCAATTAGGCGGTGATGACTTCCCAGCGTTTGGTCTTCGACTTCGGTGCACATTCCTGGATACGGACGGTGTCACCTACGTTGAATTGGTTGTTCTCGTCGTGAGCGCGATATTTCTTCGACTTACGGACGGTTTTGTGAAGCAGCGGGTGCTTGAAACGACGTTCGACCAATACGGTTACGGTCTGTTCGTTCTGGTTCGAGGTGACAACACCCTGAAGGATACGTTTGGGCATGTCTTAGGCCTCCGCTGCAGCTTTTTCGTTCAGAATAGTCAGCACGCGTGCAGCGTCACGACGGACGGTGCGCATACGAGCATTGTTTTCCAGTTGGCCGGTGGCCTGCTGGAAGCGCAGGTTAAACTGCTCTTTCTTCAGAGCGACCAGATCTTCCCGGAGCTGTTCCGGCGTCTTGGCGCGAAGTTCAGTGGCGTTCATAGCCTTTTCCTTTCTTAACACCAGAGGGCTCCGCTCGCATTGTTTTGCGGGTCACCCTGTTCCTGGTGGACGAATAACAAAACACACGAATCCCGTAGACGGGAATCGTGAGATAGCGCCGTATAAGGTGCTGGTCATTGGGAGGCAAGAGGAATAGGGCATTTCCCCAAGAAAACTTGGGCAGCCGGTGCCGTTGATGCTAAACGGGGCCCAACTGCCAGATCAAGACTTTTTGCAGGAGCCCAACATGGCCAAAATCGAATCCCTTTTCGTAACCCGCTTTTACAAAGGCCGCTTGACCGAGTTCGGCCACAAGATTGACGAAGAAGAACTGCACGACAACTGCTACGCCATCATGGAAGATGACGAGGCAGGCCAGCAATGGTGCGAGGAAAACGGCTACCCCGGTTATACAAGCTACGCATCCCTCACAGACCTCACATGGCGGTCTCCAGTATTCGCCGCAGTCAAAGAGGCGCTCGACAAACACGTCGCTGAATTCGCCAAAGACCTAGAGTTCAATCTGGACGGTCGCGAACTTGTCCTCGAAGACTTGTGGATCAACATTCTGCCTGAAGGCGGTAACCACGGGTCTCACTTGCACCCGCATTCGGTCATTTCCGGCACCACCTATGTTTCGATGCCCGATGACACCTCGTCGCTCAAACTCGAAGATCCGCGTCATTGCATGATGATGGCTGCCCCACCCCGTCGCAAAGATGCGCGTCGCGAATTGCAGGCCTTTATCTACCAAAAACCCGAAATCGGTGATGTGTTCCTTTGGGAAAGCTGGCTCCGCCACGAAGTGCCCTCGAACACATCAGAGTATGACCGTGTGTCGGTGAGCTTCAACTACAAGTGGGAATAATCCCCAGTACAGACCCGAAACAAAAAAGGCGCCCCAAAAGGGCGCCTTTCTTAATTCTTGTCGACTGGATTACCAGTCTTCGCGAACCACAGTGCGGGTCTTGATCGGCAGCTTCATAGCTGCGAGACGCAGTGCTTCACGTGCGATATCTTCGGATACACCGTCGATTTCGAACATGACGCGGCCCGGCTTCACTTTGCAGGTCCAACGGTCGACGGAACCTTTACCTTTACCCATACGAACTTCGATAGGCTTAGCGGTTACCGGCAGATCCGGGAAAATACGGATCCATACACGACCTTGACGCTTCATGTGACGGGTCATCGCACGACGTGCTGCTTCGATCTGACGTGCAGTTACGCGCTCGGGCTCAACAGCTTTGAGGCCGTATGTACCGAAGTTCAGATCCGAACCGCCTTTTGCTTGACCGTGGATACGGCCTTTGTGCATTTTGCGGAATTTTGTACGCTTAGGCTGTAGCATTATCTAGCTCCTTAGCGACGGCCACGATCGCCACCGCGAGGTGCGGGGCCATCTTGGGCTTCAGCTTGACGACGGTCACGAGCCTGCGGGTCGTGTTCCATGATCTCGCCTTTGAAGATCCACACTTTGATACCGATGATGCCGTACGGAGTCATAGCTTCGAACAGAGCATAGTCGATGTCAGCGCGCAGGGTGTGAAGCGGAACGCGGCCTTCGCGGTACCATTCGGTACGTGCGATTTCAGCGCCACCAAGACGACCAGCAACGTTTACACGAATGCCGAGTGCGCCCATACGCATTGCGTTCTGAACCGCACGCTTCATAGCGCGACGGAACGAAACACGGCGCTCGAGCTGCTGACCGATGCTCTCTGCAACGAGGGCAGCGTCCAGCTCAGGCTTGCGTACTTCAACGATGTTCAGGTGCAGTTCGCTTGCAGTCAGTGCTGCGAGCTTCTTGCGAAGAACTTCGATGTCTGCACCTTTTTTACCGATGATAACACCCGGACGTGCAGCGTGAATGGTCACGCGGCATTTTTTGTGCGGGCGTTCGATGATAACGCGAGCGATACCAGCTTGTTTCGCTTCTTTCTTAACGAAGTCCTTAATTTTAAGGTCTTCAAGAAGAAGGTCACCGTAGTCTTTGGTGTCGGCGTACCAACGGCTGTCCCAGGTGCGGTTGACCTGAAGACGCATACCGACGGGGTTTACTTTGTTACCCATTAGGCTTGCTCCTCAATCTGACGCACCTTGATGGTGAGTTCCGAAAACGGCTTCATGATCTTGCCAAAACGACCACGTGCACGCGGACGACCGCGCTTCATGGTGAGGTTTTTGCCAACATAAGCCTCGGCTACGACCAGTTCATCAACGTCGAGGTTGTGATTGTTCTCGGCGTTCGCAATTGCGGACTGAAGGCATTTCTTCACGTCCACAGCAATCCGCTTGTTCGAGAAAGTCAGGTCGGTCAGAGCCTTCTCGACTTTCTTGCCACGGATCATAGCGGCGACGAGGTTAAGTTTCTGCGGGCTAGTACGAAGCATGCGCAGTTTTGCCATTGCTTCGTTGTCTGCCACGCGGCGGGGGTTCTGTGCCTTGCCCATGACTTACTTCCGCTTCGCTTTCTTGTCGGCAGCGTGCCCGTAGTAGGTACGGGTCGGCGAATATTCACCGAATTTCTGACCGATCATGTCCTCGGATACCAGCACAGGAACGTGCTTTTTGCCGTTGTAAACGCCAAACGTCAGGCCCACGAATTGGGGCAGGATCGTCGAGCGACGCGACCAAATCTTGATCACTTCGTTGCGGCCAGCTTCGCGTGCAGCTTCGGCTTTTTTAAGCACATAAGCGTCAACGAACGGACCTTTCCATACAGAGCGAGCCATATCTTAGCGCCCTTTCTTAGCGTGGCGCGAACGAAGGATAAGCTTCGACGACGCTTTTTTCTTGTTGCGGGTACGTGCACCTTTGGTCGGCTTGCCCCACGGGGTAACCGGGTGACGACCACCGGAGGTACGACCTTCACCACCACCGTGCGGGTGGTCGATCGGGTTCATAGCAACACCGCGAACCGACGGACGGATGCCTTTGAGGCGCATACGACCGGCTTTACCGAAGTTCTGGTTCGAGTTGTCAGGGTTCGACACAGCACCGATGGTCGCCATGCATTCCTGACGAACGAGACGAAGCTCACCCGAGGAGAGGCGGATCTGCGCGTAACCACCGTCACGACCTACGAACTGAGCGTAGGTGCCAGCTGCACGAGCGATCTGACCGCCCTTGCCCGGCTTCATTTCGATGTTGTGTACGATTGTACCAATCGGCATGCCCGAGAACGGCATAGCGTTACCCGGTTTGATGTCAGCCTTCGCAGAAGCGATGACTTTATCGCCAATAGCCAGACGCTGCGGAGCGAGGATGTAGGCCTGCTCACCATCTTCGTACTGGATAAGTGCGATGAATGCGGTCCGGTTCGGGTCGTATTCGATACGAACTACGACTGCCTGAACGTCAAACTTGTTCCGTTTGAAGTCCACGATACGGTAGAGGCGCTTTACACCACCACCACGACGACGTGCGGTAACCCGTCCGGTATTGTTCCGGCCACCCTTGCTGGTCAGACCCTCAGTGAGAGCCTTAACCGGGCGACCTTTCCAAAGCTCCGAACGGTCGATCAGAACCAGCCCACGCTGGCCCGGCGTCGTCGGTTTATACGACTTGAGTGCCATGTTCTCTGTCTTCCGTTGCTTTGAGGGAGGTTAGTCCCCGTAGTTTAGGGCCCCGAAGGTCCCCGAAATAAACAAAAGGCACGGCCCCGGACGAATCCGGGGCCGAACCGATGTGGTCAAGTATTAGAGACCGGTCGAAACGTCAATGGTGTTACCTTCTTCGAGGGTAACGTAAGCCTTTTTGACGTCGTTACGGGTACCAACGGTACCGCGGAAACGTTTGACCTTGCCTTTGGTAATCACGGTATTGACCGCTTTAACCTTTACACCAAAGAGAGCTTCAACAGCTTCTTTGATCTGCGGTTTGTTAGCGTCTTTCGCCACTTCAAAGACAACTGCGCCATGCTCGGATGCCATAGTTGCTTTTTCGGTGATGATCGGCTTGCGGATCACATCGTAATGTTCAGGTTTCGCGCTCATTTCAGACGTGCCTCCAGAGCTTCGACACCAGCCTTGGTGAGCACGAGCGTGTCACTGCGGAGGATGTCGTAGACGTTCGCGCCGATGGACGGCAGAACATCAACGGTTTCGATGTTGCGCGCAGCTTTCGCGAAGTTCTCGTTTACGGCTGCATCAATGATGAGCGCGCGTTTCCAGCCCAGGTTTGCAACCTGTTTCGCCAGAGCCGAGGTTTTAACTTCGTTCAGGTCTGCGGACTCGATCACGATCAGTTCGCCAGCTTTAAGCTTTGCGGACAGTGCGTGACGCAGGCCCAGCTTGCGGAACTTCTTGGTCAGGTCGTGTGCGTGCGAACGCGGGGTCGGACCCTTATAGATGCCACCGTGACGGAAGATCGGCGCCTTCTTGGAACCGTGACGTGCGCCACCGGTGCCTTTTTGGCGATAGATCTTCTTGGTCGAGTAGGACACTTCCGAACGACCAAGCGTCGCGTGAGTACCCTGCTGTGCCTTAGCACGCTGCCAACGGACAACGCGGTGCAGGATGTCGGCGCGCGGCTCCAGACCGAAGATTGCGTCGTTCAGTTCGACGGAACCTGCAGCGGCGCCATCAAGTTTGATAGCTTCAGCCTTCATTGTTTTCGCCTCCTTCAGCAGCAGCCTCGACCGGAGCAGCGTCCGACTTCAGCGCAGCGGGCAGAACCAGGTTGGACGGAGTCGGTTTCTTAACCGCATCCTTAATGGTGACCCAGCCGCCTTTCGAACCCGGTACAGCGCCTTTGACCATGATCAGGCCACGGTCTGCGTCGGTGCGAATGACTTGCAGGTTCTGGGTGGTTACACGAGCAGCGCCCATGTGACCGGCCATTTTCTTACCTTTGAAAACGCGACCCGGATCCTGACACTGACCAGTCGAACCGTGCGAACGGTGCGAGATGGACACGCCGTGAGATGCACGAAGACCACCGAAGTTGTGACGCTTCATCGCACCTGCAAAACCTTTACCGATCGAAGTACCCGAAACGTCAACGTATTGACCTTCAAAGTAGTGATCAGCAATGATTTCAGCACCAACAGGCAGCAGGTTTTCCGGTGCAACGCGGAATTCTGCAACTTTGCGCTTCGGTTCAACTTTCGCAGTAGCGAAGTGACCACGCATAGCTTTCGAGGTGTTTTTAGCTTTGGCAGTGCCAGCGCCGAGCTGAACAGCAGTGTAGCCGTCTTTATCAGCAGTACGCTGAGCAACGACCTGCAGGTTGTCCAGGTGAAGAACGGTTACAGGGATCTGTTTACCATCTTCCATGAACAGGCGGGTCATGCCGATTTTTTTTGCAATAACGCCAGAGCGCATATCCTATGCCCTCCTTAGACTTTGATCTCGACATCAACGCCAGCGGCGAGGTCGAGCTTCATCAGTGCGTCAACAGTTTGCGGGGTCGGATCCACGATATCAAGCAGGCGCTTGTGTGTGCGGATTTCGAACTGGTCGCGCGACTTTTTGTCGACGTGCGGACCACGCAGAACGGTGAATTTTTCGATCTTGTTCGGCAGCGGGATCGGACCACGTACGGATGCACCAGTACGCTTTGCAGTGCTGACAATCTCAGCAGTGGAAGCGTCGAGTACACGGTAGTCGAATGCCTTCAGCCGAATGCGAATGTTTTGGCTTTGTGCCATTTCATTTGCCTTTCGCGGCTCTAACCGGTTGAGAGGTGGTAGAGCGCACCATTGCGTCCCCACGTCGAACCTAGAGGGATGCGAATCCCTCATTAGACGTTCACCCGAAGGTGAACCCGCGCCAGATACACGCCGCCCACCTACAGATCAACTGTTAATCTTCAAGAATCTGTCACAGACGAACTGAACAGCCCAGAAGCTTTCTAAAGAAAAGGGCCGCCCTTTGCAGGACGGCCCTTCGTCAGTCTCAAATCTATCGCGGATTAGGCGAGGATTTTGGAAACAACGCCCGAACCAACGGTACGGCCGCCTTCGCGGATCGCGAAGCGGAGGCCTTCTTCCATCGCGATCGGTGCGATCAGCTCTGCCGACAGTTTCAGGTTGTCGCCAGGCATAACCATCTCGGTGCCTTCCGGCAGGATGCAGGTACCGGTGACGTCAGTTGTACGGAAGTAGAACTGCGGACGGTAGTTCGCGAAGAACGGAGTGTGACGGCCGCCTTCTTCTTTGGTCAGAATGTAGACCTCAGCTTCGAACTTGGTGTGCGGGTTAACAGAACCCGGCTTACACAGGATCTGACCACGCTCAACGCCGTCACGGTCAACGCCACGCAGAAGCGCGCCGATGTTGTCGCCTGCTTCACCGCGGTCAAGCAGCTTGCGGAACATTTCAACACCAGTACAGGTGGTGGTTTTGGTGTCGCGGATACCAACGATTTCGATCGCGTCGCCAACGTTGATTACGCCACGCTCAACACGACCGGTCACAACAGTACCACGGCCCGAGATCGAGAACACGTCTTCGATCGGCATCAGGAACGGCAGGTCAACTGCACGTGCCGGAGTCGGGATGTAGGAGTCTACGGCTTCCATCAGAGCGCGGATCGAGTTCTCACCGATCTCTGGGTCGCGGCCTTCCATAGCAGCCAGAGCCGAACCTTTAACGATCGGAATATCGTCGCCAGGGTAGTCGTAGGACGACAGAAGCTCACGGATTTCCATCTCAACCAGCTCGAGCAACTCTTCGTCGTCTACCTGGTCAACTTTGTTCATGTAGACAACCATGTGCGGGATGCCAACCTGACGACCAAGAAGGATGTGCTCGCGGGTCTGCGGCATCGGGCCGTCAGCAGCGTTAACAACCAGGATCGCGCCGTCCATCTGAGCAGCACCGGTGATCATGTTCTTAACATAGTCAGCGTGGCCTGGGCAGTCGACGTGTGCGTAGTGACGGGTCTCGGTTTCGTACTCAACGTGAGCAGTCGAAATGGTGATACCGCGTGCTTTTTCTTCAGGTGCGCCGTCGATCTGGTCGTATGCGCGGAAGTCACCAAAGTATTTGGTGATTGCTGCGGTCAATGTGGTTTTACCGTGGTCAACGTGGCCAATCGTGCCGATGTTAACGTGCGGTTTGTTACGTTCAAACTTACCTTTAGCCATAGTGGCCTCCTTAGTCTTGCGCTGGCGGGTTCACCCCACCGGTGTTGAATGGGCGGGAGACTAACGCCCCCCGCCATTTCGCCATTAGGCGTATTTCTTCTGGATCTCGTCCGAAACGTTCTGCGGAACTGCTTCGTAGTGATCGAACTGCATGGTGAACTGAGCACGGCCGGAAGACATCGAACGCAGAGTGTTGATGTAACCGAACATGTTCGCCAGCGGCACAAACGCGTCGATAGCGATTGCGTTGCCACGGGTGTCCTGACCCTGAACCTGACCGCGACGCGATGTCAGGTCGCCGATGATACCGCCGGTGTATTCTTCCGGAGTGATAACTTCGACTTTCATGATCGGCTCGAGCAGTTTCGCCCCAGCTTTTTTCATGCCTTCGCGCATACCCATACGAGCTGCGATTTCGAACGCGAGAACCGAGGAGTCAACATCGTGGAATGCACCGTCGATCAGCGCAACTTTGAAGTCGATCACAGGGAAGCCAGCCAGCGGACCGGAGTCCATGACCGATTTGATACCCTTTTCAACGCCCGGGATGTATTCCTTCGGAATAGCACCACCAACGATGCGGGATTCGAAGGAGTAACCTTCACCCGGCTCGGTCGGCGTCAGGATCATCTTCACGCGACCGAACTGACCGGTACCACCGGACTGTTTCTTGTGCGTGTAGTCGATCTCAGCTTCACGAGTGATCGTTTCACGGTATGCCACCTGAGGCGCACCGATGTTTGCTTCCACTTTGAATTCGCGACGCAGACGGTCAACGAGAATGTCCAAGTGAAGTTCGCCCATGCCCTTCATGATGGTCTGACCGGATTCGAGGTCAGTTTCCACACGGAAGGACGGGTCTTCAGCTGCCAGACGGGCGAGGCCTGCCGACATCTTTTCTTGGTCACCCTTGGTCTTCGGTTCAACAGCGATTTCGATAACCGGCTCAGGGAAGGTCATGGTTTCAAGAACAACCGGATCCGCAGGGTTACACAGAGTGTCGCCAGTGGTGGTGTCTTTGAGACCTGCAAGCGCGATGATGTCGCCTGCAAACGCTTCGTCGATTTCTTCACGGTTGTTCGAGTGCATCATCATCATACGACCAACGCGCTCTTTTTTGCCTTTAGTCGAGTTAAGGAGGCTGTCACCCTTGCGAAGAACGCCAGAGTAGATACGAGTGAAGGTCAGCGAGCCAACGAACGGGTCGTTCATGATTTTGAACGCCAGACCAGCGAAGGGCATGTTGTCATCTGCACGACGTGCAATGTTACGAACTTCTTCTTCGTCGCCCGGTTTGAAGCCCATGTAGTCAACTACGTCGAGCGGGCTCGGCAGGTAGTCGATAACAGCGTTGAGCAGAGGCTGAACGCCTTTGTTCTTGAACGCAGAACCAGCAAGTACCGGAACGAAGTCCAGAGCGAGCGTACCTTTGCGCAGCAGAGCACGCAGAGTCGGCACGTCAGGCTCATTGCCTTCGAGGTATTCCATCATCGCTTCGTCGTCTTGTTCGACGGCAGCTTCGATCATCTTGCCGCGCCATTCGTCGGCAAGATCTTTGAGGCTGTCACGGATGTCTTCCTGAACCCAAGAAGCACCGAGATCCTCACCGCGCCATACCCATTCTTTCATGGTTACGAGGTCGATAAGGCCTTCGAGTTCGGACTCAGCGCCGATCGGCAGAGCAACCGGAACAGCGCGTGCGCCGGTACGGTCTTCGATCATGCGAACGCAGTTAAAGAAGTCTGCGCCGATTTTGTCCATTTTGTTAACGAACACGATACGCGGAACTTTGTAGCGGTCAGCCTGACGCCAAACGGTTTCAGTCTGCGGCTCAACACCAGCGTTTGCGTCGAGAACGCAAACAGCACCGTCGAGAACTGCCAGCGAACGTTCAACTTCGATGGTGAAGTCAACGTGGCCGGGAGTGTCGATGATGTTCAGGCGGTGCTTTTCAGTGTCAGCGGTTTCGCCATCTTCGGTGCGTTCCCAGAAAGTGGTCGTCGCAGCCGAGGTAATGGTGATACCGCGTTCCTGTTCCTGCTCCATCCAGTCCATGGTGGCTGCACCATCGTGCACCTCACCAATGTTGTGGGATTTGCCGGTGTAGTAAAGAATGCGCTCGGAACAGGTGGTTTTACCTGCGTCGATGTGCGCCATGATACCAAAGTTGCGGTACCGGTCGAGGGGATAATCGCGTGCCATTGGGCTCTATCCTTAAGGCTTAGGTTACCAGCGGTAGTGGCTGAACGCTTTGTTAGCGTCTGCCATCTTGTGAGTGTCTTCCCGTTTTTTCACGGCAGAACCGCGACCGTTAACAGCGTCAAGAAGTTCGCCAGCAAGACGCTCTTCCATGGTGTTTTCGTTGCGGGCGCGCGAAGCGTTGATCAGCCAGCGGATTGCGAGGGCTTCACGACGCTCGGGACGAACTTCAACCGGAACCTGGTAGGTTGCACCACCTACGCGGCGCGAACGAACTTCGACCGACGGCTTCACGTTATCGAGGGCTTCGTGGAAGACTTCGACCGGAGCTTTTTTCAGCTTCGATTCAACGCGATCAAACGCGTTGTATACGATTCTTTCTGCGACCGATTTTTTACCATCGATCATCAGGTTGTTCATGAATTTAGTGACAACGCGGTCACCGAACTTAGCGTCCGGCAGAACTTCACGTTTTTCAGCAGCGTGACGACGCGACATTCAAGTATCTCCTTACTTCGGACGCTTGGCGCCGTATTTCGAACGACGCTGCTTACGATCTTTAACACCTTGGGTATCCAGCACACCGCGGAGGATGTGGTAACGGACACCTGGAAGGTCTTTTACACGGCCGCCACGGATCAGAACCACAGAGTGTTCCTGAAGGTTGTGGCTTTCACCTGGGATGTACGAAATGACTTCGAAGCCGTTGGTCAGGCGAACCTTCGCAACCTTACGCATAGCCGAGTTCGGTTTCTTCGGTGTTGTGGTGTAAACGCGGGTGCAAACGCCGCGTTTTTGAGGGCAGCGCTCGAGGTGCTGCGACTTGGATCTGACGACTTTGGGCTGACGCGGCTTGCGGATCAGCTGTTGGATCGTTGGCATTGGGTTATGTCCCCTATCCTACAATAAGCGGCCCCGTAGGTCCGCGGTTTTCGACGAATGCGCGACACAAACGCCGCAGCACAAAAAGCCCGCAATCGAACCCTTACCGGAGGTGCGATGCGGTTAAAGTTACAGAGGAACAAGGCAGCATTAGCCCGGTTCATGTCCACTTCAGCTCTGATATCGGGTTAAAAGGGAATCCTCCCGTCTACCCGGATGGGCGGCGTATAGGCGGAGTCGCTGTAGCTGTCAACTGCTTCAGGCTGACCGATGCCCTAGCGCCTTCCAGCCATTGGTAAGCACATCCACATCCAAACCAAAGCGCGAGGCAAGACGGTCGGCAATTTGACCGTTAAGAGGCCCCCAATCCTTGGCAAAGCGCGGACGTTTCAGCAGATCACTGTCATTCCCGAAATGAGCCCCGCGCACAAACATCAGGCGAGACGCCATAGAAACCGTCGGCATATGCGCCCAAGCCTTGATATGGTTCATATCGAGGATGCTGCGTTTGTCGTCTGGACGACGACAAAAAATCTGCGCTGGGGTCCACATCCGCTCTTTGACGTTTTGCGCCCTAACACCGTTACGATCAAAACCGAGCAAAATGCCATGGGCGAAATCCACACAAAGCATCCCGTGCTGATCAGCCAATCCATAGGACGCCCCGACCACAGAGCGCCCCGTTTCTATGAAATCAGTGGCAACTGCATCGTCGTCATCTATCCGAAACTCTGCCACGATATCCGCAGAAGGGTCGCGATGACGGACCATCACCTCGCGACAAATCTCACGATGCACCCTGCCCTCTTCGGCAAAGACGATTTCGATCTGAGGCACCGACGAACATAGAGCTGTTAACCGTTCTTTGTACTCGTCAGGCATTCGTTCGCCTGCAAGCAAGACCATCCTAAAGTTCGGGTCCGTTTGAACTTTCAAAGCTGGCAGCACGATCTGTTCGAAAAAGAAAAACCGCGTCGCCATACGTGACGGGCCATAAAGTTCGGCCCGCAGTTCATCCATCGTCTGAGCATTATGCCTAAATGCACCGACTTCGGACGGATACGAAAACCGGCACAGTCCAAGCATCTGGATGTTCAGAAGGGTCACTTGGCTTCAACCTCTGACAATTGCCGTTCGCGTCTAAAGATGAATAGACCACTTCCGACAACGACCACACAACCCAAGATAGCCAAGGTTGATGGCAACTGTCCGAAAATCACAACACCGAGAATGAGGCTGGTGAGCAGGCCTACATAGCGGAACGGTGCGACAAACGAAATTTCTCCGACGCGCATAGCAGATACCGACATGAGGTAGCCGATTAAGACTGCAGCGGCGGCTCCACCCAACAATGCCGCGGAGTATCCAGTCACAGGGGCCCATTCGATGAACATTGATCCGAAACCAGCAAATACCGTCACGGTCCCTGCAGCAAAAGTCGCCGCAAACATTGATGGCACATCGCTGGACATACGCCGCGCAGCCAGATCGCGGATAACGATTAGGCCGACGGACATCAGCGCGTAAATCGAGTAGATGTTAAAGCTATCTCCGCCAGGCTGAACAATCATCAGCACACCCACAAAGCCGATGATACTTGCCGACAATCGACGCCAGCCTATGGGTTCTTTCAGGAATAGCGCGCCTGCGAAGGTCATGACCAAGGGCAATGCCTGCAAGATCGCGGTCACATTGGCCAATTGCATGTTGAACAATGCTGTGAGGAACGTCCAAGCCGCAGCGACCTCGGCCAACGACCGTACACAAATCAAGATGAAGTCTTGCCGCCCCAGACGCAGCCTAAGCTGACCGAACAAACCTGCCAAAATGATCATGCTAACCGTGGTGACAATCCCGCGCAGGAATATGGCCTGAAACAATGGCAGTTCGCCCGCGAGCGACTTCATTGCAGCGTCGTTGCTACTGAAGGCGAGCATGGCGACTGCCATCATTAGCGCACCGCGGAAATTGTCAGAGAGAGCTTTCATAAGCCAAGCCGTAGCACCGCAATATAGGCCGCGCTAGCGCGATAATGTCAGGACACGATTTCCGATCACCAAAACGCAAAAGGCCCCCGCAATGCGAGGGCCTTTCGTAAGATTTACAGCGATTACTCTTCGCGGCTTTCCGGTGTTTCGACAGCGATGTCATCATAGCTCGGCGCGGCGAGTTTGACGGCTTCTTCTGCTTCTTCACGACGTGCTTCGAGCACCACGTTGTCACGCTTTGCCGCGATCGAACGAACGATGGCAGTTGCGCCACCAGTACCAGCCGGAATGAGACGACCAACGATAACGTTCTCTTTGAGGCCGACCAGTTTGTCACGCTTGCCCTGAACCGAAGCTTCGGTGAGGACGCGAGTGGTTTCCTGGAACGACGCCGCCGAGATGAACGAACGGGTCTGGAGCGACGCTTTGGTGATACCCAGAAGGATCGGTTCACCCTGTGCCGGACGACCGCCGCGGGCTTCTGCCTTGGCGTTTGCTTCGTCGAATTCGACCTTATCAACGGTCTCACCCTTGAGAAGCGTGGTGTCACCCGAGTCAGAGATTTCCCACTTCTGGAGCATCTGACGAACGATAACCTCGATGTGTTTATCGTTAATCTTAACGCCCTGCAGACGGTAAACGTCCTGAACCTCGTCGATCATGTAGTCAGCCAGCGCTTCGACACCCATAATTGCAAGGATGTCATGCGGCGCGGGGTTGCCGTCCATGATGTAGTCGCCCTTCTGGACAAAGTCGCCTTCCTGGACCGGGATGTGTTTACCCTTCGGCACCATGTATTCGACCTTGTGATCCGGATCGTCTGCGGACTCGATCGCGATGCGACGCTTGTTCTTGTAGTCCTTGCCGAAGCGAACGTAGCCATCGATCTCTGCGATGATAGCGTGGTCCTTCGGACGACGGGCTTCGAACAGTTCCGCAACGCGCGGAAGACCACCGGTGATGTCCTTGGTCTTGGCGCCTTCACGCGGGATACGCGCAACGACGTCACCAGCAGCGACATCTTGACCGTCTTCAATGGACAGAATTGCATCTACCGACATCGGGTAGGTGACCGGGTTACCGTCTTCTTTGCGAACCGGTTCGCCATCAGCGCCGACCACAATGATTTCAGGTTTCAGGTCGCCGCCGCGCGGTACCGAACGCCAGTCCGAAACGATCTTCTGGGTCATGCCAGTTGCATCGTCAGTCTCTTCACGGACGGAGATACCCGAGACGAGGTCAACAAAGCGTACTTTGCCGCCCTTCTCTGCAATGATCGGCAGAGTATAGGGGTCCCATTCGAACATCTTGTCGCCACGTGCGATAGTTGCACCATCTTTAACGTGGATCTTGGTACCGTAGCCGATCTTGTGCTGAGCGCGCTCTTCACCGTTTTCGTCGATGATCGCGAGAACCATGTTCCGGCCCAGAACAATCTGTTCGCCGGCGGCGTTTTCCAGAATGTTCGCGTTACGGAACTCGACTTTACCGTTTGCAGACGCTTCGAGGAACGACTGCTGACCACCCTGCGCAACACCACCAATGTGGAACGTACGCATGGTCAGCTGTGTACCGGGTTCACCGATCGACTGTGCAGCGATAATACCGACAGCTTCACCGATGTTGACGCGGGTACCACGAGCAAGGTCACGGCCGTAGCAGTTAGCACATACGCCGTCGTCAGACTCACAGGTCAGCGGGCTGCGGATGCGCATTTTCTGAACGCCAGCAGCTTCGATCACGTCAGCCTTGCGTTCGTCGATCAGCTCACCAGCTTTGACGACAACTTCGTCGGTGCCCGGACGCAGGACGTCATCAGCCGATACACGGCCCAGAACGCGCTCTGCGAGCGATGCAACAACTTCACCATCGTTAACGGCTGCTTCGGCAGTGATCGCACGATCGGTGCCACAGTCGACTTCGCGAACGATACAGTCTTGAGCAACGTCAACCAGACGACGGGTGAGGTAACCGGAGTTCGCAGTCTTAAGTGCGGTATCCGACAGACCCTTACGAGCGCCGTGGGTAGAGTTGAAGTACTCGAGAACGGTAAGGCCCTCTTTAAAGTTCGAGATGATCGGGGTCTCAATGATTTCACCCGACGGTTTGGCCATAAGGCCGCGCATACCGCCCAGCTGTTTCATCTGAGTAACCGAACCACGCGCACCAGAGTGAGCCATCATGTAAACCGAGTTCGGTTCCATAACGGCGCCGTTGTCGTCGCGTTTCTCAGCCGAGATGGTGTTCATCATCGCGTCGGTGACTTTGTCGTTACACTTCGACCAAGCATCGACCACTTTGTTGTACTTCTCGCCCTGAGTGATCAGACCGTCCATGTACTGCTGTTCAAAGTCCTTGACCTGATCGCGTGTCTCTTCGACCAGCGTCCATTTGGTGTCAGGAATGACCATGTCGTCTTTACCGAACGAGATGCCCGCTTTGAACGCTTCGCGGAAACCAAGCCCCATGATCTGGTCACAGAAGATCACAGACTCTTTCTGACCGCAGTAACGGTAGACGGTGTCGATGACCTGCTGAACTTCCTTCTTACGTAGAAGGCGGTTCACCAGTTCAAACGGCGCTTTGTTGTTCAGCGGCAGAAGGCCACCAAGGCGCAGACGGCCTGGGGTGGTTTCAGCGCGAACAATTACTTCTTGGCCAGTTTCGTCGATCTGTTTGATACGAGCATTGATCTTAGCGTGCAGGTGAACTTCACCCGCAGCGAGAGCTTGCTCAACTTCGTCGATCGAAGCGAAGGACATGCCTTCACCTTTCATGCCGTCGCGCTGGATCGTGGTGTAGTACAGACCCAAGATCATATCCTGCGACGGAACAATGATCGGCGCGCCGTTTGCAGGCGACAGAACGTTGTTGGTCGACATCATCAGAACGCGTGCTTCAAGCTGGGCTTCCAGCGAGAGCGGCACGTGAACAGCCATCTGGTCACCGTCGAAGTCAGCGTTGAACGCCGAACATACGAGTGGGTGCAGCTGGATCGCTTTACCTTCGATCAGCGTAGGTTCGAACGCCTGAATGCCGAGACGGTGCAGCGTAGGCGCACGGTTCAGCATGACGGGGTGTTCGCGGATCACTTCGTCGAGGATATCCCAAACTTCGGGACGTTCTTTTTCAACGAGTTTCTTCGCCTGTTTAACAGTCGAAGACAGACCCTTTGCTTCGAGACGCGAGTAGATGAACGGCTTGAACAGCTCGAGCGCCATCTTCTTCGGCAGACCACACTGGTGCAGCTTGAGCTCTGGGCCAGTCACAATAACGGAACGACCCGAGAAGTCGACGCGCTTACCCAAAAGGTTCTGACGGAAGCGACCTTGCTTACCTTTCAGCATGTCCGAGAGCGACTTCAGCGGGCGCTTGTTCGCACCAGTGATGACGCGACCACGGCGACCGTTGTCGAACAGAGCGTCAACGGATTCCTGAAGCATACGCTTTTCGTTGCGGACGATGATGTCCGGAGCACGAAGTTCGATCAGGCGCTTCAAACGGTTGTTCCGGTTGATCACACGGCGATACAGGTCGTTGAGGTCGGAGGTCGCAAAGCGGCCACCATCCAGCGGAACCAGCGGACGTAGTTCTGGCGGGATCACAGGGATCACGGTCAGGATCATCCACTCAGGACGGTTGCCCGACTCGAGGAAGTTCTCAACGATTTTCAGACGCTTGATGATCTTCTTGGGCTTCAGTTCGCCAGTGGCTTCCTTCAGCTCTTCACGCAGCTGCTCTGCAGTTGCTTCGAGGTCGATCATCGACAGCATTTCGCGGATCGCTTCGGCACCGATGTTCGCTTGGAAAGCGTCCATGCCGTAGGTGTCTTGTGCGTCGAGGAATTCTTCCTCGGTCATCAGCTGGCCGTAGGTCAGGTCGGTCAGACCTGGCTCGATCACGACGTAGTTTTCAAAGTACAGAATGCGTTCCAGATCACGGAGCGTCATGTCGAGCATGAGGCCGATCCGCGACGGGAGCGATTTCAAGAACCAGATGTGTGCAACAGGCGAGGCCAGTTCGATGTGGCCCATACGCTCGCGGCGCACTTTCTGGAGGGTAACTTCAACACCACATTTTTCGCAGACAACGCCGCGATACTTCATGCGCTTATATTTACCGCAAAGGCATTCGTAGTCTTTGATCGGGCCAAAGATACGAGCGCAGAAGAGACCGTCGCGTTCTGGTTTGAACGTGCGGTAGTTGATGGTTTCTGGTTTCTTAATCTCACCGAACGACCACGACAGAATACGCTCGGGCGACGCGAGCGAGACTTTGATCTCGTCGAATGCCTTAGCGGGCGTGAGTGGGTTGAACGGGTTGTTGGTCAGTTCCTGGTTCATCGTATTTCCTTACGTATCAGTGGGAAGGGGAGAGGTGAGGCGCGAACGCCTCACTCATCATCTTCCGCATCCAGGAGTTCCATATTGAGGCCAAGGCCCCGGACCTCTTTGACAAGAACGTTGAACGATTCCGGTACGCCGGCTTCGAAGTTGTCCTCACCTTTGACGATCGACTCGTAGACTTTGGTACGACCTGCAACGTCATCCGACTTAACGGTGAGCATTTCCTGCAGGGTGTATGCAGCGCCGTAAGCCTCAAGTGCCCAGACCTCCATCTCACCAAAGCGCTGACCACCGAACTGTGCCTTACCACCCAGCGGCTGCTGAGTAACAAGCGAGTACGGACCAGTGGAACGAGCGTGGATCTTATCGTCGACCAGGTGGTGCAGTTTCAGCAGGTACTTGACGCCGACAGTGACCTTACGAGCGAACTGTTCACCCGTACGACCGTCGAAGAGTACCGATTGACCCGAGGTGTCGAAACCGGCGCGCGCCAGCGCGTCGTTTACGTCAGCCTCTTTAGCACCGTCGAAGACCGGAGTTGCGATCGGTACACCGCGAACAGAGTTCGAAGCCGTATCAATCAGCAGATCTTCGTCCAGATCAGCAAAGCCTTCTTCGTATACTGCATCACCGTAGGTGATTTTCAGTGCGTCACGAACAGGGGTCATATCGCCCGAACGACGGTATTCTTGCAGAGCCTCGTCGATCTGGAGACCCAGACCACGCGATGCCCAACCCATGTGGGTTTCAAGAATCTGACCAACGTTCATACGCGACGGAACACCCAGCGGGTTCAGCACGAAATCTACCGGAGTACCATCAGCGAGGAACGGCATGTCTTCGATAGGAACAACCTTCGAAATAACACCTTTGTTCCCGTGACGGCCTGCCATCTTATCGCCCGGCTGAAGCTTGCGCTTAACCGCGATGAAGACTTTGACCATTTTCATCACGCCCGGCGGCAGGTCGTCGCCACGGCGGACTTTTTCGACCTTGTCTTCGAAACGTGCATCAAGCTGGCGCTTCTGTGCTTCGTATTGCTCGTTCAGGGCTTCGACGATCTTTGCCGTGTCTTCGTCCTTCAGAGCAATCTGCCACCACTGGCCACGGCTCAGCTCAGACAGCGACTCTTCAGTTACGATAGAGTTCGCCTTAAAGCCTTTCGGGCCTTTCACAGCTTCCTGACCAAGGATCATGTCCTTGAGACGAGCGTAGATGTTGCGGTCCAGAATGCCGAGCTCGTCATCACGGTCGCGAGCGAGGCTTTCGACCTCTTCGCGCTCGATCTGCAGAGCACGCTCGTCTTTTTCAACGCCGTGGCGGTTGAATACACGAACTTCAACAACAGTACCGTAGTCACCCGGTGCAAGACGCAGCGACGTATCACGAACGTCAGACGCTTTCTCACCAAAGATAGCGCGGAGGAGTTTTTCTTCCGGCGTCATCGGGCTTTCGCCCTTCGGTGTGATTTTACCGACGAGAATGTCACCCGGTCCAACTTCTGCGCCGATGTAAACGATGCCAGCCTCGTCGAGGTTACGCAGCGCTTCTTCACCGACGTTCGGGATGTCGCGAGTGATTTCTTCCGGCCCGAGCTTCGTGTCGCGTGCCGCAACTTCGTATTCTTCGATGTGAACAGAGGTGAATACGTCGTCTTTAACGATACGCTCAGAGATCAGGATGGAGTCTTCGTAGTTGTAACCGTTCCAAGGCATGAACGCGACGATCACGTTTTTACCCAGTGCCAGTTCACCCATATCGGTCGACGGGCCGTCAGCGATAACTTCGCCTTTGCCAACTTTGTCGCCCACTTTCACCAACGGTCGCTGGTTGATGCAGGTGTTCTGGTTCGAACGCTGGAACTTGCGCAGACGGTAGATGTCGACGCCTGGGTCACCAACTTCGAGGTCTTCGGTTGCGCGGATAACGACACGGGTCGCATCGACTTGGTCGATGATACCTGCGCGGCGTGCGGTGATCGCAGCGCCAGAGTCGATCGCAACTTTTTCTTCCATACCGGTGCCGACCAGCGGGGCTTCAGCCTGCAGGAGCGGAACCGCCTGACGTTGCATGTTCGAGCCCATGAGAGCGCGGTTAGCGTCGTCGTTTTCGAGGAACGGGATGAGCGCCGCAGCAACCGAAACAAGCTGTTTCGGCGATACGTCGATCAGGTCCACGCTTTCTTTTGGAGCCAACGTGTATTCGCCCGACTGACGTGTCGAAACGAATTCGTTGATCAAGTTGCCGTTCTCATCGAGCGTAGCGTTCGCCTGCGCAACAGTGTGGCGCATTTCTTCAGTCGCCGACATGTAGCTGACTTCGTCAGTTACTTTGCCTTCGATGACCTTGCGGTACGGTGTTTCGATGAAGCCGTATTTGTTCACGCGAGCAAAGGTTGCCAGCGAGTTGATCAGACCAATGTTCGGACCTTCCGGCGTTTCAATCGGACACATACGACCGTAGTGGGTCGGGTGAACGTCGCGGACTTCGAAGCCAGCGCGTTCACGGGTCAGACCGCCCGGCCCGAGAGCCGAAAGACGACGCTTGTGGGTCACTTCGGACAGCGGGTTGGTTTGGTCCATGAACTGCGACAGCTGCGAGGAGCCGAAGAATTCACGAACAGCTGCCGCTGCCGGTTTCGCGTTGATCAAGTCTTGCGGCATGACGGTGTCGATTTCGACAGACGACATACGCTCTTTGATCGCGCGCTCCATGCGGAGCAGGCCAACGCGGTATTGGTTTTCCATAAGCTCGCCAACGGAACGAACACGACGGTTGCCGAGGTGGTCGATGTCGTCGACTTCGCCCTTGCCGTCACGCAGTTCAACAAGCGCCTTGATGCACGAAACGATATCTTCGTTACGCAGGGTGCGCTGTGTGTCTTCTGCGTCGAGAGCCAGACGCATGTTCATTTTCACGCGGCCAACAGCCGAGAGATCATAGCGTTCACTATCGAAGAACAGAGAATCGAACAGAGCCGATGCAGATTCAACGGTCGGCGGTTCACCCGGACGCATGACGCGGTAGATATCCATGAGCGCGCCGTCGCGGTTCATGTTCTTATCGCTTGCCATGGTGTTACGGATGTATGCACCAACGTTGATGTTATCGATGTCCAGAACCGGAATATCGGTGATGCCAGCGTCGAGAAGCTCGCGCACGGTGCCGCCGATCACTTCGCCGTCTTTGTCCATCTCAAGCGTCAGCTCGTCACCAGCTTCAACGTAGATCGCCCCAGTCTCTTCGTTGATGATGTCTTTTGCGACGAACTTGCCGACGATGTGGTTGAACGGAACGAGCAGGTTCTTAACAGAACCTTCGTCGATCAGTTTCTTCACAGCGCGCGGAGTGATTTTGTCACCTGCTTTGCAGATCACTTCGCCAGTTGCGGCGTCGATCAGGTCATAGGTCGGACGGGTGCCACGCACGCGCTCAGGGAAGAACTTCGTGACCCAGCCGTTGGATTTCTTGTCGAGCGAGAATTCAACGGTGTTGTAGTAGGCATCCATGATCGCCTCTTGGTCCATGCCGAGAGCATAGAGAAGAGTCGTAACCGGAAGTTTGCGGCGACGGTCGATACGAGCAAAGACGAGGTCTTTTGCGTCGAATTCGAAGTCGAGCCACGAACCACGGTAAGGAATGATACGGCATGCGAACAGCAGTTTGCCAGACGAGTGGGTTTTGCCCTTGTCGTGGTCAAAGAACACGCCCGGCGAACGGTGCATCTGGGAAACGATAACACGCTCAGTGCCGTTAACGACGAAGGTGCCGTTGGTGGTCATCAAAGGCATATCGCCCATGAACACGTCTTGTTCTTTGATGTCTTTAACCGACTTCGCACCAGTGTCTTCATCGACATCAAATACGATCAAACGCAGGGTCACCTTGAGCGGTGCTGCGTAAGTCAGGTCGCGCTGCATACATTCTTCGACGTCGAACTTCGGCTTTTCAAGCTCGTATTTTACGAACTCAAGAACTGCCGTTTCGTTGAAGTCTTTAATCGGGAATACCGATTGGAAAACGCCTTTAATGCCTTCGCCGTCGAGCGGCATATCGGCATCGCCAGACCGCAAGAAGAGGTCATAAGACGATTTCTGAACCTCAATGAGGTTCGGCATTTGAAGAACTTCGTTAATCTTACCGTAGTACTTACGCAGGCGTTTCTGGCCAAGGAAGGTCTGAGCCATGTGCTGTGTCACCTTTCGATCTCTGCGGGTCCATGTCGCCGGGGCCGCGACATTTCCCCATTGAGAAGGTTGTTCCTGTCTATTCCTGGCCCCCGTCCCAAGGGGGGCCTCCCGACTGTGGAACCTACCTGAGGAGAGCGTTTTCTAGCTAAACGTTCTGCTAAGACAGGTTTGGCTGGACCCGCGATATCGCGGATCCAGCCGAATTTGTACGACCCAAGGGGCCGAGAACAGGCGATTAGGCCAGTTCGATTTTCGCGCCAGCTGCTTCCAGCTTCGCTTTGATGTCTTCTGCTTCTGCTTTCGAAGCGCCTTCTTTGACTTTGCCGCCAGCCTCAACGAGGTCTTTAGCTTCTTTCAGGCCGAGACCAGTGATGCCGCGAACTTCTTTGATGACGTTGATTTTCTGAGCGCCAGCGTCTTTCAGGATGACGTCGAACTCAGTTTTTTCTTCAGCAGCTTCAGCAGCAGCAGCTGGGCCAGCAACCATTACAGCGCCACCAGCAGCAGGCTCGATGCCGTACTCGTCTTTGAGGATGGTTTTCAGTTCTTGTGCTTCGAGAAGGGTCAGACCTACGATCTCTTCAGCAAGTTTTTTCAGATCAGCCATTTTATGCTTTCCGTTCGATTTAAGTGTGTTCCAACGCGAGATGATTAATCCCTACGAGGGCAATTGGTTGCTTATGCAGCTTTCTCTTCGATAGTCGAAAGAATGCTCGCGATGTTCGATGCAGGCGCGCCAATGGCACCAGCGATGTTCGAAGCAGGCGCACCGATGCAGCCAACGATCGAAGCAATAAGCTCTTCACGGGACGGCATTTGTGCGACGGCTTTAACGCCGGCGACATCCAGTGCGTTCTCACCCATAGCACCGCCAAGGATAACGAGCTTGTCGTTAGCTTTAGCGAACTTGTCGACCACTTTGGCAGCTGCCACAGGGTCTTCAGAGTAAGACAACACGGTCATGCCCGTCAGGTAGTTTGCGATGCTTGCGCAAGGCTTACCTTCAAGGGCGATTTTGGCGAGCTTGTTCTTGGCAACGCGTACGGAACCGCCCGCTTCACGCATTTGAGCGCGCAGGTCCTGCATTTCAGCAACTGTCATGCCTTCGTAGTGGGCAACCACTACGACGCCAGAGCTTTCAAAGATTTGGCCGAGCTCTTCGACCAGCTTCTCTTTTTGTGCTCTATCCACAGTTTCACTCCAAGTTTGGGGTTTCCCCCGGCTCAAGTTGACCCCCGAAAGTCGAGGGCCGTTCGGGTCCGTTTCAGGGTCCCGAGCCAAATCGCCCGTTCTGTAAGCGAACGGAAATTTATCTCGTTTCCCATCTCAGGAAGGAATTATTGAGGCAACCCCAACCCTCCGTCTCGGACAGGACAGGGCCGTTACAGCCCTGCCATTTCACCGCCGAAGCGGCGAAAATTCTTAGTTACCAGTCGCGGATTCAACGCTTACAGAAACGCCCGGGCCCATTGTGGAGCTGATCGAGACTTTTTTCATGTATGCGCCTTTAGCACCGGTCGGTTTCGCTTTCTGAACAGCGTCAACAAAAGCGAGCAGGTTCTCTTCGAGTGCTTTCGCGTCAAAGGAAGCTTTGCCGATACCAGCGTGGATGACGCCAGCTTTTTCAACTTTGAACTGCACCTGACCGCCTTTAGCTGCTTTAACAGCTTCAGCAACGTCCATGGTCACAGTGCCGATTTTCGGGTTCGGCATCAGGTTGCGCGGGCCGAGAACTTTACCCAGACGGCCAACGATCGGCATCATATCCGGTGTCGCGATGCAACGTTCGAACTCGATTTTGCCGCCCTGAACGATTTCCATCAGGTCTTCTGCGCCAACGATGTCTGCGCCAGCAGCTTTAGCTTCTTCAGCTTTGTCGCCACGAGCAAAAACAGCAACGCGAACAGTTTTACCTGTGCCGTTCGGCAGGTTGACAGTGCCACGAACCATCTGGTCAGCGTGACGCGGGTCAACACCGAGGTTCAGCGCAATCTCAACGGTTTCGTCGAATTTGGCAGAAGCGTTAGATTTAACCAAAGCGATAGCGTCAGCTACCTTCAGGTTCTCTTTGCCTTCGAATGCAGCGCGTGCTGCTGTGATACGCTTACCAGCCATCTTACTTCACCTCGATGCCCATGGAGCGAGCCGAACCCAGAATAATCTGCATAGCGGCTTCGATCGAGTTTGCGTTGAGGTCCTTCATTTTGGCCTCTGCGATTTCTTTCACCTGAGCAACGGTGACAGAACCTGCAACTGCTTTACCAGGGGTTTTGGAACCCGACTGAAGCTTGGCAGCTTTTTTGAGGTAGTAAGATGCCGGCGGCGTCTTGATCTCAAAGGTGAAGGATTTGTCTTGGTAGTAGGTGATCACGGTCGGGCACGGAGCGCCTGGCTCCATGTCAGCGGTCTTCGCGTTGAAGGCCTTCGTGAATTCCATGATGTTGATACCGCGCTGACCCAGCGCAGGACCTACGGGCGGGGAAGGGTTTGCTTTACCTGCAGGAACCTGCAGCTTCAGCTGACCCATTACTTTCTTGGCCATTGGCCTCTCCTTTTTCCAACACCCTCCGCACGCGTGCGTCAGGTTGATCGTTGTGTGGTCCAGCCTTGCGAGCGCGCTCGCTCAACCTCCCACGTGATAAACTCAGTACTGTTTAGTAACCTGAGTAAATTCCAGCTCGACCGGCGTAGCGCGGCCGAAGATCGAAACCGTCACCTTCAGGCGCTGGCTGATCTCATCCACTTCCTCGACCATACCGTCGAAGTCTTCGAACGGACCGTCGTTAACCTTGACCTTTTCACCCACTTCGAAGCTGATCTCGACGCGCGGCGCCTCTTGACCTTCTTCAACGCGGCCAAGGATCGCCTGAACTTCAGCATCGCGCATCGGCATCGGGCGGCCCTGAGGACCAAGGAAACCGGTTACCCGGTTGATCGAGTTGACGAGGTGATACCCCTCGTCAGACATTTCCATGTGAACCAAAACGTAGCCCGGCATGAACCGACGCTCAGTGGTTACTTTCTTACCGCGACGAACTTCGATCACCTCTTCAGTAGGGACCAGAACTTCATCGATTTGAGCCTCAAGACCCTGCTCTTCAACCTTGGCACGGATCTGCTCGGCGATCTTCTTCTCGAAGTTCGAGAGCACACTTACCGAATACCACCGTTTCGCCATGTCTCCGACACCTCGCCGTACTGGGCCCGCTTAGGCCGTAAATTCCATTATAACACAGCAGCTTACGCTGCCATTCCCGGACAAAAGAAAATCGGCGCGCAACACGATTCGCCGCACGCCCATCCGGAGTTTGTGGCTATTACCGCCGTAACCCTATGATTACAAGGGGGGTTAGCCGATTTTCGCTGATGGGCGAATTAACGATTGAGGATCAAATCGTACAAACCGAAACGGATCAACATGTCCGTTGCGGAGAAGAACAGCGCCAAAAGCACGGTCATCACAAAGACCATAACAGTCGTCAGTACCACTTCGCGGCGCGACGGCCAAACCACTTTCGCAATCTCTGCGCGGGTCTGCTGGATGAATTGAACGGGGTTAGTCCGTGCCATGATGTATCCTCTGCGTTACGGGCCGCATTTACGCAGTTCAGGCGGGCAATTCAACCCTTGCCTTAAGTGGCACCTCAGACGGGACGGACCACATCAATGTCGGGCAACTGACAAATGGCGTCGAACTGCCTTTGATAATCCGAAGCTGCCGCATCCTTTGTCGCCTGATCATAAAGCGTAAAGCGCGGGCGATCAGGCCCAACGGGTAACATCTTGCGTGCATCCATCGCTAATGCACCGTCGCGCCCTTCTTTCGCCCATGCCATAACCTGTTCGACCGCTTGAACAGACAGACCCGCGTGCAATTTGCGCCCAAAAGGTTTGACCGTTCCGCCTAGCTTCCAGCGCAACATCCGTTTCATCAGCGTCGGAAAGACCTGATGGTAGTCCTCATAGCGCCATACATGCAGCGACACGTTGGGAATCGCCGAAATCGCCGACATCATATGAGCCCAATCGACCTGATCTGGTTGATGCTGTGCGATGAATTGATCAGGCGGCAGAAATTTCCCAGCAAATAGGGTTTGCGAATAGGCCGATTCTAAGAACGTGTCGGGCTGGCGGATCGCAAGTAATACGCGTACCGCAACATCCGGAAAATTCGAAGCGAGATCAGATATGCGCTCTGCAGCTTCGCTGTAGACAGGCAGCGCCAATGTACCATCATCGCGATGCAACTGCCCCAGAAAGTTCTCTTCGGACAGCAACACGCGCCAACCCGACTTTGCCAAGAACTTGAGCTGATCCATTGGCTCACGCCGCGCTGCACGTCGAGCACCCCAACGGGTCAAACCAAACAAATTAGGGATGTTACGACCACGTTGACGTAAATAGTCTGGCCCATAGGCCCGAACGCCAGCGGCTATGATCTCTTCCTGATGATTGAGGATCGAACGCTGCAAATGCGTCGTCGCAGTTTTATGCGGACCGAGATGCAGGGAAAGTTCGATCTGTCGAGGCACTAAGAACTCCTCTTGGGTCCTACTAGGACCGAAGTGGCAGGGGCAGCAGGGTTCGAACCCGCGACCTACGGTTTTGGAGACCGTCGCTCTACCAGCTGAGCTATACCCCTATGGCCGACGCGGTGATTAAAACAGGCAACAGGGGGAATCAAGGCCCCAAATTGCCTTTCGTCACAATCCTTCACTTCCGATGGCGCGTAAATAACCGCCAAAGCCCTAAAAGGCTGATCTGAAGAACGAAAATTCCGATGCACCACAGGCAAAGTAGAAAGAAAGCCTGAGAGTTGCTCACACCGGGCATCCCACCAACATTCACACCAAAAAGCCCCGTCAAAAACCCGAGCGGCAGGAAAACTGCCGACAACATAGAGAGAACAAAAGTGTTTCTATTCACCTGATCGCTCAATTGCCCTGACAATTCCTCACGCAGAACAAGGGCTTGATCACGGAGTTCGTCCATATCTTCGGCCACCCGCGTCATTTTGAGCATCTCTTCTTCGATCTCGCGGCGCGTGTCGTGATCAATCACCTTGGACGGCGATTCTGCTATTGTCTTGAGCGCATCACGTTGAGGCCCCACATATCGCCGCGCAGCGATCACTTGGAGGCGCAGGTTGGCAACGTCCTGCCGTAAGTTCACGCCCCTCTCCCGAATAACCCGATATTCGAGGTCATTCGCCGTTGAGTCGAGTTCGGATTGAAATTCGGAGATACGCGCAACGAGGTCTTCTGCCAAAAGGACTAGGAACTCACCCGCTGTGGCTGGCCCCTGCCCGCGCTCCATCATCTCCTGAAGCTTCTCAATGGCCATCACCCGTTTTCGAGCAACGGTCACAATCCGATGGTCGTCGATGTACATTCGGACGGAAACCATGTCCTCGGGGTCTTCGCCTTCGTTGAAGTTGATCCCCCGAAGGATCACAAACATCCCGTCGCTTAACGTTTTTGCGCGAGGGCGAGTATCTACATCCAACAACGCCTCTCTGGCCTGCAGGTCGAGATAGTCCAACTCGCGGGATATCCAATCTGCCGCATCAGGGTGTTTCCCGTCGATGTGCGCCCACGCCAGTCGATCTTCCCGCAAGGCTTGCGCAATGGTCTCATCTACCGACGGGTCCAACCACTGGTCGTCCTGCAAAACGCGTGAAAATAGAACGGGAGTTTCTGACATGTGCGCCTCTGTTCAGGTCTGTCCCAACCAAACCAAGTCAGAACGCAAAAGAAAAGGGCCGCCCTTTTGCAGGACGGCCCTTCGTCAGTCTCAAATCTATCGCGGATTAGGCGAGGATTTTGGAAACAACGCCCGAACCAACGGTACGGCCGCCTTCGCGGATCGCGAAGCGGAGGCCTTCTTCCATCGCGATCGGTGCGATCAGCTCAGCCGACAGTTTCAGGTTGTCGCCAGGCATAACCATCTCGGTGCCTTCCGGCAGGATGCAGGTGCCGGTGACGTCAGTTGTACGGAAGTAGAACTGCGGACGGTAGTTCGCGAAGAACGGAGTGTGACGGCCGCCTTCTTCTTTGGTCAGAATGTAGACCTCAGCTTCGAACTTGGTGTGCGGGTTAACAGAGCCCGGCTTACACAGGATCTGACCACGCTCAACGCCGTCACGGTCAACGCCACGCAGAAGCGCGCCGATGTTGTCGCCTGCTTCACCGCGGTCAAGCAGCTTGCGGAACATTTCAACACCAGTACAGGTGGTGGTTTTGGTGTCGCGAATACCAACGATTTCAATCGCGTCGCCAACGTTGATTACGCCACGCTCAACACGACCGGTCACAACAGTACCACGGCCCGAGATCGAGAACACGTCTTCGATCGGCATCAGGAACGGCAGGTCAACTGCACGTGCCGGAGTCGGGATGTAGGAGTCTACGGCTTCCATCAGAGCGCGGATCGAGTTCTCACCGATCTCTGGGTCGCGGCCTTCCATAGCAGCCAGAGCCGAACCCTTAACGATCGGAATATCGTCGCCAGGGTAGTCGTAGGACGACAGAAGCTCACGGATTTCCATCTCAACCAGCTCGAGCAGCTCTTCGTCGTCTACCTGGTCAACTTTGTTCATGTAGACAACCATGTGCGGGATGCCAACCTGACGACCAAGAAGGATGTGCTCGCGGGTCTGCGGCATCGGGCCGTCAGCAGCGTTAACAACCAGGATCGCGCCGTCCATCTGAGCAGCACCGGTGATCATGTTCTTAACATAGTCAGCGTGGCCTGGGCAGTCGACGTGTGCGTAGTGACGGGTCTCGGTTTCGTACTCAACGTGAGCAGTCGAAATGGTGATACCGCGTGCTTTTTCTTCAGGTGCGCCGTCGATCTGGTCGTATGCGCGGAAGTCACCAAAGTATTTGGTGATTGCTGCGGTCAATGTGGTTTTACCGTGGTCAACGTGGCCAATCGTGCCGATGTTAACGTGCGGTTTGTTACGTTCAAACTTACCTTTAGCCATCTGGTTGGCGCCTCGTGATTTCGGGGGCCTATCCACAGGCCCGTTTCAACATCGCGGGCGATGTATTGGCAAAAGGAACGGAAATCAAGAGTCAGTTGACGGGTTCTTGCGGAACTTCTGTCTGTGTTTCCAACGAAACAGCACCCTCTATGATCGTTGGATCATCCTCAAGAACCTCTGGGACACCACCGAATTGGTCCGCATGCTCGCGCATGTATCGCTCAATCGCCCTTGCTGCGTTGAACGCGAGCCCATCAATCTGTTCTTCTCGGGATCGTGTCAGGCCAGAGCCCAGAATTGGTGTGCAACACGGCTCAAAGACCGTCATTTGAATCGGCTCTTCGTTCAATTTTGATTGGGTGGCGTCCTCAATGAAAGTGACGCCAATCACCAGAACAGATTTAGGCGAATAGATCAGCGGAATGCCGGGCATAGCAACAACGTAGCCCTGAACGCCGACAGCAACATGGAACCAAGCGTCGCCATCATACCGACCGAGGCGGTTCTGGATCGCGCCCTCAACGGCGGCTTTCCATTCCTCATTTGTCACATCACGCGAAAACGGCCCTTTGGTCGGGTCATTCGCTACAGTGATGTTGTAACCCATCAGGAAATTGCCGATCGGTTCCGGAGCCTCTGTGAGGTCGTCGCGCATCCGCCCACAGGCGCTGACAAGAACGCACAGGGCAAGCAGGGACAGAACTTTGCGCATCAAATGACCTCCGAACATTTCAACCTTGATCGGTAAAGGACGGGACAGCACCACACAAGCGTGTCCGACCTTCACATTTAGGTAAAGCGGTTGTCACGCGGGAAGCCGCGCGGCGCCATTCGACCAGACCCCGCCCGTTTACCGAGCCACTCTGCGAGATCAGATTCGGTGCGGGTACGGCCTGCTGGATCGAGCCACGATAGCCCCTCGGCCAGCGTAAATGTCGTCGCATCTGACATGCCGCCGTCCTTGTATTTCTGCAGTCGAACACCCTTGCCGCGACCCATTTCAGGCAGTTCATCAATCGCAAAGACGAGAACCTTTCGGTTTTCACCAACAACAGCGACGTGATCGCCCGCGACTGGCTTCACAACCCGCAGCACGACGCCGTCTTTGACGTTCAATACCTGTTTACCTGCACGGGTCTGCGCGATCACATCGTCTTCAGCGACAACAAAACCATCACCATCCGACGAGGCAACGAGAAGCTTACGCCCCGCCTTGGCCGTAAAGATGTCAACGATTTCGGCTTCGTTGGGGAGGTCGATAATCAGGCGAACAGGTTCGCCCATACCGCGGCCACCGGGTAGATTTGCGCCGAGGACTGTGAAGAAACGACCATTCGACCCAGCCACAATCAACTTATCGGTCGTCTCTGCATGGAATGCAAAACGCGCCTCATCGCCGTCTTTGAACTTGAATTCGGAATCGAGGGCCTGATGTCCCTTCATCGCACGAATCCAACCCATCTTCGAACAAATCACCGTAATCGGCTCACGTTCTATCATGGCCTCCATCGGCACATCTTCGACCATACCTGCTTCAGCAAAGGTCGTCAGACGCTGACCACGTGGAGCGCTGTTGCCAAACTGTTTGCGAGTTTCACGCAGTTGTTCAGAAATTTTCGCCCACTGTTTGTCTTCGTCACCCAAAAGCTCAGCAAGCTCTTCGCGCTCTGCCATTAGCGCATCACGTTCACGCACAAGTTCCATCTCCTCGAGACGGCGCAAGCTGCGCAGACGCATGTTGAGGATGGCTTCGGCCTGAATTTCAGTGAGCTCCCCACCTTTCGATGGCAGAGGCGACACGTAGTCTTTTTCGGAGGTCGCACGCACCCGTTTGGTCGACCAATCCTCACCCATTAAAGCGGCTTTGGGATCATTGTCGTAACGAATGATATCGATCACACGGTCAAGGTTGAGGAAGGCAATAATCAAGCCCTTCAACACCTCTAGACGGTGGTCGATTTTATCCATGCGGTGTTGGCTGCGGCGCTGCAGAACGTCGCGACGGTGATCGAGGAACGCCCTTAGGACCTCCTTCATCGAACATACCTTCGGCGTCAGCCCGTCAATCAGCACGTTCATGTTCATGCTAAACCGAACCTCTAGGTCCGAATTACGGAACAGCATGCCCATCATCACTTCAGGATCGACTGTCTTTGCTCGTGGCTCGAGCACGATGCGAACGTCATCTGCGGATTCGTCGCGCACATCAGCGAGCAGTGGCACTTTTTTGGTCTGGATGACCTCGGCCAGCTTTTCGATCAGTTTGGACTTCTGAACCTGATACGGGATTTCCGTGACAACGATTTGCCACATCCCTCGCCCAAGGTCCTCAGTCTCGTATTTGGCCCGCAGTCGGATCGAACCGCGACCAGTGCGGTAAGATTCAGCGATACTCTCGCGGGTCTCAACAATCACACCGCCAGTTGGAAAATCCGGTCCGGGGACGTAGTTAAGTAACGTTTCATCGCGTGCATCTGGAGCCTTGATCAAATGCAAACACGCATCAATCAATTCATGTATGTTGTGCGGAGGAATGTTTGTCGCCATGCCAACCGCGATACCTGATGATCCATTCGCCAACAGGTTTGGGAACGCAGCAGGTAGAACAATCGGCTCTTCTAGTGTTCCATCGTAGTTCGGGCGAAAATCGACTGCGTTTTCATTCAGACCGTCAAGCAGCGCTTCAGCAGCGGCGGTCATCCGCGCTTCGGTGTATCGGCTCGCCGCTGGGTTATCACCGTCGATGTTGCCGAAGTTTCCCTGACCATCCACGAGCGGATAGCGGACGTTAAAGTCCTGCGCTAAACGCGCCATCGCATCATAAATCGCCATATCACCGTGTGGGTGATAGTTCCCCATCACGTCACCGCTGATCTTTGCAGATTTGCGGAACCCACCTGTCGAAGACAGTTTCAGCTCTCGCATCGCAAAAAGGATTCGGCGGTGAACCGGCTTTAGACCATCACGCGCATCGGGCAAGGCACGATGCATAATCGTGGACAAGGCGTATGTCAGATACCGTTCACCAATTGCGCGGCGAAGGGTTTCCTTGTGCTCGGTAAAGCCGATTTCGGTGTTGTCTGTGCTGTCGGTCATACATGTTGTCTAACGGCTGGTCTTTTCTGTTTCCAGCGCGATTTGCGCCAAAGTCATTTTCGACCATTTTACAACACTTTCAGAGACCGCTCATTCTCTAGTTTTCAATCGTGACGCTATGCGCGAAAAGTGATATATTAATCATGTTACGGTTGTGTTGGGGGATGTTTCCGTGCGTATTTTTTTGACTGCCAGTTTTCTATTTTTAGGTCTCGCATTTTATGAATTGTCAGGCGGGGCTGATTTCGAAGCCGAAGTGCGGCCAGAACGTAGTCGCGCAGCTATTATTGACGTGACTCGCGATTCCGCTGATCTGCCAGACAGCTTTGCCTCTAGCACCGTTTTAGTGTCATTCGATCAGATCCAAGTGGCCGAAGTTGCTGAGCCGACCCCAGTTCCAGAGGTTATCTTTGATATCAAAACCGTCGCTGGTGCGGGCGTGAACATGCGGACTGGTCCCGGAACCAGCTACGGCATTTCGGCTAGGCTCGATCGCGGCACCGAGGTTGAGGTTCTCGAAACCCTCAGCAACGGCTGGGCGCATTTGCGCGTTATAGAAACGGGGCGCGTTGGCTGGATGGCTGCACGCTTTCTTGATGCAAACGACGCTTGAGGTCGGCGCGTCATCAAGCGAAAAGTCGGTATGACACAAAAAACCATTCTCATCACCGGCTGCTCTTCTGGAATTGGCTACGACGCAGCACATGGCCTTCGTGAAGCGGGCTGGCATGTCTTTGCCAGCTGCCGCAAAGCCGAAGACTGTTACCGTCTCAAAGCGCAGGGCTTTGACGCGCCGCAGATCGACCTCGCTGATCCAGAATCGATCCGCAGCGGGCTGGCTGTAGTTCTCACGGCCACAGGCGGCACACTGGACGCGCTTTACAACAATGCCGCCTTTGCCTGCCCTGGTGCCGTTGAAGATCTGCCCGCAGGGGCATTGCGTGAGATTTTCGAAACGAACCTTTTTGGCACCCACGACCTGACCCGCGAAGTGATCAAAGTCATGCGCGCCCAAGGCCACGGACGCATCATCAACTGTTCCTCCGTTCTCGGCCTCGTAGGGCTCAGCTGGCGAGGGGCCTATGTCTCGACCAAGTTCGCGCTGGAAGGATTAACCGACGTCCTGCGGATCGAAATGCGCGACACGCCGATCAAGGTCATACTTATCGAACCCGGGCCGATCACGTCCAAAATCAGGGCAAATGCCATCCCGCATTTCGAAAAATGGATTGATACAGCGAACTCTCCACGCGCTGCCCAATACGAAACACTCAAATCACGCCTTTACGAGGACACTGGCCCCGACAACTTCGAATTGCCCGCATCGGCCGTGACGAAAAAGATCCTACACGCTTTGACGTCGGCCAATCCAAAGCCGCGCTATTACGTCACAACACCGACCTATCTTATGGGCAACCTCAGACGGTTACTGCCCACACGCCTTCTGGATTGGGTGATCGCAAAGGGGTGAAACCCTTTTCTTTCCAACCTTGCGTGATACATCGGTGTCAAATCACAGAGGGAGCCCGTTATGTTCAACGAGCCATTTAAATTCATCGTCCTGATTGCGGTCGTGGCCGTCGCCCTCATTTTGATGTGGGGCCTCGGGACTTTTGGCGTTGGCAAAGCGGACTCTGGAAAGCAATCCAACAAGATCATGCGGTATCGCATCTACGCGCAGGCCGTTGCCGTCGCATTGATCGCTGCAATTTTCTACCTGCGCAAATAACAGGGGTTCAGAATGGTCGTTCTCAATAAAATCTACACCAAAACTGGCGATGCGGGTGAAACCGCCCTCGGGAACGGTAGCCGCGTGGCCAAACATTCTGCCCGCGTTACGGCCTACGGAACTGTGGATGAACTGAATGCGACAGTGGGCATGGCCCGCCTGCATGCGACCGCCGAAATCGCGGCGCAGCTTTCAGCGATCCAGAATGACCTGTTTGATCTTGGCGCAGACCTTTGCCGCCCTGACATGGAAAAAGACGCGGACGCGCCCTACCCCGTGTTGCGCATGGTCGAGAGCCAAGTAGATCGCCTAGAGACCGAGATTGACGCCATGAACGCCCAACTCGAACCGCTCCGCAGTTTTATTCTGCCTGGGGGATCAGCCCTGTCGGCTCATTTGCACCTGTGCCGCACCGTTGCCCGCCGCGCCGAACGTCTTTCGGTCGAATTGGCAAGCATGGAATCCGTCAATGATATCGGCGTAAAATACTTGAACCGTCTCTCTGACTGGTTCTTTGTCGCTGCCCGTATGGCAAATGACGCGGGCAAATCCGACGTTCTGTGGGTGCCTGGCGCGAACCGCTGATTGCCTGATTCCAACAGAATCAGTCGCCCAGCCAAACTCTACGACCAATTGCTTATGCCGCGACGCAACATAGTTGCGTCGCTAACAGTCCTATTATCATGAGCTATACGCATTGAACCGATGCAAAACGTGGCGTCTTAGCGTCTTGCCGCGTCGATTTTGCACTGTTTTCCATGTTCTGCGCTTGCTAACAACCTACCGAGAGTGTCCCTTGAGTGGCACATTTAAAAGGGAGATTACCGCCGATGAAGGTCCTCGTGCCTGTTAAGCGCGTGATTGACTATAACGTGAAAGTTCGCGTGAAAGCGGACGGCACGGGAGTTGATCTTGCGAACGTAAAAATGTCGATGAACCCTTTCGACGAGATCGCTGTTGAAGAAGCGATCCGCCTGAAAGAAGCAGGCAAAGCTGACGAGATCGTCGTTGTTTCGATCGGCGTAAAGCAAGCGCAGGAAACTCTGCGGACTGCTCTGGCGATGGGTGCTGACCGCGCGATCCTCGTGACCGCTGCGGACGACGTTCACACGGACATCGAACCTCTCGCTGTTGCGAAAATCCTCGCCGCTGTCGCGAAAGAGGAAAATCCGGGCCTCATCATCGCAGGCAAACAAGCGATCGACAACGACATGAACGCAACGGGCCAGATGCTGGCAGCGCTCTTGGGCTGGTCGCAGGCGACCTTTGCGTCTGAAGTTGCCGTTGATGGCGACACCGCAACGGTCACCCGCGAAGTTGACGGCGGCCTGCAGACCGTAAAGGTTAAAATGCCTGCCGTTATCACCGCTGACCTTCGTCTGAACGAACCGCGTTACGCCTCGCTGCCGAACATCATGAAGGCGAAGAAAAAGCCTCTCGATGAGAAAACCGCAGCAGACTACGGCGTTGACGTGTCTCCGCGCCTGACCGTCGTCAAAACCTCCGAGCCGCCGGTTCGTCAGGCTGGCATCAAGGTTGGTTCGGTCGACGAACTGGTATCGAAACTCAAAGAAGCGGGGGCACTCTAATGGCTGTTCTTCTTCTCGCAGACGTTGCGAACGGCCAACTGGCCAAAGACGCAGTATCCAAGACCGTTTCCGCGGTTGCGGCACTGGGTGATGTGCATGTTCTCGTTGCTGGCGAAGGCGGTGACGCTGCTGCTGCCGAGGCTGCGACCATCGCTGGCGTTGCAAAGGTTATCTTTGCTGGCGACCACGGCTTCTGCCACCTGCTGGCCGAACCGACAGCTGACCTGATCGTGTCGATGGCTGGCGCATATAGCCACATCGCAGCACCTTCGGCGTCGGATGCGAAAAACATCCTGCCGCGCGTTGCAGCTCTGCTCGACGTGATGATCCTGTCGGACGTGACCGCTGTTGTCGACGGCGACACCTTCGAGCGTCCGATCTACGCAGGCAACGCGATCCAGACCGTCAAATCGGCTGACAGCGTGAAGGTGATGACCATCCGCACCACCTCGTTCGAGGCAGCGGCTGACGGCAACTCCGCACCTGTTGAAGCACTGGGCACCGCCGCCTCCACTGGTCTGTCGGAATGGGTTGAGGACAAAGTTGCAGCAAGCGACCGTCCAGAACTCACCTCGGCCAAGATCGTCGTATCGGGCGGCCGTGGCGTTGGCTCCGAAGAGGACTTCAAAATCATCGAAGCTCTCGCAGACAAACTGGGCGCAGCTGTCGGCGCATCGCGCGCAGCGGTCGACTCCGGCTTTGCACCGAACGACTGGCAAGTTGGTCAAACTGGCAAGGTCGTTGCGCCGGAAGTCTACATCGCTTGCGGTATCTCGGGCGCGATCCAGCACCTTGCTGGTATGAAGGACTCGAAGATCATCGTCGCGATCAACAAAGACGAAGAAGCCCCGATCTTCCAAGTCGCAGACTTCGGCCTCGTCGCCGACCTCTTCGACGCAGTGCCGGAACTGACTGGCAAGGTCTGATCCTTCGGGACGAATGACGTAAGAACGGAACCCGCGCTTTTAGCGCGGGTTTTTTCATGGCCGATTGATCAACGGAACAATCTTCTGAGCCGCAATCGCATGGGCCCTGACAGGAAGACGTTCAGCAGCGGCGGGCATCTCGCCCTCTGGCACAATCAGCCCAGTGCACCCGTCAGAAACCATAGGTTCAACCTCAACAATCCCTTTCACCAGCGGCCTCAACACATGAACCATTGATCGTGTGATAAACATCGGGTCGCCGCGAAACGGATCTGATCGTTGATACCAAGGGGCATTCGTAAGCGACCGATCCGACCACCAAAGAAGCACCACACGCCGCCCAACCGTCGTCAACATTGTCCGCATCCGTGACAACCACGCCAATTCGAGCTCTGCTTGGATCGTTGCAAACCGCTTGGGTGATTTTAGGAAAAGTGCAGACAGCATATGCCGCGTAAAACTATACTCTGTGAAATCGATATCAGGATAAAGCGCGCGCAATACGGTCGACGCCTCAATGAGGCGATCATTCCTGCGAGGGTGAACCCGATAAAATCTGTTAGTTAGATTTTGCGCACCTGTGATTTGGATCACGGACAGCTCTGCTCGACGGCATAGTTCCATCATCGTCGGGTCGTTCAACTGAACGTCCACCGATCCATTCGGCACCCCCAAATTTACGCAACTGCGCTGTGTTTCGCGTTCGACCAAAGCTGGAAGCGGCCTCTCGACATATTTCCCGTAGACATCCGTGCCGCCCACAAAAGTGATATATGGCTTATCCGTCGGTCGTTTTGGCCCACGAAACAGCAATCGCGACCCACCATACCTACACACAGCATAATCGAGGCCCGCTGCCTCCAGTTTTTCATGTCTCATGGCTCCCACCGGTTTTCACTCACCACTGCTGAGAGTCGGTCCCAAACCTTGCCAAATGGATAAACTTGGGAATTAGAACAATGTTTAAGGAAACTGCCGCCTTGAACGTTTGCCCATTGCGGACATATGGTTCCCCAGAACAGATCAGGGGGCAGAGCCATGGCGATTAACAAAGTAGGCGTTGTCGGCGCAGGACAGATGGGCAACGGCATTGCTCACGTGTTTGCGTTGGCCGGATACGATGTGATGATGACTGACATCAGCGCGGACGCCTTGGCAGCCGCCGTCGCATTGATCGACAAGAACATCACACGCCAAGTGTCCAAAGGTGTCGTCAGCGAGGAAGACAAAGCCGCAGCGATGGCTCGTATATCGACGACTCAAACGCTCACTGATCTTGGACCTTGCGATCTGATCATCGAAGCCGCGACTGAACGTGAAACGGTCAAGCAAGCGATTTTCGACGAACTGCTGCCGCACATCACGCCGACAACGATCCTCGCATCAAACACGTCGTCCATTTCGATTACGCGCCTCGCGAGCCGGACCGATCGCCCTGAAAAGTTCATCGGCTTCCACTTTATGAACCCAGTGCCCGTGATGCAGTTGGTCGAATTGATCCGTGGCATCGCGACCGATGACGAGACCTACCAGCAGTGTCAGGAAGTCGTTGAGAAGCTGGGCAAAACCTCCGCAACGTCCGAGGATTTCCCTGCTTTCATCGTGAACCGCATCCTGATGCCGATGATCAACGAAGCCGTCTATGCCCTTTACGAAGGCGTGGGAAATGTGTCCTCCATCGACACATCAATGAAACTGGGTGCCAACCACCCGATGGGCCCGCTGGAACTCGCGGACTTCATCGGGCTCGACACCTGTCTGGCCATTATGAACGTTCTGCATGAAGGCCTCGCGGATACGAAATACCGCCCCTGCCCGTTGCTGACGAAATACGTTGAGGCAGGTTGGCTGGGTCGCAAAACCAAACGTGGTTTCTACGACTATCGCGGCGATAAGCCCGTTCCGACCCGTTAACCACATGCGTTCGATCCCGCTATGATCGAATGGCAGGATGAAGGCGCTCTCCTTGCTTCGCGCGTGCATGGCGAGACCTCAATGATTATCGAGGTTTTTACGCCGTCCAGAGGGCGTCATGCAGGCGTAGTGCGTGGAGGTGCAAGCCGCAGAATGGCGGCAACGCTTCAGCCTGGCTCGCAGGTTTCAGTGACATGGAAAGCCCGCCTCGACGATCACCTCGGTAGTTTTACGATTGAACCACTGCGTAGTCGGTCAGCGCAAGTAATGTCAGACAGGCTCGCCCTCAGTGGACTTGGGGCAGTTTGCGCTTTGCTATGTCAATCCTTACCAGAGCGTGAGAAACATGAAGCGCTCTATGAGCGGACTGTCCAACTTCTTGATCTACTCGGTCAGAACGACGTTTGGCCTCTCGCTTACTTGCATTGGGAAATGTCGCTCCTCGATGAACTTGGCTATGGATTAGACCTTTCCGCCTGCGCTGTGAGAGGCGTGAACGAAGACCTTTCCTATATTTCACCAAAATCTGGCCGAGCGGTAAGTAAAGAGGGCGCAGGGGAATGGGCGAACCGTTTGTTGCCCTTGGTGCCCGTGATGAAGGGTGAAGGCGAAGCCACAGGAAGCGAGATTGCACGCGCCCTCGGAACAACCGGCTACTTCATCGAAAGTCGATTGTTCGGAACGCAAACGAGCCGCGAAGTTCCCGCAGCTCGTCAGAGATTAATCGACGCCATAGCGCGTCTTGATTAGCCCAGGATACGGCGTGCGATAACCTGCGCCTGAATTTCGGCAGCACCTTCAAAGATGTTCAGGATACGAGCATCACAGAGGATACGGCTGATCTTATATTCCAGAGCAAAGCCGTTGCCGCCATGGATCTGCAGACCGTTATCCGCACATGCCCATGCAATCCGCGCACCGAGCAACTTTGCCATACCCGCTTCGAGGTCACAGCGACGATCAGCATCTTTCTCGCGAGCCGAGAAGTATGTCAGCTGACGCGCGATCATGATTTCAACGGCCATCATAGCCAGCTTGCCAGACACGCGCGGGAAGTTAATCAGCGATTTGCCGAACTGTTTACGGTCAATCGCATACTGCATCGCCACATCAAGTGCGGACTGTGCAACACCGATCGCACGCGCTGCAGTTTGAATACGCGCCGATTCAAACGTCTGCATCAGTTGTTTGAAACCGTTGCCCTCTTCGCCACCTAGAAGGTTTTCACCCTTAACTTTGAAGTTATCAAAGCCAAGCTCGTATTCCTTCATCCCGCGATAGCCAAGAACTTCGATCTCACCGCCTGTCATGCCTTCGGTCGGGAACGGATGTTCGTCAGTTCCGGGTGTCTTTTCGGCGAGGAACATAGAAAGGCCTTTGTAGTCCGTCGTGTTCGGATCGGTGCGAGCCAAAAGGGTCATCACATGCGTACGTGCCGCGTGGGTAATCCATGTTTTGTTGCCAGTGATACGATAATCGCCGTTGTCGTCCTTCACAGCGCGAGTGCGAAGTGAACCAAGGTCGGAACCAGTGTTTGGTTCTGTGAATACCGCAGTCGGAAGAATCTCAGCAGAGGCAAGTTTCGGCAGCCAGTTCTCTTTCTGCTCCTGAGTGCCGCCCGCGAGGATCAGCTCTGCCGCAATCTCGGAACGAGTGCCGAGCGAACCGACGCCAATGTAACCACGAGACAGTTCTTCGGACACGACGCACATGGACGCTTTGGACAGGCCAAAACCACCGAACTCTTCAGGGATCGTCAGACCAAAGACACCCATTTCTGCGAGTTCTTCGATGATCTCCATCGGGATCAATTCGTCCTTGAGGTGCCATTCATGCGCAAACGGCTCAACTTTTTCCACCGCGTAACGACGGAACTGGTCGCGGATCATCTCTAGCTCTTCGTCCAGACCAGACGCGCCGAACATAGTCGAACCCGCTTGATCTTGCATGATCTCGACTAGGCGTGAACGAGCGGCTTGAGAGTTCCCTGCGCAGACCAGCGTAACGACTTCTGGCTGGGCCAGCGTATCCGCAACACCAAGGTCGGAGAGACGCAGAATTTCGCCCTGCGACATGGGAATGCCGCCTTTGATCTGAGCGAGGTATTCGCCAAATGCGATCTGCAGGATGATCTGTTCGACTTCACCGAATTTACTCTCGGCATTCAAACGATCTGCCCAACCGTGCATTTCTTTCAACGCTTCGACATATGTCGCCAACCACGCGAGGCCATGCGCAACCGACTGGTGTTCCTCAACCAAACCGCCCGACACGCGACCGTCGACGCTCACCTTGGATCGCACTGTGTCTTTGGCCGTCGAAAGCAGTTCTTCGAGGGGTGCGAGGGTCGCACCTGTCAGACCCAAAAGGTTCTCAAGAATGGGCGAGGTTGTCATAGCGATATCCTGTCCGTCGTGGGGCATGTCGTGCTCCTTATTGTGCTAGTGCAGAGATAAACCCTTCGCAACTGCAGCGCAACTTAATTTCGTTTAGACAAAAGTCAAAGAACATAAATGTCGCGAGGGATTTTTCGTGCGTAGCAAACAACTTAGCGATATGCACCAAGACTATGGATAGCATTTTTTCTCTGATTTCGCCCGAACTTCTGGTCTTTGCCTTTATCGTGACGCTCGTGGCGGGCATCGTTAAGGGGGCTATCGGATTCGCAATGCCTCTCATTATGATCTCGGGAATGGGCATTCTCATTGACCCGAAAATCGTGGTCGCAGGGATCATTCTGCCAATCGTGATGTCAAATATTTTGCAGATCGCAAAAGCGGGTTGGGCAGAGGCAAGAGACGCGCTGCGCGAATATGGGCTATACGTTCTGATCGTCTGCGTGATGATCCTGATCACCTCGCAATTCGTGGCCTATGTTTCGCCCGATGCGATGCTGTTGGGCCTTGGTATTGTTGTGACCGTACTCTGCATCATTCAAATTTCTGGCGTTAAGCTGCATATCAAGCCCGAACATCGCCGGAGCGCCTCTATCGTCGCTGGGTTCTTATCAGGTGCGCTTGGTGGTTTTGCGGGTACGTGGGGCCCAACGACAGTTCTTTATTTGGTTGCCGTCAACACGCCCAAAGCGCGTCAATTCGTGGTTCAAGGCGTTGTTTACGGGTCAGGCGCGTTCATGCTTCTAGCTGGGCACATCAAGTCTGGTATTCTCAACATCAACACTGTTCCATTTTCCGCGATCCTGCTCTTGCCCGCGTTCGCAGGTATGTGGATCGGGTTCCGTATCCATGATCGTATTGATCAGGCCCTATTCCGCAAAGCGACCCTTTGGGTGCTTCTTATCGCAGGTGTAAACCTGATCCGTCGCGGCTGGATGGGGTGATCAGGACAGAAGCCCCTCACCAGAACAGAGCGCGTCAATCGTTAGCCCTGCAGGCGGCGGCACGACATCGAATTCAACGATGAAATGCGTCTGGCCGCCCTGCTCGACAGAAAACGTCCATGCCCCGACTAACAACTCATACGGAAAATCAAAGCGGTACATACTCAGCGAATAGGTCTGGTCGTTAAAGTTCGGATACCACCGCTGTTCGGTCACGCCCTCAGCCCCCATCGGCGGGTGACGCACGACAATCTCAGCACCTGGGAGCGTGACCCCTTCGGCCAGACGAAGCTGGACGCCAAACCCGAGGTCAGGAATAGCTGGAACAGTCGTTGTATGGGCGATCACCTGCGGTTCGCCGCTGATGGTATCAATTACACCATTTTCGGTATTCGGCGCGGGTTCGCTGCCCGTAATCTCGTACGGGCAATGTAAGCCAATGTCCCCGACAACGATGGTAGGCTTTGACCGATACCCTTCGGCAAAAGCAACGGCAGGCAGACAGAACAAAGCAACAAGGGGAACATATTTCATCATTGCTGCATGGTGCCCTTTCGTCGGGCGAAGTCAATAAAAAGGGCCGGACAGTTTCCCGTCCGGCCCCTCAATTCTCTGCGACGTGACATTAGCCGATTGCAGCAGCTTTAACGTCCTCATCGATGTAAGGAACATACTGTGCAAAGTTCTCAGCGAACATTTCGACCAGTTTGTGAGCTTGCGCATCAAACGCAGCCTTGTCGCCCCAAGTCGCGCGCGGATCGAGAAGCTTCGCATCGACTCCCTCAACGGTGACAGGAACGTCAAACCCAAAGTTCGGATCTTTCCGGAAGGTTGCTTCATTCAGGGAACCGTCCAGTGCAGCGGTGAGCAGAGCACGGGTTGCTTTGATCGGCATACGGCTGCCTGTACCGAATGCACCGCCAGTCCAACCAGTGTTCACCAACCAGCAGGTCGCGCCATGGGATGCGATTTTTTCCTGCAAAAGTTTACCATAGACTTCTGGACGGCGCGGCATGAACGGAGCACCGAAGCAGGTCGAGAAGGTCGGGATCGGTTCGGTCACGCCAATCTCGGTCCCTGGGGTTTTCGAAGTGAAGCCCGACAGGAAGTGATACATCGCCTGCGCAGGTGTCAGACGCGCGATCGGAGGAAGAACACCGTAGGCGTCACAGGTCAGCATGATGATGTTTTTCGGGTGACCGCCCAGCGCAGTGTCAGATGCGTTGGAAATGTAGTGCAGCGGGTAAGCGCAGCGCATGTTGTCGGTGATCGAATTGTCTTGGAAGTCGAGAACCTTGGTCTCGTCGTCGTAGACCATATTTTCGATGACAGTGCCGAACATCGAACATGTCGCGTAGATTTCAGGCTCAGCTTCTGCCGACAGGTTGATCGTTTTTGCGTAGCAACCACCTTCGAAGTTGAAGGTGCCACGATCCGACCAGCCATGCTCATCGTCGCCGATCAGAACACGATCAGGGTCAGCGGACAGGGTGGTTTTCCCAGTGCCCGACAGACCAAAGAAGATCGCAGTATCCACTGGGTTGCCAATCGCGTGGTTGGCAGAGCAGTGCATCGGCATGATGCCTTTTTCAGGCAGCAGGTAGTTCAGAAGGGTAAAGACCGACTTCTTGTTCTCACCTGCGTATTCGGTTCCGCCGATCAAGATGATCTTCTTATCGAAGTTCAACGAAATGACAGTCTCGGTGCGGCAGCCGTGCTTCTCAGGGTTCGCTTTGAAGGTCGGGCAGTTGATGATGGTCCATTCAGGGGTGAAATTATCAAGCTCTTCACGCTCTGGACGGCGCAGCATGGTGCGGATGAACAGTGAATGCCATGCAAGCTCGGTCACCATACGAACGTCCAGACGATGCGCAGGATCGGCACCACCGAAAAGGTCCTGAACAAAGTAGTTCTTGCCCTTCATGTGCTCCAGCATATCGGCATAGAGAACGTCGAATTTGTCAGCTTCCATCGGAGCGTTGTTTTCCCACCAAATGGTGTCTTCCACAGACGCGGTGCGAACAACGAATTTGTCTTTGGGCGAGCGGCCGGTGTGTTTACCAGTCGACACGAGAAGCGCGCCGCCGTTGCCAAGTGTGCTTTCACCTGCCTTCAACGACTGCTCAATCAGCGCCGGCTCCATCAGGTTATAATAGACATAGCCCAGTCCAGTGATGCCCTGATGTTCAAGCTTCATGGTTGGGTTGACCCGTCCGTGGTCCATTGTCTCTCTCTCCTGATTGCGGGCGATGCGCCCTAGATAGAGGTCCACATAGCACTATGATTTTTCATCAGAAAAGGCGGCTTTGTCGCAGTTAGCGCAATCATTTTCGTGTTAGCGCAATCATTTAGCGCGACCATAGTCGAGTGTGACCCGAAAGTCCTCGAACGGGTTTTTTTGGCACAATCATGTTGCCGCAAACATAGCCAAATTCAGTTTCTGATTGATTCGCTAAGTCAAAAAAGAGACAACAGTCGGAAAAAAGAGCATTATAAAAAATCAGGCTGAAGAGGCGACACCCCATGCATCGTATTGCGTTGGTCGATGACGACCGGAATATTCTAACTTCTGTAGCAATGACTCTCGAAGCCGAAGGCTTTGAGGTCGAGACATATAATGACGGCCAGCAAGCGCTGGACGCTTTCAACAAAAAAATGCCCGACATGGCAGTGCTGGACATCAAAATGCCCCGCATGGACGGCATGGACCTTCTGCAGCGTCTCCGCCAGAAAACCACGATGCCAGTGATTTTCCTCACCTCTAAAGATGACGAAATCGACGAGGTATTAGGGCTTCGCATGGGCGCGGACGACTACGTCAAAAAGCCCTTTAGCCAACGTCTTTTGGTCGAACGCATCCGCACCCTTCTGCGCCGTCAGGATGCAATGAACGGCATCACGCCCGAAGAAGTCGACGAAAGCAACAAGGTGATGGAACGTGGCCCGCTGACCATGGACCCCCTGCGGCACGCCGTAAAATGGAAGGGTCGCGATGTATCGCTGACCGTTACCGAATTTCTGCTGTTGCAAGCACTGGCCCAACGCCCCGGCTTTGTTAAGTCGCGCGACCAGCTGATGGACGTAGCTTACGACGATCAAGTCTACGTCGACGACCGCACCATCGACAGCCACATCAAACGTCTCCGCAAGAAGATGCGTCAGGTAGACGATGAATTCGGTGCAATCGAGACCCTCTACGGCATCGGCTACCGTTACAACGAAGAATAAGGCATGAATTCGTCTCCCAAAATTGACGTTCGTGATCTCCGCTCGGTTCGAAAGGCCGCAGCGGACACGGACGTATATTTGGGGGATGAATATGTTTCGCCCGAAACAACACTCGACCGAGAGATTGTAGACAGGCGCCGCCGTCGGGGCGTGATTACCCTGAACCGATCACCGCTCGCGCGAAAGATCATCACGTTTAACCTGTTGGCCATCATGGTGCTGGTCAGCGGCGTGCTTTGGATGAACCCGTCCCGCGACAACCTCGCGTTCCAGAGGGCAAACGGGTTGGTCAACGAGGCCGAACTCATCGCTGATGTGTTCGAAGCACAGCTCCCCGATGCGGCACCCGTTAATCTACTGACAGGTGACGGTATCGACGCAACCGCGACCTTGCAGGGCTTGGACCTGCGCGGCGGTGTTAAGGTCTATATTTTTGATCCATCTGAAACCTTGATTGTGACGGCGACCGCTCCGATGGGCCCCGACGTGACGGGTCTCAACACTCAAAGCGGCGGCACCATTATCACCGACTTCCTCAACGGCGCGTGGGAGGGGCTCGCGAGCCTCATTTCACCCCGCTCCGCTGAACAAACGGTCGTCGATCCCGAAGTCGCGGCGAAAACTTCGGTCGCGGATGCGCTTGCCAATGGCACACGTGTGCACTCCGAATACGATAGCGCGGGCCGCACGGTGTTCCGCGTGAGCACGCCAATCCTTCAGGGCGAAACGCCTGTCGGTGTCGTCGTTCTGCAAGGTGCCGCTGGCGAACTCGACATATTGGTCCGCCGCGAACGTGAACAAGTTCTGCAGATGTTTGTGATTGGCATCTTGGTGTCCATCGGCCTGTCGCTCATCCTTGCATCCACAATCGCAAATCCTCTGTCAGACCTTGCAGCGGCGGCAGAGGCAGGGCGTGATCGCAACGCACGCAAAATGTCCCCCGGCAGGGTTCGCATTCCTGACCTGACCGCCCGCCCTGATGAAATTGGTCGTCTATCAGGTGCTCTGCGCGGCATGGTCGCGACCCTCTACGATCGGATTGAGGCCAACGAACAGTTTGCCGCCGACGTTGCGCATGAAATCAAGAACCCGCTCGCCTCGCTTCGTTCGGCCGTGGGCACGATGCGCGTTGCGAAACGTGACGATCAGCGGGAAAAACTGCTCGAAGTGATCGAACACGACGTGATCCGCCTTGATCGTCTCGTCAGCGATATTTCGAACGCATCGCGTCTGGATTCCGAACTCGTCAAAGAAGACGAAGAGGACTTTGATCTTCTCAAAATGCTTGGCAACCTCAATGAATTCTTGGGTGAACAGGCGCGTGACAAAGGGATCGAATACCTCACCGACCTCCCCAAAGAATCGATCAATATTACAGGCCTAGAAGGCCGTTTGGCGCAGGTGTTTGTGAACCTCATCACCAATGCTATTTCGTTCTGTGAAGATGGTGATGCGATCCGCGTATGGGCCCGCAAACGCGAAAACCGCGTTCTGGTGGTGGTTGAAGACACTGGTCCCGGCATCCCTGACGGCGCGCTGACAAAGATCTTTAAACGGTTTTATTCCGAACGCCCCGAAGGCCAGTTCGGCAACAACTCTGGTCTTGGCCTCGCGATTTCGAAACAGATCGTCGAAGCACATGGCGGCGTGATCTGGGCCGAAAACATCCGCCCAACCGATGCAGATATCACCTCTGACCCGCTCGGTGCGCGGTTCGTCGTTGGTCTTCCGGTTTAAGGAGTGTCTGACCCGCTTTGCCTCCACGCGTCTTGCGTCGCTTATGACGGCCGCGCGGTTCTCATCCTCGGGAAATCTGGCGCGGGAAAATCTAGCCTAGCCCTCCAACTCCTCGGCCTTGGCTGTGATTTGGTAGCTGATGATCAGACCCTGATTGATCCAGACCTCACGGCACGGTGCCCCGAGGCAATCGCCGGAAAAATCGAGGCCAGAGGTGTCGGAATTTTAGCTGCACCCCATGTCACAGCCACCATCGCGCTCGTCGTGGATTTGGATACGGAAGAGACAGAGCGCCTGCCCGCATGGCACAACCTACACCTTCACGACAGCAACTTACCACTTTTGCGCAAGTCGAACGCCATTCACTTCCCTTTTGCGATCCTGCAGTATCTCAAGCACGGGCGGACCGACTAAGCGGGGGATAGAATGACATCAAAGCAGAGCATTATCCTTGTCACTGGCCCATCTGGCGCGGGTCGCACGACAGCTGTTCGCGCACTCGAGGATATCGGCTTTGAAGTCATCGACAACATGCCCCTTTCGCTCATCGATCGCGTGATCGAAGGACAGCCGCTTGATCGCCCACTGGTTCTTGGCCTTGACGTACGGAACCGCGATTTCACCGTAAATGCGGTCATTGGGGTAATTGACCGTCTGGGTCATGATGAACGGTTCGACCTTCAGGTGGTCTATATGGATTGCTCGGACGACGTGCTGATCCGCCGCTTTTCCGAAACCCGTCGGCGCCACCCGCTCTCCGTCGAGACCGCGCCGACAGAAGGTATTATCAAAGAAAAGGAACTTCTGATTCCGATCCGAAGCCGCGCGGACATTCTGATCGACACGACGACAATGACCCCGCATGATTCTCGGGCGGAGGTGCAAAACTGGTTCCAGAAACCTGACGGCCATCCCCTTGCCATTACGGTGCAGAGCTTTTCGTACAAGCGCGGCCTGCCTCGCGGGCTCGATATCGTGCTCGATTGTCGGTTCTTGCGTAACCCACACTGGGAACCAGAGCTGCGCGCGCTAAACGGCCAAGATGCTGCCGTCGTGGAATATATTGCAAAAGATGAACGTTTCGACGCATTCTTTACGAGCGTCAAAGCCATGGCTGCACTTTTGTTGCCTGCCTTTGAGGAAGAAGGGAAAACGCACCTCTCTGTTGGCTTTGGATGCACCGGAGGGCAACACCGTTCGGTCGCAATGACAGAACTCCTTGCGAAAGCCCTTGCAGAAGACGGATGGCAGGTGTCAAAACGCCACCGAGAAATGGAACGCCACACGGACGTTGGGGCGGCAGATCGGGGTTAAAACGCGTGATCGGAATCGTGATCGTTGCTCATGGTGGCCTAGCAGGTGAATACCTCGCGGCGATGGAACACGTTGTGGGCCATCAAGCAGGTGTCGTTGCGATCGCAACCCGCCCCGAAGACGACCGTAGCGCCAAACAAGCCGAAATCTGCGACGCCGCCGATTCCGTTGATACCGGCGCAGGCGTTGTCATCGTCACCGATATCTTTGGCGGATCGCCCTCAAACCTTTCGCTGATGGCCTGCGGGCCAAGCAACCGCCGTATTCTCTACGGCATGAACCTTCCCATGCTGATCAAGCTCGCGAAAAGCCGTCAACGTGACGTGCCAGACGCCGTCGAGGCCGCTTTGACCGCCGGACGTAAATACATTGATTGCCATCAAGTACAGAGTGACTGACTTCTATGACTGTTTCCCGCCGGCTCCAGATTGTGAACATCAAAGGGCTTCATGCCCGCGCGTCCGCGAAGTTGGCCGAAGTGGTCGAGGATTTTGATGCCACTGCCACCGTCTCCAAGGATGGCATGAGCGCATCAGGCGATAGCATCATGGGTCTTTTGATGTTGGCAGCTTCCAAGGGAAGTTTTATTGAGGTCCAAACAGATGGGCCGGCAGAACTTGAACTTGCCGATGCGATTGAGGCGCTGGTGGCTGACATGTTCGGCGAAGGCAACTGACCTAAGTCAGCCCATCAATTCAAGGACGCAAACTTTGTCAGACGCAACGCCGAACCAAACAGCGGATGAATCCAACGTGCAGGATGGGCAAAAGTTCTATGACCGCCGCAGTCTAACCTATTCCAACACATTCGACAGCGGCCTTAAGCGTAACTTCATCCGCGCAGTCGAATGGCTGACGGGTAAAATCAAGATCATCCAGCGTGTGAAGAAGTTCGAACGTCTTGGCGCTCCAACGGGTCAAGCGTTCTGGCCTGCAACCATGCAAGCCATGGGGATCGAACTGCAAACGCCACAGGAACAGATCGACCGCATTCCCGCTGAGGGTCCCGTTGTATTTGTCGCGAACCACCCGCATGGTTTAGTCGACGGGATGATCCTTGCTGATCTGATCGGTCGTCGCCGCGATGACTATCGTATTTTGACGCGCTCTCTTCTGACAGGCATCGACGAGAGCGCAGCAAGCTACATGATCCCTGTGCCCTTCCCGCATGAAGAAGACGCGCAGCGCAAAATGATCGAGATGCGCAAAATCGCGATGGGACATCTAGCGAAAGGCGGGCTAATCGCGCTTTTCCCATCTGGTGTCGTCGCTGCAGCAAACAAACCGTTTGGTCCCGCAATTGAGGCGGAATGGAACGTCTTTACCGCAAAGATGATCCGCACATCGGGCGCTACGGTCGTGCCCTGCTACTTCCCAGGATCAAACTCTCGAGCTTACCAGATCGCGAACTGTATATCGCCCACGCTTCGTCAGAGCTTGCTCTTGCACGAAGTGGCACATGCGTTCGACAAACCACAAAAACCAATCATAGGAGAGCCCGTCTCTGCCGCGGAAGCTGCTGAGCGCAGCAAAGACCCCCGTGCATTTATGGCGTGGCTGCGTGAACGGACGCTGTCTCTAAAGTAATGAGACTAACTCAGACCGTCCTCGTCCAATAACGTTCGGCCCTGACGGTCCTCTACCTCGATGACCCAAAGATCGCTGTCGAAACTCCGCTGTTTCGCGATAGACATATCCACGTCTTGCTCAATACCGTCCGCCAGCACCATCCATGTGCGCTCACCGGTCATCATATCGAACGATCGTTGAAACGCTTTGGCATTACCATCCAGCGTATTAAGCTTAATCAGGACTGCGCCCGCAGTTTCATCACCACGGGCCACCACGAATGCAGGAATATCAGCCAGCCTGAGCCGCGTTAAATAGGCCGAAACCCAAACGCCGCTGGCCAGTCTCACGCGTTGCCGTCCTTAAAGTCGAGACCCATCTCGGTATAACGGTCTTTTTCTTCGAGCCAGTTCGGACGCACCTTTACCTGCAGGAACAGGTGAACCTTACGACCCAAGAACTCTTGCAGCTCTTCGCGAGACGCTTTGGACACGGCCTTAGCAGTCTCGCCGCCTTTGCCCAGAATGATGCCCTTGTGACCATCGCGTGACACATAGACCACCTGATCGATACGCGCTGTGCCGTCAGGACGTTCCTGCCAATGCTCAGTCTCCACGGTCAACTGATACGGCAGTTCCTGATGCAAACGCAGTGTCAGCTTTTCACGAGTGATCTCTGCCGCAATCATACGGAGCGGCAAATCCGCGATCTGATCTTCGGGATACAGCAACGGTCCAGCAGGCACTTGATCCGACAACCATGTCTTCAGCGCCGCACAGCCGTGGCCTCGCTCTGCCGAGATCATAAAAGTCTCTTCGAACGGAAATGCCTCGTTCATTTTCTGCGACAGCTCCAACAGATCTTCGGCTTTGACGCGGTCGATCTTGTTGATAGCAAGAGCCACTTTGGCTTTGCCAACCCGTTCGGCGAGCGCCTCAAGGATCGCTTTAACACCGTCTGTCAGTCCGCGATGCGCCTCGATCAAAAGCACGACAACATCGGCGTCAGATGCACCACCCCACGCTGCCGCAACCATCGCACGGTCCAGACGACGGCGCGGGCGAAACAGGCCGGGTGTGTCGACAAACACGATCTGTTTGCTGTCACCTTCCATCGCAACACCGCGGATGCGGGCGCGGGTGGTCTGAACCTTGTGCGTCACGATCGACACTTTCGCGCCAACCATCCAGTTCAGGAGCGTGGATTTTCCAGCGTTCGGTTCGCCAATAAGCGCGACAAAACCTGCGCGGGTCTGAGTTTCGGTCATGATGATACCTTTGCAAGCAGCGACTTCGCTGCGGCCTGTTCGGCCTGTCGTTTCGAGCCGGCGGTTGATCGCTCTGTTTCACCGCTTTCCAATTGGACTTCGATAGTGAAAATCGGCTGGTGATCGGGACCGTCTCGGCCCACCTCTACATATTTCGGCGGGGTCTGGCCACGTCCTTGTGCCCATTCCTGCAATGCAGTCTTTGCATCACGCGCGTCTTCTTCAACGGAGTTGATACGTTCACCCCAAAGCCGCAGGATAGTTGCCCGCGCTACATCGAAACCAGCATCCAGGTAAACCGCAGCTATCACGGCTTCCATCGCATCGCCCAAAAGCGCCTCTTTGCGGCGACCGCCAGACTTTTGTTCAGAGCGTCCGAGTTTCAGCACAGCCCCAATATCCAGTTCGCGTGCAACGTCGGCGCAGGTCTCTTTTCGGACTAGAGCGTTAAACCGAGGAGCGAGAACGCCTTCGGACGCGGACTTGTCCGCAAGGAACAGTGCCTCAGACATGACGAGTCCCAGAACGCGGTCACCGAGGAACTCCAAGCGCTGATTGTTATCGCGATGGGGTGACGACATAGACGGATGCGTCACCGCCCGAACCAATAGTTCAGGACGCGAAAACCGGTGTCCCAGTCGAGCGCTGAAGGACTCCAATTCACCAGACAACTTCATCGTACAGCTTTCAAAAAACGCCCAAGGCGCCAATTCCAGATCAGGGCGAGGCTCTGCCCCTCGAAGGAGTAGAGTATCCGAACAGCGCGCCCAACAACAGAGCCTTGGCTCACCATCCCAACACCACCCGCCAAAACAGCGATACGGCTATCAGCAGAGTTGTCACGATTGTCACCCAAAACGAAATACCGCCCCACAGGCACGCGGTAAATTTCTGTCGCGTCTTGGGGGCCAGCGGGCAGAATGTCCAGTACCTCGTATGAACGCCCTTCCGAGTTTGTCTCAATCAACCGCTCCTTGCGGCAGGTTGCACCTTGCCCGACCGCGCCATTGGCGCAGCGCGGCAGGAGCCGGAGCGGTCCTTGGGGGACCATAGCCTCTAGGAACGGGTCAGTGGCTGATTGCGCCCATGCAATGCCATTCACCACAACCCGTCCATCCACGATCTGCACCTCATCCCCCGGCAGGCCAATCACGCGTTTGAGGTAGATTTCGGTTGATCCATCAGGGCGGAAAGCGATCACATCCCCCCGATCAGGATGACGCGACAGGCGGTTCACCGCAACGACGTCCCCTACGTAGAGCGTCGGCTTCATCGATCCCGCGACGATCGTGTATGGGCTCCACGCGATACGAGAAAACGCGACTGCCGCGAGGCCAAAGGCAAGCACGTATGCCGCCATCCGCAAAGGTGTCATTTCGTAGAGGCGACGCTGCCCTTGCCCTTTCAGAAGAACAATCAGCATTACGACTGTGCTCACATAGGGCACAAACAACAGGACAATCACCCAGAACGGCCAACGCATTTCGTTTAATCGTCGGACCGTATGGCCAAGAACAGGAACGACCAGCATCGCCAAGGCGACCCATGTGGTCACTTCGACGAGGCGTGCGCCTGCGCCAAAGACGTCGAGCAATAGCAATGGCGCGGCCACCAATGCCCACACTGCATAGACTACAAACAGACGCGGGCGCGAAGTGCGCCCGGTCCAATCATAACCGTCTAGGTAAATGCGTACTGGATTATAGGATTGCCGCATCGGTCCTATTCGATTGCTTTAAAGAACCGATCGCTGCGCCATGTCCAAAACGCCAATATCGACCGCCCAGCAGACGAGAAGATGACCCGATCCGCGCGGCCGACGATATCTTCGCGACGCACAAAGCCTACGCCAGACCCACGCACAGGGTCCCATGCAACGCGGCTGTCGATAGAGTTGTCGCGGTTATCACCCATGAAGAAATAGTGATCCTCAGGTACGACATAGATTTCGGTATTGTCCGTATCGACGGCCGCCGAAACACGGTTTCCATCACGAACGTTCAGGATGTGGTGCGAAACGCCGTTCGGGAGTGTCTCGATATACATATCCTTGATACAGTCGTTACCTTGCACGTCCATACACTGCGGGCGAAGCTGCTGCGGCCCCTGCGGACCCGCGACTTCGATGAACTGACCCGCAGGCTCTAGACCGACAGGTTCACCGTTGATTTGGAGGTGACCGTTGATCACTTGGATGCGATCTCCGGGCATACCGATCAGGCGCTTGATGTAGTCTTCGCCCTTGCCGCGATGACGGAATACGACAACGTCACCACGTACAGGTTCGCTCCCGAACAGACGATTATCCGCCCCCATAAAAGCGCCACAGAAATCATCAGGGCCGAGGTCGATGCCAAGGCTCGGCACCTTAACAGCAGGGCATGACGCGTAGGAGTAACCATAGGCCATCTTGTTCACGAACAAGAAATCACCAATCAACAGCGTGTCTTTCATTGAACCCGACGGGATCCAAAACGGCTGGAACAGAATGGTACGGAATGCGCCTGCGATCAAAAGGGCATAAACAACGGTTTTGACCGTTTCTTTGATGCCCGCCCAGAGGCTGCTTTCTTCGGACATAGTCTGCTCCTGCAAGTTTGTTGAGGTTACATGCTGCCGTGCGTGGAAGGTGTCAACCCGCTGATCGGACGAGCTTCGATCACGACAAAGGCCTGTGCCCAAGGATGATCGTCAGTGAGAGTGACGTGAATGACGGCTTCGTGACCCTCTGGCGTCATCGCCTGAAGTCGCTCTGCCGCCCAGCCCGTCACACGCATAATCGGTTGTCCAGTTCCAAGGTTCGACACGGACATATCTCGCCACGAAATCCCCATCCGAAGCCCTGTGCCCAGCGCCTTTGAACAGGCCTCTTTGGCAGCCCAACGTTTCGCATAGGTTCCAACGGTGTCGGCACGACGCTCGGCCTTGTCCTGCTCTTCGGGCGTAAAAACTCTGTTCCGAAAACGGTCACCAAACCGTTCAAGGGTGTTTGCGATACGCTCTATGTTCGCAAGATCAGTGCCGATACCGAGGATCAAGCGCGCGCCTCATCCATTAGGCGGCGCATCTCTCCAATCGCATCTGCCAACCCAAGAAAAATCGCCTCACCAATCAGGAAGTGACCAATGTTCAGTTCCATGATCTGCGAAAGGGCGGCAACTGGCTGCACCGTTTCATAGGTCAAACCATGGCCAGCGTGCACTTCGAGTCCCAGGCCGTCGGCAAATTCCGCCATATCCGTCAGGCGTTTCAGTTCGTCGTCGCGCTCTGCGAATTTACCCTCGGCGTGATAGTCACAATACGCGCCTGTGTGCAGCTCAATGACTTCTGCACCAATCCGATGGGCCGCCTCAATCTGACGTTTGTCTGCCGCGATAAAGATCGACACGCGCGATCCCGCCTCGCGCAGCGGCGCAATGAAATGAGCGAGGCGGTTTTCCTCGCGCGCCACTTCAAGACCACCTTCGGTCGTGCGCTCTTCACGTTTCTCAGGGACGATGCAAACCGCATGCGGCTTATGACGCAGGGCGATGCGCTGCATTTCTTCGGTGGCGGCCATTTCGAAGTTCAGGGGCTTTGTCAGCGCAGCCATTAACCCTTCAATGTCAGCATCCGAAATATGACGCCGATCCTCACGCAGGTGGGCAGTGATCCCATCTGCACCAGCCGCTTCAGCCAAACGCGCGGCACGCACCGGATCAGGATATGCGCTCCCTCGAGCATTTCGCACTGTTGCGACGTGATCGATGTTTACGCCAAGGCGCAGTTTACCTTTGCTCATCGGGATCTCCTGACTCGAACCGTTTGGCCGAACCCTAACGCCAATTCCGACCGCCGTCAGTGCGATTTTTAGCTTATTTTGTTCAATTGCTTGAGACGGGATTTCAGACGCTTACGACGGCTGTTCTGATAGACCTTAATGACCGGCAATGTGACGTAATACATGACGACCGCAGCGGTGAGGCCAGGAATGATGGACCCAACCGCGAACGGCAGAAACACATCCTCAAAAAAGATCGAAAGCGCATGCCAGTCGGCTTTAGCGTCGGTGAAGATCGCCAGAAAGTTGTGCCAAAGGTCGCTCCACGCTCCGCTAAATTTCCCCATGAGCGACACATGAACCGTGCGATCTGGACGAGTTCCAAGCAGGAAATGACCCATCGTCAACGACGAAACAGCAATCGGAACATAGGTCAGAGGGTTACCAAAAAACGTCCCAAGAAGGGCGGCAGGCACGTTGCCACGCAACGTCCGCGCAAAGAGCCACGCCATGATGAAGTGCATACCGAAGAATGGCGTGAAACTGGTGAATACGCCTGCGCTGATACCGCGGGCGATTTTCTCAGGGGTGTCGGGCAGACGGCGCAAGCGGTGCTTTACATACTCAAACGCGCGGACCCAGCCACCTTTCGGCCAAATCAAATGCCACAGCGACTGCCACAGTGGTTTTCTATCGCGCCGCTTGAACACTATTTCCGATCCTCTGACGGCTTGCGGTTTCGGGACGGATCCCGAAGCCGTGCAATCGAAGATACGTTACTCTCTGCCTCAAGCGCGGTCATGACACGGTGCAAATGTTCGATGTCGCGTAGGTCGACATCAACGAACAAACGGTAGAAGTCGGGCTTGCGATCAATGAAATTGAGGTCCGAAATGTTGGCGGCTTGTTCGCCAATAATCGTGCAAATCCGGCCTAGAACACCTGCGTCATTGCTAATCGTGAGATCAAGAGTGACGGTATGCTTCGGCTCATGGCGCCCGTCCTGCCAATGCAGATCGACCCAGCGTTCGGTCGTGTCCTCAAAATCAACAAGCGACGGACAGTCGATCGTATGGATCACGACGCCCTGACCGCGATAAGCGATCCCGACAATTCGTTCACCCGGAACGGGCTGGCAGCATTGCGCGCGGGTATAGGATTGGTCGCCTGTTAGACCGACGACCGCTTTAGCGCGTTCAATCTCATCACCCTTGCGTTCGGCCAAATCGGGATAAATCGCCCGAACAACCTCGCGTGAGGTAACTTCCGCACTGCCCAAGCGGGCCAGCAATTCATCAACGCTCTCAAGCGCGAGTGTTTTTGCAGCCGTGCGGAGCGCTTTTTCGGTCGCTTTTTTGCCAACATTTTCAAAGGCAACGCGGGCCAATTCTTGGCCGAGTTTGATATACCGCTCACGGTCTTCTTCGCGGAGTGCCCGACGAATGGCCGTCTTCGCGCGGCCCGTAACCGCAATATCGATCCATGTTGCTTCAGGCTTTTGACCCTCGGCAGTGATGATCTCGACCGACTGACCGTTTTTGAGACGTGTCCACAACGGCACGCGCAGACCGTCCACTTTGGCCCCGACGCAGGCAGCACCAATCCGCGTGTGGATCGCATATGCAAAGTCGATGGGCGTCCCGCCACGTGGCAGTTTGTAAACGTCACCCTTGGGCGTGAAACAGAACACTTGATCCTGATACATCTCGAGCTTCACAGCTTCGAGGAATTCATCATGATCGGTGTCATCGTCCAGACGTTCGGACAGCTGGGAAATCCAGCGCACGGGATCAACGGCAAAGCGATTTTCGACACGTTCACCGTTTTTATAGGACCAATGCGCCGCAACGCCCGTCTCAGCAACTTCGTGCATTTCGCGGGTGCGGATTTGAACCTCAACCCGCTTACCATCACGACCCGAAACAGTTGTGTGGATCGAACGATAGCCGTTCGATTTTGGTTGGCTGATGTAGTCCTTAAACCGTCCAGGAACCGCGCGCCAACGCTGGTGGATTGCGCCAAGGACACGGTAACAGTCAGACTCGCGTTCGGTCAGGATACGGAAACCCCAGATGTCGGACAGACGGCTAAAGCCCTGATCCTTCTCCTGCATTTTCCGCCAGATCGAATAGGGGCGCTTAGCGCGGCCATAAACCTCGGCCTTAATATCCGCTTTGTCCAATTCGATCCGCATGTCGGTGGTGATCTTTGCGATCACATCGCCGGACTCTTTTTCCAGCATGACATAGCGACGAAGGATCGACTGGCGCGCATCAGGATTCAACACCTTGAACGCCAAATCTTCGAGTTCCTCTCGCATCCACTGCATACCCATACGGCCAGCGAGTGGTGCGAAAATTTCCATCGTCTCGCGGGCCTTTTGGGCCTGCTTTTCCGGACGCATGGATTTGATCGTCCGCATATTGTGCAGACGGTCGGCAAGTTTGACCAAGATAACACGCATATCGCGCGACATCGCCATGAAGAGCTTGCGGAAGTTTTCAGCTTGCTTCGTCTGGGTCGATGTCAGCTGAATATTGGTTAGCTTCGTAACACCGTCGACGAGTTCAGCGATTTCACGGGTAAAAAGGCGTTCGACTTCAGAAAAGCTGGCTTTGGTGTCTTCGATCGTATCGTGCAGAAGTGCTGTAACAATCGTCGCATCGTCCATCTGCTGATGGGCGAGGATGCCTGCGACAGCCACCGGATGGGTGAAATACGGTTCCCCAGAATGACGAAACTGCCCCTCGTGCATTTCGGCGCCAAAGGCAAATGCATCACGGAGCAGTTTTTCATTAGTTCTAGGGTTGTAAGCGCGGACCAGCGCGATCAGTTCCTCGACTGTCGAAATCTGGTCCTGCCCCATGGTTGACTAGAGCCGCGATTAACGCTGGCCCTGCGCCTCCATCAATTGACGAAGAAGTTTCTCTTCGGACATGTCGTCGTCAGACGGTTTGTCAGCTTCGGCACCCATGAGAAGCGCCATTGCGTCATCTTCAGGTTCGTCAACTTCGATCTGGGTCTGGTGCGATTCGATCATGCGCTCGCGCAGATCGTCAGCCAGCTGGGTTTCGTCAGCGATTTCGCGAAGCGAAACAACGGGGTTCTTGTCGTTGTCACGATCAACAGTGATCGGGGAACCAGCCGCAATTTCACGTGCACGGTGTGCAGCAAGCATCACCAGCTCAAAGCGGTTCGGAACTTTATCAACGCAATCTTCTACCGTTACGCGGGCCATAAGCGCACTCCACTCTCTATCGTGTGGTCCTAGGAAGCCCTCCGTTTAGTCGGTCGCCCCCCAAAACACAAGTCGATTCCGAAACCTATGAAGTCACGAGATCGGGACAACTTGATCGATTTCATCCCGAGGCAATTGTTCAAGCATTTCAAGGACGGTTTTCGCGAGGATCGGGTGTTTCCAGTCGGGCGCTACATCGGCCATCGGCACCAAGACAAAGGCGCGATCCTGAAGACGTGGATGTGGCAGCAATAGCTGATCTGGTGTTTCAGCCATCTGACGGTCGAGAGATAGATTGATCCACTGGTTCAGTGTCGCCTCGTCAGGGCACACCACGTCATCGGCCGCCAGCAGATCGAGGTCGAGCGTCCGCTGGCCCCAACGCACCGTCCGCACACGGCCAAAGTCAGCCTCAATCCGATGAAGTGCCTCAAGGATACCTGGGATATCGAGCTCGGTTTCAACCCGAATCACCGCATTCGCAAAATCGGGGCCTGCTCCCGCTGGAAAACATGGCGTGCGGTAATTTTTACTTCTAAAGTATATTTTGCCGACACTTTTGGATATTTCGTCCATCGACTCACTGAGTAGCTGCTCTGGCGACGAAGAAAGTGACGTTACGTTAGAACCAAGGGCGATGAGTACGTTTCGACGCATAAGTGATCGTATCCTGACTTGCGATAGACAGCCAAACATCTACGTTTGTGTAAGTTTCGTCACAATACATTTCACTCACGGACTTTAGACGGAACGAATTCGGAAGGATTTATTATGTTTTATCGTGACGAGCGATTGGCGCTCTTCATCGATGGATCAAACCTATACGCGGCTGCAAAATCGCTCGGGTTTGACATCGACTACAAGCTACTGCGGAGCGAATTCATGCGCCGCGGCAAGCTGCTTCGTGCGTTTTACTACACTGCCCTGCTTGAGAACGACGAGTATTCACCGATCCGCCCGCTGGTTGATTGGCTGAACTACAATGGCTTCACCATGGTGACGAAGCCCGCCAAAGAATACACCGACAGCATGGGACGCCGTAAGGTTAAAGGGAACATGGACATCGAACTCACTGTCGATGCCATGGAGCTAGCACCTCACGTCGATCACATCGTCCTCTTCTCGGGCGATGGCGACTTCCGTCCGTTGGTTGAGGCCATCCAACGCAAGGGCGTACGCGTCTCCGTCGTATCGACGATTCGCAGCCAACCACCGATGATCTCGGACGAACTGCGCCGTCAGGCCGATAACTTCATCGAACTCGATGAGTTGAGAGACGTGATTGGCCGCCCCCCGCGTGAACCGCGCGATGACCAGCCTGCATCGGCAGACGTTGAATAAAATTGGGCGGGGATTTCCCCGCCCTTTCTTTTTGACCATTCATCTTTGCGGCGCCGCTGGACAGGAACCCACCGTGCGACTACCTCTCAGCCCATGACCAAATCGCCTTTGACACTGTATCTCGCTGCACCCCGCGGATTTTGCGCCGGTGTAGATCGCGCCATTAAGATCGTCGAAATGGCGATCGAAAAATGGGGGGCGCCCGTCTATGTACGCCACGAGATTGTCCATAATAAATTCGTCGTCGACAGCCTGCGCGATCAAGGTGCGGTCTTTGTCGAAGAACTAGACGATTGCCCAACAGATCGACCCGTCATTTTTTCGGCCCACGGTGTCCCCAAATCCGTGCCCGCCGACGCCGAACGTCGCAATATGGTCTATGTCGATGCCACATGCCCTCTGGTGTCTAAGGTTCACATTGAAGCTGCCCGCCACGCCGATGATGGCCTGCAGATGATTATGATTGGCCATGCGGGGCACCCCGAAACCATCGGCACCATGGGACAATTGCCAGAGGGCGAAGTTCTCTTGGTCGAAACTGTAGATGATGTCGCAACGGTTGAGGTTCGGGATCCAGCCAAACTGGCATACGTAACGCAGACCACGCTGTCCGTTGACGACACCAAAGATATCGTCGCCGCGCTGCATACCCGTTTTCCAGCGATTGTCGGCCCGCACAAAGAAGACATTTGCTACGCGACTACGAACCGCCAAGAAGCGGTCAAGGCCATCGCTCCGAAATGCGATGCCCTCCTTGTTGTTGGGGCACCAAATTCATCGAACTCGAAACGACTGGTCGAAGTGGCAGCAAAGAACGGATGTTCTTATGCCCAACTCGTCCAACGTGCATCTGACATAGATTGGCGTGCGCTCGATGGCATTCGCACCATTGGCATCACCGCTGGCGCCTCCGCACCCGAAGTATTGATCAACGAAGTCGTCGATGCCTTTAGCGACCACTACGACGTTACCGTCGAACAGGTTGTCACCGCCGAGGAAAACATCGAGTTCAAGGTTCCACGCATCCTTAGAGTCCCCGCATGAACCGCATCCCATACGCGCCCCTCGCTCTCGGCCTCGCGGGCCTGATCCCCTTTATCTTTGGCGCACTTACGTCGCTCGGTTGGTTGCCTTCCGTATGGGGCATGGGCGGACCGATGTTCACTCTGGCCTACGGCTCGGTCATTCTGTCGTTCATGTCTGGTGTGCTTTGGGGTTTTGCAACAAAGACCGCGGGCGCACGCGCTGCAGCAGGTTATGCCCTCTCGGTCCTCCCTGCACTTTGGGCATTCTTCATGCGCGGCGACACGCTGTTTTCTGCCGCAACCTATCAAATAACTGGCTTTCTTGGGCTTCTACTGCTTGATTTCCAGTTCTCGAAATGGGACCTGACGCCAACATGGTGGATGCGCCTTCGCGTAATCCTCTCCACCATCGTCATTGTCTGCCTTGCGAGCCTCCTACTCTAATGCCTGATCTCTTTGCCTACACAGACGGAGCCTGCTCCGGTAATCCCGGCCCTGGCGGATGGGGCGCTCTCCTTCAGGCGAAGTCAGATGGCGCGGTCATCAAAGAGCGTGAACTCTTCGGTGGTGAAGCCGACACAACCAACAATCGGATGGAACTGTTGGCCGCTATTAACGCACTCGAAGCCCTTGAGCGTCCGTCATCCCTAACTGTCGTAACAGATAGCGCCTACGTCAAAGGTGGCATCACGGAATGGATGTGGGGTTGGAAGAAAAAAGGGTGGAGAACATCCACTAACAAACCCGTTAAAAACGAAGATCTCTGGAAACGCTTGGACGAAGCCGCCCGTCGTCACAAAGTCACGTGGGAATGGGTCAAAGGCCACGCAGGGCACCCAGAAAATGAACGCGCCGACGAACTCGCTCGCCGCGGCATGGCCCCATTCAAATCCTAAACGCTGCCTTTGTGCTGGAAATATCCCGGGGGTGAATGGCCGTAGGCCAGAGGGGGCAGCGCCCCATCTTACCGTTTTTTCACCCCGATATGCCGCCCAACTGTTTGACTCTACCTGCTGATCAGGGTGATGTGAGGCATAGCGCAACGCTGGACGAGCCATGCAGATCTACCTGCCAATTGCCGAAATTTCGGTGAACATTTATCTTCTCTTGGGGATCGGAGGCCTTGTTGGGGTCCTCTCGGGTATGTTCGGTGTTGGGGGCGGCTTTCTTATTACCCCGCTCTTGTTCTTTGTGGGCATCCCACCGGCTGTTGCTGTGGCGACCTCTGCCAACCAAATCGTAGCCTCTTCCGTGTCCGCCCTTATGGCGCATATCAAACGCAAAGGCGTTGATTGGTGGATGGGCACGGTGCTCTTGATCGGCGGCCTCATCGGGTCCGCAATTGGCGTCCAGGTCTTCAACCTGTTGAAAGAACTCGGTCAGGTCGATCTGCTCGTGAACCTTTGCTACGTCGTTTTCCTTGGCGTCGTTGGCGGTTTGATGATGGTTGAGAGCCTACGCGCGCTCCGCCGTAGCAAGAACGCACAACCCGCAAAACGCAAACGCCATAACTGGGTTCACAACCTTCCATTCAAAGTCAAATTTCGCGTGTCTGGCCTGTATATCTCGGTCATTCCGCCGCTATTGGTGGGCATGTCAGTTGGCGTTTTGGCCGCGATCATGGGCGTTGGCGGTGGCTTCATCATGGTGCCTGCCATGATTTATGTGCTTGGAATGCCAACCAAAGTGGTGATCGGCACTTCGCTCTTCCAGATCATCTTCGTCGCAGCCTTCACGACAATGATGCACGCGATTACCAACCAAACAGTCGATATCGTTCTCGCGCTGCTGCTCTTGATCGGCGGCGTGATTGGCGCTCAATTCGGCACGCGTATCGGAATGAAATTGAAAGCCGAACAGCTTCGTATTCTGTTGGCAGGGCTGGTGTTGCTGGTCTGTCTGAAGCTCGCATTCGACCTGCTCATTGAACCGTCCGAACTGTTCTCAATCGGTGACGCCCTATGATCCGGCTCGTCGCTTTCCTCTTCATGCTTTTGCCATCGCTCGCCTTGGCTCAAGAAAAGCTAGTGTTGGGCCTGAGCCAAGACGAGGTTTCGATCACCGCGACGTTTACAGGGTCCGAGCTGTTGATCTTTGGTGCGATCAGCCGCGAAACGCCGCCTCCGCAGAATTCTGACTTAGGTGTCATTATCGCCGTTGCTGGTCCGAACGTACCCGTCACGATCCGACGCAAGGAACGGGTTGCGGGCATTTGGGTTAACACTGAGTCAGCAAACATCGACATCGCACCGTCCTTCTATGCCGTCGCGACTTCTGGTCCTCTGAGCGAAGTTCTTCGACCGCTCGAAGACCTTCATCACGCAATTACGTGGGACCGCGTGGTGCGCTCCGCTGGGCAAGATGCCTTTTCCACGACCGAATTTTCCGAAGCCTTCGCCCGCATCAAAGAAAGCAGCGACTTGTTCCAGATGCTCGAAGGTGCTGTCGCGCTTGAAGATGATACACTGTTCCATACGGCCATTACGTTGCCCTCGAACTTGACCGAAGGCCCCTATCGCACTCGAATTTTCCTGACGCGCGGCGGGCAAGTGATCGATACGCTGGATACCAATATCCCAGTGTTCAAGGTGGGGATGGAGCGTTGGCTGTATAACCTGAGCCGCGAACAATCAGCGCTTTATGGTCTGCTCGCACTGCTAATCGCGATTATCGCTGGTTGGACCGCATCCGCCGCGTTCAATGCGATGCGCCGTTAATCTTCGTCGCTCTGCACGGTAAGTTTCAGTTCGGCGGCCGGCATATGAAGGTCATCCACGCCCAACGGCCCTGATGGACGCGCGAGGCGATTTCTGACGACCCAGCGCAATTCCCGTTCCGCCCGCGTGATCGCAACATAGGCCAATCGTTTCCAAAGCGGCTGACCCGACTCTGACCGCCCCATTTTGGCGGCAACCTCGATGTCTGGCGCAAAGACTTGAACCGTATCCCACTGGCTACCTTGCGCCTTGTGGATGGTGACCGCAGCGCCGTGTAAAAATGCAGCGCCCATGCGAGCCGCATAAGGGATAAATGGCTCTTCTTCGCCTTCCTTTTCGATCTTCACAATGCTGGCGGCTGACAACTGAGGTTCTTCTGCGCCCATCACCCAGAGCTTTGAGAACCCAGGTTTTGAGCCTGGTCCTCGATAAATCACCTGCGCGCCTTTAATCAGGCCTCGCGCTTCAAGGTCGAGCCGTTTCTTGCGGTGCTTCATCGGCAATTCGATGCCATCGCATATCAGCGGCTCACCGGGGATCAAGGCATCTTCGGGCGCGCCATAGGCTCCGCGAAACGCATGTATCAATCGGATGCGCGTCGCATTCCGCCAGACAAGAACAGGAGACCGCGCCATCAAATCGGACTCCACACGCTGGGCTAAAACGACCCTCGGGTCTTTTGCCGCCGCTTCTGCGACGAGCCGTTCGAACTTGTAGAAATCGACCGACGGGTCGGCGAGTGCGTGAGCCAGATCAAGGATCGGGTTGCCCGCCTCTTGGCGGTGGATTCGGTTCAGGATCAGCCGATCCTTTTCCGGCAGTTTTTCGAACACCATCCCGCCCGTGCCTTGGACAGGTGGCAACTGCGCTGGATCGCCAAACAGCACGAGCGTCGGAAAAATCTCCTTGAGATCATCGAGCGCCTTTTGATCCAACATTGAGCTTTCATCGATGAACCCGATATCAAGCGGGTCCTCACGACGTTTCCAACCCGTGATAAAGTCAGAGCCACGCAGCCCAGCGGCAGCAAGTGCTGCAGGGACCGAGGTATTTATTTGATACGACGCCCAAGCGCGATCTAGCGCGACATCCGTAAGTCCCTCAATCTCGGGCCGTGTGCCTTCGCCAGCAAGCCATTCTGCAATCCGTTCATATTCTGGGTCATAGACGGGCGTGTAAAGGATGCGGTGGATCGTCGTTGCGGGCACTCCCCGATTTCGAAGAACCGCCGCAGCTTTGTTCGTTGGTGCGAGGACCGCTAGGGTTCGACGGTCTTTCTTCCGTTTACCTTCCCAGTCACCAGAAACGATTGAGACGCCCGCCTCTTTCAGAGCCTTGGTTAACTCTGCCAAAAGCAAGGTCTTTCCCGACCCCGCCTTCCCGATAACAGCCATAACGGCGCTACTGTCGCCCATCGGTGGGGTCAGCAAGGCGTCCGTCAGATTCACGCCGTTTGCAGCAAGCAAATCAGCGATACTATCCCAAGCCTGAGCCTGGTCGTCGGAAAATTGGAGTGCCGGAGTTGTCATGGCGGGACCCTATCCTTAACCCAAGAAGGGGACCAGAGGGGTTAGGCCACCAACTGCAATCGCGGTTCGAACCCAAAGCTTTTGAGGAACCATTTTTCGGATAGTTCGGGCGGGATACCTGCGCGATGCGCCACGCGTTTGCGAGCCCTATCATCATAGCCCCAAAGACCCACAGCAATCATATCGCGCCCTTTACCCGTTTGACCGAGAATTTCGGGCGTCGAACCGATCATCCGATAAATGCGAACCATCCGCGCATCAAAGACCCCGACGAAATGTCGAACGTCGAAGGCCCGCATAAGCTCACCCCCAGCCAGCATCAGGGCCGCCGCCACGCGGCTTTCGGCGGATGGGTTCAAACAAAACCGCGTACATTCCCAAATAAAGGGACTTTGCAATTCGACCCCGTCCATCAAATCAATAAAATGGTCATTCACCATCGTCTTGCCTGTGGTCGGCAAGAACCGCATTGAGCCACCGTGGCTGCCATCCTCGTTTTCCCAGATAACGTAAAGAGGGTTGAGGTTGTCATACTCGTCCCTTTCCCATCCACGGTCGTCGACGGTAACGTCCCAGCCTAGCCGTTCACGAAATTGAGCGGTTCGATCGCGGAACATGCTGTCCGCTAATTTCGGGTAATTGCAGAGTTGATCGCCGTATAGATACCGCAGCATGACACATCCCTTTTCTGATCCAAGGAACAATCTGCCGTAAAATAGTTAATCTTCGGCCTATGCACCGTTCGGTGCCTTGCCTGGCCAATCACCTGACGTTCCGCGAGCGGCGCCGCCAATCACGATCAATCCCTCGGTTATTGCCTTCGCAACGGCATGAGTTGTGTTTGTAGCACCTAACTTAAAACGCGCGCTTTCGATGTAGACCCGCAACGTGTGTTCTGAGATCGACAACATCTCTGCTACTTGCCCGCGGCCATAACCCATCGCCAGATAGGTCAGTGCATCCGTTTCGCGGCGTGACAGAGACTTTACGATTTCAGGCTTACGGCCCTTCGCAATCTTCAGAGCACTTTTGTTGAAGTAGTGCGCAAGAAGGATGAGATCGCGCTGGTGGCCTTCAGTAAAAGTCTCCCACTCTTCGTCTGCGCAGGTGTGTGAAACAGTGAAAAGCGCGTATTGCCCGTTCGGTCCACGGATGGGGATAGACATGCCTTGATTGCCCACCCCTGCCGCAATCGCTTCTTTCTGAAACGCCCGCGCTTGTTTTGAGGACCAGTCCAGCCGTTTCCAGTCCACTGGATGAAACCGCTGATAACATCCGATGACGACGGGATCGACGCGCAGGTAATCATTATCAACATAGGTCTGGACCCAGTCGGTTGGGTAGGTTCCGCACCCAAACTGCTCACCATCGCTACTAATCCAATGGTAAACCGCGTGGTCGATGCGGAATTGATCACGCAATGTCAGGATGATCGATTGAAGATCATCCAGTGTGTCCGCCTGATCCAGTTGCCCAATCAGGCTTTGTATGTTTTGCCCCATGCCCCATCAGCACTGTCTGTGCCGTCCCGATTTTCGACGCCAATTCGCGCCGCGCCACATCTGACGTGCGATCCAGTTCAGAGACGAGAGCCGGCATCCCATTGAGGTCTGCAAAGGCCCGTAGATCGTCAAGAACGTCGAGTATCCACGTTTTTCCCATGACCAGACTCCTCTGCGATGGTTAATGGAACATTAACAACCAAGCCTAGCACACAACTTCTGAACGAATTATTCGCACATTCGCCCTCCCCACAAATAGGGAGGCAACTAATTCGCAACTATTTGTTCTGAATGTGACTAAAATAAAGAGGCGACCCAATCGGATCGCCTCTCGGTTGATTGCGCTAAGCCGAATCAGAGTTAGGCTTTGGACTCTGCGATAACCTCGGCAAAGGTAGTCATGCCTGTTTTCTGAGCCTGAACCAAAACCGCCATGTTGCCCGGCAGGTGCTGGTTTTTCAGCATCTTCATGTGCGCTGTCGGGATTTCATCCCATGGGAAGACTTCGGACATGCAAGGATCAATGCGGCCTTCACAGACCAAACGGTTAGCTGCTGCGGCCTGCTTCAGGTGAGCAAAGTGCGAACCTTGCAAACGCTTCTGGTGCATCCATGTGTAGCGCACGTCGAAGGTGCAATTGAAGCCAGAGGTGCCTGCGCAGATAACAACCATACCGCCTTTTTTGCAGACGAGGTTAGATACTGGGAAGGTGGACTCACCCGGGTGTTCGAACACGATGTCGACATTGTTGCCTTTGCCCGTGAATTCCCAAATCGCCTTACCAAAGCGCCGAGCTTCTTTGAACCATGCGTCATATTCAGGGGTGTTTACCTTTGGCAGTTGGCCCCAGCAGTTAAAGTCTTTGCGGTTGATGACGCCTTTAGCGCCCATCGACATCACAAAGTCACGCTTGGATTCATCAGAGATTACGCCGATTGCATGAGCACCCGCAGCCTTCGCCAACTGAACAGCGAACGAACCCAGACCGCCAGATGCGCCCCAAACCAGAACGTGCTGACCCGGTTTGATGTCGTGCGGTGCGTGACCAAAGAGCATACGGTAGGCGGTTGCCAATGTCAGAGTGTAGCAAGCCGACTGTTCCCAAGTCAGGTGCGTGGGACGTGGCAGAAGCTGCTGGGCCTGAACGCGGGTGAATTGAGCGAACGAACCATCTGGCGTCTCGTAGCCCCAGATACGTTGGGTCGGAGAGAACATCGGATCGCCACCGTTGCATTCCTCGTCGTCGCCGTCGTCTTGGTTACAGTGGATGACGACCTCATCACCGACTTTCCAGTTTTTGACTTTGTCGCCAACAGCCCAAACGATACCCGCCGCGTCAGAGCCAGCGATATGGTATTCTGCACCGTGGCCATCGAACGGTGAAATCGGAACGCCAAGACCAGCCCAAACACCGTTATAGTTAACGCCAGCAGCCATAACGAGCACGAGCACTTCGTGAGCGTCGAGTTTCGGGGTTTCTACGACTTCAACCTGAAAAGACTTGTCTGGCTCGCCGTGACGTTCACGACGAATGGCCCATGCATACATCTTTTCGGGAACGTGGCCGAGAGGGGGAATTTCACCAACTTCGTACAGATCTTTTTTAGTCGCGGTATAGTCGAGTGCCATCGATCTAACTCCTCCAGAGGATAATTTTTGCCGCGCCGCAGAATCGGCGGGATTACCCAAGAATTATGATCGAGCGAGTAACTTTGCAACCCCACCAAAGTGCAAATTGTAATTTTATTACCTTGCGGATGCAGAAAATCCTGAAATTTACGCTGCGTCTGCACAAAAATGATGCGCAATCGAAGCGGCATAGTAGTCAAGCAATGACTGTTCATCAGACACGATCTCATAGGTATCGCCCGATTTTCGGATCATTTTCCGAGCCAGCATGAGCGCCAAACCTTCGGTCGCGAGTTCGCTTGCTGACCGCCGCGGCAGCGTGACCCCCCGTGTCCGAAGGAACGATAAATCTGATGCGATGGCGTCGGTGATTGAATCTTTAGACGAGTGCCCCTGCAACATCGCACGAGCGACGAGAGGGACCGGGACGAGAGGGACTACCTTTGCAATATTGTCCATCAACACGTCGGCTAATTCATCAATCGAGCGATCTGGCGACGTCGCAAGAAACTCTGACAATACAATCGGCGACCCGAAGCCTACGGATGCGGTCCCGAAAGGCGTGAACTTTAGCCTCACTGCCCGCCACAGTGTCGCAGGCAAGGCCAAGAGCGCTGACCATAGCGACGGTCTGAACTTGCGTTCACCCGTTATTGCCGCGCGGATCAGCAACCGATCTTCAGGCACGCGATCATAGTTCAGCGCAACAGGTACAAAAATCACATCGCGCCCATCTGGGCGTGAGGCATCAACAATGTAGCTGAGCAACCCCATTTTGGGCTTCGCCATCGCTCCGGTTAGACTTAACCCGCCTTCGGGAAAGAACGCTTGGGTCACACCGTTTTCAGTCGCCATGCGAACATATCGAGATAAAACAGCACGATAGAGCTGACCTCGAGAGCCTCGCCGAATGAAATAGGCTCCCATTGCGCGAACCAACCACGACAACGGCCAAACGCGCGCCCATTCCCCGACAGCATAGGCAATCGTGCTCGAACTACTGATGAGGTGGGTCACCAGCATGTAGTCCATATTGCTTCGATGGTTGATAACAAAGACAAGTGTGGCGTCGCGATCAATAGCGCCAAACTCATTCTGGTCCATCGCGCCCAATCGGATCTTATACATCGACCGAGAGACCAATTTCGCGAGCCTCGCGCCGAAGCCGAAATAGACCGAAGCCGAAAACGAAGGGACGATTTCGCGGGCATATCGTTTCGCGCGTTCAAAGGCTACGTTGTCAGGAATGCCTTCAGCCGCCGCCGCTTTGTGGATCGCTTTGGCGACGTCAGGGTCATAAATCAGACGCTGAATCGTGTCGAAGCGGCGCGCCAATTTGAACGGCTCAATAGGCCGCGCGAGACGTTCATTCAATCGCGACACAGCCCGCTCCATCCGCTTACGAAAGAACCAACGAACGGACGGGAAAAGGAAATGCGATGCGAAAGTGACCGCTGCAAACAGCAGGATCAGAACCAAGAGCCAAAGCGGGAGAGTAACGGGGGCATTCATGCGCCGACAGTGACCCGAACTGCGGTATAGGACAATAGGCTCACGCCGCAACGCAGCGAATTGACAGAGATGCAATCTTTCCGTTATCCATTTCCTGACGAAATAAAATTACCCGACCGGATTCTCTGGAGGCCCACATGTCGCAACCGCAGAAAGATCGCCCGTGGCTGTTCCGCACCTATGCGGGGCACTCAACCGCTGAGGCGTCGAACGCACTGTATCGTTCAAACCTCGCAAAGGGTCAGACTGGCCTTTCCGTGGCTTTCGACCTCCCAACCCAGACGGGTTACGATTCAGATCATCGCCTCGCCCGTGGTGAAGTGGGCAAAGTTGGCGTCCCTGTCTGCCACCTAGGTGACATGCGCGCATTGTTCGACAATATCCCGCTCGAACAAATGAATACATCAATGACGATCAATGCGACTGCGCCTTGGCTGCTGTCTCTCTATATTGCTGTCGCCGAAGAACAAGGCGCCGATGTGTCTGCGCTGCAAGGCACGGTTCAGAACGACATTATCAAAGAATATCTGTCTCGCGGCACCTACATTTGCCCGCCGAAGCCATCCCTGAGGATGATTACGGACGTTGCGGCATACACCCGCGAAAACCTGCCCAAATGGAACCCGATGAACGTGTGTTCCTACCACCTTCAAGAGGCTGGCGCGACACCCGAAGAAGAACTTGCTTTTGCTTTGGCGACCGCAACCGCTGTCCTCGATGACCTCAAAGGCAAGGTTCCAGCAGAGCACTTCCCGAACATGGTTGGCCGCATCTCGTTCTTTGTAAATGCTGGCATCCGTTTCGTGACTGAGATGTGCAAAATGCGGGCGTTCGTCGAACTTTGGGACGAAATCTGTCAAGAGCGCTATGGCGTCGAAGACCCCAAAATGCGCCGCTTCCGCTATGGCGTTCAGGTGAACTCTCTCGGACTAACCGAGCAGCAACCCGAAAATAACGTCTACCGCATTTTGATTGAAATGCTGGCTGTGACTTTGTCCAAAAACGCGCGCGCTCGCGCGGTTCAGTTGCCAGCATGGAACGAAGCACTGGGTCTTCCGCGCCCTTGGGACCAGCAGTGGTCGCTCCGAATGCAGCAGATCATGGCCTACGAGACCGACCTGCTGGAATACGACGACCTCTTTGACAACAACCCGGCCGTCGATCGCAAAGTTGCAGCACTCAAGGCAGGCGCTCGCGAAGAATTGGCGACCATCGACAGCATGGGCGGTGCGGTTCAAGCCATCGAATACATGAAGTCTCGCTTGGTCGAATCGAATGCGAAACGCATCAACAACATCGAAGCGGGTGAAACGACCGTCGTCGGCGTGAACAAATGGCAGAATGGCGAACCGTCGCCGCTCACCTCGGGCGAAGACGCAATCATGACCGTTGATCCTGCGGTGGAAGCTGAACAAATCACCCGCCTAAATGCATGGAAAGCAGGCCGTGATGCAGCTGCCGTTGCCAAGGCGTTGGCTGCTCTCACAGCGGCTGCGAATGACGGCACCAACATCATGATCCCGTCGATTGCTGCAGCAAAGGCGGGAGTCACTACAGGCGAATGGGCAGAAGCGATCCGCCAGGCATTTGGCCAATATCGCGCACCGACTGGTGTTTCAAAGAACCCGTCAAACCGCACCGAAGGTTTGGATGAAATTCGCGACCGCGTTGCGACCGTGACAGGCAAACTGGGTCGTCCGCTTAAGTTCATTGTCGGCAAGCCTGGCCTAGACGGTCACTCGAACGGCGCCGAACAAATCGCAGCGCGTGCCCGCGATTGCGGTATGGACATCACCTATGAAGGTATCCGCCTAACGCCTGATGAAATCGTCGAAGCCGCGAAACGCGATGATGCGCACGTGGTTGGCCTCTCTATTCTATCCGGCTCTCATTTGCCGCTGATCGCCGAAGTCATGGAAAAAATGAAAGCGGCCGGATTGCCCCACATTCCAGTTATTGCAGGCGGCATTATTCCAGACGAGGACGCCAAAAAGCTGATCGAAATGGGGGTTTCGCGCGTTTACACGCCTAAAGACTTCGAATTGAATCGAATTATGGGCGATATCGTAACGCTCGTCGATCCAGCCGAAAAAGCCGCCTAATTAAAGGAAAAATCATTAATCAATACCCCGATTGCCAATTGTCGCATTCGGGGTATTATGCGTTTCGTATTTTAATCTCGCATTAAAGGCTCACGGAATGACCCTCAATCTTGATACTCTGTCCCGTAAAGAACTCGAAACACTTCGCGCTGATGTCGACAAGGCATTGAGCCGCGTTAGTGCGCGCGAATTGAAAGCTGCACGTGAAGCCGCTGCAAAGGCTGCTGCAGAATTTGGCTTTTCGCTGGATGAACTGACCGGAGGCACGAAAGCACCAAAGGTGAAAGCCGCTGCGAAATATCGTAACCCAGCGGATGACTCCCAAACTTGGTCTGGCCGTGGTCGCAAACCCCAGTGGATCAAAGACGCCGAAGATGCAGGCAAAGATATCGCAACTTTCGCGATCTAAATTGAAAACAGCGGCGCGGAAATCCCGCGCCGTTTTGCACTTGGGATTCCCAGAATGACTGTTCATATCGGCGCTAGGAAGGGCGATATTGCCCCCACAGTTTTAATGCCCGGCGATCCCTATCGGGCAAAATGGGCAGCCGAAACCTTCCTTGAGAACCCTCGTTGCATCAACGAAGTGCGCGGTATGCTCGGCTTCACTGGGACGTGGAACGGAAACCCAGTGACCATCCACGGTTCGGGCATGGGGATGCCGTCGCTGTCGATTTACGCGAATGAATTAATTCGCGATTATGACGCACAGACGCTCATTCGCATCGGATCGGCAGGTGGAATGCAAGACCACGTCAAAGTGCGCGACGTTGTATTAGCAATGACCGCGAGCACCATTGGCACGCCATCGTCTTCGATTTTTCGTGAATTGAATTATGCGCCCTGCGCTGATTTCTCTTTACTAGCTGCAGCTGAAAAGGCCGCGGCCGAATTAAAGATTACCCATCACGTTGGTGGCATTTTTTCATCTGATACGTTTTATGACGAACGCTCTGATCTGACCGAAGAATTAATGCGTCACGGAACGCTCGCTGTCGAAATGGAAGCGGCCGAGCTTTATATTCTGGCTGCGCGTTACAAACGTCGTGCGCTGGCTGTTCTCACGGTCTCGGACCATTTGATTACTCATGAGGCCCTCCCCAGCGACCAACGTGAACGTAGCTTTGGTGATATGGTCGAGATTGCACTTCGCGCCGCTTTCGCATCCTGATCGGCGCGATAGATGCCCTGTTCATGATGGACGCTAACACGCACCTGCGCTAAGACGCTGTCGAAGCTGAAAGAGGTGTTACATGTCAGGCCACGGCAATCCTATTCCAATGATTTCCCGAAAATGCGGACCGCTCACGGGCGTGGCGAATGTGCCTGGCGATAAATCGATCTCGCATCGGTCACTCATTCTTGGCGCATTGTCGGTTGGTAAAACCGAAATCACGGGCCTGCTGCTTGGCGAAGACGTGTTGGACACCGCTCAAGCAATGCGTGCCTTTGGCGCGACTGTCATTGATCACGGCGAAGGCAACTGGAGCGTCGAAGGCGTTGGCGTAGGTGGGTTCAAAGAGCCTGAAAATGTGATCGACTGCGGCAACTCTGGCACTGGCGTGCGCCTGATCATGGGCTGCATGGCGACCTCTCCGATCACGGCCACATTTACCGGTGATGCATCTTTGAACTCTCGCCCTATGGGCCGCGTCACAGATCCGCTGGCGCTATTTGGTGCGAAATCTTACGGACGCAAGGGTGGCCGCCTTCCGCTCACCATCGTTGGCGCAGAAAACCCAGTGCCCGTGACCTACGCGACGCCTGTCCCATCCGCACAAGTGAAATCGGCAGTTTTGCTGGCTGGCCTGAATGCTCCGGGCAAGACTGTCGTTATCGAGAAAGAAGCCACCCGCGACCACACCGAACGGATGCTGGTTGGTTTCGGCGCGGAACTCACGGTCGAAACGACCAAAGAAGGGCGCGTTATCACGCTCACTGGGCAGCCTGAACTGAAGGCCCAAAAGATCGTGGTCCCTCGCGATCCGTCTTCGGCTGCTTTCCCTGTTTGTGCTGCAATCATCACCGAAGGATCTGACGTCCTCGTCCCGAACATTGGCCTAAACGACACCCGTGCTGGTTTATTCACCACGCTCCGCGAAATGGGCGCTGATCTGGAATACGAAAACCTGCGCGAAGAAGGCGGCGAACCCGTTGCAGACCTGCGTGCAAAATACTCGCCGAGCCTTAAAGGGATTGAGGTTCCGCCAGCGCGTGCCGCGTCGATGATCGACGAATACCCTATCCTGTCCGTTGTTGCGTCGTTCGCTGAAGGCGACACCGTAATGAAGGGCGTCAAGGAACTGCGCGTCAAAGAATCCGACCGCATCGATGCTATGGCAAAAGGTCTGCGCGCTGCTGGCGTTGAGGTTGACGAAGGTGACGATTGGTGGATCGTCAAAGGTCGCGGCTTTGGCAACGTTGAGGGCGGCGTAACCGTGGAGTCTCGCCTTGATCACCGCATCGCGATGTCGTTCATGGTGATGGGCATGGCGACGAACAAGCCGATGTCAGTGGATGATGGATCGCCGATTGCGACCTCCTTCCCGATTTTTGAGCCCCTCATGGCGGACTTAGGCGCAGCGATCGAACGGTCCAATTCCTAATGAGTGAAAAGCCACAGCGGAACTGGCGGACCATCATTGTGACAGGGATTCTGCTCGCATTTGGTGCTGTCCGCTTGTTCGAGATGTGGGTGCAAGGCGGCGCGCGACTCCCTTAAGCAAGAGGCGAACATGACTTTCACAGTAGCCATTGATGGCCCCGCAGCTGCAGGCAAAGGGACAATTTCCAAAGCCGTCGCGGCGCAATTCGGCTTTGCACATCTCGATACTGGATTGCTCTACAGAGCCGTGGGCGCGAAGGCTGCGGATGGCATCGATCCGATTACTGCGGCCCAAACCCTGAATAACGACGACCTGAACCGAGATGATCTGCGGTCGTTAGCGGCAGGGCAAGCGGCATCCAAGGTCGCCGTTATCCCAGAAGTCCGCGCTGCTTTGGTCGAATTTCAACGTCGCTTTGCCACACAAAGCGGCGGTGCGGTCCTCGATGGCCGCGATATAGGAACAGTCATTTGCCCTGACGCCAATGTAAAACTGTTTGTCACCGCAAGTGCTGAAGTTCGCGCCCACCGTCGGTGGCTGGAAGTCGGCGGTGACGAAGCTCAGGTTTTAGCCGAAGTGCGGGAACGCGATGACCGAGATATGAATCGTGCCGACGCACCGCTGAAACCTGCCGATGATGCTCTTCTGATCGACACAAGCGATCTATCGATTGACGATGCGATTGCCGCCGCCGTAAACGCGATCAACGCTGCGCTTTAAGCTGCGTTTTTGCGATCGTACTCTGCGCGTGCACGGTCAATCTCTGCCAAGTGCTCAACAGCCCATTCGCCCATCACGCCGATCGTTTCCGCAAAGGATTGACCCAAATCGGTCAATTCGTATTCGACTGTCGGCGGCACCGTTGCATAAGCCGTTCGATTAACGAGCCCGTCCCGCTCAAGCTCTCGCAAAGTGAGGGACAGCATACGCTGCGTGATGCCCAGATGCCGCTTTAACTCATTGAAACGCATGACCTGACGACCCTTGAGGGCGATCATCACAAGGATGCTCCACCTGTCACCGATCCGGGACAAAACACTGTTGATTTTTTCGCATTGAAGCGGGCAGTGGCCGACGTCCTTCATGGTTCCCTCTTTGATACTGAGTATCCGAAATGTGCCTTCTTGAAGGCACTATTGGTCACAAATATATACCCAGTATCGAATTTATACCACCCTCCTCGAAAGGTAATCAGATGTTCTACGAAAAACTCGACTGGCGCTACGCAACCAAAGCTATGGATGCGTCCAAGGTTGTTTCCCCTGAAAAAATCGAACGCATTGTTGATGCAGCCCGCCGTGCGCCGACCTCGTCTGGCCTACAGCCGTTCCAACTGATCCTCGTGACCAACAATGACATCCGCGCAAAGCTCTCTGCGGCGGCATTCGGCCAAAAGCAGATCACTGATGGAACTGCAGTTCTCGTGTTTGCTGCGTGGGAAAACTACACCGACGAGAATATCAGCAGTGTTGTTGACCTTCACGCAGAAATTCGTGGCGAAGAAGTCCGTGAGGCGCTGAATGGCTACTATGATAACCTAAAAGCAATGTATCTGGCTCGCGACGCGCAGACCAACTTTGAGCATGCGGCACGTCAGGCCTACATCGCACTCGGCTTTGCGTTGATGGCAGCTGCCGAAGAAGGCGTCGATACGACACCAATGGAAGGCTTTGACCCCGCGCAATTCGACGAAATTCTGGGCCTCAAAGAAAAGGGCCTGAAGTCCGTCGTTACACTTGCAATCGGTTATCGCGATGAGCCGAGCGATTGGCTCGCGCCGCAGAAAAAAGTGCGCCGTTCGCGCGACAGCATCGTGACCGATGTGAAGTAAGTTGCGCCCAACAGAGCAAGGTTGGATTCCATCCTTGCCCTGTTGGGGTTTCTGCGGTAAACGCCCCCTGTCTAAAGCAGGGGTTACACCTGTGGACGCAGGATCAGGCAGGGTCGGACATTCCGGCCCTCTTTGTTTTGCGTTTACCGACGCCAATCAAAAGACCGGCGGATCCAACCGCTAGGCCAGAAAAACCGTGAAAAGGATTAACGCCAGATGGCTAACGTATCGATGGAGGAATTCGAAGCCCTCCTACAAGAAAGCTTCGAAATTGACACCCCGGCTGAAGGTTCGGTTGTCAAAGGTAAGGTTATCGCGATTGAAGCCGGTCAGGCTATCATCGACGTCGGCTACAAAATGGAAGGCCGCGTAGACCTCAAAGAATTCGCAAACCCGGGTGAAGCTCCCTCGATCGCTGTTGGCGACGAAGTGGAAGTGTTCCTGCGCGCGGCGGAAAACGCCCGTGGCGAAGCTGTCATTTCCCGCGAAATGGCGCGCCGCGAAGAAGCATGGGATCGTCTGGAAAAAGCATACGCTGCAGAAGAGCGCGTCGAAGGCGCAATCTTTGGCCGCGTCAAAGGTGGCTTCACTGTTGATCTGGGCGGCGCTGTTGCGTTCCTTCCGGGTTCGCAGGTTGACGTACGTCCCGTACGCGATGCTGGCCCGCTGATGGGCCTGAAGCAGCCGTTCCAAATCCTGAAAATGGACCGCCGTCGTGGCAACATCGTTGTATCGCGTCGCGCGATCCTCGAAGAGTCGCGTGCTGAACAGCGTGCTGAAGTTATCGGCAACCTCACCGAAGGTCAGGCTGTTGAAGGCGTGGTCAAGAACATCACTGAATACGGTGCGTTCGTTGATCTGGGCGGCGTTGACGGCCTGCTGCACGTCACCGACATGGCATGGCGCCGTGTTAACCACCCGTCGGAAATCCTGTCGATCGGCGAGACCATCAACGTTCAGGTCATCAAGATCAACAAAGACACCCACCGTATCTCTCTGGGCATGAAACAGCTTCAGGACGATCCGTGGGATGCAGTTGAAACTCGCTACCCGCTGGAATCGGTACACACTGGCCGCGTAACCAACATCACCGACTACGGTGCATTTGTTGAGCTCGAAGCTGGCGTTGAAGGTCTGGTTCACGTTTCCGAAATGTCCTGGACCAAGAAAAACGTCCACCCGGGCAAAATCGTTTCGACCTCGCAAGAAGTCGAAGTCATGGTTCTCGAAATCGACTCGTCCAAGCGTCGTGTTTCGCTCGGCCTCAAGCAGACCCAGCGCAACCCATGGGAAGTCTTTGCTGAGACCCACCCAGAAGGCACACAGGTTGAAGGTGAAGTTAAGAACATCACCGAATTCGGTCTGTTCATCGGCCTGCCTGGCGACATCGACGGCATGGTTCACCTCTCCGACCTGTCGTGGGACGATCGTGGCGAAGACGCGATCCAGAACTACCACAAGAATGACGTTGTCAAAGCTGTCGTTACCGAAGTCGACGTTGAGAAAGAGCGCATCTCGCTCTCGATCAAAGCAATGGAAGGCGACCCGTTCGCTGAAGCCATTGGCGGCGTAAAGCGTGGTTCTGTGATCACCGTTAACGTAACCGCAATCGAAGATGGCGGCATCGAGGTTGAGTACGAAGGCATGAAATCGTTCATCCGTCGTTCGGACCTGTCGCGTGACCGTGCTGAACAGCGACCTGAGCGTTTCGGCGTAGGCGATAAAGTCGACGTTCGCGTGACCAACGTAGACAGCAAGACCCGCAAACTGGGTCTGTCGATCAAAGCACGTGAAATCGCAGAAGAGAAAGAAGCAGTAGAACAGTACGGTTCGTCCGCTTCTGGCGCTTCGCTCGGCGATATCCTCGGTGCAGCTCTGAAAGGTTCGGACGAATAAGTCCCCTTTTGAGTGAACGAATGAACCCCGCTGTCGAAAGGCAGCGGGGTTTTTCTTTGGCGAATCGCTGCATCAGTGCTGCATTGCAGCGTCTGATCAAAGACTGCAACTCATCATCGAATTCCGTCAATCACCTGCCAAAGGCCCGAAATTGATGCAATTTTCGCGATTTACACCCTATGACGGCTATTCCCCGATGGGTTCTGTTTTCCTATAGTCGTCCTGTGAGCAGGGTGAACCTGCCGTCTGTTTCATACCCGGGGGGTCCACGCCTATGATCAGGTCAGAACTGATCCAAAAGATCGCCGACGAAAATCCTCACCTCTACCAGCGTGACGTAGAGAAGATCGTGAACACGGTCTTTGACACCATCACCGAAGCGATGGCCGATGGCCATCGGGTAGAGCTGCGCGGTTTCGGCGCATTCTCTGTTAAGAAGCGCGATGCGAGAACGGGCCGTAACCCGCGCACCGGCGAATCTGTCGACGTCGAAGAAAAGCACGTACCGTTCTTTAAGACCGGCAAGCTGCTGCGCGATCGACTGAACGACGAATAAGAGAACCGAATGAAAACGCTTCGCTACGCCTTTTGGGGCATTGTTGCCCTTTGTCTTGTGCTTGTTGGTTTGGCAAATCGTGACATCGTGACGATCCACGCTATGCCGAACTTGCTCGCTGACTTCATCGGCGTAGCGCCGACCGTTCAGGTCCCTCTGTTTATCGCGATTTTCCTAGGCGTCGGTGTCGGCTTACTCATCGGCTTCCTCTGGGAATGGTTGCGTGAACACAAAACCCGTTCCGAAGCCCGTGCACGCGGCAAAGAAGCAAAACAGCTTCGCCGTGAATTGGATCGCCTCCGCGATGCGGATGGCGACGGGAAGGACGACGTTCTTCAACTGCTCGAACGTTCTTAATTATGCCTGATGTCAGAGTAAAAATTTGCGGGCTGCGCGATGCGGCTAGCATTCAGGTCGCCTGCGATGCTGGCGCGGCATACCTCGGATTTGTATTCTTTCCGAAGAGCCCGCGAAATGTCACCATCGCCGAAGCTGCAGCCTTGGCACTAGAGGTCCCGCTTGGCGTTGCAAAAGTGGCGCTCGTTGTTGATGCGAGCGATGCATTTTTGGATGAACTGACAGCCAAAGTGCCGCTCGATATGTTGCAGCTTCACGGCAAAGAAAGCCCAGAGCGCGTGACCGAAGTTCGAGAGCGCTATGGTCTGCCTGTTATGAAGGCTATCGGCATTTCGTCGCCAGATGATCTGGTTCAGATCGACCTCTATGCCCAAGTCGCCGACCAGATTCTCGTTGAGCCGAAACAGCCGAAAGACTCCGATCGTCCAGGCGGCAATGGTGCAGCATGGGACTGGAAAATAGTGCGGCGCAAATATTGGACCCGTCCATGGATGCTGGCGGGCGGCTTGAATGCTGACAACGTCGCGCAGGCCATCGATATGACAGGCGCCCGTCAGGTGGATGTATCGTCCGGTGTCGAATCCGCACCTGGCGTGAAAGATGCCGAAAAAATCCGCGCATTTATCGCGGCAGCACAAGCGTAACGGTTCCTCCCTTTACCCCTTAGCGCATTGGCGCTAACTGTTCTGCTGAACTTCGGGGAGGCCACGATGGCAGACGATCTATTCAACAGCTTTATGAACGGTCCGGACGAACAAGGCCGCTTTGGCAATTTCGGCGGTCGGTTCGTTGCTGAAACGCTTATGCCACTGATCCTTGATCTGCAGGCTGAGTACGAAAAAGCAAAAACCGATGCGACCTTCTGGGCCGAGATGGACGATCTGTGGAAACACTACGTCGGCCGCCCCTCCCCGCTCTATTTTGCTAGCCGCATGACAGAAGAGCTGGGTGGCGCGAAAATCTACCTCAAGCGTGACGAGCTGAACCACACTGGCGCGCACAAAATCAACAACGTGCTGGGTCAGATCATCCTTGCCCGCCGCATGGGTAAATCGCGGATCATCGCTGAAACTGGCGCAGGTCAGCACGGTGTCGCGACGGCAACCGTGTGCGCAAAATTTGGCCTGAAATGCGTGGTTTACATGGGAGCGCATGACGTTGAACGTCAGCAGCCGAACGTGTTCCGCATGAAGCTGCTTGGCGCCGAGGTTATTCCAGTGACGTCCGGCCGTGGCACACTGAAAGACGCAATGAACGATGCGCTTCGGGATTGGGTCACCAACGTCGAAGATACATTCTACTGCATCGGTACCGTTGCTGGTCCTCACCCTTATCCTGCGATGGTCCGCGATTTCCAATCGATCATAGGCAAAGAAGTTCGCTGGCAGCTGCCAGAGCAAGAAGGTGAAGGCCGACTGCCCGACACCGTGATTGCCGCGATCGGGGGCGGCTCGAACGCTATGGGTCTGTTCTATCCGTTCCTCGATGATCCATCGGTCAACATCATCGGCGTCGAAGCTGGTGGCAAAGGCGTGAACGAAAAAATGGAGCATTGCGCGTCTCTGACAGGCGGTCGTCCGGGCGTCCTGCATGGCAACCGCACCTATCTTCTCCAAGATGAGGATGGTCAGATCCTCGAAGGTTTCTCGATTTCCGCTGGCTTGGACTATCCGGGCATCGGGCCAGAGCATGCTTGGCTGCATGACATCGGTCGTGCAAAATATGTTTCGATTACCGACAAAGAAGCGCTCGAAGCATTCCAGTTCTCGTGCCGCACCGAAGGCATCATTCCTGCCCTGGAACCTTCCCATGCTTTGGCTCACGTGATGAAAATCGCACCGACTCTGCCCAAGGACCATATCATCGTGATGAACATGTGTGGTCGTGGCGACAAAGACATCTTTACCGTTGCGCGCCACCTAGGGGTCGATATGACCAGTGGCAACGAAGGTCGAAACAGCGACTAAGTGTCTGCAACATCGTGATGAATCAAAGCCCCGCCATTGTGCGGGGTTTTGTTTTTCGGCACATAAACTCTGGTTTATAGCCATACAACCTATGGATCATTAGCCTGTAATAAACTCTGCGCGGATAGATCGACGGTCATTTTTCAGGCGACGCTGCCTCCACGGATTACCGTTAATTAGGGAGAGTATTATGAAAAAGATAACCTTTGCCGCTGCGATTTTGATTGCCGCATCCACACTAACCGTCAAAGCCGATCCACTGATCGACAACATCATCGCTGCTTACCAAGATGGTGGCTTCACAGGCATTGAAATCTATGACTCCACAAGCACGGTCAAAGTCGAAGCCTATCGTGATGGCATGAAGTACGAAGTTGTATATGACCGAGCGACAGGCGCAGAGATATCGAGCGAAGTCAGAACTCGAACTGAACGCGATGGTGAAGGTGGCGCCTCGGGTAGGGTTCGTGGAAGCGATGACGGCCCTTCGCATGATCTAAACGACGATCACGGTCGGAATGGTGGTCACCACGGCCGCGGTCATGACGACGATGATCACAATGATGACTACGACGAAAGCCGTGACGATAGTGACGACGACAGCAATGACGACTCGTAACGCTTCATGCTAACATGATTGGGTTCTGGCATTTTGTCAGAACCCCCTTCTGGTGAAAAAATGAAATTCGGGACCAAATCTCTTTCGATTATGATCACAAGCGCCCTTTTGGCGTTTGGTGCGCCTGTGCATGCGCAGTCGATCCAAGACAGCATCGTGACGCAGCTGCAAGAGCAGGGCTATACCGACATCGTGGTAAATCGCACCCTTTTAGGCCGCGTAAGAGTCGTCGCACGCAATCAAACCCACGAAAGAGAACTGGTGTTTAACCCCACCACGGGCGAACTGCTGAGGGACTATTGGCGTGCGATCGGCGAAAGCAAACGATCCAATATGACCATCATCCCCCGCATTGCTGACCTCGAAGAAGTCGAATCCGAGGACGATCACGACAGACACGGAAATGACGATGATCGAGAAGATGACGAGGACGAAGATAGCTCTGACGATGATCGTGATCGTGGCCGTAATCGAGGTGGCGACGATAACGACAGCAAAGACAACGAAGATAGTGGAGACGATAAGGACGACGATGATTAACGGGATAGGTGCCAATTAATGGACAAGCGGGCAGTCACAGCTGTCCTTGTGGTGCAAATTATTTGCGCCACCTTCTTCCTATGGAACATCCTGTCGTCGGTCTTTGGCGTTGCTGCATTTTCATGGCAAGTCTCGGAATATATTGAGCTTGGCGCTGCATTCGGCCTTTTGATCGGTGTCGGTTTTGGTGCGGTCATCTTGCGACGATCTTCGGCGCGCGCTCGGTTGGCGGAAACACGTCTACGCGCGGCATCGGGTGCTTTTATGGAACTCATGCACGAACGGTTCGAGTCATGGGGCCTCACGGCGGCAGAACAAGACGTTGCTCTGTTTGCGATCAAAGGACTGAATACCGCTGAAATCGCTGCGCTACGCAATACCTCAGAGGGCACCGTTAAGGCGCAGACAAATGCAATCTACAGGAAGGCCGGCGTTACCGGGCGGCCTCAGCTTCTCAGTCTTTTTATTGATGATCTGTTGGACGAGACAGCTTTTGCTGTTCCTGCTCAAGCAGCGGAGTGAGCCTCTAGGACAGCTAAAGGCACAATCTCAAGCGCCCGCATGTGCGTGGCATTGAGATTGACCAACGGAGCGCATCCCTCGTCTGCAGCTTGCAAGAAGCGTCCAGCGCAAAGGCACCATTGATCGCCAGCTTTCAGTCCTGCGAAATTGAACTCAGGCCTTGGTGTCGACAGGTCATTCCCAACGTATTTCGAAAACGCGAGAAATTCATCCGTCATAACAGCGCAAACGGTGTGACTCCCTTGGTCCTGATCACACGTATTGCAGAATCCGTCGCGGAAAAATCCAGTCAGCGGATCGGTAGAGCACGGAATAAGCGGCGCACCGTATACATTAATAGATTGGTCCATTTGGGTCATTTACGCCTCATCACACAGGTGGCGTCCATTTAACCCAGCGACCGTGAAAATCAACTCGCCCCATTTTGAACCGCAGTTCTCCCGGCCAAATGCGCAACGTCAGGCCTGCGCTTCCGCTTTGACCGTCCGCTTCCATCTGGAACCATGCAAGCGGACTTTCTGCAGTCGCCGCACGACCAACAGTTTCGATAATCGACCGTCCACGCTCTTGGGCATCGGCAGGCAAATACTGCCAAGCCACGGTTGAGTATACCATCGTCAGTGTGCCGCATGTCGTTTGGAGAGAAGCGTTCAACCACTCAACTGCATCGCCCTGTTCGACGCTGACATCACACAGCCTGATTGCTGCCTCTGTGAGTGCCACGCGCTCGAATTGATCAGGCCAGATGTAAGACTTGAGCCGCAACCGATCTAGCGGATTCTGGACATCAATTGGGCTAAGGTCCACGCCACGACGATCTAATATCCGCAGGTCTGACCTCGGCGGAAAGGGGCCTGTCCATTCAGGAGCCAACCGAACGGGACTATCGTCGTCGCCGTAGACGGTTTCTCCCAAATACAAAGCGAACTTATCCCACATAAGGTTCAACCCAGCGCTCGCACCGATTTCGAAAACGTTCATCGGGAGTTTGAACCGCTTTGTCAGCCAATGTGACACCGCAATGAGAACAGCAGAGCGGCGCACTTCATTTGTTTGCGGAGGACTATCGATAAAGGTCGATATAAAAGGGGCTTCTTCGGTCAAAGCACGCTCAACAGCTAGCCAAAGCGCATCCGGATCGGCCGCGTAGTTTTCGTAGGCGTCTTCCAACCCACAGCGCCCCAGCATGCGAAGCGCGTTCAACGCGCCCGCGAACCGCAAAGGGACGGAATCTGCAGATGGTCCCATATCACCCGGCCAATTAAACAAACGCGCGGTGAGCGGGGAATTCGGTGTTAGCCTTTCGGCCAACAAGTTCAGTAGATTCGCGGTCAACGATGACCCAAGAGCCTCGCAGGCCTGCGCCTGCGCCAAGAGTGCCTCGTGCAAGCGACCTGTCATCTGAACCTATCCACCAACTTTTCCATCGGGCTACGGGTATCTTCTTCAACAGTCGGCTCATTTTTGACGAGCTTTTCGGGCTTATTTTTCGCTTTCGGAGCTTGAGCCGTCCCAGTACCAGAGCGAGGCGGGGCAACACGTAATGCAACGGCATTTAGAAATTTAGGGCCATCACCCTCCGCCAGAGCGCCCGCCCCGTCACTGATTCCACGCATCATATCATCAAGCCAATCCTGTTCTGCTTTCGCAAAATCCGACAGGACATAGCCAGCTACACGATCTTTGTGCCCAGGGTGCCCGATACCAAGCCGAACCCGATCATAGGCTTCGCCAATATGTTGGTGGATCGAACGAAGTCCGTTGTGGCCCGCATGACCGCCCCCCGTCTTCAAACGACACTTGCTCGGCGCAAGATCGAGTTCATCGTGAAACACAACTACATCTTGGGGGGTGAGCTTGTGAAACCGCATCGCCTCGCCAACAGACTGGCCCGACAGGTTCATAAACGTGTCCGGTTTCAACAGGATAACCTTTTCGGAGCCCAACCGCCCTTCGCTCGTTTGACCTTGAAATTTGGCGCGCCACGGCGAAAACCCGTGATCGCTTGCGATACGGTCCACGGCCATAAAGCCGATGTTGTGACGATTTTGGGCGTATTTCACACCCGGATTTCCGAGGCCGACAAATAGTTTCATGTGTTATCCATACCGACAGGTCATAGCAGAGCCAACATATTTGCTATATACTTAGCGTGTCTGCCCGTGTAGACGGCCACCTTCGACCTTTTTTGAAAGCCTCCCTGATGATCCCGACTATTTCCGCCGCGCTATCCGAGCGTGGGTATACAACGCTGACCGATGTTCAGGAGGCTGTGCTAAATCCCGAATACGAGGGGAAAGACCTTCTGGTTTCCGCTCGTACTGGTTCTGGCAAAACAGTTGGCTTTGGCCTCGCCATCGCATCCGACTTTTTGGACGACGACGGCTCCGCGGGTCGCGCTGGCCTTCCTGTTGCGCTGATTGTTGCGCCAACCCGTGAACTTGCATTCCAAGTCAGCCGCGAGCTTGAATGGCTCTACGCGAAAACGGGTGCCGTGATTGCGTCCGCTGTTGGTGGCATGGACCCACGTAACGAACGTCGTGCTCTCGAACGGGGAGCGCACATCGTCGTCGGCACCCCTGGTCGTATTCGCGACCACATCCAACGCAACGCGCTTGACCTTACAATGGCTCGCGCTGTTGTCTTGGACGAAGCGGACGAAATGCTCGATCTCGGCTTCCGCGAGGACCTCGAATTCATTCTGGCTGAAGCGCCCGAAGACCGCCGCACGCTAATGTTCTCCGCAACCGTTCCGCCACTGATCGCGAAACTTGCCAAAGACTTCCAAAAGGACGCCCTGCGCGTCGAAGTTTCTTCAAAAGAACAACAGCACTCTGACATTTCGTATCAGGTTCTCAACTGTGCACCGCATGATGCAGAACATGCAATCATCAACGCTCTTTTGTTCCATGACCCCGACAACACCATCATCTTTGCGAACACTCGCGCAGCGGTGGCCCGCCTGACGGCCCGCTTGTCAAACCGAGGTTTCCAAGTTGTGTCGCTCTCGGGCGAACTCACCCAAACCGAACGGACACACGCACTGCAAGCGATGCGCGACGGTCGCGCAAAGGTCTGCGTTGCGACGGACGTTGCTGCACGTGGTATCGACCTTCCGGGACTTGAGCTGGTGATCCACGCTGAAACGCCGACAAACACGGAAACCCTATTGCACCGCTCCGGTCGTACCGGTCGTGCTGGCCGCAAGGGTATTTCCGCGCTGATCGCCACACCGCGTGATCGCATGAAAATCACCCGTTTGCTCAAATGGGCAAAGCTGGAAGCAGAATGGACAGAACCGCCAAGCGCCGAGGCTGTACAAGCCCGTGAAGAAGAGCGTCTGATCAATCACCCTGCATGGTCCGAAGCCATCAACGACGATCAAGCTGCGTTCGCCGGCAAACTGCTAGAGAAATACAGCCCTGAACAAGTCGCTGCTGCCTATCTGCGCCTCTATCAAGAACGCCGCTGCCCGCCTGAAGAGCTCGGCGGCGTGTCGGTAGATCGCGAGAAAAAGAAGCAAGAATTCGGACCTTCGGTTTGGTTCAAGCTGTCTATCGGTCGCAACGAACGCGCTGAACCGCGTTGGCTGTTGCCGATGCTGTGCAAACAGTCTGGTCTGAACAAGAATGCTATTGGCCGTATCCGCATCAACGATAAAGACACCTACGTCGAAGTTCAGGAAGAAGCTGGTAAGGCGATGGTTGCGCGCGAAGGCGCAAGCCTTGACCTCGAACAGGGCATTTCGCTGGTCGTAATGGACCAAGCACCAGAAATGGACGCACGTAGCCCGCGCGGCCCGCGTCCAGACCGTCCTGAGCGTCCTTCCCATCGTGGCGGCCCATCAGACCGTCCTCGTCGCGACGAGCGTGGTGAGCGTGGTGAGCGTGGTGAGCGTGGTGAGCGTGGTGAGCGTGGTGAGCGTGGTGAGCGTTCGCCTCGTCCAGAACGTTTCGAACGTCCAGACCGTAAAGACAAACCAGCAAAGTTTGATCGTCCCGCCAAATTCGACAAACCAGAATCCAAGCCTCGCAGGGCCGAAGCTGCCGCCGGAGGCGAAACTGGGTCCGAGCCTCGCATTAAAACGCGCTGGAAGAAAGACGACATGAAGCGTCGCGACGATGGCCGCGTTGATCGTCCGTCTTTTGCTAAGCCGCGTGCGCGTGCTGGCGACGACACAGCAAAGAAGCCCGCAGGAAAACGCACATTTGGTGACAAACCAGCTGGTAAGAAATTTGGCGGCAAGCCTTCTGGCGACCGCAAGTCGACCTTCAAGGGCGGCAACCCCAAAGGCGGTTTTAAGAAAAACCCAAAGAACTAAGAAAATAGGCCTCTCTTTTCGTGATCATATGTCTACGATCACCTCAGGAGAGGTTTTCTTGGCGCGACCACACGGCTAAAGAGACCCAACTCATTCGAAAAATGGTGCTCTGATGTCTGTCTCGATGCTGTCGACCTTTGTGAAACCCATGCACCCCGAAGGGCGCAAGTTTGTTGCAATCGCTGCAGCGATCACGGTTTTGTTGTTCCTACTCTGGGAACCGCTTGGCTGGGTCGGCGTCGGCCTGACGGTTTGGGTCTATTACTTCTTCCGCGATCCCCTGCGCGTCACGCCTGATCGTAAGGGCATCATGGTATCTCCAGCAGACGGCGTCGTGTCGCTGCTGGAACCTGCTGTCCCGCCCGCAGAGCTAGGACTCGGCGACGCAGCGATGACCCGCATTTCCGTGTTCATGTCAGTGTTTAACTGTCACGTGAACCGCGCACCTGCGGCAGGAACAATCACCGCGGTCGCCTATCGCCCAGGCAAATTCCTAAACGCGTCGCTCGACAAAGCGTCTGAGGACAACGAGCGCAATGGCATCACCATCGAACTTCCAGATGGTCGCAAATTCGGCACCGTTCAGATCGCAGGTCTCGTCGCGCGTCGTATTCTTTGCTGGTCCAAAGAAGGCCAAGAGATTGGCATTGGTGAACGTTTTGGTCTGATCCGTTTCGGCTCTCGTCTGGATATCTATCTTCCTGAGGGCGCAAAGCCGATGGTATCGATAGGCCAGACGATGATCGCTGGCGAAACTGTTATTGCAGATTTGGGCGAAGCGCCCCAAGCCTGAGGCATCTCATGAGCGAGCAAGAAAACAATCGGGACACCAAAGGCCGCGTTCCTTTCGTCCAAATGGTCCCCAATATGGTGACCCTAACGGGAATGTGCTTGGGCCTTACGTCCATCCGTTTTGCCGTCGACGAACGTTTCATGCTCGCCACGTTTCTGATCATGCTCGCTGCTGTGATGGATGGCCTTGATGGCCTCATGGCGCGTCGGCTCAATTCAACGTCGGAATTGGGCGGCGAACTCGACTCGCTCTCGGATTTTGTGTGCTTTGGCGTCGCTCCGTCGATCTTGATTTACCAATTTTTCCTGAGCTCGCTTGGCGGCCTCGGCTGGATTTTCGCGCTGGTATACGCAGGTGCTGCCTGCCTACGTCTCGCTCGCTTCAACGTAATGAAGGACAAGCCAAAGACGGACGACAGTGAAACGCCCCACTTTGTAGGTGTCCCGTCACCAGGTGGCGCGATGCTCGCTCTGATGCCTGCATTTCTTGTTTTCGGTGGTTATTTCGACGCCCACTCGATCCCAATGATCGTAGCGATTTGGCTCGGATTTGTTGGCGTTCTTATGATCTCAACAATGAGGACGCTGTCCCTCAAGGCCGTCCGAATTCCACGAAGCCTCTCCCGTGTCGTGCTCGTGCTTACTCTGCTCGTCGTGGGCCTCGTGTTTTTCCGCCCTTGGCTACTGCTTGTCTCCGTGAACGTGATCTACATCCTCATCTTGCTTTTTAGCATTGTGAAGGCACGCGGCAATCTGTTCGCTCAGTCCTAAAGCCAGCCGCGGAACACTCCCAACATTGATCTCAGCAACAAAAGAAAACGGGGCCCGATGGACCCCGTTTCCTTAATTCTGTTGTGAAGAAGAGGATTACTCTTCTGCACCCTCTTCGTCTTCGTCAACACCAGCCGAGCGCAGACCCGACGGAGCCGAGATGTTCGCAATAACGAAGTCACGGTCGATGGTCGGCGAAACGCCTTCCGGCAGGGTAACGTCAGAGATGTGGATCACGTCGCCGATTTCGCGGCCGGTCAGGTCAACAACGATCTGCTCAGGAATGTCGCCAGCGATAACGCTCAGCTCGACTTCCGGACGAACAACGGTCAGAACGCCGCCTTTTTTGATGCCCGGTGCAGCTTTGTGGTTCTCAAACTCGACATGCACAAACAGGTTCACACGGCTTGTACGCTTCAGGCGCATGAAGTCGATGTGAGTCGGCAGGTCTTTTACAACATCGCGCTGAACGCCACGGCAGATCACACGTACATCTTCCTGACCTTCAACTTTGAGGTTGAACAGGGTGGACATGAAACGGCCCTGCTTCAGTTTCTGAAGCAGTTTGTTGTAGTTGAAGTTCAGCGGAAGCGGATCTTGTCCACCACCGTAAACGATACCCGGAACGAGCCCATCACGGCGAGCTTGACGAGCGGCCCCCTTGCCTGTCCCCGTACGTTCCGTGGCGATAAGATCAGGAATCTCACGTGCCATCTTGATAATCTCCATAAGATGAGGGGCCGCCCTCCAAGGGTGTGCGACCCGATGAAGTCGCGCTCTTACACGCGAATCCCCTTTTTGGAAAGGTGAAAATCCCTCTTTAGTGAAGAGAAACTACCCTAGATTATCTTGCTATTTAAAATGATTCTAAATCTAATGCGCCCAAACTCTGGGAGCGCATTTATGGAAACCATTCTCAACGGCACACTTGGCGGTCTGGTCGCAGGCATTGCTACGGCCTTGGGCGCTGTTCCAGTGTTAATTGGGAAGACGCTTAGCCAACGCGCCAGCGACACGCTGTTAGGTTTCGCAGCAGGCGTGATGCTCTCTGCATCCTACTTCTCCTTGATTTTGCCTGGTATTGATATTGCGACAGAGCAATATGGCTCTACTTTGATAGCCTCCCTGATCGCTGGCATTGGGATCGCCCTTGGCGCTGGATTTGTCGCTTGGCTGAACTCGTCGTTGCCCCATGAACATTTCATCACAGGGCAAGAAGGCGCTGACGCTGCTGCGATGGGACGCATCTGGCTCTTCGTGATTGCTATCACCATCCACAACTTCCCAGAAGGCATGTCGATTGGCGTAGCCTTTGGTGACGGGACCACCAGCGGCATATCGGTTATGACAGGTATCTCGCTCCAAGATATGCCCGAAGGTCTGGCTGTTGCCGTTGCGCTCATCGGGCGCGGCTATTCGCGATGGAAGTCTTTCCTAGTGGCTGCCCTCACAGGCATGGTCGAACCCATTGGTGCGCTGATTGGCGCCAGCGCAGTTTCCGTTACCCACGAAATCCTCCCGATAGGGCTGACGTTCTCCGCAGGTGCAATGCTCTACATCATCAGCCACGAAATCCTCCCAGAAACGCACCGCAACGGGCACCAGAACCGCGCAACGACGGGTCTTCTTTTCGGTCTGATCTTGATGATGATCCTCGACGTTACTCTGGGATAAAGAAACGAGCATTCCTACGTCGCCCTTACTGCGCTCCCGCGGCTCCGACATGATGGTCCAATAAGTGCAAAAGAATGCCGCACAGCCCTCGCATACGATTAAAACACACAATACTGCCTTTGTGCCCCAAATATCCTGGGGGTCTGGGGGCAATGCCCCCAGCGACGCTTGCGTAGAAGCGCCTTGCAGCCTAGAAGCCATTCGAGCAATTTCAGGAGGGTCCGATGGGATTCAAGATGGGTATCGTGGGTCTGCCGAACGTCGGTAAATCGACCCTGTTTAACGCGCTGACCAAAACGGCAGCGGCACAGGCTGCAAACTTTCCCTTCTGCACCATCGAACCGAACGTCGGCGAAGTGGCTGTTCCGGACCAGCGCCTTGATGCTCTGGCCGAAATCGCTGGGTCTAAACAGATCATCCCGACTCGGATGACATTCGTTGACATCGCAGGCCTCGTCAAAGGCGCTTCCAAAGGCGAAGGCCTTGGTAACCAGTTCCTCGCCAACATCCGCGAATGCGACGCCATCGCCCACGTGCTGCGTTGCTTCGAAGACGATGACATCACGCACGTTGAAGGCCGCGTGGACCCTGTCGCTGACGCAGAGACCATCGAGATGGAGTTGATGCTCGCCGATCTCGAGTCGATCGAACGTCGTTTACAAAACATCGTCCGCAAGGTCCGCGGTGGCGACAAAGAAGCTGTTGAACAAGAGCGGCTCCTTAAACTTGCGAAGGACGCGATTGAAGCAGGCAAACCCGCCCGCACAGTTGAAATCTCAGAGGATGACCAGAAACAGTGGAAGATGCTGCAACTGCTGTCGACCAAACCTGTCCTTTATGTTTGCAACGTCGAGGAAACATCTGCCGGCGCAGGCAATAGCCAATCGGCTCGCGTTGCTGAAATGGCAGCGGCTCAGGGCAACAGCCACGTTGTTATTTCTGCACGCATCGAAGAAGAGATCAGCCAACTCGACGACGAAGAGCAGGAAATGTTCCTCTCCGAACTGGGCCTCACCGAAGCAGGCCTCGACCGCCTCATCCGTGCTGGCTATGAACTGCTTCACCTGCAGACCTACTTTACGGTTGGTCCGAAAGAAGCACGCGCCTGGACTATCAAAGAAGGCACGGGCGCTCCCGCTGCTGCTGGCGTGATCCATGGCGACTTTGAACGCGGATTCATCCGCGCTGAAACCATCGCGTTCAATGACTACATCCAATTCAAGGGTGAAACTGGCGCTAAAGAAGCTGGTAAAATGCGTGCGGAAGGCAAGGCATACATCGTCCAAGACGGCGACGTGATGCACTTCCTCTTCAATACGTAATAACGGCCGAAAAATCGGTTCTATCGTTTGAGGGCGCAGGGCAAACCTGCGCCCTTAACCATTCATACCAGTCAATATGCCGCATATCGCGCGACAACTCTGGCCGCTCTGGCGACGGCGTTATTGAGACCTCGCCCTGTGTGCAGCGAACCATCCGCTGGGGTGTGTAGATAACCCAATCAAATTCAGAAAACTGACGTTGATACTTTGGCAGCGCTAATTCCAAAGGGTCATGCGGCACATCGCACCACCCAGCAAAGATACGCCGCCCAGCCTGTCGCCCCACCTCATGCAAACGAAGATCGCGGCCCAATTTCCGATGTGCTCTCAATACATCATTTTCCATTTCGAGAAGCCGCAGGACGTCCGTGTCGCAACGATCTCCGACCAGCGACGGCTGAAGACGCAACCGCCACGCTAAACGATACAGCAGGTCAAACTTCGCTGGATCCGAATGCCACACGGCGGTTTCAGTCAAAATGACAAAACGTTCTGGCACCCGAGCCTTGTAACGCTCGTCAGGCAAGGTCGGCACCATTTCCGTCGCCCCAACCGACCACTCAACAAATTCAGGTGCTATACGTGCCGACAGCAAGCGCCGTGCAATCCGACGCCATACTATGGCCGTTCCAGAAAATGGGAGGGTGATCGAATACATGGCGGCATACATTTTTGTTCATGATATGTTCTTTTAAGCTATACGCAAGATCTCTTAACCAATTCGGCTGCGAAAACTTTCTGCCAGAGGTGCCTTGTTTTCCGTCAAAGCCATCGCTAAACGGGTCGACGGAGACGTGGCCGAGTGGTCGAAGGCGCTCCCCTGCTAAGGGAGTAGGCGAGGAATCGTCTCGAGGGTTCGAATCCCTTCGTCTCCGCCATTAAAATGGCTTTAATACTTTAAAAACAAGTACTTAAATGGATAAAATATTATTTATCCCCCATTTTGACCCCGTAACATCTGATCAGAATCTATGGCTGCTTTGCGAGATAGTTTACGATCAATGAATGTTACCCTTTCGAGTCGGGTTAAATTATAAGTCAGAGCGTACCTGACTTAACGACACCATTGATCGGCATAATTTTCGTTTTTTGTGTGTTTTGATGATATGGCAATGAGCAACTTTCATCGTCCCAATATATTCTTTCCCATCATCCCAGTAGCAGTCGACCGACACAACCTCGGCATCATCGTCACGAGTAAAAACTGCTTCCAACCTTTGTAAGCGCTGCCTAAGCCTCATGCTACCGAGCTTTCTAATTTGGTTAGTCGTTCTTCAAACTCACTAAATTCCAGTAACTTCCGGTAAGTTTCGATAAGAGCCATCACATGAGCCGCCTCCAGCGGAGTCAGTGCACCTTCAGCTACAGCTGCCAATACAAAGCGCCCCGCAATAGCTGCATCACTAATTGACTGAATCGGCGGCAGGACGAATTCGACGGGCGTATCTTTCCTTGGGGGAGCAATTCTCTCAAGGCATAAGCGAAGAGCTACGCTGTCACCCTCAAGTGCCATCTCGACGGCTTTTCGCGTGATAGCTTCGGCTTCTCCGTCGAGCAGTGCGGAGATGGCCGCTGTAGTCTTGTTACGCGAGCCCTTGGGACGCCCAGGATTTCCGGGAGCGAACCTTCCATCGGTATTTCGGCCGTTGTTTCGGGACATATATGTAACTCCAGAATGAGTTATAATATAACACATATCAACAGAAATGAAAATCTAGTGATGCATATCACACTTGTGAATTCTGACATCAAACTGAAGCAAAATTGGCCATCGATCTTGGAGGCGGCGCCTTGAAGCCGGAGAGTATGAGACCGCCAAGGACCTTGCTGCTGCCATCGGCAACCACGAGCGATACGTCAGCAGGCATTTACGGCTTACCTATCTGGCACCAGATGTTCTACGACGGCTGGTCTATAGCCGGGAGATCCCGCGCATGACCATACGAGCGATGACAGACTTGGTGACGATAAGTTGGGAAGAGCAGGAAAAGGTAGTGTTTGGGGCGTGAGGGCGGGAAGCTGACCTTCGCTGCGGTCTGCATCAACGTCGGCTCTGCGGACAAAACCGCCTTGTGCAGATGCGGCTAGTGCTGACGCAGCATTTGCTTGCTCTTGCAGCACGGTTATCGCTGCGTTGCAGTGCATGTCGACAGAGCGGTCATTGAACAATAGCCTAAGTCGTCATTTCTAGACCGTTTCGTTGATGCCTGGCGAAGGCGGACATCGGATTTACAACATCATCGTTAGGCAGATCTTTCTAGAGGCCGGTTGTCGAAACAGCGAGCGCGACCGAGTTTGGGCCAAATGTAGAGACTACGAGTCCGTCTTGTTAATCCAAAATCGAATGCTTCAAATTAGACCCTGCGAAGAACTTGGGGCCATTCCGGCACATATACTGTCTGAGACGAAGGGCGAGGCGCTAGTAGTAGTTAATGCTGCCCCTTTCGTCTTGGCATCCGTTGTTTGGGTGCAGAAATTGGCGCCGTGGGCGCTCAGGGATAATGCGGGATACAGGTTTTAGATGCGTATCGATCGTTTGCGACTGGCCATGTTGGGTAATTTCTGTTCGCGAAATCTGGCACTTCGCACCGATCTCTTTATAGTGTGTTGGCAAGGTTCGCGTCCGTCAATTGATTGCTGAGGCCCGGGTACACTTGTTGATCGAATTGACCAAAAATGAGACGCAGCCATGACTAATGCTTTTGCAACATCAGGTTTGTTTGGTGCGCTGTTATGCGATCCGAGAATTGCAGAGGAATTTAGCGCGACAGCCTTTACGGACCGTATGCTTGCCTTTGAGGCGGCTTGGACGCAGTCGTTGGGCGCATACGGTTTTGTATCGGAGCAGGACGCGAACAAGGCGTTGGCTGCGATCAAGACGTTTTCCAGTGAAAATCTTGGTCACGGAAGTGGTCGAGACGGGTTGCCCGTACCAGCCTTGGTTGCTGGCTTGAAATCCACTCTGGACGTAGGTGCAGCCTGCGCCGTGCACACCGGTGCGACCAGCCAGGATGTGATGGATACCGCGATGGTCTTGACCTGTCTTTCGGTAATGGATGAGATGACAGCACGGCTGACCCGGCTCGTCGCTGAGCTTGATGCCTTGCTGGAAAAATCGGGTGATAACGCCATGATGGCCCGAACCCGTATGCAGGCCGCATTGCCCGCCAACGTTGCCTTGCGCGTCGATGCGTGGCGCCGTCCGCTGGCAGACCATCTTGCGCTTGCTGATGATGTAAAAAATCAACTTTCGGTAGTCCAGATTGGCGGGCCCATTGGTTCGCGTGAAACTCCAGAGCCCCATGTGGCTGAGTGTGCAGGCCAGGTCGCCGAAACGCTGGGCCTTGCGCTAGGTCCGGTCTGGCATGCGGATCGCAGCAGGTTTGTGGCCATGGGGCATTGGCTGACCCTCGTCGCAGGTTCACTGGGCAAGATCGGACAGGACGTGGCGCTTATGGTGCAACAGGGCATCGATGACATCGCGTTGTCGGGTGGTGGCGGATCGTCCGCGATGGCGCATAAGCAAAATCCGATCGGCGCAGAGCTGATGGTCGCATTGGCGCGCTATGTTGCGAGTCAGCAGGGACTTTTGGGGCAGGCGATGATCCATGAACAAGAACGCTCTGGCGCGGCTTGGGCGTTGGAATGGCTGACACTGCCCGCGATGGCAGAGGCGACGGGTGCTGCTCTTTTGCATGCGGAAAGCCTGATTACCTCTGTCGAACGGCTAGGTTCGCCGAACTGACCCAAACGCCTGTTTTGAGGCCACTCTTGAAGACACCGTGAACATGATGATTTGTGTCGGTGCTATCAATTACGCTTTTGCCTGCTTACGTCGGCGACCAGATCCAATGCGTCGCCCATGCCTGTGAAAAGTGTGTTGGGGATCATTCAGTTGGCCACATTACCTTTTCATACAGCAACCTGCCGTAAGCCAAGTATGTCGCGTGCCTGATGCCATGTGGCAACGGGGCGTTCGTATTTTTCGCAAAGATCAACTGCGCGCCGGACCAAGGCTGCGTTCGACGGGGCCAGCGTGTCACGGTCAAGCCGCACGTTGTCTTCCAGGCCAGTTCGGGTGTGGCCGCCCTTGGCGATCGACCATTCGTTGATGGTCAGTTGTGCCGGACCAATACCCGCCGCGCACCATTGCGCATCGGGAGCAAGGCGTTTGAGCGTCTCGATGTAGAAATCGAAGATCGGCTCGTCCGCTGGCATGGAGTTTTTGACGCCCATCACAAATTGGACATAGAGCGGCCCCTTGAGGCGACCATCAGCGGCCATGCGGGTGGCTTGCACGATATGGCCCAGATCGAAAGCTTCGATTTCGGGTTTCACGTCGTGGGCCAACATTTCAGAGGCGAGCCAGTCCACCAGATCGGGGCTGTTTTCATAGACGCGCGTGGGAAAGTTGTTGGATCCAACAGACAGCGAAGCCATGTCCGGCGACAACGGCAGCATGCCGCCCCGATCTCGCCCCGCGCCAGAACGCCCACCCGTGGACAGTTGCACGATCATACCAGGGCAGTGTTTTTCCAACCCTTCCTTGAGCCGTGCAAAGCGTTCAGGATCCGATGTGGGTTTGCCTTCGTCGTCGCGCACGTGGCAGTGCGCGATGCTTGCACCGGCCTCGAACGCCTCATGGGTGCTTTCGATTTGTTCGGCGATGGTGATCGGCACCGCCGGATTGTTGTCTTTGGTGGGCAGAGATCCAGTGATCGCCACGCAGATGATGCAAGGGTTGGTCATACGCGCCTCAAATATCGAAGAAAACAGTTTCGTTTTCGCCTTGAATGTGGACGTCGAACCGATAAACGACTTGGCCGTCGCGTTCGCCGCGTTGCGCGATCAGCGTTTTGCGGCGGCTTTCCCATTCGATCAGATTGATGACCGGATCGGTGGCATTGGCCTCTTCCTCGTCGCTGAAATAGAGCCGCGTATTCAGCCCGATGTTGATGCCGCGCGCGACGATCCACAGGTTGATATGCGGTGCCATGGCTCGCAGGCCCTGATGGCCGCGTCCGAAGGCGTCTTTCTGTTCTTCCTCGGCGGTGGGGCGCATGGACGCAAGCGGGGCGCGCGCGGGGACAGGGCCCGGCTTGATGGTGTCAAATCCCCATTCACCGGTGTCAAAATCGGTGATTACGCGGCCCCAACCGCGAAAGCCGTCTTCGACCTCTCCGCCACCTTCTGGGTGGGGGTATTTGCCATGGGCGTTAGCCTGCCATGCTTCCAGCAGCACGTCTTTGACAGGGTTGCCCGTGCCATCAATCACGCGGCCTTCGATACGGATCCGTTCGCCCTCGGCGTTTGGTCCGGCTATGTCCCAGCCCAGTTCATGTTCGTAGATATCAAAGCCGGCAGCACCGGGTGCCAGACCAATATGGACATAGGGGCCAGCGGTTTGAGATGGGGTTTCACGCAGGTAATTAAGGCGTTGCATCAGTTTCCCTCCAGCCGGTTCTCAAAGAGTGTCGAACGGCGTCCGCGCAGTACGATGTCGAACTTATAGGCGATCGTATCGAGCGGGATTGTCGCATTCAGGTCGAGCTTGGCGGTCAAGGCGTCAATCGCGTCCGCATCTGGAATCGTCTGCACGATAGGACAAAGCGGGATCAGCGGATCGCCCTCAAAATAGAGTTGCGTGACCAGGCGCTGGCAGAAAGATGCGCCAAAGACACTCAGGTGGATGTGCGCCGGTCGCCAGTTGTTAACCATGTTCCGCCAGGGGTAGGCCCCCGGTTTGACCGTGCGGAAAAAGTAATAGCCGTTTTCATCGGTCATAGTCCGCCCGCACCCTCCGAAATTCGGATCAATTGGAGCAAGGTAGGTGTCTTTCTTGTGGCGATACCGCCCACCCGCATTGGCCTGCCACACTTCGACCAGTGTATTAGGGACCGGTCGGGCGTTTTCATCCAACACTCGTCCGTGCACGATGATGCGCTCGCCCACAGGGTCGCCGGTTTGAGCGTAGTTCTTGATCAGGTCATGATCCAGTGCCCCCAGATCGTTGTGTCCGAACACGGGGCCGGTGATTTCACTGGTCGATTGTTGCAGGCTAATCAATGCATTGCGCGGGCTTCGCGCGACGGATGTCTTGTAGCTGGGCGCATAAGCCGGAGGGTGCCGGTCGCGGTCGCGTTGATAATACTCTGCGGGCGTTTTCATGTGGCATCCTCCATTTCAGCGTAGGTTTGTTTTGCAAGTTTTATGGCGTGGTTTGCCTTGGGCACGCCCGCGTAGACAGCGACGTGCATGAAGGCCTGCAAGACATCGTTTTGGGAAGCTCCAGTGTTGGCGGTGGCGCGGATATGCATGGGGATTTCTTCGAAATTTCCCGTCGCGGCCAAAAGGGCTAGGGTCAGCATTGAGCGGTCGCGACGGCTGATTGTGTCATCCGACCACAGCGTGCCCCAGGCCCCTTCGGTAATCATGCTCTGAAAGGGCGCGTCAAAGGCGTTTTTGTTCGCCTCGGCACGGTCTACGTGCGTGTCACCCAGAACGGCACGGCGGGTAGCCATGCCCTTGTCGAAACGCTCAGACATAGGCGTGCTCCTTTAGAAATGGGTTTAGGACAGCGGCATAGGCCGTCGGGTTTTCGACGCAGGGCAGATGGCCCACACCGTCGATGACATGGACTTGTGAGCCGGGGATCAGGGCCGCGGTTGCGACCACCAGATCGGGCGGGCTGGCGCCGTCGTGGCTACCCGCGATGGCAAGCGTCGGAAGGCGCAGCCCAGCCGTAATGTTTGTCAAATCCGCCGCTGCGATGGCCGCGCAACATCCCACGTAACCTACTGCAGGTGTGCGTGTCAGAAGTGCGCCCCACAGGGCCGCTTCGGGCGTTGCGCGAAAGGTCGGGCCGAACCAGCGGTCCAGAACAGCCTTTTCCATCGCGGCCAAACCTTTTTCGTTGATGGCGGTAATCCGCTCTTCCCATGTGGCAGGGTCGCCCATTCTTGCAGCGGTGTTTGACAACACGAGCGCACGGACCAGATCGGGGCGGCGTGAGGCGAGGGATTGGCCGATCATACCGCCAATCGAAAGGCCAACGAAGATGACCGGCCCCAGATCCAGACCTTCAATTAAGGCTGCGGCGTCGGCTGTCAGATCGTCGATGGTATACGGCCCTTCAGGGCAACCCGACAGACCATGCCCGCGCTTGTCATAGCGGACCAGGCGCAATCCGTCAGGCAACAGCGGGATGATCGCATCCCAAAGGCGTAGATCAGTACCCAGCGAATTGGCAAACACGACCGGTGTGCCATTCGAGTCACCGTCCTCTTGCACATGTAGGGTCACGCCATTCGCGTTTACGGCCCGCATCAGTAGGGCAAGCCCACGTAGTTTTCCGCCATGGATTTCTGTGCCGCCTTGTTGGAACGCAGGAATTCGATCTCGGCGACCTGCATCTTCAAGTCAAACTCTGATTGGTCGGGGTAGGTATGCATCAAAGAAGAGAACCACCAGCTAAACCGCTCGGCCTTCCAGACGCGGGCAAGAGCCTTTTCAGAGTAACTGTCGATGCCGTCGGAGCTGTTGTTTTCATAGAAGTCACGCAGACCATTATAAAGGTAGTGCACGTCAGATGCGGCGGTGTTCAGACCCTTGGCACCGGTGGGCGGCACAATGTGAGCCGCGTCGCCGCAAAGGAACAGCCGCCCCCATCGCATCGGTTCGGTCACGAAAGACCGCAGGGGGGCAATAGACTTTTCGATACTCGGTCCGGTCACGAGGTTTTCCGCCTGATCCGCGGGAATACGCCGCTTGAGCTCTTTCCAGAAGGCTTCATCGGTCCAGTCCTCGGGTTTGTCGCTGAGCGAACACTGGATGTAATAGCGGCTGAGATTGTCGTTGCGCATAGAACAGAGCGCAAAGCCTCGCGGGGAATTGGCGTAGATTAATTCATGATTGACGGGGGGCGTTTCGGACAGGATCCCCAGCCAGCCAAAGGGATAGACCTTTTCGTACTCCTTGCGCACGTCCAGCGGGATGGTTTGGCGGCTGACGCCGTGGAAGCCGTCACACCCCGCGATGAAATCACAGTCCAGCCGCTGTGGCTGCCCGTCGACTGTATACTCGATATGTGGAGCGTCTGTGTCGGCCCCGTGGATGACGACATCTTCAACGTTGAATTCGATCTTGCCGCCAGCTGCTTCGCGGGCGTCGTAAAGATCGCGGGTTACTTCTGTTTGGCCATAAACGACAACGGGGGTGCCGGTGTGTTCGGTGAAATCGACGCGGAACATTTCGTCGCCGTAGGACACCAGCGTGCCATCATGCAGGATGCCTTCTGCGTGCAGGCGGTCGGCGCAACCAGCTTCTTCCATGAGTTTGACCAGACCCTGTTCAAGGACGCCTGCGCGGATGCGTCCCAAAACATAATCCTTAGTCTTGCGTTCCAACACGACGCTGTCGATCCCGCGCGTGTGTAAAAGCTGCGCCAGCAAAAGCCCCGATGGACCACCGCCGATGATTGCGACCTGGGTCTTCATATCGTTCTCCCAAATGTATCGCACCCCTTGTCGCATGTTAAAAAATGCATTCATAATGAAATTTGGAGAATTTTGATTATCTAAATGGGCAAGAATGTGGATCGTCGTATCAAATTCCGGCATTTGGATGCCTTCAGTGCCATCGCGCGGGCCCGCAGTTTCAAAAACGCTGCTGAGCAATTGAATCTGACCCAGCCAGCGATCTCGAAAACCTTGAAAGAGCTAGAAGATATACTTGGCGTAGTGGTGCTGGAGCGTAGCCGTTCAGGGGTCTCACTGACCCCCAAGGGCGAAGTATTCCTGCAATTTGCCGAACAAAGCACCGCCGCGCTGAGGCACGGATTGCGCAGCATTCAGGCTGCGGATGGTGCCGCTGGACAACTGCGCCTAGGGGCTTTGCCAAGTGTCGCATCGTCGTTGCTGCCCGATGTCGTTCGGGATTTCGCCGCCAGAAGCCCCGACACCTTGGTTGCAGTCCATGAAGGGCCACATCATGATCTGACTAGCCGGCTGCGCAGCGGGAGCCTCGATCTGGTTATCGGGCGTCTTGGCAAACCGGACACAATGGTGGGCTTGAGCTTTCAACAGCTTTATTCCGAAGAAGTGGTCATTGTGGCCCGTCCGGATAGCCCCTCACTGGCCTTACGCAGAGCGGTCGATCTGAACCAGGTTCGGGTACTTTACCCGCCCAAGGATTCCGCGATCCGCCCGTTGGTGGCGCGATTGCTGATTTCCCAAGGTGTGCCGTTGTTCCGGAACAGGATCGAAACCGCGTCGCCTGAATTCGGACGAGCGGTCACGATGGCGGACCCCAATACGGTTTGGATTATCAGCAAAGGTGTGGTTGCGGCTGATATCGCGATGGGGCGGTTGGTGCGTTTGCAGATCGACATGGCGTCAACGCAAGGAGCGGTTGGCATCATGAGCCGCGCTGAAGAGGTCCCGTCTGTGGCCTCGCGCACCTTCGCAAAACTGTTGAGTAATATGTGCGGACAAGGCAATTATGGATCAAGACAAAAGGATGCGGGAATGTGGGATGAATGAGCCTAGCAGCCGCGCTGCATTGGCGAACCCTCTAAATATTTCGTTGATCTGTGGCGACGCCGGGGACTATTTTGTGACCGACGCGCTAAAGCAACTTGCCCTCGAGACCGGCGCGCTGCTCATCGCAGATGACCCAGATTTTCTGCCCGATTACCCGAAGCAAACCCGTTTGGATTTCTCCCAGGTGGGGTTGGATGACATCCCGATCAAAATGGCGGAGGTGAGTGGCCGTATTCAGGCTGCCGTCGAGGCGTTGCCTTTTGTCTCTGTCGTTATCGTGGATATGCGTTGGGGGGCCGGCACGATTTCGGCGACTGCGAACTTTGAACGATGGGGTGGTTTCTGCGACCGGATCTCCGAAGGCACGCAGGTGCCAATCGTTTCTATTTATGCGCGTAGTCTGATGATCGAGGACCAGATGTTGGCCGCCGTGCGCGGGCACAGCCATTTTCTGGCGCCTTCAGGCCTTTATGATAATCCATTCTGGCTGCCGCCAGCCTATCAGACAGGGGCCACGATTTCGCAACAGATCGGGTTTGTGCTGGGGCGTCTGGTTCCGGACTATGAAGATGCGCTCGTGCAGGACGACGGTGAAGCGTCCGGTGCCAACCCTCAGTGGATCACGGCCCCCGCCGCCTACGGCCGCGTATGGGCAAGGATGATATCTGGAAAATCAGGTGTTTCGGGCGGCTTCGGATTTATCTGTCAGACGGAAGCCAGATCAAATGGGACATTCCGGGAAGTGCGCCCCGGAAAACCAAGACGCTGTTCGCCTATCTCCTGCAACGCGGGGAAAAGGGTGCGCCGACCGATCTTCTGGCTGAGCTTTTGTGGTCTGAAGAGCCGGACGAGAACAAGAAGCGCAAGCGCCTGCACCATGCCATAACGATGCTGCGCAATACGCTTGGCGGAGCCGGTTTTGTCCGACGAAACGGGAACTATTACACATTGGTGCCGCCTGAGGGGACCTGGATCGATATCGCTACCTTCGAACAGCTTTGCAATCGCGCCAAGGTTTTGTCCAAGTCGGAAAAGCTTGAAGATGCAATCGCTCTGCTGGATGCCGCTGACAGGTTGTATTCAGGGGAATTGTTCGAAGACCTGCCCGCTGCCTATTTCGAAAACGATATGGAAAATTGGGTGGTTCCCAAACGGGAATGGTTCCGGGATATGGCTTTGAAAGTGCTGCGCGATAAGGCTGCGATCCTGCGGCAGCAGGGACGATTTCGGGACGCATTATCAAGCTGTCAGAAGGCGCTGCAAATGGATGCGGTGTGTGAAATTGCCCACGCTGAAGCGATGCGTATTTTTCATGCGCAGAACAGGGCGGACGCCATCGCACGCCAGTATCGCCAATACCTGAGTTCGATGGACGCGATGGAATTGAAGCCCGAGACCGATACGCTGGAGCGACTCAGAGCCGAGTTGGTAGATACCCTTTCCTGACAATGGGTTAAGAAAACCAAAGAAAAACCAAAGCGCGTGGGCTAAGCTGATTCCCAGCACGAAATGAGTGTCAGGGAGGACATGTGATGAGCGCTCAAGCACAGCCGCAGGCTGGGAATTACAACATCTTCGATCTAAGTGCGCCACATGCCAAGTGGAAGGAACTGCGCGAGGATCAGCCCGTGTTCCAAGATCCAGAAAGCGGCTATTGGATCGTGACACGTCACGCGGATATCAAGGGCGTTTTCGACGACTGGAACACGTTCTCGTCTGAAAATGCACAAGCTCCGATGCGCCCGATGTGCGACGCGGGCAAGCAGATCATGAAGGATGGCGGTTTCACCGTATATTCCGGCCTGTCAGCTCGCATCCCGCCGGATCACACTCGCATTCGCAAGCTGGCACAATCCGCCTTCGGCCCGCGCCGTTTCAAGGCGATTCAGCCGCAGATTGAAGCGATCGTTGATCGTCATCTGAACAAGATTGCCGTAGCGGGCGAATGCGATTTTTTCCGAGATGTGGCCTATGATGTGCCGGCTTTGGTGTTGTTTGCCCTGATGGGTATTCCGGACGAAGACGTCCCGAAGGTCAAAGACTGGGCCGCCAGCCGTGCCCTTTTGACCTGGGGAGATCTAAGTGATGAGGAACAACTGCCGCTTGCTGAGAAAATGGTCGACTACTGGTCCTATTGCCGTGGTCTGGTGGCCGCGCGCAAAGAGGTGCCGGGCGATGATTTCCCTACCGATATGGTTCAGGCACAGGCCAATGGCGCGGATATCACGGACGAAGAAATCGCAGGCTTGATGTATTCGGTCCTGTTCGCCGGGCACGAAACCACGACGACGCTGATGTCGAATGCGATCATCACATTGATGGCGAACCGCGATGCCTGGGATGCCGTTTGCGCGGACCCCAGCCTGATCCCGGCTGCGACCGAAGAAATCCTGCGGTTCGAACCGTCCATCGTGTCATGGCGCCGCCGCGCCAAAACGGACGCTGAAATCGGGGGGGTCGCTATTCCGGAAGGCGCCGACATTCTTTTGGTGATGGGGGCGGGCAACCGCGATGCCGACGTGTTCGAGAACGCGGAAACCTTTGACATTCAACGCAAGAACGCGCGCAATCACCTCAGCTTCGGCTACGGTATCCACTTCTGCATCGGCTTTCAGCTGGCCAAGATGGAATTTGGCATCATGCTGCGCGAGCTGACGGCGCGGTTCCCCAATATGACGATGAAGCCGGATCAACACATCGAATACCTTCAAAATATCTCGTTCCGCGTCCCAAATCAGGTGATGGTGGATCTTGGGATGGAGAAAACGCAATGACCGCTTTCACACTTCCGTTCGGAAAAATCGGCACCAGAGATCACGCCCGTGTGGGCGGCAAATGCGCCAGTCTTGGCGAGATGACACAGGCAGGCATCGCCGTCCCCACAGGGTTTGCCGTCACGACAGATGCCTATTTGGCGATGCTAGACCAAACCGGGCTGCGCGCCGAAATCGAAGCTCAGCTTGCGAGCACGAAGTTCGATGACGTATCGTCGCTGGAGAGGTCCGCACAAGCGATCCAGATCCGCTTTCGGTCACACAAGCTGCCCGCCGATGTCGAGGCTGCCATTCGCAATGACTACAACGCCATGGGTGATGATCTTCCCGTAGCCGTGCGATCCTCTGCAACCGCCGAAGATTTGCCGGATGCGTCTTTTGCCGGGCAGCAGGATACGTATCTGTGGGTCGTGGGCGCAGACACTGTCATCGAACATGTGCGGGACTGCTGGGCCTCGCTCTTTACGGCCCGCGCAATGAAGTACCGGCACGACAACGACCTTGGCCAGATCGAAGTCTTGATGAGTGTCGCGGTTCAGAAAATGGTGAACGCACAGACCGCTGGTGTCGCGATGACGCTCGATCCGCTGACTGGGGATCGCACGCGCATCGTGATCGACGCTTCTTACGGGTTGGGAGAGTTGGTCGTATCGGGGATCGTCACGCCGGACAATTTCACTGTCGAGAAGATCCTGATGGAGGTCATCGACCGCAAGATTTCCGACAAACACGTTGAACTAGTACCCGATGTGGCCGCCAAATCAACGGTTGAGCGGGAAGTGGCTGCAGACCGTCGCAATGCGCAATGCCTAACCGACGCTCAAGTCATGGCCGTGGCGCAACTTGCCAAAGCGTTGGAGCGCCAGAACAAATGCCCGCAAGACGTGGAATGGGCTTTTGATGCGGATTTGCCCGAAGGCCAAAACCTCGTTGCGCTGCAAAGCCGCCCTGAAACCGTCTGGTCACAAAAGCCGGCAGAGCCAGCCAAGACCAGTTTTTCAACTGGCATGATGGGTATGGTTGGGGCCCTGAATAACCCTGTTGGATCAAAGAAATAACTCAAGTCAGTCTCTGGGAGGAGAAACCAAAATGGACGCAACTACACCGATGTTTCCAAGTGCCTATGACCTCAATGCTCCGGCAGGTGCCGAAGGGTGGGAGGACTTGTATCCCTATTATCTGAAGTTCCAGCCCGCCTTGCGCGAGAAGGAAGATCAGAAGTTCTGGTTCTGCGACAGCCAGCACTGGCCAAACCCGTTCAAGCCATTCGATACGATGACGGTCGAATTTGCCGTAAAATGTCTAGGTCAATACAACACACGCCACTATCTGGTGCCGCCTGCGAACGGTGTCGATTACCGCATCCACAATGGGTACGTTTACATGTCGCCCATTGGTGTTGCCCCTGAAAAGATCGAGGCTCGCATCCCCCAGTTCATGGAGCGTGCAGGCCATTACTTTCAGAATTGGTCGACGCTGCTGGAAAACTGGCACAAGAAGGTCAAAGCCAACATCGACGAGATGGAAGCGATTGAATTCGAAAAACTTCCTGATGTGGTTCCGATGGACTGGGTCAAAGACGGCGTCGGTCTGGATAACACCACAGCCCTGACCGAGAATTACGACCGTATGATCCAGTTGATCTATCGGACATGGCAGTATCACTTTGAATTCCTCAATCTCGGGTATGCGGCTTACTTGGACTTCTTTGGCTTCATGAAAGAGCAATTCCCGTCGATCCCCGATCAGGCGATTGCCAAGATGGTACAAGGTCATGACAGCGACCTGTTCCGTCCCGATGACGAGTTGAAAAAACTCGCCCGGCTTGCGGTTGAACTCGGTGTGGCGGATGCGTTGAAAGGCGGCACCGTCGAGGACGCTTTGGCTGCGGCCAGCGCGCTAGAAGGTGGCGCCAAGTGGATTGCCGCATGGGAGGCCGCGAAGGATCCTTGGTTCAACTACACAACGGGCAACGGGTTCTATTCGACCGACGAGTACTGGAATGAAAACCTGCAAATCCCTATGGGTTATCTGCGCGACTACATTGCACGTGTGCAGGCCGGAGAGACGATCGAACGCCCAATGGATGCTCTGCATGCAGAGCGGGATCGCATCGCATCCGAATACCAAGAAATGATGTCGCCCGAAGCGGCTGAGGCGTTTCAGGGGAAACTGGGTCTGGCCCGGACGGTTTATCCTTACGTCGAGGATCACAACTTCTACATCGAACATTGGTCGATGGGCGTGTTCTGGAAGAAAATGCGCGCGCTGTCCAAGTTGCTGCACGAGGAAGGCTTTTGGCCGACTGAGGACGGTATGTTCTACCTGAATCGCAACGAAGTGCGCGACGTGATCTTTGATTACGGCAACGCATGGGCGACGGGTGGCGATTGGGCCGGACCAACCCATTGGCCCGCAGAAATCGAGCGCCGTAAGGGCATCATTGACGCCCTTGCCACGCAAGCGCCGCAGCCCGCGCTGAACAACCCGCCAGAGTTGATCACCGAGCCGTTCACCATCATGCTGTGGGGGATCACGTCGGATTCGATCAAGAATTGGATCGGAGGCGACGATGACGGCGACAATCTGACCGGTATGGCCGCCAGCCCCGGTGCCGTTGAGGGGATCGCCCGTGTGATCCGCAGCCCTGAACAGCTGGATGAAATCCAGCAGGGTGAAATCCTTGTGGCTCCGGTCACAGCACCAAGTTGGGCGCCGGTCTTCGGCAAGATTCAGGCCACCGTCACAGACATCGGCGGCATGATGAGCCACGCCGCGATTGTGTGCCGCGAATACGGCTTGCCAGCGGTGACAGGCACTGGTTCGGCCAGCTCGAAGATCAAGTCTGGTGACAAAATCCGCGTCGATGGCAACACCGGCAAGGTCACGATCCTAAGCTGAAACGACAGGCGAGGCAGGCAGGGTTTGCCTGTCTCGCACCATTCGGAGGCGATCATGCTAGATATGAACAAAGACTTTGCCCGCTATGATCCCGTGTGGCGCAAGGCAGAACCCTATATGCGTGCGCGCAAGAACGACATCCACATCCCGTTGTCCTTCGGATGGGCTGCACGGCTTCTGCAGGACTACGTTGAAGCCGACCGCGACGTCTGCCTGCTGGCGATCCTGCTGCACGATATCGGCTGGTACGCCATCGACATGGAAGACATCATCGAAAAAGGGTTTTCCGGCCCGAATATGCTGCAATCTGATGTGCGCTATCTACACGAGTCCGAAGGTGTTCGGATGGGCACCGAGGTGTTGCAGGCCACCGGCTGGGACACGGATATCATCGCGCAGGTGTGCGAGATCATCGATGGCCATGACACCCGACCTGATCCGCGACATCTCAATGATCGAATCGTGCGGGATGCCGACAAGTTGTGGCGTTTTGACGTCACCGGCATTGCTGTCGCCTGCGACTGGTTCAAACTGACTCCACATGCCTATGCGGACCGTCTGGAAGTCCAGAAAGGCAAACTTGAAACAGAGGCGGGGCGCGCATACGCGACGCAAACCCTCACTGCATCGCGCAACGCGCTGATGTTGCATGTGATTTAAGGAAACGACATGGATATGTTCATCGATGGGGCTTGGCGCCCTGCGACGTCAGGTGTGCGCCAAGATGTGACCGCACCGGCAACTGGCGAGGTGTTTGACACCGTTCCGGCGGGGGACGCCACGGATGCCGATATCGCTATTCGGGCAGCGGCTCGAGCCTTCGAAACCTGGAAACAGTTGCCGATGGTCGAACGTGTGGGTATCCAGAAAGCCTGTGCCCAAGCGATGCGCGACAATGCCCAAACGGTCGGGGCCATCCTCAACAAGGAATTGGGCCGCCCGATACACGCCTGTGTGGCGGAAATTGCCCGTTCCGCTGATCTGCTGGATGTATACGCCGAAGAAGGGCTGCGCTTGACGGCCACGATGTCTCTGGCGTCTGGAACTGGTGAAAAGACCATCGTGACCCGCGATCCATTGGGCGTGGTCATTGCGATTACGCCGTTCAACTATCCTGTGACGTTGCTGATGTTCAAACTGGGTGCGGCCATGATTGCAGGCTGCACGATGGTTGCCAAGCCCGCCGAAGATACACCCTTATCGACCCTGATGTTGGCCGAGCTTTTCCACAAAGCAGGCCTGCCTGCGGGCGTATTCAATGTCGTGACCGGTCGTGGCAGGGGTATTGGGTCGGCGATGATCGAACACCCCATCCCCCGCAAGATCGCCTTTACGGGCGGTACGGCCGCAGGCAAGGCGATTGCGGCGGCGGCCACAGGGACAATGAAACGTGTGACCCTTGAGCTTGGCGGGCAAAGTGCGGCGATTGTCTGCGCAGATGCAGATCTGGAAAAGGCGACCACAGCGATTGCGCGCCACGGTTTCGCGAACTCGGGGCAGTTTTGCTACCGCGTGAACCGTGTATATGTTGAACGCCCTGTCTACGAAGACTTCCTTTCGCGTCTGTCTGAGAAGGCCGGAAAACTGACGCTTGCCCCCGCTGGTGGCGACGGCGATTTGGGGCCATTGGTAAACGAAAAGATCTATTCCAATAGCGAAGTACAAGTGGCTGATGCCCGAGAAAAGGGTGCCCGTATTGTGCTGGGTGGAGACCGGAAAACCGGCGAGGGCTACGATGGCGGCTTCTATTTCCCGCCAACGATCATCGCTGATGCGACACACGATATGCTGGTCCTGACGGAGGAAACATTCGGTCCGGTCCTGGGAGTTTGCGTCGTTGATGATGCGTTCGAGGCCCTCCGGATGGCCAATGACAACCGCTACGGTCTGGCGGGTTTTGTCTTTGCTGGTGATCTTGCCAAGGGTCTGACCCTCTGTGAGGGTATGGAGGCCGGCTCCGTCTGGCTCAACGACATCCACCGTTCCTCACACTACGTGCCGTTTGGCGGCATGAAGGAAAGTGGCGTCGGGCGCGAAAAAGGGCGCTATGGCGTCGAGAGCTACCTGGAATACAAGACCATGTACCTCAGCTACGAGGTGCTGGCGTGACCGCGGATACCCTTTTGGCACGAGATATCCCGCTTTGGCAGGACGCCAAGCCGTTTCTGGATGTTCGATCGAACGACGTGCATACGCTGATTTCATACCGCCTCGCCCGCGCATTGTTGGCAGAACACAAAGGTGTGGATCAGGCGATCGTGCTTCCCGCGATCCTTTTGCATGATGTCGGTTGGAAGAGAATTGATCCCGCCTTGCTTAGCGATGCGGTGGGTCCAAATGCCACGCGCCCTGATCTCGTGCGCGATCACGAGGTCTACGGGGTTGCCATAGCTGGCGATATCCTGCGCCGCCATCAACCTGAAGGCGTCGATATCGATGCTGTGCTGGCGATTATCGACCGCCATGACACCCTTAAGGACGCGACCTCATTAGAAGACGCCCTGGTCAAGGACGCCGACAAGGCATGGCGGTTTTCGCCTCACGGGGTCGCGACGATCAGTGGCTGGTTCGGCTACGAAACAGATGAAACGCTGGCGATGCTCGAAGATTTCGTGATGCCTACGATGCTCACCGATGCGGGACGGATCATGGCCCGCGCCATGCTGGCATCCGGGCGGGCGGAGGCGCAGTCAGACCACTACCTGAAAGGAAACTAGGATGTCAGACCTTGGCTTGAAAGAGAAACGTGTCCTTGTGACAGGAGCCGCGGGTGGCCTTGGCCGCGCCTTTGCCGAAGGGTTCGCCGAAGCGGGCGCGCGTGTGATTGCAGCCGATCTGAACGAAGACGGCGCGCAGGAAACGGCCCGCGCAATCACCGACACTGGCGGTCTGGCGCATGGCGCAAAGGTCGACGTGACCAATGCGCAAAGCTGTGCCGAACTGGCGGCGTTCGCCCAAGAGACGCTGGGTGGTCTGGATGTGTTGATCAACAATGCCGCGATCTATGCCGGACTTGAGCGCAAGGACTTCACCGAGATCGACGAAGATGTCTGGGATAAGGTCATGGCCGTGAACGTCAAAGGCGTCTGGCAAATGACCTGCGCGGTGACACCGCTTATGAGAACCGCAGGGGCGGGCGCTATTGTGAACGTCGCCTCGGCTACAGTGTTTTCGGGCTCTCCGCAGTGGATGCATTACGTCGCCTCAAAGGGGGCAGTCATTGCCATGACGCGGTCACTGGCGCGCGAACTTGGCGACGACAACATCCGCGCCAACGTCATCGCGCCCGGTTTCACCCTGACTGAGGCCAGCCTTGACCTAATCGAAGACGCCGAAAACTACGGCGTCACACGCGGTGCGCTGAAACGATCGGCGGACGCAAAAGATATGGTGGGATCGGCGATTTATCTGGCGTCAGACCTTGCCGGATTTGTCACAGGTCAAACCCTGATCGTAGATGGCGGTCGCCAGTTTATTTGAGGAAAAAGCCATGACAAAACTTGTTTTTATCGAACCGACGGGCAATCGTCACGAAATCACCGCGACGGATGGCCAAAGCGTTATGCAGGCCGCGACCGCACAGGGCGTTGTCGGTATCGACGCCGAATGCGGTGGGTCTTGCATGTGCGCCACCTGCCACTGCCTTGTGATTGATGCGCTAAACTCTCTGCCGGAAATGCAATCAGACGAAGCCGATACGCTGGAATTCACTGCAGAAGACATGAAGGAAAACAGTCGCTTGACCTGTCAGGTGACGGTGACACCCGAGCTGGACGGCATCGTTTTCCAAGTGATCGGGCGCTAGGCGATGTCAGGGGTCGTGATCATCGGGGCCGGCCATGCCGGCGTGCAGCTGGCCGCTAGCCTACGGGAAGCAGGATATGGATCTGACATCCGTTTGCTGTCTGGCGATCCGGATTTCCCCTATCACAAGCCACCGCTGTCCAAGTCGTTCATGGCGACGAAAGAAGCCGCGCTTCAGCCCCTACGTGGCGAGGCATTTTTTGCGCAGAACAACATTGAGTTATCGTTGGGCTTGGATGTGGACAGGATTGATCGAGCCAGCAAAACTGTCGTTTGCGCGGATGGTGAAGCCATCGCCTACGACAAACTGATCATCGCTACAGGCACTAGTGCACGCAAGATCACCATGCCCGGCGCCGATCTGCCGCAGGTCTTTGCACTTCGTACAGCATCAGATGCGCGGGCGATGCGGGATGCTCTTCCCGCGATGAAGAGTGTCGTCGTGATCGGCGGCGGATTCATCGGGCTTGAGGCCGCCGCAATGCTATCGGCACGCGGCGTACAGGTCGATGTGATCGAGGTAGCGCCCCGCCTGCTCGGGCGCGCCACAAGCGAGAGTGTGGCCCAAGCTGTTGCGGATCATTTGATAAAAACAGGAGTCCGGCTGCATCTCAGTCAATCGGTCGAAACGATCGCCGCACAGGATGGTGCGGTTTGCGGCGTGCAATTGGGCGACACATTTCTTCCTGCTGACCACGTTTTGGTCGGTGTCGGTGCAGTGCCTATGGACCAACTGGCGAGGGATGCAGGGCTTTCGACGGAAAATGGAGTTGTTGTCGATGACCATATGGCGACAGATGATCCCGATATCTTCGCCATCGGGGATTGTGTGTCGTTCCCGCAGATCCATCTGGAACGGCAGGTGCGGCTTGAATCCGTGCAAAATGCTACGGATCAAGCGCGCGCGCTTGCCCTGACGCTGACGGGATCTCCGACCCGGTACACGGCACTGCCGTGGTTTTGGTCCGATATCGGAGCGTTGAAGCTACAGATCGCCGGGTTGTCAGACGCGCCGGATCAATTGATCGAAACCTTTGACAAGGATGGTGCGTTGAAATCGGTCTACCATCTCAAACACGGCAAACTCATAGTCTGCGAAACGCTGAACAGCGCCGGAGAGCATATGTTGTCGCGCCGGATGATCGCCGACGGCTTTACGCCAGATATTGATCTCTTGGTTGATGGCGATGCCCGGGCAATGAAGCTCGCATATCAGGACGCGGTAAAAGGCTAGCCCTGCGACTTATGTTCATGTTTGTATGCGCGTAATTGAAGTGCCCCTACAGCTCCAACGGTTCCCAAAAACACTCTGTTTGGCCGCGGCCGTACCGAAGCTATGCGATCATTGCAGGATAGCTGGCTTTGGGGTGATCACGAAGAAACGCGATTTGGATCAGCAGACCGAAACCAGAAAGCAATGACCGCTGCGGCAACATGGGGTGCAACGCAGCGAGAAGCTTGCCTCACTTGAAACACGAGCTGCGCCAGCGAATAGGGCAAATGCAAGGACGGTTTTGTCCTGTATCGAGTTCATTTCCTGACGAAACTGCGCTGCAATCGGCACGAACGGCAGCTCTCAGTGCTGTATTACAGTACTTGAGATAGTGCTCCCGCAGCAGGATCTTTGCTGCGAGCGCGCGCAGCGAGAAAATCAAATTCACGGTATGGGCTCTTTGCCGACCTTTGCTGCGCAACGCACGAACGTCCGCAATGGGCCGATCGCGTCGATAGGGTGGCGCGGCCCTCGTGATGGGGCCGCCGCACCGCCGCATGTCCGCTCCGAGCCCACAGCCGACATGCCGATTTCTCGCTGCGTGCGCTCGCAGCGGAGAGTATTCTGCAATTGCACAGAATTCCATGACGCAGCGCGGCGGTGGTTCCGGTCATTCGTGCATAGTGTGAAAATTCTGGAGGGGTGAATCTACAGGACTCGCAACTTAGCTGACCTCAGAAATGTGCACCCATGCCCGGAGTCAAGGCGCGCTTTGCGCGCCGCCGGTCAGCGCCCGACCGCCCCGATGGCAGGGCGCTTCTGCAACGTATCCGCATTGAACAACCACCCGATGTGGCGGAAAGATTGGAGAGCAAACCATGCCAAGCGTCCAACTTCCCGCTCTCGCCACGAAACGAAGAGCCTGGAACAAGGGGCGGATCATCGGCCAGAAACGGCCTCTGTTACCAAAACAGGTCTGGGCGATCCGCGCGCGGCTCGAACTGGCACGCAACCTGCGCGATCTTGCTCTGTTCAACGTGGCGATTGATAGTAAGATTCACGAATGCGATCTGGTGAAACTGGCCGTCAATGACCTGGTGAGGGACTATTGCATTCGCAAAAGGGTCTCCGTGTTTCGGAGTGAAACACAGCGGCCCGTTCAGTTCGAACTCTCTGAAAACACGCGGGATACCATTGCCGCGTGGATCATGTCGCCTGAAATGCTCGGCTGCCGTATCATGTTTCCCAGCCGGTTTCATGACCGCCCACATATCTCAATGCGCCAAAATGGCCGGCTTGTACGGGATTGGGTGGCCGCTATCGGCCTGAAACCCAGCGGATACGGCACACATTCGCAACGCCGGACCAAGGCGGCGGAGATCTGCCGCAAGACCGGAGATCTCAGAGCTGTTCAACTGCTGCTCGGACACACTAGTTTTGACAGCCCTGTCAGATACCTTGCCGTCGAACATGAAGATGCGCTGAGCATCGCCGGGCAAACCGACATTTGAACCACGATGGCGGGCGGCGCTTGCCGTTCGCCAACCGGACCGGGCCTGAGTTCGCGCCGCAGCGGTAGTTCTGATCGACCCCAAAGCACCGAATGCTGCACTGTTAACACGATTTGACGATCGCCTGTACCGGTCATTGGGCATTGTCGAGACTTTGGAATGGAGGGAACAGACCGGCCGTTCCTTGCGCCTCGCAAGAACGGTGGTTTCGCGCCAGGCACGGATTTTAAAATGGGCGACATGATCTGCTTGTTTGCGAAAGCCAGAATAACAAAATCAAAATGACAGAACTATAAAATTGTTGACTATATGAAATATATCTTTCATTACTTATGCTACTTATCCACTTGATTCCGAAAGGCCCGCCTTTGTCACTTCCAATAAAGACCCGCCTGTCCAATGCCCTGAAGGAGGGGACGAAAGCGGATAAGGCGATTGCCAGCTACATGAGCGGCGCCTTGGCGGATTTGCCATTCGAAACAGCCGCAAGCATCGCGAAAAAGGTCGGGGTCAGCGAGGCGACAGTCGGGCGGTTCTGCCGCTCCATCGGGTATACAAGCTTCAAGAACCTCAAGGATCACCTGAAGGGTGATATCGCGGACTATCCCTGGCTCATGAGCGACCGGCTGAAGGAATTACAGAAAAGCGCCGCGGCGGGTGACGCGCATCTGACACGTGGGATGGAGTTGGAAATCGCGGCAGTGGTGAGCGTCTATGAATGCGCCCGCATGCCCGAATGGCCTCGGGTGGTCAAACGGCTTGCCAGCGCGAATAACATCCATGTGGCAGGCTTTCAGACAGAACGAGGTATTGCCCAGTACTTCGCGAACCAGATGCAATATGTGCGCGACGGGGTGTCACTGGTCGACCTGGCGGGCGGTAATTTTGCCGAGGTTCTGGCCTCTGGCAAGGACTCTTGCCTCTTGATTTTCGAAGCGCGCCGGTATTCCCGGCTCGCCAAGGTTCTGGCCCAGGAAGCGCAGGCAACCGGTATTCCCGTGACCCTTGTCACCGATCCATTTTGCGATTGGGGCCATGACGTCGCGGACGAAGTTTTCGCTGTGCCGACCCAGTTCAACCAGTTCTGGGATTCCACGGCGCAGATGGCGAGCCTCTGCAATCTGCTGATCAACAGCGTGTTCATGGAGCTTGGAAGTGACGTCGAAGATCGACTGAGCAGATTCGCCGAGCTTTATGGGCGCTTTACCGGCCATGTGGGCGACCCTGTCGCGCAAGTGGCGAAATAACTACAATCAAGAACCAAGAGGAGGAAACTAGATGAAACTCAAGAACAAACTGGCCGCGGTGCTGGCGACGACCGCCATTGCCGCCTCGATGGCGACTTCGGCGTGGGCGCAGTCGCTGCGGCTCGGGACAGAGGGCGCCTACCCCCCGTTCAACTATATCGAAGCGGACGGAAAAATCGCCGGTTTCGACGTGGAAATCGGGCTTGAGCTGTGCAAGCGTATGGAAGTGGAATGCGAGGTTGTCGCGCAGGACTGGGACGGGATCATTCCCGGCCTTCTGGCGAACAAATACGACTTCATCATCGCGTCGATGTTCATCACCGAAGAGCGCCAGAAACAGGTGGACTTCACCGATCCCTATTACCTCGCGGCCATGACCCACGTTGTGCCCGTCGGGTCGGACATCACCGAATTCAGCAACGAGGCGCTGAGCGGCAAGGTCATCGGTGCCCAATCCGGCACCACTCAGGCCGATTTCATTGAAGCCACCTATCCAGACGCCGACATTCGCCTTTACCCGACCCAGGACGAGGTGAACCTCGACATGGCCAGTGGCCGGATCGACATGCAGGTGGGCGACATGCTTCCGATGCTCGATTGGACGACCAAGTCCGATGATGGTGCTTGTTGTGAACTTGCGGGTGACCCGATCACCGACCCGGCATTTGTCGGCGACGGCGTCGGCATCGCGGTGCGTCAGGAAGACGACGAACTGCGCGAAAAACTGAACGCCGCACTGATGGAAATCCGCGCGGATGGCACCTACCAGGCCATCAACGACAAGTATTTCGATATCGACGTCTACACGATGCAATGACGCGATACGTTCCCCCGACCGAAAGACTGACCCATGTTTGAACTCTTCTCATTTGGCGATACCGGCTGGGGGGACGAAATCCTGCGGGGGTTGGCGATCACGGTGCAACTCGCGATCGTCACGCTTCCCGTGGGCCTGTTACTTGGATTTCTGGCGGCGTTCGCGTCGATGTCTCGCCTTGGCCCCCTGCGGTTCCTGGGTTTCGGCTACACCACCATCATGCGCGGCCTGCCCGAGATCCTGACGCTCTTCGTTGTCTACAACGGCGTGGGGTTGCTTTTGAACATGGCGCTGCGCTGGTGGAACCCCGAACGCGGGGCGACGGATTTCAGCCCCTTCGCCGCCGGTGTCATTGCGCTTGGCATGGTGTTCGGCGCATTCGCGGGCGAAGTGCTGCGCGGCGCGTTCCAGTCGCTCGACAAGGGCCAGACCGAGGCCGGGCGCGCCATCGGCATGACCCAGGGCCAGATTTTCCGCCGTATCCAGTTGCCGCAGCTTTGGCGGTTCGCGCTGCCGGGGTTGGGCAACCTCTGGATCAACATGCTGAAGGACACTGCTCTTGTTTCAGTTATCGCGCTTGATGACCTGATGCGCATGACCAAGGTCGCCGTCGGCGTCACCAAGCAACCTTTCACGTTCTATCTGCTGGCCTGCCTGATCTACTGGGTCATGTGCGTCTTGTCCGAGCTGGTGCTGTATTGGATGGAACGTCGCGCCAATCGCGGCATCCGGAGGGCCGTGTGATGAACCCGATCGAGATCATCGCCCAATACTGGCCCCGGTTGCTCGACGGCACGCTGATGACGATCAAGCTGACCTTCCTCGGCGCGCTTATTGCCGCGCTCGTATCACCAGGCTTCGCACTGATCCGCACCCATGCCGCGCCACTGGCTCAGGCCCCACTCAGGCTTTACATCTCGTTCATGCGCGGCACGCCGATCCTCGCGCAGCTGTTTCTGATATTCTACGGCTCGGGCCAGTTTCGACCCATCTTGCAGGACTGGGGGCTGTGGACCTTCTTCCGCGACCCGTTCAACTGTGCGCTGCTGGCTTTTGCGCTCAACTCCACCGCCTATCAGACCGAGATCCTGCGCGGCGGCATCATGGGTGTGCCACAAGGTGAAATCGAGGCCGCCAAAGCCATCGGCATGACTCGTTTCAAGACGCTCCGCCGCGTTGTCTTCCCGCACGCCTATCGTATCGCGTGGCCTGCGCTCGGCAACGAGGTGATCCTGTTGATGAAAGCCAGCGCGCTGGCAAGCGTCGTCACCGTTTTCGACATCATGGGCCGAACACGCCAGATCTTTTCACGCACCTTCGATTTCTCGACCTACCTGTGGGCTGCCCTGATCTATCTCTGCATTACCGCGATCTTCGTCCTGATCTGGCGGCAGGCCGAACGCCGCCTTAGCCGGCACATCGAAGCCCATCACAAACCGCGCGTCGCTGCACAGCCCGCAAAGGAACCCCAGGCATGAGCCAGACGGAAATCATCTTGAAGGCCGAAGGCATCCACAAGTCGTTCGGCAGTGTCGAAGTCCTGAAGGGCATCTCGCTTGAAGCGCGGAAACACGACGTGATCTCGATCCTGGGCTCGTCGGGGTCCGGCAAGTCGACCTTCCTGCGCTGTCTCAACTTCCTTGAAACACCGACATCGGGCAAGGTGACCGTCCATGGCAACGAAATCCTGGTGCGGAATGGCAAGCCCCAGAACGTGCGCCATATCGAGGAAATCCGCGCCCGGCTTGGCATGGTCTTCCAGCAGTTCAACCTCTGGACCCACCGCACCGTGCTGGAAAACGTGATGGAGGGCCCTGTCCAGGTCAAACGTCAACCGAAGGCAGAAGCCCGCGACAAGGCCGAGGCGCTTTTGAAGCGTGTCGGGCTGGAAGAGCGCATGGGCATGTATCCATCGCAGCTTTCCGGCGGCCAGCAGCAGCGTGTGGCCATCGCCCGGGCACTGGCGATGGAGCCCGACGCAATCCTGTTTGACGAGCCAACATCGGCGCTTGACCCGGAACTGGTGGGCGAGGTTCTGAAGGTGATGCAGGATCTTGCCGCCGAAGGTCGGACGATGATCGTCGTGACACACGAGATGGGTTTTGCCCGCGAGGTCTCCTCCGAAGTCGTCTTCCTGCACGAAGGCCGCATCGCCGAACAGGGCCCGCCCGAAGAGATGTTCACCAACCCCAGGACCGAGGTGTTCGAGCGGTTCATCGCCAAGGTCATGTGATCCACCAAAATCTAGGAAGTTGTCGAAATGCTGGAAAAACCCGAAACGCCGCCCGCCGGGGCGATGCACCAAGGCATCCTGATCGAATCCGCCGAGCTTCGCATCGTCAGCCTGCCACTTCTGACGCCCTTCGTGATCTCGACTGGCACGATGACGGCCAAGACCTTTCCGCTTTTGGTGCTGAAGGGCGAAGGGCTGGAGGGCATCGGCGAAGCGGTGATGGACCCGGCCCCGGACTATCTTGAGGAAACCATCCCCGGCGCGATGGCCTTCCTGCGCGACGTGCTGCTGCCGCAGATCGTCGGCAAACGCTTTGCCTCGCCTTATGAGCTTCAGCCGATCCTCGCCCCGTGGCGCGGCAACCGAATGGCCAAGGCGGTGGTCGAGATGGCATTCTGGGATCTCTGGGCCAAAAGCCTGAACATCCCGCTGAAGGCCGCGCTTGGCGGCGTCGGCGACAGCGTCGATGTGGGCGTCAGCCTTGGCATCGCGCCGGTCGAGAAGACGCTGGAACGCGTCGATGAGGCGGTCGCGAATGGCTACAAGCGCACCAAGCTCAAAATCGCGCAGGGCCATGACGTCAAGATCGTCGAAGCGGTGCGGGCGCGCCACCCCGACATCAAGCTGACCGTGGACGCCAATACCGACTACGGGATGGCCGACTTGCCGGTGTTGCAGGCGCTCGACGACTTCCGCCTCGACTATATCGAGCAGCCGCTGGCCTATGACGACATCCACGACCACGCGAAGGTGCAGGCGGCGCTGAAGACCGCGATCTGCCTTGACGAGAGCATCCGCAGCGCCAAGGACGCCCGCATCGCGCTCGAACTCGGTGCGGCGCGGGTCATCAACATCAAGGTCGGACGCGTGGGCGGGTTTGCCTCGGCCCGTGCCATCCATGACACCTGTGCCGCCTTTGATGCGCCGGTCTGGTGCGGCGGGATGCTGGAAAGCGGCATCGGGCGGGCGCACAACATCCATCTGGCGACGCTCGCGAACTTCACCAAACCCGGCGACACCTCCAGCGCCAGCCGCTACTTCAAGCGCGACATCATCAATGAACCGCTCGAAGCCACGAACGGCGAAATGCCCGTGCCCACGAACGGCCCCGGCATCGGCGTCACGCTCGACCAAGGGTTTCTGAAAACCGTCTCCGATCATGTCGAGGAGATCGGCGCATGAAGGTGGAACAGTCAGGCATCACAATACGCGAGCTGAACTCGGTCACAGAACTCAAACGGTCCGAGCGCTTTCAGAAAGAGGTTTGGGGCGAGGATGACCCGTCCGACAATTCAGACATCATGCTGGCGATCCAGCATGAAGGGGGGCTTGTTGCAGGCGCATTCAAAGACGGGCGCATGCTGGGTTTTCTGTTTGGCTTCCCAACAAGCCAACCCGACGCACAACACTCGCACAGGCTGGCCGTGCATCCCGACAGCCGAGGCATGGGGTTGGGGGCAAAGCTGAAATGGTATCAGCGCGACTGGTGCCTTCAGCGCGGCATAAACGTGGTGCGCTGGACCTATGATCCACTGCGCCGCATCAACGCAAGCCTCAACATAGCAAGGCTTGGCGCGACCGCGGGAATCTACCACGAAGATTATTATGGCGAGATGGAGGGCATCAATGCCGGTGTCCCCTCCGACCGCCTCGTTGCTGAATGGCATCTGAACGCACCTGAAGTCGTGCAGCGGCTTGACCCTTCGGTGGCGCAGCCTCATGTGCCCGAAGGCAGTCTGAAGATCACAATCCCCGCTGATTTCGCAGGCTTGCTGTCACATGACATGGACAAAGCCATATCCGAACGCCTGCGCGTGCGCGAAGAGTTGACCACAGCTTTTAAGGCGGGATATCGGATTGTCGGGTTTGACGTGGACACTTGCGCATATCTTCTGATCCAACAGTGATGCTATTGATCAGCATTTTCAGATTTCTGAACGACCGCCACGCTCAGCGCAACACTCCCTTGCCTTGATCAGAGACCGGATCAGGCTCAAGGACGAAGCCGCTCGCGCGGCAATGGCGCTTGTGGCTGATGTTTCGCATTGTTCCTGAATTACCGGAATGGGGAAATCTGCGATGCTGCCGAACTCTCGGTGCTGCAGATGCGAACTTCGATTTGGACTTTCTGCACGTGCATTCGCTGCTAACGAGCAGGTCCGCAATGTCCCGCATCCCTGACGTCCGGCCGCCCAGAATTCTGCGGTCTGGATGAATGACGGCTTCGAGGAAGCTGCGATGCGGCGACCGGCCACCCATCGAAAGGCGGCTTTGGGCCGAACTTGACGTCAAATCAAGCAGCCCAAACTACTCGTACAGATTAATTGCGCAGAAGACCGCACTTGAACGTTTATTTGAAATCAAAGTTCAAGCGCCATGCAGTTGCAAACCGCAACTCGATAGCAACCAATTTCCGCTAAGCACTTGTATCTAATGCGTTTCATGACAAAGACCCAAAGTTACTCAGGTTCGGTGCTTTTGAGACAAAACCATATCTGAGACGAAAATCGTCCAGTGTTAGGTTCTCAGTAGCCCCTTGAAGATCACTAAGTCCCTTTGAAATAAAAAGGGAATCACGCCCAGCGCAGACGTAATTATTTTTTGAAAGGGGGAAGTGGCGGTGGCAAAAAGATTCGAACCCGAGGTTCGTTGATGACCCCGTAGTCCTTGCCGACTCGCCTAGATTGCCAGATGCCTGTTGAGCCCCCTCTTGCATGATCTGCCGCTAACGAAGGTCTGCGGCCCGAACCACTCGCAACACGGTTCTTCCAGAAGGACCCGTCGCATCCCACACGGTACCGGAAGATAGTTTTGCCAACCATCTGGAAGCGATTTCATGCGACGGCAACTAAAGACCTGCCAGATGGTCTCCGATGTGTGATCCCGAACGCGATGAGGCGCGGCTTCAAAATTCCTCATCTTCCGTTTTTACGGGGTTTAACGGGTTTAACGGGGTTAATTTCCATTGATTGGTGTTTTTTGAAGCGACATCGTTTTCTCCCTGTGTAGATTTTAACCCGTTAAACCCGCCAAACCCGTCATTTAACACTTTGACCCGATATACCTGAGATTTTGAACTCGTATCCGTGCGAGCTGCCAAGCATAGACCATGCACAATACGTTCCTTGCGATACGTCAACGCACGACCAACGGCCCGCGTAGATTTTAGAGCGCTATCACCCGCAATATCTCGCAACGCCTCACCCAGATTTGTCGAAATACTTATTGTGTTAACCTTTACGTGCACATCTTTGGCCGTGAACTCTCGATTGCCAAATTCGTCTTTAAGAGCTTCGAGCAGGGCGAATAGCATTTCTGCTTCAGGATCAGCGGTCTGAGCTTGCCTCACCAAATCCATAGGATCGCCAAACTCACCTGGCATAAGTGCCTCATTCGCCCACACAACGGTTTGACGCACCATGACATCCCACTCTTCAAACGAGGCAAGACGACCAGCAGCAGGCGTTTTCATATGAATAAATCGCGCACGAATGAGGGTGCATGCAGCAGCCAAAAGCTCATTACGGTGTAAAAGCACGTATTCCAGCGGGTCTAATGAAAATTCACGAGCAAATGGCTGATCAGTTTGCGGGTCGATGCGACAGATCAGGACACGACGAGGCATGTCGCCTGCCAAAATCAGGTTATTCCCTGTGAGTAGAAGCAGGATGCGATTTGGAACTCGAATGCTCTCCGACTTCCCCAAGACCCGATCCACCATGGCATCCGCGGTGATAAAGCCCGCCATACTCGCACTATCAAAAGTACCAATGACATTATCCCAGATCAGCGTTTGGCAGCCCGAAGCCAGCACCGCAAATAACCGCTTACGGATTTCATCGTCATTTTGCGTATTAACATGCGGCCAAATATCGGGGCTCTTTCTTTCCATCAGTGCACCGACGCAGCTCGCCAACAAAGTCTTACCACTCCCCTGAATTGGCGCATCAAATGCAAATGCAGGTGCAGTTTTCAGGACTGGTCGAACGGCTGCCGTCAAAAGTGCTGCCAACAAAATGCCCTTAGATAAAGCGTCTACAAACGGGAACGTCTCAAAAGGCTTCAGCAAAGTTTGCAACGCATCCACTGCATCTGAGGTATTCGGTTCGACAGGAATTTCCGGAACGGCACCTTTATCGAAGTCGCAAAAAAGGCCACTTGCATGATCATACCCCACCCGATCCAAAATGGTGCCATCTAGCAAAATTGTGGGTCCAGTTAGTAGACCTTTCAAAGGCTTCAGTTGACGACGCGTTTTTTGCGCCAAAACCTGCCGCACGAGCTTTACCGGAACATCCACATCCCTCAGTCCTTCAGACGTCATTCTGCAATATTGAATGCGCTCGCCTATGTGAAAGCTCAGCGCATGCTCGCACATTGGGTGAATAACGCCCTTATCAATGGTGACGACTTGAGCGCCATAATCAAAAGACTGCGGATCTTGACGCAAAATACTGACAGTTTCTTCGACGGCCTCGACCATATGACCACTCACCAATTCAACCCGGCTTTTCTTCTTGGAAAGGTGGTAAGTTTTACCGCCGCGCGCGAAGGAGTAGAGCACGGGTTTAGATTGGCACAGAAAGAGGCGCCCAACTAAACGCCCTCCATCATAATTCGGCTCCAAAGGGTCCAATGTTAATGAACCATGGTAAGTATAAGGGTCCTGCAGAACATCAGAAACCTTAACGGGCTGCACTTGACCACCGATCTGTATGTTCAAAACAAAATCATCGGATAGCTGGCCGGTGTCGATCGCATGCACCGCAATTTGACGAAATTCATCAGAAGATTTCTTGTCTTCAGCCGGATTAGCCAAGGTCATATCTCTGACGCGATCTGTAACCCATTCGTCTTGAACCTTACGCGCCTCACTCTTTAGCGCATCCTTCGAAAGCATAACCTCGGCGGTAAATTTCTTTAACTCATCACGAGACAAGGGTGCGAACACCTCCGATGTGTCTACAAACTCGGCTTCGCCCTCGATGATGATTGGAGCCCCGCGCCGCTGTTCTAAACCTGCAGAGAGGTTCGAACCTCCAATGAAGTCAAAGCGCGTTGGTTGCCATACAGCGGTATCAAATAGACAGCGCTCTAATAATGAGCCCGATTTACTGACAAAAATGTAACCCAGCCCTGCTAGCCATAAACGTTGCTCCAGCACTTTGCCCGCCCGAGGAATGTCTTGGGCATCTTTTACAAAGAGATATAACCGCTGTCCGTCAGTCCCTTTTAATTCGGAACCCTCAGCCCAAATGCAGCTCGATGCGCTTGGCCACCACAGCATGGATGCATTTTGCAAACCAGGCACAGCATCCCTAAGCGCTTGGACTAGGGCTGTGCGAGACAGTGGCGCTTCATGACTAGGTGGATCGTAATCAAGCATCATTACGCCGCCAAATGATGGCCAAACGAATTCATCTTTTGTCCGCGTTGTTGCGGTAGCCGGATGAGATAACTTGCTATGGTAGGATTTAGAGTGAAGCAGCTGGACGTTCTTTTTTGGCAGTCCATAAATCAGCGCATGCTGCGGGGTGAGCGATTGAAGCACACTGCCGAAATGAGCGAGCGTTGGGACTTCTAAGACTTCAATTGCACCTTTTATGAGTTGGCCCCCGCTTTCTTTGCGAAGGGAGCCGTCTGCATTCAAATGGTAGCTTTTTGAAAGCCGCTCAGGGATTGTCGCCGTCACCTTGGTAAATTTAACAGAATTAGGCATCACGAACGCCCTCCGCTGCCTGTGTAGTGAGACGCTCAATCAATGCATCGATGTCAGCTTCACGAAACCCGATGCAGCGCTCGCTTAACTTGATCGGCTGGGGGAAGAGCGGATCGCGATGCATTGCGCGATACCATTTCACATTTAATTGCGGGGTAATGTCTTGAGCTAAACTCATTTCTCACCTCCCTTCATGGACGCGACATATGTCTCGAGCGTAGACTTGCAGACGGATTTCCCTTGGGTCTCTAAAACCGTCCCTTCGTCATCAAGAAGCACATAGGCTGGGGTGCAGTTGCAAATACCTTGGGGTTGAAAGACACCGCACCACTGATCATGTTGGACGTGTATGATCAGGGCTTTTCCGACCTTAGTGTGTTTTTGCACTTCTTGAGCAAAGGCCACTGCATCAGGCGTGAGTTGCATATTACTTGCCTCCCTGAATGCGGGAAGAGAGCCAGGCGTCAAGTTCGCTACTGCGCCATGCTGATATGCGTTCACCCAGTTTAACGGGCTGAGGGAATTCGCCGTGTGCGATCCAATGATAAATCGTTGACCGCGCAAGCCCAGTGCGGGCCATGACTTCTGGTAGACGGTAGAGGATGTCGGTCATCTTTTTCTCCAAACATAGGCCCATGAGGAATTCATGGTGCATGATTGGATGATTTCAGACTTTCCGTTTCGACGAATGCTCCCTTTTAAATTATTATCAGTAAGTAATTATTATAGTTTATAAAATTGACGTTTAATCTACAAAATTGAGCTAGTCCTACGATTTAAAAGGGACTGGGGTTTAGGACCGCACCAACCATCTTTGATACCTAAGATTTTCCTGCCACGTTTGATGGAGGCCAACATTTTATGTCGTTGAACCGGTCGATCAAAAATCCCTCGGCAAGGATAAAGGCTTTTAGCAAGCGCAATGAGTTTGAACGTTGTGAGCTCGAGGTTGGCATTACGTCTCAGCCCGTTATCTTTGCGATAATGTTCGGCGGCTGCATATAAAACGAAGGCGCGTTTTGCATCATTAGACAGCAAATTTGGTATTTGTGGTCTGCCTCTGGCTTTCGGGTTCCGCATGCTTAATCCTCAGATATTAAGACAAACTTTGCCCAATCCTGCATCATTTGCTTCCGTCGCTCAAACATATCGGAGCGCTGATAGGCGCGTTCTACGTCTGAGCCAATGAAGTGTGCCAATGCGATCTCGGTCATGTCGCGTTCATAACCTTTTTCAGCCGCCCACTGACGGAACGTGGATCGAAGTCCGTGGGGTACTGCAGGGCGTTTGCTTTGTGGATCAAGGAAGCCTTGTCCGCCTGATTTTATGTCTGCCTCATGAATGCGTCGCATTACGGCGCTGATAGACATGTCTGATAGCTTCCCACCTTTGGGAGCGAAGAATACCAAGTTTGTGCTATTGAGGCGGGGAAGGCGTTGTAGAAGTGTGATCGCCTCCGACGACAATGGCACGCGATGTGTCCGTCTATTTTTCATCCGCGACGCTGGGATCGTCCATGTCGCAGAAGTCGCGGATGTCGCAACGGGGTCAGTTTGAAATTCAATTTCATCCCAAGTCATACCTCTGATTTCTCCGGACCGGGCCCCCGTCAAAATCAACAGACGTAAGCCTTCAGCAGCCATTCCTTCGCGTGCGGATAATGCAGACCACCAACGTGAAATTTCGGTAACTGCTACAGCAGGCTGATTGGTTGTTTCTGCTATTTGTGAGGGCTTCGGAAGAAGTTCAGATAAATTGCCCTGCCATATTGCTGGGTTCGTTCCAGTTCGATGACCCGAAACAGTTGCCCAGGATAAGACCTTTTCGATACGTCCCCTTAACCTCTTCGCAGTTTCAGTCTTTTCAGCCCAGATTGGAGTGAGCACTCTCAAAACATCCTCAACAGTAATAGCCGAGACATGCTTGTTGCCGAGGGCAGGAATGGCGTATGTTTCTAAGGTCGAGCGCCATTGTTTTCCGTGTTTTTCGTTTCTGAACTCGGACTGTTTCTTTTCAAGGTAAGCTTCTACAGCTGTCGTGAAAGTCATCTGCTTCGTTCTTGAGCGTTTGGCAGCAAGAGGATCGCCACCCATCATTGCCATGCCTTTGTTCTCAAGAGCGCGCTGCCTTGCGGTCGAAAGTGGGATCGCTGGCGGGCTGCCTAGTCCAAGCTCAGTCCGCTTCCCATTTATCACGAGCCGCTGAACCCACTGTTTTGATCCCGATTTGTTGACGCGAAGAAAGAGGCCGTGGCCGTCAAAGTATTTTCCGGCGTCCTTTACGGTTTCAACAAAGCGAGCGGTGAGGGCTTTTTGAGGATGCTGCCCAGCTTTGGTTGCCATAATTTATCCCCCATTTTATCCATTCAAATAGCATGGATTTTGGTGGATGTCACTAGACTATGCTGGATGATAACATCAATAAAATATCAATTATAATTGGCCTTTATTGGAAATAATCAGTTCATACTGGATAGTAATATGGCGGCCTTCGTCTCCGCCATAATATCAAACCAAATATTTGATATTAAATATAAATCTTAAATAAACATCACTCTAGATACTTATCTAGATACACTTGAGCTAGAAGCGCTCATGCAAAATGCCATCAAACCTGGGGAAGGTTGGATGAATAGATTCGTCGAGAGAGCCGCTAACGGAAACACTTTTGAACGTGGTGACGCTGGCGACTGGCGGTTCGGCAGGATACGATGTTTTCACGTTTGATTTTTCAAAACGATAACGACAGCTTCCACCGATCTGTTACGATGAATGTGCGGCCTAGGTTAAGAAAGTACTACTGAAATAATCGCGCACCAAGCCATACAAGCAGAGTGATGCCAAGCTGATATGCTCATTAGGTCTCGGAAACGTGAAACCCGCTGCTATTTACCGGTGGCCGCCATTATGCCCAGCGTTCTGGAGAAATTAGCCGATGTGCGAGAGGTTCAGAGCATCACCATACGCGAAATGACGGATATCGTGACGGCGAGTTGGGAGACGCAGGAAGAGGTGGTGTTTGGGGAGTGAGGGCGAATTGCGGTAGTTCGCCTCCTGATCTCAGCAGTAAACAGCGGACCAAAACGGTTCCACCAATAACGGATCGTTTCATGGATAACATCGATCCCCCGCTCAAGCAGGAGATCTTCCACATTACGAAGAGGCAGAGGGAACCGCACATAGAGCATGACCGCTAAGCGGATCACCTCTGGGCTCGTCTTGAAGTATCGAAATGGAGAGCGCTTGGTCATTCCAAAACGCTAAACATGCTCCCTTCCCTGCTCAAGACCGTTTAGTCTGACAGTGCCTTGTCATCGATATCCGCACCGAGGCCATCGGCGGGGTTATTCAAGATCTGATCACCCCCACCAAATAGGAGGCCGCTTGATCATGACCAATCCTAACAGCATCCAAATCTTTGTCCCCCTCACCATTCGGAAGCGCAGCGGGCGGCCGAGGATCGTTCCACCGGGCAACATCACTCAGGAACCCGCGGAGTCTGGCGAATGTTGCAACCTTCTCCGCGCCATTGGACTTGCTTGGTCATGGCGGCGCAGGCTCGGCTCCGGTGAATTTGAGACCGCGAAGGATCTTGCGGCCGCGATCGGCAATCATGAGCGTTACGTCAGCCGGCATTTGCGGCTGACCTATCTTGCGCCGAGCGTTCTGCGGAGGCTCGTCTATGGGCGGGAGGTTCCGAGTATCACCATCCGCGAGATGACGGATCTCGTGACGGCGAGTTGGGAAAAGCAGGAAGAGGTGGTGTTTTTTGGGGGGTAAGGGCGGAGAGCTGCCATTCGTTGCGGGCGTCACAAACGTCGGCTTTGAAAACACCAAACAATTGCGAGCGGTTCGCAGCGTGGCTAAAATGTCGATATGACAACTGAAAATTCGTTTATCTCGCCAGAGCGACAATCTCTCTTGGAAGCCTACGACCGATCTGATCGGTCGGCCGTTGGGTTCTCGATGGACTATCCCGACGGTCTTTCTTCGGGCATGCATTGCCACCCAAAGGCTCAGTTGATCTATGCGGTTTCGGGGGTCATGCGGATTGAAACGACCGATGCGTTCTTCGTCTTGCCGCCCACGAAAGCGTTGTTTTTACCCGCTGATGAACAGCACTCCATTTTGATGGAGGGCGCGGTTGCGATGCGTGAGTTGCTCATTGAGCCAACTTTCGCTGAAAAAGTAGCAACCGAGGCACGGGTCTTTGCAGTGACGCCACTGCTGCGTGAATTGATTGTCGCCCTTTGTGACGAGCCCGTGGACTGGGACGAAAGCGGACGGACACCGCATATAGTAGCACTGATCCTGAGCGAGATCGCCTCAGCTAAAACACTGTTCACAAAGCTCCCCTCGCCAAAGGAGGCACGTCTTTCTCGGGTCGCCAACGCAATTTTGGAAGTGCCGTCCGATCCACGATCACTCGAAGATTGGGCAGAAACCTGCGGCGCATCGGGACGCACTTTGGCGCGGCTGTTCTACAAAGAAACGGGTATGACCTTTGGGCAATGGCGGCTGCAGGCACGTCTAAATGCGGCGTTCATCATGCTGGCAACCGACGGTGACATTTCCAAGGTGGCACAAAAGGTCGGTTTCAGCAGTCAGTCTGCGTTCGGGGTCGCCTTCAAACGAACCTTTGGGCTGACACCAGCGCAGGCTCGGACGCTACATCTGGGCTAAGCCATCAATATTGGCAGTTTCACAACAAAGGTTGTCCATCTGTTTCGCCCTGAACTGTGCTTTGTAAGGCGCAGAACGATAGAGCATGAAGGAACAGCCTGTGACTGTTGAACTATTCAAAGAAATCGGCGTGATCCGATCCCATGAACTTCAAGATGGGCCGATCACTCCAGGTCAAATCCGTCGCAAGGCTTTGGAAGCGGGCGACCTCTGGGTTGGAGAATGTCACGTAACGGCGCTTGATGAGCCAAGCCAGTGGCATCACCACAAGGACTTTGACAGCGTAATGTATATGCTTTCAGGGCGTATTCGCGTTGATCATGGCTCTGGCGGCAAAAAGTCGTTTGAGTTGGGTGCTGGTGACTACGCGTATTTCCCACGACGGCTGATCCATCGCTGCCAAATTCTCGAAGGGGATGACGATGTGCGCTACGTTTTCCTTCGCATCGGCAAAGGGGAAACCTTGGAAAACGTCGACGGCCCTGACGCCTAAGACATCTCGAAATACTAAGACCAAAGTGACTGATATGATCGAAGATCTCTCAAAGTGGACACCCCGCCCCAGACCCTCAACCGATGTATTTGAAGGACGCTTCGTGCGCCTCGAAAAACTCGATGCCGACAAACATGCCGATGGTTTGTTTGACGCCTCTGCACAGCCCGACGGTGAGGAACGTTTCCGTTGGTTGCCCGATATTCCACCGACTGATCGAGCGGAGTTTCGCGGATGGGTCGAGGATGTAGCCGCAAGTGAAGACCCCATCTTTTTCGCTGTGATCGACAAGGTGACGGGTAAAGTAGCTGGCCGTCAGACCCTTATGCGCCTCGATCCCGCCAATGGCGTCGTAGAGATTGGCCATATCTACTGGGGACCTCTCGTTTCTCGGACCCCCGCCGCGACAGAGGCGCTTTACCTCTTTGCACGACATATCTTTGACGATCTGGGATACCGACGTTTCGAGTGGAAATGTAACAACGAAAACCTCCCTTCCAGACGCGCTGCTGAACGGTTTGGCTTCCGTCATGAAGGGGTTTTCCATCAGCATTGGATCATCAAAGGCCGTAACCGTGACACTGCTTGGTTCGCGATGCTCGATAAGGACTGGGTAACGCTACGCCCAGCCTATGATGCCTGGCTATCCGAAGATAACTTTGATGAACACGGCCAACAGCGTCGCAAGCTGGAAGATTTCCGAGCGGAGTTTGGCTCCCGCGAGCAGTGAGAACGGACCATTCGTCACCCAAACTGGACTTAGTTTCGCTATAGAGCGTCAGTCTGGTTTGGGTGGGACGAATGGCGTTACCAGGGAATTAGCCTACCCAATAGGTCCAGCCCACTACGAAAACTGAGGCACCTTCGCGCAAGCCACCCTCTCATGCGACATACACCCATGTTTTCATACCACCCACCGAGTGGCTGAGCATATGACAGTGGAGCATCCAGCGACCGGGATTGTCGAACACACACAGAATGTCGCGTTGTTCGCCAGCTTGGACCAATGTCGTGTCGCGAAGATCGCCCATACTGCCGTCTGGATTTACTTCGTAGAAATGATGACCATGCAAGTGAATACCGTGCGCAAAGCTGGTTTCATTGACCAAGGTGATCTTCGCAGTTTCGCCGCGTTCAAAACTGGCAAAAGGCGCGCTCTGGAGGTCTGAGACGTCGTTAAATGCCCAGATATTGTCACCAGCGTGGCCTCGGCTCATTGCGCCACCCTGCATGGTCAAGACCAGCTCTTGGTTCACTTTAGTCGGAGATGGAACGGAGTGCGGCGGTAAGGTCGGCACCTCAACTGTCCGTCGCGCAACTTCGCCTTCGGCAATTATTTCTCCCAAAACATAGTTATCAGGCTGCGAGGGCATGAAAACTTGAACGCGTCCTGTGACATCCGCGATGATGTCCGCACGCTGCGCAGGAGCTAAGACAAGGCCATCAAAAGATCGCGACGCAGCGAGCGGCATCCCGTCAATCGCTACTATCCTCCCCTCCAGACCTGCGAACCCGAGCGGGAAAATCCGATCGACGGAGGCATTGATAAGCCGCAATCGCACGCGCTCCCCGATACGAAGGGCAACGTCAGGCAAGAAGGCTTTGGCGAAATTGCCTAGCCGCCCAGCGTGGGCAACATCGTGCATGCTCCCGTAATCTTCCATAAGCACACCGTCTGGATCAAAGCGCCAATCGGTGAGCATTGCGACGATATCGTGATCCACATCGGGCCCATCCACTTCGTCGATAACAAGAGGTCCCATCTGACCCCGTGCGACCTGCTCATGAGATAGGTAATGCGAGTGATACCAAAACGTGCCCGCATCCTTAGGTGTGAATTGGTAATCAAACGATGCGGCGGGATCGACGATCTCTTGGGTCAGAATTGGCACCCCATCCATCGCGTTCTCGAGACGCACACCATGCCAATGAACGGCTGTGCCTTCGTCAAGTTCGTTCACCAAACGAACATTCACCGTATCCCCCAAGCGGACCCTGATTTCAGGGCCAGGCACGGTGCCATTAAACCCCTGTAGGTAACTCGCTGGATAGGTATCGGCGGGTAGGATATTTGCTGTCACCTTTTGTGCCCGCAATTCGAACGGTCCAGCTGCAAAGGCGCGAAGAGGTAGGACAGCTGCGGAAGCTGTCGCCAAAAGGAACTCACGTCGTTTCATGGGAACCCTCAATTAATACCGTTAGCGCGCTGAATTTCGCGAACATACGCAACGATGGCTTTCACATCTCCGCTCGTCACGCCTGCTTGCGGAGGCATGTTTCCGAAAGGCCAATGGTGCGCTTGGACCCCATTTTGAGCCGCCATCTGAAACGCCATATCGCCATGATGGTTCGGTTCATAAATAGGGTGGATCAAGGGCGGTCCAAACCCCATCTTGCCCGTCGCATTGCTACCGTGGCAGGTGGCGCAAACCGCATCAAAGGCAGTTTTGCCGAGCTGCGCTTGAGCCGACAATTGATCGGGCACCACAATACTGACAAGCGGAGCCCCCTCGGGCGGGAGCGCAGAGCCCGCGGTCGAGGGGGCAGGTGTTTCGGGAATTGCCAGATATGCAGCAACGGAAAGGGCAGCGATTGCAGCGCCCACAATGAGTAGTTTTTTCATGATCATGTCCTGAATGGCCCTGCAATGACACAGGGCTGAAAAGTCATGGAACCGCGAGGGCTCCGTTTGATTTCAAATGATCAGGCGCGTGGAGGTGGCAGGTCTGATTGCGGACGCAAGCTCTGCCATGTGGGGCCCACCTGCACTGGATGTGCAATCGCTATCGGCTCAGTCGGCCAAGTGTCCACATTTGGAACCATTGCATTGAACAGGCCACAGTGACCTTTCGCACAAGCCATCCCATGGTCCGCAGCGTTGTCCATGTCATGCGCGCTATCAGGACAGGCATCGCAATCACTCATCGCCATGTCATGCCCCAAATACACCTGCGTCATGCTCGGCAAAACAAGCATGGCCGACGTGAGCAGCAACAGAATGGCAAAGATCAATCGCAAAACGAGTTCCATTGTTCAGGCCCCAAACTATGGCCCCGATCAACAACCGCGGTCAATGGGCCGTAGCAACGCTCACGAAATTGGGACGGGTGGCCCATGTTCTGGCAATTAGAAGGAAATCCTAGGAGGCTCCTGTGGACCGGAACTTGACGTCTAGGCAACGGGTTCAAACCAACTCGAGAGAGTTAATTGCGCTATAGCCCGCTATTGCACGGTTATTGTCTTCCGACGTTCAAGCGCCATGCATTTGCAAACCGCAACTCGATAGCGACCAATTTCCGCTAACTTATTGTATCTAATGTGTTTCATAACAAAGACCCAATGGTACTCAGGTTCGGTGCTTTTGAGACAAAACCACATCTGAGACGAAAATCGTCCAACGTTTCGTGCTCAGCAGCCCCTGGAGGATCACTAAGTCCCTTTGAAATAAAAAGGAAATCACGCCCAGCGCGGACGTATTTATTTTTGGAAAGGGGGAAGTGGCGGCGGATTTGCAACGAAAGCCATTTTAGCTCAGGTAAAAACTGAGAAATCTGAAGAAAAACTATGCTCGCAAGCGAAGTGCAGCGGTTACGCAAAATCCACCGAATACTGCTTACAAAAAGCATTCTACACGAAGTCACCCTTGCCGGTGATCAGCAAGGAAACCCACAAGGCTTGAGTGTCATCTACCGTAATCTCAGCCTACAGATGCGGCGACCGAAGCCCCCTCAATCCAACTAAGGATCTCTTCTGTTTTGGGCGCGATTTCTTCCGCTAAACCACCTGAAAACTCGAGAAATGCATCACGATTGAGACCGTTAATGCCAACAACTACCGGTATGTTGAGGTCTATTGCCGTTGCTATAACTTCTCGAAAGCCCCTCCCCTCAGCTTCATGTTTCCCGAATTTATTGATGATCAGAAGATCAGCGCCTCTTGCCAAGCGAGCCTGAACTTTGCCCACGGCTTCTTCTAGTGCTTCAGGGTTCAAACGGCATCCTCGTGATCCAGGGCCTAACGTTTGAGAAATCCTAACAATAGGACCAGTTGGTAGGACTTTCACATCCATGTCACACGGACCATCTGTTTTTCGTTCAGTGTTGATCTGTACTGTTCCACAAAGTCGCAAACCGCGTCCGATGAGTGCACTAGAAACTTGCTCGAGGATGAAGTCAGTATCACCTCGTCCGGGAGCCATTGTATAAGCAAGATGCATTGAAGTTCCTCTTAGTTGTTCACAGCGAAAGGAAGAAATTCGACAAGCCCCCCTCGGGGAATGGAATCCGTTTCTGCTGGAATTAAAATCAGCCCATCTGCATCGATCAAACCTGCAACGCGGGCCGAGTGCGTAGCCGCAGGACAAGTCACAACTTCACGTCCTGTTTCGTCAAAGTCACCCAATCGGGCGAGACGTAATTCACATCGTCCTCCACGATTTTGCACTGGATCAAGCAAAACAACATTTCGCCGCTTGGTTCCTCGATGCGAACCGACAAAGCTTGCGAACAGTTTCTCGCCAAAAATCGTCCAGGTTACGAGGGCCGCCACTGGGTTTCCTGGCAACCCAAGCCAAAGAGCATCGCCGACGCGGCCAAATGAAACTGGTTTTCCAGGTTTGATAGCAACTCCACTGAAGTAGATCAGTCCTCCGGCATCGAGAAGCGCCGGCTTTACAAAATCAGCTTCACCAACAGATAATCCGCCCGTGGTAACGATTAGATCCACTAGTTTCGAAAGACGAGCGATTTGGGCCGCAAGGGCTTGTCTATCATCCTCTGCAAATGTCACGTGGGTTATGTGCGCGGATGGGCGCGATATAACGGCACGAAGCATCGGAGAATTTACGTCACAAATATGCGCGTCGCTGGACACGTGGTTTGCCGATTGAACCTCATCTCCTGTAACCAGAAGCGCCACACGAATGGGCTTTTTGACAACAACTTCACCAATCCCTGCAGCAGCTAGTGCTGCAACATCTTTAGGACTAATCCTCTGTCCTTCGGAGAGAATTAAATCTCCCTTCCGAATGTCTTCGCCTCGGCGCCGAACGTTTAATCCAGGCAATGGTCGAGCTGAAAAGCAGATGGTGTCCCCAAGTCGCTCAACGTTTTCTTGCATGATGACCGCGTTTGCCCAGCTGGGCATAGGTGCGCCTGTGAAGACGCGAACGGCACCGCCTTGGTCGCAACCCAGAGATTGCCCCGCAGAAACTCGACCTTTAACCTCTAAACACCACGGTCCTTCCCCAACCAAACTGGAAGTATCAATGGCGTATCCATCCATGGCAGAATTATCAAAAGGGGGATTAGACGTGAGGGCAAACTCAGGCCGCGACAAGACCCTCCCAACAGACATATCCAACGGAACCACATCATTTCCGAAAGAAGGAAAAGCGGCTTCAGAAATGAGATGCAACGCGTGATCAATAGAAATCAGGCCCCGTTTCATGTCATGCGCTTCACACCCACATCCCGATAGGTCACGCCGTTCAACAACATTCATTCCGCGGCCTCTAATCTGGAATGGGATTCGTCGATTGTGCAATTTAGATCTCGTAGCAATCCATCCCTAAGGCTATAGATTAGGCCATGTACGCGTATTTCTGTTCCGTGCTTCCAAGCACGTTGTAAAATTGGTGTTTCAGACACACGCCGTACACCCTCAATCACATTTAATTCCGCCAAACGATCTCTGTAGGTTTCCTTGTCTGGAGCCTGTGCGAGATCCACAGCATAAGAACGAGACAAGCGTCGAATGGGCTCCAGCCAGTGATCTACCAATCCATGTGGAAGATCTTCTGTCGCCGCACGCACTCCGCCACATCCATAATGGCCGCAAACGATAATTTCGCGGATTTCTAGTGCTTCAACTGCGAATTCCAAAGCAGTCAAAAGGTTCATGTCTGAACTGTGGACCACATTGGCTACATTTCGATGTACGAAAACTTCACCAGGATCTAATCCCGCAACCACATTGGCAGGAACACGACTGTCAGAACATCCAATCCAAAAGAATTCTGGCGCCTGCTGAGTTGCCAGGCGTGAAAAATAGTTCGGTTCATTTGAATTGCGAAGCGTCGACCATGCCACATTTCTTTTTAGAAGCTCAGAAAGCATATCGCCCCCCTTCAGCAATCTTATTCGGTTTGTAGCCATGGATGCGATTATGGCTCAAACTATGGAAAGCAAGGCCGTTCACCATTGTGTAGAGACCACGCAGGTTTATCAACCGAACCAAACCAACTTGAAATCGAACACCATCATACTGAGTATTCATATTGAAAGAGGACATGATCTAGCTCGCGTCGATCGTCGAACTAAGGTCAGCTCCGCTGATTGTCGCTTTTTGAGCTAGAACTTGAACTAAGGCACGGGCCTGAGAGGACCAAGCTGCTTTTTCTATTGCATCGGTGATCTTTTGACGAACGGTCTCAAAAGGTAGAACTTTACCCGCAGCGACGGCATCCATGCGGATGATATGCCAACCGAACCGGCTCTGGACCGGCGCCTTGGTCGTCTCGCCTTCGCGCAGGTGACGCAACACCGCTTCGAATTCGGGAACCGTGTCGCCCTGCCCCATTTGGCCGAGGGCGCCACCGTTGTTCCGCGATCCGCAATCGCTGTTGTCCTCGGCCAGACGCGCAAAGCTCTCGGGTGACTTTAGCACTTTGGCGGTCAGGTCCTCTGCGTGGAGTTTGGCCTTTCCCACGGCGGTTTTGTCTGCCGGATCGCACGCAATGAGGATATGGGAAACCTCCCACAGCGGCGGTGCGCGGAACCGATCCGGATCACGGTCAAATTCGGCACGGATCGCAGCCTCTGAAATCGGCGCGACCTCAACTTCCGTATCGAGAAGGCCCCGTATCAGGGCCTCCTCTTCGGTTTCGAACTTGTCCGGCGCGACCTCTAAAGGTTCGGCGATTAGCCCGCGCGCTCTTGCCTCTTGCAGCAGCAAAGTGCGGATGGCGACCGCCCGGGCGGCCTTGCGCCATGCGATGCCCGGTTTTCCAGCGGGGGCATCATGGTTCTGGACCTCGGCGGCAACAACCGCGTGCGGGACAGTTTCACCATTGACTATCAGATCGGGAAAAAGTGCAGTTCCCATCCCACCTACTCCGCTGGCGTACGAGGTGCCGACCGGCGCGAGCGCACGATCTGATATCCCGGACGAACAAAGTAGCGCACCGGAACCGACAGCATGTGAACAAGCCGCGTAAACGGGAACACCAAGAGGATCGTCAGACCAAGGAACAGGTGAAGTTTGAACACAAGCGCCACATCGGCGATATGATCTGCTGCACCTGCTTGGAAGGTAAAGATACCCTGCGCCCAAGCCATGAATTTGGTCATTTCATGCCCATCGAGGTGCTGGAGCGATACAAAGATCGTCCCTAAGCCCAGCACGAGTTGCGCCAGAAGCATTGCAAGGATCGCAATATCGGCAAAGCTAGACGTTTTGCGGATGCGCGGATCGGTCCAGCGGCGATGGAACAGCATCCCCCCGCCGATCAGGGCCGACACACCAGCGATGCCACCTGCCACGACGGCTAGGGTCTGTTTCGCCCCATGGCTTACGCCCAGCGCATCAAATATCTGGATCGGAGTTAACAGACCAACAAGGTGACCAGCAAAAATTACCAAAACGCCCAAGTGGAACAGGATCGACCCGATCACCAGCTGTTTGCGCCGCAGCAATTGCGAAGACGAGGTTTTCCATGTGAACGGGTCACGTTCGTAGCGCGCAATTGACCCTACAAGCAGAACCGAAAGCGAGATGTAAGGGTATATACCGAAAAGGAAATTATGCATCTGAGCCTCCGTTACTCAGCCGCGACATTGGGCGCGGAGTTTACGGGTTCATCCATCCGTGCGAGCATGTCACGCACTTGCGGGCAACCGGCGTTTGGATCAGGACCGAAACGAACTTCGGACTCTTCCCAGACCTTATCCAGCGCCTCCAGATCGTTCGGATCATCGTCGGGCTGGTCGAGCATTTCGGCCACCGCCTCTTGATCCGCGGCGACACCTGCAAGCTGTAAAAGGGCGGCGAACACGGCGCTATAGGGGCTCTCGCGCCGGACAAGCCGGGCGCTAAGGGCCTCGAAAATATGCGCCGCGTCCGCCAGTATTTCCTGAGCCTCCGAAGGGAAACGAGTGGCCAGGAATTCGAGCAAAACAGGGAGGTGATCTGGGAGTTCTGATGTGTCTGGTTCAAAACCGGCATCGCGATAAGTTTCGATTAGTGACACCATCGCGCCACCACGGTCACGGCTTTCGCCATGAACGTGTTCAAAGAGGTTGAGCGACAGCGTGCGCGACCGGTCAAAGAGCATCACATATTGCTCTTCGATGTCGTAGATGTCCCGCGTGGTGAGTTCCTCGACCAGCGGACGCAGATCACGACGGGCCGCAGCGGTCAGGCGGGTTTCGGAGGCGAGAACACCCCCGATTTCCGGCATGGCCGATTGCAGTTCGCGTGTCGGGTAACTCAGAAGAAGAGACAACGCTTTTAGAGTGCGATCACGGAGTTCCATCATAGCACCTCCTGTGGCATTTTCAGCGGTCGTTTGGAGCCGCCAAAAAGCGAGCCTTTGGAGATGCCCGTCGAACAGCCGTTGGTGTCAGTAAAGCCGCAGCCGGTTTTGAGGTCATAGGCCTCTTCGACCTGTTCGCGGTGGGTTGTCGGGATGACAAACCGGTCCTCGTAGTCGGCGAGGGCCATGATTTTATACATGTCCTCTATAGTCCGACTAGTAAGACCGACGCGCTGCGCAATACCTTCGTCAATCACACCCTCAACCGATTTGGTCCGCATGTAGGACCGCATCGCCAGCATCCGTTCCAGAGCTGTAGCGACCGGCGCCTCGTCCCCTGCGGTCAGCATGTTGGCCAGATAGCGCAACGGGATACGCAGATTGCGGACATCCGGCATACCGTTGTTCGACGCAATCGCACCCGCCTCAGCGGCGTTCTGGATCGGGCTGAGCGGCGGGATATACCACACCATCGGCAGCGTCCGGTATTCGGGGTGCAGCGGGAAAGCGACCTTCCATTCCATCGCCATTTTCCAGATCGGGCTTTCCTGAGCAGATTTGATCCAGTCCTGCGGCACACCATCGCGTTTTGCAGCGGCGATCACTTCGGGATCGTTCGGGTCAAGGAACACACCCAACTGTGCATCATAGAGATCGGTCGCTTGATCGGCGGCGGCTGCCTCGCTGATCTTGTCCGCATCATAGAGCATGACGCCCAGATAGCGGATACGGCCCACACAGGTTTCCGAACATACTGTCGGGTTGCCGGATTCGATCCGCGGATAGCAGAGCGTGCATTTCTCGGACTTACCGGTCGACCAGTTGTAATAGACCTTTTTATACGGGCAGCCCGATACGCACATCCGCCAGCCACGGCATTTTTCCTGATCGATGAGGACAATCCCGTCTTCTTCGCGTTTGTAGATCGCACCAGAGGGGCACGATGCAGCACAGGCCGGATTGAGGCAGTGTTCGCACAAACGGGGGAGATACATCATGAATGTATTCTCGTATTCCCCGTAGATGTCCTTCTGGATGCCGTCGAAGTTATAATCCTGCGACCGCTTGGCAAATTCACCGCCAAGGATTTCTTCCCAGTTCGGGCCTTTCTCAATTTTTTCGATCCGTTCGCCGGTTATCTTCGAGTACGGACGCGCGGTCGGAAACGCTTTCATCTCCGGCGCGGATTTCAGGTGATCGTGGTCGAAGTCAAACGGTTCGTAGTAATCGTCGATTTCCGGCAGATCGGGGTTGGCGAAAATATTCGCCAGAATACGCCACTTGGCCCCCTGTTTCGGTTGGAGTTTGCCAGAACGGGTCCGCTCCCAACCGCCATTCCAACGTTTCTGGTTTTCCCAGTCGGTCGGATAACCAGTGCCCGGTTTGGTTTCGACGTTGTTGAACCATGCGTATTCAACGCCGTCGCGGCTCGTCCAGACGTTTTTACACGTCACAGAACAGGTGTGGCACCCGATGCATTTATCAAGGTTCAGCACCATGCCGATTTGTGCGCGCACCTTCATTGGTTTGCCTCCTTCTCAGTCGCTTCCTCATCGAGCCAATCGACCTTTTTCATTTTTCTAACGACAACGAATTCATCACGGTTTGCGCCCACGGTTCCGTAGTAGTTGAAGCCATAGGATTGCTGGGCGTAGCCCCCGATCATGTGGGTCGGTTTAAGAACCGTTCTGGTGACAGAGTTGTGGATGCCGCCGCGATGGCCGGTCTTTTCCGAACCGGGCGTGTTCACGATCTTTTCCTGAGCGTGATACATGAACGTGGTGCCTTCCTTGATCCGCTGGGACACAACCGCCCGCGCCGTTAGGGCGCCGTTGGAGTTGTAGAGTTCGACCCAGTCGTTATCGACGATCCCCGCCGATTTGGCGTCATTCTCGGAAATCCAGATCACCGGCCCGCCACGGTTCAGCGTGAGCATCAGCAGGTTATCAGAATAAGTCGAGTGGATGCCCCATTTCTGGTGCGGGGTGATAAAGTTCAGAACGAGGTTATCGCCGTCATCCTGCACGTCCTTGGTGATCGTTTTCAGGTCGACCGGAGGGCGGTAAGACATGAACCCTTCGCCGAATGCCCGCATCCACAGGTGGTCCTGATAGAGCTGCTGACGGCCAGTCAGCGTGCGCCACGGGATCAGTTCGTGCACGTTGGTGTAACCCGCGTTGTAGCTGACCTTTTCGCTCTCGATCCCCGACCAAGTCGGAGACGAGATGATCTTGCGCGGTTGGGCAGCGATATCGCGGAACCGAATTTTGTTGTGATGTTCGCCTTCGGCAAGGTGGGCATGTTCGCGCCCTGTAGCCTTGGACAGGGCTTCCCATGCTTTGACGGCAACTTCACCATTGGTTTCGGGGGCGAGCATCAGGATCACCTCGGCCGCGTCGATCGCCGTTTCAATGACCGGACGACCTTCGGCATGACCCTCGTGACGGATACCGTTCAGTGCACCCAGCGCATCGACCTCGTCCTGAGTGTTCCAACCGATGCCTTTTCCGCCGTTGCCGAGTTTATCGAGTAGCGGGCCAAGCGCCGTGAACCGGTCATAGAGCGCGGCATAATCCCGTTCGACCGCAATATAGTTTGGCGCGGTTTTACCAGGGATCAGATCACATTCGCTTTTCTTCCAATCTTTCACCTGATCCTGCGCAATCTCCGCAGGAGTGTCGTGGAGGATTGGAAGTGCGACGATGTCGGTCTCAGTTCCCAGAATTTCCGGAGCAACTTCTGAGAACTTCTTGGCGATGGATTTAAAGATTTCCCAGTCGCTTTTGCTCTCGTAGGCTGGATCAACCGCCGCCTGAAGCGGGTGGATGAACGGGTGCATGTCCGAGGTATTCATGTCGTCCTTTTCGTACCAAGACGCGGTCGGCAGTACGATGTCGGAATAGACACAAGTGGTGGACATACGGAAATCAATGGTCACCAGCAGGTCGAGTTTACCCTTCGGGCTCTCGTCATGCCATTTTGCTTCTTTCGGAAGCTGACGACCCTCTTCGCCCAGATCCTTGCCCATAACGCCGTTGTCGGTGCCCAGCAGGTGTTTGAGGAAATACTCGTGCCCTTTACCCGACGAACCGAGTAGGTTCGACCGCCAGACAAACAGGTTACGCGGCCAGTTTTCTGGCGCGTCGGGATCTTCGCATGACATTTCCAATTCGCCGGACTTAAGCTGTTCGGCAACATAAGTGGGAATGTCTTTGCCCGCGGCTTTGGCAGCTTTGGAGACTTCAAGTGGGTTGGTTTTTAATTGGGGAGCCGAAGGAAGCCATCCCATCCGCTCAGCGCGGATGTTGTAGTCGATCATCGACACATCCCAATCACCTTCTGGCGCAGTCGGTGACAAAATTTCATCAGCTCGCAGCGTTTCATAACGCCACTGGTCTGTGTGGGCATACCACGCGGAGGTAGAATTCATATGACGCGGCGGACGTGACCAGTCGAGAGCGAACGCCAATGGCTGCCAGCCAGTTTGCGGTCGGAGCTTTTCTTGACCTACATAGTGCGCCCAACCCCCGCCAGACTGCCCCACGCAACCGCACATCACTAGCATATTAATGACACCACGGTAGTTCATGTCCATGTGGTACCAGTGGTTCATCGCAGCGCCGATGATGATCATCGACTTGCCCTGGGTATCCTCGGCATTTTGTGCGAATTCACGCGCGACATGGATAATTTTGTCTGCCGAAACACCGGTGATTTTTTCTGCCCAAGCAGGTGTCCCAGGCATATCATCAGTATAATCTGAAGTGACCCAGTCGCCCCCCAAACCGCGATCCAGTCCATAGTTGGCACAGAACAAGTCGAACACGGTTGCGACCTTGACTTCTCCTTGAGAGGTTCTGATTGTCTTGACTGGAATATTACGTGTCAGAACGTCGGGATGATCTGCATCAGTTTTAAATTGAGCAGTCGCATCGCCTCCAAAGTATGGAAAATCAACGCCAACAACACTGTCGTGATCTTCCTCAAGGACCAGAGACATCTTGAGGTGTGTGTCAGTCTCGGCGGCCTTTTCTTCAAGGTTCCACTCACCGTCTTCCCCCCAGCGATAGCCGATCGATCCATTCGGAGCGACAAGCCTGTCAGATTTCTCATCAATAGCTACGGTTTTCCATTCTGGATTATTATTTTCGCCCAGTTTTCCATCTAGATCATCGGCGCGCAGGAAACGACCAGGAACCCATTTTCCATTCTTTTCTTCCAACTTCACTAGCATCGGAAAATCGGAGTATTTCCGGGTGTATTCCTCGAAATAATCCGCCTGACGGTCGAGGTGGAATTCACGGAGGATCACATGGCCGAATGCCATGGCGAGCGCTGCGTCGGTCCCCTGTTTAGCGTTCAGCCAAACATCACCGAATTTAGCGGCCTCAGAATAGTCAGGGCATATTACAGCGGACTTCGTACCCTTATAGCGGACCTCAGTATAGAAGTGCGCGTCTGGTGTACGTGTTTGTGGAACGTTTGACCCCCAAAGCAGAAGGTATCCCGAATTATACCAGTCGGCAGATTCCGGAACATCAGTTTGTTCACCCCATGTCATCGGAGATGCAGGAGGAAGGTCACAGTACCAATCATAGAACGACATACATACGCCACCTAGAAGGCTCAGGTAACGAGAGCCCGCAGCGTAAGAGACCATAGACATCGCCGGGATTGGCGAAAAACCAAACACTCGGTCGGGGCCGTAAGTTTTAGCTGTATACGCATTAGCGGCTGCAACGATCTCTGTGGATTCATCCCATGAAGCCCGCACAAAACCGCCCTTTCCGCGGTTTTCGACATAACTTTGACGAAGGATCGGGTCATTTTGGATCGCTGCCCAGGCCTCAATCGGCGATTTTGTCTCGCGCATTTTGCGCCAGACCTTAATTAGGCGGCCACGGACCAGTGGATTTTTCACCCGGTTAGCTGAATAGAGATACCAGCTATATGACGCACCACGGGCACAACCGCGCGGTTCGTGGTTCGGAAGGTCAGGACGTGTACGCGGATAGTCGGTCTGCTGGGTTTCCCAGGTCACGATCCCCGACTTCACATAGATTTTCCAAGAACACGAGCCCGTGCAGTTTACGCCATGCGTAGAGCGAACAATTTTATCGTGGCGCCAGCGGTTCCTATAAGTGTCTTCCCAGTCACGGTTTTCGCGCGTGACCTGTCCGTGGCCGTTCGAAAACTGTCCCAGTTCTTTGGACTGAAGAAAGTTCAATCGGTCGAGCAGATGGCTCATGTTATTTCTCCTTGAGGCGGGGGGGGCGCCAACCAGACGGCTGGCGCGGGAGGAGTTCATTGGCTTAACAAGAAACCGGAGCGTTCTTGCGGCTGTAGAAGATCCAGGTGATCGCGACGCAGACCACGTAGAACCCGAGGAAGGCCCAGAGCGCGCCGTTGGGTGCCCCGGTCATGCCGATCGAGGTGCCGTAGGCCTTGGGGATGAAGAAGGCGCCATAGGCTGCGATGGCCGAGGTAAAGGCGATGATCGCGGCGCTTTCCCGCTCGGACTGCTTGAGCGTTGCGGCTTGGTCCAGTTGCGGCATCAGGCGCGGCACTTCCTGGCGCATGATCGACGGGATCATCTGGAAGGTCGACGCGTTGCCGACGCCGGTCAGGAAGAAGAGCGCCATGAAGCAGGCGAAGAAGCCCCAGAAGTTGCCAGCCGGGCTGGCTTCGGAGGGCAGGAACTGAAGCACGCCCCACACCGCGATGATCATGCCGAGGAAGGTCCAGAAAGTAACGCGGCCACCGCCGAACTTGTCGGACACCCAGCCCGTCGCGGCGCGGCTCAGCGCGCCGACAAGCGGCCCGAGGAAGGCGTATTGCAGCACGTTCACATCCGGGAACTGCGTCTTCATCAGCAGCGGAAAGCCTGCGGCATAGCCAATGAAGCTGCCGAAGGTGCCGGTGTAGAGGATGCACATGATCCAGTTATGCTTGCGCGAGAAGATGATCGACTGTTCCGCAAAGGACGCCTTGGCATCGGCGATGTCATTCATGCCGAACCAGGCGGCGATGGCGCTGAGGGCAATGAACGGCACCCAGACAAAGCCCGCGTTCTGGATCCAGAGCTGGCTTCCGTCCGACAACGTCACCGGTTCGCCGCCGATGGCACCAAAGACACCCGCGGTGATGACCATCGGCACGACGAACTGCATGACCGACACGCCGAGATTGCCAAGGCCCGCGTTCAGCGCCAGCGCGTTGCCCTTTGTCTTCTTAGGGTAGAAATAGGCGATGTTGGCCATCGAAGAGGCGAAGTTGCCGCCGCCGAAGCCGCACATCAGGGCCAGGATCAGGAACATCACGTAAGGCGTTTCGGGGTTCTGCACCGCAAACCCGATACCAAGCGCCGGAAGCAGCAGCGAAGCAGTTGAGATCGCCGTCCATCTGCGGCCGCCGAAGATCGGGATCATGAAGCTGTAGAAAATGCGCAGCGTGGCACCGGACAGGCCCGGCAAGGCAGCCAGCCAGAAAAGTTGGCCCGTCGAATAGTTGAACCCGATCGCTGGAAGCTTGGCGACGACGACCGACCAGACCATCCAGACCGAAAAGGCCAGCAAAAGGTTGGGGATCGAAATCCAAAGGTTGCGCGTGGCGATGCCGTGGCCGCGTTCTTTCCAGAAGGTTGCGTCCTCGGGGCGCCAATCCGCGAGCACGGGGCCCCGGTTGGCGGTTTGGGTTGCTGACGATGCCATGGGTAGATCCTCCGCTGAGGCATGTTTGGGAAGGACCGCGCGCCGATGTGGCGCGCGGCGCGATATCATTCGGCCGGTTGCGGACCGCCGTTCTTGCGAGAAATCGCCTCGAGACCTTCCTCTAGGTCGGCGTTTGCCTTCTCGGCTTTGCGACGCAGGGTCTCGATGTTGGCGGCGGCGAAATTGGCGCGTTCCTCATCTTCTTGCTGCGTCGAGAAGCGGACAAAGAAGGCCAGGAACGAGGCGCAGGTCACGACCATCCCGAGGATCAGGAAAGCTTCGGACCAGTCGATCATGTTCTTGAACAGGAAGCCTGCCAGAACCGCACCTGCATTGCCGCCTGCACCGACCACACCGGCCACCGCGCCAAGCGCTTTCTTGTTTATAAACGGAACAACCGAATAGGTCGCGCCTTCGGCCATCTGGGTGAACAGCGAGAAGACGATCAGCGCGGGCAGGGCAAGGAAGAGAACCTGCATCTGGCTGAAGATCATCAGCGCGATGCCTTCGAACAGGATGCAGACGAACAGCCAGAACGCGCGACCTTTCAGGCCCCAAAGCGATCCGAAGTTGTCGCCGAACAACCCGCCCAGCGTGCGGGCGAAGATGTTCATCAGGCCGAAAGAGGCGGCGACGAAACCGGCGGCGACGAGGCTCAGATCGAAATAATCGAAGAAGTAGAGTGCTGCGACGTTGTTGACCGTCAGTTCGATCCCGAAGCAGGCGCCGTAGATGACGAACAGGATCCAGACACGGATGTCTTTCAACGCGTTCATGTAGTTGCCGGTCACGTCTTTCTTCGCCTGCATCCGGCCTTGCGCGCGCAGGTCGTCAAAGTTGCCGTCAGGGGCGTCCTGGGTCAGGAAGTAGTAGGCGATGCCGACAAGGAAGATGATCACCCCGACCACGACCATCGCCAGGCGCCAGCCGATCGCTTCGGAGAAACCGAAGCCCACGACGAACACCGAAAAGAGCAGCGGCATGACGAATTGCGTGACACCACCGCCAAGGTTCCCCCAGCCTGCAGATGTCGCGTTGGCCTGTCCGACCACGTTGGGCGCGAACATCACCGTGGTATGGTACTGCGTGATGACGAAGGCAGCACCAATGCCGCCGATCAGGACTCGGAACAGCAGGAAACTTTCGAAGTTCCAACTCAGCCCGATTCCCATGACGGGGAATGCGCCAAGGATCAGCAACCAGGTGTAAGCTTTGCGCGGACCGATGCGGTCACACAGCCACCCGATGAAGAATCGAGCAAAGACCGTGATCGCGACCGATCCGATGATCGCCCAGCCGATCTGGTCCTTGGTGAGTTGCAGTTCGTCGCGCACCACACTCATCAGCGGTGCGATGCCGAACCAGGCGAAAAAGCACGAGAAAAACGCGAACCACGTCATGTGGAACGTGCGCATCTGCACCATCTTCACGTTGAAGAAATTCGACCACAGTGCTGTGGCCTTGTTCTGTAGTTCCATGTGCTGTCCCTTCCATCTGTCGGTCTGCAAGCGGGCGACTGCGTTGGTTGAAGAGACAAGGCACTTGATCGCGGCCGGAATGGTTGATTCAGATCAAAAACCCGGAAAAAGATAACGAAATAAATGGTTTACGGAAATATGTCATCCGGTGCGCGGTGGCAGATCAAGGCTGCGGCGGTGAAGATCAATTGGCAGGTTGACTTTTATCAGTTGATTTGATGACAATTGTTAAGCACGCAAAGTAAGGGGGGGACGACATGCCCGATTCCGAATACCGGGATATTCGAAAACTCGATCTCTTTGCGCAGATGGCGGATGACAATTTCACGTCCTTGATGCGTGGCGCCTACGTGCAGAATTTCCCTGCACAGATCGAATTGATCACTGAAGGAGAGCCGAGCGATTTTCTTCATATCGTCATTTCGGGTTCGGTGGATCTTTTTTCGGCCTGGAATGGGCGGGATACCAGCATGGCGACTGTCCGCCCGATCTCGACCTTCATTCTTGCCGCCACCATCAAGGATGCGCCCTACCTTATGTCGGCCCGCACGCTCGAGAAAAGCCGGATTGCGCTGATCCCCAGTCAGGACGTGCGCGCGATCTTCGACGCCGACAACAACTTTGCCCGTGCGATCGTCACGGAACTGGCGCAGTGCTATCGCTCGGTCATCAAGGCGCAAAAGGATCTGAAACTCAGAACCTCGCTCGAGCGGCTCGCGAACTACCTGCTCAGGCAACAAAGGCACGCTGGCGGCCGGGCTGCGTTCGAGCTGAATTTCGAAAAGCGGCGTCTGGCCTCTGTGCTGGGCATGACGCCTGAAAATCTCAGCCGCGCCTTCAAGGGGCTGCAGCCTTACGGAGTTGTCGTGACCGGCACCCACATCACCATCGAAAATCAGGCGGACCTTGAGCGCTTTGCGAAACCAAATCCACTGATTGATGACTTTTCAGCCTGAGGTGTCAACGGCAGAGTAAAAGTGAGCCAAGGGGCAGCGCAAAATGTTGCCACTTTGGTGTCTGTATGATTCGGAGGGTGCCAACTGAATGAGCAGCATTTCATACTTGCAACCACGCCGTAACGCTACTGTAAACATGGGCACGACGGTGTTCGCGCGTCATGATCTCGGGGGTGGATCGAGCGGCTGCCCGGCTGGTAAGGTTGGTGCAATCAGGCGGTTCAAACGGATCGCTTCGGTTCTGGGGGAACGCCTGTCTCAGTTGCGCGCTGTCCCTAGCGTCTTTGGGGCACTGTCAGATTAAACGGCCTTGAGCAGGGTAGGGTCCGTGGCTAGCGTTTTCGTATGATCAAGCGCTCTCCGTTTCGGTACTTCAAAACGAGCCCAGAGGTGATCCGCTTTGCGGTGATGCTCTATGTTCGGTTTCCTCTGTCTCTTCGTAATGTTGAAGATCTCCTTCATGAGCGGGGGATTGATGTTAGCCATGAAACGATCCGTTATTGGTGGAACAGATTTGGTCCGTTGTTTGCTTCTGAAATCCGGAAGCGAAGAGCGGACAGATTAAAGTCCTGTCCGAATTGGCGATGGCATTTGGATGAGGTCTTCGTGAAGGTGAATGGCGTGCAGCATTACATGTGGCGTGCTGTTGATCACGAAGGTGAAGTGCTTGAAAGCTATGTTACAAAGCGCCGAGATCGTAAGGCGGCACTGAAATTCCTCAGGAAATCTCTGCGTAGATATGGAAGCCCGCAGGCGATAGTCACTGACAATCTTAGGTCTTATGGCGCAGCTATGAGAGACCTAGGAAATACTGAGAAACAGCAAACGGGCAGGTGGCTCAACAACCGCATTGAAAATTCTCACCTTCCGTTTCGACGACGAGAGCGAGCCATGCTGAGGTTTCGACAAATGCGATGTTTGCAGAAATTCGCCGCCGTTCACTCTTCCGTCTACAATCACTTCAATCAGGAACGACACCACTATAGCCGAGGCAACTTCAAGACGCTACGCGCCGCTGCTCTCGCCGAGTGGCGCCAACTTGGCGCGATCTGAGGGCTTGGCTAAACGGCAAACGGAGACGAGTTCGAATTAGTCTGACAGCACCAAGCTGCGGGTTTGCCCTGCAGGCAGCAATGCAAATGTGCATAGGGTTCCTGTCGGTGAGGTGGCTTTAGTTTCTGCCCTCGGTACGCGCCCCAGGTAACGGATTTATGTAGACCAATTGAGTGCTCTCCATAAAGCGGACTTGGGTCACGTTACACTGAATGACACCTTCGTCCTCCATCGCCGACCTTTACTCCCCCAAAAATGCTGCGCGATGGACGAATGGCCGGTCTGGTGATGCTGCACTGCGGCTGTTGGCCACGGGCTTAGCGGCAGCTTTGGGCTGGTCGCGACGGTCGTGCAAACAGGGCGGAATGCGGTCATTCATTGCGATCTACACCAATGTTCGATATGCGGACAAACCGGACTTGTGCAGTCGCAGCTTTCGCTCACGCAGAAACCATTCGCAAATGCAGCACGGCTTGTTCTGCGGTGCAGCTAAGTTCGCCAATCTGGCCATTGACCAGGTTGTAGACCGCGAAATTCAAACCGTTTATCCGCTGCGTTTGACATCAACAATCGAGAAGCGGGTTTTTCTGCTGCTCGCTTCCTGCGAAAAAGATGTGGCGGGGCCGCATAGTGGTTATACCTTCCGTCGCCCGGATATTTGAGCAGCCCATTGGTAGCGTGGCACATATTGTCGAGGACCGCTCAAGAGGATTGATTGCCCCTCGCCTCAGGTGACCTGAGCCTGCCTGATATGCCGCCAGGCGATAACCGATATGCCCGCCCAAACCCCCGTGCGCAGGATCATCGCGCCAACGGTGCGCATCTCGAAAGCGCCGCCTTGCATCATGTGGACCGCGAACGCCAACGCTACCAGAGCGGTGCTCGCGAAAATGCCGATCGAAATCCAGACGGCAGGCGAGTGCCGTAAAAACAGCCCGATGCCTGCGAGGATATAGGCAAACCCGGCCAGAAAGTTGAACCACAGCACAAAGGGTACCGCATTGCCCACTGCGGCCTGTGCCTCGGCGCTACCGAACAAGGCACGACCGCCCGAAAGCACTGTGAGCGCACCAAATGCAAGCGCCACGATCGCAGCGACCATAAGGCTGGTATTTCGCTTTGAAGCCATTTTCCTATCCTTTGTTCAAATACGGGCATTGCCCGCTGGGGTCACTTTTGAAAGACATATGTGCCTGGTGCATCGGTGAGGACGGGATAGCCCGTTTTTGCATTTCCCATATCCGGCGGCGCTATTCGCTTGCCCGAACTTGATCCAAGCCATTGATCCCAAGCCTCCCACCAGGATCCGTCCTGTGCCTCTGTTTCCGTTTGCCATGCTTCTGGGTCGACATAGCGATCCATCGCGTCTTTGCTGCCGATCCGATAGCTGCGGCGCGGGTGGCCCGGCTCCGAGACGATACCCGCATTATGCCCGCCACTGGTCAGCACGAACGTCACGTCGGTATCGGTGAGTGCGTGTATCTTGTAGACTGAATGCCAAGGCGCGACGTGATCCTTCACCGTTCCGACCGCAAAGATCGGGGCGCGGATATCGGAAAGTGCGACCGGGCGGTCCTCGACCTGAAACCGCCCTTCGGACAGATCATTGTTCAGGTACAGTTTGCGCAGGTATTCCGAATGCATCGCATAGGGCATGCGTGTACCATCCGCATTCCACGCCATAAGATCGTTCATCGGCTGACGCTCGCCCATCAGGTATTCCCGAACCGCGCGCGACCAGATCAGATCATTTGAACGGAGCATCTGGAAAGCACCACCCATCTGGGTCGTGTCGAGATAGCCCTGTTTCCACATAACACTGTCGAGAAAGGCAAGCTGGCTTTCGTTGATAAAAAGCTGCAACTCGCCGGGTTCGGTGAAATCGACCTGACTGGCGAGCAGTGTCAACGACGCAAAAGGGTCGTTTTTTCCGCGCGCAATTGCCGCAGCAGCAATGGCCAACAGGGTGCCGCCAAGGCAATAGCCGGTTGCGTGGATCTTCTGATCCGGCACGATCGCCTGAATGGCCTCGATCGCCGCCATCACGCCCAGTTGACGGTAGTCCTCCATCGTCAGTTCGCGATCATCTTCGTCGAGGTTTTTCCACGAGATCATGAAGACCGTGTAGCCTTGCTCCACGAGATACCGCACCATCGAGTTTTGCTGTGACAGATCAAGGATATAGTATTTCATGATCCAGGCTGGAACGATGAGGATCGGCTCGGGGCGCACTGTGTCCGTGAGTGGGGCGTATTGGATCAGCTCGATCAACCGGTTGCGGTAAACCACCTTGCCCGGTGTCACCGCAACGTCCCGACCCGGCTGAAAATCCTCTGCGCCTGTCGCGTATGCGCCGGTCATGACGCTTTGTGCGTCCTCGACGAGGTTCTGCATGCCCCGGATCAGGTTTAGACCAGCTTCTTCACGGGTCTTGCGCAAAACCTCGGGGTTGGTTGGCAGGAAATTGGATGGCGAATACATATCGAGCAGCTGCCGCGTCAGGAATTGTAACTCGCGCTCGTGCTGGCCCGTGACACCGGGAACGTCCGTAACAACGTTATGCCACCATTGCTGTTGCAGCAGGAAGCCCTGATAGATCATGTTGAACGGCTTCATTTGCCAAGCGTCGTCGCTGAAACGGTTATCCTGTGGCAAAGGCGTGATGCAGGGGGCCGAATTGTGGGGTTTTGTCGCGCAATTGATTGCGAAACGGGTTTGGCGGCGGACCTTGTCAGCGGCCTTTTCGACCAGTTGCAATTGCTTGCCAGGGGCGGCGGCGATGTGGGTGGCCCAATCGAACCACGCCCCCATAAGCGCAGCGGGTGACAGCCCGTGGGTGACGCGTGAAATGGCGCTTTGAGCGGTGTGGTTCATCGCGTCGTGCAATGAGGTGGTCGGACCATTTTCATGTGGTTTCCGACCTGACGCTCCAGTCGATTTCGCGGGAGAAGGAGCGTCACCATCGGGCGCTGAAATGGGCCTTACCATCGCAATTGGTTTGCGAATGTTGCCCTTTGCCACTGCCTTTGAAGAGCGACTGCCTTTGCCATCCGCGTGCAATTGGGTGACCTGATGCTCGCCGTTTCTGTCCATGGTTGCTGTCCCTTTCTGACCACCCGATCGGCAGGATGAAGGCTCGACCTGCGTATCATCTGTTGTCGTGTCTGCGCGACTCACCAGAAGATAGTAATTGATTACTATCAAATTTCAAGACATACTCCGGCTATCGGCGGGGATTGGTCCGCATTCAGAATTCGGAGATCGTGATGCACACTGGAAAATCCAACATTGTCACAGGGTTTCTGTTTCTGACCCTCTTCATGCTTTATGGGTTCGTGTTGATCTTCCTGCGCGATTTTGCGCCGGGGAAAGAGCAGTGGATCGCTGATTACGGCGTCGGGGTGCATTTCGAATCGCGCTTGGCGCACGCGCATGGCAACCTTTTTGCGCTTCTCAACATCGCGGTCGGTCTGGTGCTTTTGCGCCTGCCGCTGCCCGCTGCATCTGGCCGATGGATTTCTTGGTTGGCGCTGGCAGGTATGCTCATGCCTCTCGGGATACTGGCAGAAGTGCTGATCGGCGCACCGCCGCTCTTCGTCATTGTCGGCGGGGCTTCCATGGTCGTCGCAATGGGCTGGCTTGCACTTGCAGTCTGGCGGGTGGAGTTGCCGTAATGACAGCACACACCAAGTCAAAGAACCTGGCCGCCGAAGAGCGCCGCAATGTCACCGTCGAAGCAGTGATCGAACTTGCAGCGACGACCAACCCGGGCGACATCACCACGGTGGCCATCGCCAAACACATGCACCTCACGCAAGGTGCCCTGTTTCGCCACTTCCCCAACAAGGAGGCGATCTGGCAGGCGGTGATGAAGTGGGTGGCCAATCGCCTGATGGCAAGGATCGACAAGGCGGCCGAAGGAATTGAGTCGCCGCTGGCAGCGATGCGCTCGATGTTTTTGGCCCACGTTGCCTTTGTGTCAGAACACCCCGGAGCACCGCGCATGTTGTTCGGTGAGCTTCAGGGGGCGAAACCGACGCCAGCGAAACGCTTGGCGCGCGCGATGATGAAGCAATATGGGGTGCGCCTGAACCACCTGATCGAGGCCGGAAAGGCGTGCGGCGAACTGGCCGAGGATCTGGATAGTCAGGCTGCAGCCACACTGTTCATTGGCACCATTCAGGGGCTGGTCATGCAATCCCTTATGTCGGGGGATATGGAAAGGATGCGCGCCGACGCGCCGCGCGTGTTCGCCATCTATCAGCGCGGTATAGCGACCAAGCAGGACATGGCGGAGACAGGAAGGACTACGTCATGAATTTGCATTTTATGGGCGCAGCACAGGAAGTGACCGGATCCTGCTATCTCATGGAAACGAAGGGCCTGCGATTCCTGGTGGATTGTGGCATGGTGCAAGGCGGGCGCGAAGCTCCGGCGCGCAACCGCCAGCCGTTCGGTTTTGATGCCAAAAAGATCGATTTCGTGCTTCTAACCCATGCCCACATTGATCATAGCGGTCTGCTTCCCAAACTGACCCGCGCGGGCTTCAAAGGTCCGATCTATACGACGTCGGCCACCGCAGATTTGCTTGGGGTCATGTTGCCAGACAGCGCTCATATTCAGGAAGCTGACGCTGAGAGGGCCAAACGCAGGTCCCGTCGCGGCAAGACGACAGCAGCATCTGCGCCGATCTACACGATGCAAGACACGCGGGAATGCCTGCGCCAGGTTCAGGCGGTTGGTTATGACGACAAGCATGATCCGCACCCTGCGGTGCGCTGCCGTTTCCGGGATGCCGGACATATTCTGGGCTCCGCCATTATCGAGGTCTGGATCACTGAAAGCGGTAAGACCACAAAGATCGTGTTCAGCGGGGATCTGGGCCAGCCAGGGCGACCAATCCTGCGCGATCCGACCATCATCGAGGAGGCCGACTTTCTGTTGATCGAATCCACTTACGGAAATCGCGATCACAAGGATCAAACTTCGACAGTTGAGGAGTTGATCGACATCGTTGAGCACACGCGCCATGCCGGAGGAGGCAACATCATCGTGCCCGCCTTCGCGGTTGGTCGAACTCAGGAGGTTCTTTACCATCTACACCGGCTAACATGCGAGGGACGGTTGCATGACTTGATGGTTTTTGTGGACTCGCCCATGGCCACAGAAGCCACCCGGATCACGCGCCAGTATCTGGAATTGTTCGACGAGCAGGCAACAAAACTGGCTGGGTGGCACAGGATTGGTTCCGATTTGCCATATCTGAAGTTCACGGCCAGCGTCGAGGAATCCAAAGCGCTCAACCAGATTCGCTCTGGTGCGATCATTATTTCCGCAAGCGGCATGTGCACTGCCGGGCGTATCCGCCATCATCTGCGTGAAAACCTTCCCCGACGCGAAAGCGTGATCCTGATCACGGGATTTCAGGCAAAGGGTACATTGGGACGACGTCTTGTGGATGGTGCAAGACAGGTGCGCATGTTTGGCAAAGACGTACCAGTGCGAGCCGCTGTTCACACTCTGAACGGGTTTTCGGCCCATGCTGATCGCACCGCATTGCTTGCTTGGGCAGATGGTTTCAAGACGTCTCCCAAACAGACATTTGTGGTGCATGGCGAGGCCGATACAGCACAGGAATTCGCCGAGAAACTGCGTACGGACAAGGGCTGGAAAGTTTCGGTGCCGGAGCTTGGATCGAAAGTCGACCTCCTCAGAGGTCAACAATGATCAGCGAAGACGAACGCAAGGTATTGGCCGAAGCCATCCAGAAAAATCCGGCATATCGCCTCGCCTACGAGGACGCCGACCTTATGGAACAGGATGACCTACGGGCCATGCGCTTGCAGCTCGAACTGATCAAACCCGAGCGCGCTTTGCGTCGCCATGACGTCCGCTCAACGGTTGTCGTAATGGGGAGCGCGCGCATCGTCTCACCGGACACCGCGCAAAGGCAGCTAAAGGACGCGCAGGCGCAAGGCGACCCCGCGAGCCCGAAAGGCCAGCGGGAGGTTGCCCAAGCCGAACGTCAGGTGCGGCTGTCGCGCTACTACGTCGAGGCCCGGCGCTTTGCCGAATTGGTATCGTTGCGTTTTCAACAAGAAGATCGGCGTGATTTTGTAGTCGTGACCGGCGGAGGCCCGGGGATCATGGAGGCGGCAAACCTTGGTGCATACGACGTGGGCGCGCGTTCGGCCGGGCTGAATATCACGTTGCCACACGAACAGACGCCAAATCCATTTATAACCCCTGATCTTGCTTTCCGCTTCCGCTACTTCGCCTTGCGCAAGATGCATTTCCTGATGCGGGCAAAGGCGCTTGTGGCGTTTCCGGGCGGCTTTGGCACCATGGATGAGGTGTTCGAAGTTCTGACCCTTGTGCAGACTGGCAAGGTGCCAAAGCTGCCAATCGTTCTGTTCGGTCTGGAATTCTGGAACCGGGCGGTGGATTTCGACTACCTCGTCGCCGAGGGTATGATTTCTCCGCAGGATCGCCAGTTGTTCACCTTAGTCGAAACGGCAGATCAGGCGATAGCGGCGTTACTTGATTTCTATCATGGCCAGCCGCCGGACGCACCGCAAAATGACCCCGAAGGAGTTGCCTAAGTTATGTCACGTAAGATTTCCATTATTCTCGTGTTCGCCGTGCTGGCGGCTTTTCTGGGCTACGCCGGTTGGAAGGTCTTGTTGGAACCCAGCGATCTGCCGCCTGAAGGGTTTGCCCGTGGCAATGGACGGATCGAAGCCGATCTGGTCGACATTTCCACCCGTCTGGCCGGGCGGGTTTCGGAAATCACCGTGCGCGAGGGTGATTTGGTGCAACCCGGCAATGTGCTGACAGTAATGGATACAACCGAGTTGGAGGCGCAAAAAATGCGGGCTGAGGCAGCAGTTGCCAGCGCCGAGGCGGCTGTGGCCGTCGCGCAGGCCGGGGTGACCGAAGCCGAGGCACGGCTAGCGTTGTCGCAAAGCGAGCTTACCCGCGCCGAAACGCTGAATGAACGCGGCGTGGTCAGCGGCGAAGAGTTGGATATCCGCCGCACCGAGGCGCAACTGGCCGAGGCAGGCCGCACCGCCGCACAGGCTGGCGTCGTGGCCAAGCAACGGGCTGTTGACGCCGAAACCGCTGCCCTGCGTGAAATCGAGGCGCGCATTGCCGACAGCACGCTTTATGCGTCTCAGGCGGGGCGTGTTCTCTATCGTCTTGCGCAGCCGGGCGAAGTTCTGGGCGGGGGTGGCAAGGTGCTGACACTGGTCAGCCTTGGCGATGTCTATATGGAGTTCTTCCTGCCCGCCAGCGCCGCCCCGAGGGTGCGTTTGGGTGACGAGGCGCGGATCGTGGTCGACGTCATGCCCGATATCGCAGTACCAGCTTTGGTCAGTTTCGTCGCCCCGCAGGCGCAATTCACCCCGAAACAGGTCGAAACCGTTGAAGAACGCGAAAGCCTGATGTTCCGCATCCGTGTGCGCATTCCGCAAGAGCTGGTGGCCGAACGCCTCGCGCAGGTCAAAACCGGGGTGCGTGGTGTGGCTTGGGTGCGCCTGGCAGGGCCCGACGGCTCTGTTCCCGATTGGCCCGAAGGGCTGACGCCACCGGTCGCAACAGTCCTGCCAGCGCTGCAGGATGGCGCGGATGGCGGGAACTGACCGATGACTACGGCTGACGCCCCAATTCTGATAGCCGCAAGGCTGGCGGGGGTGAAACACCACTACGGCAAGGTGCTGGCGCTGCGCGATGTGACGCTCGACCTCCCCGCAGGGCAAATGGTCGGGCTGATCGGGCCGGATGGGGTGGGAAAATCAACCCTTATGGGGCTGATCGCCGGGGCCAAAAAGTTACAGGCCGGCCGCGTTGAGACTTTGGGTGGCGACATGGCCAGTGCCGCTCACCGGGCCGATGTCGGGCGGCGGATCGCATTCATGCCGCAGGGGCTGGGGCGCAATCTTTATCACGACCTCAGCCTTCAGGAGAACTTGGATTTCTTCGGCAAGTTGTTCGGGCTGGGCAAGGCCGAACGCGCAGCACAGATTTCGCGGTTGACCCGCGCCACCGGTCTTGCGCCGTTCATGGACCGGCCCGCAGGCAAGCTCTCGGGCGGGATGAAACAAAAGCTGGGCCTGTGTGCATCCCTGATCCACGATCCCGATTTCCTGTTGCTGGATGAACCGACGACTGGCGTTGACCCGTTGTCGCGTCGCCAGTTCTGGGATTTGATCGACACGATCCGCGCCGACCGCCCCGACATGAGCGTGCTGGTGTCCACTGCTTATATGGAAGAGGCCGCGCGCTTTGGTCATCTGGTGGCGATGGATGCGGGCAATATCCTGGCGACTGGCAGCCCCGCCGAACTTATGGAGCGCACTGGAACCGGAACTGTCGAGGCCGCCTATGTGGCGTTGCTTGGCGGCGAGAGCAAGGGGCCAGGAGTAACCCCTCAGCCTGCCCCTACAACCGCAACCGAGACGGGCCCTCCTGCCATTCGCGCCGAAAATCTGACCAAACGATTTGGCGATTTCACTGCTGTCGATTCTGTCAGCTTCGAGATCGCGCGCGGCGAGATTTTCGGCTTTCTCGGCTCTAACGGCTGCGGCAAGACCACGACCATGAAGATGCTGACCGGGCTCACACCCGCCACGACAGGAGAGGCGTGGATCTTTGGCAAACCCGTGGACGCGCAGAACCTCGATGCGCGTCGGCGCGTCGGCTTCATGTCGCAATCCTTCTCGCTTTATGGCGAGTTGACGGTGCGCGAAAATCTGCTCTTGCACGCGCGGCTGTTTCACCTCGGCAGTGAGCTCACCGCGCAGAGGATGGGTGAATTGGTCCCACGCTTCGGGCTTGAGCCCTATCTCGATCAGGGCGCCGCATCGCTGCCGCTGGGTGTGCGACAGCGCCTGTCGTTGGCGGTCGCGGTGATCCACGGTCCCGATATCCTGATCCTTGACGAGCCGACATCAGGCGTCGATCCGCAGGCCCGCGACGCCTTCTGGGAGATGCTGCTGGAACTGGCGCACCGCGATGGGGTGACGATCTTTATTTCGACCCATTTCATGGACGAAGGCATGCGCTGCGACCGCATTTCCCTGATGCATGCCGGCAAGGTTCTGGTGTCGGATGCTCCCAAGGCGCTGATTGCGGGACGTGGCGTCGAGACGCTGGAGGATGCCTTCATTGCTTACATGCTAGACGCTCAACCAGCTGAGGCCCCGGCAGATGAGGGCCTGTTAACCGTGAGCAATGATCAAAAGCATGACACACCCGCGTCGCGGTTCAGCATCCAGCGTATGCTGGCATTCACCACCCGCGAAGCGATGCAGGTGCGGCGTGATCCGGTGCGACTGGTGTTTTCTTTTGTCGGCTCTGCGCTTTTGCTGCTGATCATGTCCTTCGGCATCTCGCAAGAGGTGCGCAATATCCCCTTCGCGGCCTTCGATCTTGACCGAAGCCCCGAAAGCCGCGCCTATTTGTCGGGTTTTCAGGACTCTGCCTGGTTTTCCGAACGCCCGCCGATTTCAGACAACGACGAGCTGAACCGCCGCATGGCGAGTGGAGAACTGGCGCTTGCGCTGCAAATCCCGCCGGATTTCGGCAGGATGGTGCGGCGGGGCGAGTCGCCCGAAATTGCTGCCCTGATCGACGGGTCCGACACCAACCGTGCAGGCACGGTGGAAAGCTATGTCGAAGGCGCACAAGCAAGTATCCTGTCCAGCGATGCGCAATCGACCCCGGCGCTGAACGTGCTGGCCATGTCCCAATCGCAAGCGGCGGCTGCGCCCGCGCAACTGATCCCGCGCTTTCAGTACAATCCGGCGATGGAAAGCCTGCCCGCAATCGGCCCGTCGATCCCGCCGCTATTGCTGCTGCTGTTCCCAGCGATCCTGATGGCGGTCAGCGTGGCGCGTGAAAAAGAAATCGGCACAATCACCAACTTTTATGTCACGCCGACCACCCGCGCCGAATTCCTGATCGGCAAGCAACTGGTCTATATCGGCATCACGCTGCTCAATTTCGTGATCCTAACTGCGCTTGTGGTGACCGTGCTGGGTGTGCCGCTCAAGGGTGATCCTGCGGCGCTGGTGCTGGGCGCATTGCTCTATGCGGTGGCGGCGACAGGTTACGGTCTTGTCGTATCGATGTTGACCAGCACGCAGGTGACGGCGGTCTTCGCGGCGGCGATCCTTTCGGTAATGCCAACGCTGCAATTCTCCGGCATGATCACGCCCGTTTCCTCGCTTGAAGGTGCGGCGCGGATCATGGGCACGTTCTGGCCGACCACTTGGTATATGGGCATCAGCGTCGGCACCTTTACCAAGGGGCTCGGCCTGTCTGAACTGTCGGGGCACCTGCTGCGTCTGGCCGCCTTTGGACCGGTCCTGACCTTGTTGGCCGTTCTGGCCCTGCGCAAGCAGGAGAAGTGATCATGCGAAGGCTGACAAATATCTTCTGGCTCGCAGGTAAAGAGCTGAAAAGTGTGCTCGGCGATCCGGTGATGGTGATCCTGATCATGTGGTCGTTTGTTGTCGCCGTGATGCTCGAGGCCAGCGGGGCCGGAGACACGGTTTATAACGCAGCCATCGCCATTCTTGACGAGGACAGCTCTGCGTTGACCCGGCAACTCACCGACGCACTTGGCCCCCCGTGGTTCCAACCGCCGGTGATGATAACACCTGATCAGGTAAGGCCTGAAATGGACGCGGGGCAGATCATGTTCGTCCTCAGCTTTCCGCCCGGATTCGAGGCAGATGTGATCGCCGGCCTGATGCCCGCCGCCCAGCTTGAGGTCGATGCTACCGCAGTCAGTCAGGCGCAGCTTGGCACCGATTACATCGCCAACATCCTGCTCTCAGAGACCCGCGCTTTTCTTTCGGGCAGCCCGGACGCGCCAGCCCCCGCCTTGCAACTGGAACTGCGCCGCGCCTTCAACCCCAATGGCAACCCGGTCTGGTTCAAGGCCGTGTCCTCGCTCCTGAACCAGCTCTCGCTATTGACGATCGCGCTGACCGGGGCCGCAATGCTGCGCGAACGCGAGCAGGGCACCATCGAGCATTTGATGGTGATGCCGTTGACGCCCTTCGAGATCGCGTTATCGAAGGTGCTGGCCAATGTCGTCGTGGTGCTGGCGGCCTTCACGCTGTCGCTGTTCTTCGTTGTGCAGCAGGTGTTGCAGGTGCCGGTGGCGGGATCGATTCCTTTGCTTCTGACCGGAACTGCGATTTATCTGGCCGCCGCTGCCGCAATCGGAATGTTTCTGGGCACTTTGGCGCGTAGCATGGCGCAATTCGCACTTTTGGTGATTATGGTCGTGATCCCGATCATCATGCTGTCGGGCGGCATGGGCGCGGTCGAAAGCCAGCCAGACATCGTGCAACGACTGACCATGGTCTTGCCGTCACGGCACTTTCTGGCATTCGCTAAGGCGGTTGTGTTCAGGGGGGCCGGTCCAAGTGCAGTCTGGTTCGAATTGTCGTTGATGGCCGGATTGGGCACCGGGTTTTTCCTCGCGAGCCTCGCGCTGTTTCGTCGTTCAATGAGTTTGTCCGGATGACCATTACAGATGTGTGGAGTGCGCCAGCAAACAACGTTCTCACAGTGTCAGGGCATCCATGTAGAATACGGAACGTGACGGATAGACCTTAAATTTTACAGCACGAGGAATACACTGAGTGTATCCTTCCCCAACGCAATGATTTCAACCCTTTGACCCAGTTGCTTCCTATTTTGCTGTTCCTTGCGGCGGCTGGTTGTGCACTACGACTCGGACCAGAGACGCTGTCAGTTGTCGCTGAAGACGACACTACGGCTCAAAGCGTGAGCCTTCTCGTTGCCACGACACGCGCACGAGATATCAGCACAGGCAGCTACTCCGACGTTCGAGCACCCGCGCTCAACTATGAAGCGTTCACGATCTCCATTCCACCAATTCACAATGTCACACAGATTGAATGGCCAGTGTCCCAACCGGACCTACAGACTAGCTTTGCCGTGACAAATCGAACGGTTCTGCCAGAATTTACGTTGGATGTTGGCTTATTGCGATCCAGTCGAGGTACCAACGTCACAGGCAAGCGCGATGTCTTGATCTTTGTTCATGGCTATAACTATAACTTCGCGGAATCCCTGTTCCGGCTGGCGCAAATTTCTGTCGACGGAAACCTAGAGGAATTGCCCATCCTCTTTGCCTGGCCGTCTGCCGCATCCATGACGGGCTATGTCGCCGATAAGGATGCTGTCACCTATTCGCGGGACGATCTGGTTGAACTGCTGACGATTGCCGCTGCCGACCCGGCAGTCGGAAACATCACCTTGTTTGGGCACAGCATGGGCGGCTTTCTTGTCGCCGAGGCTCTACGCCAGCTCAGGCTAAGCGGCCAGGACAGGGTAATCGAACGTTTGGAAAATGTGGTACTGGCCGCGCCGGATATCGACATAGATGTCTTTCGCCGTCAGATACAAACCATTGGCGAGCTGAACCCGCCGATGACTCTGCTCGTTTCTCCAGATGATCGCGTTTTGCGGTTTTCGGAACGGCTGGCGGGATCACGTCGCAGAGTGGGAACAACAGATATAAACGATCCCCGAGTTCAATCTCTTGCGGCAGCAAACGGTGTCCGAGTGGTAGACATATCAAAAGTGGATACATTGGATGGAACTACGCACACTAAGTTCGCCGCATTGATGAGTGTCATTCCGCACGAGACGCTGACCACATTTGCATCACTGGCTCACGCGGGTACATTTGTCCTGGAGCCTATAAGCGCCACTCTTGTGGCGACCCGTCAATGAGCACCTATCAGTTCGCCCCCAAATTGTGGTCTCGTAGATATGCCGTTAATGACTTCCGAAACATAGCTTCAACCCTTTCCAGATCTATTGTAAGCGCAGATTAGACCCCACCTTTCAGTGATGACTTTATTCTGCGATTCCGACCCTTCATAGATTTGAAGGGAGTATCTCTATGGATGCTACAAATGAGTTCCTCGCAAGAATACCGCGTAGTTCTGACGGCTAATGCCGTTGAACGCAACATCCGCCCGATTGCCTTACAAAGAAAAAACGCGATCTTCGCGGGCCACGATGCAGGCGCGCAGAATTGAGCCATGTCCGCAGTGTGTTAATTGGCCATTTCATGCTCGCGGCGGTTCGTATGACTGACCGGTTTCTTTGCTGCATCGCGACACCGGCAACTGAGCAGATGCAGCATTATTTGTGCTGCGAGCGCTCGCAACACAAAGTTCGAATTCACAGTGTGGGCTCAAAGCCGCTGTTCGCCGCAGCATGCCTGAAGGTCCGCTTTGTGCCGTTCGCTACAAGGAGTTAAATACGCGCTTACCAATCAGTTCTTGCATAGGATCGACTGCTCAGGAGTTATCATCTGGAAAATTCAAAGAGGCGAAATTTCACCAACACACTGATTTTAAATAACTTTGAAACAAGGGCCTAAAATCCACGAGGTTCGTTGCTTTTGAGACAAATCGCCGTTTGAGACCGACTTTGCCGAAATGTTTACTCTCAGTAGCCCCTTGAACGTTGCTAAGTCCCTTTGATTTCACGAGGAAATTACGCCCAGTGCGTCCGATGTGAAGTTTTGTAAAGGGGAAATGGCGGTGGCAACAAGATTCGAACCAGAGGTTCTTTGGTGACCCAAAAGTAATTCACCGGCTCGCTTAATTTCCGAGGGGCCTGTTGACCTCCCTATAGGACACCCCATCGCTAGCCAAAGTCAGCGGCCCGAACCACTCGCAGCGGGGTTATTCGAGAAGGACCCGCTTATTTTGCGCATTAAGAAACTACGCTGCCAATAGTGAATGAATTCGCACATTGCTGAGGTCATCGGGGCTAAGTGCGCCACTCTGGAAATACCAAAGTGGTAGGAGCGACTTTGAATGATAACCGCTATTAGGCATTACCGTCTTCTGCATCTTTATGTTGAAGCTTTTTTGCCAAGGCTTCTGCCCAATCCCAAACTGCTTCAATAGCTTCCGGTGTTCGAGATACACCGTCCGGGTCTGCAAGTTTTCGCATTCGGTTTGCCGCTGCACTTTCAAGCACTTCTGCGTGCTGGGCCTCATTGTGAACCTGAGCAGCATTTTCAGTCGCGCGCGCATTTGGAGGCCATTCGACATTTAACACTAGCGCACCAGGCAAATGCTTTTCGATCTCCTCATAAACATCAGTAATCCATGGAGCAATCAAAGCTATTGTCGTATTTCTAGACCGTGGTGTCCTTATTGTAGCGACTGCACAACCTTTTCCATACAGGCTCTTTATGGGAAAAGTTGTCCAGTCATTTGCAGCGCCAAATACCTTTTGCGCCGCCTGTTGGCTCGCATATAAGTCAGGATAAGCCTTTGCGGCTTGTGCCGCTGAAAGGAAGGCAACGCCACGTGACAGCATCGGCCACAGAATGTTTGAGAGCTTGATTTCAGATTTTAACATCGCTGGTTCGACGGCGTAGCCAGTAACAGCATCCGAAGTTAAGGTAACGCGAGCCGGAGCCTTGCGGTTGGCGCCTCGAAGTCTACCGATCGCCTGAATAACTTCGTTGTCGCGGATCATAGCCAGCACTGCCTGACCTTTGGGGCAGCTGTGAGATGTGCCAACTCTCTTTACGATTTGCGGTTTTCCAACCGCACCTATTTCGATCCGTTTGATCGACGCATCACGCACTAATCCGCCGGTTACTGGTTCGCCCCAAAGGGCGGCGACATAACGAGCGATTGCAGCCTCCGGAGGAAGAGTGCGGCCGATGATAATGAGATGATCGGTCTCCTGCATATTGTTCAACCCACGCAGGGCGTTGAAATGTGCTTTTGCCACACTGTCGGGCAGGTCTAGAGCTTCAATCGTTCGCTTGTTGCTTATAACGGCAGTCTGTCCATCCGTTAGCGTCTGCAACCTAATCCAATTGCTTATCCGTTCTACGTTTCCTGTAGTCCTACCGCGCGCAAAGAAGTGGCTCTTTGCACCAGACAAGTCGATAGCTTGTTTTACCGAGATATTCTCAGAAGCTCTTATCTCGACGTGATGTGCCAATTCCTGACCAGCCAAGAGCGCCGCTATTTCAACATTTGCGGTAGCATCAAGCATCAGCACTGGGGCCTGAAGCCAGGCTTCATTAATTGGCCGCAAAGTGTTCAATAGGATTTCGAGGCCTTGTCCACCTTTTCGGATTTCTACCCGTGCATTAAGCTCGTGGCTTTCGTCTTTGGCTAACAGCCGCCCAAACTCCTTTAGAAGACGGTTAATGGTCGGTAGACTTTTGTTGCCACTCACTTCGGGATGACTGGGATCGTTAATCTTGCGACGCCACTCTAACTTTCGGGCCCCATCGACCTCTTCAATCGTCCATTTTTCTAGCGCTTGTCTCCGTAGATAACCTTCTCCGTTCGCGATTATCGTTTCCTTAATTTTCTTCCGATACCGCTTTAAACTCGCTTCAGCATCCGCATCCGCAAAGCTCTGCCAGCCTTCCTTGTTTGAAATGCGGGTTGGCGCTTCAATCAGAGCTGATAAAGGCACTCCACGGCCAGATACCGAAACTAAAGCGTTTACAGGATTTTCATCGACAACCGTTGCAAGAAGGTGTTGCCACTGCTTCAACGGCAATCCATCAGATTTCAATCGTTGGTGTGAAACGATATATACGTCGGCGCACTTCGATTTGCTTGTCTGGTGCAGGCATTTGTCTTTCCACGCACATACACTGCATAACTCTTCGACGTCCAACATGAGCGAAGCTTGCTCGCGATATTCGTCAAGCCGCTTACAGACTGTTTCATCCGGATTGAAAGGGTCTTGGGCCTCTGCCCCGTACACCTGTACGACGCGACGCTTTGGCACTACCGCGCGAATATCTTTGACCATTTGTCTGCCTAAACGATGAATTGGTACTGCAAGAACAACTGCACCCGCGTCACTGGTCGCCAGTAGGTCATCAAGCGCGGAAATCGTAGCGGAGGTTTTTCCCAGGCCTAAGGTCGCCTCAATCAACGTGACACCTGGGCGCCGTAGTCCAGCTACCACCTCATCACGTAAAATTAGCCGTGCATCTTCGGCACTGATTTCCGGAAGGGAGATGCACTCATCACAATCCACTGCTTCGCAATGTTTGACAATCTTGGCAGCTTTTATCGCATTCCTGACCGCCTCAGCGCCTTGGTGTATTAACGTGTCATTGAGATCACGCTTGCTACCCTCTGGTTCAGGTGCAATCGCAATCCTGACAGCGACACCTTTTTCAACCAATGCCTGGACGGCTTTAGAAAATGTCTTTCCAGCTGGGCTATCGGCAGCATCTTGATCAGGGCACAGTATGACTTCGCGACCCACTGGTACTGAGACCCCGGCAAACCCTGAAACTCCAAAAACTGCCCAGACTTCGTGATCTACAACCTGTGCGATTGCAGCAGCAGTCTCAGGTCCTTCTGCGATAATGAGCGGTCCATTACAGCCTTTATTTAGCCTGACTGGATATCCGTTTACTTGGCCAAACCCAACCTTCCGGACCTCAACCTCAGCTTTGGTGCCATTTGGACCAAGCAAAATACGCTGCCCACCTTTTACCTGACCGGTATCATCCTCGCCAAAGACAACTAATGCCGCATATCTTGCATGTTTTATCGGTAAGTCAGGTACCGATGGTAAATAGACCCAACCTCGAGGCACCTGAGAAATTCCACGACTACGGAGATAAGCAGCCGCTGGACTGCCCTCGATTGGTTCGCTTCGAGACTTTAGAGCTTCAATGATTAACTCACGGCGCGCTGTTTCTTCTCTTTCCTCTATTGCCTGTTGAGCAATGCGTGCAGCAGCCTTGGCCTGGATGATTGCCAAGTCCAAAGGTTCATCAAGGTCTGCGCCGCACAGCCGGGAAGCATCCTGTAAAACGCGATGAAAGTCATCCCTCGCGGATGAAAGGCCCGACATCTCGACTGCCACAAAATCTAATAGAGTGCCGCCCTCGCCCGTTTTGTGGTTATACCAGAGACCACGTTTTGCGCCGCGCATAATCATCGCTTTGCTAGTGGTTCCCTTGAGCCGCCATTCGCGCGCACTAGGACGCTCAGGCTCACCCCAGAACTGTCGGAAAAGCCCTTCAGCGCGTTCATTCAGCGCTGATTTGACTTGATCCACATCGAGCCACTTGGTGGCTGGCGGACCAGCGTCAAATGCCCAGTGCGCGACTGGGGAATATGAACCCGGGGTCTCCAAAGCAGACGGATTGTGTTATTTGCTGCCGCGACTTGTGTCGGCTGCGTCGAGAGCCTGTATGTCCCAACGGCTCATTCGCCCAGAAAACTGGATTGGAGCTGGAATTAAACCGCGTTTTACCATCCGGTAAACGGTTACACGACCGCAGCCATAGCGCGCCGCAACTTGCTGGGCATTTAGCCAGCGGATTTGGTTGAGAGTGTCAGGCATGGATACGCTCCGTTTTGTCCTGACACAGCAATGAACACAGATACTAATGGTCCGTCCAAGGACAAGTTTTTACGAATTGTCCACTTTATCGATCCCCATACGCTCGATGCGTTTGCGAATGCGTTCCTCAGCACCCTCGTTGGTCATGCCCCACCCTGGCAAATTGTTCTGGATGAGGATTTTTTAATAGCCGTATAGACTTCATGGTTTGGCCTTTTTCCCCTCCAACTGATCCAAAGATGGCGTATGAGAGCATCCTCTACTTGCTGATTTATTCCAATTTTTGCATTCAACTTTGGCAGCGTTTTTTCTGATAATAAGATGGCAGCTATTTCGGCGCCGGCATCAGGTAATCCGATATATTCTGCCATCATCTCAGCAATGGCAGCCAGGTGACGCCTGTCTCCATTTGCTTTGTAGTCGATAAGTTCATGTATAACTTTTGCTCGAGCTAAGGTGCGTTTGTCATCAATCATTCTGGTGCCGCCGTAACAAAGTCATACAAACGCCTTGCCAAATCAGCTCGCTCAGCACTGGTGTCACCACGTCGATAGGCTGCATCTAGACCACGTAAACTATGGTCACAAAACGCATCAGCAATGTGATCAGGAACTGGCGGATTAGCGCTTCGACACCATCCCTTAATGGCATTTCTAAATCCATGCGCAGTGAGATCAGCATCAAATCTCTTTAATGTCTTGAGAATAGCGTTCGACGAGATCGGGCCAGCTGTAGTTGGACTTTCAAACACATACCGCTGCGTTGGAGAGCGTCTAAGGTCAAGTAAGCTTTCCAGCAGCTTATCAGGTAAACGCAATCCATATTCTCGTCCGGACTTCATGCGGCCCGGCGTGACGTGGTCCGTACGAGCTGGTACAGTCCAAACAGCGGTTTCTTCGTTAATATGCTCCCATTCAGCATTAATGATAACCCCGATCCTATGACCCGAGGTCATAGCCGTCAAAATAGCGAGGCGCGTTGCTTTGCTGGCATCGGTTGTCCCGAGCCATGTCCATAAAGTTGGCATCCTGTCGGGAGATAATGTCCCGTGATGCTTTACGTCTCTTCTTGCAATTGCGTCGGCAAATGCCGACTTATTGGGGGTCGGGTCTGCGTCGATCAGTTCTCTGTTTGCAGCTCGCTCGAAAACTGCTCGAATATGACCTAGCGCATGCCCAGCGGTGACTGGCTTTTCGTGGAAAAGTGGTTCTAAAAGATCAAAAATTTCCCGCCTTCTGATTTCTGTAATTGGTCGATTTCCCAATACAGGCTTTATGTGATGCAAGTGAATTGCTTCAGGTCGACGTCGACTTGGCCCGTCTTGCAGCTTTGCTTTGCGCCCATTGTACCATTCATTCCAGAGCTCATCATAGGTAGGTGCAGTTGTGGCGCCACAGACTGAAAGTCCGGACAGAATGTCCCCCCTTACAATCGCTTCAAACTCTGTCGCGGTTTTTGCATTCGCAAAACCACGACGGAGAGCATCAACGCCAAAACCTTCACGCGACATACGCTTGGCAACCGTTGATATCTCCCTTGCGAGCGCAAGAGAAACGTCAGGATAATCACCCAATTTGATCCACGTCTTAGCACGGAAGTAAAAAGCCTTAGCTCCGGTTTTCCAACCGCGAATATAAAGACTAGTCCTTCCACCTGTACCGACAGCTTCACCGTCCTTCGATGGCTTCCACTTTCGGATTGCTAAGTCTGTAGCAAGTGTCATCTGCACTCCTTCCTGGATACATTTTGGATACATAAATGACATGAAATTTTAAGAAACTGTCAGATACAAACCTACACAATAATACACAATATATGTATATTTATAAGGTAAATTTTTCAAATTACATCAATAATGACTGAAGGGTTTCGCTCCCTTCGTCTCCGCCATTATCTGGCATCGTTAATTAGACTTACTCTTTGGTCCCATCGCAGCAAATCTGTGCTACGACAGACCGAGGAGGAGCGATGTCATTTCTTGAAATTCTCGAATACTCGTCTGTGTTTATCTTTGCGCTGACAGGCGCATTGGTGGCCAGTCGTGCGCAGCTCGATCCAGTTGGGTTCTTCTTTATCGCCGCTTTGACTGCGGTCGGTGGCGGCACGGTTCGTGACCTTTTGTTGGATCGAAACCCTTTGTTTTGGATCGACAAACCAATCGTTTTGGTTATTGCGGCGGTCGCTGCAATGGGCACATTCTTTACCGCCCACCTCCTTGAAAGCCGCTTAAAAACATTGACTTGGCTAGATGCTGCCGCTCTGGCGGTGGCAGTTCCGACCGGGGTCGGCGTGGCCGTGAACCACTCTCAGGAATGGCCAATCGTTTTGATTATGGGTGTGACGACAGGCTGTTTCGGCGGTTTGATGCGCGACGTGGTTTGCAATGAGGTCCCGCTGGTCCTCAAACAGGGCGAATTGTATATCTCTGCGGCATTCATAGGGGCCGCGGCGGCGATGCTTGCGATTGGCGCAGGGATCACACAGCCCATCGCGCTGATGTTGTGTGCTGGCGTAACGTTCGCACTGCGGGCTGGAAGCCTCGCCCTTGGATGGTCGATGCCTGCCTATAAGAGCCGTCCGCCGCGCCAGTGATTATTCTGGGTTAGCCATCCCCCAGAGTTCGGGGGGGAGGGTTTTTACCGCAAGCACCACGGCAACACAGGCGAAAAGCCATCCACCTGGTCGCGTGAACATCCAGATAAGAAACCAAATCATGAAATTCAGCGCCATGCGCGGCAATCCCATGAGGAGGAACATCAGATGTGCTCCGGCAATGTCATGCCGCGGAGGGCATCTTCGGTGGTGACTGGCTTTTTGCCTTCACGTTGAAGGCGCGTGATCTCTACCGCGCCCTCACCACATGCAACGGTGAAGCCGTGCAGGACTTGCCCAACCTTACCATCGCCTTTGGCCAATTTGGAACCGAGAAGCTTAACCCGCTCCCCATTCACATCGCACCACGCACCAGGGAATGGCGACAATCCACGGATCTGACGGTCAATCACATCCGCAGGCTGAGTCCAATCGACATGCGCTTCTGCCTTGTCGATTTTGGAAGCGTAGGTCACGCCGTCTTGTGGCTGGACCTCAGGGGTCAGCGTATCTAGGCGAGACAGGGCTTCAACGATTAGTTTTGCCCCCATGTCAGACAGCCAATCATGCAATTGCCCTGTCGTTTCTTCCGCACCGATCGCGGTGGTCTGACGCATCAGAACTGGACCAGTGTCCAATCCGGCCTCCATCTGCATGATACAGACGCCTGTCTCAGCATCACCTGCCATAATCGCGCGGTGAATGGGCGCCGCGCCACGCCAACGCGGCAGTAAAGACGCATGGATATTGAGGCACCCGTGCTTCGGGGCATCCAATAGGCTCTGCGGAAGGATCAAACCGTAGGCAACCACGACGGCAACGTCTGCCTGTAGAGCCTCAAACGCCGCGACATCCTCTGCGTCTTTAAAGTTCACGGGATGACGAACAAGGATACCGAGTTCTTCTGCACGAGCCTGAACGGGGCTTGGGCGATCCTTTTTACCACGACCTGCAGGGCGCGGCGGCTGAGAATAAGCTGCGAGAACTTCGTGGCCGGCATCGACCAGCGCCTGCAAGACCGGAACCGAGAACTCAGGGGTCCCCATAAACACAATGCGCATTGGATTATCCGTTCAGTTTCTTTGCCTTACGGATCAGCATATCACGCTTCACCTTCGACAGATTGTCGAAATACATTTTGCCGTTCAGGTGATCGATCTGATGCTGAACCGAGGTTGCCCATAGTCCAACAAAGTCGCGATCTTCCATTTCGCCCTGCTCGTTCAAGAAGCGAACAGTCACGGCACGTGGCCGTGTAACCTTGGCCGAAACGCCAGGCAAATTCGGAGAGGCTTCTTCATGGTCGCGAGGCTGAACCGACGCGTGAAGCACCTCAGGGTTCGCCATTTTTACAGCTTTGCCACGCTCGTCCGAGCAGTCAACAACGGCCAAACGTAGATCAATACCCAACTGAACTGCAGCGAGGCCAACGCCCGGCATTGCATCCATCGCCTCGACCATCTCAGACCAAATGGCACGGATGTCATCGGTGATGGCCTCGACAGGTGCCGCAGGTGTGCGCAATGACCGATGAGGCCACATGACGAAAGGACGATGCGCCATCAGCCGCGCGCCAATTCGCGTTTTAACTTTTGCATTTTACGCGTGATCATCTGCCGTTTGAGCGGCTTCAGGTAATCGATGAACAGCGTTCCGTTGAGGTGGTCGATTTCGTGCTGAACGCAGGTCGCCCAGAGGTTATCGAACTCTTCTTCAACCATCTTACCGTCCAGATCGAGCCAACGGACGCGCACCATTTTCGGACGTTCAACTTCGGCGAACTGATCGGGGATAGAGAGGCAGCCCTCTTCGTAGACGTTCTTTTCATCCGACTCCCAAATGACTTCAGGATTGATCAGAACCATCGGATTTGGCTTTGCCTCTGGATCACGCTGCGCATCCATGACCAGCAGTCGGTTCAAGATACCAATCTGCGGCGCGGCAAGCCCGATACCAGGGGCATCGTACATGGTTTCAATCATATCGTCGGCCTGCTTGCGGATTTCTTTCGAAACCTCTGCAACGGGGTCAGCAACCTTTTTCAGGCGCGGGTCGGGATGGATCAAGATGGGTCGCAATGTCATGATCGGCATGTAGCGTTTCCCGTGCGATCCCGCAAGGATTGGCTCACCACTGGACCTTTGGATCAGATCAACGCAAACATTGGCGCAAAGCTGGCCTGAACTCTGGAGATCCCAATGAATTTCGACGAAATCATCGACCGTCGCGGCACCCATAACGTCAAGTGGGACGAGATGCAGGCCATCTATGGCGTTTCTCCCGATGATGGCCTCGCGATGTGGGTCGCGGATATGGACTTTGCAGCACCCGATTGCGTGCGCGAAGCGATCCACAATCAGGCAAACCATGGTGTCATGGGATATTTCGGAAACGACGGACCCTATCGAGATGCGATTTGTTGGTGGATGGAAAACCGCCATGGATGGAGCGTGGATCCGAAATCGATTTTTACCACGCATGGTCTGGTCAACGGCACAGCGCTTTGTGTTGACGCGTTCACCAATGTCGGTGACGGCGTTGTCCTCTTTACCCCAGTTTACCACGCCTTTGCCCGCGTCATTCGTGCGGCTGGTCGTAACGTGGTCGAATGCCAACTGGTGAACAACAACGGTCGGTATGAATACGATTTCGACGCCTATGATGCTCAGATGACAGGCTCGGAAAGAATGGTCATTCTTTGCTCTCCGCACAATCCGGGGGGCCGGGTTTGGTCAAAGGCAGAACTAGAGGCCGTCGCCGCCTTTGCAAAACGCCATAACCTCATCCTTGTATCGGACGAGATTCACCACGACCTGATAATGCCTGGTCACACTCACATCCCGATGACAAAGATCGACGGGATCGAAGACCGCCTCGTCATGATGACCGCAACAACTAAAACATTTAACATTGCGGGGAGCCATTCGGGCAACGTGATCATCGCTGATCCAGACCTGCGGGCCAAATTTGCCGCTCGCATGGCTGCGCTTGGCCTTTCGCCCAACTCATTCGGATTGTTCATGGCCATGGCCGCCTACTCACCAGAAGGCGCCGCGTGGGTTGATGAACTTTGCATCTACTTGGACGGCAATCGACGTCTCTTTGACGAAGGCGTAAATGCGATCCCAGGGGTCAAATCGATGGCACTAGAATCGACCTACCTCGCTTGGGTCGACTTTGAAGGCACAGGAATGACACGCGACGAATTTACATCACGGGTCCAGACCGCTGCTAAAATTGCGCCGAACCATGGACCAAGCTTTGGCCTCGGTGGTGAAAACTTCCTGCGCTTCAACTTAGCAACACCGAGATCGCGGATTGAAGACGCTGTAGGACGTCTCAAGGCAGCGTTTTCAGACCTTCAATAACGATTCGCAAGTTGGGGTGAGGGCAGCCTCCCCCAGCAATGCTGCTACAGTTTAACTGCTGGTGAGATATCCAGCGGGCAACTCTCGAGCGCGTACGAAATCGGCAGCGGGGCCGTCCGCAGCCGCTTGATGCCATTTAAAGTCGAATACACGTTCGCCTTCTTCCTCGCGCGACGTGACCACTAGGGCTTGGTACATGTACTTGGGACCGTCATAGATCTTGACGTGACCGCGCAACTTTGGCGCGTCTTTGGCATCCATAGCAAAGCCCGTGTCCCACATGCGAAGGATACGATAGACGTCATCACCGTCATGAACGCAGAGGCGCGATGACCGCAACAATGCGGCGCGGCGCGCATCTTCAAGACCTTGGCGAACGGCTTCGGGTAGAAATTCGGACATGGGCGTCTCCTCCAGACTTGGGTAGGATGATGAGCTTAATAAAAAGCAAATCAACCTATCCATTTGTGCCTGTTGCAAAATTTCCACAGGAAACGCCGCGTTACGCCTTAGCTTTGGGCCTCAGAACATGTGGACGCGCCGCGTCATAAAGAGCCGAGTCAGGAAAACCATGCCCCCCACCCAAGGCAGGCCCTGCTAGGATAAGAGCCGTCCGAGTGATCTTTGCGTCGCGCACTTTGGCATGGATGTCAGAGATTGTTCCACGGATGATCATCTGGTCTGGCCAACCAACGCGATACACAACCGCAACGGGACAATCAGAGCCGTAATAGGGCGCAAGCTGGCGTTCGATTTCGCGAAGTGCACGAATGCCAAGGTGGATCGCGAGGGTCGCACCCGTCTTTGCGAAGTTCTCAAGCGTTTCACCTGCGGGCATCGATGTCGATTTCATCGACATACGAGTGAGAACTATCGACTGCGCAAGCTCGGGGATCGTGAGTTCTTGACCGAGCGCCGCAGCAGCAGCGGCGTAAGCAGGCACACCCGGCACAATCTGATAGTCGATATCGTCTGCTTTGAGACGGCGAATCTGTTCGGCAATTGCACCGTAAAGAGACGGGTCACCAGAATGGACGCGCGCTACGTTCTCTCCGCGCTGATGAGCAGCCAAGATTTCCGCGTGCGTTTCATCCAACGTCATCGGTGCGGTATCCATGACCCGTGCCCCTTCAGGCGCACAGGCAACGACTTGCTCGGGGACCAGCGAACCCGCGTAGAGACACACAGGACATTCGCCAATCAAACGTTGAGCTTTGATCGTGAGCAGCTCTGGATCACCTGGTCCAGCACCAATGAAAAATACGGTCATTTGGAATTCCTTTCACCGCTCAGGTCGCCATCAATTTTGCGAGCATACCCACGGGGCGTGAACATACGTGGACCTTCGCCCAGTTGCGCCAGACGGCTATTTGACGAACCAACCAGAACAACGGTCAGCATATCGACTTCATCCACCTCAAGGTCGGCGAGACGACGATAACGAACATATTCTTCGGGACGGCCAAGCGAGGAAGCCAGCATCACAGGCGTATCTGCAGGGCGATGCTGCAGAAGGATATCACGTGCCTCAGCCAACAGCGTGCGCCGCGTTTTCGAAACGGGGTTGTAGAACGCGATGACAAAGTCACCTTCAGCAGCGGCGTGGAGACGGCGAATAATGTCATCACGCGGTGTCAGAAGATCAGACAGCGAAATTGTACAGAAGTCATGACCCAGCGGCGCGCCAGCCCGAGCAGCCGCACCCTGAAGCGCAGAAACACCCGGTGAACAGACGACATCAACACGACGTGCCGCATCCGAGACGCCGAGGGCTTCTGGCGAACGGTCCAGCAATTCGAACGTCAGCGCACCCATCGCATAGATGCCCGCATCGCCCGAGCAAACCAAAGCAACATTGCGCCCTTCGCCAGCGCGTTCCAGCGCATATCGGCAACGATCCTCTTCACCGCCGAGCGGGAAATCGCTGCGAATTTTTCCATGTGCGAGCGGGCCTAGAAGATCAATATAAAATCCATAACCAACTAGTTCATCGGCCTCAGCGACCAATTTGGACACTTCTGGTGTCCGCCATGTTGCTTGACCCGGTCCAATTCCAACGACCGATAGACGACCACGGGAACGGCCCTTCATTTCGGTGATCGGAGGATCTGCCCGCGCAATCGCACAGGTCGTATTCGCGGTCTTGGTCTTTTCGACGACCAGCTTACCATCCGACGCAGCGAGTGCCGCGCCCTCGGACACGCCGTGGCACCCTACTTCGGCAAACACAACATCAGACGGGTTCGCGACCTTCTGTGCCTCGAGTTCTTCAGCTGTAAACAGACGCAACGGCACGCCAAGGCGTTTAGCGACTGTGTTCATCGCAGGCTCGTCACCTTTGAGGTCGATGGTCGCAACACAGGCAACAGCACCCTGTGCGATACCTGCGTTTTGCAGGGTCGTGGTCACAAGGGACCAAAGCTCTTCGGCGTCAGCATTGCGCGCGCACCCAACCCCGACGACGTAGGTCTGAGGATGGTAAACGAGCGTCTTCGCGTTCCCTTCGACTGGTGTCTCTGACACGACAAGGTTGACCGCTCCACCATCGGCTTCGAGGTCGAAAATGTTCTCGCCGGTCAGCGAAATCCCTTCACCGGCCAGAATAGCTGCCATTGCATCTTTGGCGTCCAGCGGATTGGCCAGTCGATAGCCAGCGGGCGGCGCGTCAAGCGCAACACCGATCGCAACGTCGCCTGCGGTGGTAACCGCAGCTTTGGCATTCAAGGCAACTGCTATCTCTTGCGCCAAACGGTTCGCGCCACGATGTCCGCCCAATAGCGGAATGACGACCGAACCGTCATCGCTCACTGAAAGAACGGGTGGTTCGCTGCGCTTATCAGACAGAAGCGGGGCAACAGCACGGATCAAAATACCAGAGGCACACACACCAATGATCGGAACGCCCGCAGCGAACAAATCACGCGCATGATCCAACGCATTTGCGAAATACGCATCCGCTTGATCGACACGGCCTTCACGTCCGTGAACAGCCAAACCCAAGGCAGCGGCAATTTTATGCGCCACGGCCTCACCAGAGCGCGAAAGCGCCATCACAACAGGTTTTACAGCCACGGGTCGGCTCCCTTTGTCAGAAGTATCATTGAGAAGTAAGGCGCATTTTCCGGCGCATCGCGCAACGGAAGGACGACTTGATTTTGCAGGGTCGCGCGTTCGATGTAGGTGGCATGTTCGACCAACCCCAGTTCGCTAATTACCGCACGAATTTTGGTCAAATGACGGCCCACTTTCATAATTGCCACACTTTCCGCACCAGCAATTCGTGAACGTAGTTCATCTTCTGGCAGGGGGCCTGGCAGCACGGTTAGGCGTTCATTACGAGCAACCAAGGGCCGACCAGCGACGGAAGCGCATGCCGTAATCGACGTCACACCTGGGACGACTTCGCATGTAAATCTGTCGGACAAGCGAGCATACAGATACATGAAGGAACCGTAGAAGAACGGATCACCTTCACAAAGAACGACAACATCCTGCCCTGCTTCCAACGCGTCAGCAATCTGCGCGGCGCCTACGTCGTAGGCCGCTTGTGCAGGGCCGCGTTCGGTCGTCATAGGGACTTCCATGAGGATTTCGTTTGCATCCACTGAAATCAAATCAGCAGCTATTGAGCGGGCAAAACTTTCGCCACCAACCAGCGCAGGGTAAGCGACAACTTTTGCCCCTTGGATCAAGCGGGCGGCGCGCAGCGTCATCAGGTCAGGTGCGCCCGGCCCGAGGCCAACACCGTAGAGTGTTCCGGTCATGATTTCACAAGGCTCCATTGGGTGACGGTCATTGCCGGTCGCCAGCCTGTCAGGCGGCCCACGGGCTCTGCACGTTCAACCGAGAGACGGATCAGTTGTCCGCCAAATTTCGAATGTAGGTCGCGCAATACGGCTTCGGTTTCGAGGGTGACGGCATTCGCAACGAAACGGCCATGACTAGACAATGCGTTCCACGCGATCTGAAACGTCTGTTCCGTCAATCCGCCGCCGACAAAGACCGCGTCGGGCTTCGGCAATCCAGCCAAACTCTCGGGCGCATGACCCTGAATTGCGGTTAACCGAGGCGCGCCCAGCGCCAACGCATTCTGGGTCGCGAGGGCGATGCGATCCGCCCGAGGCTCAACTCCGAATGCCACCGCATCCCGTGCGCCACGCATCCATTCAATCGCCACCGACCCGCTCCCGCAGCCGATGTCCCAAAGGACCGCACCACGCATCGGCATGAGCTTCGCCAGTGTGATTGCACGGACCTCTTGTTTCGTCATTGTGCCGTCAGAGGCGAACACATCATCAGGCAGCCCCATCAGCGGCAACACTTGTGCGCCGTCTCCAGCAACGCATTCGACAGCCATACTGTTGAAGTCAGGCACAACGTGGTTCCACTGAGACGCAATCCCGTCAAATCGCGTTTCCCGATCACCGCCCAGCGCACCGAACACCGTGATCCGCGATGCGCCATAGCCACGCGCCGTTAAAATCTCTGCAACCTCAGACGGCGTTTGTGCGCCTGTGGTCAATAGCAACAGCCGCGCATTCGGTCGTATAAACGGGACCATCTGCTGTACTGGTCGCCCGTGAACGGTCAGCGTTTCGAGGTCGGCTAGGCTCCACCCCATCCGAACGGCGAGCCATTGAAACGCTGAAAGCTGTGGGTGAAACACCACCTCGTCCGCTTCGAAAGACTTCGCGATTTTTGGCCCTACCGAATACCAAAGCGGATCGCCGGTCGCCAAAACCACGACGCGTTTTCCGCGATGTGTGCGAATCGTGTCGATCAGCGCATCAAACGGCGACGGCCATGCAATCCGTTCGGCCTTGAGGTTAGGGGTCAGTCCATGATGGCGTTCACCACCGATGACGACATCAGCCTGCTCGACCGTCGCACGGGTGACAGGCGTCAAACCGTCCATCCCGTCTTCGCCGATCCCAACAATGTTGAGCCAAGCGGTCATGTCCGTTCCTCGGGCAAACCTGCAGCGAGGGCGTTGACCGCAGCGGATGCCATCGCAGATCCACCTTTGCGGCCCTTGAGGGCAACGAATTCAATGCCACGTGAATTTGCAGCGAGTTCTGCTTTTGACTCAGCAGCGCCAATGAAACCAACAGGGAAACCGAGAATGACAGCGGGTTTCGGGAAACCTTCGTCGATCAATTCAAGAAGGTGGAAAAGTGCTGTCGGCGCGTTACCGACTGCGACCACAGCGCCCTCAATATGAGGTTCCCACAAACGAACCGCAGCGGCACTTCGGGTGTTCCCAATCTCTTGAGCCAATTCAGGGGTACGAGGATCGTTCAATGTCACGATCACGTCGTTCTGGGCGGGCAAATAGCGACGAATGATCCCTGCGCCGACCATCTCGCAATCACACAAGATCGGCTTGCCTGACTGAAGCGCTGCATGACCCGCGGAATATACAGACGGAGAAAACGCCAGACGATCTGCGATTTCGACCATGCCACAGGAATGGATCAACCGCGTCACCAAAGGCTGCATGTCCTGCGGAAATCGGTCGAGCCGCGCCTCTTTGCGCACAGTGGCAAAGCTCTGCGCGTAAATTGCGGACGGGTCTTTTTCGTAAGGGCGCATATTTCGGTTCCCTGTCAGGGCAGCGGCCGCCCCGACGCCTCGTTCAGAGGGGTGGGGGCGGGTGTGATACTCAGGGCTTCTTGGATTTCAGCGCGCTCTTTGGACCCAATGGGTGATCGGCGTGCGGATAAGGAGCATGGTGATGGTCGTGCCCGTGATCATGCCCATGATGGTGGTGGTGATCGTGGTCATGATGGTGATGATGCCCATCATCGTGATGGTGGTGGTGCCCATGGTGATGATCGTGCCCATGGTGATGATCGTGATCATGGTGGTGATGATGATCATGGTCATGGTGGTGATGGCCGTGGTCGTGATGAGCGTGACCTTGCAGACGGCACAGACCCGTACAGAAGGTATCGCATAGCGAACAGTCCGCAACGTTAGACCCCGGCGCGCTCGCCCCTCGGCCTTCGACGTGGTGATGATGACTTTCTTGCACAGCACCCACTTCGGCCTCAAAGCCGATCACTTCGGTGCGATATTTGCACAATACGCAAGTCGGAGGAGGGACTTCGCCGTAGGCAGGGTGGCCGCTCGCCTCAAGTGCCGCGCGACGCTCTTCTGGCGAAATTTGGTTCGTTTCGCCGTCCTCAACCGCCAGAACCTGCGCACGGAACGGGCAGATACCACAGTTCGGAACAGGAACGCTGCCCGTCTGTTCTTTGATACGTTCCGCAAAGGTTTCGAGAACCTTTGGGTGATCATTCAGATAGCCCGCTTTGACGAACTGGATATCTGTGTGTTCAGCGGCAACTTGATCGGTAAAGCCGTAAATACGGTCGATCAGAATGCCCGTGAACAAGAAGTACGGAAACACAACGACGCGCTTGTAGCCAAGCTTTGCGACATGCTGGAGGGCTGGCTCGACCAGCGGGAATGTGACGCCAGAATAACCAACCTCACACCAACCAAATCCCATACCTTCCCAAAGCATACGAGCAATCTTGGACACGTTGCTATTCGCATCAGGGTCAGAAGCACCGCGCCCAATCACAACCAAACAGGTTTCGTGCATCGGCACATCACCAAGGTCTGCGTTCGCAGCGTCAACGGCAGTCTGAATACGGTCTGCTGCAGCAGCGATCATCTTAGGATCGACACCCAACTCACGACCGTATTTCACGTCGATCCCGTGCTTTGCCGCATAGGTGTTCAGCACGGTGGGAATGTCGTTTTTCGAATGCATCGCCGCAAAGAGCATGCCCGGAACAGCGAGGATACGTTCACAGCCAGCGTTCCGCAGATTGTCCAGACCATCGCGGATTACAGGGTTCGCAAACTCGAGATAGCCATAATCAACCATCCAGTCCGACGGCAGATAAGCGGGCAATTTTTCAGCCAGCACTTTGAACTCATCAACTGCCGACTGGCTCCGCGAACCGTGGCCGCAGATCATTACACCCGTTTTCATGCTGGCACCTCTTCGCCTTCGACTTCTTCTTCGGCTTCTTCAGCCTCTTTTGACGCCTTCTCAGCGTTTTCCTTACGCGCCTTCAAAGCCTCACGAAGCCCTAGAAGGATCGCAAGACCCAGCGCCGCACCTGCCACCCAATGATCATGCCCAGCCATCTCGCCCAAATGGCCCACGTGGGCCGAGGCGGCATTTGCCGTCAGCAAAAGGATAAGAGTAAGTGCGCTGCGCATGGCGTGACCTCCGTTCCGATAAAGACCAGAGGACCGCGAAAGTGCGGGGATCGGACGACGTGAGCTTTGGTCCCAGTTCAGGTCAACCGCCGCACCACCAACCGCTCTGGCCTAGTTTAGGCTTCGTCTCGGGACTTCCTACAGGGGTAGGGCATAGGGGGCAAACGGTTAAACGTCGCAGGGTAGATCGAAAACGACCTGTGCGGTGACGCAAGGGACATGTTCGAACAGTTCGGTTGCCTGCGCAGGCCGTTTGCCTATCTCTTGGGCTCAACACGAAAGGACACACGATGGGTTTTCTCGACAACGGCACATGGCGAGACGAATGGTACGACACCGAATCGACGGGTGGAAAATTTGTTCGTACGACGGCTGCCTTTCGCAACTGGATCACCGCTGATGGATCAGCTGGACCAACTGGCGAAGGTGGGTTCAAAGCCGAAAGCGGTCGCTACCACCTCTATGTATCCTACGCCTGCCCTTGGGCGCACCGCACGCTTGTGTTCCGCGCAATAAAGGGCCTGACTAACCACATCAGTGTCTCCGTCGTTCACCCTCACATGCTAAGCGATGGCTGGACCTTTGAAACCGACTTCGACGGCGCAACTGGCGATACCCTCTTTGGCTTGCCGTTTCTGCGAGACATCTACACTCGAACTGATCCGACGATTTCTGGTCGCGTGACCGTGCCAATTCTCTGGGACAAAGAACGTCAGACGATTGTCTCGAATGAAAGTTCAGAGATCATTCGGATGCTGAATTCCGCATTCAATGACATCACGGGCAACACGGACGACTATTGGCCAGAAAGCCTGCGCGATCAGATCGAGACGCTTAACGAACGCATCTACGACACGGTAAACAACGGCGTTTACAAGTCAGGCTTTGCCACCAGCCAATCCGCCTATGGAGAAGCTGTAGGCCCTCTGTTCGAAAGCCTAGACTGGCTCGAAGGTATTCTGTCGACCAACCGATATTTGACGGGCGACACCTTGACCGAAGCCGACTGGCGTCTCTGGACGACGCTCGTTCGTTTCGACGTTGTCTACCACGGGCACTTCAAATGTAACCGTCGTAAGCTGATCGAATATCCGAACCTCTGGGCCTACACCCGCGAGCTCTATCAGATCGAAGGCGTTGCAGAGACGACCCATTTCGATCACATCAGCCACCACTATCACTACAGCCACGACACGATTAACCCGCACCGCATTGTCCCCGTCGGGCCCGATCTGGACTGGAACGCACCACATGGACGCGGATAGTAGCATCTTGGTCGTGTCCTGACCTGTACAGACGAAGTTGACGTCCTACTCTTGTTTCGCGGTCCCCAATCGGGTTCAAAAGGCGCGAAGCAAGAGGATGATCAATGACCAGCTGGATTACCATATGTGCAGGGTGCAAGCGCGCTGATTGGGGCGAACGCGGCATGGACAAAACAGACGGTGAAGCCTTTGCTGAACTGATTGAAGCCGCTGCGCAACCTGCCGGGATCAACACGCGCCGCGTAACATGCACAATGGGATGCGAACGTGCGTGCAACGTGATTGTTCAAGGCGCAGGGAAAATTAGCTACTCCCTCGGCATGTTTGATGCGACCCCGTCCGATGCGCAGGCAATCGTCGACTACGCCATCATGCATTCAGAAAGCGAAACGGGCCAAGTACCCTTCCGCCAATGGCCTATCGGCGTGAAAGGACATTTTGTCTCTCGCCACATTCCCTTGCCGGAGCAAAACTAATGGCCCGCGATCATGGTGGGGGCGTTGATGCGGCCGTCGCAAAATGGGGCGGCCATCGTTCTGACTGGATTGATCTGTCTACAGGGATAAATCCAGTCCCCTACCCCGTCGGTGATATCTCGCCAGATGCGTGGAATACCCTTCCTGACAGCGATGCAATGGATCAGGTCATTTCCGCCGCTCGTGAGTTTTGGAACGTGCCCGAAGGCGCCGAAATCTTGCCCGCGAATGGCGCCTCAGCGCTCATCGCGCGAATGCCCAACCTGTCAGATAGCAAAAGCGTCTATATCCCTACGCCGACCTATAACGAACATGCCGCCGCGTTTGATGCAGCGGGCAAGCTCGCCAATGGCGATGCGGCAAACGCGACCAGCCACGTTTACGTTCATCCGAACAATCCCGATGGCAGACTCTGGTCCAGTGACATTTTCGGTGACCGCCCTCTAACCGTGATCGACGAGAGCTTTTGCGACGTTTGGCCTGAACAATCCCATATCGCCCGCGCCGCGGACGAGGGAATTGTCGTTCTCAAGAGCTTTGGCAAATTCTGGGGTCTTGCGGGACTACGCTTGGGGTTCATGATCGCTGCCCCGTCGTTCATCAATCAAATGAAAGCCCTTCAAGAACCGTGGTCCGTGAATGGCCCCGCTCTTGAGATTGGTGCGCGAGCTTTGCGAGACACCGCATGGGCCGTCGATACACGAATTAGATTGAACCAAGACGCACAACGCCTCGATGACCTTATGCTGAGAAAAGGTGCGACGTTGGTCGGGGGAACACCACTCTTTAGGCTCTACGATGTCGATGATGCAGCCAACTGGCAAAATCGTTTGGCCCAAAACCATATCTGGTCGCGCATTTTCCCCTACTCGAAAACGTGGATCCGTCTTGGTCTTCCTGCGCCCAACCAATGGGATCAACTAGAGGCCGCGCTATGAGCGTTCTGTTGGCCATGGTGCTGGACGCGATTTTTGGAGAGCCAAAGTGGCTCTGGTCGCGCTTTCCGCATCCTGCTGTTTTGATGGGGAAATGCGTCAGTTTTATCGACACGAATTTTAATCAGGGTTCGCATCGCAAGGACAAAGGCATCGCATCCTTCGCTATTCTCGTCGTGATGTTCGCACTATTAGGCAAGGGCCTTCAGGATTTGCCTGGCGTCTGGGCTGAAGCGATCGTCGGCGCGATGCTCCTCGCGCAAAAGTCTCTGGTAGAACACGTTTCAGACGTAGCTAAGGGACTGCGTACTTCGGTTGAGGCAGGCCGTGCCTCTGTCGCCATGATCGTAGGGCGTGACACTGCCGAACTCGACGAGCCCGCCGTCGCCCGCGCAGCAATCGAAAGCGCTGCCGAGAATTTTAGCGACGGCGTACTGGCTCCGCTGTTCTGGTTTGCGGTAGGCGGGTTGCCCGGTCTTTTAATTTACAAGATCACGAACACCGCCGATAGCATGATCGGCTACCGAACACCGCGCCATGAACAGTTCGGCTGGGCCGCCGCGCGGTTCGATGACCTCCTGAACCTCATTCCTGCTCGCCTGACCGCCATCCTTTTTGTGGCTCTAAAACCGAACCTATGGCAATTCTCACCGATCCGTAAGGATGCAGGCTTGCACCGTAGCCCGAACGCTGGATGGCCTGAGGCAGCGCTATCTCGCGTCCTCGGGATCGCTCTTTCGGGTCCTCGCGCTTACCACGGCGAAATGAGCGATTATCCGTGGGTCAATGTAGACGGACGAAAAGACGCCGCCGCCGAGGACGTGGACCGCGCTGTTCGCGAACTCTGGCGGGCGTGGGGCATCGCATTTATCGTGATCTTGGGCATCACTTTTATCTAAGGTTGCAAGCGCTGATCCGACTGATACCCTCTAGCCAAATTGTCGGAGGTCCCATGCGTTTTGTTTTGCCTTTCATCGTCGCCTTTTGCGCAACTTCGGCACAGGCCGCGACTTGCGGTGGTTCTTTTGCGAGTTTTGTCGGCGGCCTCAAACAAGAAGCCATTGCGAGTGGCCACGATCGCGCAACCGTCGACCAGTTCTTTGCGAACGTCAGCCAAGACGATGCCGTTATTCGGGCTGACCGTCGGCAAGGTGTTTTCCAAAAGGACTTTATCGACTTCTCGCGCAGCCTCATTTCACAAAATCGGGTCAACAACGGCGCGATCTATTCTGACCGTTTCGATTCCGTTTTCGACCGCATTGAACGTGAATATGGCATCAATCGCGGGGTTCTCTTGGCGTTTTGGGCGTTCGAAACCGATTTCGGACAGGTTCAAGGCGACTTTAACACCCTCAATGCGCTTGTTACGCTTTCTCATGATTGCCGCCGACCAGACCTGTTCCGTCCGCAAATCTTCGCAGCTCTCGCCCTGTTTGAACGCGGGGATTTTAGCCCGACGAACACCAGAGGCGCGTGGGCCGGCGAAATAGGACAGGTGCAAATGTTGCCCAAAGACATCCTTGAAAACGGTCAAGATGGAGATGGGGACGGGCACGTAGACCTCAAAGGATCTTCGCCTGATGCCTTGATGTCCGGTGCTGCGATGCTGTCGTCTCTCGGCTGGCGCGCGAATGAACCGTGGCTGCAAGAAGTCACCGTTCCCGCAGACCTCGACTGGTCTCTCACTGGGCTGAACCACCAAATGTCTGGGCGCGAGTGGGCGAATTTAGGCGTTCAGGCCCGTAGTGGATCAATTGCCAATTTGCCTTCTTCGATCCTGCTACCTATGGGCCGAAAGGGACCAGCCTTCCTCGCTTATCCGAATTTCCATGTCTATTTCGAATGGAACAAGTCGATGGTCTACGTGACCACCGCAGCGTACTTTGCAACCCGTCTAGAAGGGGCCCCAGCCTATAACGCAGGCAACCCCGACCCTGCGTTGAGCGGCGAAGAAATCATGACCCTGCAGCGTCGACTAGAAGCCCGCGGCTACGATGTCGGTGGGGTCGATGGGATCATCGGTGAAATGACCCGCGAAGCCGTTCAGACAGAGCAAGAGCGGCTCGGTTTGCCCGCGGACGCTTGGCCAACGCGCGATCTATTGAACCGCCTCTAATCAATGGCCGACTGGGGAATATGCACGACGGTCAAGGCTCCATACGCCGAGGTGGAGGCATTTGTCGCCTATCATCTGTCCATCGGGGCTTCGCATATTTGGCTTCACTTTGATGATCCAGACGACCCAGCGGCCGCTGCGTTTGAGGGCAACCCAAAGTTAACGGTGGTCAAATGCGACGAAACCTATTGGATTAACCTCCTCGGTTCGCGTCCTGACGCGCACCAACCCCGCCAAGCCGCGAATATGAAGCGGGTTTACGATACCGCACCCTTAGACTGGCTCGCGCATATTGACGTGGACGAGTTTATCTACAGTGACGAACCGATTGGCTCGGTGTTGAATACCGCATCAGATTGCATGGTCCGCATGCGTCCATGGGAAGCGGTCCATTCCCCTCACGGGCTTCCTGTTTTCGATGCGAACCTCTTTCGTGCGCCGCTCAAGGGCAAAGACCTGCGCCAACGCTGGCGACAGTCGTTTCGTCAATATGCCCCCGCCCTCCGTAAGGGCGCGTTGAGCCATGTCGCTGGAAAGTCATTTTTTCGAACAGGGCGCACCGATCTCGAACCGCGCATTCATGGGGCTTGGGTTGATGGGCAACAACTACGCGGCATTCCCTTTCATGACGGCATCAAACTGCTGCATTTCCATGCCCAAAATCGCGCCGATTGGATTGCGCGTCTTCCATATCGGCTCGAACACGGCGGGTATCGCGGCAATGAGGAAATGAAGCGCCACCTTAACGGTGCCACTGTCGACGACATCGCCGCATTCTACGAGCAAGTCATGACGATAAAACCATGGCTCGCCCTGAAATTGGCCGAGGAAAACTTACTCATTGAGGCAAACCTAGACCTGCCAGCCAAGGTCGCTGCCTTCAGGCAACCATAGCTTCAGCCTTCTTGAGATCGACACTCACAAGCTGGCTAACACCTTGTTCTTGCATCGTCACCCCAAACAAGCGATCCATCCGCGCCATCGTCACAGCGTGGTGGGTAATGATCAAGAAACGCGTGTTCGTCTGACGTGTCATCTCGTCCAAAAGGTCACAGAAGCGCGTCACGTTTGCATCGTCCAATGGCGCGTCAACTTCGTCCAGAACACATATAGGCGCAGGGTTCGCGAGGAATACCGCAAAGATCAACGCCATCGCGGTCAAGGTTTGCTCACCACCCGACAACAACGAAAGCGTCGACAGTTTTTTACCGGGTGGTTGACACATGATCTCAAGGCCAGCTTCGAGCGGGTCATCAGACTCGACCAGAACCAGCTTTGCCTCGCCACCACCAAAGAGGTGAGTGAACAGCATACCGAAGTTCTCGTTAACCTGCTCGAATGCAGTCAAAAGGCGTTCGCGACCCTCGCGGTTCAGACCAAAGATCCCCTGCCGTAGGGCTTTAATCGCTTCTTCCAAATCTACTTTGTCGCCAGTGAGTTTGTCGTACTCGGTTTGAACCTCAACCGCGTCTTCTTCGGCTCGAAGGTTAACAGCGCCCAGCGCGTCGCGCTGACGTTTATAGCTGTTCACCTGAACTTCGATTTCTTCGGCAGGCGGCATCTTGTCTGGATCAACGTTCAACGCATCAAGGAGCTTATCAGGCGTCGTTTCCTGCGCTTCCATGATCCGTTCGGCGGCATAAGCCACAGTTTCGCGAGCGGCCTCATTGCGGGCCTCAGCGCGGGCACGCGCCTCGCGCGCCTCGGATGCCAGACGTTCGCAATCCCGTTCCGCCATTTGTGCGTCACGAAGTGCCGTTTCAGCCTCTGCCAGATTATCTGCAGCCCCTTTACGGCGCTCCTCAGCTTCTTCGATCGCCTGAGCTAGTTCATCGCGCTTAGCAGCAATTTCTTCTGGCGCCTCATTGGCCTCATAGAGCGCCTCTTCGCTCTCCGCTTTGCGCTCTTCCAATTCGGACGTCCGTTTCGTCGCGGTATCCAGACGGTGGCGCCATCCGCTGATCTCTTTGGTGATTTCCTGAGACCGTTTTAGACGTGCATCGCCTTCACGGCGCACTTCATCGAACGCAGCGCGCTTGGTCATCATCATCATGCGGGCGGCTTCGACCGTCATCTTGACGTCCTCGACCGCTGCTCTCGCATCCGCCAAATCTGGCAGTGCACGGGCTGTCGCTTCGGCCTCTGATAACGCCTTGCGCGAAGTCATCGCTTCTTCTTCATGGCGACGCAGAGCAAGGCCAGAACTTTCTCTCTTACCCTCGGACAGGTTGCGCTCCGCCTCAGCACGCGACAGTGCACGGGCCGCATCCGCGACCTGTTGATCTGCGGCACGACGCGCGGTGCGCGCCATCTGGTCAGCTTGCGTCAGCTTCTCGAGTCGCATTGTGACGTCTTCGTGGGCGATACGTGCGGCATCTGCACGCTCGGTCGCAACATCCAAATCCGCACGCAACTCATTCAGTCGGTTGATCTGCTGCAAACGAAGCGCAGCCGCCGACGGCGCATCTTCGGCCCCAGCGCGGAACCCATCCCAACGCCACAGATCGCCTTCTACACTCACCAGCCTTTGCCCAGGCTGCAGATCAACTTGGAGCCGCGCACCATCTGCGGCATCGACCAAACCGACTTGCCCCATACGGCGAACCAGAACGTCTGGAACGTCAACGTAGATGGTTAAAGGTTCCACACCTGACGGTAAAGATTGCGGCGTCGCGTATGCAGGCAAAGCCGCCCAACCAGATTTGGCATCAGCACCAACCGCAGGCGCGCGCAGGTCATCTGCCAATGCTGCACCCAGTGCCTTTTCATAGCCGGACTTGACCGACAACAGATCTAGGATCTGACCGCCCTCTTTTGCGTCACGTTCGACCAATTTTGACAATGCCGCGACTTCAGCACGTAAGGCATTTGCCTCACCCTCAGCAGCCGACCGCAAGGCCCGCGCATCAACCTCATGCGATTGACCATCCGCACGGGCAGCTTCGGCCTCAATCAGGGTTTCTTCGGCATGTTCAGCCGTCGCACGGGCAATCTCTTCGGCCTCTTGCGCCAACTCGAAATCTGCTTCGGCTTTTTCCAATGCAGCCTCAGCGTCAGCCATGGCTTTGCGGGCACGGGTCGCGTCTTCTTCTGCCTTGGCCAAGGTCTTGCGGCTGTCTTCAATCAATCGCTGCGCAGACTGGTGTCGAGCCGCCAAACGGGCCACATCCTCTGTCTGCTCTGACATCATCGTTTCGCGATCCTGCAAGGTCGCCGCGGCCTCACGCGCAGCGGCCTGCGCAGCTTCAAGGCGGCCTTCATGACCCTGCCCAGCTTTCGCGATTTCACGCTGCTCCCACTCGAGCCGTTCAATCGTTTCGCCCGCGTCCTTATTCAGGCCCGCCTCGCGTTCGATATCCCGCGCCAACTGATCGATCCGATTCTTCAGCGTTTGGATTGTCTCTAGCGCCCGCGCCTCTTGATCTTTTAGCGCGTCGCGCTGGACCTGAAGACGTTGCAACACCGCCGAGGCAATGGCTTCTTCTTCGCGCAGGGCTGGCAGCGCATCCTCTTTTTCTGTTCGAAGTTTCCCTGCAGAACGCGCGTTCCCTTCGGCCTGAGAGGCCTCAACGGTCCGCTCTCGCAAGACCTCTACCGCTTTCATTCGAGCTTCTTCGGCTTCTTTCCAGCGGCGATAGAGCAGCATGCCTTCGGACTGACGGAGCTTTTCACCGATCTCGCGATATCGCGCTGCCTGACGCGCCTGACGCGCCAATTGCTGCAGTTGGTTCGACAATTGCTCAATCACATCATCAACGCGTTCGAGGTTCGCCTCTGCGGCCTTGAGCTTTAGCTCAGCCTCGTGACGACGTTGATAAAGGCCGGAAATGCCCGCCGCTTCTTCGAGGATACGACGACGTGCTTTAGGTTTCGCGTTGATCAGCTCTGAAATCTGTCCTTGTCGGACCAAGGCAGGAGAATGCGCACCCGTCGACGCGTCTGCGAACAGCATCTGCACATCGCGAGCGCGGACGTCTTTGGTACCAACTTTATAAGCAGAGCCGATATCGCGGGTAATACGACGAACAATTTCGAGGTTATCCGCGTCGTTGAACGCCGCTGGCGCCAGCCGTTCTGCGTTATCAATTACCAAAGAAACTTCGGCAAAGTTCCGAGCGGGCCGCGTCGCAGCCCCCGCAAAAATCACGTCTTCCATCCCGCCGCCCCGCATCGCGGTCGGACGGTTTTCACCCATCACCCAGCGCAGGGCCTCAAGAAGATTGGATTTACCGCAGCCGTTCGGCCCAACAACGCCCGTTAGACCGTCCGCGATGATAAGATCGGTCGGATCAACAAAGCTCTTAAAGCCATTGAGACGCAGCTTGGTAAACTTCACGCGGAAAACTCATATGATTCTGAACGTTTCGCAGTTTGGCGACCCTTGCCCTGTAGAGTCAACGAAACCACCCCGCATGTGGCGGATTTGAGCGAGTTATCCACAAAATATCGAAAGCTCATAGCCCTGTATCCGTTGAGATCGCGACGTTTGGACTACGCAAGATGTCGCGAATCCGCCTTGACGAAGGGGCCTTCAAAATCGCACAAAGAGATGTTCGGTGCCTCACCACGTACGCAAAGCGTCAGAGGATAACCGGGAATGCGGTAAGGCCGGATCCCATCCGGAGGGCCAATTCCGCAGCCGCCCCCGCGACTGTATGCGGCGAGCGTGCCCCTAAAAACCACTGGGAAACCGGGAAGGTAGGGGAAACGCAGCGACCCGCGAGCCAGGAGACCGACCGAGCACAGTTGGAAACCATCCGTCGGGTGTGACGGAACAGGAGAAGAAATATGACCAAAGTTTTCGCTATCGCGCGCATCAACTCTGAAGTGATGTCCATCGCCGCTGCTGCAATCCTCGGCCTCGGCCTCGTTTTCGCAGCTGGCCTGAGCCACTCGGCTACCGCGCACGATCTGACGCACGACTCGCGTCACTCGATCGGCTTCCCCTGCCACTAAGGCAGCACTGCTGATCCAATGAGCAAAAAGATTTTAACCAGCGCGTTGTTCGCTGGTCTGGCTGCGGGGGCTCTCGCAGCCCTTCTGCAATTCACCTTTGTCGTTCCTGTGATGATGGAAGGTGAACTTTATGAATTTGGTGATCGGGTTCATTTTACTGATCTCGGCCCCATGTCGCCTGCAGGACGTCCCGATGTTTGGTCAGAGTTGCCGCGGCACTTTTCGACCTTCGCAAGCAACCTTGTGACTTACACGGGTCTCGCCTTTATCATGGTCGCGCTGTTCGCAATCGTATCGAAGCGGGGCGTGGAAATTACCGCTCGCTCGGGATTGGTTTGGGGGCTTTGCGGATTTTTTGCGATGAACCTCGCGCCAGCGTTCGGTCTTCCACCTGAACTTCCTGGAACGGCAAGCGCAGACTTGGACATCCGTCAATACTGGTGGATTGCAACGGTTGCCGCAACGGCAGCGGGTCTAGGCCTCTTTGCGTTTGGGAAGATGAATGCCCACTATGCGCTTGCGGTGATCCTGATCGCGCTACCCCATCTCATAGGTGCGCCGCATCTGGACACCTATTATGGGTATGCCCCGCCAGAGGTCGGATCGCTATTCGTCGCCCGCAGTCTTGGGGTCGCAGCAATCGCTTGGCTATCGCTTGGCTATTTCGCCGGCGCCCTCTGGGAACGCGATTAGGCTGGAATACGTCCGATCAAACAAAACCGCAGTTGGCCGATGGACCTGACATCATTCACGATGCCATCCTCGGCCTCTGCATAAAGTCGGGCGAATTCTGCGATCTCTTCGGCCTGCGTGTCAGGATCGATGCCCGAGAACAGATACGCGGCCTTGCCCGTTGCACGAAATGAAACGGTGACGGGTTTGCCGCAAACGATCATGCAGTCTGTTGTTGCGACCTCAGCCTGCACCATAGACCGTAGCTGATCCGCCAACGCGGCCCCTTTGGGCGCACCGCCGGATTGGCAACTTTCACAAATGGTGATGCGATCCGCCATCGCCTTTCCTTTCCCGCCCATTCGGGCCAAATATACGCGACCCATAACGGAGCCCGCCATGCCTGCCAAGATTCCTGCAACCGTCGTCACCGGCTTTCTCGGTGCTGGTAAGACCACGTTGATCCGCCACATCCTGCAAAATGCCAAGGGCAAACGTATTGCTCTCATCATCAACGAGTTTGGTGATCTGGGCGTCGACGGTGACATCCTGAAAGGCTGCGGAGAAGAAACCTGCACCGAAGACGACATCATGGAACTGTCGAACGGTTGCATCTGCTGCACCGTTGCCGACGATTTCATTCCGACCATGGAAAAACTGCTGGAACGGGACAACAAGCCCGACCACATCGTGATTGAAACCTCTGGCCTCGCCCTGCCTCAGCCCTTGGTACGCGCGTTCAATTGGCCGGGCATTTCCACTAAAGTGACCGTAGACGGCGTTGTGACCGTCGTCGACGGCAAAGCTGTCACCGAAGGTCGTTTTGCGCACAGCGTCGAAGCTGTCGATGCACAGCGCAAACTGGACGAGAACCTAGATCACGAGACACCGCTGTCTGAACTCTTCGAAGACCAGATCGCCTGTGCTGACATGATTGTCGTGAACAAAACCGATCTTTTGTCCGCTGAAGAGGTTGATGCGCTCACCGCTCAGCTGAAATCAGAGAGTCGCGATGGTGTGCAAGTTGTCAAAGCGTCGATGGGCGCGCTTCCTGTCGACATTTTGCTCGGTCAGGGTATCGGCGCCGAATCCGACCTCGAGGCGCGTCATGAAATTCACCACCATCATCACCACCATGATGACGACGATCACGATGACGACCATGATGATCACGACCACGAACATGAGCACGGCCATGACGAGTTCGAATCCTTCGTGGTTACCCTGCCAGAAGTAACCGACGCAAAGGCATTTGCTGCACAGGTCGTTGACGTGATCAAAGCGCACGACATTCTGCGTCTCAAAGGGTTCGTTGCTGTCGAAGGCAAGCCAATGCGCATGACCCTTCAGGCCGTTGGCCCGCGCATCGAAACCTACTTCGATCAGCCTTTCTCGGGCACTCGTGAAACACGACTTGTTGTCATTGGCGAGGCTGGCCTTGACCGTGCCGCTATTGAGGCCGCGCTGTCGGCATGATCATCGTCGAACGGAACAGCCCTAAAAACCCACAGGCGAGTGCGCTGCTAAAACAGTCGCACGCCTTGATGGAGGAGCTGTTCCCACCAGAGGATAACTTTTTCCTCGATATCGATGAGCTTTGTGTCCCGTCCATCCGATTTTTTACGGCGCGGATCGGCGACACAATTGTCGGCACAGGGGCCCTGTCGATCAAAGAGGGATATGGTGAGGTGAAGTCGATGTTCACGTCATCTGACGCTCGCGGCAAAGGCGTAGCGTCTGCTCTGCTTCGGCAAATCGAAGACGAGGCTCGGGACGAGAAGCTAGACTGGTTGCGGCTGGAGACAGGAAACCTCCTCCACGCCGCGCACCGTGTGTATGAACGCCACGGGTTCACCCGCTGCGGTCCGTTCGGGGATTACCCCGATGCGGCCTCCTCCATCTTTATGGAAAAGCGGCTTTGACCTTACTCGGCCTTCTTTTCGGCTGCGGCTTTTTTCATCCGTTCCAAAAGTGCGGCTTTGTCGTTCTTTCCGCCAAACGGGTTCTTATCTGTTCCCTTGGCGTTATGTTCTTTGTGACGCGGTTGACCCTTCGGTCCCTTAGCGCCACCCGATTTACTGTAATCCATGATGCGGCTCCTTTGCCGCGCTGATGCCCGAAACCAAGGCTTTAGACAATGCACCTCTTGGCAGCGACCCCCGGAAATATTGATGACAAAGAGCCTGTCGACCTAGGCCAAAGCCCTGCTGATGTGGTGGTAATCTCGGCCGCTGACACCGAATTGGCTGCTTTGTCAGAGGCGCGGGCGGAAATGGCTGATGCTCCGTCGCTACGGCTCGCGTCGATGATGAACCTGATGCACCCAATGTCAGTCGACCTGCATTTGGATGATTGCGCGACAAAATCCCGAATCGTGGTTGCGCGCGTACTGGGTGGTGCGGGTTACTGGAAATACGGGTTGGAACAGTATGCAGCCCGTTTGCACGAGGCAGGCATTCCCTTTGCCGCTCTACCCGGTGATGACAAACCAGACGCAGAACTACGCGACATCTCAACCGTGCGCGGCGCAGACTATGACGCATTGTGGAGCTACCTCGTCGAAGGCGGCCCGCAGAACGCGGTCAACTTCCTCGCTTATGCAAAATCTCTCATCGATGGCGGAGAAAAACCTGCAGCGGCCTCGCCGCTCCTGCGCGCAGGTATTTATTGGCCCGGCCTTGGTATTTCGAATCTTACCGATCTGAAAGCGTCGTGGAATCCTGATGCGCCAGTGGTGCCGATCGTATTTTACCGCGCCCTTGTTCAAGGCGCAGGCCTCAATCCCATCAATCGACTGACAAAGTCGCTGATGCGCGCGGGCCTTAACCCGATGCCCATTTTCGTTGCCTCGCTCAAAGACCCCGTTTCGGTCGCAACTCTCGAACAACTGTTCACCAGTTGCCCGCCCGAGGTCATCCTGAACTGCACCTCCTTTGCAGTCGGAAGTCCTCACGCTGATGAATCTGCGCCGAATCCACTTGCCGCACCGTTCGCGAACGAGGCCCCCGTGTTTCAGGTCGTTCTGTCAGGAGGGTCCGAAGAAGCATGGGCTGACGGCCTCACTGGTCTTTCGGCACGAGACATTGCCATGAACGTCGCCTTGCCAGAGGTTGATGGACGTATCCTTTCACGCGCGATCAGTTTTAAGGGCCAAGCCTATTTCGACGAAGCCACACAATGTCCCGTCGCAGCCTATCAAGCACGCGGCGACAGGATCGATTTCGTCACTCAACTTGCTAGCAACTGGGCAAACCTTCGTCGCACCGCGCCCAAAGACCGCAAGATTGGCATCGTCCTCGCAAACTACCCGAACAAAGACGGGCGTCTTGCGAACGGTGTCGGCCTCGATACGCCTGCTGGCACAGCTCATACGCTCGCTCTTCTTGCGGCCGCTGGATACCAAACTGAAACGCCCGACAGTCGCGCGCTCATGGATCGCATCACGGCTGGCCCAACCAATTGGCTCACTGATCGTGCCGAAAAGACTGGCGGCGAAGTGCTTTCTCTGTCCGATTACCTTTCGCACTTCAACGCGCTGCCTTGGGATGTGAAGCAACGCATCAACGACCGCTGGGGTGCACCCGAGAGTGATCCCTTCGTGACCGACGCTGGCTTTGCGTTATCGATCCACAGCTACGGCAACGTCGTCGTCGGCATCCAGCCTGCACGAGGCTACAACATCGATCCGACAGAGACTTACCATTCTCCCGACCTCGTGCCGCCGCACAACTACCTCGCATTCTATTTCTGGCTCAGACATCACTTGGGCGCTCATGCGATCGTGCACATGGGCAAGCACGGAAATTTGGAATGGCTTCCTGGGAAATCGCTCGCCCTGTCCGAATCCTGTTTCCCCGAAGCGATTTTCGGTGCGACGCCCCACGTTTACCCCTTCATCGTGAACGATCCGGGTGAAGGAACGCAGGCCAAGCGGCGGACAAGCGCAGTGATAATCGACCACCTGACGCCGCCTCTCACCCGCGCCGAAAGCTATGGTCCCCTCCGCGACCTCGAAGCACTGGTCGACGAATACTACGAGGCGGCAGGCGTTGATCCCCGTCGTATCGACACTCTGCGTCGTGAAATTCTGTCGCTTTCGGACGTGACGGGCCTCTCAACCGACGTCGGTATGACAGGCGATCAGGACACGGATCTTGCCAAACTCGACGCGTATCTTTGCGAACTTAAGGAAGCCCAAATCCGCGATGGCCTCCATATTTTCGGGCAATCCCCAACGGGGCAACAGGCGCTGGACCTCGCAATCGCTCTGGCCCGCGTCCCGCGTGGTGATGGGGTGGGGCCAAATGCGTCGCTCCTGAGAGCGCTGGCTGATGACCTCGCGCTCGGCTTCGATCCGCTCAGCGCTGACCTAGGCGCCGCTTGGGACGGCCCCCACCCTGATGTCTTGAATACGGGCGGCACTTGGCGGACGACAGGCGATACCGTCGAACGTCTCGAAGAACTAAGTCAAAAGCTACTTCGCGATGGGGGCTGGGGTGACGAAACCCCAGAACAGATCGAGCCAATTGGCCCTTCGTCTGAAGCAGTCGTGGCTGAAATCCTGAACACCATTCGTCCGATCATTAACGCCTGCGGTCCCGACGAAGGGACGGCGTTGCTCGCTGCATTGGATGGTCGCGCAGTTGCACCGGGGCCTTCCGGTGCGCCGACCCGTGGACGGTTGGACGTCCTGCCAACGGGAAAAAACTTTTACTCCGTCGATAGCCGAGCCGTTCCTACGCCGACCGCGTGGAAACTGGGCTGGAAGTCGGCGAACTTGCTCATCGAAAAGCACCTACAAGATCACGGCGACTGGCCGCGCACCATGCTTGTGACCGCGTGGGGCACAGCAAACATGCGAACCGGCGGCGACGATATCGCTCAGGCGCTGGCACTCATGGGCGTCAAACCGACATGGGACAGCGCGAACCGCCGCGTGACAGGGTTCGAAATCCTCCCTGAGGGCGTTCTTGGCCGTCCTCGTGTGGATGTGACCCTCCGCATTTCGGGCTTCTTCCGCGATGCCTTTCCTCAGTTGATCGCATTAGTGGATAGCGCCGCTCGCGCAGTTCAGGCCTTGGACGAAAGCGATGATCAAAACCCCGCCGCAGCCCGCGCGCGCCGTGGCGAAGGTCAATCGCGCGTCTATGGCTCCAAACCAGGTGCATATGGCGCAGGTCTGCAGGCGCTCATCGACGAACGTGTCTGGAACGACAAAGCCGACCTTGGCAACGCTTACATCGAATGGGGCGGCTACACCTACGGTGCAAAAAACGAAGGAACCGCCGACCATTCAGGTTTCCGTCAACGCCTCTCGCAGACGGAAGCAATTGTTCAGAACCAAGACAACAGAGAGCACGACCTGCTCGACTCGGACGACTATTACCAATTCGAAGGCGGTGCGGCGGCGGCCATCAGCACCCTGCAAGGACAAGACCGACCGATCTATCACAACGACCACTCACGCCCCGAACGGCCTGTCATCCGCACGCTCGAGGACGAGATCGGTCGCGTAGTACGCAGCCGCGTCGTGAACCCAAAATGGATCGATGGCGTCAAACGCCACGGTTACAAAGGCGCGTTCGAGATCGCGGCGACCGTCGACTACATGTTCGCATTTGCGGCAACGACTGGCGCTGTGCGTAATCATCATTTCGATCTGGTAGAAGCCGCTTTTCTCGAGGACGACGAAACCCGCGAATTCATCGAAGACGTAAACCCTGCGGCACTGCGCGAAATCGCAGATCGGCTTCAAGAGGCTATTGATCGTGGGTTGTGGCAACCGCGCTCCAACTCTGCAAGGGCACGCATCGCAGAGCTAAGAGCGTAGGCGTCAGATCGTCGAAAGTGCTGCCACGCCGATATAGAGAACCAAAACGGCCAAAGAAAAATACTGCATACTTGCCCCCAAGCAGAACTGTGGCCGCGCTATGCCGCAGGTGCGAAAGAACTTGTAGATCAAAAATCACCGTCGTGTGATCCGCTAGGGGTCTGTGTATTTCTGGTCACATGACTGTGCACCATTCAACACTGCCGCCGTCCGAGCCACACATAAATTAATATATCTTAATGTTGACATGCAATACACACTTCCTGTATCAAATCACATAACAGATTCTTGATATGTATGGAGGGCATGATGTCCCAACTCATGAAACGTCCGGCAGACAATTGGTCGCCACTTTACTTTCTCGCCTCGGTCGGTGCTGGCGGATTGGCTGTCACCTTCTTCATGTATCTGATGTTCTGGGTGCCCCACCCCAACGCGCCCGTTCCCGTTTTTGAGGACATCATGAACGCTTGGGCCAAAGGAAATCCCTTCCAGCAGTTCGCGATCGTCGCAGCCATGGCTGGCATTGCCTTCTTTGTCATTCAAAACGTACGCTACCTGATCTGGAACTTCGGTAAACTGGCCGAGTTCAAGAAAACCGAAGCCTATCAAAAGCTGCGCCACTCGAACGGCGAAACTCAACTGCTCGCTATGCCACTCGCGGTGGCTATGTCGATCAACGCGATGTTCATTGTCGGCCTGGTTTTCGTTCCGCAATTGTGGAGCATCGTTGAATATCTTTTCCCCGCCGCTCTTGTCGCGTTTTTCCTGACTGGTGTTCTCGCTCTGCGCATGATCGGTCACTTCTTGGGCCGCGTTCTGTCCGAAGGCGGGCTGTTCGACGTCACGGCGCATAACTCCTTCGCGCAGCTTCTCCCCGCCTTTGCGCTGGCGATGGTAGCTGTCGGCCTCTCCGCACCCGCTGCGATGTCTACGACACCGCTGACCGTGGGAACTGCGCTCGTCGTGTCCACATTCTTTGGCCTGATCGCGACAATCTACGCAATCGTCGCCGCCGTGACCGCATTCAACTCCATGCTGCACTACGGCACCCACAAAGAAGCGGGCCCGACCCTGATGATCATCATCCCTCTGATGACTGTCCTCGGGATCATGGTTCTGCGCCAAGAGCACGGCCTGCACACCACGTTCGACGTGCACACTAATGCGGCTGAAACACTGATGACCTTGACCAAGTTCCTCACTGTCCAAGTGTTGTTCCTGCTGCTCGGCCTGACAGTTCTGAGTCGTCAGGGCTACGCTTCGACCTTCCTGACTGGTGATAAGAACTCTGCTGGCTCTTACGCTCTTGTTTGCCCGGGTGTCGCATTGTCCGTAATGACCCAGTTCTGGCTCCACAAAGGTCTGGTTGCCGCTGGTCTCGTCGCAAAGTTCAGCATGACTTACTGGGTGATCATCGCAATCGCACTGATGTTCCAATTCGCCATGGTTGCTCTGGTTCTGCACCTCAACCGTCGCCACTTTGGCAAATCCAAAATGGTCGCTGTTCCGGCTGAATAAGTTTCCTTCCCCTCCCTTCAAAACTGTAAAGGGCGCCCTCAGTGGCGCCCTTTGCAATTTGGAGCCTTGCACTCCCCCGACCACTTGGCCAGACTCGGAGAGCGAACGGAGGACCAGATGACCGAAGATACAGAACGCCACGCCCAAAAGATGGCCAAGAAGAAAGCTGCCCGTGATAAAATCATGGCGACAAAGACCGACCAGAAAGGTCTGATCATTGTCCACACGGGCAAGGGCAAAGGTAAATCAACCGCAGCCTTTGGTATGATTTTTCGGCACATCGCGCATGGTATGAAATCCGCCGTCGTTCAGTTCATCAAAGGCGGGATGAGCACGGGCGAACGCGACATGATCCTCGACCGTTTCACCGACCTCTGTGAATTCCATACGATGGGCGAAGGCTTTACTTGGGAAACCCAAGACAAAACCCGCGACACCGAAATGGCCCAAGCCGCGTGGGAGAAGGCCAAGGAACTGATCCGCGATCCGTCGAACAGCATGGTTCTCTTGGACGAAATCAACATCGCGATCCGCTACGATTACGTCGATATCAAGGATGTCGTCGAATTTCTGGCCAACGAGAAACCTCACATGACGCATGTGGTTCTGACAGGTCGCAACGCCCATGATGACCTGATCGAAATCGCGGATCTAGTGACGGAAATGGAACTGATCAAACATCCGTTCCGCGCTGGCATCAAAGCCCAGATTGGCGTCGAATATTGATAAATGGCACGTGCACCGCGTCATAAACGGTGCACGTTTTTCTAAGCGGTGTTACTTGAACTTCACCATATCGCGGGTGAGCTGGTTGACCGACGTGCAACCCATCAACCGCATATCGCGCACGAGTTCTTCTTTGAGCTTTCCAACTGCACGCTCAATACCCGCCTGACCTGCAGCCGCCAGCGGGAAGAGGTAGTAACGCCCCAAACCAACGGCTTTTGCCCCGATAGCGAGCGCTTTCAGAACATGGGTTCCGCGCTGAACGCCGCCGTCGATCATCACGTCGATCCGATCGCCAACCGCCTGAACGATTTCGTCCAACTGATCAAAGGCCGTGGTAGACCCATCCAACTGACGACCGCCGTGGTTAGACAACACAATCCCGGTGCAACCAATGTCTGCTGCCCGTTTTGCGTCTTCAACACTCATGACACCCTTGAGACAGAATTCACCGCCCCATTCCGCGACCATCTTCTCGACGTCATCCCATGTCATTGACGGGTCAAGCATCTCGGTGAAATAGCGGCCAATGGTCAGGCTATCGCCCTTCATGTCGATATGCGCATCGAGCTGCGGCAAGCTGAATTTTTCGTGGGTTACATAGTTAATGCCCCACATTGGCTTAATCGCGAATTGCAATGCGCCCGCGACAGTCAAACGGAACGGGATCGAAAAGCCAGTCCGCAAATCACGTTCACGATTGCCGCCCGTGATGCTGTCGACGGTCAGCATCATGACTTTGATCCCGCTCTCTTTCGCTTTTTGCATCATGGCATGGTTCAGGCCACGATCTTTGTGAAAATAGAACTGATACACCTGCGGGTTCGAATGCTTCTTCGCCAATTCTTCCATCGAGACCGTGCCAAGAGATGAAACGCCGAACATGGTGCCGAATTTCTCAGCGGCAGCGGCTGTCGCCCGCTCCCCTTGGTGGTGGAACAACCGCTGAAGTGCGGTTGGCGACAAGTAGACCGGAAGGTCGATCTTTTGCCCCATAACGGTAGTGGACAGATCCACATCCTCAACCCCACGCAATACGTTCGGGATCAAATCACAACGCTCAAAACTGGAGGTATTTGCGCGAAGTGTCACTTCATCATCTGCGCCGCCCGCAATGTAATTATAAATAGGGCTCGGAAGACGTTTGCGCGCCAAGGTCTGAAAATCATGGAAGTTGTGGCAGTCGTTCAAACGCATAGAGGGTCCTCAGTAGTGATCGGCTCATTGTTGCGGCTAAGATGGCGCAAAGCCCATTTCAATCAAGGTCGGCAAACTGTGTTGCAGGGGTCGCCACGCCGTCAATAGCTAAAGGCTATCCTCGGGCCTAAACCCATCGGGGATATGATCTATACCGTCCAAAATCAGATCGGCCATAACCGCTCCAACCTTCGGCGCCATCCCAAAGCCGATTTTAAATCCGCCGTTTGCAATAAAAGCGCCATCGATGGCTGGATGCTGGCCCAACATCGGCGCACGACTCTTTGCCCGCGGGCGAACTCCGGCCCAACGTTCGATCACCTCCGCCCCCTTAAGGACAGGGAAAGCACCAATCGCTCGCGCGATGACGTCTTCGATCTGGTCATCAACCGCATTAGGGCTTTCGAACTCACGTTCACTCGTCGAGCCGATCGCCACAGTCCCATCCGCGTGAGGCACAATATGCAAACTATCGGCAAAGAGCTGCGGTAGGTCTGCAGCATCATAACGTAGCAAGGCTGCCTGACCCTTCACGCCGCCGCCAACTGATTTACCCAACTGTTCCGACAAGTCCACCATGCCGCGCCAGCCCGTCGCATAGACGACCTGCCCTTCAGGTTTTGCCTCGGAAACGACCTCACCACCCAACGCAATAATGCCTGCCGCCAAAGCACGGGTCGCTCGCCGTGGATGGATCCGTGCCGTCAGTGTGTCGAACACCACCAGTCCCGTTTCAGATTTCGGCGCCCAAGCCCCGAACTGGTCCACTGGTAAGACCGACCATTCGGCCTGTCCTTGCCACAGATCGGCGGCAGTGACAGCTCGGGCTTGCGCCAAATCAACGGCCCGATCATCCGCCAAGGGTTGAACCCGCCCCGACCTCAAATATCCGCAGCTTTCACCAGAAACACGTTCCACTTCGCTCCAAAACGCTTCCGCCATTATCAAACTATCGAATTGGAACGCTTTTTTGGTGTTCCAATTCTCTGGCACGTGCGGAGCCAATGCTCCAACCAAGCCACCAGACGACCCCGACGCGACCCCGTTCGGGTCGATCACTCGGACCTTTGCGCCCCGCGAGGCACAGGCGTAACCAACAGCAAGCCCAAAAGCACCTGCGCCATAGATCGTTACATCAACCGTTGCCATTTATTCGCCTCACGTTCATCTTCGCGGCAACCCTAAGGCAGAGCACCATGAACAACCAGCCGCAAGCAGAGCTTGAATGGCGCGACGGGACGATCCCGATCTCGCGTAAATTTGACGATCCTTATTTTTCGCTCGACAACGGACTTGCAGAAACGCGTCACGTTTTTATTGACGGCAATGATCTGCCCCAGCGTTTCGGTGGCGATTTTCAGATCGGCGAATTGGGTTTCGGCACTGGCCTAAATTTTCTTACTGTTTGGAAAGTATGGGAAGAGGCTGGCTCACCCGGCACGCTCAGCTTCACCACATTCGAAGCCTTTCCGATGGCAATCGCAGACATGGAAAACGCGCTCACCGCATTTCCAGAGGTCGCCCCTTGGGCCGCAAAAATGATCGATGGACTGACCAAAGGGGACACCAAATTCGGTCCCGTTACCCTCAATATCGTCGTTGGAGACGTTCGCCAGACCCTACCCCAGTCCGACCTGATGGCTGACGCATGGTTTCTGGATGGGTTTAGCCCAGCAAAAAACCCCGAAATGTGGGGCGCCGACCTCATGGCCGAGGTAGGCCGCCACACAGCGCAGAATGGCACTGCGGCAACCTACACCGCAGCAGGTCATGTCAGACGAGCGTTAGAGGACGCAGGTTTTGTGGTGACCCGAACCGCTGGCTATGGCCGTAAACGTCACATGACACGTGCTCTAAAACGATGATCGAACAAAACAACAAAAAGGGCATCTGGCTCATGGTCTTGGTGACGCTGATTTTTGCAGCCCAAGATGGAGTCTCGCGTCATCTGGCGCAAAGCTACGATGTTCGAATGATCGTTATGGTTCGGTTTTGGTTCTTTGCCGCCTTCGCATTGACTATCGGGTATCGTCAAACGGGATCACTCTTTGGCGCATTGCGCACATCACAACCCATTGCCCAAGCCTTTCGCAGCATCCTGATTGTAGCAGAAATCTGCATCATGCTGGTGGCCTTCGTTCGGCTGGGTCTCGTTGAAAGTCATGCCATTTTCGCCAGTTACCCGCTTTTGATCGCGGCATTATCGGGACCGATTTTGGGCGAGACGGTCGGTTGGCGCCGCTGGTCCGCAATCGGGATCGGGTTTCTAGGTGTTTTGATCATCCTCAACCCATCTGGAGGAGTGTTTTCGCTGAATTCGTTCTGGGCTGTCACAGCATCGCTCATGTTTGCGATGTATGGCCTGATAACACGATACGTTTCGCGCAAGGATGCTTCGATCACGTCTTTCGTTTGGATGGGCGTCACGGGGTGCATCGCGATGACTGCCGTTGGTATTTGGCATTTGGAACCTATGACAGTGGCCGACAGTGGATGGATGGCGACGCTCTGCGTCGTGGGCCTCTTGGGGCATTACCTGTTGATCCGTGCGTACGAAGTGGCCGAAGCCAGCGCGATCCAACCCTTCGCGTACCTCCAGCTCCCCTTTGCCTCAGCGATCGGCATCTTTGTTTTCGGCGACCTTCTTCGCACCAACGTAACCATTGGCGCGTCGATCGTCGTTTGCGCAGGTGTCTTTACATTGCTGCGGGAACGGATGAAGGCACGCCGATCTAAGGTCGCGTCATAGGACGCGGAGCCATCATTGGCGCCAAGCCAGACGCCGGCTCAACGGAGACTGAAGGTTCATCGCCTGTCCATGGCCGCGCGACAGGACGCAGCAAAGGCTTTTCTCCAACCAGCAGTTCAGTGAAACGGATCGGCCCCGTTTGCCCCGACAAACGCGCACGGTAAATCGGTAAGGATTCCGTGACGCGCTGCACATAGTTGCGCGTTTCGCGGAAGGGGATCATTTCGATCCAGTCGATAACATCAACCTCGCCAAGTCGCGGATCACCTCGCTCTTCCATCCATTCACGAGGGCGACGCGGACCAGCGTTATAGCCCGCCGCGATCATCACTGGCGTCGGACCAAATTGTTCCTCAAGCCCCGCCAAATACTGCGAACCGAGCGTGGCGTTATATTGCCAGTCCGCCGTCAACCGGCCACGGCTGTAAGGCAGGCCCAGTTCATTCGCCACGTCCTCTGCCGTGCCAGGCATAAGCTGCATCAGACCCAACGCGCCAACCGCGCTGCCCACCACAGGGTTAAACTCGCTCTCGCGTCGCGCGATGGACAAGGCCAGTTCAGGCTCAACTGGCAGGTCCATTTCCCTCAGATCATGCATGGGGAACAGCAACGCAGGCAGGATAATGCCTCGCGCCGTAGCGGATTTGCCTATCAACAGGGCAAAGAAAGGTTCATTGCGGCGGAGCAGTTCCTCACCCAGTGTGCCCAATGACGTCCGATCCAAAGTGCGCCCCAGTTGGGCAAAGAACAGCACCGCCGACCCACGTTCGCCTGCATCCAGTAGATAGAAAGCTGCGCGCACGAATTCGTCTTGGGACAATGGAGAACCAGAGAAATCAGGAAAATCTTCATAGCCTAAAATCGAAGGATCGAGCGATTGGCCGAGTTTCTCGCCAGCCAGAAGCCCATAGAACGCCGTCTGATGTTCTGCGGCTTCGCTATAAGCCGCATCTGCATTCACACTATCACCGAGCGCCTCATACGTGCGCCCCAGCCAATACCCCGCGCGACCATCCGAAATCGGGCTTTCAACGGCGGCTTGTAGAGCGAGGAAGTGACGCAACGCGACTTCCGGACGGTTCAGAAACCGCAGCGCGACATAGCCAGCCAGCCACTCTAGATCAGCATATGATTCCCCGTCCGCGGGCGTCAGATGATGCTGCGCGGCCAGCCGATATGCATTGTCGTATCGTCCTTCACGCATCTCCCAACGGGCATGCGAACGGCGCCAGCTCGACCAACGATAGGGTTGGCTCAATAGACTTACATCTGTGCTTCGTTCGAGCAGGATCGTGATGGCATCGGTGCGGTCGCCACGGTCAGACAAGAAATTGAACCGATCATATGCCAGACCAACATCGTTCAACAGCGCGACAGGCACGGCCTGCAACTTTGCCCCCCAGTCGGGCGATTTTCGGATCAGTGCGACCCTAGCTTCCATCAACGCATGCTGATCAGCTGGCAGCAAAGAGAACAGGCGTTCTGCGTCGTCCGTTTTCCAACGCCAAAGCATCGCATCGGCGCGCTGGACATGAAGATCGGCGAGATCAGGACCAAAGGCGGCCAATATCAAATCGTTCTCTTCCTCGGTCAGCCCATAGCGCAGCCAAATCCGACGAATGGTTTCCCGCGCAACCTCTGTTTGGCCGACAGCGCGTTGAGCAAGCGCAAGCCGATACCCGCCCATACCCGTTTCGGGGTCATGCCCCTCCATCCAACTCAGAATCAGGTTCGGATCCGTGTCATCGTCGATGGCTGCCTCGCCGCGCGCGCGAACACGATCCATTCCTGGCCAATTTGTATGCTCTGCTTGAAAGGCAACGTAGTCAGCAAACTGTTCATCCTCACCGCGTAGACGAGTCCACGTGATCAGATCATGCGCCAGCAGGTCCAAACCCACCAAACGGTAGGCCGCATCCCAATTTTTGTCCTCTCCTGCCGCAAAAGCGTTAGACAACAGCGTTTCTTCAGCCAAACCGCTCATTGGCGATAGGACTGACAGACCGATCGCAATCAGACTGGCACGCAATTGGTTCATAGATTCCTGCCCTTTTTAGCACAGGGTAGCTGTCGTATCACAAAGCACAACTCACAAACTTGGCAATCGGCCGAAAGGCGTCTAGGTTCCGCCCGTTTTAACACGGGGCGACTCAAGCCCCTCAACGACAAGGAAGCGTGTCATGCTCAAAGGATCGATGCCAGCATTGGTAACGCCGTTCAAAGACGGCCAAGTGGATCTCGACACGCTCAAAAAGCTTGTGGATTGGCATATTGACCAAGGTAGCCACGGCCTCGTTCCTGTTGGCACCACAGGCGAAAGCCCGACACTCAGCCACGAAGAACACGATCTGGTCGTTGCAACTGTTGTAAAGCAGGCAGCTGGCCGCGTTCCGGTTGTGGCCGGCGCTGGTTCCAATAACACAATCGAATCCGTTCGTCTGGTGCAAGCCGCGAAAGACGCGGGCGCTGATGCTGCTCTTGTTGTAACGCCGTATTACAACAAACCGACCCAGCGCGGCCTGATCGCTCACTTTGAGGCGACCGCGAAAATCGGCTTACCAATTGTGATCTACAACATCCCCGGTCGTTCGGTTGTCGACATGACACCCGCAACCATGGGCCAACTGGCGAAATTGCCAGAGATCATCGCAGTTAAAGACGCAACAGGCGATCTGTCCCGCGTTCCGAAGTGCCGTATCACCTGTGGACACGACTTCATCCAGCTTTCGGGCGAAGACGCTACTGCACTTGGCTTTAACGCACACGGTGGTCTGGGTTGCATCTCGGTTACAGCCAACATCGCGCCGAAACTCTGCGCTGATTTCCAGAACGCGACGCTCGTAGGCGATTACAAAACCGCGCTCGAGATTCAGGACAAACTGATGCCGCTGCACGAAGCCGTCTTTATCGAGCCAGGCGTTGCCGGTGCGAAATACGGTATGTCGCTCTTGGGCCTGTGCTCGCCAGAAGTGCGCTCTCCGCTGACCGAACTCGAGGACAGCACCAAAGAGCGCATTCGCGTTGCAATGGTCCACGCTGGCCTCTTGAATTGACCGCAAAGGCAAACGCTGGTCGGGAAGCCCTGATCGGTAGCCTTTTCATGATCACTTCGATGGCGTTCTTCGCCGTCGAAGACACATTTCTAAAACTCGCCACTGCTGAACTCCCCAAGGGTCAAGCCGTCACAATGACGGGCTTTATTGGGATGCTGATTTTTGCGGGGCTTGCTTACCTAAACAGTCAGCCACTTTGGACCCGCGCTTATGTCAGCCCGACAATGCGCGTGAGGGCTGTGTTCGAAATCGGCGGACGCCTGTCTTATACCTTGGCCTTCATGCTTGCGCCGCTTTTGACGGCGACGGCAATTCTACAAGCCACGCCATTGGTGGTCGTCGCTGGTGCGGCTTTATTTTTAGGGGAACACGTTGGAATTCGACGCTGGATCGCAGTGATCGTCGGCTTCGTGGGGGTTATGTTGATCCTCCGCCCGTGGGGCGCAGAGTTTGACATGCTCACCCTCCTAGCCGTTCTCGGTATGCTCGGTTTCGCAGGGCGTGATTTAGCGACCCGCGCTTCTCCTCCGTCGCTCACCAACTTTCAGCTGGGCATTTCGGGCTACCTGATGCTGACGATAGCAGGCCTTTTGATTTGGACCGCTGATCCTCGATGGGTCGCTCTAAATCTACATCAGGCATTGCTGCTCTCCATCGCGATTAGCGGCGGCGTTTTTGCCTACTACGCGCTCACGACCGCGATGCGTCGCGGCGACGTCGCCAGCGTAACGCCTTGGCGCTATAGCCGTCTCATTTTCGGCGCGGCTATGGGCGCTTTCATGTTCGGAGAATCTTTTGACACGATGACTTTCGTCGGGAGCGTCATTGTCGTCGGCAGCGGCCTCTTTACCCTGTTCAGGGTAGGTCGAAAATAACGTCAGCCAATCGGTGGTCGCATCGCCTCAATCTGACTTTTGCGGATGTAGCGCATGGTTTCCACCATCACCGCTGTCGTAAATCCAATGTTGAGCAAACCGTTCGTCGCGGCCAATCCACCCAACAATTCCCAATCATGAGGCAGCAGCACATCCCCGAAACCAAGCGTCGTGAAACAGGTCAACGAGAAATAGACCGCCATCTCGATGGTTTCGAACAGATCGAGCACCCACATCACCGCCGCCCAAAGCCAGACACTCAGCGTGACCTGGGCCAGAATCGCGCATGATGCCGCTGACAATAGGAACAACAATTTGGGGCTGTGCGGCTCTCGGCGCAGCCAGCCCGACAGCCGCTGGATCGACACTTCCAAGACGAGGAACGTCACGCCTGCCATGAAAATGGAGACGAGCATCAATACGGTGCCAATAGTGAGCTGAAGAAACATGAGGGTACGCCTGATTTTGATTGGCGGCAGTTTACCCGACCTTTGCAGCGATGCCAGCACCCTATCCGACTTGCAGCACATGGCCCAAAGGCATATCTGAGAACCACTATGGCAAAGAAACCCGAAAATAAGAACTACAAGGTCATCGCCGAGAACCGGCGTGCTCGCCACGACTACGCGATCGAAGAAGATCTCGAAGTCGGGATCATTCTCATGGGCTCCGAAGTTAAATCGCTTCGCGTGGGCCAATCGAACATCGCCGAAAGCTACGCTTCGGTCGAAGATGGCGAATTGTGGCTGATCAACGGGTATATCGCGCCATACGAACAAGCCAAGACGTGGGGCCACGAAGAACGTCGCCGCCGCAAGCTGCTGTGTTCGCGCCGCGAATTGGCCCGCCTTTGGAATGCGACTAAACGCGAGGGCATGACCATCGTGCCGCTGGTGATGTATTTCAACGATCGTGGCTTGGTGAAACTGAAGATCGGAATCGCCAAAGGTAAAAAGCTGCACGACAAGCGCGCGACCGACGCGAAACGCGATTGGGACCGTCAAAAGCAGCGTTTGCTGCGTCACAGCGGTTAATCGCCGCCTTTCTGGGCAGTTCAGGCCGATTTTTTGGTAAAGCGTCCGCTTTCCCTTGCCTCATAAAATTACCCGCGATAGGGGATGCCGGACCTTTTCCCGCGCAGGCAAGGGGCGCATGGCATGACAGAGACATTCAAAGACGATCCTAAAACACTCGTTTCGACAGAGTGGCTGGCCGCACACCTCAAGGATGCGGACCTGCGGATTTTCGACGCGTCGTGGTTTCTCCCGACGGTAGATCGCGATCCCAAAGCTGAATTCGACAAAGAACACATCCCCGGTGCGCGCTTCTTTGACATCGACGAAATTGCGGATCTGCGGTCTGACTTGCCGCATATGGTGCCGCCTGTTGAAAAATTCATGAGCCGCGTCCGCGCGATGGGTGTTGGCGACGGCCACCAGATCGTTGTCTACGACAGCAGCGGTTTGTTCTCGGCTGCCCGCGTTTGGTGGATGTTCCGCTTGTTCGGTCAGTTCAACATCGCAGTTCTGGACGGTGGCCTTCCGAAATGGAAGGCAGAGGGTCGCCCTCTGACCGATGCCCCTGCCACCATCCGCGATCGTCACATGATGGTCGATGTTCAGCACCACATGATCAAGGACGTGACCCAAGTCGCCCGCGCATCGAAACTTCGCGATCACGAAATCATCGACGCTCGCGCAGCGCCTCGCTTCCGTGGTGAAGCAGTCGAGCCGCGAGCTGGACTTCGTTCGGGCCACATCCCAGGCGCAAAAAACGTACCGTTCAACTCGCTTTTGAACGCTGACGGCACGATGAAACCCGCCGCAGAACTACGCCACGTGTTTGAAACCGCTGGCGTCGATCTATCCAAACCCGCCATTACTTCTTGTGGGTCGGGCGTAACGGCTGCTGTGCTGTGCCTTGCCCTCGAACGCACAGGTAAAACTGACCATTCACTTTACGATGGCTCATGGTCCGAATGGGGCATGTACGCCGACCTTCCTCTCGCAACCGGAGACGCATGATGCTTGAGCATCTCACCGAACAACCCGCCGACAAAATTCTTATGCTGATGCAGGCATTCCGAGACGATCCGCGTGACACCAAGATCGACCTTGGTGTTGGCGTGTATAAAAACGCAGACGGCGTCACTCCGGTGATGAAAGCTGTAAAAGCCGCAGAGAAGAAAATCTGGGAAGAGCAGGAATCGAAATCCTACACCTCCCTAGCAGGCGAACCGCTCTACATCGAAGGCATGATCAAACTCGTTCTCGACGGCGCAGTTGATCGTTCACGCATCGGCGCTGTCACCACACCTGGCGGTACGGGCGCGATCCGTCAGGCGATGGAACTGATCAAAAAGACCTCGCCACAAGCAACCGTTTGGGTGTCGAACCCAACATGGCCGAACCATGTGTCGATCTTGAACTACCTCGGCATGCGCCACACCGCCTACTCCTACTTCAACACCGAAACCCGTGACGTTGATTTCGACGCAATGATGTCGGACTTGGCTGGGGTGAAGGCGGGCGACCTCGTGCTGCTGCACGGCTGCTGCCACAACCCGACGGGCGCAAACCTGACGCTGGGCCAGTGGAAAGAGGTTGTTGCCTTGATCAACGAAAAAGGTGCAGTCCCGTTCATCGACCTCGCATATCAAGGTTTCGGTGATGGCCTCGAAGCTGACGCCCTTGCTACACGTCTCGTTGCAGAAAACGTCGGCGAATGCCTGATCGCTGCGTCGTGCTCCAAGAACTTTGGTATCTATCGCGAACGCACAGGCATCCTGATGGCAATCGCTAGGGACGCCGCGACCGCGAAACTGTCGCAAGGCATGCTGCAATTCCTAAACCGTCAGAACTATTCGTTCCCGCCGGATCACGGTGCACGCGTTGTGGCAACGATCCTCGGTGATGATGCTTTGCGTCAAATGTGGATCGACGAACTCGAAGAAACCCGCCTGTCGATGCTGACCCTGCGCCAGCAACTGGCTGATGAACTAAAGCGCCTGACTAACTCGGACCGCTTTGACTTTATCGCAAAGCACCGCGGCATGTTCTCTCAGATCGGCACAACACCTGAGAAGGTCGAAGTTATGCGCGCTGAATCGGGCATCTACATGGTTTCGGACAGCCGTCTGAACATTGCCGGCCTGAACGCGACCACCGTTCCGCTTTTGGCAAAAGCGATCGTAGACGCTGGCGTCTAATCGCTTCGCATAAACAAGAACACACGCCCGTCGCATCTGCGGCGGGCGTTTTCGTTTGTTCCCTCGGGCAAAAGAAAACCCGGGCGCGAACGCCCGGGCCTTTGTCGTCAAACTGATCGGAAGGAAGATCAGCCTTTCGAGAACTCAGGATAAGCTTCCATACCCAGTTCAGCCATGTCGAGGCCGTTGATCTCGTCTTCTTCACTGACGCGGATACCGGTGACAGCTTTGAGGATGAACCAAACGATACCGGACACAACGAAGGTGAAGATACCGACAACCATGATGCCGTAGAGCTGAGTGCCGAAGGATGCATCAGGGTTGGTGAAAGCTACAGCGATGGTGCCGTAGATACCGCAGACGAGGTGAACAGGGATCGCACCAACTACGTCGTCGAGCTTGAACTTGTCAAGCAGCGGAACAACGAACACCACCAGAAGGCCACCGAATGCACCGATCAGAGTTGCTGCACCGAGGGTCGGTGTCAGCGGTTCAGCGGTGATCGAAACCAGACCAGCCAGCGCGCCGTTGAGAACCATAGTCAGGTCGACCTTCTTGTAGAGAAGCTGGGTCAGGATCATTGCAGCTACCGAACCGCCAGCTGCTGCTGCGTTGGTGTTTGCAAAGATACGGGAGACGTCAGCCACGTCGCCTACAGTGCCCATAGCGAGCTGCGAAGCGCCGTTGAAGCCGAACCAACCGAGCCACAGGATGAACGTACCCAGAGTTGCCAGCGACAGGTTGGAACCCGGCATCGGAATAGTGCGGCCGTCTTTGTATTTACCAATACGCGGACCAAGGATCAGCAGACCAGCAAGAGCAGCCCAACCACCTACAGAGTGAACAACGGTCGAACCTGCGAAGTCGAGGAAGCCCATCGCGTCAAGGAAGCCACCGCCCCATTTCCACGAAGCCTGCAGCGGGTAGATGATCGCAGTCAGGACAACAGTGAAGGCGAGGAACGGCCATAGTTTGATACGCTCGGCGAGAGTACCCGAAACGATCGAAGCCGTAGTTGCACAGAACATCAGCTGGAAGAAGAAGTCCGAACCAGTAGATGCATAGCCGTAGTCATCAGCGCCATCACGAGCAACGCCAACAGCTTCGAGTGCTGCAGTCGACCATACGCCCGACAGAACGCCGTCGATGGACCATGTGCCCAGCGGGTACATCAGGTTGTAACCGATCAAGTAGTAGAAGATCGCGGCCAGAGAGAAGAGCGCGACGTTCTTGGTCAGCTGCATTGCGACGTTCTTGGTGCGCACAAGGCCGGCTTCGAGCATCGCAAAGCCAGCAGCCATCCAGAACACCAGAAAACCACCAACGAGGAACAGAAGCGAGTTAAGGATGAAGATGGTATCGGAAGCGGCATCAACACCTGCTACCGGACCTTCTTCCTGGGCAAAGCCCATGGCTGGAAGCGCGATCAGCGCGGCAGCCGGGAGGAGTTTAGTCAGTTTCATTTTAATTTCCCCTGATCCGATCGCGTTATAGAGCGTCGTCGTTGGTTTCGCCGGTGCGCACGCGCAGCGCGCTCTCGACGTCGAGAACAAAGATTTTGCCGTCGCCGATTTTGTCGGTCTTCGCAGTCGATGCGATGGTCGAAACGATCTGGTCAGCCATGTTGTCAGGCACGACGATCTCTAGTTTGACCTTCGGAACAAAGTTCACTGCGTATTCAGCACCACGGTAGATTTCAGTGTGACCGGACTGGGAGCCAAAGCCCTTAATTTCGGTCACCATCATTCCGCGAACGCCAGCAGCGGTCACAGCTTCGCGGACCTCCTCCAGCTTGAACGGCTTGATAGTTGCGATAATGAGTTTCACGTTCTTCCCCTTACGAGTTATCTCGAACGACCCCAATCCGGATCGCGCAGTCACACTCAGCGGGTTAGATGCCCTTTTCTCAAGCAATCAGGGACTAAACGGGTTGCCACATTAATCAGTTTCTGCACAAAAATTATACAAATTGTGCGACTTGATTAAAAATTGAGCGCAAAGAAAACGCAACATTGGCGATTCTTGTCCCTCAACATTTCCCCTCAAGGCAGTTAGAATTGGTCTGAGGCATAACGAAAGAGCAGAAAATGAGCGGATCGGGACGCAAACGCCCAACGCTGGTTGCCGAGAATCGCTATTCGAACGCAACTGCACCCCAAAAGGCTGCGGCGCCTAAACCTGCGCCAAAGAAAAAGTCTGCCAAGCCGCCTCGCAAGAAGAAGGGGCCGCTAGGGTTCATTAGTGCGTTCTTTGGGTTCGTGTTTCGCCTGATCTGGAGCATTTTCTGGCGTGGTACTGCGATCGTCAGTCTGATTATCGCAGTCGCTGTCCTATATACCTCGTCCAAGTTACCCAGCGCCGAGTCCTTGATCGATGGCCGCGCAAGGGGCTCTGTCACCATGCTGGACGTGAACGGCCAACAGTTCGCATGGCGCGGCGATCAGTTCGCAGGTGCAATCACCGCTGACTCGGTTTCGCCGAACTTGCGCAACGCCGTCGTCGCCACCGAAGACAAACGCTTCTACAGTCACTTTGGCATCTCTCCACGCGGGATAGCAGGTGCGATCCGGTCCAACCTTCAGGACGGGAACGGCGCACTCTCGGGGTCGGGTGGTTCTACGATCACCCAGCAGACCGCCAAACTCTTGTGCCAAGGCCAACCTTTTGATTCAACGAAGTGGGCGAATGAAGCTGCATATGAAGCCGACTGCCGCCGTTCCACCCTGTGGCGCAAAGTCACCGAAGCGATCTACGCGATGGCAATGGAAGCCCGCTATACCAAGGACGAGATTCTCACGATCTACCTAAACCGCGCGTATCTCGGTGCAGGCACCCGTGGATTTGAGGCCGCGAGCCAGCGCTATTTCAGCATTTCTTCGTCTCAAGTGAACCCTGCCCAAGCCGCTCTTCTCGCTGGCCTCCTCAAAGCGCCGTCGTCCTATGCGCCGACATCCAACCTTCAGCGGAGCTGGGATCGCGCAAGCGTCGTTGTACGCCTGATGGCCGATCAGGGATACATCACCGAAGCACAAGCCCAAGATGCACTCGCCAATCCCGCACAATTGGCTGAGAACGCCCATGCCCGACAGGGTGGCTACTATGCGGACTGGGTAATGGATACGGGTCCATCCTATTTCACCGATGACACCACCGAAGACGTTATCATCAAAACGACTTTTGACCCTCGCATTCAGCAGGCCGCCGAAGGTGCGCTCGATTGGGTGTTTGAAAACAAAGTGCGTGAAGGCTCCGAGGCCCAAGCCGCCATCGTTGTCATGTCATCCGACGGCGCGGTCCGTGCAATGGTTGGCGGACGTCAAACCACTTCGGGCGGTGCGTTCAACCGTGCGACACAGGCCCTGCGTCAGACTGGATCTCTCTTTAAACCCTTCGTCTACGCGGCCGCTCTCGAACTCGGTCATAGCCCGATGGAAATCATCAACGACGATCCCCTCTGCATGAATATTGTGGGGTCTGGCGAATGGTGTCCGCAAAACTACGACCGCGAATTCAAAGGTCCGATCACGCTGACCCAAGCCCTTTATGAGAGCCGCAACATCCCCGCGATCCTTCTCTCGGAGAGTGTTGGTCGTGACGCGGTGCAAAGCGTGGCAACTGGGTTCGGCATCAGTTCTGACCTAGCCGACGGTCCTGCCCTCGCGCTCGGCGTGTCCGAGTCGACACTGGTCGAAATGACTGGGGCCTACGCCGGCATCTTGAACGGCGGCTCTTCAGTCGCGCCCTATGGTCTCGTCGAACTGAGCCTACGCCGTAATCCTTCGGTGCCCCTCATGGGCGCTGGTGGCGGCATTGGCGAACGCGTTATCCGCGACGAAAGCGCCGCACAACTGACGTGGATGATGCATCAGGTTATCGAACAAGGCACAGGCCAGCGGGCGAAAATCGACGGTTGGCAGATCGCGGGTAAATCCGGCACGACCCAAGGCGCACGCGACGCGTGGTTCATTGGCTTTACGGCTGACTACGTGACTGGTGTATGGATGGGGTATGACAACAACACACCCTTGTCGGGCGTAACAGGCGGCGGGCTGCCTGCAGAGGTTTGGCACGAAACCATGACCCGCGTTCTGGATGGGATGATTCCGCTACCTCTGCCAATGACCGCGCCCAGCGGTGAACCCGCTGGTCCGGTGATGTCAGACGAACAAGCCAAGTCGCTCATCGACCTGATCCTGCGCGATCTGCAAAACGCTGGAAACTAAAGGTCAGCCACCGCGATACAGATCGTCCTCGGCGTCCGAGCTGTCGATCCCCAATGCCTCCAAGCCACTTTCCAAGTGGTCGGCGAGGTGTGGCGAACCTTTGAGGTAGTCTTCGGTTGGTGCGCTCGCCTCAGCAATGGCGGTCTTATAGGCTTCGGCGTATTCTTCGGGTTCAAAGCTACCGCGGCCGATCCAAAAGATCGCCACAAGCGCGGCTTGCTCTTCTTCGTTCAGACGACCGACAAAGCCGTCAAACTCGGCCTCGCCTCGATCTAGTTCACGCGCAAGGATGATCACCTCGGCGACTTTGTCAGATGTAATGTGCATCGCTGCCTCCCGTTCGCATGGATAGCAGTAACTTTGTGCCGATTAACCGACCGTGGCTTTGATCTGTCGCAAATCAGAATATTCGGAAATAGAGCCAATCAGGCATCAATTGTGACGCTCGGAAAAACCACGAAAACACTGTCGGAAAGCTGCGTTTGAACTTTCGGCTATTCATGTGCTCGAACATGACGCGCGCTGCGTCTTCGGGCGACATGATGAACGGCATGTTGAACGTGTTCTTGTCGGTCAGTCGGGTACGAATAAAACCTGGGTTCACCACCTGAACTTCGACCCCAGTTCGCTTGAGGTCGGATTTCATCGTTTCGGCCAATGACATAATTCCAGCTTTTGAGGCGGAATAACCGATTGCTCCGGGCAAGCCCCGAAACCCAGACAGCGACCCCGTCAGAACGATGTGGCCCGCATTGCGCTGCACCATATCAGGAACGGTCGCCCCCAAAACGCGCATCGCCCCCATAAGGTTCACGTCCACCATGGTTTCCGCCTCATCCGCGGTCCACTCGGTCGCGGCCATTGGCCAGTAGACGCCCGCAAGGAACACCACACCATCAATTGATCCGATAGAGGTCGCAACGGCGCGAACGTTTTCGGCATCAGACACATCGACTGGCAATATCCGCGCAGGCCGCGACAGACCACCAGCTACCTCCCGCAGTCGCTCTTCTGAACGCGCCGAAAGGATCAAATCCGCACCCGCGTCGGACATAATTTCCGCGAGAGCCCGACCCAGTCCTTCGCTTGCGCCAATGAGCCAATAGGTTTTTCCAGCCCAGTCTCGCATCTTCACACCCGACGCATCGTCGCGATGAGTTCTCCAACTTTGATACCGAATTTACGGAATTGCGATCTGTTCACCAATTCGCCTGAGGGCGAAGTATACATCCAATCTGTCACAGACAGGACATGCCCTCCCGCATCCTCGGTCAGTTTGATCTTGTATTTCAGCACGATAGCAGAGCCCCCCTGACGGCCCGTCGCCGTGCCAATCACATCAGGAGCGGTCGCGGTGATGGTACCATCTTCGGCAACTTTCAGGTCCCAATGACGAAGCTGCGTTGCGCCGCTATCATACTGGAATTCCTCCGTCATTTCGCCAGAATTTCCATCCCATGATGCGCTGAACTGACCGAAAAACCGCGATGCAACACGCCCAAATGGACCATAAATAACACCGCTGCACAGTATCTTTCCGTTCAAATCTGTACGTATGTCGATCGGACGGCCAGTAGGGTAATCCTCAACTTTTTGGGCTGCAAAACCGAGCCGCGCACCGATCAGCAGAACAACGGCAATGGCGACGCAGACGCCTAGAAAAAACTGCAACATAACCTACCTCCTATCGGCTGACGTCTTGAACGGGTGGAACGGGGCGATCACGATATTTGGCGCCTTTGGTTCGAAGCTTCATCGCCTGCCAAAGGATGAGGCCCATCACACGCAACGACCCCAATGGACGGCGCAGATACGCCTTCGCGATGTCCTGATTTCGCAGCGGACGACGTGCACCGCTCAACGTCGCAACAACTCCACCGTCAGCACCGTCTCCAAATTCGATAACGATATCGACGGCGCTGCGGGTGATATCGAAACGGAACCTGTAGCCGCCCGAAATCGTCTGAAACGGTGAAACATGGAAAATCTTCTGCGCCGTGACCCAGCCATTTCGATTTAGCGGAGCGAGGTCATCGTGATGACACAGATAAGAATGCCGATCGCCGAAGGTATTGTTCACCTCGGCGATCACGACACGCAGAACGCCATCACGATCATGGCACAGCCAAAAACTGACAGGGTTAAAGACGTAGCCCAACGCGCGCGGTTGGGTCAGAAGCTGGATACGGCCCATCTGTCCGATCCCATGCGCATCTAGAACGCTGCGCACCCATGCAACGCCCTGCCCCTGTTTGGGCACTCCCCCATGATCCAGATCGCGCACGGACCAAGGCCGCGCTGAATTTCGAGTAAAACCCCACGGCGCGCTGACCTCGACATCCATGTCCAGCAGCACATAGTCGATGGAATAGCGAAATGCGTTTCGGATCGCTCCCCGCCGCCCATGAAAGGTCTGCCCTTCGATGTAGTCTACAGGGATCATTCCGCCGCCACTCGAATGTTGGTTGCCGCATTAATCCCTGCGACAACATCCAGCGCACTCGAAAGGCCATCCTCATGGAAGCCGTTTTTCATCCAGGCACCGCAGAACCATGTATTATCGGTGCCATTAAATGCTGCGACCTCTTTTTGAGCTTCAAGCGCGCCAAGGTCATAAACAGGGTGGCGCAGTGTCACCTCATCCCAGATCAAATCTTCACGGATCGTTCGGTTCGAGTTGAGCGTCACAAAATAGTCGTCGCCTGTTAACCACGATTGCAACGAGTTCATCCAATAGGTCAAATCAATCGGCTCGTCCGTTCGCCCAGTGACCTCGGTGTAGTTCCACGACGACCAAACCGATTTGTGGCGTGGCATGATCGACGCATCGGAATGCAACACAACACGGTTGGGCTGATACGCCATTTTGGAAAGTGCCGCCGTTTCATGGGCACGCGGATCGGCCAACATGCGCAGGCTATCGTCGGAGTGGGTCGCAAAGACAACGTCGTCAAAGGCCTCCCAATCTGCCCCATTCATCTTTACCTCAACACCACTCACTGTTCGACGCACCGCATCGACATAGGCCCCAGTGCGGATCTCGACGCCACGCGCACGCATCTGAGCCTCAAGGCGCGTCACATAAGACCGCGACCCGCCCTCAACCGTATACCACTGATGCTGACCTGTATGGCTGAGCAACGCGTGGTTTTCGAAGAACTGCATCATGGCGTAGGCGGGGAATTCCATGTTTTTTTCGACAGGCGTTGACCAAATAGCGCCCGACAGTGGCAGGATATACCGTTCCGCAAACCACGACCCGACGCCGAGCTTGTCGAGCATTTCGCCAACGGTCATCGTCTGATCCGACTTTGCAATATCCAACGCACGGCTGTTGAACTTAAAAATGTCGCGGATCATGCGAAGGTATCGCGGGTTCAGGGCATTCTTCTTCTGCGCAAAAATCGCGGACAGGTTCTTTAGCCCGTATTCGAACCGTCCACCATCAATCGATGCACCAAAACTCATGTCGGACTTCACAACAGGCACGTCCAGCTCATCGAACAATGCCGTCAAATGCGGATAGTTCGCGTAATTAAAGACGATAAAGCCCGTATCGACGAGGTCGGCACCGTGACGACCAGCTGGCCGAGTACGTGCGTGTCCGCCGATCGATGCCTCTGCCTCGAACAACACGACGCGATGATGTTGAGCAAGGTTATAGGCCGCACCCATGCCGGAAATACCCCCGCCGATAACTGCGATGGTTCTTGGGGCGGGTGTCAGGCTTTCAAATGGCATCGATTTCTCCGAGCTTGTTTAGAGGTGTTACGGCCCAAACAGGTTTTTGGATGAAACTCTTTCACAAGGTGATCCAAAACGCGCTTCGCCGCGTAAAAACTTCATGTTCACGCAGACCCAAACACTCGATTCAGATAGACCTGTCCAGCCGTCCAGCTATGGTCGGTCAAAGACAGTTGGATCGAAACCAAAGGAAACGTCGCGCGTGACCGAACAGATGACCCCCGCTCGGGCCGAATGGCTCGACGAGATTTACGCGGTCCGCGATAGGCAGGATCAGGCGGCGTTTGCGCGCCTGTTCGCGCATTTTGCGCCGCGGGTTAAAGGGTTTCTGATGCGGTCAGGCGCGTCGGCGGACATCGCAGAGGAATGCGCCCAAGAGGTCATGGCGACCATCTGGCGGAAAGCTGCGCTGTTTGATCCAGCACGGGCGAGTGTGGCGACATGGATTTTTACTATCGCGCGGAACCGCCAGATCGACATGATCCGACGCGCCCGACGCCCCGAACCCGAAGATCTCCCTTGGGGACCAGACGCCGAACCTGATCAGGAAGAGGTTCTCGTCCTTCAGGAAGAAACCAACAAACTAGGTGAGGCGATAGCGGCCCTACCTGAGAAGCAACGAGAGTTGATCCAAAAGGCTTATTTCGGCGATCTCAGTCATTCTGAGATTGCGGAACAGACCGGACTGCCGCTTGGCACGATCAAATCCCGTATCCGATTGGCGCTGGACCGCTTGCGCCACACGATGAGGTAAGACATGGCTGACATTAAACATCACCTAACCGACCAGCTTTTGATGGGCTACGCCGCTGGCACCCTACCCGAAGCCTTCAGCCTTGTGGTCGCAACTCACGTGTCGCTCTGTGATGAGTGCCGTTCCCGCCTCGGAGAATTCGAAGCCGTGGGTGGCGAAGTCATGATGTCCGCAGGGTCAGTCTCCATGTCAAACGACGCCTTCGCCGCGACAATGGCGCTGATCGCGAACACTCCTGAGGCCCCGCAGAAACGCTACGCCAAAGGCATTTTCCCTGCACCACTCCAAGACTACGTTGGCGGCGACAAAGACGACGTGCGCTGGCGGCCGGTTGGTGGCGGCGTTCGTCAAATGATTCTAGCGTCTGATGGTGGTGCTACTGTCCGCCTGCTGCACATCCCGGGTGGCGTCGCCGTACCCGATCATGGGCATCGCGGCCTAGAACTGACGCTGGTCCTACAGGGCGCGTTTAAAGACGAGGCTGATCGTTTTGGCGTGGGCGATATTGAAGTCGCCAACGAGGAACTGAACCACACGCCTATCGCAGAAGAAGGCGAAGCGTGCATTTGTCTTGCCGCAACTGATGCCCCGCTAAAGTTCAATTCCTTCCTGCCGCGCATCGCGCAGCGGTTCGTTAAGATTTAGGCACGGACAGCGGCACCACCGCGGGATCAACGTCGGGTGCCAGTTCTTCGAAATCAAAGTTATCGAGCCGTTGCGCACGACGACCCGCTTTATCCGCACTGATCTTGATCTCTGCGATATCCTTGGCCGCCATGCCGAAATGTCGGTCGAGGTTTTCAACTCGCGTGCCCAAACGATCAACGTCCGTATAGAGAAGGGCCAATTCTTTGCGAATGGCCCCAGCCTGTTCCCGCATCCGCGCATCCTTCAAAATCGCACGCATCGTGTTAAGGGTCGCCATGCAGGTCGTCGGCGATACGATCCAAACCCGCGCATTGAACCCCTCGCGCACCAACTCGCTAAAGTTGGCGTGAAGCTCGGCATAGACAGCCTCCGACGGCAGGAACATCAATGCGCCGTCCGCTGTTTCACCTTCAATGATGTACTTCTCGCTGATCGCTTTAATGTGGGTCCGCACCGCCGTCCGCATCAAACGGGCAGCGTCGTTCAGTTCATAATCAGACTTCGCACGGCGGAGAGCCTCATACGCCTCCAATGGGAACTTACTGTCGATCACAATAGGCCCGGGCGGGTTCGGAAGGTAGATCAAACAGTCGGCCCGTTTGCCGTTCGATAGTGTGTGCTGGAGGCTATAGCTATCCGAAGGCAACGCTTTGGAAACGATGTCATGCAACTGAATTTCACCGAATGCACCGCGCGTTTGTTTGTTCGACAGAATGTCCTGAAGGCTCAGCACATCGCCCGACAGTTTGGTGATGTTCTCTTGGGCCTTGTCGATGGTTTTTAACCGCTGCTGCAGTTCTCCGAGCGAGGCCGCCGTGGTTTTCGCACTGGTTGTCAAATTGCGGTTCATCATTTCGGTGACGTTTTGCAACCGCTGCTCCATCAGCTTAAGCATATTGGCCTGCGACTGCGCCTGTGCCTCGGTCACCGATGTCAGGCCGCCAAACAACTGCTGCTGGCCATCCGACAACATCTGTACACGCTGCGTCACGCCGCCCATTTGGCTCGCCACGATCTGCGCCATCTGCGTCGATTGCCCCGCACGCTTCACAACCATGATCAGCAGGATCACAAGGACCAGCGCAAACGCGGCCCCAACAATTGCGATCAAGGTCAGGGGATCATTCAGGTCAATCGTCATCAGGTCCGTCCAAACAAACGTTCAATATCGGTCAGTCGCAACTCCACATAGGTCGGGCGACCGTGGTTGCATTGACCAGAATGGGGCGTCGCCTCCATCTCACGCAGAAGCGCGTTCATCTCTTCCGCCCGCATACGGCGACCAGATCGGATCGACCCATGGCAAGCAACACGCGAAAGGATGGCTTCGATCTTAGCTTGAACTGCTTGGCTGTCGCCCAAATCGGCAAGCTCATCCAAGATATCCATCAGCATGGCCTTCGCGTTCACCTCGCCCAAGATCGCAGGTGTTTCGCGCACACAAATCGCGCCGCCACCAAACGGCTCGAGCGTTAGGCCAAGCCGCGCCAGATCGTCAGCAATCTCCAGCAATCGCGCTGCATCACCCGACGACATCTCTACGATCTCTGGGATCAAAAGAGCCTGAGCCGCAACACCGTTTTCCGCCATCTGGTGTTTCAACTTTTCATAGACGAGCCGTTCATGGGCTGCGTGCTGGTCCACGATGACCATGCCCGTTTCCGTCTGCGCGATGATGTAGTTCTCGTGCACCTGCGCCCGCGCCGCACCCAAAGGCAGGGATTCGAGCGGTTTCACCTCGTCCTCAGTTACCTCTTCGAACCGCGCCGAAGGTGCCGCCATTTCTGCAAAACCCATCGATTGCGGTGCAGGGGCTTGCATCTGATAGCTCATCGCACGCGCCCCAAAGGACGGTCGATCCATCTGATACATCGGTCTCTGCGGGATCTCTGGACGCATCGCCCCAAGCGTATCCGCAGCCACGGTCGTCGATGCCCGATGCCCCGCATTTGCAAGCGCGTGGCGCAGCCCCGATACGATCAACCCCCGAACAATTCCGGGTTCACGGAAGCGCACCTCGGACTTTGCAGGGTGCACGTTCACATCGACCAACGTCGGATCACAATCCACGAACAACGCCGCCGCCGGATGGCGATCTCGGCTCAAGAAATCCATGTAGGCCCCACGCAGTGCCCCCACCAACAGCTTGTCCCGAACAGGGCGACCATTGACGAACAGAAACTGCGCCACCGCAGAGCCGCGCGAATAGGTGGGCAACGCCGCATAACCCGTCAGGTGAAACCCGTCCCGCTCCGCATCAATTGGCAGTGCGTTGTCGGCGAATTCTCGTCCCAAAACCGCAGCAAGTCGCCCATTCAATGCATCAAACATTTCGCCTTGTTCCGAATCCGCGCGGAACACTTCACGCCGATCCCCATTCGACGCATCAATCAACGAAAAGCTCAAATAGGGTTCAGCCATCGCCAGACGTTTCACTACATCTGTGATCGCCTGCATCTCGGCCCGATCGGTTCGCAGGAATTTCAGTCGCGCAGGGGTCGCATAGAACAAATCCCGTAGCTCGACGACCGTACCAGAGGACAGCGCTGCGGGTTTAACCGCCTCAATCCGTCCGCCCGCGACCGTAATCGTCGCCGCCTCGGCACCCGCAACGCGAGACGTAATCGACAAACGACCGACCGCGCCCAGCGACGGCAAAGCCTCACCGCGAAACCCGAAGGAATTGATGTTCAACAGATCGGAGCCATCAATTTTCGAGGTCGCATGACGCGACAGGGCCAAAGGCAATTCGTCCGCAGAAATTCCCCAGCCATCGTCCGTCACACGGATCAGCGTTTTACCGCCATCAGCAATCACGACCTCAATCCGACGCGATCCTGCGTCGATCGAGTTCTCGACCAACTCTTTAACGGCAGAGGCAGGGCGTTCGACCACTTCACCCGCCGCGATCCTGTTAATCGCGGCATCGTCCAATTGTCGAATATGCGGACGGGTTTCGAGTATATTGGGGTCAGATAAGGCCATGCCACAAGGTTTAGCACGGCCCCACACGATTCTAACAGGGGTATTACGTGAACATTACTCTGTCGTTTCCAGCCCGACAGGCTGCCCGACAACCACGAAATGCAAGGCTTCGGGATCGAGGATTTCACGCGCCACTCGGTTCACATCGTCCAATGTCACCGCGTTGATATAGTCATTTCGATGGATCACATAGTCGACCGGAAGCCCCTCGACCTGCATTCCAACCATGATGCCCGCGATCGCTTGATTGCTATCAAAACGAAGCGGATATTCCCCCGTCAGGTAGGTCTTCGCGGCATCAAGCTCTTCTTGAGAGACACCCACGGTCGCAACGCGCGACCACTGATCCATGACAACATCCAACGTTTCGACCATCCGCTCGTTCGCTGATGCCACCGACCCCAGCCACATTTCTGCGTGATCCTTGGGGACCAAATACGAATAAATTCCATAGGTCAGACCGCGCTTTTCGCGCACCTCTTCCATCAGGATCGATTGAGGGCCATTACCACCTAAAATGGTGTTCAAGATGTAGGCCGCAAAGAAATCCTCATCATCGCGATTTAGCCCCGCCTGACCAAATAGAGCAACAGATTGCGGGGTATCAAACGGCACAACCGTCACCCCACCCGTCAGGCCAAAATCCACATGATCAGGCAACGCGGGACCATCTTCTGGCAATCCAGTTAAAAGCTGATCAACCATCGGACCAACGGCCTCTGCATCAATATCGCCAACGACAGACACATAGGCACGCGACCGCACCAAAGCGTTACGGTGGGCTGTGAACATATCGTCTTGGGTCAGCGCGTTGACTGTCTCAACAGTTCCACTGTCGTCCGAACCATAAGGATGATCACCAAACGCCGCGCTGTAGAATGTCTCTCCAGCTATCCGATTAGGGTTCTTCGCGCTGGATGCGATATTGGCCAGAACCTGCCCCCGCACGCGGTCTATGGCGTCTTGATCGAACCGCGGTTGATTGATCGCTTGAGCCAGAAGTGCGACCGCCTGATCGCGATTTTCGGTCAGAAACTTCGCTGAAATGGTCACGCCGTCGTCGTAGGAATCGAATTCGTATGTCGCAGCTAACGCCTCTCGAGCCGCCTGAAACTCTTGCGCGATCATGTCGCCCGAACCTTCCTCGATCAGGGCCATCATCAAATTTGTCGCGCCGCGCTTTCCATCCTCATCCAAGGCCGTCCCGCCGACAAAGTTTATCTCGAGCGCAACGAAGGGAATAGAATGCTCTTCTACAAGCCAAACATTGATACCCGATGGTGTTGTGAGTTCCTGAATGGCAACGTCGGCGTGGGCGGCAATTGCATTTAAACCGAAAACAAAAGCAGCGATTAGACGGATCATTTAAGCTCTCCTTCGCTAGCGGCAACCCACATCGTGACGGACCTCTTGGGATCCAAAACTTCTGCAGCGACGGCTTTGATGTCTTCGGCGGTTACGGCCTCCAGAACCGCTGGCCAATCCTGAACGTCCTGAACGGTTAACCCTTGAGAAAGTGCCGCGCCATATCGATTGGCCAGCCCTTCAACGTTATCACGTGCGTAAATCTGCCCCGCGCGAAGTTGAGTGCGAATGCTCTCCAAACGATTGGGGTCAACCTCCGAGGCAAGGAAATCAGCAATCGCAGCGTCCATCGCGGCCTCGACTGCGGACAGGTCTACGCCCTCAGCAGGCGCGACGCTCAGGGTAAATGTCGTGTCATCCAATTTATCGGCATCGTAGCCAGCTCCCGTATAAACGGCGAGCTGCGCATTAAATTGGAGTGCCGTTCCAAGAGCCGACGAAAAAGGCGAACCGCCAAGCATTTCAGCCAAATAGACGAGCGCAGCGGCTTTCCGTTGATCACCACTATCCCGTTCAGGCGCCAAATAGCTGCGCGCCAAATAAGGTTGCGACACGCGCGGATCGACAAAGGTCAAACGACGCGCGGCAGTTTGTGGAGGTTCTTCGGCGCGGAGACGCTCGGGCAGGTTTTCCTCGGGCGGGATCATGCCATAATACTGATCTGCAAGAGTGCGGACTTCGTTCGGATCAACATCACCAGCAACGACTAGAACGGCATTATTGGGGCTGTAGTAGAGGTCGTAAAACGACAGTGCGTCCTCTAGCTCGAGACTCTCCATCTCGTGTTTCCAACCGATCACAGGTACGCCGTAACGGTGGTTCAAATACTGCGCCGCCATCATCTGCTCACGCGCCAAGGCAGAGGGATTGTTCTCCACCCGCATATTACGCTCTTCGAGGATCACATCACGTTCAGTGGCGATGTCGGCTGCGGACAGCCGCAGATTAACCATCCGATCGGCTTCCATCTGCATCATCAACGGCAATCGATCCGCCGCAACCCTTTGATAATAGGCAGTATAATCATAACTCGTGAATGCATTGTCCGACCCGCCGTTCGCAGCAACGACTTCCGACAGTTCACCTGACGACATGTTATCAGTCGCCTTGAACAATAGATGTTCCAAGAAATGCGCAACACCCGATTGCCCCAATGGTTCATCCGCAGAGCCTCGTCGATACCAAACCATATGCACAACGACAGGGGCACGGTGATCTTCGATGACCACCACATCCATCCCGTTATCGAGGGTAAAGGTCGTCACCTCTTCGGCGATGGCAGGCATGGCCAAAAGGGACAGGGCAGCAAACAAAGTTCGGAACATACGCATCCTCCAACAGGGTCCCGTTGAACCTACCCCACAGGGCGGCCACCGCAAGACGGGGAAACGCAGTTGTTACCGTCAGTTAGCTGGGGGAGCAGATGGCACCGCAGCACCCAAAGAGCGGAACCGCTCTAGCTCTGCATAGGCATCCAAAGATTGACCACGATACGCTTGGAAGTAGCGATCGCGATTAAAGATACGGAACAGCGACAAATTGGTGCGACGTTTGCGGAACGCAGCATCCTCAGCCGCCAAAACAGAACGGATCGACGGATCGACACCGAAACGGGACACTTGCGCCATCAGTGCCCCATCGCCACCAACACCACCTGTCACAGATCCGCCCAGAACCGCGATGGCATCCGCTTGAGGGTTTGCATCCGCAAGGTTCACCCCACCCGGAGTCGGGGTGGGCAACAGGTTCATCGACTGCGGAAGTTCCAAGGTGCGCGTGGGTTGAACGCCAAATTCATCAGGCGACCCATCCGTCAAACTGGTCTTATGAAGGGTGCGATCACCGCCACCACAGGCCGACAACGTCAGCGCCGCACATAGGGCCAGTACTAGTCCACGCATTTGATACCCTCCGGTCTTCGCCTTGTGTTTAGCGCAGGATTAGCCGCACGTCACGGGGTCTATTTCTATGGCTTGGCGGGCTTCCGCTCTCCGGTAAAGATCACAAGCCCCAACGCACCTACAAAAATCGCGATATCTGCAACGTTAAACGCATATGGATTTTCAAAGCCACAGCAGGACATATTCAGGAAATCTGCCACCGCCCCGTAGAGGACCCGATCGACCACGTTGCCAATCGCACCGCCAATCAACAGACCTGCCGACAGATAGGTCCAACGATTGCCGCCTTCCCGCTTGAGCCACCAAAGGACAAAGCCCGAGATACCAATCGCCAGCGCAATCAATGCCCAACGCATATCCAACCCCGCAAAGAGGCCGAAATTCACGCCGGGGTTCCACGCCGTCCGAAATTCAATGAACGGTGGCAAGACTTCGATCCGTTCGAGCACACGCAGGCCCAGAACGTGTACCACCAAAAATTTGGTGATCTGATCCAAAAGGAAGGTCCAGAATCCGGCCCAAAAGACGAGCCGGAATCCGTTACGTGTTGCGCGCCCAGTCATCAGTGACGGAAGTGGCGCATGCCAGTAAAGACCATCGCAAGGCCCGCTTCGTCTGCGGCGGCGATAACTTCATCATCACGCATCGAACCACCAGGCTGGATCACGCAGGTCGCACCAGCAGCAGCGGCTTCCATAAGACCGTCAGGGAACGGGAAGAACGCGTCAGAAGCAACAGCAGAGCCGATGGTCAGCGGCGCGGGAAGGCCCAGAACATCCGCCATACGCTCGGCTTTTTTCGCTGCAATCAAGGCAGAGTCGACTCGGCTCATCTGGCCTGCACCAACGCCAACCGTTGCACCGTCTTTGACGTAGACAATCGCGTTCGATTTGACGTGCTTGCCAACTTTCCACGCGAACAGAAGGTCAGCCATTTGTTCATCGGTCGGGGCTTTTTTAGTCACAACCTTCAGATCGTCCATGCCGATAAAGCCAGCGTCTTTGTCCTGCACAAGCATACCGCCAGCGACCTGACGGACAGTGAACGATGTGTCGAGGACATTCGGCAAACCTTCGGTAGTCAAAAGTCGCAGGTTTTTCTTAGCGGCAAAGATCGCCTTCGCTTCGTCCGATGCACCTGGCGCGATAACGACCTCGGTAAAGATTTCGGTGATCGCCTGTGCGGTTTCCGCGTCGAGCGGCTGGTTCAACGCAACAATGCCACCAAACGCCGAAGTGCGGTCACAATCGAATGCCTTTTGGTAAGCTTCGATCAAACTCGCACCTTGCGCAACGCCACAAGGGTTTGCGTGCTTGATGATCGCAACGGCAGCAGTTTTTGCCGGATCGAACTCTCCAACCAGTTCATAGGCCGCGTCGGTGTCGTTGATGTTGTTATAGGACAGCTCTTTGCCCTGATGTTGAACCGCAGTCGCAACACCGTGGCGAGCCGTGCCATCAACATAGAACGCAGCGCTCTGGTGCGGATTCTCACCGTAGCGCAGAGTTTGTTTGATCTCGCCAGCAACAACGCGGCGGCGCGGAGCGTCCTCACCAATTGCTTTGGCCATCCAGTTCGACACAGCCGCGTCATAGGCACCAGTACGTGCATACGCGATCTGCGCCAAACGCTGACGGAACGCATAAGTGGTCTGACCGTCGTTTGCGTCCAGTTCAGCCAACAGAGCAGCGTAATCTTCAACATCCACAACAGTCGCAACGAAACCGTGGTTTTTCGCAGAGGCGCGGATCATCGCAGGGCCACCGATGTCGATGTTCTCGATCATCTCTTCGTAGTCCGCACCACGGGCCAGAGCAGCTTCGAACGGGTAAAGGTTCACAACCAGCAGATCGATGCCTCCAATGTTGTGCTCTTCCATCGCTTTGACGTGATCCGCGTTGTCACGCAGCGCAAGGAGGCCGCCATGCACATTCGGGTGCAGGGTCTTTACACGACCGTCCATCATTTCGGGGAAACCAGTAATGTCCGCGACATCTTTGACCGTCAGACCAGCATCACGCAGGGTTTTCGCCGACCCACCAGTCGACAACAACTCGACACCACGAGCAGCAAGCGCCTGGCCCAGTTCGATCAATCCGGTTTTATCGGATACAGAAAGCAGCGCACGGCGCACGGGGTAAAGGTCGGTCATCGTTTTCTCCGGTTCAGTCGTTTTCCAGCCCTGCCGGATCGTCCATGGCATAGTCACGCACCGCATTTGGTGTCTCGTGCGCCTTTGCCAGAGTCCAGCGAACGCGCGTCGCATAGGACATCGCGCGTCCAGATAAAACCACTTGTTGTGTCGCACGGGGCTTTAGTCGGCCATTTTCTAGGAAAACTGACGGTTCGAGACGCATTTCAGCCGATCCATCGTGCCGAAACACCCAAATCTCTCCACTCTTGAGCGTCAGCGACACCGCCGTACCACCCATATCCAACGATGCCTCGACTTCGGGGTGCAGATGGAACCGAAGGCCAAAGGGAATCCCACCCGCATCACGCTCCAACGCGCGATCAAACCGCAGCTTATCAGCGTCGCTCAGCGTGGTCAGCAGGTCCTCACCCGACAGATCGCGCCCTTCGACTGACAAATCCAGCGTCCGCGCATGAGTGAGGCCATGGGTCATTTGGTAGCCATTGTGGGCCACTTCATAGCGGGTGCCAAATTGTGTCGTCGAATATTCTGCAGGAACAAGGTCAGGCGTATCGACCAAAAGCTCATGACGGATGCCATTCAATCGACTTGGCACGCCCAGACGGGACGACGAATACCCAGCAAGGGATAAAGTCGAGTGACTCGCCGTTGCACGACCGAACCGCCGCCAATCCGCGCCAAAATTTCGGCCAGACCCACAGGACACAACAACAGGACGGCGACCTGAGGTCAATTCGAATGCACAAGTCGACGCATGTGCATCATAACTCGCCTGCCCCGTCGGAGGAGGCGCCGCATCTATCACGACCGTCGTGCGCCCGGCGGCCAATCGACCGTACCCCATATGTCGACTGTGATCGGGCAGGTCCTTATTCCCCGACGCGCCTAGCGCATAATCGAGCCGCCCATCGATACCACGCCCCCCACCATGGAATCGAGCCAAACCACCGTCGGCATGACGCATTGCCCGCAGAGTTGGCGCAATCCTGTTGATCGCGGCGGTAACGGTTTCAGGAACTGGGCGTTCGCTTTCCTCAAGGGCCTGAACGACCCAACATAAAAGCGTGAGAACGTCCAAAAGCTCTTCGGGATTTCTGGTCTGCAGACCGCCCTCAGCGTCGATCTGGTCCCGACAATCACGGGACAGCGCTGCCAACGCAGGCGCGACATGCGACGACATTCCCTCCAGAGAAAGCCCCGCATAAATCATACCAGACAGCGCTTCGAAACGCGGCAAGCCGGGCAGCGTCGATTTCCAGCGGCGCGACAAAAATAGTGTCTGCCGCGCAAGGCTTGTCAGATATTTATCGATGTCGACTTTTTCTCGCGACCTCATGATGAAAAAGCCGTGGTTGATCCAACGGATCAGGCGCCGCCCTGTGAGGTCAGGCGTCCACCCCGGTCCGCGACCACGTCCGTAGCGATCGATCCATTCAAACACCCAATCCTGCGCCTTTGTGCGGGCTTTGTGATCCCCGACTGCAGCAAGATCATCTAACCACGCACAGCCATGCAACAACGGCGCAATCGGCGACTCTTCGGTGGCGATATCCCAAATCGACGTGTCTGGTGCTTCGACCAACTGTCCGGCGAACAAGAAGTTGCCAGCGCACAGCTGGCGACCTTTGGCAAATAGACCGATAGACTGTGGTTCAGGCTGTGACACAAATCCTGTCGGTGGCCGTTTACGGCCAGCCAACCGCGCCTGAAAGCGGTTCATGAAATGGGTATATTTCCCACGCCGTGTCGTTGGTTGGGCCAATTCAGGTCTGCCTCGGTCTGCGGTGTCCGCGTCATTGTTTTGTCGCGGATGTTAGCTTCCAAAGCAACGTGTGTCACGCAGGCTTTCGCACAACCGCAAGGTAAAACCCGTCCATGCCGCCCTTGTCCGCCCAGTAATCAGGGCGCAGACGCAAACCACCTTCTTCGGTAATCCATTCCGGATCGACACCGTCGATCAGCAATGCATCACGATCAATGGTCAGGTCAGGATGACGTTCAAGCAGCTCTTCGATCTGCACTTCGCCCTCATCGGGCAAAAGGCTACAGGTGCAGTACACCAACCGCCCACCCGGCTTCACCAAAGACAATGCGTGGTCAATCAAACCAACCTGTTGGTCGATCAGCGCCCCAAACTCGCTCCCGTTTTTCGCATGAGGTAGGTCAGGGTGGCGACGGATTGTCCCCGTCGCAGAACATGGTGCGTCCAGCAGCACCGCATCAAAACCGCCCTCATCAAACGCGAATGCATCTGCGACAACAATCTTGGCCGTCAGACCCGTGCGCGTCAGGTTTTCTTGCACCCGCGCCATCCGCGATTCCGAAACATCCAACGCCGTGACCTCAGCGCCCGCCGCAGCCAATTGCATCGTCTTACCACCTGGGGCTGCGCAAAGGTCGAGGATGGTTTCCCCCGCCTTCGGGGCCAATACCTTAACAGGGATCGCCGCTGCAGCATCCTGAACCCACCAGTCGCCAGCGTCAAAACCAGCCAAGGCAGAGACCTGCCCGCCATCAGACAAACGCACAGAACCAGTCGGCAGCACTTCACCACCCAATGCGGTCGCCACAGCCTCAGGATCGGTTTTGACAGTGATGTCGAGCGGTGCGCCTCGCATCTGAACGTGCTCCATCGCCATCACGGCTTTGTTGCCCCATGCCTCAATCAACGGAACGCGGAGCCATTTCGGCAATTGCGGAACGGGCAACTTACCCCAGTTATCCGACCCTTCGGCAGCGACCTTGCGCAGAACGGCATTCACCAGCCCCTTGAGGCCAACCGTCTTGCGATCCCTACCGACGATTTCGACGTATGCATTCACAACGCCATGTCCCGCCGCACCTGTCAGCAATTCAAAGGACGCCAGCCGCAGCGCGTTTTGCACCGACAGCGGCGGCATCTTACGCAAGTGCGGTTTCAAGACACGATCAACACGACCCAAACCACGCAGGGTATCGACAACCAAACGCTGCGCACGTGCGCGATCTTCAGGTTCGAGCTTGGCCAAATGATGCGCTGTCACTTCGGACAAAAGACGACCATCTTCGGTCACGGCGTTTAGCAGTCGATGCGCAGCTAGGCGCGGGGCAATGCCGGTCTGTGTCATGGCGTCCTCTTGGCCGAAAAGATAACCCCGACTATATCAGAGGAACCACAGGGACAAGGAAAGCCCATGACTGATCAAAAAGACCTACCGCCCGCAGCACTCCGCGCATTGGCCGAAGCCGAAGAACGCCGCAAAGCTGCAAAGCAGTTGGACCTGCCCACCGAACTCGGCGGACGCGACGGCCCAGAGGCCGTGCGCTTTGGTGATTGGGAGAAAAAAGGAATCGCGATCGACTTCTGATCGGCCTGTATTAAAGGCCCAAAACGTCGATCATCGAATATTCGCCAGCAGGTTTGCCCTGCCCCCAAAGCGCAGCCTTGAGAGCACCGCGAGCGAAAACAGCGCGATCTGTCGCGATGTGGCGAAGCACGATCCGCTCGCCAGCAGCGGCAAACATCACGTCGTGTTCGCCAACGATATCGCCGCCACGAACGACCGCAAAACCGATGTCGCCTTTGTTGCGCGCGCCCGTAATTCCGTCACGCCCCGAATCGCGGACGTCCTTGAGCGACACCCCGCGCCCTTCGGCAGCAGCTTCACCCAACATCAACGCAGTCCCTGACGGAGCATCCACTTTCTTGTTGTGGTGCGCCTCAATGATCTCGATGTCGAAATCATCATCCAGGGCCGCAGCGACTTTCTTAGCGAGGACAGTCAGAAGGTTCACACCCAGCGACATATTCCCTGCACGAATGATCGGCGTCTTAGCAGCGGCGGCCGCAACCTCTGACAAATGTTCGTCTTCGAAACCTGTGGTCCCAATCACATGCACAACGCCTGCTTTTGCTGCTTCTTGGGCAAAGGAAATTGTCGCAACCGGCGCTGTAAAATCAATGACAGCATCAGCACTCGCAATCGCCGCTGCCGTATCATCCGTAACAGTCACGCCCAGCGCAGCGCCACCCATGGCGACGCCAACATCCTGACCAACCCATGCATGGCCCGCCCGTTCAATCGCACCAACGAGACGCGCCTTGTCCGATTCGACCACAGTTTTGATCAGCATCTGACCCATACGGCCCGAAGCTCCGGTGATCACAATACCAGGTAAATCTGTCATATCGGCATTCCTTGCGTGCGTTATTTCTGCGTGCATCCCCTGCTTGCCCCCCAAAGCCCTGCTTGGCAAGGGCCGACAACAGGCTTACATGGGCAATATGGCAAAGAACCGTTCACATGAAGGTGCCGGACCCTCCCAACGCCAGTTGCGCGTTGGTGAAGTTGTTCGCCGCTCCCTATCCGAAGTGCTCGCTCGCGGCGACGTGCATGATCCCGAACTCGGGCGCATGTCGATCACCGTTGGCGAAGTGCGTGTTTCCAATGATCTGAAAACAGCGACTGCTTACGTCCTTCCGCTCGGCGGGAAGGATAAAGAGCTTTGTCTGCAGGCGCTCCGTCGCAATACGGCAGAAATCCGCCATCTGGTCACACGTGGCATGACGCTAAAGTTCGCGCCTCAGATCAAGTTCGAACTCGACGAGACCTTCGACCGTATGGATGACACGCGCCGCATGTTCGCTGATGAACATGTGCGTCGCGATCTGGACCGTTCCGACGAAGAAGAATGACCCCAATGCGTGGGCTGATCGCGTTGCTTTGCATCCTGTGCGGTCCTGCAAATGCGGTCATTTGCACCGATGCTGGTGACTTCACCGTCTGCGCGGTCGATCCCGCAACCGAAGACCTGCGGCTGTTTCATAGAGACGATAACGGCGCAGTCTACGGCAGCTTTTCCGCAGTCGAAGCGGACGTAGGCCCGCTGTCCTTTGCGATGAACGCGGGCATGTATCACGAAGATCGAAGCCCCGTCGGCCTCTACCTTGAAGACGGCATCCAAACGATGCGACTGGTGACGAACGCCGGTCCGGGGAACTTCGGCATGTTGCCCAACGGCGTGCTCTGTATCACCGAAAATAGCGCTCATGTTATCGAAACGCTCCGCTTTGAAGCGGAAGCGCCCAACTGCACATACGCCACCCAATCTGGCCCCATGTTGGTAGTCGATGGCGCTCTTCACCCACGCTTTCTCCGTGACAGCACGTCTCGCAATTTTCGGAACGGTGTTGGCATCGGTGCAGACGGAACCGCTTATTTTTCTATTTCTAACCATCCAGTAACTTTTTGGGAGATGGGCGAATTTTTCCGTGACGTACTGCGGACACAGAACGCGCTCTACCTCGATGGGCGGGTGTCTCGCCTCTACGCGCCGCAACTCGGTCGGACCGTGAATGGCGTACGCATGGGACCGATTGTCGGTGTCGTCGCCCCCGAGCCTATGGTTGACCCCTAGGCCGATGAGCGATAGTGGGCGCAACCCGACACGACGGAGGTGAACATGGGCAAACGCAAAGGTCGCGATATTTCCGGTTGGCTGGTGATTGATAAACCCGCTGGTATCACCTCGACTGCCGTCGTGAATAAGGTCCGTTGGGCCTTTGGCGCGAAAAAGGCTGGTCACGCTGGGACGCTCGACCCCGAAGCGACTGGAGTTTTGGCCGTTGCGCTCGGCGAGGCGACGAAAACGATTCCATACATCACCGACGCTCTCAAAGCATACGAGTTCACCGTAACCCTCGGCGCCGCAACGAACACCGACGACGCCGAAGGCGAAATCATCAAATCGTCGGACAAACGTCCGACCGATGATGAGATCAAAGTTGCCTTGGGTGGTTTCCTCGGTGAAATCATGCAGGTGCCTCCGAAATTCTCTGCCGTGAAAATCGACGGTCAGCGCGCCTACAAACTGGCCCGCGATGACGAAGAGTTCGAAATCGCCGCCCGTCCCCTCTGGGTCGAAGAGCTGCTGATGATAGACCGCCCAGATGCGGATCACGTCGTCCTAGAAATGACATGCGGCAAGGGCGGTTATGTACGTTCTATCGCACGCGATCTGGGTGAGGCACTCGGATGTTTCGGCCATGTTCATCACCTGCGCCGCATCTGGTCAGGCCCCTTCACCGCAGAAGAGGGTATGTCTCTGGAAAAGCTAGAGGAATTGGCAAAACAACCCGAGCTAGACAGCTATTTGCGCCCTCTCGAAGACGGTCTCGCTGACATCGCCGAAGTCCGCTGCCCGCCCGAAAGTCTCGCAAAACTGCGGAACGGCAACCCTGCCGTGGTTATCGCGCACGACGTCGAATACGGCGAAGAGTGTTGGGCAAGTTTCGACGGCGAAGCCGTCGCTGTCGGCGTCTTCAAAGCAGGCGAAATCCATCCCGCCCGGGTCTTTGTTCGTTAAGCAGCAAGCCCCAGCGTAAAGTCGCTATCGTCAAAATCACCATCCACCTCGGGATCACCCCAAGGCAATATGGCTGTCTGCGGATCAATCGTCGGATAAAAATCCGCTACGGCGTAATAACCGTCATCTTCGTCCGCCACATCGTCAAACAAGGGGTCAAGCGACGCTGTCGCAACATCGTCAAACCCGTCTTCGTCAAGAAGATGGTCGTCGTCTGCCGACATATCTCCATCTTTGCCGCCTGAAGTAAAATCAACAGCGGCGCCCACGCCCAGCGTGGCAAAGGTCAATAAGCTTCCCCAGTCCATCGGTCTGCCTCTCGATTCGTTTCCTATCTCGCTTCCAATCCGGCGAGTTCCTCATCATAGTAGCGAAAATTTGGGTCAATTTATGTCGGAACATGATCGAAAAAAGGCATCTCAAAGGCGATGCAGCGTCAGTTGCAACCTATTCGGATTGTGAAAAATACCGATATCACCTTACGCGCGAGTGGGACCCATCAGGCCGCCGTGCCCTTTTTGTAATGCTCAACCCATCGACCGCGACCGAAGTTCAAAACGATCCCACCGTTGAACGTTGCGAACGCCGTGCCCGTGCGCTTGGCTTTGGCGCATTTCGGGTCACAAACATCTTTGCATGGCGGGACACGGACCCGAAAAAGATGCGCGCCGCGGCCGATCCCGTCGGCCCTCTGAATGACGAAGCCATCGAAACCTCTGCCCGTGACTGGATCCGCGACGGCGATCAGATCATCTGCGCTTGGGGTGCCCACGGGGATCATCTGGACAGAGGCAAGCAGGTTGAAACCTTACTGCGTGCTGTCGGAAAGCCCCTGTATTCATTGGGTGTGACCAAAGCGGGCCACCCCAAACACCCGCTCTATATTGGCTATGATCGCCAGCCCGAACTCTGGATCGATTAACCAGTTAACCCGAGAATCGACCAAGACGACGATATTTCGATTTATATTCCCCACATGTTCTAGTGCTTGGGGATCAAAATGTTCTGGCTACTCGGTTTGATGAGCATTGCCGCCATGGGTGCGGCCCTCATTCCCGTAACCTCGAACGGGAATGACATCGTTCTAGGTGGCGAAGATAGCGACGAAATATCGGGGGGCGATGGCGCGGATTACATCGACGGACGCGGTGGCGACGACCTGCTCTCTGGTGGTCGCGATAATGACGAGGTGATCGGCGGCGCAGGTGACGACACCGTTTTTGGCGATGCTGGGAATGATAGTCTTTTCGGCAGCATCGGCACCGACACTATTCTCGGCGGCACGGGTGACGATCAGATCATCGGCGGGGATGGCGACGACATTATGGTAGGCGGGGAAGGAAACGATTCGCTCCTTGGCTCGCTCGGAAATGATGCAATGGACGGCGGATCAGGTGCCGATGTCCTACATGGCGGATCAGGCGACGATATCCTGAACGGCAGAGAGGCGGACTTTCAAACCCGCGATTATCTCAACGGCGGAGCGGGCAACGATATTCTTCTCGGCGGTGACGGCGATAACATCAACGGCGGCACGGGCCAGGACATCTTTGCCCTCTTGTCGCACGCCACGACCGAAGTCGACATAGATGATATGACCAACGAGGACGTCATCGTGATCGGCTACGAGGGATCTTTGCCCGAACTATCGACAATAACAGACGATGGCGGGCTCCATCTTTTGGCGGACGGAACATCAATCGCCTACCTACACGGGATTGCCAATTTGGATATGTCGCTGGTCCAGCTTGTCGCCCTCTGACGATTTCCCTTTATTTTATGCAAGGAATCGACTATCCGCCCCCAATCTTCGGTCTTTTGGACCGCTTGATACTCCACGGGCCTTGCTGGACGACATCCCGGCACGCGCCATAACCCTTAATCCTAAAGGAGACCCCGATGTCGATTACGCCAGAAGAAAAAGCACGTCTGATCAAAGAATTCGGCACCAAAGAAGGTGACACAGGTTCGCCCGAAGTTCAGGTAGCAATCCTGACCTCGCGCATCGCGACGCTGACAGAACACTTCAAAACCCACAAAAAAGATAACCACGGTCGTCGTGGCCTTTTGATGATGGTTGCTCAGCGCCGTAAGCTGCTCGACTACACCAAAGCAAAAGACGAAGCTCGTTATCAGTCCCTGATCCAGCGCCTCGGCATCCGCCGCTAATCGCGCCAGGTTTTGTGATTTTGATCGCCCGTTCGGTTCCCGAGCGGGCGATTTTCGTTTCAACGACCCATCCAGACGTCCACAAACACAAGACTTCCCAAAACCCTATTTTTCCTGTATCCGCCCGCTATCTGAGACGCTGCGCTTAGACCCCGGCGCTCGAGTTAGGATAGAGGGGTCGGTGGCAATGGGGCCACCATGCAAACGGGAGACCCGCAGGGGCGGGAGTGCTCCCAATTAGGATACGCTGATGTTCAATGAAGTGAAAAAATCCATCCAGTGGGGCGAAGAAACGCTCACTCTGGAAACCGGCAAGATTGCCCGTCAGGCCGACGGCACCGTGATTGCCACCCTTGGCGAAACTTCGGTCATGGCAAACGTGACCTTTGCTAAGGAACAGAAACCGGGTCAGGACTTCTTCCCCCTGACGGTTCACTACCAAGAGAAATACTATGCCGCCGGTAAAGTTCCGGGCGGTTTCTTTAAGCGCGAAGCGCGCCCGACCGAAAAAGAAACGCTGACTGCCCGCCTGATCGACCGTCCGATCCGCCCGCTGTTTGCACCTGGCTTCAAAAACGAAGTTCTGCTGATGTGCACCGTGCTGAGCCACGACCTCGTTAACGATCCGGATATCGTTGCGATGATCGCTGCTTCGGCTGCACTGACCATCTCTGGCGCACCATTCATGGGCCCGATCGCTGGTTGCCGTGTTGGCTTTGTTGACGGTGAGTACATCCTCAACCCTGAAGTTGACGATATGCAAAACCTGCGCACCAACCCAGAGCAGCGCCTCGATCTGGTTGTTGCAGGCACCAAAGACGCCGTAATGATGGTTGAATCCGAAGCTTACGAGCTGACCGAAACCGAAATGCTTGGCGCTGTGAACTTTGCACACCAGCAGATCCAGCCGGTTATCGACCTGATCATTGATCTGGCAGAAGAAACCGCAAAAGAGCCGTTCGAATTCATTCCGCCGAACTACTCTGACCTCTACGAAGTTGTGAAAGCAGCTGGCGAAGAGAAAATGCGCGCTGCTTATGCGATCACCGACAAACAGGAACGCGTTGCTGCTGTTGCTGCTGCAAAAGACGCAATCAAAGCGACCCTGACCGAAGAACAACTCGAAGACGGCAACCTCGGCTCCGCGCTGAAAAAGCTCGAATCCTCGGTTCTTCGTGGTTCGGTTGTTAAAGAAGGTAAGCGCATCGACGGTCGTGCACTGGATCAGGTTCGCCCGATCGTTTGTGAAACTGGCCTGCTGCCGCGTACGCACGGTTCGGCTCTGTTCACCCGTGGCGAAACCCAGGGTCTGGTTGTTACCACCCTCGGCACCGGCGACGACGAGCAGATCATCGACGCTCTGCACGGCAACTTCCGTTCGAACTTCCTGCTGCACTATAACTTCCCTCCGTACTCGGTCGGTGAAGTTGGCCGCGTAGGTTCGCCGGGTCGTCGTGAAATCGGTCACGGTAAACTGGCATGGCGTGCGCTTCAGGCAGTTCTGCCGGCAGCGACCGACTTCCCGTATACCATCCGCGTTGTATCCGAGATCACTGAATCGAACGGTTCGTCCTCCATGGCATCGGTCTGTGGTGGCTCCCTGTCGATGATGGACGCTGGCGTTCCGCTCAAAGCACCTGTTGCCGGCGTTGCAATGGGTCTCGTTCTCGAAGACGACGGATCCTACGCTGTTCTGACCGACATCCTCGGTGACGAAGATCACCTCGGCGACATGGACTTCAAAGTAGCGGGTACCGAAGCTGGTATCACCTCGCTGCAGATGGACATCAAAGTTCAGGGCATCACTCCGGCGATCATGGAGAAAGCACTTGAGCAAGCCCGTCAGGGTCGTCTCCACATCCTCGGCGAAATGAGCAAAGCGCTGACCTCGGCTAACGAGTTCTCGGTTCACGCTCCGCGCATCGAAACCATGCAGATCCCGACCGACAAGATCCGTGAAGTGATCGGTTCGGGCGGTAAGGTCATCCGTGAAATCGTTGAAGTGTCGGGCGCAAAAGTAGACATCAACGACGAAGGCATCATCAAAATCGCATCCGCCAACGGCGAAGCGATCCAGAAAGCCTACGACATGATCTACTCGATCGTTGCAGAGCCAGAAGAAGGCAAAGTCTACAAAGGCAAAGTTGTCAAACTCGTCGACTTTGGCGCTTTCGTGAACTTCTTTGGTAAGCGTGACGGTCTGGTGCACGTTTCGCAAATCGAAAACCGTCGCCTGAACCACCCATCGGACGTTCTCAAAGAAGGTCAGGAAGTTTGGGTGAAACTCCTCGGCTTCGACGATCGCGGCAAGGTTCGCCTGTCGATGAAAGTTGTCGATCAGGAAACTGGCGAAGAAGCAAAAGTCGAAGAGGCTGCCGCCGAAGAATAAGGCGTTCTTCCTTCGAAATCTTGGGAACCCCGGCGCTCGCGTCGGGGTTTTCTTTTTGCCTCACCCTATGAATCGAGGCTTGCCAGTTCACAGCATCGTGTGTGACCTATGCGAAAACACGCATAGACTGTATTGTAAGGTATCCGTTCCATGAGGTTTGCCATGATCAACCGCCGCACTTTCCTGACAACATCTGCTGCCAGCCTCGTTGCGACCAGCGCGTTTTCCCAGACGGCTCCGCAATCGACATGGCTCAGCGAATTGACCGCGACGTTGCCGGGCAAGACCGAAGGAAATTATTCGATCCCAGAAAAATACTGGGCGACGGTTGTCTCGGTGAATCCAAACCTGCCCGTCGGCGAAATTCACATCCTGCCGCAGAGCAAACACCTCTATTTCACGGTCGCTGAAGGCTATGCCATCCGCTACGGCTGCGCCATTGGTCAGGAAGGTCTGGCCTATTTCGGCACTGGCGTGATCGGTCGCAAGGTCGAATGGCCAAGTTGGACACCAACGCCTGAGATGATCCAACGGAACCCTGGCGCCTATGCACAATACGCTGATGGCATGCCCGGTGGCCCACAAAACCCGCTCGGCGCGCGCGCGATGTATGTCTACGAAAACGGCCGCGACACGGCGATCCGCGTACATGGCACGACGAGCCCCCGTAGCATCGGCAGCGCGTCCTCAAACGGCTGTTTCCGCATGTATAATAGCCACGTGATCGACCTCTATAATCGCGTTCCAATCGGAACAGTCATCCACGCCTATTAAATGATTTCGTCCTCATCAAAGAGCGGTTGAGCCTCAACCAACTGCTCTGCGAGTGTCTCTACGGTCTCGGTCGCCGCCTTCGGTCGTGGCAAAACCGCGATATGGAACAGTGCATCACCTTCGTTGATCACAGGAAGGTTCGACCGACCAATAATGATGCCAGCCTGATCGGCGACGATCTCTGTTTCATTCTCGCCGAACGGGTCAGACACGATGCCCAGAACTTCACCCTCGCGCACTGCATCGCCCGTCTGGCGGAACATCCTCAGCAATCCGCCCGCAGGGGACCGAAGCCAGAACGATGTCGTGGCGCGAACAGGGCGGACTTTGGGTTTGGTCACACCGCGAGACGAAATCATGCCCAATTCACGCATCACCCTTAGTATGCCCATCACGCCCGTGCGTGCCGCATATTCGTCGAACCGAAGCCCCTCGCCCGCCTCATAAAGTAGCATATCGCAGTTCACTTCAGCAGCCGTTTTGCGAAGGCTTCCATCACGCTGTTTTGATGGAATTATAACAGGAGCGCCAAAAACATCTGCCATTTTGATCAGACGTTCGTTCCCGGGGTTAATTCGCACCTGCGGCAAGTTCGTCCGCTGAATCGCAGCAGAGTGAAGGTCGATGCCGAAATCCGACCGCTCAACGATTTCTGTCAAAAACAGATACGCCAACCGCGCAGCGAGCGAACCTGAAGGAGACCCCGGAAAACAACGGTTCAAATCACGGCGGTCGGGCAGATAACGCGACTGGTTCAAAAACCCGAAGGTGTTCACAATCGGAACGGCGATCAATGTTCCCGCCAAACGGTCCAAGTTTGGCGTACGAAGAAGACGACGAACGATCTCAACCCCGATGACCTCGTCACCATGGATCGCGGCAGACACGAACATCACAGGGCCCGGTTTTTTCCCATGGATGACATGCGCCGACATTGTGACAGGGGTGTGATCCGACAATGTGCTAACCGGCAAATCGACCGTGCCACGCTGGCCGGGCGCAATTCGACGCCCTGCCATTTCAAAGGGCTTACGAGGAGCGGTCATCCTTTGCCCTTTGTTTTTGTTTTTCCGATTTTTGCGTTTTTCTCAATGAATTCAATGATCTTAGTCGCAATATCGATACCCGTCGCGGCCTCAACACCCTCTAGACCGGGGGAAGAGTTCACCTCCATCACCACAGGTCCATGGTTCGCGCGTAGCATATCGACGCCGCAGACATTCAGACCCATCGCCTTAGCCGCACGGATCGCGGTCGAGCGTTCCTCGGGCGAAAGACGGACAACCTCTGCCGATCCGCCACGATGCAGGTTAGAACGGAATTCACCTTCGGCGCCCGTGCGTTTCATCGCGGCAACAACGCGGCCACCGATCACAAAGGCACGGATGTCGGTGCCCCCCGCTTCCTTGATGAATTCTTGCACCATGATGTTCACATCAGCACCGCGGAACGCTTCGATCACGGACTTTGCCGAACGGTCAGTATCGGCAAGAACCACACCGATCCCTTGCGTGCCCTCAAGCAGCTTCACAACAACAGGCGCACCACCTGCGAGCTTAATCACCTCGTCGGTAATCTTCGGGTCATGCGCGAAGGTTGTGACAGGCAAACCAATGCCATCACGCGCCATCAACTGCATCGACCGCAGCTTGTCACGGCTCCGACCAATCGCGACGGATTCGTTCAACGGATAAACACCCATCATCTCGAACTGACGCAAGACGGCGAGGCCGTAAAAGGTAACACTGGCCCCGATGCGAGGGATCACAGCATCATAATGCGGCAGTTTTTCACCGTTGTAATAGACCTCGGGGCGACGGCTCGCGATGTTCATGTAGCAACGCAAAGTCTTAATGATATCAAAATCATGACCCCGCGCTTCAGCGGCTTCTTTCATACGCTGATGGGAGTACAGATCGGCGTTTTGCGCCAGCATCGCGATTTTCATTTGTGGTCCTTTCGGGTGCCATCCGCCAGATGCGACCGGCCGGGATGAACAAGAATATTTCGACGGCGAATCGCAGTTCGCCCGAGGATGAGAGGCAGGTTCATATTGGCGCGGTTCGCCAATGACACCTCCACTTTCCAAGTATGTGGCCCCAGTACCAATTGGGTTTCGATCACCAAACGCTCTTGGGGAATACCAGAGGTATTCTTAATCTCGCGACGATCAACCAGACGGGCTTCGCAGGTGACTGCGCTTTCTAAACCAGCATGCGGCACGTGGAACCGCACCCAATCCTGCCCGTCTTTTTCAAACACTTTGATCCGTGTCGCGTGAATCGCAGAGGTCCGCGCACCTGTATCAATCTTGGCAATGGCTTCTTGGATGCCCAGTTCAGGCAGGGCAACGGTTTCACGCCATCCAATAATGATAGGGGGTTTGGTAGCCATATGCAGACTCATAGGTTCGTGACGCTCCGCTATCGTAACCTGATGTGTCTGTCTACGAAAAGAAAAAGCCCCGCAACACAGGCGGGGCTTTGACACTATCCAGAGCGGATTAAGCTTTGTGTTTTGCAGTCCGCAGATACGGCAACTTCACGTCGATTTCGCCGAATTTTTCGCGAGCCTGATCGTCGTTCAACGACAGTGCAACGATGACGTCCTGACCAACGGTCCAGTTCGCGGGGGTCGCAATCGGGTTACCAAAAGTGGCTTGCAGACCGTCGAGTGCGCGGAGAACTTCGGCAAAGTTACGACCAACCGACATCGGATACGTCATGGTAAGCTGGAGTTTCTTGTCTGGGGACACGATGAAGACCGAACGGACAGTCGCGGTGTCAGCAGGTGTACGGCCATCGGTCAGGTAGGCCTCGGCAGGCAGCATGTCGAAGGCTTTCGCTACAGCGAGATCAGTATCAGCGATGATAGGGAAGCCCGCTTTTGCGCCAGCAAACGCCTCAATATCGACCTTCCATTTTTTGTGCTCTTCAACACCATCAACGGAAATACCCATAACTTTAGTGCCGCGTTTTTCCCATTCGTCAGCAAGCTGCGCAACAGCACCGAATTCGGTGGTACAAACAGGGGTGAAATCTTTGGGGTGTGAGAAAAGAATGGCCCACTGATCGCCAATCCAATCGTGCAGGGCAAACGTACCCTGATCAGTTTCAACGGTCAGATTCGGGATAATGTCGTTAATACGAAGACCCATAATTACCTCCTATGGATGTCATTAGTGCGATATATATGGAGTCTGTAACGTTATCGCTACCCACCCTTGCGCTTTTGTCGCACGTTGATAGGGTCCGCATTAGATATGATCAAATTATCGGAGAGAGGGTGAGATGATCGAGAAACGCGAATTTTATATTAATGGTGAATGGGTTGCCCCCGATACGCCAAATGACTGTGCGGTAATCAATCCCTCGAACGAGGAACCGTGCGCTGTGATCTCGCTTGGCGGTCAGGCCGACACGGACAAGGCCGTCGCTGCGGCAAAAGCAGCGTTCCCAGCATGGGCCGCAACACCACCGGCAGAACGCAAGGCGCTCGTCGCTAAGATCCTTGACCAGTATCACCTCCGCAAAGAGGAAATGGCCCAAGCGATCAGCATGGAAATGGGTGCCCCCATCGACATGTCCCGCGACGATCAGGCGGAATGTATTCCGTGGCACCTCGGTAACTTCCTCAAGGCATTTGACGAGGTCGAATGGATTCGTCCGCTCCGTGATAGCGTCACCGATACCCAAATCGCGCTGGAACCGATTGGCGTCGTGGGTCTGATCACACCTTGGAACTGGCCGATGAATCAGGTCACGCTCAAGGTCATCCCCGCGCTGCTCGCAGGCTGCACCATCGTCCTGAAACCGTCCGAAGAGTCGCCGCTGTCGTCGATGCTCTTTGCTGAATTCATCCACGATGCTGGCATCCCTGCAGGTGTGTTCAACCTCGTAAATGGGGATGGCATGGGTGTCGGCACCCAGCTGTCTGCGCATGAAGACGTGGAAATGATCAGCTTCACTGGTTCAACCCGCGCAGGCCGTGCGATCTCCAAGACTGCCGCCGAAACGATGAAGCGCGTGACACTCGAACTGGGTGGCAAAGGCGCGAACTTGATCTTTGCGGACGCCGATGAAAAGGCCGTCGTGCGTGGCGTTCGTCACTGCTTTAATAACTCTGGCCAATCCTGCAACGCCCCGACCCGCATGTTGGTCGAGCGCAGTATTTACGATCAGGCCATTGAAATCGCAAAGGAAACCGCGGAAAAAACCAAGGTCGCCCCAGCAGACCAGAGCGGTCGCCATATCGGCCCTGTTGTGAACAAACGCCAGTGGGACCAAATCCAAGGCTATATCCAGAAGGGCATCGACGAAGGTGCGCGCTTGGTTGCAGGTGGGCTCGGTCTGCCTGAAGGGATGAACAAAGGTTTCTACGTGCGTCCGACCGTGTTTGCCGATGTGAAACCTGGCATGACCATCGAAAAAGAGGAAATCTTTGGCCCAGTGCTGTCGATCATCCCCTTCGACACTGAAGAAGAAGCCATCGCGATCGCCAATGACACGCCCTACGGTCTGACGAACTACGTTCAGTCCACCAGCACCGAACGCCGTCGCCGCCTGTCGCGCGTCCTGCGTTCCGGCATGGTGGAAATGAATGGTCGTAGCCGTGCAGCAGGCGCACCGTTCGGTGGCGTTAAGGCCTCTGGCCGCGCCCGTGAAGGTGGCGTTTGGGGGATCGAAGAATTCCTCGAATCCAAAACCATCGCTGGCTGGGACGAATAAGGTCCAACCCGATCAAATAATTAAAGGAGGGGTTGGCCCCTCCTTTTTCACAACTAGAACGGCGCTTTAGCCGTGACGCGCATCCCCTGCCCGCCATCGGGATGGAGGAATTGCAGCGTCTCTGAATGCAGCATCAAACGCGGGAAATCGCGCGCTGGACCCGTCGAATAAAACGGGTCGCCCAAAATCGGATGCCCGATCTCTTTCATATGCACGCGCAACTGATGGGACCGCCCCGTTTTTGGGTAGAGCCTCACGCGAGACTCCCCTTTGCCAACACGCATCACCCTATAATCCGTGACCGCCGAACGCCCGTTTTCATGATCGACCATCTGCAAGGGACGGTTCGGCCAATCTACGATCAGCGGCAAATCAATCGTACCAGTCTTTGCGGCGACTTCACCCCAAACCCTTGCCACATAAGTCTTTTTCGTGCGCCTATCCTCGAACTGCTTACCCAAATGTCGCTGCGCATGTGGCGTCAGGCCAAAGATCATCACGCCCGACGTATCCCTATCCAAACGATGCACCAAGAGCGCGGAAGGAAAAGCCGCCTGAACCCGAGCGATCAAACAATCTGCAAGGTGTTCACCCTTCCCTGGCACGGACAATAGGCCCGAAGGTTTATCGACGACCAGAATTTCGTGATCTTGATGAAGAACCACAAGCGGGTCTTGAGGTGGGTTATATTCTTCGCTCATGTCAGCGAACGCCTGAACACAGCCGCTAGAATGGCGCTCAACTCCGCGGCATCTTCTTCGGTAAATGCGTCGGGCTGATTGCTATCAATGTCGAACACGCCGATTAGATCGCCCGAACCATTAAACACAGGCAGAACGATTTCAGACCGCGTTGAGGACGAACAGGCGATGTGACCCTCGAACGCTTCGACATCAGGCACCAGCTGGATCTCTTGGGTTCGCGCAGCCGCGCCACAAACCCCGCGCGCAAACGGGATCACCAGACACCCATGACCACCCTGATACGGCCCGATCTTTAGAACCTCGGGCTCAACCACGCGGTAAAAGCCGGTCCAATCGAACCGATCATCGGCGTGATGCACTTCACACGCGACGGTTGCCATCAGCGCGACCTCGTCGGTTTCGCCCGCGGTCAGCGCTTCGATGGTTTTTGCCAATTCGGAATAGGTCACTCGCATGGTTTGAATGCCTTTCTCTCAAGTTTATCCAAACCTTGGGATAGTCCGACTAAGCCGCAAAAACCAGTGCAGAGCCACCTTTAAGGTCGAAACAGTCTACAAGCATAGCGCAACTGCTCTGCCGTATATCCGATCGCGCCACCAGACTGCCCTTATTCGAACATGCGATTGCCCGCATAAGGAGAGATAATACAATCGTAGCTGCAATATGCTTCCCTCGGCGCTATGCACTAATGCCCCCACCCAGTTGTGTGGCGTCGAGGTTCAGCTACTCAGTTATATTGGACGTACATTTCGTATTGGCCGTCCTGAAATCCCCCGAAAAATTCTTCTAGGTCAGGATGACGAACGGGTTCGCCTGAGTAATCGGCAACGAGGTTCTGCTCGGACACATAGGCGACGTAGTAGCTTTCGTCGTTCTCAGCCAAAAGGTGATAGAACGGCTGATCTTTACGCGGCCGGCTGTCTTCGGGGATCGCTTCATACCAGTCGTTGGTATTCGAAAACTCTGGATCCACGTCAAAGACAACACCGCGGAAGGGATGCTTCCGATGTCGAACAACTTGACCCAATTGATAGCGCGCGCGCGTTTTAAGCATAGCAGTACCCCCGTTAACTACTATCCGTGCCTCACCCCGAATGTCTACGCCAGTGAGACGAAACGTTGGAAACAGTCTGTAAACCAAATCAATCTGCGCCCAGTAAACTTTATGACGCAAACAGGGATTCACGTTTCATTGACCGCCGAAATCGGCTAAACTTTGATAAAAATAGAGAGCGAGAGGCAGATGAGCAGAATCTTTCGCGCATTGTTGGTTGTGCTGGTGCTTGGCAGTTGTGGCGAGCGCGAAGGGACCGCTCCGCGGAACCTCGATAACGCCTGCGCAATTCTGACAGAGCGCCCGCAATACGTTAGTGCTTTCCGCGCTGCAAAGCGCAATTGGGGCGTCGAACCCCATGTTCTGATGGCGATGATCTATCAGGAAAGCAAATTCATCTCGAACAACCGCACGCCGCATCAATATGCGTTGGGCGTCATTCCGATGGGTCGTCAGTCGTCTGCGTTCGGCTATAGCCAAGCCTTGGACGGAACATGGCGCGAATACCAGCGGGCCGAAGGCGGTATGGGTGCCCGTCGCGACGACATCCGCGATGCCACCGATTTCATGGGGTGGTATATGACCCAAACGACCGAGGACACGGGCATCCCGCTCAACGACACCCGCAATCAATACCTCGCCTATCACGAGGGACGGACGGGATACCTGCGCGGCACTTATCGCGCGAAATCGTGGCTTGTGCGGATCGCAGGCGAAGTTGCGGATCGTTCAACGATGTATCAGCAGCAATTATCACGCTGTCGCGCAGCACGGTTCTAATGGAAAAGGCGGCCTAGGCCGCCTTTCTTATTTCTGCCAATCGCGCTCTTCCGCGATGATGTTGAACAACCGTTCTGGCACCCGACCACCAATCCGAAGCGTATTCAGCACCATCGTCGTCTGACCACCTGCATTATCCGTTATAATCCATTGGTTGAGCATCGGCGGATCAGTGAACACCAATTTGATGTTACCATATTCAGGGTGATCAGGATCTTGGAGTGTGATCTGCGTCGTCACACCATCCGAACGGTGATCAACCAACATCTTTTCATCAGACAGATCGACCTCACGCCTTAGAATAATGCTCAGTGGAGTTTCGCTTAGAGGATAGCGATCAGGGCCAGTGTTGGATCGAGGATCAAAAATAGCAAGCGACCCACCCCCTGCGATCACCATCGCCTCTTCAGGCGGGTCATATTCAAACCGGATACGACCAGGACGCTTAATATAAAGTGTTCCAGAGGACATCGTTCCATCTGACGCGATCTGCGTGAACGTTCCTTCAGCCGTCTGAAGACCATTCCAAAATTCAGAGATCTGATCCAGCGACAGAGGCTCTGCTCGCAGTGCATGGCCACCAAGTGCAGCCAACAAAAGCGGAGCGGCCAATAATGTACGGCGAAGTTTATTCATCAACTTACCTTTATAAAACGAGGCATTCTTGCCCCAAAACATGGGGACAATCGACCTGTTTTCCAACGGATAAGCGATAACAAGCCAGTGTTAATCGGTAAAAAGATAAAAAGCGCGGAGGGTCCTCATCCTCCGCGCCTCTCGCTCTTAGTGCTGTTCAGGCACCAATATTTCGCGCTTTCCGACGTGGTTCGCAGACGAAACCACACCTTCGTCCTCCATCTGCTCAACCAGACGCGCAGCTTTGTTGTAGCCGATGCCCAGTTTCCGCTGGATGTAGGAGGTGGAACATTTACGGTCCTTGATCACGATCGCAACCGCTTGGTCGTATAGGGCGTCTTCCCCATTGGTGTTGCCACCTAGGCCAAGGACTGCATCGATGTTAGCCTCTTTGTCCTCATCTGGTCCTTCAACTACCCCACCGACGTAGGTCGGCGGACCGTAGGACTTCAGATAGGTCACGATTTCTTCGACTTCTTCGTCGCTGACGAACGGACCGTGAATACGCGTGATGCGACCACCGCCAGCCATATAGAGCATGTCACCCATACCGAGCAGCTGTTCCGCACCCTGTTCACCCAAAATGGTACGGCTGTCGATTTTCGAGGTCACTTGGAACGAAATCCGTGTCGGGAAGTTCGCTTTGATCGTGCCGGTGATCACGTCCACGGACGGACGCTGCGTTGCCATGATCAGGTGAATACCCGAAGCACGTGCCATCTGCGCAAGTCGCTGAATACAGGCTTCGATTTCCTTGCCCGCAACCATCATAAGGTCTGCCATCTCATCGACGATAACGACGATATAGGGCATCGCCTCTGGTGCGAATTCTTCGGTTTCAAAGATCGGATCGCCCGTCTCTTCATCAAATCCAGTTTGAACAGTGCGTTCGAACATCTCGTTGCGCGCCTGCGCATCACGAACACGACCGTTGTAACCTTCAATGTTGCGAACGCCCATCTTGGACATCTTGCGATAGCGTTCTTCCATCTCACCAACGACCCATTTCAAGGCAACAACCGCCTTTTTCGGGTCCGTCACAACAGGCGACAGAAGGTGCGGAATGCCGTCATACACCGACAGTTCGAGCATCTTCGGGTCGATCATGATCAGTCGACATTCATCAGGCGTCAGCTTGTAAAGAAGCGACAGGATCATCGTGTTGATCGCGACGGACTTACCCGAACCTGTCGTACCCGCGATGAGCAAGTGAGGCATCTTTGCAAGGTTGGCCACAATCGGCTCACCGCCGATATCTTTACCCAGCGCCAACGGCAGACGATGATTACCGTCGCCATAGTCGCGGCTCGAGAGGATTTCGCGGAAGCTCACCATCTCGCGTTTATCGTTCGGCAGTTCGATACCGATGACCGAACGACCGGGAACAGTCGATACACGTGCAGACAATGCAGACATCGAACGCGCGATATCGTCAGACAGACCAATAACTCGGCTAGCCTTCAGGCCCGGTGCAGGTTCAAGTTCGTACATCGTGACAACAGGGCCCGGGCGAACAGATACGATCTCACCTTTGATGCCATAGTCGTCCAAAACCGCCTCTAGCATCCGTGCATTTTCTTCGAGCGCTTCGTTAGACAAAACATGGCGCTCAACATCCGCTGGGTCCATCAACAGGTTCAGCGGCGGAGTTTCGTAGTCCATACCTTTGTCTTCGAACGACAAACTAGGTTGTGCTTCCGCGCGGGCCTGCTTGGATGGGACGACCGAGCGTTTCAACGAATTTTGAACAAGTCGACGCGGCTCTGGGGTCGGGATCGGCGCGGCGCGCATTTGCGGCATCGGAGCGGGATCATAGTC